>NZ_DF967965.1:1971479-2204185 GCF_001050195.2 Anaerolinea thermolimosa
TTGCCCGCCCACACCGGAACCTACCCTGACGGCCACAGTGGTAACCATGGACGATCAGGACAGCTCTCCCGGGATAATCCTTTCTTCCACCTCAACCCGCGTTCCAACAGATACCCCTGTGCTTACTCCAACCTCTCCTCCCCAATTCAATCCAACGCCGGAAAAAGAACCGGAGCTGGCCTTTGTTTCAGATCGTACCGGAATCCCCCAAATATGGATCATTCGTTCTGATGGAAGTGACCTTCGGCAAATCACCCATCTTCCAGAAGGTGCCTGCCAGCCCGATTGGCATCCCGGAAGCAACCGGCTGGTATTTGTCTCGCCATGCCGTGACACCTCCGATGAACACCCGGGGGCTGGTCTTTTTATCATCAACGCAGATGGCACCGGTCTGACACCCCTGCCAACCCTGCCCGGCGGTGATTTCGACCCCGCATGGTCACCGGATGGTCAGATCATCGCCTTCTCTTCCATTCGTAATGGGCGCCCTAACATTTTCCTGATCCATCTTCCCGATTTCAACCTGCAACAGCTCTCCAGTCCGGTAAATTCCGAGAGGCATCCTTCATGGTCACCCGATGGTAAGTTTTTAGCCTATGAAACGACCCGCAGTGGGTTCAGGCAGGTGTGGATCATGCAATCCGACGGGAAAAATGCCAGAGCGTTCACCGAGAACCGGGGAGCATTGCCCACATGGACTCCGGATGGCCTGCGTTTGGCTTTCCTTCGCGGAACCTCAGCTCTTGTGGTTGTGGAGAAGCCTTTCAACGAACCCCTGGGCGAAGAAAATCCGTTAACAGAACCCGTAGTTAACCTTTCCAATCCGGCTTTTTCTTCTGATGGTGCCTGGTTGGCCCTCGACCGAATTGTGGATGGAAATCGAGACCTGTATCTTTTCAACCGCGACAGGCAAGAATGGATTCGGCTGACCGATGATCCGGCTGCCGATTTCGATCCTGTCTGGCGCTGATGGCGGAGAATGCCCCTGTGAAGCCTCTAGACCCCAACATCGCGTCGAGTACGCGCCTTGCCACGCCGACGCATCCATTCCAATACACGGGGAAGAATTTGAGTATACATCCGGTAAGAAAGTGGACGGGCGGTATAATCCCAGGCCCCAAGGGTCCGCACCACCCTGGCGCCTAATCCTTCTTTGAAACGAAATACCCCCCACATAGAGTCGCTTTCATTAAAAACATCCGGCGCCCCCCATAAATCATAGGATGAGGCTCCCTTCGCACAGGCCAGACGCATGGCTTCCCATTGTAAAAGGTAATTCGGCATCTTTTCCCGGTGCAGATCGCGTGACATGCCATAAAGATACCAGGCTCTGCCGGCAAACACGAATAGCACCAGCCCTGCTACCGCCTCGCCCGATACCTCTGCGATCAATGGAAAACACATTCCCCTCCGGGAAAAAGTATTCCAGACCATCCGATAATATTCAAGAGGTCGGATGACAAACCCATCTCGCACAGCGGTTTCGGCATACATCCGATAAAGCAAGTCGAAGTCATCCTCCCCTCCCAACCGCACGGTTACTCCCTTGCGCTGCGCAAGCCGCAGGTTATACCGGGCCTTGGGTTTCATCCTTCCCAGCCAGTCCGCCTCGTCTCCTAATAAATCCAACACAGCAGTGTTTCGAAACTGAATTTGTTCCTTCGAGAATATCCAGCCCCGCTCGTTCAACTCATTCCGAAGCGCTGCACCAGCCTCAACTTCAACGGCACCTTCAGTACCGGGTACCCCATACCCTAAAGGTACCTCTGGATCGATCTTCAGGAAAATTACTCCCCGTTGCCGCGCCAGAGCTTCAAGAGTATTGATTACTTTCTGCCTGTGGCCAGGGTGCGTCCAGTCCAGCAAAGGGCCACGTGGCACATACAGCACGCTCCAACCTCCAGCCATTCCCGGAAACCGCACCCGCCTGGAGAGGATCATCGCCGCGGCAAATATTTCTCCCCGTTCATTTCTCCAAACCTGCGGACAGGCTTCCCACCCGTATTTTCCTTTAAGCTCAGCCCATTCCCGTGTTTGCAAGATGTTCGCACCCGGGAGTTTAGCAATCATTTCGTTCCACGAATTGAGATCCACCGATAGCAAAGGCCGCGCTCCTATTCCATGCTTCGCTTACGCGCCCACCAGCGATACAACCAGAAAAATGGGGCGAGCAGGGGTTTCTCATAGGTCGCATGAGCACGCTTTAAAACCCCTCCAAAACCGCGTTTAAAGCGGTAAACTCCCCACAAACCATCCTTTCGCCGCTCGAAATCCGCTTCCAGAACGGCCTCATCTTCATCAGGCACCCCCCAGAGGTCATAAGAAGTACACCCTCTCGCCGATGCCCACAACATCGCCTTCCATTGTAAAAGATAGGTGGGCATTCGGTTACGTTCCTCTTCAGTTGAAGCCCCGTAAAAATACCAGGCCCGGCTCCCCCTGGTGAATACCATCAACCCGGCCAGCGGCCGTTCCTCGTATTCCGCCATGAGTAACTCAACCGCCTGCTGGGGATATAATAAGTCATACGCCTTTTGATAATACTCCAGGCTATGCACACCGAACCCGTCGCGTTTCCCGGTTTGTAGCATCATCCGGTAAAAGGTCTCAACATCTGAAGAAGGCCTTACTGTAACCCCTTTCTTCTCAGCCAGGCGAATGTTATACCGGGTCTTCTGTTTCATCCGTTCGAGCCATGCATCCGGAGCGCCCTGCAGGGACACTACCAGTGTGCGGCGGGGTTGTACGGAGATGCCATCACAACGGAAACCGGTAAGCGCTCCTTCAGGGATGCTCTCTTCTTCCCAGCCATCCGGTTCAACTTTTAACAGGATGGCATGCTTTTCGCGGCATACTTTTTCGACCTCTGGCCACAGGGAGTCCCATGCCGGTCCAACCGGTCCTTTGGGAATATAGGCCAGTGTCAACCCCCCGGGCAACTGACGAAAGAGAACCTGTGCTCCAGTTACCCCAACGCATATCCGCTCCACAGTCCAGCCAAACGAACGCTTTAATTCGCCCCAGGCCGCACTCTGCAACACGTGCGTATCTGGATAAGCCCTTAAAAATGACTCCCATTCCGAAGCCGAAAGTCGCGCCATCATTCGATCGCTGTAAGTTCAGGGGGTGGAGTACGCCGGATAGACGCAAACGGGATCAGTTCATCAAGCAGCGTTATAATGGCCTGCGATTCCCCCTCTCGAGCCAGGCGAACCAGCTCCTCCACCATCGAATGTAACGCTTCGCTATCCATATCTTGAACCTGACCCTCAATCTTAAAGATATCCGGGTGGCTGGTCTTCTGGTACAGGTTTCCTTCATCCCAGAGATCTTCACTGAGTTTTTCGCCAGGACGAATCCCCGTGAATACAATTTCAATGTCCTTACCCGGTTCCAATCCCGAAAGGCGGATCAAATCCTCTGCCAGATCCAGAATACGCACCTGCTCACCCATGTTCAACATAAAGGTTTCGCCGCCTTTACCCATCGCCGCGACCTGCAATACCAGATGAACCGCCTCAGGAATAGTCATAAAATAACGACGCATTTCTGGATGAGTCACCGTCACTGGCCCGCCGCGGGCAATCTGGCTTTTAAAAAGAGGAACTACACTTCCCCGGCTTCCCAGAACATTTCCAAACCTGACGACCGAATAAGCCCTTCCCGACCGATCCGCAGCATCCAGGACGATCATTTCTGCCACCCGCTTGGTAGCGCCCATTACATTGGCAGGCCGAATGGCCTTATCCGTGGAGATCATCACCAGCCGGTTGACATCAGCCTCTAATGCTGCACTGACCACATTCATGGTTCCAAGAATATTATTCGTTACCGCCTCTTCAACGTTGGACTCCATGAGAGGGACATGTTTATGCGCTGCTGCATGGAACACAATATCTGGCCGGTGCCGGTTGAAGATTGAACGAATACGCGGATAATCCCGAACATCCGCAATGACCGGCCTCACCAGCAAAAGGGAAAAATTCTCCCGCAGCTCCAGCATGGTTTCAAAAATGCTATTTTCCCCATGCCCTAGCACAATCAATTCAGAAGGCCCCCACCGGGCAATTTGACGGCACAATTCTCGGCCAATCGAACCGCCTGCACCGGTTACCAGCACCACCCGTCCACCCAGTGTTGCGCCAACCAGTTCTTCCTCAATGTGAGCCGGTTCACGCCGAAGCAAATCGGAAATATCTACTTCACGCAACCGGCTGACACTCACCTTTCCCCCCAGCAGTTCATAAATGCCCGGCATCGTGCGGAAAGGAATACCCTTGGGGCGGCACGCTTCTGCAACCAGACGAACCACACGCCCCGGCGCCGATGGAATGGCAATAATCACCTGATCTGCACCGGTCTGGTCGATCACTTTAGACAGGTCACTCAAAGTACCAATGACCGGCACGCCGTAAATCTGCTGTTTAAGCTTGGATGGGTTATCATCCAGAAAGCCCACCGGCGTCAAATAAAGCTGCGGATTTTTCTGAAGCTCACGCACCACAAGTGCCCCGGCATCTCCAGCACCCACGATGAGCACTTTCTGCGTCCGGCGTCGATCCAGCCCTGAATATAAAACCTGATTGACGCGATTCTCGGCAAGTAGACGAAGCACAAAGCGTAATCCGCCAGCCAAAACTACGGAGAGGAAAAAATCAAAAACCAGAACCGGGCGGGGAAAACCAATAAATAAACGAAGGGAAGCCAATGCCACCATCACCGCAGAAAGAATGACCGATGAGGTAGCCACCGCCGAAACGATCAACACCACCTCTCTCGTGCTGGCGTAAATCCACATTCTGCGGTACATACCAAAAAAATAATAGACAAGCGGCTTAATGATTAAAGCCGCACCTGCCATCCAGTATGCAGAAGGAAGATAGAAAAAAAACAGGTTTCCCAGCTCAAAGCGTAACGCGTAGCTCCCCATGACCGATAAAACAATCAGGATCAGATCGCCCAGCAAGAGGTAACGATTGCGAATATTCGGCACCGGCTTGGATTTCATGGCTACACCTTCACTGTCCCTTCAACCCGAGAACCGTTCCCACCGTGCGTAAAAGGATCAATAAATCCAGAGCCAGATTACGATGTTTGATGTAATACAGGTCATATTCCAATTTAATGCCGGTGTCTTCTACCGTCGCCGCATAACCAAAATTGACCTGCGCCCAGCCGGTAATCCCCGGTTTTACCAGCAACCGGGCGCGGTAAAAAGGCACCTTGGTCTGTAATTCTTCAACCAGTTCGTTGCGCTCAGCCCTCGGGCCGATCAGACTCATCTCACCGCGTAACACATTAATAAACTGAGGAAGCTCATCTAAATGGCTCTTCCTTAAAAAACGCCCGACACGGGTAATCCGTTCATCGTTTTCCAGAGTGACCCGTGCCTTGCCATCGTTTTCAGAATTGTTCCGCATGGTCCGGAATTTAATAATAGTATATTGTTTTCCACTTAGACCAAGGCGATTTTGGGTAAACAGCACCGGCCGACCATTATCCACCACAATGGCCAGTGCAATAAAGGGGAACACGACCAGCGTTATCAGAGTCCCGATCAACCCCCCCACGATATCCATCAATCGTTTCACCAGCTCATACAGCCCGCTGGCATGAGCCTGATCAACAAAAGATCGCAATATCCAGTCGGACTGGAGTAAAAAGATCGGCACCCGCCCCAGAAGCCTCTCGTACATGGTGGGCATGGTCACAATCTCTACTCCCATTTCCTCCACCTGCAACAACGCCTGAAATAATTCCGGGCGCACATCCTGAGAGATGGCCAGAACCACATCGGTAATGTGCTTCTCCTCGATGGTCTTCAACAACACATCCCATCCCCCCAGCACCGGATAGTTCTCCACCGTGGATCCTTTTTTCTCTTCATCATCATCCACAAAACCAATCACCTCAAAGGGGTGCGGGGTAAGCTCATTGACCACCTTCGCCAGGGTGCTTCCAGCCCGTCCTGCGCCGACTATTAACACCCGCCGTAAAAATTCCGGGGATGTGAAGACTGTGATATAGATATTCCGCCAGAGAAGGGTTAACAGTGCACTGGCAACCACAAAAACCCCCACCCCCACACGGGGTAGCGATTCCGGTGGAGCCAGGAAGAAAACCAGTAAATACACGGCCAGCCCAACCCCGGCGGAGAGTAATATTCCCTTCAACGTTTCATCCCGGCGGCCAGCCCGTTTCATGTCATACATTTCGACATTCAACAGCAACCAAGCAAACGGTAAAAAATAAAACCAGGATGGAATCCGCTCCAGTAACAATTGGCGGGAGAAATCCAACCAGTCACGTTGTCCCCAGGCAACCATCGCCAGAGCCAGGCCCAACCACGCGGCGAGAAAATCACCGGCCAACAGGATCAGGCGCCTTTCTTCCGGGCGCATCCGCCAACGAGAGGTACGTTGTTCCATAGGTTACTGTTTCATTCCTTTGAGCATACTAAAAAGTAGTCCGCTGCCCCATGTAATGTGCATGGTAGCTATAGCCAGAGGTACCCCTATCACCAGCAGTGGGTCTTTCTTCTTCCATGCCTGGGGCAAGCTGGCAAGTACCAGCGCCAGAAAATATAACCCGACCATCAACAGGAGCATCCAGCGTGCCCACTCCCACCAGAGCGCGCCTATCCCAAGCCCAATGATCCCGGCCACAAAAAGGGGCGGCAGGGCCTGCCGCCAGCGTAAAGTGCCCGGATACCTCTGCAACATCCGCCATTTCCAGAAACCATACCGCCAATATTGAGCCGCCAACGCCCGAAGGGAAGGGCGCGCCAAATAGACCGACCGGATGGCAGGATCAAGCCAGATTTTACCGCCGTTTTGCCTGAGCCGCGCATTAAGCTCATAATCCTCGTTCGTTAAAAGCGTTTCATCAAACCAGCCAATCCGCTCCAGTGTTTCTCGCCGAAAAGCCCCGAAAGGCACGGTATCTACATAAGCTGATCGATTGGTATAGCGATACGCGGCATCCCCTACTCCCAGCGGATGCGATGCGGCCACAGCAATGGATCGGGCAATCCAACCAGAACCTCCGGGGTGGATTTCCCACACGCCGCCGACGTTTTCTCCCCTGCCTTCGCGTAAAGCAGCCACACAGCGCGCCACATATTCTGGCGACGGTGCAGAATGAGCATCCAGCCTTACCAGCACCTCCCCGCCAGAAGCCTCAATCGCCCGGTTTAGACCACTGGGAATGATACGCCTGGGGTTATCTACCAGCTTCACCGATAAATCAGGGTGTTCCTGGATGAACTTTTTCACCACATCCCGCGTTCGGTCTTCCGACATCCCGTCGGCCAGTACAACTTCCATCAGCGAACGCGGATAAGTCTGCCGGTAGATAGCCTCCAGCAGCCCATAGATCGTTCGTTCCTCATTATAACAGGGGATAATTATGGATACGAAAGTCATTGGAGCCGAAATCGCCAGGCTCTCCTAACCACACGAACAACCGCAATCGCAGGTAGAAGACGCCAGAGCGATCGCTTCAATTTCTACCGCCGCCCCACGGGGCAATGCGCCAACCTGAAAAGCCGATCTGGCCGGTGGATTTGCCACAAAAAACTCGGCGTATACACTGTTCATTTTCTGGAAATCTTGAATATCCCGCAGGAAAACTGTAACTTTTACTACCTGGTCCATACTTGAGCCGGCAGCCTCGACCAAATGCTTCAGATTGGTCAAAGCCTGCCTTGTCTCGGCTTCAATCCCCCCTTCGACCAGGTTGCCGGTCGCCGGATCCATGCCAAGTTGCCCGGCAATAAAAACCAACCCACCTCCTTTGACCGCGGGTGAGTAAGGCCCCTGGGCTTTGGGAGCTTTTTCAGAAGTATAAATTCGTTTCTCTTCACAACAGCAGGCCATGGCGAACTCCTTTTATATCCTTATAAATGCTTCAGGCTATTCTCGCAAAAGAACTCACTCCAATGTAGATAGCATTCTGATTCTAATCCAAATGTTCCGAAATAGCATACCCCGTGAACTATCTTGATAGACCTGGGGCTGACCCTATCAAGATAAGAGGGTGAGATTGGATCATCATTCAATACTCACCCTCACTCAAGGTCCAGTGGAAAGAAGCTATATCTTCACCTAATAGTGAAGATCTGATTGTCCTCCCACACGTTTCCGGAAAATCCAGTATGACCAGGCCTGATAAGCCAGTACAATGGGTACGAATATCAGAGCCACAATAGACATAACCCGCAGTGTATATGGGCCAGAGGAAGCGTTATAAATGGTCAGGCTATACGCGTTGTCAAGGCTCGAAACAAGCACCCGCGGGTAGAGCACCATGAAAATCGTCGTCACGGCAAAGACAATCGCCAGAGACGTCAGGAAAAAAGCCCAACCGCTTCGCCTGGTATAGATCAAGTACCCTGCCGCTAGCAGAGCAACCCCTGCTCCTACTGGTATTGGCCCGGGGTTAATTCCCAATTGTCGCAGGATATCGGTCAGAAAATACATCCCCACCGTATACAATACCATCGTGACCACCGCTGCTGGCCAGGCTTTCCAGGCGGCATCCTCGGCTGCTTTACGCAGAGCGCCATCGGTCTTCAGGCTCAAGAAAATCGCTCCATGTAAGGTGAACCCTGCAACCGCCACCAAACCACCTAAAAGAGCAAACGGGTTGAGCAAGTTCCAGAATCCACCCACATACGTCATCGTTTCGTCGATGGGCACCCCGCGGATGAAATTGGTGAAGGCTACTCCAAACAGGAATGCTGGAATCAGGCTTCCAAAGAAGATAGCCCAATCCCACAGGCTGCGCCATCGCGGATGATCATCCTTGCTCCGAAATTCGAAAGCCACTCCCCGAACGATCAGCGCCAGCAAAATCAAGAACAGAGGCAGGTAAAAGCCGCTGAACAGCGTTGCATACCAGTGTGGGAAAGCCGCAAAAGTAGCCCCACCGGCGGTGATTAACCATACTTCATTGCCATCCCAGTGAGGGCCAATGGTATTGATCATCATCCGTCGTGTTTGGTCATCCTTCCCGAGCACCGGTAAAAGAATGCCCACCCCCATATCAAACCCCTCCAGCACAAAGAAACCGATATACAACACCGCAATTAAAATAAACCACAATGTATTCAGATCCATGTTGGCCTCCTACGCCGCCGTAGATTCAGAAATGGTTGAAGCTGGTTCATTCGATCCGTCACCCGGGCCAGCTTTGGCGTATTTCACCAGCAGGTAAACATCGGCCACCATCAGTGACCCGTAGACGAGGGTAAAAGTGATGAGTGTGGTCAGCACCATCCCTGCCGTAAGGTTGGGCGAGAAAGCATCCCGGGTTTGCATCAACCCAAACACCACCCATGGTTGCCGGCCCATCTCGGTTAAAATCCAGCCGGTCGTATTGGCCACATAAGGAAGCCCGATTGCCAGGGGGAGATACCGGGTAAACTTAATAGAGTCGAGCGGCCTATTCCGAATGATTAAATACAATGCCAACAACATGATCCCCAGCATCAGGAACCCCGCCCCTACCATGATCCGAAACGTCCAATAGGTAGTGAACACTGAGGGCACATAGTACCCGGGCCCATACTTTTGCACATACTCTTCCTGTAAATCACGAATCCCCTTAACCAAACCACTGGGACGGTTATAGGAGAGAATGCTCAATAAATAAGGGATTCGGATAGCGAAGCGATCCCGCAGGTTTTCCTGGTCACCCCAGGTGAACAACGAGAAAGACGCCGGATCCTCAGATTCCCACAACGCCTCAACCGAAGCCATCTTCATTGGCTGAACCTGTACCATTTGTTGGGCCTGACTATGGCCGACGAAGATCACCAGTACAATGGAAAGCGAACCAAAAACCACAGCAAGGTTGAAAGATCGTTGGAAGAATTCCACATTTTTCTTTCGCAACAGATGATACACGCTAATCCCAAACACAAAAAACGCCCCGGTGACAAAGCCTGAAAAAACAGTGTGCGGGAACTGCGTCCACACATATCGGTTAGCCACCAGCGCCCAGAAATCCGTCATCACGGCCCGGCCATTCTCCAGAGCATATCCGACCGGATGCTGCATGAATGAGTTGGCTATCAGAATCCATAGAGCAGAAATATTCGCCCCGATTGCCACCAACCAGATACATGCCAGGTGCAATTTCTTGGAAATTTTATCCCAGCCAAAGACCCACACCCCCAGGAAGGTTGACTCCAGGAAAAACGCCAGCAGCGCTTCGATTGCCAGGGGAGCACCGAAGATATCCCCCACATATCGCGAATATTCCGACCAGTTCATCCCGAACTGGAATTCCTGGACAATACCGGTCACCACCCCCATAGCAAAGTTAATCAGGAAAAGGGTGCCCCAGAACTTTGCCATGGATCGATACAGTGTTTGCCCGGTTGAGACATAAATGGTCTCCATGATGGCAACCAGCACAGATAACCCCAGCGTCAGGGGTACGAAGAAAAAATGATATACCGATGTAATGGCAAACTGCCATTGCGAAAGTGTGAGAACGTCCATTGAAGGCTCCTGGTGAAAAGATAAAACAGCTTTGGAGTATTTCGCCTGACGATGTCAATTTTATTACAAGTCTAAAATTACCCTTCTGCCCGATCTATTGTTTTTTATCACCTGAAAAAACGAAGATTGTCATGATAGTATGATATAATCCCTTCGTTGTTCGGATTGAGTAATAAGTTAAGGAAAGTAAAATCAATGGATAAAAGCACAAAGCCCACAGTTGTGGCAGACGACGTGGTAGTCAGCATGGACTACACCCTGACGGTAGACGGCGAAGTGGTCGACACCACTCAGGGAGACGAACCTATTCAGTTCATCCAGGGACATGATAACATCATTCCCGGCCTGGAACGCGAGCTTTACGGTATGGCTGTAGGCCATTCGAAAAAGGTTCGCGTGGCTGCCCGGGATGCGTATGGTGAAATTGACCCCGATGCGATCATCGAAGTGCCCCGCGACGAAATCCCCAAAGAGATTCCCCTTAAACTTGGCGTTGAATTAACCGTCACCGATGAGAACGGGGATTTGATGGAAGCCAGAATTGTATCCCTCAGCAAGGATACGGTTCAACTTGATTTCAACCATCCTCTCGCAGGCAAGGATCTCGAATTTGACGTCACCATCACCGATCTGCGCCAGGCCAATGAAGAAGAACTGGAGCATGGCCATGTTCACTCCGATGACGAGGAAGAGGACATGGACGATGAGGAATTTGAATTCTTCATCGATGAAGAAGACGAAGACGATTCTCCTGAGAAATAAACAGGTTCGTTCCTCCGTTTAACCTAACTGGAGAGCTCAGCCCCTGATGGCTGAGCTCTCCAGTTAACGGTTTACTTCGAGTAAATAACAGCCATCTACGAGGGCTTCCACGCAGCAAAGAGCACCGCCGCCAGCAGAGCCATACTCGCTCCAAACAGGAAGGGCGCCGAGGCACCGAAACCCTGCCACCCCCCTACACCCTGCCACAAAATGCCAGCGATGAGGGAAGCAGGAAAATCTAAAATTCCCAGAACGGCATTATAGGTGCCGTACGCCGTACCGCGCAAATTCTCCGGCACCAGATCGGCCACCATGGCCTTGGTCGTTCCATACGTCAGGGCATAATACACCCCGTAGGCAAGGTAAAACACAACAATATGCCAGGCATTGCGTGCCAGGGCAAAACCCAGGTAAATGATCCCATAAACCAACCAACCACCGATAATCATCCGGCGGCGCCCGATCTTATCCGACAGCCCCCCCGCTGGAGCTGAGAGTACTGCATAGATCAGGTTAAACGCCGCCAGCATAGCCAGAATCCCAACCACATTTAAACCACGCTCCTGGGCCCGCAATGTCAGGAAAGCATCCGATGAATTACCGAGGTCAAAAATCCCCACGATGATCATAAAGATCATGAAGGGTTTCCCAAGTGACCGGAAAGCAAACCGGGGCATTTCATGACCATCAGCCACAGGCACATCCTTTGCCCCAAGGATTAATGCCAGAACGGCCAAAAACCCGGGCACCAGGCTGATCAGCACGACCGTACGGAAGGTACTCGCCCCCAATTCAACCCGGCTCGACTGAGCCATCCATACAATCACCAATGAAATTAACAAACCCAGCATCGCTCCGGCGGTATCTGCCGCCCGATGGAGACCAAAAGCAAGACCCCGTACCTCAGATTTCACCGAATCCGCTACCAGGGCGTCTCGGGGCGCAGTGCGAACCCCCTTACCCACCCGATCGATCCAGCGAACCGCGGCCACCGTTGCCCATGAGTTGGCAAAATAAAAAAAGGGTTTAGCCAGAGCCGATAATCCATACCCGGCCACCGCAATCCATTTGCGGCTTCTCAGCTTATCTGATAACCACCCAGAAAAAAGCTTCAACAGACTGGATGTGGCTTCCGCAATTCCCTCAATGATTCCGATAATATTGGTCTTTACCCCCAGAACATTGGAGAGAAACAACGGAAGAATGTTGATGACCATTTCACTGGAAATATCCATTAAGAAACTGGTCACACTCACAGCCCAAACATTACGTGGCAAATTACGCACCCCTCCCAATAGTCCACGGGAGGGAACTTTTTTCGCCATCTCGTCCATGCCATCCTCCGCGCGAAAAGAATAAAAATTATTGTACTCCCCTTCCTGGAAGTTCAATAGAGCTTACCTACCGCTATTATCTCTTCTTCCACTACAAAGAAAAACCGGCAGAAAACCTTGACAACAACACAAACAAGAGTATTATTATCCAAATACTATGGATCAAGTCATGGAACGAATTCCTTGCATGTGTTGTTTCCGGCGGAGACTGAAACCGCCGCCGGTATAAAAATCCGACGATTGCTCAAAACGGGCGGTTGCAGTCTCTGCACATTGCGGAACAGCAACTGCCCGTTTTTTTTTCGTAGAAGTGCATTAGCCGGTTTTTCACCCAACGGAGGATCTGTATGACTTCTCTGGTTCCCATGGATCATTCTTCAATTAAGACCAATCAGGCACTGGTCATGCTCCTTCCAACCCTCGCGTTTATCTTCGACTGGCCCTGGCTGGTCGCCTTAACATCTGCGGTTATGTTGATTGGCTCATTTTTTCTGAAGCGACCTGGTTTCAGCTTCTTATATACAAAGCTGCTTCAACCTGTACATCTTGTAAAACCCAACGTACTCCTCGACCATCGAGAGCCTCACCTCTTTGCACAGGGAATGGGCGGAGTATGCCTGGCGCTCTCTGCCCTGGGTTTGGCATTTGGGCTGGTATGGCCGGGCTGGTTGTTAAGCTGGATCGTGGTAGGACTGGCAGCCTTAAACTTTTTTGGCGGGTTTTGCGCCGGTTGTGCCATTTATTACTGGCTGAACCGTTTGCACGTCCCCGGTTTTACTCAGTCTCCACCCCCTGATACTCCCCCAGGTATGCGCCCCAGGAGTTCTGCCCATGAATGAACCCCTTTTAACGCGCCTGCTCTGGAGTCTGGTGATCATCGCAGGAGCTTATCTTTTGTTGCGCCTAATCCGGTGGTGGATGCTTAACCGCGTTCAGAACACCACTCATCATTCCCCCGCCATTGAACCAGGTCGCCCTACCGTGATTTACTTCACCACTCCAGATTGTGCCCCCTGCAAAACAGTTCAACGACCTGCCCTGCAAAAAGCCTTAAGCCAGCTGGGGGAAGCATGTCAACTCATTGAGGTGAATGCCTACGAGAAGCCCGATCTGGCGCGGCAGTGGGGTGTGTTGAGCATTCCCACCACCTTTATCCTCGATTCCACCGGTAAGCCCCGGCACGTTAATTACGGAGTAACACCGGCCGAAAAGCTGGTTCGACAACTCAAAGCACTTTTATGAAGCCCTTCCAGGTAAAAGCATACAACTTTCCAGGTACGCCTCCGTATACTTCTATAGATCATCCACCATTCTGATTTACTGGATGATCCTGGAGGAAACCATGGGTTTGCTTGAATTTATCTTCAATTTGGTGGGTGGCATTATCGGCCTGGCCTTTGGACTGGTAGGCGGAGTACTGGGATTGGTTGTGGGCATTATCGGGCTGGTCATTGCCCTGGTGATCGGGGTACTTTTACTGATTCTGCTCGGCCCCATCATCCTGCTTCTGGTGCTCATTTTTTAAGTAAACTCATTCGCCCAGCAATCGAATGACCCACCAGATATGGTTACCTGAAAAGCCACATCGCCGATAAAGGTGCTCGGCATCCGATGGGTTATCAGCCCCTCCCGATACCGTCACCAGTTGTGCTTTTCCTTGAATCAACATCAGGAGGTAACTGATTAACGCTCGAGCTACCCCCCTGCCACGATATTCCGGGATCACCTGGATCCATTCCAGAGAAGCCTCCCTTCTCACAGGGTCAAAATCGGCAATTCCCAAACCCGCGGGTTGATCGGTAAGCCGATCAATGACCCATACCCACAACTCAGGCGTGAACACTGGCTGCCGGGTCCATCGCAGCACTTCCTCATACGATGGATGAAGATGAGGATAACACCGGCCAATCACCTCGGTAGCCAGGAGAACATCTGCGGGGACTCGAACCGGTGCAAAGGCAAACTCCCCGGGTAAGGGATAAACCGGAAAAGATTCCCCCAGCTGGAGGCGAAAATATCTTTGAATGGAATATTGAGAGGAACGCGGAAATTGAGCCGCATACTGGCTGTACACCACCGCGAATTTAGGAGACTTCCAAAATGCTTCAGGGGCATCGGGTCGCCATTCCCCTGTGCGGTCCCAGTACACCTGATACCCGGATTCATTCCAGGCTTCCAGGTGATCTACTGAGCCATCTCCCCTCACCCGGCAGGAATAAAACACACCGCCGAGCATGGACTCTGCTTTCCAAAAAGGAACGAGAAGCACCCTGCATGGATCGTAGAAATAGACCTTTTCCAGCGCTTTTAAAAATTCCATCCTCTGAATCTCAAAACGAACCGTTGTATCCTGGGTTAATCATATCGCAGGAGTTGCCAGAATGGAAAACTTCCCGGTAACCCTGCTATGTTACAATCAATGATCATCTGCATGGAGGAATTTATGCCACAGGAACGCACCCGTAAAATCGTCGTCACTGGCATCATGGGAGCTATTGCCATCTTTTTAGGATTAACCCGCTGGGGATTTATTCCCTGGGTTGCGGGAGCCTCACTCACGATCATGCACGTACCCGTTATTATCGGTGCCATTCTCGAGGGACCGGTTGTAGGCTTGTTGATTGGTCTGATTTTCGGGCTATTCAGCCTGATTCAGGCCGCCGTTGCTCCCAACGGCCCGGTGGACATCTGGTTTACCAACCCGTTACTCTCTGTTTTACCTCGCCTTTTTATCGGACCGCTGGCCTGGCTTGTATGGCGTGCATTGCGACAATGGCCGGTCATTGGGTTAATCATTGCCGGGATCGCCGGCAGCCTGACCAACACCGTCCTTGTACTTGGAATGATAGGCGTACTGGGGTTTCTCCCGTGGGCAGCACTTGCGCCGATCGTGGTTGCCAACGGTCTCCCTGAGGCCGGTTTATCTGCTCTGCTCGTTCTGATCGTTGTGGCCGCCTGGATGCGCATTCGGGTTGGGGCAAAACGGGGAGCCTCTCTGGAGTAAAACCGCACCTAAAAAACGAGGATAGCCGCCCCGGTAAGGAACGAGATCCCCAGGAGTAACCCATCCACCGCTTTTAACCGCAGTTCCACCAGTGATGTGCGTTGCGTGGAGCTCCCATACGCTCGTGCGTCCATGGCAAGTGCCATATTTTCTGCCCTGTGAAGGCTGGAGAGGAAAAGTGGGACAACCACCGGGATAACCTGCCGCACCCTGGCGATGATATTGCCGGGGCGGCTGTCCCAATCTGCCCCTCGTGATGCCTGCGACTTGGCAATTCGCTCAGCGGTTTGGGCCAGCATAGGTAAAAAGCGCAGTGTAACCTGAACCATCATGACCAGATCCTGAGCAGGAAACCCCATTTTCGCCAATGGTTGAAACATAATATTTAAACCCTGGGTCATTTCAGCGGTAGAGATGGTATAGGTTGCCAGCCCAATTGCCAGAATCAATCCAGTAAAGCGAATAAGCAACTTCGCACCGGCCGCTAAATCTGAAGGGGTAATCCTTACCGGTCCAATTACGGCCAGAATCGACTCGTCAGGCGAACTGACATTTAAGAATACCTGAAGAATGGCTAACAAAAACAAAAAAGGCAAGGGCGGCAACAACCCCCGAAAGGCAAAGCGGTAAGGAATTTTACCTACCCGTAAACCCACGAGCACCACAGCACAACCGATCAGCAAGCCAACCAGACTGCGGCTGAAGGTCAGGGCCAGCACAATTACTGTAAACGCCACCATCCGCGCGCGGGGATCCAACCGGTGTAAAAAAGAACCCACCGGCAGGTATTGCCCGAAAGGTATCGAGCGTAAAAACTCAAACTGGCTCACCCTGAACCTCCACACACCTCTCAAGATGATCCATCAGCATTTCTGCGGTAACGACACGGGAAGGTACTCCCCACCCCAGGGTACGAAGGCGTGCCGCCACCAGAGCCGCGACCGGGGGCTCCAGCCCAAGCTCACGAACCGCCTCAAATTGCCAGAAGACCTCTGCCGCCAAACCTTGAAGCGCATTTCGCCCTTTACGAAAGGCGGTCAGATCATGAGCGAGCATGGCCACATCTTCCATTTGATGGGATGAAAGGACGATTTCCATCCCTTCACTGACCATCCTGCGTAACGTTAATAAAATTTCTTTTCGAGAGCGCGGATCCAGCCCGGCTGTCGGCTCATCCAGCAAGAGAAAACGTGGTTTAATCGCCAGAATGCTTGCCAGAGCAACCTTCCGTTTTTCTCCACCGCTCAGGGTATCGGTGAAGCGGTCTTTAAAGGCCAAAAAATCCAATCCCACCTGCTCCATTGCCCAGCGGACTCGGCTCGCAAGGGGCTCATCACACCCTAATTGACGTGGCCCATAGGCAATTTCATCTCCCACAAATTGCTCAAAAAACTGGCTTTCCGGGTTTTGCATCACCAATCCGGCCAGGCGAACCACCTGCCGGGTAGACACAGTCGGATCGTCCAGCTGAAAGGGCCCCACCCGCACTTTTCCCTCCTGCGGGCGGAGTATTCCATTGAGATGCTGGAGCAGGGTCGACTTGCCAGAACCAGTGACTCCCACCAGCGCGTGCGCTCTTCCTGCGGCAACCTGAAGACTGGCATTCTGGAGAGCCTGGTGTGCCAGTGGAGTGCCGAGCATATACGTATGATTCAACCCCTGCACTTCGATTACCCACTCTCTCCCCTGTTGGTCGGTACCGCCATCTACTCTATGTTCTGGTGGTTCACAAGGGCGTTGTGGTGATGGAAGACTTCCAAGAAGCTCCTCCACGGTGAGTAGATCCTCAGGCAGGTGAGGGAACAAACGCCGCAACCGTCCCCCAAGCTCCACCACCGGAGGGGGTTCCAGCCCCCAGTCTTCCAGAGATTGCCTGGTAAAGAGTTCTCGTGGTGCACCATCGAACACCACACTCCCCTCACTCAATACCACCGCCCGGTCGGCAAGTGCCGCCTCTTCCATGTTATGGGTCACAAAAAGAACGGCCATACCGGAGGCCCGCAATTCTGCCATCAACGCGAGCGCCATTCTCCTTCCTGCCGGGTCAAGCATGGTGGTGGCCTCATCAAACACCACCACACGCGGACGCATGGCCAACACCCCTGCCAGTGCCAGGCGCTGCATCTGACCGGAAGAGAGCATGTGAGGCGGACGATGACGGTGGGCTTCCAACCCCACGGCTTCAATGGCTGCATCCACGCGCTGGCGAATTTCCGACGGAGGTAGCCCCAGGTTCTCAGGTCCAAAGGCTACATCTTCCTCCACCGTAGTGGCCACAATTTGATCTTCCGGGTGTTGAAATACCATACCCACCCGCTGCCGGATTATTCCATGATAGGAACGATCCCGTGTATCCAGATTAGTGACCAGCACCCGCCCCAGAGTGGGTAAAAGCAGGCCATTTAAATGGCGCGCCAGCGTGGTCTTTCCGGAACCATTCGCCCCCAGGATAACCGCAAATTCGCCCTCATGGAATTGTAAAGTAATATCCTTCAGTGCCGGATGAGGATCCTTTGGGTCTCCAGTATATGAAAAAGTAACCTTATCCAGTTTAATGAGTGCAGTCATTGGGGGGTATTATACGTCAACCTTTTCCCCCTCGCGCTGTGGATTCAGGTAGACCTCCTGGTAAGGAAGAGCCTTCTACCAGATCTACGCCAGTAAACCACCACGATTCCCGAAACAACCATCAACAGAAGCACCCCACGCACCCACATGGGTGGCTGGATGAATGTCAGAATAAAGAGGATGATTATCGCTTCCAAACCCACCCCCAGCGCATGGTATCCCGAAGGGTATCGGACAAAATCCACCGCGGCCACTACCCCCAGAGCAAATACCAGTAACCAGATTGCCGCCCCCAGCGGTTCCTCCCACGAAGAAGGAAGGTGGCCCTCTGATCGATCTCGAATACCCAGCATCATCGCGCGTTCCATGACGTAACCCATATTCATGATCCATGTAAATGCCTGACGGGGAAACTCCTCTGGTACATCGATCCGGTGCCGGACAATCAATCGTGAGGTAAGCTCATTAACCGGCTGGATGTACCATAACCACGTCCACTTCAGGGGCATTTTATCCGTGGCAGTTGCCAGAACATACTGGTCAGGCTGATAATCATGGATCACGAGAAAATCCATAATTATTCCCTGTTTCCCCTTGACTGGATTCTGCCACTCCTCATGAATCCGATCAGCATTCACATAGCGACATTCACCGCTTGTCATACAAAACAAGTTCTCGATGAAAGTAATGGAATAAAATGCCGCCCTGGAATCCCCCATCTGGATCAGCCAGGGATAGATAGCCTTTGCAGGTGCCCGAATGGTGATCGCATGATTCCAGAGAATGTCGGGGGTTGGCACCAGCTTGTCTCCCGGCAATTCCAATGCCACTTCTTGAGATGTGCTTCCCCAGGTAGGGATCATTGCGGCGACCCAGGAGAATCCCACGATCACCACAATCACCATCACCAGAATACCTATCCCCAATCGAGCCCATGGCCTTTCAATTTTCATATAACCCTCCCCGAAAAACATCGATTCAACCCGGACGTCATCAAGAGATTGATCAAAAGTCATGTATAATACCCAATTATTTAATTTTACCCCCATCCTGCGGTCGAGGTTTTTATGGTCGGTTCTTCTCCCAGTACATTGGTAATGAAATTCGGTGGAACATCCGTAGGCACCGCCGAAGCCATGGCTCAAACAGCCCAGATCGTTCAACGCCAGCGCTCACTGACACGGCGCCTGGTGGTGGTGACTTCCGCTTTATCCGGCGTAACGGACCTCTTGCTAAGCAGCGCCATGGCAGCCGCCAGAGGCGATACTACCACTTACAACCAGGCCGTTCAAACCCTGAGAAATAAACACGAAGCCATCTTAAAATCTCTCATTGATGACCGCTCCCGTCAGGAAGAAGTCCGCAGTGCTATCACTCTCCTGATCCTGGATTTTGCCAATCTTTGCCAGGCTATCGCCATTCTGGGAGAGGCAACCCCGCGCGCCCTCGATGCTGTGGCTTCGCTGGGCGAACGCATGTCGGTACGCCTGCTGGCCGCTGTGCTCGAAAACATCGGGGTAACCGCACAATTTGTTGAGGCTACCCGGCTGGTAGTTACCGATGACCATTTTCAGGCCGCTCATCCCGACCTTGACGCCACGCGTATGGCCACCCGCGCCGTCCTCAATACGCTTCTGGATCAAGGCATCGTCCCGGTAGTAACCGGGTTTATCGGCGCCACCCCTTCCGGTGTGACCACCACCCTTGGGCGAGGCGGGAGTGACTACACCGCCGCATTGCTGGGGGCTTCCCTCCCGGCCGATGAAGTCTGGATCTGGACCGATGTGGACGGCGTGATGACCGCCGACCCGCGAATCGTCCCCCAGGCCACCACGATTGAAGAATTGACCTATCGCGAAGTTTCTGAACTGGCTTATGCCGGAGCTAAAGTCCTCCATCCGAAGACGATCCGCCCGGTCATTGAAGCCGGTATTGGCCTGCGGGTTCTCAATACTTTCAACCCCGATAATCCCGGTACTCGCCTCGTATCTGAGCTTCCCATCACCGATCATCACGTCGTTAAATCGGTAACCGCCATTCGTGGGCAAAGCCTGATCACTCTGGAAGGCCGCGGGATGCTAGGTGTACCGGGTGTAGCCGCACGCACATTTTCAGCGATTGCTTCTACAGGCACAAGCGTTACCCTCATTTCCCAGGCTTCATCCGAACAATCCATCTGCTTTGCAGTTCCTCTTGAGGCTGCCGCGAAGGTAGTCTCGGCGTTGCAGAAGGAATTCTTCCATGAGTTCCAGCGGAAGGATATCGATCGTGTCTGGTCAACTGAAGAAGTGGTGATTGTAACCGTAGTAGGAGAAGGCATGAAAAGCACCCCGGGGGTGGCCGGCAGAGTGTTCTCTGCCCTGGGAGACAAGAAGATTAATGTGATTGCCATTGCTCAGGGATCTTCAGAAGTGTCCATCAGTTTTGTCCTCCGTGCCGAAGAAGTACGCCCTGCGGTTCAGACCTTACACGATCTCGTCATTCGCAAAGAGGTAGTATGAATAAAATTCCTGTTGCAATCCTTGCTGCTACCGGTAGTGTCGGCCAGCGCTTTGTACAGCTACTCGATCAGCACCCCTGGTTTCAGGTCGTAGCGCTCACCGGGTCGGAACGTGGACACGGAAAACCCTATGGCGAAGTCTGTCGCTGGTTACTGGCCGAACCCATGCCAGAATGGGCTCGTGATTTACCCGTTCTTCCGTCCACCCCTGAAGCAGTTCAGGTGCCTCTTGTTTTTTCCGGCCTTCCAGCGGATATCGCCCGTGAAGTGGAACCACTTTTTGCCCGTACAGGCACCGCCGTCTGTTCGAACGCCTCCGCGTACCGACGAGACCCTACCGTCCCAATCCTTTTACCAGAAATCAATGCCGGGCATGCTCACATCATTCCAGCCCAGCGCGCCACTCACGGCTGGAATGGCCTGATTGCCACCAATCCCAATTGTACGAGCACAGGAATGACCATAGTCCTCAGAGCACTCAAGGATGCCTTTGGGCTTCGACGGGTGTTCGCTGTTTCAATGCAGGCTCTTTCTGGAGCTGGCTACCCCGGTGTTCCTTCTATGGACATTACGGATAATGTCATCCCTTATATTGGCGGTGAAGAAGAAAAAGTGGAATGGGAGCCGCGAAAGATGCTCGGTCAGATCATCGGAGACCAGATCGAGCTGGCAGATTTTACCATCTCCGCTCATACCAACCGGGTTGCTGTCACCGATGGCCACACGGTATGCCTCACCATCGAGTTCGAACATCGCGCCACACCCGCGCAGGTTGAAGCATGCCTCGCCGCATTCCAGGCAGATGAGCTGGCCCGCGATCTGCCATCGGCCCCTCACCCCCCTATTCTGGTACGTCATGAAGAAAACCGGCCTCAACCTCGCCTCGACCGCATGACCGGCCACGGGATGACCACCGTCGTTGGACGCGTTCGCAGCGATTCGCTCTTTGATATTCGCATGGTCGTCCTTTCGCATAACACCATCCGCGGTGCTGCCGGTGGATCCATTTATAATGCTGAGTTGTTGTATCAACTGGGGTATATCAGGCAGTAACCAGAACCATCCCGGCCATGGTATTTAACGGAGGTAAACATAATGCTTTCCCCCGCAGTAACCCAATTCCTTAAAGCTCTTGATCCGGCATCAAGAGACAAAATTCTGGCGATTAAAAACCCCTTCCAGGTTCAGGCTCTCCTGGATGAAATGCCTTATGTGGGAGAAGATCGCAACCGTTCTCCCCTGCAGGTAATGCAGGATCGCCAGTGTCATTGCCTGGATGGCGGTTTACTCGGCGCCCTGGTGCTCAACCTGATTGGCTTTCCTCCGAGAATCATCGATCTGATACCTCAGCCTGACGTGGACGATGATCATGTCCTCGCCATTTTTCAGATTGACGGCTTCTACGGAGCAGTGGCTAAATCTAATTTCAGCGGGCTGCGCTTCCGTGAACCTGTTTATCGCACCTTACGTGAACTGGCAATGAGTTATTTTGAGGTGTTCTTCAACATCCAGGGCGAAAAGACCCTGCGTGCCTATACCCGCCCTCTCAACCTGATGGTTTTTGATCGTTTTAACTGGCCCATTGATGAACAGGGGGTTCATTTGATAACCCGGAGGTTATACTCACTTAAACCCATTCCCCTGATCAACCCCCTACAGGCCGCCAGACTTTCAAAATTGGATGAACGCTCTTACCAAACCAATATGATGGGCGTGAATCTGGAAGGTCTGTTCAAAGCTCCTGCGCATTAATCTACCGCAGAGTGCATCACCTGCAATCAGAGTGTCCGGGAATCTGATCAACGCCCGAGTTCCCCTGCAACGGGGCGATCAGGTATCTTTAACCAATCTTCAATCTGTTGCTCGAAAAACAGGGCGATGTCGGGAGTGTCCAGGGTAGATAACAGTTCCATCTGATGTCCATCCTGAGTGACGGCCATGAGTTTATATTGATGATTGGTGCCATTCTCAGAACGCTGGGTCTTCTCAACGCAGTATAGCTGTTTAAGCTGCCTGACCGGCACCGTTTTCTCTCCCAGCCAGGGAAGGGGCTCGAACCAGACCGAGAGCTCTTCGGGGGTCACCTCAAGAACCGTTCGGTTTAAAAAACCACAAAGAGTGGAATACGTCAGGCCGATGCCAACCGCCAGATGAGCGATTGGAAAAATAATAAAAATCCAGGGAGCGTGGTTCCCCAGCGCCATGCCGTACCAGAAGCATAAAAAGCTATCCCAGGCGACAGAGAAAAAGGCCATGGGAATATACTTTACAGAAAACCAGCGTTGAACAATGCGTGCACTTTTCCCCTCTTTTTCAATCCGAACCATGGCAGGCACAGGTATCCGTGGCCGAATGGGTTGAGCTGCCGCGAGGGCTGAAGGTGAAAGCACATGCTCATTTCCGCAGTATTCGCAGCGATAACGGCTGGCTTCGTCTGAAACGCTAACCGCCGCTCCGCAGGATGGACAGGAAAGGGTAACCCAGTGCGTATTCATGGTCGGTAGTATACATCAGCCCTCTGCGAAAAAACCATTCACGGGCACTCTACAAATTTGCAAATTGTGGTAGGATAAATTAATCCCCCACCCCGGAGAACATTATGCTTCAATCGATCTTCAAGCGGAATGGAATTCCTTTCTTCGTATTAGGCGGTCAGGTGCACAACTCGAGCGCCTATAACCTGACGGAGATGGAAACCGCCTGGAAAGCGCTCGAAGCACTCCATGCCAATACAGCTGAAGTACCTGTCTACTGGAGCCAGTTCGAACCCCGCCCGGGGAAATATTCTTATCAACAGATCGATCAACTGATCCAGGCCGCACGTGAACACAAGTTAAAACTCATCCTGCTCTGGTTTGCCACCTGGAAGAATGGCTCGATGCAATACGCCCCCGAATGGGTAAAACTGGCTCCTGATCGCTATCAGAGGGTGATTACCCATGCAGGTAACCGTCTATGGGTGCTCTCTTCCCATGCCGAAGCCAACTGGGAGGCCGATCGAAACGCCTTCTGTGCTCTTCTGAACCACCTGAAAGAAGTCGATGGTGACCAACGTACGGTCATCGGCGTGCAAATTGAAAATGAACCAGGCATCCTGGGCGCAGTACGTGATCACAGCCCACTTGCCGAGTCAGAGTTTTCAGGCCAGGTGCCTGATGAACTTATGCAAAAGCTCCAGATAACCTCAAAAGGACCAGTACGAGATGCCTGGGCCCTGGCCGGTAAGCGCAGCCAGGGCAGCTGGCAACAGGTGTTCGGACCCCACGCCGCGGAATATTTCTCCGCCTGGAGTATTGCCCGTTACATCGATCGAATCGCAGAGGCAGGCAAAGCCGTCTATGACCTGCCATTTTATGTCAATGTTTGGCTGGGCGAAAATGGCTGGCAGCAACCCGGAATCAGCTACCCGAGTGGAGGGCCAGTATCCAGAGTGCTGGATCTTTGGAAATGGGCTACTCCTCACCTTGATCTAATTGCACCGGATATATACATTGACACTCCTGATACCTACCGTGAGGTATGCCAGGCTTATGCAAGAGAAGACAATCCTCTTTTCATTCCAGAATCTGCCCTTTCACCGGGTAATGCCCTGAATGTATTCGAGGCCATCCACCGCTATCACGCGGTTGGATATGCAGTATTTGGCATCGAAAGCTTGCTGGATGCCCAGGGGACTGTCAAAGCATCGGCTCAACCCCTGGTTGATAGCTTCCGCATTCTGGCTGCGGTTCAGCCTCTCCTTCTTCAATTTTGGAAGACCAGCCGCATGACTGCCATTATCCAGCGCGAATTTCAATCTGAGCAGCTGCTCGACCTGGGAGAGTATCTGGCACTGGTCCAGTTTGGCCCCACTACCAATACCGGGTGGATGCATACCGATTACCGCCACTCACCGGCAGACTTCAACCAGCGTGGACGTGGTTTGCTCTTCCAGGCTCCCAATCGAGAATTTTTCGTGGCCGGGGCTGGCTTCGCCCTGCAAATCAAACGGAAGCGCGGTGAAACCAGTGAATTTTCAAAGGCCCACGATCGTTTCGACGCCCCTCTCACTCCCTATTTACGGGTCGAAGAAGGACGCTTTGGTGCTCTCGGCGAGTGGATTCCCACCCGCGAGCGCAACGGAGATGAAATTACCGCGGGCATCTGGGTCACCCCTGATATTGGTGTGGTGCGATTTGTCCTGGCCGAGTAAGTGAGGTTACTTCAGAAACAGGTGATTTACCCGTGACCATTGAACCCGAAAAACGTCGGGCGCTTGCGCTCCTGATCATTTCTATCCTCCTTCTCCTCATCTTATCGATGGGACTTACCGGGCTGAAGCTTTCCCCCGGATTGTTAATGAATTTCACTTGAAGCACTCCCATAAGCAACGGGGCAGATAATTTGACTGGCGCGCAGGGATTGATCGACTTCGTTCGCATTGTGCTGGCTCTGGCGCTCGTATTCTTCCCCATTTACCTTGTTTACATGCTGATCCACCCGCAGCGACGGAAGAAACTGCTCCGCGATTTACTGATTTTTGGTATGTTGATCTTCTTTTTTGACCGGTTGCGTGCTATCGCAAGCAATATGGAGAGGCAGGGTGTCGAAGTCGAAGGTCCTGCGCCCGCTGAAGGCCTCCCCCCGATGGCAACCATCCAGCCTTTGAGTGATTATGTGCAAAACCCTCCTAACTGGATTGTAGGCATGGTGATCGGGGTTGTGGTCATTGTCCTGGCAACTGCTATTTTTGGCGTTCTCTGGTACTGGGCACATCGCCGTCCTGGCGAACCTGATACCATTTCCCGGGTTTCACGCGAAGCTGAAGGTGCCCTGCTCTCCATTCAATCAGGCAGTGACCTGCGCGACACCATCATCCAGTGTTACCGAAGTATGGTCAGGGCTGTACAAGAAGAGCGTGGCATTCATCGTGACGTGGCAGTCACCCCTCGCGAATTTATCCACATCCTCACCAGCCGCGGTATTCCCTCCCGCCCCGTTGAGAACCTGACCCACCTTTTCGAAGATGCACGCTATGGAAAAATTGAAGGGGGAATGCGCCAGAAACTGGAAGCGGTTTCCGCACTGGAAGAAATCATCGAAGCTTGCCGCAAACAGAAGGAGGCCTCGTGAAGCCCCCTCGCTCCCGTTCCCTTCTCATCGGATTGATCGCCCTCTCTATCATTGGCAGTATCACCATAACCGTAATCTTCCGTCAGCAAATTCGCTCCTGGCTGGTCACACCTGTCTCTTACGTAATCTGGTACATCAACCTGATCCTTGAAACAGTTCCCCAGCCCATTTTCTGGGTCATTCTGGTGCTGGGAGGATTCTTTCTTTCCATTCGCACCATCCTTAAGAACCTTCCCCAGCCCGAATTTCCTCCTGAACCGACCTATTCCGGCCTTAGTGCTTCCCGCTATCAATACTGGTTATGGTACATTTCAACCTATCAGATCAGCCCTTTTTCAAGCGAAAATCTGGCGCGCAACCTTTCGCGTCTGGTGATGGATGTGCTGGCATATCAGGAGCATCTCACCATCAGCGAACTGGAAGAGATGATCCGTACAGGAAAACTTAACCTGCCAGAAGATATTCGGGAATTTTTAATCACTCGCAGGCTCGCCCCTGCACAACCTGCACCTCCCCTCATGCTTCGCTGGTTTGATCGACTCTTTTCCCGTCGAACTCGACAGAGAAGGTCACCCTCTCCCGAATCCCTTAAAGCGCAGCAAAAGCTAGAACGCGTGATCCAATTCATTGAAGAACGTCTGGAGTTACAACATGGAATCAACCTCTGAGTTAATGTCTATTGCTGAAGTTGCCACCCGCAGCCAGCGTATTATCCAGGAAGTCAGTAAAGCCATTGTTGGAAAACAGGCCGTCCTGGAAAAGATCCTCGCCGCTTTTCTCGCAGGTGGACATGTCCTTCTCGAAGATTTCCCGGGCCTGGCCAAGACTTTGATTGCCAATAGCTTTGCCCAAACGCTGGGAATGGGTTTCAAGCGCATTCAATTCACCCCCGATTTACTTCCCGGCGACATTACCGGCGGGTATATTTACAACCGGGCAGAGAATAAATTTGTTTTGCGAGAGGGCCCCATTTTTACCAACCTTATTCTTGCAGACGAAATTAACCGTGCTTCACCAAGAACCCAGTCAGCGCTTCTAGAAGCCATGCAAGAATACCAGGTCACCCTTGAAGGTGAAACTCTCAAGCTGCCTGATCCTTTTATCGTCGTTGCCACACAGAATCCTATCGAATACGAAGGCACTTTCCCTCTCCCCGAAGCACAGCTGGATCGTTTTATCCTCAAGTTAAGCGTGGGATATCCTACCCCTGAGCAGGAACAGGAAATTCTCCATCGCCGACGCGAACGCCGACAGGATGCCATCACTCTCCAGGCTGTGACCGATGCTCAGACATTCCTTGCCATGCGCCGTGCTATCGAAGAAGTCTACCTCGATCCTGATATTGAAAAGTACATCGTGGAACTGGTCACGCGCACTCGCACCAATCGTCAGGTTGCTGTTGGATCTAGCCCCCGTGGCGCCCTGGCTCTTCTCAAGCTCAGCCGGGCGTACGCTGCCATGCAGGGGCGCGCCTACGTCATTCCGGATGATGTCAAACTCTTTGTCCGCCCGGCATTGCAGCACCGGCTCATTCTGCAACCCGATCTGTGGAGCAGCCCGCAGGCGATCGATCACATTCTCAATGATATTATTACAGCGGTTCCGGTTCCGGTCGTGGAATAATGAGCGGTCGTGGTTTCTTTCTTGCCCTGGTGATCTTCACCCTGTTATTGGTTGGTCTGGCAACCCTCAATGGTGGGGTCATTGCTCTTGCGCTCCCCCTGGTGCTCTACTTTACCGCTGCCATCTACTACCGGCCTACTGTTCCCCAGTTAAGCGCACAGAGATTCCTCTCCACCGATCGGATTTTTCCCGATACACCGGTGACCATCAGCCTGATCATTCGCAATGAAGGCCCCCCCCTTGAAGAAATCCACATCGAAGACGCTCTCCCGCGTGGCCTGGAATTACTTCAGGGCAACACCGAATTGTACACTTCACTGGATTCCGGCCAGGAAGTGACCCTCGAATACACCGTTCGGGGAAAGCGCGGTGATTATCGCTTCAGTGGCTTTCGCGCCACATATCGCGAGGGGGCTGGCCTTTTTGAAGCCACATCCCCGGTACAGGCCTCTCATCGCTTAATCGTTCGCCCCCGGCCCGCACGCCTTAAGCCTATGCGCATTCGTCCCCCGCAGACTCGCGGTTTTGCTGGCCCCATACCGGCCCGACAGGGAGGGGCAGGGGTAGATTTTTTCACCGTCCGTGAGTACCAGCCCGGCGACCAACAACGCCGCATTAACTGGAAAGTCGCCGCCCACTCAGAGTCAGACCTTTTTACCAATGTTTATGAACAGGAGCGCGTGGCCGATGTGGGAATCATCCTGGATGCCCGCGAACAAAGTTATGGCGATCTCCCCGATCATCCTCTTTTCGAAAAAGTGGTTCAGGCCACTGCTTCTATCTGTGAAGGCTATCTGAATGATGGCAACCGGGTAGGGCTCCTGGTGTATGGCGGTGGAATCGAGAGTGCCTTCCCCGGCGTCGGAAAGACCCAGCGTCAGCGCATTTTACAGGTTCTGGCACGGGCTCGACCAGGACGTAACTTTGCTCTCGAAACCCTGCGTTACCTCCCAACCCGCTTTTTCCCTCCGCGCTCCCAGATCATCCTCATCAGTCCCCTGCTCCAGGCAGATGTGGACGTATTGATCAGCCTGCGTGCCCTTGGCTACGCCGTAATGGTCATTAGCCCCAACCTCCTCCTCTTTGATGCCACTCAGGAAGACAAAGCCCCCGACCCTCTGGCTTTGCGTCTGGCACTGGCAGAACGCGCTTTGCTCCTCCAGAAAGTACGTCGGGCGGGGGTGCAGGTCATCGACTGGAATACTGAGGTGCCCATCGAGCAAATTTCCCGCCGCTATAGCGTTCGCAGTCTGGCGGTAAACCCCACCGTGGAGGCCAGCCGATGACTACCCGGAGGCTCTTGTTTAGCGCCCTGATTCTTTCTACCTTCTGCCTGGTAGTCGGGAGCCTCCTGAAAGGCTTTATCGCAGGCGCACTTGTTGTCCTCGTTTTCGGTGCCGTTGGAGTAATCAGCCTGTGGCAGCGCTGGCGGTGGATGATATCCCTCTTGTTCCTGATCTTCGCCTTCTACAGCGCCATCCTGATGCTTCTTCAGGTGCCGTTTTACCTCCCTGTCCTGGCAGTCGCCTTGATGCTGATCACCTGGGATCTGGAGTACTTTCGGGAACGGCTAGAACGAATTCGTTCACCTGAAACAGCCCGTGCCGTTCAGCGGTACCATTTCCTGCACCTGTTTCCGGTTGTGGCCGGTGGCGTTCTACTTTCAATGGTCGCTCTGGTCATTCATTTTCAGCTTCGCTTCGCC
Organism: Anaerolinea thermolimosa; assembly: GCF_001050195.2. Taxonomy (GTDB): domain Bacteria; phylum Chloroflexota; class Anaerolineae; order Anaerolineales; family Anaerolineaceae; genus Anaerolinea; species Anaerolinea thermolimosa. The sequence continues at coordinate 2,000,596 of NZ_DF967965.1, forward strand.
GCCGCGCTCATTCTGGCCGCTTTGGCGATCTTCCTCCTGAGCCGGTTGGTGGCCCATCTGGCCGGGCGGTCAACTCCACCGCCGGGTATCTCGTGATGATCATGTCCGGGAGGTTTCCATGAGACTGGGTGGACCCATTTTTGATTCCTTCGACGATCCAGATGCCTGGGTCGCAGCTGTTCGGGCGGCAGGGTACAGGGCAGCCTATTGCCCTCTATCTCCGGATGCCGACGAAGTGACCATTCAGGCCTTTACCAGAGCCGCCCGTTCTGCTGATCTTCTCATTGCCGAGGTTGGAGCATGGTCTAACCCGATCAGTCCTGACGAATCAGAACGTCAGCAGGCCATTGAACGGTGTAAACAGAGCCTCTACCTTGCCGATCGCATAGGCGCGAGTTGTTGCGTCAATATAGCCGGATCGCGCAGCCTGCAGTGGGATGGGCCTCACCCCGCAAATTTCTCTCCTGAAACCTTTGAACAAATCGTGATAACCGTCCGCGAAATTATTGATGAAGTGCAGCCCACTCGCACCTGTTATACCCTTGAAACCATGCCCTGGATCTTCCCAGACTCACCCGACAGCTATCTGGAACTGCTCCACGCGATTGACCGAGTGGCCTTCGGCGTTCATCTTGACCCGGTAAATCTTATTTCCAGTCCACAACGGTATTATCATAACACCGCCCTTCTTCACAAATGCTTTGAAAAATTAGGGCCATACATACGATCCTGCCACGCAAAGGATATCCTTTTGCAACCCCGCCTCACAACCCACCTGGATGAAGTTATTCCCGGCCAGGGTGGGTTAAACTATCGCGTTTTTCTTAAAGGGGTAGCCAGCCTTCCACGGGATGTGCCCATTATGCTGGAGCATTTGAACACAGCGGAGGAATACTACCGGGCGGCAGCGTTCATCCGCTCTGAAGCTCAGGCCCTGGGATTAAGCCTCTAAGTTAAGACCATATCTCTCCGGCCAGAAAAATTGCCGGCCCGGGTTGAATATCTGGAATACTCAACAGGAGCCCTTTTTCAGCTTCTGTCACCACCAGCCCCAGTTTCCCACCGGGATCAATAGCTACATTGGTCGGGTTTTTCCCGGGCAAAGAGAACTTTTCCACGGTCATTCCATCTGGGCCAATGACCCGCACCATTCCATCGCCATATATAGCCTGGTACAGATAACCATTGGCACCGGGAGCCATTCCATCAGGCCCCTCAGCTCCGCCTACCTGCGCCCACAGGTGAACATCATCCCAGGTACAACCTTTGTCATCCCATCGTCCTTTAAACAGAGCTTTCTGGTAAGTATCCGCCACTACCAGAGCTTTCCCACCATCCACAATATCTATCCCGTTTGGACGGTAATACCCCTCTGCAATTTTCCTTGCGCTCCCATCCGGCTGTAAACAAACCACATAACCCGTTCGCTCTGTAGTGGCGTAATTGGGACATGTGAAAATCAAGTTTCCCCGCGCATCAAAAGTCAGATCATTCGGTGCCTGAAGCGCCATGCCATCCACACGTTCCAAAATAGTCTCCCAGAGGCCAGTTTCCGGGGTGTACCGACGGATTGCATTTAACTGAGAATCAGGCACCCAGGCTCTTCCCTGCCGGTCAAAAGCCAGGCTGTTGGGGCGCCCACCGGTGGGAATACGCTCCACCTGACCATCCTGCCAGCGAACCAGATTACCTGCACCCATCTCGGTACACCATAGCACCCCTTGAGGATCAAAAGCCGGCCCTTCAGGAAAATTCAACCCCTCTGCCAATACCCTGACTTCCGGCGGAACAGACTGGGTGGCGTAAGGTTTTACTCCTTTAGAACAGGCCGCAAGGGCACCGGCAGTAGAAAGCACGATTGAAAAATGAAGAAACTGGCGACGATTCATTCCCTTTTCCTTTCCAGAACCCTCTTCAAGATGAGTATAATAGGCGAAATTTGGCTCCACTGTACCATAAATTCCTGAAAACCTATGACCACTTCTTCTCCTGCTGAATCCCTGACCAACCGGCAACAATTCTGGCGTGGCGTTCGGGGTGTCTTGCCCATCCTTCTGGGGGTTTTCCCGTTCGGGATGATTTACGGAGCCCTGGCACGGCAATCGGGTATCTCGGTTCCAGCAGCTCAGGCGATGTCTTCGATTGTTTTTGCCGGAAGTGCCCAGTTCATCACCACCCAGTTGGTACGCCTGGCAACGCCAGGAATAATGATTGTGCTGACCATTGCCGTGGTCAACTTACGCCATGCGCTCTACAGCGCTTCCATCGCCGGATTTGTCCAGAACTTGCCTTCGCACTGGAAGTTAATCCTGGCCTATCTGCTGACAGATGAAGCCTATGCCGTGGCCATTACTAACTACAATCGTGAAGGTGCTCAAGGTAATCAGCACTGGTTCTTCCTGGGTGCCGGTTTGGGTTTGTGGAGTTGCTGGCAACTTAGCACCTTCATGGGCATCTTTCTTGGCACTCTTATCCCTCCGCACTGGCCGCTGGACTTTGCCCTTCCTCTGACCTTCATCGCTCTGGTAGTTCCCAATCTTAAAGACTCAGCTGCAACAACTGCCGCACTGGTGGGAGGAATAGTGGCCATTCTCACCTTCAGTTTACCGTACAGGTTAGGGCTCATCGTTGCTGCACTCGCCGGAATTCTTGCCGGATTATGGATGGAGAAAACCCCATGAACCTCTGGATGGTGATGTTAGCAGGGGGGCTGTTAACTTTCCTCACCCGCCTTTCTTTCATCTGGCTTTTTGATCGCCTCACTCTCCCCCGGTTGTTCCGCCGTGCTTTACGCTTCGTCCCTCCAGCAGTTCTTTCGGTCATCATCTTTCAAGAATTATTAATCCGAGATGGTTCTCTCTTTCTCAGCATCTCAAACGCCCGTTTACTCGCCGGTATTCTGGCCATGGGCGTCGCCTGGAGGACTCGTAACACCCTGCTCACCATCATCGTCGGCATGGCCGCCTTATTATTCCTCCAAATCTTCATCTCATGAACCGGATGGACGAATATCATCTCCTCTGGAAGTTGGAGCAGGCCCGCGAGATCGTTCGACGCATCGAGCGCATTTCGGCCGACTCGTGCTGGGCACACCAGTCCAGCGGTGTGCGGGGAGCTCTCTTACGGGCCATTGACCGCCTGGAACGCAGTTTCCGTGGCAAAGCCCGATTTACCGAACAGGATCTGGCCGCACTCAACCACCTGATTGAGGAAGGCTACGCCGTGCTCATCCAGGCCGCCCGCGAAATCCCCTATAAAGAAGACCCCCGCGCCCGGTAAGGATGCGGGGGAAATCGATTGGGTCTCGAAAGCCTCAGCCTGTGTACGTACTGCGTACCCAGTCACCAATCAGCCAGTAGCGAAAATCCTCACCCTGGCTTGTCTTGATTGCACCCACTACCCCATACACCGGAGCAACCAGCGGTAGCGCCGAGAGTAAAATGGCAAAGGGGATCAAACACAGACCGATGATGACCAGTGACAAAAGGCCAGTGATGACCCACGCGATCGCAATGAATGCACCACCACCCACCCAGACAACCAGCTGGAGCAGTAAGGCCTGGAGTGATTGATAGGCGACATAGCGCGACTTATCCTTGTGAGCGAGATAAATCACCAGAGCAATCACTGGCCCCAGCACACCAGTGAAAAGATTGACCAGCACGCTGAGATGAGCCAGAGTCGCCCAGGTTTTCTCATCAGAGGTGGGCTGGTACACTGTGGAGGTTAAGCTTTCAGAAGTCATGGGGTTATTTTCCTTTCTTTTCGTAGTTCCATTCATTCTACGCATATCTTTCCTGAAGGTTGCAAAAACCGCCCCTTCCACCATGCACCCTCCCTTTTTATTTTTGTTATAGAATCAATCCCATCTCTGACTTGATGGAGGAATCATGCGTTTCGACAACCGCGAAGATATCATTCAACTTACCCCCCTATGGAAAGGTGAACGTTTCGAAAACGGACGACCGAAGGTACCCGATGACATTTTACGTCGGTTTCAACGGGTGACCACCGAAGAGGCCTGGGGGGTACTCTGGGAACATGGATATAAGTATCAGTTTCAGGGAGACTGGAAAGTGATTCATCCGGGGAAAATCCTGGTCGGGCGGGCAGTGACCGCTGTAATGGTTCCCAAGCGGCCAGACCTTGATACCTACCTGCTTGAATACGGGCAAAAAGAAGAAGGCCGTAAAGGGTTCTTCAATTCCTGGGTCATTGAAAGCCTGCAAGAAGGCGATGTGCTGGTAGTAGATATGTTTGATAAGGTCTATGAAGGCACCTTCGTTGGGGGAAATCTGTCTACCGCTGTGTCACGCCGGACCAAATACGGCGGGCAGGTGATCTGGGGAGGAATCCGCGATGTGCAACAGGTAATGGAGATCACCAATATTCAAACCTTTTATCGTGGCAACGACCCTACCCCCATCCGCGATGTAACGCTGGTCGGTATGAACGTACCCTGCCGAATCGGGAATGCCATTTGCATGCCCGGAGATGTTGTCCTCGGTACACCAGCCGGGATCATCTTCGTACCGCCTCACCTGGCGGAGGAATGCTGCATTAAAGCTGAAAAAACTGCCATGCGTGATCGTTTCGGCCTCCAGCGCCTGCGCGAAGGAAAATATACCACTGCCCAGATCGATTCGCTCTGGACCGACGAAATCTGGCAGGACTTCCACAACTGGCGGAAAGAGAATACACCACCCGAATACGCCCATCTGGACTGGAGCGGCGAAGAGGAAGAAATGCGTAAGCGCCAGACCGGCCCAACCATCGCCTGACCTGTTCGTGTTCCTTCAAGAATATTTCCGCCCTGCGCTGGCTATGCGCAGGGCGGTTGGTTTTCTTGCGGGTATTCCTGCCGCACCAGACGAATCAACTCACGTGCCAGAAAAGAGAGACGCCTGCGTACATACCAGGCCGCAGCAATTTTTCGCTGCGGAACAGCATCCGTCACCCGTCGGTACACCACCTGACCGGAATCATCACTCACAGCCAGTGCCTGAGGAACCAGCGAGATACCCAATCCAAGTACCACACAGCTCTGGACCGTTGAAAGTTGCGCAGTATGACAGACAATCTGTAAATCAACATTTTGTTGAGAACAGAAAGCCCGCACCTGCTCACCCAGGCAATGCATCTCGCTCAGAGCAATAAATGGATACCGTTCCAATTCATGAACCGTCAAGTCATCGCTTTGCGCTGCCAGATGCTCTCTGGGAATGGCCACCATGAGAGTTTCTGTAAGCAATTCATCAGTTTCGATTAAAGGGTGATGAACCGGCAAACTGGTGATGGCCACATCCAGGCTGCCCTCGATCAGCCCACTCACCAGAGCCTGGGTCAGGTCTTCGTGAACAGCCAGCGTTGCACCAGGGTACAGCGTTCTAAAACTACGAATAACACGGGGTAAAACGAAAGGCGCAACGGTTGGAATAAATCCCACCGAAACCTTGCCTTTTCCCTCCTGAACCTCCCGCTCCAGGTTCGGACGGATATTTTGAATTTCGGCCAGAATGGCATGCGCCCGCGGTAAGAGTAACTGGCCGGCTTCCGTCAGGCTCACTCCCTTGCGAGAACGATTGAAGAGCGGTTGACCGATTTCCTGCTCCAGTTTCTTGATCTGCTGACTGAGAGAAGGCTGCGCCACATGACAGCGCTCAGCCGCCCGGCTAAAACTCCCGGTCTCAGCTACAGCAATAAAGTACTCAAGTTGATGCACTTCCATAGCGCCGATTTATCTCACATGTATAGTTTATAACAATCGATCCTATAAGCAATGTATATTTTACATCAATACAACCATCGCATACAATGAAGTCCAGTAACAATTTACCTGTTGACCACGAAAGGAAGCTCAAATGAGTAAGAAAAAACAACTCACCACTGCCCACGGTAACCCCATTGCAGACAACCAGAATTCGCTTACCGCCGGCCCGCGCGGCCCACTGTTGATGCAAGATTATCAACTTTTAGAAAAGATGGCCACCTTTAACCGCGAGCGAGTTCCAGAGCGCGTGGTACATGCCAAAGGTTCAGGGGCTTATGGCACCTTCACAGTCACCAATGACATCACCCGCTACACCAAAGCCAGGATTTTTTCCGAAGTCGGGAAGAAAACCCCTTGCCTGGTGCGTTTCTCCACGGTAGCCGGTGAACGCGGCGCCGCCGATGCTGAACGTGATGTCCGCGGGTTTGCGGTTAAGTTCTATACTGAAGAAGGTAACTGGGACATGGTTGGAAACAATACCCCCGTCTTCTTCATCCGTGACCCATACAAGTTTGGTGACTTCATCCATACCCAGAAGCGCGATCCTCGAACCAACCTGCGCTCCCCTACGGCCATGTGGGATTTCTGGTCCCTTTCTCCTGAGAGTTTACACCAGGTGACCATTCTCTTCAGCGATCGAGGACTTCCTCAGGGTTATCGCTATATTAATGGGTATAGCAGTCATACCTATAGCTTCATCAATGCTCAAAATGAGCGTTTCTGGATTAAGTTGCATTTCAAAACCCTTCAGGGCATTCGCACCTGGACAAACGCCGAAGCCGCCGCGGTGGTGGGTCAAGATCGTGAAAGCTCTCAACGCGACCTGTTTGAAGCCATCGAGCGAGGCGATTACCCGCGCTGGCGACTTTTTGTTCAGGTTATGCCCGAAGCTGAAGCTGAAACGTACTCCATCAACCCCTTTGATTTAACCAAAGTCTGGCCTCACGCCGACTATCCCCTGATTGAAGTAGGCGTCATGGAACTTAACCGGAACCCCGAGAATTATTTCGCCGAAATCGAGCAGGCCGCCTTTGAACCTTCAAATATCGTACCCGGAATCAGCTTCTCTCCGGATAAAATGCTTCAGGCGCGGATCATGTCTTATGCCGATGCACACCGCTATCGCATCGGGGTGAACTATGCTGCCTTGCCGGTCAATCATCCCCATAGTGAGGTTAATACCTATCACCGCGATGGGGCAATGCGTTTTGACGGGAATTACGGCGGCGCCGTCAATTACGAACCCAACAGCATGGGCGGCCCCGTGGAAGATAAACGCTTCCTTGAACCCCCGTTGAAAATTTCCGGCGATGCCGCTCGTTACGATCATCGTCAGGGTAACGATGACTATACCCAGCCGGGCAATCTTTTCCGCCTCATGAACGACCATCAGAAAGAACAGCTTTTCAGCAATATCGCCGAAGCCATGCAAGGGGTTCCTGAGCGCATCATTGTCCGCCAGCTGGTTCACTTCTATAAAGCTGATCCAGCTTACGGTTACGGTGTTGCCAAAAAACTTGGCATCGACATGGAGCGTTTTACCTCCTGGGCATCCTTGCCTCTTGAAGATCTATTCCGGAAAACCTCTCAAGAAGCCTATCCTGATTAGTCCACCTTAATCAGTAAACTATAATCCTGGCCTTCTTTGGACCAATTAGAAGGCCAGGATTTATATTCTTCCTTGATGAATGATCCATGGAAGGATAAGCCCCTTTTTGGTTATGTTCTTCCCGATCGAATGGCCCCCCTGCCAATCTATGCTATAAATGAATGAATGGTATCTATTTACAAACATACCTTTAAAAAATCATTCAACCGTGAGCTCCATTCCATCCAAACCGGGAACAAACAACCCTATGAAACCAGATCGAACACCCTTTCTTCCGGGAACAATCGTTGCGTTCCTTTTTTCCATTCCCATCGGCACACTGGGTGGTTTGATTGGTCTTGGCGGAGCTGAATTCAGGCTGCCTGTGCTGGTAGGGATTCTCAAAAAACAGATCAAAAGCGCCCTGCCCATCAACCTGGCCATCAGCCTGGTCACAGTAGCCAGTTCCCTGCTTTTCCGCAGCCGCAATATTCCCCTTGAGAAAATTGCCGGTTATCTACCCGTCATCCTTGCCATGGTATGCGGTGCCATCCCTGCCGCTTACCTCAATGCGGCCATCACGCAAAAAATTTCCACTGCCCAACTGAGAAAGACGATCTTCGTGATCCTGTTGATGATCGGCATGTTACTTGTCGTTGAAGCCTTCCTTCACCCGAACAACGTCAGGTTGCTTCCTTCCATTCTGCTCATAGAATTAATTTCCGGAGTGCTCTTTGGCATGCTTATCGGGGTGTTCAGCAGTACGCTGGGGGTGGCCGGTGGAGAACTGATCATACCAACGTTGATCTTTATGTACGGCATCGATGCGAAAACCGCGGGCTCAGCATCGTTGTTGATTAGCCTGCCGACCATCCTCTCTGGAATAACACGCCACTCAACCGCGGGTAATTATCGGGAACTTAACGAATTTCCTCAAACCATTATCCCCATGAGCCTTGGCTCAATCATCGGGGCATTGGCTGGAGGTGTCCTTGTCGGGTTCGTTTCAGCCAATCTCATTAAATTGATCCTCGGGTGTATCCTGATCTATTCGGCCTGGCACGTCTTCCATAAGTAAACCTGCATTTTCCAATCCGGCCATTTCCAGGAAATCTCTTTCGATCTACTGGTATTTTTAATCCTCACCTGATATACTGACTATTATTATCCATGTAATACACAAAGGACGAGCCATGACTCTCTTTTCGAACCCCCATGAATTGAAAACGGCCCTTGGTAAACAACAATACATCGCCAGCGAGGAAATTGCAACCGTTCTCTTCCTTGCCCAGCAATTGGGAAAACCCGTTCTCACAGAAGGCCCCGCTGGCGTTGGAAAAACTGAGCTCGCAAAAGCACTGGCCGGTGCCACCGGTTTTGAGCTGATCCGGTTGCAGTGCTACGAAGGGCTGGATGAAACCAAAGCTCTCTACGAATGGGAATACGCCAAACAACTGCTCTACACACAATTACTGCGCGACAAACTGTCAGATACTCTGTCTGCCGCTCAGAGTCTCCGCGAAGCCGCTGATCGGCTTTCAGCCGAGGAAGATATATTCTTTTCCATGCGTTTTCTCCTCCAAAGGCCACTTCTCAAGGCGATCCTCAACGAGAAACCCACCGTGTTGCTCATCGACGAAATCGACCGCGCCGACGCCGAGTTTGAGGCCTTTCTCCTCGAAGTGTTGAGTGATTTTCAGGTATCCGTCCCTGAGATTGGCACATTGCAGGCAGTGCACCGCCCTCTGGTAATCCTTACCAGCAACAATACCCGCGAGCTCAGTGAAGCCCTCAAACGAAGATGCCTCTATCTGTTTATCGATTTCCCCTCTCTCGAACAAGAACTGGCAGTGGTACGGCTCAAAGTACCGGGGCTCCCCCCAAAACTTGCCCGCCAGGCAGTGGAGCTCGTTCAACGATTACGAACCATGGATTTACGAAAAGTACCCTCTATCAGCGAAACCCTGGATTGGGCAAAAGCTCTTGTCACTTTGAATGCCAGCCACCTTGATCAGGAAACCCTCGAAACTACCTTGAGCGTGTTATTAAAACATGAAGTCGATCTTCAGCGAGCCAAGCGTCAGTTATTCGCGCCTTCTCCGCGAGATAAACACTCTGATAATCCTACCCTGCCACGCTGGCAAAATTGATGGACTCCTTTCAACCCTGATACGCTCATGGAAGTAGCGCCTTTTCCGACTTCTTCTTAAGTGGGGTATCAATTATGGACCAGAGAATTACCCAGTTTATTGCTGCTTTACGTGCCAGTGGGGTTCGCATCAGCCTGGCCGAAAGTGCTGATGCTTTCCGCGCCATCGACGTGCTCGGAGTGCAGGATCGCGACCTTTTCCACGACAGTCTGCGATCTACTCTGATCAAAGAACAACAAGACATTCCTGTCTTTGAGAAACTATTTCCTCTATTCTTCCAGCATGGAAACCCTCCGGCCATGCAGGATGGTACCCGGAACCTCACCGATAAAGAAGCCCAGATGCTTGCCGAAGCCCTTCGGCAGTTTAATCAGAAACTCCGTGACCTGATGGAAAAACTGATAGAGGGAAAGCCCCTTACCCCCCAGGAACTGAACCAGCTCGATCAAATAATCCATTCTCAGAATTGGGACGATATGCGTTACCAGAGCTGGATGGCGCGCCAGCTTGAAGCGGCACTGAACTTTCGCGAAGTCAGGCAGGCCTTGCAGGAATTACTCCGATTGCTCAATGAACTGGGAATGAACCGCCAGCGCCTTGATCAATTACGCCAGGCCATCCAGGCCAATCAGCGTGCCCTTCAGGAGCAAATCCGCCAGCACGCTGGCGAACGAATTTTACAGAACATGATAGAGAATCAATCCCGCCAGCCCCAGAACGATTTACTCAATCGCCCTTTTCATGCTTTCAGTGAAGAAGATATGCGGCAGTTAAGAGACGAAGTTCGGCGTCTGGCTGCTGCCCTGCGTACTCGCCTGGCATTACGCCTGAAACGCGCCCGCAATGGACAACTGGATCTAAAAACCACCCTGCGTGCCAACCTTAAACATGGTACCGTTCCCATCGAGTTGCGGCACCGAGATCATACCCGTAAGCCCAAACTTGTCATTTTATGCGATATTTCTACTTCCATGCGCTTTTGCTCAGAATTAATGTTAAGTCTGATCTATGCCATCCAGGATCAAATCAGCAAAACCCATGCCTTTGCGTTCATTGACCACCTGGAATACGTGTCACCCTTCTTTGAACATCAACAGGCCAACCAGGCTATCGAACAAGTACTCCGACGTATGCCTGGCGGTCACTACAACACCGACTTGGGGTTTTCTCTGGAAAACCTGCAAAAAGAATATCTCGACACGATTGACCACCGAACCACATTCATCGTCGTGGGAGATGGGCGTAATAACTTCAACGATCCACGCCTGGATATCTTTCAAAAACTTACCCGTCGTGCCTGTGCGACCATCTGGTTGAACCCTGAACCTCCCATTCTCTGGTCTACCGGCGACTCAGATATGTATCGTTATGCACCTTTTTGCACCCGCACTTTTCAGGTCAGCAACCTGCGGCAACTTGCCGCTGCCATTGATCAGCTTTTGCTTCATTGAATCCTCTCTCTTCACTTCTGTTATAATAAATTTAAGCAATCTGGTCAGAAGAACCCATCCGCTGGTCAGAACACCAATGTATCCAATCCACCGGAATCACCAGGAAGACCGGGGACTCAATAACTCTCACCCAACGTGATATAATGGGAGCTATAATGGAAGAAAATCAGCCGGTTTCACAGACATTCTCAACACCAACACTTCCTGCCGGCGAGTCAATGCAACCCACCGGATCACGTAAGGCTCCGATAGGATGGATCATCGGGCTGGTTGTGGTATTGGCGGTAATCATCACCGGAGTGGTGCTTCTCCTTCGCGCCGATAATGACACTACAGCCCGGGTCAGAGACGTTTTTATCATCTTCATGGCCCTGGAGTCTCTGGTCATTGGAGTCGCACTGGTCATCCTCATTGTCCAGCTTGCCACCCTCATCAACCTTCTCAATAATGAAATTCGGCCCATCATTCATGCCACCAATGACACTGTCAACACTATCAAAGGCACGGTGGTCTTCCTGAGTGACAACCTGAGTGAACCAGTGATAAAGCTTAACGAAACTCTGGCAGCCATTGCAAAGTTCTTCCAGATCGTCTGGCCTCGCAAGCGGTGAGTGGTGAGCCTCTCACACCGTTTGAGCAGGTCAATTCAAGAGTAAAACCAGACCGAAAGGAGTAAGATAATGTCAGAACGAGATGAATTCGGCGCCTTCATGATCGGATTCGTAGTTGGAGCGCTCACCGGCGCGGTAGTCTCTTTGTTATTTGCCCCGCAGAGCGGTGAAGAAACCCGTGTTCTTATCAAAGAGCGTGCCATCGAATTGGGAGACCGTGTTTCCGAAGAGATTCAGAAGGTCGGCAGTGAAGTCGAAACCCGATCTGTTGAATATCGCCAGAAAGCGGAAGAACTGGCCTCCAAAGCCCGCACAGCGGTAGAAGAAGCCGCGAAAAAAGGTCAGGAAGTGATCGGCCCGTGTGACTGAGGCCGTACAATCGGTGGCCAAACCCAAAGAGGAAACCCCTCTATAGAACAATCCGAGATACCCAAGATCCGGCCTTGAAGGCCGGATCTTGTTATTTTTACCAGACCAGAGAAAGCACTTCAGGAATGGCATCGATGAGGTCACTGGCCTGAACCGAGGCCGTATGCCCCAGATGATCCGCAGCGGTCAGCCCCGCCCGTGCATGAATCCAGGCCGCGGCAGCCGAAGCTTCATAAGACGGCATTCCCTGGGCAAGTAAGCCAGCGATCATCCCCGCCAGCACATCACCCGTTCCCCCGTGTGCCAGAGCATCGCTCGCCACCGGGATCACTCCCACCCGACCATCCGGACTGGCAATAACGGTAAACGCTCCTTTCAGCACCACCACATGACCCCAGTCACGGGCAAAACGCTGAGCCACGGCTATCCTGTCAGCCTGGATCTCTTGCACCTGAAGACCGGTCAGGATAGCCATTTCACCGGGATGAGGAGTAAGCACCGTCTCCGACGGCAGGAGTTTTGGCCATTCGGGAATCTTCGCCAGGTGCTTCAGACCATCGGCATCAAAAACCAGAGGTGGAAGTTGCCGCGGGCTACTTTCTTCAAGATTGGGCTGGGCCACAGAGACAAAACCCATACCCCGACGGGGCTGAGCGACTTTCCGGGCTTCAAGCAATCGCCGCACAAATTCACCGGTACAATCCTCCAATCCCAATCCAGGCCCCACAAGCAGGGAAGTCGCCCTTCCAAGCGATCGGATCACAATATCAGCTGCCTCTCCATTGATCACGCCCATCTGGTGAGGAAGCAATACCCACGTCACATTCGGGTTGGCTCCAGCCAGCGCCCCGTGAAGCGCCGACGGCACTGCCAGCTGCACCAGCCCTGCGCCTATATTTGCCGCTCCCCCGGCAGAGAGAAGCGCCGCGCCACTAAAATTTAAAGAACCGGCCACGACCATGACAGTTCCGAATGTCCCCTTATGCCCCTCAACCGAACGTTCCGGTAACCATTCATGAACCAGATCTTCCGAAACGACCTCTCTCTGAATTGCACTCCAGGAGGGCAAATCCTCAGGCAGGCCAATATCGACCACCTGTATTTCTCCGCAGTAGGTAAAAGCCGGGAATCGCAATAACCCCATTTTTACCGCCGCCATGCACACAGTAACCTCAGCCGGGATGGTTTCGTCGGCCACCGCCCCGCTGTTGCAGTCAACCCCCGACGGGCAATCTACCGCTACTACCGGGGGGCACACCGATGACTCTCTGACGTGCAACAACACCCCCGCGATCTCCGCTTGCAAAGGCAACCGGGCTCCAGTTCCCAGCACGCCATCCAGCACCACGGTTGAATCTGCCAGCCAGGCCTCGAGCTGCCCGAAGCCCGAATCTCCATCGGCTTCAGCCACAAGCCCTCCCGCCTCAACCACTCGCTGTACAAGGGGATCATCGGAAGGACGAGGTCGCACAAGATAGGCTCTGACACTCCACCCCACACTGGCCAGTTCTGCCAGGGCCACCAGCGTATCGCCCCCATTATTTCCTGGCCCTATCAATCCAAGCGCTACCAGACGGTCCTCATACCCAAAAAGCGAATGAACCACTTCAGCCAGGCCAAGGCCGGCTCTTTCCATCATGTCCGCATACGTCCAACCCCGGGCGTCCGCTTCTCGTTCAATCGCTCGCATTTCATCAACACTAACCAGTTTCATCACAACACCTCACAATCTTGACCTGACGCATGAATTATAATACCTCCATGCTCACCCCCCGCACTTTTACCATCTTCAGCCTGGTCCTTTTAGGATTGAGCGCCACCTGGATCGTCCTCACTCGCCCTGCGCCCGGGGTACTGGAAAACCCAAGTCTGACACTGGCTCGTCCGGGATTTCAGGCGCCTGACTTTGAACTGCAAACCCTCACTGGAGAGAGCGTGTCTCTCTCTTCCTTACGCGGGAAGCCAGTTATCCTCAACCTCTGGGCATCCTGGTGCCCGCCCTGCCAGGCCGAAATGCCTTCCTTTCAGCATGTGTATGAAGATTATCATGAGAGAGGGGTAGTCATTTTAGCAGTCAACCTCACCCTTCAGGACCGCGAGGAAGATGCCCGCCAGTTCGTGCTTAAAAACCATCTTTCTTTCCCTGTCTTGCTGGACTCTGGTGGCAATGTTGAAAGGCTATATTCTACGCGCGCTTTACCCACCACTTACTTTATCTCTGCGGATGGAATCATTCGCGAAAGAGTAATCGGGGGGCCCATTGCTGAAGCCCTGTTGCGAGCCCAAGTTGAGCGTTTACTCCACGAGGCACCCTGATGTTCCCCGTCCTTCAACTAGGTCCACTGGTCATCCAAACCCCGGGATTGGTTCTGCTCTTGGGATTCTGGGCTGGTATGGAGCTTGCTGAACGTCATGCCGTTCAACGAGGCATCCCTGAAGGTCGGGTGTATAACCTCATCTTGGTTAGCCTGATCACCGGTCTGCTCGGTGCGCGTCTGGGTTTTATTGCTCAATACCCGTCCGCCTTTGCTTCCTCCCCACTCAGTATATTCGCTCTTAGCCCTCAAATGCTATCGGTACCCTCTGGGTTGCTTGTCGCTTTCCTGACTACCCTGATCATCACCCAGCGTAAAAAGCTACCAGCCTGGACCACCCTGGATAGTCTGGTCAGTTTACTGGCAATGATGACTGTAGCATTAGGCATAGCGCATCTTGCGTCAGGAGACGCCTACGGTCTACCCACAGCGCTTCCCTGGGGAATAGAACTCTGGGGCGATCGCCGTCATCCAACCCAGCTTTATGAAACAGTGCTGGCGCTGCTGGTACTGGCTTTACTCTGGCCAGCCAGGAAATACCGCTACTCAGCATGGATTCAACCTGAAGGAACACGCTTCTGGGCGTTTCTGGCGCTTTCAGCGGTTTCCTGGATCATTACCGAAACCTTCCGGGCTGAAGGCACATTAATCTTTGGAGTGCGCCAGTCTCAGATCGTTGCCTGGCTGATTCTCGGTATCAGTGTATGGGGGTGGAGAAAACGTCTTTTCCCCGACCAAACCTCGCCGGAACGCTCCTAGCGACGTCTAGCCAGCAGGCGTTCGGCCAATTCCTCCAGGCAGGCAGCCTTGCAGTCTTCTCCAACGGCATCTTTCAACGCCTGCTTTGCCTCAAGGGTTAATTGCTCTGCCGTCGAGAGGGTAAACTCTTGAGCCCCTGCAGAGTCTAACATTGCTACAATTTCGCTCACTTCAGATGGCCGAATTTCACCCTGCTGCCAGCGCCTGGCAAAGGTGTGGTCTTTTTCCAGAGCATATAACACCGGAAGTGATTTCTTCCCTGAAACCAGGTCACTCTCGGTAGACTTGCCAGTGAGGGCCGCATCTCCCCAGATTCCCAGCCAATCATCCAGAACCTGAAAAGCCAATCCCAGCTTCACCCCAAATTGAGAGAAAGCCCTGCGTCGTTTTTCATCAGCTCCAGCAATCAATGCCCCCAACTCGGCACATCCACCGAGAAGAGCAGAGGTTTTACCGGCAATCATCGGCCAGTAATCTTGTAAAGACAGGTCATGTCGGGTTTCATAGGCCAGGTCGAGGTATTGTCCCTCAGTCAAGCGTAAGCAAACGTCCTGGAGAATACGATGTGCTTCCAGCGCAATCTCTGAAGAGGTGGTTTTAACCAGACCATGTAACGCCCGAAACGCCAGTGTGAACATAACATCTCCGGCGTTGATCGCCTGTGCAACCCCCCACTTAACCCATACCGTAGGCCTCCCCCGGCGAACCTCACTGTGGTCTTGAATATCATCATGAATCAGGGAGAAATTGTGCAGCAACTCAACCGCAATAGCAGCAGGAAGGGCGTTGTGCCAGTCTCCATCCGCCGCCTGGGTGCTTAAAAGGGTCAGTACAGGCCGAATACGCTTTCCCTGTGCTTCCCTGCCAGATCCTTCTCCTTCCCACCCCAAATGATAGGCCAGCATTCCGCGAAGTTCAGGATATTCCGGGTTGCACCCATCCGTAACCACCTGTTTTAGCCCTGCTTCAATCTCCGGAAGCATTTCTTGAATCACATTATCCAGGCTCATGCTCTACGCCTCTCCTTCCCGAATTAATGGAGTTTCCGATAACGCCCGGAGAGAAGCCGCCCCAACCCCAAACATACAGATACGGATCTCACGGCTGATCTCCTCAATCGTATCTACCACCTCTTCAACCGATTGATTAGCGGCTTTAAGAAATGGACCGGCCATTCCCCCCAGTGTCGCTCCCAGAGCGATGCATTTAGCAATGTCTACCCCATCTCGCAGCCCTCCTGATGCAAACACCAGCACATCCGGGGCTGCCTGGCGCACCATGGAGATCGATTCGCTGGTGGGAATTCCCCATCGGCGGAACGCTGCAGCAACCCGGCGCTGACGTTCTGTGGGCAAGCGGTACATCTCAACCTGCGTCCAGGAGGTGCCACCCGCACCTGCCACATCAATCGCTGCCACGCCTGCCTCTGCCAGCAACCGGGCAGTTCGTTTAGAAATTCCCCAGCCTACTTCTTTCACAACCACAGGTACCGATAATTCACGACACACCTTCTCAATTTTGCGGGCCAACCCTGCAAACCGGGTATCGCCCTCCGGTTGAATCGCTTCTTGCATCGAATTGAGATGTAAAATTAATCCATCGGCTTCAATCATCTCCACAGCCCGCTTGCATTCGTCAACAGTATACCCATAATTCAGCTGAACAGCCCCAAGATTGGCCAGCAGGAGAATATCCGGCGCGTAAGATCGCACCTGAAAAGAAGACTGCAGCTCAGGATTCTCCAGCGCAGCTCGCTGTGACCCGACACCCATGGCCACCCCACATTGCTGGGCGGCTTCGGCCAGTAGCCGGTTGATCATCCCGGCACGATCGGTTCCGCCGGTCATCGATGAAATGAGCACAGGAGCGTTGAGTTGTCTGCCAAACACGGACACTGAACAATCAATCTGTTCAAAATCAATCTCCGGCAGGGCTTCATGAACAAAACGGTAGCGTTCCAGGCCCGTGGTTAACCCTGACTGAACGTCTTCTTCAAGGTTAATGCGGATATGGTCAGCTTTTCGAGAGGAGGTAAAAGAAGTATCTGGCATAATCGGAGTCCTTATGGTAAAAGCAGTATACCAGAGGGACATTGCACCTGCAAAAGGCTGTAAAATCCCGGTGCGGCCTGATTCCCACGCGCCGAAACTTCCTGATCAAAGCAGCCTTGACAGATACTTAAGGAACGTTACAATTCAAACAACAACCCCTGATCTTACCCCGGAGGCTTAACATGAGCAGCACATTTGAAGACGTGAAGGCAGTCATCATGGACGTGATGAAAATCGACGGCGATGAAATCACGATGGAGACACGTTTCGTCGAAGATTTAAAAGCCGATTCAATGGATCAATTTTTTCTCATCGACGGCTTCTGCGAAAAATTCGGCATGACTATCAGTGATGAAGATGCTCGCACCATTCGCACAGTGGCCGATGCAGTGCATTACATCGACTCTCATCGCAGCTAATCTTGCCCGGGCTTTCATGGCTCGCGAACAGGCCGCCCATGGGCGGCCTGTTCGTTCCTTTTTCAACCTTTTACCAGCAAACCCGGGATCTCTTCTGGATGACGAGCCACGCGAACCCCGGCAGTCTCCAGTGCTCGAATTTTCTCACGGGCAGTACCTTCTCCTCCTTCAATAATCGCACCGGCATGCCCCATCCGTTTTCCAGGAGGGGCTGATTGACCAGCAATGAATGCTGTTACCGGTTTGGTCATTTTCCGAGAGATGTATTCAGCGGCTTTTTCCTCATCAGAACCGCCGATTTCACCGATTAACACTACCTGATCAGTGTGAGGATCGGCTTCAAACATTTCTAGCACATCAATAAAATTAGTGCCGTTGATCGGGTCGCCCCCAATGCCCACACACGTACTGGCCCCCAGGCCCACCGCCTTGAGAGCGTAAAGCACCTCGTAAGTCAGCGTTCCCGAACGAGACACAACTCCGATATTTCCCGGAATGGCAATGTTGTTGGGTATGATTCCAACTTTACACTCTCCCGGGGTCAACAAACCGGGGCAATTTGGCCCCACCAAACGGATTTTCCTGGTGTCCAGATAAGCCCGCACACGCATCATATCCAGAACGGGAATGCCCTCGGTAATACAGACAATCAGCTCAATCCCGGAGTCTGCGGCTTCCAGAATGGCGTCGGGAGCAGAGCGTGCCGGGACGAAAATGACGCTGGTATTTGCGCCGGTTGTCTGTACAGCACTGTGCACGGTATCAAAAACCGGAATTTTCCCATCCAGCACCCACTCACCACCGCGTCCCGGGGTAACTCCTGCCACAACATTCGTTCCGTATTGCACCATCTGGGTCGTATGGAATAAGCCTTCATTACCGGTGATTCCCTGCACCAACAAACGGGTGTTTTTATTGACCAGAATGCTCATCGCTACGCCCCTTTCGCAATTGCGACCGCCTTTTGAGCGGCCTCCAGTAATGTTTCTGCGGTAGCCATACGCGCTTCTGCAAGCAACCGCCGGCCCTCCTCAGCATTCGTTCCGACCAGGCGAACCACCATCGGCACTTTTGTCTCAACTTCGCCCAGGGCAGTGAGAATTCCCCGTGCCACTTCATCACACCGGGTAATTCCTCCAAAAATATTGAACAATACCGCCTTAACCCGGGCATCTGACAGGATAATTCGTAAAGCCGCTGCCACTTTATCGGCGCTTGCACCACCCCCGATATCCAGAAAATTGGCTGGCTCACCTCCACAGAGATGAATGATATCCATCGTGGCCATCGCCAGCCCAGCCCCGTTGACCATACAGCCAATTTCGCCGTCCAGACTAATATAAGAAAGGCCAAATTTACGGGCTTCCACTTCGGCCCAATCCTCTACATCCAGATCACGCATCTCGTCCAGTTCGGGATGGCGGAAAAGAGCATTATCATCCACCACCATTTTTCCATCCAGCGCCAGCAGACGCTGCTCCGAGGTGATCACCAGCGGATTGATTTCAGCCAGCGTAGCGTCGTTGGCCTGGTATGCCGCCCACAACCCGGCTGCAATTTCCATAAACGGTCGCCATAAAGAGCGGGGCAGGTCAATGCTAACGGCCAGGTCGCGAGCCTGGTAATCTCTCAAACCCAGGAGCGGATCAATATACACTTTAATGATCTTTTCTGGCGATACACGGGCCACCTCTTCAATATCTACCCCGCCGGCTGCCGAAGCCATCATCACGGGGCGTCTGGCGGCACGATCATTGGTGATTCCCAGATAAATTTCTTTGGTGATACTCACCGCCTCATCTACCAGAACTTTTCGCACCGGCAAACCTTTGATTTCCATACCCAGGATCATCGTTGCCAGTTCTTCGGCTTCCTTGGGGGTTTTCGCCAGGCGAATTCCACCCGCCTTACCACGTCCTCCCACCAATACCTGCGCTTTAATCACAACATGCCCGCCAAGCTCTTCTGCAAAATGGCGGGCTTCACTGGCAATGGAGGCAATCCGTCCGCGAGGGATCGGAATCCCATAACGACTGAACAGCTGTTTCGATTGATATTCGTGAAGTTTCATACCACTCCCAGTTAAGAAAACCCTTGGATAACGACCAGCCCAAATGAGGACAAACCCTATTATTTATAACATAAATCAGGCCGCTGACTGCGGCCTGACAATGGGTTATTGTTCCATATGAACCATCAATGGGTTGCATCCATGTGTGAGAGCTAACCTTTCAGGAATTCTTCCAGGGCTTCTTTGCTGATACGGAAGGCGCTCCCAATTTTCCGCGCTTTTAAATCGCCAGCATTGATCGCTGCCAGAACGTCTTCTTCAGAGACCTTGAGAATCGCCGCCGCTTCCGATGGAGTCATCACCGCCGGAATAACTGGAGCACCCGTCGAAGATCCACCACCTCCCTGTGGTTGGGCCTGGCTTTGCAAAGACTGTGAAAGCACATTCCCAATCCCCATTCCTGCTCCAATCCCAGCAGTTAATCCGGCACCGCCGCTTGGATTCTGCGCGGCATCTCGCATGGCATCTGCAGCCTGCAGACGGGTGTAGGTATCCATATCCAACACCCCCATGGCACGCAGTTCTTCGGCAGACTTTTCGGAGGGCTTCAGGTTAGCAATATAAAAACTCTTAAGCGTCAGACCAATGGCGGCAAAATCGTCCTGCGCTTTGGCTCGAACCCCGGCGCCCAGCTCTTCGGTAAGCCCGATTAATGCAGTTACATCCACTTTTGCCGCAGTCTCACCCAGCAGATCCTGGAGTTTTGAAAGGAGCATTGTACGTAATCGGTTCTCAATATCCGCTGTGCGATACATGCCCTGCGCGCCAACGATCTGAGTTACAAACTGTTGGGGGTCACGCACCTGGAAGCTATACGTTCCAAACCCTTGCAGAAGGGCCAGCCCCAGCCCCATACCCGGGTTGCGGACAAAAATGGGCTGAGGAGTGCCCCATTTTCGATCCGCAAATTCGCGCATCGAAACAAAATAAACCTCTGCCGTAAAGGGCGTTCGGTCTCCAAAGGCACGGCCCAACAAATCGGTTAACAACGGCACATTGGCTGTGCTGATGGTATGCCGCCCCGGGCCCAGCACATCCAGTGCGTGACCATCACGGAAGAAAACCGCCCGCTGTGCCTCACGAACGATCACCTGAGAACCAAAACGCAGATCGGCCACCCCGGTTTCGGGGAAACGATGGACGATCTCATCTGCCATTTCACTGGGGTATTCAACAACATCAAAAATTCGGGCCATAGAATCCTCAACTTCCTTTGATCACCAATCCCATCAGATTACGCCTGGGCAGGTTTTGCCCCACCGAGGATTACCTCAGTGCGTTTATCGAATGCCTCAATACATTTCTGCGCCTGTTGAGTCAACTGGCGGATCGCCGCTCCCAGCCCTTCTGTACCCATTGCAGCTTCCACATTGTCGATGGCGCGCTCCACTTCATCTCCTGCCTCGAGCAACGAAAGATCGTACTGGTATAGCATGGCCAGTTCATCCGAGTTAATCTTCACTGCATCAAAAAATCCCGCATACCCGTACGAAGCAGTGCGAACCCGGTCGGTAAAAGTGCGCAACTTAATGACCGCCGCCTCCAGATCATCCACCCAGGATAACCCACCCTGACTGATCAAATCACGTTGCAGAGCAGAAATCCTCTGGCCCAACGCATCAAAACGCCCGGCAATGGTCTCTCGTAACAGTTTGTCTGCGGCCCGCCGGTTTGTTCGATCCACATAACCCTTGAACCCCGGTACCTTACCAAGCAGTTTCTTGAAAAGATCCTGCTCATCCATTACACGACCGAGTATGTCACTCATGATTCCTCCTCATTGATCTACCCAGGATGCACTTGAATAGCCTGCACCTATTTGATTATAGCGACAAACCATCAAAGGAACAACAAAACTGCAATAAAACTCATCAAGGAAGTGTCAAATCTTGAGTGAGGCTGTAAGGTTCCTGTAATGTAAAAAGGATTGTAATCCACCTCCCACACGCTATAATAAAGTCAGGTTGAACCAAATGCAAATTCGCGACAGGAAGGAGGTGAAAACCATGTTGTTCGCACCGAAAGAAAAAGGTCAAGGACTGGTAGAGTACGCGTTGATTCTTGTTTTAGTTGCAGTAGTCGTCATTGTTATTCTTGCGCTGCTCGGCCCGGCCATTGGCAATATCTTCAGCAATATCGTCAATCGCATCTAGGCGGTTTTCTAAACCACTCTTCACGTCCAAAAAAGGCTCTGGCCAACAGGGCCTTTTTTAATAAAAAATTTCATGGTTGAATTCAGAAAACGGTGGTGGCAAGAGTATTGCAACTCAATGGGTAAATCAGAGATTAAAAGCTCCATTTCAGAATTGACGTATAATAAAGCATGTATTGGGAAGCTAAAATCTCATTTAACTCACCCTCAACACATATCAGGAGGCTAAAATGGCAGCAGGTGGGAGACGCCGGGGACGAGTTTTCATTCTGATCGCATTAATATTAATCCTGCTCCTGGTGCTGGTCTGGGCAGTTATGCGCTTAATGAGCCCCACTCAGCTCAGCTCGGGAATTCAGGAGCCAGTGGCTCAACCAACGCCAGTAGAAGAAATGGTAACCATTGTAATTTCGGTGCAACCCATCGCTCGAGGCGCTGAGTTCACTGATGCGGTCGTTACCACTTTACCCTATCCTAAGAAGGATCTGGTTGAGGGAGCTTTCATCACCGATATCAACGAAGTGCTTGGGAAACGGGCGCGGTTCAACCTGGAGGCCCGCACCCCCATCACCTCTTCCATGATTGTCGACCCAACCATGAAGAACTCCCCCGCCGCGTTCCAGATTCCGCCCGGTATGGTGGCCATTCCCATACCGGTGAGCCAGCTGTCGTCGGTGGCTTACGGGCTTGAACCGGGTGATCATGTCAATGTCATTGCTTCCCTGCTTCTGGTGGATATTGATCCTGGCTTCCAGAGCAAGCTCCCCAACAACATCGGAGTTGTCGAAGCTCCCGGAGCTGTCGAGGGTGGCCCGACAAAGTCTTCCTCCACCATCACCAAAACCGATGGCATGGCAGGTCGCACGGAGCTCGATCCAACCCTTGGGCAACCAGTCTATGTGATTCCCTCTGAACCACAGCGCCCACGCCTCGTCAGTCAGACGCTCATTCAGGACGCCATTGTGCTGCAAACCGGTAACTTCCCCCAGCCTGGTGAAACTGTGCTGCAACCGGGCCAGGCAGCTCCAACCCCTGTACCAGGGCAGGAAGCCCAACAGCAGACCACTCCCAAGTTACCAGATACCGTGACCCTGATTGTGACCCCGCAAGACGCCGTCACTCTTAACTATCTGATCCTGGCTGGTGGTAAACTGAACCTGGTCATGCGCAGCGCTGGCGACTCTCAACGCATTGCCACTGAGCCGGTGACCTTGCAGTTCATTCTGGATCAATACAATATCCCCAATCCTGCCAAGCTGCCTTACGGACTGGAACCCCGGTTGGATAGTATCCCCTCCACCGTCAGCCCCTTCCCATCTACATCGTCCAGCGGGCAACAGCAGGTTCCTCCGCAGTAGGTTTGAAACGAGAGGATGTCCGGTCATTTGAAATAAAGCATTGCACAGGTGCCGAGGGGGCAGGCGCCTGTGTATAAGTTAACGGATCAGGAGAATTTATGCCGCCACAGGAACGCATTCGGGTTTTAATTGTTGACGACATTGCTGAAACCCGCGAGAATATTCGCCGCATGTTGCAATTCGATGCCAATATCGAAGTTGTAGGTGCAGCGCGTACCGGGCGCGAGGCCATCGAAGAAGCCCAGCAAAACAAACCCGATGTCATCATTATGGACATTAATATGCCCGACATGGACGGCATAACCGCCACCCAGGAGATTAAACGCAAGCTCCCCTTCTGTCAGGTGGTTATCCTCTCGGTTCAGAGTGACCCCAGTTATATGCGGCGTGCCATGCTGGCCGGAGCACGAGATTTTCTCACCAAGCCCCCCATGATTGACGAGTTAACCGACGCCATTCGGCGTGCAGGGGCTCTGGCTCAGGAAGAGAAAAAGAAAACTGCTCAGGCCTTCCCGGTCATTTCGCCTGAAGGAGGTACACCCGCTGCCCCACAGGTGATCAGCCTGGGAAAGGTGATCACTGTATACAGCCCTAAAGGGGGCACCGGATGCACCACCCTGGCTACCAACCTCGCCATTGCTTTCAAAACAGAAGATCGGCGGGTAGCCCTCATCGACGCTAATCTGCAATACGGCGATGTGGCAGTATTCCTAAATGAGCAGGGGAAAAACACTGTTCTTGATCTGGCGCTCCGTGCCGACGAACTGGATCCTGACATTGTGCAAGAAGTCATGGTCACGCATCGCGCCAGTGGAGTTGATGTTCTGGCAGCCCCTTCCCGTCCTGAGCTGGCCGATAAAATTAATGGTGAGCAGTTTGCAAAACTGATAGAGTACTTGCGCCGCATCTACAATTACATTATCATCGATTCAGCAACCTTTTTAACCGACGTCGTACAGAGTGCCCTGGACGTTGCCACGGTCATTGTACTTGTCACCACCCAGGACATTCCTTCGATCAAAAACTGCAATCTCTTCCTCACCCTGGCAGATGCCGTCGGTCTAAAAAGAGAACGGATTATGTTTGTGATGAATCGTTATGATAAGAGGGTGGCCATCACTCCCGAGCGGGTTGGTGAAAGTCTGCGTCAGCCAATTGTTACCGCTATTCCCTTTGACGAAAAGATCCCCGTTAACGCAGTCAATCGCGGTATACCATTTATGCTGGATAACCGGACGCAACCCATCGGAAAGAGCATTCTGGCCATGGCAGATTTAATCAAAGAACGCATTCAAAAACTGGAGCTGGCAGAACTTGAGAACCCAAAAACTTAACGGTACGCTCCTTCCTGAACGGAGGTAACTTATGTCGATCCTGAAACGCATTCAGGGAAATAATAATTCGAATGGTGGCTCCGCTCCACCATCCACATCGGGCATCAACCCCCCGACGTCCCCCAACCTGCAGGCGGCCCGGCGGGTGGCTGCACCGAGCATCCCCTCCGCGCAAGACACCTATCAGGATCTCAAATCTCGTGTTCAAAGTAAACTGATCGCCGGGCTCGATCCAACCTCCGATCCATCCAAAGTTGCCGAAGTACGCCGAACGATCCAGGAACTCTTTGAACAAATTCTCACCGAAGAAAACATCGTTCTCTCCCGGCCTGAACGGGCGCGGATGTTCGAGCAAATCGCCGCCGAAATTCTCGGCCTTGGCCCCCTGCAACCTCTTTTGGATGATGACACCATTACCGAAATCATGGTCAATGGTGCCAAGAGTGTCTACATTGAGCGCGGTGGACGTCTGTATCGGGCACCGGTCACCTTTGAGAGCAACGAACACGTCATGCGCATCATTGAGCGCATTGTCTCACCCCTGGGACGCCGCATTGACGAGTCCAGCCCCTATGTAGATGCCCGTCTGGCAGATGGCTCGCGTGTGAATGCGGTCATTCCCCCCATCTCGTTAATCGGCCCGGTGCTCACCATTCGTAAATTCGCACGAAAGCCGATCACCGTAGAGCAATTGATCCAGTTCGGCTCGATCACCCCAGAAGCAGTCGAGTTCCTGAAAGCGTGTGTTGCTTCCCGTATTAACATTGTGGTTTCCGGAGGTACCGGTTCCGGTAAAACTACCCTCCTCAATGTCCTATCTGGTTTCATTCCTAACGATGAACGTATCGTCACCATCGAAAACGCCGCCGAGCTTCAGTTACGTCAGGAACATGTGGTGACTCTGGAATCTCGTCCACCAAACATTGAAGGCAAGGGAGAAATTACCATTCGGCAACTGGTAATCAACGCCCTGCGCATGCGCCCCGACCGCATCATCGTGGGTGAGTGCCGTGGAGAAGAAGCCCTGGACATGCTCCAGGCCATGAACACCGGCCATGACGGTTCCATGACCACCCTCCACTCCAACAGCCCACGCGACACCCTGGCCCGTCTTGAAACCATGGTTATGATGGCCGGGATGGACCTCCCCGTTCGCGCTATTCGCGAGCAGGTTTCCTCCGCCATTGATTTGATCATCCACCAGGAACGTATGCGCGATGGGTCACGTAAAGTAGTCAACATCACCGAAGTATCGGGCATGGAGGGAGACGTGATTACCACGACCGATTTGTTCGTCTTCGAGCAGGTGGGGTACGAAAACAATAAAATCATTGGGCGTCTCCGACCGACCGGCTTACGCCCGAAATTTATGGAAAAGATCGAAAGCTCAGGGATTCACCTTCCACCGAGCATTTTTGGTATTGGCGAACGCCGTCGATTCTAAAAGATGGTTCCTCACACTCTTCCCTGAGCAAGAAAGGACAAGAGCATGGTCCTCGATATGACCCTAATCCTGATCATCGGAGGAGCCCTGGCGGTTGTGCTCCTGATCGTCGGCATTATCGTGTCTGTAACCAGCGAACGTTCTCTGGTTGAAGAGCGCTTGGGACGATACGTAGAATCTCCCCGTCCGTCTCAGAAGGAACGCCAGGTGCAGGCTCCGGTCACGGAATGGCTCAATAAACAGGTGGCCAGCTCTTCGCTTGGCGAAAATATCAGTCGGGAACTCGCTCGAGCCGATATTAAACTGAAGGCTGGAGAGTACGTCGTCCTGATGGGCCTTTCGGGCTTCATAGTCGGCTTCCTTATTTATTTCATCGCCGATAGGAGCCTCCTTGCCTCGATGGCAGGCTTTGCTGTCGGGTTATTCCTGCCACGTTTTTATGTACGCTCGCAACAAAACCGCCGCCTGATCCGCTTCAACGAACAGCTTTCCGACATGCTTAACCTGATGGTCAATGGATTGCGGGCCGGATATTCCACCATGCAGGCCATGGAAGCGGTCAGTAAAGAACTGCCTCCCCCTATCTGCGATGAATTCCGCCGGGTGGTGCAGGAAATGCAGCTGGGTGTACCCATGCAAACCGCCCTCGAAAACCTCCTGCGTCGCATTCCAAGCGATGACCTCGACCTGGTGATCACGGCCATCAATGTACAACGCGAAGTAGGTGGTAACCTCGCCGAAATTCTGGATACCATTTCCTTTACCATTCGGGAGCGTGTGCGCATCAAAGGCGAAATCCGAGTTCTCACAACCCAGGTGATGTATTCAGGGCGCTTCCTTGCCATGATGCCAATTTTTGTTATGGGCATTCTTTACCTCTTAAATCGTTCCTACATGATGGAATTCTTCAAACCCGAGAACAACGCCAACCTGCCCTGCGGTTATATTGCCCTGGTATGTGCAGCTATTCTCATCATTAGCGGGTACGTAGTTATGAACAAGATCGGCGATATTGAGGTATAGTAATACTAGCAGGAGTGAACACCTATGAACTTCGTGACCATCCTCATCGGAGTTGTGGCTCTCATTATCATTGGCGTGGTAGCTCTGGTGTATATTGGTTTGCGTAATCCGCAAACTACCGACGAGCGCATTTTACAAGCCCGCCTGGAAGAGTTCAACCGACGAGGTGAAGAGGTAAACCTCGAAAAAATTGAGCTCTCTCTCCCTTTCCAGGAGCGTGTCATCTACCCAATGGCGCGCAAGCTTGGAGAGATTGCAGTTAAATTCACTCCCCAAAATGCCCTCCAATCCATTGCTCGAAAACTCGAACTGGCCGGAAGTCCGGGTCGGCTCGATCCAACGGTTTTCCTCGCCCTGCAATTCATTGCTGCCGGAACTTTCGGAGGCATTCTCTTTCTGGCCATTACTTTTGGGCGGGTCAACTGGCCCATCGGCCAGCGCTTCCTGATCATTCTTGGCGGAACTTTGCTGGGTTTTTTCTTCCCTCAGATCTGGCTCACCAGCCGCATCAATCGACGGCAGAAAGAGATTCGCAAAGCCATGCCCGACGCACTTGACCTTCTGACCATCTGCGTGGAAGCCGGGCTGGGTTTTGACGCGGCCATGGCCAAAGTGGCCGAAAAATGGGAATCGGAGCTTTCTCTGGCCTTTGCCAGAGTCATTCAGGAAATCCAGCTTGGCAAAATCCGCCGTGAGGCCCTTCGCGATATGGCAGATCGAATTGGCATCCCTGAGATGACCAGCTTTGTCGCCGCAGTAATCCAGAGTGAACAGCTCGGCGTTAGCATGGCCAAAGTACTCAGAATCCAATCCGACCAGATGCGCGTCCGACGCAGACAGGCCGCCGAAGAAGAGGCCCACAAAGCGCCTGTCAAAATGCTCATTCCTATGGCTTTACTGATCTTCCCTTCGCTGATGATCACCCTGATGACTCCTGCCGCACTGCGGCTGATGAACTCGGCACTCGCCGGGATGTTCCGATAGCACCAGGAACAAGGAGAAATTTCTCATGATCACGTCGGGCCTGCAAAAGCGCCCGGCAGCGGTTGCTTATCATCTCTTCTGGAACGCCGTTGACTGGGTTTTTCCACCTACCTGTGGAGGGTGTAATCGAACAGGGGAGCGGTGGTGTGAACAATGCCAGAAGAGTACCCTCCTGTTAGCCGAAAACCTCTGTGAGCGTTGCGGAAATCCCCTCCCGTCAGACGGTCACTGCCCGGAATGCGACCGACAACGGCCTGTGTTCACCGCGTTACGCTCTTTTTGCGCTTACCAGGGGCCTGCTCGGAAAGCCATCCATCGTTTAAAATATCAGAGAGACCTTGGAATGGGCGAAGCTCTGGCTCAGGTTATGAGTCCGTGGGTTGCTTCACTTCAATGGCCTGTTGACGTCGTCACCAGTGTTCCCTTAAGCCCGGCAAGGCTGAAACAAAGGGGATACAATCAGGCTTCGATGATTGCTCTCCCCCTTGCATGGGAGATGGGGGTGCGTTTCGACTCGGGCCTTTTACATCGAGCACGAGAGACCTCTTCCCAGGTTGGCCTCTCCGCAGCCGAACGGATAAAAAACGTGGACGGAGCTTTTTATGCCCAAGGAAACCTTCGGGGGAAAACGGTGCTGGTTGTTGACGATGTTATTACTACAGGGGCCACCATGAATTCCTGTGCCTCGGCGCTTTTGACAGCCGGAGCGAGCGTAGTTTTTGGGCTGTCCTTCGCCAGGGCATTACTTGCCGACCATCAGGTCGAACCCGATCCCATTTTTTAATAAGGAGGATGTTATGACACTCAAGGTCGAGATTTACCATAAGAATATTGAACCCACAGAACGCATTACCGAGTATGTTACCAAGAAAGTTTCAAAACTGGATCGTTATTTGAACGATATCGAAGAAGCCAGGGTGGATCTCGGTTATCGAAAATCGATGCGCAACCCGGCAGACCGTCAGGTTGCCCAGATCACCTTACGAGGGCCAGGGTTCATCCTTCGAAGTGAAGAACGCTCCGACGACCTTTTTACCGCCATTGATACCGCTGTTGACCGTATCCAGCGCAAGATTGAACGTTTGAAAGGGAAAAGAGTTCGTGGCCGGGGCGACGGCACCCCTGCTTCAGCCGTTTCTGGTGAGGCTACCACCCCCGTGGAAGAAGAAGAGGAAATGCCCATCATTGCCCGACGAAAAGAATTTACCCTTGTTCCCATGGACGAACTGGAAGCGATTGAGCAAATGAAGGCTCTCGGGCACGAAAACTTCTTCATTTTCTTCAATGCAAACACCAATGCGATTAATGTACTTTATCTCCGCCGCGATGGGACGTATGGTTTAATTGAGCCACGCCTGGGCTGATTCGTCCCAAAACACCAGCCTGATACAACTCTATGAAGGCCCGCACCGGTCTGGGATTATCAACCAGACCGGTGTTATTGTTAATAAAGAATAGAGGAATATCATCTTGTCACCCTTCCAGGCGTTTGCTATAATTCCGACTGTTCGTTATTTCATTTCAAGAGGCAAGTTTTTATGATTGATGTCAATGATCTACGCAAGGGCGTTATTTTTGAACTGGATGGGAATCTGTTCCGGGTGCTGGAGTACAGCCACCACAAGCCCGGACGAGGGAATGCGGTGATTCGGATTAAAGCGCGGAACATGCGCACCGGAGCCACTTTGGAAAAAACCTTCACCTCTGGCGACCGGGTTCAAGACGTCCGGCTCGATTATCATAACGTCCAATACCTGTACAATGATGATCGATTCTATTATTTCATGGATACTGAAACCTTCGAACAGGTAGCTGTTGACAAGGAAATGCTTGCTGATTCTGCGGGTTTCCTGAAAGAGAACATGGAAGTCAAGCTTACCCTCTACCAGGGCACCCCGATGGACATCGAATTGCCCACTACCGTAGATCTGAAAGTAGTTCGTGCCGAAGCCGCCGTCCGCGGTGACACAGCGACCGGGGTTACCAAAAAGGTTGAGGTAGAAACTGGGGCTCAGGTAGAAGTGCCACTCTTTGTCAATGAAGGGGATACCATCCGCGTAGATACCCGCACCGGCACTTACGTCACCCGTGTCTAGATTCTGTTTCATCTGTTGAAAGGCTTATCGGGAACCCTGCCTTCAACCGAGGCGGGGTTCTCGCTAAAGAAAACCTTATGCGCACCCCGGCAGGAACCGAATGCCCATTTTTCTACGGTAATTATTTTCGCGGACGTTCGCAGGAAGAATGCCGTCTGATCGGCAATCAGCCCCGCCCGCACCACTGGACGCCAGACCTGTGCCGTACATGTCCGGTGCCGGGAATCACCCTGGCCAATGCCTGCCCGGATATGAAATTAAAAGCTCTGGTTCACACATCCTGGCTGGGGTTGATTCGAAGAGTCAAAATCTCTGCGTATTGCTTTCGAAGTGAAGCCCCGGTTAAAGACCCTTATATCGGCTGTGGATTATGCCATCCCCTTCCACCCGCTTTGACCAACGAGGACCAAAATGACGTGCACCCTCCTCCTGGACCTGGATGACACCCTTCTCACCAACAATATCGAAACCTTCTTACCGGCATACCTGAAAGCTCTGGGGGAATATCTTGCAAAATTCATCCCTCCGGACAGGCTTGCGCGCGAGTTAATGCGGGCAACTCGTGCTATGGTGGATAACCAAAACCCGGTCTATTCCCTCGAAGAAGTCTTTGACGCCCATTTTTATCCCGCTGTAGGTTTTTCCAAAGAAGCCCTCCAGGAACGCATCACCCACTTTTATGAAGTGGAATTCCCCAAATTAGCGCATCTAACCAGCCCGCGGCAAGAGGCCATCCGCCTGGTGAAGAGTGCAATGGACCAGGGCTGGCAGGTCGTCGTCGCAACCAATCCTCTTTTCCCACGGCGGGCGATCGAACACCGCCTTCAATGGGCAGGACTGAAAGTGGAATGCGTTCCTTTCCGTTGGATCACCTCGTATGAAACCATGCATTTTGCCAAACCCAATCCAGCCTATTACGCTGAAATCCTCGGGCGGTTGGGCTGGCCGCAGGAGCCCGTAGTTATGATCGGCAACAGTCTGGAAGAGGATATCCTTCCAGCCGCAGTGATCGGTATTCCTACCTTCTGGTTGGATGAAACGGACGCCACATTACCATCCACGGTCGTTCCAGGCAGTGTAAAAGGTAATCTTGCCCAGGCGGAGGGCTGGTTTTCCCGGATGCTCCAACACCACGATCCCTGCCCCCTCACTCCAGAAGCTATCCTCGCCAATCTGATCTCCACCCCTGCAGTGTTCGATGGCATGAAACGCGACCTTCCACCCGGGGAATGCAACCGAAAACCCGAACCCGATGAATGGTGTTTCACGGAGATCATCTGTCACCTGCGAGATGCTGATCGGGAGGTTAATCTTCCCCGGTTAAGTCACATCCTCGCCCAGGAGAATGCCTTTATCTCAGCCGTTAATACTGACGAATGGTCAGCGACTCGAAATTACTGCGATGAAAATTTGGGATTAGCCCTGCATGGATTCGCCGCCGCTCGAATGGAGCTTGTGCATCAGCTGGAAAAGCTTTCTGACGATGACTGGAATCGTCAGGTACGCCATGCCATTTTTGGCCCCACATCCCTGCTTGAATTGATGCGTTTTATCACTACCCACGATCGCAGCCACATCCAGCAGGCCATTCAAACCCTAGCCTCCGTTCGTTCAACAGGCATATAAGAGTTTGATAAGAACCTTTCTCTTTTTCGACCTAAAAATTGATAAGCTGGGGTGAGATTGGTATAATCTGTTCAGCAGTCTTAATTTTTTGAAGACTGCAAGTATTGGAGGTTATTTGTGAATTCACGGAACCAATCCTATATCATTTATGTGCTGCTCTTCATCGCGATCATCGCCATCCTGGTTTATCAATTCACTCAGCAGGGGAACAGTCAGGATGTGCTTACCATCAATGAAGTAGCCGCAGACCTTCAGGCTGAAAAGGTTGCTCGCATCGTTGAGAATGAAAACCGCCTCAAAGTCATTTACCGGGACGGTACTCAGCGTGACTCAACCATCGAATCCAACGCGACTTTCGTGGAGCAGATGTTGAGTTTGGGAGTGAAACCCGATCAACTCAGCCCGACTAAAGTAAAGATCGAAATCAAACCCCCCAGCGCCTGGCTTGGCCTGCTCACCCTGCTGGGATACGTACTTCCCTTTATTGTACTGGCAGGGGTGTTCTTTTTCATCTTTCGCCAGGCTCAGGGTAGTAACAATGCCGCCATGTCTTTTGGAAAGTCGCGAGCACGCATGTTCACCGGTGACCATCCAACGGTAACTTTCGAAGATGTTGCCGGGGTTGAGGAAGCCAAGGAAGAACTCAAAGAGGTGGTTGAATTCCTGCGTGAGCCGCAGAAATTCATTCAACTTGGCGCGCGAATCCCCAAAGGGGTTCTACTGGTAGGCCCCCCGGGAACTGGAAAAACCCTCATTGCCAAGGCTGTGTCTGGCGAAGCGGGCGTACCTTTCTTTTCCATTTCCGGGTCAGAATTTGTAGAAATGTTCGTAGGTGTTGGAGCCAGCCGCGTGCGCGATCTTTTCGATCAGGCCAAACGTCACTCGCCGTGTATCGTCTTTGTGGACGAAATTGATGCCGTTGGACGACACCGCGGTGCCGGTCTGGGCGGTAGCCACGATGAACGGGAGCAAACCCTCAACCAGCTTCTCGTCGAAATGGATGGCTTCGATACCGATACCAACATCATCATTATGGCCGCTACCAACCGCCCCGATATTCTTGACCCGGCGTTATTGCGCCCGGGACGCTTCGACCGGCGGGTGGTTCTTGATCGTCCGGATATGCGCGGACGGGAGGCGATCCTAAAAGTGCATGTCAAGGGAAAACCTTTGGCGCCCGAAGTTGATCTGAGCATCATTGCCCGCGCCACCCCGGGGTTTGTCGGGGCTGACCTGGAAAATCTGGTGAATGAGGCAGCCATCCTCGCCGCTCGCCGCAACAAGAAGGCCATTGGCCAACCCGAATTTGAAGAAGCCATTGAGCGCGTCATCGCTGGACCCGAACGGAAGAGCCGCCTGATCAGTGAAGAAGAGAAACGCATCGTGGCATATCACGAAGCCGGCCATGCGGTGGTGATGAACTCCCTCCCCGAAGCCGACCCCGTGCAGAAGGTTTCGATCATCGCCCGTGGAATGGCCGGGGGATACACCCTGTCTTTGCCGGAGCAGGACCGCACCCTTATGCCAAGAAAAAAGATGCTAGCCGATCTGGTTGGCTTGCTGGGCGGGCGTGCCGCCGAGGAACTGGTCTTCGATGACATTACCTCAGGAGCATCAAATGACATCGAGCGAGTCACACAGTTAGCCCGCACTATGGTTACCCGTTTGGGAATGAGCGAAGCTCTTGGCCCCATGGTTTACGGGCAAAAAGAAGAACTGATCTTCCTGGGACGCGAAATTTCTGAGCAAAGAGACTATTCAGAGGCCGTGGCTGAACAGATCGACCGCGAAGTCCGTCGTCTGGTGAATGAGGCATACGCCCAGGCAAAATCGATCCTTATGGAGCATCGCGATAAACTCGATGCTGTAGCCCAGCGCCTGCTGGAAGTGGAAACCTTATCCCGCGAAGAATTCGAGAAAATCTTCCCCCCACCCGTGCGAAAGCGCGGTGGGGTGCCATCTCTGGTTTCCAACCAGAATTAACCTGCTCAGGTGTTCAAAGAGGGAGTGGAATAAGCTCCCTCTTTGAATTTTAAAATCCATAAACCCGGGGCAATGATGGTCACCACTGCCCAGGCCTGATCGATCCCATAGGCAAACAGGATCACCAGAAGGGTGGGAACACCCAGCATCACAGCCCCCCACTGTAAACGTTTTGAATCCAGTAGCGGGATCATCTGAATCAAATCATAATCGTGAACCAGCGGGCTGATACAAAAATACCAGAGAGTCAGCAGATCCAAATCAAGCTTTTGCCGAACGTGCTTCAAAATCCATACAAAACTCAGAAGTGTTATGATCACCCAGAGCCCCCAGAACGCCCATCCATGAATACCCAGCATCACCAATCCACGTGGCACAAAACCCGCCAGAGCCCGTTCAAACAACGGACGGGGATGGCTCAGCCATTGAGAGAGCCAATCGGGAGCAACCAGGAAAGGTATCCCATAAATGAAGATCATCGCCGCCACCCACCCTAAAAACTGCTTTGGAATCTGACCCGTACCCCGAAAAGCTTTCCACCAGCGAGAAATCGCCCAGCTCAGAGGGAGAAGACCAAGCTGAGGCTTGATCAGGGTCAGTGCAAGCCAGATTCCCCCGCCAAAGTGATCCGTCTTCTGACGCTGGCGGTATCCCCATAACCCTATCATGCCAAATACCGCCGTTTGCCCTCCCAAAAAATGAGCTATCAATGGAGCATATAACAAGACCCAGAGCTTCCACCCACTGATCCACCACGCCACTATCACCGGCAAGAACAGCCACAAGGCCATGCTAACTGGCCGGGGCAGCGCAGCAAAACCAGCAAAAATCATCACAAATGGCAAGGGGTAATAGCTATTTTCGCCATACACTTCCTCTCCGCGTAAGAAGCGAGTGCCAATTTGCATGAAAGTCTCATAATCAACTGGCCCCTGGTCATGTTGTATCACGAAACCGATATAGAGCAGATAAACGGCCAGAAGCAAGAGAGAGAATATTCGGGGAAAAGTAGTTATGGCTGCATTTTTCAGGGATTTTTTTGTAAATGTTGCCATATCAGTTCCCTTCTGAGGATTTTCCCCACCCCTGTCCGTGGCAGACTCTCGCGAAATTCCACCTCCACGGGCACTTTATAATACACCAGAGCACGGCCGCACCATGAAATGATCTCCCCGGGGTCGAGTTCGCTACCCGGTCTGGGTACGATCCAAACCTTTACGGCTTCTCCCCGCAATGGGTGTGGAATACCCGCCGCCGCGACTTCCAACACACCAGGGTGCTGGGCAACCACCTCTTCAACCTCCCTTGGCCACACCTGGAATCCACTCACTTTGATTAAATCTTTCTTTCGATCAAGGATATAAAAATACCCATCGGAATCCATCCTGGCGATATCGCCGGTATACAACCAACCGTCACGCAGGGTGTTTACCGTTTCTTCTGGTCGGTTATGGTATCCCCACATCACCTGCGGGCCGCGAATCAACAACTCACCGGACTCGCCAGCAGGCAGATCTCGACGATCATCTTCCAAATCCACAATCCGGCAATCCACATCAGGCAAAGGCAACCCAATAGAACCAGCCCGCTTCTCTCCCAGCATCGGGTTGCAGTGGGTGGCGGTCGGTGCTTCAGATAGGCCATACCCCTCCATCAGCCGGGCACCGGTTAACTCCTCAAAACGAATTCGAACTTCTTCCAGCAATGGCGCAGAGCCAGATATACACGCCCGGATCGAACGCAAATCAAACCGACCTGCCAGAATGTCAGGATGACGGTTGATAGCAGCATACATGGCCGGAACACCAGGGAAAAAACTCGCCCGCCTGGTGTGAATTTTCTCCAGCAAACCGGTTAAATCTCGCGGATCAGCCACCAAAACCAGACGGGCAGCCATCATGACCCCCACGCTCATTCCAACCACCATGCCATAGACATGATAAAGAGGAATAGCCAGTAACACCGTCTCTTCTCCATCCCGCAATCCGGCTAACCAGTGCCGAAATTGCACTGTATTGGCCACCAGGTTGCGATGTAGCCCAATCGCAGCCTTCGGGATACCGGTAGTCCCACCACTGTACTGGAACACTGCTGGAGAATCCCGGGTTATCAGGCTCGAAGCGTGGGTAAACTTCCCCATACAGACGGCCTCTTGAAGCGAGCATTCAGCGTCAGACCTCGGATATTGTTCTTCGTCCTCCAACCAGGCACTCATCCGGTCAGCGTCTTCAAGTTCAGACCAGATAACCATGCGCAAAGCGGTGCTCTCGCGGACTTCTTTCACGATCTCTTCAGAATGGGTCATTGCCAGTAACATGGTCACACCGGCATCCTGCAAATGGAATTGAACTTCTCGCGCCCTGTAATGAGGGTTGAGCGCCACCACTATTCCACCCGCTTTAAGCACAGCATAAAAAGCCAGCACAAATTGCGGAAGATTGGGCATCATGATACCCACCCTCTCACCCATCTTCAGCCCCAGTTGAACCAATCCATCGGCAAGGCGATCCGTGAGTCGGGACATTTCCCGGTAGGTAATCGTTTTACCTTCAAAATCGGTACAAATCTGGTCAGGAAAGCGAACGGCCGCCTGATCCAAAAAGTCAAACACCCGTAAAGGGGGGTATTCCAGGTGATAAGGAACACCTGCATCGTATTTTCTCAGCCAGGGTCGTTCTACATCCATATATTCCTCGATTTTCAGACAGGAGAGTTGATCTCTCCCGTGAGCCAGCGGTGGATCAACTCGATCACTCTGTCAGGGGTCTGTTCATCCACAGTAAACCAGTAAATATCCGGGTCTTCCTCTCGGAACCACGCCCCCTGCTGACGGACATATCGGCGAGTCAGACGTTTCATCTCAGCAATGGCCTCCTCAAGTGAGCATTCACCACGTAAAAAACGGAAAACCTGCCGGTATCCAATGGCCGACATGGAAGGTAGATCAGCTCCGTATCCCTGAGATAACAACCTTTGCACTTCATCCACCAGACCGCTCCGAATCATGCGGTCAATCCGTGCATCGATAAGTTGATAAAGCTCACCACGGGGGCGCGTTAAACCAATACGCAATACATTATAAGGACTGGGAGTTTTACCCCGTTGCGCCGAGAAACGCCGTCCTGAATAGAAAATGACCTCCAGTGCCCGAATCGTCCGCCGTACATTGCGCGGATCGATCCTATAAGCAGCTTCTGGATCGAGGATCGCCAGCTTCCGGTGCATGGTATACGCCCCGGTTTGCACCGCCATAGCTTCCAGTACCTGCCGCAGACGGTGATCCGGTGGCTGCGAGGGTGGTTGCCAGCCTTCAACCACAGCCCGGATATACTGTCCCGTTCCCCCGACCAGAAGGGGAAGCTTTCCACGAGCATGAACCTCATCAATGATGACTCTGGCCTGTTTCTGGAAGTGAGCCAGACTCCAGAGTTCATCAGGGTTTGCCACGTCAATCAAATGATGGGGTACCCGGGCACGTTCTTCGATAGAAGGTTTCGCCGTCCCAATATCCATTCCCCGGTAAAAAAGGCGCGAATCGGCAGAAATGATCTCTCCATCCAGCGCTTCCGCAACACGAATGGCCAGCTCACTTTTTCCTACCGCGGTTGGCCCAACAATCACCACCAGCGGTTTATGTGGTGAGGGCATTTTCGAAATGCTCAATTTGTACCTCCCCTGGTCGGTCAGGTCGCCCTAGAATCGCAATCACATCTACCTGCCAGGGAGACTCTGTGCCACAGGATTGCCAGTAAAACTGAATGGCAGCCAGCAGATGATTACGCTTCTTTCCTGTAATGGCATCTTCTGGTAATCCAAAACCGCTCCCGGTACGCGCTTTAACCTCGATGAAAATGATCGTTCCTTCACGCTGTGCGATGAGGTCAATCTCTCCATAGGGGGTCTCCAGGTTACGATGGAGCACCTCATACCCCCGACCAAGCAGATATTCTTCCGCCAGTGTTTCACCCCAGCGCCCAATTTGCCGACGATTCATTCCAAGCCCCCCAGCACCATTCGTGCCACCTGTTCAGCCGCATCGGGCTTTCCAATCGCCCGAAATGTATCTTTCAGGGTGAGTAACCACCGGGTGTCCTCCATTGCACGCCAGACGAGCCGCGCCGCCAGTTCAGGAGAGGAAGCATCCAAAAACAACCCATGCCTGGCCAGAAAGGAAACATTGGCCGATTCAGCCCCCGCTCCCGCTCGTAAACATCCCAGTGGTAAACCACAGGCCAGTGATTCGGCTACAGTCAGCCCTCCCGGTTTACTGAAGAGAAGATCCTGCCCGCGCATGAAACCGACCATGTCGCTTACAAATCCCTGAACATCCACCTCCAACTGAGTTCGCCGGGATAACCTCCTAACGCGCTCTCGCAACGTTTCACGATTCCCGGTAACCACCGTAAAACGCACTCGAGTCTGACAGGGCTCCAGCGCTTCCCAGAAGTTTCTCAACCAGGCTTCCATGGAAGTATACGCCCCACTGTATACTCCACCCGCCAGAATTCCCACTTGAAGTACTCCTCCACCTCGCAGAGCCGGCCATCCTTCCTCCGGCTCAAATCCCTTTCTCAAGGGAATTCCCGTCGGATGGATTTTCTCAGGATTTTTCCCACGTTTGATGAAGTCTTCACGAACATCCTCATGAGCCACAAAATAACCATCCACACCCTCAATCGGCCAGTAACCATGAGCACCAAAATCGGTGACTACACCGTACACCCGCCAGTTTTTCTTATAACGCTGTCTGGCATGAAGCGCCATGCGTAATGGAACCACATGCGTGGCAAGCACAACCCCATCCTGAAATTCAGGCAGGCTCCGCTGCCAGAACTCCCATTGAGAGACCCATCTCACCCAGGGTGATTTCCCTCCTCTCCAGGCCTTGCCGTATACAAACCTCAGATAACGAGTGGTAACTGCCAGGCCGGTGTTTCCTACCTGCGGGAAGAAGGGAAATACTCGCTCGATAGGATCGTACAATGCCACCTGAAGCTGTGGTTCCAGCCTTAGAAGGGCATCCCGAATCGCCCTGGCTGCCATTAAGTGCCCGGAGCCTATGCTCAAATAAAGCAAAGCAATTCTATCCACTTTGTCAGCGGCTCGATTCGTGTTAAACTAAAATCACCCGCAAGGGACGTGTTTCGGGATTATAAATTCCCTCAAGAAATACGTCTCTTATAAGCAAAAGCACACCCATTTTACCTGATCTTGAGGCCCCTGCATGCCCACAGCTGAAATTATCACCATTGGAACCGAACTTCTTTTAGGCGAAATCCAAGACACCAATACCCGCTACCTTGCACGGGCATTGCGTGACCTGGGCATTGATCTTTACCGCACAACAACCATCGGAGATAACGAAGAACGAATTGCCCGGGTAATAGAAGAAGCCCTGGGCCGCTGTCAGATCATCATTACGACCGGTGGACTGGGGCCGACAGTGGATGATCCTACCCGACAGGCCGTAGCCCGGGCACTGGGGGTGCCACTGGAATTTCGGAACGATCTCTGGGAGCAAATCTCCAACCGCATCTTAACCCGTTATGGCCGTCAGCCCTCAACCAACAATATGCGACAGGCATGGATCCCCGCCGGATCCATTCCCATTCCCAACCCGGTCGGTACAGCCCCGGCTTTTATCGGAGAACGTGGCGATGCCTGTGTTATCAGCCTGCCCGGCGTACCACGGGAGATGGAATACCTTTATCAGAACGCAGTAGTACCCTATTTAAAACAACGTTACCATCTCACAGGGGTGATAAAAGCCCGGGTTTTACACACCGCGGGGGTTGGAGAATCGCAAATTGACGAATGGATTGGAGATCTGGAGACTCTCTCCAATCCAACTGTGGGGCTGCTCGCTCATCCAGGTCAATGCGATATCCGTATCACCGCCAAAGCCAATTCACAGGAAGAAGCCGATCAAATGATCGCTGAGCTTGAGGCCACCATCCGCCAGCGATGCGGAGATTCCATCTACGGAACCGATAACGAAACCCTTGAGGACGTGGTCTTCCAAAAACTCGCCCGTCAGGGCTGGAAACTGGCCGTTTTTGAAAGCGGGCTGAATGGAGCATTACGCGAACGCCTGCAAAGTCACGGCATGCCACCGGAATGGATTGCCGTGGCAGAATCTCCATACATGCCAAAGGATCTCGAAACGATACTTCGTGATCTTTCCCATCGCCTTAAAGCCGAGGTAGTTCTTGGTGTCTGCCTGATTCCAGAGGAGGATAAACAATCCCTGACCCTTCTGGTGCTCTCCCCTTCGGGAATGCTGGAAAATCAGCGTTCTTATGGCGGCCCTCCCCAGCTCGCCGCGAGCTGGGCGATTCATTCTGCGCTGGATTTTCTCCGGCGCAACCTGCCCACCCCCCTGGAGGAAAACTAAAGTGAAACAGGCTGACCTGATTCTGACCAATGCCCACGTGCTGACCATGGATGAACAGATGAAGCAGTTCCCTCAGGGAGCTGTAGCAGTGCAGGGTGAAAGTATTCTCGCCGTTGGCCCGGCAGATGACATCATCCGCGAATTTAACGCCCCCGTCCTCATCGACTGCGGCGGAAAGGTGGTGATGCCGGGTTTGATCAACGCCCACACCCACGTCCCCATGACTCTCCTTCGCGGGTTGGCTGATGACCTGCGATTGGATGTCTGGCTTCTGGGGTATATGATGCCGGTGGAAAGGGAATTTGTCTCACCTGACTTCGTGCGCCTTGGGACGCAAATCGCCTGTGCCGAAATGATTCGGAGCGGTGTCACAACCTTTGCAGATATGTATTACTTTGAAGAAGACATTGCCAGGGCAACGGCCGAAGCAGGCATGCGAGCATTGTGCGCTCAAACCGTGCTTAAATTTCCCACCCCTGATGCCCAGTACTTCGAAGAATCCCTGGCGATGGCGCGGGATTTCATTACTCGCTGGAAAGACCATCCCCTTATTATTCCTTCCGTTGCTCCCCACGCCCCATACACCTGTACCGATGAAATTTTACGATCAACAGCCGCTCTGGCAGCTGAGTTTGATGTGCCGCTCCACACACACCTGGCCGAAACCGCCCAGGAAGTGGATAATATGCGCCGCGAACAGGGCATGCCCGTCATCCCTTACGTGAAAAAACAGGGACTCTTTGAGGCAAAAGTGCTGGCCGCCCACTGTGTCCATGTGGACGAAGGGGAATTACGAACCATGCTCCACGCTGGAGCAGGTGTCGCTCATAACCCCTCCTCAAATTTGAAGCTGGCTTCGGGAATCGCCCCGGTGAGCCGGATGCTTGCGGTGGGACTGAATGTTGGCATTGGCACAGACGGTCCCGCCTCCAACAATGATTTGGATATGTTCGAAGAAATTCGTCTGGCAGCGTTCCTGGCCAAGGGCTCTACCAGCGATCCCACTACCGTACCGGCGCCCCAGGCCCTGCTCATGGCCTCCCGGCTTGGCGCTCAAGCCATGCACATTGGGCACCTGACCGGCTCTCTTGAGCCCGGAAAACGTGCCGACCTGATCGTGGTGAACATTTTCCCGTTACATAATGCCCCTCGCTTTCTGCGCGATGAAAACAGTGTCTATTCCCAGCTTGTGTACGCCGCTAAATCAACCGATGTTACCGATGTGATGGTTAACGGCCGCTGGTTAATGCGCGACCGCACCTTGCTTACTCTGAACGAAACGGAACTGATCCAGGCCGGGCAAGAATACGCTCGCCGGATTGACACCTTCCTCATTCAGCGGGAACAATCCATCCTTTCAAAACTGGTTGCCATTGGCGGGGCCATGGAGGAAGAAAGCTTCGAGATTCAGGTAAAAGTTCCCCTTGAACGGATCGAGCCGATTCTGGAATCCCTGCAAAAACCGCTGGTGCATATTCTTCGCAAACGACACTACCATGAATATGACACCTACTTCTTCTTCCCTCAAGAGGAAGAAGGTATCCTCCGTTACCGTGAGGATGATTTTGTTAACGAGAAGGGTGAAGTCTACAACGTGCGCTCCAGGTTAACACTCATCGGAGCACATGAACACCACCTTCCCCAGGTACTTCTCTCTCGCAGTCGATACTATGCACCCGCATCTCACTCCCTGCGTTTCTACCGCGAGTATTTCAAACCCCAGCGTGAAGTGGAAATTCAAAAAGACCGTTTACGTTTCCTGATCAGTTTCAAGGAAACCGAGTTCTTCGTCAACCTCGATACTCTTACCATGCCTCCTCTCGGTCATTTCCTTGAAATAAAAGCCCGTACCTGGAGCCGCAAGGATGCTCGTCAAAAGGCTGATCTGACCCAGGAACTGCTCGCTTACCTTGGCGCACCAACCGATCAGACCATCATCAGTGACTACATCGACATGGTACAATCAGAAAAGCGATGAAGCACAACGTTCTACGCATACTCTTTGCCGCCGCAGAAGCCGCTCCCTTCGTGAAAGTGGGAGGGCTGGGAGATGTTGTGGGTTCTCTCCCCCCGGCTCTTCTCGACCTGTCTCCATCTCTTAAGGGAACGCAACTCGATATTCGCGTGGCCATCCCCTTCCATGCGGTCATTCCCCGTCAGGTTGCACCTTCCCAGCCCGAAGTGACTTTCTCCATTTCCACTCCGGCAGGGCCGAAGCAAGCCCATGCCTACCGCGCTGATTTGCGCGGCATTCCTGTTTACTTCATCGACGGTGACCCAATCCCCAGAGAAGGCGGTGTTTACAGCCTCGATACTCAAAAAGACGGAGAGAAATTTACTTTCTTCTCCCTGGCATGCCTAGAATTATGCCGTGCCCTCCAATGGAAACCCGACATTCTTCACGCTCATGACTGGCACGCCGCATTAGCCATTCACCAGCTGGCAGAACTTCGGGAACACGATCCCTTCTTTCGTTCTACCCGTGGAGTGTTGACCGTGCATAACTTACCGTACATGGGGGCTGGCACAGACCAGGCCATGCGCGCGTACGGCATCAAGCCCAGGCTTGACCCACGCCTACCCCCCTGGGGAAGCTATCAACCTCTTCCCATGGGACTGGCCGCGGCCGACCACATCACCACAGTATCTCCAACCTACAGCCGTGAAATTCTCACCCCTGAATTTGGCTGTGGATTAGAAACTTTCCTCCAATC
The DNA here is from genome assembly GCF_001050195.2 of Anaerolinea thermolimosa. Classification (GTDB taxonomy): domain Bacteria; phylum Chloroflexota; class Anaerolineae; order Anaerolineales; family Anaerolineaceae; genus Anaerolinea; species Anaerolinea thermolimosa. Next base: position 2,043,258 of record NZ_DF967965.1, read on the forward strand.
CCGGGCCAGCTCGCTTACGGGTATTCTTAACGGGCTGGATATGAAAGAATGGGACCCGGCCACGGATCACTTGATTAAAGCGCCTTTTAACCGGGACGATCTTGCCCCACGGGAGGAAAATCGGAAAGCTCTTCTGGAAGAGGTCGGGCTTGACCCGTGGAGCGATGCCCCTTTGCTCATCCTCGTAAGCCGTTTTGATCGCCAGAAAGGCATCGATCTGGTGTCCGATGCTTTACGCCAGGTTCAGAGCGAACCCTGGCAGGCTATCTTCCTTGGGAGTGGAGATCCTCTCCTTGAGGAATCAGCCCGCAGGTTAGAATTGGACTTACCCAGCCGGGTTCGCGCCGTTTTGCGCTTCGATAGCCAGCTTTCTCGCCGAATGTTTGCCGGGGGTGATGTGTTATTAATGCCATCCCGCTACGAGCCCTGCGGCCTCACTCAGATGATCGCCATGCGTTACGGCTGTTTGCCGGTTGCTCATGCTACAGGCGGCCTGCGTGATACCATCATCGACCTGGGTGAACCCTCCCGTAGCAGTGGTTTCCTCTTCGAAACTGCTTCTGCTTCGGCGCTGGCGGCAACACTGCGCCGCGCCTTTGCAGCGTATGCCAACCGCCCCTCCTGGGTTGCTCGTCAGCGTTTTGCCATGAGCCAGGATTTTTCATGGTCTCGTTCCGCTCAGGCTTATCTTGATCTCTACTTCGCATTAACCGATTCAACCCAAAATCAGGGAGATATTGAATGAACTTCGCGCGCTCTGCTGGTATCCTCCTCCACCCCACCAGCCTTCCCGGCCCGGATGGCATCGGCGATCTTGGCCCGGAGGCATATCGCTGGGTCAACTTTCTGGCGGAATCTGGTTGTTCATTATGGCAGATCCTCCCGTTAGGCCCAACCGGCTATGGCGATTCTCCCTATCAGTGCTTTTCTGCTTTTGCCGGAAATCCCTATCTGATCAGCCCGGCTTTGCTCCTGGAGGATGGTTTGCTGACCGCCGCAGACCTTGAAGATCGCCCCACCTTCCCTGCAGACCGGGTAGATTATGGGCCAGTGATCCAGTGGAAACTCACCCTCCTCGATCGAGCCTATCGCCGCTTCAAACGTTCCAGTTCATCCAGACGTCGTGAAGCCTTTGAACAATTCCAGAGTGAAAACGCTACATGGTTGCCCGATTTTGCAACCTTCATGGCGATTAAAGAATCACAGGGGGGTGTTTCCTGGGAAAACTGGCCCAGGCCGTTACGTCGGAGAGAACCAGGCGCCCTGCAGACCTTTGCCGCCGAGTTCGCTGACACCATTCAGAACCACATCTTCCGCCAATTTCTTTTCTTCCGCCAGTGGCAGGCATTACGCCAATATGCCCACTCCCGTGGAATTCAAATCATCGGGGACGTGCCCATCTTTGTGGCCTATGACAGTGCCGACGCATGGTCGCACCCCGAATTATTCTATCTCGATGATGAAAGCCGTCCCACGGTAGTCGCCGGGGTTCCCCCGGATTACTTTTCAGAGACCGGGCAACTCTGGGGAAACCCACTCTACCGATGGGATGACCATCAACAGTCTGGTTTTGCATGGTGGATTGAACGGATCAGAGCCACTCTTCGCACAGTAGACATCATTCGTCTGGACCACTTTCGTGGGTTTGCTGCCTACTGGGAAGTCCCTTACGGCCATCCCACTGCGGAACATGGCAAGTGGTCACCTGGCCCCGGTGCGGCCTTCTTTGAGGCTCTGCGGAACGCACTGGGAAACCTGCCCATTATTGCCGAGGATTTAGGTGAAATCACCCCGGATGTCATCGCCCTGCGCGATCAATTTGACCTGCCCGGCATGAAAATTCTCCAATTTGCCTTTGCCGCTGACCCGGACGATCTCTTCCTCCCACACAATTATGTTCGCAACTGCGTGGCATACACCGGCACCCACGATAATGACACCTCGCTGGGATGGTACCTCTCGGCTCCTGAGAAAGAGAGAGACCTGGCTCGCCGTTATCTGGCACGCTCCGGTGAGGATATTTCCTGGGATTTGATCCGTGCCGTGTGGAGTTCGGTAGCCGTTTTTGCCCTGGCGCCTCTGCAGGATTTCTTGAAACTGGGAAGCGAAGCCCGCATGAACTACCCCGGACGGGCTGGAGGAAACTGGGCATGGCGCTTCGAAGCACACGCCCTCGATGACGCTCTCAAAGCCCGTATCAAAGAAACGAATTTTCTGTATGGCCGCCTGCCAGAATCGATGAAGCCGCCGAAAATCGTTAAAAAATGGACCTGATTATTCGGATCGGCCCTTCCCCTTTTGACCATTCCAGGTAGCCAGAGAAATACCCATCAAAATAATCCCACCGCCAACCACTTCCAAAAAACCTGGCCATTCCCCGAGTACGGGAATGGCCAGTAACGTTGCTCCAATCGGCTCTGCCAGAACCGCAATAGACACGAACACCGCAGGCAAATATCCCAGGGCAAAGTTATAGGATGTGTGTCCGAGAAGCTGGGGAATGGCCGCCAGACAGAGCAACCACACATACGTCAACCCGTGAAACCCGCCAAGGGCTTCCCCGGAGAGCAATGCCATCCCCACCAGAAGCACGGCCGCAAAACCATAAACCATGCTAATATAACTCACCAGAGACAGCGTGGCCCGGACCTTCCGACCCACAAGCATATACCCTGCGGCAAGCCAGGCTCCCGCCAGTGCCAGGACATTCCCCAAAAAGGATCTCCCCTGAAAGAATCCTTCCAGGCCACTACAGGCCAGCCCGTTAACTGTCCACGAGCAGACCTCGGCCAGGCTCACCAGAACCCCTCCCAAAAGCGCCACCAGCAACCCGCCCCAAATTCGTGGACTTAACCGCTCTTTGAGGAAAATTGGAGAGAGCAGACCCACCCACAGAGGAGTTGTGGTTACCAGCACCACCGAACTCGCCACACTGGTATACGCCAGAGAGGTGATCCACACTGCAAAATGCACCGCCAGAAACGCTCCTGAAAGAAGCAGCCAGGTGATCTGGTCTTTCTTCAATTGGCGAATTTCGGCCCTTTTCTGCCAGGTAAATGGAAGGAGAATCAGGCTGGCAAACACCAGGCGATACGCCGCCACTACCAGCGGTGCTGCCTCCATTTGCGCCAGCCTTACAAAAACAGCCGAGGTAGAAACCGCAAAGATTCCGAAAAATAACACCAAAAAGGGAGAGACAGGAGGTCGGGATTCTGGCGCCATGAAATATCTTCTCCTGGAATTTGACAAATATCACCCTAATAGATAGAATTAGATCGTAACTTTCTGGAACCTGCGCAACAGCAGGCCCCGGTCTTTCTCATAAACCGTTGGAATATCAGAGATGTTATTCCACAGAGACTCTATTATAATAAAGGAGTAACCCAATGTCCTTCTCAATGCTTCCCCTACCTTATGCCTACGATGCCCTCGAACCTTATATCGATGCCCGCACCGTTGAGATTCACTACAGTAAACATCACGCCACGTATTTGAACAATCTGAACGCCGCTCTTGAAAAGCATCCGCAGTTCTTTGACTTGCCGATCGAAATGATCCTGAAAGACCTGGATAATATTCCCGAAGATATCCGCACCACCGTACGCAACAATGGGGGTGGTTATTACAATCACAACCTCTACTGGGCCATTATGGGCCCCGGGAAGGGCGGAGAACCAATCGGAAGTCTGGCCTCAGCCATTCAGACAACGTTCGGGAGTTTTTCAGCGTTCAAAGAACAGTTCGAGAAAGCCGGGCTGGGGCGTTTTGGCAGTGGCTGGGCCTGGCTGAGCCGCAATGTTTCCGGGGGACTGGTTATTCATTCTACCCCCAATCAAGACACCCCCCTTGCCGAAGGCCTGCACCCCATCATCGGAGTGGATGTTTGGGAACACGCCTATTACCTGAAGTATCAAAATCGCCGCGCTGAATACCTGTCGAACTGGTGGAATCTGGTAGATTGGGAAGCAGCTCAGCGGCGTTTTGAACAAAAATCGTGAGTGATCCAAGGTTCAGGTTCATTTTTCGAAGGAGGAATCCATGACGCACGTAATCACCAGCCTCTGCCTGCGCGACGGTGGATGTGTCACCGTCTGCCCTGTCGAATGTATTGTTCCGGGTAAACCCGAAAGTGAGTGGCCGTGGTTCTACATCGACCCGGATACCTGCATCGATTGCGGCGCCTGTGTCCCCGAATGTCCCTGGGAAGCCATTTTCCCGGAGGATGAGGTTCCCTCTGCCTTCAAAGCTAAAGAAGGGCAGCGGCTTTCCATGCCGGTTGGCACCCCTGGTTTCACCGAGGTTTACGATGGAGTCAACCATGAAGGTGAACCGGTTCACCTGGAAGCCACAAAAACGCTTAAGGCTGGTGAGGTCGTTGATCTTACCCCGGCCATTGAGATCAATAAAAAATTCTTCAAAGAAGGGCCCGGGTATTCCGCTGCTTCTTGAGCTGAGCCTTATAGAGGATCAACAGGCGGGCCTGGCCTCCCCGGAGAACTTTTCTTTTCCCTGAGGACATTCCTGAGGGCTATCCGTTAGGTACACAGACGGATAGCCCTTAATTATTCCTGGAGGTTCAATGAATTCAGAAACAGCTCCCTTTCGCGTTGAACGCGACTCCCTAGGTGAAGTCCGGGTTCCCCAAAATGCCCTGTGGGGAGCGCAAACCCAGCGAGCCGTTGAGAATTTCCCGATCTCTGGTATACGTCCCTGGAGAGCGTGGATCTGGTCTGTGGCAGTAATTAAACGGGCCGCGGCTGAAGTCAATAGCGAGCTCGGTTTACTGGACAGACCATTGGCCCAGGCAATTGCCCGCGCCGCAGATGAAGTCATGGAAGGGCAGTGGGATGATCAGTTCGTTGTCGACCCATTCCAGGCTGGCGCAGGCACCAGCCACAACATGAATGTCAATGAGGTGATTGCCACTCTGGCCTCGCGTCTCCTGGGAGGGGCGCCTGTGCATCCCAATGATCATGTAAATATGTCTCAATCCACCAATGATGTCATCCCAACTGCTATTCGCCTGGGAGCGCTCTGGCGGCTGGATGAACTCCTCAATGCCGTAGAGGACCTTGCCTCTGCCCTCAATGACAAAGCTACAGCCTTTGATGATGTGATCAAATCGGGGCGTACCCACCTGCAGGATGCTGTACCGATAAGGCTGGGGCAAGAGTTTTCCGGTTATGCACGGGCAGTCAAAAGAGATGCCGGGCGTATTCGCCGTGCCGCTGAAGGCCTGCGTCGCCTTGGCATTGGCGGTACCGCTGTAGGCACCGGACTTAATGCCCATCCGGAGTACCATCCACGCATGGTAAACCGCCTGAGTCTGCTCACCGGTTTCCGACTTGAGGAATCGGATAACCTTTTCGAAAGCATGCAAAGCATGGCCGATGTAGCAGATTTTTCTGCCTCCCTGCGAACCCTGGCCATCACCCTGACCCGCATTGCCAACGATTTTCGCCTGCTGGCTTCGGGCCCCGCTACCGGCCTGGATGAAATCCGCCTGCCAGCCGTGCAACCCGGATCGAGCATCATGCCGGGGAAGGTGAATCCCGTGATGGCCGAAATGCTTAACATGGCCATGTTCCACATTCAGGGATGCGACCTGACCATTTCACTGGCAGCCCAGGCCGGGCAGTTCGAATTGAACGTGATGATGCCGATTATTGCCCATAATCTTTTTGAAGCAATGCAGATTAGTATCGGTTCAATCCGGGCATTCACTGATAAGTGTGTCCGTGGGCTACTGGCCAACCGCCTAAAAGCCGAAGGCTGGTTAGCACGGAATGCCATCCTTGTTACGGCCCTGAACCCTCTGATTGGATATAGCGCCGGAGCCGCACTGGTAAAAGAAGCCTCGAATCGCAACCTGACCATTCTGGAGGTTGCCCTCGAAAAGGCTCATCGCGGTGAACTTCGGCATCGCGATACCGGCATCCCCGTATCAGAGGATCAAATCCAAAACGCTCTGAGCAACCTCCGCCGCCTGACCGAGGGAGGAATAATCAGTTCTGGCGGAATCGGCTAACCCGGGTATGCCCTCAGCTAAATTTCGTCCTGGCGTAAAGCGCCGCGCCTACGATTCCCGCCTGATTGAGGAGTTGAGCGATCACCACTCTCGTACGCAGGTTAAAATAAGGCACAAATTTATCTGCCGACTTACTTACACCCCCACCCAGAATGAAGAGGTCAGGCCAGAAGAGGTTTTCTAACCGCTCCAGGTGTTCGTTCAGGCGCTTTGCCCAGGCCTGCCATGAGAGTCTTTTTCGCTGTCGCGCTGCATCCGAGGAACGAGTTTCAGCATCCTTACCGCGAATTTCAATGTGCCCCAGTTCTGTGTTTGGCACCAGAATCCCATCCACGAAAAGTGCCGTGCCGATTCCCGTGCCGATGGTGATCATCATCACCACCCCCATCTGACCGCGCCCGGCGCCAAAGGACATCTCTGCCAGCCCGGCGGCATCCGCATCGTTCACCACATAGAAAGGGCATCCTGTAGCCTCGCTGAACAACGAGGAAGCGTCCAGGCCGATCCATGTTTTATGGATATTCGCCGCTGTTCGCACCACACCCTTCTGAACAACTGCCGGGAAACCGGTTCCCACCGGCCCATGGTAGTTGAAATGAGCAACCAGCTCTTTCACGGTTGCGGCTACCTCTTCGGGTCGGGCCTTTTCGGGAGTAGGAAGGCGAAAACGCTCCGTAGTCATTTCACCGGTATCGGTATTCACTACCGCACCTTTGATGCCAGTTCCGCCGATATCGATCCCCAGAATTTCCATGGCTGCTCCTTTTTTAAAATAACTCATGGACAGGCATTCTGTAAATGCTCTTCGTAACTTCGCGCAAAGGTATGCCGTCCCGAACCATCACAGGCGGCGCGAAAATAATAATAGGGGGTCTGTGCCGGATAAGCCACTGCCCGCAGCGCCTCGATAGAAGGGTTGCAAATGGGGCCGGGGGGTAACCCCTGATTTAAATAAGTATTATACGGGGAATTGATTTGCAGATCACTGGCAGATAACGGATTAGTCCACCAGGTGTTTTGAGAAGCATTGAACCCAAGCGCATACTGCACCGTGGGGTCGCTATCGAGTTTCATGCCATCTTTTAAACGGTTGAAAAACACCGACGCAATCAACGGCTGCTCTTCGACAAGTATCGCCTCCCGTTGAACAATCGAAGCCAGCGTCACCGCTTCCTGCAGGCTGAGATTCTGGCTTGCAAATGCGTTCCGCAGATCATCCGTAACGGCTTGATCAAATGCCCGCATGAAAGTCCTCACCATCATATCTGCTGTAAGATTGCGCATTAACCGGTACGATCCCGGCAAGAGCGTCCCCTCAAGCGGCTTCCCTGAGGGCCAATCCGCAGGCAGGATAGACTCCGGGGGTGTTCTAACCACCTGTAGAAAAACCTCCGGGCGGATGGATAACCCCGAAGTGGGCAGTGCGGCAGCAATTTCCTCAGCGCGCCACCCGGGCAGGATGTTAAATTCTACCTCCTCAGGGGTCGCATCCTGTAACTCCAGAGCAATTTCGCGGGGTGTCATGGCGGGGCTGAGCGTATATTCCCCGGCCTGAATTGTAGTGTCCAGTCCGGTATACATCAGGTATGTTCGAAAAACCGTTCCATTCCAGACCAAACCGCTCTCTTCAAGGCGAATAGCTACCGAATTGGCAGTTTCTCCTGGTCGGACGATAAAAGTACGAGGTTGCCCTTCTTTATCCAGAGGACGATTGAGATCTTCTCGATGCAGGAGCAATTCCACCACGGCAGTGATGCGCTGTGCCTCTCCCAGTGCAGGGTTGGCCGGGCCAAAAGCATCTTCTGCAAGGCGGGGAAGCAGGTAATACCCCGACCCCCCCATCAGCAGCAGAAGGAATGAAAGAATGAACACCCCCAGCAGCACGAGTTCAAGGCATCCTAAACGGGGTCTCTTTTTCATGGTTCGGCCTGTGCGTCTAAATAGCTTTGTAAAATAATCGTGGCGGCAATCTCATCCATGTGGCCGCCTCGGCGGCTGCGTTTAACCCCCATGGCAATCCGTGATTCACGTGCAAGGCGGGTACTACCACTCTCATCCCATAACTCTACAGGAAGATCCGTTTGCCCGCGAATGGCCTCTGCCAGACGAACCGCTTTACGTCCTTGCGGGGTGGGATAACCATCCTCATCCAGTGCCTGCCCCACCACAATCTTCACCGCGCCCTGCTCCCGGGCGATCTGAGCAATCTGAGCTGCATCGAGAGCTCTTGCCACGTGATGGATAATCCCCAGAGGGCCGGCAATGGTACCTGTTGGGTCGCTGATCGCCAGCCCGATGCGCTGGTCTCCCGGGTCTACCCCCAGAATGCGTCCGGTTTCTCTCATCGTTTTACGACCTCGATCCGAAAAGGCACCCAGGGCATTCTCGGCCACCAGGACGGGAATAAATACACTTCCGGAGGCTCAGCCAGTGAAAACATTGCCATGAGCCTGGATACTGCCTCGGTAGAAGGGTAGCCCACCAGTGCCTGAGCGGCAACACCGCCTGACCAGTCTGCCTCTGCCTTTCGATAAACCTGAGTTGTCCAGTGGATGGCGCCCTGAGCATCGATCTTGCTCCCCTCAGCAAAATGAAATTCCAGGGATTCTGGTAAAGGGTGAAAACCGGCCGGCAAACTGACGTTCAGCGCCGTTTGAGAAAGGGAGGATAAATCTGCTTTTCGGATGTACCATGCTGTAAACTCGGCCTGCAGATTAAGGCGCGCTTCACTGCCTGGCTGGCCGGGCTGGGGTTCTCGGGTTTCGCTCATTTTTTTACTCAGTTTCAGACTCCCCGGTACCAGAAGCTGATCAGACGTCAAAGATTTCAAAAGTTCTTCCATGGCAGCCGATCGAAGAGAGTTTTCCAGTGTCTGCTCCAGCTTCTGGTAATCTTGCTCAGCTGGAGAGGGAGACCATCGGTCTTCTCCTCCCTGAATCGGCTCCGGATTGTTCGCCAGCACGACCATTCCAAGCAATCCTTCCACCGCCAGTGTACTTCCGGCATCCAGATTGCCCTGCGAACCCGGTAAAAGCGCCCTCACGGGCACAGTGACGGTCTGCCCCACCCCTCCGGGAACAATCACCTGGCGGGTTGTCTCATACCTATTGGAGCCTTCAGCACCACCCAAAATGACGGTTCCCTGAGGAATTTCGACAGGCTGCACCCCAAGGTTGGATAAAACGACCTCACCGGTCGCCGATCGATCTGGTAAGGCCGTCTTTCCAGTGCTGGGGCTCTGTTCACCTCCCTCAACTACCACACTCACCGGGAAAGCCGGCAAACCGCCAGAAAGGTTAACAGATGGAAGGTCAGGGCTTGCCCAGACCGGTAAATCTAACTTTTGTTCTATTTGGAGGGGGGTAAGGACAACCTTCGCAGAAGGCAAAAAGAAGGCAACCAGAGAAAAAACCGCCAGTATACCCAAAACAAAGGATAGGATCCGTAGAAAGGGATAATCCATTTGCTTCGGGCGAAGAGAAGACCTCCAGGTGCGCAAATCGGTGGGAACCACACGCGGTCGCTGATTCAACCAGTTCCGCCTGCGTTGCCTGCGCGGACGCCGCCACGAACGGTTCTGCGCCTGCACCACTGACCCAAACACCGGAATCCCCTCTTCCAGAGCAATCCGACGCACATCCTGATCCTGGGTCACCAACCCCAGTTGAGCCCCCAGCGAGCGGGCATGACGATGAAGCAGAAAAAGATCTACCTGCCGCTTCAGGACGCTTCCACGTTGAGGCCAGACGAGTAAAATCCGCGGTGCCTTGCTCCAGGCCATTTTATCGCGCACCGAAAGCACATCGTCATGACTATCCAGTTGAATGATGTGGGTTTTCATACCGTCTGAGTGAATTATACAACACCATCCTCTCAACCTGTGCGCCGATCAAATTGACGCAGTCGCCCAATCCCAATACAATAAAGATGTTCTTTATCCTCAACATCGGGAGCCGGCATGAAAATCTTCGTTCCTGGGCGCGTTTGCTTGCTTGGAGAACACTCCGACTGGGCGGGTGGTTACCGACGGATCAATGCGGACATTGAGAAAGGTTATGCCATCATCTGTGGCACCAACCAGGGCATCTACGCCGAAGTGGAGCCCCACCCCAACAAACTCATCCTTACTTCCACCACCCCTGAAGGTGAAGTCGTAGGCCCTTACGAAATTGCCATGGAACCTCAGGCGCTTCTGGAAGAAGCCCAACGGGGGGGATTCTGGAGTTATGTTGCCGGGGTAGCCTATCAGGTGTTGACGAATTACCATGTACGCGGGCTGGTCATGAACAACTATAAAACAGACCTTCCCATTCGAAAGGGTCTTTCTTCGAGTGCGGCTATCTGCGTCCTGACTGCCCGGGCTTTTAATCGTATCTACGATTTAAAACTAACCATCCGTGGCGAAATGGAACTGGCGTACATGGGTGAAATCACCACTCCTTCCCGTTGCGGGCGAATGGATCAGGGATGCGCCTATGGCAACCGTCCTGTCTTGATGACCTTTGATGGTGACCGCCTGGAGACCAAAGAACTCCGAGTGGATAAAGACATGTACTTCGTCCTGGTGGATTTGCTCTCCAAAAAAGACACGATGGAGATTCTCAACCGGCTGAACCGCTGTTACCCCTTTGCAGAAAACGAAGCCGAACAAAACGTCCAGCGCCTGCTTGGGCCCATCAATAAAGAAATTGTATTTCGCGCGGTAGAAGCCCTGCAACGTTCAGATGCCCCCACCCTTGGAGCATTAATGCAACAAGCCCAGGAATATTTTGACCGGTATGCCACACCGGTGTGCCCGGAAGAGTTAACGGCTCCTGTCTTGCACCGGGTGCTTAATTATGCTCCACTTCAACCTCATATTTATGGCTGTAAAGGGGTTGGCTCGCAGGGAGACGGCACCGCACAGTTTCTATGTCGGAGTGAAGCTGATCAGGAAGCCGTAGTACGTATTCTGGAAAAAGACCTGGGGCTACCCGCCATAAAACTCACGCTTAAAGCTGGCCCCAAGGTGCGCAAGGCAGTCATCCCGGCAGCCGGGTTTGGGACACGGTTATTCCCGGCAACCAAGGCCACCAAGAAAGAACTGTTCCCCATCATCGACCGCGATGGAATCGCCAAACCTGCGATCCTGTTGATTGTAGAGGAAGCCCTGGAAGCAGGTATCGAAGAAGTCTATATCATCGTCCAGCGTGACGACCTCAATGATTTTCGGAATTTTTTCAACGCCCAAATATCCATCGAGAACTTCAATAAACTCCCCCCGCATTTTCAAGAATACGCCCGCCGATTACTCCAGATTGGTCAGCAGGTTTCCTTTATCGTTCAGGAGAATCAAGAAGGTTTTGGGCACGCGGTGTACACCACCCGTGAACAAATCGGCGATGAACCCTTCCTGCTCATGCTTGGCGACCACATTTACCGCTCCAATGGGGCTGTTTCCTGTGCTCGCCAGTTGATCGATTGCTACAATCAGCATGGGTTGAGTGTGGTTGGCCTCAAACGCACCCCCGAGGCAGACATCAGCAGCTTCGGGGTGGTCAATGGCGTCTGGTTGGACGAACAGCGTGTGATGAACATCACCGAGTTCGCCGAAAAACCCACCCTCGATTACGCCCGCACCAATTTACACCCCCCTCGTCTTCCTGAGGGAGAATATCTCACAGTTTTCGGCCAGTACATCATCAAACCAGAAGTCTTTGATATTCTGGAAACCAATATCCGCAATAACTTGCGCGAGCGGGGAGAGTTTCAACTCACTTCGGCCCTCGACCGCCTCCGCCAGACCGACGGCTTCCTTGGTTTGGTGATCGATGGACGCCGCTTCGATATCGGGATACCCGAGCATTACCTCGAGACCCTGCAGGAATTCGCCCGCCCATGATTCTTAACGAGGTGCGGAGAGCGTTCACTTCATCTGGCGCAAGCTCACGCCATTCTCCAGGGCGGAGTTCTCCAAGGTGAATATCGCCGATGGCTACCCGCACCAGCCTCAGGGTCGGGTACCCCACCGCCGCCGTCATGTGGCGTATCTGCCTTTTTCGCCCTTCGGTTAGCACCAGGCGCAGCCAGGTCGTTGGCCCATGAGGAGTAACGGCCTTCGGGCGCTCGGGTAATTCCGGCTCCGGAATGACCATCACCCGGCAACGCCGGGTTGGTTTCCCTTTAACCATCACCCCGGTCATCAGGCGGCCAAGCGCCTCGTCAGTCACCTCCCCCTCTACCTGTACCAGATAGGTCTTCGGATGTTCATAACGGGGATCAGTAAGCCGATGGATAAGATCACCATCGTCGCTTAAAAAAAGCAGTCCTTCACTGTCCATATCCAGCCGCCCGGCAGGGTATACACCTGGCACGGGAATATACTCTTTAAGGGTTGGATGGCCCTCTGAATCGGTAAACGCCGACACCACTCCATAAGGCTTGTAAAAGATGAGATAACGAAAAGCTGACATTGAAACAACCCCGGGGTTTAATCTCTTACACAATTTTAACCGATGCGTTAGCATCTCCGCTATAATGGGAGTAGAAAGGTCAAGATACCATCAGCCTATGATCCACACGCCCAGGAATAAAAACCTTCTTCTCATCCTCACCGCGCTTCTTCTGGCGGGTTGTAACCTGCCAACCCGGCCCATGGTTACCCCTACCCCCACAGTCGATCTGGTGAGCACTCAAATTGCCAATCTTCTGGCAACCCGGGAAAGCAGTACCCAAAACGCCCCCTCTGCCACCGAAACGCCTTCTCCAATGCCGTCTGTCACACCTGAAGCCACCCCAACATTTCCACCTGTGCCCACACCCACTACCAATCCTTCTGACCCGGCATTAACGCTTGGAGACCCAACCTGGAAAGACACCCTCGACACAGCGAAAAATTTTTACCTCTTCGAAAATGACCAGACCAAAGTAGAAGCCGAGGATGGCACTCTGGCACTTACAGGACGAAATGCCAACGGCTGGCTGGGCTGGTCTCTGACCTATGCCCAAAACCCCTCGAATTTTTACCTTGAGGCCACATTCCGTACGCGCTCATGCGCAGGCTCTGACCTGTATGGGGTGGTTTTTCGCGCCAGCAAAGAGAATGCCGGGTATTTCTTCGGCGTTACCTGCGATGGCCGTTATAACCTGACCTATCGTGATCTTGACCATGATATTCAAAATGAATTGATATCGTTGAAAGCCACTTCTTCCATCCAGGCTAGGTCAGATCAAATCAACCGGCTGGGCGTATTTGCACAGGGAGATAAAATAAGCCTGTACATCAATGGCTCCCTGATCGATGAAGTCACGGATTCTACCCGGTCTTCCGGTTATTTTGGCGCTTTCGTCGCCGCAAACCAAACCGCGGGGTTCCGGGTAGACCTGGACCAAATAAAACTCTGGAAACGGTGAGTTATGAACACCCCAATCACCCAAACCCTTCAACAACGCGCAATCGAAACCGCCCGCATCATTCTGGCCGAAAAACCGGTTTACCTTGATACCGAAACTACCGGCCTGGGGCCTGAGGCTGAAATTCTTGAGATTTCTATTATTGATGATGATGGAGCAGTTTTATTCGAATCCCTGGTCAGGCCAGCAGGCTCCATCCCCGCCGATGTTACTCGCATTCATGGGATTAAAGATGTGGATGTTCAAACCGCACGTTCCTGGCCGGCTATCTGGCCAGAGGTACGCTCCATCCTCTTTGGCCGACTCATCGTAATCTATAATGCGGAATTTGACCTGAGAATGATGGCTCAATCTCATGCGCGTTATCGTCTGCCATGGAAAGAACGCTTCAGAACCTTCGATTTGCTCAAGCTTTACGCGGAATACCGTGGAGAATGGGACCCAAGGCGTCAGTCTTACCGTTACCACTCTCTCGATGCAGCCGGAAAACAGTGCGGCATCGTCTTGCCTAACGCTCACCGTGCTACAGCCGACACTCTGCTCACCCGTGCCTTGCTTCACTACATTGCCGGCGTTCCGTACTGAAAACCGCCCGATCAGTTTTCAGATTCCTCTTTTACAGGTGATCCTTTTTAGAGGTAATGATGAACAGAATACCATCTTCAGAAATAACCCCGGAATCGATCTATCTTTCCCGCCGCCGATGGATGCGCGAGGCGATCCTGGCGGCAGGAGCACTGGCCCTGGCAGCCTGCTCCCCCGCCTCGCTATCTGGAGAGGAGGCTTCTTCTCCTCCAGCCACTCCTCTTCCTGATACACCTAATACCTACGAACAAATCACGGGGTACAACAATTACTATGAATTTTCGACCGATAAAGAAGCCGTGGCCGGACTGGCCGCGGGGTTGATCACCTCTCCCTGGCAGGTCTATGTGGGCGGGCTGGTAAATAAACCCGGCACCTACGACCTCGATCTACTTCGCCGCAAATTCACCATTGAAGAGCGTATTTACCGCCTGAGGTGTGTAGAAGGGTGGTCTATGGTGATTCCGTGGAACGGTTTTCCACTCGCCAAACTCCTCGCGGAAGTAGAACCCACCTCCGATGCGAAATATGTCAAATTCACCACCCTTTACGACCCATCACAGATGCCCGAACAGAACTCTCCCTTTTACCCCTGGCCCTACGTTGAAGGTCTACGCCTGGATGAGGCCATGCACCCTTTAACCCTTCTGGCTACCGGTCTTTATGGTAAAGATTTACCTCCGCAAAATGGCGCCCCACTCAGGCTGGTTGTTCCATGGAAATACGGTTTTAAAAGCATTAAAGCCATTGTGAAAATTGAGCTGGTGGTTAATCAGCCCACCAGCCTGTGGATGGAAATCGCTCCGAATGAATACGGTTTTTATGCCAATGTTAACCCTGATGTTCCTCACCCGCGATGGTCACAATCCAGTGAACGGCGCATTGGCGAGCTGGGGCGTCGCCCCACCCTGAAATTCAATGGGTACGCTGACGAAGTTGCCTCTCTTTATACGGGAATGGATCTCCGCAAAAATTACTGAAAGGCTGTTCAAAACCAGGGCTCTCAGGTATAATAGCCCCCTGTAAACCACGTTGTTACTTTCCACTCCTGTAACGCCAACGGCGAAAACAGGGGCAAACCCAGGGAAAGGAGGATCCAGTTATGCGTAACTACGAGGTTGTCTTCATTGTCCATCCCGACCTGGATGAGACGGCTCTTACCGCGCTCATCGATAAGGTTAAAGGGTGGATTACTGAAGCTGGTGGATCGGTGGAAAAAGCCGACGTCTGGGGAAAACGCCGCATGGCCTATCCCATCCGCAAACAGCGAGATGGCCAGTACGTCTATTTTGAAACCAGCATGCCCCCTGCCTTCAGCAATGAGCTCGACCGCAATCTGCGGCTGACCGAGCCCGTGCTGCGCTACATGATCATTGCAAAGTAGTCAGCCATTTCTATTCATCTGTGTCGTCGGATCGAAACGAGGGAATGATATGAGCCGCGGATTGAATAAGGTCATGATCATTGGTCATCTGGGGCGTGATCCTGAAATGCGCTATACCCCTTCCGGAAAACCAGTGACAACTTTTACCGTCGCCACCTCACGAAGCTGGAATTCAACCGACGGAGAGCGGCATATTGAAACCGAATGGTTTAACGTCGTCGCCTGGGGCAACCTGGCTGAGATCTGCAAGCAATACCTCACCAAAGGTCAGCAGGTATATGTTGAGGGGCGCTTACAGACTCGCCGCTGGGAAGACAGTGAAGGAGTCAGGCACACCTCGGTGGAGATTGTCGCCAGCGAGATGATGGTTCTCGGTGATCGCCGGGATAATTCCTCAACCCAGGCTGGAGAAGTTCCCGACACAGAGAATGAATTCGATGACGAATATCCCTTCTAGTTGGAGTAAGACCTATGAGTGACGATACCATGATGGAGAACGAGCAACCAACGCTACGGCGCTACGTCTCCAGACCCAAAATTTGCCAGTTTTGCGTAGACAAAAATATCCTCATCGACTATAAACAGGTGGATATGCTCCGCCGGTTTATCACCGAGGAAGGAAAAATCCGTCCGCGTCGTCAGACCGGCACCTGCGCCAAACATCAACGTGCACTGGCAGTCGCCATCAAACGTGCCCGCCATCTGGCTTTCCTGCCTTTTGTGGGCGGCGATCTCGACTGATTTTTCGCGCCATCCAGAGGGGCATGGGCACACGCCGGCCCTTGCCCCTTTCTTTTTTTTCCGAGAGGTCGTCCATGGCAAAAAATCCTTCTCCTAGCGTTACCACTAAAAAACATCTTGCACGCATTGAAAAAGAGCGTCAGCAAACCCGTTACCTCGTAGCCGGGGTAACGGCTATTTTTGTCCTTGTCTTTGCCCTGATTGCCTACGGCATTCTGGACCAGAAGGTATTTCAATATCAGCGCGTCGTCGCGCAGGTAGGTAACGAAAAAATTACCGTGCGTGAATTTCAGACAGAAACCCGTTTTGCACGGTTCCTTCTCGTCCGTCAATATGAGCAGATCACTAGCAATCCTTTCCTCGCCCAATTTTACGGACAACAGATTCAACAAATTGAGACCCAGCTGGCCGACCCGACCAATATCGGAAAGCGGGTACTCGACCAGATGATTGAAGACCTCCTGGTCGCTCAAGAAGCCAAAGCCCGTGGAATCACCGTAAGTGATGAAGAGGTTGAAAAAGGATTGCAGGAGGCTTTCGGGTTTTACGCCAATGGCACGCCCACCCCTGCGCCCACCAGCACTCCCTTCGTGACTGCAACCCTCAACCCCACTCAGGAAGCCTGGTTGCCTCCTACCCCTACTGACACACCAACCCCTACTGCTGAACCGGCAACCTCTACTCCCACCCTTACCCCCACCGCAGTGACTCCCACACCGGGCGGTCCAACCCCCACGCCCGAAGCTTCTCCCACCCCGCTTCCCACCCCCACCGAGTTTACACTGGAGGGGTACAAAACCGAGCTGGGAACGTTCCTCAGCACGATAAAGGCCCTCGGATATGACGAAGCCCATCTCCGAAAATATATCTATTACAGTCTGCTTCGGAAGAAAGTTTACGATGCCATTACCGCCGATGTTCCAACCGAGGGAGAAAAAATCTGGGCCCGGCATATCCTCGTTGACACCGAAGAAGAAGCTAAACAGGTGATTGATCGATTAAACAAGGGAGAGGATTTCGCCAAACTGGCATCAGAAGTATCCAAAGACACCGGAAGTAAAGATCGCGGAGGCGATTTGGGCTGGTTCACCAAGGGTGTCATGGTATCTGAATTTGAAAACGCCGCATTTGCCCTCAATATTGGGCAAATCAGCCAGCCAGTCAAATCGCAGTTTGGCTACCACATTATCCAGCTCCTCGGCAAGCAGGTACTACCCCTGACCGACAATGAACTCAACAACGCCAAACAGTCTCGATGGAACGAATGGCTGACCCAGGCAAAAGCCAGTGATCAAGTAAAGACGTTCGATATCTGGCAGACAGTAGTACCAACAGATCCTGCCGTAACCCCCTATGCAGGGCAATAATTAACCCACCAATTCAATTTCATCGAAAAGAGGCCGGCTTTTGACCGGCCTCTTTTCGGTGGTCCTTCAAATTCATTGAACCATCTCGTCGCTCAATTCATCCAGACGCAGGCTGATTACCTGGCTGGCCGAATCCCGCCCCATAGTCACCCCGTAAATCACATCAGCTGCCTGAACAGTATTCCGGTTATGCGAAACGATGATAAACTGGGTCTTTTCAGAAAGTTCACGCAAAAGGTCGCGGAACCTGCCAACATTGGCTTCGTCTAACATGGCGTCCACTTCATCCATCACGCAGAAAGGCGTGGGTGACACCTTAAGTAAAGAAAAGATCAAAGCCACCGCCGTAAGGCTTCGCTCTCCTCCAGAAAGGAGTGACAGCCCCTGATCACGACGGCCAGGCAGGCGAGCTTCGATATCAATTCCCATTTCAGCCGTACTCTCCGCGTCATTCAAAATTAACCGGGCCGATCCACCTCCAAAAAGCCGGGTGAACATCTGTCGAAACTCCGCCGCAACCGCATCAAAAGTTTTATGAAAATCTCGCCTCATTAATTCATCTAACTCAGTGATCACCTGCCGGAGATCTGCATCGGCTTTCTGGAGGTCGGCCACCTGGCCAGTGAGAAATTCATATCGCTCTTTCACCGAACGATATTCGTGTTGGACTTCGGGGTTAATGGGCCCCATCCGCCTGAGCAAAGCCCGTTGACGTGAAATATTCTCTTCCAGATCGGCAGGTACCTCGGTAATAGCTGGAAGTTGCTCAACCATACCCTCCAGTGGCAGTGGGGTTGGCCCAGAAACGTCCCCTGAATATTCAAAAGCCACAAGCCCGAAATCTTCCTCGATTTTCCGGCGTAAGGTTTCTAAAGAATCACGGCAGCGGGTCGCTTCCAGTTGAGCCTGGGTGGTGTATCGCTCAGCCAGAGTCACAGCCTGCTGAGCCGCAATTAAATGATCCCGGAGGCGGGCGCTCTCCTCCTGCACGGTTTTTAGCTGTAGTTCGGCTGGCTCAATTTGCTCCCGCAACCCCTCGATTTGCTGATTCAACACCTCTTCCTCTGCAAGCGCCTGACGACGTTCAGAATCCACCTGTTCCAGGCCGATTCTCGACTCCTCCAGACGCTGTTTCAGAGTTTCAATCTGACTCTGAATGCCGGTCAATCCTTCAGTTAATTCCATCAGGCGCTTTTCGGCATCTCTCACTGCGCGAGCAGTCACTGCTTGAGCGGTGTTCCAGTGATTCACGGTAGATTGAAGCTCTTCCAGGGGTAAACCGTTAAGCGAGCGGTTCAACTCACGTACTTCTTCGCTTAATGCCTGCACTCGAAGGGCACCTGCCTCCAGCTCCTTCGCGACCTGTTGCCTTTCCCCTTCGGCTCGTTCGATTTGTCCTTTGAGTGCATTTGCTTGCCGCACCTGATACTCCTGCTTCTGGCGAGCCTGTTCATTTTCGAGGACGGCCTGCTGGTATCCCTGGCTGGCTTTCGAGAGAGCCCCCTGCGCCTGCTTTACCATGTTTTCCAGCTCTTTTTCCCGGGCACGCAGTTCAACGAATTGATTCTCGACCGTGCGTAATTGTTCATTCAAAGTTTCCAGGCGGAGAGAAACAGCCTCAACTGATTGCCGCAATTCCTGAAGCCGCCGGGAGCGGCTGATCAGATGGTTGGGTTTCCCCTCCTTGCCAGCAATTACCATACCATTCCCTGAAAAAACTTCGCCCTTCAGGGTTACAACGCGCGCCCAATCGGGCAATTGTTCAAGGATCCGCCGGGCGCTCTGCCGATCTCTGGCCACCAGAACGTGTCCGAGCAACACTTTGATAGCGGGTTTCCATGCGTCAACCACCTGTACCAGATCAGCCGCAATTCCCAGGCAACCTTCATCCCCGACTTGCCTGATCTCCTCACGCACACGCGCCTCCGCGACAGGCACAATCACAGCGCGTCCCTTTTCGGCTCGTTCCAGAACCTCAAGTACCTCATCCAGATGGTCCGATGCATCCAGCAACAGGCAGTCCAGAGCTTCTCCAAGCGCCGCGGCAATAGCATGCTCGAACTCAGCAGGAACAACCAGGCCACCAATGAGCGCCTGAAACTTTCCCTTGAGTCGCCCCTGTTGGGCCTCTTGCAGTAGAAAACGCGTCCCGCTGGCAAGGCCGCTGAGCGAACGCTCAGCCTGCTCAAGAACCTCAAGCTGGGCTTTATATCGTTCACGTTCGGCTTCCAGCTTCCCGCGTTCTTCAAGCATTGCACGCCTTTGTTCTTCCAGCTTTCGCAATGCATCCCGGTGAGTATTGAGTCCGCCTTCTGCCCTATGCAGTTCCTCCTCGGCACTCTTTCGATTCAACTCCCATTGTTCCAACCTGGCCTGCAAACGCTTACGATCCTCTCCTTCATGCGCCATCGTTTGTTCCAAGCCGCGCAGGCTGGCCGTTAATGTCTCCAGTCGATTCGCCAGCTCATCGGACCGGGCCTTCCATTGCACCTGATGTGTCTCAGCACTCACCAGTGCCCGCCTGGCTTCACGCAGTTTGCCTTCCAGTTCACTACGTTCAGCCTGCCGTTTGGCCAGTGCCTGCCGTGCCCTTTCCAGTTGTTCCGCCGACTCGGCGAGTTCCGCTCGAAGGCGTTCTACCTCTTCCTCCAGCTCTCCATGCCTTGCCTGACGGGCAACCTGTTCTTCTTCCAAACGGGCCAGGTCACTCTGCATTCTTCGGCGCTGCTCCACCAGCGAGCGTTGGCGTTCCTCCATCACCGCCAGGGCACGGCTAATTTTTTCCCTTTGGGTATGGAGTTCAGCCGATTGGCGGTGCCACGTGTTGAGCCTTTCTCGCAATTCCTGTTGTTGTTCATCCACTTTGTTAACGGCATTCTCAGCCTCTGTTTGCCTCTGACGCGCCTGTTCCAGACGCTCTTCCTGAACTCGCAGAGCTTCTCGGGCATGGATCAGTTCTGCCTGACTGCGCTGCCAGTGATACCCGTACCACTCTCGTAAAAGAATCCGTAAGTCGTTGCGGATTTGCTCATATTCCATGGCCCGCTTTGCCTGACGTTCCAGGCTTTGCAGGCGCGGTTCCAGTTCACTGAGAATATCCTGCACCCGTTCCAGGTTTCTGCGCGTGGCATCCAATCGGTTAAGGGCTTCCTCGCGCCTTGCGCGATACAGGCCTATTCCGGCGGCCTCTTCAAAGAAACGCCGCCGCTCCTCCGGTTTTAAGGAAAGGGCCGCATCAACCAGGCCCTGCCCGATGATCGTATAAGTACGTTCCGCCAGTCCAGATTGCGCCAGCAACTCAGTGATCTCTTTCAAACGCACCCGCTGTCCATTCAATAAGTATTCATTGGTGCCATCACGATAAGCGCGTCGGGTAATGCAGACCTCAGAGTAATCAATCGGTAACCAACCACTCTCATTATCAAATACGATCGAGGCCGAGGCCATCCCCGCCCGCGGGCGCAGTTCCGATCCAGAGAAAATCATATCCTCGGTTTTACGCCCGCGTAAAAGACTGTAGGATTGTTCCCCCAGCACCCAACGCACCGCATCGGCAATGTTTGACTTCCCCGATCCATTTGGCCCCACGATGGCCGTCACCTGTCCGGGGAATTCAAAAATAGTACGGCTCGCAAAGGTTTTGTAACCATGAAGTTCAAGCGATTTTAATAAAGGCATAAAGAAGCCATACCCCGCATGTGGTAAAAAAACAGGAAAAGAAATAATAGCCCGTCGGATTAGAGCATTCCAAGACGCTCCAGAGCGTCCTTTGCCGCTGCTTTTGCAGCCGCCTGCTTGCTGTGACCGGTGCCTCGCCCATACAACTCTCCATTGATAATGACTTCCACTTCAAACACTTTCGAGTGATCGGGGCCAAAAGCATTACGTGTGATGTAATGCGGTGCCTGAAACCCCTGCGATTGTGCCCATTCCTGCAGGAGGCTTTTGGGGTCTTCAATGCTATGCGTGGCCAGAATCCGGTCAGAAGCTTCTTCAAGCATGGGCGCAATAAACTCTCGCACCGCCTCGATGCCCTGGTCGAGATAAATCGCTCCAATCAGCGCTTCGAAAGTATCACACAACAGGGCGGGGCGGTCACGCCCTCCCGCCTGGCTCTCCCCTTTTCCCAGCCGCATGGCAGCCCCCAGGCCAATCTGACGGGCAAATTCAGCCAGTTGCTCGGTATACACCAGTGCCGAACGCATTCGCGTCAGATCGCCCTCGGGCATTTCCGGGAAGCGGTTGTAGAGCCAGGCTCCTACAATAAAATCCAGAATTGCGTCACCCAAGAACTCCAGGCGTTCATTATCTTCCAGCGCTTCAGCATGCTCGTTCAGGTAGGAACGATGGGTTAAAGCCCGGCTGAGCAACATCCAGTCATTGAAATGCAAACCAATTCGTTTCGCAAATTCTTGCGGAGACTCTACATGATTGGTGATCTGCTCCATTTGTCTCTCCCTGGAACCCAGGGGACGCGAGCCGCCCGATTCGTCTCCATATTTTCCATCTCTCCGATGGCCCCGGCAGCTTGCGTCCCATTAGTTCCCGAATAACACCTGCTTCACCATGGGGTTAATCGCCCCTTCTGGGATGGTAATGGCCATCCACCCAGATTTCTCCATGTGGACCAATTTCCTTCTTCCAAACCGGCACAATTTCTTTTAATCGGTCAATCCCGTATCTTGCCGCCTCAAAGACACCTGTGTCTCGATGACTGGCACTGCAAGCGATGACCACTGTCGGTGTGCCTACCTCAAGACTGCCAATCCGTTGAATGATGGCAATGCCCTCCACCGCTGGCCAGCGTTCGCGGATTTCTCTGGCTACCTGAGCCATTTTAGCTTCAGCCATGGGAATATAGGCTTCATATTCCAGTTGAATGGTCTCATGCGCCGCTCCACGAGTGGTCTTTCCTCGAACCATTCCACTGAATACACAGGCTGCCCCCGTGGTTGGTAAAGTAATTTGCGCCACAACTTCATTCAGATCGAGAGGTGCTTGGGTGACCCGTAAAATGGTCGGCCCCCCCTCCCCTCCACTCACCGGTGGGAACAGCCCAACTTCTGCCCCATCAGCCACCGGGTCGCTGTCAAACGCAAATTCGCGGTTAACGGAAATGATTATACTCCCTGACGCGCCCGCCAGGGCAGGAAACCTTTCCAGAAGTATAGCCTTCAGATCTGCCACCCGCGCCCCTTGTGGAATTTCCAGGGTCGTGCTGGTCATTCCAACCCGTTCCTTCAGAGAGGCAAAAAAAAGCACTGTAACCTTAATCAGATCATTCATTGTGCACATCCCCACTCAGCCCCCCATGTTTTTCCACAAGATGGATATTTTCGATCCGGGCATTTTTTTCCACCGCTTTCACCATATCGTATACAGTTAATGCAGCCACACTGACAGCAGTTAAAGCCTCCATTTCCACGCCGGTCTTTCCGGTAGCGCGGGCAGTGGCGGTAATCCTTACGCCTGGCAGATCGTCCGCCAATTCCACCTTCACTGCAATGTGATTCATGACAATGGGATGACAGAGAGGAATCAATTCAGCAGTTTTCTTGGCACCAAGGATTCCGGCGATCTGAGCCACCCCAAGCACATCCCCTTTCTTCAGCAACCCCTCCCGAATAAGCTCCAGAGTGCTGGCCTGAAGATGTACCTCGCCGCGAGCCACTGCCATACGTTCCGTATCGGGTTTATTCCCAACATCGACCATTCTGGCCTGCCCGGAATCATCAAGATGGGTAAGTTTCTTTGAGTTCAAGGCACTCCTTTCTAATAATCAGATGAGAACAAAGTTAAATTATAAACCCTTCCCTCAGGTTTCTGACGCTTCTGCTATAATTCGCCCTGTGAGTTTCCAGGTAGCCGGACATCAAACCGAGCATTATCGGATCAGCACGCCTGTTTATGAAGGCCCGCTGGACCTGCTTCTTGAATTAATCGAACACGCCGAGCTGGATATCACCGCCCTGGCACTCGCCCAGGTCACGGACCAATACCTGGCATACCTCCAACACATTTCTGACCGCGATCCGGCTGAGGTTTCTGCATTTCTGGTGATCGCATCCCGCCTCTTGCAGATTAAATCTGCCGCTTTGCTTCCACGGCCACCGGCTGAAGCCTCGTCAAAAGATGACGAAGACCCCGGCGAAGCCCTCGCCCGGCAATTGATCATTTATCGCCGTTTCAAAGAGCTGGCGGAGGTTCTTGCCGACCGCGAAGCCAGAGGATTACGCACTTATCTCCGGGTGGCCCAACCGGCTTTTAAATTCGAAGCCCGCCTTGACCTTACAGGCATCACCGTCCAGCATCTACGCGATGCGGCACGTGCCATACTTCTTGGACGCCCGGATTTACCCTCGTTAAATCAGGTGGTTTCGCGACCTCGCATTACCATCCGGGAGAAAATTCACGGAATCCTTGAAACGCTCCGCCGCTTCGGGCAAACCACATTCCGCTCCCTGCTCGAAAAGAAGACCGACCGCGTGGAATGGATCGTCACCTTCCTGGCCATGCTGGAATTGGTTAAACGGCGCATTGTGGTAGCGAATCAGGATCAACTCTTTGGAGAGATTCAAATCGAGCCAACCGGCGAAACCCTCTCTTCAGAGGCAGAAGTCGAAACCGAATTTATCGATTGACCTTTATAAAAAAATGGCGGCAGAAGAACCTCCTGCCGCCACATCCACGCAGAAAAGAGAATCAGGCTTCTTCTGCTCCCTCTTCTTCGTCTTCGAAGAGCTCATATGGAAGCCGATTCGCAATCCAAACACACATCAAACGAATATCATCACTTTCAGCGGGTGAATCAGGGAACATCTCGGCGTAAGTTTGGTCGAGCACTTCATACGTCTCGGTCTTGGGCCACTGCGTCATAAACCCAGGCAGTTTACTCCGATCGGCTTCTGGGGGAAGAAGTTGTTCCCAGTTTCGGGCTTTGAGCATCTCAAAAACCCGGGCGCGCAAATCAGGATGAAGTTCAGACCACCCCTGCAAGACCTGGGCGGTAAACTCTGGATGGCGCTCAAAAGCCGTAACCGCCCCCTTCACCCGCAGAGGCAACGGGGCAATAGCACTGTTCCTGAAGCCCGGAATGTTAATATGCCTGCGGATCAGACCGTTCAACCTGCCCCTTCTTTCTCCAGGCAGTTTCTCTACATCCCGCAGCACCGATTGGATCACCTTTAGCCGGTAATCATCCAGCATGAACTCATTGATTGCATGAAAAGGTAAATAGCGAATCTGGGTATCATCCATAAGGCCCGATTATAAATCACACCTACCCTTCTTCCAAGAGCCGGTCACTCATTTCGTCCAGGTGATTAACTTCCTCTTCTGTGAGACGCCAGTGTAACGCCCCCGCGTTCTGTTCAGCCTGGCTGATGGTTTTTACCCCCGGGATGGGTAGAGCCCCTTTGCAGATCACCCAATTTAAGGCAACCTGTGCGGGGGTTTTTCCGCCATGCTCCGAACCGATCTGTTTAATCAACTTCATAAGCGGTTGAATCCGCTCCAGGAACCTTCTTCCGTACCGACCACCCCGGATTCCCGGAGGTGGAGACTCGGGAGAGTACTTTCCGCTTAATACTCCCATTAAAAGCGGGCTGTAAGCAATCAGCTTGACTCCCAGTTCATTGCACAATGCCAGCAAGCCATTCTTCTCCACGGTTCGGTTCAGAAGGCTGTATTCAACCTGGTTCGACGCCAGATGAATGCCTGCCCGCTGTAAACGTTCATAAGCCCGGCGCATCTGATCCGCATCGTAATTCGAGACTCCAACTGCCCGCGTCAAGCCAGCCTGAACCGCTTCAGCCATGGCATCCATCCACGTTTCAATATTGACTGGCGGAAGCGGCATATGGATCTGATATAAGTCCACCTGTGAAACCCCCAGTCGCTTTAGGGAGCCCTTGAGAGCGTTGATCAATGTTCTTCGTCCCAATCTCCAGGGAAAAGGCATGAACTTGGTCGCTACCTTTACAGGTACCTCAGTCGTTTTGAGAAATTGCCCCAGGATCTGTTCAGATTGCCCCTGCCCGTAAACTTCCGCGGTATCAAAAAACCGCAGTCCAGCCGCGATGGAAGCCTCAAATGCCTCTCGTAAATCGGCCAGAGAGTAACCCCGACCATATCCCCACGTCAGTCGGTCTCCCCATGCCCAGGTACCCACCCCCATCTCAATCCCCTCAAAAATATCCGATGCAGTGGCGGATTCTTCGTTCATACAACCTCCTGGTTCTATTATCTACAGATCGGGTAAAAAAGCACAACCGGGGATGAAACTTTACGAAACTAATTCACAAATCCTGCGTAAATGAAAGTGAAAAGGATCAATTTCAGATTTCTTCAGGAAAGGAACCATCATGAAATTCCGTCTGCTTTTTGTCATCATTATTTTAGCATTTGTTACCACCACCGCCTGTGGATTTTCCATCAATCTGGGCAACGAACGCATTCGCGGTTCTGGTAACGTGGTCACTGAAACCCGTGAAGTCTCGGGCTTCAATAAAGTATTACTCAGCGGCACAGGTGAACTCATCGTTACTCAGGGAGATAAAGAGGCCCTCTCGGTAGAAACCGATGACAACCTTCTCCCTTATATTATCACCGAGGTCAACAACGGTCAGCTCGAGCTAAAGCTCAAACCACGTCTGAGCCTGCTCTTCAATACCCGCCTTATCTATCATCTCACCGTGAAAGACCTCAATGAAATTCAAATTGCCGGATCTGGCAAAGTAACCATAGATCGTCTGAACACAAGCCGGCTGGATTTGAACACTTCAGGCTCGGGTAAGTTTGAAATCGACGATCTACAGGCTGACAGCCTCTCTGCCACAACCAGTGGCTCCGGGCAATTTGTCATCAGCGGAAAAGCTGACAACGTTTCAGTAGAAATCAACGGCTCCGGTAAATTTGCCTGCCCGGATCTGGAATCCAGGAACGTTACGGTACGAATCAACGGTTCCGGCGAGGTTACTGTCTGGGCCAAAGACACACTGGATGTGCGCATCAGTGGGAGTGGGGCAGTACGCTATTATGGGAATCCTCAGATCGACCAGTCCATCTCTGGCTCTGGAAACGTCAGAAGGCTTGGAGATAAATAACCTTCCATAGTTTTCCCCTGAACCGACATAAAAGGCGATGGAGGCTATAGCCTCCATCGCCTTTTATAGAAATTTTGACCGGTAAACTGGTATAATCCCTTTCATGCCCTCTTTGGTCGCCATTGATATCGAAACTACCGGTCTTGATCCAAACAACGATGCCATCATTGAGATTGGCGCAGTACGCTTCAATGGCCCACGCATCGAAGACGAATGGTCCACCCTTATTCACCCGGGGCGCCCAATCCCATCGTTTATTTCTCAATTAACTGGCATTACAAACGACATGGTGCGTCATGCCCCTTCCATTCGAGAAGTTATTGCAGACCTGGCTCAGTTTGTTGGCGACGCTCCCGTGTTGGGTCACAATGTCTCGTTTGATCTTGCCTTTCTTAACCGCCAGAATCTTTTACGATTCAATCAGGTAGTGGATACTTACGAGCTGGCATCGGTGCTTATGCCCAACGCCAGCCGGTATAACCTGGGTGCGCTTGGGCAGACTCTGGGAATTTTACTGCCGGCAACGCACCGCGCTCTCGACGATGCGCGCGTGACCCATGCAGTCTACTTACGCCTGTTGGATCTGGCTCACCAATTACCCATAGAACTGATTGCTGAATTTGTCCGGCAGAGCGAACCATTTGACTGGGGAGCCGCATACACCTTCCGCGAGGTGCTGCGCTCGCTGGCCCGAAAGCCCATTCCTGCCCGAAAAGCCCAGGATCAGGGTTTGTTCCTCTTTCGGCCTGAACCTCCCTTACCCCCGGTAGAATCGGTTGAAACCCCCATTCCCCTCGACGTTGATGAAGTGGCCGCTCTGCTTGAGTATGGTGGGCCATTCTCCCGTTATTTCTCTGGTTACGAATATCGCCAGCAACAGGTTGAAATGCTCCGCGCCGTGGCACAGGCGCTTTCGAAAGGCCAACATCTCATGGTAGAAGCCGGAACAGGTACGGGAAAATCCTTTGCTTACCTTGTACCGGCGGCTCTCTTTGCTCTCCAGAACAATACGCGGGTGGTCATTTCCACCAACACTATTAACCTGCAAGATCAATTAATCAAAAAAGATATTCCAGACCTGCGTGAAGCTCTGGGGATTGACCTGCGGGCAGCTGTTTTAAAAGGTCGCAATAACTACCTTTGTCCGAGACGTCTGGAAAACCTGCGCCAGCGCGGCCCAACGAGCGTCGATGAGATGCGTGTCCTCGCCAAAGTGCTCACCTGGCTGCAATTCTCCGATTCAGGTGATCGAAATGAGATTAATCTCAACGGACCAATCGAGCGAGATGTTTGGAGCCGCATCTCTGCCGAGGATGAAGGGTGCAAGGCAGAAGTGTGTATGGAGCGCACCGGTGGAGCATGCCCGTTTTATCGAGCACGTCAGGCCGCTCAGAGCGCCCATCTTCTCGTCGTCAATCATGCGCTTCTTCTTTCGGATGTGGCCACTGGCAGTCGTGTCCTCCCGGATTACGATTATCTTATTGTCGATGAAGCTCATCATCTGGAGGCCGCCACAACCAGCGCCCTCAGTTTTCGCGTCACCCAGGCCGATCTGGCCCGGCTCCTCCGTGAATTAGGTGGCACGAATACCGGGATTCTCGGACGCCTTTTACTACTTCTCAATCAGCTTTTGCGTCCCTCCGACTTTGCCGCCATGCAACAGGCTTTCGAACGCGCGACTGACCTCATCTTCCGTCTCGAACACGCCTACAGCGCTTTTTTCCGCGCTATGGAAGAATTCCTGGCGGAGATCCGCGAAGGACGCCCGGTTGGGGCATACGGCCAGCAGGAACGTATCCTCGAATCTTCCCGCACCCTTCCACCCTGGACCAACATCGAAATTACCTGGGATGCCGCCCATGAAGTCACCGGGCTTCTTTCCAATCTCCTGGCTGAATTGTATAAAACCTGCGGAGAACTCCGTGATACGGCCAGCGATGAATTCGAGGATACCCTCGAATCGCTTGCGAACGTCTATCGGCGCCTCATGGAAGCCGATGCAAACCTCCATGCTTTCGTGGCTCAACCCCAGCAAAGTTCCATTTACTGGGCAGAAATTTCTCCCAACAGCAATCAACTCTCTCTGCAAATTGCTCCTCTCCACATCGGCCCATTGATGGAAGAGTACATCTGGCATGAGAAAACCAGCGTCATCCTGACCTCAGCCACACTGACCACCCACGAGGGCTTCGATTACCTCCGCAGCCGCCTGGCCGCCGATGAAGCAGAAGAGCTTCAGCTGGGCTCTCCATTCGATTACGAGAGCGCCGCGCTCCTCTATCTGGTGAATGATATTCCCGAACCGGGGGATACCAACGGCCACCAGCGCGCCATCGAACAGGCACTGGTGAGGTTAGCCAGAGCTACCGGCGGGCGAATGCTGGCTCTTTTCACCTCATACACTCAATTGCGCCGTACCTCTCAGAACATCTCCGCCCCATTGATTGAATCTGGGATTATTGTCTATGAACAGGGAGAAGGTGCATCACCTAATACGCTCCTTGAAAACTTTCGCGAAGCCGATAAAGCCGTCTTGCTGGGCACACGCTCCTTTTGGGAAGGGGTGGATATCCCCGGTGAGGCGCTCTCGGTGCTGGTGATTGTAAAATTACCCTTTGACGTACCCTCAGACCCGATCATTGCGGCCCGTTCAGAAACCTTTGATGACCCTTTTAATGAATACCAGCTCCCCGAAGCCATTCTGCGCTTCAGGCAGGGATTTGGCCGGCTCATCCGCACCCAATCTGACCGCGGGATTGTGGCCATCCTTGACCGGCGCATTCTCACCAAACGCTACGGGCGCGCATTTCTCGAGTCCCTTCCCCCCTGCACCCGAAAAATCGGCTCGGTCAATGATCTCCCAGCCATAGCCGCTCGCTGGCTCAATTTATAAATTTACACTTCTTCCGGAATATTAGCATCCTCCACTTCGTGCCCGTCACCTTTATCTTCCTCTGTATTCTGCAACAGGGTAGCCAGGTGATACTCCACCGGGCTTTCATTTTCATTGAAGCAACTGATCACAATAATCGCATTGACCACCGTCTTACCGGCATTGCGCCAGCGATGATTCATATAAGCGGAAAAAATCAGGCTGTCTCCGGGCTCTAGAATATAGCGCTTATTTTCCACCTCATATTCAAGTACGCCGCGTAAACAGTAAACAATTTCACTCCCTGCATGAAGCATCCCGCTCGGCCCACTGCTGCCCCCGTTCTCCAGGGTTAACAGGAAAGCCTCGACCCTTCCCGAAAAGAATTCGCCCCCCAATCCTTCAATCAACCCCCGCAGGAATGGAATGCGGGTTCGTTCGCTCGCTTTGCGAAAAACCACGTTCTCCTTTGAACTTTCCGGGCGGAAGAAAGCAGTGATTGGTACCTGCAGCGCAGCAGCCAGTTTGGTTAGCGTAGATACTGAGGGAGAGGTCAAACCGCGCTCGATCATACTCAACGCGTTTGCCGACAGCCCCGATCGCCTTGCCAGCTCACGCATCGAAATTTGCCGTTCTTCTCGTAAATGCTTAAGGCGTTGCCCTACATCTACCGACTCCGCTTCTCTGGAAAAAAGATCCATCAAAGGCCTCCCAATCTAAAACCATTTCTTCGGGTAGTTCATCGTTACCCCTTGCTTACTCCTCTCCTTCCCGGAAAAACCTCTAAGGGCAAAAGAACACCCGATATGCTGTAATTATAGAGCAATCAGGTTAAACAATCGATATTCTATACGGCTCGATTTTTCCAGGAAATACGTTCGCAAGAAAAAGAAGATACGAAAAGGTGGAACAACCTCTTTGTCGTTCCACCTTTTCTGCCTCATTCAGGATAAACCTATAATTTTCCCGGTTTTTAGGTCGAGATCAATGTCGAAAAATGCCGGACGGGTTGGTAAACCAGGCATCGTGCTCATTGTTCCGACCAACGGATAGAGGAAACCCGCCCCTACCGAGGCGCGAATCTCCCGTACAGGCAATCGGAATCCCCGCGGCACGCCTTTGAGGTTAGCATCATGGCTCAGGCTAAGATGAGTCTTGGCCATGCAGATTGGCAAACGGTCGAAACCTAACCGCGTATACTCTTCAATTTGCGCCTCGGCCTCAGGAGAATAATCCACCCCATCTGCGCCATAAACCTCACAAGCGATCGTCTCAATCTTTTCTTTAATCGTCATTTCCAGAGGATACAGGAAATGGAACTGGCGTGGTTTTTGCGCTGCCTTGACCACCGCTCTGGCAAGCTCAACTGCACCTTCACCCCCCAGCGCCCAGTGATCCGCCACAACTGCATCCTCCGCGCCGCCCTCTTCCACGGCAACCTTGCGAATCAGTTCCAGTTCAGCAGGGGTATCGGTAGCAAAGCGGTTGATCGCCACCACCACCGGCACACCGAACTTCCGCGCGATGCCAATGTGATGCAATAAGTTGCACAACCCGGCGCGTAACAGATCGAGGTTTTCCTCAGTATAGGCCGGATCTAAAGGCCGCCCTGCAACCACTTTTGGGCCACCACCGTGCATCTTCAACGCACGCACAGTGGCCACCAGAACCACCACACTTGGTTGCAATCCGGAATAACGGCATTTAATATCAAAAAACTTTTCCATGCCAATATCAGCACCAAATCCCGATTCTGTGACGACATAATCTGCCAGTTTCAAAGCAATGCGGTCGGCAAGGATCGAGCTGTTGCCATGAGCAATATTAGCAAATGGTCCTGCATGAACAAACACAGGGGTGCCTTCCAGAGTCTGCATCAGGTTTGGTTTAATCGTGTCCTTCATGAGCACGGTCAGAGCTCCCGCCACTCCCAGATCTTCGGCAGTAATCGGTTCGCGAGTATGACGGCTCAGGGCAACCACGATCTTTCCAATCCGCTCGCGCATATCCGCCAGACTGGTGGTGAGAGCAAGAATGGCCATCAGTTCCGATGCCACCGTAATATCAAAGCCCGTCTCACGCTCGAAACCCTCTTCGCCCTCGCCCTTTCCGATAATAATCTTGCGCAAAAATCGATCGGAAGTATCCAGCACCCTGCGCCAGGTGATCGTAGCGGGGTCAATGTCCAGCCGCACCAGGCGAGAGCGCTCTTCCAGGGTAAGCTCATCCGGGTCCGTTTTATGGATGCCCAGACGGCGTAACCGGCCAAGCAAACCAGCACCAAAGCGGCGCTTTCCATCTTTTCCAGGAGGGCACAGGCGGTTGAAAAGCTGCTCATCCGTAGCTCCGGCCTCATGCAGAATACGCGCGTCAATAGCTGCTGCCATCAGATTGTTGGCCGCGGTAATGGCATGAATATCACCGGTCAAATGCAAATTAAACTCATCCATCGGCACTACCTGACTGTACCCCCCGCCGGCAGCCCCCCCTTTAATCCCAAAGGTCGGCCCCTGGCTGGGTTGACGAATGCAGGTAAACACGCGGTACCCTAAATGTGCCCCCAGTGCCTGGCTCAGCCCCACCGTAGTGGTGGTCTTCCCCTCTCCCAAAGGCGTCGGAGTAATGGCAGTCACATCAATATAATGACCATCCGGGACGTCTTTCAATCGCTCCAGAACCGAAAGACTCACTTTGGCCTTGTAAGGACCATACAGCTCGATTTCTTCAGGGAGCAACCCCAACTCTTCGGCCAGCTCGCTGATCGGCTTCATTTTTGCGGCCTGCGCGATTTCGATGTCGGATGGAACTGGTGAGACTCGTTCCAGTCGAATAGCTCGAAACGAACGCCTGGAGGGAGAAAAATGAGATTCGCCCATGTATCTGAACTCCTTTCCATATTCATTAATCGGGAAATCCGATCATGCAGTGACGGCCACCCGCCATGAATTGTCTGACATAATTATACAACTGAGCAATACGTTCCATACCTGGAATTAAAAAGAAAAGCGGCGGCTTGATGCCTGACCGCGTACGTACTGGTAGGGCGGGTGGGACTCGAACCCACAAGA
Organism: Anaerolinea thermolimosa; assembly: GCF_001050195.2. GTDB lineage: Bacteria > Chloroflexota > Anaerolineae > Anaerolineales > Anaerolineaceae > Anaerolinea > Anaerolinea thermolimosa. Next base: position 2,075,799 of record NZ_DF967965.1, read on the forward strand.
CCTCGCGGTCGGTGGATTTTAAGTCCACTGCGTCTGCCAGTTCCGCCACCGCCCCGTGTTTTTATTTTACCCTAAAGAGCTGAAATTGACCAGACAGATTGCCCTGGTAATGGTAGAATGGAAGCCATGATGCAGCGACGTATTCCCCTCATCGAGATATATGGAAGCCATTATCAAATGGGTTGCCAGTTTGGCGAAGCCTGCCGGGATCAAATTCGTCACAGTGTCGAAAATGCCCGGGAACTTGTTCAGGATGCCTATGATACACTTCAATTAAACTGGGAAGGCGCGATTATCCAGTCTCGCAAGTACATCCCGTTTGCCGAAGAACGTTATCCTGAGTATGTGGCCGAAATGCGCGGTATCGCCGATGGAGCCGGTGTATCTTTTGATGAAGTGGCGGTGGTAAATGCCATGGAAGCCGTCACCATGGATGCCCTCCACCTGACCAAATGTACCAGCATGGCTGTTGCTCCTGAACGCAGTGCCAATGGACATGTGCTGGTCGCTCATAATGAGGACTGGCTGCCAGAAGACGAGAATGACCTGGTCATCATTCGCGCCCGGCCAGAAGACGCTCCTCCCTTCCTGGCCATGACCTATGGTGCTCTACTCCCCAACATCGGTTTCAATGCCGAGGGTATCGCCCAGTGTTGCGACTCGGTGTATCCCAATGATTCTCGGATTGGCACGCCCCGGGTGGTCGTCTCACGGGCTGTACTCAGTGCTCGCACCCCCGCCGAAGCCATCCGCTACACGCTTTCACCCCAGCGCGCCGCCGGATACAACCACCTCATCGCTCATGTCAGCGGTGAACTTTACAATGTGGAAGTATCCGCCCGTCGCTTCGCCATTCTCGGAAGTGAACAGGGCGTTATCGCTCATACCAACCATTTCATGCACCCGCACATGCAAGAAATTGAGTCCGATCCCGATGAGCTGATATCTACCCGCGTGCGGTATTTTCGTGCCCATCGATTGCTCAGCCTGACACCCTTGCACACGCTTGACTCATTGAAAACCATCCAGCGCGATCATGTGAATTATCAGGATTCGATTTGTAACCACGCCATTGACGAAAAGCAACCACTCGACCGCGAAAAAACCATCACAGCTTTGCTCTTCGACCTGGACGAACGCCGTATGTGGGCTACCTGGGGCAACCCCTGCGAGAACGATTATTTCGAGTACAGCCTTTAAACCGGGTCAATCCAAAGGTAAACCCGCCTGCTCCCAGCGCTCGGTGGGAATTTCCAGATATTTCAACGCGCTGATTACCATCCCCCTGGCCCGCTCCTTTAAATGCGAGCAGTCGCCTGGCGCCTGATTTAAATCTACCTGAGCTTCTTCCTGCACGCGTCCCCACGCCCGGCAGGCTCCACCGCAAAGATAACGATAAGCGCATCCTTTGCATCTCTCTCGGGTATCAACCGTAGCCCGCCTTAACTGACGAAAACGGTCTCCGCACACGATTTGCTCCAGCCCGCCTTCCTCGAGGACATTTCCAAGTGCCCAGGCCGGTGCATGCCAGGCATAACACGGATAGGCTGTTCCATCTGGTTCCAGGTATAGATTCTGCCCCATCCCACACGAGGCCGCTGGAGTAAATCCATAAGCAATTCTTTCATCAGGGGTGAGATGCCCCCACACCACTTCCGCTTCCAGATCAGGGGTATGATCCACAGCTCGGCCCAGTGGCAATAATGGGCGTATGCGCACCCTCCGAATACCCAGCTCACGCGCCAGGGCGCGGACATGCTGCCCCGGGCCACTCTGAGCCTGTGCCAGTGGTAATACTGCCGCCAGAGAAATTTCAGCCCTCTCACGAACCTCCACAAGCCGCCTCAAATTGGCTACCGTACGCTCATAACTCCCTTTTCCACGCCGTTGATCATGCATAACAGGGTCGCCATCCACGCTGATCACCACCTCATCCACGCTTTCGACAAGGAGTTTGAGCATGGTTTCATTGAGAGGGCCAACCAGACTGGTGCGTAACACTGTCCGTAAGGGGCGAACCACACCGTCCACTTTTTTCAAGGCGGTTAAAATTTGCTCTATTTGAGGATGCACCAGAGGTTCTCCTCCGGTGATCACTAGGTGTCGAAAGCCCAAACGGCCGGCCTCCATGGCCTGTTTGCCCACTTCTTCGGCAGGGAAAATTGCTCCTCCTCGTTCTCCACCGTACGCATAACAATGAGAACAACGCAGGGAGCAGTCAAAGGTCACATGCAGGTAAAGGTTGTTAAGTATCGTTTTCGGCTCAGTGAGCCGTTTCTTCAATTGTTCCAGCGCCTGAAGAGTACGCCCCGGTTCGCGCACCAGCCCGGCCCGAGAAAGCTTCTCAGTAGCTTCGTATGCTGACCTGCTGGCCGCCAGAGCTACCGCGCCCAGCACCTGCCCCGCGTTCTGAGCAACCTCAAACGGGTGCGGCTTCCCGTTCATCAAATCCAGAATCCCCCCGGTTGATAAATTTTGCTCTCGTTGGGGAGAAGCATCCACGATCGCCCGGATATGTTCTGGCTTGAAAAATTCTTCGGTTCCGAGGATGACGATTTTTTGAAAAATGCTTCGGTATGCCTCACAATAAGGATCACGTATTCCCTCCTGACCATTTGCCAGGACATTGTACGGACATCCCCCGTGACAAATATCGAAGAACTCACATTCCCCGCAAACTTCCACAACCTGGCTTTCACGGTTCGCCAGTTTAACCCACGCTGGTGAAGCCTCAAGCAATTGCCGGGATCCTTCTATACTCCCCAGCCGAAACGCATCCATCCCTGCAAAACGCTGGCATGGATACACCCCGCCATCCGCTCCCACCGCCAGATATTCCCCCAGGCAGTTCCCAAAGGTGCACATTCCACCTTTCCCCCGAACCACCGATCGGATCATTGCATCCAGTGTCGCAATACGTACCCGCCTCAAATTTTCCAGGTAATAGTCCAGCAAAGCGACCATCAGCTCTCCATACGCCGATGGAGGTAACACCCAGGGCTGCTTTGCCAGATCCACCCCCAGCACTGGCAGGGCGGCGTGAACTGAAAAACTCAACCCCTCCCGCGCAAAAAACTCGACCACCTCACGCCATCTTCGTGCCGATGAAGCGGTAAACGTGGCAATCACCCCCACTGGAACCCCATACAACCGGGCTTTTTCAATACCCTGCATTGTGCGTCGGAAATAGCCCGCCCCTCTCTGCCGATCATTCATTTCTTCGGGGCCATCCAGGCTGGTGCCTATGGAAACAGGAAAACCCGAAAACAACTCCAGAAAGGCTTCATTCAAGAGCCAGAGGTTGCTCTGTATGCTGAACCGAACGCTTTTTCCCCGCCATGATTGCATCAAAAGGGGCAGAGCTCGTTGATAAAACTGCACTCCAGCGGTTAAAGGCTCTCCTCCATGAAAGGTTACCTCCAACGTTTCACCATCACCGGGCAAAGCCGACAACCACTCAGCCGTCCGCATCAACACTCGCTCATCCATCCGCCCACTTCCCTGATGAGGCCCAAAACAATAACTGCACTGCGCCGGGCAACTCAGAGATGGGACAATCAGCAAATGACGGGCCATATTTTCCATTATACGAAGAGTGCAATCTTGAACAACCTGTTTTTCGGGGTATCTTTTTTGAAACCAGCCCGATCAAAGTGGAACTTTTTAAAGTAGATTTCGTTATAAAAACGAGTCATTAATACCTTTTGTGGTATGAATTAATGAGAAAGGATCGCCCAGTAATGTATCGTAAACTCTTCATCTGGATCATTTTGATCACCGCTCTGGTGCTTTCGGCCTGCAACATGCCTCTAATGCGAACGCCCACACCCGCTAACCTTGCCGGTACACTCGCCGCACAGACGCTCCAGGCCATGTTGACCCAGGCCGCTACAGCTACCCCTCCTCCAGGCGGGCTGATCGCCACAGCCACACCTCAATCCCTGCAACCCACCTCAACGACCATCCCAACCAGTACTGCAGTGGTTCTTCCTTCCAAAACACCGGTACCCGTACCATGTGATGCCGCCGCTTTCGTCAGCGACATCACCATCCCCGACGGCACCCTGCTTTCAGCCAATCAACGGTTCACGAAAACCTGGCGCCTGAAGAACATCGGTACCTGCACCTGGACACGAGAATATGGTGTGGCCTTCATCGATGGAAACGCAATGGGCGCTCCGGCGGTGGTTTATTTACCGGCATCTGTTGCCCCAGGAGAAACAGTAGATATCTCTCTGGAGCTCACCGCCCCGTCAACACCCGGGTCTTACCGGGGCAACTGGAAACTGCGTAATGCCCGCGGGGTCATTTTTGGCACCGGTCTGACGGGAGAATTTCCCTTCTATGTGGATATTCGGGTTGCTGTCCCCACCGGAAATGATGGGAGTAGCTACAATTTTGTGTATAACGTCTGCCAGGCCGAATGGAGTAGTGGAGCCGGTAGCCTGCCCTGCACTGGCAAAGATGGCGATAGCCGTGGTTTTGTTCTCTATCAGGACAAACCCCGCCTTGAAAATGGTAACGTCGATAACGAGCCAGCCTTACTCACTCAGCCTCAGGCCATTACCGATGGTGTCATCCGCGGAAAATATCCCGCGTACACTGTCAAAGCCAATGACCGCTTCCGGGCCATCCTCGGATGCGAATACAACGCCCAGAATTGCAATGTGCGATTCCAGCTGGATTATCAGGTGGACAATGGTCCCATTCAAACCCTGGGCTACTGGGATGAAAAATACGAGGGCGGTTTTACCAACGTCAATCTGGATTTAAGCCCCCTGGTCGGGAAATCTGTTCGATTTATCCTTACGGTACTCGCGAATGGTTCACCTACCGGTGATCGGGCCCAGTGGCTGATGCCCCGCATCCTCAACGTCCCCCCGACGCCAACGCCAACAATTACGCTAACTCCAACATTGACGGCCACCACCCCTGCCTATCCATAACCAATCAGAGAGGGTTTCTCCCTTTGAGATCTCCCGGCCGATTCTGTACCGGGAGATCTCGTTTTAACGTATAATGATTCCAGGAAAAGCACAAAATGCCTGCATATTTCTCCGCACGCCTGACCTATGCTAATGGTATCGCGGCTCAGGGAGTTGAAGTACGGGTTTTTGATCGAGACGAGCCCGGCCATACGGATGACGACCTGACCCTCTCCCCCGGCCTTACGGATTCCCTCGGACGTTTTCAAGTAGTGTATGACCCCGCCCGGGCGCAGGATCACCAACTGGTGACTCGCACAGTACCGGCTAATCCTCCCTTCGATTGGACACCCGTCCAGCGCACCTTTCTTGAACCTGACCCCGGGGACGATTTTCAACCCTATCTGCGTTTTACATATACCATTGCAGGTAAAAAAAACACCGGTAGTGCTCCCCTTAAACCCCGGCAAACAGTATTTCAACTCCCCGAGGTGCTCGAAAAGCCTTTTCTTCCCACCTTGCACGGATTTCACTTTGTTAATCGCTTCAGCGGGCTTTTCCTGCCTTTCTCTCTCCCCTTCTTTCCTGACCTCGGAAACCCTTCAGCCACATACGGGCTATGTGGAGGCATGTCAGCCGCAGCGCTCGATTTCTTTCTCATTAATCGTGCCATTCCTCAAACCAGTGAAGTCCCCGTCAGTGGGGCTCCCCTCCAACGGTACCTCTACAAGCGACAGCTGGATTCTTTCGGGCGGCTGGGAGAGGTCATCCTGCGGTTCATCGAGTGGATGGGTCTTCCTCCAGACTCACCTCAAGGGCTGTTCAAACGAACTCTGGAAGAGTTTGAGAAAATTCGCACTCGCCTGAACCGCTTTAATCCGGTGCCCCTTGGGTTGGTCTATGTACTCTGGAAAGAATCTCGTGAAGTCTGGCAAAATCATCAGGTGCTGGCTACCGGTTATACCCGCGACTCTCAGAATCGCCTCCAGATCCGCATTTACGATCTATCTGCGTTTTACATATACCATTGCAGGTAAAAAAAACACCGGTAGTGCTCCCCTTAAACCCCGGCAAACAGTATTTCAACTCCCCGAGGTGCTCGAAAAGCCTTTTCTTCCCACCTTGCACGGATTTCACTTTGTTAATCGCTTCAGCGGGCTTTTCCTGCCTTTCTCTCTCCCCTTCTTTCCTGACCTCGGAAACCCTTCAGCCACATACGGGCTATGTGGAGGCATGTCAGCCGCAGCGCTCGATTTCTTTCTCATTAATCGTGCCATTCCTCAAACCAGTGAAGTCCCCGTCAGTGGGGCTCCCCTCCAACGGTACCTCTACAAGCGACAGCTGGATTCTTTCGGGCGGCTGGGAGAGGTCATCCTGCGGTTCATCGAGTGGATGGGTCTTCCTCCAGACTCACCTCAAGGGCTGTTCAAACGAACTCTGGAAGAGTTTGAGAAAATTCGCACTCGCCTGAACCGCTTTAATCCGGTGCCCCTTGGGTTGGTCTATGTACTCTGGAAAGAATCTCGTGAAGTCTGGCAAAATCATCAGGTGCTGGCTACCGGTTATACCCGCGACTCTCAGAATCGCCTCCAGATCCGCATTTACGATCCCAATTACCCACTACGGGACGATGTCCGTATCGAAGCTGAACGTGTACCCGTGGGACAGGGACAGTTTGGCCTGATCTGCCGACAGTGGATCGGCGACTCCCCCAAAACACTTCACGGCTTCTTCGCCATGCCCTACCAGCCTGTGATCCCTCCAGAAGATCTATCACAATAAATTCCCTCCATCCTAATATTCATATAAGGAGACTTCAATGCAGCCCAACCCCCTCCTCAAAAAACTCGGCTTTTCAGACAAAGACCGGGTCGCCATCATTCATGCGGATGATGTCGGAATGTGCCAGGCGAGCATACAGGCCTTTGCCGAACTTGATGCCTTCGGTCTGGTTACCTGCGGAGCTGTGATGGTGCCATGTCCCTGGTTCCCCAAAGCTGCCGAGTACGCCCGTGAACACCCCCAGACCGACCTCGGCCTGCACGTGACTCTCACCAGTGAGTGGCAATGTTACCGCTGGGGACCGGTATCCACGCGTGACCCCCGCAGTGGCCTGCTCGACGCCGAGGGATTCTTTCCGCGCCGCTCAGAAGAAGTGCAAAAACAGGCCAGCCCGCGCTCGGTTCAAAGAGAAATCTGGGCGCAACTGGAACGTGCCAGGCAATTCGGCATCAGGCTTACCCATATTGATACCCACATGGGAAGTGTGGTTCATCCCAGGTTTCTTCAAGCCTACGTTGACCTGGCCCGAAAGAACCATCTTCCAGCCATGATTCTGCGGATGGACGAACCCGCACTCCTCAGTATGGGATTGAATCCGGTTACTGCAAAACTGGGCGCTCGTCTGATCCAGCAGTTGGAAGCGAGTGGTTTTCCCATGGCCGATGCCATTTTCCAAATGCCCCTCGATCAGCCTGAGAATCGCCTTGACATCGCCAAAGCCGCTTTTGCCGCCCTGAAACCAGGAATTACGCACTTCGTTATCCATCCAGCGGTAGATACACCTGAATTGCGGGCTATCACTCCTGACTGGCGTGGCCGCGTCGCCGACTACCTCACCTTCCAGCGTGAAGAACTGCGCGATTACATTCGCCAGATCGGGGTTCAAGTGATCGGGTATCGAACGATCCAGGCTTTGATGTAAATTAATCGGGAGGATTCCATGGAATATAACGCCGTAAAACTCACCCGCGGCTACAAGTTCATCTGGGGGGTGGCCGCCCTGGGCACCTCGATCATTTCTGGAATCTACGGCGCCCTGCTCCCCATTTTTTACCAGGACTATCTGGGACTCGCCGGGCGCTGGATCACTCTGGCCTCCTTGATATACGCTATCTGGAATGCCATCAATGATCCGCTATTCGGATATATTACCGATTCCACCCGTTCACGGCATGGACGACGCATTCCCTATATGCGCTACACTGCCCCCTTCCTCGCTCTGACCTTTGTTCTGGTCTGGTTCGCCCCTCCCCATGCAGGAGAAAGGGCCCTCTTTTTCTGGATGCTCGTCTCCATGCTCCTTTACGACACCTGCTATACCATCATCGGGCTGGTTTATTCGGCCCTTCTGCCAGAGGTGAGCGAGTCGGATTCGGAGCGGAACGATTTACAAATTTCATCATCTCTCTTCTCATTACTCGGCACCCTGCTTGGCTTTATCATACCTGACCTCTTCCGCCCCAAAGCTGGCACTTCGCCATCGTTTCTCCCGCTTCAGGTTTCCATGGTGGTTGTGGCCATCGTGGCCATGTTGCTCATTCTCGCCACCACACTCAAGGTGAAAGAGCGTCCCGAATTTACCAGAGTGGATGACCCCATCCCGCTTGGGAAGGCGATTCGCTTCACTTTTACCAGCCGCTCCTTTCTGATCCTGGTGGCAGCCAACTTCATGTCTATTCTCATGCAATCGCTCCTGCTGGGCGCCATTTTCTACCTGGCCGATTATGTTCTACAGACGAATACCATGATCCTGCTGGCGTGCCTTTTCATTCCTTTAATTATCGGTGTGCCTATCACACGATATATTCGACAGTGGTTGGGTGTGGTAGGAGCCCAGCAATTCCTCCTGGTTATCGCGGGGATTGGTCTGGTGTTAGTGGCTTTCGTACCCGCTCCTCTCATTCCAGTTTGTATGGCCCTGGCAGGGTTCGGCTTGAGCGGCCCCCAGACCCTCTCAAACGTCCTTTTTGCACAGGTGGCCGACGAAGACGAACTTCGTTCAGGAGTACGCCGCGAAGGCGCCTTTTTCGGCGTCAACGCGCTGATCACCAAACCTGCCCAGTCCATTGCCTTGGCACTCTTCCCAATCATCCTTAATGCGACCGGGTTTGTAACCCGCAATGAGAATCAGGGAGAAATTTTCCTCAATCAGCCCCCCCTCGCCCTTTTCGGCATCCGGGTATTAGGAGGATTGATCCCCGGGATTGCCATGCTTCTGGGTGCTCTGATTCTTACCTTGTATCCTCTACGAGGAGAATATCTGAATCGAATCCAGCGTCAGATACTGGAACTCCATGCCAAAAAACACGCCCTGCTTGATCCCCAAAGCCGATCCTAGCCCTCTCTTCCCTGCCCAACTACTTTCAGCCGGCTAATAACCGGCTTTTTTTTGGCACGTTCCTTGCAAGTTCAACAGGAGACCGCCCAATGATCTTTTCCCGCTGGATTAAGCAAAAACGGAGCCCGCATGGAGACGCAACAAAGCCCAAGGATTCAAAATGTCGAGTCAATCATCACCGAATGCCTGCGGATCATGGCCCAATATACCGAAGCCAGTCGGGTTTGTTTGATGATTTTTGTTTGTCGCGATGAAAACAACCGGAACTTTTATAACTGGCCATCGGAGCCGATAACCAAAAGCGCCTTAACTCTCCACTTTGATTCACCCTGGTGGCTTCATCAACTGCGTTCTCACACCTTGCTTCACGTTGACGCCCAAACGATCTTACCTCAGGATGTAGCTGTCGAAAGAGACAGGCTTCTTTCCATAGGAATCGAACGATTTGTTCTTCTCCCGGTCTTCGATGGCAAACGCTTGATAGGAACATTCTACTTTGAAAATCCCTTGCACTTTCCAGCCCACAACAGCTCTGATGTTGACCTCCTTAAGCTCGCGGCACAGTTAGTTGTGAAAGTGATCTGCACCTCAAGGGCGCTGGCAACCCTCCGTCGCGAACGCATTCACCTGCTTTATCAAGGTTTCCATGACCCCGAAACCGGGCTCCCCAACCGGACAGCCTTCCTCAAACGCGTCCAGGATGCACTTTCCCGGCGCCAACGGTTGTTTGGAATTTTACTCATCGAATGGAACGATTACCCCCTCCTCACCACCTGTGGTGAAACCATTACTCACCGATCGGCTGGGTCAGATGTCATAAAAATTTTACGTTCTGTCCTCCGCGAGGAAGACCTGGTTGCCCGCATGGATCAAAATCGCTTTGCAATCTTGCTCGAAGAACTACAGGAGGAGGCCGATGCAGAAATGATCGCTGAAAGGATCCTCCAACGCATTGAAAATCCCATCTCCCTATCCGGGCCATCGATGAATCTCTCTGCCAGTATCGGGGTTGCTCTCCCCAATGGCCATCATCAACCCCCCGAGCTGTTGCTTCAGGAAGCTGGCATCGCACTTCTTCAGGCCCACCAGCTTGGAAGAAATCGTTTCCTCACCTTTACCCAATCCATGAGAGAAGTCCTTGTGCATCGCATTGAACTGGAATGTGACCTGCGGAACTCTCTGGAACGCCAGCAGCTGGTTTTACACTATCAACCGATCACTGAATTAATCTCCGGACGGTTAATCGGCTTTGAAGCCCTCCTCCGCTGGAATCATCCCACGCGCGGGCTGATCTGGCCTGCCGATTTTATTCGCCTTTCTGAGGAGACCGGACTCATCGTTCCACTTGGCACCTGGGCACTTCATGAGGCTTGCCGGCAAATGCGAATCTGGCAAGCGGAATACCCTCTTGACCCCCCTCTGACCATCAGTGTGAATATCAGCCCCCGACAACTGGAACAGTCGAATTTTAGCGAACAGGTAGCGCATATCTTGAACGAAACCGGCCTTCCCCCGGCCAGCCTGCGCCTGGAAATTACCGAGAGCACCCTTTTTAACAAGACACCAGCCGCCATGAATACCCTTGAAGCTCTGCGTAAACTGGGAGTGCAGTTATATATTGATGATTTTGGCACCGGATATTCGTCCCTGGGCTACCTTGATAGCCTGCCCATCGATGCGATCAAAATTGATCGCTCCTTCATCACCAATCTTGGACGAGTCAAAAGTAGTGCGGGCGTCATTCAGGCCATTATTCAAATTGCCCGTGAATTGAGCATCGAGGTGGTAGCTGAAGGGGTAGAAACATTTGAACAGCAGAGTGAATTAAAGCGTCTGCAGTGCAAATTCATGCAAGGCTTTCTGGTATCTCACCCTTTAGACCCCGCCAGCGTTGACCACTTTATCAAATCTGGAACAGGAAAGGGGTATTTTACCGGCCAGGAGTAGCTTTTTCCCCTCCGGAGAAGAATCGACCTCCAACCCAACCCCTGCACCTGAAATGCTGGAAAAATTGTAAAATAATTAGGTGCAACAAACTGGACAGATTGAATTCTATCGCGCCAGCCTCGCCGATTGCGACCAGGTCACCGGCCTTGCAGTTGTTATCGATGTGTTACGCGCCTTCACCACCGCAGGCTATCTATTCGAAGCCGGAGTAAGCAAGATCATCCTGGTTTCGGGTGTTGAGGAAGCTTTTGCCCTGCGGAATCGCCTGCCAGGGAGCCTCATCCTGGGTGAAATCGATGGCATTCCTGTTGAGGGCTTTGACCTTGGCAACAGTCCCTCCCAACTCCTCTACCACAATTTGTCTGGGAAAGTTATCATCCAGCGCACTACCGCCGGTACCCAGGGTGTCGTGAGAGCCGTACAGGCCCATCCCATTCTTACTGCCGCTCTTACCAATGCAAGCGCCACCTGCCGTTACATTCAATCCCTTTCTATCCGAAAGGTCACTTTCATCCAGACTGGATATTTCCCGGAAGAAGGCTGGGGCGACGAAGATGTAGCCTGTGCCGATTTGCTGGAAGCCCGGTTGCGCGGAAACGAAGTAGACCTTGATACCATCTCTGCCCGCGTGAGAGCTTCCCGCTCTGGCAGGCATTATGACGGCACCCGTTCTGCCTTTCCACCCAGCGACCTGGAGTATGCCCTGCAGTATGATCGCTTCTCCTTTGCCATGCTTGTGACCCAAAAGGACGGCCTGCACATCATGCAAGCCGTCCCGGTCTAATCCTTCAAGGTTATCGCTGCGGGGGGTTTAATCCGCCGGAGCAGGGGCTTTTTCGGCAAAGGGATCGAATGCCTCTTCCATCTGAGTGCGGAACTGGCGGGTATACAGGGCATAATACTTACCCCGCTTTCGCAGCAATTCTGTGTGAGTGCCCATCTCTTCGATCTTTCCTCCTTCGATAACAAGGATACGATCCGCCCGCTTAATGGTTGACAGACGATGGGCAATGATGAAGCTGGTCGATTCTCTCATCAACCTCTCCATTCCACGCTGAATGAGTGCCTCGGTCAAGGTGTCCACAGAGCTGGTGGCCTCATCCATAATAAAGATCTCCGGCTTGGCCAGGATCGCCCTGGTGAGACTGATTAATTGTTTCTGTCCTACCGAAAGGTTATTCCCACCTTCACCAACCGGTTCATCGTAGCCCTTATCGAAACGCATGATGAAATCGTGGGCACCAGCCAGTTTTGCCGCTTCTTCAATTTCAGCATCGGTGGCATCCAGACGCCCGTAGCGCAAATTCTCGCGAATCGTCCCCGAGAACAGGTGTGGGGTCTGTAACACCACACCGATGCGCGACTGGATCGCATGCAGCGAATAGCGGGTATAGTCAACCCCACCGATGCGAATGACCCCTTCCTTGGGTTCATAGAAACGGCATAAAAGGTTGACAATGGTTGATTTTCCTCCACCCGTTGGGCCAACCAGGGCGATTGTTTCTCCACGTTTTACCTTGAGGTTGAAATCGGTGAGAACAGGAACGTTTTCCTCATAATAGAAGGTGACGTGGTCAAATTCGATATCTCCCTTAATCGTACCAGGGTCAAAGGCCCCCTCGCGGTTGGCCACATCAGGCACGGCATCCACCAGAGAAAAAATGCGCTCCGCTGAGGCAATGGCATGTTGCATTTCGGCAAAGATGCGCGCCATATCCTGAATGGGCCACATCATAAAAGTCACATAAGAGACGAAAGCCTGAATGCCGCCAATAGTCAACAATCCCACCTGAGCCTGCAAACCACCGTACCAGGCAATGGCGCTGATAGCAAAGGCAGCGATCAGTTGCACCGTAGGGAGGAACAACGCGCTGAGCCATGCCGCACGGTAGGCCGCCTTGTACATATCGCCGGTCAGGACCCCAAACTCACGGGCGTTTTCATCCTCACGTACCAGTGCCTTGACTACCCGCACCCCGGTGATATTCTCATTGAACTGGCCAGTGATCTTCGAGTTAATTTTTCGTACATTGCGAAACTCTTTCAGGATCCGCTTGCGGAACTCAACCGCAACCACCACCAGCACCGGCACCATCACCAGGACGATCAATGCCAGCTTCCAGTTAATGAACAGCATGAAGATCAGAGAGCTGATCACGCTGGTCGCCGCCCAGGTAATATCTAACAATCCCCAGGTAATCAGGTCGGCTACCCGGTCAGAATCAGAGGTCACCCGCGACATGATCCAGCCGACAGGGGTGCGGCTGTAATAGGAAAGAGAGAGTTCCTGCAGATGGTTGAACATCATCTGCCGCAAGTCATAACGTACTCGTTCGCCTAAAACCCCAACCGAGTAGATAAACCCGAACACCCAGAATGATTGCATCACCGTCATCCCGGCATAAATGGCCAGCAAGCGGTAAAGCGCCGGCAGGTTTTTGGCCATAATCCCGTCGTCGATGATGTGCTTGGTCACAAAAGTGAACAGCGAGTCCATCCCGGCAGTGATGGCAATCATGATCAGAAACGCCACCACGATCTTCCAGTGCGGGCGGAGAAGCCCTAAAATACGCCGGAAGGTCGTACCGGTAAATTTAGTCTCGAATTCCTCTTCTTCAAAAATATCAGGAGGCATTCTCGATTTCCTTTTCCAACTCCGCTTCAATACGGGTTTGAATCTCGTAAATCTGACGGTAGATTCCTTCCTGCTCCACCAGCTCAGCGTGTGTACCACGCTGGACGATTCTTCCTTTATCCATGACCAGAATCAGGTCAGCATCCATGATGCTCTGGATGCGGTGAGCAATGATAAAGGTTGTCCGATTCTCCATGAGCCGTTGAAGCGCTTCGCGAATCTCCGCTTCAGTTTCAGTATCCACCGACGAGGTAGAATCATCGAGGATTAAAATGCGTGGGTTTTTTAGCAAGGTTCGGGCAATAGCCACACGTTGCTTTTGACCACCGGAGAGGGTCACCCCTTTTTCTCCCACCAGGGTATGATACCCGTTCGGGAAGGTTATGATGCTGTCATGGATAGCGGCAGCCTTGGCAGCGGCTTCGATCTCTTCCTGCGGCACATCTCGCCCTACTCCATAAGTGATATTCTCCGCGATTGTCCGCGAAAAGAGGAATGGTTCCTGTTCTACAATGCCGATCTGTTTTCGTAGATAACGGCGTGGGTAGCGGCGCAGATCAATTCCATCCAGCAAAATGCGGCCCTCAGTACAATCATAAAACCGCGGCAATAAATTGACCAGCGTGGTCTTCCCGGAACCTGTCGATCCGAGGAGGGCAACAACCTGGCCTGGCGAGCAGGAGAATGTGATATCTTCCAGCACTTTACCCCCATCTTCGTACTGGAAACCCACATGTTCAAAAACCAGTTCTCCGCGCAGGTTCCCATCGGGGATGACATCTCCTTCATCCAGCGGTTCACGATCTTGCCGAATGATCTCCAGTACCCGCCCAAAAGACACCAGGCCGGTGGAAGTCTGAACGATCAGCCGCCCAAGGTTACGCATGGGCCAGATGATCCAGACCACCAGTCCCATATATGCCAGGAACGTTCCAATGGTAATCTCATCGCGGATCACCATCATGGCACCCACATAATAGCCCACCAGAATTTGTGCACCGCAGAGAATATCTGACGCTGGCCAGAACAGAGAATGCATCCGCACCAGATGCTTGCCACGCTTGAATTTCTCCTGGTTGTCCCGTTCAAATTTTTCAATCTCGTATTGCTGGCGGGCAAAGGCTTTTACCACGCGCACCCCGGTGAGGTTTTCCTGTAAAGTGGTGGTCAGAACTGCATCCTGCTCTTGGAAAGCTTCATACGCTTTTGAGACCCGTCGAAAGAAAATAGCCGATGTGGCTACAACCAGAGGAACAACCACAATCGAGATCCATCCCAGGGTAGCATTTAATCGCAGGATGGCCACGAAGTTAATCACAAACAGCAGGATAATCCGCCCTACCCCAATCGCCTGATCCGCAAAAAAACGCCTCACCGCGTCCACATCCGAGGTACAGCGTTGAATTAATTCCCCGGTCTGTGTTTTACGATGGTACGAAAAGGGTAAATGTTGAATATGATCAAAAAGGTAATTGCGCAGTCGGCGGGTGATTCCTTCAGCCGTCTGGGCAGAAAGCCGCCCACTGAGAAAACTAAAACCTCCTTCAAAAGCAGCCAGAACAATGAAACCCAGAGCAACGACGGGAAGAGGTACCGGTTTAGGCCCGGGCGTGAAATAATTATCCACGAAGAACCTCAACAGGATGTAGGTGAGGGTCTTCGCAGTCGCAGAAACACCCAGGCTGAGGGTTGCCCCCAGATAATGCCAGCGGAAACCGCTCATCATCCGCCACAAACCGGTCAGCCGGTTGGGTGTGACCACATTCTTCAAGTCATAATTCAAGACTTTAGCAGAGACAGTCAATGAAACTCTCCTTTAATACTGAAAACAACTCTCAACCCAATTCCCCGATGAGGCGCGCAATTTTGGATTATACACCTTTTCGAAAACTTATTCTAGTATTTTAGCTCATTTTAATCTTCTGCCTTCCCGGTGTTGATGATCCTGCCCCGCCTTTTTCCATCATCCCGCACTATAAATAACCGATCTCCATCCAATGTACTCTGCCTTGCCAGTTCAATTCCTTTGGTCTAAAATAAAGACACACGCTAAGGAACAAACATCCAGCTTTTTGGATGAATACAGTATTCAGGAGTCTGGCATGATAAAACTCGTATTACTCAGACATGGACAAAGTACCTGGAACCTTGAAAACCGCTTCACCGGTTGGACCGATGTAGACCTCTCGGAGCAGGGCATCCAGGAAGCTCACGAAGCCGGAAAATTGCTCCGTGAAGAGGGGTACACATTCGACATGGCCATCACCTCGGTGTTAAAACGAGCCATCCGCACGCTCTGGATTGCTCTGGATGAACTCGACCAGATGTACATCCCCATCGAGAACGCCTGGCAACTCAACGAACGCCATTACGGTGCCCTTCAGGGGCTTAATAAAGCCGAAATGGCCGAGAAATATGGGAAAGAACAGGTGCTCCTGTGGCGCCGGAGTTACAATGTGCCCCCCCCGCCGCTCGATTATGACGATCCCCGTCATCCCCGGTTCGACCCCCGCTATGCGAAAGTAGACCCATCCCTTCTGCCAGCCTGCGAATCGCTGGAGCTGACTCTCAAACGAGTGCTCCCTTACTGGGAATCAAACATTGTGCCCCGGCTGAAACGTGGTGAAAAATTGCTGATCACGGCGCATGGTAACAGCCTGCGCGCTTTGGTAAAACACCTCGACCATATTTCTGATGAAGAGATTGTCGAGCTGAATATTCCCACCGGCATTCCACTGGTCTATGAACTGGATGAGAACCTGCACCCCATCACCCACTACTACCTGGGTGATCCGGAGAAAGCCAAAGCCGCCGCCGAAGCCGTCGCCAGGCAGATTGAAAAGAAGTAATTCTATTCAACCGCGAAGGGCTGGAAAAGACCCATTCCAGCCCTTTTTTGTTTTTAAGACCTCCTGCTGCCTGTCATTTCTACCAGGAATTCACGCACACGCGCCATACTTTCCTGCCAGCGCGGGAAGGTCTGAAAGCGTCTGCGAGCAGAAAGGCTCATCTGCAAAAGCCCAGGGGAATCATCCAGCAACTCCATAATTTTCCCGCTCAAAGCCTGCCAGTTTCCCGGTGGGATAAGAAAGCCCTCCACTCCATCCCGGATGATCTCCCTTGCTGCGCCACTCGTGGTCGCCAGGCAGGGTAACCCAAAAGACATTCCCTCCAGATAGACAATCCCAAAGCCTTCGTATTGCGAAGGCACAGCCAATACATCCGCTGTTTGTAACTCACTGCGAAGCGCCTCATCACTTAACTTGCCCAGAAAAGTTACGCGTTCGGCTATTCCCAGTTTCTGCGCCAGATGAACCATTTGCTGTGCGTAGTGCCCATCTACGTCCGTGCGCCCAACCACTCGCAATCTCCATCCCCCTTGCCTGAGCCCTCCCAGTGCCCGGAGAAGAACATGCAACCCCTTGCGGCGCATTAAATTTCCGATGAAAAGAAGGTTTAATCCCTCTCGTCTGGCCCACCGTGCCTCGATTTGCTGTTCATTCATCCCCGGGCCAAATCGATCCCCTGCCGGGGTAGCCACCACAGAAGGAATTGCCGGCCTTAGGAGGAGGGTTTCTACCGTTTGCCGGGTCGTAACACTGTTGAAGACAAACCCATCTACTCCCTCCAGATAGGCCTTCTCAACCCGGCTGGACAGCTCCTTCTGCACCGGTTGCTGCTCTTCACTGCTTAATAGATGATGTACTATCGTCACAATCGGGAAATGGCGCAATTTACGTATTTGGTGGTTGAGCTGAAAAAGGGAGGGATGGTTTAACTCATCTTCCAGTAAAATATCCAGCTCATGATGCGTTACCTCTCTAATCCATTTGCGATTAAAGTTCTGCGCCAGACGAAGGAAATAAGCTGATCTCCAGGGTTGCGAAAAGACAGACACCCTCTCGTCTGGCCCACCGTGCCTCGATTTGCTGTTCATTCATCCCCGGGCCAAATCGATCCCCTGCCGGGGTAGCCACCACAGAAGGAATTGCCGGCCTTAGGAGGAGGGTTTCTACCGTTTGCCGGGTCGTAACACTGTTGAAGACAAACCCATCTACTCCCTCCAGATAGGCCTTCTCAACCCGGCTGGACAGCTCCTTCTGCACCGGTTGCTGCTCTTCACTGCTTAATAGATGATGTACTATCGTCACAATCGGGAAATGGCGCAATTTACGTATTTGGTGGTTGAGCTGAAAAAGGGAGGGATGGTTTAACTCATCTTCCAGTAAAATATCCAGCTCATGATGCGTTACCTCTCTAATCCATTTGCGATTAAAGTTCTGCGCCAGACGAAGGAAATAAGCTGATCTCCAGGGTTGCGAAAAGACAGACACCCTGTCGCCCATCTCTCGCAGGTACGCTACCAACCGACGATCATAGAGATATCCGCCGGAGAGGGTTTCAAGAGTACCGTAAATAACCAGCCCAATCCGCAATCAACGCTCCACGGTATACCCGGCGCGGGCGTACTCATTCTCCCACAGGCGAACCGTCACTGCAGTGATGTTCTTCTCCTGAAAAGCGCGGTCAAAAGACTGACATAAAACACGGGCAAACGTTTCCAGTGAAGGATTGACCCCTGAAAACTCAGGCAGTTCATTCAGCACCCGATCGCGATAATAGCTTAACAGAGTCGCAAGGTGATCTTCAACGGCAATAATATCTACCAGATACTGGTGTTCATTGAGTTCTTTGCCCCACAACTCAACTTCTATACGGTAATGATGGGTGTGTTCCTGGTTTTCAGGCCCCCAGTCCCCGCCTATGAGATAATGCCGGGCCATAAAATCTCGCATAACCGCTACATGGTACACGTTTCACTCTTTTCTGCCGGTACGCCCGGCTATAACAGGATTAAGCATAGCGAAAAACCACCTGAAGCGTGTCTTCAGGATGTTCTGCCAGGCACCGATAAGCCTGCCCGGCCTGTTCCAGGCAAAACTGGTGGGTGATCCAGTGGGCCGGCTTCAGCTGGCGAAGCACCTCCCATGCCACTCCGAGCCGTCGTGACTTTGTCCAGCGCCCCAACAACTGTGGATCCAGCGAGCTCACCTGACTGCTGATCAACCGAATTCGACTGCGATGGAATCGCCCGCCGAGATTTAACGCAACGGGTTTCTTCCCATACCATGAACCAATCACCACCCGCCCGGCAAATCCCGTCAGCCCAATAGCCTGATCAAGCGCCGCCGGTACCCCCGATAACTCATACACCAGGTCAAATCCATCCGCCATTCCCAGTTGCCTGAGCATCTCACGGCTCTGCATCCACCCCTCACGATCTTCAGGGTGGAGTGCTTCTCTTGCCCCCAGACTGAGGGCCTGTTCTCGCCGTTTTTTATACCGGTCAAAACAGATCACTCCTGCCAGCGGGTGCTTCACAAGCAGTGAGGTCGTGAGCAATCCCACAATTCCCAGCCCAAAAACCGCTGCAAACTCTCCGATCATCGGCCTGCCGTCCATGAGAAAATTTACCGCGGTTTCCATGTTTGGCAAAAATACTGCATCTTCAGGTGAAAGATCAGTTGGTACGGGGATTAAATCGGTCAGATTGGCCACAAAGTGAGACTCATGCGGATGGAACGAGAACACCAACCGCCCATGCCAGGCAGGATCAACGCGCGAACCCGTCTCAACAATCCGACCAACACAGGAATATCCGTACTTAAGCGGGTACCGAAAGGAACCCGTCAGAGAAGCGATTGTCTCATCCACGGTTAACTCTTCAGGGAATTGCCCGCGGTAAACGAGCATCTCTGTTCCGATAACTCATACACCAGGTCAAATCCATCCGCCATTCCCAGTTGCCTGAGCATCTCACGGCTCTGCATCCACCCCTCACGATCTTCAGGGTGGAGTGCTTCTCTTGCCCCCAGACTGAGGGCCTGTTCTCGCCGTTTTTTATACCGGTCAAAACAGATCACTCCTGCCAGCGGGTGCTTCACAAGCAGTGAGGTCGTGAGCAATCCCACAATTCCCAGCCCAAAAACCGCTGCAAACTCTCCGATCATCGGCCTGCCGTCCATGAGAAAATTTACCGCGGTTTCCATGTTTGGCAAAAATACTGCATCTTCAGGTGAAAGATCAGTTGGTACGGGGATTAAATCGGTCAGATTGGCCACAAAGTGAGACTCATGCGGATGGAACGAGAACACCAACCGCCCATGCCAGGCAGGATCAACGCGCGAACCCGTCTCAACAATCCGACCAACACAGGAATATCCGTACTTAAGCGGGTACCGAAAGGAACCCGTCAGAGAAGCGATTGTCTCATCCACGGTTAACTCTTCAGGGAATTGCCCGCGGTAAACGAGCATCTCTGTTCCCGGGCTAATCGCCGAAAGCAGTGTCTCAACCAGAACCTGCTCCGGCTTTACCGGTTCGAGCAACTCTTCCCGCACCTCAATTTCTTCTGGCGCCGTGAAATACAGCGTCCTGCGCTTCATGGTTCCCCTCCCCAAGTAAACCCCAGATGACCATGTCTCTGCCAAGCTGCATCATCTGCGGATCAATGATCTCAGGCAATTGACCTTCCCGCAAAAAATTCCCCCGAACCTGAACACCACCTGCCCAGAAAGGAGCGATCGTAATCACCACCTGATCAACCAGCCGGGACAAGAGAAAACTGGCAATGACCTCAGCCCCCCCTTCTACCATCACGCTGGACATTCCATGCTTTTTAAGGGAACGTAAAATCTCACCAAGGCTCAATCGCCCGTCCTCTTCTTCACTTTTCACACGAAATATCCGCGCCCCCTTTTCAGCGAGAATTTGCTCCCTCTCAACCGGAACATCTTCTCTACAAAAAATCCATGGTTTGAGGTCTTCCCGTTGCATCAATGCACAATCTGAAGGTGTTCGTAAAGAGCCATCCAGAATCACCGGTTGGGGATGCGGCCCTCCGGCCAATCGTGCCGTCAACCGGGGGTTATCTGTAAGTAAGGTACCAATACCAATTAAGATACCCTGATGCACCGCACGGAGCTGGTGAGTTAAAAGCTTGCTCTCCGCTCCGCTGATCATGAGCCGCATATTCGCTTGTGTGGTCAGGCTTCCATCCAGGCTCTGGGCGTAACTGAGTGTTACAACCGGGCGCCCCAGCCTGTCACTTCGGTGATATATATCCTGAGTCAATCCATGCAATACATCCATTCAAATCCTTGAGATGAGAATCTGCATGAGCAATTGCTTATTCAGAAGGTGATTCATTCGATTGACTTTGGTGAGAAGATACGCGGCATTATCGGGATACACCGTAGCTTCGATGGGAATCCGCTGACGTACTTCAATCCCCAGCCGTTGCAACTCATGTATTTTATCGGGATTATTGGTCATTAACCGAACCGATCGAACCTCCAGATCTTTAAGAATGGCTGCTGCGGGAGAGTAATCTCGTGCATCCGCAACATGCCCCAGCGCCAGATTAGCATCTACAGTATCCAGACCATCATCCTGTAAATTATACGCGCGAAGCTTCTCTTTCAACCCGATTCCTCGCCCCTCCTGACGTAAATAAATTAACACTCCCTCCCCTTCCGATGCAATCCACTCCATGGCTCGCCGTAACTGTTCTCCGCAATCGCAGCGGCGTGAACCAAGTACATCACCGGTAAAACATTCAGAATGGATGCGCACCAGCACGTTCTCTTTCTCAGCCACATCTCCCATAATCATGGCCAGATGCTCTTTATCGTCCTGATTATTCTCATACACGCACAGTTGAAAGGCCCCCTCCGCTGTGGGAATACGAGCACAGGCTGCACGATGAATCTTATATCGGTTATTTATTTTCATGTTCACCCACCTTTCAGGATTTTTTCCGTTCCACCCACAACAGAATAATCAGTAAAAATTCGGCGGATTTTGCCGTAATTCCGGGAGCATCGAGGGTGCCATTAATGATCGCCCATAAAACAATCGTCAATGCACTGTAGGCAATCAGAATCCAGCGAATCCACTCCCGAAAAGGCACCAGGAATTTCAAAGGGATTAAGAAAAGGCCTGTTAACCCCACGTATCCCAGAGCATTGAGCAAGAAAAGAACATCCCCAAAGCGCAATCCAAGAAAGAAATGAATCACCGTGGTTACCATCGCTGCCAGAATGATGGCCACATGAATGGCTCGAAATGAATATGAATACCGTTCCATGTTCACACCTCCTTGATGTGACTGCTCCAGGTAAAAACCGATCCGCCCAGGATAAGTCCAGTGAGGCCCAGGGCCATATCTCTGCTGCGGATTAATAAACTGGCAGCCAGCGCACAGGTTGGATCAATCCCCACTGCCCGCATGGCCAGGAAAAGGCTCAATTCCAGGGTTCCTATCCCTGCAGGTGAAGGCAAAAGAAAGGCTATCCGAACTGCCGTTAGAACACCTGCCATCTGCAAAAGGGTAACTGGCACCCCCAGGTACCGCAACATGAAAAAGAACTCACCGCCCATGACCAGCCAGGCAAACGTCGAAATTCCAAGCCCAGTTAGAAAAACCTGTGGCCTCTGGAGAAAAACAGCTCCCAGGGATTCTTCAACTTCTTTAACCTTTCCCAGCGTATGCGCAAAGAACGGAGTCTTTCTTCTTTCAAGATCATCTCAAGAACCCTGGTGAGCGGTCGCTTTCCTCTGCTAAGCGCCATCAGATGAACAAAGACCATTCCAGCCAATCCAATCCATCCTCCAACCAGCCAGCCGGTACCTTCAGGGCTCAAAACTCCACCAGCAGACAGGCCAATCAAACCAGGTATCAGAAATACCCAATTGGTCAGCCCCTCTACTGCTTTATCTAAATACACACTGGCGACCGCAAGTGAAACTTTGACATTGTGGCGGGAGCTAAGCAGGTAAACCTGGTACGGCTCCCCTCCAAATTGCGGCCCCGGGGAGAAATAACTGACTCCAAAACCTGCCAGGCGATAAGCCAGCAAAGGGAGAAAAGAAAAGCGCACCCCCAGAGAGGATAGAAGAAATTGCCAGCGCCAGGTCCACAACCCCAATATCCAAAGATTGAGAGCCAACAGCACCCCAATCTTGCCAGAACTTAGACGCTTAAGGGCATCCCACACCGGATCGAGTGGAAAAGAGCGAAAAACAACCACCGCTAACAATACCAGCGTCAGCCAGAACACCACCCCCCAGACAGAAAAGGAGAAGAATCTTAGCCTTGCGGTCTGGTTTCGCCCGCGCGGTGGTAAATCATCCACTCGTCCGCTTTCCATAAAGAGTACCTTCCTGTTCCCGTTAACATCAGGGCCACGCCCAGCAGAAGTACCCCCCAGAACCACCCGTTCATGGCATTGCCTTTCAAAGCCAGTCCGCTCAACAGGATCAAACCCAACGCAGAGGTACGTCCCAGTACCCCGAGAACAACCAAAACCAACCCCAGTCCTGTCCCGCCAACCATCCACCAGAGCGGGACCGGAGACCTGATCTCCTGACAGAGGACAACCACCAGGTTTAAGGCCAGAGCCACCCGTAACAGATACGGGATCCACTTCCACACCATATTCAAGGTAGTCTGAATCCAGCCTTGAACACCCGTATTCCAATTCCATCTCAGCCCACAGACGGCCAGCCAGTCTCTGATAAAACTTCCCATGAGAGGGAACATCAACAACGTAGCCGCACCCTGTGTAACCGGTGGAGAATAAATCGGTAGCAGAACCACGGCAATAAAGCCCATTTGCATACCGGCCAGAGCACGGCGCGTCATAGAGGGTGGCATCGGATAATTCACCAGCCCAATACGGTTGCGAACCCACATACCCAACAAAAAGAGATATCTGGCCAGACCAACCAGCAAATACCATACTGGCACTACACCATATTGAACCAGTAGGCAACTGCCAACAAGCACTCCAATCCATCCCAGTGCATATCCAGGGTTTCACCGAGCAGACTGGTACGCCGGGTTGCCCTGGCCACCCATCCATCGAGATAATCAAGCAACGCCGCTCCAAAGTAGAGCAGGCCGGGAATCCACTCTGCAATCCCTGCCGGACGTGGAAGCCAGAGGAACCCGGCAAGCATGGCCAACCCTCCGGCCCGCACCAGCGTAATCCAATTGGCCAGCCCAAGCGTTGAATACAACCCTCCATCTCCAGAGGTATAGTTTTTCTCTAAATTCTTCCAGAGGTGAGCGAGAATGTAACCCATGAGTCCTCCGGCGACCACCCCCCACTGAAGAACATGCCTCTCGCTCACCCAGCCAGCTCTCAGAAGGGCAGATCCCCCGGCCAGAAAACCTCCAAAGGCCATTCCAACAAGAATCCACTCTCGCCTTAATCTATCCATCTGTTTCTTTCTTGTGTTGTCAGAATCCCTTACTTTTTATGATCATACAAGATAATTAAGGTTATTTTACTCTTGTTTATATCTTTTGATACAAAAAAAATTCCCCCCATGGATTGCAAAAATCCGCAGGCTGCCCGGGATTGGTACAGCCTGCGGATTCATGGCGTTCCAGGAATTGTTTAAATCATCAGGGAGTGTATCGCTTTAAGCCGATTTTCACCTTCTCCCCATCGAATTGATCTTCCACCACCACCATTTCAGCATCCGGCTCTCCCGTTGCCAGATCAACAGTGAGGGTCTCATTCATAATGTAATCCCGGAATTTTTCCACCGCGTCTGCAAGCAAGCCAGTGGCCACAAACCGCAGCCGAATGCGATCAGAAATTTCCAGTCCGGCCGTTTTTCGTAAATCCTGCACCCGGCGGACAAATTCACGCGCCAGCCCTTCAGCCCGGAGCTCTGGAGTGATGACCGCATCAATGGCAACTGTGAAGCCCTTATCAGAGGCAACCGCCAGCCCTTCCACCGGCATGGTCTGCACGATGATCTCAGCAGGGGCCAGCTCGATCTCCTGGCCATCAACGTTCAACTTCACTCCCTGCCCGGCCTGCACCAGGGCCGCTACCGAGGACGGGTCAAGAGCCGCCAGGGCCGCGCGCACCTTTGGGAAAAGAGCGCCAAAACGAGGTCCGAGAGTTTTATTATCCGGCAGTACCCTGAAATTCACTAACCGGCTGGCCTCTTCAACAAACTCAAAATCCTTAACATTCAATTCATCGGTGATTATTTCCACCAGATCCGGCGGTAGTGACCGGTTATTCCCTGCGAAAGCCATCGCTCTGGCCAGAGGTTGCCGAACCTTCAGGTTTGCTCCACTCCGTGCCGCCAGTCCCAAACTGGCCACCATCCGCGCCAGATTCATCTGCTCCAGGAACACTCCATCAATCGCCGTTTCATCAGTAACTGGCCATCGGGTATGATGCACACTCTCATACGCTCCCTCCCGAACATTCCGCACCAGATTCTGGTACATTGCCTCAGTAACGAAAGGTGTGAGAGGGGCAAGCAGGCGGGTTAACTTCACCAGAACGTGGTACAGTGTGGCATAGGCTGCCTGTTTATCATCATCCGATTGGCTCTTCCAGAATCGCCGTCTTGACCGCCGAATGTACCAGTTGGTGAGGTCATCGATGAAAACGCCAATCGATGTCGAAGCGGTATAAAAGTCAGAGTCGTCCAGGCTGGCAGTCACCCGCGCGGTAAGCTGGTTCAAACGCACCAGAATCCATCGGTCAAGAATATTCTCGCTCTGCGGCGTGGCACCTTCCGGAAAATCCCGATCGAAAGTCCCCTGGGGTAGCCATCCATCCAGTCGAGCGTAGGTCACGAAGAAGCTATACGCATTCCAGAGCGGGATAAGGAATTGCCGTCTCGCCTCATCACCCCGGTTGTACCCGAAGAGCAAATCATTCTCCGGTCGCTGAGTCACATAGAGCCAGCGCATCACATCCACCCCCATCCTGTCAGCGGCTTCATTAAACTCAATGGCATTCCCCCAGCTCTTATGCATGGGGCGACCATCTTCAGCCACCAGCGTGGCGAAACCAAAATTCTGCAGGAAGGGCGGACTCTGATCGATCACCGTGGCCATAGCCAGCAGACTGTAAAACCAGTTTCGGAACTGACCGGGGAATGATTCTGTGATCCATTGTGCCGGATACCACTTTCGCCAGTAGTCCGGATCGGAACGATATCTCAAAGTGCTAAACGGCACAATTCCCGCATCTAGCCAGGGATTGCCAACGTCCAGAACCCGTTCCATCTTCCCACCGCAGTGCGGGCATTGAATCTTGACCGCATCAATGAAGGGGCGATGCGGCGTGTGTCCTTCGAAAATCTCCCACCCCTCCACAGCGCGCGCCTGTAACTCTTTTTCGTCCCCGATAACCTCATAATGATCGCATTCCTTGCACACCCAGATGGGCAAAGCCAGACCCCAGTAGCGCTTCTTGCTGATCATCCAGTCGTGCATATTGCGCAACCAGTCCATCTCTCGGGCATAACCAAATTCAGGAATCCAGCGAATCTGGTCAACCACATCCATAATCTGATAACGCAGACTGCGTGCCTTTTCTTCCGGGGTCAATTCACTGCGGGGTTTATCATAGACCTCGCCCATACTGATGAACCACTCATCTACCAGCCGGAACACCAGCTCACTATGGCAACGCCAGCAAGTGGGGTAGCGATGTGTGTATGGGGCGACACGGTAAAGTAAGTCTTTTTCTTTTAGATTGGCAAAGATGGGGTCTGCTACCTCTGAGACATGCATCCCGCTTAACCATAAAAAGCCATCCACAAAGACCCCTTCTTCGTCCAGCGGAGCGATCATCGGCAGGCCATATTTGCGGCCAAGCTGAAAGTCCTCCGCTCCACACCCCGGCGCAATATGGACAATCCCCGTTCCTTCCGTCTCCCCCACCTCTTCCCAGAGGATCACCCGATGGGCCTGAGCCGCGCTCTGAGATACCCCCGCCGATACTTCTTTAATCTTTGAAAATCCTCCGGCGATCTGAGCCGCGGGTAAATCATCAAATGGCCCGGCATACTTCCAGCCTTCCAATTCTGTGCCCTTTAACTCTCCCAGTACCTGATAGTCTCCACGCAACATCGAAAGTGTACCTTTTGCCAGGTAGTAGACCCGATCGCCATTCCGCACTTTGACATAGGTAAGGTCTGGCCCTACCGCTGCTGCCACATTGCTGGTCAACGTCCACGGGGTAGTCGTCCAGACCAACAACGCTTCGGGCAAACCGGTTTGGGCATCCAGCCTGGGTTGGCCATTTTCATCGAGCAACGGGAAGCGCACGGTAACGCTATTGTGAGTTAATTCAGCATACCCATCGGTGACAATTTCATGCTGGCTGATCCCTGTAGCACAGCGCGGACACCAGGGCATCACATCCACACCACGGTAGACCCAGCCCTTTTCCCAGCAGCGCTTCAGGAAAGTCCAGATCATATAATTGTTTTCAGTGGAGAAAGTAAAATAACTTCCTCCCAGTTCAGGCATTCCCAACCGCCCGATGAGTTCTTCCACCGTTCCGGTTACCGGCCCCTCCACCCCTTCCAGGGTAATGATCTGCCGGGGGTTTTCGAGAAGCTTTTCTCCCAGCCAGCGCAGGGTATCCGGTTCATTCCAATCCATCCAGTATCCCAGGCGAATCGACTGCTCGGTCTGAACCGCTGCATACTTTAATACACGTGCCTTGCAAAGGCGCACAAACTCTTCGAGCCCAAAGGATTCGATGTCCTTTTTAGTCTTGAAGCCTTTTTCTTTCTCCACTTCCACTTCAACCCACAGGCCCTGACAGTCAAAGCCGTTCTGATAGCGCAATTCGTGCCCTTGCATCGTGCGAAAACGCTGCATGGCATCCTTATAGGTACGGCCCCATCCATGGTGCACCCCCATGGGATTGTTGGCTGTAATCGGCCCATCAATAAACGACCAGTGGGGTTCTCCTCTATGCAATGTGCGCAGAGTATCGAAAGCCCGGCTCTCCTTCCAGAATCGTAAGATTTCTCGCTCCTGGGCAGGAAAATCCACTCGGTTGGGTACTTCTTGAAAGCCCATGCTTTTGAACCTCCAGCTAAAGAATTTAAATAAAACATCTCGACCCCACAGGGACGAGATGGAACTCGCGGTACCACCCTGCTTCCCACCTGAATGGCGGGCGCTCTTTCGGGTACGTCCTCCTCGAAGATACCCGCGCCTGCGATAACGGCTGGCGAGACCGGCTCACCTACTGACAGCTTACCCTGCGTTCAGATTGCAGCTCCGGAAGGATTTTCCATTCATTGTGCCGCCCCGGCTCTCACCCTTCCCGGGTTCGCTGACAGCACTTCATGAATGTACTCGTTTCCATCATCGCTTTATTGGAAGGTATTATACTCACTCCTCAAGAAGGCGTCAACGTGCCCGTGTTATAATATTGCGCCACTCTACCGCCCGCGATAACTATGCTGATACTACCCGCCGCCCTTACCCTTACATTATTTTCTCTGTTTACCGCTTCCATCCTGGTTATCCGCACTCGGGTAGGGTTCCTGCTGGCGGTATATCTGATCGCCTGTGCAAATGTGGTTCTTTCATTTGAACTGCTCGGGTTATTTCACCAGCTCAACAACCCGACAGCTTTCCTGGGTGTCCAGACCCTTTTCCTGGCCATAACCATCCTTCTTTGGTGGAAAGAGAATCGACCACCTTTATTGGAACCATTTACGGATGATCTCAGGCATCTCAACTGGGGGAACCTTGGCTCAACTCTGCGGCGGCATCCCATCCTCTGGTTACTCGCCCTTGCACTTGACCTGACTTACGCCATCAATGCCTACCTTATCCTGGTAGTACCCCCGAATAATAATGACAGTTTATACCTGCACATGGCACGAGTCGTGAAATGGTTGCAAACTGGCACTTATTTGCCATTCGATACGCACATTTCGCTCCAGGTTTTCTACCCATTTAACGTCCAGAGCCTCTTTTTCTGGACGGTTCTATTTTCGTCGTCCGATCAGTTCGTGGGGTTTGTGCAATTTTCAGCCGCCTGGGTCACGGTAATATGCATCTACGGCCTGGCACGCCAGTTGAACTTCTCGAAACCTCAGGCGGTCTTCGCCGCGCTCATGTGGGCCACCTTCCCGCAGGTGTTCTTTCAATCAACCACTACCCAGAACGATCTTGTTCCGGCCGCCTTTGTAGCCAGCGGGGTTTACTTTATGGTCATTGCTCTTCACAATCCCACCGATCATCCCAGCCGAATTCTCTCCTTACTCGGTATCGCCCTCGCTCTTGGCGCCAAACAGACGGTCTTTTTCCTCCTTCCAGGACTGGCCGGAATGTTCTTCCTTTTACTCTCGAAAGTAAAACCCCCCATTCACATCCTCTTGAGAAACTGGGTGGCGACCGCCAGTTTGTTTTGCCTTTTCTTTGCTGCGCCGATCTACATTCAAAACCTGATGACCTACTCTCATCCGTTCGGAGATCCTGCGTTCATACAAACCGAGGCCGGCCCACAGGATAATACTCCCGTCCTGCAATCACTCTGGATCAACCTCAACCGGTTAGGGTATCAGTTTATCGATACCAGTGGCCTGCCGCCCTTGATCGAAGGCTACCTCTTTCGCGGTAAAGCCCACCTGGCCAGTTTCATTTACCAGAGACTGAACCTGCCTCTCGAATCTCCCATTGCTACCAACCCTAAAACGATCATTCCGTTTCAGTTTTTTCGACGCCCACCCCTTCAGGAAGATGAGACCTGGTTTGGTATTTTTGCCCCCTTCCTTATTATCCCCTCAGCCATCTATGGGGTAATCCGATCCTTTCATTCAAAGAATCCTTTACCTGCCGGTTTATGGATGCTGAGCCTTTCTTTTACCCTGCTTGAAATACTCGTCCGCCCTGGTTGGGATACCTATCTGGGCCGGAATTTCATTCTGGCGCTTCTTTTCCTGACCCCTTTTCTGGGATATGTTTACCCCCGGCAGAACGGCTTCCACATCCCCATTATGGTTGTGGTTGCCCTTTCGGCGTATATGGTCTTTAATTTTGCGCTCAACAACACTTCTAAACCGCTCATCGGCCAGAAGGCTATCTGGGTTTTAGATCGGGCCGACAAACTCACTCTTCAGAACTTTAACCTTCGCGAACCCGCCCGGCTCGTAGAGCAATCTGTCCCGGAAAATGCTTCACTGGCATTGCCTGGAGGCCTGTGGGAATATCCATTTTATGATCCGCATTTTCATCGCCACCTTCTTCCTATCGATAATTCCCCGTCCAGGCTCGATGTCAGCTGGCTTCGTGATCACAATGTGCACTACATACTGCTTCCCAGGGAAACCTCTGAATCGGCCCTTCCTCCTGACGGGCAGGTAATTTCCACCAGCCAGCATTGGAGGCTCGTATTCCTGCCATAAACGCCGATCACCTGCTCTTTTACATCACCGAACCCCTCTCTTAAAAGATACTTTTTACGGGCTGCTCTGATCCTGAACATAGCGAAAGAGCGCTGTATCAAAGACTGCCCCAACATACACCAGCCTATCCTTCAGGCTTTTGTAATATGGATAACTTGAGGTAACAATATATGCGTTGCTGTACACATAATCTAAACCCATCCGGTCAATAAAGGCTCGTGCAGTTTCCGCTTTCATGCTCTGAAAATACTCGTAACTGTTAATCAATCCATCCAGGTTAACCACCGTGCGCCCCTGAAGGAAGTACGCCACTGCACCCCCACCCGTCATACCAATCTTTGCTCCCGGTTCCGTTAAGGCCATCAATTTCTGAGCTTCCAGACGATACATCGAACCTTCTCCCTCCGCTGTACGAGGATAATACACACTGCCCACTTGAAATACAAAGATCATCACCACCGTCAGCCCCGCCGCCGAGAGCAACCCGATTCTGATTGTCCTGAAGAGATTTCCTATCTTCTCTTCCATAAATCGGAAAACCACGTCCAGTCCAAAACCTCCCAGAGCGACAATCGCCAGGGAATGATTTACCCAATACCAGGTGCGTGTGTTGGCATAAAGCGTGCCACCATAATAGAGCGTTTGTAATAAACTTCCACTGAAAAGTACCAGCCACCCTGAGTCCCCAAGCCGACGGAGCAATCGGGAACGGCCAGCCCAAAACAACAGCCCGGCCACTCCGAGAAGGATCAAAAAGGCGATCCCATCCACAGCTTCGGGCATGGAAGAGATACCCGGTATCAACCTCTTCACGAATCCTGAAAATGGTGAGAGAGCCAGCCACCAACTCCCCACATTGGGGTTGCTCGATATTCCCAGTAAACGCAAAAAGGAATCCGCCGGTTGCCCATAAACTGTATCGGGAACACTACCCCACCAGTGCTTAACCTGGCCACTAACCGGCATGGGGGTGCCAAAGGCCGCCCAATTCCAGATCATATATCCCCCAAGCAGGATTGAAAGAGGCAAAAAATAACCCAACCCCCTTCGCAACCATTGGTTAACAGAAGTTTTTAACAAATCCTGGGGCGGCTGAGAAAGTCCCGATATCGCGCCTGAATACAACAAGCCAGCGTATACCCATCCTCCCAGAACCAGAGTTATCCCCAGATCATACACGATCACCAACCGTGGGAAAGTCGGAACCACCCCGACCAGATTAAGAAAAACCATGATTCCACCGGTCAACAGGGAAGATAAGACCACAGCCCCTGAAAAGCGCATCCATATCTGGCTCTTCCTCAAACCGCCCGCACCCTGAACCACTCCCATCCAGAAAAAGGTTACCAATTTTACCCCCAGGCCTATCACCAGCATCCCGTATATGGATCCAAGGAAAGGTGCGATATGCCGTCCAAAGCCGAGGCGCAGGTAAAAACTTGAGAAAATCGAAATAGCCCCCACCAGAATCAAACTAAGGGCCGGGATACCCAGCCGTTGTTTGTAAAGGGTGTACCATATTCCCACACAGAAAACCACGAACACATTGTCAAGTCGGCTAAAGAGAGCCAGTGCCGCGATTAACCCAACCTTCAGAGAACCGTCAACGCCATCATTAGCAGTATCGCTGGTTGCAACCACCAGAAGAAGCACCACAAAGAAAGCATTGATCCCGGCTTCCAGTCCTTTTTGCGTCGTCACGCCATGAATAGCCGGCCAGAACACCCAGAACGCCGCTGCCAGGCCCGCAATCGGACGATCTATCCACCTCCCAAGCCAGCGGTACAGAAGCAACCCTGTTCCAGTATTCAAGGCTATCAAGACCACCACTAACAACCGCAAGGGCAAAATCAGGTCATAACGCGCCAGGGCAAATATTGGAATACAAATCAGCATCCATAATGGATGAAAGCCATTCGTCTGGTTAATACCGTCAAAAGTGATTCCCCTTCCCTCAGTAATATTCTGGGCTACTTTGTAATAATAAAAGGCATCATCGGTGGAATACCAGTTCAAGAGAACATCTGGCTGGCTGAATGGGATGTGCCCCTGGAGCAAGACAGCCAGTAAAAGTAGCACCCATTCGTATCGCATTCGGGAAACCCGGCGAATCAACCCGCTCACTATTCCATCACTCCATAAAAAAGTGGAAGAGGGGCAACCGGGGTTTTCGACCATTGCAGCGCCCCAGAAAGCCTCTCTGCAGCTGCTTCAGCCTCTTCCACTGAACGAGCATGGATGGTAAATAGCGGTTCTCCCTGTTCCACATACTCACCCACTTTCCTGTGCACCATGATCCCTACCGAATGATCAATGGGATCCCCTTTCTTTTCACGTCCTGCACCCAGGGTCACCGAGACCTCTCCAATCGTCCGGGCATTCACCTGAGACAGCCAACCCGATCGATCCGCAGGAAGTGTCTGGATTACCGGTGCGCGTGGTAACTTTTCTACGTCATCCACGAAACTTACATCTCCTCCCTGAGCAATCACCAGCTGGCGGAATTTCTCCCAGGCCTGCCCCTCAGCAAGGGCTTTTTCAAGCATCACACGCGCCTGGTTAAGATCCTTTGCCTTTCGCCCGGCCACCAGCAGGTGGCTTCCCACCACCAGACAATGTTCCCGAAAGTCTGCCGGGCCACCCCCATGGAGGGTTTCAACGGCTTCCCGTACTTCCAGTGCGTTCCCTACTGCCTCCCCAAGGGGTTGATTCATATCCGAAAGCAAAGCAATCACCTTCCGCTCACTCAGACGGCCAATGGCTACCATCAAGCGCGCCAGCTCACGGGCATCCTGGAGCGTCTCCATAAAAGCACCCGAGCCCACCTTAACGTCCAGCACAATCACCTGGGCCCCACCGGCAATTTTCTTGCTCATAATCGAAGAGGCGATCAGGGGTTTTGAGGGTACTGTGCCGGTAACATCCCGTAAAGCGTATAGTTTACCATCCGCAGGTGCCAGATCAGCGCTCTGACCGGTAAGCACCAGGCCGATGCTTTTTAACTGGCTCATAAATTCAGCGGTACTCAGATCAGTGCGATAACCGGGGATCGATTCCATTTTATCGAGCGTGCCCCCGCTGAAACCCAGCCCTCGCCCCGACATCTTCCCCACCTTCAATCCACATGCCGCCACGGCGGGTTCTACGACCAGGGTAGTTTTATCACCCACCCCCCCAGTGGAATGTTTATCGACCACGATATCCACGGTTCCGCTCAGGTCAAGCACCTCCCCGGAATAAGCCATTGAAAGGGTAAGATCGGTGGTTTCCTGATCGCTCATTCCGTTGAGTAAAACGGCCATCGCCCAGGCAGCTACCTGATAATCTGGAATTTCACCCCGGGTGAAACCCTGCACAAAGAAGTCTATTTCTTCACGAGAGAGCGCCAGTTTATCCCTTTTCTTTATAATGACGTCTACTGCACGCATCATCATCCGTCCTTTCTGAGAATCAGAGCCTTTACATTTTCCTGAATGGCCCACCAGAACGATCCAAATTAACCATGATCACCAGTCCCTGGAAAGCCGGGTGTTCCAGAAATAACGGCTGGAAACCGTAATCGGGTAAGGAATCGCCTAAACGCCCCCCAGGACTCAGATGGGCCCATTCCAGGTCAACGCGCAGAAACAAAAAGACCCCTCCAGAAGAATCATGCTTATGACCACCAGAAGTCTTCTCAAGAGGATTCTTCCCAGTAGTCACAAAAGCGGAAATACCAACCCATTATACCCAAAGGTAGAAGTTTAATTTTTTCTGAACCCTCCCATACCTGAAGGAAAAAGATGCCCATAAGTTAAGGATGTTCGAACATCATGTCCGAACATCCTTAATGATTTTCAACGCGCCATGTTACAGGATTATTTTTTCAAGAAGATCGTTACTTTTCGGTTAGGATCTTCACCAATGCTCTCCGTTGCCACCTGAGGATGATCACGCAATTCGAGATGGATAACCCGGCGCTCATTGGCGGGCATCGGTTCAAGCACCTGTCGCCGCCCGGTATGAATAGCCTGCTCAGCCATGCGCCTGGCCAGCACACGCAACTGACGTTCACGGCGAGCCCGGTAACCCTGAACATCGATCATCAGAGGGATCCAGCGGTTGAGACGTTTTCCCACAATCAGGCTGGTAATATACTGTAAAGCGCTCAAAGTCTCAGCCCGGCGACCAATCAAAATGCTTAAATCATCACCCTCAATGTTGACCAGTACCGTGTCTTCATCGTCTTTCTCTTCCGCAGGCTTGATCGTGGCGGTCACCTGGGCTTTGATTTTCATCTTTTCCAGCAATTCCATCACCGTCTGGCGGGCGGTAGAAAGGATGTCTTCCTGAGGAATACCATCTCTCGCATCCAGGGCGACCTGTTCTTCCTCAAAGAGGGCACTGGTCTGCCGTAAAGATGATTCCATAACCTTCTCAGGCTCGCTCCGCACCGTTAAGCGAACCCGCGCCTGACGGCTTCCCAGACCAAACAACCCCCGGGTTCCCGGGTCCAGCACCTCAACATCCACGGCCTCTTCCGAAAGATTCAGCTCGTTCAGCCCTTTTTGAATCGCTTCTTCAACCGTTGGGGCAATTACTTCCAGTGTGGTTTTCTCAGCGCTCATTTCTTACCTCGAACAGGTTTACCTGTTTTTTTTACTTCCGGTTCTTCCACAGCTTTAGGTTTGGGTAGCAAATTTCTCCAATTCGCCTTACCCAGCAGTGCATACTGGCCAATGCTGAACAGGTTCGACACGATGAAATACAATGAAAGCCCCGATGCCAGGGTCAACCCCATATATCCCATGAGAAAAGGCATATACAGGTTCATCATATTCGACATCATCGCCGTCTGGTCTTTGGGATTCGTTGATGGCGGAGTCAGTAATTTGGATTGAATATACGTAGTAGCCATCACAATGATCGCCATCACCGGAATTCCAAAAGGAAGGAAGGGGAGAACCAGGCGTTCCGGCTGGCTCAAATCCATCCAGAGAAACTGGTTATTGATTGGCAGAATACGCGAAATATCCAGGAATGGATACAGATGCCGCGTTAAAACCAGCATGTCATAGGGAGTATGCGGCATAGCCTTATACAGGCTCTGGTACAACCCAATAATGATCGGAAACTGGATCAGAAGTGGCAAACACGAACCAAAGGGGTTGATGCCCAATTCCTTAAGCAATGCCGCCTGTTCCTGCGCCAGTTTCTCACGATCATTCTTGTACTTTTCCTGAATTTCTTTATATCGCGGGTGATTCTGCAACTCCTGCATGGCCTGCCCACCTTTGATCTGTGAGACCATTAAAGGATGGGTAATCAGGCGCACAAGCAAGGTAAACAGAATAATCGCGACCCCAAAGTTTTGCCCCATCAAGGTATAGATAAAAAGCAAAACGTTGGTGAAAGGGGTAATGATGATAGTATCCCACATAATTCACGCTCACTAATTCCCGGGTGGATTGTATGTCCAGTCTTGCTTCCCCTGGGCATCAAAGGTGACCAGCAGGTGTTCAAGTTCCATACCACCCACAGCGGCCAGATTTTCGGAAAGCGAAAGGCTGGAATAAATTTTTCCCTTTAAAGTGCGTGTCCACCCACGCGCGCCTTCTCGGGTTACGATGAACACTTCACCATTCTCAGCACCAAGCAGGTAACCATCGCCCAGTTTGACCGGCGACGCAATGATCGACCCGGTCGTACTCACCGTCCAAAGCGTTGCTCCGCTCTGAGCATCCAGGGCATACACTTTGTTCTTATCGGTGCCAAATACGAGGCGTCCATCATCCAGCAGCGGCGGGTTCCACACTTTCCCTTCGATGGTTTCGCGCCAGACCACCTTTTGTTGTGCCGCATCTACCGCGATCATCTCTTGAACAATCGTTGATAGGTAAAGCATCCCATCAGGTGCGAGCACCGGTGCATGTAACATCGATCCACCCAGGTCCATTTCCCAGGCCAGCTTTCCGGAAGCCAAATCGATGACATAAAGGTAATGATCTGTACCGGGCAAATAAACCCATTTTCCATCGCTGGCAACACCGGCCCATAACGCATCGCGCGCCTTGAAGCGCCAGAGAAGCTGCCCTGTATTGGCATCCAGGCTATACAGATAACGATCCGTAGAAGGGATCAAAACGGTATCGTTTACCACCAGCGGAGAAGCAATGAAACGGCCTTTTCCCTGCTCATCGCGGAAGGCCCAGAGTTCTTGGCCGCTCTCATCGTCGATGGCAATGACCTCATTGTTCATATTACCGGCGATCACTTGCCTGCCATTCACTGCTGGCGCCGCAATGAATGAATTTTTCGCATCTGGCTTCTCCGGATAACGCCAGATCTGCGTGCCGTTGGTGGCGTCGATTTTGATCAACTGAAGCTGAGCATAATAGACTGCATTTCCGGCGTGGCTTAAACCGGGCCAGTTGTTCACCGCCACTCCGCTGCAGGCAGCCAGCATCAGTGACGCCAGCGCAAGCAGAAAGATCACTTTCCAGATAGATTTTGGAGAAGAGAAAGTATGCAACCGATGTCTCCGTCTACAATACAAAAACCGGTCTGGATTTCTCCCGGCCATCAAGGCACAGGGTCGTATCCACCCGGGTTGAAAGGGTTACAACGGATAACGCGCTTTACCGCCAGCCACGCGCCTTTAACCGCCCCGTGTTTATAAATGGCCTGATAACCGTAATGCGAACAGCTCGGATAGAACCGGCATGTATCGGGTGGCAGTGTCGGAGAAACCACCGCCTGATAGGTTCGAATCAGGGCAAGCAAAACCAGGCGTGGTAAATTCCACACCGTAAGGGGCAAATCGCGCAGGCGAGGCTCATTCGCGTAATCGTGATTCATTCGTAGAACGCATCAAAAGGTGCGCCTTTTCCAGTAACATTTCCAGCACAGCTCGCACTTTCCAGTAACCGGCTTCGGGTAGAGGCTTTCGTGCCAGCAAAAGAAGATCCCATCCGGGCTTCAGGTCAGGCAAAAAAGATTGCATGGCGGCCCGCAACAATCGTTTGGCACGGTTTCGCACTACCGCCGGGCCCACTGACCTCCCGGCCGCAACGCCTACCCGTATTTCCTCCGATTGATTGGGAGCAACCAGCATAACAACAAGTGGGTGCGGGAAAGACCTGCCGGTACGCCGCACCCTTTCGAAATCGGTGGATCGTTTCAGGCGATACCTGCGATTCACCCATTTACCTGTTCCCTGAATGCCTGGTGATCCGTATCTTTAGCGAGTCATTCTCTGCGCCGGGTTACCAGCGGATGCGCTTGGTGTGATTATTCATTGAAACGGTCAGGCGCTGGCGCCCTTTGAGCCGTCGGCGCTTGAGAACCTCGCGCCCATCTCGGGTTTCCATCCGAGAGCGAAAACCATGTACTCGCAGGCGGCGGCGAATCTTGGGTTGGTACGTTCGTTTCGTCGACATGCACGTTCCTTTCTTAATTCTCTAAAGTCGATTCACTCCGCGCCGAGCGAAACGAAGCGTCAGGAAAGAACTGTTGTCAGACCCTTCGTTTCGTCCAGGCCAGAGATTTTCACTGTGTAACAGGGCAACAAGGCTACCCGCGAGGGGCAATTATACCATGATTTCACCGCTTACCGCCGAATGATCCGCCCCAACCCCTTCTCGCCGTTCTGACCAGAAGATGGCCTGGATGAATATTCGGGGGCGCTGAACAACTCGGCCAGCTCGCGGGCTCCTTCGAGGTCAGCCACCGCAAGAATCTCATCCCCTTCTTCGATGGCAGTCACCCCACGAGGGATCATCACCTCACCCTTGCGAATAATAGCAGCAATCACCACATGTTCAGGCAGCGGTAAATCTTTAATCGCCTTCCCCACCGCCCGCGCACCTGCCGGGATCTTTTCCTCTACCAGTGAGTAATTCCCCCGGCGTAACTTGACCAGGGTAATCATATCGCCAAGAGACATTTCCTCTTGAATTAAACTAGCCAGAATTTCAGCCTGGTTAACAGCCACATCTACATAAAATTTCGAGTCGAACAGCCAGGCATTGCGCGGATTATTCACTCGGGCAATCGTCCTGCGGGTGTGATAAAGAGTACGCGCCAGATAGCAAAGGGTCAGGTTGTTTTCATCGGAGGTGGTGGTAGCCGCCAGTACATCAGCATCCCGAATACCTGCCTGCTCCAGTACTTTCAGATCCATCACATCCCCTTCGACAATCACCTCGGTGGGCAACTCAAGGTGAATGCGGCTTAAAACGTCAGGGCGATTCTCTACCACACGCACATCGTGATCCATGGCAATTAAGAGCGAGGCCAGTTGAGCGCCGGTTCGGCCACCACTGCAAATTAGAACAAACATATCAGGCCTCCTTCCCATGCATCCCGCGAATGTGGGCACGCAACAATTCCGCCCCCTCAAGCGTTGCGCTCACATGCAGAATATCCCCTGCTTGCAGTACCATTTTCAGGTCAGGAAGCATGGCTCTTCCGGCCCGCGTCACGGCCACCGGGGCACATTCTTCTTCATTTACAATTTCTCCCAGTTTTTTCCCGGCGCAATTTTCAGGGATAGCTACTTCGTAAACCTCTACTTCACCATTCCCTGCCGAGAAGACAGCCCGTATATCTGCATGGTACATCATCTCTTCCATCCGCTGGGCTCCCCAGCTGGCTGCACTGACCATCTGAAGACCATAGGCTTCCAAAATTGGGCGGTAGCGCGGGTCATAGTTACGCACCACCACATTCGGGACATGATACACGGTTAAAGCCACATGTCCAACCACCCCGTTGAGAACATCCGAATTGGTCACCGCCGCCAGCGATTCGGCGTTTTCAATCCCTGCTCGACGGAGAACATCCCGGTTTAAAGCATCCCCTTCATTAAACTTCCCGTGAAAGTCTGACGGCAGGGTGGCAAAGGCTTTTTCATCAATATCCACGACGGAGACTTCATGACCAGCCTGAAACAGCCGGTAAGCCAGCTCAGCTCCAAGTCGACCACATCCAACTACGATAGCTTTCATAGATCCTTTCCTGTTCCCTTCAATCAACCAGATAGGGAACGTTAGTAACCACAATGTCAGGATAATACATCAATTCATGCTGTAACGCTTCTGCAGTTTTGGTGTGCAACAGATTCGTCCAGCGCTTCTTTGAAACAAATTGAGGAACAATAATGGTGATCACCTCGTTGGGTTGCCGCCTCCGATAAATATCTTCAATGTAATCCAAAAGCGGCTCCATAAACCGGCGGTACGACGATTCAATGATGACCAGTCGCACGCCATCGCCCCATTGCTCCCATTTTTTTCGAATGCGTTCGGTTTCTTCTGGATTGATCGAAACATGCACTGCAGTAATATCATCGGTCAGTGTACGTGCGTAACGCAGAGCTGCCAGGCTCCCCCGATGCACCCCGCCAATCGGCAGCAACACCCGGTTACGGGGTACACGCGGCACCGGACTGCCATAATGCTCCAGCGAAAGCTTGGCCGCTACACTCTGATAATGGCTCTGAATCACCGTGAAAAGGATCACCACCAGTGGAATGATGATTAACACCACCCAGGCCCCGTCGGTGAACTTGGTTACCGCAAAAATGATCATTACAAAGAAGGTCATCAGAGCACCCAGGCCATTTAAAACCATCTTCACCTGCCACCCGGGCTGGTAGCGGAGCACTGAACCGCGCTCCTTGAGTTCCTCTTTTTCCTTTAAGTGCCCGATTTTCCACCAGCGCCGCGCCATGCCGGATTGAGAAAGTGTGAAGGAGATAAAAACCCCAATGGCATAAAGCGGAATCAACCGGGTAACACTCGCCTGGAACACGACAATGAGGAGGGAAGCCAGTAAAGCAAGTACAGCAATCCCTCTGGAAAAGACCAGCCGGCTCCCCCGATAAGTCAACTGACGGGGTAACAATCCATCTGCCGCAGTAATAGCACTCAACCGGGGAAAATCAGCAAACGAAGTGTTCGCCGCCATAATGAGAATGATTGTTGTCGCCGAAATGACCATCAGGTAGAGCACGCCGCGTCCATCAAAGACGGTTCGAGCGATCTGAGAAATAACAGTCTCTACTTCAGAAGGCACTGCCTGAATATGTCCCGCCAGGAAAGAGACAGACAGGACCATAGACCCAAGGATGGACGACATCCAGATCAGTGTTATCCCGGCGTTTCGGCTTCGCGGTTCCTTAAAAGCGGGAATTCCATCAGAGATGGCCTCAATACCAGTAAGGGCTGTGGTTCCATTGGAGAAGGCACGCAACAGCAGGAAGAGCGTCAGCGCCTGCGGGGCATAGAGCAGCTCCAAAGCCGGGGGATCAACCACCATTCCCAGGTTCCCGGTAAAGTAGCGCACCAACCCCACAATAATAGTGATGAACATCATCACCACAAAGAAATACGTCGGAATGGCAAACACCACACCCGACTCTCTCACCCCCCGAAGGTTAACCATCATAATAAAGAACACCAGCCCAACCGCCAGAAAAACCCGGTAAGGATAAAACTGCGGGTAAGCTGAAATGATCTGTGCCACACCGGAGGAAATCGATACGGCTACCGTAAGAATATAGTCCGTTAAAATGGCCGCGGCTGCGATCTTTGCCGGCAGAAGACCAAGGTTATCTCGAGAGACAATATAAGCCCCACCACCGTTCGGGTAGGCATGGATGGTCTGCTCATAAGACAGGGTTACAATGGCTAACAGGCCTACAATTACAAGGGAGATCGGGAAAACCAGCCCGTAGGCCGCCGGGCCGATGACAATGAGGATAGCAAGAATTTCCTGCGTGGCATAGGCTGTCGAAGAAAGCGCATCCGAGGCAAAAACCGCCAGCCCGATCAATTTTCCAATCGTTTGATGAGGAGCATCTGCCGTAGCTAATGGCCTGCCAATCAGAAGAGTCCAGAGATTGCGCGGAGGTTCTTCGCGGTTAGGCCGGTGTAAAACGGTAGTGCCATTGTGATCTTCGATATTCATAGATTAATCTCGCATTAATCCTCACCACACAGAAATGGGATTATATATCCCGATCATCGGGGCGTCAAGAAAAATTAAACCCGCCCCCCTTTCATAATTACTTCCTTTATATCACCTCCCCGCCAGAGGTCAATCCTTCTGGCTCCCTCTGATATGAAACTGTAAATTCCTCACTCACCCTGGTAGTTTTATCGTAACTTTTTCAGGAAAAATGGGTTTTAACGCATGGATTTAACCCGGATTATCCACATTTTTCAAATTTCAATCGCCTGGCTCAGGAGGAATGCATGTCCAGAGTTGCCGTTGTGACTGATAGCACGGCCTATCTACCCCGCGAATTAATGGAACGACTTCACATCCACTTTGTCCCCCTTCAACTCATCTGGGGCGATGAAACCTATCGGGATGGCATTGACATTACCCCCGAAGCGTTTTATACCCGTCTGCCCCATTCGAAAACGATGCCGACCACTTCTCAGCCTTCACCGGCGGCTTTCCGGGTGGTATACGAAGACCTTCTCCACAAAGGGAATGACATTCTGAGCATTCATATTTCCTCAAAACTGTCCGGCACTATCGATTCGGCCACTCAGGCACGTCAGGCGTTTCCTGACGCTGCCATTGAAGTGATCGACTCGCTTTCCACCTCCATGGGGATGGGTTTTGCCGTTCTGGAAGCCGCTCGTGCCGCAGAACAGGGCGCTACTCTCGCCGAGTGTAAAACCATTGCTGAAAAAGCTCTTGCCAACAGCCGGGTGTTTTTCCTGGTCAGAACTCTCGAATTCCTGCATCGGGGTGGGCGTATCGGAGGCGCTCAGGCCTTCGTAGGTACAGCCTTAAACCTCAAACCCATCCTCGAATTACGTGATGGACGCATTGAGGCACTCGACCGGGTGCGAACCTGGAATAAAGCACTTGACCGTCTGGTGGAGATTTATGCTGAAGCCGTTGCCGGGCGAAAACCCTTGCGCATTGCCGTGTTACATGCCAATGCCGAAGAAGAGGCGCAGCGCCTGATGGAACGGGTGAAATCCATCTTTAACGTAAACGACATTCGTGAAACCACGATCGTCCCCGTAAGCCCGGTAATTGGTGCGCACACTGGGCCAGGTTGTGTAGGGCTTACCTTTACTGCAGGGATGTAATCTTTTCTTCTGGCAAGTGATGACCCTTTCGGGCTGGTCAATCCGGCCCGATAATGTTTTAATCAACAAGAACAGGAGGTTTATGCGCACCTATTCGGATATTGCACTTCAGGTGGACGAGATTCTCATCCCCCGGAAAGATATTGACCTGAAAAAATGGGCGGTCATCGCTTGTGACCAGTTTACCTCTCAGCCAGATTACTGGGATCAGGTACGAGCCTTTGTTGGAAACGCTCCCTCCACTTTCCATCTCATTCTGCCAGAGGTTTACCTGGGGAGTCCGGATGAGCCAGAAAGGGTGGCCGCCATTCAGGCTACCATGCGGGCCTATCTCGACCAAAACCTTCTCGTTCCGCATGAGGGAATGATCCTGGTGGAGCGCGTCGTAGACGGAAAAACTCGCCATGGCGTCATGGTAGCGCTGGATTTGGAGCAATACGACTTTCATAAAGGCGCTCAGACCTTGATTCGCGCCACCGAAGGCACCATCATCGAACGTCTCCCCCCGCGGATCCGCATTCGCGAAGGAGCCTCCTTGGAATTGCCCCACATTCTGGTCTTGATCGATGATCCAGCCCGTACTGTGATCGAACCTCTCGTGGCCCGTAAAGACCGTCTTCCTTTACTTTATGAGACGGAACTTATGCTCGGAAGTGGCACCGTGCGTGGTTTTTCATTGACCTCGCCAGAAGTTGAAACAGAAATTGTGACCGCTCTGCGGAAACTGGCAGATCCTCAGGCTTTCAACGCTCGATACGGACTGAAATCCAATCTGCCTGTCCTCCTTTTTGCTGTTGGCGATGGCAACC
This sequence comes from Anaerolinea thermolimosa, assembly GCF_001050195.2. Lineage (GTDB taxonomy): Bacteria > Chloroflexota > Anaerolineae > Anaerolineales > Anaerolineaceae > Anaerolinea > Anaerolinea thermolimosa. The sequence goes on from NZ_DF967965.1 coordinate 2,118,593, forward strand.
ATTCCCTTGCCACTGCCAGGGCCATCTGGGAGAAAATAAAAGACAAGGTCGGCATGCACCACCCGGCCCGATATGCGCTGGTCGAAATTGAGAATATCCACGATCCCGGCCTGGCATTTGAACCCATCCACCGGGTTCTCTTTGGCGTTCGGGATTCGATTTTCTCAGCCATGGAACGTTTCTTCGGAGAACCTATTGCCACACAGCCCATGGCAACCCCCAGCGATATGATCGCTGCTGTGAAAACCGGCTCGCCTGAAAAGCAACGAATAGGCCTGGTAAGCGCCAGTGGGATAAGCGTTCTCGATCTACCTCCGTTGACCAATCTGCCTGTCGGAAGTCTGCAGACTTTTCTGGATACCTTTCTCAGAGATGGTGGTGCTGAACGTATCGATTATGTACACGGAGACGAGGTGGTCTTCGACCTCGGAAGACAACCCGGAAATCTGGGGTTTTATCTCCCGGCCATGGCGAAAACTGATTTATTCAAAACCGTGATCCTCGATGGGGCACTTCCAAGAAAAACTTTCTCGATGGGCGAAGCCCACGAAAAGCGCTTTTACCTGGAAGCCCGGCGGATTGGGTAACCTCTCTGGAGAAAAGAATATGCGCCATTTCAATCCCCTCTCCATACCTGATGACGCCCTGCCGCCTGCCGGGGTACGAATTACCCAATTACAGGTAGAACCTCTTGCCGATGGACGGCGTGTCAGGGTACTGGTCTCGGTTACTCCTTTTCAAAAGCGCCCCAACCTGGATGCCGTCATCATCGATGCCCTGGGAAATGAGGTCTCCAGCACATGCATCGTTGAGAGCGTGGATTTTGACATGGCTTTTACCATGCACCTTCGAACCTCCGAAGTAGGGGGCGCCTACACTCTGGTTGCCAGCCTTTCTTACCCTGAGGAAGGAGAGATCCATCAGTCTCGTCAGGAATTTCAGATCGCCCCGCCCGACCTGTAAACCGCCCTACCCGGAGAACAAAACTCCGGGTAGAGTTCTGAGTGAGTCTATGGGAGAGAAAACAAGTTCACTCAAGGTTCAGTCTCAAAACAGACTGCGAAGGACGAGTAAAAACCCGAAGATGATTAACGGGATACCCACAATCAGGCCAACGATGGTCAGGCTTACAATAACCCCCGCAATCATCAAAACCAGGCCTACAATGGCCCCCACAATTCGGCCTGTAAACAGGATGATCCCTGCCACCAGCTTCCAGATCAACCAGAACGGCCATAAATACCAGGGAACTTGCTTTGAATCAGCCATGACTTACCTCCATGCTTTGTATACGATGAACCCCGGAAAAAGTTTCATTGACGCGTCATATTTTTTGTGCTATGCTATTCATAGCTTTCGTGAACGATAACGGATATTTCACCAACCAGAGCCTGCTCGATGAAACCCAAAAAGAGTGTGACGATCAAGGATGTGGCCCGGGTGGCCGGCGTTTCAGCTCAGACCGTCTCCCGCGTCCTCAATGACCGGCCAGACGTTTCAGATGAGACACGCCAGCGCATTCGCGGCATTATCCACGAACTGGGTTATGCACCTAACATCATCGCCCGCAGTCTTATTCAGGGACGGAGCAACACCATAGGGGTTGTTGGGTACGGCCTCGGATATTACGGCCCCTCTCGCACCCTTACCGGCATTGAACGGCAGGCGAATCAGCTCGGTTACTCGCTTTTGCTCAGTTTACTGCGCGACCCCGATACCTCCACCGGCGAATCTCTTCTGCCAAACCTGCTCATGCGTAAAGTAGATGGCATCATCTGGGCAGTGCCCGAAATTGGGGAACACCGCGCAGCCCTGCTGGAAACAGTTCGAAATATCCCCGTTCCCATTGTTTTCATTAATATGGAGCCCCGACCCGATTTGAACGTTGTCGCCATCGACAACTTCAACGCTGCCCGTAAAGCGGTGTTTCACCTGCTGGAACAGGGTTACCGAAAAATCGGCGTCATCACCGGTCCACCGACGTGGTGGGAATCCCGGCAGAGAGAGGCCGGATGGCGAAGTGCCATGCAAGAAGCCGGTTTCCTCTCCGCTCACGAGCTGGAGCAGCTGTGTGTGGCCGGTGACTGGTACCCTGAAAGCGGGAGCCGTGGTCTGGAAGAACTTCTCACCCGCAACCCTTCCCTCGAAGCCGTGTTTGCATTCAACGACCCCATGGCGCTTGGGGTGCTCAAAACCGCTCAACGCCTCGGCAGGCGCGTCCCTGATGACCTGGCCGTGGTCGGTTTCGATGACACCCCCGAAGCCGACTACTTCTCTCCGCCCCTCACCACCCTGCGCCAGCCCCTGATCGAGCTGGGGGGGCAGGCTGTCCAGCTTCTTCACCGCCTGCTCACCACTCCAGAATCACCATCCACGCCTGAACAAATCTGGCTACAATCCGAATTGGTGGTACGTTCCAGCTCCATTTCGTCTCGCTAACCCTTATCCCATCGGGCTGAGGGATTTTCAATCCATTTATTTTTCAGAAGGAGTGTTGACCATGAAACCTGTAACCCTTGGTGTAATCCTTGGAAACCGCGGCTTCTTTCCCGATCACCTCTGTGTCACCGGCCGCAAGACCATTCTTAAGGTGCTCGAAGCGGAAGGGTTCCGCACCGTCATCCTCGATGAAAATGCCACCAAAGCTGCCGGTTCTATCGTCACTATCCAGGATGCCCAACAGTGCGCAGATTTGTTCAAACAGCATCGTGATGAGATTGATGGCGTGCTGATCACCCTTCCCAACTTCGGTGAGGAGCGCGCCATTGCCAACGCCCTGCGCTGGTCTGGTCTGGACGTACCCGTGCTGGTTCATGCATTCCCCGACGATATCACCCGCATGACAATCGCTGACCGCCGGGATTCATTCTGCGGGAAGATGTCTACCTGTAACAATTTGACCCAATACGGTATCAAATTCAGCCTCACCACTCTGCACACCGTCGATCCCGAAAGCGAAAGCTTCCGCAACGATCTGCGCCGTTTCGCCGCTGTTTGCCGGGTCGTTCGCGGCCTGCGAGGTGCACGCCTGGGAGCCATCGGCGCACGGCCAGCCGCCTTCAACACCGTGCGCTACAGTGAAAAACTGTTGGAACGCGCCGGGATCAGTGTAGACACCCTGGATTTGTCCGAAGTGTTTGGCCGCGCTTCTCGCATTAAATCGGATTCTCCAAAACTGAAAGCCAAACTGGAAGCCATGCAGGCATACGTGCCCGCCGGTAACACCCCTTCAGAAGCACTGGTACGCATGGCCAAACTGGGTGTGGTCATTGATGACTGGATGGCTGAAAATCAACTCGTCGCCTCTGCCCTCCAATGCTGGACGGCCATGGAAGAATTTTACGGTGTAGTGCCCTGCACCCTGATGTCGATGATGAGCAATAACCTGGTGCCCTCAGCCTGTGAGACAGACATCGCCGGCGTGGTGGGCATGCTTGCCCTGGCACTTGCCTCCGGGAAACCCTCCGCCATTGTGGACTGGAACAACAATTACGGGGATGATCCTGACAAAGGTGTTATTTTCCACTGCTCCAATTTGCCCAAAGATCTCTTCCTTGAATCGAGCGTATCGGTTGAAGATGCCCCTCGTATGGATTATCAGGCCATTATTGCCGGTACAGTGGGTAAAGAGAGCACCTTCGGCACCATCGTTGGAAGACTTAAAGCCGTGCCTTTCACCTATTGCCGGGTCTCTACGGACGACTACAACGGGCGCATTCTCGCCTACCTCGGCGAAGGCCACCTTACCGATGACACTCTGAAAACTTTCGGCGGTTACGGCGTAGTTCAAATTCCGAACTTCCAGAAACTTCTGGCATACATCTGCGAAAACGGGTTCGAGCACCATGTGGCGGTAAACCCGGCACTTGTTGCTGACGCCGTTAATGAAGCCTTCACCAAGTATCTTGGATGGAGTGTTTATCATCATAAAGGGTAAGCCGGTCTCCGGGTAATCTATTGGGAGGATGATCTTTTCATCCTCCCAATTCGAAATTATGAGGTAACAGGTGTCATGCCAGGGAGAAAATTCACCATAGGTATTGACTTCGGCACAGAATTGGGACGCGCCGTTCTAGTGGATGTTTCAGATGGAACCGAGATTGCCACAGCGGTGCACCCTTATGCCAACGGGGTCATCGATGAACAACTCCCTGGCATGAATTTTCGGCTCGAACCTGACTGGGCACTTCAAGATCCCGGGGATTATATCCAGACCCTGAAACAAACCATCCCCGCCCTTCTTAAAGAAAGCGGTGTCAAACCTGAAGATGTCATCGGGATAGGGATTGACTTTACCGCCTGTACCATGCTCCCCACGCTTAAAGATGGTACGCCGCTTTGCTTCTTACCGGCCTTCCGCAATCGACCTCACGCCTGGGTGAAACTCTGGAAACACCATGCGGCTCAACCTGAAGCCAATATCCTCACTCAAATCGCCCGGGATCAAGGATATTCCTTTCTCGACCGTTACGGCGGTAAGATCAGCTCCGAGTGGTTTTTCCCAAAAGCCTGGCAAATCCTTAACGAAGATCCGGAAGTGTATGTTGCCGCCGAACGGCTCATCGAGGCAGCTGACTGGATCGTCTGGCAACTGACAGGCGTAGAAAAACGCAACTCCTGCGCCGCGGGTTATAAAGCCCTCTGGTCAAAGCGCCAGGGTTTCCCTCCTGATGAATTTTTTAAAGCACTTGACCCACGGCTGGAACCTGTTTTGGAGCAGAAAATGAGCCGCGAAGTGGCCCCTCTGGGTCAATGTGCCGGTTTCCTTACCCCGCAGGCTGCTTCCTGGACCGGCCTCAAACCTGGAACGGCCGTCGCGGTTGGCAATGTGGATGCCCACGTCTCTGTACCGGCGTCAACGGTGATCGAACCCGGAAGAATGGTGATGATCATGGGAACTTCCATTTGCCACATGGTGCTGAGTAAAAAAGAAAAGGCCATTCCGGGCATTTGTGGTTATGTGGAAGACGGTATCATCCCCGGGTTTATCGGGTATGAAGCGGGCCAGTCCTGTGTGGGCGATCTTTTCGCATGGTTTGTGAAACATTGCGTTCCCGAAGCGTACCACCAGGAAGCCCGCAATCGCGGTATCGATATTCACGCTCTGCTTGAAGAAAAAGCAGCCCGCCAGAAACCCGGTGAGAGCGGCCTGCTTGCCCTTGACTGGTGGAACGGCAACCGTTCCGTATTGGTCGATGTAGACCTCACCGGTTTCATTCTCGGTATGACGCTCCACACCCGGCCAGAGGAAATCTATCGCGCTTTGATTGAAGCAACCGCTTACGGCACCCGCCTGATTATCGAGACATTCGTTCAACACGGAGTAACAGTCCATGAACTGATCGCCACAGGTGGCCTGCCCGACCGCAATCCCCTCCTGATGCAAATTTATTCCGATATCACCGGCAAGGAAATCCGAATAGCAGCCGCCAAACAGACCCCGGCCCTTGGCTCAGCGATGTTTGGGGCGGTTGCCGCCGGTAAAGCGGTCGGAGGGTATGACTCAATCTACGAGGCCAGCCAGAGAATGGCTCACCTGCGCGATGAGGTGTACCGTCCAATTCCAGAAAATACTACCCTCTACAATCGTCTTTACAAAGAGTACCTTACCCTGCATGATTATTTCGGTAGAGGCGCCAATGAGGTCATGAAACGATTGAAAGCCCTCAAAATGGAAGTACGCGCTCAAGAATAAACCCTTGATTCATATCCTTCTGCCGTGTCCCCTCCAGACCGCAGGCGCTGCAGAAGCATCTTTTACCCGGGAGTTTAAACCATGCTCGAATCCATTCGAAACGAATTACTCAAGCTTCATCTCATTCTCCCTGCCAGTCATCTGGTCACCTGGACAAGCGGCAATGTCAGCATCCGCGATCGAGAGACCGGCCTGGTGGTGATCAAACCTTCGGGCATCATGTATGAAGATCTGCGACCTGAGCACTTCATCGTCCTCGATGTAAATGGTAAGGTCATCGAAGGTGATCTCAAACCTTCTTCCGACACCGCCAGCCACCTCTACATCTACCGCCACCGGCCCGATGTCTTCGGCGTTGTTCACACCCATTCTCCCTATGCCACGGCTTTTGCCGCCATTGGGGAGCCGATCCCTGTCTACCTGACTGCCCAGGCCGACGAGTTTGGCGGACCCATCCCTTGTGCGGGCTTCGGGTTGATTGGCGGTGAAGACATTGGAAAGCTCGTGGTAGAAAATATCGGCCAGTCGGTAGCCTGCCTGCTCAAAAACCATGGCGTATTCACCATCGGTTCGAGTGGAAAAGCTGCCGTCAAGGCTGCAGTCATGGTGGAAGATGTGGCTCGAACCATCTGGCTGGCCAGGCAACTTGGACAACCGGCTGAGATTCCCCCAGAAATGGTGGAAAAACTTCATTATCGGTACACCCACGAATACGGCCAATAAACAGATGAAGCAGGGCCTGGTGTTGAACTCTCCGCCAGGCCCTCTTTCCTCAGGATGGTTTTGGCATGGTCATTCTCTCTTCCTGGCGTGGGCAAACCCTCACTCTGTCCACCAAGCCCAATTGTCTTACCCTTTCCCTTCAGAGAGCGGGTACTTCAACAGTTTTCTCGTTCGACGGAGAGGGTCGTCTCTGGACGGCGATGCTTGCAGGCATCTCTTACCGCCGCGGGCTGAATGGAAAAATCGTTGCTAAATGGCAAACAGGGCACGATCAGCGTGAACGCCGTTGGCTATCACCATCCGAAACTGAATCCGTCCAGGAAAACGCCCGGAAGACTGCATCAGAGTTACTGGCCGATCTGAAAAGCGGAGCGCTCTGCCTTCATCCCGGGCTCGATTCCCCCGGCTGGAGCATTCTTGAAAAGGCCACCGATTTCGATTCATCTCGATATGCTGCCGACGTACAGCGATACCATCAGGTGTACCAGCCAGTGGGTATTCTTCCCCCGGACCAGTATATGGCCGTCGTGCTGCAGGTCGCTGAGGGTTGTTCATTCAACACCTGCACGTTTTGTACGTTTTATAAAGATCGCCGTTTCCGCATCAAATCACCGGATGAATTTCGCGCCCACATCCAGGCGGTGAAAGATTTCCTCGGCCGGGGACTTTCTCTCCGACGAACTCTCTTTCTGGGAGATGCCAACGCTCTGGTCATTCCCACCCCACGCCTTTTTCCCCTGCTCGAGATTGTGCACCAACATTTCGATGTTGAGCTGCTGGGCGGTCTATACGCCTTTCTCGATGGATTTTCAGGCGATAAAAAGTCAGCCAGAGAGTACGCAGCTTTATCACAATTTGGGCTGAAACGCGTCTATATCGGTCTCGAATCCGGACACGATCCCCTGTTACAGTTTTTAAGGAAACCCGGTAAAGCCGCTGATGCGATTCAAGCCGTCCACGCGATGAAAGAAGCCGGCGTTTCTGTGGGTGTGATTGTCCTGCTGGGCGCAGGCGGGCATCGTTTTTCCGCTGATCATGTCTCAGATACTATTGCTGTGCTCAATCGAATGAACTTAGACGCAGACGACCTGCTCTATTTCTCAGAACTGATTGAAAGCGAAGGGCTGGAGTATACCCGCGATGCTCACGCCGCCGCTCTCCAACCCCTTTCGCCAGAAGAACGGCTGACTCAAGGGCAACAAATCGAACAGGGGCTTCAGTTCGACCCTGTGCGTGGTGTGCCTCATATCAGCCGTTATGATATTCGCGAATTCGTGTATTAACCCGCGCTGTGCTTCTCACCCATGTGTTTAAAAGTGAAATAATCTTCGTAATTGCCCTTCCACCCTTCGGGGAAGAACTCACCGGTTGCCGGGTCCTGGATATACCGCCCGCGGTATTCTCCCCGGCGGATACGATGGAGAGATTCCACCAGCCAGTCCACATCCTCACGGGTGTTCATCAATCCGAAAGAAGCTCGCACCATGCCAGGCATGGACTCGCGCCTGCCTGAGAGAATTTCTTCACGCACCCTGCGTGCCTGCATCTCGTCTACCCTTAAGAGATGAAGCAAATAAGGATGCGCACAGAAACATCCGGCTCGAACCCCGATGCCAAATTCATACCCAAGAATGGCGGCCACCAGAAAATGAGAAACGCCCTCAACCTGCATAGGGATCACCCCTACCCGTTCCGAGGCGCGAGTGGGATCGGTATCGCCAAACAGACGTAACCCGGGTACCCTGCCTAATTGCTCCAATGCATACGCGGTCAGTTCAGCCTCATGGGCCGCCACAGCCTCCATGCCAATTTCCTCCAGTTGAGTGATCGCCGCCGCCAAAGCCACAGCTCCCACCGTGTTAGGGCTACCTGCTTCGTCTCTCTCCGGGGCGCCCGTCCACGCCACCTCATCCACCGTAACAAATTCCACCTGACCCCCACCCCGATGATCTGGCTCACCCTGCTCGAAAAGATCTCTTCTGCCGATCAGCGCTCCCGTGCCAAAAGGAGCATACATTTTGTGCGCTGAGAGCACCACATAGTCCAGATGTTGAGCATCCTGAAGATCACCCATCCGAACCCGTCGGTGGGGTGCCAGCTGGGCACAATCCACCATGATCTGCGCTCCCACGGCGTGGGCTTTCTCAGCCAGGCGGTGCACCGGATTGATGTAGCCGGTGACATTGCTCGCTCCGCTGATTGCCACAAGCGCCAGACGGTCTCCATAATGATCGAGAAGCCTGTCAAATTGCGCCTCATCCAGGCGTCCATCGGGCAACAAGCCACAATGAATCACTCTGGCAACCCCTCTCCAGGGCAGGTCATTGGAATGATGTTCCATCAGGCTGACCAGAACCACATCGCGTTCTGGCTGGAACGGAAACCGAAGCGCCAGGCGATTGATCATCTCGGTGGTGTTTTTCCCAAAGATACAGGTGTGAGTAGATGCATGCGCGCCCACAAAATCCATCACCGTATGCCGCGCGGATTCAAAAGCATGGGTTGAAAGTTGACTCTTGAACCCTGTTCCTCGATGAACGCTCGCATAATACTGCAAAAAACGAGAAACCACCGCCTCCACCGCCTTCAAAGCCGGGGTGGAAGCGGCATTATCGAGATTGGTATACACCCGTTCACTCCCATCTAAAAGTGGGACACGCGTATCAGAACCAACGAAAAGATCCCGATAGTTAATCATTGAATAGCTCCTTGTTCCTTGCAAATTCGTTAAAAGTGTCAAAAATGCTTGCATCTGCTTTATTTTTCGTATATACTGTGGGCATAAGTGGATGGAAGTGGGAGATTGTGGTACGAGCGCCGGGGTTGCCCGGCGTTCGCCCTATCCACGAAAGGTAGAACGGATGTTCCTTGGGCGTTTTGAGCACACTCTGGATGAGAAAGGGCGTCTGACTGTTCCCTCCCGTTACCGGGAATTTTTGAGGGAAGGTTTTTACCTCACCCAGGGTTTCGATCGCAACCTCATGGTGCTCACCCCGGCGCTGTTTGAGCACGTTTACTCCTACATCAATAAAATGAGTCTGACCGATCCTGATGCCCGTTCGCTTAAACGCCTGATCCTCTCCAGCGCTGAACGCTTTGAACTGGATAAACAGGGGCGAATACTGATCCCGCAATATCAACGGGAATATGCCCAACTCACCGTTCAAATCGTGGTAGTCGGCAACGGCGATTACTTCGAAATCTGGTCTCGTGACGAATGGCAGAAGCAAAAAGAGGTGCTCCAGAATCCCGAAATCAATGAGCATCGCTTTGCGGCCTTCAGCCTGCCCATTGGTTAATCTCGATGGATAAGCCTCAAAGTGGAACCAACCCACCCCATCGATCAGTACTTTACCAGGAAATTATACTCGCTTTGAATCCGCACCCTGCGGGGCATTACGTCGATGCCACCCTGGGGGCAGGGGGGCATGCAGAGGGCATCCTCGAGGCCTCCAACCCGGATGGTAAACTGCTGGGTTTTGACCTTGACCCCCACGCTCTGGAAATCGCCCGGAATCGCCTCGCCCGCTTTGGCGGGCGGGTTTTTCTCAGGCAAAGCTCCTATCTTCACCTGAAAGAAGAGCTGGACAGGCTGGGCTGGCCCTCTGTGGATGGCATCGTCTTCGACCTCGGAGTCTCATCCATGCAACTGGACACCCCCCAACGAGGTTTCTCCTTTCAGGCTGAAGGCCCACTGGACATGCGCTTTGGGCCAGAGGGGAGCATTACAGCGGCATTACTGGTGAATGAGCTACCCGAGCGAGAGCTTGCAGCGTTGATCTGGAAGTACGGTGAAGAGCACCTCGCCAGACGCATTGCACACGCCATTGTTCAGGCACGTCCTCTTCGTACAACGCAGGAACTGGCTGAAGTGATCGTTCGTGCCTGCAAAGGACAGAGAAGCCATATTCATCCTGCCACCCGCACCTTTCAAGCCTTACGTATTGCCGTCAACGAAGAGCTCCAAACCCTCGAAGCCGCCCTGCCTCAGGCAGTGAGTGTGCTGGCCCCGGGTGGTAGACTGGCCGTGATCAGCTTTCATTCCCTGGAGGATCGTCTGGTCAAGCAGTTCTTCCGACGGGAAAGCCGGGATTGCATTTGCCCACCCGATCAACCGGTTTGCACCTGCGAGCATCAAGCGAGTATCCGTGAAATTACCCGTCACCCCATCGAACCGGGGGAGGAAGAAATCGCGCAAAACCCACGGGCACGCAGCGCAAAATTACGGGTAGCCGAAAAATTACCGACTGGCATGAGTGTTGCACAGGATTGAAAAGAAAACTGCTTTCTTGAAGGAGATATCGTGACTATCAGGAACCCCATTCATCAGGCCTACCGGCAAGCCCCCTGGAGACGAGCCACCCAGGTAGGCGTGCTTTTCCTGATACTGGCGCTCCTCACCGCCTCCATCCTGTGGGTCATGCTTACCGTGACCGTCCAGGCAGCCTCAGCCGGCCTTGAGATCCAGAGCCTTGAGAATGAAAAAGAAAAACTGGTGCGAGAAATCGCCAGTCTCCGGACCAACATTGCCATCCAGACATCTGCCGAAGCCATGCTGGAACGTGCACGTAACCTGGGATTCAGGCAGGCCAACCCGGACGAAATCACTTATGTGGTGATCCCGGGGTACACCGGGAAACAACCCCAGATCATCGCTCCACCCCCCAGCCCACCTTCTCAGCGGGTTCTGATCAAACCCAGCTACACCCAATCTCTCTCCGAATGGCTCTTCCAGGGAATCATCCGTATGAGTGAGCAAACCGGAGGATTTACCCAATGAGGCAGGCTTCCTTCTTTCGATTCTGGTTCGTTGGAGGCCTGCTGAGCGCGGTAGGCCTGTTCATTTTCTTCTGGATGATCCGCATCAACCTCAGTCCGCAGGCTGAGGTCTTCCGAAAAATCGGATCAACCTACGAAACCTACCGGAAAACCATCTACCCGGAGCGTGGAAACATCTACGATCGCTGGGGCCACCTGCTGGCCGGTAACGTAGAAACGTATGAGATCGGGGTTGACCTGCGCTTCGTCAGCGATCCCCAGACCATTGCAGCTACCCTTGCCCAGGTGGTGGGTCTGGATTACAACACCGTTTACGACAGCGTGAGCGAACCCTGGGATTCCGACCTTCCACGGTATGTCAAACTGGCCGATTTTATCGACCCTGAAAAGATTGACCAGCTGGACAGCATCGAGAAACAGCTTAATCGCCAGCGAGAAGAGGCTTCCTCTCGCCGGCGCAACACGGTCATGCCCAATCTCGACGGTTTGATCTGGACACCCATGCTCAAACGCAGCTATCCCGAGCATACGCTTGGGTCAAACGTCATTGGTTTTTATGCTTATCGCGAGCGTGAAACGGCCCGCGGCTACTTTGGGGTAGAAGAAAAGTACAATCAACTGCTGGCCGGCACCCCGGTTGAGGTAGAGGTAGCCCTGGATCCATATAAGATGAACGAGATTCCTTCTGTTCCCCCCGGTGCCAGCCTGATGCTCACCCTCGACCGCGATATCCAGGCCATGAGCGAACGGATTCTGGATAAACACATCGAATCGAGTGGGGCCAAATCAGGAGTGGTTGTGGTGATGGATCCGGAAACGGGTGAAATTCTTGCCATGGCCGTCACGCCACGCCTTGACCCCAACGAATACTGGAAATATTCTGAGGTCTTCCCGGGGATCACCGCCTATAACCGCGCCATCGGCACCACTTACGAACCTGGTTCTGTTTTCAAGGTACTCACCATGGCGGCAGCCCTGGATGCCGGTGTAGTGCAACCATCCACACCGTTTCTGGATACCGGGGTCATCATGGTAGGGGGTGTACCTATCCGCAACTGGGACCGAGGAGCATGGGGTCCTCAGGATATGATCGGCTGTATGCAGCACTCCCTCAACGTCTGCCTGGCATGGGTGGCCACCCAGCTCGGACCGAGTAAATTCTACAATTACCTGAACAATTTCGGGATCGGCCATCTCACCGGTGTCGACCTGGGCGGTGAAGCCTCGCAACCCTTCCTCGTACCTGGAGATAATGGCTGGTACGAGGTTAACCTGGGCACCAATTCCTTCGGGCAGGGAATTGCTGCCACCCCCATTCAGATGATCACGGCCATTTCAGCTGTTGCCAACCACGGAAAGATGATGGCTCCACATGTGTTGAAAGCTGTGATCGAAAACGGTGAACAATACAGTAACCCACCCCAGATCATCGGCAAGCCCATTTCAGCCGAAACCGCTGAAACTCTCACCAACATGCTGGCTACCTCTCTGGAGGAAGAATCTTCGGCAGCCCTGGTGGATGGGTACCGCGTGGCCGGTAAAACGGGTACTGCCGAAATTCCCGGCCCCGGCGGCTACCTTGACAGCGCTACCAACGCCTCATTCGTGGGCTGGGGGCCGGTTGACGACCCGCGCTTTATCGTGTATGTTTGGCTCGAACAGCCCCAAACCTCCCCCTGGGGATCGGTGGTTGCCGCACCTCTTTTTAAGGAAATTGTGGAGAACCTGGTTATCTTAATGGACCTCCCCCCCGATTCGGTGCGTCAGGGGATGGCAGGCCAGTAATGGAGAAGGAATGCTGACACTGACCGATATTCTGGAAGCCCTTACCGGCCAACGGGTGCACCTGGCTGACCTGGTCATCAGCGAGGCCGTGGTGGATTCACGCCAGGTCATTCCGGGAGCTCTGTTTGTGGCCCTCCCCGGTGAACGCACTGACGGACATCTCTTCGTGGGCGAGGCTTTCCAGAATGGGGCAGTGCTGGCGCTGGTTCAACGCGAAATGCCCTCCCAGTTTGTCACCCTTGATCTGAGTGTCGGTACCCTCTCACCCGAAACCACCCTGCCAGACGCTCTCCGCCTGGGTCAACCTCTCTGTTTGCGGGTAAAAGATACCCTGGCCGCCCTTCAGCAGATCGCGCGTTTCTGGCGTTCCAGGCATCAGGTTCGTGTCATCGGTGTAACCGGTAGTGTTGGAAAATCCACCACCAAGGAACTCATTGCCGAGGTACTCAGCCAGCGTTACCGAACCCTGAAAAATACCGGTAATCTCAATAATGAAATTGGGCTTCCTCTCACCCTCACCCGGCTGGGATCAGGATATCAACGGGTGGTGCTGGAAATGGGATTTTACGTTCCCGGGGAGATCGCACATCTGTGTGAAATCGCCCGGCCTCAGGTTGGGGTCGTTACCCTGGTGGGAACCGTCCACGCCGAACGGGCTGGTTCGCAGGAAGCCATCGCCCGCGGAAAGGCCGAACTTGTGCAGGCGCTCCCCCCTGCGCCTGAAGGTACAGCCATCCTCAACTTTGACGACCCCTGGGTTCGCGCGATGGCCGATCAAACTCGCGCACGGGTGCTCTTTTACGGGCTCGATCCTGCGGCCGATCTATGGGCCGACCGGGTCGAAAGCCTCGGCCTGGAAGGAATTCATTTCCGAATGCATTACCAGGGTGAAAGCCTGCACGTACGCGTTCCCCTGATCGGTTTTCATTCCGTGCAAACCGTGCTACGCGCCACGGCGGTTGGGCTGGTAGAAGGTCTCTCGTGGGGCGAGATTATCCGCGGCTTAACCATGAGCCAGACTCAACTTCGTCTGGTAGCGGTGCGTACCGCCAGCGGTGCGCTCATCCTCGATGACACGTACAATGCCTCCCCTGAATCCACGCTTTCTTCATTGAACTTACTCAGGGAAATCCCCGGCAGGCACATCGCCGTGCTGGGTGACATGCTTGAACTTGGGCCCTACGAACGTGAAGGCCACGAGAAAGTAGGTGTGCTGGCAGCTGAAGTAGCCGACGAATTGATCGCCGTGGGAGAATTGAGCAAAATGATCGCCCGGGCTGCACGCCAGGCAGGCATGCCCCCCGAACGTATTCACTGGGTGCCCGAAACCATGCAGGCCGCCAAATTGCTCACCACCATGCTCCGGGAAGGGGACGTAGCCCTCATTAAAGGTTCGCATGGCCTACGCATGGATCGCCTGGTGGCCGCCCTGGAGGTAATGGAATGAACGACTCAACCCTCGCCATCGCCCTTTCCATGCTCAGCTTCATGCTCTCTGTGATCTGGGGAGGACCGCTCGTGCGCGTGCTACGCCATTTCCGCATCGGTAAAATCGTCCGTGTCGAGGGGCCGGAAAGCCACATCACAAAAATGGGCACACCCACCATGGGCGGGGTAATGTTCATTCTACCCATCGTTTTACTGACCGGGTTGCTGAACGCTGCTTCTCTGATCGGACTCAATGTGCTGGGGCGTTCGGTGCTTGTCCCCTTATTGGTTATGCTTTCCTACGCCCTTCTGGGGGCCATTGATGACTGGGAAGGCATTCGCGGCCCACGGCGTGGCCTGGGAATGCGCGCCCGCACGAAATTTCTTTTCCAGGTTCTCCTGGCTGTCGGCGTGGCCTTTGCTCTGAAGTATATCCTCGACGTCCCAGAACTTTACTGGCCTCCCGTCGAAGGTTCCATTGAGCTTGGGCCGCTCTATCTTCCTATCGCCGTCTTCATCATCGTCGGGCTTTCCAACGCCGTGAATTTCACGGATGGGCTGGATGGCCTGGCAGGTCTCATCTCTGCCACGGCTTTCGCTGCATATGGCGCCATTGCCCTCATGCAAGGGCAGGTCTTCCTGGCACGATTTTGTTTCACGGTGGTAGGCGCCCTGTTTGGCTTCCTCTGGTTTAATGTCCACCCGGCCCAGCTGATCATGGGAGATGCCGGTTCATTGCCCCTCGGCGCTACCCTGGCTGTGGTCGCCCTGATGACCGGCCAGTGGTTGCTCTTGCCGCTCATCGCCATCATTCCCATCAGCGAAGCGGTCAGCGTGGTGATACAAATTCTGTATTTTCGTATCACGAAAGGAAAACGTTTCTTCAAAATGGCACCACTCCACCATCATTTCGAGCTTCTCGGTTGGAGTGAAACCCAGGTAGTGCAACGCTTCTGGCTGGTCGGCCTGCTTTTCGCCTTACTTGGAATTGCCTTCGCGCTGGTATAAAACGATGATGAGAAACTGGTCGAACCAACGAGTACTCATTCTCGGCGCAGCCCGCCAGGGCCTTTCTATGGCGCGTTTTCTCGCAACGCACCATGCGCATGTCATCCTCAACGACCAGCGCCCGGCCGAAGCCCTTGAGAAAGAACGCCAGTTACTTTCGCCATGGCCGATCCGTTGGGTCACCGGCGGGCACCCGTTGGAACTCCTGGATGAGGTGGATTGGGTCTGCATCTCCGGGGGTGTGCCACTGACTCTTCCCCTGGTTGTAGAAGCGAAAAAGCGTGGTCTTCCGTTGACGAACGATTCGCAAATTTTCATGGAAGAGGTACCCTGCCCGGTAATCGGCATCACCGGCTCAGCCGGAAAAACCACCACCACCACCCTCGTTGGACGCATGGCACAGGCGGCTCTTCAGCCCCCCCGCCGTGCCTGGGTTGGCGGCAACATCGGCACCCCCCTCATTGACCGCGTAACCGAAATTCAACCCCACGACCTGGTAGTGCTGGAGCTTTCCAGCTTCCAGCTGGAGCTCATGACCCGTTCACCTCAGGTTGCTGCAGTGTTAAATATCACCCCTAACCATCTCGATCGCCACCAAACCATGGAAGCCTATACCGCCGCCAAGGCGAACATCCTCCATTTCCAATCCAAAGAAGATGTGGCCATACTCAACCGTGAGGACGCCGGGGCCTGGGGACTTCATACACACATTAAGGGACGGCTGATCACTTTCGGTATCCGGCCTCCATCGGCAGGTATGGCAGGAACCTTTATTCGAGAGGACACTTTTTATGCCACTGACGGGTACCGGGAGAGACCACTCTTTCCTGTTACCGTCAATCAATTGCGCGGGGAGCATAACCTGCTCAATGCGCTGGCCGCCTGTGCCATCGGGCTGGCAGCGGAATTTCCCGATGGAGCTCTTCGCGCCGGGATCGAAGGTTTTCGGGGCGTAGCACACCGACTGGAACTGGTGCGCGAGTGGAAAGGGGTGCGCTGGTATAACGATTCCATTGCCACCGCGCCAGAACGCACACTGGCGGCCCTGCGGTCATTCCACGAACCAGTGGTATTAATGCTGGGTGGGCGCGACAAAGCCCTTCCATGGGATGATCTGGCCAGGATGATCCACGAACGTGTTGACCATGTGATCGTGTTTGGTGAAGCCGCAGAGAAAATTCGCCGGGCCATTGGGCCTCTGAAGGAAGGCACCCGGCCTTACAGCCTCCAGGTATGTAGCGGCGTCGAAGACGCCGTCAGAGCGGCAGCACAGGTGGCTTCGCCCGGTAGCGTGGTGCTGTTTTCGCCGGGTGGTACCAGTTTCGACGAGTTTAAAGATTTCGAAGAACGCGGGGAGCGGTTCAGACAATGGGTGAAAGCACTTTCGTAAACCAGTCGAACTTGCGCGGAGCCTCTTCACAGCTTCGTAATGTACGCCAGGGCATCGATTTCGTCCTGCTCGGGGTAGCCGTCGCTTTAACGCTCTTCGGTCTGCTGATGGTATACTCCGCAGGCCCAAAGTTCGCCGTCTTCGCAGAAAAACCCCCCGACTACTTTCTTATTCGACAACTCCTCTGGGCCGGGGTCGGGATGGTTGCCGTTGGTATCACTGCTTTCTTTGATTACCATTTTTACCGGAAGTTAAGTGTTTGGATGATGCTGGCGACCATTGGTTCATTATTCGTCGTGATGCTCCTCGGTGAAAGCACCCTTGGATCTACCCGTTCCATCCTCGGAAGTTCGGTGCGCCCCTCCGAGCTGGCCAAACTGGTCACGATTATTTATGTGTCGGTCTGGCTCAATTCAAAACGAGAGGTATTGAACAGCATCTCTCTTGGTTTGCTGCCCCTTGGTCTCATTCTGGGGATCACCGCCATTCTGATTCTGGCGCAACCAGATCTTTCGGCTGCCATTACGATCATGATCATCGGTGGCCTGCTTTTCTTCCTGGCAGGGGGGGCCTGGCGGCAGATCGTTCTGGTGGTTGCGGTGGCTGTGCTGGTGGGCTGGCTGGTGATAAATATCTATCCTACCGGCCGCACCCGCGTGACCGATTATATGGCCGGGTTGCAAAACCCGTTGAATGCCTCCTACCACGTCCGACGGTCTTTGGAAGCTATCATCAATGGCGGGGTCTTTGGAGTGGGGATTGGGCACTCCAGTACCAAGTTCACCGGTCTGCCAGTGGCTCACACCGACTCTATCTTCGCCATCGTAACCGAAGAGACCGGATTGTTGGGCAGTGGGTTGTTGTTGATAGCCTATCTGGTGATCCTCTGGCGCGGCCTGAGTATTGCCCGCAAGGCCCCAGACCTTCTGGGGCAACTCCTGGCCGCCGGGATCAGCATCTGGATCACGCTGGAGGCTTTTATCAATATGGCCGTTATGGTCAATCTCTTACCTCATGCGGGCAATGCGTTGCCATTTATCAGTTACGGCGGCTCCAGCCTGGTGGTTACGCTGGCCGGGGTGGGAATCTTGCTCAACATTGGACGACTCTCTGAGAAAAGTAATACCCAAGGAGGAAATACCTTTGCTTCGGTTGTTGATTTGCGCTGGCGGAACGGGTGGCGGCGTGTATCCCGCCCTGGCCGTTCTCCGCGCTCTTGAGAAGGATGTAGAAGCGGTGCTCTGGGTAGGCAGCGAGGGTGGTATGGAAGCAGACCTCGTTCAACGCGCTGGAGTACCCTTCACTGCCGTGCCTGCTGCCGGAGTGCACGGAGTGGGTTTGCGCGCCCTGCCCGGTAATCTCCTTCGCCTGTCACGGGGTGTGATTGCCTCTCGCCGCATTCTCCATCAATTCCGCCCTCAGGTGCTTCTCTTCACAGGCGGGTATGTAGCCGTCCCCATGGCATTGGCCGCCGCTCGGAGGGTTCCAAGCCTCCTGTTTGTTCCAGACATTGAACCTGGCCTGGCGTTAAAAACCCTTGCCCGTTTCGCCCATACCATCGCCCTGGTTGCGTCACCTTCCCGGGCTTACTTCTCCAAAACGAAGGCCCACCTCCAGGTAACCGGATACCCCACTCGCCCTGACCTGATCGGATGGAATCGTGAACAGGGCCGAAACCACCTGGGGCTCTCACTCGATTCAAAGGTGCTCCTGGTTGCCGGGGGAAGTAAGGGTGCTCTCTCAATCAACCGGGCTGTATGGAACACACTCCCCCGCCTGCTCCAGCTCGCCGAAGTTGTTCACCTTACTGGCCAGGCTCACTGGGAAGAGACCCGCCAGGTCATGGCTCAGCTACCCGAGGACCTGGTCTCACGATATCACCCCCTCCCCTATCTTCATGAAATGGGCGCTGCCCTCACTGCCGCCGATCTGGTTATTTCCAGAGCAGGCGCCTCAACCCTTGGTGAATACCCCCTGTTTGGTCTACCGGCCATCCTTGTTCCCTATCCTTTTGCCTGGCGGTATCAAAAAGTCAATGCCGACTATCTTGTCAACCAGGGCGCTGCAGTGATGGTTAAGGATCAGGCTCTGCCAGAGCAGTTGCTGCCCCGAGTCGCTGAACTCTTCAAGGACGATGTCCGGCTGCAACAGATGCGCGATCGGATGTCTGCACTGGCCAGGCCCCGGGCAGCCGATGAAATTGCCGAACTGGTGAAGCAAATGGTTCGGCATCGTTCAACCACCGGAGACGTCCCATGATCGGTCTCAATGCCCTTTTCTGGATGTTCGTCATTTTGTTTGGCCTGATCGGCGCCATGCGTGGTTGGGCGAAAGAAATTCTCGTTACCTTCAGCGGTATTCTTGCTTTGTTCATCCTGAGCGTTATCGAGACCTATGTGCCGTTTGTTAGCCAGAACCTGCGGCAGAATCCTGAAACTCTCTTCTGGTTGCGGATTATTCTCCTCACCGGGCTGGTTTTCTTTGGCTACCAGTCACCCAACTTACAGCGGTTGGCTTCTACCAACCGCTTCGCCCGCGAGAAGCTCCAGGATTATTTACTGGGTTTCATCCTTGGCATGGTGAATGCTTATATCTTTATTGGAACACTGTGGTGGTTTATGAACGATGCCGGTTACCCGTGGAAATTCATTATCCCGCCCGATCCGAATACCCCTGCTGGAGTGGCAGCATTAGATCTTCTCAAACGTATGCCCCCGGTCTGGCTTAAACCACCCACGGTGTTTTTTGCAGTAGCCCTGGCTTTTGCATTTGTCATCGTGGTATTTCTATGAAGGGAGCGTAACCAGAGAGCAATATGGAGAGGGTTCATTTCATTGGTATCGGCGGTACCGGACTCAGCGCCATCGCCCGCGTCCTTGCGGAGCAAGGTGTGAGTGTCTCGGGTTCTGACCGTGCCCTTTCCCCACTTGCACAGGAGCTCATCGCATCTGGCATTCCGGTAGCCCTGGGACATGCCGCTGAGAATGTCACTGGCGCAGACCTGGTTATTCGCTCCTCAGCCATTCCAGACGATAACCCCGAAGTCCTTGCTGCCCGAGCCAGAGGCATTCCCGTGCTCAAACGTGCCGATTTTCTCCCCCGCCTTCTCAAAGACAAACGCGTTCTGGCTGTGGCCGGCACACACGGGAAAACCACCACCGCCGCCATGCTCGCCTGGGTGCTCACAGCCCTGGGATATGATCCCTCATTCATTGTAGGGAGCGTGGTTCACAACCTGGGGAAAAACGCTCATGCCGGAAAAAGCGACTGGTTTGTCATCGAAGCTGATGAATACGACCGTATGTTCCTCGGTATCAATCCCTGGGTGGCGGTTGTAACATACATGGAACACGATCACCCGGATTGCTTCCCCACTTTTGAAGCGTATCGCGAAGCGTTTGAGCAATTTGTCGGCCAAATTCGCCAGGGGGGAGCACTCCTGGTCTGCGGCGACCGCCCCGAAACCTTTGAACTGGCATTTTCTGCTCCAGAACAGGTCCAGGCGTACAGTTACGCGTTACACACCCCCGCCCATTACCGCATCGCCGATGCTTCTCCCAATGCACAGGGCGGGTTTAGCGGCACGATTCTCTTTCGCGGTAGCGTCCTTGCCAGGCTCGACCTGCAAATTCCCGGTGAACATAACCTGGCCAATGCCCTTGCCGCATTCGCAACCACCCATTTTCTGGGAATGAACCCTGAAGAAGCCGCTAAAGCACTGCATGATTTCTCTGGCAGTGACCGGAGGTTTCAAGTCCTGGGCGAAGAGAAGGGTATTCTGGTGATCAACGATTACGCCCACCATCCCACTGAAATTCGTTCCACCCTTGCTGCGGCCCGGGCTCGCTACCCCCGGCGGCGCATCTGGGCCGTGTGGCAGCCCCATACCTACTCTCGTACCCGCGCGCTCTTTAACGAGTTCTGCCGCGCCTTCTCCGACGCAGACCGTGTGATTGTTACCGAGGTTTATGCCGCCCGCGAGGCTCAGGAAGATTTCTCAGCCAGTCAGGTGGTAAGCCAGATGCTTCATTCCGGGGCAATCTTTCTCCCCACCCTCGATAAAGTTACCGAATACCTTTTCCAAGAGCTTCAGCCCGGCGATGTACTTATGGTGCTCTCCGCCGGAGATGCTGACCGTGTCTGTGCCGAGGTTTTACACCATTACCAGAATGGTTCGGCTTTTGTTTCAGGAGAAAAAACGCATGACTAACCCTAAGAACCTCGAACGAACCTACCAGAGCCAGCTTCAGGCATTGCCGGTGCAGCTGGTCCCTCCCGACCCCAGGCCAGCCCAACCGATGGTAAACCAAAACACGCCAGCCCGGGCCGTGGAACACCCCCCGGAAAACCAGCGCGAGTTGTTAAGCCGGATTATTTCGAAGATTCAGAGCATTTAACCCGATTGGATCATGATGAACCAGGTACCGCCTCGATACCTCTCCAGACTTCGTGACGCCTTTGGCGAGAAATTACAGGAAAATGTAGTCCTTGCCAACTACACAACCGCGCGTGTAGGCGGGCCAGCGGCCGCCTTGCTGCCGGTGCATACCACCGCGGAGCTGGAACTGGCTGTACGTATGCTGTGGGAAATGGAAATTCCCTTTTTCATTCTCGGCAGCGGCTCAAACGTCCTGGTGAGTGACGAAGGCTACCCTGGTGTGGTGGTGATTAACCGTGCCCGGAATGTCAAAATTGATCTGCACCATGAACCCCCAACCCTCTGGGCTGAGTCAGGCGCAAACCTGGGCGCAGTTGCCCGGCAGGCCGCCCTGCGCGGACTCAGTGGACTGGAATGGGCTTCCACCATCCCCGGCACAGTGGGAGGAGCCGTGGTTGGCAATGCCGGAGCTCACGGGGGCGATATGGCGGGGAATCTTTTACTGGCAGAAATCTTGCACCCACACGGGAAAGAGGTCTGGCCGGTCGAACGCATGGCCTATGGCTACCGCAGCAGTGCTCTGAAATCAGCCACCGGGAAAGCAGTTATCCTCTCCGCCACACTGAAATTAAGCCATGGAGACCCGGTTGAGATTCAGGCCCGCATGGATGAATTTTCCAGACGACGGCGCAGTACCCAGCCCCCGGGAGCAAGCATGGGGTCGATGTTTAAGAACCCTCCCGGAGACTATGCCGGGCGATTAATTGAAGCGGCGGGATTGAAAGGATATCGAAGCGGAGATGCTGAAATCAGCCCGGTGCACGCGAATTTCTTTATCAACCATGGCCACGCTACCGCCGCACAGATCGGAGAATTAATTACTACGGCTTATCGGAAAGTAAAAGAACAGTTTGGAATTGCTCTGGAGCTGGAAGTAATCTTGGTCGGGCACTGGCCGGCCCTGACAGGCCAGGAACAACATTGATGGAGACAACGATGCAAAAGAAACTGCGAGTGGGAGTAATCTTCGGTGGACGTTCTGGAGAACACGACGTCTCTCTCATGTCATCCCATTCTGTCCTGAAAGTACTCGATCCGGAAAAATATGAGGTCTTTCAGGTCGGGATTACCCGTCAGGGAGCATGGGTGACTGGAGAGGATGTATGGTCGGCTTTAAAATCAGGCCAAACGGAGCACCTCACCCCCGCAGTCTTGATTCCCCAGCCAGGACAGGCTGTCCTCTATGCCCTTAAACAACAAACCTTAGAAGCTGTCACCGAACTGGATGTTATCTTCCCCGTTTTACACGGTACTTTTGGTGAAGATGGTACCCTCCAGGGGTTACTTGAAATGGCCGATGTTGCTTATGTGGGGGCCGGGGTGCTTGGCTCTGCTGTGGGGATGGATAAAGCGCTTTTTAAAGATGTGATGCGCGCCAATAACCTGCCAGTGGTCGATTCGATCCTGGTGCTTCGACGGGACATTGAGGAGAACATTCAGGACGTCATCACCCGCGTTGAAGCCATGGGATATCCCCTGTTCACCAAACCTGCCAATCTGGGATCGTCGGTCGGGATCACTCGTTGCAGAGGACGGGCTGACCTCCACGAAGGGTTACTGGAGGCCGCCCGGTTCGATCGGCGCGTGATTGTTGAGCGTGGGGTCAACCACGCACGTGAAATTGAGGTTGCCGTCCTTGGGAACGACACACCGGTCGCCTCTGTCCCGGGAGAAATTCGCCCGGGCGATGAGTTTTACAGTTATGAAGCCAAATACCTGATGGAGACCTCTGAATTGCTCATCCCGGCCCCTCTTCCTGAAGAGACCACCTCTCATGTGCAAGAACTGGCCGTGCGTGCGTACCAGGCCATTGACTGTGCTGGTCTGGCTCGCGTAGATTTCCTCATGGACGGGCAAACCGGAGAAATTTGGATCAGTGAGATTAATACCATCCCTGGTTTCACGCAAATCAGTATGTATCCCAAGTTATGGGAAGCCAGCGGCCTTCCTTACGGTACGCTGGTCGATCGGCTGATCGCCCTTGCTCTTGAACGGAAAGCCGAACGTGACCGCACAGAGCGGGTGTTCAGGAGGGGATCATGACGCGCAATACCAACACAACCACCAGTCGTGCTGAAGAACTACGGCGGCGGCGTCTCGAACAGGAGCAAAAGCGCATTCCCGCCACACCGGGCGTTTCTGGACGAACCCGCAGAGCAACCGCGACCACCCCATTACCCTCTCGCCCGGTGGTGGTTCGAAATACCACTTTCGGCACACCCATTCACCGCCAGGTGGCCACATCCAATCCACGGCGCACGTACTACGTTGCCCTGAACACAACCGGGGCAGAGCTTCGGCTTCCAGCAATGCCAGTCTTTCATCCCGGATGGAGATTGCTTTCAGCAGCCATTGCCATCCTGGCAGGCATTGGCTTTCTTTCTCTGGCCTTCTCGCCTTTCTTCCGCCTGGGAGCCGTCAACATCGTGGGATTAGAGCGCCTGGCGCCTACCGAAATTCAGGCAGTGACCCATCTCGAAAATCTGTCCATTATTGAAGTCAACCCTGGCGAAGTCAGAGAAGCGATCAGCTCGCACTTCCCCGGGCTGGAAATGGTCGAGGTGAAAGTTGCCCTGCCTGCTACGGTTACCATCCAGCTCAAAGAACGCCAGCCCATCCTGGCCTGGCGTCAGGGCGATAAGGTGCAATGGATCGATGCCAGTGGCGTGGTCTTTCCTGCCTCTGGATCTATAGACGGCCTGGTAACGATCAGTTCCCCGGAGCCTCCTCCTGTGAACCTTCCCCAGGCTGAGAATCAACCTGGAGCTGAAGATGCAACAGCTGAAACCAGGCAAACCAACGGCAGTGGAACGCTTGCCAAACCCGTGGCTGTTGGCCCGGCACGGCTCGATCCATCCATCCTCGAAACTGCCCAGAGACTGGCCGCGCACCTTCCGGCTGGCACTCCCCTCGTTTACCTTCCCTCAGAAGGACTCGGCTGGGAGGCTCCCTCCGGCTGTGACATTTTCATCGGCAGTGATCTTTCGCGCTTCGAAGTGAAACTGGCCGCGGTTCAGGCCATTGAAGCCGAGCTCAACAAACAGGGGATTGTTGCCGAGTTAATCAACGCCCGCAACCTGGACGCACCTTATTATCGAGCGGAGAAATAAACGTATGGCGGATGAAACGATTGTGGTTGGAATTGACATCGGTACCACCAAGGTTTGTACCCTGGTAGCCCGTGTAGAGGGGGGGAACAACCTGCGCATCCTGGGCGTGGGCATTGAACCATCTCAGGGCATCCGCAAAGGCACCATCGTGGATCTCCAGGCGGCTTCACAGGCCATCGCCCGCTCCATTGAGAAAGCCGAACGCACCTCAGGGATGGAAATCACCTCGGCACTCGTCAGCCTGGCCGGTTCGCATGTATCATCGGTCAATAGCCGGGGCGTGGTGGGCATCTCCGGGCGGGTCATCGATCAGGAAGATGTCTTTCGCGCACT
Organism: Anaerolinea thermolimosa; assembly: GCF_001050195.2. Taxonomy (GTDB): domain Bacteria; phylum Chloroflexota; class Anaerolineae; order Anaerolineales; family Anaerolineaceae; genus Anaerolinea; species Anaerolinea thermolimosa. The sequence goes on from NZ_DF967965.1 coordinate 2,143,282, forward strand.
GGATGCCGCTCAGGCCGTGGCCATCCCGCACAACCGGGAAATTATCCACGTCATCCAGCGCAATTTCGTGGTAGACGGTCAGGATGGCATACACATGCCCATTGGCATGCATGGATACCGGCTGGAAGTGGAAGCCCACATCATTACCGCTTCAGCCTCCACCATCGAAAACCTGCGTCAGTGCGTCCAGGCTTCCGGTGTTGAAGTAGTACAGTTTGTCCTCAACCCCCTTGCCTCTGCTGAAGTGGTTCTCTCTGATACAGAGCGCCAGATGGGAGTTGTGGTGTGCGATATTGGTGGAGGCACAACCGATATGGCCATTTACATTGATGGCGATATCTGGCACACCATGGTGCTCGGGATCGGGGGAAATCATATCACCTCAGATATTGCCCACGGTCTGCGCCTCTCCATTTCTCAGGCCGAAGAGGTGAAAAAACAGTACGGTCACGCCATCCAGAGGGAAGTGGGAGAAAACGAGACCTTTTCCACCCGCATATTTGGAGAAGACCACCCGGTGGAGGTTCGCCGCCGTGATCTGGCCATGATCATCGAAGCCCGCGTTGAAGAAATTTTCGATCTGATTTTACAGGAAATCAAACGCTCCGGGTACGATGGTCTTCTACCAGCCGGGATGGTCTTAACCGGCGGGAGCAGCCAGTTGTCTGGCATTCGCACTCTGGCAAGTGAAGTCCTGGGCTTACCGGTTCGGGTTGCCCGCCCGGAAAACCTGGTGGGGCTGACCGACCAGCTTCATTCGCCAGCCTATTCAACCAGCGTGGGCCTGCTCAACTGGGCCATGATGATGAGCGAAGCCGCCCCTTCGGTGGGGCATCGCCCGCGCAAGAAAGGAGGTTCCGTTTGGGGAGATCAATTCATCAACTTCCTGAAGCGGCTTTTACCGTAATTCGACCAAAGGACGATCTAAAGGAAAATCGGTTTCTATTGTAAAATTACCGAGGAGGCACATACCATGGACATGAATCAACCACTACCCGAATCATTCGCCCGCATCAAAGTCATCGGGGTCGGCGGAGGTGGCTGCAATGCTGTCAACCGCATGATCGAAGAAGGCTTGCAGGGCATAGAGTTCATCACGGTCAACACCGACGGACAGGCGTTGCAGCTCTCGAAAGCTCAAACGCGTGTACGCATCGGAGAAAAGGTCACCCGCGGCCTTGGCGCTGGAGGTAACCCCGAAATGGGGCGCAAAGCCGCCGAGGAATCCGCCGAAGAGCTGTACGAAGTGCTCAAGGGCAGCGACATGGTGTTCGTCACAGCTGGCATGGGTGGAGGCACAGGCACCGGAGCGGCTCCCATTGTGGCACAGATCGCGAAGGAAGTCGGCGCTTTAACCATCGGGGTGGTCACCCGCCCCTTCACCTTTGAAGGGGCTCGCCGCGCCAAAGCCAGCGAAGAGGGCATCATGCGCCTGAAAGAACACGCCGACACACTGATCGTCATCCCCAACGATCGGTTGCTCCAAATGGTGGATAAACGCGCCAGTCTTCAGGACGCCTTCCGCCTGGCAGATGACGTTCTGCGCCAGGGCATTCAGGGCATCTCCGAACTCATCACCGTTCCCGGCTTAATTAATCTGGACTTCGCCGATGTGCGCTCTATTATGTCCGAAGGCGGCGCTGCCCTCATGGCCGTAGGCCATGCCTCCGGGGAAGAGCGCGCCCGGGTTGCGGCAGAAATGGCCATTTCCAGCCACCTGCTCGATATCACCATCGATGGAGCCCGCGGTATCCTCTTCAACGTCACCGGCGGTCCCGATCTCACCCTCTTCGAGGTCAACCAGGCCGCGGCCATCATTAAGGAGACGGCACATCCCGATGTTAACCTGATCTTCGGCGCAGTGATCGATCCAAAGATCGGAGATGAGATTCGCATTACAGTAATCGCCACGGGTTTTGATAGTAGCGGGGTCCGGCCAGCTGACCGGCCGATCAAGCTCGAGGATATGCAGACCCCGCAGCGTCTCCGCTCGAACACCGGAACTCCACAGCCAGCCGAACGTCCTTCGGCTACCACTCCCCCTGCCAATCAGGCCCAATCTGATTTCCAGCGAGTGGTCAATACCGACGACTTCGATATTCCGGCCTTCCTGCGGAACCGCAAGCGGTAACGCAGCTCATTGAGCGGTAGGGGGCCGCCGGGAACAGGTTCTGTCCGTGGTACCCTTCTCCCTTCCGGGGAAAATCAACGGGTAAAGTGCCTTACCCGTCTTTCCCATTTAACTGTAACTAGCCACCCCCTGAGTTATTGTCAGGGGGTGGCTTTTCTCTGGCCGGGTGTTTCATCCCGCCAGATTGAATGGCTCAGCCCAGTCGGTTGATTTTTCTTTAAGCCATTCTTTTCTTCTGGCGCCAACCTCTTTCAGGCATCCCTACATCTGGGAAATTCCACCCCGGCTGCGTATTTTTCCCTTTATATACCCGGCCTTTTTGGGTTCTCTATGGACTCATTTCAGCTCAGTCCGCCCCTCTGAAGCCACAGGAAATCTCAACCAAATATTAAGGTTAAGAATGCACAAAACCGCTTGAACCGATCGATCTTTTGTGCTAGAATAACTTCACGTCGTATATATACGGCTTCTCGCAAATACTACCGCCAGATATGGGGGTAGTGGTTTTTTCTCTCGACCCAAAACCGCTATACACCAGGAGGAAATAAATGCGGTGTCCTTACTGCCAGGGTGAAGATTCGAAAGTGCTGGATACCTCGCATGATAACCGCGGTATCGTTCGCCGCCGTCGCGAATGTACTACCTGTCATCAACGTTTCACCACCGTAGAACGCCCTCTGCTGGCGACCCCATTGATCATAAAAAAAGACGGTTCGCGTGAGGAATTCGACCGGGAAAAGCTGCTACGCGGCATTCGTATTGCCTGTGCTAAACGTCCCGTGCCAGCCTCAGCTATTGAGCGCCTGGTTGGAGAGATCGAATCGTCACTTCAACGCATGGGGCGCGCTGAGGTCAGTTCACGTGTCATCGGCGATATGGTCATCAATGGGCTGAAAGAGCTGGATCACATCGCGTACATCCGTTATGGGATTGTTTATTTACAGCTGGATGATCTCCGCGCCATCCGCAACGAGATCGACCGATTACTCAAAGATGAGGAGACAAGCAATGGAAACAAGCGAACAATCTGATCTATTACGTAGTGGCCTGATTCCCATCCCCCCTCTCCCGCCCGATCTTCCAGCGGTTGAGCTAACCGAAAATGCCCGACAGGTACTTATCCGACGGTATGTCCGCCGTAATGACGACGGTTCGCTGGCCGAAACCGTGGAAGAAATGTTCTGGCGGGTCGCTTATAACATTGCCCGCATTGAAGAAACCTGGGGCAACCCCGATATTCTTGAACGCGCTCGCGCCTTTTATCTTCTGCTCACCAGCAAAAAATTCTTTCCCAATTCTCCCACCTTCACCGGTGCCGGCACACCCCTCGGCCAGCTGGCAGCCTGCTTTGTTTTACCCATCGTTGATGACATGGGCCGTGACCCGGCAGGCATTTTTCAAACCCTGCGTGATGCTGCCCTCATCCAGCAAACGGGTGGAGGCAATGGGTTCTCATTCTCTCGCCTGCGCCCCAAAGGCTCAGTCGTTAAAACTTCTTCGGGCCAGGCAACCGGCCCGGTGGGCTTTTTAAGGGTCTACGATCATGCATTCGGAGAAATCGCCCAGGGTGGCACGCGTCGCGGAGCCAACATGGGAGTTTTACGGGTTGACCATCCAGATATTGAAGAATTTATCACCTGCAAGACCGATGAAAATGCCATCACCAACTTTAACATTTCAGTTGGAATCACCGATGCTTTTATGCGGGCTGTACGAGATGACACCGAATGGGAATTGCGTTTCCCTGACGTGACCGATCCAAGATACCGTACTTTCAGAGGCACACTGGAACAGGCCGAAGCCGCCGGATTGCCCATCCGCACATACCGGAAAGTACGCGCCCGCGATTTATTTAATAAAATTGTACGCCAGGCTCATCATAACGGTGAACCGGGCGTTCTTTTCCTCGATGCTGCTAACCGTTCCAACCCTGTTCCCCACCTTTACCCGCTGGAGGCGACGAACCCGTGCGGAGAACAATGGCTTGGCCCGTATGAAAACTGCTGCCTTGGCTCCATTAACCTGGCCCAGCACCTCGGCAAGAACGGCAGTGTGGACTGGGAAACCCTGCGGCAATCGGTCGTTCTGGCTACCATCTTCCTCGATGACGTGGTGGAGGCCAACGCTTATGTGCCTGCTGTTCCTCAATTGAAAGAAGCCGCTCACCGTGCCCGGCGCATCGGGCTGGGTATTATGGGGCTGGCCGATTTGATGTACCACTGCGGAATCCGCTATGGTTCTCTGGAAGGCCAGGAATTTGGCGCTCAGGTGATGGAGTTCGTGCGCTACCATTCCATGAAAACTTCTATCGAACTGGCCCAGCAACGGGGAGCCTTCCCTGCCATCCGCGGCTCCATTTATGACCCCGATCATCTCATTTGGACCCCTCCACAATCCATTGTTCCCTACACTCATGACTACGGCCGTCCATCAGTGGACTGGGAGTCGATCGTGCAGGGCATTCGTACATACGGCATTCGTAACGCTGCCCAGACCACCATCGCCCCTACCGGCACCATTGCCACCGTGGCCGGTTGCGAAGGGTACGGGTGCGAACCAGTTTTTGCCCTGGCGTATATCCGCCATGTCAACGACAACGGAAAAGACCTGCAATTACTCTACGCCTCTCCAGCCTTTGAGGAGGCCATTCAAAAAGCCGGCATTGACCCTGAAACCCGCGAAGAAATTCTCGAACAAATTATGACCGAAGGAACCTGCCAGCACGTCACGGCGCTCCCGGCTCACATCCGCGAAGTTTTTGTCGTCTCCAGCGACATCACTGCGGAAGAACATGTGCGCATGCAGGCCGCACTTCAGGCTTTCGTCGATAACAGCCTCTCAAAAACAATTAACTTCCCCCCTGAAGCCACCGAAGAAGATGTGGCCACCGCCTACATGCTGGCCTGGGAACTGGGCTGCAAGGGCATTACGGTATATGTTACTGGCTCACGCGAAAAGGTCGTGCTGGAAACACGCGCAACAGCCAGTAAAAAACAGGAAAAAGAATCCCCTGCTCCCCAGCAGCTGCCGATCTGGCATGAGAGTAAAAAACCCCGCCCCCAAATTTTACCGGGATACACCCTCCATGTAGACACCCCGCTTGGAAAAACCTTTGTGACAGTCAATGAAAACGGAGGGGGGCAACCTTTCGAGGTCTTCCTCAATTCGGCCAAAGCTGGTTCCGATATTGCCGCCGTCACCGAGGCCATTGGCAGGCTGATCAGTTACATACTGCGGATGGCTTCTCCAGTAGAACCGGTGGAACGCCTGCGTGAGGTGGTGCGCCAGCTCAGCGGCATTGGCGGCGGGCGCTCCCTCGGATTTGGCCCTAACCGCGTTCGTTCTTTGCCGGACGGCATTGCCCAGGCACTGGAAAAATATCTGGACTTATGGAAAGAACGGCGCGAGGCAGGCGCTACCCATCCACCCATGGCCCATGGCAATGGAAGCGAACACCACCCCGGCCAGACACCCGCCGCGCAACCCCCTTTGCTCACCCCGCTGGGAGATCTTTGCCCGGAATGTGGGCAGGCCTCGGTGGTCAACGAAGAGGGATGCCGAAAATGTTATTCCTGTGGCTATAGCGAGTGTTGATCCGGCTTCGATAAGCTGACCGTCCTGTATCCCTCAAAAACTGCCAGCACTCAAGGAATTGGGGTTGCTGGCAGTTTTATGTGGCTAACACGATTCTCACTTTTCTATCTGAAGAATTTTTTATGCCTTTCCAGGCACCGCGTCCGGTTGGTTAACTCTATGAGGTAACTCATGGCTTCTTCTTATTGAAACCATTTTGTAAGTATCCTATACTAAAGCAAAGACCACAGAGGGTGGCCTGAGAGTTCTTCAACCATGGCCATTCAACCTAAAACGATCAAAAAACGGGCAGGCAGCGCTCACCGGGTGAAATCTCCCAGGGAGCGTACCCTCCAGGCGGCCATCATCACCGGATTATGTGCTATCCTTGCCGTGGTGGTTGGTTTTTTTCTCGATCTCTTTTACTCACGCCCCAAGCCCATTCTTATTCTAACCCCCACCCAGGCACAAGCATCTACCTCCTTGCCCCAGCCGGATGGAATGCTCCACACAGATACTCCACCATGGCTTCCTGCCAATTCCCTGACCCAATCCTCTACACGCCCCGCTCTGAAGACACCTTCCCTTCCAGCCAGCCATCCCATCAGGATCTTACAGCAATTTCAGGGGCCGGGATCTTCTGCCGAGGGAATCGCCTGGGATGGTGAGACATTGTGGATCTCAGAGCCGACTACCATTTTCAACCTTAATGAAAACGGAAAAATTCTCAGTGCCCGGCCTGCCCCGGAGGTTACCCCTGGAGGCATGACCTGGGATGGTGCCCATCTCTGGTTATACACCACCAACTATTCTTTTATGTACGAGCTGGATACCGGAGGTCCAACCATTCGCTCCCTCCGATCCATCAAAGCCCCGACCATCGTCATCGGGGGTAGCATTACACATGATCTGGCATGGGATGGCGAACACTTCTGGTATGCCAATCAGTACAATCTCTATGAATTTTCCACCACAGGTGAGGTTATCCAAAATCTGGCATTCCCGCAGAATATTACCGGCCTCGATTGGGACGGCAGTCACCTCTGGCTGGCATTCAGTCATCCCATGCAAGAGGATTCTTTTCAGGTGATCGATCCATCCGGTGAGACACTGGGTACCTTCGAGGCGCCGGTCAAAAACATCACCGGGATGACCTGGGGTAAAGGAACTTCGTTATGGGTCATCGCCCATGAAGATCCCGGCTTTGTCACCCAGATCTATGAACTTGATACCACCGCCGCCCTCCGAATGATCCCCCGTCCCATCGACCGGGCGTGGGAAGCCCGCCTGATCTCTGCTGAACGACGGGAAACCCTTCCGGTTTTCTCGGCCAGTGGTCAACCCGGCCGGCTAAAAGCTCCCGACAATGGGCTGGTCTTCTATATAGTGCAGGTCGAAATATACAACCCGCATCCCGGAGCTGTCATGGATCCAACCGCTTTAGAATTAGTTGATGACCAAAACCGGTCTTTTTCACCCGTTGGGATTCAAGACCCCCTCTCCGGGAATTACTACTGGGGCAATTCAGGCCAGACCTGTAATGTGTTAGTTGTTTAGATTCTAGCACAACTCCCCCAAAGTGTCCAAGAGTAATTCGAAGGTGATGTAAACATACGAATTTTTCATTTTGTGGTATAATTAATATAAAGATAATAAATATTTTGCCGAAGTCACAGAAATAAAATAAGTAGTTATTGCCACAGTTATAGAGGGAAAATTTATCCCTGCCCGCACTGGATAGCCCGAAGATTAAAATAACATTAGAGCTTTGTTAAAACCGCTGGTAATAGGATGATCAAAGTGGGTAGCTACGTTCTATATTAATAGAGGGATAAATCAAAAAAGGGGGGAATATGTCTAAAAATTAGTTAACCTGGAGGTGATTATGTTAGTGATTATCTTACTCAGTATTTCTCTTGCGCTTACTTTTTTCAACCTGGGGTATTTCTTGGGGGCAAATCGCTCGAAACTATTCAAATAAGTTATTAAATTCCAAATTATTTCAAGGGGCAAGCAGAAAGGGGTTAGTTATGAGGTACACATGCAGTTACAACCCATTTACAATGATACTAAATTCAGGCAGAAACTTCGGTTTCCGAGATTAAATATCAGTACAACGCTTACCGACATGGATTTTGTAATAGAAAAATCAAATATCCTTTTTGTTTTTGGGGAAGTAAAAGAAACTGGAAAAGATTTAGCCTGGGGGCAAAAAATACTTTATGAGAGAGTGATAGATGCCATTAATTACAATCCTGAAAAACGGGCAATCTTCCTTCAGGTCTGGCATCATAATCCACCACCAGATGATATCCTACTTGAAGACACAGTGGTGGTAAAAGCATATAGTAGATGTGGCTGGCAGTCTTTTGACCCCCCCATAAATACGGTTGCGTTTATAGAGTATTTGCTGGAAGATACCATAAAAGAAGAAAACAAAAGAAGGCTCAGCCTCCAGACAGAGATTGTTATGCATCCTGTTTAAAGGGGAGGGTTTTATGACTTATCGATGTGCAATATGTGGCAATTACATAAAGCAAGTCAGGTATGACCTTTGCCCGGCATGTTTTAAGAATTATGGAATAACAGACACCTGGGTAAGAGAATTAATTAGAAATGAGAGGCATCTGGAAACAATAGAGAGCCACGAAATTCCTTTTACAGACCTCTTCCCAAATGTACAAAGGAAAGTGGATGAATGTTAACGTTTTGTTAACGTTTTATAAGAATCGCTGAATAGAGGCCAGGTTATCCCTATATATATGATAGAGGGAGAAGAAAAACTAAATTTAGATTTTCGGGACTTTTCAAAAATCAGTTAGCCCATTTTCCCACTTTCTTCTGATTTTTATGCCTTCAGAGGGGGATGCAGAAGGCACGTCAGAAAGACGTAAAAACAGCCGTGGATGGTACGGACGGGATTAAAACCTTCCCGTGAAACCGGTTACATACCAGACCTCATACTTTTTGTCTGGCGGACACACCCGATAATAAACAGCAGACGCAATACAGCCAGCATCGTAGAAAATGGGGGGTTAGACTCCCCCCGCCCGGCTTCTTAAGAGATAGGGGTTAATCCAGCGTCCACCTTGAAGCCCTGCACGCACCGGCCAACAGCCCAGTTTACCTGGTGAGGTACGGTTACCCCTAGCGGTTATACTGCACCGCCCTTTCTCAAAGGTAAGTCGTGGAGGAGTTAACAACATCATACAGAAAACTAACGAAAAACTAACCAGCGGAATTTTATAGTTTTTCAGCCTTTGGCTTCTTCTGTATGGTGCAGGCAACCCCTCTACGATGGGAGACCTGTATCTATTTACTGAAATTAAGCAATTTCGGTAAATAGATTAGGCTCAAACCTGAAAAATTCTTAACGCATTTGCTAACGCAAATGCTAATTTTGCTGATTTTCGCAGAAAAATTAATTAATCTCTCTTTTTTACTTTAAATCTTAATAGACCCTGGCTTTACTACAGGTCAATTGGGGGGATTCTGTCTTAAATCAAAAAGAGGTAAAGACATCATTTTTAAGCGACTTATCCCTATATAGTAATAGGGGAAGAAATCATTTGAAGAGGTAAACATTTATGAATCTCAGGCAAAAAGCATTTGTAGATACTTACATAGCTGGATTACTGGGGGAAAAGCTTTCTGCTCCTCAGGCGTATCTCAAAGTATATCGGACGAAGAGTCTGAAGGTAGCGGGGCGTGAAAGTCATCGGATATTACAGCGGCCTGAGGTAAAGGAATACATCCAGCAGAAGATGAGTGAGCTGGCGATGAGCGGGAATGAAGTACTGGTGAGGCTGGCGGAGATAGCCAGAAATGGGACAAACACAGAGAAGTTAAAGGCGCTGGAATTAATTGGGAAAGTACACGGGTTATTCACGGAGAGAGTAGATGTCACCAGTGGGGGAGAGAAGCTGAGTTTCAAGGAATTTATTCAAAGTTATGGCAACATCCGACTACCAGGATAAGAGCTTTGAAGCTTTCTGTGAGCAATTCCTCAAAATTGTGGATAAGCAAAACCGGGTAATTCCCCTCAGGCTGAATGCTATCCAGAAAAAGCTGATTGGAGAGCTAACGGGAAGGGATATTATTCTGAAGCCGAGGCAGACAGGAATTACCACCCTCATCCAGGCCTTTATCTTCCGAAGTATGCTGGAGGAAAATACCAGAGCCGTCACTCTCACCCATCTGGATTCGAGCACGGAAAATATTCGTAAAATTCAGGATACCTTTTATCAACATTTCCCTTTCAGTGATTTAAAGCGGGGGAGCAACAATCAGGTTACGGTAACCTATCCGTTATTTAATTCAAGTCATACTACCAGTACGGCAGGCAGTCTGGATTTTGGCAGAGGGGGGACATTCACCATCTTTCATGGGAGTGAGGTAGCTTTCTGGAAAGACCCTGAGAAAATCATCAGCGGGGTAGCTCAATCAAGCAGGTGGATTATTCTGGAGAGCACTCCGAATGGGGCACAGGGCTGGTTTTATGAGAAATGTCTGGAGGCTTTATCCGGTAGAGGGGGGTGGAGACTGCATTTTTTCCCCTGGTATGAATTTGAGGAATACAGGGATATACCGGACTTCAAAGAGCGGAAGCTTCAGGAATTGGGGAGGTTTTTCTATCAGGAATATCCTGAAACGGTAGAGGAGTGTTTTTTGAGCAGTGGGGAGGGGTATTTTGATACGCTGGACTTATCCAGGACATTTACAGCCCCAGCTAACAACCAGTTTGTGTACGGGCATGTTTATTCAGCCGGACTGGATTTTGGGCAATCGAATGATTTCACCTTTTTAACGGTGATAGACCGCACAGAAAACTGTCAGGTGGATTATCTGCACTTGAATAAACTTCCCTGGAGTCAGCAGAGGCATGAAATTATCAAGATGTATCGAAAGTGGCATCTGACCTCAATACGGGCGGAAGAAAATTCGATAGGCAACGTCAACATTGAAGAATTAGAGAATGCCGGTTTAAGGATAGAGCGTTTTACCACCACCAACAGAAGCAAAAATCAAATTATGCAACGGCTTTATGATGCTCTGGAGAATGGACTGAAGCTGATAGACTGGCCGGTACAGAAGATGGAATTGAGAAACATGGTATCGAAACAAACAAAGTCCGGTCTGTGGACGATTGAAGCGGCTTCCGGTCATGATGATACGGTGATGGGACTGGCGTTAGCCGTGAGTGCAAAAATAAATTCAGAAAGAAGAGCGAGGAGTTGGAATTAATGATGAATGATTTAGAGATTGCGTATGAAAGTCTGAAAAACAAAATTCCTCTGTACAACCAGCTGTACCATTATGCGGAAGGTCATCCAGGGTTGAAGTACTCCACCGAGCGTCTGAATCGGGCATTTGGACGGCTGGCCTATTTTGCACAGGACTGGGGGCATTTAGTCATTCGGGTTATTCTGGACAGGTTGATTTTAAAGGGTTTTGATGCCGGAGATGAATCTGTAAATGGACTGTTAGATGAGTTGTTTCTCTCCACCGGAATGAATTTAGAAGCCAGGAATATCCATGAATCCTTACTGGTGACGGGGGAAGCTTTTCTCATGGTTGATTTTGTGGACGGGAAGCCTGAAGTCTACGCCAATGACCCACGTATGTGTGAGATGATTTACGATGCAGAGAGGCCGAGGGTCAAAAAATTTGCATTAAAAAAGTGGGAAGATGGGGGAAAGTACTTTATCAACCTGTATTATCCAGACCGGATAGAGAAGTATCAGGCAGATGCGGATTATCCAGGGAGTTACCGGCTCAAAGAAACCCTTTCCAACCCCCTGAATGAGATACCGGTTTTTCACTTTAAAAATTCCAGCCACAAGATACAGGGGGAATTGAGCGAAGCCACCCTGTCCATTCTGGATGCCATTAACAAGCTTTTCAGTGATTTGATGGTAGCGGCTGAATTTGAAGCTTTCAAGATGCGGGTTTTTATTGCTCAATCTGACCCTGGAGACATTCAGGTGGGGCCGGACATGAAAATCTGGCTTCCTGCTACTGAGGGAGAAGGCCAGGGGGCGCAGGTACTGGAATTAGGTGGGAGCAGTCTGAAAAACTTTTTGGAGCCACTGGAGAGCCTGGCAACCATACTGGCAACAACTACGGGGACACCCAAGCATTACTTACTTCCCTCAGGAAGCAACCTCTCTGGAGAAGCTCTGATGATACAGGAGAGCCCGCTGGTGAAAAAGGTGAATATGAAGCAGGAATTATACAGTCCGGTTTGGCAGGAAGTAGCCGCATTTTTACTCCGACTGCTGGGGATAAATTACAACCAATCCGAGATTAGTTGTGTCTGGGAGAATCCAGAAACGATGCTTCCGGTGACAGAAGCACAGACGATTCAAATTCTGGCCAGTGCTGGAATACCATTGATTTCCGCTTTACGCTGGATGGGAAAAGATGAAGCGGAAATCAGGCGGGTAGCGGATGAAAAGAATCAGGAAGATTTGCAGAATCAAAATGTTTTAGCCCAGTCTTTATTGAGATTTAATCAGCAATGACCTACCAGGAAAGAGTTAAAGAGCACATTCTGAAATGGCTGAATCAATTACAAAGGGCTGAGAAAGAGGAGATGCTTTATCTGGTGTCTCGATGGCAGGAAGTAGAAAAAGTCCTCTCTGAAATGATTCTTGATTTAGCTCAAAAAGAGGGATTAAGCCGAAACCAACTCTATCGTCTGGAAGAATATCAGAAGTTTTTGAATGAATTACAGCGGCAGATAAAATATTTTTCTCTGGATGTGGGGCAGAAAATCATTCAACAGCAGAAGTGGATAGGTGGCTTTGAAATTATTCCTGGAGGTTTATCCCTGAGGCAGGGAAATTTGTGGATTGGATTATCCAGAGAAGGTACACCCATTTATGAATTGTTGAAAGAGAGCTATCCAGAAACGGTTATCCGCATCACGAATACCTTACTGGAGGGAATCAGTCTGGGGTATGCCCCTGAAAAAACGGCCAGACTGATGAGAGAAGATTTAGCAGGGAATTTAAGCAGGGCATTGAGGATAGCCCGCACGGAGCAGATGAATACCTTTCGTGAGGTATCCAGGATGCAGATGGAGCAGGCGGGGGTGGATAGCTGGGAATGGCTGGCTGAAGAGGATGCCTGTGATTTTTGTCTTTCTCAGGCAGGGAAGCGATTTCCCACTGAGCAGGGGATGGAAACTCACCCCAATTGTCGTTGTGCCATGTTACCTGTAATTGAAAAAAGGAGCGATTCCAATGGATGAATTTGAGAATTGGTTGGAAAACCAGGATGAGACCGTAAAAATGCTGATTCAGGAGCGATTCACCAGGCTTGAAAACACGGTAAAAGCTACCCGACAGGAGCGCGATACTCTGTCCAGGGAGTTGAAAGAGTTGAGTAAAAGAGTTGAAGCTGATAGTGAAGCAGGAAGAAAGCTATCAGAAATCCAGAAACAGCTTGAAGAGGCAGAAAAGAAAGTGCATTTTTATCAGGAAGTCCACAAACAGGGAGTCAGTAACAGTACTGCGGCTTATGCCCTGGTTACTGCATTTAATCTGTGGGATGAATCGGGAAATCCAGACTGGAAGAAGCTAAGAGAGATTGCCCCTGAGCTTTTTAAGACTGCACTATCCAGCAATGCCGGAAGTGGGACTTCCTCCAGATTAACTGAAGATGCCAATCAGGCTATTCGTCAGGCTTTAAAACATAAATAAAAGGAGAGTATCAATATGTCCGATTATGACAAGTATATCAGTACAGGGAATGTAGGATTAACCCCTGAGCAATTGGGAGAAATTATTGCGGAAGCTACCAGACAATCTGCCGTGCTATCCCTGGGCAGACGGTTACGCAACATGACCACTGGTGAATTGAAATTAAAGGTGTCCACGGCTTTACCGGAAGTGTATTTTGTAGGGGAAAAGGGTAAATCTCAAACCTATCCCCCCGATGCCCTGAAAAAGACCACCAAGTCCGAATGGGAAGATGTTTCTATTTATGCCGGAGAGCTGGCGGCGATTGTTGTGATTCCAAACAATGTTTTCAATGATGCAAACTTTGATATTTTTGCCGAGGTGAAAGCCCAGATGCCGGGAGCAATCGCCAAGACCATTGACCGGGCGGTTTTTTACGGTCAGGCAGGGGTGGATGTACCGGATGACTGGAGCAATGGTATTTTTGTCAATGCTCCTGCATCTCATAAGATTACGGCTGGGACGGGGGCAGATGTTTATGATGACCTGCTGGGTGAAGAAGGGGTTTTTGCTGTGGTGGAAGAAGATGGCTATGATGTCAACGGGATTGTTTCTGCCACCACCATGAAGGCAAAGCTTCGCGGATTGAGGGATGGGACGAATGGTATGCCGTTATTCACCATGTCCATTCAGGATGGGCCGCAGTATGCTCTGGCGGGTGTGCCCATGACCTTCCCGGAGAATGGGGGTTTTGACCCGTCAGAAACCCTGCTGATTGCCGGGGACTGGAATAAACTGGTGTATTCCATTCGTCAGGACATGGCTTTTGATGTCTTTGATACGGGGGTCATTCAGGATGCTTCAGGGAATATCACCCATAATCTCATGCAGGAAGACCTGACTGCATTACGGGTGACCTTTAGAATGGCATGGGGAATGCCTTTACCGGCACAGCAGGCCAGAGTGGTGGCTTCCGGGGTGTATCCGTTTGGTTTTTATGTCCCTTCCGGGGTTTAAATAAGTCACAGGAGAAGTTGTAGATGAGTGCAGAGATTGAGAGATTAAGAAGGATGATTGATGATGTCCAGTCTCAGGAATATTCCGATGAGACTTTGACATACTATCTTGAATTGGCTCACGGGGATTTAAACCAGGTAGCCGGGGAAATATGGGCTGAGAAGGCCATGAAGCTCACCCTGACTCACTACAACTTCTCTGCAGACGGGGCATCTTACGATTTGGGAGAAGTGATTGAGCAGGCAAAGAGAAACAGTCAGTATTACATGAGCAAACGCAAAGCCAGGACTTCACGCTGGATAAAAGACCCGCCGGAGGTAGAAGATGCTCAACCTTAATCTATTGCAGGAAGTCCAGGAAGCTCACATGCCGGATAGATGTACCATTCAGCATGTGACTTCTTCCGGTTATAACACTTTTGGAGAAGTCATTACCCAGGTGGTGATGGTTTCCGGGGTAGTGTGTGGACTGGAGATGACTGGAGGGACAACACAGTATCACGGGCAGTATTTTTCTACTCCGGTAGATGCAGTACTGAGATTACCGGTAGAAACTGAAATTTATCCCAATGACAGGGTAGTGATAACCCTGCATCGTCAGCAGGAAGCCCACGAAGCCTTTGAGGTAGTCAGCTATCCTCAAAAAGGGAATACTGCCATGCGGATTTATCTCAGGCGGGTGATAAGCTGATGGAAATAGAAGGGTTAGCTGAATTGCTGAAGCAGATAGAAGGTCTGGGGAAAATACCTTCTTCTGATGCTCTTTTAAAGGGGGCAATGGTTTTACAGGGGTTATCCATGCAGAATGCACCGGTAAAAACCGGCTTTCTGAGACAGTCCCATGAAAGCACAAAGACCGAATCGGGAGCCCAGATGATAGTCCATGCCGAATATGCCGTTTATCAGGAATGGGGTACGTCTAAAATGCCCGGGAAGGGGTTTGTACGCAGAGCTATTGATGAGGGGAAGAAGGCAATCCTGGATGAGATTCGCAATGCAATACAGGAGGAAATCAAGAAGTTATGAGTACAGAAGAAAAACTGGTAACCCTTTTATCAGGTATGAAGGTATTTCCTCTTCTCAAACCGGAAGGAGAAGTATCTCCCTGTGTACTTTATCAGCGAATCAGCACTCAGGAAAGAAACCATCATGGGGGAAAGGGACTGAAGCTTTCACGTTTTCAACTCACCTGTCTGGACAGTACCAAAGCCGGAGTAGTTTCTCTGGTAGAAGAGGTCAAAAACCGGCTGGATTTAAATCAGACCACCTGGTTATTCTCATGGCTCATCAATCAATATGATGACCTGGAAGAGAATTTTTTCAAAACAATTTTAGAATTTTATATTTTTGAGGAGGATTAACATGGCCACTACAAATTATGGTGTCGTTTTATCTTTAAACAGCACTCCCATTGGGGAAGTGGTGACAATTGAGCCACCTGAAATCTTGAATCCGGCCCTGGAAAGCACCAGTCATGCCTCAGGGGGATACAGAGAGTTTATCTCTTCCAATCTGGTAGAGGTGGGGGAGTTTACGGCCACCATTCACTATACTGTCGCCAGTGGGGTTTATAACCCTCTGACCAAGTTGACCAGTGGGACTGCAGATAACTATGCTATCAGTTTCCCAAACGGGGCTAATTGGAGCTTTAATGCCCTGGTTACAGGGGTAAAGGTGCAGGAAGCGGATGCTCAGAATCCTGACACGCTTAAAGCTGAAATTACCTTTCGGCCTACGGGCACGCCCACATTGAGTTAAATAGCTATGAAAGAAGAATTTTCCTCTCGATTAAGACGGAAATCAAAGAAAGTACAGGTGCAGGGGTTTGAGGTGGAAATCAGGGAGTTAAGCGGCGGGGATTATCTGGAAATTACTGAAAAATCCATGCAGGGGCAGGGGGTTAATTATAAAGATTTTCTCAATCTGGCGCTTCTGAAAAGTGTTTTTGTAAATGGAGAGCCTTTATTTGAGGGGGAAGCTGACCTGCAGGAAATCCCGGCTTCTGTGTACAGTGAGCTTGTAACGGAAATCACGCAAATCAACGGGTTAGAAAACCCAAAAAAATCCTGAAATCCCCCCTGCATTTCTTTGTATACCGTTTAGCCCTGTATTTAGGGAAAACGGTTGGGGAATTGCTGGAAGAAATCAGTATGCAGGAATTACAGGGCTGGATGGAATTTTATACCGCAGAGCCTTTCGGATACAGCATGGAGAATTACCGGACAGGGATAACTGCTTCTGTGATAGCCAATGTCCATCGGGGGAAAAATACGAGAAGTTATCAGCCGGAGGATTTTATGCCCAGACCCCGACATAAATATCAATCCTGGCAGGAGCAGTATCAGGTAGTGAAAGTCCTGAATGAATTGTTTCATGGAGAAAACAGGAGAATGTCATGAATTTAGAAAAGCTGGTAGTCCCGCTTGAATGGGCGAAAAGTAAATTTGATAGTGAGTTAAGGAATCTCAAAAGCAATCTCCAGGATTTAACCAAAAAAGGACTTGTACTGGCGGGGGCTGGCATTGGGGGTTTTACAACCGCCGCTGGCGTTGCCTTGAATAAAACGCTGGAATGGGGGGAAACGCTAGACAGTATTCAAGACCACCTGAATAGCACCGGGGAAGAAGCCGCTGGACTGGCCTTACTGTTTGAAAATGTGGGTGGAAATGCTGACCAGCTTACCTCGGCTATGGATAAACTGACCAGGGGTCTCTGGGACAGTCAGGGTGGACTGGGGGAAACCGGAAAAGCTCTGGAAAGTCTGGGGATTACCCTGACCGGAAATAACGGGGAAGTCAAGGGGGCAGTCCAGCTTTTTCAGGAAATTGCTGATGCTCTTTCTCAAATGCCGGAGGGACTGGAAAAGAATACCCTGCTGATGGAGTTGTTTGGAAAGAGCGGAGTAGAGCTTGGGGATGCCTTATCTCTGGCGGCCAATGGGGGATTACAGGAATTTATTGACAAGGCGGATGGTATGGGACTGGTTTTTGACCAGTCCCAGATTGATAAAACCATTGAATTTAACCAAAAGATGGGGGATTTGAAAGGGTCTCTGGATGGAATAACGGCTCAGTTTGGGATTCTGATTTTGCAGGGATTAGACCCGGTGATTACAAAGTTTAATACCTGGCTTCAAGATTCCAACAACCAGCAGAAAATCAAGGATTTAGCCACTGCGCTTTCTACGGATTTACAGGGGGCGATTGAGGGGATTGGAAAAGCCATAGATTTTGCCGAAAAGAATCAATGGGTACTGGATTTAACTGGAGGGTTGTTGTCTCTGGCAGGTACATTGCTGGTGACGGGAAAGATTTTAGGGGTTTTTGGGTTGACTTTAGCCGGACTGGGTGCGCCTGTGGTTGCTCTCATCGGGATGATTGGAGTGTTGATTTATACCATTATCCGCTTTGGGCAGGATGCCTGGAATACTCTGGTGATGATTTCAGCGCTTTTCCGTTATTATGTGGGGGATTTAATCCGCAGGAATATTGAAACACTGATAAATGTTATTCAGGGTATTGGAAGAGCCATTCAGGGGGTGATTGGATGGATTGACCGGTTTATCAACAAGCTGGGCAGTATCAAAATACCGGCTCTGCTTAAACCTGGAAGTCCTACTCCCTTTGAGATGGGTTTAAGGGGTATTGGGGAAGCTTTGCGGGAATTAAGCTCTGAAAACCTGCCTGCCTTTCAAAATGAGCTTCAGATAGGATTGCAGAAAGATTTAAAAATTACCTCATCCAGGGAGGATAATGATGCCATTCTGGAGGCCATTCAATCATCAAAGATAGATGAGGTGAAACTGGCCTACGCCCTGAGAAGTATTGTATTGAGGATACCATGAGTGTTTATCCAGATTCTATCCGTCTTTACCGGCTTAATGTATTGGCCTGGGAAGAGATTACTCATTATGTTATTCAGGAGATTGAGTTGGAGTGGGGATTTGGGGAAAACAATCCTGCCACACGTATTGCCGACATTGGATGGATGAAATTCAAGCTGAATAACACCGGTGGGGAGTTTAACAACCTGGATAAGAATTTTATCCGACTGGTGATTACGTATGATGGGGATGAATATGTCCGCTTTTACGGCCAGGTTACCGACATTAAACTGATTCCGTCTATTAAAAAGTTGAAGGTGGTGGAGGTTACCGTATCGGACTGGCTTGACCAGTTAACCAGAGTCCCGCTGAATAAAATTAAAGATTCAACGAAGCGGTTGAATCTCATTTACCGCACGGGGAAAAGGTCAGATGAAGTAGTCCAGTATATTCTCAATACTGCTTTTATTCCCCCGCAAAATACCAGGATTCAGCCCGGAATAAATACATTTCCGGCCATTTTTGATACCCTGAGTGATTCCACGTATGGATACTCTGAATTATCAAAAGTAGCTCTTTCGGAGTTAGGCTATCTGTATTTGAGAAAAGACCGGGTTTTTGGGGAAACTCTGGTGTTTGAGAATATGCGGGGGGGAGTTACGGATGAAACTCCCATTCCGGTACAGAAATCTTTATCGGGAAAGCTATCTCTTGAAGATGGGGATTTTCTGTTGCTGGAAGAGGGAGATTTTTTCCTGCTCAATGAGGCTCAGAGTTTTCTTCTGGACAATACCATGACGGATATTGTTTTGGAGTATGGTGATTTTTTCAACCAGGTGACTTTTAAAGCCTATCCTAAGAGGGTAGATACCTCTCCAACCGTCTTATTCAGTCTGGAAAATCCACAAAAAATAGCTTCCGGGGAGACCCTTACCCTGAGAGGCAGTTATAAAAATGCTCAATCCGGCACACGGATAACCGGAAAAGAAATGCTTCAACCCGAAGCCACCACGGACTATATGATGAATAGCAAGGCGGATGGGACGGGCACCAATCTAACGTCTTATCTATCGGTAACGGCGGAGTATGGGACAAGTGAAGTCATTTTTACCCTGAAAAACAATTCCAGCGGTACAGGGTACATTACAAAGCTTAACTGTCGCGGCTATGGAATTTATGCCTATGACCCTGTTGAAAGTATCGCTGAAGATACCTTATCTACTCAGCGATATGGTTATAAAAGTTTACAGATTGACCAGCCATATCAGGTCAATCTTGATTACGGTAATTTATATGCTCCCTCCCTGCTGTATGAGTATAAAAACCCGGCCATTGAGTTGAAAGAGGTTTCATTTATTGCCAATCTGAATACTCAGCTCATGCTGGCCGGTCTGAGTCTGGATATTGGGGATGTGATTCGGATTAAAAACACTCAGGCGGGGATTGACAGACCATACCGGTTGCAGAAGGTATCTGTGAAAATCAAACCTGGAGGGATTATGGTTATTCGATGGGTGGTAAAAGTTGTACATTCTCTGATGCTTATTCCACTGCTCTTTCAGGGGGCAGGTTACAAACAGGGGGTTAATTTTGGTTATTTACCTCATACAGTTAATCTGAATCAGAAGAGCTGGAATGTCTGGGTTAATCTCAGCAGTCTTTCCTCTCCCAATGCCATTATGAATATTTTCAACGATGAGGCTGGCTCCAGTTTAAGGATTCAGAATGATGGGAAAATCCGTTTCTACGAAAAAGGTGAAAGCTGGCCTGGTGTCTGGACTTCCAATACCAGTGTCAGTCTGAATAGCTGGCATATGATTACTGTAACCAGAAATGGGGGTACACCTGCGGATAAACCAAAAATTTATCTGGATGGGTATGAAGTAGCCATCACTGAAGAGGTAACTCAAATTGGTAATCTCAAAGACATGACCGGCTGTATTACCATGCTGGGGAATATCAAAACGGCCACGGTGGATTACAGTTTTGAAACGGATGGCTCGATTACAGATGCCAGAATTTACAATCGGGTTTTGTCTCCGGCAGAAATTCTAACCCTCTACAATGCGGGAATAGGCGGGGAAGTGGTTAAAGAAGGCCTGGTATTTCATGCTCCTTTTGTCATGGATGTGGAAACTTATGGCTATCCCTGGAAAGGGGTTGTTTTTGACAGGATTTACAGAATTGCCGGTATATATCATGAAGTAAACCCTCTCTTTGGAGGAGGATTATGACCAGTAAAAAGATTACAGAATTAAATGCAGTTACCTCCCTGGTGGATACGGATTTGTTTCCGGTTGTGCAGGATGTACCTACCGTACCGGTTACAAAGAAAACCACCTTTTTAAAAATCAAGGAAGCTCTGCTTGCTTATTTCAATTACTACTACACTCAGATTGATGGCTGGATTCCGGCTGTTGTACCCTGGACGTATGCCAGCGCAACCACCTTTACCGTCAGTGGGGATGTCACCACCTTTTTTCCCAAAGGGACAAAGATTAAACTGATTCAAACCACTGCAAAATATTTTTATGTTACCAGTGCTGTATATGCTTCCCCCAATACCACGGTTACCGTTACAGGGGGGAGTGATTATACCCTGAGCAACGCGGCTATCACGTCTGCCTGGTACAGTTATGCAGAAACACCACAGGGGTTTCCAGACTGGTTTAACTGGACACCTTCTTTTACCGGTTTCAGTACTAATCCTGTTGGGACACACCGTTTTAAAATCAGCGGAAAAGTTATATTTCTCCAGATTTATCATTACACCCCAGGTACAAGCAATAGCGCTTCCTTTATAATGACTGCTCCGGTAAAAGCAGTCAATCTACCCAATACATACTGGAGTACTCCAATCAGGGTTATGGATAATAACACCATACAAACGAGTCCAGGGTTTATATATATTGGCGCTGACAGTGAAAACCTTGTAACTGGTAAAACAATGGCTACCGGTGGTGGATTTACTGCTTCTGGTAATAAAAGTATCACATCACTGAATTTTTTTTATGAGATATAAACAATGGAAGACCATGACCTTCTCATCACCCTTAACCAGAAAGTTGACCATATCCTGAAGATTGTTGAGGATACGGATAGAAGATTGCGCTCCGTGGAGATTGATAAATCCGCCATTCAAAACGAGGTGGATACCCTCAGTGATGAAGTTGAAAGACTGAGGGTTAAATCCGACACCTGGAGTACGATTAATTCTATCGGAATCGCCTTAGGTACACTTCTGGGTATCCTGAAATAAGAAGTCTGCCGGGGAAGCAGATTCCATGACCCGCTGTAAGTCCTCATTGTTGATATTCAAATAGCGTTTGGTTACCTCAATAGAAGTATGTCCTAACAGCCTGGAGATAGACAGGATGTCAATCCCTCTCCGGTACAGGGTCAATGCAAAATATCTCCTGAAAGAATGCAGTCCACGATGGGTAACCCCGGCTCTTTTGCACAGTCGTTTGATGATTTCCCGCAAGCCAAAAAACGCCAGCTTCTCCCCCCGCTGGTTGATAAACAGAGGAGACTCAGGAGTTACCTCTCTTGTAGAAAGGTACTCCTGCAGGCTTTTTCTTGCTTCTTTCCCTAACCACACAATCCGGGGTTTATCTCCCTTACCATGCCGGATAAGCACCTGCCCGCTTGTAAAATGAATGTCTTTTATCTGAAGGGATAATAATTCATTCGCCCTGCAACCTGTATCTATCAAACACTTGATAATGGCCGTATCCCTCAAATTGGCCACTTTCAGCAGTTTCTTCACTTCTTCCTGTGTATACTCCGGTAAAGGGGCCAGTTTACTGGAGGGAATTTTTACTTTGTCTATCGGGTTTTTTACCAGAATTTCTTCCTCAACCAGCCAGTTTAAAAAAGATTTGATGACCCGATAACTGCAGTGTACTCCCCCTCGATTGCGATGTGTCCCTAACTCCAGAAAGTATTCCCTCAAAGTGGTTGCGTTTACTTCCCTCTCACCCAGCCAGTTTTGAAATAACCTCAATTCTGACTGGTAAAGAGAGATTGTTTTTAGAGACCTCCCTTTGATTTTTCTGTCCTGCAGGAAAGATGTTAGATGGGTTAAAACAAAACCAGACATGAAGAAAATCCTCCCTGTCTGGCCTGAAAATACAGCCAACCGCTTTAGAATTAGTTGATGACCAAAACCGGTCTTTTTCACCCGTTGGGATTCAAGACCCCCTCTCCGGGAATTACTACTGGGGCAATGAGCCTATGGAAGGTATCTTCTCCGTATGGAAGAAAGACCCTCCCTCGATATATCTTGAATACCTCGTCAAAGAAAACTATCCCAACTCCAGAGTTACAATGGATGGAGAAATTCTTTCCATGGGAGAGAATTCGCGGTGGCCCCAATTCGTTTTGATTTGGGCTTTGCCTGAACAATCTACAGAAGTCACCTTGCAATATAGACCAATTCCTGCCCAAAATCCATAAACCTGAACTCTATCCAGGAGATATCCTTATTTGAACTTATCCATCATTCCGTCCCCGTCAAAAATGATTAAAGCCGGGCTTGTTGGGTTGTTCCTCGGGCTACTGAACGCCTGTCACAGCACCCCCACTGAAATTGCACAGCCAACTCCCGCCTCTCCTTCTCTTCCCGCTCCCTCCCTGACATTTACCGTAGAGTGGACCTCTTCCCCCACGCCTCAACCCTTTCCAACCACTGTCACGCCCACCCCCACCTTCACTCCCCAGCCAACAGCAACGTTGACAACGACCCCTACCCCAGCATATAAAATACTGCGTGGAGAAGTCATCGTCGAGCAGGCCGTCTGTCATTATGGTCCCGGCGCTCCCTATCTCTACAAGTATGGAGTATATCAGGGCAATAACCTCGAAATTCTGCGCCGCGTTGAAGGGAGCAACTATGTAGAAGTTCGTGCAATCGGCGGAACCAATGCCTGCTGGGTAAAAGTGGATTACCTCAGAATCCAGGGGAACTGGCTCGATCTCGAGCCCGTATCAGCCGATCAGGTCGTCCTGCCTCGCTCGCCCTATTACCAGCCACCCACCGGGGTGACCGCCCGGCGCAACGGAAACGTGGTCACCGTGAGCTGGTATGGCATCGACCTTCGCCCCGGTGACGACTCGGAACAAACCCCGTATATTGTTGAAGCCTGGGTCTGTCAGCAAGGGAAATACATTTTCCTCCCCGCTGGTACAGCCCGAAATGCAGTGGACATCATCGACGAACCCGGCTGCACTCAACCTTCACGTGCCCGCCTCACGGCTGTCGAAAAACACGGCTACACCGCCTTTGTCGAAGTCCCCTGGCCACCTGCGAGCCAGTCAACACCTGACCAATAACCCAACTCTTTCCTTTCTGGAGGTTTCCCCTGATTAATTACGTTTTACGCCAAAAGCTTTATGGTACCTATCTGGAATGCGAACCTCAAGGCGGGGTGATCCAGACCGAATCCGATGCGCTCGATCTCATTGCTGCGTGCGGCGAGAACGAAACATCGAACCTGCTCATCCACGCCGAGAATCTCCCCGAAGCCTTTTATGATCTACGTACAGGGTTTGCCGGAGCCATTCTGCTTAAATTCAGCAATTACCGCCTCCGTGTGGCAGCCATCCTTGATCCGGTGAAATCTTCCCGCGGACGTTTTGGAGAAATGGCCCTTGAGACCAACCGGGGAAACCAGTTTCGGATTTTCCCCGATGTGGAATCGGCTGAAACCTGGTTACTTCACCCCTAGAGAAGGTAATTTCTCTGCCCGATCGCAACATGGCCACCCCTGAGCGTCAAAAGCTTATCGGGCAGAAAACCCGGTTATAATTGTGCCAGCTGCACACTTTCTCTGAGGTAATTCCCAATGAATTTTGACCGACCGCATCGCCGATTAAACCTGCTGACCGGCCAGTGGGTGCTGGTTTCTCCACATCGCGCCAAACGCCCCTGGCTTGGTCAGGTCGAAAAAGTTCCCCCTGAGAACCTTCCTCAATACGACCCCACCTGCTACCTGTGTCCCGGGAACAAACGCTCGGTTGGGGTCGTCAACCCGCCCTACACAGGCACTTTTGTATTCGACAACGACTTCGCCGCACTGCTCACTCCCGAAGAGAACGGCGATGATCAACGCACTACGGGCCTCTTCGTTGCCGAAGAAGAAAATGGCATCTGCCGGGTCATTTGTTTCTCTCCTCGTCACGATCTTTCTATCCCCGAAATGACTCAGGAAGAGGTTGAAGCCGTTGTGCGAACCTGGAGCGACCAGACCCTTGATCTGGGTCAAAAGGATTTCATTCAATATGTGCAGGTGTTCGAGAACAAAGGCGCCATGATGGGCGCTTCCAACCCACACCCGCACAGTCAGATCTGGGCTACCGGACACATTCCCAATGAGCCAGCAACGGAACTGGAACGGCAGGCGGTTTATCTGGCAGAACACGGCTCATGTCTGCTTTGCGATTACCTCGAAGCCGAACGCCGTTCTGGAGAACGGATCATCGCCGTCAATGACGACTTTACCGCTGTGGTGCCCTTCTGGGCGATCTGGCCTTTTGAAGTCCTCGTCCTGGCAAACCATCATATCGCATCCATGCCTGATCTATCACCTCGCCAGGTCAGCGGGTTGGCCGATATTCTGCGCCAGGTTACCACCCGGTATGATAACCTTTTCGAAATCAGTTTCCCTTACTCCATGGGCTTTCACCAGGCTCCTTTTGACGGAAAACCCCACCCCGAACAACATTTCCATGCCCATTATTACCCACCGTTGTTGCGATCGGCAACGGTGCGCAAATTTATGGTAGGCTTTGAAATGTTGGGTATGCCTCAGCGAGATTTAACTCCCGAAACCGCCGCTCAGCGCCTGCGTGAACTTCCCTCCACCCATTATCGCCTGCGATAATCAAGCCAGCCCTGTCCTGATCAAAAACTGCCCTGGCAACGCACCAGGGCAGTTTTTTCAATCAAGTACCATCTCTTCTTTCCCGGCCAGCCTTTCTTCAATCCGCTGTACCACCAGTTCCAGGTGACGTGAGCTGTGGACAAAATCCAGGTTGTCGGAACGCAGAGTCAACACCGGACATAAATCGAAGGTTTGAATCCAATCTTCATAAAAGCTTTCGAGAAGCATCAGATATTCCTCTGTGATCCCGGTTTCCATATCACGCGCCCGGCGGCGAATCCTTTCCATTAAAACTCCTACGGGGGCCTTGAGGTAGATCAGAAGCGACGGCGCCGGTAAACTGCGCACGACCAGGTCGAAAACCCGACGATACGACCGGTAATCCAGCTCGCTCAAATTTCCAAGGTGATGAAGCGCCCGGGCAAAGATATAAGCATCTTCATAAATACTCCGGTCAATGATCGCCGGGCGCGGATCATTCCACATTTCCAGGTGTTGTTCAGCCCGATGGCCAAGAAAGAAAATCTGCAGGTGGAATGACCATTTTTTCATATCTGCATAAAAATCCGAGAGGTACGGGTTATCACCGACTGATTCATAAGCCGTTCGCCAGCCCAAACGCTCACCCAGACGCTCCGTGAGTGAGGTTTTCCCACAGCCGATGTTCCCCGCAACCAGGATCAATCGTTTAGCCATATCTTGCTCCCAGAATATATAGACTCAACCATAATTTCTTGCCTGTCTCCCTGTCCATTGTACACCAGGAAACGTTCAGCTGCTTTCCAGAGAAATTCAGCTCTAAAGATATTCGCGATATAATACGATCATCTCTCATCTCCGGGAGGGAAACTTTGCCTGACGAAAACCGGTCCGTAGAGGAACAGGTAGACCTGTTAGTGGTTGTATTCCTGGCGTCGGAGCAGGTAAGCGAGCTCTCTGGCGCACTCATCAAGAACAACTTCCGCGTTACCCTGGTGAACGCCAGTGGAGGATTATTACAAAGCGGCATTACCTGCCTCTTCATCGGGATTAATCGTTCACGGTACGACGTGCTGATCGAACTGATTGGCTCCATCTGTCATACCCATCGACGCTTTATCCCCGCCGGAAGCACACTTGCGATACCCGAATCCTTTCCCCCCCTGATGATCGAAGTTGAAGTGGGCGCTGCCCACGTGTTTACCCTTGAGGTAGAACACTACGAAACCTTTTAAATCATCCTCATGCCTCCTCACGCATCCCTCCTCAACACCTGGCAACGATTAAAACGTAACACGGCACTCCTCATCGCTGGGGGAGCCTGGGCAGTGCAATTCCCAGACACCATTCAGCGTAATTTGCGCTGGTTTTTTATGGATGGTGTACTCGCTTCAGGTCAGGATGCCATCCATGTAACCTACCTCACCCTCTTTGTGCTCGCTCTGGGAGCCAACAAAGCTCAAATTGGCCTGATGTCCTCGCTCGCCAGCCTCAGCGCAGTACTCCTGTTACTGCCTGGTGCAATGGCGGCTGAGCGAGCCCGTCAGAGAAAATGGGTGGTCATTGCCACTGGCGGGGGGATAACCCGGCTGGGCATTTTAGCCCTCGCCATTTTACCCTTCATCACCCAGGGGCCGGTTGCCGTCACCCTTGCTATCGCTATTAAAGTGATGATGGACGGGTTCGGGAACTTCAGCCTGCCCGCATGGACAGCCCTGACTGCTGATATTGTCCCGATCTCCTGGAGAGGTCGTTATTTTGGGAACCGCAACATGGTCATGAGCATAACCAATATGGCGGTCACCCTTCTGGCTGGTCAGATCATAACCATGGCGGCCTCGCCTTTGTCCGGCTATCAGGCAGTTTATGGTCTGGCCTTTCTCTTCGGATTAGGCTCCACCTTCTGCTTTGCTCACCTCCTGGAACCTCCCCGCCAGCCTGCTCCTGTGACGTTAAATGCCTACAGGCCTGCCGCCCTTCTCCAATCTCTGCGAGAAGATGCCAACTTCAGAAATTTCTGCATCTCTCAAATGGCCTGGAACTTTTCGTTGAATATTGCCGGGCCGTTCTTCTCGGTCTATCAGGTAGAACAGCTCAAGGCCACTCCGGCTATCGTGGGCATTCTCAGCATCGTGTCCAGCCTGGCCGGTCTTCCAGCGTTGCGACTTTTTGGCAACCTCAATGATCGGCTTGGTGCTTATCGAGTCACCCTCCTCTCCGGTATGCTCATCCCCTTTGCCCCAATCCTGTGGATCTTTACCAGCTCTCCCTGGCACCCCCTGCCGATCAATATCCTCTCCGGTTTCCTCTGGGCCGGTTACAACCTGGCTTCCTTCAATCTCCTGCTCGCCATTACCCCTCCTGAATTACGGCCGCGATATTCTGCCCTTTACCAGATCGCCATCATGGTGTCTGCGGCCATCGGGGCCGCCCTCGGGGGTGGCATAGTACAACAGTGGGGCTTCCCCGCAATTTTCCTCCTCTCAGGGATCGGACGGATGATCAGCCTGTTTCTCTTCTGGCGCACCGTAAAGCCGCCTGAGCTCTCTTCTTAACCACATCTTTTTTCAGGTCAGCAAAACCATGGAACCAACCGTGAAAGAGATTCACTTTACCCCCACAAGAACCTGTTCCCGGCAGATTCACATCCTGCTGGAAGGTACAACCATTCGTCAGGTTGAATTTGAAGGCGGCTGCGACGGCAACCTGCAGGCCATTTGCCGCCTTCTGGTCGGCCTGGACGCCACAGAAGCCATTCAACGCCTCCGGGGTATCGATTGTGGCAACCGTGGAACATCCTGCCCCGACCAGCTGGCACGCGCCTTGCAATCCTCGCTCTGAAAGGTGAAACCATACCCTTTTTCATAGCCAGCTCTGCTGGAGAGATCATTTTTGTTATGCGGTTGTAATGAAAAAGGATGATTTCACACTTTATAATCCAAATAAAATGGTTAGTCAGATCAATCCAAAAAAATGACAATCGACCGTAAGACTATTGAACCCACTATGATGCAAGAAGATCCCTTCTGGCAAATTGACCCGACGCTTGTGCTCAACCCGCCGCCGGCCTATGCCCGATATAAACTCATCATGAGTGCTTTTTTCAATGCGGCGCATTCGGTCTCTTTCGGGCCTTCCAGGGGAAATTTACATCGGCATTCCTATCACCTGAGGGTTACTGCCATGGCTTCTGCCCTCGCGCCCGATAATAGCCTGGTGCCATACGAAACCCTGCGGCAAATCATGACAAAAATCACCGCCGCATATGAAGGTACGATTCTCAATAACCTGCCACCTTTTCGTACCATCCAGCCTACCACAGAGGCTCTTGCGGCTATCGTGGCCCAGCAAATCGAGCGGCTGGCACGTGATTTACCCATCAAAATTATTGAAGTCACCGTGATGGAATCGCCTACCCAGGGAGTTTCTATTCAATTAAATCCATCATAAGCAAAACTGCCATGCCGTCAAACTCTCAACCTCATCGTGCGTTTGGATATGTGTTGAGAGGGGGTTCCATCATCACCGTGGTAATCCTGCTGGTTTACTGGCCTCTCTGGCAGGCCATGAACCGGCCCGATTTGCTTCCCTGGGGATCCGATACCCTGGGGCACCTGCTGCGATACCAGTTCATCCAGCAAAATATCCTTGATGGCAACTGGTTTCCTCAGATCATGCCTGAATGGTACATGGGAATGCAGTTATTACGGTATTACGCCCCCCTCCCCTATTACTTCCTTTTCCTTCTGCATACAGTTCTGGGAAACCCGGTTGCGGCCCTTCATGGATTTGTTATTTTCTGGGCACTTTTTGGCAGCCTTTCATGGCTCCCCCTCCAGCGCTTTCTGGGAAAAACCTCCGCGGTCGTCGGCGGCATTCTGTTTACCTTACTTCCCGATCTCATTCGAGTTGCTTTCTCCGAGGGCAACCTGCCACGGGTCATGGCCTCGGGCCTCACGCCATTGCTCTTATTTTTTGCCCTCTCGGTTCTCCTGTACGACGAACCACGTCCCAAAGAGATAGGAGTTGCTTTACTCCTCACCCTCCTTACTCTTACCCACGCCATGATCGCTGCCGTGATTGCGGTCTCATTAACCCTGCTGGCTATCCTTTTATGGGTCTCAGGCAGGACTTCTTTGCATCGGGTTGGCCGGCTAATTCTCTGGATGATCCTCGGAATCGGCCTGGCCGGCGCATGGTTGCTTCCAAGCCTTACGGGAGGGATCACCGAACTGGAAGCCGGTGCCGTGAGCCGCGGGTTAGCCTCGGTGCCCTGGGCTGATTTGCTTAACCCCTTCTCACGACTTAAAAATATTGAGACCCCTTATGTCAGTCTTGTGCTGATTCTGGCAGTCCTCATCAGTCTCCTCGCCCCATGGTCACGCAGTCGGTTGGTGCTTGCAACCGGTCTGAGCGGCATCCTGTTAGCCTTTCTCGCTACCCCCCAGCTAACCCGGGTGGTGAGCGCCTTGCCACTTTCCTCCCTCCTGTGGCCAATACGCTTCCTCGGAATGGCCAGCCTTTTCCTCCTCTTCGCCTTCGCTGCCAGCCTCCGTGCATGGTGGTCAAAATCACCCCCGGTCACCGTATTCCTGATCGCACTGGTAATGGCCGACTGTGGCCTTTCAACGCGACTCATCTTTCTACGTCCCCTCAATCCCAACCTGGCCAGTATCGGACAAACCATGGCTACACGATCGGGCTGGCGAGAAGCCACCCTCGATGAAAGCCGCCTCGGTTCAGCCGCTTCCTGGGTCTTTACCGACCAGGCACAACGCGAGCAAATTTTTGGGTGGGGGTATCAGGGAGCGCGTACCGCTCTCAATGTCGCCAGTCTGAATGAGGCATTGTCTCATGGCAGCTTTGGCTATCTTCTCGACCGGCTCAACCTCTACGGAGTGGATGACGTGGTCATTCTGGATACTCTGCCCCACGCCAGAGAGCTGGAAAATCTGTTTCCCCGCGAAGGCTTCACCCTCGCATTACGATCCGACCACCTCGTCTATTACCATCGTGAAGGACAACCCCGGGCTCTCAGCACCGCCTGGCACGCGCTGGCCATTGGCCGAAGCGCTCAAAATTACACCTTCCTTTTCCCACAGGTCATCCTTGGTAATTCTCCCTATCTGGACGACTATTCTCTTGAAGATCTTACCCGTTACCCGATACTGATCCTCGCTGGAGCACAATGGCACAACCGAGTCTCTGCTGAAAACGCCGCTCGCGAAGCAGTGAAGCATGGTGTGCGCGTTTTTGTAGATCTCACCCTTGCCCCGGTAGATCCCCTTTCCCAAATTCCGCGGTTTTTGGATGTTTGGGGAGAAACGGTCATCCTCTCCCCCGATCCTGTACAGTTATCGGGTTGGAGAACGCCTCTTCAGTTAGCTCCCTTTGGGTCAGAGGGAGAACTCTGGCACACTTTCCTTCCCCAGAACCTGCAACATGAGGTCATTACCTTTGATTACCTCGGCAAGCGTGCCGTGCTCGCTGGATATAATGAAATAGAAGGTGGGCAAGTCTGGTTCCTGGGGGTCAATTTAGCCTACCATGCGCTGGTTGATCAAGATGAGGCGGCTGTCAGTTTATTAAGCGAGCTGATCGGTCTTCCGGCCGAGCAACCCACAGCTTACCAGCCAATCCCGCTTGAAAATTATCATGCCGGGGCCTCCGGTTATTCCTTTGACTATCTCCTGGATCATTCGCAGGAACTGGTTATCCCCATCGCAAGACACGACGGCACCTTCATCCTGCTGGATGGTCAACCCTGGCCCTTAACCTCGGTGGAAAACCTGATTCTGTTTTCTGCCCCCCCCGGACGCCACCATGTTGAAATTGGTTACCGTCCCACCTCCATTTACCAGAAAGGTAAATTACTATCCTTCGCCAGCTTTTTTGCAGGTGCAGGGTTGATCCTTTTACGGCCTGCAGGACGAAAGCAGAGGCATTGATGAACAGGCAAACAAAAGGTAAGAGGTTCTCACTGGTTATTATTTTTATTATTTGGGCAAGCCTGATCAGCCCTGGAGCTGTAAAGGCTGCCGCAGATATCATTTTGGATGGTGCATTTGGAGACTGGGCCGGTCAAATATGCATTCCCGATCCTGCAGGAGATGCTGCCAGCCAGGAAAGTGATCTCCTCAATTTCTGCTTTGCCAACAACCCTGACGATCCCACAGCCTATTTCATGGTAGAACGTCCCAACAGCAAAGGCTGGATGGAAATCTGGCTTTACCTGGATACTAATAATAACGGTCTTTACCAGGAAGCTACAGATCGAAGGGTACGGGTCAGTTACAAGCCTCAGGGGAACCATTCCAGCGTCGATGTATCCCTTTATACCGGTTCAGGAAATTTTATAGGAAATATCGCCACTGGAATGGACTGGGGAGAAAGCATGCACGATAACGGAGGGCGAGTCGAGTGGGGTGTATCTCTCGACAGCCTTGGCCTTCAAGCCGGGCAACCGATCCGCATGTTTGTTCAAACCATGCTGGGTGGAACCATTTCTGATTCTACGGTCGAAGTGCAATGGAGCCCGGCCAATGCTCTGGGCATTCCCATTCTTGCCGGGATTCTACTGGTGGGTTCAGCCTGGTTTGTCTATCAACGCCAAAGTGTTCGAGCTTGACAATGCCCGGTTACGTTTTTTTTCTCCTCCTCTTTCTCTACCTGGGGATCATCTGGTTTCTTCGCCGGTATCGGATCTGGCTGTTGTATTATGTCCTGGGTACCGCCGGTCTGGCCTACTTACTCACCCTGTTCCTCACCCGCTTCTGGGATATGCGTAGCCCGTTGGCCGGTTCTGTGGCTATGAGTGTTCACTTTCTTCTCGATTTGATTCACATTGAGACACGCGTGGTAGAAAATGCCCCGGGTGCATTGCTCGTGCTGGTATTAACCCAGCGAGTCGGTTGGACGGTCCTCCACATCGGGGTAGAATCCTCTGGCCTGCTGGAAATGATCGTCCTCTCCAGCCTGATCTCCTTTTATCCAGGCTGGCCAGCCACCCGCCGAATCATCCGTGGAGCTACAGGCCTCATCCTCACCTGGGGGGCCAATTTGTTTCGGATGCTGATTATTGCTACCCTGTTACATTTTTTCGGGAAAGAAGTGCTCGTCTTAGCGCATACTTTCCTGGGTAAACTGGTGTTCTTCATTCTGACTCTGGCCATCTACTGGGCACTGATAACCTTTCCTTCGCTGAGAGATATCGAAATTCATCTGACCCGTTACAGGTTTACTCGGGTATGAATCCGTACCTTCTGGCGCTGGCAGTATTTTGGGGTGTATGGCTCCTTGTGCCCATCCTGGTAGACGGGGTGAGTATGGGGCTGGGGCTTGTCGGAGCAGTGATCAGCCGATGGCTCTCCCGCAGGCAATCTCTCGAGCTGGATTTTTACCCCTCTGTTTCCATTATTATCCCGGTACACAACTCGGCAGACACTCTGCGTGATTGCCTGGAGTCGCTGGAACAGCAAACTTATCCCCTCCACCTGATGCAGATCATTCTGATCAACAACGGAAGTACTGATAATTCCCAGCAAGTGTTTATGGATTTTCAGGCAACCAGCCGCCTCAATCTTTACTGGCATTCCATCCAGGTAGCAGGGAAATCCTGGGCTCTCAATGCCGGCATTCACCTGGCCGAGGGGCAGTATGTTTTCAATATTGATTCCGATGTTATTCTCCACCCCACAACTATCGAGCGTTCAGTGGCTCACTTTGAACGCGATCCCAGCCTGGGGGCGATTACCGGCTTTATCGAAATCCTACCGGAGGATAACGATCATCCCTTCTGGTTTCAACAGATCCTCAATTGTGAATACCTGGAATACCTCACGGTTTTCGGTGTTGGGCGTTCTTACCAGTCCCTTTTCCGTTCCATCTATACCCTTTCCGGGGCATTTACTGCCTTCAGGCGTGAAGCCCTGGCTGCCACACTCCTTTACAACGCTGAAACAGTCAGTGAAGATACCGATTTAACCTTTCAGCTATACGAAAGAACGCCGTCCTTTCGGGTCTCTAACTTCCCGGATGTGCGTGTTTTCGTACAACCCATCACCTCCCTTTCTGCGCTTTATTCTCAACGCGTGCGCTGGCAGCGTGGCCAGTTAGAAGTCAGTGCCCTCCACAGAAACCTGATTCGCAAACGTGCGCGGAACCTGCTTGGCTTTTCACCAGCCCGCACACTACTGGTAGATCACACCCTCGCTTTTCCCCGACTGGTGTGGATGTTTTTCCTGCCTGTTCTCATGACCTTTGGGTATTCATTAACCCTGTTGCTGACCGCTTACATTCTCATGTATCTTTTCTACCTATCGGTTGAGGCCGCCTGGGCAGTTGCCGCTTACGCATTTGCAGACACTTCCACCAGAGCTTACGTCAGACGCATATGGCCCACCATCTTCCTCATGCCCCTGTATCGGATGATGATTTTCTTCTTCCGCTTCAGCGGGTTTCTCATCACCCTCACGGAACCCGGGACCTGGCGTATCACCAGTCCCATCTGGCAAATCCAGGCCGGATTGATGGATCTGAACCTTCGTCTCCGTATCTTTCTCCGTTCGCTTCGCCGTCAGGAACGATAGAGGATTCCCGATCCTGTACTTTATTAGAGGAACCAGATTGGGTCACCCGCTGGCAGGTAGTGAATGGGAACGTCAGGCAAACGTTCTCCCAGCCATTCTACCAGGTAAGCCATACCCGCTTCCTCGCTTCGTTCGTGCCCCAGGATGATCAGGCCTTTGGGATGACCACAGGCAACCGCATCACGCACATATTCAGCCGTTTGCCATTCGGGAGCTTCTCCACAAATCAACACATCAACATCCGGCCTGCCAAGGGCTTCAACCTGCATTTCTCCCCAAACCGAACCGGGAATCAGCGCCGCTGTTTGACAAACCAGTTCTCGAGGGCCAGCCACACGCAGCACTGGCGCAGACAGCTTTTCCTTCAAAAAGAATACCAGTTCCTCCAGCGTTTGAGCAGGCAGGTGAAGCAAATAGGGTATAGACCCATCCTGGTAGGGCTTCCAATCCAGTTTACGCAATGTTCCTTCCAGAATACCATCCGGCTGAATGGCATGCCAGCCGTCGTGGAAGCGCCACACCGTGATTCCTTTCTCCTCTAAAAGCCGCCGCTTCGAGAGATACACCACGTCCTTCTGAAGCCACTCCACCTCATCCCGATGATTAAAAAAGGTAGGCTCGTGGGTGATGATCAAATTGGCTCCCACTGCCGCGGCTTCCTCTATCACTTTGCAGGTCGCAATGAAAGTCGTGACGATGCCCGTCAGCGGGCGAGCCGGGTCACCGATCTTGAACTGATCCACCGTATCAGCGGGGATCTCTCCCGGCACTTCTTGCTGAATGCGATGAATAGCTTCTTGAATGGTAATCATAGGGGGTTCCTCCTTATTCTTAATCAATTATAGTGCGGAACGCTCAGGGCTCAGCATTGACAGCCAGTTCACCCGGAAGTAAAGTTGGCTTATCTTAATTTCTGGAGCGACCATGTCCATTCAAACCCTCACCACCTATCATCTCGTCAAGAGTGAAGACCTCAACCATCACGGCACCCTTTTTGCCGGGCGTAACGCCGAATGGTTTGTGGAAGCCGGTTTTATTGCGGCTTCTGCCCTTGCCCGCCCGGAAAATATCGTCTGTTTAAAAATCCACGGCATGTCCTTTACCCGTCCCGTGCAACGGGGTGAGGTCATCTGTTTCGAAAGCCAGATCGTCTTTGCCGGGCGCTCACGGCTGGTGGCCCATGTCAAGATGAAAGGGAAAAGTGAAGAAGACGTGATCGTAGATGGCTTTATTACTTTCGTGCACGTAGATCAAGATGGGAAACCCCTTCCCCATGGTGTCATCATCACTGCCGAGACCCCCGATGAAATCAAGCTGCAAGAATACGCCCGAAACTTGCGGTAACAGCCTGTAATCAAAAAGGGTGGCTGTTAAAGCCACCCCTGAAATTGACCACGGACTTAAAACCTTCAGCTGGCCGGAATGTAGGTAACCGAAGTCCTCTGGAAGGAAGCCACCGGCAAAACATCAACCAGCTCATATTCGCGGGTTCCCAGCCCAAGTTTCTCGGCATATTCGACCACTTTATAGGGGTCTTTGTACGGCCCATGGAGCCAGCGCAAGGGATGCCCCACCCGGGTGTGAACCTCCATCGAGGTGGGAATGTTCTCCTCAATGAGCGGATATTTCGCGGTTTCATCAAGCACGGCCTGTTCCAGGGCCACAATATCATCGGAACCAAAAATCCCGGCATCGCGAAGAATGGGCATGCTGGTGAAGCCAAAACAATCACATACCGGAGTCATATGAGTCGCCAGAACAAGGTGCACCGCCTTGCCAGGTTCAAATGTGGAAAGGGTAATACTGGTACTGATGGCACAGGCTTCCTGGAAGGTGTGAAAATTGACCGGATCAATTTTCAGGCTCCCCGGAGGCGCCACCTGTAAACAACGCCCGCACTGATTGCACCCCTCAAAATGCAGATGCAACCCGCTTTCATTCTCACGGTCCTGAACAATGGCTCCAAAGGGGCAGGACTCAATAATAGCTTTACGTACCGCCGGGTCCGGGCACTTCTCAGGGAACCAGTAGGGATCAAAATGCATGGCATCGTGCATGGCCGAGCGCGTCTTTCCGGCCATACAACCCAGGGCAAGATTCTTAATCGCCCCGCCGTAGCCACAGCTCGGGTGCCCCTTGGCATGGGCGAAATTCACCAGGAAGGTTGCATCCTGGATGGCTCCGGCCAAGTGCCATTCTTCAATGTTCTTGTAAGGGCGGTGATGCGGATAGAAGTAATTTTCCTTCAGCCCGGCTGCCGGATAAATGGGGCAACCCAGTGTTTCTGAGGTATATCCGCGCCTCTCAGCCCCTTTGACATCCCACTCAATATCAGCCACCACTGGCTGCCCGCCCCCTTCCTTGATCGCATCCACTACTTTACGCACGAATAAGGGGTGCACAGTCGAGTAACCAATATTCGAACCGGTGTGCATTTTGAGAACTACCAGTTCATCTTTGACTCGATCACGCAAATGAAGCTGCTCCAGAATCAAATCCAGTTTTGCCGGGAGCGTCTCGTTTGCGTCCAGTTTCGCCTGACGCGGCGATCCCCAAAAAACCTTGCTTGCCATAATACCTCCAAACTAGATAGGATAGAGTTAATTATACCTGTTAACCCGGGATGACATACCAACACCAAAGAAAAAGGCTTTCCCAAGAGCCTCTTCAGAAAAGAATAGATATATTTTACAAAAGTCGGGTTATCCCTGCCCTTCTTCCTCTGCATCGTAAGCATGGTGCAGGCCCAGATCTTCGCTTTGTAACATGGCCTGTTGCATTTCGGGGATCATGGTCACACCGTGCCGGTACTGGAAAGGCCACATCGAACGCAAATGGAAAAAGGCCACCCGGTCGCCATCTTTCAACGGATGGTTGAGATCAGGCTGAAGACCGGGCATCGCACTCAGGTTTCCATTGATAAATGTAATTCCTCGCTCATTGGTATCCATGCCCAGGGCTTTTAGGAGATCAGCCAGGCAACTCCCATCAGGGAGTTCCACCTGCGGGTTTGCAAAAACACGTTCGTTCTTATCACCCCCATACCGGGCAAGTTCACCGTACAGCCATGTGTCAATGTGAATCATGGTAGGCACCCACCTCCAATGGGCGGAAAAATTCCAGCTTCATCCCCTTCCGAAAGGGTGTAATCCAGCTCTTCCACTCGTCCGTTGACAAAACAAACCTTTACTTCCTCTACTGGAAGTCCCAGTTGATGGATCAAATCACGCAGGGTTGCTCCCTCCGGGAGCTCCAGTTCAAACGGCATTCCGGGCAGAGCGCCCGGGCGATATCTTCCAAACGAGGCAAACAGCTTAACCTGGATTTTCATGGGCAACGAATAATATCCTGCGCCCACAGACAATCAGCACAGGAAGGATTCCATCCCCAGCATCCTTCGTTATTCTCTCGCAGATCACATGTGGTTCGAAGATCACAATCCGGGCAGGAGGGAAAATGGAACATACGTACCTCACTGCGAAAGCGAACATATTCTTCCGACATCCAGATTTCCGCCAGCGAATCCCGGCTCACGTTTCCCAGCAGGTACCGGCTGACACGTTTCTTGCGCCCATCGATGGTGAAGTAAGTATAGTTATGCGAAAGGGCATAGCAGGGTGATACCCCACCGTCCCAGCCAATCACCATCGTACGGTCGTTGACAAACCGGCAGCGGCGCTCGGCTCCCCAGTGCATGCGCGGCAAGTCGAGTGTTCCCCACATCACCCAGGCATCTGCTCTCACCGGGAACCCCCCAGATTTCATCGGCTCCTGAGGTTCATGCCCATAAAGAACTTCTTCACGCATGGCCTCGGTGTAGGGAAGCACATTGCTCACCAGCACCCTGGAGGCGTTCAGATGAGAGGCCAGACCGGTTAATTGAGCAAGCTCTCCCACATTCGAACGCAGGGCTACAAATTCGATCCCTAGCGCCGGTGTTAACGAGCCAAACCGGCGTTTTAACGCATTCAATTGCCGGATGTTTTCCAGCACCCGTGAAAGGGCTGCTCCTCGTACCCCGGCGTAGGTCTCAGGAGTAACCCCATCGATCGAAACCACCAGGCGATCCACTCCCAGGCGAATCAATTCTTCTGCCATCTTAGGCGAGAGCAGTAAGCCGTTTGATCCAACCGTTACTGCGATATTTTGTCTGCGGATGGCCTCAATCATCTCCAGAATATGGGGGTGAGTCAGCGGTTCACCAAAACTGGTGAACACAACCCGTTTTAACTCGGGTAATTCAGGTAATCGTGAAACAATCTGATCGAAAAGAGCCTGTGGCATAAGCGCCACCGGATCTTCCCAGACATTCCGAATACAGGTCTGGCATTGTAAATTACACCCTGTAGTGGCTTCGATGTACAGCTTATGAACATCCGGTAGACGTGGGTGCAGGATGATGTCGCCTTCCCGCTCGTTGAGCCAGAAGTCTACCCCCTCTGGGAAATTCCTTCGTTCCCAGAAATCTTCCGGGAGAATGACCCGATAGTTTTCATCGATCTTAATTTTCGGCATACATCAACCCGGTTTCTGTGGGGGGCCTGATGGCCCCCCACATGCTTCACAACCCTTTACAGCTCAGAGAAAACCGAATCAAGGGCTTCATCGGGAACATCAAAGACCTGGTTGTGCGGAGGAAGCGGTTCGGTTTTCATAAATTCGGGCATCCGATCAGCCTCTTTACCAATGCCTGCCGCTTCATTGAACTTCCGCTCCGTCTTGAGGATCTGAGCTCCGTGCTTGAGGACATCATCCGCTGTCCAATGGGTGCCCAGCACCCCGTTAACTTCATCGATCATACCCTGGTAACCGCTTGCGATATCCAGAATGGCAAAGGCAATGAACAGACAGTGGCCGGTTGAATCGATGAATGCAGTGGTCGCCTGGAAAGCGCGGCTTAAAGCAGCTTTACCTTCCGGGCTGAGGGGGTCTTGCTTGCCCATCACGCCCAGAATTTCGGGTGCAATGGTGTACCCGGCGGTGTGATCGGCCCCCATCGTGGTGGTGGCATAAGTAATTCCGATGCCCTTCACCGCGCGCGGTTCATAGGCCGGCATCGATTGCCCCTTGACCACTGGCACCCTGGTAACCCCGTAGACTCGACCGGTGGTTGCTGTGCCCGCGCCCAGGATGCGACCCAGCGGCGTACCTTTCCCCATTTCATGGATCAGGTTAATCGCACCCTTGCTATCTCCAAAGGGAATGACCCCGGCTTCCATGGCCACAGCGATCGTCGTACCGGTTTCAATAGTGTCAAGGCCATACTCATTGCACAGTTTCACCATTCTGGCCACATCATCGAGGTTATCGATGCCACAATTAGCCCCCAGCGCCCAGTCCGACTCATATTCCACGCATGAGGCGATTTCCTCCCCATTTTCGTCGTAATACGTATTGGAGCATTGAATAATGCACCCCGGGCTGCAGGCATGGTTGTAAATTTCCTTGCCCTTTCGTGTCTTCACAGTCTCGAAAATGGCCTCACCGGCAATTTTTGGAGCTCCCTCAAAACGCCCGCTGGAGAAGTTGCGCGTGGGTAACCCGCCTGCCTCATTCATGATGTTAATTAATACCGCTGTACCATAGGTGTTCAGCCCACCCTTGGGTTTGGTAATGGCATGAGATCGCAGGGCATCGATCATCTTCTTGCGCCCTTCTTCAAAGAGCGCTTTATCGGCAATCTCAACCCCCGGTGCCCCGGCACGATCGAGCACCACGAACTTTAAACCTTTAGAAGCCATTACCGATCCCAGACCACCGCGCCCGGCGTAGCGGGTAGGGCGCTTCTCCTGGTCATTGAAAACCACACCGGCGTTCGAATACCCGAGCTCCGCAACCGCCCCCACACTGCACACGGAGATGCGCTCACCAAATTTCTCATAAATGGCGGGGAAAACCTGAGAAAGCTGCTTTCCAGTGTACTGCGTGGCATCGAAGAACTCAACCTTTGGTTTGCCATCCCAAGTAATGTGAATACCCCAGTATTCATCCTTCTTGGAGGGCTTCCCCTCAATGATCAATCCGCCAATTTGCATCACCGCTAAATCCGCCGCCCACGAGGAACCAGCGTTGGCCTCCTTGATCCCACCCGTGAGAGGAGATTTTCCACCTACCGAGCAACGTGCCGAGGTAGGAGCACTCGTTCCGGTAACAAACCCTGGGGCGAACACCAGTTTATTGTTCGGCCCAAGCGGATGGCACAGGGGCGGAACTTCAGCCGCCACAACACTGGATGTGAACCCCCGTCCTGCCAGGTGACGATAGGCTTCCGGAATATCCGTCACCTGATAGGTTCGATCAGTCATGTTGACACGTACGAGATACATAGGTTTTCCTCCTGCGAAAGAACGGAAAGCGAGAAAGAACTCCAACCAACTGTGGAAAGAGAGTATGAAGGATCAACAATCCGGAACGGGCCACCTCCTTTCTCGCACTTATGATCCAGTCCCCTCATCAAAGCAACAAGAGGACTCACCGTGGTAGTCTGTGCCACAGCAAGCCCTCCTTTGCGCAATGGCGGGCAATGGAGATTGCTCCCCATGCCTTATCGTTCACCTATCCCGGTGGGAATCAGTGAATCGGAGGAAATTAAAGCCCCAGGATAAACAATTCAGTCATCTTGAACATTAACAATCTTAATCAAGATCATAGCCAGATTTACTTCACCTTGTCAATAGGAAATTCATCCTGTATTTTCTGATTCCGCAAATCGGGCTCAGCCAAACAATTCTCTCAACCTGAAGCGTGGTGATTCAGGATTGTAATAACGCCGGGTCCACGAGTCATCCTCCAGGAGGAAAACCCCCGGCAACTCCTCCCCCTCTGCCAGCAGGCGAACCCGGTTCGCCTGATAACGAAAATAGAAGTGGTTGAAAAGGCGCATGAACTCCCCCAGATAAATCTCAGCCACCCGGCGGTCTCCGGCAATGACCAGGGTATTCTCATCATTGTTTTTTATGGAAGCCTCGCTGAAATTCGCCGAGCCAGTAATTGTCACTGGCAGATCAGTCAGAGGATCAATCAGCATGAACTTGGTATGAATGTATTGCACATGCAGGTTGAAACCCGTCAGGCGTTCAGCCGCCCACTGATACAATGGATCGGGGCCAAGCCGTGAACCCACAGAAATATGCACATCCGGGT
Organism: Anaerolinea thermolimosa; assembly: GCF_001050195.2. Taxonomy (GTDB): domain Bacteria; phylum Chloroflexota; class Anaerolineae; order Anaerolineales; family Anaerolineaceae; genus Anaerolinea; species Anaerolinea thermolimosa. The sequence continues at coordinate 2,184,104 of NZ_DF967965.1, forward strand.
CAGCGGTATAAACCTCCATATTGTTGCCTTCCTTTTCAAGGAACAAAAAGCGAGGAATATCGCGATCTTTATGCAACACAGATGCCAGTAGCGGATTAACCCCAAAGGCAGCTGTAAGGAATGCAGCCTGAGATGCGCCCTCCAGGCGGGAAGCAAACCAGTTTAGCAGGTGGAGATCTGGTCTGGGGCTGAACATCGGTGTACACCCCGGGTCGGGCATCTCTTGTAAATTGGGAGTCAACTCTGCCACCCGCAGGCGCAGCGTTTTTGCATCAGGGTCACTCGCCAGCAAATTCCAGTAATCCAGGTAGGTGCGCGCAACCCGGCTATCTCGAACCACATGGCCCACATTCGCCTGCCCGAAAATCCCTCCCCGGGTGAAATTGGTCGAACCGGTCCACACCTGCACCGGACGCCCGCGTTTGAGTAACACGATAAATTTATTATGAGAGATGTACGATTTTGAAGCCGTCCGGGGAATCAATATGGAGGCCGGCAGCCCCACAGCATCGATGGCCTCACGGGTAGCCTGGAGAGGGGGATCTTGACGGGCATCATAGATGATCCTCACGTCAGCGCCCGCTTCATAGGCAGCTTTGAATGCCTTTAACACCGGAAGGTAGTTAAATTCATACACCGAGGCGTACAATCCCCGCCCCGGCCCATCTGCCTGAGCAATGAAGCCCAGCAAGGCTTCCTCCAGACCTCGAGAGAGCCAGATATAGGCCTTTCGGTCGGGAACTTCGTCAGGTGACCGGTTGCCGAATTTCCAGGCATACGCCTGAGAAGCCGCAACCCCCCGATTGAAGTAAATGGCATGTTTCCCGCGATCCTCCCGGTCAGTGTGAATGCGCACCCGCACCGCCTTCCCCGGCCGGAGGTTTTTTGGCTCACCATAACACGGAACCACCTCGTAGGTATAATCGTGCGCAGGCTTGGCTGTATAATCGCCCCACAAAAAAGCCTGCACCGGGTGTTCCATAAGGCTGTAGGTCTGTCCCGGTTGTGGAGCAGGCACCACCGATCGAAAAGTTTTAAATCCTCTCAACCAGTAACTTTCCTTCTCGGTGTGATCGGTACGCCTGATCGCAAAACCCAGCAATCCGTGTCGGGCATCTTCTGTAGCGTTAAAACCCAAGGTCACCACGTGTGTACCGGAAATTGCCCGCACCGAAATCCCTTGCTGGCTGACCCTTTTTTGCATCTCCATCCTCCCAACCGCAATCTTTTACCGGTAAAGTATAGTAGAAAACTCAAGAAATCGCCAATCGAAACAGACCCGGTAGATGAGTATAATGAAAGCACTTCTCCCTGGAGAGAAAATTACCAAAGCCCATCTTTTTTGCAACTTACCTCCATCCCATGCGTATATTGAGATAGATAGAAGACAAGGAGCGCGCGGGTGAATAACCTGGAAGCAGAATGGCTCCAACAGGCCATTCATGGCGATGACAACGCCTTTTCATTGATCGTGGAGACATATCAGAGGCCAGTGTATAACCTGTGCTACCGCATGCTGGGTGACCCTCAGGAGGCTGAAGATGCCGCTCAGGAGACCTTCTGGCGCGCCTACCAGGCGCTGAATCGTTACGATCAGCAGCGCCCATTCGCCACCTGGTTACTTTCAATCGCGGCACACTATTGCATCGACCAGCAACGGAAGCGCCGGTTCCCCACCCTGGCTTTAGATTTACTCCCCGAGGAAACCATCCCCGATGCCACTCCCAATCCCGAAAAGGTATTCCTTGAACTTGAACATCAGGGACAAATTCAACGTCTGCTGGCCCGTCTCAGTCCTCCTGACCGGGCAGCCATTATTCTGCGTTACTGGTACCAATTTTCGGAGGAAGAAATTGCCCGGAGCCTCTCTTTATCGATAAGCGCGGTGAAAAGCCGGTTGTTCCGTGCCCGCCGCGAGCTGGCTCAGGCCTACGAGGCTCCCGCCGCCAGCGCCCTCCCCGAAAGGAGAAAAAATGAATCACCAGCCTTATGAACGGTGGATCTTCGAATCCGACTCTTTAACCCACGCCGAGCAGGAGGCCCTGGCCACACATCTGGCCACCTGCAAGGAATGCGCCCGGTTGCGCCAGAAGTGGTCTCAACTGGAGGAAGAAGCCCTTTCCTCTCCAGTGATGCTGGCACCACAACCGGGTTTTACACGCCGCTGGCGCCACAGCCTGATAGAACGCCGTCAACGGGAACAACGCCGGCAGGCGTGGCGATTCTTTCTCTTTCTGGTGGCCGCCACGACTCTGGTCTTCTTATCACTCGTGTGCATTCTATTACTCACCACCTCGCCCACCGAGTGGATTCAGGCTGCCGTTCACACCCTGGCAACAACCGCCAGCACATTCGCCGCGGCTCGCGGCCTGGCCTTTACCTGGCTTAGCCTTGCACCTGCCAGTTTGAACATCATTATAGGAATCGCTCTGGGCCTTTCTTTCAGCATCCTGGTTTTGATCTGGACTTTTGCTATCTGGAAAACTGCACTAACAGGAGTATGGAATCGATGAAAACACGACAATGGTGGTTTCTTCTGGCAATCTTAATCGCCACACTGGCTCTGGCTTCGGCCTGTGCTCCAACCTTCCGCAGCGAAGGAGATGGCCTGGTCGTCGGGCAAAGTTACCGTCTGCGTTCAGGTGAAACCCTCAATAACGACCTCACTGTAGTTGGCGGCTCGGCAGTTCTTGAGACGGGCTCTACAGTCAATGGCAATGTTGCCATCCTGGGTGGATCTCTGTCTATTGATGGTGAAATCACAGGCGACGTCTCGGCAATGGGTGGAGTCGTTTCGATTGGAGATACCGCCATCATTAATGGGGATGTGCTCTCTCTCGGGGCTACCATCTCAAAATCTGAAAAAGCGATCATTCGCGGGAATATCGGCGCGGGACGTCCCGGAATCAACCTCCCCAGTGTGAGCTCACAGGTTTCCAACAGTGTAAATTTTCTCTGGCGGCTGATCGCCCCGATCTTCCAATCGATGGCAATTGCCACCCTCGCGGTTCTGGTTTCGCTCTTTGCCCTGCGCCCCATGGAACGCATCCGCACCACGATGCTGACGCAACCGGTACTGGCCGGTGGTTTAGGACTGCTCTCAATCGTCGTGTTACCCATCCTCCTAGTGCTGGTGGCCATTACCATCATCCTCCTGCCGGTTAGCCTGCTGGGGATCCTCGGTCTGGCCATCGCTCTTCTCCTTGGTTGGATCTCTGCCGGCTTGCTGGTGGGCGAACGACTTGCTGAAGCGTTTAAAACATCCTGGAGCCCCCCGGTAAGCGCCGGGATCGGCACCCTGATCCTTTCGCTTGCCGCCGCATTAGCGAACGGGATCATTCCGTGCATCGGCTGGATTGTTCCTTTCCTCGTCATAATCATCAGTCTTGGAGGTATTATCCTGACCCGCTTTGGAATGACCTCCTATCCACCACCTTCCACCTCATCGATTTCACCTGTGCCGCCACCCGATGCCGGTTCGATTACTCCTGAATCCCCCGCCTCCTGAATCTTCTACAAGGAGAAGATGCCCTATGAAAAATCCTGCGTTTATCTTGCTGAGCCTGCTGGTGATCCTCTCTCTGGCCTGTTCCATCACCGTTAATATTCCTACCGCAAAGGTCGGTGAAAAACAAACCGTCACTATTCAAGAAGATTACCCCGATTTACGCCCCGCCGAGCTGGTGCTCCGCATGGGCGGAGGAAAATTGACCCTCCAGGGCGGTTCGCAACATCTGGTTGAGGGCACAGTGGAATATAACGTTACCGATTGGAAACCTACCATCTCCCGGGATGGCCGCGAAGTTCGCATTGACCAGAAGGTGGTCGGTAGTATTCCATCAGGAGGGAACGTGATCAATGACTGGGATTTACGGCTGGGGAATCAGCCTTTAGATCTCACCATCGAAGCAGGTGCTTACGAAGGAAAACTCGACCTCACAGGTATTCCACTGGTTCGGTTGAAGATATCAGATGGCGCTGGTCAGGCTGACCTTGTGTTCTCTTCACCCAATCCAGTGCGGATGGATTCCCTCACGTATGAAACTGGAGCGTCTAATATTAAGTTAAAAGGGCTCGGGAATACCGATGCTGATGTAATCAACTTCCGCGGAGGGGCAGGAAATTTCTCCCTTGATTTCTCAGGTCAGCTCAAACGGGATATGCGGGTTTATGTAGACGGCGGTCTTGGCAACATCACCTTGCGCGTCCCCAGGACTTCCAACTGCCGGATTATTCTTTCCTCCAGCCTCAATACCATTTCCACCGAAGGCACCTGGATCGTTAACGATAATGAATACCGCACTACCGGAGAAGGGCCCCTTCTGCGCATTGAGGTCAAAGTAGGCGTGGGTAACCTCAACCTGATCAGCGAGTAAAAACAGCACAGAAACCAAACCTTTGGGTATAATCGGCGCTCAGGGATGCACCACACAGCATCCCTGAGTCTTTCTTATGAGCACTAATTTCTGGCTTACCCTGATCATTGCTCTGGTTACCTACATTGGCATCGCCATCGGACGATGGCCCGGGCTGATGGTGAACCGCACCACCCTTACCCTGATTGGGGTGGGGATGCTTCTCGCGCTGAAACAAATCCATTTCAATCAGATTCGCGAATTTCTCGACCTCGATACCCTGATTTTACTTTTCAGCATGATGATTATTAATGCCAACCTTCAAATGGCAGGTTTCTTCCGGCTGGCGGGCAGCAGCCTTCTCAAGCTTACCCGTAATCCGCGCACCTTCCTCGCCATTGAAATCATGCTCAGCGGGGTTCTGAGTGCTCTTTTTCTTAACGACACCATCTGCCTGATGCTCACCCCGCTGGTGCTGAGCCTTTTACTGACCCTCGAACGAAACCCTATCCCCTACCTGATCGCCCTGGCATGTTCTGCCAATATCGGCTCTACGGCCACCCTTACCGGCAACCCTCAAAATATGATTATCGGGATCGCCTCGGGCATTCCCTATGCCCAGTTTTCTGCCAGCCTCACGCCGATTGCCCTGCTGGGGCTGGGGGGAGTCTGGCTGGTACTTGTGCTGGCTTACCCGCAGGAATTCAGGGGCCAGCCGTTCAAAGAAATGCCTCCCACCAACATCCTGGTAATACGCCCCATGCTGACCAAAACCCTGGTGATCATCGCCGGGCTACTGACCGCTTTTCTGGCGGGCGTGCCCATCGCATACGCATCTTGTCTGGCAGCATGTCTCCTTCTTTTCACCCGCCGGGTTGATCCGGCAAAGGTGCTCGCAGAAATCGATTGGAGCCTGCTCGTATTCTTTGCGGCATTGTTCATCCTCACCGGCGCTCTGGAAACCAACGGCGTGACCACAGAAATTTTCAAACAAATACCGATCTCACAGCAAGCCAATGCCTGGAGTCTGACAGCCGTCACAGTCATTCTCAGCAACCTGGTCTCCAATGTCCCGGCAGTGATGCTGCTGAGACCGCTTGTATCCAGCCTTTCAAACCCATCCGCTGGCTGGCTGACTCTGGCGGTTGCCTCCACCCTCGCAGGGAATCTGACACTACTTGGCTCGGTAGCCAATCTGATCGTAGCCGAAATTGCCGCCCGCAGGCAGGTCAACCTTGACTTTTGGGAATATACCCGTTCTGGCGCCGTGATTACGTTTCTTTCTCTGATCATCGGCGTCCTCTGGTTGCAAACGTTTGTCTGGCATTAACTGGGGTCAGGCCTGATACAAGCCCAGGTCTTGAATGAGGGCATACACCGCATCAGGGACAAAGTATCGAAAATGTCGCCCCTGTCTGACGCGCTCACGGATATCACGCGAGGCAATCTCAAGCAAGGGCGCTTCGACAAAGTGGATTTTCACGGCTAGGCCCGGCAAAAAGCGCTCCACTCCCCCCAGATCAACACGGTCACCTGGCCGGTGCATCACCCCTATGCCATCCAGCGAAGCAATGAACCGTTGCGGGGCATGCCATTTAGGTAAATCATGAAGTGAATCCCCGCCCAGTAAATAAAACAATTCGCTCCCGGGATACTCTTTCCTGAGGATTTGGATTGTATCCACAGCATACTGCGGACCCGGGCGGTCAATATCTACCCGCGAAATTTCAAAACGTGGGTCAGCATCAAGAGCAGCGGTCAGCAAACGCAACCGTACATCCAGGGGAGAGATCGGTACCCCCGTCTTGTGAGGAGGATCAGGGGTGATGACCCACAGCACCCGGTCCAAACCCAGTTGCTCGGCAGATTCAGCGGCCAGAATAAGATGCCCGATATGAGGGGGGTCGAAAGTGCCTCCAAAAACACCTAAGCGCATGATTCAATCCTGCCATTCCAGTTCGTAATCACCAATAAAGACCGAATCCCCCTCCTGCACCCCGGCTTCACGAAGGGCTTTATCTACCCCCAGCGTCTCAATCAACTTTTGGAAGCGACGCACCGGCGCATCATACTCCCAGTAAGTCATCTCTGCCGCCCGTTCCAGAGCCGGGCTGTGCACGCGCCAGCCTTCTGGTATGCGCTCAATGGTAAAACTTCGTGGATCTTCGCCCATGCGGTAAACGGGCAATTCAGCCGAGCGAGGTAAGGTTGGTTCAGGAGCAGTCTGGAGCAATTCTGCCACTTTCCAGAGCAATTCTTTCGTTCCAGTGCGCGCCAGTGCTGAGATTGGCATGGCCTGATACCCGCGCTCCTCCAGCATTTTCTTAATTTCTGGCCATCGTTCGGCCACTTCGGGCAAATCCATTTTATTCACAGCCACAATCTGTGGTTTCTCGGCCAGTTTCTCATCGTATAGCGCCAGCTCAGTATTGATCTGAGAAAAGTCAGCCAGCGGGTCTTCAGAGGTTCCGTCCAGCAGATGAATCAACACCCGCGTGCGTTGAATATGACGCAGGAAGGTATCTCCCAGGCCCACTCCCCGATGAGCACCTTCAATCAGGCCGGGGATATCTGCCAGAACAATCGTTGTATTTATATCCAGTTCAGCCACGCCCAGATTCGGCTCGAGCGTGGTGAAGGGATAATCGGCAATTTTTGGATCAGCATTGGTCACAGCTGCCAGAAGGCTCGACTTTCCCGCATTCGGCATTCCAACGATGCCCACATCAGCGATTAGCTTAAGTTCCAGCCGCAGATTGCGTTCTTCGCCCGGCTCACCTCTTTCAGCCATTTTGGGGGCCTGATTGCTGGGAGTGGCAAAATGCTGGTTGCCACGCCCGCCGCGCCCCCCGCGAGCTACTACAAGTTGCTGACCATCCCGTGTGAGGTCGCCAAGCAATTCGCCCGTTTGCTCATCAAAGACCATGGTGCCCATCGGAACAGGAATAATCAACGGCCGGACCGATTTTCCGGTCATATTATTGGGCCCGCCGCGCCCGCCGTTTTCCGCCTCGTACCGGGCCCGATATCGAAAAGCCGCCAGGGTGTTCAGCGTTCGCCGGGCTTCGAGAATGACATCCCCTCCCCTCCCGCCATCTCCGCCATCGGGGCCACCATGGGGTACAAACTTTTCGCGGTGGAAGTGCACCATGCCATCTCCACCCCGCCCTGCTCTCACAAAAATGATGGTCTCATCTACAAACATACGCTTATTTTAACGGAGAAATCCAACCGCAGACGGGATTGCTCCCCAGGCGGTTGGATTTCTCTCCAGAAAAGATTACTTACGACCGAACTTTTCGGTCAGGATGCTCGCCAGGTCGGGCTGGCCAATCTCTGCCAGCTCATAACGGACACGCTGAATGGGCTTATCGATGCGAATGACCCGCGTCAAATCAATCGGCGTCGCCGAAATGACCAGGTCAACCGGGGCATTGGCAATGGTCTGCTCCAGATCACGCATCTGAGCCTCGCCATACCCCATGGCCGGAAGGATCGGCCCGGTGGACGGATACTTCTTATAAGTTTCAACAATCGTCCCAACCGCATACGGCCGGGGGTCAACAATTGCCGCCGCACCAAATCGCCGGGCTGCCACCCAGCCTGCTCCGTAGGCCATTTCTCCATGGGTCAGGGTCGGACCATCTTCGATCACGAGCACCCTCTTTCCGCGAATGGCGGATGGATCAGTCACAAAAAGCGGTGATGCGGCTTCAACAATGATGGCATCCGGGTTGACCGAGTAGAGATTCTCACGCACTCGAATCACATTCTCCGGAGCGGCAGTATCTACTTTGTTGATGACAAAGACGTCCGCCGAACGCACGTTGGTTTCACCCGGATGATACGTCAACTCATGCCCCGGGCGATGCGGATCAGCCACGACGATCGCCAGATCAGGTTTATAAAAAGGAAAATCATTGTTACCACCGTCCCAGAGCACGATATCCACTTCCTGCTCTGCCTGACGAAGGATTTTCTCGTAATCGACTCCGGCATAGACAATGACCCCATTATCCAGATGAGGTTCGTATTCTTCCCGTTCTTCAATGGTGCATTCATGGCGGTCAAGGTCGCTGTAATCGGCAAAGCGCTGAACACTCTGCTTCACCAGGTCACCGTAAGGCATGGGATGGCGAATCGCCGCCACCCGGTAACCAAGCTCGCGAAGGATATGAGATACCCGCCGGGTAGTCTGGCTTTTTCCAGAACCAGTGCGGACAGCGCAAACAGAAACCACCGGTTTGCTCGATTTCAGCTGTGTCTCTTTCATTCCCATCAGCCGGAAGTCAGCCCCGGCAGCCAGCACCACCGATGCCTTATGCATCACATATTCATGCGGAACATCACTGTAGGCAAAAATAACCTGATCGACCTCAAAATCCCGGATCAATCGTTCCAGTTCCGTCTCAGGGTAAATGGGAATCCCTTTCGGGTAAAGTTTACCGGCCAGTTCAGCAGGATACTTCCTTCCCTCAATGTTAGGAATTTGCGTGGCCGTGAAAGCAACCACCTGATAATCAGGATTATCACGGAAATAGACATTGAAATTGTGAAAATCGCGTCCAGCGGCCCCCATGATAATGGTTCGAATCGGTGTCATGTGTTTGATCACTCCTTTATCGAGTTACAAAATCAACCATTGATCTTCCTTCCGAGCCACTCAGGCTCAGAACCTACCCTTCACTTACATAACCTCCGGGGCAGTAATACCGAGCAGTTGCAGGGCATTGGCAATCACCTGCCGTGACGCAGCTACAAGGCGTAAACGCCCGCTGCGCACCGGTTCCTCTACCGAGAGAACCGGACATTCATTATAGAAATCAGTAAAAGCCCTGGCCAGATCATACGCAATATTGGCGATGTGCAATGGCTTAAGCTCAGCCGCCGCACGCTGAACTTCTCTTGGAAAGCGCGAAAGAAGATCAATGAGTTGAATCTCGGCCTGCGCCAGGCTGTACCGGTAAGGCATTGGAGCAGGCAGGTCTTCCACTTTGGCGACGCCTGCCTTACGTAAAATACTGTTCGCCCGCACATGTGCGTATTGAATATAAGGCGCCGCCTGTCCATTAAAATCAAGCGCGGCCTGCCAGTCAAAAGTAACAATCTTGGCATTCTCCCGCGCCAGCATGGGGTATTTAATGGCCCCAATACCAACCGCCCGGGCCACTTCCATTTTCTGATCGGCAGACAGCTCAGGATTCTTTTCTTCCACCACCTGAAGTGCACGTTGAATGGCCTCTCGAATGAGGTTTTCCAGCAAAACCACCGTTCCCTCGCGTGAGGCCATCACTACATTACCGGGCAGGGTGACAATCTCATACGGAACATGCTGACAGCGAGTGGCCCACTCATAACCTGCCAGCTCAAGGGTCTTAAAAACCTGCTGAAAATGCAACGACTGGCGCACATCCACCACATAATAAGAGCGGACCAGGTCGGGATAATCGGTAAATTTCTTTTTGGCCAGTGCCAGGTCTTCGGTAGCATAAAGCGCGGTGTTATCAGAACGCAGGACGACCAGCACACGGTATTTCTCTTGCTTGAGTCCAAGCAGTTCGTCAATCTTCACAATTACCGGGCCGTTGGGGCGTTCATCCTGAGCGATTCCCTTGGCGATAAGCTCGTCAACCATTTCCTTACCGGGATGCTCAACCATGCTATTGAAATAATACACATCAAAACGAATGTCGAGCTGCCGGTACATCTCATCGAAACCATCCAGTGACCACTGTCGGGTTTCTTGCCAGAGGCGCACCACCTCAGGATCGCGCTGGTCCCAGCGGGCATAAAGAGCGCGAACTTCCGCTTCCAGTTCGGGGTTTTCTTCCAATCGCCGGACGGCTTCGGCATACATATCACCCATCCAGCGTGTAATATCCTTTTCAGGGCGCTCACCGGCATGGTATTTCATGTAATTCCAGAGCCACTTAATGACGTGTAAACCGATATCCCCGGGGTAGTTAGCACGCACCACGTCATAACCGGCAAACTCAAGAATGCGGCAAAGCGTATCTCCAAGAATGGCTGAGCGTAAATGCCCCACATGAAACGCCTTGTGGGTATTGGGCTGAGAGAATTCCACCATCACCCGCTCATGGAGACGCTCACCCCGCCCAAAATTGATCCCCTGCTCAAGAACAGCATCGATCACCCTTTGAGCATACGTGGCGGTTGAAAAATAGAGGTTAAGATACCCCCGAACCGCTTCAACCCGCTCAAAACCCTCAGGCGTGCCCAGGAAGGCAGCAATCTGTTCGGCAAGTTCAGTTGCCCGCTCTTGAACGTTGGCCTTCAACCCGGCTGCGCGAATTTCCTGAGCCGCCAGTTGAAACAACGAGGTGGAAATGCCCCAATGCCCATCGAATGGTATCCATCCCCAGGAAAGCCTGGGCTCAGGCAGGCCCCTCTCCCTGCAGAAGGCGAGGATGCGCTGATTTACCTGCTTTTGCTCGGCTTCAAACATCCGGTACTCCTGAAACCCCTTGGGCATCCGCTGCGGTTCCCTCAGCTGGCTATGCCCTAAAGAAAAAAGCGGGAGTCAATCCTCCCGCTGCCGTCGCCCACTGAAAGGGCGTTTCTTGTAGCGACAAAGCTCACCCGGAAAGATTACCTCCGGGGATCGAACAAGGATTACTTTGCCAGAGCTGCAAGGCGCTTCATCAGGCGGCTCTTGCGGCGAGCGGCGTTATTTTTATGAATGACACCTTTCTCGGCAGCCCGGTCGAGGGCACTGACCGCCCGAATGACAGCCTCTTTGGCTTCTTCCGGCGAGGCGGTCTCGATGGCAGTGCGGGCTTTGGCTACAAAAGTTCGGGCACGCCCCCGGTAAACCCGGTTGCGAAGCCTTCGCTTCTCATTCTGTCGATTTCGCTTAATTTGTGACTTGATGTTCGCCAACTTACAAATCCTCCAGATAAGTTCCACAATCGCGAGGTCAGATTTTACCGCAGTGTGGTGTTTTTGTCCAGTTCTCCGCCGGTCAGTGAACGTTTTTACCGCAGACCTGCACTTTGCAGGCATGAGCCCTGACTCGGTATTCAGGGCTCATGCCTTTTTAATCCTGAGGCCTATTTATCCTGCAGGGCGGCCACACCGGGTAAAACCAACCCCTCAAGCATTTCGAGAGAAGCTCCACCACCGGTAGAAATGTGAGTGATTTTATCGGCCAATCCCGATTTCTGGATCGCCGAAGCCGAATCCCCACCGCCCACGATAGTCACTGCCGGGCTCTTGGCCATTGCTTCTGCAATGCCAAAAGTACCTTTGGCAAAAGTAGATACCTCAAACACACCCATCGGGCCGTTCCAGACAACCGTCGCCGCGCTACCGATTACCTTGCCGTAGGCCTCCACCGTTTCCGGGCCGATATCCAGGATCATCCAATCGTCTGGAATAGGTCCAACCGGCATCACTTTCGTTTCTGCCCCTTCTTCCATGGATTGGGCAATGACCACATCTACCGGGAGACGTAATTTCGTGCCGCCCGAGGAGAGAAGCTCGCGCGCCAGATCGAGCACATCATCTTCCACCAGCGACTTACCTACCGGATAGCCCTGCGCCTTGAAGAAGGTATTGGCCATACCACCACCGATCAGGATCGAATCGGCTTTGCCCAGGAGATTCTTGATCACCCCAATTTTGTCGCTCACCTTGGCGCCTCCAAGGATGGCCACAAATGGGCGTTTGGGGTTTTCAATCGCCTGAGAAAGATACTGGATTTCTTTCTCCATGAGGAACCCGGCAACTGCTGGCAGGAAACGCGCCACCCCTTCTGTAGAAGAATGGGCACGATGTGCGCTTCCAAACGCATCATTGACATAAATATCGGCCAGCGCGGCCATCTTCCGGGCCAGTTCAAGGTCGTTCTTCTCTTCTTCAGGATGGAAACGCGTGTTCTCCAGTACGAGGATCTCACCCGGTTTCAGGCTGGCGGCTGCCTTTTCTGCGCTTTCGCCCACACAATCCTCCGCAAAGGCGACTGGCTTACCCATCAACTTGCCCAGATATTCCGCCACCGGTTTCATGGAGTATTTGGGGTCAGGGCCACCCTTGGGCCGGCCCAAATGCGAGAAAAGGATCACAGCCGCACCCTGTTCGAGGAGGTACTCAATCGTTGGCAATGCGGCACGCACCCGGGTATCATCCTGAACCACACCATCTTTAATCGGGACGTTAAAATCGACCCGCACAAGCACTTTCTTGCCTTTTACGTCAATATCCCGTACAGACTTCTTGTTGAACATAGACCCTCCCGTTGGACCGTCGAGATTCCCCTCAACGGATGTTTCTACACCCAGGGGTTCGATTTCATCAGATCGCCCCTGGCGAACGAAAACCTGGCGGTTAGTTCAGTCCGGAAACCGACCCTAACCGCCAGATAATCATCCTTCAGGCTGTCTGGATAGCCTGTTCATTCGTTTAGAGTTTCTTGGCAAGTAGAGCCGCCAGATCAGCCGTGCGGCAGGAATAGCCCCATTCGTTGTCGTACCAGGTGACTACTTTCACCAGATTGCCGCCCATAACCATGTTCGAGGGCAGGTCAACAATGGATGAGCGTGAGTCACCCTTGAAATCCATGGAGACCAGGGGATCCATGTACTCGCCGGTGGTTACACCCAGGATGCCCTTCAGCGCACCATTGGCCGCCTCCACAAACGCGGCATTCAATTCTTCCTTGGTGGTCGGTTTCTCGACCGTGGCTACAAAGTCCACAATGGAGACGGTGGGTGTGGGAACGCGCAGAGCATACCCGTCGAACTTTCCCTTCAATTCAGGGATCACCAGCGCCACTGCTTTAGCAGCCCCGGTAGTTGTGGGGATGATATTAAGCCCGGCAGCGCGCGAGCGGCGCATTTCTTTCTTATGCCCCTGATCGAGGATAACCTGATCATTGGTGTAGCTGTGAATGGTGGTCATGACCGCATTCAAGATGCCGAACTTCTCATGCACAATCTTGGCCGCCGGGGCAAGGCAGTTAGTGGTGCACGAAGCGTTAGAAATGACATGATGCTTGGCAGGATCGTATTTATCTTCATTGACACCCAGCACCACGGTCAGGTCTTCATTCTTTGCCGGGGCAGAAATAATGACTTTCTTGGCGCCGCCCGAAACAATATGAGCTTCGGCTCCGGGTTTACCCTTGGCCGGATCACCTTTGGCGTCCGTGAAAATCCCCGTGGATTCGATCACAATCTCCACTCCCAGGTCTTTCCAGGGAAGTTTAGCGGGGTCTTTTTCAGCCAGCACCTTGACAGTATGGCCGTTGATCACCAGGTCATTTCCAACCACTTCCACGCTACCAGGGAAGATCCCATAGTTCGAGTCGTACTTGAACAGATGAGCGTTGGTTTTGGCGTCAAACAAATCGTTGACAGCCACAACTTCCAGCTCATTGGGGTAACGTTCCATGATCGCCTTTAAAACCTGGCGTCCGATACGTCCGAACCCATTGATACCGATCTTTGTACTCATTCGAATAAACCTCCTCAAAAAAGGATATCAAATCACTGGAACATGCCCGCAGGCATGTTGAACGAAAACAAACCGAAAAAGCCCCTATCCTCTCCACGAGGGCCCCGCCTCAGAAATGAGAGCGCGGGGTAAAAACCAAGCTAATTATAAACGAAAATCAATTTTCGGAATTGTTCAAATTTTCACGATTTATCAAAGGACCGGTCCGTTCATAGAACAGGTCCATGATCACCTCAGACAGCCGTTTCGGATCGTGCCGCCACGGGTTGGAAGGATCGGCCAGGTCACATAGATATAAAGGATACCTGTCGCTCATCTCATCGTTGGGTTTCACCCAGTTAATTCCTTCTGGAAGAGTCCCCGAGTACTGGTTATTGCAAAGGATGAGATCGAATATCCCCTCTCCCACATGTTTTTCGATGCTTCGAACATGCTCAAAGCAATCGAAGCCGTCAGTCTCTCCCCGCTGAGTTGCCACGTTACAAATATAAAATTTTAATCCACGGCTGGCGCGCAAGGCTTCAGCAATATCAGGCACCAGCAAGTTCGGCAGAATACTGGTGAATAAACTTCCAGGTCCAACCAGAATCAGATCAGCATTTAAGATTGCCTGAACTGCTGGTGGATACGCCAGGGGGTTATCCGGCTCCAACCAAACCCGCCGGATACGTCCATCTGCTTTTGGAATCTGGCTTTCGCCTTTCACCAGCATTCCTTTTTCCGCATGGGGCATTTCCACATCGGCCACTAAACGGACGTCATGCAACGTGGATGGCAAAACCTGACCGTGAACTGCAAGAACCCGGGCAGACTCAGCCACGGCTTCTTCGAAACTACCCGTAATCTCCGCCAGAGCGGTGATTAATAAATTTCCCAGGGAATGACCACTCAAACCGTTCCCCGTGGCAAAGCGGTATTTAAACAATTGTCCCATCAAGGTTTCGTCATCCGCAAGGGCGGTCAGGCAATGGCGAATATCTCCTGGAGGTAACACCCCCAGGCTTCGCCGCAGTTCTCCAGATGACCCACCATCATCAGCCACCGTGACGATAGCAGTCAGGTTAAAAGTGTATTCCTTCAATCCGCGCAGCAGGGTAGAGAGGCCCGTCCCCCCGCCAATCGCCACTACACGCGGTCCACGTTCCCGTCTGCGGTACACAGAAATTGAGTCAACCACATGTTTGCCCGGTTGAAGAAATGGCTTCAACAGGGAACGATTAAATCCCCAGAGTCCAAGGATTAACAGGGTAATTCCCAGCCCGCCGAAGATCAACACCCTCAAAGGGCGAGTCAGAAACCGCAAAGCCAGGAAGGAAAGCGCCGGCAACCACCAGGTTTCAGGGGCGGTGCGGTAAACATCCAGGAGCAACATGGCTACCCCCACCCCAAGCAAGACATTTCCCGCCAGAATAAGGGCCAGCCAGCGCTTGACACCAATGCCGGGTGTCAGCCAGCGTAATTCCCGACGAACCGCTTTCCAGAAGCTACGCACAGGATCAGTTTTTTTCATCATTCGTTATCAATATATCAGCGATTGAATAACCCGTCAACGGATTACGCCAGAACCTGAAACAGCAATGGCCTTACGACGAACAGGCGTTGTCGAGAATCGGCGGCGCAACACTCACTTTTCAGAATTATTAATCACAGGCCAGCTTTAAGTCAATTAAATTAACTCAAATTGTGATATAATCACCGCGTATGGATACCTACCTCGCAGTCGATATCGGCGGGACTCAACTGCGCGCTGCCGTGTATCCGGCAGGAGCTACCCGCCCTCTCGCGCAGAAACGCATCCTCACCCAGGCGAAAGATCAGGCACCCATCGATCGCCTGCTCGATTTGATCCAGTCCGTCTGGCCCACCGATCACAGGGTTTGCGCCATCGGCATGGCGGCCCCTGGCCCCCTTAATCCGAAAACCGGCGTTTTATTTGCCGCACCCAACATCCCCGGTTGGGTTAATATTCCTCTCGCGCAGATCGTCCAGTCCCGTTTCAATGTCCCCACTTTTCTGGGGAATGATGCCAACCTGGCTGCGCTCAGCGAATGGAAATTTGGCGCCGGGCAAGGCTACCACAACCTCCTGTACATTACCATCAGCACCGGTATCGGCGGGGGTGTCATTGAAGACGACCGCCTGCTTCTCGGGCACCAGGGTCTGGCAGCCGAAATTGGGCATATCACCGTCCTCCCCGATGGCCCACTCTGCGGTTGTGGTCAGCGCGGCCACCTTGAAGCCCTTGCATCCGGCACTGCCATTGCGCATTATGTCGCCGAACAGCTGGCTCTCGGGGTTCCTTCCTCCCTTTCTCAAATTGCCAAACCCTCAGCGCGCGATGTAAGCCTCGCCGCCGATCAGGGAGATCCTCTCGCCCGTTCGGCCCTCACCCGCGCAGGCACTTTCCTGGGGCATGCCATCGCCGATTTTCTCCACCTCTTTAACCCTCAGATCATTGTTCTGGGTGGGGGGGTCTCTCAAAGCGGTCCATTATGGATGGAAGCCGTGCGCTCTTCCCTTTCTGAACGGGTCATTTCACCGGAGTATCTGCACGGGTTGGTCATCACCAAAGCCGCTCTCGGTGATGACACCGGCCTGCTCGGAGCCCTGGCTCTGGCCCTTTCTCAGACGTCACAGCCAGCCTGACAGGTGGATTTAAAGATAAAGATTTGCTACACTATGAGAGCAGGATCAGGCGCCTGCTCTCTTTTCTTTCCTGTCATTCAATCAAAAGGAGAAGCTACACATGGTTACCCCGTTGATCTTACCAGGGCCTGTTGCCAGAAGCATCATCGAGCGAGACCACGCCGTCATTTCACCCTCTTACCCAAGAGCGTATTCTTTTGTCATGGATCGTGGGAAGGGGTGCTGGGTCTGGGATGTAGATGGGCACCGTTTCCTCGATTTTGCGGCTGGCATTGCGGTAGTTTCAACCGGCCACAGTCATCCAAAAGTTGTCAGGGCCATCCAGGAACAGGCGGAAAAATTTATCCATATATCTTCTGATTTCTATCACGAAAAATGGGTGCAACTGGCTGAAAAGCTGGACGAGATTGCCCCCATGCATGAAGACACAGCTTCTTTCATGACTAATTCTGGTACCGAAAGTGTTGAGTCCGCCATCAAATTGGCCCGTTATGTCACCGGGCGGAGCCAGTTCATCGGTTTTTTAGGCGGGTTTCACGGGCGCACGATGGGAGCCGTCACTTTCACGGCCAGTAAAAACCATTATCACAAAGGCTTTTACCCCCTCATGAATGGGGTCGTGCACGTTCCCTATCCAGATCCCTATCGACCCATATTACGCAGCCAGCCCGGAGAAACCTACGGCCAGACCGTGGTTCGCTACATCGAAGAAGAAATCTTAGGAAAAGTGCTTCCTGCAGAAGAAGTAGCCGGGATCCTGGTAGAACCCATTCAGGGAGAGGGGGGATATATCCTTCCCGCAGAAGGCTTCTTCCCTGCCCTCCGTTCCCTTTGCGATCGTTACGGCATTTTGCTCATTGTGGATGAAGTGCAATCCGGGGTTGGACGTACCGGGAAGTGGTGGGGAATTCAACACTTTGGAGTTGAACCCGATATTTTATGTGTTGCAAAAGGAATTGCATCAGGTGTGCCCATGGGAGCCATGATCGCCCCCCGTGCATTGATGAGCTGGCCCAAAGGAGCCCACGGGAACACCTACGGCGGTAACCCTCTGGCTTGCGCTGCGGCTCTGGCCACCATTGACCTCATCGAGAATGAATACCTTGAGAACGCCTTTGCCATGGGCAATGAAGCTCTCAGGCTGGCAGAAGCACTGCAATCGCGGCATCCTAACCTCGGGCAGGTGCGCGGTAAGGGCCTGATGATTGGACTGGAATTTGTTAAAAACCCCGAAACGCGTGAGCCAGACGAATCTCTGCGCGATGCCGTCGTCAATTATGCCTTTGAACGCGGCCTGCTCTTGCTTGGCTGCGGAAAAAGTGTTATCCGCATCTCTCCACCTCTTTGCATACGCCGAGAGGAACTCGAACTTGGCTTCGAAATTCTCGATGAAGCCATAGAAACGGCACGAGCCCATGCTGGGTCCCTTACTGCCTGATTTTCGCGTCCGTCAACGGGATTACCTGCTGGAGATTGCCCGGGCGATCACCCAGGAATTGGACCTCGGGAAGCTTCTCAACCGAATCCTGCGGATTTCGGTAGAAATGCTTGCCGGGCAGGCCGGGTTCATCGCCCTGCGCGAACGCGCCGGTTGGCATGTGGTAGCCTCTCAGGGGATTCCCACGATCCTTCTCCGCATGATCGAACAAATGCTGGCTGAGGTTGTCGAAGAGGAAGATCCTGAGCAATTTGAGCTTCCTCAAATCAGCCACATGGCCGATCAGCTTGCTCAACAGGCCAGCCTGGGGTTACTCAGTGGAATAGGCCTACCCCTGGTAACGCGAAAGCGAGTCCTGGGCGTGATCATTATCTTCCGCTCCTACACAACGGCATTTTCTGCCAATGATCAGGCCCTGCTAAGCAGTTTTGCCAACCAGGCAGCCATTGCCGTTCAGAACGCCCAGCTCTATGCAGAAGCCAACGAAGAACGCCAGCGTCTGAACACCCTGCTGGATTCGCTTTCGGATGGCATTCTCATTCTCGCTGCCAACAATACCATCGAGCGTTGTAATCCGGCTTTTGCGCGGATGTTGAACCTCCCCAGACAAGCCCTCATCGGTCGTCGCCACGAAGATGTGATTCGCTGGGAACGCCCTCCGCAGGGAATGACCCTGGAACAGGCCGAATCCGGCGGCTGGCCGTTGACTCCGCACGCCTATCTCTATGTAGAGGGAGATATCAAAGTAGGTGATGACCTTCCCCCCTTACCCGTAGGGATCACTTACGTACCCCTCATTGGGGAGAACGGAAGGCTTCGCAATATCATCTGCACCGTACGTGATATTACAAAGTTCCGTCAGGCCGAAGAGCTCAAGAGCACTTTTATTTCGGTGATCAGTCATGAATTGAAAACCCCTGTGGCCCTGATTAAAGGTTATGTGAGTACCCTCCGCCGCGACGACGCCCAGTGGGATCCGGAAGTGATCCAGGACAGCCTGGAAGTCATCGAGGAAGAAGCTGACCGCCTGGCCGGGATGATCGAAAACCTGTTGGAAGCCTCACGCCTGCAAGCCGGCGGTTTGAGTCTCAAACGATCTGATGTTTCGCTCCCGCGCCTTGCAGCACGGATCGCCGAACGCATGCAAACCCAGACCACCAGCCATACCATCCAGGTAGATTTCCCCGAAGATTTCCCCATCATTTTCGCCGACGAAAATCGCCTCGAACAGGTACTGACCAACCTGATCGGCAATGCCATTAAATATGCGCCGGGAGGCATCATCCGCATTCATGGTGAGGTTCGTCCCCAACAGGTAATCGTCTGTGTCAGTGACCAGGGGCCAGGTGTGGCTGCCGAAGACATCCCCCACATTTTTGATCGTTTCTACCGTGCCCCCGATGTAGCCCGCCAGACCAAAGGTGCAGGACTGGGTTTGTACCTGGCCAAAGCCATCGTGGAAGAACATGGGGGGCGTATTTGGGTGGATAACGTTCCTGGCCAGGGTGCCCGGTTCTGCTTCTCCCTCCCCAGGGAATAATTGTTCCTCAACAGGGTGGATCGTTCAGACCTGCCGAATGGGTGATCGTTCCAGTATTGGTAAAACAATGGTGAAGGAACAGGAATGAGGGCTGCCCCCTGGCGAATTACCAGGGTTACGCCATCAAGTCAGCCAGGTGCAAACCACGGGCCAGATGGTTTCCAGCTAAGGCGATCAGGCGGCTTATGCCAAGAGCAGATTGCTCTTGTTTGTAGCCGCGCATCGAGCGATAGCGCTCTTTGATCCACCAGCCGATGGCGCGCTCGCAATGGTTGTTGGTGCCGTCTATGATCTCATTTCCATCCTCATCTTTCCAATTCCGGTAGAAAGTCAGGCGCGGCCAGAGGTTCCAGCGATCCATAAACAGGTTGCGGATACGAAAGGCCACGTCATGTTTCTTGCCCTTGCCCGGCTTGCGAGCCTGGGCATAGCGCAAATAGATTCCTTCCAGGCATGCTTGATCCTCTGGACGCCGGGAATGGATCATGGCTTTGAGACAAGCCAGGTCCTCCAACGCTCGTTCAGGGGACACTTGAATGGCTTCCAGCGAATGATCCTGGCCTTCCCGGATGATGGCTGAGAGTTCTTCTACCAGGTCTTCTGTGTTTCTTCCAACGTGGCTCTTGCAT
>NZ_DF967965.1:2205034-2327981 GCF_001050195.2 Anaerolinea thermolimosa
TTCAACTTTTGGTAAAATGAGGTTCAGGCGCATTCCAGGTGTGCCTCTCTGTTCGTCGGATGTGGGGTGGCTTGCTAACTACCCCACATCCATTTAACCACCTTTTTACCAGCTTTGGAACGATCACGAATGGGTTTCGCTTGCATGGTATAATCCTTGAAATTTGTATTTCTCAAGGAAATCCGTATGCCTAAAGTCCAGATGAGTTGTCCACGCTGCCACCAACCTCTCATTGCTGAAGTGGAGCAGGTTTTTGACCTCGGGGTAGACCCGCAGGCAAAACAGCGACTCCTTTCCGGCCAGGTAAACATTGCCAACTGCCAGAATTGTGGTTATCAGGGACCACTTGCAACCCCCATCGTTTACCACGACCCCGGCAAAGAGCTTCTGCTCACTTATTTTCCTCCTGAACTGGGGCTTTCGGTCAACGAGCAGGAACGGGTCATTGGCCCTTACCTGACCCAAATTACCAACCGTCTCCCTCCTGAGAAACGAAAGGCTTACCTGCTTCGGCCACAATCCATGTTCACTTACCAGACGATGATCGACCGTATCTTGGAAGCAGACGGTATCACCCGTGAAATGATCGAAGCCTCCCAGAAGCGCCTCAACCTGATCCAAAGGCTGCTCATGACCACCCCCTCCTCTCGCAGTGAAATCATTCACCAGGAAGAGGAGTTGATGGATGAATCTTTCTTTCAGATGCTCAACCGGCTGATTGAGGCTTCACTGGCCGGTGGTGACCAGCAAACCGCACAGGCTCTTGCCCAACTCCAGCAGGAAATCCTTCCACAAACGGCAGTCGGTCAGCGGCTGATGAACGAGTCTGCCGAGATGCAAAATGCCATGCGGATGCTCCAGGAAGCCAGCCAGAAAGGCCTCACCCGTGAGGGCCTCCTGGATATCTTCCTGCAGCAAAAAAGTGAACCTGCCCTGGCCACTCTGGTGAGCCTGACACGCTCTGGCCTCGATTACGAATTCTTCGCCATCCTTTCTAAACGCCTCGAAAGTGCCAGTGGAGAAGAAAAACAAAAACTTGCCGACCTGCGCCAGAAATTACTCGACCTCACCGCCGAGATTGATCGCCGAATGAAGGAACGCCTGGAGACCTCCCGGTTGCTCCTCTCAGAACTGCTGGACGCTCCGAATATCGACGAAGCTTTCCAGCAGCATATCGGTGAAATAGATGAGTTTTTTACTGAGGTACTCCAGCAGGAACTTCAGGACGCCCGTCAAAAAGGCGACCTCAACCGCAGTGCTCGCATTCAAAGAATTGTAGAACTCATTCAGCAGGCTTCAGCTCCCCCGGCTGAATTCGCCTTCATCGAGGAACTGCTGAGTGCCCAGAGTGAGGCTGATCGCCGTCGCCTCATGGAAACCAATCAGGAAAAAATTACCCCTGATTTTCTCCAGATGCTTAACGGGCTGGTTGCCCAGCTAGAGGCAGAAAACCAGAACGAAATGGCCACCCAGCTGCAAAGTATCTACCGGCAGGCGCTTCGGTATTCCATGGAAATGAATCTTAACCAGTAAGTCAAAAGCCGATTACGGCGTATTTTCTAACCGGAGGCCGTGGCCGCGAACCGTGACAATATAGGCATGATCAGGGTCGGCATCAGCCAGACGATCGCGTAAGCGCCGAACCAGAGCATCGAAAGCCTGCTCGGTCACCCCCGCGGCCTCCTTTTCTCCCCAAACTTCCTCAATCAATTCCTGACGCGAAACCACCTGCCCCCTTCGCCGCTCCAGCGCCTGTAATAGCCGAAACTGCTGTGCAGAGAGCGGGGGATGGATTTCTTTTCCGTGAACCCATACCCGCCGGGAGCGGACATCCAGCCTCAAACCTTCAGAGGGCTTTTCCCCGGGGAGAAAGCCACTTTCCAGAGGCATGGTGGCATCAGAATTGAGAAACGCGAAGTGCTGGATCATGGCGATCAGAATCACGTCACCATCCTGCAGGACCACCGGATCCGAGACGCGTTCACCATTCCAGTACGTCCCGTTCTTGCTCCCCAGGTCTTCCAGCAAGACCCCCTGCCCGGTTTTTTGTAACCGCGCATGATACCGAGACACCTGGCGGTCGTTGATGATCAGGTCACAGGCCGGGTCGCGTCCAATGGTCAATGTTTCTTCCACCAGCCAACGTTGTCCCTCCAGCGGGCCTTTTTGCGCCACGAGGATCGGTAATTCCCCCCCACCAGATTGATTCATGTTTCCCTCCGAATTTTCTTGCAGCGGGCTATCTCGATGATTCCCGGATTGGGGGTGGCGATTCTGATTCCATAGCACCATACGGTATAATATAGCAGAGAATCGGACTTTTGTTAACCTTGGGATATGTGGCTGCAATGCCATCAGCGGTAAATCGCCGACTTCCAACCGCTCCATCGCCAGGGAGATCACAAGGACAGGAATTGGATTGAGCCGGGAGTAGAACCCGGCCATGGGAGACGTATGCCATTACCCATTAAAACCGGCGAGGTACTCCGCGGGCGCTACAAGATTCGCCGCGTCATCGGTCAGGGAGGCATGGGGTGCATCTACCTGGCAGATGATTTACGCCTCGAAGGTCGTAATTGCGCATTGAAAGAAGTGGAATACGATCGCAGTTTACCCGCCGATCTTTTACGGGAGGCACGCGATCAATTTCTGCGCGAGGCCACAGTTCTGGCCCGCTTAGATCACCCAAACCTGCCCAAAGTATCCGACTTCTTCTCCATCAGCAGCCGCGACTACCTGGTCATGGATTATGTGCCCGGAAAGGACCTCCGTACCCTGATTCTCGAAAATCGCCAGGCGGGCACTTTCCTGGATGAGGAGGAGGTGCTTTTCTGGGCCAGTCAGCTCTGCGACGCCCTCGAATATCTCCATGGACAAAACCCGCCCATCCTCCACCGCGATATCAAGCCCAGCAACCTTAAGCTCACCCCAAGCGGTTTGATTAAACTGGTAGACTTTGGGCTGGTAAAATTGGCCGCCCCCGGCGAAGTGACCATTACCGTTTTACAGGGACAGGGAACCGCTTTGTATACCCCCCTGGAGCAATACGGGGGCGACAGCGGCCACACCGATGTTCGTTCCGATATCTATGCCTTTGGCGCCACACTCTACCACCTGCTGACCAATCACCCACCCGTTGACGCCCGTGAAAGATTCCTCAACCCTGCCAGCCTGATCTCTCCCAGGCAGGTCAACCCCTCACTGTCTCCCCGAATTGAACGGGCGATCCTCTGGGCCATGGCTCTCCACCCCGATGAACGCCCGGCCGACATCCGCCAGTTCCGTTCAGCCCTGCTGGGAGATGTTGAACCCATCTCCCGCCCGGTGCCACGTATTGTCCGATCCAGTACCCGATTCTGGAAACGTCAACCAGAACAGGCCCTTCTCATTGCCTCTGCCGGACTGCTCTTCTTGAGTTTCCTGGCCACACTAGCCCGATAAGCCCCTTCAACGGGCCGGGTGAGCACTCCGCTCAGCCAGCCACTGCCAGAACCACCCTACCGCTCCTCCCAGCAAGGCTCCACAAAGCGTAAACAAAACGGCCATCGATTGCGTTCCCTGAGAGAAAACCCTCTCACTGCCGGGTAAATGAAGCGCCAGATAGTTGTAAGCCAGCAGGCTGCCGATCAACACGCACAGACTCCAACGAATACCCCAGCGAATTCCTCCCAGGAGCGTTCCCAGCCAGTAACCCAGAGCAGCCCCCCCGAGAGAAATGGCCATCGCTACCACCCAATCACCCAGGGTTGGGTGAGGGGGCAGTGGGGGCATGGGAGTAGGAGTCGCCGTTGGCACAGGAGTTTCGGTAGGAGTGGGGGTGACGGTTTCTGTGGGAACAGCGGTAGGCACAATGGCCGTAATGGCGGCTGCCTCTGCGCCCGATATATTGATCTGCAATTTGTCTGATCGCAACGCCGGATCACTGTTAACACTGATCTCAAGCAAACCGCTCCGCTCAATCCGATAGCTTGCCCGGGCCACCCCCCCGACTGTGACTGTGTCTACGGTTTGCGCCAACCCCGATTCCCCCCCCGTGGCGAAAAGAAAACGAACCGGGGTGCCATCAGGAACCGGATGCCGGTTATGGTCAAAAATGACCCCGGTTTTCAAGGATATGGTATCTCCTACTTTGAAGGTCGGCACAGGTGTTGGCTCTGATGTTTCTTCGGGAGAAGGTGGAGGAGCTTCAGGCAGATCAACCATTAACGGAATCACCTGATCAGGATTGGGGCTGGTTGCCCGAATCAAATCATACCCAACCCCTGGAATGGACACCGGAGATGCTCCCCCTGGGGTAATTTCCTGGAAGAGAATCTGAGCCGCCACCAGGATAAAAGCCGGAGCCTTGGAATACAGCGCATAATACGCCGTAATTTTAGAAAGATCCGTCGCGTCCAGATAATACGGCGCGTTGAATGCAAAAACAATGACCCGTTTGTTTCTTAACAAATCGGAACGTTCAGAAAGCAACTTTTTCAGCGCCTGAGATTCAGGACGATCTGGTGAATGGTCAAGCGCACCGACCACAATCCAATCTGCCAGTTTCAGGTCATTTTCAATCGGCGAAGCCTCTTCCAGCTGATTCAAATAACGCCAGAGATCCGTAAACGAGTACGAAGTCAGATAATTTCTTGAAACCTGCCCCCCCGAAAGAGGCCCATACAACCTCACCACCGCCGATTGTAAAGCATCTACAGCAATCATCGGGCGGTCAGTACAGGCAGCGCACTGCCGGGCAACCACACTATCTGTGATGAAAACGATCCTTTCATTAAGCTGGGGAGGGCGCGGAAGAACATTCGGGAGTTCCTCACTGTCAGGGCTGATCAGGGTCACTGCCTGGCTGGCCACTTCGTACGTCAGCTGTTGCGATTGTCCAATCGAAGACAGTGCGCCGTCCGATGGCACCACCTGCTGGAAATCGAACTCGGGATACAACTTATATTTCAGCGTGAGGATACGCTCCACCGAAGCATCTACCCGCTGGGCAAAGGAAGGATCTTCCCGGTACTTTTGGGCAAAGAATTCCAGGGTGCGTTTGAGCGTGGTGGTCATGTCTTCGTCACCGCTGGAGATAAAATCGTCCACGTAAAGCAAATCATTCCCCGCCAGAAAAGCATCGCGAGCCACCAGACGTGCATCAAAACGGTTGCCGGTTGGGTCAAAGAACTTGCGGATGGCCGGGCTACCCAGGTTATCACTCACCAACACCCCGCCCCGTTGACGCCACGGCACAAGCTCCGTAAGTGAAAGAATTTCATTGAGCGCTGATCGATCAAAACTCACCGGCAGTGTGGATTGACGAATGTTTCGTTGCAAACCCTGATACCGAATGTGCGAGAGGAGCAGCCCATCCGCGATGGCCAGTGGATCATTCTGGACATTGGTCACCGCAAAAAAGGGCGCGAGATCGATCAGCTTCAACTGCTCAAAGGTCTTTCGAATGGTGGCAATCTCAGCCTCCGGGGGACGGTCAGACCCACCCTGGCCAGGGAAATGCTTGGCGATGACAGCCATGTGGTTTTGTGATCCCTCGTGCAAACCGGCCAGGTACGCCTTTCCCATTTCACTGACCCAGTATGGGTCTCCGCCAAAAGTTCGCACCCCAAGATTTTCTCCCCCGGCAATATACATCACATCCAGCACATCCAGAGAAGGCCCCAGGTAAAAGTTGAAACCGAGCGCCGATAGTTCGCTCCCCATCACACTTCCTACCCGGCGAGCAAGATCCTTATTCCAGGTAGCCCCGATGGACATCAGGTCCGGCAGAGGAGTGAGGCCGCTTAAAATTTGATCGTTCGGGTAAAGATCACCTTCCTGAGAAATTCCAATAAACAATGGAATGTATACCGGAGCTGTTGGGTCAGCATCCGGGGCATCCCGGCTGGTTTCGTACTTCACCTGCTGGAGGGTCGAAATTAACTGATGCGTACCCTGAAGAATATCTTCCTGATCGGAAAAATTGTTGTTCTTGCGCAGCAAAACAACCCCACCGACGTGATAGCGGCTGATTAATTCATAAACCGGAGTGGTCTCGCCAACTTTCGAACCCGTAAATGTGATCAGGAACAGCTGCCCCACCCGTTCTTCCGGGGTCATATTCGCAAGTAAAGCCTGAGCTTTTTGCTGGGGGTTGGCACTGGCAGGCAGAACCGAACCCTGGCTGGCATGCATCGGGATCATACCCAGCATCAACAGCATGGTTAACACAGTATAAATTCGTATCAGGCGACTTCGCTTCATGAAACCAGCCAACCAGGCCCTCAACAGGGATAACCCATTCTACCATGCCTCCCTTTCCCACCAACAGGGAGTTTCCCCCTCTGCCTGACGATGAAAAGATCAGGCAGTTGCAAGTGCCTGCCGGGCTGTGGGTGGATCATCCGTGATCAGTCCATCCACACCGTCTTTGACCAGACGGAGC
This sequence comes from Anaerolinea thermolimosa, assembly GCF_001050195.2. Classification (GTDB taxonomy): domain Bacteria; phylum Chloroflexota; class Anaerolineae; order Anaerolineales; family Anaerolineaceae; genus Anaerolinea; species Anaerolinea thermolimosa. Next base: position 2,211,459 of record NZ_DF967965.1, read on the forward strand.
ATATCTTCCAGTTCGTTCACTGTCCACACATTCACCCTTCGGTTATAGGTGTGCTGGCGAGCCACGTACCTGGCGGTAGTATCGGTAAAGTACGGATGAACAAACCAGGGAGAGACCTGGCGCATCCACCCGGCACGCGCCCACCACCCGGCTCGCCCGGGCAACGCCAGGATCGCCGTGGGTACTTGCGGAAGCAGGCGCCGTGCCCGAATTAAATTCAACGGATGGAAAGAGGAAAAAAGAACGCGTTCTTCTAAATTGTATTTTTTTACCAGAGCGGCCACTTTCTCTACCAGAGCGTCTCCCGGAGAAGTGTAGTTGGTCAATTCCACATTGATCAACACGTGCTCCCCCACTGCCTCAAAAACCTCGGCCAGTGTCGGGATGGACTCTCCCTTAAATTGAGTTGAGAAAAAGCTCCCGGCATCGAGAGACTTCAACTGCCCGAGCGAGAGCTGGCGCACCTCACCCCGAAAGCCGGTCGTTCGATCAGTGGTGGGGTCATGAATCACCACCACTTCACCATCAGCACTCAGTTTGGCATCCAGTTCTACAGCATCAGCGCCCTGCTCAGCAGCCAGGCGAAATGCCGCCAGTGTGTTTTCCGGAGCATATCGAGAAGCGCCTCGATGGGCAATCACCAGTGGACGTTGTGATAACAGGAATCCGTTCATAGATCCACAAAGAAGGAACGCGCTGCCCGGTCGATTAACTCGCGGCTCATGGCCGGTTCGACATTCAAATACTGGGCAATATCCAGAATCTGATCACATAAATCACGGGGATGAGATGCGCGTAATTTACGATCTGGCTTGATATACCATTCCTGCAACAGGTAAGCCAACCCCTGGTCACTGTAGGTTACCCCTTTGGCCGCCGCCACCCGCCGGAAAATTTCCCGATACTCCTCATAGGTTGGATCCACAATCTCAATCTTGTGGCGTAAACGGCGAAGAAAGGCTTCATCCACCAGGTCTTTCGGCGGCAGATTGGTAGAAAAGACCACCAGCACGTCAAAAGGAATCTCAATCTTCCGCCCTGTGTGCAGGGTCAGGTAGTCGATACGATTTTCGAGAGGCACAATCCAACGGTTGAGCAAATCTCGAGGGCGAACCATTTGGCGGCCAAAATCGTCGATGAGCAAAATTCCGCCATTCGCCTTCACCTGGAATGGCGCTTCATAATATTTCAAGGTGTCATCAAAGACCAGGTCAAGCCCTGCCAGGGTTAACTCGCCGCCAGTTACAATAAACGGGCGGCGGATGCGCACCCAACGCGTATCCCGACGTGACCCTGCTCGCAGAGAACTGGTTCCCCCGTGTGTACCTTCATCCTCTTCTGCCAGGGTGTGGTTCACAGAGTCATATAATTTAATCACCTGCCCATCCACATAAATGGCATAGGGAATGAAAATGGACTGGGTTTGAATCATACTGCCGATCGCCCGCGCCACACTGGTCTTCCCGTTGCCGGGCGGGCCATAGAGGAAAATCGAGGTGCCAGAATTAACCGCCGGGCCAAGGTTTTGAAAAGTGGTCTCCGAAAGCACCAGGTTCGAGAGCACCTGACGCATCATCCGATTCGTGACTGTCATGCGCGTCCGGGCCTGTTTACGGATGGAATCGACATAAACATTCAAAGGCACCGGGGCGGGCCCGGCATACTGACTGCGTTCCAGGGCTTCACGTGCCCGGGCGATCCCTGCCCCGGTAATCGCGTACAGGTAAGCCCCCTCCCCAAGCCCCATCTGTGAGGAGCGAACTTCAATCAATTTCTCACGTTTCAGAGCTTCAAGAATCTGGTCAACTACCCCGGAAAACGGTAAAGCCACTTCCTCGGCAATTTTGTAGCCAGTCAGATAGCCCTGAAAGTACATTACCTTTAAAACCAGGTCCTGCAACCACAACGGTGAAAGCCCCGTATCCTCCAGGTTCATTAATGGCGGCGGTGTAAAAGGAACAGACGCGGATGGAGCGGGTGCAATCGCACCTGTAGCAGGTTTTCCGGTTGTACGAGCCGGAGCATTGGTCATGACTCACCTCCATCTCTGGTCATGAAATAAACAATAAAGGACAGCCACTTTGGTCGCAAAATATTGGATTAGATCGTTTCACAAATTGGATAGCCCAGAAAGAATTATAGCACGCAGCGACCCTTGGCCAACGGATACAGGCATTTCAAATCTGCAAAGTGGCATTTCTTTCTCGATTTAGGAAAAATTTTTAGGGCAACTACCCTCCGAAAAAAGTTTATCCTGTATAATTCCCCCCATGGAACTCACCGTGATCATCCCTGTATACAACGAAATTAAAACCATCGCCGAGATCATCCGAAGGGTTGAGGCAACCGGAGTCGTACGGGAGATCGTCATCGTGGATGATGGCTCCACAGACGGTACCCGGGAATTCCTCGCCACCCTGCATGACCGCCCCCACATTCGAGTCATCTATCACGAACGCAACCAGGGGAAGGGTGCGGCTGTCCGAACGGGTATTCAGGCGGCAAAGGGAGAATGGCTCATCATTCAAGACGCCGATCTGGAATACGACCCGCGCGATTTTCCAGCCCTCATGCAACCGGCGGAAGAGGGAATTGCCGACGTGGTCTTCGGATCCCGTTTCCTCGGCGCCGGGCGCCGCCCCATCCTCTTCTGGAATATGGTAGCCAACAAGATCCTCACCTTTTTAACCAATGTGTTGTACAACAATATCCTGACGGATATGGAAACCGGCTACAAGCTCTTCCGTCGCGACATTGCCCTCAACATGCCTCTGCATGCACGCGGCTTTGAGTTTGAGCCTGAGTTCACTGCAAAATTACTCAAGCGGCATGTCAGAATCTACGAAGTACCCATCCGATTTAACCCCCGGGAATACTCGGAAGGGAAAAAAATAAAGATGAAAGACGCCTTCATTGCCGTCTGGGCACTTTTAAAATATCGCTTCGTTGACTGACCAAAATTTGTCAAAAAAGGGGGGATCCCCCCTTTTTTGATTAGCCTTCCGCAGGGCGCAGATCGCGAATATGCAATTGGAGGGAAGTGCGCCCATTATATTCGTTCCGCTGGTATTGATATAGGATATCCACCCGTTCAGGCATCTGTTCAGCCCAGAAACCCATCCCAAATCCAATAGCATCATAAGTGATCCAGCCATCGGTAAGCGTCATTTTCAAATGACTCTGGTCACTCCCGATGCGTCTTGCTGAAGCCACCTTCAATCCCCGGGTAACAAAAGCCACACCAGGGTTCCCCTGACCGGTGGGTTCCAGCTGATCCAGCAGTGGTAACAAATCAGGACGCAAATCGCGTAAAGGAATTTCTACATCGAATCGTAAAACAGGGACGAGTTCCTGACCGGCCAATCTTTCCCGGGCAACCTCCGTCAGGCGCTCTCTGAGGGCGGGAATATTTTCATTGCGCACAGTAAAACCTGCTGCCAGAGAGTGCCCCCCGTGCCGTACCAATAAATCGCGGCAGGCATCCAGCGCCTGCGTGATATGAAACTCCGGAATGGATCGGCAGGAAGCGCGCGTGACTTCTGCTTCCACCTGCCCAACCACTGCAGGGCGATAGAAAGCCTCCACCAGTTTGGAAGCCGTCAGGCCAACCACCCCGGCGTTGAAGTCTGGAGAGAAAGCAAAAAGAAGCGTGTCTTGCTCTTCGGTTTCTGCTATGCGCACCGCCTCTTCCTGCATACGGCGTGTCAATTCCTGCCGTTCACGATTCTGTCGGTCGAGTTTCTGTGCCAGGCGGCCAGCTTCTTCCACCTCCCGTGTCATCAAGAGGCGAAGCGCATCCAGAGCCGATTCCAAACGGCCAGACGCATTCAACCGCGGTCCAAGTTTAAAGCCCACATCGCCAACGTTAAGCTGGCTTAAGTTAATCCCCGCTACTCCCGCCAGAGAAACAATTCCCTGCCGGGCTCGTTGCCTCAATTGCTCCATTCCGCGGTGTACCAGCACGCGGTTCTCGCCCCTCAGCGGCACAATATCTGCAATGGTTCCAAGGGCTACCAGTTCCAGCCAGTCATCTGCCCGGTGATCAGCATGTGGGCGCGCTTCAAACAATCCCTGGGCAATCTTGTAAGCCAACCCCACACCCGAAAGATCATCTTCCGGGTAGGGATCATCCTCTCGCTTGGGGCAAATTACTGCCAGGGCTTCGGGAAGTTCCCTGGCCGGGTGGTGATGGTCACTGATGATCAGGTCCATCCCCAGAGTGTGAGCAAATTCTGCCTCTCGTGGTGAGCGGATTCCACAATCCACGGTCACCACCACGCTCACTCCTTCTACCGCCAGCTTTGCCAGTGCATCCTGGTTCAAGCCATACCCTTCATCGAAGCGATTGGGGATATACGGGCGTGCATCTGCCCCAAAACAACGGAGCACCTCAACCAGGAGAGCTGTGGCTGTCACCCCATCCACATCATAATCGCCGTAAACTGCAATGGCCTCTTTTCTGTCAATCGCCCTGAGCAGGCGTTCCACGGCCTGTTGGAGATCCCGAAGCTGGAATGGATCACCCAATTCACCTGAAACCATCAGATACCGGCTGGCAGAACCCGCATCCAGAATCCCGCGGTTATAGAGAATCTGTTGAACAACCGGCGGATACATCGCCAGGGCCTCTTTCACCTCATCCGGCACCGCCGAATATCCCTTCCACCGCTTCTGTTGGGCAGGCAGGATCATCGATACACCCTCGGAACACGTGCTCCCAGCCCGCAAACCACTTCGTAACCAATCGTCCCCCATTGCCGGGCAATTTCTTCTGCGCTGATCATTTCCTCCCCTTCACGGCCGATTAAAATGACTTCATCCCCGATTCTGGCGTCTTGCACCTCGTCAAGCTGTACCAGGCATTGATCCATGCATACTGCTCCGACTACCGGAACTCGTTTCCCGCGCACCAGAACCTGGTTTCCCGCCACCCGCCTGAAACCATCCGCATAACCCACGGTTACCACGCCAATACGTTCTTCGCGGGTGGTGAAATACTGGTAGTTATAGCTCAAACCGTGTCCAGGCGGAAACATTTTGACCGATGCCAGGCGGGCCTTCCAGCACAGGGCAGGACGAAAACCCGACGGCAGGGGAGCAGTGGGAGAGGGTTGTAACCCGTATACGGCAATACCCGGGCGCACCAGATTATAACGCGCCTGCGGAAACAGGATGGTGGCCGCAGAATTCGCTGCATGCACCAGTGGTGGGCGTAACCCGGCCGCGTTGAGCCCCTGCAAAAGCTCGTCAAACACTGCCAGCTGTTTCAATGTGGTGGGTTTTTGAGGTTCGTCAGCTTCTGCAAAATGGGTAAAGACCCCTTCTACTTGAACATGAGGTAAACCTTTTAACCAGTGGATGAATTCCACACCGTCTTTCGGCGAATGCCCTAACCGGCCCATGCCTGTATCGAACTTGGCATGAACATATAAAGGGCTCCCTGCATTCTTCGCCCCAGCAGCATAAGCCTCAGCGACCATACGATCGTATACCGCCAGCCGCACTCCCTGATTTGCCGCTTCGCACGCCCTTTCCGGTTCGGTATACCCTAAAACAACAGGAGTGGCTGGAATCCCCGCCTGCACAAGGGTCAAAGCCTCATCGATCCTTGCCACCCCCAGCCAGGTAGCTCCTCCTTCAACCGCCGCACGACTGGCCTCAACCAGTCCGTGCCCATACGCATTGGCCTTGACTACCGCCATCACCTGAACACCGGTGATCTGAAGCAACCGCCTCACATTTTGCCGGATGGCCTCAAGGTCCACTTCTATCCAGTTGGTTTGTCCATTGGAAGGCATGGGCAAAATTATACTTTGATTTAGCCAGTGGGCGGTTACAAAAAAGCAGTTATAATTCCAGCCAATGCCTGCATTTAACTTTGATTTACTTACCACCAGTGGAAAGGCCCGCGCTGGCGTCTTCCATACCCCTCATGGTGACCTACCGACACCCATTTTCGCCCCGGTAGGCACCCAGGCTACGGTCAAAGCCCTCACTCCGGCTCAACTCGAAGAAGTGGGAGCGGTGCTGGTTCTTTCCAATACCTATCACCTCTACTTACGCCCCGGAGCCGAACTGGTTGAGGCCATGGGGGGGCTCCACCAGTTCATGCAATGGCCACATCCCATCCTGACCGATTCCGGGGGGTTTCAGGTCTTCTCGCTGGCACAAATGCGCCAGATTGATGAAGACGGCGTCACTTTTAAAAGCCATATCGACGGCTCCATGCATCGCTTTACCCCTGAAGTTTCGATTCAAGTGCAGGAAAAACTCGGCGCCGACATCATCATGGCTTTTGACGAATGTGCCCCACCTTATGATCGGGCTTACAACGAACAGGCGGTTGCCCGCACCCATGCCTGGGCAGAACGTTGTCTACGGGCTAAAACCCGCAGTGATCAGGCACTCTTTGGTATTGTACAGGGTGGGGTGTTTCCAGACCTCCGAGAACACTCGGCGGAGTACCTTTCCAGCCTGGGTTTTCCTGGCTATGCCATCGGCGGACTTTCAGTTGGAGAAACCAAAGCTGAAATGCACGCCATGCTCGAGCTTGTCAATGACATTCTTCCGGCAGATAAACCACGTTACCTCATGGGAGTTGGCTCACCCGAAGATCTGATCCACGCCATTGCCCGCGGGGTAGATATTTTCGATTGTGTCTTACCCACCCGCCTGGCCCGTCATGCCGCTGCTATAACCTTCCGGGGAAGGCTGAACCTCATCAATGCTGTCTTCGCGCGCGATCCTGCTCCCATCGATGAGCAATGCACCTGCTACACCTGCCGCCACTTTTCTCGCGCCTACCTGAGGCACTTATTTGTGGCCAGAGAAATGCTCGCCTCCACCCTGCTTTCGATTCATAACATTCACTCCCTGCTCGAGCTGGTGCGGCAGGCACGCCAGGCCATCCTCGAACAACGTTATGCCGACTTCGCCGATCAATTCCTCGCCAGCTACCAACCTCGAGTCACCCGGAATCCATCTCCACAACTACGGAAACAACCATGAGCCTTCTACAAGCCATCCTGCTCGGTATCATTCAGGGCCTGACGGAATTTCTGCCCATCTCCAGCTCGGCACACCTGGTGATTGCTCCATTTCTTTTGAACTGGCAACTCGACCCGCAGATCACCTTCACCTTTGATGTTCTGGTACAGAATGGCACTCTGGTGGCAGTGGTAATTTACTTCTGGAAAGATCTCTGGGCCATCCTCCGCGCCTTTGTTCTGGGATTGATTCACAGGCAGCCTTTTACCGACCCTGACTCGCGGCTGGGCTGGTTCATTCTGCTGGCAAGCCTTCCAGCAGGCATTCTGGGAATATCCATAAAACCGCTGGTTGAGGCCGCTTTCAATTCAATTCTGGCAACGGGTTTGTTCCTGGGCGTTACGGCCGTCCTCTTGCTCGTGGCCGAGTGGCTGGGCAGGCGGAATCGCCCGCTGGAATCCATCCGCTGGCTCGATGCACTGGTGATGGGCTTCTTCCAGGCACTGGCCATCTTTCCCGGGATTTCTCGCTCCGGAGCTACCATCAGCGGCGGGATGCTGTGCAATCTCAATCGCCGGGCTGCAGCGCGGTTTTCTTTTCTCATGTCCGTTCCCATCATGCTCGCGGCTGGCGGACTGGAAACGCTCGACGCTCTGAAGGTTCCCGGTAGTACCCACTTTCTCTTGCCCATTCTTGCCGGTTTCATTGCAGCAGCTATTACAGGATATCTGGCCATTCACTGGCTGCTGGGATATCTCCAAAAACACCCTTTGAGATGGTTTGCCATCTATTGCCTGGTAGCGGGCGGGCTAACCATCGCAGTATACTTCCTGCGTGGATAAATTCCTTCCTTTACGATTGAGGGTGCTTCATTTTGTCCTTCGAGAAGTTCCTGCTCTTCTTGGGGCCCTCGGAATAGCCGCCTGTGGGTCGCTCCCGACTCCGCTTCCCCCTCCGCCCACCGAATGGATTCGGCTACAGATCAGCCCGACGCTGGCCAATCAAACAGAGCTCTTCTCCACCTGCACTCCCCCGGGCTTTGGGCTGGCAGTACAACAGGCCGGGGGTGTTTCCTTCACCGCAGGGCAAACCGATCTCATCTTACAATGGGGCGCTCCTGAACCTGTCTCCGGCTTCGCCAGCATCCTCGGCACAGATTCCCTCACAGTGGTTGTTCACCCGGATAACCCCGCGACCAGTCTCTCCCTGGACGCCCTGTTGACCACTTACGCCGGGAAGCTCCCTGCCTGGGATTGGGATTACCTCGGCCAAAACCCTGCCCCCCTGACGGCCTATGCCTATTCACCAACCCTGGACATCCAGCGAATCTTTAACTCAGCCTGGCCAACAGCACCCTCCTCCCTTAACCGCGAGGTAGTGCTGGTGCCAGGCCCTGCCGAAATGCGCACCACCATTGCCACGGATCGAAGCGCCCTGGGGTTCCTCCCCAGCACCTGGGTTGATTCTTCCGTAAAGCCCATCCGCATTGATCCCACCCCACCTTCCTGGCAAAAGCAACCCATTCTTGCCATCAGCGCATTGGAACCCCAGGATGCCTCACGTGCATTTCTCCTCTGTGTGCAGCAAGGGATGGAACCCTGACATGGGCGTCGTAGTGGTCCTCCGGGGCGAAGAACACCTTCTTCCAGCCCCCATCACCCTCGGGGAGGCGTTGCATCTGCTTAACCTTCCCCCGGAGCTTTATCTGGCTGTGCGAAATGGAGAAATGATCGGCGAAGACACGCTCCTGGAACACGGCGACCGCGTGCAACTGGTGAGTGTCATCTCTGGCGGTTAGTTACCGCAGCAGGCGAGCATTGATCTCCCGGACGTCTTCGGTGTAGCGCTGTAATTCACTTGCAAGCGTGGCTGGATCAGCATAATGCAAACGTCGCGCCAGAAAGGCAAATTCCTCACTGTTAACCGGGGGTACCGTAACATCCCGCGCATTTCCTCTCACTACCCGCAATGAATCAATTAACCAGCGTAAAAAGGTATGCGCTTTACGCAACCGCCTGTAATCCTCCTGCGAAAGGATGCCCGCTCTGGCAAGGCGTGCCATGGCCTCTCGCGTGTTCGTGTGACGCACTTCAGGCAAGCGCGCTCCGTAGGTAATTTGCAATCCCTGCACCAGATATTCCACATCCACCAGGCCCCCCAGACTGTACTTAAGGTTAAACAACCCGCCCTGCACCAGGTGACGCAACTGGCGTTCGCGCATGGCGCGCATAGCAGTGACATCGAATGGTTCGCCGGTGTATATAAACTCATCCCGCAACTTTTCAATCTGGTGACCCAATGCTTCATTACCCGCCACTGCCCGTAATTTAACCAATGCTTGGCGTTCATAAGCCCAGGCTGGCCCCTGCGGAGCGAAATATCGCTTAAAGGAGTCTAATGAAACCGCCAGGGAGCCTGCTTTACCATAGGGACGAAGCTGCAAATCGACTTCAAAGATCCCCTCCCGCCGGGCACGCATGGCTCCCACAAAAGCCACCACAAGGTTTTCATAAAACTCAGCCGTGCTGATCTTTTTCGGCCCGTCGGTTTCGCCATTTTCCTCATAAATGAACATCAATTCCACGTCTGAGGCAAAACCCATCTCCTGCCCGCCAAACTTGCCCAGTGCCACCACGCTCATCTCACAGATTCCACCATCTGCACGATGGGGTGTCCCATAAACCAGGCGGAGATCTTCGTGACAGAGGTGATACGTGACATTGGTCACCACTTCTGCCAGGTCAGTCAGTTCCGCAGCGAAGTCCCAGAATTCACGTGTATGCCCCAGGATATGCCGCATATCGATGCGGAACATCTCACGGTCACGCCAGGCGGTTAATAAATCTATCCAGGGAGCATTTTCACTGGGAGTTTGTGGCCCGGCATGAACATGCCTCAGCGCACGGGCCAACTCGGCTTCCAGTTGCTTTCTGGATTTGGCCGTCTGCAGGGCATCCATATCGGTAACCACAGGGAAGAGATTGGTGTACTGCATGCGCAGGAAATCGTCCCAGAGGAAATCGCTCACTCCCAGCACACGCGCCAGCGCATGGAGCACCTCCGGTCGCTGCAAGGAAATAAGCTCATCGGGCCAATCTGGCTGGCGGAAGAGCGTCTCGGTGAAATCTCGGAAATGTACCAGTGCCGATTCGGGATTAGGAGAATAGGGTAAAAGGTGGGTGAAGTGCTTAATGAGCACCACCGCTGCCCGAAGCTCCCGCTGTTTGTCCGGGCGTTCAATTTTCTGGCCGTTTCGATCGGTGACAAACAAGACGTCCTTCACCCGGTTGCCTACCGTCTCGATGGTCATGCGGTGAATATAAATGCCGCTTACTGCCAGAGCGTTGGTCAACTCATACAGAAAACCCACCGTATCCTGTCCGTCGATACGTAGAACGGTGTGGGTGTCGTTGGCCTCATTATCAATTTCGATTTCAACCGGGTACAGAGTCGGCACAACACCTGCAACCGCCCCACGCTTCTCGCGCTGACGCAACGTGGTAGCTACCCTGCGGGTAAGCTCACCCTGCATCTCACTGCGTCGGCCACTTCGCACCATGCGCTGGCACAGGGTCAAATCGGCGGCATATTGAGTCCATGTTTCAGGCTGCAGGGTCACCCCTTCCACCGGCTCTACCGTAAATACATCCACAATTTTTTGCCGGTTCACCTGCTCAGCCTGCCCGGGAAGCGGCTCATAGGTAAACACCTCACCTTCCAGAATGTTCAGACCATGTACCACCATCAACCCGGAAATGACCGATAGCTCACCCGGGAAGTCATACGCCACTACTGTTACCCGCCAGGTTGCTCCCTGAGCTGGCTGGGCATGGATCACCACAGGTGTATCCTCGTTGAGCCGTGCCGCCAGGCTGGCATGAACAGCAATCTCCTCAGTCGAATACAACTCAGAATAGGAAGGCGACATTCGGTCGATGTGGCGGTGAAGCTGGAACGGATCGTTGCCTTTTGAATCGGGGTTTTGCGAACCATCAGGCATCTGGGTCATTTCCACACCTCCCACGTAGCGCAAATAAATTGCCCGGATGGCATTGATATGCTGGGTATACCGTTCCAGGAATTTCTCACCGGGTTTTTCACCAGAAAAACGAAGCCTGCGCGCCAGGGCAATGAGAGCCGATGAATCCTCAGGCAGGCTATGAGTTTGCCGGTAATCCATCATCTGCAAGTAGTGTTCAATCGTACGGAGAAAAAGATACCCTTCCGTAAGAATACGATATTCTTCTACCCGGATCAATTCAGCCGCTGCCAGGCGCACCAGAGCATCCAGCGTGTTGGCCGAAAGGATTTCAGGATGAGTCACGCCATAAGCGAGCTGTAAAAATTGAACGGTGAATTCTATATCTCGAATAGAACCTTCACCCAGCTTCACCTCACCCCAGATCCGCCCGCTCTGCCGAAGCTGGATTTCGGTGCGATGTTTCATGTTAAAAACGGCTTGTTGCAACTCAGGAAGGGTGCTCCCAAAAAGATGGGGGCGCACAGATTCCAGGAGAGACCTTCCCAGCTCATGATTGCCCGCGATCACACGCGCCTTGAGTAAGGCCTGCTTCTCCCATAGTCTCGCATTCTGAGTGAGGTAGGTGAGAAACCCCTTTACAGATGATACCAGCGGTCCAACCCGTCCCCAAGGACGCAGACGCATGTCTACCCGGTAGAGAAAGCCTTCTCCTGTAGCCCGCGCCAGGGCATCGATCAGCCGTTCCCCTATCCGTTGCCCAAGTTCAATATTCTCATCCCTTGAAATGAACAGCAGATCAATGTCTGAGCTGTAATTTAATTCCCGGCCGCCGAGCTTACCCATACCCAGCACAGTTAGCTGGTGAGGATCACCGCCTGCCTGCACTGCCGCAAGCTTGAGGCACATACGAATCATCGCATCGGCCAAATTTGAAAGCTGCCGCGTCACTGCGGGTAGATCATATAAATCCAGGAGATCACATGTACCAATGCGCAACATTTCCCAGCTCTGAAAACGCCGCAGGGCATCCAGCTGGTCGTTAAAGTTTTCTACCCCGCCAAGGGCAAGCTGGGCTTCATTGTAGAGCTGTTCCACGCTTTTGGGCCGCGACAACTGGCGATACGCCACCAGCCGCTCGAAAGCATCCGGGTTGCGAAGGAGAATTTCTGTGAGGAACTGACTGCCAGCAAAGAGGACAACCAGGATTTCTACCGCCCGTGGATTGCCTGCCAGTACCCACAGTACGGGCAGAGGGTCAGTAAAGCGGCCCAGAAACCGCTCAAAGCTCACCAGCACACGTTCCGGGTCTGCCGCTTCAGACAAAGCCGCCAGAAAATGCGGAAGGAACTGTTTAAAGGCGGCCACCCTTTCAGGTTCTCCGGCCAACATGCGGGTAAAAGTCCCCCGCAACCGATCCAGGCCAGTGAAGCCTGCCGCCGAGAGATATTCATCGCTGAGGATGGTCTCCGATAAAGAATCTGCTCTGATGTCTGCACTCATCCTGATAAATACTTTCCATTACCCATCGGGGTAATCTCCTGGGGACATTATAGAGAATCCAGCCTGAAGATGTCAATTCAACAGGTAAAAAATGACCCGCGTTTTGCTCCGTGTGGGTACTAGATTCCGCGATACCCTCTCCATACAATGACGGAGACCTGATCAATGAATCCTTTCGTATTGGAGAGAACCTTTCATGCCCACCACTTTGAGTTTACTTCTTCCTCTGGCTGGCATTCTGGCTGGTGCACGGGGCGCCGCTCTCCTCAGCCGACGCCTGGGCTTCCCGGCCGTGTTTGGTGAATTAATCCTTGGCTTCCTGGTCGGCCCGGCATTGCTCAACCTCCTCCAACCCTCCGAGCTCATTCATTTTCTTGCCGATATCGGCGTTATCCTGCTCATGTTTCTGGCCGGTCTGGAAACAGACCTTCACACGGTGCGTTCTGTGGGCAGAGCTGCGGCCCTCGCTGCACTTGGAGGAGTGATTCTTCCCCTTGCGGGAGGCTTTGCCCTGGGAATCGGTTCAGGCATACCCGCCAGGAATGCTCTCTTCCTCGGTGCAGTATTGACTGCCACCAGTGTCAGCGTTTCAGTGCAAACACTCCGCGATCTTGGAAAATTGAACTCCCCCCAGGGTGCAGCTATCCTCAGCGCGGCGATCATCGACGATCTTCTCGGAGTGATTGTTTTTGCCATTGTAATGAGCCTGGAAAGCGGCAGTCCTCTGTTAACCACCCTCCTTCGTATGAGCCTCTTTCTCCCTGCCGCCTGGATTGCAGGAAACTGGCTGCTTCCCAGACTCCTCCAATGGGAAAAACGCTCTGGCCACCGGGAAGCTTCTCTGGGAATAGTGGTGGCTCTGGTACTTCTTTACGCCTGGGCTGCTGAAGCGCTGGGGAGTGTCGCCACAATCACCGGGGCTTACATCCTGGGGACAATTGTTGGCCGTCACATCGATGAAAGCCATCCGATTCATCAGGGAATTTCCGCTCTCAGTTTTGGCTTCTTTGTCCCGGTCTTCTTTGTCAATATCGGATTACAGGCCCGTTTGGATGGATTCCTGGCTTCGCCAGTGCTCACCCTTGGGCTCACAGGTATCGCCACGATCAGCAAGATCATCGGCAGCGGGCTGGGCGCCCGGCTGGGTGGAATGTCTGCCGGACAGGCGCTTCAGGTAGGTTGTGGAATGGTATCTCGAGGTGAGGTAGCCCTGGTCATTGCAGGGGCAGGGATGGCAGGGGGCCTCCTCGACTCCACCATTTTCTCCATCCTTATCCTCGTCACACTGACCACCACCCTGATCACCCCGCCACTACTGCGCCTTGCTGCCAACCTTTCCTCGTTGCGTTCCCTGCGCTTCCCGTCGCTGCCTGTGGCCAACTGGCGCGACTACTGCGTAGATGAACAACCACCATCTTTCATTCCATCTCTGGAGGAGACATCATGATCCGTACACTTCGTAAAGCTCTTGTGTTATCCACTTTTCTTATCGCAGCCATCGCTGCACCGGTACTGGCCGGTGGTCCCGACCCAACCGGCACAACCACCGCTGAAGCCAACCCCTCAGCCCCACTAAACTTTGCCTGGACGTTAATCGCGGGTTTCCTGGTATTTTTCATGCAGGCGGGGTTTGCCATGGTTGAGGTAGGGTTCAGCCGTAAGAAAAACGCTGTTGCCGTACTCACGAAAAATTACATGGATGCATTGATCGGTGGCCTGGCCTTCTGGGCTTTCGGGTTTGCCTTCATGTTTGGTGGGTCAGCCCTCGCACCGGGCCTTGAGCAGGGCAATTCCCTGATCGGCCTTTCAGGGTTCCTGCTGGCAGGTAACGCTTACGATGTTACTACTATGGAACTCTGGTTCTTCCAGATGGTCTTCGCCGCCACCGCCGCGACCATTGTCTCCGGTGCAGTTGCCGAACGCACCAAAGTCACGGCCTATCTTGCCTACAGTTTCCTCATCTCAGCCATTGTTTACCCCATTTACGGTCACTGGGTGTGGGGCGGCGGCTGGCTGGCCAATCTTCCTTTTGGCGCGGGTGCGCGTGACTTTGCCGGTTCAGGAGTTGTGCACGCTGTGGGTGGCTTCGTTGCCCTGGCAGGAGCAGCGATGGTTGGCCCGCGCCTTGGAAAATACAAACCGGATGGTACCCCCAATACGATCCCCGGCCACAACCTGACATTCGCTGCACTGGGAACCTTCATCCTGTTCTTTGGCTGGTTTGGCTTCAACCCGGGGTCAACGCTCGCCGCTACCGATCTGCGCATCTCGGTCATTGCCGTTAACACTTTTCTGGCCGGTGCGGCGGCTTCTGTGGCAGGTGTGTATTACAGCCTGCTTAAAAATGGGCTGATCGACCTGCCCCTCACCCTCAATGCCGGCCTGGCCGGGCTGGTGGGCATCACCGCCGGGTGTGCTTACGTGCCTTCCTGGGCGGCAGTGATCATAGGTATAGTATCTGCGCTGGTTATGATCTGGGCTCTGGGCTTCGTCGAACGCACCCTCAAGGTAGATGACGTGGTGGGGGCGGTTTCAGTGCACGGGTTTGGTGGTCTGTGGGGATTGCTTGCGGTAGGAATTTTTGCCGACGGAACCTACGGAGGTGTCAGCGGCCTGATCGTCGGAGAGACCGGACAGATCATTGCCCAGTTGATCAACATTGTCACAGTCGTGGTTTGGAGTCTGGGTATGGGCTTCCTGGTCTTCTGGGTACTGAAGAAAACCATGGGCATTCGCGCCTCGCGCACGGAAGAAATTAAAGGCCTGGACCTGACGGAACATGGGATGGAAGCCTACCCGGCCTCTGCGGAGCAGGCCGAAGCCGCCTGAAGATCGTAAACCGGTGCATCTTCTCTCTAATCTTTGTCCAAAACCAAACTACAGGAGGTTCAACATGTCTGTAACTCTGGAAGTCATTCTTGGAATTGCTGCCTTCGTTCTCTTTTTCATCCTCTGGGTGATCGTCCCCACCCGGATTCACAAAAAACACCCGGAGGAAGAAGAATTGTAAACTCCATACATGGGGGAAACAGACACATTTCAACCGGGGCTGATTTTTCGATCAGCCCCGGCCATAATCAGGAAGGGCTAAAAAAGTACCCGAATGGGTCATATCTCGCCAGTACACTTTCTGTATAATCTTGGCAACTTACCCTGAGACACGTAAAAACCCTGTCATCTTCAGTCAGAAAAGCATTTTGCCAGAACCGGAGGAACTTTACTCATGGCAACAACAGTCGCTGATATTATGAAAATGAAAAAAGATATTCAGATGGTCGACCTGCGGTTTACCGACATGCCCGGTACTTGGCAGCATTTCACCATCACCGCCCGCGAACTGACCGAGAGCCTTTTTGAAGAAGGAATTGGCTTTGACGGCTCTTCCATCCGTGGCTTCAAAGAAATTCACGAATCCGATATGCTTCTGATGCTCGACCCATCCACCGCCTTCATCGACCCGGTGCTTGAGGTGCCTACCCTCGCCATCACCTGCGACATTTACGACCCGGTCACCCGCCAGCCCTACAGCCGAGACCCGCGGTACGTGGCCCGCAAGGCCGAAGCCTACCTCAAACAAACTGGAATTGCCACCACCAGCTTCTGGGGTCCTGAACCGGAGTTCTTCCTGTTCAATGATGTGCGATACGGCGGCGGCACCAATTCTTCGTTTTATTTTATTGACTCCAACGAAGGCTGGTGGAAGAGCGGTGAAGATCTGCGCCCTAACCTGGGAGCCCAGATTCAGCCCAAACGCGGGTACTTCCCGGTTCCTCCTGCCGATACCCTGCAGGACGTCCGCAGTCGTATCGTCCTGGCCCTCGAAAAAGTGGGGGTAGAAGTCGAAGTTCACCACCACGAAGTAGCCACCGCCGGGCAGGCCGAAATTGACATGCGCTTCAACACCCTGGTGCGAATGGCCGATAACGTCATGGTGTACAAATACATCGTCAAGAATGTAGCCCGCCAGAATGGTCTGACCGCCACCTTTATGCCCAAACCCATTTTCGGGGACAACGGCTCCGGAATGCATGTGCATCAATCACTCTGGAATGACTCAGTCAATCTCTTTTATGATCCAGCCGGGTATGCGTCGCTGTCAGATATGGCGAAATATTATATCGGTGGCTTACTCAAACATGCCCCGGCCCTTCTGGCTATCGTTGCCCCCACCACCAACTCCTACCGCAGGCTCGTTCCGGGGTATGAAGCCCCTGTGAACCTGGCATACTCTCAACGCAATCGCTCGGCCATCTGCCGTATTCCGGTTTACTCCAAGAGCCCCAAGGCCAAACGCGTTGAGTTCCGCGCTCCCGACCCTTCGGCCAACCCTTACCTCACTTTTGCCGCTCTGCTCATGGCTGGCCTGGATGGCATCCAGAACCGAATCGACCCCGGTGAACCTGCCGATAAAGACCTCTACGAGCTCCCTCCAGACGAAGCCAAACAGATCAAGCAGGTTCCTGGTTCTCTTTCCGATGTACTCAAAGCGTTGGAGCAAGATCATGAATTTCTCCTCAAAGGTGATGTCTTCACCACGGATCTGCTCGAAGCTTATATTGCCTATAAGTACGATAACGAGGTCGATCCAATTCGAATGCGTCCGCATCCTTATGAGTTCACCCTGTATTACGATGTGTAGGCGGTGCCATCGTTACAGTCATTATCGGTGAACGGGAGGCCGGGTTTTCACCCCGGCCTCCTCTGTTGAAAACAATTTCATCGATGATCATCCGGTAACACTGTACACTGTTTATGTTATGATCGTTTTATGAGCATAGAGAAAAAACGCCTTTACGTAGTTGCCACCCCTATCGGCAATCCCCGTGACATTACCCTGCGTGCCCTGGATGTACTTCAGCAAGTGGATGCCGTTATTTGCGAAGAGCAGCGGCAGGGAAGTACTCTTTTAAAAAAACTGGGAATCACCACCCCCATCATCCTGCTCAACGAACACAACGAAGCCGAACAGGCCAGTCTGATCGCTCAACGCATTCATCGCGGTGAGGCCATGGCGCTCATTTCTGACTGCGGCACTCCCGTCTTTGCCGACCCTGGCGCCACGCTCATTGCCCGCCTGGTAGAAATGGGAGTTCCAGTGACTCCGGTGCCCGGACCCTCATCACTTATGGCCGCCCTCTCGATCCTGGATGTCTCCCTCGACCGTTTTCTTTACGCCGGATTCCTCCCGCGTGAGAAAAACGAACGCCGAAACGCGCTGAAATATTTACGCGGGTTGCGTATTCCCCTCGTGATTATGGACGCCCCCTACCGGCTGGTGCAGGTGCTGGATGATGTCGAGCAGGTTTTTGGCGGAAGCCGGCGCATCTCCCTTTGCCTCGATCTCACCCTGCCCACGGAGAAAGTTCTCCGCGGCCCGCTCCACGAAGTGCGCACCCAGGTTGGAGAACGAAAAAGCGAATTTGTGCTGATCATCCACTGAACGTGAAACCGGAGAAGACCAACCATGTCCAGAACCGCTCGCTTTACATTCTTCGGTCTGATCTATTTCGCCGAAGGCGCTATTCTCAGCTACTTTACCGCCCTTAACGCCATTTATCTGCTCTCTTTCAAGGTCAGTCTGAGTCAGATCGGCCTGATGGGTTCCATCGCATTAATCCCCTTTGTCCTGAAAATCTTTCTCGGGGTGCTCAGCGACCGGGTTAATCTCTTCCGATCAGGCCACCGAAAACCATACATCATTCTGGGCCTACTCCTTCAGGCCTTCTGCCTGTTGATCGTACCACTCATCGACCCCGGAAAACAATTTGGCTGGTTTGCCCTTCTCGGATTCGTGCTTATGTCGGGACAGGCACTTTACGATACCTGCACCGACGGGTATGCTCTGGATACCACACCTCCCGAAGAAGAAGGCACCATCCAGGGAATCATGGTTGGCGGACGCGCTCTGGGAGTAGTGCTCATATCTGCTACGATTGGGTTAATTGCCCAGCATGCTTCATGGCCGGCGGCTTTTTACACACTGGCAGCGCTCACTTTGCTCCCCCTCCCTCTGGCGCTCGGCATTCGTGAAATTCAACGCACCCCTGATCGTCGTTTCGATTGGAAGGCCTTCTCGGCTTTTGGCCGCCGGGAAGTAATTGCCCTCGCGGGCCTCGGAGCCTTATACTCTTTGATTATTAATGCAACCAATCAGCTGGTTAACCCATTCATGCAGGACGAATTTGGGATCGGCATTTCCACGGCGGGCTTTCTCACCACCGTCTGGGGGATCGGTGTCGTATTCGGGGGAGTAATCGGGGGGCGGCTGGCCGACCGATTGGGCCAACGTCGGGCGGTGCTTATGGCCCTCCTGCTGGCTCTCCTTGCAATCTTCGGCCTTACCCTGGTTTTCCACCCCTGGGCAGCCTGGCCGATGATCGCCCTGTTCGGGCTGGCGTTTGGTTTTTATGAAACTGTCTTTTTCGCCATTTCCATGCGCGTCACTGATCCCCGCATTGCGGCCTCCATGTTCGCTATTCTTATGGCTGTTGCCAACCTTGGAACCGGCATCGGGTTAGGGATCAGTGGTGCCATGGCCGAGGCTCTGGGTTTCCGCACCGCCTTTGTCATCTTCGCCGCCTTAAACCTGGCCGTTCTGCCCCTTCTGCCTATCGTTTTTTCGCGAAACGTCTCTCAAAAAGCACTCACCTGATTAACCTCATCCTACAAAAATGAAAAGAGATCATCATGAAACCTAAAACTTCTTCCTCACGTCCCCTGGGGATTGCCTTACTCATCATTGGGTTAATCGCCTGTGCGGGTATCTCTGCTTTCGGACTTCTCATTCAACTGGTGCCCTACGGACGCAATCACACCAACCCGCCTGTCCTCTCAGAACCCAACTGGGATAGCCCCCAGACTCGCGAACTGGCGCGCCGGGCCTGTTTTGACTGCCACAGCAACCAGACAGTATGGCCATGGTACAGTAATATTGCCCCCATGAGCTGGCTGGTTCAGAAAGATGTGGATGAAGGCCGCGAGAAACTGAATTTTTCAGAGTGGGGAAAAGGCGGAGGTGAGCGGGAACGAGAAACAGACGAAATTGGAGAGGTTATCCGGGAAGGAAGGATGCCCCCCTCCAGTTACCTGCTCTTGCACCCCGACGCGCGGCTTTCACAGGCCGAAAAGGACGCTCTCATCCAGGGGTTGGAATCTTCTCTCCGATGACTCTTCCTTGATGAAGCTGAAGCTCATTGAGCTGGCAAATTGAAGTAGTTATACACCGCTTCTGAAAGCTTACTCACCATCAGGTTCGCCGGATCCCAGAGTAACTGCCTGGGATCGTGCATGTAAATACAAATAACGTAGTTTCCACCCGGCGAATACACAATCCCGGCATCAGAGATGGTGTGCATCAGGTTGTCCGACTCAATAATCCACCCGTGTTTATGAGCTATCTGAACTGATTCGGGTAAACCGGCCTCAATCAACACCCCATTTCGATTCTTCGAGAGAAAAGCGATCATTTGCCGACATTCATCCTGGCTCATCTGACCAGGGAAAACCGCCGCAAAAGTTCCCCCACCATTCTGAGCACAATAATAGATATCCTCCAACAGCATTCCCATATCGGCAGGGGTCGTCTGATTATACACATCTGGATCGGTGTTGACATCGGTACGCTGATTGGCGGGTGTCTGAAAACGTTTTAAGAGCGGGGCACCGGGGTAAAAATATCCTCCTAAAAAGGTATTTTCCAACCCCAAGGTCTGCATATCCTCCGTCACCTGCAACGGGCCAAGGTTTCGGTCGAGTACGGTCTCCATTAACTTATCAGCCGGGCCATTCTCTGAATATTCGATCATCAGAGCAATGAGATCGCTTATTTCTTGAGGAAGTGGCTCAGGCTGACGCAAAAACACAGAAGTCATGATTGGAATTTTCATCGTGCTGGCCGCCGTGAAGGCAATTCCTGGCGGAACCAGCTGCCCCTGATCATAAGCAAAATGAATCTCTTGCCCGGTCTGCAGGTCATTAATATACATTTCGATGGTTCCAGTATAGCTGGCACCCTCAACGATCTGTTCCAGAAGCAATTTAAGATTCTCGATCGACGGGCGCGGGGGTTTCACCCTGCTGAACGAGAGGTTGACCTGCCGGGCTGAGGGAGAACGCAGTGCATCGCTAATTAATACCACCGCCCGGTCAATATCCAGCACAGTGCCCGCCTGCCCGGGCTGGAAAGTGGTACTTCCCGGTATGGGTAATGAGGGCGAGGGGGGCTGGTCGTAGCGAGCCGCTATTTCATCCTTTAAGAAAGCACGCAAGCGCTCCTCTGAAAAAGTGGCTATCAAAGGCACAGGCTGCGGAACAGGCAGGCGATTCCAGAGATAATCCCAGAAACCAATCCAGAACGGCTGACTGACACGCTCCAGATCAGCAGCGGCAATCATCGACTCAAGATCGAGTTTAAACCCCACTGCCGACGGTTTAATCTGGATCACGGCATCACGGTAGCGTAATTCCACCGGAACGCCGGTATAAGCCTGAAGAAGACGCTCCGCCGCTTGCTGAGAATTTAACCCCCCTACCGGGATTCCGGCAATCACCATTCCCGGTGGAAAATTGGCCCGAATGCGACTGTAACGTACCAGTTGAATGGCGGTCAGAGCCACAGCTAAAAATACAAATAAAATGGAAACCCATCTTAATGGAAATACCGGACTACGGTTTCGCATGGCAGGAATTCTACCAGAGTTTTAGGCAGTGAGGAGAACCTGCCTTTTTCAGCACATGTTGAAAGAAGAGGTGTTCGCCGTCGATCCAGGATCGATCCACAAGCCCCCCCCTCAGCTTTCTTTCAGGAAACGAAACAACGCCTCTACGTACCAATCATTGACTGGGTTACCCGGCCAATGAAACCCTGTCATTTTCGCTTCTCCCTTGCCATCTTGCCTGAAAGCACATTTTCAAGTATAGTGTCAGGTATTACAGCATCCGCACTGAAGGAGCAGCAGTTTACGCCATGTCTGTGGAATCCCCTACCCCCTCCTGGCTGGATCGCCCCCTTTTCAAGGAAAATTCGGGTTTAAAAATTGAAACCATTCTGATCACGCTCATCATTCTCCTGGCAGTGATCAGCCGCTTTGCCATGCTGGGAGAGCGTGTCATGAGCCATGACGAGGTGAATCACGTCTGGCCCTCGTATGATTTCTTCAAGGGGAAAGGCTATGCGCACAACCCCGTTACTCACGGGCCTTTTCAGTTCCACATCATCGCCCTCAGTTATTTCCTCTTCGGAGATAGCGACTTCACCTCGCGCGTGCCCGCTGCACTCTTCAGCACTGCTGCGGTCGTTTTCGTCCTCTTTGCCTACCGCCGTTACCTCGGTCGTGCAGGTGCCCTGATCGCCGGGTTTCTTTTCCTGATCTCTCCTTATCTGCTTTTCTACGGACGTTACGCCCGCAATGAGGGGTTTATCGAGCTTTACCTGGTGGTGATGCTATTCGCCGTGCTGCGGCACTTAGAAAAGGGAGATCATCTCTCCCTGTACCTCCTGACGGGTACCATTGTCATGCACTTCATCACCAAAGAAACCTCCTATATCTACGTCGCTCAACTGTTAATTTTCCTGACCCTGCTCTTCCTTAAAGAAGTTCAGCGCGCCGAGCGCTTGCACCCCGCGCGTTACACCCGGTTTGTCTTACTGGTGGGAGTAGCCATCTTGCTTATTCTTGCCGCTGTAGGTTTGGGCGCAGCAAATGCCAGACCGGCCAATCAGGCCACACCTGCCGGGAATATCGCTCCCGGGGCTGAAACAACAGCCACAACTTCCTCCTCCAACCTTTTTGGAAAGATCAATCTGGCCATCGAATTGGTCCTTGTGCTTGGCGCACTGGGAGCAGCCGGTGTGGGGTTTTTCTTCCTCATCAAAGAGCTTGGCTGGAAGCAGTTACGCGCTTTGCGCTCTTTTAACATGCTCGTACTCACCGGAACTCTCGTCTTGCCTCAGTTAGCCGCCTTCCCGGTCAAAATGCTTGGATATGATCCCCTGGATTATTCTTCATCGGCTGGCTTACTGCGCACCGGTTCTGTACTTTTCCTTTTCCTTCTCCTTTCAGCAGTCATTGGCTGGTTATGGAACCCGCGTCTATGGTTTAAGCACGCGGCTCTCTTTTATGCCGTGTACATCTTCTTCTACACCTCGATGTTCACCAACGGGAGCGGTTTCTTCAGTGGAATCATCGGCTCACTGGGATACTGGTTAAACCAGCAGGGTGAGCACCGGGGTGGGCAGCCCTGGTATTACTTTGCGTTTTTACAGATCCCGATCTACGAATATTTAGCCCTCCTTGGAGCCTTCCTGGCCCTTTATCTTGGCCTCCGGCATGACCGGTTTTCACACCTGCCCGGGCAAGACCTCAGCGCCCCTCAACCCGGTGATTCAGAAGAAGCCATCAAAGACCAGGCCCAGGCCGCCCCCCCAGAAGAGCCACCCTTCTCCCTGGAAGAATTCTACAATACGCCTCAGCGTCTCCCTGTGCTGGGGTTATTCCTCTTCTGGTCTGTCACCAGCCTGATTGCCTTCAGCCTGGCTGGCGAGAAAATGCCCTGGCTCACCGTGCACATTGCCCTTGGGCTGCTGCTTGCGGCGGCATGGGGGCTTGGGTATCTGGTCGAAACCACTGCATGGAAAAAGATTCTCAACCGTGAGGGAATCCTGGCGCTGGCCCTCCTGCCGGTCTTTTTTACCAGCGTCAGTGCCACGGCAGGCATTCTCCTCGGAAGTAACCCACCCTTCGCTGGTAATACCCTCGAACAGTTACAGGTTACGGGCCTGTTCTTCTTTTCAGTCCTGGCAAGCATCGGGAGCGGAATCGGAATTTTATACCTTATGCGTGGCTGGCAGACCGGTCAAATCATCCGGTTGGCCACCCTTACCGTGTTTGCCATGCTCGCCATCCTCACCGCTCGCACAGCTTACCTTGCCTCTTTTGTGAATTATGACCACCCCACGGAATTTCTCGTTTACGCTCATGCCGCCCGTGGCCCCAAAGACATCCTTGCCCAGATCGAAGAAATTTCACGGCGCACCACACGCGGAAAAGACATTGTGGTGGCTTACTCCGGTGATGCTCAGTACCCTTACCTCTGGTATTTGCGTGATTATCCGAACATTCGCTGGTTTGGAGACAAACCCACCCGCGACCTCCGTGATGCCCCCATTATTCTGGCCGGCGAGGATGTATTCACCAAAATGGACGCCGTGGTGGCTGACCAGTACGTCATGTTCGAGTACATGCGCCTCTGGTGGCCCATGCAGGATTACTGGAATCTCAATTGGAAACGCATCAGCTACGCCTTGAGTGACCCCAATTACCGCCAGGCCCTCTGGGAAATCTGGCTTAACCGCGATTACACCCGCTACGCGAAACTCACCAACAACCCCAACCTCACCCTGGAAAACTGGCAACCCAGTGCACGCATTCGCATGTACATTCGCAAAGATATTGTGGCCCAGATGTGGGATTACGGAGCTCAGCCCGTGGTGGTCAGTGAAACCCAGAGCGATCCCTATGCCGGGAAGATGATGGAATTGCTGGCCGATTTCACCTTTGGGCAACCGGGCAGCGCTCTGGGTGAACTTCAGGCACCGCGCGGGTTGGCCCTTGCCCCCGATGGCAGCCTCTACGTGGCCGATTCACGGAATCATCGCATCCAGCATTTCGCACCTGATGGCTCTTTCATCCAGGCCTGGGGGAGTTTTGCCGATATAGCCGCTGGTGAGGCGCCCGGGGGTACCTTCTATGAGCCCTGGGACGTGGCCGTAGCCGCGGATGGAAGCGTGTTTGTTTCCGATACCTGGAACCACCGCATTCAAAAATTTACTGCCGATGGCCGCTTCTTGCAAATGTGGGGGTATTTTGGCCAGGGTGAAACCCCCGAAGCCTTCTGGGGACCCCGCGGGTTGGCCATTGATGCTCGCGGTCGCCTCTATGTGGCCGATACGGGCAATAAGCGCATTGTCATCTTTGAACCCGATGGCACGTATGTAGCCCAATTTGGAACCGCAGGGCTGGAGGCGGGTCAATTCGACGAGCCTACCGGGATTGCCATTGCCCCCGATGGCCTGATTTATGTCGCCGATACCTGGAATCAGCGAGTGCAGGTGTTCTCATCTGATGCTGAAGGGAAAACCTTCACTCCGGTGCGTCAGTGGGATATTCGCGGCTGGTACGGACAATCGCTGGATAATAAACCCTATCTGAAAGTTTCTCCCACGAGCGGAAATGTGCTGGTGGCT
The DNA here is from genome assembly GCF_001050195.2 of Anaerolinea thermolimosa. GTDB lineage: Bacteria > Chloroflexota > Anaerolineae > Anaerolineales > Anaerolineaceae > Anaerolinea > Anaerolinea thermolimosa. The sequence goes on from NZ_DF967965.1 coordinate 2,236,172, forward strand.
GACCCCGAAGGTAATCGCATTCTGGAATTCACCCCGGATGGCACTTTCGTTCGCGGCTGGGAGGCTTACCAGAGCCAGGGAGATTCCGTCGGGCTGGCGGCAGGGCTGGCTGTGGACGCCAAAGGCGGTGTTTGGGTCAGCGACGCGGCAAATCACCGCATCCTGCACTTCACTTTACCCTGATTGTAACCACGGGGCTTTCCACAAAAAATTGAGCCGGTCTTCGTTAATGAAGACCGGCTCAATCACGCGCTATATTTCGTAAATTTCTGCCGGACCGGCACAAATGCCTGCCAGGCTTCCTCCGGTGTGCGCTCCCAGAATGGGCCCCACCACTGCCGTCGGCAACCAGACACACTCAAACAGTTTTGAAACCATATCCCGCAACATGGCTACCGCATCGGGATTTTTACCGTGCAAGAGTTGCACCCGCAGGCGGCTTCCTTCAGGGTAGAATTTTAACAGTGCGCTGGCCATCGCTTGCAGGGCTTTCTTTGGAGTGCGCTCTTGCCCCAGCATATAATACTTTCCTTCATCCTTGCTGACCCCAATCACCGGACGAATGTGAAGCAACGACGCCAGCAGTCCCTTAAGATGACTGATCCGTCCACCGTGAATCAGATACTTTAACGTATCCAGAGTGAACATCCCCTCCGTGGCGGCTCGAATGCGCTCTAACCGTTCTAAAACCTGCTGGAGCGGCCACCCAACCTGAAGTGCCCGCGCGGCGAATTCCACCTGCCAGGCCTGCGGGCAGGAGAGCGTTTTACTATCCCAGAAGGTCACTCTGGCTTCCGGGGTCATCTCAGCACCAGAACGGGCCGAATCCAGCGTTCCGCTCAACCCAGAAGATATATGGATAGAAAGAATCTCTGGATCGGTTTGCGCGAGCCTCCGATAAAGCGCGGCAAAGTCACCCGCCGATGCCTGGGATGTGGTAGGGTAAGCTTCTGTTTTCTCGAGCAATTCATAAAAGGCCGCGGGGGTAAGGTCTTCACCACTCGAATAGGTACGCCCATCCAGGCTCAAGCGCATCGGAACAAATTGGACATTCAATCCTTCCAGTTGCTCCGCGGAGAAATCCGCCCCGCGATCGGTCACAACCCACATCGTCATCCCTCCCAGGTAAAAAAATTATCTTGCTCCACGTCTTCCGAACTGCCGCTCGAGCACATCCACCGGCAAATGGATCATCGTCGGGCGGCCATGCGGACAAGTACGTGGCGACTGACAACGCTCAAGGTCGCGCAATAATGCCCGTTGTTCCTCAACAGAAAGAATTTGCCCGGCCTTAACCGCACTGCGTTTACAAATACGTGCCACCAGGCGTGCTTCTACTTCCGATTGCAACGGAGATTCATCTTCTTCAAAGTCCTCCACCACCACTCTCACCACTGAAGCCGGATCAGCGCCAGCAAAGATTGCTGGAATGGCCCGGATACGAAAAGTATTCGGGCCAAAAACTTCTACTTCAAAGCCCAGCTTTCCCATCACCTTCAATTGCCCCTCCAGCAACACTGCCTGAGCAGGAGGCAGGGTGAGTAAAACCGGCTCGAGTAACGCCTGAGATGCAGGAGATTTTCCTCCCAGCTCCAAAAATCGCTCGAAGAGCACACGTTCATGCGCCGCATGTTGGTCAATTAAATACAGGCCATCCGGGCCTTCTGCCACCAGATAGGATGCTCCCACCTGCCCTACCAGGCGCAGGAGTGGAATGGCTCCGGCTGGAAAACGAGATTGCTCCATAACCTCCGGAGAGTTCTCATCTTCGCGCACAGCACCTTCCCCGCCAGGCTCTCCCACCGTACCAGGCTCATCCGCCTGAGCGGCCATTTCCCAGGCCGGGTCAATCAGGCGATTCTCTGATGGAGCAGTGGAGTTGTCAACCGTACCGACCTTCCTCCACCCACCCTGCCAGACGGGGGGCGAAACCAGAGAAGGAGCAGGAGAATAGGCCAGTAGTGCTCGGCGCGCCGCCCGCGAAACAGCGCTAAAAACCTCATCCTGATCTCTGAAGCGCACCTCAGCCTTTGCCGGATGCACGTTTACATCGACCGCATCAGGTGGCAGGTTGATAAAGAGCGCCGCAATTGGAAAACGCCCCACCATCAAGAGCGTGTGATAAGCCTGTAAAAGAGCCGCTGAAAGGGAAGCATCCTGCACCCAGCGCCCGTTGACAAAGAAAGTCAACTCCCGCCGGTTCGAACGGGTCAACGCTACCGGGCTGATAAAGCCAGTCACACTGAGACGCCCGTCCTGATAATCCACTTCGAGCATTTGCCGGGCCACGTCAACCCCGTACAGGCTGGCCAGAACCTCACGGCGGTCACCCTTTCCACTTGTCTGAAGGGTGGGGCGCCCCTCATGAAACAGGTGGAATCGCACGTGCGGATATGCCAGGGCATAGCGAGTCACCAGGCCATCGATCTGCTGCCGTTCGGTAAGGTCACGCTTAAGGAATTTCAGACGTGCCGGTACATTATAGAAAAGATCCTCCACGCGCACCAGCGTTCCTGGTGGGCCGCCTGCCGCTTCCAGGGGAGCCAGCTTTCCCCCTTCCACCTGGATACGCCCTCCCACCGCAGAATCGGTAGTGCGTGAAGTAAGCGTGAGGCGCGACACCGACGCAATGGAGGCCAGCGCTTCACCCCGAAACCCCAGGGTGGTGATGTGAAAGAGATCGGCTGCACTTTGTAACTTACTGGTAGCATGGCGAGCCACCGCCAGTGAGAGTTCCTCAGGTGAAATGCCACACCCATCGTCAGTTACTTCGATAAGCCGACGCCCCGCCTCCACAATCCGGATTTCCACCTGCCTTGCCCCGGCATCCAGCGCATTTTCCATCAATTCTTTGACCACCGAAGCGGGCCGCTCGATGACCTCACCGGCGGCAATTTGCGAAGCTACAGCATCATCCAGAATATGAATGGGCATTTCAGCCAAAAATTATACCCCATCTGGCATCCTCCCTTGCGATATAATCACAACGTATGTCTATTTCTACCATTTTCTTTGATCTGGATGATACCCTTTACCCGCCATCCAGCGGGGTTTGGGAGGCGATTGGAGAGCGCATTAACCTGTATATGTGCCAGCGGGTTGGCATCTCTCCTGACGAGGTCACCGCATTGCGTGAGCATCTTTATCATACTTATGGCACAACTCTTCGTGGTCTCACCCTTACCCGCGGCATCGACCCGCGAGATTACCTGGCTTTTGTCCACGATATCCCCTTGCAGGACTATCTTACCCCCGACCCTTCATTGCCTTCCTTGCTGAAAAGCATTACACTTCGTAAAGTAATATTTACCAACGCTGATCGCGCCCACGCTCACCGGGTGCTTTCTATTCTCGGAGTAGAGGATTGTTTCGATCAAATCATTGATGTACTCGATGTGGCACCTTACTGCAAACCCATGACGGAAGCTTTCTTACGTGCCATGGAACTGGCCGGTGTGAACAGTCCCGCTGAAGCCATTTTCATCGATGATGCTACCCACAATCTTCGCGCGGCGCGGGCACTGGGTTTTTACACCATTCGTATGGGCAATGCCTCCGCTGATGGTTGTTGCCACGCTGTTATCCAATCCCTCCATGATCTCCCGGCATTGCTCGTTTCACTCCAATCACCAAAATCGGAGGAACCATGAACCCTGGTTCTCTCTCCCTCCTGGCCTGGTGTGGAATCGGATTCATTATCCTGGTAGTGGTTTCCATTAACGTATGGCTCCTCTCTCTTCTCCGCCACCGGGGAACCGCACCATCCGAATCCATCTGGAAGCGCACCACAGAAGCGTTGCGCAATCCCTTTGCCAGAGAGGATCAGGCCTTAAATGAGTTATCCAGAAGGGTTGCTTCTTTACGGAATTCTTCGCCAGAGGACCGACCGCCCACATCCTGACCGGGGATCTGGAAAACTCTCAACAGGCCTCATCTCAGATTAAGTAAATCGTGATAAGCTTGATTTAAGACGAAAATGATTGCTTTAGGATAGGAGACCGTAATTGTATGAACAAAAGTGTCCGGATATTTCTGGGGGTGATGATTGTTTTATTGTTACTCGCGGGCGCTTTTTCTGGAGGGTTGGTGGTAGGGTGGTTGCTGCCTGACCGGGCTCAGGCGGCCTTCCCGCTCATCGGCACGAACTCCACAGGCGCACAATCCGATACCGCCACCGACCCTGGCAGCAGCGCCGGTACCCCCACCCAGTACAAGGAATTATTTAAACCCTTCTGGGAAGCCTGGCAGATCGTCAAAGACCAGTACGTCGACCAGCCAGTCGATGAGCAAAAAATGATGCAAGGCGCCATTCGAGGGATGCTGGAATCTCTGGGAGATCCTCACACATCCTATATGGACCCCGACGAATACCGCCAGGCCAACCTGCCCATGAATGGCGAGTATGAGGGGATCGGGGCCTGGGTCGATACCACTGGAGATTACGTCAAAATTGTCAGCCCTATGCCTGGCTCTCCTGCTGAGAAGGCCGGATTGAAGGCCAATGACATCATCATCAAGGTGGATGGCGAGGACATGACCGGCATCGACGGAAATCTGGTGTTACGCCGTATTCTTGGCCCGGCTGGTACCAGTGTGACCCTCACCATCCAACGTGAAGGGCTGGATGCACCTTTCGATGTGACCATTACACGCGCCAAAATTATCATTCCTTCGGTTGAAGGAAAAATGCTGGACGGGAACATCGCCTACATTCAACTCTTCACCTTTGGTGAAAAGACTACCGGAGAATTAAAGACCAAACTTCGTGAGCTGATGGCCCAGAACCCCAAAGGGCTGATCCTTGACCTGCGCAACAACGGCGGGGGCTACCTCAATACTGCCATTGAGGTCGTCTCGCAATTTATCGACAAGGGTGTGGTGATGTATGAAGAATACGGGAACGGTCAGCGAAAAACCTTCCAGGCACTACCGGGCGGGCTGGCCACGAAAATTCCCCTCGTCGTCCTCGTCAACGAGGGCACTGCTTCAGCATCCGAAATTACCGCCGGTGCCATTCAGGACTACGGACGTGGAATCCTGGTAGGGGTAACCACGTACGGGAAAGGTTCCGTGCAGAACTGGATCCCTCTGGAAAACAATCAGGGGGCCGTCAGGGTAACCATCGCACGCTGGCTGACCCCCAAAGAGCGCCAGATCTCCAAAATCGGGTTGAAACCCGATGTTGAGGTACCGCTCACTGAAGAGGATATCAAAAACGGGAAAGACCCTCAGCTCGATAAAGCCATCGAGATTATCAACCAGGGCGGGGTAAACCCCTGACACTCGATGGGCTGGCATTTTACCAGCCCATTTTTTATTTTATAATCATCTCGTGCGGAAATTCATCATCGCCCTCATCCTGCTTCTGGGGGTCCTGTTTCTCATCACACGCTTCACCGAGATGCAGGATGTGGTTGCAATCTTTCAACGCGGCAATTTTTATCTGGTCTCTCTGGCATTGGTCTTCCAGCTTCTCTGGCTTTTCAATTTAGGGCTCACCTATCAATCCATCTTCTCTCTTCTCCATGAGAAAGTAGGGGCAATGTATATGGCGCGGGTGGCTACGGCCTCCATGTTTATCGGGGTTGTTGCTCCTTCCGGAGGGTTGAGCGGTGGTGCCTATTTGCTGGCCAATGCCCGGAGCCAGGGGCGCTCTATCGGGCGTGCCGCGGTTGCGGGCGTACTATTTGTCCTTCTGGAATACACTGCAACCCTTTTAACCCTCATCTTTGGCCTGGCAGAACTGGCCCGGCGTAATAAACTCCACTGGTCCGAAATCACAGCCTCGCTTATTTTGCTCCTGGGTGCTCTGGGACTGGCTCTGCTCCTCTATCTGGGAATGAAATCCGCGTCCTTGCTTGCTCGCCTGCTTGCCTGGGGAGCGCGCATGATCAATCGCCTGTTCCATCCATTTCTTCACCATAATTACCTCTCCGAAGCACGGGCGCATTCGTTTGCCTTTGAGGCCGCAGAGGGCATTGCTGCTCTGCGCTCCAATCCCCGCCAGGTGCTGCGCCCGGTCTTTCACGCCATCCTGAACAAAGGGATTCTCATTGGCATCCTGGCCCTCGTCTTTATGGCGTTTAAAATAGAAGTCCCTTTTACTACGGTACTGGCTTGTTTCAGCATTGCCTACCTTTTCTTAATCGTATCACCCACCCCCGCCGGGATCGGTGTGGTCGAAGGAGTGATGACAGTAGCCTTTGGTTCTCTTCAGGTGCCATTAGAAGCTTCTGCAGTGGTAACCATGGCCTATCGCGGGTTGACTTTCTGGGTGCCCGTTCTCCTCGGCCTCTTCGCCTTTCGCAGTCTGCATCTGGAGACCAGTGCACCTCTTGAGGGAAAATGATTCCATTACAGGGGAGAAATTCATCAATATTGCTTGTCCTCGCTCCACAATTATGCTAGACTTTTCACAAGGGACTCTCAAGGTGGTGTTCCAAGGGGACGAAAATGGCAGAGAAAATTTTGATCGTTGATGACGACGTACAAACCCTGCGTCTGGTGGGGCTCATGCTCGAAAGACAGGGATACAAAATTCTAGCCGCCAGCAACGGAGCACAGGCCATCGGAATGGCACGGACAGAGCAACCCGACCTGATCCTTCTGGATATCATGATGCCCGATGTCGATGGCCTTTCGGTGGCCCGAACTCTACGTAAAGAACCAGAAACGGCCAATATCCCCATCCTCATGTTCACTGCTCGTGCCCAGGTAGAGGACAAGATCGCCGGTTATGAAGCCGGTGCGGATGATTACCTCACCAAACCTATTCATCCGGCTGAACTTACTGCTCACCTGCGTGCCATCCTTTCCAGGAGTAAATCTCGCGAGGGGGTTCCGCTGGAACGCGGTTACACAGTTGGAGTCATGGCCGCCAAAGGGGGCCTGGGGGTTTCTACCCTGGTGCTTAACCTTGCCATTAATTACTTCCAGAACACCCGACAGGAAGTCATCGCGGCAGAAATGCGCCCCGGGCAGGGTAGTTGGAGCACAGAACTCGGCTTACCCAATCACGAAGGGCTCAATAACCTGTTAAGGCTTCATCCCAATGATATCAACACCACCACCATCGAAAACGAACTGGTGCGTGTCCCTTATGGGGTGCGGTTACTCCTCGCCTCGCCCTATACCCGAGATGCTTCATTGATCAAAAACGCCGCCAATTTTGAGGCAATTGTCGATCATCTTTCCCTCATGGCCCGGCTTATCCTTCTGGATATCGGTTTAAATACCCATCTCGCCTGCGATGAAATCCTCAACCAGTGTAAAGAGGTCATCGTGGTGACCGAGCCATTCCCTGGAACCATCAACCGCACCCGTCTCCTGCTCGAGGATCTGAAACAGCATGGTTTCGGGGGGAACAAACTCATCACTCTGGTTCTGGTCAATCGCATCCGGGCAGATGTGCAACTTTCAGTTACCCAGGTGCAAGAGGCTCTGGGGGTTCCTGTTGCCCAGGTCATCCCACCTGCGCCAGAGGTATCCTTCCAGGCCGCGACCCGCAACCTGCCCATGATCCAGGTGCAAATCGGCGGGATGCTCAGCCTGCAATTTAGTCGTCTGGCTGAAGCCGTTGCTGAACGTGTAGCGGCATGATCTCTCCCGAAATCCAGCAACGCATCGATTACGCCCGGCAAATCATCCGCCAGGCGCGGCATCTGGTGGTATTTACCGGCGCGGGCATCTCGACCCCCTCTGGAATCCCCGATTTCCGCTCTAAAGGGAGCGGTTTATGGGAACAATACGATCCCATGGAAGTGGCCTCACTGACCACCTTTCGCAATTACCCGGAACGTTTCTGGGAATGGAAGCGCCCCCTCATGTTAAAAATTTGGGATGCTCACCCCAACCCGGCCCACCAGGCACTGGCCCGGTTAGAAACTCAAGGCAAAGTGCGCGCCGTAATCACCCAGAACATTGACGGACTTCACCAGCGAGCCGGATCTCAAAACGTGCTCGAGCTCCACGGGAGCATAGAGACGATGAACTGCCCGGGCTGTGCCAGAAGATATCCCTCCTTACAATTTCGTCCGCTCCTGGAGCAAGGTCAAGACCTTCCCCGTTGCCCGGTATGTCAGCGAATCTTGAAACCCGATGTTGTTCTTTTTGAAGAAATGCTCCCTCATGATACCTGGCAAGCCGCAGAGGAACACTGTGCCCGGGCTGACGCCATCCTGGTGGCAGGCTCTTCTCTTGAAGTCTGGCCGGCGGCGCAACTCCCCGAAATGGCGGTATCTCACGGGGCAACCCTGATCCTGGTCAATCTCTCCCCCACCCACCTTGATACCCGCGCCGAAGTTCTTTTACCCCTGGATGTTTCAGAAGCCATCCCTCAGCTGGCCCAGCTGTGACCCGCGAACTAAAACGTGACGTTCATTCTATTGACAAATGGCTTAAACCTGCGTATCATCAGGCAATATTAATCTTATTATCATTGTTCACGTTTCCATCGCTACACGCTTCAGGCAATTAAAATAATTTTCTTTCGTGAGCCCACGGGTCTCAGGGCCAGCGATAGCCCAATCTACCCGTTTTCTACGACGATCAGTTTCCCGTGAAAGGAGGTGACGCCGGATAGCAGAGAATATCTTCCCTGTTATCACACCTGGAGAACGTTCCCATCGCAGAGAAGTCACTTTAATCGATTTACGTTCAATCAATCCAAAGGAGGAATCTCTATTATGAAGACGCGTGTCGCTATTTTTGTGCTCTTGATCGTCGCCCTGCTGGTGACGGCCTGCCAGCCAGGAGCAGCAGGTGGCGGAACGATTAAAATCGCCATTCTGGCTCCCCTGAGCGGTCCAGTGCCTACCTTCGGCGTTTCTACCCGCGATGGTGCTCTGCTCGCCATCGAAGAAGCCAATGCCAAAGGTGGCGTTCTCGGGAAAAAGATCGAGGCCATCGTCGCCGATAGCCAGTGCACCCCCGACCCGGCGGTCAACGCTATGAACAAGGTCATCGAGCAGGATAAGGTGCACTATGTCGTGGGTGAGGTTTGCTCCAAGGCTTCCATCCCCATTTCGGAAATCGCCGAGAAAAACAAGGTCGTGATGATCAGCCCCACCTCGACCAACCCCACAGTTACCCTCAATGCCGATGGCTCAACCAAGAAATACGTCTTCCGCGCCTGCTTCATTGACCCCTTCCAGGGAACCGTGATGGCCAAATTTGCCCTCTCCAAAGGTTACAAGACGGCCTTCATCCTCTTCGATCAGGGCAATGACTACGTTCGCGGCCTCGCCGAGTTCTTTGAGAAAGCCTTTACCGAAAATGGTGGTCAGATTGTAGGCAAAGAAACCTACACCGCTCAGGACACCGACTTCTCCGCCATTTTGACCAAGGTTGCCGAATCCAAGGCTGAAGTGCTCTTTGTCCCCGATTACTATAACATCGTCAACCTGGTCGGTGCTCAGGCGAAAGAAAAGGGCGTTACCGCTGTGATGATGGGTGGTGATGGCTGGGATTCTGCTGACCTCGACAAGAATGCAGCCAATGGCGGCTTCTTCTCCAATCACTATTCACCAGAAGATACCCGCCCCATCGTGCAACAGTGGGTAGCCAATTACCAGAAGAAATACAATTCCGTGCCCGATGCGCTGGCGACCCTTGGGTATGACGCCACCAATCTGCTCATCGCCGCCATCGAAAAAGCTGGCGTGGATGATCCCACCAAAGTCGCAGAGGCCATGGAAAAACTGGAATACGAGGCTGTCTCAGGCAAAGTAACCTTCGACGCTCAACACAACCCCATCAAGAGCGCCGTTGTGCTCGCAGTCAAAGATGGCAAAGTATCATTTGCCGCTTCCGTTGCTCCATAATCGACTGGAACCTTATCAAGAGAGGCGGGGTAATCCCGCCTCTCTGCCTGAGGTTTCATCCGGGCTGGGCAACGAGAGCCCGGTTCTCTCTGGGAGTTTTCCTGGCTCCCACTGGCCTCGCTCGAACAGCTTTATGGTTTTTCTCTTACCGTGAAGCAGGCTTGAGAAAAACCATAAAGCCGTTCCTCCACCAATGATCTTTCCCGGGGTTTTGTATGAATTCATCAAAAGCGGTTCCTTCAACCCCTTCTTTTCTCGATTTTCTCGTCCGTCGTAAAATTCTGGGTCTTCTTTTGCTGATTCTGATCCTTCTTCTGGTTCTCTGGAAGCTGGGATCAGAACTGGTGACCAACCCCACCCTTTTCTTGCAACAGGTCATTAATGGCCTGCAACTGGGATTTGTGTACGCCCTGATTGCGCTGGGATACACCATGGTGTATGGCATCGTTCGGCTGATCAACTTCGCTCATGGCGATGTCTTCATGGTGGGGGCATTTATGAGCTATTACGCCATTGCTCGCGTCCAGCTCCACACCTGGCCAGCCAAAGTTTTCCCCAATCTGTCGCCCGGACTTTCGATAGGAATTGGCTCGATTACCGTGATCCTTCTCTCCATGGCCATTTGTGCCCTGGTTGCTATTACAATTGAACGGGTAGCCTACAAACCCCTGCGCAATGCCCCTCGCATTTCAGCACTCATCACCGCCATTGGTGTTTCTTTCTTCCTGGAATATTTTGGGGCTTTAAATTTTGTGTTTTCTCCCAATTTCATCACCTATAAACGGCCATTCGATGTAACCACCTGGATGGTCAGCGCCCAGGGAGTTCAGGCATTACAGAAAGGGCAAGCCATCCCGGAAAAAACCGTCATTTTCTCCAACATCTCCATCATCATCGTTGTGGTTTCCATTCTCCTGCTGGTTGTTCTCCAGTACATCGTGGGTAAAACCAAAATCGGCAAGGCCATGCGCGCCGTGGCTTATGATAAACAGACCGCGCGGCTCATGGGCATCAACGTAGATAGCGTAATCTCGGTCACGTTTGCCATCGGGGCGGCTCTGGCAGGGGCGGCAGGCATGCTCTACGCCATTGCCTTTCCCCAGGTATTCTTCTGGATGGGCATCATTCCCGGCCTGAAGGCATTTGTAGCTGCTGTGCTGGGTGGGATTGGAAGCATCCCCGGGGCACTGGTCGGCGCTTTGATCATGGGGCAGGCAGAGGTGCTCAGTGCGGCGTATATCTCAACTCCCATGCGAGACGCCATCGCTTTCACCATTCTGATCATCGTGTTACTGGTCAGGCCAACCGGGATTTTTGGCGAAGCACAACGGGAGAAAGCGTAACCTATGTTCAAGAAAATTGACCGCAGCTCTTTGCTCTTCCTCGGCGGTGCGCTGGCTTTCTTCATAGTCGTGCAGGCGCTGATCAGCCTGAATGTCCTCACCGCCTTCTGGAATACTATTTTGCGCATCGGTGGTGTCATGGCCATTGTAAGCATTGGCCTCAACCTGATCTATGGCTTTAACGGGCAATTCTCATTGGGCCAGTGGGGTTTCTACGCGATCGGGGCCTATTCCGCTGCCGACATCACTTATCGCTGGACCAATAATGCCAGCACCGATGGTTTGATCGTCCTGCTCCTGATTGTGCTCCTGGTCGGCACGTCCATTCTTCTGCTATATCGCCTGCTGAGCCGCATCCGTGGTTTGGATGCACTCTCAGCCTTCACGGTCTATCTTCTGGCCGCCATTGGCCTTTCTGTGGCTTCGGTTCAATTGGGCCGTGTGATTGCCCCGCCGGTAAATGGGCTCCTTCAGGCCCTGCCGCCGGATGTTGCTACCACCATCGTTTTCATTCTGGCCGTGCTCATCGGCGGGTTACTGGCTGCAGAAGTTAGCTTCCTCTTCGGGTTACCCGTGCTCACACTGGGTTCCGATTACTTCGGCATCGCCACCCTCGGCTTTACTATCATCGTCAAGGTACTGCTGGACAACTCGGACACCCTGCTTGGATTCACAGAAATGAAGGGCGCTCGTGGAATGATTGGCATTCCCAAGGTCACCAGCTGGTTCTGGGTTATGTTCTTCCTGGTGCTTGTCCTGGTCATCACCCGCAACCTGATCCACTCCAGTACCGGGCGCGCCATCATCTCGGTGCGAGAGGATGAAATCGCCGCCAAAGCCATGGGGATCGATGTGGGCTACTTCAAAACCCTCACCTTTGTCCTCGGCTCATTATTCGCCGGTCTGGCTGGTGGGTTGTATGCCCATGTCAATGGCTTTTTACACCCCGACACCTTCAACTTCATCAAATCCTTCGACCCGATGATCATTGTGGTCTTTGGGGGATTGGGGAGCATCACCGGCACGGTGTTTGCCTCATTTGCCTGGGCGCTCGTCCTGGAAGGCTTCTTACGGCTCTTACTCCCTTCAGGTTTTGAGACCTGGAGATTTGTGGTCTACCCGTTGCTTCTGCTCATCATGATGTTGCTCAAACCCAACGGCCTGTTCGGTAATTTCGAGATGCCCTACCTGCGGCAGATCCTTCCCCCCTTACGTAAAAAGACCTCCCAACCCCAATCCGAGGGCATTACCGTCAAGGAGGCCAATGTATGAGCGATTTTCAGTTTACACCTTCTCCCGATGGACGGGAAGAAATTTTGAGGATCGAAGGCCTCACTAAATTATTCGGGGGGTTGCGCGCGGTCAATAACTTTTCCCTCCAGCTCCACCGCGGCGATTTGAATGGCCTGATCGGGCCGAACGGCGCAGGGAAAACCACCGTTTTTAACATGATCACCGGCGTCTATACCCCCACCACCGGAAGTATCCAATTTCGGGGGCAAGAAATTACCGGCCTGGAGCCCTTTCAGATCAACCAGATGGGCATCGCACGTACATTCCAGAATATTCGCCTGTTCCCCAACCTCACGGTGCTGGATAATGTACGCATTGCGTACCATCCTCACGCCGGTTATAACCTGCTCGATGGCATCTTCCGAAATGAACGTTTTCAGGTTAAAGAGAAGGAATTAACCGAGAGGGCCCAGGAATTTCTCTCGGTGTTTGGCCTGGAAGACCGTCAGGGTGAGATTGCCAAAAATCTGCCCTACGGCGAGCAACGCCGCCTTGAAATCGCCCGGGCTCTGGCAGCCGAACCAAAGCTGCTTCTTCTAGACGAACCCGCCGCCGGGATGAATCCGGCCGAAACCGTCGCCCTGATGGATCTGATCCACTTCATCCGGGAACGGTTTAACCTCACCATTTTGCTGATCGAACATCAAATGCGCGTGGTGATGGGAATTTGCGAATACATCACCGTGATGGATTTTGGAGAAGTGATCGCCCGTGGAACACCTGCCGAAATTCAGGCCAATCCGCGGGTGGTTGAAGCCTATCTTGGCCCGGGTGCAGCTGCACTATCCGAAAAATTCCGACGGAAGAAAACCGTATGATGCTCGAAGTCAAAGACCTCAATGTATATTATGGAGCCATCCACGCCTTGCGTGGGATAAACTTCCACCTGGAAAAAGGGGAAATTGTCACCCTCATTGGCGCGAACGGAGCCGGAAAGTCAACCACGCTCAATACCATATCCGGTCTGTTGCGCGCTCGCTCCGGTCAGATCCTTTTCCAGGGTGAAGACATTACCTATACCGAGGCGCAGGATATCGTCCGCAAGGGGATTATCCAGGTGCCAGAGGGCCGAAAAATTTTTGCAACGCTCTCCGTCATCGAAAACCTGGAGATGGGCGCCTACCTGCAAACCGACCAGGCTCAAATTCAATCAGACCTGGAAGCCGTGCTCAAGCGCTTCCCTCGCCTGCGCGAACGCCGGAAGCAGTTCGGTGGCACACTTTCTGGCGGCGAACAGCAAATGCTTGCCATCGCCCGCGGGTTGATGTCACGTCCCAGCCTGTTACTGCTCGATGAGCCTTCCATGGGCCTCTCCCCCATTCTGGTCGAGCAGATCTTTGAGATCATCCGCGACATCAATGAGCAGGGCACCAGCATTCTCCTGGTAGAACAAAATGCCCAGATGGCGCTTTCAATTGCAGACCGCGGTTATGTCCTTGAAACTGGACGGGTTGTACTTGAAGGCCCAGCTCAGGAACTGCTTCATAACCCGATGGTTATTGAAGCCTATCTCGGTGGGCACGGATAGGAGGTTCAGCATGACTACGATGCAACGCCTTTTCCTGTTCTTCCTTTTACCTGCAATCGCGATGCTGTCTTACCCCCCCACAGTGTTATTCTCCGGTGCGGGTGTGCTGGTCATTGCCATCGGCCTGTTCGTTGGGCTGGGCTTCCTTATGTCCCGTGGTCGTCTACTCGCTCTGACCTTCAGCATCTTCTTACAGGGCCTCAACGTAATCATCCGGGTGATGATGTTCTGGAGCAATGGCTTTTCCAATCAGGGCATACCCAATTATCCCTTTATCATCACCAGTTTGCTTGGCCTGTTCCTTTCCCTCTGGTTGCTCATGCGGCTTGATCAACAAGATATCCGAAACCGAATGTACCGCTAACTCGCAACGAAAAAGAAACTGCCCGGCAAAGTTCGGGCAGTTTCTTTTTCCAGAACCAGATCCTGAGATCATTCTATCGAATTTACCCCTGATCGTCTCCATTGCTCTGAAGCACCTCACGCACCTGTGAGGTGGGTTGAGCCGGGCCAACAATCCCCTGATCTTCCATCGCATCAATCAATCGCGCCGCGCGCGTGTATCCGATGCGTAATTTCCGCTGCAGCATCGAGATCGAAGCCCTGCCTTCCTCACGGACAATCCGGATCGCCTCTTCCAGTAAGGGATCACCGCTTTTCGAACCGAGCTCTTCATCAAACAACGGCGCCTGGGTCAACGGGGTACTGAGCGGAAGATCCATTCTGACCGGTTCGGCGGTGCCATCGGCTGCCGGAGCCTGGCGTGCTAACCTCAGGTTATAATCTTGAATTTTCCAGAAGTCCACCAGCCGTTGAATTTCGGTATCGGCTACATGCACCCCCTGCAAACGTACCGGTGCAGGAGCATCAGGTGCCTGAAAGAGCATATCACCTCGCCCAAGCAATCTTTCAGCGCCAGGTTGATCAAGGATCACCCGGCTATCAATGCCTGAAGCCACTGCAAAAGCAATCCGCGCCGGGAAGTTGGCTTTAATCAACCCGGTAACCACATCTACCGAGGGACGTTGTGTGGCCAGGACGAGATGAATGCCGGTTGCCCGGGCCAGCTGTGCAAGACGGGTGAGGCTTCGTTCCGTCTCATCGGGTGCGAGCATCATTAAATCAGCCAGTTCGTCCACAAGCACCACGAGGTAGGGTAAACCCGGCGTATTCTTGCGATTATATTCGGCAATATTCCGCACCCCCACCTGAGAAAAGCGATGGTACCGGGCATCCATTTCGCGTTGCACCCATTGAAGAGCCCCCACCACACGCTCTGCGTCCACTACCACCGGCGCCAGTAAATGCGGAATGCCATTGTAACCGGTAAGCTCCACTCGTTTAGGATCCACCAGGATCAACCGCAATTCATTGGGTGAATTCTGGATCAACAGACACGTCAAAAGCGCATTAACACATACCGACTTACCCGACCCCGTGGTTCCGGCGATCAAGAGATGAGGCATTGCTGTGAGATCATATGCCACTGGTTTCCCGGCCACATCTTTTCCAATGGCAATCCGCAAAGGAGAGTTGATTTTCTTAAAAGCCTCACTCTCCATCACCTCACGGAGCTTCACCCGGCTCACCTCAACATTGGGCACCTCAATTCCCACGTAACTGCGTCCAGGTACCGGCGCCTGAATGCGAATTCGTGGCGCAGCCAGTGCAAGAGCCAGATCATCTGCCAGGGATACGATCTTGCTCACTCGCACGCGCATTCGCCCTGAGCGGGATTCAACAAAATCGGGTTCAACTCCATATTGAGTGACGGTAGGGCCATGGTGAATTTCAACCACATGGGCTGGAGCACCAAAGGAGGCCAGGGTTTCTTCGATCAACCTGGCTCGTTCCTGCTCTGCGGTAGACTTGATCACTTCGGGGCTGGGTGGATCCAGGATTTCATCCAGGGGAGGAAGCGCCCAGGCCGGCCCGCGGGGTGGTTCTGGCTCTTGACTCTGCGAGGGAGCAGGTTTGGAAGGTTCAGCCCCACTTCGGCCTCCTGCCATCGGTGTCTCTCGTGTTTTCACCCGGGGTGTCGGTGAGGAAGAGGTCTCCTTTGTGCCTGTTTCCTTTAATGGTTGCAGGGGAATGAAATCAGGCGGAAGCTCGCTGGAGCCAGCCTCAACTTCCGGCTCGTCGGGAATCACCCTGCGGACAGAACGTGGCTGCGGCACCTGAGAGCCTGAGGGTTTTGATCGGGTCAGAGAAGCCACTGCTCTTGAAACAGCGGAGGCCAGATCATTGATGGAAATATCCAGAACAAAGGCAATCCCTAACACCAGCCAGGTTATCACCACCACCCATGCCCCGCCATTCCCCAGACCAGAAACCAGCATTCTTTCAAAAAATGCTCCAATATACCCCCCTCCATTCCCGGCAGCCGCCATCTCCCATCCACCGCCAAATGCCAGGTGTAAAATGGTTAAAAAGTTGGTATAAAGCAGGAAAAACCCTGCCAACCGCTCAGCTGACGGCGCCGGAATCCGCTCGATTTTGCGGAGCACCAACCAGATACCGCTTAACAACGCCGCCACCGGAAGGATGAAGGCCCCATGCCCCCCCACCTGGCGCATCACTGTCACCCACCAGCGAGTGAGCACCCCGTGCTCTTTAGACAAAAGGCTTAAGAGCGAAAGGAACCCTGCGAACGCCAGAAGAATCCCCAGCAGGTCTAATTTTCGCTCTGCAGATAATTGACTCCACCAGCCAGGCCGCGTGGGCGAAAAGGTCTGTCCCCCGCCCCGGCGGTGGGCGCTAGAGCGGGTATTTTTCGAACTCTGCCTTTTACTGGTGGTTCGCTCCCCTGCAGACCGGTGTTGAGATTTCCCTTTCGGCAAAGGGGTGGAATGTTTCGTTTTTGGCAAAGAGAACCTCCGCTTCAATTATAAGCGAGAGTAAGCCAGCTCCGGCTTAAAAAAGACAGGGGCTACGTCTTTCTCCGTATACCCTGCCATTATTATTGAACTCCCCATGCTCATCCGGGGCAAATATCAGTGGGGCTCCAAATCACCACCAGATACGGAAGGATGTCGAGGTAACCACATGGTCAGCGTTATTCACATCGACATTGATTTCAACCTTAACCAGATCCCCCGGTTTGAATGATCCAACCTCGAACGTGGCTCTGGTAAGCCCTTTATCATCCGTCTCCGGCAGGCGTAGATTGATGACCTGACGATCAGGCAGAATCACGGATAATCTGACCAGCGCACCTGATACCGGATGAAATCCCTGATCACGCACAATAACATTGATGGTTTGCTGGCTGGCAGGAGCAATAAAGGGGCGGGCCGGAAAAGCATAGACCACCAACCGAAACGCTGTCGGGGCAATCTGATCATTAACCTGGCCGCGGCGGACGCGATCAAAATCAAGTTGTCCCACATTGGTCAGCACAACCCGGGCACCCGCCGGGTTTTCAGGCCACCATTCCATGCGCGAGCGTTCAAAATACTGCACCAGGCGACCATTGGCCAGCTTTTCCAAGCCAGAAATGGGTTCGCCAAAGTACAGGGCTCCATTGTGTTCCTCGTAGAACTTGAGGAACTCATAGCATACCGCAAACCCTTTACTCCCCATAAGCCGGCACGCTCCCGGCGTGAAGGGTAAGTTAACTCCTTCGCCGCGCCGGGTTTCATCATACAACCACACTCCCAGCGGTGCCAGACGTACCCGTTTTCCTTCCGGTTCATTGGGGTACAACTCCATACGCGCCCGCTGAAAATATTGCACTTTCACGCCGGGCAGCACCGGGTGGTTCTCAACGCCAGAAATTGCATCGCCAAAGAGAATCAGAGGGTCATCTGCCTGTTGGTAGAAATCGAGAAACTCCCCCGACACCACCTGCCCTGTACGTTCAAAAATGAGCCCCCCTTCCCCTGTCGACTGCGGTAGAGGCCGGGCAGAGATACCTGCCAGCATTCCAACTAAAGCAAGAAAGGATCCAATGCGCAATCGAAAGCTCATGGTTCTATTATGGTACAGGATCGACTCTTCGACAAGTCCTTCAGATACACGAAACCCTTAAAATTCGGCTTTTTTATTAAGATTTAACCTATTGCAATGAAATTGTAATTATGTTATAGTAACAATGTCTCTCCAGCCGGTAGCCCCCCTCTACTGGCCGGGGAGATACCTTTTTACGGGAGCGTTTTATTGTTCACCCGCCGCCGATTCTGCTCCTGCTGTCTTTCCCATTCACTTACTGCACTGCGAAGCAAAGCTTTAATCTCCCCTTCAGGTACTGCACCAACCCCTTCATAAAGATCATTGCCGATCCGAACAATAACCCCGTGCCGGGTATCCTCTGCTATATAGATCTTCTGATTTTCATACGGGGTGCCAACGAGCATGGATTGGAAGATAGCATCGATCTGCTCCACAATGCTTTTAGGAGTTTCCACCTTCGCCGTTGGCTGTAATACATCAGCCAGTGCATTGGTCATCCCGGCTACCACGCTCGGAGGGCGAACCGGCTCAGCAGGTGGCTCTTTTGGAACCACCGGCACCGCCCCGGTGACCGTCTCGCGGAGAGAATACGTCCATCCCATCCACTGTGCAGTGCGGCGCAAGGCGCTCTCCACCTCTGCCCGATCTTCCAGCGTTAAATCTTCCACCCGGGAAAAGGTCTTGCCCCTCACCTCGATGAGCAAATCATTGCTTTCTGGCTTCTGAGAAAGACGTAAGAGTGAGGAAGGTGCCTCGGCTGGCTTTTCCACAGGAATTGCCCGGGCAAGTTCATCCGCGGGCCGATCTTCTGAAGTTCGTTTTTCATCCCGGCTGTGTTGGAGCGAGGAAATCAGCCAGCCAAAAACATAGCCAATGGTGATACACACCAGGGCAATAATCAACAACAACGAAGTGGAAGGAGCAGCACTTGCGGGCATTTCTACATCCCCTCTGGTAAAAGATACGCATGGGATGATCCGATTATAGCATATCGTTCCCGGAGATAACCAAAAAATTACCCATCCGATCTACAATTTTGTTAATTCATTCTTCCCATGGAGGTTGGCAAACCGGACAAAAATACGTTCCCCTCTGTCCAACCACCATGCGTTGAATGGCACTGCCACAAACAGAGCACGGCATCCCGGCACGTTGATACACCCGGAAATGGTGCTGAAATTCTCCCCCGCGGTATACCCAGTCGATGCTCGCCCCATTCCGGCGAATTCCCTCCATCAACACCGAGCGGATTGCTCTCCACAGATGTACCACCTGCTCCGCAGACAGCTTCCAGGCCGGTGCCAGAGGATGGATTCCGGCCAGGTGCAGAGCCTCATCTGTATAAATATTCCCGAGTCCGGCAAGGAAGGTCTGATCGAGCAAAAGAGGTTTAATCCTGCGCCGGGTCATCCCGAGTCGCTGTGCAAGCTCATCCGCCGTAAACTTCTCATCCAGTGGTTCAGGGCCAAGGCCAGCCAGGAACTTTTGCCAGTCCTCCACCAGCCAGACCCGCCCGAACTTCCGCGGATCATTAAATACCAGGCTCAACCCACCCGAAAGAAAAAAGCGAATGCGATCGTGAGGAAGTTTTCTTTCTCCCGTAGTTTCTACACGTAAATCACCGCTCATCCTGAGGTGAATGAGAAGCGCCTGCGTGTCCAGGGGAAGAACCACAAACTTTCCACGCCTGGTGACAGTTTCGATCCTCTGCCCGACAACCTGGCGGGTTAATACTTCAACCGAAGGCTCAGCCACGCTCCTTGGCCAGCTTACATCTACCCCCTCAATCCGATGCCCCGGCACAGCCTCTCCACCCCGCCCACCTTCACGTAGCGCACGAACGATGGTTTCAACTTCAGGTAGTTCTGGCATACTGATATACCAGAAACCGCCTCTCGGCGGTCTGGAAGGCTCCTTATTCGTTGAACATTTCACCAACACTGCGCCCCTGATTGGCACGCAGAATCACTTCTCCCAGCAAAGGTGCCACCGAGAGGATCTTCAAGCGATCGCCGAAAGGCGCGCGCTTCTCCTGCGAAAGAGGCACCGTATCGGTGGTGATGAATTCAGCCACCGGTAATGCCGAAAGCCTTGCAACAGCATTTGCGGAAAAGACCGGGTGAACAAAAATCATATAGATATTACGTGCGCCGTAATCCTTGAGCAAATTTACTGCCTGCACCATGGTACCGCCGGTGTCGATTTCGTCATCGACAAGCACGCAATCCCGATCCTTCACGTCGCCAATGATCGTCAGAGCTTCGGCTTTGGCGTCGTTGGCCACCCGCCGTTTTTCGATGAAAGCCATCGGAGCATTAATTCCGGCGGCAAAGTTTCGCCCCTTCTTGGCAAAACCAAGGTCTGCGGTCACTACCACGGGTGAATGCATGCGGTGTTTAATCGAGTTCAGGTAATCCAGTAAAATATGGAACGCGGTCAGCACATCACCCGGAATGGTGAAAAAGCCCTGAATCTGCCCGGCATGCAGATCGAGAGTGATATACCGGTCAGCACCGGCCACTTCGATCATGTCCGCGATCAGCCGGGCCGTGATGGGCACACGCGGCTGATCTTTTTTATCTGAACGTGCATAACACAGGTAAGGGATCACAGCAGTAATCCGTGCGGCCGAGTCCAGGCGCAGGGTTTGCAACATGATCAACAGTTCCATCAGGTTGCGGTGCACCGGCGCAGAAGTTGTCTGAATGACATAACAATCCTGGCCCCGCACACTGCTATGGAGTTTGACAAACAAATTTTCATTGGGAAAAGAGACTACATCGCGCCCGCACAGCGTAACTCCAAGGTATTCTGCCACCTTGGTAGCCAGCTCCGGCGAGGCCGTCCCCGCGTACAGCTTAATATCACCGTACATTTTCTCATGACGCAAATGGTGCATTCGAACCACTCCGCTTCTTAACCCAGAGATTGATCGCCATCCTGCCATTCTTCTCGCAGGACAGACATTATTAACATATCGTAAAAGCGCCCTTCCCGATACACCGCCTGCCGTAAGCGACCTTCGTGAATAAATCCCGCCCGCTCATAGGCGCGAATGCCACGCAGGTTGTCTTCGTGCACACGCAGGAAAATTCGATGAAGGTTAAGAGTCTGGAATCCATGGCGCAGGAGAAGTTTGACAGCTTCTGTGCCATACCCCTTACCCCACTCTTCTTTCTCACCGATAAAGAGCCCCAGCTCTGCTGAACGTTCAATCCATTGAATATCCATCAGAGATATATTGCCAATCGGCTTCCATCCATCCCCTTGCCTGATCTCAATAACCATCACATGCTCTGCCGCCGGGTCTTTCAACATGCGTTCAAACCATTCCTCTTCCTCTGCTTTTGAAAGGGGATAGATCAAGGATAAATGGCGGCGCACGTCAGGATCATTCAACCAGGTCACAAACCGGGGAATATCTTCGCGTTCAGCAGCACGAAATCGCAGACGATGAGAATAAATCATACCTTCGACTTATCCCTGTTCCTCTTTGGGCAATTCCACGCGAATATGCAATTCTGCAAGCTGCTTATCGGTAGCCGGAGAAGGAGCATCGGCCATCAGGTCACGGGCTGCCTGATTCTTCGGGAAAGCAATTACTTCACGAATATTCGGCTCGTCGGCCAGTAACATCACCAGACGATCGATGCCGGGGGCGATTCCACCATGAGGCGGCGCTCCATACTCAAAAGCTTCCAGCATGTGCCCAAATTTTTGTTGAATATCCGCTTCCTTCAGACCAAGGAGCTGGAAGATTTTAAATTGAATATCACGCCGGTGGATACGAATGGATCCCGAAGCCATCTCATACCCGTTGCAAACCATGTCGTAGGCGTCCGAAAGAATTGAGCCCGGATCGGTATCAAACTTTGAGAGGTCCTCAAGGCGTGGCATGGTGAAAGGATGATGGGCAGCATCCCACTTCTGTTCTTCTTCATTCCATTCAAACATTGGAAAATCCACAATCCACGCAAAGGCCATCGTATTCCGATCAGCAAGTTGCAGACGGTCGCGGAACAGCAACCGTAACGCGCTCAGGGTTTTATTCGCCACCGTTTTTTGATCGGCCACGAAGAGGATTAAATCCCCTTCGCCTGCGCCCGTCCGTTCGCGGAGAGCGGCCGTTTCTTCAGATGTGATAAATTTCTGGGCCGTTCCTTTAACCCCTTCAGCGGTAAGCGCCAGAGTGGCCAGGCCTTTTGCGCCCTGCTCTCTGGCAAAAGAAGTCAGGTCGTCCACTTCTTTCCGGGTGTATTCAGCGCACCCCGGCACCACAATGCACTTAATCACTCCGCCAGTTTTGAGGGTGTTCTGAAACACCATGAAACCACTGCTGGCAAAAATATCCGAAACATCGTACAGTTCCATCCCGAAGCGTAGATCGGGCTTATCGGTACCGAAACGTTCCAGCGCCTCGGTATACGAGAGCTTCGGCCAGGGGCTGGCAAGCAGTTTTTTATGCGGCGCCACCACCGGGAGCATGGCGGTAAATAACCCTTCCACCATGTTCAGCACATCATCCCGGTGGACAAAGGACATTTCCAGGTCGAGCTGAGTGAACTCTGGCTGGCGGTCTCCGCGCAGGTCTTCATCTCGAAAACAGCGGGCAATCTGGAAGTAGCGATCGACCCCGGCTACCATCAATAATTGTTTTAACTGTTGAGGTGATTGAGGCAGCGCGTAAAAACACCCCGGGTGCACCCTTGACGGCACCAGATAATCTCGTGCCCCTTCAGGTGTGGTTTTAAATAGGATCGGTGTTTCTACCTCAATAAAACCCTGCTGGTCAAGGTAATCTCGAATGAATTTAACCACCCGATGGCGCAGAATCAAATTGCGTTGCATGCGCTCGCGCCGCAGGTCGAGATACCGGTATTTAAGGCGAACATTTTCATCCACATCTTCATCTTTGTTCACCACAAAGGGCAATGGCTTGGCCGGGTTGAGGGCTTCGCATTCGAGCACCTCAACCTCCACCTCGCCGGTTGGCAGGTTGGGGTTCTCTGCCCCCTCCGGACGACGGCGAACCATCCCCGTAACCTGAAGCACCCACTCTACACGTGCCTCTCGAATCATCGCGGCGCCTGGCACCTCGGGGTTGCCCACAATTTGCACCACCCCTGAACGATCTCGCAGATCGATAAAAGTCACACCACCATGATCACGCTGCCGATGAACCCACCCGGCCAGGGTCACCTTCTGGCCAATGTGAGAAGGTCGCAGTTCGCCGCAATACATCGTTCGATACATAAAAGCTTCCTTATAAAGTGATGTTTATGAGGTCAATGGGTAATTTTAACACACCCTGCACTCTTCAGACCGGGCAGTTATTCTGAAATCATGGAATCTCTCTCAAGAAGCTTTTTGACTGCCTGCCAGGGCGAAATCTGCCGCCGGGTTAGCTGAGAGAGGGTCTGCTGATAGGCCTCTTCTCCAACTTGATCGCGCCAGCGGGCCAGTAAGGCCGCCTGCAACAGAGACTCAAATTCCCCCCACAAGCGGGCTTCCTCCCGCTTTGCCCAGCTGCCGGTTTTAACCAGGAAATCTTTATGAGCTTCAATAGCCTGGATGATCTCAGGTATTCCTTCACCGGTTGAAGCAACCGCCCGCACCAGAGATGGCCGCCAGAGGCCCTCTCGTTCTTCCGGGAAGGTCAGATCGAGCATCAGCCGCAAATTACGAAATGTATTCTCTGCCCCTGGAAGATCGGCCTTATTGACAACCAGAATATCGGCGATCTCTAAAATACCCGCCTTAATCGCCTGAATATCATCTCCCAGACCCGGGGCATCTACTACGATCACCGTATGCGCCAGGCGGGCCACTTCAACTTCAGATTGCCCGGCCCCGACCGTTTCTATCAATACCTTCTCAAAGCCTGCGGCATCCAGCACCTGAGCCATCGCCGCTGTAGTTCGCGCCAGCCCCCCCACAGCCCCACGGGACGCCATGGAGCGGATGAACACTCCAGGATCGCCAGTCACATCCTTCATCCGTAAACGATCACCCAGGAGGGCCCCCCCACTGAACGGGCTGGTTGGGTCTACTGCCAGCACGGCCACACGGGGTGGTTCCCGATGATCCAACTTTCGATAAGCCATCGCCAGCCGGTTGGCCAGAGAAGATTTTCCCGTGCCCGGCGCGCCAGTAATTCCCACAAGGTGAGCCCGTCCGGTGAATGGGAACAATCGCTCCAGGGCTTCCCGGCCGACAGGAGTATCATTCTCAACATGGGTGAGCAGGCGCGCAAGAGCCAGCCGCTCACCGGCCAGCACCCGCTCCACAAGGTCTGAATCAGTGGACTTCCTCACCCAGAACCGCCTGTCTGATAGCTTCGGCAACCTCGCGCGTGGAAGTACCCGGGCCGTATACTTCGGTCACTCCCGCTGCCTTTAACACAGGCACATCTTCTTCCGGAATAATTCCCCCCACAAACACTTTGACGTGTTCCTGTCCGTTGGCGCGTAGCAGTTCAATGATCCTGGGAACCAACGCTAAATGCGCCCCGGAAAGGATCGAAAGGCCAACCACATCCACATCTTCTTGCAGAGCCGCTTCGGCGATCATTTCCGGGCTCTGGCGCAGGCCGGTGTAGATCACCTCCATACCCGCATCGCGTAATGCCTGAGCGATAATCTTTGCCCCGCGATCATGGCCATCCAGTCCCGGTTTTGCAATGAGAACACGTATCTTTCTTTCCTCCATGCTTCACTCCTGATCAGGTTAACTGGATTATACCCGCTGGAGACACCCCCATATCAGGAAGAAAATCCATATTTTTCCGATCGACCTTCCACACAATCTTGAGAATCTGACCTTTTTCGAGTACACTTGTTCTTGCAATTATTTGCAACTGCAGGTTTTCTATGCGACTCGAACAGCTCACCGAACGGCTCAAAAAACTGGGATACCGCCTCACCCCTCAACGACTGGTAGTCCTTCAGGTGCTCGAAGACACCCCCCATCACCTCAACGCCGCAGAAGTTTATCAGCTCGTCAGCCAGCGTCTCCCGGGTGTCAATGAAGCTACCATCTACCGAACACTGGATTTTCTTGTGGGGCACGGGCTCGCCCTGGCCGCTCACATCGGCAGCGGGAGGATCGTCTACGAGTCAACCGCCCACGAGCACCATCATCTTATTTGCCGTCGGTGCGGCCAGACAACAGAAATTGATCACAGTGAACTCGCCCCGCTTTTTGAACATTTTGAGCAGACCACCGGTTATCACATCGATTCAAGTCATGTGACCTTCTTTGGTTTATGCCCGCACTGTCTCGCCGACAGGCAGGGATCATCATTTATTTCATAAGGAGGAACCTATGCTCTACTCACCTGCACCCATGCACATTCCCGATGGATTTCTCTCCATCCCCGTGGCCATCATCCTCTGGATCCTTTCCATCGCTCTTATTGCAATTGCTTTCCGAAGGGTCAGTTCAGATCTCGGTGAACGGGAAGTGCCTGTAATGGGGGTTCTGGCGGCGGCCATTTTTGCCGGACAAATGCTTAACTTCAGTGTCACAGGGGGCACTTCAGGGCACCTGCTGGGTGCGGCCCTGGCTACCATTCTCCTCGGCCCATGGGCTTCTATTCTTGTGCTCACCTGTGTGGTTGGCATCCAGGCTCTCATCTTCCAGGATGGCGGGCTGGTTGTGCTTGGCGCCAATATTTTCAATATGGCCATCGTAGGAAGTTTCGTCGCCTATGCAGTAGTCCGCCTCTTCCAGCGGCTTTCCGGCGGTCGCCGCTGGGGAATCATCGGGGGGAGCTTTGCCGCCGGGTGGGCTTCCATTTTTATCGCGGCACTTGCCTGTGCACTGGAACTGGCTCTATCAGGAACTTCTCCGGCCAATATTGCAGTCCCCGCTATGGGAGGTATCCATGCATTAATCGGCATTGGCGAAGGGTTGATCACCCTGGGTGCGGTAACCCTGGTGCTGGCTGCCCGACCTGACCTGTTGAAATCGGGGCAGGAGCACGCTCGCGCCACCGTGTGGGTCTGGGTTACCGGCGGGTTGATCACGCTCGTCCTTGCTGTTCTTTCTCCACTTGCCTCCAGCCATCCCGATGGCCTGGAATGGGTCGCTGAACAGGCGGGCTTCCTGGAAAAGGCACGAGAACCCGGCCTATCCATCATTCCCGATTACACCTTTCCCGGCATTTCCAATGAGGCGGTAGCTACCATTCTCGCCGGGATTGTTGGGAGCCTCCTTGTGCTCGCCGTAGCCCTGCTGGTAGCCTATTCTCGCCGACGGAAATCGACCTGATGGAATCACTCTTTAGAAAATCCGCCGCACCAGAGCAGGAATGAGACCCCATGCATGCGAACTTCCTTGATCCCTATCAGGAGGGCACCAGTCCTGTTCACAGGCTGGATGCACGCATCAAACTCATCCTGGTGATTGCCTTCATCCTCACCTCTGCCCTCACTCCTGCCGGAGCCTGGCCGATTTTCACTCTCCTTTTATCTCTCGTTCTTTCGGCAGAGCTGCTCAGCGACCTGGGAATTGTTTTTTTTATGAAACGTGCCCTGCTGGCATTGCCCTTCGTCCTGGCAGCTCTGCCACTTCTGGTGACGGTGGATGGGGTTGTGCTCCTGGCTTTACCTCTTGGGCTTTCAATCACTCAGCAGGGATTAGAACGTTTTATAAGCATTTCGCTGCGGTCGTGGATTTCCGTCCAGGCCGCCGTTCTGCTTGCTTCCACCACAACCTTCCCCGAAATCCTCCATGCCATGCGTGCTCTGGGTCTACCCAGGTTAATGGTGGCAATCATCGGGTTGATGTGGCGATACCTTTTCGTGATGGTTGATGAGGTGCTGCGGATGTTACGCGCTCGCACAGCACGCAGTGGCGAAAGTGAATTCTCCGGGCATCGTGCAGGGGGCACCATTTTCTGGCGCTCACAGGTGGCCGGAGGTATGGCCGGCAGTCTCTTTTTGCGATCTCTGGAACGCTCCGATCGCATTTACCACGCCATGCTCGCCCGCGGTTATGATGGCGAAATCCGCAGCCTGCCCCAGCCCGGCCTGCGGCCTGTGGACTGGCTGGTATTGTTCATCGTTCTTCTCCTTCTTTTATCTCTGCTGGTTTTAAGCCGTATCCTCTGGGGGTAAATCGCTATGAGCTGCGTCGTAGAAATTCGGGATCTCTCTTTCACCTATCCCGACGGGCACAAAGCCCTGGATCATATCACGCTGGATCTGGCCCATGGCGAGAAAGTTGCCCTGGTCGGGCCAAACGGAGCAGGCAAATCCACCCTTCTCCTTCATTTAAATGGTATTTTACCCCGTCAAACGGGTGAAATTCGGGTAAGCGGGCTGGATGTTTCGGGCAAAAACCTGGGGCGCGTCCGCGCACTGGTAGGGCTGGTCTTCCAATCTCCCGACGACCAGCTCTTCTCACCCACCGTTTTCGACGATGTTGCTTATGGCCCCATCTATCAGGGGTTACCCGCAGAAGAAGTGCGCCAGCGCGTTCAAGAAGCCCTCGAGCGGGTGAAAATGAGCGAATATAGCTCAAGAGTCTCTCATCATCTCAGCGTAGGTGAGAAAAAGCGCATCGCCATCGCCACTGTCCTTTCTATGAAGCCTGCCGTGCTGGTGCTGGATGAACCCACCGCCGGGCTCGATCCGCGCGCTCGCCGTACTCTCATTGAACTGTTACGAGAGCTACCCATAACCATGATCGTGGCTTCTCACGATCTCCCTATGGTAAGGGAACTACTCCCCCGCACGGTCGTCATGGATCAGGGGCGCATTGTTGCTGACGGCCCCACAGCAACCATCCTCTCAGATCCTGACCTGCTCGCCCGCCATGGTCTGGAACAATAATTACTTCCTTCCAGAATCGTAAAGTAACGCAACTCTCCATCCACTGCCATTAATTTATGGTATGATTTTCCCGCACTTGCCAACCGGCTGTGCACTGCCTTTTTAAGCATAGTTGGAGTGAACGTTATGGACGAAAAAATCACCATCATCGAAGGCCCACCACCAGTTTTTGAGTCGGTTATGGATGGCTGGGCGCTGGGTTTGAATGAGAGTCCTCGCCTTTACAACCTGATGCTCACCCGTGTGCGAACTTTCAACGGGCATGCACTGGTTGAGCGTTGTAATCGAGCCTGGCGGTCAAAAGGGGTCATTTATCTGCATTACCGCAACCCCCTGGGAATGGAAGAACGTGCCCCCATTCTCGCCGCCCGCAACGTAGAAACTGAGGAAGGCCATGTACTCCTCCTGTGGTGCCGCCGCCGTCCAGAAGATATCGATGAAGAACTCGATTTCGGTGATGAAAACGACCAGGAAGAAGACGAATCATGACGCTTGACATTGCTGCCATTCGTTCCCATTTTCCGGCACTTCAACAGCCGGCAATCTTTTTAGACAACCCCGGCGGAACACAAATTGCCCGCCAGAGTCTTGAACGGATACATACCTATCTGACCAGGACCAATGCCAATCACGGGGGTGAGTTCGCAACCAGCCGGGCCTCAGATGCCACCATCGATGCCGCCCGTGCCGCCATGGCCGATTTTCTCAACGCTTCACGTCCTGAGGAAATCGTTTTTGGCCCCAACATGACATCGCTCACCTTTAACCTCAGTCGAGCCCTGGCACGAACCTTCCAACCGGGAGACCTTCTGGTAGTCACTCATCTCGACCACGATGCAAATATTTCTCCCTGGTTGAGCGTTGTAATCGAGCCTGGCGGTCAAAAGGGGTCATTTATCTGCATTACCGCAACCCCCTGGGAATGGAAGAACGTGCCCCCATTCTCGCCGCCCGCAACGTAGAAACTGAGGAAGGCCATGTACTCCTCCTGTGGTGCCGCCGCCGTCCAGAAGATATCGATGAAGAACTCGATTTCGGTGATGAAAACGACCAGGAAGAAGACGAATCATGACGCTTGACATTGCTGCCATTCGTTCCCATTTTCCGGCACTTCAACAGCCGGCAATCTTTTTAGACAACCCCGGCGGAACACAAATTGCCCGCCAGAGTCTTGAACGGATACATACCTATCTGACCAGGACCAATGCCAATCACGGGGGTGAGTTCGCAACCAGCCGGGCCTCAGATGCCACCATCGATGCCGCCCGTGCCGCCATGGCCGATTTTCTCAACGCTTCACGTCCTGAGGAAATCGTTTTTGGCCCCAACATGACATCGCTCACCTTTAACCTCAGTCGAGCCCTGGCACGAACCTTCCAACCGGGAGACCTTCTGGTAGTCACTCATCTCGACCACGATGCAAATATTTCTCCCTGGTTACATGTGGCTGAAGATCGTGGGTGTCGGGTACGTTGGGTCGATTTTAACCCCCATACGGGCATGCTAGACCTGGATGACTTCCGCTCCGCATTGGAAGAAAGGCCCAAACTGGTAGCCTTTGGATATGCCTCCAATGCGCTGGGGACGATTAACCCGGTCTATGAGATGACCTCTCTGGCTAAAAGAGCCGGGGCTCTGGTATACATCGATGCGGTGCAATACGCCGCCCACGGGCCCATCGATGTGCAGAAAATCGGGTGTGACTTTTTAGTCTGTTCGGCTTACAAATTCTTCGGGCCACATGTGGGTGTGCTCTACGGGCGGTATGACCTGCTGGACCGCCTGTCAGCCTACCGGGTGCGTCCGGCACCGGCTGACCCACCGGGTAAATTTGAAACAGGCACCGGTAACTTTGAGGGGTATGCCGGGGTGCTTGGCGCTTTAGAATATTTTGAATGGCTTGGCAAGAATTTTGGCCATGACTTTCTCGAACTCTATTCGGGTGAATACACAGGCAGAAGGCTGGTCTTCAAACAGGCCATGGCGGCGGTGCGGGCCTATGAAGCTGAACTCTCGCGCGCCATTCTAGAGGGGCTCCACTCTATCCCGGGCGTTCATATCTACGGCCCTGCCACCCCAGACCTGATTGATCATCGTGTGCCTACCATTTCTTTCACCATGGAGGGGCATTCACCGCAGGAGATTGCCCGCAGGCTTGACCAAGAGGGAATTTACGTCTGGAATGGGAACTTCTACGCTCTTGCCGTCACCACCCGCCTTGGACTGGAAGACAAAGGCGGCCTGCTGCGAGTTGGCGCCACCCATTACAATTCTCTGGATGAAATAGCCCGCCTCATCACCGCTCTCGAGCGAATGGCTTCAAAATAACCTTGAAGGGTCGCCTCAACAGCGACCCTGTCTTTTTAAATGGCAAACGCCAGAGTGAGGGGGGCACCCTGACGTTTACCGGGATTATTTTACCCCAACTTTCTGAAAACATCAAGCGGAAACATTACAATTTCATAATTAAATACTAATTTTAATCGCACATCACCCACACCCTTCCGGGTGCTCTCAACCTGGATAAAAAAAATGCCCCAGGAGGGATTCGAATACCACACCCTTCCGGGTGCTCTCAACCTGGATAAAAAAAATGCCCCGGGAGGGATTCGAATACCACACCCTTCCGGGTACTCTCAACCTGGATAAAAAAAATGTCCCAGGCGGGATTCGAATACCACACCCTTCCGGGTGCTCTCAACCTGAATAAAAAAATGCCCCAGGAGGGATTCGAACTCTCAACCTAGGCGTTAGGAGTGCCTTGCTCTGTCCTGTTGAGCTACTGGGGCGTCTTCCCAATTATACTATAATACTCCCAAGACTGAATCGCCTGAGGGAGCCCCTTTCTATGGATGAAAAACAACATAAACGAGCTATCTGGGCCTGGACGTTCTACGACTGGGCCAATTCGGCCTTTGCCACGACCATCATGGCCGCCGTTTTACCCGTGTATTATGCCTCAGTAGCCGGCGCTACCCTGCCAGGTAACCTGGCCACGGTTTACTGGGCCTACACAACATCCATCAGTCTGCTCATCGCGGCGGTGCTTAGCCCCATCCTGGGCGCAGTTGCCGACTTCACCGGGGGTAAAAAGCGTTTTCTTACCATCTTTATGCTCCTCGGGGTAGCTGGAACAGCCCTGTTATACTTCGTCCGCACCGGTGACTGGCTCATGGCTTCCATTTTCTTCATTCTTGGAGATGTCGGTTTTGCCGGTTCCCTCGTGTTCTACGACGCTCTCCTTCCTCATGTGGCACGACCCGACGAAATTGATCAGGTCTCTTCGCGTGGATATGCCATCGGGTACCTGGGCGGAGGACTGCTTCTGGCCATCAATCTGGCAATGATCATGCTGGCGCCCCCCGAATTAACCGGCCTCATGACCCGGCTTTCGTTTCTCAGTGTTGCCCTCTGGTGGTTTGTATTTTCCATTCCCCTCCTGCGCATCGTTCAGGAACCCCCACGCCGCATTCAGGCCGGTGAACTGGGGGTTAATCCGGTGCGGGTATCATTTCAGCGACTGGCGCACACCTTTCGCGAAATCACCCACTTTCGCGATCTGTTCCTTTTCCTGGTCGCCTTCTGGTTCTACAACGACGGCATTGGTACCATTATTAAAATGGCCACCATTTACGGCGCCGAGATTGGAATTGGCCAGACCACCCTCATTGGAACGCTCCTCATGGTGCAATTCGTGGGCATTCCTTTTGCGTTTCTTTTCGGCTGGCTGGCCAAACGGATTGGGACGAAAACCTCCATCTACATCAGCCTGCTGGTTTACACGGGTATTTCCATTGCAGGCTTTTTTATGTCGCAAGAATGGCATTTTTGGGCGCTGGGGTTCGCTGTGGCTACCGTACAGGGGGGCAGTCAGGCACTCAGTCGCTCGTTGTTTGGCCGCATGGTGCCCCGCAGTAAGTCTGCCGAATTTTTTGGTTTCTTCTCGGTGAGTGAAAAATTCGCTGGCATTGCTGGCCCATTTGTCTTTGGTGTAGTTGGGCAGATTGTCGGCCACAGCCGGTTGAGTATTATTTCGCTGATCATCTTCTTTGTTATCGGGGCGGCTCTGCTCACCCGTGTCAATGAACAGGAAGGCATCCGGGCCGCAGAAGCTGAAGAGACCAGCTTAATTGCCGCCTCGATGCCAACTCAATAACCCGGAGGAGGATCATGATGCCCCAAGACCCCATTCGTGTGGCCATTGTCGGAACCAGCAAGCGTTCCAGTTATTTATACGCTCCCCTGCTTCGCGCTTTACCCCGCGAAGTAAAACTTGTCTCCATCTGGGGGCGCAGTGAAGCGAGCGCCCGGGCCCTGGGAGAACAACTCAACCTGGGCGGAGGACTGCTTCTGGCCATCAATCTGGCAATGATCATGCTGGCGCCCCCCGAATTAACCGGCCTCATGACCCGGCTTTCGTTTCTCAGTGTTGCCCTCTGGTGGTTTGTATTTTCCATTCCCCTCCTGCGCATCGTTCAGGAACCCCCACGCCGCATTCAGGCCGGTGAACTGGGGGTTAATCCGGTGCGGGTATCATTTCAGCGACTGGCGCACACCTTTCGCGAAATCACCCACTTTCGCGATCTGTTCCTTTTCCTGGTCGCCTTCTGGTTCTACAACGACGGCATTGGTACCATTATTAAAATGGCCACCATTTACGGCGCCGAGATTGGAATTGGCCAGACCACCCTCATTGGAACGCTCCTCATGGTGCAATTCGTGGGCATTCCTTTTGCGTTTCTTTTCGGCTGGCTGGCCAAACGGATTGGGACGAAAACCTCCATCTACATCAGCCTGCTGGTTTACACGGGTATTTCCATTGCAGGCTTTTTTATGTCGCAAGAATGGCATTTTTGGGCGCTGGGGTTCGCTGTGGCTACCGTACAGGGGGGCAGTCAGGCACTCAGTCGCTCGTTGTTTGGCCGCATGGTGCCCCGCAGTAAGTCTGCCGAATTTTTTGGTTTCTTCTCGGTGAGTGAAAAATTCGCTGGCATTGCTGGCCCATTTGTCTTTGGTGTAGTTGGGCAGATTGTCGGCCACAGCCGGTTGAGTATTATTTCGCTGATCATCTTCTTTGTTATCGGGGCGGCTCTGCTCACCCGTGTCAATGAACAGGAAGGCATCCGGGCCGCAGAAGCTGAAGAGACCAGCTTAATTGCCGCCTCGATGCCAACTCAATAACCCGGAGGAGGATCATGATGCCCCAAGACCCCATTCGTGTGGCCATTGTCGGAACCAGCAAGCGTTCCAGTTATTTATACGCTCCCCTGCTTCGCGCTTTACCCCGCGAAGTAAAACTTGTCTCCATCTGGGGGCGCAGTGAAGCGAGCGCCCGGGCCCTGGGAGAACAACTCAACCTGCCATGGTACACCGACCTCGACCGGTTAATGCGAGAAACCGCCCCTCAGATTGGGGTTGTCAGTGTGGCTTATGCCGCTAACGGCGAGGTGGGGCTCATGGCGGTGGAGGCTGGCCTGAACGTCCTACTGGAGACCCCCATTGCTCACCGGCTACGAGAGGCAGATGCCATCATAACCGCCGCCGCCCGGCGTGGCTTGAAGATCGAGGTTGCCGAACAGTTTCACCGCCGCCCACTGGAGCAAA
The DNA here is from genome assembly GCF_001050195.2 of Anaerolinea thermolimosa. Lineage (GTDB taxonomy): Bacteria > Chloroflexota > Anaerolineae > Anaerolineales > Anaerolineaceae > Anaerolinea > Anaerolinea thermolimosa. The sequence goes on from NZ_DF967965.1 coordinate 2,269,548, forward strand.
TTAAACTGAAACTGATCGAAAGTGGAATCTTCGGGCGGGTTTACGCCTCATTCAACGACTTTGCCGGCCACGGCTATCATGGAGTCAGTGTGATGCGTTCCTATATTGGCTTCGGGGTTCGTCCCCTGCAGGTGACCGGCTCAGTGCACGATTACGAACTGGCCTCTCACTGGTCTCGCCTGGCCGGAATACATGGCCCGCGCCGCGAAACTCAGGAACATGCCCTGATAGAATTCGAAGGTGGACAAACCGGCGTGTTCCACTGGACCAGCGTGGGTTATGACTCTCCCCTGCGCTGGTGGAGAAGCAGCCGCTTCCTTGCGGAGAAGGGGATGGGTATTACCACCGGCGTGGGCCTGGACGTTGAAGAGCACCTCTCTCTCCTCTCACCTGACGGAGAAGCCCCCCTCTTTATTACCCTGGAGCGCCGCTGGGAACGCGTGGATGGTGGAGCTCTGGTGGCCATGGTAGCTCACACTGGTGATTCATCCCTTCCTACCCTCACCTGGGAAAACCCTTTCCGTCCTGTCCCTCAAGGGCACGGCCAGCAGTGGCACGACGATGAAATTGGCGTAGCCGGTTGTTTACTGAGCCTGATCAACGCCGTGAGGAACGGTGGAGAACCCACCTATGGGCCATTCCAGGCACGCCTTGACCAGGAAATTACACTGGCCATGAGGCTTTCAGCCAGGCAAGGCGGGAGACCCGTTCCGCTCCCTCTCGATCCTGATCTGCCGATCGATTAAGAAAAATACCCCCCTCACGTTCAGACGAGAGAGTACAGTCTCTCGTCTGAACGTATTTCTATCTAAGAATCATATAAGACTCACCAGTTTCTATTGAATCGCCATCCCTATTTGTTATAATAAATTAGATAATATTCTTTTTTATTATCGGTGAGTTCTTACGAAAGGAGACACTGGTGATCAAAGGCTTCTCTCTGGGGCGCATCTGGAAAGTCCCCATTCAATTACACTCCAGCTGGTTTGTCATCATTGCACTGGTTACCTGGGGCCTGGCAACAGGTTACTTCCCTGCCGCCTACCCAACGCTGAACACCCTCGCAATCTGGTTGCTTGGCGGATTGACGGCCCTTCTTTTCGCCGCATCTGTGCTCTTGCATGAACTGGGGCACGTCGCTGTGGCTCTTCGCGAGAAAATTCCCGTGAAAGGGGTGACGCTTTTCATGTTTGGTGGAATGGCTCAGATGGAGCGCGAACCCCAGACTCCTGGCAGCGAATTCCGCATCGCCATTGCCGGCCCTCTGGTCAGTTTCTCGCTTGCTGGCTTTTTCGGCCTGCTCTGGGCCCTCGACCAGGCCATTCCATGGCTCGCAGCTCCCAGCGAATACCTCATGCGCATCAACCTGATCCTTGCAATCTTTAACCTGGTTCCCGGTTTCCCACTGGATGGAGGCCGGGTGCTCAGAGCAGTGATCTGGCAGATCACCCGCAGCCGATTCAAAGCCACTCGCATTGCATCACTGACAGGCCAGTTGTTCGCCATGGGATTCATCGGATTTGGCATCCTTACCGCCATAACAGGAAACATCTTCAACGGCCTCTGGATGGCCATGGTCGGCTGGCTCCTGAAAAACGCAGCTACCACCGTGTACCAGCAGGCAGGTATTGAGCAATCCCTTTCAGGGGTGACCGTCTCTCAGGTCATGGACAACCAGATGGTCGAGATTAACGGCCTGACCTCCATTCAGCAATTGGTCAATGAACACATTCTTCCAGATCGTCAACAGCAATTCCTTGTCCGTGATGGAGACAAAGTCGATGGGCTGGTTATGCTTGAAAACATTGTATCCATTCCACAACGACAGTGGCCCTATCTCACAGTCAGACAGGTGATGGCCTCCATCGATCATCTGGATGGTGTTGACCCGACCACTGAGCTCCTGACAGCCATCCATAAAATGGAGACCGAAAACCGCTCGGTTCTTCCCGTTCTCCAGAATCACCATCTGGTAGGAATCTTACGAAAAGATCAGATTATCCGATTTCTTAACCTTGGGCTGGACACGGGAATGAGAAACAGTTTTCAGGGTTAATCCTGCAGTACCGGGAGAAGAAGTTAATAAAAACTTCAACAAACCAAAGGTTGACAAATCAGATGGCCGCTGGTAAGATAGGCACCATGCAGTTCAACATTTCCCTGCGCCATCATCATACCAGCCTCCCCCCAGCCTGACCGGAGGTCGGTAGTCTTTTCGTACATCCAGAAACAGAACTATCCCCCGGTCACCGGGGGATTTTTTTATTCTCAATAACTCAGGAGTCATGGATGAGTAACCTTTCAACCTTTCCACCCCTTCGTCTCTCACTCCCTTCCAAAGGGCGGCTGGCCGAAGACGCTGTAGAGTTTCTCAATGCCTGTGGTTTACGCATTTACAAGCCTAACCCGCGGCAGTATGAGGCTACCATTCCGGCACTCCCCGGCCTGAATGTACTCTTTCAACGCCCGGCGGATATTGTCGTCAGTGTGCGTGATGGCAGCGTGGACTTTGGAATCACTGGAATCGATGTCATCGCCGAACGCCGCGGAGAAAACGGCCACCTGATGATTCTGCATGAGGCCCTCGGTTTTGGGGCTTGCTCTTTAAGACTGGCGGTACCCGAAAGCTGGAGTGAAGTAAACGACCTCGCCGCATTACGGGCCCACACAGTGATGCTGGGGCGGCCCCTCCGGGTAGCTACCAAATATCCTCTCCTAACCGGCAATTTCCTCAACCGCGCTAACATTGAGCATATCCTGATCTCAGCTGAAGGGACGCTGGAAACTGCACCGGCCATCGGTTATGCCGATATTATTTCTGACCTGGTATCTTCCGGCCAAACCCTGCGAGATAATCGCCTGAAACCCCTCCAGGATGGGCTGATTCAAGATTCGCAGGCCGCCCTCATTGCCAACCGGCAGAGCCTTAAAAACAACCCTGCGGCCCTGCAAATGGCCCGCCAGCTCCTTGAATACTTTGAAGCCCACCTGCGTGCAAGCGAAGAACTGGCCATTTTTGCCAACATCCGAGGCGCTTCTCCAGAAGCCATTGCCGAACTTATCTTTACCCAGCCCACCATTGCTGGCCTGCAAGGCCCAACCATTTCGCGTGTAGTGGTACGCTCCGGCGATCCAAACTGGTATGCGGTCAATATTATTGTGCCGCGTGCCCGTCTTTTTCAGGCCGTGAATGAATTGCGGGCAATTGGTGGAAGCGGCGTAGTGGTAATGCCCGTCAGTTACATCTTTGAAGAGGAACCCCCGCGTTACAGCGCCATGCTCCGTATGCTGGAAGAAAGGTAGACCCCATGTTAAAACGCTACGATCCTGAGACAGCCCGGCAGACCATCCTCAAGCGCACCCCACTGGATGATATGGAGGTGCCCGTTGCTGTGATTGAGAGCCTTCAGAAGCTTTTTGGTGAACCTCTGACACCCGATCAGGCCGTACAGCGCATCCTTCGAGATGTGCGAACACGCGGCGATACCGCCCTGCGAGAGTGGACGACCCGTCTTGACGGACAAACCCCGCAGAGTTTCCGCATCTCCCCCGACGAGACCAGAACTGCTCTGAAAAAAATTACCCCGGCTCAGCGTGAGGCTCTGGAACTGGCAGCTGACCGCATTCGGCGTTTTCATCAGGCACAGCCGGTCACCAGCTGGATGACCAACCAGCTGGGAGGAACGCTTGGCCAGTTCATCCGTCCAATTCGCCGGGTGGGAGTGTACGTTCCCGGAGGGAGCGCCCCCCTGCCCTCTTCGGTGTTAATGTCCGTCGTGCCAGCACAGGTAGCCGGAGTACAAGAGATCGTCGTGGTTGCTCCTCCTCAACGTGGAACCGGCCAGATAGCCCCCATCATCCTGGCCGCCTGTGCTCTGGTGGGGGTCGAGGAGGTTTATGCCCTGGGTGGCGCGCAGGCCATTGCCGCTCTGGCGTTCGGCACCGAAAGTATTCCCCGGGTGGATAAAATTTTTGGCCCCGGCAATCTTTTTGTGACTCTGGCGAAGAAACAAGTTTATGGAGTGGTGGGCATCGATGGCCTGGCCGGCCCCACTGAGACCCTGGTGATCGCCGACGAAACTGCCAACCCTGAATGGGTTGCAGCCGACTTGCTGGCCCAGGCCGAACATGACGTGCTCGCTTCGGCAATCCTTTTGACCCCCTCTGCAACGCTGGCCGAACAGACCGCTTTGGCGGTTGCCCGCCAGCTGGAACAACGGTCGCGCGCCGAAGTTATTTCCCAATCGCTGGCCAACCGCAGCGGCGCCGTAGTTACCAGAGACCTGGATGAAGCCGTTATGTTGGCCAATGAATACGCCCCTGAGCATCTTTGCCTGGCTGTTCGTGATCCATGGCGTCTGGCGGAACGCATCCATGCCGCGGGGGGAGTCTTCCTGGGGGAACACTCCTTCGAAGTGCTTGGCGATTACGTGGCCGGCCCAAGCCATGTAATGCCTACCGGCGGTTCAGCGCGGTTCGCCTCACCACTGAATGTGTTGGATTTCATCCACATCGTCAGCCTTATTGCCCTGGACGAAACCACCACCCGGCAAATCGCCCCAAAAGCGGCGGAGATCGCCCACGCGGAGGGATTAGACGCCCATGCCTTTTCTGCGGAGGTGCGCCTGTGAAACCCGCCCAACGGTTCGAGACTTTTCCTCCCTATACCCCTATTGAACCTTTCGAGGTACTGTCGGAGCGACTGGGAATCCCCCCCGATCGCATTGTTAAACTCGATGCGAACGAAAACCCTTACGGCCCTTCACCCAAAGCCCGTGCGGCTCTGGCGAACCTCGCCTATGCGCATATTTACCCCGACCCCGAAAGCCGCGCCCTGAGGAACGCTCTTTCTGCCTTCACCCATGTACCGGTAGATTACCTGATGGCCGGTTCCGGTGCCGATGAGTTAATCGACCTTGTCCTTCGTGTAATTCTTGACCCCGGCGATTGTGTCCTTCATTGCCCGCCCACTTTTGGAATGTATTCTTTTGACACCCTGCTTAATGGCGGTCAGGTGATCGATGTGCCGCGTCGGGCCGATTTTTCTCTGGATCTACCACGCATCCAACAGGTAATCGCCGACCGCGCGCCCCGGGTAATCTTCCTTACCGCTCCCAACAACCCCGACGGACGCTTTCCAACCTGTGAAGAAGTGAACACCGTCCTTGATAGCCCCAGCCTGGTCGTTATAGATGAAGCCTATATTGAGTTCACTCATGGAGATGGACGCCTCGGCCAGGGTCGCAGCCTCATCCGCCAGGTAGTAGAGCGTGAAAATCTGATCGTCCTTCGCACCTTCAGCAAATGGGCAGGGCTGGCCGGGCTTCGTGTCGGTTATGGGGCTTTTCCCCGCTGGCTCATGCCCATCCTCTGGAAAGCCAAACAACCCTACAACGTGAATGTCGCCGCCAGTGAGGCTGCGATTGCCTCCTTACAGGACCTGGACATACTGGCCGAAAATGTGGAGAGAATTAAAACCGAGCGTACACGCCTCTTTCAGAAACTCTCCGAAATTTCGTACCTGCGCCCTTTTCCCTCTGAAGCCAATTTTATCCTCTGCCGGGTAGAAGGCCTCGACGCCGCCGGGCTGAAGAGAATCCTCGCCGCGCAGGGGATTCTGGTACGCCATTATGCCACTCCCCTGCTCCAGAATTTCATTCGCATTTCGGTCGGCCGGCCACAGGATACCGACATCCTTCTGGAAACCTTGCGAAAGATTGAGGAAACCCTATGAAAGTTGCTGTGATCCTTTATGATGGATTTTCCAGTCTGGAATTTTCTACCCTCTACGAGCCCCTTGCCCGGGCCGCATGGAATGCTCCCGGTCTCCTTCAATGCGACCTTTGCTCTCCTTACAGCGAAGTCTTTGACGCTTATGGATTGCACTACTATCCCACCCGTATGACTTCCTCCCTGCAAGGGTATGATCTTCTCTGTGTTCCCGGCGGTCCGGGGGCTTCGAAGCAGGTTGAAAATCCTTCCTTCCTCTCCTGGCTCGCCACTGCCCGAGACACCCCGCAAATCCTCCTCATTGGGCATGGAGCCCTTTTACTGGCAGCTGCGGGTCTATTAAAGGGGCACGAAATTGCTTCACCGCCAGAAGTAGAAGCCAGGCTCTCCAGCCTGGGAGTTCATCCCTCGCCTCAACCGTTGGTTTTGGACGGCCCGGTGCTCAGCGCCAGTGATATCCGAGCAGCACTCGACCTGGCGCAGGCGGTAGCACGCAGTTTAATTCAGGGTATGCCCCTGCGCAGTATATCAGGGGCATCAGACGCTACCTTGCCTCAGCCTCGGCTGGTCACCACCGAGCGAAAAACCGCCGAGACAAACATTACCGTCCGGCTTAACCTGGACGGATGCGGAAAACACCAGATTCAAACCGGTCTCCCGTTCCTTGACCACATGTTAACCCAGGTAGCCGTGCATGGTCTATTTGACCTGCAGGTGGATGCACAGGGCGACCTGCAAATTGACGCTCATCATACCCTGGAAGACGTCGCTCTCACCCTGGGGTTGGCCTTCCAACAGGCGCTTGGAGATCGCGCTGGAATTGTACGAATGGCTTCCGCAGAAGTTCCCATGGACGACAGCCTGGCCCGGGTCACCGTAGATTTCTCTGGAAGACCGTACTGCGTTTTTCAGGGGAATTGGACACTTCCATCCGTTGGCGGGATACCCAATACTCTTTTTGTCCATTTTTTCGAAAGCCTTGCACAGAACGCCCGCTGCAATTTGCACGCCATCATCCAGTACGGGAACGACGACCACCACAAAGCCGAAGCCCTCTTTAAAGCTCTCGGCAGAGCCTTCTGCACTGCCACCCGGCTTGATCCGCGTCGGGGGAGCTTCATTCCCTCCAGTAAGGGGGTCTTATGAACCGGATAGACGCCATCCTGATCGATGCTGGAACCGGCAATCTGCATTCGGTTCACCATGCCCTGCAAGCCCTGGGGTATCGGATTCACGTCACTTCCGATCCCCATGACCTCCAGCAAGGGGGTAGAGTTATTTTACCGGGTGTGGGTGCTTTCGGCGCTTTTATGCAGGGATTGAAAGAGCACGCTCTGGACGAGGTTGTGCGTGAAGTTTTCCAGCGTGGCGACCCACTCTTTGGAATTTGCGTGGGTATGCAGGCTTTCTTCGAATCCAGCGCAGAGTCGGGCGATCACCCCGGCCTTGGTTTACTACCCGGGCGGGTGGTACGTTTTCCTGCTTTCAATGGGCTAAAAATTCCTCACACAGGATGGAATCAACTTCACTTCACCCACCCTTCCCCTCTATTTACTGACCTGGAGTCCGGTGTGTACGTTTACTTCAATCATTCCTATTTCTGTGATGCCACCCCCCCTGATGTGATCGCCCTGACGGATTATGGATTGGATTACTGCAGTGCCGTTCAACATGGCAACCTCTTTGGGGTACAATTTCACCCCGAAAAGAGCCAGAAAGTTGGCCGCAGGGTTCTGGAGAATTTCTTTAAAATATGAGCGAATTTATTGTGTTTCCAGCCATCGATTTACGCGGTGGTAAGGTGGTGCGCCTCCAGGAAGGCGACCCTGAACGCCTTACAGCTTATTCCGACGATCCGGCCGCAGTTGCTGAACGATGGCTTACGGCCGGTGCACGCTGGCTTCACGTAGTCAACCTTGATGGCGCTTTCGATCAGCCCGATTCGGCCAATCGTGAGGCATTGCGCGCTATCCTCCAGGTAGGAAAACGGTATCATGCCCGGGTTCAATTCGGCGGCGGTCTTCGCCATCTCCAGGCCGTTGAGCAGGTGCTCGAGCTGGGGGTAAGCCGGGTGGTTCTGGGGACCCTTGCCATCAAAGACCCCGCGACGCTTACCGAGGCCTTGAAACGCTGGGGCGAAGACCGCATCGCTGCCAGCCTGGATGCCCGCGATGGGCTTGTGCGGGTGCACGGCTGGCAACAGACCACGGGTGTCTCTGCTCTGCAGGCCGCACTCATCCTGCGCCAGGCGGGGTTACACTGGCTTGTATTTACAGATATTGCCCGTGATGGCCTGCAAACCGGCCTTAACCTGCAGGCCACCTGCCAGATAGCCCGTGAAAGCGGGCTCGCAGTGGTTGCCTCCGGGGGAATCAGCAGTGCCGGTGAAGTTCAGGCTGTGCGGCAGGCCAACCTGGCGGGAGTCATCATCGGGCGGGCCCTTTATGAAGGCGCCATTCGCCTGGAGGAGGTGGTATAAAAATGCTGGCAAAACGGATTATCCCCTGTATGGATATCGCCAATGGACGCATTGTTAAAGGAGTGCGTTTCACCAACCTTCGCGATGCGGGAGACCCCGTAGAACAGGCCCGGGCTTACGACGAAGCCGGAGCCGACGAACTGGCCTTTCTGGATATCTCTGCTACCCATGAGGGGCGTGAAACCGTGGTGGACACCGTGCGTCGGGTTGCCGAACAGGTTTTCCTGCCCCTCACGGTGGGCGGAGGAATTCGGAGTGTGGAGGATATGCGCCGCCTTCTGCTGGCCGGTGCCGATAAAGTGAGCATCAATTCTGCCGCGGTGCGTAACCCGAACCTGCTTAGAGAAGGAGCAGACCGATTTGGCAGTCAGTGTATTCTCCTCGCTATCGACGCGCGCCGTGTTTCCCATGCCCAGAAGGCACTCCGCTGGGAGGTGATCATCAACGGGGGACGGTTGCCCACCGGCCTGGATGCCGTCGAATGGGCCACGCGTGGCGTGGCTCTTGGCGCCGGTGAAATTCTTCTGACCAGCATGGATGCCGATGGCACTCTCTCTGGCTTCGATTTGGAATTAACCCGGGCCATCGCTGATGCCGTACCGGTGCCGGTGATCGCTTCGGGAGGTGCAGGAGCTCCGGAACACTTTGCCGCTGTGCTTACCGAGGGCCACGCTGACGCCGCTCTTGCGGCTTCGCTTTTCCATGATGGCAAATTACGTATTCCAGACCTCAAGGACTACCTTTTTGCCCGGGGTATTCCGGTGCGAAAGACTTAGAAAGGTTCTGTTCCCATGGAAACCGAAATCCACTTTGATGAACGCGGCCTTATCCCAGCCATCGTTCAGGATACCTCTACCGGAGAGGTGCTCATGCTTGCTTATATGAATCGTGAAGCACTGGAACGCACTCTGGCCACCGGCGAGACCCACTTCTGGTCGCGCAGTCGGAAGGAACTCTGGCATAAGGGGGCCACCTCTGGAAACGTGCAGTACGTCACTTCAATCATGCTGGATTGTGACCAGGATACGTTACTGATCAAAGTCCACCCTGCCGGGCCTGCCTGCCATACCGGTGCCATCAGTTGTTTTTTCACCCCCCTACCCCTCAAAGAAAAGAACAGCCCCCATGACTCTTGAAGAACTCTACCAGATCATCTGTGAACGCCGTGACCATCCAGTTGAGAATTCCTACACCAACCACCTTTTCAAGGCGGGAGAAGATGAGATTCTCAAAAAAATTGGAGAAGAAGCAGTAGAGGTCATCCTCGCGGCCAAAGCCCAGGGAGACGAACGGCTGATCGAAGAAGTGGCCGATCTTGCCTATCATACCCTCGTTTTACTGGCCTTCCGTGGCCTTTCACCTGCAGATATCTCAGCAGAATTAGGCCGGCGACATAAAAATAAAAAATGAACAACAGCCTCACCTGACGCTGTTGTTCTTCTTCCGAAAAGGTTCACCCCGCCATGCCGTGTGCTGCGGAGTTTTGAACCTGCTCTCGCAGGTGGGTGCCTACCCGGTAGCTTTGCCTTGGCCGAGACCTAACGCATTGCATCCGTGAGATTGACACCCTTTTTTTAAGTGTTGGCTCAAAACCGGTGATGCGGCATCACGAGCACAGCAGGGCTAACGCAAAGATACCACAAAAAATCGCGGTTGTGAAGGTAAAAATGAATCGCCTCAACCGCAAATCAGATTGCACGCTTTATTCGGACTTTATCTCTCCACGCAGACGTGCCAGTTGTTCTTCAAGTTCCTGACGACGTTCCTCAGCCGCCAGTTCAATTTCCCGGCGCACCTGATCGGTGTACCCCTGAATATCGGCACGCAGCTGACGCCCCGAAGACGGTGCCAGCAAAAGGCCAATGGCCGTTCCCACAATTGCCCCGGCCATCCAACCAAGCATCCCACTTAAAACCTTGTTCATCTTGCCTCCTTTTATTTCCTGCGCCGAAACTACTTTTATTGTACCAGACGAAGACGACTCAAGAGCCAGGGGGTTCCGGCAGAAACCCATCCCCCTACCAGAGTATATCGAAGAAAACGCAATCCATAACTCAATCCATCAGCACCCCTGGGAAACACCAGCCCAAGCCCGTACCAGAAAATAACCACCCCCACTAACCCCAGGAGATACCCGAGCACCCGCCGCTCCCAGCTACGATGCGGGCGAAAGCCACCCATTCGCCGGAATACCCAGCCTGCGCCACAGGTGAAGCCCAGAAAAGTGCCGCCCAGGGTAAAAATACCGTCCAGAGAACGTGGGGCGGGTATTTCTGCCCCTGCCTGCACCGCCTGACCCGCCCAGGAGAGAGGCACCTGCCAGTCCTTCAGTCCCTCATTAACACCCAAAATTAATCCCATTAAGAAAACTGTTCCGGCTACGCAAACCCCCATCAGCCTCCAAAAGCTCAATCTGGAAATCCAGGTGCTCACCAGAGGGTCTACCTTTTGAAACACCCAAAGCAATACTCCCCCTACCAGCCACCCGACCAGCACATCTGAGAAGTAGTGCACTCCCAGCACCAGCCTGGAGAAACCGATTAGCCCGATGAGGATAATGGATAGAATGTAGATACTCTTCTTATTTGCCACTCCACTCAGCCAGCCCCAAACAGCAACAGCATTCTGAGCATGGCCTGAGGGTATTCCAAAAGAGGGTTCACTGGCAAATGCGCGCACCTGTGGATCAACCCAGTAGGGACGCGGCGCATGGAACACCAGCTTAAGCATGGCGTTCAATCCATTCGAGAGGGTCAAAATCAGGGCCACCCGCACTCCAAGACCTGCATCCAGGCACCAGTAAAGCGCTGGCATGATTAAAAAGAAAAAATCCTCCGAACCCAGAAACGTCAGCCCACGGGCCAGGACTACCAGCCATGTCCCCAGAGATTGCAGCCAGAGATTAATCACTACTTCAAGCGAATGAAGAGCATCCATCATAAAGAGTAATCCTCCTTCAATGGGTTGAGCGGTTTGGCTGCTATTCATGCCAGCCAACAGGCTTTTCGGGCCTGCACTCGTTGACGACTCATGCGTTTTTATTGTACACTCAAAACATGAGCACCAAACCAACGCGCTGGTGGGACCTGCCCGCGGTGATCTTTTTAATCATCGCATTATCTTCTTCTTCCCTCCGTTTACAAACTACGAACTGGACTGAACACCTCGGGCTCACCCAGTGGATGATCTGGATCGGGGTTGCTCTGGGCCTCGCACTGGGGCAAAGCCGCTTCAAAGCCGGCCTGAGTTTTTTCTTTGGATTGATCTACACTCTTTGTATTGTCCCCTGGTCTCTTCTGACCCTGATTAAATCGGAATTATGGTTGGAACGGCTTCAGAGCCTGGTGGGAAGGCTTTCCATCGCCATCGGACAGCTTGCCTCCAATCAGCCTGTGAAAGATTCGATCCTGGTGCTGACGTTTTTCTGTTTACTTTACTGGCTGGCCGCCTTTACTGCGGGCTATCAGCTTACCCGTCATGCCCGCCCCTGGGGTGGGCTGATTGCCGCCGGCATTGTGGTGTTGATCGTGGATTACTCCTTTGAAATGTTCTCCGCGCCTGACGGTGGTACAGCGCTGAGCCTGATCTTTCTCCTTTTCAGCATCATTCTTGTCGGCCGCATTTTTTATTTACGCTCGCGTTCCGACTGGAGCCGACACGGGCAAATGATTGAAAGTGAAGTGGGATTTGATATCAGTCGGGGAGCCGCCGTAACCGCCCTGGCGTTGGTTTTACTCGCCTGGTATTCTCCCCGCATCGTCCGCGCTGTCACACCGGGCACCGCCGAACAACGCCGCCTCGCCGCCCAGTTCCAGGCATTTCGAGAGAGGGTATCCAATGCTGTATCCTCATTGAGAAGCCAGGCTCCGGTAGTAGTCGAGTCGCTCTCTGAATCACTCGCCCTCGGGAGAGGAACCAACCTGAGCGATTCGATCGTTTTCACCGTCAAGCCTGAAGGGGGGCGCCTTATCGGAGGGCGGTTTTACTGGGCCGGCCGCATCTATGATACCTATCATGATGCTCAATGGACTTCTACCGGCACGCGGTCGCTCCTTTTCGGTCCCAACAGTGAACCCATACCCTACAACTGGCAGGGACGGCGTGAAGTAACCGTAGAAGTGAGCAATCGCATCTCCCTTCTGGGAACCCTGTACTTTCCTTCGATACCGCTTTCGGTCACCCGCCCGGTCAGTTTAGAAGCCTTCCCCTCCCCACCGGGTGAGCCCGATATTACCGCCCTGATCAGTGATCCCCCCCTGCCCGCCGGAGAAAGTTACCGGGTTCAGGCGGCTATCAGCACTCCAACTATCGAAATGCTCCGTGCCTCAGCCGATCAACCTTATCCCGACTGGGTCATCAAACGCTACACCCAGCTCCCCTCCGATTTCTCTCCCCGGGTGACAAACCTGGCCGCCGAAATTACCCAGGGGAAAGAAACTCCCTACGACCGCACAGTGGCCATTACCGATTGGCTGCGTTTAAATATCCGCTACCAGCCCACCATGCCAGAAATTCCTCCCAACACCGACACCATGGAATGGCTTTTATTTGATGTACGTCAGGGATTCTGCAATTATTACGCCACTGCCGAAGTGCTCATGCTGCGGTCTCTGGGCATCCCTGCCCGTATGGTTGTGGGATACGCCCAGGGAACGTGGGATTCAGACGCGGGAGAATATCGTGTCCAGGGAAAAGATTTCCATGCCTGGCCTGAGGTTTATTTCCCGGGGATTGGCTGGGTACCTTTTGAACCTACTGCCGCCCAGCCCTCTCTGACTTACCCCAACACCAGTACTACCAGCGCTTCTTCGGGCCCTGGTTTAGAAATCCCTACCCCGTTCATTCCTCCCAGTCCGGGTTCGATAGCTAACCTGGAAGAGATTCAGGCCATCGCCGAAGCTCAGGCCCGGCAACGCACAACCACTACTGTACTTTCCATCACCGCAGGTATCATTTCCCTGGGTTTACTCGGGTTTGCTTTTTACCGCTGGAAAAAATACAGCCTCAGAGACCTGCCCATCCCAACCTGGTTTGAAAAAACCATGTCCCAGCGCGGATTACGCCCCCCACGCTGGCTCATCCGCTGGTCTATCCGCGCCCGGCGCACACCCATGGAACGATTATTTGCCCGTGTCCCTGAATTACTGCGTGCCTGGGGAGAAGAGCCTGCGCTCGATCAGACTCCCGCCGAACAGGTGAAACGACTTTCAGAAATCGTCCCCGAGATCGCTCCCTACGCACAGGCCTTGCTTAGAGAATATCAGCTGGCCATGTACAGCCCACATAAAGCCGATTTAATCCGGGCGCGCCGGGCTGCAATCGAACTTCGCCAGAAAGGATTCCAGCTCTGGTTCCAGCACTTACTCCACGCTAATTGAGAGATATTCTGTGGCATCCCTTACCAACCTCACCACCTCTACCCTGGTATCCGTTGACCAGCAGCTCAATTCTCTGATCGAACTGTTTCATGAGGTCGAGAATTATCTGAAAACCTATCGGCCTGCCTTCATCCCGGACCATGTTTACCAGGCGGTCGAAGGTACCGCTGCAAGCCTGCCTTCACTGCGGAAACAGATCTCTGCGTTAGAAGCCGAGTGGCGTAATCTGCGCTCCCTGGCACAGATCGGCTCAGTGGTCAACTCATCTCTGGACCTTGACCGCGTGCTCCAGGTGGTCATGGACACCATCATTCAAATCACCGGCGCCGAGCGGGGATTCCTCATGCTGAAGAACAACGAAACCGGTGAAATGGATGTCCGCGTTGCCCGGAACTGGTCTCACGAGTCGCTAGAACCAGGCGAACTCAACATCAGTCAGACAGTCATTCGCCGGGTGCTCAACAGTGGGCAACCCGTCATGACCACCGATGCCCAGGAAGACCCGCGCTTTGCCGGACAGGAAAGTGTTGTCCTGCATAATTTGCGCTCCATCCTCTGCGTCCCTCTGCACGTTAAACAGGAGTTGACGGGGGTCATCTATGTCGATAATCGGGTGCGGGCTGGCATTTTTACCCGCCGTCATCTGGAACTGCTCATCGGGTTCTCCAATCAGGCGGGCGTAGCCATCGCCAATGCTCATCTATACAACTCGATCCGCTCCACCCTCGAAGAGGTCACCGAGTTAAAAAAGTTGATGGATAATGTTTTTTCTTCCATCCCGAGTGGCGTCATTTCAACCACCCCAGACGGGCGAATTCGTCTGTGTAACCGGGCCGCAACCCAGATTTTGGGCATTCCCGCTGACCACCTGGTGAATCTCCCTCTGAGCGACGTCCTCCCGGAATTGCAGGATACCGCGGCGAGTGTTACTGTCGGCGGGTATACCGTGGTCGGTTTTGAGTTTACCCGTGAGAGATCCAGCCTGTTGAAACAGCATTTGCGCGCAAGCCTCTCTCCCATTCAGGATGAGAACGGGCATGCCCATGGGCTGGTCATTGTCATGGAAGACCTGACCGAACAACGCCGGCTCGAGGCGCGCCAGAGTCTCTTCTCCCGCATGGTTGCCCCGGCTGTCATTGACCAGATCGAATTACATGCCATGCACACCGGGGGAGAGCGGCGTGAAATCACCATCCTGTTCGCTGACCTCCGCGGATTTACCAGTTATAGCGAACTGGTACAGCCCGAAGAACTGGTGAGTGTTCTCAATCGTTACCTTTCTGCCGCAGCCGATGCCATCCTTCAGGAAGGTGGGACGATTGACAAATTCCTGGGTGACGCCGTAATGGCCTGGTTTAATGCTCCCCTCCCTCAAGTGGATCATACCTTGCGTGCAGTGCGAGCCGCTCTGTCCATTCGCGACTCGGTGCAACAGCTCAATGCTGAATCATCTCACGGAGAATATCTCTCCTTTGGAGTGGGTATTCACGTCGGTGAAGCCGTGCTCGGGTTAATTGGAACGGAAAAACGATTGGACTACACAGCCATCGGCGATAGTGTCAACACCGCACGTCGAATTCAAGAGAATGCCATCGGAGGGCAAATTCTTATCAGCAAGGCGGCCTACGAGCGGGTTGCTCACCGCGTTAAGGCCGGTCAGGTCTTCCCCCTGCGGGCGTATGGGAAGCGTGAGCCGGTGGTTGTGGTTGAAGTAGCTGGCCTGCGTTAACGATTTCTTCTCTTTATTTCACCCTGATATCAATAAAGATAGGATCGCCAAAGGGTTGACCGTCAGGGTTATAGGCCTGCCAGGCCGAGCGGTATGAACCCGCCTCTGCCGGAGCCTGAAAGACGATGCGTATCGTCACCTGAGCGCCACTGCGTGCCGGGTAAAGCGCCTGCTCCTGAGCCGCCCCCATCGCTGGCCCGGCAATCAACCGGAGGCGGTAACGTTCGTCCCAGTTACAATTCCCACTGTTTTTCACTTCCCAGCGCTTATCCATGGTAGAGTTTGGCTCCACCTCCGATCCATCGGGAATGGTGGCATCAGCCAGAAAAGTGAGGTTGTCTATACATACCGGAGTAGACAACGCCTGAGAAAGAGCAGCCGCTTCTACCGCCGGAGTAGCAGTTGCAGCAACAGGAGGAGCCGGGCGATAAGTTTGCGGTGTGGCAGTCACCGGGGGCGGGCGCAACACAGGCCGACATCCTGCCAGAACAAGGAGCAGGAAGGCAACCCCCCACCATACCCGTGGAAGTTTTAGCCTCGCATTAAATTTCTTCGGCGTCATCACCATCACCAGCAATGGGTAATGGCAGTTCACCACTCAACGCGCGTTGACGTACTGCCAGTTCAATCTCATTGCAGATATCCCGGTTCTGGCGCAGGAATTCTTTGGCATTTTCGCGACCCTGACCCAGGCGAATGTCACCATAGGAGAAAAATGCACCTCGTTTAGTGACAATCTCCAGACCGGTCGCCAGATCAATGATATCTCCCTCCTTGGAAATTCCTTCATTGTACATAATATCGAATTCAGCGGTACGGAACGGAGCCGCGACTTTATTCTTCACCACCCGCACCCGTACCCGGTTTCCGATAATCTCTGGCCCCACTTTAATGGATTGAATTCGCCGCGTGTCCAGCCGAACTGAGGCATAAAACTTGAGCGCCATACCGCCCGGGGTCGTCTCAGGGTTTCCAAACATAACCCCTATTTTTTGACGTAACTGGTTGGTGAAGATCACCGCCGTTTTGGTCTGATTGATTGCCCCGGAAAGTTTCCGCAATGCCTGAGACATCAGGCGGGCCTGCATGCCCATACTGGCATCTCCCATATCCCCTTCAATTTCAGCCCGCGGCACCAGTGCTGCCACCGAGTCGATCACCACCACATCAATGGCGCCAGAACGAACCAGCGTTTCGGCAATTTCCAGTGCTTGTTCGCCAGTATCAGGTTGAGAGATCAGCAAATCATCCACATTCACACCACACCGTGCTGCATAGGCCGGATCGAGGGCATGTTCCATGTCAATATAAGCCGCCATGCCACCCAGACGCTGGGCTTCAGCCACAATATGCTGACAGATCGTTGTCTTCCCGGACGACTCAGGCCCGTAAATCTCCGTGATGCGGCCACGGGGTACGCCACCAATTCCCAGAGCTATATCCAGCGAAAGTGAACCGGTGGGAATCGAGGCCACTTGCATATGAACGGCCTCACCCATTCGCATAATGGCCCCTTCGCCATAACGCTTGGTTATATCGCTGAGGGCTTTATCCAGAACTGCCCGGCGGGCTTCATCCATCGGGTCCTGGCTCGGTAAAGGTTGAGAAGGAGGTTGAGATTTTCGGGCCATGCAGGTCTCCTGTTGATCTTTCCATCATTATATACGAAAGCAAACTTCTTCACAGTTCGATTTATTCCTGTTTCTATTATAGTACATTTGTTCAACAGGTCAAGGAACTTCCCGGGGTAGAGAAATTCCCGCGTCTTTCACCCATCTTCCAGAACGAATAGAAAACCCCCTTCCTGAACGTCAGGAAGGGGGAGCACAGGGGGAGATGAAGAATGCTTTTATTGAGATCGAGATCCCAGCGTGACTGGTAGCTCAATCTGTTTCCCGTTTCGTAACACGGTAATAGTCACCTCGTCACCCGGGTTATGCTGGCTCAGGGCATTCTGGAGGTCCGTAATGGTATTCAACGTCACATCATCCATTTTCTGGAGAACATCCCCACCCACAAGAATGATCTGTCCATTTACCAGCGCAGGGCGGCTTCCTCCAAGGATACCAGCCTCACCTGCCGGACCATTTGGATCAACTCGCTGAACCAGTAAACCACGCGTGGTGGATTTTAAGCCCACACTGCGGGCAATCGAGGCATCCAGTTCGATTACTGAGACCCCCAGATAAGCCTCACTAGCCTGCGAAGAAGACTGTGATTGCCGGGTCTCCTGACTCGGGCGTGCGGCCAGAACAACCTCCAGGGTTTGTTCCTTACCATCCCGCAAAATGGTCAGGGTTACTTTCTGTCCAACAACGGTGTCTGTCGCCAGGTACGAGATCAGGTCTTCGATCTTCCGGACAGGTTGCCCATCAATAGCAGTGATTACGTCTCCACCCTTCGGCAACTGTTGCCCGTCCACCTCTACCGTTTGATCGCTCCCCTTAAGGCCCGCCTTTTCTGCCGGGCTTCCCGGCGTAACCTCACCGATAAGAACGCCGCGTTGATTCTCGTCAAGGTTCGAGGCTTTGGCGAGGGTTGGGGTAAGGCTCACCCCGCTGATTCCCAGCCAGGAATGCTCATATTTCCCGTCTTTAATCAATACCGGAACAACCTTGCTCACGACCTGAGAGGGGATCACAAACCCGATACCCGCATTTGCCCGAACCGGAGATTCAATGGCCGAGGTCACTCCGATCACCTCTCCACGATCATTCACCAGTACCCCGCCGGAATTTCCCGGGTTGATGGGGGCATCTGTCTGAATAATATTCGGGATAGAGTAAGTGCCACCGCTAGCACTGGCACTGCCGGCAGGGAGAGTTCTGCCCAGAGCACTGATGATGCCCACGGTCATGGTGTTCTGCAAACCAAAGGGGTTACCAATCGCGATGGCTAATTGTCCTACCTTTACCTGAGTTGAGTCGCCCATTTGCACCGGCTGTAACTGGTCAGCCGGTACATCTACCTTAAGGACAGCCAGATCACTATCCGGATCAGCCCCAACGAGAGTAGCATTCACTATCGTACCGTCACTAAAGGTTACCTCGATTTTGTCTGCCCCGTCTACCACATGGTTGTTGGTGACAATGTGACCTTCTTTATCCCAGACAAACCCCGACCCCACTCCTTCCTGATATTGAGGGGTATTGTCCTGGGGAGAACCAAAGGGAAAACCCGGCAACGTAGAGGAAGACACCTGACTGACTACCCGGATATACACCACCGATGGATTAACCCGGTTAAAAATCTCGGAAAGCACCCCCTCATAGGCCGACAGGACTGCCTGCCCGCTGGTAGATATTGCCGATTGCGGGATTGCCGGCTGGGTAGGGCTACTGGTGGGCACCGGCTCCTGGGTCGATGACACACTCGGTGATGTTCCCGTCAGGCTTCCTGAAGAAAGCAGAGGAAGAGTACTGCAGGCCGGTAATACTGCCAGCGCCAAAATTACCAGAAACGAAGTGATAAATACCATTTTACGGTTTTTCATACAAGCAACCTCCTTCAAACCAGAAAGAATCTATTAACCGAGGCTCTTCCCAGTGCCACCCACAGGAAGATAATCAACCCGAGGCTGGCCAGGAAAAGCAGGAAAAGATAAATCCAGTCTTCTCCAACCTCAGCCCAGATTCGCTTGAATCGCTGGGGCTTCAGAGAGAGCCCCGGCCGCGATCGGATTGCGGCCCACCATCTTTCCAGAGAAGATCGGGACATCGTTTTCCTCATCGATTTGCATCATAAAAGAGATTTGCCAGGAAGTCTTTAAGAAAACCGAAAGGCAACCTTATGAAAACCTTAAGAATAAGCTCCATGAGAAATGCCCTTATGAGGGTTCAAATCAAAAAAGAAAAAACTCCCTTCACTTCACTGTGAAGGGAGTCGGCCTATCGCTCAACCTGTTAGAAGGTTACTTCTTGTCAGATGCCACTGGCAAAAAAAGGGCAAACTGACTCCCGTTTGCATCACTCTCTTCCAGGATCAACCTTCCCCCGTGAGCCGAGATCAGATCTCTGGCAATGCTCAGCCCCAGTCCCATTCCCTCGGCAAACCTTTTTCCATGATGCCCGCGATAAAAGGGGGTAAAGATTTTCTCCCGCTCCTCTTCAGCGATTCCAGGCCCTTCATCCTTAACTCGAATCCACGCTTCGTTACGGTCAAATCCCGCTGAAACCTCCACGGCCTTACCAACCGGTGTGAACTTGAGTGCATTACTGAGCAGGTTGCCCACCGCCTGTCCCAGCCTGATGGGATCGGCCTTCACCTCCGGAAGATCGGTTGCTAAAGCAACGCGAAACTGGATATTTTTTTCCCTTGCCACAGCCTGCCAGGGTGCAAGCATTTCGGGCAACCATTCCTGAAGAGAAAGGGGCTGCAGCGCCAGTTCCAAACTTCCCATAACCTGATCGTATAACTGAGTTAAATCTGCCAGCAGGCGTTGCAGGCGCACCAGCTCATCATCCATCCCGCGAAGCAATTCGTTCGCTAATGAGGGGTCCTGCGCGGCTCCTTTCAACATGGCCTGAACGGCTGATCTGAGCGCTCCCAGTGGACGCCCAAGTTCATGAACCAGATTCGCAAGTAAATGCCGGCGGGCTTCTTCCATGCTCCGAAGACGATCAACCAGGGCGTTCACGGCTTCTTCCAGGCTCCGTAATTCAACAATCCTCGATTTCTGCAAAGCCATCGAACGATCGCCCTGAACCAGTTTATTGACCACCTCAGTGACCTTTTGAAGAGGTCTGGCAATGCTCACCGCCAGAGAAAGGCCCAGCGCCCCACCCATGACCAGTCCCACCAGAAGGACGGCCACAATTAATAGGCGAAGCTGTACAAATTGCTCGATCAGGCTGGTAAAACTATACGTGATCCGGACAATACCAATTACCTGGCCAAAGCGGTTATCAAGAACCGGTTCCCAGATATCCAGCGCTTCTCCCTGTAATTGCCGATTATAGAAAATCCTCCAGTAAACCTTTCCTTCCTGAGCAACATCCAGCGCAGGGTTGACAATGAATTTGGTCAGGTTTTCCAGGTCATTGGGATCGCTGGAGGCCATTAACCGTCCGCTGGCAGATATAAACATCACCCGGGCCGGAAGCCTGGGGCTGACTCTTGCAAGGATAGTCTGGGCATAAATCGGGTCTGTCCAGATCTGGTATTGATCCTGGGTAATTTCAGCGACCAGTGCAGCGCTTCCCTGGTAGGCACGCAAAAACCCCGGTAAAAGAACCTGGGTTTCGAGGGCGTAAATGAGGCCAATTCCAATTAATGGGACGATTACCAGAAGTGGTATCAAATGGCTTAGAACAAGCCGTGTGCGCAAGGTGTTGATTTTCATTTTTTTACACCAGTTTATAGCCGACTCCCCTCACGGTCAGAATGTGCCTGGGCCGGTTGGGATCTTCCTCAAGCTTTTCTCTCAGCCAGCGAATATGCACATAGAGGGCCTGTGGCTCACCTTCGAATTCTGCACCCCATACTCTGGCAATCAATTCGTCGGCTGAAACCACTTTCCCGGCATTGAGAGCCAGCGCATAAAGGAGATCAAATTCCTTTGGTGAGAGATCAATTTCCTTACCGCTTATGGAAACAGTATGTGCCCCCGGATCAATCCGGATATCGCCAATTTCAAGAGTTGAAGCAGGAGAAGTATCAACAGAGGGAGGATTTGCTCTGCGTAAGGTTGCCTTAATTCGGGCGAGAAGCACATCAAAATCAAAAGGTTTGGTGACGTAGTCGTCAGCTCCAAGTTCCAATCCAAGAATTTCGTCAAGTTCTCGCCTTCTGGCCGTCACAAAAATTACTGGAGCTTTCGTTTGTTCTCGAAAGTGCTTCAATGCATCCAGTCCGTCCATCCCTGGCATATTGATATCCAGAAGAATCAGGTCAGGTGGTTGCTGTTGTGCAATTAAGAGGCCATCCTCGGCTGTAGCTGCAGTGAAAACATCGAATCCAGCTTTTTCGAGATTAAATCCCAGGCTTCGACGTAACAGCACGTCATCATCAATGATGAGAATACGTTTGGACATAAACTGGCTGAATTCTATAGAACATGATCTTGCATAAATAGAACAAGTGTACTATAATCTCCATAGAGAGTATTTTTTCTATGGCCTATTTCAATTCTAACCCAGGATTTCTTAATATTGCGGCTTTTTATTCCGAAACTTACGCCCTTGGGCCTGGAGCCAGAGCTGCAGTCTGGGTTCAGGGTTGTATTTTTCATTGCCCGGGCTGCATTGCCCCCGATTGGATTCCACAAAAAAAAGCCATATTAATTAAACCCGAAGATCTGGCAAACAAGGTTACCGAAAATCCACGAATTTCAGGGGTTACCCTCTCTGGCGGTGAACCCATGCTACAGGCTGCTCTCCTTTATGAATTTCTAATTCATTGTAAGTCGAAGCGCGATCTGGATGTAATTCTATTTACAGGTTTCCAGTATGAAGTTTTACTCCAAAAAGATGAACAGACGGGAATTCCTCAACTTCTAAGTCTGACCGATGTATTAATTGACGGTCCATACGTTCAGGCTAAAAATGATGGGGTCGGGTTACGAGGTTCATCCAATCAACGGATTTTATATTTAACGAATCGCCTAAAAAACCAGATATTAGAAACCTTTCCAAGGCAAATTGAATATCAATTTACCGGAAGTGAAACCCTTATTGTAGGAATACCACCGCTTCAATGGCCGAATATTGATCTATTACAGCATGGTTCCATGCGCCAGGAAAGGATTGGATGAATATGTCCGGGCATAAACGTGCTACTGTTACGATCAGTCAGGAAGAATATCGCCGGTTATACGAAGCTGAACAGCGGAATTACTTTGACCTGCTAGCCATCCCTGATGACATCGCCAGTCAATCTCGACTAGAGCAGGAGTCACAGATAACCCGGGTTTATGATGAGCTTGTATCACGACAGAAAAAATACGAGCAATTCTTAAAATTAATGGATGAGCGTATCCAGGAAGTCGAATTAACTACCGCACAACAGTTGCTGGATACACAGGCCGATGTTTTTTCCCATTTCATAAACGAATCCGAAGGCTGGTTTCTAGAGACCCATAAAAAAATTGAACAATACCAGCAGGAATTTTCACAAAGGATCGAAAGCGAACATGCCAGATTCAAGCATGAATTTCTCAAACATCAGAAAGCCCTTCAAAAAATAGAAGATTTTAAACATTCTACTCAACAATTGGCTCTGGATTGGATCAACAACACCCAGGATTTGATTCATTTTATCGACCGGGAATACCCACCCGAAATTGTTGACCTTACCATCGAGACTTCCATGCTACAGCAAGCCATTGAGAACTTTCAAAAGGGCCTGTTTGAATCCTGTATTGCTCTGTGCCAGTCAACCTTTTATCAATTATCCAGACAGCGAGTGCAGGCGGAAAAGAAGATCAACCTTCTGCAGACATTAACTCTGACTGTGGAACAATCCTTTAACCTGCTAATTGAAAGAATAAATTCCAATCGATATGTTCAAGCAATTGATCAGGAAGGAAATTTCCTTGAGACTACGATTGACGTGGACTTTTGGAGCAGTGGGAAACTTTCCGAATTATTGAATGAAGTTCAAAACGTCTACACCGAAATTCAACATCATCCTTACTCACTTTCAGAAAACAACCTGGCTGAAATCCTCGAAAAACGAACTCCAGAATGGAGTAGTCTTCTGGTGGAAATTGTTCATGAAGCCAGAAGAACAGCGTTAAATGCACAGATTCGTTATAGTTTGGCGCATTTGATTCTTGAATCCGCATTAACTCAGGGGTATAGACCTGTCGCAGGAGAATATGAAGAGAAGGATTATCGTAAAGCGTATATCGCCAGAGCCATCGGAATAGATGGAAGTGAAATCAGAATAAAGATCGACCCTTTAGAAAACCTGTCATTCTCAATGTCATTGGAGAATAACCCGGGTTCTCATATCTCCGAAGCGGAAATGAAACAGCGAATGATGGAATTAATCCACAGTGTCAGCCAATCTGGCTTCGACCTTGGGAAAATCGAGGCTGTTCAATTAAGGACGGAACCAACAGAAGAAGAGTTCGCCAAACCTATCCGAGTCAGACAGTCTGTGAGCCGGTAAAGGGTGTCCTATGGAAAGAATTCGAACTGCCCTCAACCAATTATCCACGAACCGTTTTCTGGTTTGCTTTGGAAATGGAATAGAAGACTCCTTTCTCTCACCCCAGGGAAATGAACTTTCCATTTACCAGGCAATGGGGAAAGTTTTAAAACAACAGGGATACCAAAGAATACTTTTCTCTTCACTGGAAAATCCAATTGAATTTTATGATGAAGAATCTCGCCAGTTATCTTCCGAGTTTCTATGGGCTCTTGACCCTGAAAGGAGAGAATCCTCCATTCGGTCCACCCTTGAGCCCGGGCCTTTTGGATCGCAACTCATAACGCCGGTGTTGCCCCGAGTGGAGATAAAGGGATTTGCATTGGGTGACACTCATGCCCTGAGGTGGATTGAGCAAATTCTTCTTGATGAAAGCACTTACAGGACCTGTGTCATTTTTAAACAATTTGAAAGTTATTCACGTCATTTCACCGATCAACGTACACTGGTTAGCGTAATTTCTAATTTGTATAAATGCCCAACCAGTAATCCTCATCGCGTAATCTTTTTATTTTCATCATCATCCCTGGAATTACTCCGTGAATCAGCTCGAGTGTTTCCTGTCCCTGAAATTCGATCCATCATTCTTGATCCACAAAACAACAAAACAGGTTCTCCCATTTGCGAAATTAAATATCCCGGTATAGATGAATTGGGAATCCTCCTGCAAAAGAGAAGTCATTTTTTGCAACAACATTTATCCCCAAATAGCAGTAAACGTATAGCCCGGATTCTTTATGCAGAGAATCAACCTTTAAAAACCTGGGTACACCGCCTAAATTCCATTCAAATTCTTGAAATGGATGAATTGAGAAAACATGGTTGGCTTTCCTCTACCCGATCTGTAGATCACTCCGCATGGAATTCTCTCATGGGTCTTGTGGGGCTTGAACCCATTAAAACAAGAATAAAAGAATGGCTTGATTGGGTTGAAATCCATGAGCGCTATTCGATTGAGGGAAAGCCCACTTTCCACATGATATTTATGGGTAATCCAGGAACTGGGAAAACCACCGTGGCAAGGTTAATTGGTGAAATATTTCAGGATTTTGGCATCCTGAAAAAGGGGCACCTCGTTGAAGTGAAAGCCGCCGATCTGGTAGCCGATTATGTCGGGGGCACTGCAATCAAAACAAATCAGGTTATTGAACAGGCCTTGTATGGTGTTCTTTTTATCGATGAAGCTTACGCCCTCGCTGAAAAAGAACGTGGTGGTTTTGGAGCTGAAGCCCTGGAAACCCTCCTCACACGCATGGAAAACGATCGTGAAAATATGGTCGTCATCCTCGCCGGATATAAAGATCCTATCGAGCACCTCCTCCGCTCTAATCCGGGATTATCCAGACGTTTTCCCAGTGAAAATCGGTTTATTTTTCCAGATTTTTCAACCGATCAGCTGTTAAACATTCTTTTAAAAATGCTGGAAACGAAAGGGATTCGCGTTGAACCTGATATGATCCCTATCCTGTCTTCCATTATCCAGGAAATGAGTTCGCTTAAAGGGGGTAATTTTGGGAACGCCGGTGAAATGCGGAATTTTTCCGATAGCCTGGAAAGATTATGTTTTTCACGATACAGTAAAAACAACCTGCACCCACCCTTTATTCTCCACCCCGATGACATAAGTGAAGAATACCGATCCTATATCCAACCAATCACCCCGGAATTATCCGGAATTTTAGGGGAACTCGATTCCCTTATTGGGCTTGAACCAGTAAAGCGATGGTTACGCAAACAGGTTGCCCGGGTGCTCTTTGAACGTTATCGCGAAAGCCAGGTACCTCATAAAGGAACTAAACAATTACTCAAGCATATGGTTTTCACTGGCAATCCTGGCACTGGAAAAACCACGGTTGCGAGAATGATCGGCAAAATTTACCAGGCTCTCGGTTTATTGAGAAAGGGTCACCTAGTGGAGGTATCCTTACCAGACCTGGTAGCTGGTTATGTCGGCCAAACCCCGGCAAAGGTGATGGATCAAGTACATCGTGCTCTGGATGGGGTTTTATTTATTGATGAAGCTTATTCACTAACCCGCATGGCAGGGCATGAAAATGCATCCTTTGGACAGGAGGTGGTTGACACACTTGTAAAGGTCATGGAAGACTATAAGGGGCAAATTTTAATTATTCTCGCAGGATATCCCGAAGAGATGGCGCACTTCCTTCGTACCAACCCGGGATTAAGCTCACGCTTCACCACCCCTATTCTTTTTCCCGACTTTGACCGAGAAAGTATGAAAAAACTTCTACAACATCTGGCTCATCAAGATCAATTAAGATTGTCCGAGGAAGTTCTAGAAATAGCGGTTGACCATCTGGTTACCACACAGTCCATGAATCCCTCAACATTCGGTAATGCACGTCAGGTTATTGCGTTATACGAACAAATGAAGGACAACCTCGCTGAAAGGGTCATGGCAACCGACCACTCAAATGATGGATTAATCTTATCAAACCAGGATCTTTCCTTTCTTCCGGAAGATCTTTACGGAAGTGAGATGACCGTTGTGGTACAGGCTATCCCCAGAAATACTCGCAACACTGTTCCGATGCAATCCTGGGTTCTACCCAAAAAGCCCAACTCCCCTTAGGCTTTCTCCCGCATCATCTGCTCGAGAGCCGCCTTCATGATCCTTGCCGTGTTTTCATACCAGTCCCGGCGATTTGCATCTCCTGCACGGTCGGATTGGGTTCGTAAATCCTGGAAGGTTTCCGTTGCATCCACCCAGCTGCGGATTGCCCGATCTTTTTCACCCGGTACGGACCACAACGCCACCCCTATCATCCACCGCACCACCGCCCATGGATGGCTCCAGGGGGTGAATGCTGCCGCCCCCCTTGACCAGTATTCCACTGCCCAGCGAGGATTTCCCATTTGGTGAGCCGCCAGCCCAATGACTACCCAGACTTCCGCAGTCTCTGCTGGATCCAATCGATTGGTGCTGATTCCTGCCAGTAAATTACCAATTTCATACGCCTGTGCATACTTTTTCTGGACTATTTCCTCGGTAATCTGTTTGGCAAATTGTTTCGCCGGGTCACTCAAACGGCTTGGTTCAAAAAGATTCAGCCAGTAATAAGCCTCTTCTGCGGTACAGGCCATATCCAGGCGCATCTTATCAATCTGTTTGTAATACCACCGCACCATATCCGAGGCCGAGACCCTTCCCTTTTCAACCGCACACCTTTGAAAAATCTCCCTGGCATGGAACCAGTTGGCGTAAGCCTGATTGTTATTCATCAACTTCCATTCAACAATTCCAAGCATCCATTTTGCCACCGCCGCACGGTGGCTAATGGGCCGATATCGCCGTACTGCTTCCACCAAATCCTGGCGAGCGGCGGCATAATCTCCCTTTTCATACTCATAACGGGCAATGGTCACCAGTACCTCTAGCCCTTCCAGCACATCTCTGCTGGAATGGCTGTTTGCACGCAACTGCCTTACCAGTGCTTCTTTATGACTCTCTGGAACATGCACATCCTGTAACTGATAAAGCGACAAGAGGTTAACATTGCTCAAGTGACTGCGGTCATCTACATTTAACCAGCTGAATGCTTCGCCGATGGTAATCATCCTTCCCTTCCCTGATGCATTCCTATTTTTCAACCCCTTTGCCCAATTCCTTCTTGCTGGATTCAGCCAGGGTCTCAAGAAGCTGTGAAGTGTGGCTCAACAACACGGTTCGCACACTCTCTACCGCATTGACCCCGTTCATGTCCGCATTTTCAAGGGCATTGGCAATTGCCATGATTAACTCGGCCTGTGCCTCTGCCCGGCCTAATTCCTGATACACCAGCCGTTTGGCCTCACCATAAGCCTTGACCACCTGAGCATTCCCCAACCAGTCAGCCGCCCAGGTTGCCGTGCGCTGCTCATCCACAAGGTCTGAATCAATGGCAAAATGCCCCACATCCACATAAATTAACTCGGCCCCCAGGTTACGGAGCGCGGTACGGGTAGGCCCATGAAACAAACTGTATCTCAACTCACGCCGCGGATCCTGGCCCGCCTCGCGGGGAGCCGTAAGGGCATCGATATCATGAGCGTTGATATAGTCGGTGATTCCCCCCACAATGGCGCGAGAAACGGCTGTCTTCCAAGCTTCCAGCCCTTTTTCATCGACCGCCAGATTATAAGCCATGTTCCAGAGGGCTTTCTCATCGAATGGATATGGATTCTGGAGGGTTCGACGTTTGGGCTTTCCTCCTTCCAGTTCAGGAAAAAGCCGGTACCGATAATGAATATCTCGTACCGTTACTCGAATGCCGTCACGGGTAAGGGCCTTGACGTCATCCCGGCTGCCCTGTTGCTCTTCCAGGCTGGCGATCTGCCCGATGGTTTCAAAGGGAGCCAAAAAATAGGTTTCCCGCAGGGTGATATTAGAAGGTTGACGCAGTTTTCGAAATAAAACGGCATTTCCCGGGTGGATGTGAACATATCCCGGCCCACCAATTACATCCAGAAGGTTGATTTCTCCCTTGGGAATCTTCTTCGCCCCACCATCGATCAGCAGGGTCGGATAATTCAATCCGGTCATCGAAGAAAGGATATATTTCAATCCTAAACGCAACTGAGGGAGGGCATAAATATCCCGGATGTAAGCCCCTGCCCATAAAAACACCCCCACCGTGGCCGCCAGAGGTGCAAGATAATACCGCATACTTGCCGGGCTGAACAACACCGCCAGGATCGTCCCCAGCGGGTCCTTCATCAGGCTTTCTGACGCAAGATACAGATCCCAGCTTTCAAACCGAAATGTTCCCCAAAATACCATGGACAGAGCTAAAAAGCCTGCCCCTAAAATCCTGAGCCAGCCATAAACTTGCTGCCGTGAGGCGATATCTGTCTGGGTAGCACGCAAATGACTCAAGCTCCACCTCCCTGGGGTAAATCAGGTGGCTGAGGGGGTGGCGGCGGATTAATCTCCCCCATGGAAAGCAACTGATGCGCATGTTTCATTAAGTCCAGCGTATTGCCCGGTAAAAGCTGCCTTGTTTGCGGATCAGAAGCGACACGATCGAAGGCCTGCATTAATCGCACCGCCAGCACCTCTTGATGGCTGGTGGTTTGATAAATTTGCTTCAAATGCGCTACCAGGTCTTGTTGAGCCAGTGCCCGCGCGCGAGCACGTATCCGAGAGGCCTCTAATTCCCGGGCCGCACTGATGATTTCGGCATCACGCTGCCAGGGGGCACGCCAGCTTTCCAGCCGGTGGCGGTAAACAGCCTCAGAGACCGGGGTAATATCCCCAAACCCGCTGGCGATCACCTTAATCCCACGGTCACGTAAAATTTTAGAGTTCATCAGCGGGCGCACCTCAGAAACAATGAGGTCAGCCTCCCGATAAACCCTGCGGACGCTAAATGGCTCACCCGAGGCCAGAAAGACCAGTCGAAAAGAAAGCAGCCCATTGTTTCGCATCGTCTGTCGCAGGCGTGCTTTATACCGGTTTAAAGGGAGCGGAAGGATACTCCCGGGCTGGTAGAGATCATCATAACTTACCTGAGAGATGATCTCCCGGAAGATACTTGCCGCGAGACGGGTTGGGAGCTCCGTCCATGGCCTGGGATTTTCATCTTCTCCCCTGGCTTCTGCATACGCAGCGGCAAATACACGCTCTCGATTGAACACCGGTAATGCCGAAGGCTCAGGCAACGGCGTGTACGGTTTCACAGCATGGGTATATTCAAGAACGTGAAAGAAATGGTGAATTTCCTGACGATCCAGACGATCCAATTCGTCACTCATCGAGATAAGCCGCAAATGCCCATCGGGTAACTTCTCAAACAGTAGCACCCTCAAATTTTCAGGACGATGCTCACCATCATAAGAGACCTGCACCACATCCGGTTCCTGCCCAATGGTAAAGATCGACCAGACATTTGCAGAAACTTCAATCCCGTTACGGGTATAGCCGGTAACGTCTTTTATCACCCTGAATTGCCTGCGTAAATCGACGGCCGTTTTAATGCGCTCCCGCGGACGTAAAAACACAATTCCCGGCCCCATCACCCGGGGTGATTCCGCCCGGTCGGCCAGACCAAGCGACCACATCAACCGATGCATGAGGCTGTCAAACCCAGAACCAATACCCGGGGGCGGCAGCCGCTCTTCGAGGACGATAGCCGAATTGAAGTCCACCACGGCTACCCCCGGGCCGTCCCGATTATCTTCCTTCGTTGAAAGCACGCGGCCATCTTTAACAAAAACCGCCTGCCCGTGCTGTCCAAGAATGAACACGAGAAACTGAAATGCTGCCCGCAGTCGTTCACGCGCAGTTGACACCGGTAAAAGTGCCTGTTGTGAGATAAGGATTACCCAGAAGCCAAAAAACACCAGGAATTCCAGAAGCTGATACCCCAGCTTTCCTGTGGATTCCAGCCTGGCTTCTGTAAGTCCGCCGGGAGATCCCAGAAAAATCGCAAAAAAATCTGAAAGTTCGCGCCAGAATAAAACGATAAAGAGCAGAGCAAGAACGATGATCGTTCCGCTGATGATCAAACGCCTGCGCTTGTTAGATGCCTCTTCGATGTACATAGGCTGGAATCAGGAAAAATGTTCGATGAACATGAATCAGTATATCCTTTTTTTAAAAGGAATGTCAAGTCGTGCCAGTTCCAAAAAATTTACTTCGAGAACACAAAAATCAACAGGGAAAGGAATGCCCCGCCACCACTTGCCAGCGCCAGGTTCACGTCGCCGTTCAAATAAAGCTGGATTCCCCCGAGAAAAAACGCGGCAAACAAAATTCCCCACGATAACCGCCGAATAGATTTTTCTACTCGCCGAATATCCTCTTTCAGTTCAGGGGTCTGCACCGTCAACTTTCCCTGTTCTATTCGGTTCAACAATGCATCACTGCGGCGCGGCAAACCGATCAAAATCCGAAGTGTATCGGTCACCTCAGTTGTCAAAAACCTTAACCCGTTTCCGCGATCATTTTCTACCAGTTTTTGGGTATAGGGGGTGATCTGCTCCCAGATGTTGAAATCCGGGTCCAGTCCACTGCAAATGCCCGAAAGAATACTCACACATCGACCCAGAAGGATAAAATTCTCCGGCACCTGGAAGGGCATCTCATACAGCACATCCCTGAATTCTCTGGCAAAATCCAGAATTTCTTCCCGGGCCATTCCTGTCAGTTCCGGGGCAGTGCGTCCCCAAAACCGTGAGAACGCCTCAGCGCTGGCTTTTTCAATCAATTCCAGGTCAGCACCCGGAAGCAAAATATGAAGCTGTTGATAGGCACGTACCAGCCTGCCGGCATCCTGAGTGCCAATAGCAATCAAGGCCTCCCGTAAACCAGAAAGCGTGGTCTCGGTTAAATGGCCCACCATTCCGAAATCCACAAAAATTAATTTCCAGGGTTCTCCAGTCTCCTGAGATGGCGGTGAGACGAACAAATTCCCCGGATGGGGGTCGGCATGGAAAAAGCGATCCTCAAAAATTTGCTTGAGGTAAGTGGCAAACAAGCGCTCGGCCACTTCTTTACGGTTCAGGCCAGCGGTTTCAATGGCCGCGTAATCGGTGATTTTAATTGCGCGCACATCCTCCAGCGTGAGAACGCGCCGTGTAGTGTGTGACCAGATCACCCGTGGGACACATACTCCCGCATCTCCGGCAAAGTTCTCAGCAAATGTCTCGGCGTGTTTTCCCTCAAGCAGGTAATCCATTTCTTCGTAAAGCGAGTGGCTGAACTCTTCCAACAGAGCCGGAACATGCGCTCGCTTGCGCACAGGTTCGTACCATTGAATCCAGCGGCCCACCACCCGTAGAGCAGCAAGGTCTACGGCAACAATCTGATCAATGCCCGGGCGCTGCACTTTCACCACCACCCCGGTACAGGGAACACCCTCCTCTGCCCTCAATCGAGCATGATGTACCTGGCCGATGGAGGCTGCTGCCAGTGGTTCAGGATTGAACCATTCAAAACGGCTCTCCAACGCCTCCCCAAATTCTTCTTCGATCACCCGGCGAATATCCTCAAAGCGTTCGGGGCGCACTTCATCCTGTAAGTTGACCAGTTCATCGGTTATTTCGCGGGGTAGCACATCCAGACGGGCAGAGAGGAATTGCCCCACTTTAATCATGACTCCTCCCATCTGAATAGCCATCGCCCGAAACGAAGCCGCAATGCTCCTTAACCGCCGGGTACGGTTACGAACGGCCATCCAACGCAACCCCATGGCCGGCAGAAAAATATCCCAGAGGAGCACCTGAAGCAGCACTCTTCCAAAAAACCATAAGATCCGAAGATAGCGCGAACGAAGCATAAAGTTATTATAAATCTCCCTGGATGGTCAGCTATAATCAGTCTGTGAATCCTGCTCCAGCCATTGAGCTTCTGGTCATCGGTGGTGGGCCAGCCGGTTTTTTCGCCGCCCTCACCCTTGCGGAAGCACGGCCCCGTTCCTCAATCGTGATCCTTGAGAAAGCCTCCACGGTTTTAGGTAAAGTGCGCATTTCAGGTGGGGGGCGTTGTAACGTCACTCACGCCTGCTTCGACCCGGCGATTCTCACCCGGTTCTACCCCCGGGGTGGGAGGGAATTGCGCGGGGTCTTTGCCCGCTTTCAACCCGCCGATACCATACGCTGGTTCGAATCTCATGGGGTTTTATTGAAAACTGAGGAAGATGGACGAGTGTTCCCGGTGAGCAACTCCTCTGAGACCATCATCTCCTGCTTAACCGGAGAAGCCGCCAGGCAGGGAATAGAGGTCCATACGCACACCCGGGTAAAGAGCCTTGAACGAACACCAGAGGGTACCTTTGTGGCAACCTGCCACGATGGAACGCTCTGGCATACCCGAAGAGTCATCCTTGCTACCGGCGGAGAAGGCGGCTTCCATCTGGCTGCCGGGCTGGGCCACACCATTCAGCCCCCTGTACCTTCCCTCTTTACCTTCAAAATCCATGACCCCCGCTTTGAGGGGCTTCAGGGAATCAGCATTCCAGCTGTGCGTCTTTGGCTGCCAACAGCTAACATCCACAGTGAGGGTGCGTTATTAATCACTCATTGGGGGCTCTCCGGGCCGGCAGTGCTACGACTCTCCGCATGGGGAGCGCGCGTTCTTCATCAACACAACTACCAGCTGGCATTAACCATCCACTGGCTACCCGGATTATCAGAAGACGGGGTAATGGCCCACCTTAAAAACCAGCGTAGTCATCATGGGCGTAAACGTGTCACGGCATGGTGTCCTTTTGAAGCAATAGCCCAGCGCTTGTGGCAAAAGCTGGTGCTTTCCGCAGAGATTCCCGAAACCACAACCTGGTCCACCCTCACCCGGCAACAAATAGTCCGTCTGGCCCAGGAATTAACCGCCGGCAGGTATGAAATTGCCGGAAAAGCGCCTTTCAAAGATGAATTTGTCACCTGTGGGGGCGTAACCCTTGACGAAGTGGATTTTCGAACTCTGGAAAGCCGCCTGGTTCCGGGCCTCTTCCTGGCAGGCGAAGTCCTCGATATCGATGGCCTGACCGGTGGATTCAACCTGCAAAACGCATGGAGCACGGGCTGGGTTGCGGGAAGGGCAATCGCCGGGAAAACGTAGGTAGATCGTCAAGCAAAATCGCCCGGTGCTTGTTACGATACAGACAACGGGCGACTTCACTTCTTCTTCTCCTCCGATGTAAGGACCGGTCAGGCGTAACCGGTCCTTACCAGTTAAACCACCTTATTCACCACCCCCGATGGGGGGAAAAATATCTATCTTATCGCCAGGGGCAATTTGGGCGTCCAGGCCTTCAGGAAGGAAGACGGCATCCCGGCCATTGACGAAAACGCGAACGTGGGAGACAATGGAGCCATCCCCATCCAGAATCTTTCCTTGAAGCGATGGATAAGACTCTGTCAGCCGAGTCAAAAGTCCCCGAAGTGTTAAATCGGGTTGCCACGCCAGCTCCAGCTTCTTCTGACCTACCAGCGAGCGTAAAGTTGCATACAGGTTAATCTCCATGATAGAAACCATTGTAATCAGGCAACTCAGGCCAGTCAATGATCTGGCTTCATCCCAATTCCTCATCGGGACAGAAGCTGGTATTCACTCCCGTGAAAGGATTCATCCCTGTTTTCCATTGTTCTCAAGGAGCTTTCTATGAATCCCCCCAATGATCAAGAGATCATTACCGACTATCTGCATCATGGGCCCATGACCGATCCGCGATCTTTCGCCCAACTCTACCATCCCCTCCCCAACGATGTTCCCGCTTTAGTAAAAACAGTTCAGGGTCTGATGGTGCATATCTTTTGGGCCGGGGCTTATCAGCTCCAACTCACCCCTGAGCGTGAAACGGAGGTCACCCTGCGGCCTGTGTGGCGTAAATTGGCCCGCATACTGGAGCTTGACCCTTCTCCCCTCACCCAGCCCCGCGAGAAAGAACAAAAGCTGGTGGGGAATTGCCGCGATTTCACCGTGCTCACAGTATCTATCTTGCGCGCCCGGGGGTTCCCGGCCCGCTCACGCTGCGGCTTCGGCACTTATTTTTTACCGAATCATTATGAAGATCACTGGGTGCTGGAATACTGGAACGAACCTCAGAAACGCTGGGTGATGGTCGATGCTCAGCTCGATGAGCTCCAGCAGGAGAAACTCAAACTGGCGATTGATCCTCTCGACATGCCTGCCGGAGTCTTCGTCACCGGTGGAGAAGCCTGGTTAATGGCCAGGGAGGGGAAAGCTGACCCGGACCATTTTGGCATCTTTGATTACCACGGCATGGATTTTATTAAAGGCAATCTTCTCCGTGATTTACTTGCCCTCAACCGGTTTGAAGTGCTACCCTGGGACATCTGGGGGATTTTAGAGAAACCGGTCGCCGAAATGAGTGCGCAAGAACTTGCCCAGCTGGATGAATGCGCCAGGATATGCCAGCGGGCTGATGTTCCTGCCGCGCGCGCATTCTACGAGACCCATCCGGCTTATCATGCTCCACTGGAGTGGGCAGATTAAGGAAGCGGGCTATTTACTCCCCTTCCAGAAGCCATCCATCACTTCTACGGTATCTTGCAGGCGTTCAAAATGGGGCATTCCCAGGCTGGGTACCAGCCTCACGGCCTGCCAGGCAGGGTTTTTAATTAACAAATCGGGCAATGCCCCAAAATTGGAATAGGGATCGCGATCATAAATCACCAGCGTGGGGGTGCGTAGCCGTTCATAAATGGCCACACGCACCTGAGGGGTGAACAACTTTCCGCTGAGGAAATAGAGCGGTGCGTGCTCGGCCCCCGGCTGGTGGGCACTTGCATAGGCATATTCCACAAAACCAGGGGGAATGGGCCCATAGAAGCTTTTACTCAGAAAAAATTCGATGCTTGATCGGGTAGCGATCAAATCAAAGATCGGCCGGGACCATAACGGAAAGGAAAGGATCAAGTGAAAGATATTACTGAGCCCATACATTCGGCTGAATGCACTGCTTGCACTTCCGCTCATTCGGCTTAATCCGGTAGGCGAGAGGAAAATAAGCGAATTGACCAGATCAGGACGGGTATATGCTACTCGCGCGGCGAACTCACAACCGAGAGACAGGGCAACGATATCAACCGCTTCTCCCAACCCTGACTCGATGAATTCCTGAAGGGCAAAAGTGTACAATTCTGGGGAATAGATGCGTTCAGAACGGTCCGAAAAACCAAATCCGGGTAGATCAAGAGCATAAACCGGACGTTTGCCACGATAATATGCAAATAACGGCCCCATTTCGTAAGCGCTGGCGGCGGCATTGATGCTGTGCACCAGCACCAGCGGTCGCCCGGTTCCAGAACGGTCTGCATAGACATTTAACCGCCCGGCTGATCGGCTCTGAAAACTCTCACGTTCAGCGGGGATTGCATCACCAACAGGCATGGCGTGATTAATTCCGTAGTGGCTGTAAACAATCCAGCCCCCGGCCATGGCAAGGAGCAAACTTCCCGCCGGGAAACCCGAACGCCGCCCCCCATGTGTCTGAATCATCTCTTTCGATTTTCTGGTCATGGCAACCTCCGCTTCATCAAGTCCTTTGAATTATAAAGGGAAACGGAGGACTGTGGAAAAAATCACCCTTTGGTCTGGCTCATTTTAATCGCCTCAGGAAAGGTGCCCGTAACCAGGTCATCAGAGAAGATCCCAGTACAATTACGCCAAAGATCGTAACCGCCAGTGGAGCGCCAACCCGCGCTGCAAGATTCCCGATCAGTAACCCACCAAGGGGTTGTCCCCCGAATAAAATCAACACAAACAGGCCCATCACCCGGCCGCGTAATTCGTCAGGGGCCTCCGTTTGCAGGAGCGCATTGGTAACATTCCCCCAGATCAGCATCCCCAGACCCATCATAGCCATCAAAGCCAGAGAAACCGGCAACCAGTGCAATTGGGCAAACACCAGCGTAGCCACTGGCAGGATGAGCATGGCCATAGAGAGTAAGCGTCCTCGAATACCCTTCCTTCCGGTAGAGGCAACCAGCAACGCCGCCACCAGCGACCCAACTCCGCGAGCCGAAAGGAGCAAACCATTGGTGCGAACATCTCCCCCAAGCACATCCACTGCCCAGGCCGGGATAATGGTAGTCAGGCTGAACCCGAAAATGGCGAAAACCGCCAGGTTGATCAGCAAAGTGCGAATAGTCTCCTGGCTCAATGCATATTGAATGCCTTCTCGTAATTCCATGAGCGCCGAAGCCGCCCTTTGGCGCACGGGAGGCGCCGGCAAATGCATCCGCCACAGGGCAAAAAGCATGGCTACAAACGAAAGGCCGTTGGCAGCAAAACACCACCCCGGACCGAGCGCCGCGTATGCCAGACCACCTACCGCCGGTCCAAGGATCGTTGCCAGGTGAAAAATAGTGGCATTGAGAGCAATGGCGTTGGTTAAATCCTCGCGCCCAACCAGTTCCATGATAAAACCATTCCGGGAAGGCCCATCAAAAGCATTGGCCACCCCGGATAACACCGCCATCACCAGAATATGCCAGGGTTGTACCACCCCTGCAAAAACAAGCCCTGAGATAATAAAAGAAAGGCTCATCAAAAGGGTGTTGGTGAGGAACAACATCGTCCGGCGGGGAACTCGATCTGCAACCACCCCACCATACAGAGAAAAGAGCCAGATGGGAATTCCCCAGGCAAAACTCACGTAACCGAGATAGGCGGTAGACTGGGTAAGATCATAGATCAGATACCCCTGGGCAGTGTTTTGCATCCACCCACCGATCGAAGAGATAAACTGCCCCACCGACCAGATACGATAATTGGGATGCCGCATGGCGGCAAAGGTATCCAGTGCGCGCAGGCGTAACCCTGCCCGTGCATCAGAAAGCGCTTTTACATCCATGTCTTCTGCAACGATTTATCGATTTTTATCACCCATAACCGGGTTGAATTTGCTTCCAATCAATCCCCCAGCGTTCCAGAATTTCGACTGCCACATGCCCGTTCCTCGCTCGCGCCGATGCCCAGGCAATGGTCTCCGGTTCACGCGCATGGGGAGTGCACAACCATCGGGGATCAGGTTGAATCCCCACCCGTTCCAGGTCAAGCCGGTCGGCATCCAGACACACCTGCACCGTCACATTTCCGTCACAGGCTCCCCCGGTATGCCGGCTCATCGCCTGTTCCAGGAATACGAACCCTTCTTCATCCAGATCGATCCATGGGTTACGGAATGCACTGGCAAACTGGACTGCTCTGGCCCCATGGTATTCATCCAAGCCATCATCCAGACGGCGTGAATCGTGCAGCAGAGCAAAATACTCAACCACATCCAGGCGTGCACCACATTCCGCCGCAAGGCGCATTCCGTTTTCCATGACCCGCGCCCAGTGAAACACACCATGAATTCCCCCGATGGGAAGGGAAAATTGATCAAGCACAATTTTCACAAAACGAGGATCAACACCCATATTCCTGCCTTTCATTATACATGATCCCCTGTAACAAGACCGCCCCGGCAGGAAGAAAACTCCTCACCTCTGGCAGAAAAGCGTGTTACACTTGCCTCGAATCAACCTGGAAGACCCATCATGAATCCAATTGGTGCCAGACTCCTGTTTCTCATCTCATTCCTCGGATTGCTCTTCGGGCTGGTATCGGTTGCTCAGGCTTCCTGGCAGGGCGCCCATTTTTTGCAGGAAGTCACAGAGGAACCTTACCCTGGCCTTACAGAGGAGCCAACCCTCGATTCGGGATACGCCCCGCCTACCGGGGAATTCTCCCCTACTGTGGAAGAGAACACGCCCTCACCCGACACATCCGTGCAAACTCCTTCTCCAACCTCTTCGCCTGCGTTCCAGACTCTCACCCCTACACCCAACCTTGCAAGGAACTGGCTCCTCACCGAAGATGCCGAAATGCGCAACGCCCGGGTCACTCCTCCAGCCAATGCCCTCGTCCTACCGAACATCACCATGACCGCTTCCCCCACCCCCTCTCCTTCACCCGCAGCTTCCGGGGGTTTTATCTTCAACCAGCGCTGGTTTACCGCCGGTCTAATCATCCCCCTCGTATTATTCGGATTGGGATGGTTAGGCTACCGATGGGCTCACTCACCCGAATTTTCCGAAAAATAATCGCCAAAAGATTACAAATTTACTCCGATTAAGGTATAATAAAGTACGGTCCGGCTGACCGATCCTATCTGTATCTAAGGAGAGAGACTTATGACCGAGAGTGGATGTGCCTGTGGTGGAACCTGCGGCTGCGGGGGTAATCATGCCAGCACCGAACAGGTGTACCTGAGCAAAGAAGAATACATCACCCGCCTGGAGCAATACCTTGCTGACCTTAAAGCCGAAATCGCGGCCGTCGAAGAAGAGCTTTCTCAGCTTCGCCAGCCTGCCTGAAGGGAATTTGTTGGTGATTCATCGTTCACCCTGAACGAAACATTAATCTCCCCCTCTTCTCAAACCGGAAGAGGGGTTTTATTTTCAGGATGCGCCGCGGTTCTGCAAAGTTATCGATTTTGTTAAGAGAAGCCCTGCCCGTTTATGCTTTAATAATGGTGTTTCCAGGTAGAAATCGTTCTTTCATCACTGCCGGGCGTGAGCGGGCACGCCGGTTCTCAGGGTCGGACTTGCATGCGCATCATTCACCGCCTGCTGATCATGTTGGGAGTGCTGGGGCTACTCTTTCTGGCTGCCTTTTACATCCAGGACAAAAATCAACATACCCAGATCGCCCTTTTTTACCAGGATCAAAAAGAAAAACTCTCCCGTCTTTTCAGTCAAGTCATTTCACTCGAAAGCAGTGCCCTGGAAGGGTCGGTTTTTAATTTAACCTACTGGGATGAATTGATCGATTTCACCCGGGGTAAGAACCCTTCCTTTGCCACCCAGGTGCTAGACCATGCCATTGGCACTGGCGGGATCGATTTTTTATGGGTTTTCGATCAAAACACCCAAAAAGTTTATTTCAACAGCCTTTATGGGCCTTCTCCTTATGTCAACCTCCCGTTCGAACCTGAAGATCTCCCCGATCTTTTCGCAAACTCGCCTTTCATTCACTTCCATTTTATGCTGCCCGGAGGATTACTCGTAGAGGTCCGCGGGGCCACCCTTCATCCCAGCAACGATTCAGCCCACCAAACCCCTGCTCAGGGGTATGTTTTTGCCGGTCAATTATGGGGTGATTCACGTCTGGCCCATTTATCCGAGCTCACCGGCAGTAAGGTAGAGGTTATCGACCGCACACAACTTCCGCCACAAAGCAATGACCCTTTCGATCCCATCGTGGTAGCCGAACCGCTCCCGTCACTTTCGGGTGAACCGATTGGATTTGTCCAGGGCACTTTCCAAAACCAGTTTGCTGCCGGCTACCGGCAGGTTCGCCAACGTGATCTTACCTTTTACATTTTGTTCGCCGGCCTGTTTCTCGGTTTACTTGTGGGGGGATTAACGCTGTGGGTCACTTCACCGCTACGCCTCCTCTCAGCCAGCCTGGAGCGCAATTCACGAGAACCTCTCAAGCCTCTGTTGAACAACCGCACTGAATTTGGATACATCGCCCGGCAGATTGACCTCTCGTTCGACCAGCAAGAACTGATGGCCATCGCTCTCCGGCGCCACGAGGCAACCGAGAAAGCCTTGCGGGAATCAGAAGAGCGTTATCGTATCGTCACTGAATTGATATCGGATGCCGCTTTTGCCCTGCATATCACTCCAGATGGGAAAATTCACCTGGACTGGGGGATAGAGGGCCTCTCCCGCCTCACCGGCTATCAGGGTGAAGCCTTTTCAGAGCTCGATTCGATCCGCTCCCTGATCCTGCCTGAAGATCTTCCTCAGCTGGACGCCCGACTGGATCAACTCCGCGCAGGCCAGCCTCTTGCTATTGAACTCCGCATTCTCCATGCCGACGGGCAAATTCGCTGGGTCAGGCTCCATCTCTATCCTGTACTTGCCCCGTCGAGTAAAACTCTGGAGCACATCTTTGGCGCCGCTCAGGATATTACCGCCAGAAAGAATGCCCAGGCAGCCTACCGCGAACTGGTTGAAAACTCACCCCTGGGGCTGGCTATTTTCCAGGAGGGGGTGATCCGGTTTTCCAACACTGCCCTTCAGCAGTTTTCTGGTTATTCTGCAGAAGAAATCCTTTCCTTCACCCCCTCTCAGGTCATGCAACTCATTCACCCCGGCGACCGGGTAGGGATCGAAGAAGCGATCCAGCGCGCATTTCAATCTACCAAACCTCGTCACGCCATGGAGTTACGTATCCGCGCCCGCGATGGCGGCT
Organism: Anaerolinea thermolimosa; assembly: GCF_001050195.2. GTDB lineage: Bacteria > Chloroflexota > Anaerolineae > Anaerolineales > Anaerolineaceae > Anaerolinea > Anaerolinea thermolimosa. The sequence continues at coordinate 2,309,729 of NZ_DF967965.1, forward strand.
GGCACTGGTTCGAGGTTATGGCCGCACCCATTGATTATCAGGGCAAACCTGCCCTGCAAATTGCCTTCAATGACATTTCGGGCCGGAAGAAAGCTGAACATGCGCTCATGCAACAGCAGGAATATGCCTCCGCCATCCTGAACACGGTCGACACACTGGTCATGGTGTGCGACCGGCACGGGTTCATTCTCCACATCAACCCTGCCGGGTTACGTATCCTGCACCTCAATGAGCCAGAGGTTCTCGGAAAGTCCCTCTGGGAGGTTTTCAGCATTCCCATCGATTCGCCGCTGGCCGAGAAGCATTTCAGGGAGTTAATCGAAACCCGGAGCCCCGTACGCAACCTTGATCTGTGGTTGCGCCATCCCGATGGGAGAGTATGGCTCTCCTGGTCACAAAGTTACCTGCTCGATGATGATGGCGACGTGATGGCTGTGGTGGGAACAGCCAATGACATCAACGAACGTAAACTACGTGAACGGCAGCGTGAAGCCATCACCGCCATTGCCTCGGCGGTACGCGCCAGCTCTACCCGCCGTGATGTTGCCAACCTCACTCTCAAAGCTGTGAATGACTTCATGCAGGTAGAAAGTATCGCCGTGGGCTTCCCCGATCCTCAGGCCCAGTACATTTACCTGGAATATGTGGCTGGCTCTTTACAGGATCGCCTGTTGAATCAAAAGCTCCCCATGGAAAACAGTATCTCCGGGGAGGTTTTTCGCACAGGCAAACCTTACCTTACCAACAATCTTAAGGCCGAGCGTGATTTCTACACGAAAGACCTGCTCGGCGCACTCAATGCCGCGGCCTGGGTTCCAATGATGGCCGACGGAAATGTGCTCGGGATCATTCTGGTCAGCAGCAGCCATCCTATCGATGTCGATGAATTCAACGCCCTTCTGCCCATTGCCGATATGGCCGCAAGTGCCATTCACCGCGCCATGCTGGCTGAACAAATGCAACAACGCCTGCAACACCTCACGGCTCTGCGAACCATCAACGTCTCGATCAGTTCCAGTTTTGACCTGCGCGTTACCCTCAACGTGCTGGTTAATCAGATTCATACTCAGCTGGGGGTCGATGCGGTTTGTGTCCTGCTCCTGGAGCCCAACACCCGTCTTTTACGCTATGTGGCCGGAACAGGGTTCAGGTCAAGGGCAGTGGAAGAATTGAGATTCTGGCTCGGAGAAGGGCAGGCCGGGCGGGTGGCCCTGGAACGGCGTGGACAGCAAATTTATGACCCCTCGGGGATTCAATCCTATTTCATTAATCGTGAATGGCTGGCGTTGGAAGATTTTGTAGCCTATCACGCGGTTCCTCTCGTAGTCAAAGGAGAAATTAAAGGCGTTCTGGAAACTTTCCATCGGCCACCCTTTACTCACCAGAGTGACTTCATGCAGTTACTCGAAGCACTTGCTCTCGAAACCGCCATTGCCATCGACAAAGCCGAACTGCTCGAAATGCTCCAGCGCTCCAACCAGGACCTGATCATCGCATACGATAAAACCATCGAGGGTTGGGCACATGCTCTCGAATTGCGCGATCAGGATACCGAAGGCCATACCCGCCGGGTAGCTGAATGGACCACCCGCCTGGCGCAGGCCTGCGGAATTACCGGCGCGCAGCTCATGCACATTCGCCGGGGCGCCTTCCTTCACGATCTGGGAAAAATCGGTGTTCCGGATGAAATCCTCCGGAAGGACGGCTCACTTTCTCCTGAAGAATGGGAAATCATGCGCCAGCATCCGCGGCTGGCTTACGAAATGCTCTCGTCGATTGAATTCCTTCGCCCGGCGCTGGAAATTCCTTACTGTCATCATGAACACTGGGATGGGAGCGGTTACCCGCGCGGACTGGCAGGAGATGAAATTCCTCTATCGGCCCGCATTTTCTCGGTAATTGACGTATGGGATGCCCTGCGTCACGACCGGCCCTACCGCAAGGCCTGGACAGAAGCTGAAACGGTGGCTTACTTAAAAGAGCAGGCGGGGAAAGTCCTCGATCCTGAGATCGTACGTATCTTTCTGGAGCTACGCGCGCTAATTACCCGCCCGGCCCCGGAAGGTTAAAGCGGAAGCACCACCTTTTCGAAAGCAATCAGACACAGAGACCCCAGCAGGCAAACCATCATGAAAAGCAACAGGGTGATGATAAACCGCTGAGCCGGGGTCATTCCCAGAAAGTGCTGCCGGCGTTGCCGGTGTGTGACCACCCCCGAAAGTTCACCCTCCAGGGTTGAAGATTCGGGGGTTTCCTCGAACGAAGAAGAAGCTTCATTGCGAAGATCATCCAGCATAATGTCACCTCACGTTGTTTCAAGTCACTGGCCGCAGGTTGATATCTCCGGCGGCCAGCTTGATTTCCTCTCCACCGGCCAGCTGTAAACGTAAATTCCCTTCCCCGTCCACCCCAAGTAGCCGCCCCCGCAGAGAAGACTGGCCCGGGGGTTGTACTACCACTTCTTCCTCAAGGAATGCCAGACGTTCCTGCCAGGCCTTCATGAAGTGGTCTGACCCCAACTCGTGCCGCCACCGCCTGAAGGCCAGCAAAATTGCTTCCAGCACCGCCATCCGATCCACCGGGTGGCCAGTGATCTCCTCCACACTGGTCGCCGGATAGATCAACCACTCATCGGGTGGCACTGCAGAGGGTGCAACATTCACGCCAATCCCAACCACCAGCGCCGTGAGCCGCTCCCCCGTCCAGGACGCCTCCACCAGTATCCCACAAACCTTTCTTCGATTCAACAAGACATCATTCGGCCATTTCACCTGAGGTTGCAGACCCAGGTCTTCCAGCGCACTGGCCACACTCAGCGCACCCAGCGGAGAAAAAAGCTCCAGGCGTTCCTCTTCCCGGGATCGCGGGCGAAGAACCAGGCTGAATGCCAGCGCCGACCCCTTCCGGGTGATCCAGGAGCGCCCCATGCGCCCCCGTCCACGTGTCTGATAGTCTGCCACGACCAGCGTCTCATCTGGAGCTCCCGCTTCCGCCAGACGTAGCGCTTCATCGTTGGTAGAAGTGGTCTCCTCTAAAAATACTGCCGGTGGCAATCCAAGCTTCTGGGTTAAAGCCTGAATAAGGAGAGCATTCATACAATGGATTGTACACGAAATTCCCTCCGTGTTAGAATGCTTCTATGAGCAAGACATTCCCTCCTGGCCCTACCTCGCAAGAATTGTTGCGTCGCATTCCGTCGATTCAATCGGATACCCTCACTTTTTTAACCGATATCTCACAACGCTTTGGCAGGGTGGTCGGTTTCCATATCGCGGGGTTGCCCATCATCGTCATTAACCATCCCGAGGGAATTAAACACGTTCTCCTGGACGAACATCGCCGGTATAGCAAGGATACTCTCCAATACAGAGCTCTTTCCACCGTCACCGGTCGGGGGCTTCTCACCAATGATGGTGAGTCCTGGTTACAGCAGCGTCGCCTTGCCCAGCCAGCGTTCTCCCGGCAAAGGTTGGCTCACCTTGATGATATCGTCATACCGGCTACCGAAGCCATGCTCGAGGGCTGGGAGCCTCTCGCACAATCTGGCCAGCCTGTAGATATCGATGCAGCCATGATGCACCTTACCCTTCAAATTGTTGGCAAGGCGCTCTTTTCCATCGACCTCAGCCGCGACGCGGTGAACCTCACCCGGGCCACACTCACCGCGCTGGATACAATCATCTACCGGGCCCGTAATGTGTTTACGCCACCCGCTTTCATTCCCACCCTCCGTAACCTGAAATTCCGCCGCGCTCTGAAGACCCTTAATCATGCAGTGGCAGAGATGGTCTCCAGCCGTCGAAATGCTGGCCAGCCGGGAGATGACCTTCTCGGAATGTTTTTACGGGCGCGCGATGAAGACACCGGTGCCTCCATGTCTGACCAGCAGGTACGTGACGAAATTATGACCATGTTAATTGCCGGACACGAAACTGTGGCCAGCGCCCTCACCTGGACATGGTATCTTCTCTCCCGCCATCCTGAAGAAAGCATCCGGGCGCGGGATGAGATTAACCGGGTTCTTGGAAAGCGGCCGCCAACTGTGAGCGATCTCGAACACCTGCCCGGTGTGGGAAGGATCTTTTCTGAAGCATTGCGGCTCTATCCCCCGGCCTGGGTCATTTCACGAAAAGCCCTCGAAGAAGATGAAGTACTCGGTTTTAACATTCCCAGGAATGCCCTGGTGGTGATCAGCCCGTATGTGGTTCATCGCCAGGCAGAATTCTGGCCCGAACCGGAGCAATTTCACCCCGAGCGCTTTCTCTCAGGCCCACCCCACCGCTTTGCCTACCTTCCCTTTGGAGCCGGACCCCGCCTTTGCATCGGTTATCAGTTTGCCACTCTCGAAGCTCAGCTTATCATTACGCGGGTTCTTCAACAATACACCCTGGAATGGGCCCATCCGCAGGCTGTTCGTATGGATGCTCTGGTAACGCTTCGTCCACACGGAGGCTTGCCCATGCACCTGCGTAAAATCTGATCTCAACAGGCAACCTCGCCCGGCTATTTTCTTGATCAATTGTTGACCTGCCGCCTGCAAGCGAGCGGTTATCATCACGAATAGAATGAATAAGGAGTGTCTCCATGAACGTTCAATCCCTGACCCAAATTCTGGTTGGGATCACCTGGGTCGCTGTGGTGATCGCCTTTGTCGTTGTAGTCATGCGTGCCTCACGCAATCAACCCACCCATGGCAGTGGCCGCATCATCGGTGGGCTGATCCTCCTGGCCCTGGTGTTTACAACCATGAGTTCAGGCCTGGTATTTATTAATCCCGAAGAACGCGGGGTTGTGATTTCAGCCATTGCACCGAAAGGGTATCGCGAACAGGCCCTCGAACCCGGTCTGAAGTTCATTGTCCCCTTTGCTGAAACGGTGGTACGGTATCCCATCTCCCGCCAAACATACACCATGTCCATTGCCACATCCGAGGGAGCCATCAAAGGGGATGACTCCATCGCCGCACGCACCGCTGATGGTCAGGAAATTCTCGTTGATGCCTCAGTGATCTATCAGATCGACCCGGCAAAGGTCGTTCAGGTGCATATTCAATGGCAGGACCGTTATATGAATGACCTGGTTCGTCCCCAGGCCCGCGGTATCATCCGCGATGTGGTTTCCCAATTTGGGGTGGAAGAGGTGGTTTCGAGCAAACGGGATGAGATGGTGAATGAACTGAATACCCGCATGGCCAAGAAACTGGAAGAAAACGGCTTCATCCTGGTAGACTTTGTCCTCCGGAATATCACCTTTTCTCCTGAATACGCCGCCTCGGTGGAACAAAAGCAAATCGCCGAACAACAGGCACAGCAGGCGCGTTTCGTAGTGGAAACAAAAAGACAGGAAGCCGAACAGGCTCGTCAGATTGCTCAGGGACAGGCCGATGCTGTGGTCATCAAGGCCAAGGCCGATGCCGAGGCACGCATCATCCAGGCTGAAGCTGAGGCCAAATCTCTGGCACTCATCTCCAACGCATTGAAAGAAAACCCCGACCTGTTAAATTACCAGTACATCAACAAGCTTTCTCCCAACCTGCAAGTCATGCTCCTGCCGGCCAACAGCCCGTTCCTGTTGCCTTTCCCCGGTCAGATCACCACCCCCACCCCCATTCCTACCCCTGTAACCCAGCCTCAGCCCTGATACCCACTTTCACCCGGCTCTGTCAGCCTGCGGAAGGCACTCCTCCGCAGGCTATTTTTTCTTCGAGGAAAGAACGAAAGGTATAATAAAGAGCAAACATCCTCAGGAAGGAAGGACGATGGAGCAGCAAAACCAGGCACCCGCGCCCAACGGGAAGCAAATCCGCCTGACCAGCCTCTCAAGCTGTGCGGGTTGAGCATCGAAACTCAACGCGGAAACGCTGGCGCACGTGTTGCGCCCCGTTCAATCGATTTTCGCCCCTGATAATTACCCCGATCTTCTGATCGGGCTGGGCGAACCCGACGATGCCGCTCTCTGGCGCATCGCCGACGATCGTGCGCTGGTACTGACCGTTGACTTTTTCACTCCTGTAGTGGATGATCCCTACGATTATGGAGCTATCGCGGCCGCCAACAGCCTTTCGGACGTATACGCCATGGGCGGGAACCCTTTCCTGGCGCTCAATATCGCCGCACTGCCACCCAACCTGCCGGTTGAATTCCTGGGAGACATTCTCCGTGGAGGGGCTGAAAAAGCCCGTGAAGCTGGGGTCGTCATCGCGGGAGGGCATACGGTGCAGGATAAAGAGCCCAAGTACGGCCTGGTGGTAGTGGGTATGGTCAATCCGCAAAAAGCCCTCACAAAAGGCGGCGCCCGTCCCGGTGACCAGCTGGTGCTGACAAAACCTCTGGGTTTTGGAGTGACTACCACCGCCCTGAAACGCGATATTGCCACTCCCCACGATGTAACCGAAGTAGTCGAATGGATGAAACGCCTTAATCGTTACGCCGCCCATCTGGCCACACAATTGGGCCTGCGCGGAGGTACCGATATCACCGGATACAGCCTGCTTGGCCATGGCATTGAAATGGCCGAAGCTTCTGGGGTGGGGCTGCGCCTGGATTTTCATCGAATCCCCTTTGTTTCTTGCGCCCGGAAATACGCCGAATTGTGGACCTTCCCGGGCGGGGCAAGTGATAATCGTCTGTTCTATGCTTCGCACGTCACCTTCGATGCTTCCATTGACGAAGCCGATCAAATGCTTCTGTTCGATCCTCAAACCAGTGGTGGGCTGCTCCTGGCGGTTCCCCCGCACACATTATCTCTCTTCCTGGAAGAGGCCGCTCGCAAGGGGCAGGCGGTCTGGCCAGTGGGTGAAGTAACCGACCGATCCGGGATCGAAGTCCGTCCTTGAATCAAAGCTTCCTCATCAGGGTGTTCCTATGCAGGCCTATCATGAATCATTTGCTCGAGTTTACAATCTGCGGTGGGGCGGGTGGGCCAAATCCATCGCTCCTCACCTGGAAAAGTTTTTTTCTGCTTTCTCCGGCATTTCTGAACAACCCACCCTCCTGGATTTGTGTTGTGGAACCGGCCAGCTGGCACTTCACTTCCTCCAGCGGGGATTCCGCGTCACCGGGATTGATCTTTCGGCGGCGATGTTGCGCTATGCCCGGGAAAACTGCAACGAGTTTCTCGAATCAGGACTCGCACAGTTCATTCACGCAGATGCCACGGCTTTCACCCTGGAAGAACCAGTTCGGTTTGCCATATCCACCTATGATGCCTTAAACCACCTGGCTGACCTGGAGGCACTCAAAAAATGTCTGCAATGTGTGCACCAGGCTTTGATGGATGAAGGAGTGTTCATTTTTGACCTGAATACCCGGCTTGGGCTTCGCCGTTGGGCTACCCTTCGCATTGAAGAAGACCCCAAACTTACCCTGATGCAAAGCGGTCTGTGGGATGAAGCCGGAGGGAAAGCCTGGGTGCGCATCTGGGGGTTTCTTCGCTCTGAAGACGGGCGTTATGATCGGTTTGAAGAGACGGTTTTCAATACCGCCTTTCATCTTGCCGACGTAAGCAGGGTTTTAAGAGAAACCGGCTGGCATCGCTGGCATTTTTCCAGATTGGATGATCTGACCACCCCGCTGGAGGATCCAGAGCAGGAAGCGCGGGTGTTTGTTGTTGCCTATAAGGATTAATCTTCCATTCTTTTCTCCAGGATGAACCCCTGAACCTCTGCATGAAAAGAGAACCCATGATCACCAATTCCTTTGAAAACAATTCTCGCCGTGCACCCATTATCAGCCGGTATGGTATGGTAGCAGCCTCACAACCCCTGGCCGTAGCCGCCGGGTTACGCCTGCTTACACAGGGGGGAAACGCCGCCGACGCAGCAGTAGCAGTTGCCGCAGCGCTGAACGTCACCGAACCTGGCAGTACCGGACTGGGTGGTGACGCCTTCTGTCTTTACTTTGAGGCCTCCACTCAAAAAGTCTACGCCCTCAATGGGTCAGGCCGGGCACCTGCCGCCCTGACTCTTGAACGCTTACGTAAAGAGGGCCTGGGTGAAAGTCTCCCTCCCTATCATCCTTATACGATCACCGTCCCGGGCGCCTGTGCTGCCTGGTGTGATCTTCTGGATCGCTTTGGAAAATTACCCAGAAGCCAGGTACTGGCTCCGGCTATTGAACTGGCACACGAAGGTTTTCCTGTAGCTCCGCAGACCGCCTTCCTCTGGCAAAATGCCGCCGCTCGTGGCCAGCTTGCCAGTGCAGTCAACGGGAAGGAGCTAACCATCGACGGGCGTGGTCCTCAGCCCGGTGAAATTTTCCGTAACCCCGGGCTGGCCAGAGCCCTCACCCTGATCGCCTTTGAAGGAAAAGAGGCCTTTTATCGCGGAGCCATTGCTGAAAGTATCGTTGAGATCATCCGCGAGGCTGGTGGATGTCTGTCGCTGGATGACCTCGCCGCCCACGAGAGCACCTGGGATGAACCCATTTCTATCACCTACCGTGGATTGCGCTTCTGGGAATGCCCCCCCAACGGGCAGGGGCTGGCGGCCCTTCTGGCGCTTAACCTTCTGGAAGGATTCGATCTGACTGAACAGGAGCCCCTCTCTGCCGGGCGTCTTCACCTCCTCATCGAGGCGATGCGGCTGGCCTTCGCAGATGCACGACGATATATCGCCGACCCCCGAGTCTCAGCTGTGCCTGTTCAGGAACTCCTTTCCAAGGAGTATGCAGCTGAACGACGAAAACTTATCGACCCTGCCCGGGCGAATCCGGCCATCCGCTACGGGGTTCCGCTTGCACACAGTGACACGGTCTACCTGAGCGTGGTAGACGGCCAGGGCAATGCCTGTTCCTTCATCAACAGCAATTACATGGGATTCGGCACCGGCATAGTACCCCGCGGCTGGGGCTTTAGTTTGCAAAATCGCGGGCATAACTTCAGCCTGGTAGAAGGACATCCCAATCAGCTTGAACCCCGTAAGCGTCCCTATCACACCATCATCCCCGCGATGATCACCCGGGAGGCTGACGGTAGTCTTTTTGCCAGTTATGGTGTGATGGGCGGGTTCATGCAACCTCAGGGGCACATGCAGGTAGCCATCGCCCTTACCGATGATCAACTCGACCCTCAATCGGCTCTCGACCGGCCACGTTTTTGCATTGAGCCAGACGAGAACGCCAGTCTGGTCTCTTTGGAAGAGGGCATTCCCCTGAGAGTCATGGCATCGCTGGCCGATATGGGGCACCGGATTCGCCCGGTGAGCGGGGCGGGGCGTTTGCTCTTTGGTCGCGGGCAGGTGATTTATCGGGATCCCGACAGCGGAGTGCTCTGGGGCGGGAGTGATCCGCGCTCGGATGGCTGCGCCATGACTGCGATATAATGGGATAGCTCAAGTGGAAAGGTCTCCCCTTCCCTGCAGCTCCGGCCAGTGGATGCCGTAATATCTCTGTTCTGTATGATCCAATTATCCGATCATCTCCGTCAAATTCTCGAAACCCTGCCCCCGCGGCCAGGCTGTTACCTGTACAAAGATGAACAGGGGGAGATCATTTATGTCGGAAAAGCCATCAACCTGCGTAACCGGGTGCGCTCTTATTTTCACGACGGCCCTCAGGATCATAAAACCCGCCAGCTTGTCAAACGCATTGCTCATATAGACTGGATCGTTGTAGATTCTGAGCTTGAGGCCCTCATCCTCGAGATGAATCTCATCAAAAAGCACCGCCCGCGCTTCAATATTCGCCTCAAGGATGATAAGCGTTACCCGTACATCAAAGTCCACTGGGCCGATGCTTTTCCCAAAGTTACCGTCACGCGCATGATGGTGCGCGATGGCTCCCGATATTTTGGCCCCTACACCAGCGTATGGGCTGTTCACCAGACCCTGGATGTACTTCGGCGCATTTTCCCTTACCTCACCTGCGATCGAGAAATCACCGGAAAGGACCCCCGCCCCTGCCTGTACTACGATATTAAACTCTGTTCTGGCCCCTGCATCGGTGCCATTCAACAGGAAGAATACCGCCGGATGATCGATGATCTGTGCAACTTCCTGCAGGGACGAACTGAACCCATCGTAAACCGCCTGCGGGCTGAAATGGAACAGGCCGCCGAAGCCCTGAACTTTGAAAAAGCGGCTGCCTTACGAGACCAGATCAATGCCATCGAGCGCGTGGTAGAACGGCAACGCATTATCTCAAGCGAGAAGATGGACTCAGATGTCATTGCCATGGCGCGCGCCAACGGCGAAGCGTGTGTGCAGATTTTCTTCATCCGGGGCGGGAAATTAATCGGACGAGAATACTTCATCCTTGAAGGTACGCACGAGGAAGCCGACTCCGAAATTGTCAGTGAGTTCATCAAGCAATTCTATTCTGAAGCCGCCAATGTGCCCCCTGAGGTGCTCCTGCCCCAAGAAATTGAAGAGGCACGGATCATCGAACAGTGGCTTAAATCTCAAACCGGTGGACAGAAAGTAGAACTGGTCGTGCCCCGCGAGGGAAGCGAACAGGATTTAATTCAGATGGCCACTGAAAACGCCCTGGAGACCCTTGCCGCACTCAAAGCCCAATGGGAAGCCGACACCAACAAACAACAACAGGCCCTGACCGAACTCCAGCAGGCCCTGAACCTGCCTGAACCACCCAATAAGATCGAATGCTTCGACATTTCCAACACCCAGGGCACCGCTATGGTGGCCAGTATGGTGGTCTTTGAACAGGGCACACCCAGCAAGAAACACTACCGGCATTTCAACATTCAAAACGTGATCGGGCCGGATGATTTTGCCAGTATGGAAGAAGTACTCACACGGCGCTTCAAGCGTTGGCAGGCAGCACAGGAAGGTCAGTTTGAGCCTGGTAAGAAACCTGACCCCGCGTTTGCTGTTTTGCCCGATCTTCTGGTCATTGACGGGGGAAAGGGGCAGCTCGGTCGAGCAGTGCGCGTTCTGGAGCAATTCGGCCTGCAAGACCGGGTACCGGTGATTGGCCTGGCCAAGCAACAGGAAGAAATCTTCGTCCCGGGGCGCAGCCAGTCCATTCTGTTGCCACGTCATTCCCAAGGGTTATACTTGCTTCAACGCATTCGAGATGAAGCTCATCGATTCGCCATCACCGCTCATCGCAAACAGCGCACCCGTCAGGGAATGGCATCTGTGCTGGATAAAATCCCCGGCATTGGCCCGGCGCGCCGCCGCTGGTTGCTCACCCATTTTGGCTCTCTGGAGGCCATTCGTGAGGCCAGCCTCGAAGAACTTACCGCGGCCCCCGGCATCACTCTTGACCTGGCTCAAAAAATAAAGGAACACCTTGAATAATTCCATGAATTCCGTCGAGAATACTTCCAGCCCGAAAAACGGTGTCTCAAATCACCATCCCTGGCCTTTTGTGTGGCTCACCGGTTTAATCCTTGCCTGGGCAGTCGACTTCCTCTTTTGGAATCAGCGCGTGGGGTTGTCCTTCCCAATCTGGGTTGCCCTGGCCATTGCCGGGCTTCTGTTCACAGCATTCCGAGAAAAACAACGACTACCGTTGGCAAGTTATGGGCTTGCTCTCCTCAGTCTGGCTCTTTCCATCACCCCCTTCCTGCGCTCCGAGCCTTTCAGCGCTGTCTTTTGCAGCCTGGGTGCACTCACCCTACTCGGCCTGCTTGCGGCCACCCTGGTTCATGGCCACTGGGTTCATTACCGGATCGGAGATTTCCTTCTGGCAGGCCTCAGACTTTTAGCCGCAACCCTGGTTCGCGCCGGACAGGAACTCGTTCGCAAGCCCGATCTCGCCTCCCGGCCGAAGAAGGGCACTTTCTGGGAGGAATTTCGACAGCGTGGGTTACCCATCCTGCGCGGGTTGATCCTGGCCATCCCGATTCTGGCAGTATTAGGTACCCTGCTGGCTGCAGCAGACCCTGTGTTTGCCCGGTTACTCAAGAACCTCTTGAGCGCCTTCAACATTGAGCGCCTCCCAGAATACCTGTTCCGGTTGACATACATCCTCATTTTTACCTACGGCTTCACCGGGGTGTTGCTTTCGGCCATTCACCCAGAACCCCCTGAGGAACGCCCTAACCCACACCAGCCTTGGATGATGCGTTTCCTGGGCGCCACCGAAACATGGATCATCCTCGGAAGCGTAGTTCTCCTTTTTGGAGTTTTCGTCGTGCTCCAGATACGCTATCTGTTCGGGGGACAGGCAAATATCAACGAAACCGGTTTTACCTATTCCGAGTATGCCCGGCGTGGTTTCTTTGAACTGGTCTGGGTTGCCGTGCTCAGCCTGGGCTTATACACCGGCCTCAGTACTGTGACCGTCCGGAAGAGCCGCTCTCAGGAGCTGGCGTTCACCATCCTCACCGTGGTGTTACTCAGCCTGGTGCTGGTGATTCTGGCCTCTGCTTTACAGCGCCTGGTGCTCTACGAAAATGCCTACGGTTTTACCCGACTGCGCACTTACACCCACCTGTTCATTCCATGGCTGGGGCTGCTCCTGGTGGCTACTCTTGTCCTTCAGGCTACCGGACAACGAGGACGCCTTGGCCTGGCAATATTGATTTTTCTAACCGGCTTCAGCTTGACGTTCACCATAGTCAATGTAGATGCTCTGATCGCCCGCCTTAATCTTCAACGTGCTCGCGCCGGTCAGGAACTGGATGCCGCCCATTTACTCACCCTGTCCAATGATGCTCTGCCAGTCCTGGTCACTGCCTATCAAGACCCGTCTCTGCCCGCCGCCGACCGGGATCGAATTGGCGCAGTGCTGACCTGCCGGAAACTCCAGCCTGCCTACTCAGCAGATTGGCGATCTACCCGCCTTAGCGAAATGAGAGCCTCCCGCCTTCTCTCTTCTCTCGATTTAACCCCCTATCAGGTCAAGAACCTGGACTCTTCCCCATTCGTGGTTCTTGGGGCAGAGGAATTTCACTGTTTCCAGGAAATTCTGGATGAATAGTTGAGCGGAACCTCTTTCCAGACAGAGCGGAGAATATGTGCATTAAAAAACTGTACAAAACACCCGATGCTCGTAAACGAGCATGATATAATTCCAGCCCGGATTTTTTTTATGAAACTAATTTTGCTTGGTACCAATGGCTGGTTCGATACGGAGACAGGGAACACACCCTGTGTTCTGCTCCAGACGGAGCAGTTCGACGTGATATTCGATGCCGGGTACGGCTTCACCAAAGTTGATCGGTATATCGATGGTAGTAAACCGGTGTATCTCTTTCTCAGCCATTTTCATCTGGATCACTTAATTGGCCTGCATACCCTTCCCAAAAACCATTTTCCGCGCGGGCTCACCATTCTGGGGCAACCTGGCACAAAGGATGCCCTGAACGAATTACTCGGCCCCCCTTTTTCGGTACCTCTGTCTACCCACCGCTACCCGGTGCAGATTCAGGAACTTATGAACGGTACCCGTCCGCATCTGCCTTTTAATCTCACTGCCCTTCCCCTGGTGCACAGCGGACCCTGCCTGGGTTACCGGCTTGAAACGAATGGGAAAGTCGTCACCTACTGCACCGATACCGGTTACTGTGAAAATGCCGTGACTCTGGCACATCAGGCCGACCTTTTCATGACCGAATGTGCTCTTGCTCCGGGAGCCGAGCCTCATCCCGGCTGGCCTCACCTTAACCCGGCAGAGGCGGCACGGATCGCTGTCGAGGCCCAGGCTCAGCGCCTGATTTTAATTCATTTTGATCCTACCCAGTATCCCACCCTCTCTCACCGAAAACTGGCCGAGGAAGAGGCGCGAAAAATCTTCCCCCAGAGCTTTGCCGGGTACGACGGCATGGAGTTCTCGTTGAAATGACGTCCTTGATGACTGAAACCGGTGTGGTTTCAGGGCAAAAAACTGGCTGGAGCCTGCTGCGCAAGCTCGGTGAGGGTGACGCGGGAGAAGTCTACCTGGTTGAGTCTCTGCTGGAGCATCGCATCGGCATCCTCAAACGCCCTGTGCGATCGGTTTTCACCGGCGAGATTCGTCGTCAGGCAGAACAAATTCACACCGAGGGGCGTATTCTGCGAGCGCTTGCAGAAATTCTCCCTCCGCAGGCTAATCCTGCCATTCGTACTCCGCATCTCCTCGATGAAAGTAAATCCGGCAGCGAGTTCAGTGAACGTTACTTCATCGTCATCGAACGCGCCAGCGGGTTTGACCTGGCCACGCTGGCTCGAACTGCTCGCCTGGGGCTGGACGAGACCCACGAGCCCCCCCTTGATCCATCCGATAGAGTTTTCCTCCAGCATATTGCCCGGCAAGGACAGGTGCCTCCGCGCATCCTGTTGGCGGCGCTGGATGCTGTGCTGACTACCCTCACTCTGATTCACCAAACCGCTGTGGATGGAGCATCGGGTATTCTGTGGAATGATGTCAAGCCTGATCACCTCTTCTGGGATCCGTCCACCGCCAGTATGATGATGATCGACTGGGGCAACGGACGGTTTCTTGAGGAAAGCGGTTTTACCCGCGACATGCGTTACACCGCCGCCGGTGATTATCGCCAGTTTCTCGATGAAATGGGCCGATTCCTCAAACAGGTTGCCCCTGACCTTTACACCAGCCTTGCCTGGCCTGAACCGGGGCACCTTTATGAAGACATCACCCCTTTGATTGAATCACTGCAGGAACGACTGCAAGCCTCGCTCGCTCAGGCCTCACATTTGATCAAAGATGCCCGCGCTCGCGAAGTTGAACTCCTCACCCCCAACCTTGAAACCGGGTTAAATCTCTCTGCGCTCGAACAGGTTCATGAACAAATCTTAGCTCTGGGTGAACTACCGGATTACCCCGCGGCCCTGCGGCAGGTTTCTCTGGTGGCGGCCAATCTCGCTCTCGCCGGTGATATGGGCGCGATTCGAGACCTGAGCCAGTGGGCTGCGGAGCTCCCTGGCGCCTCTCATGATGCCCTGAAACTTCTGGCAGACCTGGCTCACATTGCAGCTACCACCCCGGGTTCTGCCTACATCCCCCTGACCGAAGCCGTGAAATCTGCCGCCAATCAGGACTGGCCTGGAACACTCTGGGGCATGCTTAAAGCTCTTGAAAATTTTCCTGAACCGGACTGGTGGAACGATTTACTGATCCCGGTGCGTCGTCTGGCTTCTGACGATGTTACGGCTTCTATCCGACCTTTATTACAGCTACGCCGTATCCACCTGACGTTACAAACCCGGCGGCAAAACCTGGAAGACCTGGTCTCTCGTGAGCCTTCTCAGGAAAAAGAAAAGGAAATTGAACACCTTCAGGTCGTTCTCAAAGCTATTCAGGAAGTGATCCATCGCTGGGTACAACCTGAGCCATCGCCACCCTACTCAACTCTGGCTTACCAGGATGTAGAGGAACTGGTGAATGAAATTGAAACACTGCTCCCCGGAAGTGGAAGCCGCTTGTGGAACGAGCTGGAATCGGCCCGGGCCTGCATCCATGATGTAATGGAAGCCTGGGGACGGAAAGCATTTGTCGATGCCCGCCGACTTCTACGGCAGGCTCTCCTCTTTGACCCTGACCGACGCCGCCTTTTACGCGCCGATCAGGCCATAGCCGCTGCCCCAGACTGGCTTGAGCGAGTACATCATGGGCCTCAACCTGATGAAAAGTTACTCGATGTCATCACTGACCTGGAATATGAGGGACGGGAACTGCGCAACCAGGTAGGCCCGGCCGGCTGGCTGGACGGAAGCCTGGAAGCTCTCAAAGCCATCCGCCGGGGTACATGGCCCGGAGATTTATTACGCCAGCAGCCCGTGCTCCTCACCGAACTCCCCTGGCTGGCGCAATTTGAACGCATTGAAATCCTTCATCAACTTCTGAGTTCCAATCACGCTTCCTCCAACCATCTTCCTTCCATTCAGGAAGTTCGTGAAGCCCGCTTTGGCCCCGAAAGCGAAATTTCGTTCATTGAGCCACTGGATGCATGGATTCCGGAGGCGCGGGGATCTTCAGCCCGCGTATATCTGGTGCAATACCGCGCTGGAAACGGCGAACAGCGCGAGGCCGCCATTAAATTAATGCGCCGAGACAAGGCGGAATACGCCCTGCCTCTTTTCCGCGAAGAGGTCCAGATCCTCCACATCCTGCAGGATGTGCCCGGCATTTCGCGCATGATAGAGTGTGGATTCCTTTGGATGGGAGATTCCCCCGAACTCCCTCCCGACCATGACCTGAACGCCATTCATGCCATGCGCGGAGAAGCCCTGCGTATGGCTCCTGAAGTTGCTTCCCAGTTTCTCGATCTGCTTGAACCTCGCGTTAAAGAAGGCTGGACACCCTATTTACTGATCGAACGTCAGCGTCGCGAAGATAACCTGCTGTTAATGTGCGACGCCAGCCTCAACCGGGGTAAATTCCTGCCGGTGAGGCAATTGTTATTCATGTCCATTCAGATCTGTGATCTGCTCTCCATTGCTCATCAACGCAATATTGTATACCGCGATCATAAGATCCTGCATTATTACTGGAGAAAAGAAAACAACGGCGTCTCGGTGATCGACTGGAATGTGGCCCGCTACCACCCTGAGGGTCTCTCTCCGCTCGACATTCACATGGATCTCGTGCAGTTCGGTGCAAGAGGCTTGCACCACATCCTCACCGGTCGAACAGCCCCGGGGGCTTTACCGCTTGGCCCAACCCGCCCCGAAGAGATCGAACAGGCCGAACAATCCTACCAGACACAATGGACGTATGATGACCAGCGCCTCTCCCTCCAGATCCGCTCTATCCTCGAGCAGTTACTCTCCGGGGCATACACCTCTGCCAGCGACCTGCGCGATGACCTGAAGCGCGCCTACCTGGAGGATCACTAATTTCTCTCGGGAATTACATATCCCGATCGGGCTTTCTACTGCTTTTATGGTTTAATTACGCCCGGAGGAATCAATTCGATGAAAAACTTCGATGATCTTCTCAGCCGTGTTGACCGCCTTCTGGAACAGAGTTCTCCCTCTGCCGGTGAATTACGCCGGCTTTCGGTAGACCTCGACGATCTGATCCATTCCCCTGAATTTCAAAACCTGGATGCTGATCAGCGGAATGCCATTCAAAAAAGGTTTCAAGAGGTACGCGCACGCCTCAGAGGTGGCGAGAAGATAGAAGTTCCTCTCCCCAACCTCATGCCTCCACTGCCCAATGCCGAGACCAGGCCCCCCTCACGAACCCATACAGAAGAACGTCAACATAACCCCCTTGCCCAGGAAACCATGGAAGAGGCAGAAAAGCTTTTTTATGGTGGGCGCTATGCCGAAGCTATTCGCCTGTATGATCAGGTATTGACGATCGAACCCGATTGGGATCGCGCTCGACAGCACCGCAGTGAGGCCGAGAACTACCTGCGCACCGGGCACATACCCGCAGTTGCGCTGCCTGCTGAGGCCGCCAGTGCCTTTGGAAAAGCTCAGTCAGCCGCACGGCTTGGCCGCTACCAGGATGCCATGGCCCTGCTCATGCGTGCCCAAAACATCCTGCAACAATACGGGATTCAACGCTGGCAGGAAGGCGCCGAATTTGAGCAAAAACTCCAGCAGAACATCGATGCTGAAAATGTATTCAACGAAGGACTGCAACGGTTTGCTCAGGGGCAACTCGATGAAGGAATAGACCGGGTTGAAGCCGCGGCTCAGGCCACCGGTTTACCCCGTTATACCGAACGTCTCCAGACCATGCTTAAAGAACGCGAGCAGATTCAACAGAGTATTGAAGCTCTGAATGCTACCGTGCTTGATCCACGCGCCGTCGCCCAGGCAAAATCCACCCTCGACAGCCTGAGCCTCAAATACGGCCAGAACCCGATTCTCATGCAATTACGCAGTCAACTGGAGGTCGCTGCACCGCGTATTGCCGTTCCCCTCAAAGAACAGGTTCAGTCTCTGAAGACCCAGGCGCTGCGTGCCCAGACCATCGAAGCCGCCCGCAATCGAGCCAGGCAGGCCCGTCAGATTCTCGATCAGATTCGGAGCCTGGGTTACAACGGAGATGACCTGGATGATCTGCAGGAAGAGGTGGAAAAAACCCTCACAGAAATTGCACGCTACGAAGACCAGCTAGAACAGGCACGCTCGGTGCTGGATGCCAACCGCACCTGGCCCGCTGCCGCCGCTCGCCTCAGCGCCGACCTGCGCGCTCGGTACCCCAATGATCCGGGAGTGATCGAATTGAATCGCGCCCTGGCGCCTTACAACAACACCATCCTGGGGTTGAAGATCGGCGCTGGTCTGCTGGCCGTGGCAGTGCTATTCTTGCTGATCGTCCTGGGGGCCAATCAGGTTCGGGCTTATATCATCTCTTTAACTCCCACAGCCACCCCCACCCCAACGGCCACA
>NZ_DF967965.1:2328578-2347378 GCF_001050195.2 Anaerolinea thermolimosa
CAGTTAGCCCCAGCCCTACCAGCACCTCAACTCCGCGTCCCACTGAAACCCCCACCATTACTCCCACTCCTCTCACTGCCACAGTGACGCGGAAGGTCTGGGCACGCAATGGTTGTTATGAGGAATACACTGCCATCGCCCAGATTCCAGAGGGCGGGGTCGTCCGCCTCTTGCCCGCCGAGCGCCGCTTTGATGCGCTTTCGCGCGAATGCCTCCTGGTGGAATACGTTGGTGAGACGCGTACCATCATCGGCTGGATTCTCATTGCCGACATCCAATAACCCATGAAACGTCTTTCCCATCTTACCCGCATTTCTTTCCTGCTGGCCTTTTTCTTCGCCCTCGATAAAGGGGTGGCTTTTGTCCGCCAGGTGATCATCGCGCGACAGTTCGGCCTCTCTGCCGAGTTAGATGCCTTCAATGTGGCCAACAACGTCCCTGATCTGCTCTACGCGCTTATCTCTGGTGGGGCGCTTGCCATGGCGCTCATCCCCGCCCTTTCTGCCACCCTTACTACCCAGGGAAGACGGGTTGCCTGGGAGCTTTTTTCACGCATCTTCAACCTCGTGTTTCTGGTTACGGCCACCCTCTCCCTTCTGGTGGCCATTCTGGCCGGGCCGCTGGTACGCTGGGAAGTAGGTGTGGCCCCCGGATTCGGCTATCAGCAACAGGAAGTGGTTATTCAATTAATGCGGCTCAATCTGATTGCCACTCTCATCTTCTCAATATCTGGTCTGGTGATGTCGGGGTTACAAGCCAACCAGCATTTTTTGCTTCCGGCGATGGCCCCCATCCTCTACAATGTGGGGCAAATCTTTGGCGCGCTGGTGCTTTCTCCCACGCAAGGGTACACCCTGGCCGGAGTTACTCTACCCGCCTTCGGTTTAGGCATTCATGGATTGGTTTATGGGGTCATTCTTGGGGCCGTTCTGCACCTTGGCATTCAGATTCCTGCCTTAATTCGCTACCAGTTCCGATGGATCCCTTCTCTTGGATTAAAAACGGCCTCTGTTCGCAACGTGCTCCGTCTGCTCGGACCACGCATCCTTACTGTCTTTTTCATTCAACTCATCTTTATCATCCGCGACAACCTGGCCTCACGCCTTACCGAAGGCGCAGTGACCTCCTTGACTTACGGCTGGATGTTTCAACAGGTTCCTGAAACCCTGATCGGAACCGCAATCGGCACAGCTTTACTGCCTACCCTGTCAGGGCTGGCGGCTCAAAAAGAACTGGATGCCTTCCAGAACACCATCGAGCGGGCCATCCGTGTTTTGATTGGCCTGACCATCCCGGTGGCGGCTGTCCTCAGCATTGGTCTTGGGCCGCTCCAGGCCGCGGTATTCGGTTTTGGTGAAGAAGGCACCCGCCTTCTGCTCTGGACAACCCGGGGCTTTCTGGCAGGGTTGCTTGGTCATGCCCTCATGGAAGTCGCCTCTCGCTCTTTCTATGCCCGCCAGGATGCTCTCACTCCTCTCCTCACCGGTGCGGGGAATCTGGTTGCATACATCGCGGTAGGCTTGCTCCTCTACCGCCCGCTTGGCCCGGCCGGGATCAGCCTGACTGATGCCATTTGTTTTACGGCACAGGCGCTCATCCTGCTGGCTCTCCTTGGTCGAAAGCTGGAACATCCCTTTCAGGCCGGGAATACCATTCCAAGGGCACTGCTGGCCGCTCTGCTGGGCGGCGGGGTTGCCCTGGGGGTTCAAAGCCTCTCCATCTGGGAGCACAGCCCTTTGTTTGGGTCTTTGACAGGAATGGCCTTCGGTATGGTCGTCGCGGTACCCCTTATCTGGCAGGAACTTCGCCTGCTCCTTCGCCTGTAACCTACGGACAGCCTCAAAATTGTAAGGTATAATTGCCCGCATGTCTGATTCTAACCTCGAGAACACCCAACCTTCCAGACCCACTGAAGACCTCGAAAAAACCCGGGTCAGCAAAGCCCGAGCGGAGAACTCCAACCTGGAAGTCACCCAACCCGTAGTGCCCCCCTCATCCGAATCCAACCCGCCGGTTGCTGAATGGCGTCCTCCTCTTTCCGAACCCGATACCACCCCTCCGTCCCGTTCCGGGCGACCACGACGCTGGCCGTGGGTGCTTGGTGGTCTGGTGTTGATTTTCCTTTGCGGAGCGCTTGGGGGCTTCCTCGGCTATCGTGCGGCGCTGAACCTGCGCGCCCAGGTGAATGCTGAAGAGGTGGCCAGAGTTGCCACGGAACAGTTTATGCTCGCCCTGCAGGAACAGACCGCCGGGAAATATGACCTGGCACTCAAACGCTACGAATACGTCATTTCACTCGACCCGAACTTCCCTGGTGTGCAGGAAAAACTGACCGAGGTCATGATGGCCATCGCCCTCGCACAGACCCCCACGGTCACTCTGCCCGTTGCTACCCCCACCCTCACCCCCACACCAGACACCCGTGCCGAGGAAGAAATCTTCAACAACGCCAGACAATTGCTGGCCAACAAAGAATGGTCCAAAGCGATTGAAGTGCTTGATACCCTGCGCAACAAGAATATCGCCTACCGCACCGTAGAAGTGGATGGTATGTATTACATCGCACTGCGGTTCCGTGGTCTGGCTAAGATCAATGCCGGCGCACTCGAAGAAGGTCTCTATGACCTGGCCCTGGTTGAGCGCTTCGCTTCTCCGCTGGATGTGGACGCTGAAGGTGTGCGTACCTGGGCCAGAATGTACATCGCCGGTGCCTCCTACTGGGGAGTTCGCTGGGATCAGGTGATTCATTACTTCTCCCAAATCTACCCATACTACCCGGCCATGCGTGACGCAACCGGGATGACCGCCATCGAACGCTATCGGGTGGCCTTGATCAAATATGGAGACCAGCTTGCCTCAGCCGGGAAATATTGCGAAGCCTATGAACAATACCAGGCATCGTACCAGGTGGGACCCGATTCAGCTCTCGACCCCACTGTCACGGCTGTGTTCACACTGTGCCACCCGGCCACAGCCACACCTCAACCCACAGTTCCGCTGACACCCACCCCCACCGTCGAAACGGTTGTTCCTACGGTTGAGACCCCAGCACCAACCCAGGAAACACCCACCGAAGCCCCCAGCCCCACTCCCTGAGAAGGGCACTCCCCCTCATGGCGGTTGGCTCACCGTTCCTGCTCACGCTTCTTTACTGGTTGCACATGCTCGCGACCGTAGCCTGGCTGGGGAGTCTAAGTGGTCTGGCTCTCATTTTTCTGCCTGCCGCTCGAAAATCCCTGGATTTGCCCACCTACGCCCTCCTGCTCGGGCGCATCCAGCCTCGTATCCAGCAGATTGGATGGCTGAGTCTGGTCATTCTCGGCGCTACCGGGATGTTTCAGATGAGTGCCAACCCCAACTACCATGGATTTCTCTCCATCGATACACCCTGGGCAAAAGCCATCCTCACCAAGCACCTTGCGGTTTTGGTAATGGTAGCCCTCAGCGCCTGGAACACCTGGTGGGTTCTGCCGGCCCTCCACCGCCTGACACTGCTCCGCCAGGCAGGGAAGACACCCGCTTCCGGCGAACAATCCCGGCTCGAACGTCAGGAAGCCCTACTCCTGAACCTTAATCTGGCTCTGTCAGTGATTGTTCTGGCGCTTACAGCCTGGGCGCGTTCCAGTTAACCCCACCACCGCTAGTTCCCTGTTGATTCCACTATGACGCCCGTCAAATCGTGCACCATTGCTCCCGTGATGCGCACTGATACGATCTCCCCTACCGGGGCCTGTCCCTCAATAAAAACCATTCCATCGATCTCTGGAGCATCGTGGTACGCCCGCCCCACCGTGATTCCCTGGTTGGCCCCTTCGACAATCACCTGTTGCACCTTTCCCACGTAGGATTGATTACGCTCCAGCGAGATCTTCTCCTGAAGTGTGGCAAGTCGTTGCAGGCGTTCCTCCTTCACTTCCCGGGGTATGGGGTCACCCAGCGGCTCACTGGGAGTGCCTTTTTCAAAAGAGAAGGGGAAAATCCCCACATGATCAAAGCGGGTTTCTTCGACAAACCTTAAGAGGGTTTCAAATTCCTCCTCAGTCTCACCAGGGTAACCCACAATAAAGGTGGTACGCAGGGCCAGATCCGGGATAGCTGAACGCATTTTCTCGAGCGTTCGAACCACCCAGTCCATATTTGCTGGGCGGCGCATCCGCTTGAGGGTCTGCGGGTGGGCATGTTGCAGGGGCATGTCGAGGTAGGGCACAACCCGGGGTGATCGAGCCATGACTTCGATTAACCGATCGGTCACGTACCCCGGATACGCATATAGAATGCGCACCCAGGGTATCTCAGGAGCCTCACGCAGGATTCCTTCCAGCAGAAAGGAAAGACCATCCTTTAGCCCCAGATCATGACCGTAATCAGTCGTATCCTGCGCAATCAGGATCACCTCCTGCACCCCGGCCTTCTGCAACGCACGGACCTCTTCAAAGATCGCCTCGGGAGGACGGCTTACCGCAGTGCCTTTAATCAGAGGAATGGCGCAAAAGGCACATGGACGGCGACATCCATCCGCAATCTTCAGGTAGGCGCTCGTCCCCTGCACCGAAACCCGGTGCACCCCTTTTTCATCTTTGCCCACAGTTGGAACATCGGGCAGATGATAAAGGGGTTGAGGATACTGCTGACCCGGGCGCAACTGCTGGACAAGGTCTACAATATCCATCCAGCGGCGCGTTCCAAGAATGCCATCGATTCCGGGAACCTCAGAGGCCACCTGCTCACGGTATCGTTCGGTGAGACAACCGGCTGCTACTAAAAACTGCCCTCGTTTCTTGCGCTTCGCCAGTTCCTTTAACGTCTCTATCGATTCCTGACGCGCCGGACCAATGAATCCACAGGTATTCACAATCAACACATCTGCTTCTGAGCGTTTGTCTGTGGGACGATAACCGGCCTGAGAAAGCAATGTACCCATAGACTGGGAATCGACCGTATTCTTCGCGCAGCCTAAAGACACAAGGTAGTATTTTTTACTCATGAGTTCACCAGTACCTTTAAGGAACGAGGGGCGTTACAGTTGGTGTGACCGTAGAAGTGCCGGCAGTTGGAGAGACCCCCGGTGTGAGGGTGTTCAGTTGGGTCGGAGTTGGGGTTGATGTGGGCATGGGCGTTGGTGTGAGAATTCCATTCTGGGTGAAGGTCATGCGCAACACTGCTCCCATTGCACCCAGAGGGCCAAGATCCTGTTGGTTGAAGAAAATCTGAAAGGCCGCTGCATTGCCCGATACCAGTTCGATGGTCTCTCTGGCTGAAAACGGGTAGGCATTTCCAGGAACAACCCGCCCATTGAATTTAATGACTCCGTCAGCCACCACCCGCAGAAAGGCGCGCTGCCGGGCAACAATATAAATTTGAAGCGGATCTGTATTCAACGGAGCAAGTGTGGCCGTGGGAAGCCCGCCAGAAACGACCTCCTGAGCACCCGGTGAAGGCGTTTGGGGTGTTTCCGATCCACCCTCAGAACCCTCCCCCCCCGAAACGTCGAGCGTCGCTGTGGGGCTGGCCAGCAACACTTCACCTACCGATGGCAAAGTAACCCGAAGCTGATCATTCCGGGTAGCACTGACACGTAAGGCCGTCCATACGACAAAGAGAAACAGCGCGCCAATCATTCCCGCACCAATCAGCAAATCGGGGGTGAGCAAACGCCGCAAGGGAGATGCCGGGCGTGCCCCCCGGCCTGTGGGCTGACCCGCTTTTTCTGCCGGCATCCGTTCCAGCCTGCGCATCTGCAGGGCCTCAGCAAATCGTAAAAGAATCGCCTCTCCATCCAGATTGAGGAACGCAGCATAATTGCTGAGCAATCCCCGGCCCTGCACCAGTGAGGGGAGTTCATCCATCCTCCCGCTCTCAATCATCCGTAGCGTTTGCTGGCGCATTCGGGTATATCGCTCCACTTCACCAAGAGAAAGCCCCAATGCTTCCCGCCGCTGGCGCAACATCTGGCCAATTTCCTTAAAAACGGCTTCCGAACCAGACGCCCTCTCTTCAGAAGGAACAGCATCAGCTGGTTCCTCCGCCGCTTTCACAGGAGAATGGATGACCTCCGGTACCTGGTCAACCGGTACCTCCTGCACCGTAGAGGATTGCCCGGTGACATCCATGGGCATAGAAGCTGTAGAAGCGGCAGTTTCTACCGGAAGTTTCCCCTCCCACCGTAAAACCAGGGGTTCTGCCGAGAGGCCCAGAAAGCCCGCATACAGACGAAGAAACCCCTTTGCCTGTACCGCCGATGGCAGAGCCGTTGCATCTCCCCGCTCCAGCGCTTCCAGATAGTTTCGTCGAATGCGGGTCATCTGAGCCGCCTGATCCAGGGTTAACCCCCGATCTATGCGAGCCTGTTTAAGCGTTTCACCAACCCATTGCGACATGCTAAAAATTGTAATCCACTTTGGAGAACAAAGACCGGCCAGCTTTCTCCCCCATTCCGGAGATGATAGCCAGCCGGTCTTTCACTGCAAGAGGTTCAATCAGGCCTGATCGCCTTCTGCGACTACATCTTCTGCGGGGGTCTCGGTGGAGGGCAGTTCAACCACTTCGCCTTCGCGATGCACGATGACGCGGATTTCGGGAATCAGGTCAACCGTCAGACGGACAAGGACGCGGAACTCACCCAGATTGCGAATGGGCTCCGCTTCGATCTGGTGGCGAGAAATGGTCGCCCCAACTTTTTTGCTCAATGCCTCGGCGATCATGGCCGTCGTGATCGACCCGTAAAGTTTGCCCGTCTCACCAGCCCGGGCCGGGAAGGTCAGGACAACATTCTTGAGCAGGTCGGCCAGACCACTCATCTCTTTATTCTGTTCTGCCCGCTGGGCAGCTGCCCGCGCCCGAATGGCTTCAACCTGTTTGAGGGCTCCGGGAGTGGCAAGTACCGCCAGCCCCTGAGGTAACAGGTAATTCCGTCCATACCCATCGGCAACACGTTTCACGTCGCCTGCGCGGCCCAACTTATACACATCTTTGATCAGGAGAACTTTCATGTTTCAAGCCCTTTCGAAAAAAAAATAGAAATAGTCGCCCTGACGAAGGGTACAACGTCACAGGCGGGCAGAGTATACCAGCGAATCTCAGAACCGTCAACGCACCCCACTGGTAAACCCTTCTTATAGAGGGACATCCCACGGCGCGACCTCTTTGCCGTTCCCCGTTTGTTGATAAAGTGCACTGAAAATGGGCTCCCGAAGATCAGGGAAGCAATCGGCCACACCGGCAAGCAAGCCAAAGCAACCGGCAATCATCATATCCCCGAATGGAGCGGCAAACCACGGCCTGAGTTTTGAGCCACGCAGCAGAGCGCGCCGCGGACCGGTCACCACCAACCGAATACCCTCTCCATGTAAATCAAACGGCCTTGGATCATAAACCAGCGCCCCGTGTCCCATGCTCCCAAAAACATCTGCGTGAGTCAGGCTTCCATCGGCCAGGGCTTCCAGCAGGGCTTCTAAACGCTCTCGATCCATCAGCCCTGTGTGGTGCTCAAAGACGCCTTCTATTCCACCCGGTCCCATGCGGAACGCCAGCGTATGAAAATTACCCACATTGGTGACAACCACCCGCTCCAGTCCGCTCACCTGTACGTTAAACATGGCCCCCAGAACCGCCGCCGGAGCGGTATCCATGACCACCAGCCTGGTATCAACCTCTCTGGCACTCCGCGCAACCGCCTGAAGACGGGTCAGGATTGGAGGAATATGCTCCGCCGGATAAGCAAACGCTGTAAGGCGGTTTTCAGCGCGTATACGATCATTCAGATAATCAAAACGAAATTGACGATCTGAGACACCCGGAGGCGCCGCACCATGATCGAAGACCCCCACGGCCACCGCCGCAAGGTCGTCCAGCGCCACACCGAACTCCCAAAATGCGCGGCGGATAGCCCCAAAGTCGAAATCCCGCATTTCAACGTGCGCCGCTTTCCCCATCACCCCCGCGACTTCTTCATCACCGATAATTTTCACTCCCAAAGCGCTCACCTCGTTGAGGTCATCATTGAGCGTTCGAGCCGCCTCAGGGGTGGCAAGCACGGGTAATCCGGCTTTGAGGTGGTCTTCTACGGCCCAGGCACACGGCCCTCCACCCATTAACAGACCCGTCATTAACAACGGGCGATGTTCACGGGTAGCCTGCTGGATACGTCTCCGGATGATCATCGTCGGAGAGGGCAATACCAGCTTATAGGCATTTTCCACATCGAGGCGGGAATCAAACAGGACAATATCTTGCGTCCCGGTTCCAATATCCACTACCAGAATTTTCATGGCTGCCTCAAAATGGGCCATGTTTTTTCAAAATGGATCAACTTTTCTCTCGGCGAAGCCCATACGCCCTGATCACCGGTAATACAACCAGAATGCCGGTATTCGGCGAATCAAGCCGGCCAACTACTTTTTCCGTCGCCGCCACCACCCTGTCCACCATGGCCTCATCTTCGACCACAGTAAAGAGGGTGCGGTTCAGCAAATCTTCATGCTCTTCGAGAAGGGATTTTAAGCTTGGAATCAGCGGCACGTCTTCCCGAAGTGCAAAATGGTCACGGATGCGGCCAATGCCCGTAGAAGGCAAGATCGTCACTCCCGAGACACCTGAACCTTGCCATGCATCCAGCACTGCTTTGAGTTTTTCATCATCATGGAGTACATAAAGAACGAAAAACATCAAGAAGCCTCCTTGACCAGACGAACTGCCGCCGTAGAACAAACCCTCCGCAGCATCGGCGGTGTTACCAGGGTAGTCACCAGCACCATACCAACGATTGTGGAAAAAATCTCTGGCTCAAGCAACCCGGATTCCAGACCAACCGAAGCCACAATCAGACCGACCTCGCCTCGTGAAATCATTCCTGTTCCCAGCTGGAGTGATTCGCGCCAGCTGAATCCTCCCAAGCGAGCCCCCAGGCCAGCCCCGACCAGCTTTCCTGAAATAGCTACCGCACTGATGATTAAAAAGAGCCACAGCGCGTTGATCGGCATCTGCCGGACATTGATCTGCAGGCCAATATTTACGAAGAAAATAGGGACGAAAAAACCATATCCAAGAATCGCAAACCCGTGTTCGATGGTGCGTTTCTCCGGGGTTCGTCCCAGCATCAGACCAGCTACAAAAGTACCTGTAATAGCCGCCATTCCACCAATTAACTCTGCGGCCAACCCATAAAAGAGCATCACCACTACTGCCAGAGCAATCGTCCCCTGGCTGATCCCCAGATGAGCCACCTTGTGGAACACCCATGGGAGGATATAAAGACCCACTCCCACCGATATTACCAGGAAAGCGATCATCTTCAATACCGTCAGACCAATGGCCGCCAAACCACTATCTCCACCAGAAAGAGCTGTGAACACAGAAAGGAGCAGAATCACCAGAATATCATCAAAAACTGCCGCTCCGAGTAATCCCAGCCCCACCCGGCTCCGCAGGACATTTAACTCCATCAACACCTGCGCAGAGATACTTACACTGGTCGCCCCCAGGGTCAGGCCAAGGAAAATCGCATGATCCGACGGAAGTTGAAACATCCTTCCCGCCAGCCACCCCATCCCCACAGGCACCAGCACCCCCAGGATTCCAGCCAGCGCGCTCACCCTGGTGTTACGCGTCAGGTCGTCAATCTCAAGCTCCAGACCGGCCAGGAACATGAGGGTCAACACCCCCACCTCTCCCAGTTCATAGAGCACCTCACCCAGGTGCTTATCAGTAATGATCTGGATATGGGTCAGATCCAATAACGAAGGCCCGAGAATCAGACCGATCAATAATTCCCCAAACACACTGGGCTGCCCAATGCGAGTGCTCAGGTAACCGGCAGCTTTTGCAGCCAGAATGATTACAGCCAGGGACAGAATTAATTGCAGAAATGGGCTCATATCGTTTGGCTACTCTCATATCAGGAAAGATGTCAAAAGTTTACCATAAATTTATCCACTCCCTCAGCCGGCAGGGATTCGGTTATACTGGGAACAGCTAACCCCATGGGAGAACGATTCGATGAGCCTCCAAGACGAGCAAAAACACTGGGAAGAGAAAATTCTCAAACCACTGCTCAGCAAATATCCCGAACGCAAACCTGAGTTCACCACATCCTCCGGGATTCCTCTGCCGCGATTACTTACAGGGAAAGAAATTGATTACCTGAAAGATTTAGGCTTCCCCGGCCTTTATCCTTTCACGCGGGGTGTCCAGCCTACCATGTACCGGGGACGCTTCTGGACCATGCGCCAGTATGCCGGGTTTGCAACCGCTGAAGAATCAAACCGTCGTTATCGCTACCTGCTTGAACAGGGGCAAACCGGATTATCGGTAGCCTTTGATTTGCCCACGCAAATTGGCTACGATGCTGATGACCCTATGGCCGAGGGAGAAGTCGGGAAAGTAGGCGTGTCGATCTCCTCCCTGGAAGACATGGAAATCCTCTTCCGAGAGATTCCCCTGGATCGGGTTTCTACCTCGATGACCATTAACGCCCCGGCGGCTATCCTCCTGGCCATGTACATCGCCGTAGCTAAAAAACAGGGCATTGACTCCAGCCGGTTGCGAGGCACCATTCAAAACGATATTCTCAAAGAATATGTGGCCCGCGGCACGTATATCTTCCCCCCGGCGCCGTCCATGCGCCTGATCACCGATATCTTTGCCTACTGCTCCCGGCACGTTCCTTACTGGAACACAATCAGCATCTCAGGGTACCACATCCGCGAGGCAGGAGCTACCGCTGTTCAGGAAGTCGCTTTCACCCTGGCCAACGCCATCGCCTATGTAGAAGCCGCCCTGAAAGCGGGCTTACAGGTCGATGAATTTGCCTCGCAACTCTCGTTCTTCTTCAATGCACACAACCATTTTCTGGAAGAAATCGCCAAGTTCCGCGCCGCCCGCCGCCTGTGGGCCGAAATTATGCGCGAGCGGTTTCATGCCCAGGATATGCGCTCGTGTATGCTGCGTTTTCACACGCAAACAGCCGGTTCCACGCTCACGGCCCAGCAACCCGAGAACAACATCGTGCGGGTCACCCTGCAGGCTCTCGCGGCGATCCTGGGGGGGACTCAATCGCTTCATACCAACAGCATGGATGAAGCCCTCTGGTTGCCAACCGAAAAGTCGGTACGGGTGGCACTGCGTACCCAGCAGATCATTGCTTACGAATCCGGGGTAGCCGACACCGTAGACCCGCTTGCCGGGTCTTTCATCATCGAATACCTCACAGATGAAATTGCCAACCGCGCCCGTGCATACATCCAGCGCATTGATGAATTAGGCGGTGCTCAGAAGGCCATTGAAAGCGGCTACATGCAGAGCGAAATTCAACAGGCGGCCTATCAATACCAGACGGCGGTCGAGAAGCGTGAACAAATCGTGGTGGGCATGAATGCCTTTCAGGTAGAAGAAGATATCACCCTCGAACGATTGAAGGTTGACCCCTCCATCGAGATAGCCCAACGCACCCGCCTGGAAAAACTTCGTCAGAGGCGCGACCCGCAAAAAGTGAGCGAGCTACTCACCCGTCTGGAGAACGCCGCGCGTGGTACCGAAAACCTGATGCCATTGTTGATTGAATGTGTGGAACAATACCTCACACTTGGAGAAATTTGCGGTGTTTTACGCCGCGTTTGGGGAGAATACCAGCCAGCATCCTGGTTGTAAGACAGGATCAACAGGAGACCAATTTCAATTATGGCCGAGATTAAAAAAATTCATCATATTGCTATCGCGGTGGCCGATATAGACAATGCCCTTTCTTTCTGGCGCGACGCACTGGGGTTGGAACTGCACCACACCGAAGACGTTCCGGGGCAGAAATCTGTGGTGGCCTTTTTACCAGTCGGTGACAGTGAGGTTGAACTGGTGAAACCGACGGATGAAGACTCAGGAGTGGCCAAATTCCTGGCTGAACGCGGTGGTGGGATGCACCACCTGTGTTTTGAGGTGGATGACCTCGCCGCCAAACTGACCGAATTGAAAGCCAGGGGAATCCGATTGATCAACGAAACCCCTGTGGAGCTGCCCGGTCGTAAGATGGCTTTTATCCATCCCAAAAGCACCGGCGGGGTACTGGTAGAGCTTTACGAAGTGCTTGCGTAAGGTTCTGTGTATTAAAACAACAAGAGGGCTGTCCTGATAAAGGCATCGGACAGCCCTCTTTTTATTCTCTGGATCAAAGACCTGCTGCGCGTCGGAGCACTTCAGCTTTATCCGTGCGCTCCCAGGTAAGATCAAGATCATCACGACCGAAATGGCCGTATGCCGCTACCCGGCGGTAAATTGGGCGGCGCAAATCGAGGTCACGGATGATCGCACCCGGGCGTAAATCAAAGTTCTCGCTGATTAATTGAGCGATTTTCTCGTCCGGAATATGCCCCGTGCCGAAAGTTTCAACGTTGATGCTTAACGGGCGGGCCACCCCAATAGCATAGGCCACCTGCACCTCACACCGCGAAGCCAGCCCTGCGGCAACCACATTTTTGGCCACCCAGCGAGCGGCATACGCCCCTGAACGATCAACCTTGGTAGGATCTTTCCCGGAAAATGCTCCCCCTCCGTGCCGGCCCATGCCGCCATACGTATCCACGATGATCTTTCGCCCGGTCACCCCGGCATCACCCATCGGGCCGCCGATCACAAAGCGCCCCGTAGGGTTGACGAAAACTTTCATCTTTTCATCCACCATGGCTTCAGGCAGGGTCGGCAAAATCACATGCTCCAGCACCGATTCGCGAATTTCGGCATGCGAAATATCAGGCGCGTGCTGGGTACTAACCAGCACTGTATCCACCCTTACCGGCTTCCCATAATGATATTCAACCGTCACCTGGCTCTTACCATCCGGGCGTAACCAGGGCAAAGTACCATTCTTGCGCACCTCCGCCAAACGCCGGGTAAGTTTGTGAGCCAGATAAATCGGGGTGGGCATCAGGGTGGGGGTCTCATCACAGGCGTAACCGAACATCATTCCCTGGTCTCCCGCACCAATGGCCTCGATTTGAGCATCACTCATCTCGCCAGCTTTGGCTT
The DNA here is from genome assembly GCF_001050195.2 of Anaerolinea thermolimosa. Classification (GTDB taxonomy): domain Bacteria; phylum Chloroflexota; class Anaerolineae; order Anaerolineales; family Anaerolineaceae; genus Anaerolinea; species Anaerolinea thermolimosa. Next base: position 2,341,590 of record NZ_DF967965.1, read on the forward strand.
CCAGAGCTTTATTGACCCCCATGGCGATGTCGCCCGACTGGGCACAAATCGCCGACATCACGGCACAGGTATTGCCATCAAATCCCTTCTCCGTGCTATCGTAACCAATCCCTCGCACTACATCACGCACCAGTTCGTCGAAATTCACAAATGCATTGGTGGTAATTTCCCCTAATACCATGATAAAACCCGTCTTGGTGGCAGTTTCACAGGCCACCCGAGAGTACGGGTCCTGCTCCAGACAGGCATCGAGAACTGCATCACTGATCTGATCACAAATCTTGTCCGGGTGCCCCTCCGTGACCGATTCGGATGTGAACAGATAGCGGGGTGTATTCATGAAAGTCAAAGTCATACTCCTATACTCCTTAACAAAAAAATTCCCCTCACGGAGTACACGAGGGGCATCGGATCAAAATTACGTGCGGCTGCCCTCTCATCTTCCAGTACATCCGTCTGACGGAATTAGCACCTTAGTGCGAGAAGCCTTCTGGCTTGGCCACCAGGTTGCCGAGGTTTCATCGGGCCGGTCCCTCCACCTCTCTGGATAAGAGTGCCGTAAGGGGCTATTCGATTTTCGATACGCATGTTATCATAATTTTGTCCCAATGTCAAAGAAAATGTCAGACCGTTTCCTTTGCCTGGTCGTTGATAAACGATCCCTCTCCCAGTAGAGGGCCCAGTGAAAATGCCCCACCGCCTCTTGAAAGCCCGTTTTGGGGGGCTTTCTCCCCTTTTCTCAGGTCTGGTCTTTCTCGCCTGCTTCTTTCCCTTGCTCTTATATATCCTCACAGGTAGGTATGCGCGCTTCATTCAAGATGATTACTGTTATGCGGTTCACCTGCGTTCGCATGGACTGGCAAATTCCTGGCTGCACGCCTACCTCAACCCAACACCCTTCTCAGGAAACCGGGTCTCACTCACCTTTTTTCTCGACCTGACCCAAACCATTGGTTCATCCTCTGTGCCCATCCTTCCCGGCTTGATGATTCTGTTATGGCTGGTGGGTATGGCGCTGCTCCTCCACCGGCTTAACCGCCTCTTTCGCTGGCAAATTTCTCCGCTCACATCCCTGGTACTCTCCACCGGTATCCTTGCCTTTACCCTCTCGCAGGCTCCCAATCTCACCCAGGTTCTTTACTGGCGTCCGGGCATGTTTCCATACCTTGCTCCTCTTGTGTGCACAACCTGGCTGCTCTTTCTGATCACTTCCTGCAGCTTCCAGCAACCCGCACCCTGGATTCTCTTCCTCATCGTGATCCTGGCCGGATTATCTGGCGGGTTCTCCGAAACCGCCGCAGCATTCAACACCGGATTATTTTCCATCCTGCTCGCCGCATCCTGGGCAGGAATGTCCCGGAAGAACGACCTCGCCAGACGCGGCTTTCTCCCGCTCTGGGCGGCCTTGTTCGGAAGCCTGCTCGCCATGCTGGTATTAATCCTCTCCCCGGCAGCCCGTTTCCGGCAGGAAACCCTGTTTCCTCAGCCACCCGGGTTCCTCGACCTGGTAAACATTACCCTTGAAAGTACACGGTTCTTCGTGATCCATTCACTGTATCGGGTGACGTTACCTGCATTCGCCGTTGGCGGGCTGGGCTTTTGCCTTGGGGCATGGAATGACACCTCACATCCTCCGTCCCATCCATTATCACTTTCCCGGCTGGGGTTCCGTATTTTGACCGCTTCGATAGCCGCCTTTATGATATTGTTGTGCATCATGGCACCAAGTGCGTATGCTGAGGCAACCTACCCGGAGGCACGCGTCTTACTTATGGCCCGCCTGGTGATGGTGATCTACGTGGGGCTTCTGGGGTGGTGGCTGGGAGAATTGAATGCCACATGGGAGCAACCTCAGAATTTATTTGCAGTGATCCTCACACCCGTGGCCACGGCCTTTCTCTTCAGCATGTTGATTTTGCCAGCCTCACTGGAGACCGAACCGCCCTACCCGGAACTTCGGGACTATTTCAAGACTCATCCAGTGATCGGTGTGGGGATTTTGCTCGGAGGGTTATGGTTCGGGCTTGGATTGTCTCAATGGCTCAAGTCAAAATTTCCACGGGCGATAATAGTAGTCCTCACCCTGGCTTTCCTGGTGCAACCCATCTTCGATGGATACCAGGCCTGGTTCTCCCTGCCAGATTTTCAATTGCGCGCCCAGATGTGGGACTTTAGAGATGGACAAATTCGCCAGATGGCCAGCGCCGGAGAAAAACAGATTATCGTTCAGGCCCTCGATTCCCTGGCTGGTCTTACCGAATTACAGGAAAACCCCTCGCACTGGGTCAACAATTGCGCGGCAGCGTATTATGGGGTAACAACGATCCGTGCCGTGGAACCTGTGCTTAATCCCCCGATCCATCGCTGACCACGGCTTGCGTCTCCTCACCCCGTCGAACGGTATAGACGTCCAGGTCTCTCACTACCACGGTCTCCGGGAAAATCGCCTGAGCCTCGGCAAGAATGTCTTTCTCGCGATACCGGCGGGAGATATGCGTCAGAAACAGGCGCTTCACCCCGGCTTTTCTGGCAAGTTCAGCCGCCATTCGAGCTGTGAGGTGCGAAAACTGGCGCGCCATTTCTCGTTCTTCTTCCAGATAGGTCGCTTCAATCACCAGTCCGTCAGCATCCCGTACCACTTCCACCAGGCTTTCTGTCTCTCCGCAATCTCCCACGTGAACCAGGCGCGTTCCACGCTGAACCTCTCCGAGCACATCTTCAGGGTTTATTCTTCTCCCATCCGCCAGGGTGATCGCTCTTCCCTGCACCAGCTCACGACGCACAGGGCCAGCCGGGATGCCCAGTGCATCGGCTTTCTCCGCCAGGAAGGGACGTCGGGAATGCTCTTCAAACAGATAGCCCAGGCTTTCACTCGCGCGGTGACGTACCGGAAAGGCAGTAATGGAAAAGTCGTCTTCCTCAAAAAATTTTCCGGGCAGCAACGGGATCAGATCCAGGGCCATCGGTGGAGCGGCTCCACGCAGTACCACCCGGGTTAAAAGATCATCCACCCGTTCCAGCGCAGAACGCGGCCCGAAAATTTGCAGATGATCGATCGTCTCCCACCGCATGAAGGTAGAAAGCAGGCCAGCCAGTCCAAGGATGTGATCAAGATGCCCATGGGTGATGAGGATTTTGTTTAACTTTTTAAAACCAATCCCGGCAGCCAGAATCTGTCGCTGTGTTCCTTCTCCACAATCCACCAGAAAGCGGTGTTCTCCGTGCAAAATCACCTGAGAAGATAAACCACGCCGCACTGACGGCGCAGAAGCCGAGGTTCCCAAGAAGACAATTTCAAACATGCATCATTACCTGCCTCTGCCAGGCGCTTCATCTCGATGAAATGGGCAGGGCCTTATCCTTCTTTCGTTTTTGCCGGGTTTGTAGCAGCCTGCAGGAGACTTTCACTGGCATCCATCGCTGGCAGGTATGCCTGACTCATATACTCCTTGAGCATCCGGCGGGTACTGAATTGCGGCACCAGGGTACGAATTGACTCTTTGATACGTTCAATCCAACTGTGTGGAATTCCATCACTGCTACGATTGTTGTAGTAGAGCGGGATAATTTCATTTTCCAGGGTCTCATAAAGGCTCTGCGCATCCGCGGCATCCTGCTGATCGGCGTCAGAGTAATCCACATCACTCCCAATCGCCCAACCGTTATTGCCGTTATACCCTTCGCGCCACCAGCCATCCAGTACCGAAAAATTCAGGGTACCATTCATGGCCGCTTTCATCCCGGAGGTTCCCGAAGCCTCATTCGGGCGGCGGGGCGTATTCACCCAGACATCGACACCCTGCACGAGCAATCGCGCCAGGTTCATATCATAATCTTCAAGGAAAACCAGCCGCCCGCCAGAACGAGAATCCTTCACTGCCCGGTAAACCTGCTGAATGAGCATTTTTCCGGGTTCATCAGCGGGGTGGGCCTTGCCAGCAAAGATAACCTGAACCGGGCGCGTCTCATTGGTCACGATGCGAATAAAACGATCCAGATCACGCATGATCAGGTTTGCCCGCTTATACGTAGCGAAACGACGTGCAAACCCCAGCGTGAGCGAATAGGGTTCAAGCAACACACCCCCGGCTACCACCTGCACCGGATGAAAGCCTCCCCCCACCCACTGGCTTCGGGCACGTTCGATAGCGTAACTCACCAGTTTATTTTTAAGGTGACGACGAACCGCCCACAATTCAGCATCAGGAATATTATCGATCATCGTCCACATATCCGGGTCATCGATGTTCTCGCGCCAATCCGCCCCCAGATACCGGTCGAAGAGAATCTGAAGACGGCGGGCCATCCAGGTGGAAGCATGCACCCCATTGGTTATGTGGCCGATAGGAACATCCTCAACCTTCCGGTCGGGCCAAAGCTTATGCCACATGGCCCGTGAGACCTTCCCATGCAGTTCAGAAACCGCGTTGGCCTTTCCCGAAAGACGAAGCGCCAGAACCGGCATACTGAAGGTCTCCCCCCATTCCTGCATATTCCGTCCGAGGTCCACAAACCGTTCGCGGTCAATCTTCAAATCTTCCCAGATATGAGAAAGATATTTATCAATCAGCCAGAGGGCAAATTCATCGTTCCCGGCAGGCACCGGGGTATGCGTGGTGAAAATATTCGTCTTGCGCACCCGATCCATGGCTTCTTCAAAGCTCATTCCGGCCATCACCATCTCTCGCATGCGCTGCACAGTGAGAAACGCCGAGTGACCCTCATTCATGTGCCAGACAGTCGGTTGGTAGCCCAGTTCATGCAACGCACGCACCCCGCCGATGCCTAACAACATTTCTTGAGAAATGCGCACCTCGTGGTCGCTGGAATACAGACGGGCAGTCAACATCCGATCAGCCGGGTTATTGGCATCCACATCGGTATCGAGCAGATAAAGCGGAACCCGCCCAACCTGAACCTGCAATATCCGGGCAAACACCTTTCGCCCAGCCAGAGTCACCGAGACCATCAGGGGTGTACCATCTGAGCGGTTTAGCAGTGTGACCGGAAGGTCATCAAATTTAAGCTCAAGGTTTCGGGTTTCCTGCCAGCCGTCTTCTGTAATCCGCTGAGAGAAGTACCCCTGGGTGTAATAAAACCCCATCCCCACCAGGGGCAGGCCCATATCGCTGGCCTCTTTGAGATGATCGCCCGAAAGCACTCCCAGCCCACCGGCATATACAGGAAGCGACTCATGCAGACCAAATTCAAAGGAGAAATAGGCGATCAGTTGATTTGGCTTTGAGGGATAATTCCGGCTATACCAGGTATCTTCGGCGCTCATGTACCGGTCAAAATCACGCATCACCTGGTCATACAACTCAAGAAAATAGCGGTCATTGGTAGCTGCATTAAGGCTGGGGCGCTCCACTTTCCGCAGAAATGCAACCGGGTTGTGATATACCTTTTCCCATAAAGTGCGGTCTATTTGTATGAAAAGGCGCTGCGCGCCCGGATTCCATACCCACCAAAGGTTATAGGCCAGTTCACTCAATCGGCTGATACGCCGCGGCAAACTGAAATGATTGGGGGTCTCGCGTACAAGATCCATAGACAACTTCTTTCTATCCTGTCTATTAATTTAACGAATTCAGGCAGAAATTCACCTGATCGTCCTCAACGGAGGCATTATACCACAGCGAAAGAATCCACCCATTCCGTGATCGTTCCAAAGCTGGTAAAAAGGTGGTTAAATGGATGTGGGGTAGTTAGCAAGCCACCCCACATCCGACGAACAGAGAGGCACACCTGGAATGCGCCTGAACCTCATTTTACCAAAAGTTGAACCG
>NZ_DF967965.1:2348415-2349520 GCF_001050195.2 Anaerolinea thermolimosa
TGATGGCGTAACCCTGGTAATTCGCCAGGGGGTAGCCCTCATTCCTGTTCCTTCACCATTGTTTTACCAATACTGGAACGATCACCCCATTCCACAGGAAAATCGATGAAGGCGCTATCCTGGCTTCCCGGCAAGGCCAATCCATGCCACCAGTACTGGCAAAATCATCGTCGCAGTGAATAAGAGAACCGCGTGAACCACAGGCCAGTCCAGGCTGATCCACGGTGTGCGTGCCAGAGTGACCAGCCACAGAAAACTCTGATAGAGCAGTACCGAAAGATAAGGCAGAGCGAGCCATGCCGTCAGGCGGCGAGAGATTCTTGGAATCCAAACGCCGGCAAGCCCAAAAACGTAGGCCAGAACCACCGCAGTGAAGAAAAACTCCCGGCTGCACCCCACCGAAGGGATGCACCGATCAGAGGCCGTCGTTAGAAAGAAAAGAGAATAAACGACCAGCACAAGCCCAAGGGCATCCAGCACCGGGGAAAGGCGGGGTTCATCATGAGCCGCGCTCAACATACAGACCAGGCCGAGAAGAAAGATCAACCCGAGCACCACCCCACGGGTTACCGTATCTCCCAGAAGTGGTGCAAATGCTTCCAATCCAGACAACTGGAGCCGGTTTCCCTGCCATTCTGGGCGTCGGGTGAGAAGGTCCACATAAAACAGACTCATCCCCACCAGGCTGGGGAACACAAACAGAAAGAGTCCCCCTGCCATGGTCACCAGGCGGAGTTGGAATCGGAAATCCCGGTAAAGGGGGCTGGAGAGCAGTTCTCGAAGCAAGCCTCGGATCATGTCTGCATCCCTTACCTGATCACCCTCTGAGCATACACCCTGTCCCTTTTACCAGTATCCGACCTGACCTCCGGAAAGAACAACCGGCTCACTTCCTGGTTTGCCTCCCCCTGCCAGTGCGAACAGGTGCGAGAACCACCTTTCACCAGTGTCGGGAGCCTTCTGGCTCCATTGAAACGTTTCAGATTGATTATATACAAAAATAAAAAAACCTCCTCTTCAGTGATCGTTCCAAAGCTGGTAAAAAGGTGGTTAAATGGATGAGGGGTAGTGAATAGACCACCCCACATCCGACGAACAGAGAGGC
>NZ_DF967965.1:2350181-2376034 GCF_001050195.2 Anaerolinea thermolimosa
TGATGGCGTAACCCTGGTAATTCGCCAGGGGGCAGCCCTCATTCCTGTTCCTTCACCATTGTTTTACCAATACTGGAACGATCACCCTCTTCAACTCACGAGTCGAAATAAACCGGCCCGCAATGGCTGTATAATCAATAGCGACCCCTCTTTTTGCACATTTATAAGGAGAAACCATGCCAGACATTCAAGCCATTCTCAAGCAAATGACCCTCGAGGAAAAAGCCGCGCTTTGCACAGGCGCCAGCACCTGGACTACGACCCCCGTTGAACGACTGGGAGTACCCGCCATCACCATGACAGATGGGCCTCACGGTGTGCGCCTTGTAGCCGATGTCAACTCATTATCTTCCCAGACTCTGCCAGCCACGTGTTTCCCGACAGCCTCCTGCCAGGCATCTACCTGGAATGTGGATTTGATCTACCAGATGGGACAGGCGATTGCTGAAGAGTGTATCGCCTTGAAGGTTGATATCGTCCTTGGTCCAGGCAACAATATGAAGCGCACCCCCCTCTGCGGGAGGAACTTTGAATACTACTCCGAAGACCCCTACCTGGCCGGAGAAATGGCATCCAGCCACATCCGGGGCGTCCAGAGTAAGGGCGTGGGCACTTCTCTGAAACACTTTGCCGTCAACAATCAAGAATTTAAACGCTTCTCGATCAACGCCGAAGTTGATGAACGCACCCTGCGTGAAATCTATCTTTCGGCGTTTGAAACCGCGGTCAAAAAAGGAAAACCGTGGACGGTAATGTGTGCCTACAATAAGCTCAATGGGGCCTATTGCTCAGAACATCATCAGCTACTGGTAGATATCCTGAAGCAGGAATGGGGTTTTGACGGCCTGGTGGTGTCGGACTGGGGGGCCGTACACGACCGTGTGGCCGCCCTGCAGGGAGGCTGCGACCTGGAAATGCCCGGCCCGCAACCTCGCCGGGTTCAGGCCGTGGTAGAGGCGGTACGATCAGGCGCCCTTGATGAAGCCGTGCTGGATGAAGCCGTGCGCCGGATTTTGAATATCATCTTCAAGGCCGCGGAAACCCCCAAGGGGGGCACATTCGATGTGGATGCCCATCATGAACTGGCGCGAAAAATTGCCGCTGAGGGAATGGTCTTGCTCAAGAACAACGGCATTCTGCCCCTGAAACAGGTAAGGCGTCTGGCTGTCATTGGGCGTTCGGCGATGCACCCCCATTTCCAGGGAGGGGGCAGCTCTCATATTAACCCCACCAGGGTCTCCATTCCATACCAGGAACTTCAGAACGCGGCACCTGAGGCAGAGTTGACATACGCCGAGGGCTACCCCGCCGATGATCGTTACCAGCCAGCATTGATTGAACAGGCGGTTGAGCACGCTCGTTCCGCTGATGTCGCTTTGCTGTTCATCGCCCTGCCCGGGTACAAAGAGTCCGAAGGCTACGATCGCCCCGACCTCGACCTGACTGCCCAGCAAATCGCTCTCATCAAAGCCGTATCTCGCGCCCAGCCGAACACTGTCGTCATTCTCAACAACGGCTCCGCCGTAACCATGAGCGAATGGCTCAATGACCCCGCTGCCATTCTTGAAGGCTGGATGATGGGGCAGGCCGGCGGAGCGGCTATCGCAGACATCTTGTTTGGAAAGGTCAACCCCAGCGGGAAACTTGCTGAAACCTTCCCGCTGAAACTCTCCGACACCCCGGCTTACCTGAATTACCCCGGCGAAAACGGCGTGGTGCGTTATGGAGAAGGTCTGTACATTGGCTACCGCTATTACGATGCCAGAGAAATGCCCGTCCTCTTCCCCTTCGGGTACGGGTTAAGCTACACGACATTTACCTATAGCAACCCCCGCGTGTCTGCATCCACCTTCAAAGATGTGGAAGGGGTTGTGGTTTCGGTGGATGTAACCAACACCGGCTCCCTGCCCGGTAAAGAAGTGGTTCAGGTCTATGTCCATGATCGGAAATCCACCCTCGCGCGCCCGCCCAAGGAATTGAAAGGCTTTGCCAAGGTCGAACTGCAGCCTGGAGAGACCAAAACGGTTTCAATTCCGCTGGACTTCCGCGCTTTTGCTTTTTACCACCCGGGGTACCGGCAATGGGTTACCGAAAATGGCGAGTTCGACATCCTCATCGGGGCTTCCTCTGCCGACATCCGTTGCACCCAGATGGTGACATTACAGTCCACCCTCAGCTTACCCAGCCTGTTGAACCGGGAATCAACCGCCAGAGAATGGATGGAAGATCCCCTCGGCAGGCCCGTATTTGAACCGGTCTTCCGGCAAATCGCAGAAGAAATGCGCCGTCTGATGGGCGCCTCCGGGCCGGAAAGCGAAGGGTTAGGCATGGATGTGATGGGTATGTTGATGGATATGCCTATCTTGAGCATTTTCTATTTCGCTCAGCAGGCTCTTCCTCAGACCCCGGAAGAGATGGTTGATCAGCTGTTATCTCAGGTAAACAAAAAGTAATAACCATTCTCATCACCATCACGGGGGCTGACAGAAGATCGATCAGCCCCCGTGAACATTATCTTTCAAGTGAATCCTTGCGAAAAGGGTTGGAGTCATCCCCGCCAAGTCACCGCAGGTTGCCAATGATCTTCAGCATGTCTTTCAGTTCCGGGCTGTTCACCGCCCTTTCAGCAGATTGAAAGAACCCCTCCAGATTCATCCCCAGCTGTTTTTCGTACACCCAGGCCTGCAAAGCCATTTCCAGCCGATCAAGTTGCCGGACAAGTCGGGCTTCATTCGTCTCGCCAGCTTCAAATTCCTCCCACAAAGCCATCCATTCGGCTCCGTTGGGTAAGCGATTCGTCACCTGCAAAACCCCTTCCCGCTCTCTGCGGTGTTTTTCATCCACCGCAACCCCATCACCTGGCGTAATATCACCGGTATAAATCTCACCAATCTCATGCACCAGGGTCATCTGCATAACCCTGTCGCGGTTTACATCTGCTACCAACCCGCTCTCTACGACCATCCAGGCGAGCAGGGTCATTCCAAAAACATGCTCCGCTACCGATTCGCAATATTCGCGAGGTACCCCTGCCTGCAACCACCCTTGCCGAAAAAGGCGCTTCAGATGATTCATTTCAAGGTATGCCGCAAGAAGAGGTTGGTTGGCCAACTCTTCCACCAGGCTGACATCGAGAGGAAATTTCTCCTCCATCAAAGAACCTCCCCCCCATGGAACCGTAACTCATACACCTTTTCACCTTCCTGCTCAATCCATTCGGTTCCCCAGAAACAAGAGAGTTGTCCCTCCCACTGACATCGATAAACAAAAGGCCCCGCCACATACGCCGCTGGCCCGCGATAGGGAGCCTCTGCCGGAACATGAAGGAGAGCATCCTTGAGAAACTGCGGAAGCCCCTCCGGCATAGATGCTACGAGAATGAACCCGTAATAATTCATGCCCCACACGGGACGGCTGTCATACCAGACGGCCTCCTCGCCGAGGAATTTCAGACCGCCCAAATAGCTATCGAGATATTGCCAGAGGCCTTCAGAGTAGGGCAAATCATGCGACGCCAGCCGTGAGGGATTCACCGGCTGCATCCCGGCAGCGTAAGTGGCGCGCTTCGCACGCATCAAAAAATCGGTTAGCTCTTTTTCGTTCTCATTCATCAGATTACTCCTTATATTATTCCCCGGGCCTTTCGCGAAAGCAGACAAGGTGCCAGAAGCTCCTTTGATCAAATAGTACTCGAAGCATGGAAAATCGGGTAGAAATAGCCCCTCTACACTTCTTTTTGGTTTGACATGCCCGTATATCCATGATTTAATGAAAACATGGGGATATTTGGAGCACCGAACATCGCCAGGATGAAAGCCCGCTCTGACCTGAAAGGGTTGCTTACCGCACTCCACTACCCCAAACATGCCGCCGTCCGGCGCGACGCCGCCACAGCCATTGCGGAACTGGCTCTGTCCCTTCCTCCGGAGCGCCTGCAACCCGCCATTCAACCCCTCATTCAGGCTACCAGCGATCCGGACTATGCTGTTGCCACCGCAGCAGTGGCCGCTCTGGCAGCCATCGGGCAACCTGCCATTCTTCCGCTTATCTCTGCCTTGCGAGCCTCTCCCGAAAAGATTCGTGAAGGGGCGGCCCGTGCCCTGGGACGCATTGGTGCCTCCATCCAGGAACCTGCCTATCTGCGCCTGTCCGTAGATCCACTGGTAAACGCCCTCAAAGATCCCGAAATGACCGTTCGCCGCGCCTCGGCGTGGGCGCTGGGACGTATCGGTGCCCGGCTTGACCCGGTTCACCGCGCATTGCCTATGGAAAACCTCGTCCTCGCCCTGCGCGACCCACAACCCGAGGTGCGAGAAATGGCAGCCTCAGCTCTGGGGCGCCTCGGCGAGGGGAGAGCCATCCGTCCACTCATTACCGCCCTCGAAGATGAGATCAGTGCGGTACGGAAGTCAGCCGCTGAAGCCCTGGAAGCCCTTGGCTGGTACCCTGTTCAGCCTGAAGAAGAGGCCATCTACCTGATCGCCATCCAGAACTGGGAACGAGCCGCCACCCTGAAAAACCCACCCGTCGAACCGTTCCTTCGCGCCCTCCGCGACCGCGATCCGGTAGTGCGGCGGTCAGCTGCCAGCGTGCTCGGGAAACTTGGCGTTCCCTCGAGTGTGGACCCGCTCATCCACACATTACACGACCCCGATACTCAAGTCCGACGGGCCGCTGCCGAAGCGCTGGAGCAAACCGGTGCCCCCCAGGCGTTACAGGCGCTATTGCACGCCTCGCAGGATTCCAACCGCGATGTACGCCGTGCCGTTCTTCGTGCCCTCGGCCATTCAAGAGATGCCCGTGCAGTTCCTGTTTTGATCCAATCTATGAAGAGCCACGAGGCTGAAATCAGCGCGGTGGCGTCGGGGGCGCTGGCGCAAATCGGAGAACCAGCGGTATTGCCCTTGATTCAACTCTTTCGCGATCCAGACAGCGAAGTGCAGAAAATGGTCTGTGCCATACTCGCCCAGATCGGCACACACGCTGTACCCTATCTCCTGGAAGCCCTTCAACAACCCTCCCCCATCGGGGAACTGGCGGCCAACACCCTCGGACAGATCGGCGATCGACGGGCGGTTTTACCGCTTATCGAAGCCCTCGACCTCCCTCACCTCACCTGTGCCGCCGCACTCGCGCTGGGAAAACTGGGCGATTCCCACGCCGTCCCCCGTCTCCTGGAGTTGCTTAACTCCCCCAGTGAAGCTGTTCGGCAGGCAGCTGCGCTGGGGCTGGGAGGTATTGGCGACCCGCGAGCCGTAGAGCCGCTTATTCAATTGTTGAAAGCCAGTGATCGGGGTACCCGCCGCGACGCCGCTGAAGCTCTTCTTCGAATGCTGCAATCCAACCGCCTGGATATTGTCCAGAAGCGGCGCATCCTGGCCCAACAGGACCGAATTACCGAGAAACATGTGGATCATAACAGCCATGTCGATAGTGTTCGCTCCTCCGATTGCCACCGAGACGAAACTTACCACCTTGATACGGGCATCGGCCTCGACATGCCCGTCAAATAAATTCATCCCAATCTGTCTAAAGGTATGGAACTTATGGAACCGGTAAAACTTGTCCTCTCTTTCACTCGCCGTTATCTCAAGGCTCTCATCATCACCGTATTCAGCATGCTGGCCCTGGTCGGCGCCCAGCTTGTCATTCCCTGGGTCATTCGCCAGCTGGTAGATGCCGTTACCACTCGACTTAATGACCCAACTACCCTCGGTTTTATTAATCAACTCACCCTCATTGTGATCCTGGTGTTTCTCGCCCGGGCTGTCCTTCAATTTCTGCGCAGTTACATGGCACACATCGCCGGGTGGAGCGTTGTAGCGGATCTGCGAAAGTTTGTGTATGAGCACCTGCAACGTCTCTCCCTGCGTTTTTACGAAGACAAACAAACCGGGCAATTGATGTCGCGGGTGATTAATGACACCGACCTGTTTGAACAGCTCATTGCTCACGCCATTCCCGATGTCTTCGTCAATCTGATCACTCTCATCGCCATCAGTGTGATGCTTTTCAACCTCAACTGGATCCTGGCACTTCTCAGCCTCGTCCCCATTCCACTGGTAGTGTTATCCCTGCGCCTGTATGCCCGATATGTGCGCCCCAAATTCGTCGAGCGGCAGCGCGTGCTGGGAGAATTGAACGCGATCCTGAACGATAATCTCTCCGGAATCCGTGAAATCAAAGCCTTTACCCGTGAGGAAGAAGAATACTGGAAGGTAGACAACGGAATCGAATCGTATAAGAACGCCAACCTGAAAGCCCTGCGGCTGATGGCCATCTTCCAACCCTTTGTTGAATTCACTTCATCCCTGGGAATGCTGGTGGTCATTTACTTCGGTGGCAGGTTGGCATTCCGGCAAATTCTTCCCGTCGCTGACCTGGTAGCTTTCTTCCTGTACCTTGAAATGTTCTACCAGCCAGTTCGCAACCTTAGCGGCGCATGGGAGGCCGTTCAAAATGCTCTGGCCGGTGCAGAACGCATCGCCGGCTTATTGAAAGAAGAACCCGAGCTGGAAAAACGGGAAGAGGCTATCGCCCTCACAGGGAAAGCCCAGGGGCACATTCGCTTCAACAATGTCTCTTTTGAATACATTCCCGGAGAGCCAGTGCTGGAAAACATCAACCTCGATATTCCCCCGAAGAAAGTGGTTGCCCTTGTCGGCCCAACCGGGGTTGGGAAATCCACCCTGGCCAGCCTGATCCCCCGCTTTTACGATGTGACCTCCGGATCCATTACCCTCGACGGGCACGACATCCGCGACCTCACTCTGGAGAGCCTTCGCCGTCAGATCAGCATCGTCCTTCAGGATGTTTTCCTGTTCCATGGAACCGTTCGGGAAAACATCCTCTTTGGCCGCCCGAATGCGACTGAGGGCGAAATGATCGAAGCGGCAAAAATCGCCAATGCTCACGACTTCATCATGAATCTGCCCGACGGTTACGACACTATGATCGGTGAACGCGGAGTCAAGCTCTCTGGCGGGCAAAAACAACGGCTCTCCATTGCGCGCGCCGTGCTCAAAGACGCCCCCATCCTCATTCTTGACGAAGCCACTTCCGCAGTGGATACTGAAACTGAGTTGCTCATTCAGCAGGCTCTCGATCGGTTGATCGCCGGTCGCACCACTATTATCATCGCTCACCGCCTCTCAACCATCCGCAATGCCGACCAGATTGTCGTCCTGGAAGGCAAACATATCGTTGAGCAGGGCACCCATGAAGAGCTTTTCGCCCACCGCGGGTTATACTACCGGCTGTGCACCATCCAACAAAAACTTGAGCCAGTTTCTCTGAATTAAAAAGCCCACTCTACAACCTGCCCGGCGCCTCATACGTCGTGAGACATTACTATTAAATCACTGCGTTCTTTCCAGCCCAGGTGCTCCCAGAACGCTCTGCCGGGCAGGTTGTGGGTATAAACGAAGATGTTGCACCTCGCAATCCCAACCTGGCGCAATCCATCAAGGCAGTGCTCTACCAGAGCCTGACCAACTCCCTTTCCACGCCACTCTGGCCTGACCGCCAGATGGTGTAAATACCCACGGCGGCCATCGTGGCCGCACAAAACTGCCCCTATGATCGTTCCGTCTGCACGAGCTACGAAACTCATACCGGGGTTCCGCTCCAGGTAAAAGGCAACGCGCGCTTCAGAATCGGTCGGTCCAACCCCAACCCCCTCGGTCTCTGACCACAGCTGATACACCTCCGGGTAATCGCTCATGGTCAATGGTTCAATCGTGTAGTTCTCGTTCATTGGGGATGACTCGCCTCCGGCACGGGAAGATTATGATCTCTGGCTTTCCGGGCTTTATGCTGCATCCGGGCAGCTTTTCGTTCAGCACGCAATGCCCGACGGGCCGCCTTACGGGCTTCACGTTCGGCTTTCAGGGCCTGCTGGCGAATATCATAGGCAGCCAGCTCGCGGGCACGGGCAATTGTCAACACAATGAATGCTCCAAATAACAGCAAACTCAAACCCATGGCGATAAAGTCATACAGGGTAAATACCCCAACACTCAGGCGAATCACCGGGTTACCGACAAAGAAGACCACCGTATTGGCCAGGATCATAATGCATCGAATTTCCGTCGGCCCAAGGCGTAAAAAGGAAATTTGAAAAACCCCCTTCACCTGGGCAAACAGGAACACCTGGATCGACATCAACAGGTAAGCCACAAGCGCCAGCCCCGCCAGTTCCATGCGCACATACGGCGACAACCCCAGAGCGAGGAAAATCAGCACTTCATCCACACTGTCCACCGCGTGATCGATATAAAACCCGTAGTTCGAACGCTCGATCTTGCGATAACGCGCCAGTGTTCCATCCAGACTGTCCCCAAACCAGTTGAGAACCACACCTAAACTGGCCAGCCAGAGGAAATGCGGGCTGAAATTGGTCAACACCAGGCTCACCGCTATCAATAAAGAAGCCAGGATTCCCAGAGCCGTCAGGTGGTCGGGCATCACCCACACTGGCATATGAGCGGCCAACCAGTTCAACGCCTTTTTTTCGAGGGGGCGTAAAATGGTTTCGATCACTCGCTGTTGGTCTTGCGGTTGATGATCCATCATAAGCTCCTTTTCTGATCCCCGCCCGGGTGATAATGTCTGTTATTTTGGAACATCTGCCATGATCTGTGGCCAAACGGGGAAGGTCATATTCCATTGTACCGGAAAACGGCGAATATTTTCTTCTACAATCTTTAAAACCCGCTCAGCGTTTAAAAGGATCTCTTCATCAGGGTCGGCACAACGCTCCATTTCCATAGGGCCATGCGCCCAGATACAATAACGCCCGTCTTTTTCCTGGGATACTCCGATCACAAAAAGGGGCAAATTCAATCGCAAAGCCAGCCGAACATGGGCTGTGGGCAACCTGGCTGGCAGCCCGAAGAAACGAGGGGCATGGCGTGATTCTGGTAGCGGACGGTCCACCCCGGTGACCACCGTTCCATGCGCTTTCAGCCGTTCGGTGGCCATCCGTACGGCTTCCATGGACGCCGGGGTGGCAAACATCCCCATTTGCCGGCGTAAATGATTTTGAACCTGATAACCACTGAAGCGAACTGCCGGGGTAATAGCCTGAAAACGCATCCCCCGAAAGGCCATCGCCCGCCCGACCAGATCATAATTGGCCATGTGGGGCAGGCAGATAATGGTGCCTTCTTCCATGCGCAAAGTGCGCTGGAAAAGCGCCTCAAACGTGGGGTCTACTTTCACCCGCGCCAACATGCCGTCCTCATCGTCCAGCAAATGATAAAAGTCATAAACACAGCGCGCGGCGTTCCGAAACATTTCGTGAACCAGCTTATCCAGCTCCGCAGAGGTTGCCCGGCAATCGTGTACCACCCACTGATTGGCTCGAGCTGCACGCACATTGGACAGGGAACGCTGCCGGCTGATAAGCGATGCCGCCAGATCAGCCACGGCGTACCCCACCCTCGGTGGAAGCACTCTCCCCAGCCACATCACCGTTTCCACACCAAAACGACTGTTGATCAACTGTTGAATGTTCATAGCGATGAAACCCTCGGCCGTATGGGATGGAGTCATGATGATCCTTCAATTTCCTGTACCGCTTCTTCAGGAGAAATCCCCCCGTACATTACCCGTAATAGACCTGAGAAATACCTGTCCATGATCAACACATTGGCATAAATCACATTGCGGATCAATGGCAGCATGGCTTCGGCTCCTCCTTCCAGGTCAACGCTGGTTTTAAAGCGGATTTCACCATCTGTAAGATCCACTTCAAAATTCCCGATGATTAACCCGTAATTGGCCCGGGTAATGAATTCTACAACCTGGTTCAATTTATCCATGGGAGTTGAGACGGGAAAGATGGAATAGAAAACAAACTGTTCCTGTTCTTCCCGCGCCTGAGCAATACAGGAAAAAAGGCCGTTCTTCCCCTCAAAGCTGGTCCTTAAAACCAGCGGGTTGTCTGTCCTGATCACCGGCCAGCCGTCTTCAAGAAAAAAATTTTCCGCCGTCTCCGTAATGCGCCCCATAAAATGGCTCTACACCTCCATTCCAGAGGATACCGTTTTACCCAGGGCTTCGAGGCTTTCGCGGTAGACCTGCCCGACCAGACCGGCAGTGATGAGGGTCAGATAAGGCATCGCCACCGCATAGATCACCGGCAGGAAAACACAGAGGACGACCGTGAAGAAAAACCCCTGAGAGATCACCTGGAAGGCTATGATCACCCCCCAGAAGAGAAACATGGCGATCAGATACCCTCCGGGATTCGCCCGAACGATCTTCCACCAGGCTTTCACCTCGAAGAGAGCAGAAAAACGTTCTTCCAGAATCATATACGTGATGGCTGGCCAGGCGACCAACCCCAGCAATAAACTCAAGAGCATGCCCACCGTGAGGCACCATCCATAAAACAGCAGTCCGCCAAACGAGGTCAGTAGAGAAGCAATCTCTTTTCCTCCTCTGGCCAGAGCAATCCCGGCGATGGATGTGCCAAAGTAAAGCGAAAAAGCGGTTGAGAAGAACAGCCCCAGCGGCAGAAAAAAGATCAACCCTGCTCCAAGCAATCGGATACCATCCACTATGAACCGGTTCCAGTCCTGCCATTCAGGGAGTTTTTCTCCTTCATCACGCACTACCTTTCGAACAACAGCCGCAAAATACCCGCCCACAAACAGCCACGGGATCACCGGTACAAGGCCACCTGCCAGCCAGAAAAGTCCCAGATAAAGGAGCTTTCGCCCCCATTCTTTGCCCCTGAGAGGAAAAAGAAACAACCCCTTCATTCCGGATATGGAAAAGCTTTCTCTCATCAGAACCCCTTTCACATCATCCAGTGGACTTTCTTAAAAATAATTCTACCCCAAACAGAGGAGCCGATTAACGAAAGCCCTGCTCCTGACGGATCAGGACGCTGGCCACATCATCCTGATACGCCAGCCTCCACCCCTGGGTTTTTAAGCGAGATGGCAACCGCGAATCAGCCGGGATTAACATAAGCCGGATATGGTACCGATTGATCAAATCCATCCAGCCTTCTTCCTGATTCATTATCCGCAACCACTCATCAATGATTTCATCACCATAGAGATCTGTTCGCCCATCCACAAAGACAGGGTATTCCGGTAGAGCGTAGATGATATACCCTCCCCAGGCATATTCATTAAACAGCCTCCCCGGTGGTTGGTTTTCGCGAATCCACGCCACCGCTTTCACCGGATACGAAGCCTGAAGAGCGCGGCTCATTTGTTCTGGCTGGCTGACGGCAAAACCCTTCACCAGGCAGGCCAGGGCCAGCAGGCCAAGGATGGAAGCATCCAGAAATAACCGGGGTTTGTTGGTTTCACCCGTGCTTCCCAGATTCACCAGTCTGTTCAAAAGTGAGTTCCCCCCCGCCTTCAGACGCTCCAGTACCTGCCACCCATACTCTGCCAGAAGCGGCCCGGTCACAATAGCAAAGGGTCCAAAATTTCGTCGTGCCATCAGGGCCAGAGTCGAAAAGACCACCGTGGCAGCTAAACCACCCCCTTCTACCTTTCTCCCCGAGAGGCCAAACGCCAGCAATAACCCTACCAGCATCAGGAGAAAAGGCTGCTGGAAAGAAACATGGAAATCGGGCGATGCCCATTCGGGAATGGCCTGTTGCAGGACTTGAACCCCAACCGTCTGAAAAGGGATTTTCCAGGTATTCAACCCGTTTGGGTTAATCAATACTGCCAGACCGCTGACCACGCTCCACATTCCCCACTGCCCAATGGAGCGGAGTGAGGGAGCATCCTGACGCCGCAAGACACGATCGAGCCCCATGCCAAGAATTTGACAGCCAAGAAGAATGAAGCCCAGCGAGTACCCGCCGTGTAAATTCGACCATATCACAAAAAGGAACGGTAAGAAAAACAGAGCCTTTCCCGCTCCACCGCGAAATTTTCGAGTCAGGCCCCATAAGATTGCCAGACACACCAGCGTAAAAAGCTGAGGTCGAGGTGACCAGACCGGTGCACTTACCGTAGCAATCAGCACGATGAGAAATGCTCGCCAGAGGGGTGGGCCACTCATCATCCAGTAAACAATGAGCAAACTGAAACCGGCCAGGCACGCCATCAGGAAACTTAACCCCACCCACCCCCCAACCCGATAGGCCCATGCCAGAACCACCTCACCCAGCCAGGAATGGTTAATCCAGGCCGCACCTGCCCGGGTATAGGAAAAAGTATCCGAAAGCACCGGATGCCCGGTTTGCAGAGTCTGTTCACCAACCGCCAGATGCCAGAACAGATCACTGTCAACCGGGGTGCGTACCGCCATAAGAAAGACCAGTTCAAAAACCAGAACGGCGAAAAAAGGAAATCGTGAAGGTTGGTTGTTCACAGCGGGCTGAAATACTCGAACAATCAAGGTACAACGGGATAAAGAAAAGGCGCTCTGCCCGGAAACCTGCAGGCAGAGCGCTGTGGGTAACGCTATTCTTTCAGGCGAACATACACATTAAACGTGCCATCGCCTTTTTTCCCCATTTCCAGTTCAAATACGTCCGGGTAGGCCTGCATGAGCAAAGACAGCTGGCGGTACCCGTATGTACGCGGATCAAAACTCGGGTCGAGCTGCCGTAACTGCGTGCCCATCACACCCAGGAAGGCCCAGCCATCGTCCTGTACGGCCAGGTCATACGCCTGTTTAAGCAGGGGTAATGGATCGTTGAGGTTTTCGTTCTCTTCAACCACAGGTTTGCCGGGTTTTTCACCCTTTCGTCTGGGTTCTTTCTCTTTAACCGGTCGCGGTTCCTTGTGAAGATTCTTCTGCAGGTTCTCGGTAAATACAAACACATCACACGCATTGACAAAAGCCCGCGGGGTGGTTTGCTTCCCGATCCCCATTACAAAAATACCCTTTTCGCGAATACGTGTTGCCAGGCGGGTGTAATCACTGTCACTGGAAACCAGGCAAAACCCATCTACCCGGTCCTCGTACAGGATGTCCATCGCATCAATGATCATTGCGCTATCGGTGGCATTTTTCCCAATGGTATACCGGAATTGCTGGATGGGTTGAATGGCGTAGGTCTGTAACACGTCCTTCCAGCCGCTCATATTGGCGGTCGTCCAATCGCCATAAATGCGGCGAATAATCACCATTCCATATTTCCCGGTCTCCGCCAGCATATTGCTGATCAGCGAAGGCTGAGCGTTATCCCCATCAATTAACATGGCCATTCGCCTTGTGCGGGTTACGGGTTGTTCTTGCTCCATATATTAATTATTCTATATCTCCCATCTATTAATCTTACATTTCATCACAGACAATTCTATCATGCTTGGAGAGTAAATCACGTCTCATCTCTCATTCGGAATTGCACAAATAGCCCGATCATCCCAAGGATCAACCAGACCAGCATCACCCACAGGCCGCGTGCCGGGTTGGTACGTAAAACATCCAGAATGGCTCCCGTCAACCCGCTCACCACACCCGCCGCCCCCAAAAAGGCTGTCGAGGCACTGATCATGAATTTCTGAAAACTGATAGAAAAACCTCCGATGATCAGTCCGAAGACAATCATCATCACCACCTGTAGTGGAGAAATCAACCGCGGCGGGAAAGTCATCCCAGCCAGTTCAGAGAGCGCCCGCACCGAAACCACCCCGCCCGAAATTTCCAGGTAGGCCCCAAAAATAAGCCCTATCAACGCCCCCATCGCCCCGCCTGAGACAAACACTGTCACGTAATAAAGCGGAGCAGCCACCAGAGCCCCAATAACCCCGCCTATCAGGAAAGCAATCACCTGAAACAGGGTTTGTTGCGCCAGAGGAGTCTTTAGAATCATCGGTATAAAAAACAAAACGATCGTGCCGCCCAGAATGAATCCCCACAGGGGCAACATGGAACGGAAAATGCTGTACCCCATAAAACATACCATGAATCCAAAAATAACCAGAACAACGCTCAGCGGTGTGATCATTTGACCCCTCCCAGGTACATCATCTTTGCCTTTTCATTCTACGGAATTCATGTGCCCTGTGCAATGATTTTTTTCTGGAATTCCCGGCCAATCGTTTTCTCTCATTCATTCACCTTATACAAAAAGGCGATAAAATTTGTGAAAATAGGCGCAAAGCAGGTGTATAATTCAGGCAAATAACGCTCTAAAGAGGTAAAAAATGAAAGCTTTTGTCGATCCTGATACCTGCCTTGGCTGTGGGGTTTGCGAAACTATCGCCCCGAACGTTTTCAAACTGGGTTCTGAACCTTATGCTACCGTTCTGGTGGATAGCGTAGCCCCGGAAGATGAAGCCGCTGTGCGCGAAGCCATGGAGTCCTGCCCTGAGGGTGCCATCACCATCGAAGAGTAAGCAAGCGATAGCCACAATATCCTATTCTGTATTTTTCAAAAACGCACTCACCAGCCGGTTGAACTTCTCTGGTTGTTCACGCATTGGCCAGTGACCTGCGTTTTCAATCACCACAAGCCGCGCAGCGGGCATCCGTTGGGCGGCCTCTTTCACATCCGACAGGGGCACCAGCCGGTCTCGATCGCCGTGGATGATCAACGTCGGCGCTCGAATTTCTCCTACCCGATCCAGATAACAGGTTAACACCCGGTCGGGTAGCATTTCACGCTGCTGAAACCTCAAAAAAGCGCGTTGCCCCGAAGGATTCTGGACTGCCGTAAACACTTCATCCAGCAGAGATTCTGAAATGTTCCGCGCGTCAGCAAAGATCTGTGCCAGGCTCCAGCGCGTCAACCAGTGGCTTCGGCGGGTAAGCGCCCAGCTCCATTCCATCAGCCACGAAGCCCGCACCATCCAATAACTGAGTCGATGAAAGGGAGCTTTGCGCTGGAAGCCATAACTATCTACCAGCACCAGCTTTTGGACACGCTCAGGATGGGTGAGCGTAAAATGAATCGCCCCACCGCCTCCCATCGAAACTCCCACCAGACTGGCCTGGCGCACTCCCCACTGATCCATAAGGTCACTCAACCATGCGGTCAGGCTCTCAAAAGAATATTCCCCGGGAAGGTTGTCACTCTCTCCATACCCGGGCCAGTCCGGCGCAAAAACGCGGAAATCCCTGGACAAATGGGGGATGAGTAACCCCCACGAAAGCATTGCCGAGTCAGCCCCTCCTCCGTGAAGCAACACAACCGCCGGTCCCGAATTACCCGCCGTATAGTAACGAACACGCAACCCCTGAAGCCAAACTACCGACTCTTCCATTTCCCTGATCGTCCCCCCTTTGAAGGCTATTACAACTGCACCAGGGCACGTATTAGAGCACTTAACTGGTCAGCCTCAACACAGGCATCGATGATTCTCTGTGCTATTTCTACGCGTGAACCTTCCACCTTTCCGAGACCCAACCATTCAGCCAGACGGGTAAGTGCGCCTTCCTGAAGATGGGCCCCAAGGGCTGTTGCCAGAAAAGCCCGGTCTACCTCCGCACGCACCCCACCGGCTTCTGGCTCAAGCCGAAGTGCCCCATCCAGAAGCGGAGTTATTTCTCCGGTTGCAAGATCGTAGAATCCCACTTCACTTTCTCCGGGGATTTCTGCCACATCGGTTAACAACGGCATTGTGGCCGCACTGCTGCCTTCCATCGTTGCGGGCACCCCCTCGTAACTCAAACCATTGGGCATGGAGATCACACGAAGAATGCGAAATTCCTCACTGGTGCGCATTAACAATCCCTTACTCCCCGGCAAAATAATGCGTTCTTTTCCCTCCGGCGTTTCTACTTCAGCATTGATGAACCTGAGACTGTATGCAGGACGTTCCAATGCCTCAAGGGTCATCCTGGCCAGCGCCTCGCGCCCCTCCGGGCCTATGGTCACCCCTGTATGCCCTGCCGCAAGAAGGCTTGCCGTAAACATCACCCGTCCCAGCAATCCGGTTTCCATCAGACGGGCAGAAAGCCGCAGGCTCCCATAGGTTTGATCATAAACGACCAGAAAAGGTTGCCCGTATTCAATGGCTGGTGGCCGATCCTGCTGGAAACTATCCGTTGCCCAACCCAGATCTTGCCGGTCGAAAGGGACCAGCAGTAAAAAAGCCTCGTAGACCAGTTCGGCCAGCACAGGTGGGTAAACCCCCGGCGCCTCAAGTACCGGATGGGTAACCAGCACCCCGGTCGTAAAGAAATTCCGGTTGAAAAATGGCTGATCCTGATAAAACCCCAGCTCACGCGGCAATGGATAGGGATAGATACTTTCCTTTCCTCCCCTTTGCTCAATAACCCCGTTGATCGTCTCACGTACCAGAATCTGGCACTCCATGCTCACCAGAGCATCTTGCTGTACTGCCTTAAAAATACCTGCGGCATTCACCCGCGGGAAAACTCTCTCCGGCAGACGGCTTGGCCGGGTAGTATAGCGTTTCTCTCGCCGCACCTGCACCTGCCGGGTTTTCAAATTGACTCGAATCACCCGGTAAGGTTGCGCCGCATAATAGTATATGGCACCCGGGTAGGCTTCTCGCATCAGTTGCCCAAAGGATAACGTTCCCAGTGAAGTAGATGACGGCCCCTGAGCGCGCTCAACCTTAAACTGACTTTCCACCTCGCGCAGTGGAAAAACGTAATTAGGACGGTCACGGGCTTCATTCTTCATGCCCTGCAAATCTCGGGGGGTTTCTCCTGCCCGTTCAGCCCGACATAGCTCTAAGAAATGTTCTGGCCAGCGCACCAGGCTACCAAATTGAGACTCCGGCAAATTGCGAGCCTGAAGTACCATGGAATGCTCTCCGCCGGGCCTGGCCAGGCAGAGTGCATGAATATACTGAATCGGTCGATTCTGTAAATACAAAGCACTTTCAGCCAGAGGTCTTTCAAAAAGGCTTGGCGGATTTGCAAACACCGCCCGATCATAAACATCCCCGCCATTAATCACAATTACCGTTCCAGGCCCTGACCGCCCAATGCGCCCGATCCGTTGTTGAAGGCTGGTGGCCGAGGTGGGCACGCCAATCAGAACACAGGTATCCAGGTCTGGAATATCCATTCCCAGCTCCAGAGCACTTGTGCTTACCACCCCCCGTAAACTCCCTTCGGTAAGTTTACTTTGAATCAGATTGCGGTCATGCTCTTCATACCCCGCACGATACGGTAAAACATTCAGCTGTGCCAGGCGAATTCCGAGCCGTTCTTCAGGTAAAATTTCACTTTCACCTTCCAGGTCACCCTTGCCGGCCGCCGTATCTCGCTGCACCCGCGCCAGGATCGATGAAATCAGCTCCACCTGTTTCCGGCTATCCACAAAAGCAATAAATCGAGCCTTCTTCTCGTTCGCCAGGTAATCCAGGTATTGCACCACACCATCCAGAGTCCGGCTTTGGTCTGGCGGTTCAACGAGTGCTACCTCCAGCGGATAACGGGGAGAGGTATCCACATCACTCCCTACCAGCTGAAAAGATAAACCCATTAAATTTTCAAGGTGTTGTTCAGGGTGAGCAATGGTGGCCGAGGCACAGATAAAGCGCGGCTTCGCCCCCATCATCGATAACAGGTGCCTCAGCCGCCTGAAAAGATAAGCCGCATTAGATCCAAACACCCCGGTATAGGCATGAACCTCATCAATGACAATCAGTTCCACCCTCGAAAGGTAATTAATGACCGCCTTTTGATTCAGGTTAGAAAACAACCAGGCGTGAATGATGTCTGGAGTGAACACGGTCACCGGAGAACGTTCTAAAATTCCAAGACGCATGGCAGGGGGCACATTCCCATCAATCCGGCCAACGGTCGCATCCAATCCTGCCAGCTGAAAGGCACGCTCCCAGCGCTCCCTCTGTTCATTTCCAAGAGCTTTCATGGGATAAATGGCCATCACCCGCGCATCAGGATGGCGAGCAAGTAAATCCAGCGCCGCGGTCTGAAAAACCAGGCTTTTCCCCGACGCCGTACCCGTGGTCAGGCAGACAGGCTCACCAGCCAGGGCTGCCCGGAGGGCAATTTTCTGATGGCGGTAGATTCCTTCACCGTAGGCCTGCCTGAGGAAGCGCACTGCCAGCTCCGTTAGCGGCAGATCTTCGATTCCTTCGCGTACCGCTTCGCGTCCGGCGGTATGCAAAATATCCACGATCTTCCATCCATGGGTCACAAAAAATTCCGTATTCATCCCAGACAATCCATTTCACCACCGAACGTTCCCAATATCTGCTTACCTTACAGAGGGTGTGAACCCTTCTGCTCCATTAACTTTACACCCACTCGGCATTCTGACCCAGTGTTTTTCGTGGAATGAAAGCTTAATCCAGAGGAGGAAGAGGAGCTGTACCGGGCTTCCGAGACTCCCCACCATTCAAAGATTTTTCGGCTGAAGGGGCTTCATTGCCTGCCGCTGTCCCTGGGGCGTTTTCACTATTCGCCATAAAATCTGCCTGGATGCGCCGCAATTCCCGTGAGACCTCGGGGTAAAGCTTGCGCACTTCCTGAACCCATTTTTTGATCTCATCTAACGGCACAGTGAGGTCTTCGTGACGGGTAGCCCTTTCGATTTGCTCCAACTTTTCAGCAAGTTTCCATGCGCCGAAATTGGCACTGCTTGATTTCAATGTGTGGGCCGATTGGTGCATCTTTTTCCAGTCTCTGTCTTTGAATGCTGTTTCTAATTCATGAATCAGAGTGGCTGCATCTCCCAGATAAATGCCTATGATCCCGGCGATAACCGAGCCGCTTCCCATCACTTTTACCCAGCGATCTATCGCTCCGTGTTGGATCATTCCCTCATCTTGCTGGTGAGCCTGGGGCGGGGGCAGCAACTGGACAGTGACCACGCTTGGTTTGTACCCCACCAGAGCGTTAATCAAATCTTCAATTCGGATGGGTTTGCTGATGTAGGCGTCCATACCGATGGCCAGAAAGTGCTCCCGGCTTGTTTCCAGTGCATCGGCTGTGAGCGCAATAATATACGGTTGAAACTGCACCGGTAGTTCCTCACGTATCCGTCGGGTGGCCTCTTCGCCGTTCATTACTGGCATATGCACATCCATCAGAACGACATCATACGCCCCGCGCCCGCTGTTAATGCGCTCTTTTACTTTATTGACCGCCTCTAACCCATTCGACGCCAGATCTGCCCTGTATCCAAGCCTGGAGAGCATGAGCGTGGTCACTTTCTGATTGACCACATTGTCTTCCACCAGCAGAATGCGCAACGGGTACTGGCTCGCCATATTTTGATCCAGCATGATCTGGGTAGGTTTAGGCATGGGCTCTGCTTCCACTTTGGAGCTGAAAAGGGAAAGCAACGCTTCACGCAGGCGCATCGGCTTAACCGGTTTGTAAAGCACCCCTTCGGTCTTCTCAAGGGGTTCATCTTCCTTACGACGGTTTTGAGGGGTCGAAAGAATCACCAGGTGAATCCCTTCTGCCCGCTGGCGAATCTTGCGCTCCAACTCAAGCATGTCATCCAGAATGCACACATCCGGGCGTGGCCCTTTTTCAATCATTTCAAGGCAGGCTTCCGATGTTGCCGCCATGCTCGCATCCATCCCCCAGATCTCTGCATACCGCGCCAGAACGCTACGGGTGTATGGCCCCGGGCTGGCGATGATCACACGCTTTCCCTGTAATTCACTCGCCTGGCTCATCCAGGTCTCTGCCAGACGCTGTTCAATATCGGCCTGAATGGTAAAGTGGAACGTCGTCCCCAGCCCTTCAACTCCCTGGCTCTCGGCCCAGATAGAGCCACCCATCAATTCACACAATTGTTTACTGATCGCCAGACCCAGCCCGGTTCCCCCGTATTTCCGTGTCGTCGAAACATCCAGCTGGTGGAACGGATGAAACAGTTCATCCATCTTCTCACGCGGAATGCCAACCCCCGTATCACTGACCGAGAAATGGTACCGGCAATGATCTCCTGTGGGTCGCTCAGTCTGACCTTCTGGAAGCTCCTCCCAGATACGCAGGAACACCCCACCCCGATCCGTAAATTTGAGACTGTTGCTGAGAAGATTGATCAAAATCTGGCGTAACCGGGTGGCATCTCCGATCATTTGCACCGGAGTTCCCGGCTCAATAAAGTAGGCCAGATCAAGCCCCTTTTCAATCGCTCGAGGCACCTGCATTTCAACCGCCGCTTCCACACACTCCCGCAAATTGAAAGGATGGTGTTCCAGTTCAAGGCGCCCGGCCTCGATTTTAGAGAGATCAAGGATATCGTTGATCAGTGCCGCAAGGGTTTCAGCACTGGTACGAATAATCTCAACAATCGCCCGCTGATCCTTATCCAGATCGTTATCCAGCAACATGGCGCTCATCCCAATGATGCCATTGAGCGGCGTGCGAATTTCGTGGCTCATGGTTGCCAGAAAACGCGTTTTCGCCTGGCTGGCATTTTCAGCGGCCTCCAGAGCCTGCTGTGCCTGATCACTCAACTTCTTGTATTGTTCCTCACGCTTCTGGACAAATTCGCGGGTCTGTGCCTCGCGGATGGCCACAGACCATATTGCCGCAAAGGTTTTGAGCAACTCCAGATCGTGCTCTCCGAATAACCCGGAGCGGCGGTAATCCTGAATCAGCCAGGCTCCACGCCAGCCATCTCCGATCAGAAGAGGAACCCCCATGCACGATTCGGGAACAAGATCGGTAATAGCCTGACCCTGCTCGCGATAGAACTGAGTCACCTTTTCCCGACTGGAAAAATGAAATGTTTGCCCGGACTCAACAATCGTTCGTGCAACCAGCAGATCATGCTCCGGGTTGATCAGTTCTTGTCGGACGCCCCCCACAAAATGCAGGCTCTTCTCGGTCATCTGTTCCTTATTGGCAAGATAAAGCAGCCAGTCTGAGGCCCTGAAGACCTGTTGTACAATCACGTCCGCTCGTTCTGCCAGCTGGTCAAGCGGAAGCTCCCGGTTTATCTCACGGCTGAACTCCCTGAGCCATTCAACCGTCTGTTCCCCCCGCTTAAGTTCGTTTAATAGCCAGCCCTTCTCCAGAGGAACCACCGCTCGCTCGATCACCAGGCGAATTTGATCTTCACAACGCCCGGTTAAGCCCTCCTGCCTCGGGCTCGCAAGGGTGATCATCGCCGCCACCTTTCCATTCAACACCAGCGGGATGCCAATCCATGAGCCGGGGTTCTCCCCCGGGTGCTCACCGCTGAGTCCGGCTAGAAGGTTAGAATCTGCAGCACATTGTAAGTTCCGGCTGTCGAAAACAGATTGGAGAAACGGATTATCTCTAATCACAATGGCACGAGGGCCAACCGTTGAGCCGTTCCCATACTCGCTCCTGCCAAGGGAATGAACAAGCAGGGCTACCTCCCCGCGTACGAAGAACACATTTCCTACCTTACAGCCAGTCACCTCACAAAGGCTCTCCAGCACCCGTCCCAGAGCACGGTGAAATCTCTCTTCTCCAGTCCTTTCAGAAATGCTGTGTAATTCCTCTTCAATCTGCCCTGCCAGCCAGGTAGCTTTTTCGGCTAAAACCCGCCCGGTTGCATCGTGAATCACTTCAAGAACAACCGGAAGGTCGTTCACCACAGGATGAACACGCCTGACCTCGAGCGCAAGGAACGCTCCATCCGCTCCGCGGGTTAAAACATACGCTGGTTCGGGTTCGTTGGTGAGGTTGGTTTCGCTCAGTGAGTATAGATTTCCTCGCTCCATTCCGATCAGGCGCTCACGGGGGAGGCCAAAGAGGTCAACCGCTTGCGGGTTGGCATCGGTTATCCTGCCAGCTGAGTCGATGGTCAAGATGGCATCGCGGGTCTGTTCGAAAAGCGCGCGAAAACGAGTTTCACTAACCCTTGCGGTTTCCTCCACCTGCCTCAACCGGGTGACGTCCATCAAGAAAATCGACCAGCCGAAGAAAACTCCTCGTCGATCGTGGATGGGCGAAATACTTGTGTGAAAGATTAAAGAGCCGCCCTCCCGCTTCAGGACGACCTCCTGCACTGGTTCCAGCTCCCTGGTTGACAGGCGCACCTCGGGCAGTACCTCTCGCAGGGGCACCCCTACCAGCGATTGTGCCGACCGACGAACAAGGCGTTCGAATGCGGGGTTGACTTGAACAATCTGCTCCTCACGGTTGACCAGCACAACGCCATCCGAAGCGTGCTCGTAGACATCCGCCTCAACCACCTGAGACACTTCCATACGTTGATTATCCAGCAAGCTTCGTGCCAGGCTGAGTCCCCCCAGACTGAAAGCCAGCACAGCCATTCCCTGGTATCCCTCATCAAAAAGAATGGCCGCGAACGCCAGCAACGAACCCAGCAATACTGCAGCCACTCCGGGGGGCACAAAGGTAATACGCCAGCGCATCCTCAACAGCCGGTCGCCCACCACGATTAAAAAGTACATTCCCACCAGAAGTACCGCCGCGGAATAGACCAGATGGAGTAAATAGAGCGGGGTTGGAGTCAGACGTAACCAGGGGCTGGTTAACGTCCGGTGCGGCTCCCAGTGCCACATCCAGCCATGCAGCCAGTTACTCATTCCCAGGATCATGGCAAGAAACGGCTCACCCATTAAAAGCGGTTTGGTAAAACGACTGCTCGGCCAGTGCAGCCCGCTAAAAGCGATAGAAAAAAGCAGGAACGCCGTGGGAATGCCCACCCAGCCCGGTACGGCCAGGTAAGCAAAAAATTGTTTGGTCGCAAGTTGTGGAAACGAGCCAGCCGCCACCTGAAAAAACCCCCACCAGGCCACACTTGCGAGGAAAAACTTCAACGCATAAGCCGCCGGGGTGGCCAGGTGGCGCCAGATAAGGAATAAAATTCCTCCACCTGCAAGCACGCAGGCCAGAAGGGAAGGAAAAATCGTGAGAATCCCCGGCCAGGCAGGCAATCGCCACCTCTACTAATCTATGACTGACGTATTACCACTTTACCATATTCCCCCTGTAGCCGGGTATTCTCTGTACAGGAAAAAATCAATCTGCAATGCACCTGCAATGCATCTTACTCGCCTTATTCAATCCGGGTCACCACCTCCACCCCATTGAGTGCCATGTGATACAGGAATATCCCGTGAAACAGATCACCGGGATGAGGTAGCAGGTTCTGACTCCGGGCTACCTCCACCGGCAAGTCATACGTGTCCACACCATCTACGGGTAAAATCACCCGCCGTGAGAGCTGACGGGCGTTGGCATCTAATCGTAAATGCATGGCCAGTTGATAGGTGCACAGATCCGTGCAATCTCCAACTACCACAAAGAGGTCCACTTCAGGGTGGCTCTCAACCCATTGATTCAGGCCAGTGTTCAGCCCTGAGTGAATGGAATTTTTTGGCATTTGAAGCATTTGCCCGAAAAATGGCAATTGTTTGAATCGATCTACTGGTTCGGCCTCAGCCGTGCCTCGAACACAGTGTGGCGGCCACTGCGCGAACTCCACCGCATCGGGTTCGTGGGTATCTTGAATCAGCAGGATATTTCGCACCCCTGCCTCCCAGGCCTGTTCGAAGAGCCGGGCAATCGGCTCCACAATCTGCCCAACCCGCGGGCTGGCCAGCGGCCCGAAAGCGCAAAAACCATTGATCACATCGACCGAGACGATGGCCACGCGTGATGGATCACGAAAAACCTCTTCGTTCTTTAAAGCGGGCAACTGTTCTACCCATTCAGCCAGATAGACCATAAAAGCCTGAGATTGCTCGTTCAGAGATGAAATGTTCATCTTTACCTCCTAAAAGAACCCGACTTGGTGTCAATATGACACTTATTGTAACCCCACAGAAAGTACTGTCAAGGTGATAGACAGAATATAACGAAAGAAAAAAAGATTTACAATCTTAAAAATAACCATTGCAATCTATCCTTGATTTTGTTATGATATCAACAAGATTTTGTTCGTCCAATGAAACCATCAAAGCAAGGCGGCGATGATCTACAGGTCAGAATTGGTCGCTTCTCGATTGTCCGAGCAGGCCTGCAGGGAGCCAGTAGCGAAACCGGCCTCAAGCGCCGGTTTTCCATTTGGAGGATGGCCGTATGACAGCACAAGGCACTACGTTTTCTTCAATCACGCACCCTCAAGTAGGAATCGATCTGGATGAGGTTCAGCAATCGTCCCGGCAAACCGTCCTGGTTGTCGAAGACGAACCAGATACCGTCTTCCTTCTGAAGCAAATCATCCGCATGGCCGGATACAACGTTTTAAGCGCCTCCAATGGGTTTGAGGCCATTCAGAAATGTCAGGACGCCCATCCCGATATCATACTCCTTGATCTCATGATGCCCCAGATGGATGGCTGGGAGGCCTACCAGCACCTGAAGAAAATCACCGATGTTCCTGTTCTGGTCATCTCTGCCATTTCCAACAAAGAAGAAGTCGTTCGGGCGCTTCACATGGGAATGGACGATTACATCACTAAACCCTTTGTGAACGCCGAAGTCATCGCCCGCCTGCAGGCCGTGTTGCGACGCGCCCGCCCGATGAAAGAGATGAACCGCATGGTCTTCCCTGAGCCGGGGCTGGTAATTGACTTCGATACCCAGGAGGTTATCCTCCAGGATAAACACATCCAGCTCACAGGAAAAGAATTTTCTATTCTGGCGGTACTGGCTCGTAAAGCCCCCGACGTGGTGCATTATCGCACGATCGCTGAAGCAGTTTGGGGCAAAGATAGCGGGCAGGTGCGAAACCGGATTAAATACCTGGTCTATCTGCTTCGTCAAAAACTGGAGCAGGCCGCAGGTCAGGGCGACCTGATCCAGAATATCGATCGGCTCGGTTACAAACTAAATGCCGGGCGGTAAACATTTCATTACCATTGCAAACAAGAGATTCTAACCATAATGCTAACCGAAGTACTTGACGAACAACATGTATTCGGTTATTATAGGTAATGTTTATCGAAATTGTTTTTCCTTAACAATTGAAACCTTGATTTTTTTCGAAGGCGGCGATGAAAGGCGTTTCTTGATGATGGTCGCTTGCTCACCCAGTGTGAGCGGAAACGCACCGAGCCAGTAGCGAACCCGGCCTGATCCATCCATACACGTTGTGCCCTGGCACAACGTGAACCTGTTTTTCTTGATGAGGTAGGGTATGAACAAAACTGGTCGGTATCTTCTCAAGTTATTGAGCCGCATTTCGTATACTGGCGGGGTGATTTTACTGCTGGCCGGCACCCTGCTATCCATGGTTCAAACGACCGCCTACGCCGACACCCCCCCGGGTCGTCAGCTCCCTGGCGATTCGAACCGGCAGATCAGCCTGCCCACTCAGCCGTCTGCAAGCGATTCGGGAGGTTCATCAGAACCCCCCCCACTGCTTCATCCCAAAGACGCACTTCAACCAGAGATGAGAAACCAGGCTCCCCGTGGGCCTTCGGGAAATTCGGCTTCGGCGCCCCAACCCGGACGGCAACCGGCCCAGCGCCAGGCGCTTTCGCAAGCGGTAGTAATCCAGGTGGAACCGAACGACCCGCCATTTGTGCTTTTCGACGACCCCGATTATTCGATCTGTCAGCTTGATCCCATCGATATTACGGTGAGTGGAACGTATCATTTACAACCGGGCCAATCGGCTTATGTTCAATGGCATTTCTACGTCGTCAACCCCGGGCCTCCTCCTCAATCCTTTGATTACATCCTCCTTGGCCCATTCCAGGGCGATGGCACCTTCTCGGCAACGGGCCGCTGGCCCGGCGTTCAACCCGGCAACACGGTGGTAGAAATTCACTTTGGTGCGGCGTTAATCGACGCAGTCACCATGAACCCGATCGGTACCAATGACGGCCTGGATATTTACTGGTATCCATGGGTTTGCACTGCGCCCACTGCCTCTCCCACCCCCACGAACACCCCTACCTTCACCGCTACACCCACTGAGACCAACACTCCTACCCTCACCGCTACGCCCACTGAAACCAACACTCCTACCCTCACCGCTACACCCACTGAAACCAACACCCCTACCT
>NZ_DF967965.1:2376807-2446253 GCF_001050195.2 Anaerolinea thermolimosa
GTCCCACCCCGCCCGGGAACCAGCCCAGCCGCACTCCCACCAGCACATCCAATGCCACAGCTACTTTCACACCCACACCTGATGGCGGTGTCATCATCCCTGTTACCGGTGCAGATTTGATCAACCCCGCTCTTCTCAGCAACTGGCTGATTAATCTTGGTCTCTTTTTCCTCGGCATGGGATTGGTGATCACTGCCTTCACCCGCAGAAATTCCTCCCTCTAACAGAGAAGCCGTGGTAACCGGCGGGCACAGGATGTCCGCCGGTTACCCTGAGGGGTTCACAGATGCGTAAGCTTTCACACCTTGCCCGATGGCTTTTTCTCATCCTTGGGGTGCTCTTTCTTGCACTGGGAGTGTTCCTTCGTATCCCGGGCATTTCCATTTCCTGGCTACCTTCCGTAAATGCTGAAGCTCAGCCACCCTCACAGCCCTGGGATGAATTCGATCCCTATCTGGTATCGGTCTCTTTGCCACCATCTCCCGGGCAGACAAATCTCCCGGATTCTTACGATAGCAGCGTCCTTCGCAGTGTGGTAGCCACCGCAACAGAGGGAGAAGCTCAATACTATATCCCGGAGCGAATCGTTATCCCTGCTATCGAGCTAGACGCACCCATCGTCCTGACCGGCGGGAAGCGCTACAACATTCGCGGTAAGATTTATGAGCAATGGATCGTTCCCGATACCTTCGCCGCCGGATGGAATCCCATCTCGGCCAGGCCGGGCGAGCCTGGCAACGTGGTGCTCTTCGGGCATCACAATGTCAACGGAGCGGTATTTGCGCGCCTCCACCTTCTGCAAAGCGGCGATGAGATCTCCGTCTTTGCCGGTGGTCAGGAACATCGCTACCGGGTTGACGAAGTATTGAAACTCAAGGAAAAAAATGTAGGTTTTGATCAAATGGTAGAAAATGCCCGCTGGATTGCCCCAACTCAGGATGAGCGCCTGACGCTGGTGACCTGCTGGCCCCCCTACGAAAGTACCTACCGTTTAATTGTTACGGCCAAACCCATTTCCTGATATAAATACATCATCTACCATTTCATTCTCTCTGCCTCCTCTTCAGCTGAAAGGGTGCCATGACCGCATCAACTGCCATCCGGCCAGAGACCATCGATCTTAATTCTCCCTCTCTCTACCTGAACCGCGAGCTAAGCCTGCTTGAATTTCAATGGCGAGTACTCGGTGAAGCTGTAGACGAGTCCAATCCTCTCCTTGAACGGGTCAAATTCCTGGCGATCGTTGGCTCAAACCTGGAAGAGTTTTTTATGGTGCGTGTGGGTGGCCTGCGTATGCAACGCGATGCCGGTGTTACAGAACCTTCTCCCGATGGGCTCACCCCCGCCAGGCAACTGGCGGAGATCCGAAAGAACGCTCAGAAGCTCATGGAAGCCGCGGAATCGATCTGGCTCAACCGTCTTGTCCCCCAGCTCCGCCAGCAAGGGGTGTATATCCTGAATTATTCCGAACTGAGCCCCAAACAACGCGAGAATGCCAATCACTATTTTGACGAAGTCATTTACCCCGTACTCACGCCACTGGCTTACGATCCCGGCCATCCCTTCCCGCATATTTCCAACCTCAGTTTGAATCTCGCGGTTATATTGCGTGGAAAGGACGAGATCAGGCGGTTTGCGCGAGTTAAAGTCCCCCCGTCCCTTCCCCAGCTCGTTCCCATTAAGCGTTCCTCCGGGGGAGTACGTCGAGATGGTACCGCTCCCCGGCGGCATTATTTTGTCTGGATTGATCAACTCATCAAAGCCAACCTGTCGGCGCTCTTTCCGGGGATGGAAATACTCGAAGCCCACTCCTTCCATGTTACCCGCAACTCAGATATGGATATTCAGGAACTGGAAGCGCCCGACCTGCTTGAGGTGATCGAAGAAAGTGTGCGGCGGCGACGTTTTGGGGCTGTAACCCGATTAATGATCCATCCTTCCATGAGCAACGAGGTAAAGAAGATTCTCCTCGAAAACCTGCGCGCTGATCCTAACGATGTGTACGTACTTTCAGGGCCGCTGGCCCTGAGCAGCCTGATGGAACTGCACCGCATTGATCGCTACGATCTAAAGGATCGTCCCTTTCTGCCAGCTCTGCCTGGGCCTCTGCGTGATCTGGAGCGCGGTGAAGACACTCGATTCTTTGACCTCATCCGTTCTCGCAATATTCTCCTGCATCACCC
Source organism: Anaerolinea thermolimosa (assembly GCF_001050195.2). Classification (GTDB taxonomy): domain Bacteria; phylum Chloroflexota; class Anaerolineae; order Anaerolineales; family Anaerolineaceae; genus Anaerolinea; species Anaerolinea thermolimosa. The sequence continues at coordinate 2,378,991 of NZ_DF967965.1, forward strand.
GTACGATTCTTTCACCCCGGTGGTAGATTTTCTGCGCACAGCCGCCCGCGATCCTGACGTGCTGGCGATTAAGATGACCCTTTACCGGGTGGGTCGTAATTCCCCGGTCGTCAACACCTTGCTCGAAGCCGTGCGGGATTATGGCAAACAGGTAGCCGTGCTGGTGGAATTGAAGGCCCGCTTCGACGAAGAAAGCAACATTAGCTGGGCGCGCATGTTAGAGCAGGAAGGAGTGCACGTCACCTATGGCCTGCTGGGCCTGAAAACACACTCCAAAATTGCCCTGGTGGTGAGGAAAGAAGGCGAACACATCAAGCGCTACGTCCATCTGAGCACCGGAAATTACAATCACATCACTGCCCAGGTTTACGAAGATATCGGGATGTTCACCGCTGACGATGATATCGGTGCGGATGCCTCAGATTTATTCAACTATCTGACCGGCTATTCCACCCGAGAAGACTACCGCAAGCTTTTCGTCGCACCGGTCAATATGCGCCAGAAATTTGAGCAACTTATTCGCCAGGAAATAGAACATCAGACGGCTGGCCGGGGGGGATACTTACTTTTTAAAATGAATTCTCTGGTAGACATTCCAATGATCCGCCTGCTCTATGAAGCCTCTCAGGCCGGGGTGAAAATTGACCTGATCGTTCGGGGAATGTGCTGTCTCCGCCCGGGTATTCCCGGCCTGAGCGAGAATATTCGTGTGATCAGTGTGGTAGGGCGCTTTCTCGAACACAGCCGCATTTATTATTTTCATAACGCCGGCCATGAGATCGTCCTGATGGGAAGTGCCGATCTCATGCCACGTAATTTAAATCAACGGGTTGAGGTGCTCTTCCCTCTCGAAGAACCGGCGCTCATTCGCCTTGTCCGGGATGAAATTTTAGAGACCTACCTCAACGATAACGTCAAGGCCCACGAAATGCTCCCCGACGGCACCTACCGGAAAATCCGCCCCTTACCCGACCAACCAGAGATCAACGCCCAGGAAACTTTTATCGCCCGCCGTCGCGTTCTTACAGATCTGGCAAGTGCGTAATTGCCGAAGACTGGTAAAATGGACTCATGCCTTCTGATGATCAACGCGAGGTTACAGAATATATCATCCAGGCACTGGTAGAGGGACACAGCCGCGACGAAATAGTCCGGAATGTGGCCCAGCGTTACGATTTCAACCTCCGTCAGGCAGAGGGGCTGGTTTTACGCGTTGAAACCGTCTACGACCGGGATATTACTGCCCGGCGCAGTCCCATGTACTTTTGGATCAGCCTCTTAACCCTGATGGGCGGGGCGGCATTGATGATTTTCCCCACTCTGGAAATCCTTCGCCCTTTATGGAGCAGCCTTGCAGCCGGACAAACCTGGGAACAGGCATCTTCTGCAGCCAGAGAAGTGCTTTTTACCAACATTCCTCTGTTACTGCTCGGCCTTGGGCTGGTCATTGCCGGAATACGCACCCTGCGGCGTTCTACCTGGCGCTTTCATCGTAAATAAATCCATCTTTTCAAGGGCCTGGACGTCTCACAGCCTTTATCGCCCGTTCCAATCCAGCCACTCAACCTCATTCACGCCAGCAAAGCGCTGACGCATCACCTCCAGCGCCGCGGGATTGTTATCAATCAAAATAAAACGCCGTCCCTGCTTCAGACAGCTCTCTCCCACCGTGCCGCTTCCGGCAAAAAAGTCCAGAACAAGGTCTCCAGGGTTAGAAGATGCCCGAATGATCCGATCAATCACTCCAAGGGGCTTTTGGGTAGGGTAGCCCGTTTTCTCACGGCTGTTCGTCCCCACAATAGTGTGCCACCAGACATCGGTGGGCAGCTTTCCCCGGGCGGCTTTCTCAGCTCCCACCAGTCCGGGAGCCAGATATGGCTCGCGATCTATTGCTTCTACATTGAAGGTGAAGTGCCGGGGGTTTTTGGCGTAAAACAAAATGTTGTCGTGCTTGGCCGGCCACCGACTGCGAGGTTTACCGCCATAATCATACGCCCAGATGATTTCATTGATGAAACTCTCCCGCCCAAAAATGCCATCCAGCAGAACCTTGCAGTAATGCACCTCGCGGTAATCAATATGGAAATAGAGTGAACCATCGGGCTTTAACAACCGGTAAGCTTCCAGCAAACGAGGCTCCAGAAAAGCCAGATAATCATCGAAGGCATCCACATAAGCACTGGATCCCACTCTGATGGTGACATAGCGCTGCCCACCAAACCCAGTACGGTCCCCATTTTCTGCCGAACGCACCGTGTGAATGCGGGTGCGCGCCTGTACCTTACCGGTATTGAAGGGTGGATCAATATAAATCAGATCCACCGATTCGGCAGGCAGAGATTTCATTATGGCCAGGTTATCACCAAAATAAATCCGGTTAAGCATGATAAGCTCTCATCAGGGGGCTATCTTAATCTTCCATCCAGGTAGTGCGATCAACAAAAGAAGGCCGCTCTACCTTTTGGGGAATTTCTTCTGGATATCCCACATAAACAAAAGCAATCAGCGGTTGATCTGCATTAAAACCGAGGAAGGCTTTCACCTCCGGATCGGTCGCTGGCGCCCCTGTGCGCCACATCGCGCCCAGCCCCAGGGCGTGAGCTGCCAGTAATAAATTCTCTACCGCCGCCGCTCCGGCACAAACATTTTCAATTTCCACGATTTTTGGATCATCCGCCCGATCGATCCCCACTGCAATGACCACCGGAGCCCGCAAAGGGCGTTTTCTCTCCACCTCCAAAGCCGTCTCCGGCGATTCCGGCGCCCGCCGGTGTAACGATTGCGCCATCACCTCGCCCAGCCTTTCGCGCGCCCTACCCGTGAGCACAACAAACCGCCATGGACGGTTACGGTGATGATTGGGGGCCTGGACAGCTGCCCCCAGTAATTGCTCTATCAATTCAGGGGGAAGTGGGTCAGGCCTGACGCGGGGAACCGATTGGCGGGTATAAATCGCAGTCATGACGTCCATCGTTCTGCCTCCTGAAACGCATTTCACATAGCTCCATTATAAAGAAAATGGCGCTCAAGTAATGAAGACAGGGTAGTTTGTTACCCGCCACCATAAAGAAGCACCCCCGCCACGGCCGCAGCGCCGAGGATCAAGATCACCGGCACACGTTTCGTGAGCGCCAACCCCAGCGCAACCAGAGCAATCACCGCACCATACCCATCGGAAATAGCAGAACCAGCCAAGCCCAACGAAACAGCCGCCGCCAGGCCTACAACCCCCAGCGAAAGTCCCCGAGAGAAATCTTGCACAATCTGCAGGTGTTCAAGCCGATGATAAAATGCCGCGAGAACCAGCACCAGCAACGGCGGAATACTCAGCGCCACCGCCGCTGCAACGGCCCCCGCCCAGCCCCCCACCAGAAAACCCAGGCTGATACTCCACAAGCCGGTGGGGCCCGGGCTCACCTGGCCTACCGCCAGTGCCGTTAGAAAATCCTCTTCGCTGGCCCACCCCAGACCCAGCAAATCGCGATGGAGTAACGGCAGGTTACCCAACCCTCCGGTGGTAAAGAGCGATGCTTTGAGAAACAGCCAGAAAAACAACCAGAGATTCATGGGGCATCTCTTCTACCATTTACAGGGAAAAAATTGAAAAGGGCGGCAGTTACCCCACCTCCCAGAAGGAGCACCAGCAGGGGCGAAGTGGCATTCCATGCCAGAAGCAATCCGGCAATCACAATCACCCCCAGGCTGATCCCAAGACGCATCCACCCTTCACCCCGGGCGCGAGAGAGCAACGGGGTGGCCATCTGCACCCCCATCGCCAGGCTTAAGCCAAGGGCAGCAGGTAACACTCCTTTCAATATTCCTTTCATGATCGGCAAAGAGCGAATAGCACTATAACCGGCCGTCATCAGAGCTGTAATAAAAACACTTGGCAAAAGCAATCCTCCTACAGCCGCCGCAATACCGGTTGCTCCCCGCAATTTGTTCCCGATGAGGATGGTTAACTTGATCAAATTAATCCCCGGAGTAACCTGCGCCAGGGCCCATGAGCGTACAAACTCCTCCTCATCCATCCACCCATATCGGCGGCAGGCTTCATGAATCAGGTAAAACGTGGAAGATCCTCCGCCAAACGACTGCAATCCCACTCCAAGCAAGGTGCGAAAGATCAACCACAGACTCGATGAAGAGGGAGATGATGTTTTAATCACATTTTTTCCGAAGAATTTCATCAGCCCGGCCACTCTCATCGACAACAAAGGTTAGCCGAAAGTGTTCTTCATTTTTCGGCTAACCCTTGTGCCAGAACCCCAAGCAAATCTAAAAAGAACCTTCTTTGAGCTGAGAACGGTTTACCCAACGCAGCCCCATTAACCGCCCTGGAGTTCCCCTTCAATTTTAGCCCAGGTATCGCGCAGGGTAGCCGTCAGATTAAACACCGGATGACCGGGAGTAGAATCAGGGTCTACACAGAAGTAACCCTTTCGCTCAAACTGGAAGCGATCTCCTGGAACAGCGTTCAGGAGTGACGGCTCCACCTTGCATCCCGTGAGCACTTTGAGGGAATCGGGGTTGAGATAGTCCAGGTACGTCTTTCCCTCTTCAGGTTTGCCAGGTTCAGGCACGGTAAATAACCGGTCATACAGCCGGACTTCTGCATCAACTGCATGAAGTGCTGAGACCCAGTGAATGGTGCCTTTCACTTTTCGGCCATCGGGAGCATACCCACCGCGAGTTTCGGGATCATACGTACAGCGAATCTCCACCACCTCTCCGGTTTGCGGGTCTTTGACTACTTCTTCACACCGGATAATATAACCATAGCGCAACCGAACCTCGCGCCCCGGAGACAAACGATGATATTTTGGCGGCGGCACTTCACGGAAATCATCCCGTTCGATATAAAGCACCTTGCTAAAGGGCACCAGGCGTGTTCCTGCGGATTCGTCTTCGGGGTTATTAACCGCCTCAAATTCCTCCACCTGTCCTTCGGGGTAATTGGTGATCACCACCTTCACCGGATCGAGAACACCCATCACCCGCGGAACGCGCTGGTTGAGGTCATCTCGCAGGATATGCTCGAGCAGAGAGATATCCACCAGACTCTCATTTTTGGAAACCCCAATCTGTTCAATGAAACGCCGAATGGCCTCCGGAGTATAACCGCGTCTGCGCATTCCTCGCAGGGTGGGCATTCGGGGATCGTCCCATCCGCGAACATACCCCTGTTCGACCAGTTGCTTCAGATAGCGTTTACTCAAGATGGTATACGACAGGTTGAGGCGCGCAAACTCAATCTGGCGCGGATGGAAAATTTCAAGCTCATCCAGGAACCAGTCATAAAGAGGACGGTGATCTTCATAAGCCAGATCGCACAGCGAATGGGTCACCCCCTCAATGGAGTCGGACTGGCCATGAGCAAAGTCGTACATCGGGTAGATACACCATTGATCCCCGGTGCGATGATGGGTGGCGTGAATGATCCGGTACATGACCGGGTCACGCAGGTTCATGTTACCCGAAGCCATATCAATTTTTGCGCGCAACACCCTCGCCCCATCCGGAAATTCGCCCGCACGCATCCGCTCAAACAGGTTCAGGTTTTCTTCTACCGACCGGTTGCGATAGGGGCTCTCCTTACCCGGCTCGGTGAGTGTACCACGGTACTCACGAATCTGCTCCGGGCTCAGATCATCCACATAGGCTTTTCCTTTTTTTATCAGTTTGATGGCAAACTGGTACAGTTGCTCAAAATAATCTGAGGCATAAAATTCACGATCTTCCCAGTCAAAACCAAGCCAGTGAATATCCTCTTTAATCGCTTCTACATATTCCACGTCCTCTTTGACGGGATTGGTATCATCAAAGCGAAGATTGCATTTTCCACCAAACGCTTCTGCCAGCCCAAAATCAATGCAGATAGCCTTGGCATGTCCAATGTGTAAATATCCATTCGGCTCTGGCGGGAACCGCGTTCGCACATAAGTAAATCGGCCCTGGCGAAGATCTTCTTCGATCGCTTCTCGAATAAAATTGCTTGCACTGCTTGAAGATTCGTTGGTCATGAAGTCGGCTCCTCAATCCTTGGGATCATCCTGCCCAAACGCTGGTATCACCGGGTTCGCTAATTGTATAACAACCTGCGTCAGACGGGTAGATATCGACTCCGGAATCCAAAGACTACGTATAATAAAGCTTGTTGCAACCCATCGAAACCCTGGAGGCATCTATGCAGGTATTGATCACTGGCGGCTCTGGATCTGTAGGCCGGGCTGTAGTGGAACGGCTTGTAAAAAAGGGCTACGCGGTACGCGTCATCGGGCGCACGCCAGATGTTTCCTTTGAAGGGGCGGAATACCGGGTTTGTGACGTAAATGATTACCCCGCCCTCCGCGAAGCTGTGAGAGGTTGTCAGGCCATTGTTCACCTCGCCGCCATTCCCAATCCTTCTGGTGGACCTCCCCAGGAACTCTTTCGGGTCAATTGTGGGGGCACGTTCAACGTTTTTCAGGCCGCTGCAGAAGAAGGCATTCAGCGTGTGGTTCAGGCCAGTTCCATCAACGCCGCCGGTCAGTTTTACGGCGTGAAACCCGCCCCCCTCCATTATTTGCCCCTGGACGAGGAACACCCTGTTTTCTCCACCGACGCCTACTCGTTCTCCAAAAACATCATTGAAGAAATCGGGCAATATTTTTGGCGGCGGGAAGGAATCTCCAACCTGGCCCTGCGCCTGCCCTGGGTGGCACCTGCTTCCCTTCACGACAACCCAAACCCCAGGCGGTCTCTCATTACCGACCTGGTAGAGCAGCTCCTGAAGCGCCCCCCTGAAGAACGGCGCGCCTGGTTTGACCAGGCCTGGGAAAAGTACAACGCCTTTCGCGCCACTCGTCCTTACGAGAAGAACAACCCTGCCTTCGTTCGCGATGCAATGTCCACCCTGCCCGAAGAAGAACGGCTCATGCTCCTTTCCATGACCAACCGGGTGAACTTCTTCACCATGCTGGACGAACGAGACTCGGCTCAGGCCATCGAAAAAGGCCTCACCGCTCAATTTGAGGGCAGCCATGCCCTCTTTGTGAACGATAAGTACAACTGGAGCGGCATCCCATCGAAAACCCTGGCCGAATTGTTCTATCCTGACGTACAAACTTTCAAGAAAGAACTGACGGGCACCGAAAGCCTGGTAAGCATCGATCGTGCCCGTCAATTGATCGGTTTTGAACCCGAATTTTCATTTGGAATTCCATAACTTCACTGAAAGGTACCCGAAATGTCTCATCAACCCCCCTCTGAAAACTACGAATCTGCCCTGAATCACGTCAACACTTACTCAAAGCCGTCTGACTTACGCATCACAGATATGCGCTTTGTGGATATCGTCGGGGCACCCATGCATTGCACCCTGATGAAAATTTACACCAACCAGGGGCTGGTTGGTTTCGGCGAGGTACGCGATGCCGCCTCCAAGACTTACGCTCTGATGCTTAAGCGAGTTCTCCTGGGTGAAAACCCATGCAATGTGGATAAGCTATTCCGGCGGATCAAACAATTCGGCGGACATGCCCGGCAGGCTGGCGGTGTTTGCGGGGTTGAAGTCGCCCTCTGGGATCTGGCTGGCAAAGCCTATGGAGTGCCGGTGTATCAAATGCTTGGCGGGAAATTCCGCGATAAAATCCGCATCTACTGCGATACCGACATAAGCGGCAAACCAGATGGCACCAAAATGGGGAAAGCCCTTAAAAAACGCATGGAAATGGGCTTCACCTTCTTAAAGATGGATGTGGGGATCGGCCTGATCGCCCATGAACCCGGCACACTCAGTTATCCGCTGGGGCTTTATGAAGAAATGGAAACCCTGGCCCGCTATGGCTGGAAATGGGATGTGAAAACACTTGAAGAACGCGAACTTCGTAACCGCGCTTATGATATCTACAACGTTCCCCATCCCATGACCGGAATCCACCTGACCGAAAAAGGGATTGATATGCTCGAACAGTACGTGGCCGAGGTACGCGCCGAAATCGGTTACACTGTGCCCCTCGCCGCCGATCACTTCGGGCATATTGCCCTGGAAGATTGCATTCGCCTGGGGAAACGCCTGGAAAAATACAACCTTGCCTGGGTAGAAGACATGATTCCCTGGCAGTACACTGATCAATACGTACGCCTCAGCCAGGCCATCCACATTCCCGTTTGCACCGGAGAAGACATCTACCTGAAAGAAAACTTCAAACCCCTCCTTGAAGCCCGCGCGGTTTCGGTCATCCACCCTGATGTACTCAGTTCGGGTGGCATTCTGGAGAACAAGAAAATTGGTGACCTGGCCCAGGAACATGGAGTGGCTATGGCCGTTCACATGGCCGAAAGCCCCATCGGGTGCATGGCCGCTGTCCACAGTGTGGCGGCAACCGAGAATTTCCTGGCACTCGAATTCCACTCAGTCGATGTGCCCTGGTGGAATGACATCGCTGTTGGTTTACCCAAACCGCTGGTAAACAAAGGCTTCATTGAAGTGCCCGATAAACCCGGCCTGGGCATTGACGATCTCAACGATGAGGTCATCGCCGAACACATTCACCCCAACATCCCTGGTTTGTGGGAGCCTACCGACCAGTGGAATGATGACTGGTCTCACGACCGTTTATGGAGTTGATACACTGTGACTTTTCTTACAGTAACCCTAAATGCCGCCTTAGATCATATTCTCTTCATTGAAGAGTTCATCCCCGGGAAGACTCTGCGTACCGGGAGTTATATCGATTCGCTGGGGGGTAAAGGGCTGGCAATTTCACACGTCCAGCGCACCTTCAATCTGGATACGCTTGCCCTGGCTATTCTGGGCAAAGCCAACCAGAATCAGCTTCTGGAATTGATCCAGCAGGCCGATATTCCCACAGAAATTGTCCCGGTCGAAGGTGAAACCCGCATCTCTCATATCCTTGTGGAAACCGCCCATCGCCGCCATACACATGTGGTAACCGCAGGGTATGAAGTCAGCGATGAAGATATCGAAGCGTTCCTGGCTGCCTATCAGCGCCTGTTGCCCCAGGCCGGGTGGGTTATCCTTGCCGGATCATTACCCTCTGGTGCCCCGCCCGATCTCTATGCGTATCTTTGCCAGATGGCCAGAGAACTCGATAAACCCGTTCTCATCGATTGTTATGGCCCCCCGGCCAACGCCGCCATTCGGGCAAAACCGACCATCATGAAGATGAATCGCCGGGAAATGGAATTAACCTTCGGGCTGCCCTCTGAAACTGTGGATGAAATCCTCCATTCGGCAAGTTCCATCCGCGCCAAGTTTGGCTTGCAGAATCTGATCATCACCTGCGGTGACTACGGCATTCTTGCTTTGACCACTGAAGGCAACTGGCGGGCTTTCAGCCCCCGCCAGGTTGAGGTTAACGGCGCTGGTGCCGGAGAAGCAGTCTCTGCAATGCTGCCCTGGCGTTTATCCCTGGGCGAGTCCTGGCCAATGGCTCTCCGCTGGGGGGCAGCTGCCGGAGCCGCCACAGTACTCACCCGGGGCACGGCAGAATGCCGCCCGGCTGACGTCATGCGCCTGTTACAGGAAACACAGGCCATCCCCATTTAATCAACCCTGTGCGAAACCAGAAAGACCCTGATCCGGGGAGTGATGAGAGCCTTCCCCGGATCTTTTTTATTCTCCCGGCAGGACTTTTCATAACAACCCCTCATGAGAATTTCATGAGAGTTTCTAAAAGAGCTTGTACATTATACGAACTGAGGATATACTATGTACAATCTTTGTCTAATTTGTGTGAATTGTATTTACCCGAAACATTTGAGGATGGAACCATGTCCACCATTGACGAACTATCCGATCTACCAAAATACACCATTAAAGCCGTCGCCAGCCAGACAGGCATTCGCCCGGTCACTCTCCGCGCCTGGGAACGCCGGCATGAGATACTCACTCCTCATCGCTCAGAAAATCAGTATCGTCTTTATTCTGATCGTGACATTGCTATTTTACGCTGGTTGAAAAACCGGGTGGATAATGGGATTTCCATCAGCAATGCCGCCGCTGAATTCCGCGCCATGGTTAATCAGCAATTGTGGCCCGAGGCCATCCCTTCCCTGCCCGAACGTCGCACCGGGGGACAGGCACATTCACCCAACTGGTATGCCAGCCAGTTAACCACCGCCCTGATGCAGCACGATGAGCAGACCTCTGCCACTTTGTTGCGCGAAGCCCACGCTCTCTTTGACCTGATGACCGTCTTCATGGATATTCTGGTGCCGTCCCTGGTAGAGATCGGTGAAGCCTGGTACACCGGGCGAATTCGTGTCACCACAGAGCATTTTGCCAGTGCTTTTTTACGCGGAAAGCTTTTATCCCTTCTCCAGGCTTACCCCATCCGGCGTAACGCCCCCTACATTCTCCTGGGATGCGCCCCCATGGAACAGCACGAACTCGGCCCGTTGATGATCGCGGTACTCCTGCGAAGCGCTGGCTATCGGGTGGAATTTCTCGGGCCTGATTTACCCATTGATGACCTGGTAGATTACGCCACGTATGAGCGCCCCTCGATGATCGTTCTCTCCGCCACTTCCGCCTCATCAGCCCTGGAGATGAAAACCATGCAACAAAAGTTAAGGAAAATGCGTCAGGCGCCCTTGTTTGGATACGGCGGCCGCGCCTTCGACCTGGATCCATCTCTGACCCGACAGGTACCGGGAATCTACCTCGGCAACACTCTGGAAAAAGCCACCCGGAAAATTAAAGAACTGCTCAACCAGCCTGAAAAACGCCCGGCCTGAGCCATCCCTCGACAAACCTTGTGCAAAAAGTCGCGATTGTACATGGATTGGGTTAAGATGATTGGATGATCGCTGAGCAACCGCTTCCCGAACCTGAAACCAGTCCTCCGGCTTTGAACAACCCGCATGGCGGTGAACACTCACCGCTCTATAATATCAAGGCAGTCTCCCGGTTGGTGGGTCTGCTCCCCGTGACCCTGCGAGCCTGGGAACGGCGGTATGGTCTGCCGCAGCCCCGGCGAGGGGAACAGGGGTATCGGCTCTACTCCGAATACGACCTGCGCATCCTGCGCTGGCTGATCCGTCAGGTGGAATCTGGTCTGAGCATCGGACGTGCCGTTCGGTATCTAGAAGAATTACGTCGCTCCGGACAGGATCCGGCAACGAACGCCGCCCCCAGCCTGACAGGATCGGTGATGCCGTCTTCAAAGATTCACTCTACCGCCTGTGAAAACCTGGGTGCCGAATTGCTGGACGCTATGGTTCATTTTGACGAGCCAACCGCTATGGAAGTGATCCGACGGGCCTTTGCCCTGTACCCGGTGGATCAGGTGTTGATAAACATTTTCGCCCCGATGATGGTCCAAATCGGAGAAATGTGGCATACTGGCCACCTGCCCATTGCTACCGAGCATTTTGCTTCGCAATGGGTTATTCAGCAATTGATGAGTATGCTGGCGGCAACCGGCCTGCCATCGCGTCCCGGATTGATTGTGGCCGCCTGTGCTCCGGGAGAAACCCATCAAATCGGGTTATTAATGCTGGTGGTCATCCTGCGCTGGCGGGGATGGAATGTCAGATACCTCGGCCCAGATCTCAGTCTGGAGCGATTAGAAGAAGCTCTGGCTCCCATCCACCCGACACTCTTGATGTTCTCTGCCAACCGACCTGAAACCGCGCGGAACCTGGAAGGGATTGAGAAAATTCTGAGACGGTTTCCCCAACCCTCTCCACTGGTCGTGGTGGGCGGAGCCGCATTTGATCATTTTCGCCTCGCCGAGTCGGTGCCGGTGATATATCTGAACACCCCGCCTGAAGAGACCATCTCCACTCTGGAAAACCTCCTCATGCAGTATGCCCCATCCTCGCATTCTGTGCAGAGAAGTACTTCTTCCTCAGATCGCCCTCGAAGGAAAAACCATGTATAAAAACAACAAAGCACTCGCCTCAATCATCCTTGTCGTCTTCATTGATCTCCTCGGTTTCAGCCTGATTTTGCCCCTTTTACCCTACCTGGCACGTACTTTTCAGGCCAACGATGTGCAAATTGGTCTGCTGGTGGCCATCTACGCTGCCGCCCAGCTGATTGGCGCTCCCATTCTGGGCAGGCTCTCTGACCGTATTGGCCGCTGCCCCATCCTGCTTATTTCCATTGCTGGCAACGCTCTGGGTTTTTTACTCTTAGGATTGGCCAACAGCCTGGAAATGATCTTTTTCTCACGCCTTCTCGCCGGGTTGACCGCCGCGAATATCTCCGTCGCCCAGGCCTATGTCAGTGACGTGACCGACCGTCAAAACCGCGCCCGTGGCCTTGGCTTGATTGGCGCGGCTTTTGGTCTGGGGTTTATCATTGGCCCTGCCGCCGGTGGAGTATTGAGTCAGTTTGGTTACAGCCTGCCGGCATTCATGGCCGCCGGGCTTTCGGTGATGAATTTCTTCCTGGTTAGTTTCTGGCTGCCCGAATCGCTCACCCCGGAACAACGCGCAGCAAGCCCTCTCCATCAGCGGTCTCCCCTTTCCCTTCCAGCCCTGATCGAGGCCCTTCGCCGCCCACTCACCGGCCCTCTATTGCACACCCGCTTCTTCTTCGGGCTGGCTTTTTCGCTCCTTCAAACTATTTTTTCCCTGTATGCGCTTTCGCGCTTCAACCTGGGAGCCCAGAGTACGGGATACATTCTGGCCTACGTTGGAATTCTTTCTGTGGTCACCCAGGGCGTTCTCGTCGGGCGGCTAACAGCACGTTTTTCTGAAACCCGGTTAATCCTTTCGGCCACCGTGTTGATGGCTGTGGGTTTATTAGGGTGGGGGCTTGCTCCCAGTGTGAGCGTCCTGCTGGTGGCACTGATTCCCACCGCCATCAGCGGCGGGCTGCTGAATACGGTCATCAATAGCGCACTCAGCAAAACCGTACCCCCTGAGCAGGTAGGTGGAATCCTGGGGCTCTCCACTTCTCTCGAAGCCTTCACCCGGGTTATTGCCCCATCTCTGGGCGGCGTACTTTTGGATGTGGTGGGAAAACGTTACGGAGTTATGGCCGGGACAGCAGCACCGGGAGTGCTTGCTTCGGGAATCTTAACCTGGCTTTCGTTTTACATTTATCGCTATATCTACCGTCCCCAGATTCGCGCGCAACAGACAGCCATGGAATCTATCGGTGCCCCCGCTGACCCGGATTGTTAATCCATTTCTAACGTGCGGATGCCCAAAAACACGCTATGATATAGCCTGAGAAAGGAAGAATCCATGCCTCAAGAGAATCAGGTGAAAAAGCCCGGAAGGAATTCCCGGCATGGGATGCAACGTACCCTCGAAGGGATTCTGGAACGCCTGCGTCAGGGGCTGGAAGAATTGGCCGGTCAACTGACCCAACGCCCACCTCAACCCGTTCCTATCCCCATTCCTGTCCATCGTCGATCACGCAGAGGGTAATCTTCTGCCGGAGGGTGGTGCTGGTGCATGATGAGAGTTTGCTTCGAGAGACCCTGGCGGCTTTCTGCAACCCTGCAGGTTTAAACGGGCAAACTCCATAGATGATGTCCATGCGCCCATACCCGGAAACATCTGACTACCATTCTTTTTGAATGCTCCATTCCCGGCCCCAAAGTGACCGGGAATGGTTGCATTTCATCCCGGCCTACGTTTTCAAACACTCTCCCCACACGACCAGAAGGACGATACTCCCTTATACAATACGCGTGAAAAACCCACCTCGGATGATACAAACCTTCCTCAATCCCTCTACAATCTGTTGAACTCGTTGCCTCGAATGTCTTATGATGTTGGTATTCAGAGATGAGCAAGAAGCACCATAATCCATGGAGAGGGAATCATGAGCAAGAAAATCATCATTATTGGGAGTGGTTTTGGTGGGCTTGGGGCGGCTGTGCGTCTGGCCGCCCGCGGGCACCAGGTGGAGATTTTTGAAAAACGAGATAAACCCGGGGGGCGGGCCTATGTATATGAGATCAATGGTTTCAAATTCGACGGCGGCCCCACAGTTATAACCGCTCCATTCATGTTTGATGAGTTATTCGCCCTGGCAGGACGCCGCCGTGAAGATTACCTGACATTTGTGCCCTGTAACCCCTTCTACCGCATTTTTGACCACAAGGGGCGACAATTTGATTACAACAATGACCCCCGGATGATTCTGGAACAAATTGAGCAATGGAACCCTGCGGACAAAGAGGGATACCAGAAATTCATCCAGACCACGCGCCCAATCTTTGAGAAGGGGTTCATCGAACTGGCAGACCAACCCTTTCTCCATATCACAGACATGTTACGTATTGCCCCTGATCTGATTCGCCTGCAATCGTACCGTTCCGTGTATGGATATGTATCCCAATTCGTGAAACATCCCTTTCTGCGAATGGTTTTCACTTTCCACCCTTTGCTGGTGGGAGGAAATCCCTTTGATACCACCAGTATCTATGCCATGATCCATTACCTGGAACGGGAATGGGGCGTCTATTATGCCATGGGGGGCACGGGCGCTATTGTCAACGCTCTGGTTCGGCTTTTCACCGAGCTCGGCGGGAAAATCCATCTCAATTCCAGCGTGGAAGAAATCCTGGTGGGAGAAAAACGCCGGGTAAAGGGCATTCGTTTGAGTGACGGCAGTGTGCACCTTGCCGATGACATCATCAGCAACGCGGATGTCGCCTGGACTTATCGGAACCTGATCCCCGCATGGGCTCGCAGGGTCAATTCTAACGCCCGCTATGATCGTATGCGCTATAGCATGTCGTTGTTTGTCATTTACTTCGGCACCCGAAGGCGCTACCTCGACAGCCGGCTGGCACATCACAATATTATCCTCAGTAACCGGTACCGAGATTTGCTTGATGATATCTTCCATCGGAAAAAGCTGGCCGACGACTTCTCCCTTTACCTCCACATGCCCACCATTACCGACCCTTCTATAGCCCCGGAAGGATGCGAATCCTTTTATGTCCTATCGCCGGTTCCGCACCTCGAAAGTGACGTTGACTGGCGCCGGATGGCTCCTGTGTATAAAGAAAAAATCCTCACCTTCCTGGAACAGCGCTATCTTCCTGACCTGCGGGCAAACATTATTGCCGAACACACAATCGATCCGTTGCATTTTGAGAACGAGCTTAACAGTTTTCGCGGTGCGGCCTTCTCGGTGCAACCTATTCTCACCCAGTCCGCCTGGTTTCGGCCTCACAACCGCTCCGAAGACTTTGACAACCTCTATTTTGTAGGTGCTGGAACCCATCCCGGCGCTGGCCTCCCGGGAGTTCTGTCGTCATCAATCATTGCTGAGAAACTCATCCAGGAAACCGCCTGAAAAGGATCGGATGAAGAGAGGAGTTAACATGCCGTTCACTTCTGGAAGCCAATCGATCAGAACCTCGCCCAGATTACAGGCTGCACTGACAGCCACCGAAGAGGTCATCCGTAAACATTCCAGGACCTTTTTCTTCGCAACTTCTCTGCTTCCCTTTCCTGAACGGTTAGCAATCCGGAGCCTGTACGCATTTTGCCGCGCCAGTGACGACCTGGTTGATTGTGCCAATACCACCCCCGCTGACCTGGAAGCCTGGCGAGCCCGGGTCAACCTCCCGTCTGAACAACAAACCGATCCCATTCTCCTCTCCTGGGCTCTGGTACGCGAACAGTATCCGATTGATCGCCAGTACGAGGGTGAACTTCTGGACGGAATCGCCATGGATCTTTCCTTTCGCCCGTACCCCACCTGGGAGACCCTCCAACATTATTGCTACCGTGTAGCCGCCACGGTGGGATTGCTTTCCATACCGGTGATTGGCCTGGCTCCGGGTGTAACCTTCGAACAGGCGGCTCCTTATGCCATTCGTCTGGGAATTGCCCTGCAACTTACCAACATCCTTCGCGATGTTGGTGAAGATGCTGACCGCGGACGGGTTTACTTTCCCCTTGAAGACCTTGCCCGATTTCATTTATCCATGAAGGATATCCTCAACCATGTATATGATGAGCGTTTTATCGCTCTGATGCAATTCGAAATCCGGCGAACCCGGCAGCTCTTCGAAGAATCATTACCTGGCATCACCCTGCTAAGCCGGGTGGCACGCCCGGCTGTAGGGGCAGCATCTCTTCTCTACCGTGCCATTCTGGATGAAATCGAAGCCATTCATTACCAGGTTCACGAAAAAAGGGCCCACACCAGCGCCTGGAAAAAGATCAGCATGTTGCCAAAAATTCTCTACTGTGTGTCTACCCTGGAGCGCCCCTCTTCCCTTCACCCTGCCCGCTTCCCAGAAACCGCGGGGTGAATCACTTTCCTGTTCGGAGGACAGGCATTGTTCCACTCCCTGTTCCCGGACGCTGATCTTCCAAAGGTATAGCTCTCCACTCCTCCGGATGGCAATCATCGGATGGAGCGGCATTGCCAACCTGTTTGGCTGGGCGCACCGGGCCGGCCTCCGCATCAGGCCTCATCTCCATCCCGGCAGAGAAAAAGCCCCCTCTGAACCAGGCAGGGTCAGTCGGCCAGTTGACCGTTCTCGCGGAGGAGTTCTTCCCTGCGCCGCCGATAGGCCAGGATGATCCGATCTCCCTGTACGAATTTCTCTCCATTTCGTAAGGAAGTCTTCTTGGGAACCTGCCGGCTGACTACCCGTTTATCCTGGTTGGCGATATACCGGCTGCCGATGACACCGATCCAATTAAACAACGTGCGTAATACCGGAAGGCGAACAATACGCTGGTAATAACGCAGGTATAAAATCCCGTTTTCCTCATCCACAGGTACAAAAGCTACAAAAATTCGCATATCATCTGAAATGCGGTTCTGCCAGATATTTGGGAAAATAAATTCCAGGAAGGGGGGGCGGTTTGGGGCAGGGAGTTCTTCCGGTTTACGCGGAGGTGTTCCGTCATCCAGGCGATTATAAACCCACATTCGAAGGATATCCTCCTCCAGAGTTACCAGGGGGCCATCCACCACCACCCGATGACCTCTTCCAATGGTGTTGTAATGCACGTGGGGCAAATGCATCACATCCATCTGGTTCTCAACCATGCGCGAATAATGCACTGGCCATGGATCACGGTATCCTGCATACGTAAATCCATCATCAAGATCGAAGAAACGTGGGGGGCGAACGGCTTTTTCTGTTTCCCCCCAGAAAATCCAGATCAGCCCATGAGCTTCATAGGTGAGATAAGAGTCTACCCGCATGGCCCTGGGAGGAATTCCATTCCTGCCCAGTGAGGGAATATACTGGCATTGCCCGCTGGCATCGTATTCAAAAGCATGGAAAGGACAGGCCAGACGGTCATCCGGGCTAATTTTTCCCTGACAAAGACTGGCTCCCAGATGAGCACACCGGTCTTTCAAACATACCACTTTCCCATCTCGGCGCCGCCAGAATACCAGTTTCTCTCCCAGGCGCGTCACACCCACCGGGCGCCCGGCTTTTACCTCATTTGACTCGAGTACAACATACCACTGGTTGCGAATCATAGCTCCTCCCCGATCTGACCTTTTATTGAGTTTACTCCTTTTTATTTTTCAGCTCTACTCCGAAACCAACGCAATGCTCTCTCCCGGGCCAGCGCATGGTCAATCATCGGCATCGGATAATCGACCCCAATTCGAACCCCACATTTTCGTTGAATATCCTGAGGCATCAACCATGGAGAATGAATATAGTCTGAAGGCACAGTCTCCAGTTCTGGCAGCCAACGGCGAATAAAAACCCCCTCCGGATCAAATTTCTTTCCCTGGAGCACGGGGTTAAAAATCCGAAAAAACGGAGCGGCATCTGTGCCCACCCCGGCTGTCCATTGCCAGCCGCCAAGATTAGACGCCAGATCTCCATCGATCAGGTGACGCATAAACCAGCGCTCTCCTTCTCGCCAGTGAATAAGCAAGTCTTTGGAAAGGAAAGAAGCGACAATCATCCTTCCCCGGTTATGCATCCATCCTGTGGCAATTAACTGACGCATACAGGCATCCACTACCGGGTAGCCTGTCTGACCGAACTGCCAGGCGGCCAGTTCTGCTTCAGAGTGTCGCCATGGCATTGCGCGCATCATCGGTTGGAAAGCAGTGTCGACCACAAAAGGGAAATGAAACAGAACGCTGTGGTAGAAATCTCTCCAGATGAGCTCGTTCAACCAGGTTTCGCACCCTCTTTGCCCCACCGGGTTGGTGACCTGACAGGATAACTCCAAAACACGGGTGGCTGCCAAACGCGGTGAAAGCATCCCGAACCTGAGGTAAGGCGAAAGTTTTGAAGTACCCTCAAGGTCGAGGCGATCACGCACTTCGTGGTACATCCAAACGTCATTCCCGAGAAAATCCTCCAATCTCTGGCGTGCACTGAGCTCTCCCGGAATAAACAACCCGTTCGTATCATTCACCTCCGGTAAAGACTCAGTTGTCAGTGCCGGGAGCGGAGGAAAACGTTCCGGGAGATCCACTCTGGGTGGGGGTATCGGCAGGGCCTTCCAGGCTTTGCTGAAAGGCGTAAACACCGTATAAGGCTTGCCATCCGGTTGTCTTATTGCCTGCGGTGGATGAACAGTGATTCCTCCCACAAGCTTTAAAGGCAAAATACGAGCCACCCGCTCATCTCGCCTGTTCGCGTAGGGGCCAGTATCATGTACGGCAAAAATCAACTCTGCACCGGTTTCTTCAACCAGCCGATTGAGCACC
The DNA here is from genome assembly GCF_001050195.2 of Anaerolinea thermolimosa. Lineage (GTDB taxonomy): Bacteria > Chloroflexota > Anaerolineae > Anaerolineales > Anaerolineaceae > Anaerolinea > Anaerolinea thermolimosa. The sequence continues at coordinate 2,397,625 of NZ_DF967965.1, forward strand.
ATTTCGGGCGGGCCGCTACGAATGATTAATTGACTACCCCGCTTGCGTAATTCGGTATCCAGCTCCCTTAATCCACCGAACAGGAAAGCCTGCCTGGCTAACGCTTCTCCCCTCAAAAGATAGGGATCAAGGATAAATAATGGAACGAGGAACCCCCCGGTTTCCAGTGCAGCCTGGAGAGCTTCATTATCCTGGAGACGTAGATCTCTCCGGGTCCACCAGATCACCACACTCATTCACCCTCCTTCTCAACCAGGCCATCTGCCACACGGATACCAGCAAGAAAACCCGCGCAGGTTTCTCCATTTCTTCTTCACTATAGCGTTAAATCCTTACTTCCGCCACTTCTCGTACAGTCCTCTTATATTCGATTAAGCGAAGAAGCCACCCATGCGGGTGACTTCTTCATTGGGTTGCTGCGGCACTCTCGGTTAGAGGACAACCAGGAGGGGTGCCGCAGCCATCATACGCTTACTACTATCCATTGTAGACACCACCTCCTTATCCTTTAAGATAGCAAAAGAATTTAGAGAAGATAAGGATGGTTATTTGATTTGCATTAGTATTCCATATTCGGTGAACAAAGTCAAGCAAAAACGGACAGTTTAATAAAACTGTTAACTCTTCCTATCGTACGCGGCGCTTCCATTCTTCTTTCAGTTGAAGTTGCCGCGGGCTTTCACCGGGGCCCAGGGCCAGAAAATCAATCAGGAGGCGATTAAACTTACTGCTCTCATCCAGCATCGGGAAATGTCCGGAAGCCTCAAAGTGAATTCCGTGGATGAGCTCAGGAAGGCGAGCGAGTATATCCAGTTCAGGTGCAGCAACGGCAGGGTCATTCACTCCATGCACCAGCAGGCAGGCGCGGTTCATATTCTGCCCCGCCATACGAACTTCCGGGGAGCTTAAACCCGCCAGCGAGGTAAGAATCGCCTGAGGATCTGTCTTGGGGGCTTCTACTCTCACCGGTTCGGTAAGCGGTGACTTTTCCAGAAGCCAGTCAGCCAGATCGAGCGGGTTTCCCGCCCGCAAACGGGCATGGATTCGCGATTCATCCAGCGGGTAAGCAATGGCCATCACCCGGTCAACCACTTCAGGGTGCCGTAAGGCAAGCAAAACCGCCACCACCGCCCCCAGCCCGTGTCCCACCAGCGCCACCCTGCCAATTCCCATTTGTTCCAGAAAACGTTCCACAAGGCTTACCTGGCCATCCAGAGTATATCGGAGTGGCACCTTGGCGGTATCCCCAAAACCCCACAGGTCCAGGGCATAGGTGCGGAATGAGACGGAAGCCGCTTGCATCACTGGAATCCAGTACCTCCATGACCCAACCCACCCATGCAGGAAGATCAGCGGACGGCCCCGCCCCAGTACTTCATAATGGACAATCTGTGCATCGAGCAGAATGGCACTCATTCGCTCGCGCTCCCTTCTGTATTACAGCTTCCCGAATTTTTGTAATAATTCATTCACACGTTGGCTCAACTCCATGGGAGCAAAGGGCTTTAATAAATATTCAGCGGCACCCATTTCCAGTCCGGTTTGAATTTCCGCTTCCTGTCCTTTAGCCGAGAGAAACACCACAGGAATGTCACTGGTAAGCGGGTCAGCCTTCATGGCGGCACAGGCTTCGTAGCCGGTCATGCGTGGCATACGCACATCCATTAAAATAAGGTCGGGTTGCTCGATGCGGGCTGCTTCTACGGCTTCAGCACCATTACCCACTGCAACTACCTCGTGCCCGGCATAACTCAGGGTAAATTTCACCAGGTCGCGAATATCAGGTTCATCTTCTGCAATCAATATCTTTGCCATGCGATTGACTACTCCAGATTCTGATCAAGAGGTAAGGTGAACGAAAAGGTACTTCCTTCACCCGGAATGCCCGGGCTGGTAAACCAGATGCGTCCACGGTGCATTTCTACCAGCGTTTTGGCCACTGCCAGTCCCAGGCCAGTTCCTGCAGTGGCCAGCACAAGCGGATGCTCGCCGCGGTAAAACCGCTCGAACATGCGGGGCTGCTCATCGGGGGCAATGCCGATGCCCGTATCCTTTACATCCACCTGAATTTCTCCATTTTGATGGCTCAGAACCACCGTCACTGTGCCGTTTGCAGGGGTATAGTTATACCCGTTACTGACCAGATTACCAATCACCTGCCGAATACGCTCCAGGTCGCCCATCACCTGCGGAAGATCATCCGCCGCCTGCAGGGCAAAGGTCATGGGCTTGTTCTCTTCTCGTGAACGGCGCTGTACATCGAGGATCACCTCGTGGGCAATTTCCCGCAAATCAAGCCACTGGTAATTTAACTTCACCCGCCCCGACTCAATCCGCGAGAGATCGAGCAGGTCATTGACGAGGGTGCCCAGGCGCTCAGTGTTACTGCGTACGATTTCAAGGAAATGGCGCTGCTGAGCGGTCAACTCACCTGCCGCCCCCATCAGCATGATTTCCACGTACCCTTTAATCGAGGTCATCGGGGTGCGTAATTCGTGGCTTACATTCGCCACGAACTCTGATTTCATCCGGTCTACCTGCACTTCGTGGGTAATGTCGCGCAAGATGGAAACCGTTCCCAGGAACTGTGAACGCCAGAAAACCGGAGCAAGATGAACCGCGATGACACTCCCGGTATCCAGGTCAAATTCATCGGCAAAATCATCCCCTTTGTACGACTGCGGGTCCTTCAACCATTGTTGAATCGTGCGTACCCAGCTCAGGCTGGAACGTCCCCAGACCCCGGTAAAGGCGTCCAGCCTCTTTCCGATCACCTCATTAACCGGCAGATCAAGAATACGTTCTGCTGAAGCATTAAAAAGGGTGACCTGACCGCTGGCATCGGTCACAATAACTCCATCAGCCACAGCTTCTAGAATCGCCCGCGAGCGGCTGGCCTCAATTTGTTGCTCACGCAGCATATTCCCAAGGTTTTCCGATTGATCACGGATCAGGTTGAACAATTCAGCATTGTTAATCGTGATGGCAATCTGCCGGGCAGTTGCCTCTACAAGCCCCAGCTGCGAAGCCTGGAAGAACCCCGCCTCCCGGTGAAACAACAACAGAGCTCCGAGGGCATCTTCTCCCATGATAAGTGGAGCCGCCAGCACACTCCGGTAGGCAGGTAAGCTCGAGCCTTCTTCCAGCCAGTGGCTTTCCTTTGCAATATCTTCGATAAGGAGAGATTGCCGCGAGCGGGCCGCCTCACGCATGATCCGCCTCTCCAGCGCCAGACCATTCTCAGCCGCCCCACCCGCTGAGGTCAATGCCTCACCGGCCCGATAGGGCTTCTGGGTGCTTTCCAAAAGCATCGCCAGGCTCTCCTGAGACCCAATCGATTCATTGATCACCATTAAGGCACGGCTCATCACCAACCCCATATCCAAGCTGGTCGAAAGTTCACTGATAATCCGCAGGAGCGTCTGCGAATTCTGATGTTCTCTGCGTAACTCGCTGGTACGCTCTTCGACGCGCCGTTCCAGGAACTCGCTCAGAGTGCGCGTTTCTTCAAAGAGCCGTGCATTCTGAATGGCAATAGCGGCCTGGTTACATACCGTACGTGCCAGCTCAATTTCGGAAACCGTAAAGCGGTAGCTCACATTTTTTTGCACCATGAGCCACCCATAAAGCGTTCCACCTGCCAGCAGGGGCACAATAAGAACCGAGAGAATACCGCGTGGGGCAAAGTACGCCTCAAACATCGGCGCCAGGTCTGGCTCACCAGAGACCTGAACGGTGGAGAAAATTCCCTTTGAGTCTTTCAAACGGTCAAACAATGGCACATCCAGCAGGGCCATGGGTAAATGGGCCCTCTGTGGGGGGGTTTCTATCTCCAGAATGTACTTATCCCCCGGGCCAATCATCACCCCTGCCACTATGGATGCATTCAACGCCCCAAGCATGTGCTCGGCAGTCACCTGGAGAATCGTCCCCATTTCCAGAGAAGCCCCTAATTCTTCAGACAGCCGGTTAAGCAGCGCCAGCCTTCGGGAGCGCTGGTCCAGTTCGCCAGCCCGACGCAGGCTTTCTTCAAACAGACGGGCGTTCTCCAAAGCTGCCGCCACCTGCCCGGCAAAGGTAGCAGCGGCGTGAATGTGCTCAGGAGAATAGAAACCTGCTTCACGTTTCTCCAGCGCCAGCAACCCGATGACTTCCCCTTTGACAATCAGCGGCATTCCCAGCCAGGAAAGATTTTCTGGCTCTACCAGAGATGGGAAGCGTGGATCAGCACGCACATCCCGCACCGTGACAGGCTCTCCCGTCTGAATCATTTCCCGGAACAGGGCACTGTCTTCTACCGCGGCGGTAAGGCCAATACGGCTCTCATTATCCTCAAAGCCCTGAGCGGCAAGGATCGAAAGAACATTTCCGCGCCGCATCCAGAGGGTTGCCGTCTCATAGGGGATGACCGTCGCCAGGTAATCGAGGAGCGAACCAATGAGCTCTTCCTGTCGCAGGCTGGCCGTCAATTTGGCCGAAGCGCGGGTAAGATTGAGCAATTGATCAGCGCGCGACTCGGCTGCCTGGAAGAGACGGGCATTATCCAGAGCCAGAGCCGCCTGTTGAGCAAATGAATAGGCCAGCGCCTCATCTTCTGGAGAAAACGCACCGCTGGTCTCAAAATTCTCCAATACCAGCACCCCACTGATCCGGTCTGCCGGACGCAAAGGCAGTACCATACAGGAGACCGGCAGTTTACCCCGCGTGGCCTGACGGTAGCGCATGAGGTCTTCTGACGAAAGCTGGTATTGCGTGGCAAAATCCACCTCGGCAACTCGCAGCGGTTCACCGGAACGTAAAACCCGAAGCAACAACAGGCGCGGTTCCTCGCCAAGAATCCCCGTCGCACTCACCAGGCTGTAGCGAATCATCCGATGGGCTTCATCATCTGCATACCCCCTTGAAACCTGAGGGATGACCGTCAATTGTTGTTCGTGAATCATTCCTGCCCAGGCAGCCTGGGCCTGCGGCAAAACTTTTCTTACATTTTCAACCAGGGTGGTAAGGATACTCTCCGGTTCCAGGCTTCCCAGGCTTCGGCTGAACTCCAGCAAGAGATTGACTTCATCCAGCCGCCGTTTGGTCTCGGTGAGCAGACGCAGGTTCTGCAAGGACGTACCCACCTGATCGGCCACCTGCCTGAAAACTCGGTAATCCTCTTCCGAAAACACTCCCAGATTGCGCCGCCCAACCGCCATTACCGCCGTGGGGTTTTCGGTACCGGTCAATCGAAGGGCGATGACGCTTCGTGCTCCAAGGGCCGAGAGAAGCGGTGTTCCATGCCAGTCAGGATCGTTTTCCAGGCTTGAAATGAGCAACACACCCCTGGCTTCCTGCCCTTCCTGAAGCAGCCAGTGGAAAGGATTCCGCTGCCCCATCAAGGCTTCAGGGTTTGTGCCTTCCGGGACTGTGCCCAGTGTATCCACCAACCGAACACCGCCAGACGAAGCCTCGGCGATCAGCGCCGTTTGCATCGCAAAGTGCATCAGCAAGCCCCGGCAAAGGGTTTGTAAAACAGCCGAAGCTTCTTCTTCAGCCGCGGCTTGAGCCGCGATCTCAAGCAGGGCACGAATACGCTCGATGCGGTTGCTGAGATCTTGCAAAGCGAGGGTTTGCTCCAGGTCTTTTCGTAACAGGACAGGTAAATTCTGACGGGCAGTCTCAGCTACGTGCATCAGTTGTTGCCGGGTATTTTCCAAAACAGCAACCCGACTTTCAAGCGATGAAGTTCGCCGGTGATTCTCAATCATCAGCCCGGCCTGCAGGCCAAACACATCCAACGCCTCAAAAGTAGGACGATCCGGTCTGCGGCCATCGGATGGTGCATCCACACTGATTAATCCAATCGGCTCATTAGACGAGTCATATAACGGCACCAGCAAAAAGTCATCGGCATTCCAGGCATCCGGTGAATGAGAATCCCCTCCCGGGGTTACTGGTAAAGTATGCACTTCTGGCGGAATTATGGGGGTCTGGTCAGCCGGAATAAAGTACACACTCCCGTTTCTAAACTCGGGCCGAAGCAGGTTTTTCAACCCACTCCAGGGCTGACGATGACTCCGCAACTCTTCCCACTGCTCCGGTGAGAGGCCACTTCCTACCACCCTGCGGAGATGCCCATCCTGTGCATCCACCACACTGATCACCACTACCTGGAAAGGCGTGGCCTGCCGGATGGCTTCACTGATAGTAATCAGTGATTCCTCCAGCGGCAGGGTTGGTTTGAGCAGACGCGAGACCCGCAACAACTCAGCCAGCGTATCCAGCTCACGCTTGAGCAACAGGTTGCGCTGGGCCTGTTCCTCCGCCTGGATCAGGTTCCCCATGGCCGCCCCCACCTGCATCGCCAGAGTCTGCATGGTTTCTAAAGCGGATTCATCCAGGCCATTCTCCGACCTGCTATGAAGGCTTATCAACCCGATCACCCGCTGACGGTGGAAGAATGGCACACTGAGACATGCCAGAACCCCCTCGTGAGGTGGTTCTTCGGCTTCCTGGTGAATACTTCGTACCAGGATCGAACTGTTCCGGGCTAAAACTTTCCTCTCCACCCAGGTCAGTCCAGGCTGGCAGGTCAACCCAAAAGCTTCGCGCACAGACGGAAGACCATCTTCGCCCACTCTGTCCTGAAATACCAGAAGGATGCCGCAATCAGCCCGTGTTAGTTGCAGAGCTTCTGTATGAACGCGCTGGATCAAATCACTCAGGCGGGAAAAACCATTCAACTCCCGGCTCAGTCGGGTGATTGCGGTCAACTGTTCCAACCGCCGCCGCAACGATTCGTCGGTTTGCGAACGCAGGGCCATTTGCTCTACCGATCCGGCCAGTTGCCCGGCGGCGGTGGCGATCATTTGCACATCAGCGTGGTCAAAGAAATGCGCTTCGCGGCTGACAAACAGCAACTCACCGATCCCCTCGCTACGCACGATGAGAGGCACCCCGATAACTGACTGAGCCCCCCACACCTTGAAAGCCTCCCGATAAAATGGGATTACGGCATCCGAGTCAGAGAGGGAGTCAATCTTCAACAGGCGTTGTGAACCGGTAATGGTGAAAGGAAATTCTGGCTGATCGACAAGCAGCTGCCTGCATTCATCTGGCAGAGAAGCCGCACCAAACAGAGAAGCCTGGTGTAGCTGTAACTGCGAGGATGAGGGATCCAGCAAATAGATCGCCCCTACATCGGCACGTAAAAGACGGGTAAACTCCTGAATGGAATATTTGAGAATCTCATCCAGCGTCGCCGCCGACCCTGCCAGGCTGGAAATTCGACGTAAGGCTTCAGCCCGCTGAGCTCTTTGCCGCGCCTGTTGCACCAGGGTGGCATTTTCAATGATCGAGGCTGCCTGATTGGCAATGATGGTTAACAAATGGAGCTCAGAAGGAGAAAACGACCCGCCCCCCGGGTGATTGGCGGCCTGCAAATATCCCAGCATTTGGCCGCCCGAATTTAACGGCACCAGCACCGTCTCGCGCAGACTGGCCGCCTGGGCCACAAAAGAAAGTCCCAGTGCTTCCCATTGAGGGTCGCTGGAGGCATCCTCAGAAATAAGCACATCCTGGTCAAGAAGCATTTGCTCTGCCGCCGAGTTTACCGGTACGGGAGCCCGATAAAGTTCCACAATCTGGTCGGGCAACCCATGAAACGGAATCTGAGCCTCCAGCATCCGTTGATTTTCGTTGTAAAGGATAAAGCCAAGGATCTCAACCCGGAGAAGAGGAGCAATGGATTCTACCAGTCGAGAAAACAGATTCCTGGGATCACGTACCGAACCAAACGCCTGAGCCAGCTGAGAAAGCCCGCTCAGCTCAGCACTGCGCTCTTTTTCCTCCCGGTAGATCAGCGCATTGTGAATGGCAACTGCCGCCTGCCCGGAAAGCAAGCGAAGCAGAGTAAGATCGGCTTCATGGAAAGCCTCAGGAGTGCGCGAGCCCAGCTCCAGCGTACCTACAAATTCCCGCCCTACCATGAGAGGCACACCCAGGTACGACCGCACTCCCGGCATCCTTTCGGATTCTGGGTGAAGGTCTGAGCGCTGAATTACGTCTTGAATCCACAGGGGAGAGCGTTCACGGTACAAATAGCCACTGGTTCCCTCAACATGGCGGTAGGGCGGCGAAACCTTAAGTAACCCCCGCTGAGAAGTCGACTGCCAGCCATAACGGTAAGGGGTCAATTGCTGGGTATCCGCATTCCAGATCGTGATCTCAAGAAAATCGGCGGGGATCAGCTTTTCCACATTCTCCATGACCGCCTGAATCGTCTCTTCCACATCCAGACTGGCGGCCATAGCCGCGCTCAGTTCCGTAAAGATACGCAGAGTCTGAGCACTGGCGCCTGTTTCCTGCCCGGTAAGCTCTGCCGCCAGCTCTGGAAAACGAAGGGCCACCACGATCAGCGTTTCCTGCGAAAAAACCAGGCGATACGAGGTAGCTTCAACAAAACGATCATCGAGGGTAAAATGCGCCTGGCCTTCGGCAGCACACAGGTTGAGAAATGCATCCGGTGGACGAATTCGCCGCACCAGCCGTTCCAGATCGGGCAATTCTTCCGCTTCCAGACCAAAAACCTGGCGCGCCCGTTCGTTCATCGCCGAGACCCGCCCTCCGGATCGAACTACCAGGACGGCATCTTCCAGGTTCCCCTGCAGGCTCTGGGCAACGAGAAGGTCATTCTCTCTTGGGCGCAAGGCAGGGGTGGCACGTGTCACCAGAAAGGCTGTTGCAAAAAAGAACAGCCCGACGAGCACCAACCCCAGGCCCAGATGAAGAGTGTCCACAGCAGTTCCCCTGCCCTACTTACTCAGTGAATCCTGCCGGCGTTCCTCTGCTGCAAGTTCAGTAATTTCCCGAATATCCGCAAAATAATGCGTGGCTGGAGAGACAACCCCCACCGCAAGGGTCATCAATGGGGTAGGCTCGATGTGGCCATCCGAGTCCGGAGCAAGGATATACCCCTGCTGACGATCCATAAAATTGTAATGGGTGACCACTTCATCACGAAAACGCTCTTTGAGGCGGCGTTTAATCGCATCGGCGCGGTCTTCAGCCGTCAGGATCACAAAATTATCTCCACCAGCATGGCCAAGAAAGTCATTGGGGGTACCCAGTTCATCAATCACCTCGCCCAACAGCATGGCCGCGAAACGCAAGACATCTCCCGCTGCAATAAACCCGTAGACATTTTTAAACGGCTCAAAATGATTGATCCTCACATCCAGAAATGCCCAGCCAGCAGGTTTGCGAATGGCCTGTCGGAGCTGATCTTCGATCATCCGCCCGGCAGGCAACCCCGTTTGCGGGTCGGTCAGACTTTCACGCTCCGAGCGGGCAATGGCATTCTGCACCCGCAGTTTCAATTCGTCGATGTCAAAGGGTTTGGTAATATAATCATCGGCGCCCAGTTCTAATCCCTGTAAACGGTCACTCCGCTCGTCTTTCTGCGTCAGGAAAATAACCGGAATATGGCTGGTTCGAGTGGTCGTCCGCAGAATGCGGCACACCTCATATCCGTTAATGTCAGGAAGCATAATATCCAGTACGATGAGATGAGGCATGCTCTGCCGGGTTTTTTCCAGTGCGTCCTGGCCGCGCAGGGCTGTTTCCACATCATACCCCTGGCTGGCGAAGTAGATCTTCAACATATTGGAGATATCAATATCGTCTTCGACGATCAAAAGACGAGCTTTTCCCATGTCAGCCTCCCGAAATGGTTTTCCTGAAGCAAAATTCTATCAAAACGAGACGCCAGACTCCATTGTATAACATTTTGCATCACTGCACCTCAACAGAACCCCGTCACACAAGAATCTGTTAGTCAACTGTAAGATGAGCAATCCTTCTGAAAAGGTCTTGACATGCTCGCTTGCTTACGCTATACTGTAACTTGTAATTACATTATGACACAGTAATGTAATACCTTCGCCTTGGGTCATCCGGATCCTCTTTGAGGCATGTGCACCTGGGTGCATCTCTTCATCGATTTCCTTCGCCTTCCCGCTTCTTCTGAGGATACCTTTCGTCGCGATATGAGTAATCCACCCGGCCTGATCCAAACGCCATCAAGAACTTCTGTAAAACCACTTCAGCCTCAGGGAAGCCCACGCTTGAAGTTGGAGTGTTTTATACCGTTCGGGTTCTCTATTTTTTCAGTGTTCACAGGAGGAAAGAAATGAGTAAGGATCTTCAAAAAGTGTCGCGTCGTAACTTCCTCAAGGTTGCGGCGGGGTACACAGCCGGTGCCGCCAGTTTATCTGTCCTGGCCGCCTGCGCCCCCAAGAGCACCCCGGCACCTGCCGCAGGAGGCGAAGAAAAGCCCGCCACAGCCCCGGCTGCTTCTGGCGAGAAAAAGAAAATCGTCATCTGGACCTGGTATACCGAAACCGAGAAACAGCTTAACGCGGCGGTAGAAGAATACAACCAATCCCAGGATAAGGTCGTCGCCGAGAACCGGGTATATGGCTCTTCCGAATACCTGCAGGTGCTCGAAGCGGCCATCGCCGGTGGAAAAGCCCCCGATATTTTCGGCCCCCACGTACACGCCATCGAATATGGCCTGGCCGGGCAAACCATCGATCTGATCCCTGCCTTCGGAGAAGAATTCCTTTCCAAATTCTTCCCCTCCACCCGCCGACAGTTCACGGCAGAAGGCAAGCAATTTGCCATTGGGTGGATGGCCCAAACTTTCGGGTTCTTCTACAACCCGGCGCTCTTCGAACAGGCAGGCGTCAAAGACCTGCCCGAAACCTGGGACGACATCATCGCCATTGCTCCCAAGTTCATCGAAGCCGGCATCATTCCCTGGGCGTTCAACAACGCCGATAAATGGCTTGGCGCCGACTTCTTCCTGCCCCTGATCACCCAGGCAACCGACAACCCCGACCTGGTCTATGACCTGGACGAGCACACCAAGCCCGGTGTAAGTTGGGACAGCGAGCCCGTCATCGAATCCCTGCGGCTGGTAGAGAAGCTCGTGAAGGGCAAAGTCTTCCAGGATGGTGTCAATGGCACCGATTGGAGCCAGTCTACCGCGCTCTTCTACTCCGGGAAGGCCGCCATGTTCTTCGCCGGTTCCTGGGTGCCCGCCGGTATTATCGCTGATGCTTCGCCAGAATTCGCCGAATCCTATCGTGTCTTCAAGACACCCGCATGGGCAAAAGGAAAACGCCACTGGTGCGGTAACCAGGCTGGTGCTGCGCTGTCCGTCTACGCCAAGGGGAACATCACCGAATCCATCGAATTCTTGAAATTCCTCTATGATGACAACCGCTATTCCAAGATCATGAATGAGTCCTTCAGTATGCCGTCCACCATCGAGGCGGCCAAGCTGGTAGAGCACCCCATCATGAAGGAAATGACCTCCTGGCTGCCCGATGGCGCTCCGCACATCCTCTTCGGCAAAGGCTCCTGGGATGCCGTCAGCAACAATGTTCAGTCTGTCACCGGTCTGCTGGCCACCCCCGAAGCCGCTGCCAAGCAAATGGAAGCTGATGTCGTTGCAGCCCGCAGTCGGTAAGGTGGTTTTTTAATCCAATCGGGAAAGGAAGGTGCCATACTATACAGGTACCTTCCTTTTCCTTGATCTGGCTCGTTTTCTTACTCAAGAGAGGTGACCGTGCAATCTTCCTCACCATTCTCCAGCCGCTGGCAATCTCTTTTTCACATGACCGAAACAAAGCGTCGGGCTTTGTACGGCTATCTCTTCATTTTGCCGACCGTGGTTTTCTTCCTGGTGTTCATTGCGTTCCCATTCTTCCGCGCCATTGGCATCAGCATGACCGAATGGGCCGGATACGATCAACCTCGTTTCATCGGGCTGAAGAACTTCATCAACATGATGAATGATCGTATCTTCTGGATTGCCCTTAAGAACACCTTTTTCTTTATGGTCGCCACCACCATCCTGCAAACCATCATCCCTCTGCTGGTCGCCGTCTTACTCAACGCTGGCTGGCGTGGTGATGTTGCTTATCGCACCATCCTTTTCCTGCCAAATATCATCTCCCTGGTCGTGACCGGCCTGCTCTGGAGGATGATTTATGATGGCAACTTTGGCATTCTCAACAGTGCCTTAACCACCCTCGGGCTTGCCGCCCTCAAACGTCAATGGTTGGCCGATCCCTCTACCGTCATGCCGGCCATCATTGTAGTATCGCTCTGGGCATCCCTCGGCTTCTACATGGTGATCTTTTTCGCCGGTTTACAGAGCATCCCCCCCGAACTCTACGAAGTAGCCAGCATCGACGGGGCAAACTCCTGGCAGAAACTGGTCCACATCACCATTCCCATGCTCTGGCCGGTAACCACCGTCGTCATGGTGATTAACATCATCGGGGGTATTAAAGTCTTTGATGTGGTCTATGTGATGACCACAGGCGGACCCAACCACGCCTCTGAAGTGCTTGGCACCTACCTTTATGTAACCGCTTTCGGCGCTACAGGCGGGGGGTCTCCATCCATGGGATATGCCTCTGCCGTGGGTGTCGTTATCCTCATCCTGAGCATGATTGGTACCGCCATTCAACTTCGCCTGACGGGAAGGAGAACCGATGTCTACTAGTTCAACCACCCCGACTCACTCCCTGCCTGTGGTTTCAGGAGGGGACATGAAAAACCCCGCCTCTTACAAAACCATCCATCTCCTTTCGCGCATCGCTGGCTATTTCATTCTGATTGGCCTGACCCTGGCCTCGATCTTCCCACTGGTCTGGATGATTTTAATGTCTCTGAAAGATCGTTCCGAGACTTACAGCGGAAGCTTCTTCCCCTCCAAAGTGACATTCAGCGCCTATGAATACGTCTTCGAAAACCTGAATATCACCCTTTACTTCTGGAACAGCATTAAAATCACCCTGGTCACTGTTCTGGCAGTGGTTTTTCTGGCCACACTCGCAGGATATGCTTTTGCTCGTATCGAATTTCCCGGGAAACAGATCATTTTCTTGATCCTGCTTTCCACGCTGATGCTTCCCGGCGCGGTCTTGATCATCCCGCTCTTTTTACAGCTCACCGATCTCAATTTAATCGATACCCATTACGGGTTGATCCTGGCGTATGTCGGCGGCGGGCTGCCATTCTCGATGTTCCTGATGCGTTCCTTCTTTCAAACTTTACCCTCCGAACTGGTAGACGCCGGGCGCATTGACGGAGCAAGCGAGTTTGGCATTTTCTGGAAGATCATGCTCCCCCTGGCGCGCCCCGGCATCGCCACAATCACCATCTTCCAGTTCATGAGCACCTGGAACGAATTTATTTTTGCCGCCACCTTCATCCATGACCCTCTCATGCGCCCGCTCCAGCCTTCCCTCTTTGCTATGGTCGGGCGGTATTCTACCAACTGGCCTGCATTGACCGCCGCACTCACCCTTTCCATTCTCCCCATCGTGATCGTCTACATCCTCATGCAACGTCAGTTCGTAGCCGGGCTAACCACAGGTGCCCTTAAAGGCTGATCCATATCTGGAGAATTTTGATATTCTTGTCCAACCGGAGGTTTGCAATGAATCAAAGTAAAGGTTTTATTCCAGGCTTTAAAGATTTCCAGCATGTAACCGTATCCGTCAGTAATGTAGACCGGGCACTGGCCTTTTACCGTGACCTGCTCGGCTTCCCCGTTTTAGGGCGTCTGTATTACCCCAATCAGGTAGGTCTGGTCATCGACTTCCTCGATATTGGCAACAATGGGATTCTCGAAATTTTCAGCTTCAAGGTACCTACCAAACCTGCCGAATGGATACCGGATGATTTACAACTTGGGATGCGCCATATTGCCTTTAAAGTGCAGGACGTAGATACCACCTCTGCCCGTCTCAAGGCAGCCGGTGTTGAGTTCACCCTTGAGCCAACCGACGCCACTGGCGGAGTGCGCATTGCATTTTTCAAAGACCCCGACGGCACCCTGCTGGAAATCATCCAGGGCGACCTGACGTACCACGTTCCCGGGCAGGCCCCCCTCCCCACCCCACCCGCAAGCGGGGCGCCCGCCGGCAGTGAACTGTGTTACGATCACGTCACCCTGACTGTATCTAACCTGGACAAAGCTCTGGCCTTCTATCAGGGCATTCTCGGGTTCCCGGTGCTGGGTCAGTTGAACATGAACGATGATCGTGGGTTTGTCATCACCTATCTCCAGTTTGGCAATTCAGTGCTCGAGCTCTTCTCCTTTACCAAACCCACCATCGACCACACCTGGAATCCTGACGAGACCGTTCTCGGCCTGAAACATATTGGCATGCTGGTGGATGATGTCTTTGCCGTGGCCGACCGCCTTAAATCGGCCGGTGTTCGCATCATCTACCCACCCAACCACGCTCTGGGAGGGGTAGATACCTGCTTCTTTGCCGACCCGGACGGAAATGCCCTGGAGCTGATTAACGGGACCTGCACGTATGACGAATAAACCACCCTTCCAACGCCCTCTGCGTGTTGGGCTGGTAGGCACAGGCATCGGCTCATTGCATGCCGCCGGAATTGCCCGGATGCCTCAGCTTGCCACCCTGGCGGCCATTTGCGGACTCGATGCCGCCGCTGTCAATGCCCTGGCCACGCGTTACGGGGTAGAAAAAACCACCTCGCGTTACGAAGATTTATTGAGTGATCCATCCCTTGACGTCATTGATCTGTGTGTTCCTCACGATGAGCACATGCCCATGGCCATAGCCGCCGCCCGGGCCGGGAAACATATCCTCATCGAAAAACCTCTGGCCCGCACCCTGGAAGAAGCCGATGCCATCCTCGAAGCCGTGCAAAACGCCGGTGTAACCCTGATGATGGGACATAACCAGCGCTACTATGCCCATCACGCCAGGGCCAAAGCATTGATCGATGCCGGGGTCATCGGCAAGCCCTATCTGATCGTAGCCTCAGTTCATGTGCATGGACAGATCGATGGATTTCGCCGCTTTCTCAAACATGCCGGGGGTGGCACCCTGATCGATTCGGGAGTTCACCGCTTTGACCTCATCCGCTGGATCATGGGTGAAGTTGAGACCGTCTTTGCTCAGACGGGGCGCTTCCTCCAGATGCAAATGGAAGGGGAAGACTGTGCCGTAGTCACTCTCCGTTTTCGCAGTGGTGCCATCGGGAGCTTCTCATGCAGCTGGAGTGCCAAAGGCCCCGCACCGGAAGAAACATTGCAAATCTTTGGCCCTTACGGTTCGATCTACACTGAAGACCATACCCGCACCTTACGCCTCTTTACCGAAAGACCCACCCCCGAGTTGGAAGACGTACGGCAGTTCGTCTTCCCGGTTGATCAGGCCGAGTCGATCCGCCGCATGCTCGAAGCGCACTTTACCCACCTGCAACAGGGATTGCCCCCTCCGATCACCGGAATGGACGGACGCGCTTCTCTTGAGCTCAGTATGGCATCCTATCGATCGGCTCAAACCGGCCAGCCCGTTCATCTTCCTCTGCAGGGAGAAAACCAGAGATGAGCCCGATGCGCGTTGCGGTCATTGGCGCCGGACAAATTGCCCAGCGCGGCCATTTACCAGGGCTTCTGGAAGCCGGTGCTGAAATTACCGCCCTGTGCGATAATTCTCACCCTCAGCTTGAAGAGATCGGCGCAACTTATCATGTTCGCCAGGTCTATCGTGACTGGCGCGCCATGCTGGATGCCGGTGGATTCGAAGCCGTCACCATTTGCACTCCACCTTTCCTCCACGCCGAAATGGCCATAGAATGTGCCCGTAGAGGGTTACATGTGCTGGTAGAAAAGCCCATGGCTGTAAGCCTCGAACAATGCGATCAAATGATCGCCGCTTCTGAACAGGCTGGAACGATTTTAATGATCTCCCATAACCAGCGCTTTATGGCGGCCCATCGTCTGGCTAAAGAAATTCTCGATGCCGGCCTCCTCGGTCGACTCTATCTGGCGCACGGGGTTTTTGGTCACGGCGGCCCGGAAATTTGGAGCCCTTCCCAGCAGTGGTACTTCCGGCCTGATCGTGCTGGCGCGGGAGTGATCGCCGATTTAGGTTATCATAAACTCGATCTGGTGCGCTGGCTCACCGGCCAGGAAATCACCGCAGTTGGGGCCCTGGGAGCTACCTTCGAAAAGCAAACCTCCCTCGAGGACTCTGCGGTGATGATCGTTCATCTTTCGGGAAATACCCTCGCCACCATCCAGGTAAGCTGGGTGTTCAGGCCCGACTGGGAAAACAGCCTGGTCCTTCGGGGAGAACGGGGCGTGCTTTTCATCCCCACAGAGGCTTCGCAACCCCTGCGGCTATCGTACAGGTCTTCTTCGGGGCAAGTCATCGAAAGCACCCATCGTTGCGCTTCAAGCGATACCTCCGGCTGGTTCGGAGCCATCCGGGCATTTCTCACCGCTATCGAAACAGGGGCACCTGC
Organism: Anaerolinea thermolimosa; assembly: GCF_001050195.2. Taxonomy (GTDB): domain Bacteria; phylum Chloroflexota; class Anaerolineae; order Anaerolineales; family Anaerolineaceae; genus Anaerolinea; species Anaerolinea thermolimosa. Next base: position 2,413,978 of record NZ_DF967965.1, read on the forward strand.
CCCCATTGACGGAAAAGAAGGACGTGCGGTCATGGCAGCAGTCCTGGCTGCCACGCGTTCCATCCAAAAACAGACTCTTATTCCTGTCACTGAGGTAGAAACCATCCATGACTGACAATCGTTTTCCAAAAGGTTTCATCTGGGGAACCGCTACGGCGTCTTTTCAAATTGAAGGTGCCACCCGCGAAGATGGCCGGGGCGAATCCATCTGGGACCGCTTCTGCGCCACGCCGGGCAAAATTGTCACGGGCGAAACTGGTGATCCCGCCTGCGACTCCTATCATCGTTACCCCGAAGACATTGCCCTGATGAAGGCTATGTCGCTTAACGGTTATCGCTTTTCAATTGCCTGGCCTCGTGTCATCCCTGATGGAGACGGCAAAGTTTGTCAGGCCGGGCTTGACTACTACGATCGCGTGGTAGACGCCCTCCTGAGGGAGAATATCGAGCCCTTTGTCACCCTGTACCACTGGGATCTGCCCCAGGCACTGCAGGATCGCGGCGGCTGGGGTAATCGCGCCACGGTCGACGCATACGCCCGTTATGTAGATATCGTGGTTTCTCGCCTGGGCGACCGCGTCAAGTACTGGATGACCCATAACGAACCCTGGTGCGTCTCCATCCTGAGCCATGAGCTCGGTGAACACGCCCCCGGCCTGAAGGATCGAAAACTGGCCCTCCAGGTGGCCCACCATCTCCTCGTTTCTCACGGTCTGGCCGTGCCCATTATCCGTCAGCATTGTAAAGATGCGCAGGTTGGCATCGTGTTGAACTTTTCTCCCGCTTACCCGGCCACCGATAGCCTGGCCGACCAGATTCTCACCCGGCAGCACCATGCCCGCTTTAACCTCTGGTTCCTCGACCCCATCGCCGGGCGCGGCTACCCGCAAGATGCCTGGGAAGGATACGGAGCCGATGTGCCATCCGTACAGCCTGATGACATGCAGATCATCGCCGCTCCCATTGATTTCCTGGGGGTCAATTTCTACAGCCGGGCGGTCTGCCACGATCCGGCTGGAGGCGAGGGTTCCAGGGTGCTCAATGTACGCAGTAAAACCGAGGCCACCGACCGGGATTGGGAAATTTACCCTCAGGCGCTCTACGACTTATTGATCTGGATCCATAACGGATATAACTTCAGGGATATTTATATAACCGAGAACGGCGCCTCGTACAACGATGTAATCTCTCCGGATGGGAAAGTGCACGATCCCAAACGCATTGACTACCTGAAACGCCATCTGGCCATTGCCCTGCGGGCCATCGAAGCGGGGGTTCCATTGCGCGGTTATTTCTGCTGGAGTTTGATGGATAACTTCGAATGGGCTATGGGCACCAGCAGTCGCTTCGGTCTGGCCTACACCGATTTCACCACCCAGAAGCGCATTCTCAAGGATAGCGGTCTCTGGTTTGGTGAAGTGGCACGAGCCAATGCCTTAATCGACCATCCCTGATCGTATCCTCTTCGGAGAAACATTCAGCCAGCCCAAACATTGACGTAGAAACACGTTCACCATATAATAACGTCAACAATTCAACGGGGAGCCCGTAGGACGGGCTGAGAGGAGGGTAGCTACCCTCGACCCGCAGAACCTGATCCGGGTAATGCCGGCGGAGGGAAAACAGCCAGACCTTTTAAAGACCCTCCCCGGCGGAGGGTCTTTTGTATGTCACCGAAACGTGCTTTAATTTTTGCCAACGGCCAGCTTCCAGATTTATCTGCCGCTGCCGCTCTGATACAGCCAGATGATCTGCTCATCGCCGCAGATGGCGGGGCGCATACCCTTCTGGCGCTGGGAAAAACGCCACATGCCATCATCGGTGATCTGGACAGCCTGCTTCCCAGAGAAGCCTCCTCCCTGCAACAAGCCGGAGCCTTAATCCTCCGGTATCCACCCGAAAAAGATGAAACAGACCTCGAACTGGCCCTTCAGTACGCCCTGCAACAGGGGTGTACTACCATACGGGTAGTTGGAGGGCTGGGCGGGAGAATTGATCAGACCCTGGCCAATATCTTCCTGCTCGCCTCACCCGCGCTCTCTGCGACCGATATTCGCCTCGATGATGGTCGGGAGGAGGTTTTCCTCATTCGTTCCGCCGCCATTCTTCATGGTAGTGGAGGCGATACGGTCTCTCTCTTACCCCTTGGCAGCCCGGCCAGAGGAGTAACCACTGGCGGCCTGCGTTACCCCCTCAAAGATGAAAACCTCTGGCCCGATCGCTCACGGGGTGTAAGTAATGAAATGACGGAAGATGAAGCTTTTGTTCGCCTCAGTGAAGGAATCCTGATCTGTATTCATACCAGAAAGGCAGGTAACTTATGAACCCCTTATTTGTATCCAAGATTCACCCCACCAGGGCCACCCGCCGAAGCCCCCGGTCAGGATGGATGATCCTGGCATTGATTTTCATCCTGTTGAGCGCCTGCGCCCCGGCAGCACCCACCACTGCTGTTCCAGCCTCAACTTCCATCTCACCAACACCCACGGCAGTTCCATTCTCAACTGCTACTCCACCAGAACCCACCCCGGCTGAGCCAGTGGAACTCGTCGTCATGACCCATGATTCCTTTGCCGTGACCGAGTCCCTCATTCGAGAATTTGAGCAGACCCACAATGCCAGAATCACCTTCCTCAAGAGTGGTGACACCGGCAGTGCTCTGAATCGCGCCATCCTCACCAAAGAGTCACCTCAGGCTGATGTATTCTACGGTGTTGATAACACCTTCTTATCACGTGCGCTGGACGAGGGCATTTTTGAGCCTTACGACTCGCCCAAACTCACCCAGATCCCCGATCAATTCAAACTGGACGCCTCCCACCGTGCTCTCCCGGTCGATTATGGCGACGTTTGCATCAATTACGACAAAACCTATTTTGCCAGCAAAGGCCTGGCTGTGCCTCAATCTCTGGAAGACCTCACCCGCCCGGAATATCACGGGTTATTAGTGGTAGAAAATCCCGCTACATCATCGCCAGGGCTGGCCTTTTTACTGGCAACCGTGGCTCACTTTGGAGAAGGCACCTACCTCGATTACTGGGCCAGCCTTCGCAACAACGGCCTAGTCGTAGTCAATGACTGGGAGACTGCCTACTATACCAATTTCAGTGCGTCTTCGGGTAAGGGCCCTCAGCCAATGGTAGTTTCGTACGCTTCCAGCCCGGCCGCGGAGGTCATCTTTGCCGAAAGTCCGCTCAGCGAAGCTCCCACTGCTTCAATCCTCGCCCCCGACACCTGCTTCCGGCAGATTGAGTTCGTAGGGATTCTCAAGGGAACTGCAAAACGCGCCCTGGCCGAGCAATTTGTCGATTTCATGCTCGATGTTCCCTTCCAGGAAGACATTCCCCTGCAGATGTTTGTCTACCCCGTCAACAGCCAGGCAAAACTGCCGGAAGAATTTCTCAAATATGCACAGGTGCCTGAAAAACCCGCTTCGCTTGATCCCGCGCTGATCGCCAGCAAGCGGGAAGAATGGCTGAAAGCCTGGAACGAGACGGTGCTGCGGTGACCCATTCACGCGGGAAGGCCGCTGAAGCACTCCTTTTTCTGCTCCTCTGGCTGCTGCCAGCGGCCTTCCTGTCAGTGTTTTTCGTTCTGCCTCTGGGGCGCATCTTTGCGCTGACGTTTGGCGCATTTATCGATCAGGCCTCTTCGCTCCAGGAGCTCTGGCAGGCAGTGCGCCGCCCGCTGGGGTTTACATTCTATCAGGCCATCCTTTCCACCCTGTTAACTCTGCTCATGGGGCTTCCCATGGCCTTCGTCTTTGGACGCTACCACTTCAGGGGGCGCCGTTTACTTCGCGTCCTTTCTACCCTGCCCTTCATCCTCCCAACGGTGGTCGTCGCCGCCGGGTTCAATGCCCTGTTAGGCCCGCGCGGCTGGCTGAACCTCCTCTTCATGGACTGGTTCAACCTCTCTCAACCACCCATCCTTTTTCTCAACACCCTTTCAGCCATCCTCACGGCACATGTCTTTTACAATCTGACAATCGTCCTGCGAGTAGTAGGTGGGGCATGGGAAAATCTCGATCCGCGCCTGGAGCAGGCTGCTCGGACTCTGGGAGCCTCGGAATGGCGTGCCTTCTGGGAAGTTACCTTCCCTATTTTGCGTCCCTCCATCCTGGCGGCCACTCTGCTCGTATTCCTGTTCGATTTTTCCAGCTTTGGGGTCATTCTGCTCATGGGTGGTCCGCGGTTTGCCACCCTGGAAGTGGAAATCTATATTCAGGCGCTTCAACTGCTTAACCTGCCTCTGGCCGGGGTGCTTTCGGCCATCCAACTCCTCTGCACCCTGCTCATCACCCTGGCTCATCACCGCCTCACGGGTGGCCAGCAGGTGCAACTTACACCTCGCCTCAAGGGTGAGGGCCTTCGCCCGGCCCGAAAATGGGCCGAGAAACTGGCCGTCACAGCGCTGCTGATCACCCTTACTGCCTTCATCCTTTCTCCGCTCACCGCGCTGAGCGTTCGCTCGGTCACCCGGCTGGAGGCCAACCGGGGGGAGCGTGGAGCGGTTCAGACCGGTCTCACCCTGGATTATTATCGAGAACTTTTCATTAACCGGCGCCAGTCATTGTTTTACGTTCCACCGGTCGCCGCCGCCAGAAATTCTCTGGTTTACGCGCTTGAAACCATCGCGCTTTCACTCGGGCTCGGGCTTCCGGCTGCCTATGCTCTCAACCGCGGGGGGAGTGCCCGTCGCTGGCTGGACGCACTGCTCATGTTGCCTCTGGGAGCTTCAGCCGTGACACTGGGGCTGGGGTATGTCCTCACCTTCAACCGCCCACCGCTGGAAGTTCGTTCCTTCCCTCTGTTGATCCCCATGGCTCACAGTCTGGTAGCTCTGCCTTTTGTAGTTCGCACCCTGCGACCGGCCATCTCAGCCATTCCACCCAGCCTCTCCCAGGCCGCCCGCACCCTTGGTGCCCCACCGGCCCGTGCCTGGCTGGAGGTCGATCTTCCTATCCTCTCCCGGCCCCTGCTTGCCGCTACAGTGTTCTCTTTCACGGTTTCTCTGGGAGAATTTGGGGCAACTTCTCTGCTTGCCCGCCCCGAGTTTCCCACCCTGCCCATTGCCATCTATCGCTTTCTTTCTCAGCCAGGGGCCCTTAATTACGGACAAGCCATGGCCATGGCAACCCTGCTCATGCTTCTCTGTGGCATCTGCGTTTTCCTGATCGAGAAAATCACCGTATAATCTGCATTCATGGAATTTTTCGATGCGGAGAACAAAAGTGTATGCCTGCCTGGATAACGGGCTGGGATGGCTTATTCTGGTTGCTGGTCTTTGTTAGCCTGTTGTTGTTCGTTCAACGCAGGTTGCACTTCGAGTTGCAGGCGGTTTTCCTCATTCTCACCCGGCGTCGAGAAACAGCTCTGGGGCTGTTTGCCTTGCTCTTCTTCCCGGGGGTCTTCCTGCACGAAGCCAGCCATTACCTCATGGCGCGGCTCCTTGGGGTACGTACAGGGCGGTTTTCACTTTTACCGCGCGTCATTTCAGATGGGCAGTTGCAACTCGGTTTTGTTGAAACCGCTTCCGCCGACCCACTCCGCGATGCCTTAATCGGTGCTGCACCTCTCCTGAGCGGGGGCGCTGTGATTGCCTTTCTGGGTCTCCACCGGCTGGGGTTGCTCCCGCTGGCAACTTATTTCCTCGCCCGGGACTGGAACGGGCTCTTCAAGGCCTGTTCCTCTCTGCCAGAATTACCTGATTTTTGGGTCTGGTTCTATCTGGCCTTTGCCATCAGCACCACCATGCTCCCCTCCGCCGCCGACCGGCGCGCCTGGCTCCCTTTAGGGCTGGTATTGTTGGCCCTCATCGCACTTGCCCTTTTAGCAGGCGCCGGCCCCTGGATGATTGAACACCTGGCTGCCTGGCTCAACCAGGTGTTCCGCGCTCTGGCTGTTGTGTTTGGCATCAGCCTTGTCCTTCATCTCACCCTGTGGCTCCCTCTGCGGCTCCTGCGCGGTCTGCTCGTGTTTGTCCCATATCTGGTTGGTTTTTGATTGCTTGCCACATATGGTGATAAAAAGTTGTAAATCAGGTGGATTTGCCCCCATATGTGGGGTTTCAAAAGTCGCCCACCATTTTTGGGACAGACACGTCTGCTCTGCCAGCTCACCGGTACCCGGCTTCGGTGATACAATAATTTTCTGGAGACAATCAAACTATGCTCATGGATTCGTGGGGGCGACAGATTACCTACTTGCGTATTTCGGTCACCGACCGTTGCAATCTGCGGTGCGTCTACTGTATGCCGCCCGAAGGCATCCAGCTTCAAAATCACGAGACCATTCTGCGTTACGAGGAAATTGCCTCTGTGGTGCGGGTGGCCGCCGAGCACGGAGTGACCGAAGTTCGCCTCACAGGGGGCGAACCTCTAACTCGCCCCAACCTGCCCGCTCTGGTGGGAATGTTATCGGTCATTCAAGGCATTCGTGATATCAGCCTCACCACCAACGGCCTCCTGCTGGAGCGCTATGCGCTTCCTCTGGCCGAGGCAGGGCTTAAACGCATCAATGTCAGCCTTGATACGCTTCGCCCCGAACGCTTTGCCCGCATTACCCGCGGCGGGTCGTTCGAAACAGTCTGGCGCGGCATCCTGGCAGCCGAAAAAGCCGGGCTGGCACCCATCAAGATCAATGTGGTGGCCATGCGCGGGGTCAACGATGACGAACTGCTCGATCTGGCGCGCCTGGCTCTCGACCACCCCTGGCAGGTACGTTTTATTGAAGTGATGCCCGTGCGGAACGAAGCCTCATGGGGCGAAAACCTGCCCAATTCTGAAGAGGCCTTCCTGCCAATCGCGGAAATTAAAGAGCGTCTTGCTTCTCTTGACCTTCAACCCGCCACCGGAAAGACGGGGAGCGGCCCGGCCCGTGAATATTTTCTTGCTGGAGGGCCCGGACGAATTGGTTTCATCTCTCCCATCAGTGACCATTTCTGCGGCGAATGCAACCGACTGCGCCTGACCGCCGATGGGCATCTGCGCCCCTGTCTCCTCAGTGACCTGGAAATCCCCATCCTGCCAGCGCTCCGTCGCGGAGAGCCCGTCTTACCTCTCCTGCAACAGGCGGTGGCTCTCAAACCAGAATCCCATGAGCTGGTTCAAAATCACCGCCCCGTGACGCGTTGTATGCTTCAGATTGGCGGGTGATCACCCCGTTCCAAACTGACGATCGCCCGCATCTCCTAACCCGGGCACAATGTACCCCTTCTCGTTCAACCGTTCATCTATGGCCGCCAGATAAATAGGCACATCGGGATGATGTTGCTGCATCAACGCAATCCCTTCTGGAGCGCCAATGATCCCCACAAATTTAATTTTCTTAACCCCCCAGTTTTTAAGAATGTCGGTAGTAGCCACAGCCGATCCACCTGTGGCCAGCATGGGGTCGAGTATCAGGCACACCTGCACGCGCGGCTCAACTGGAAGTTTGTTGTAATATTGCACCGGCTTGAGGGTCTTTTCATCCCGGTACACACCAATATGCCAGACTTCAGAAGACGGCATCAGCTCCCAGATACCTTCCACCATCCCCAACCCGGCACGAAGAATGGGCACCAGCCCGATTTTCTCCTGCAATTCCCGGCAGTGAGCCACGGCCAGGGGGGTTTGTACCTCTACCGGGACGGTATCCATGTCGGCGGTAGCCTCATAAGTTAAAAGAGCCGCCAGCTCGCGTGTGAGTTGGCGGAACTTTTTCGGTTCGGTGTTCACATTTCGTAAAATGCTCAACTTATGCTGAATGAGGGGGTGGTTGGAAACATGGACAGACATTCAGACCTCCCGGGAAATTTCCTTGAATTATAACCAGTTCTTTCCCGTTTTCACTGCACACTTTCCCTGAGACGATGAATCCCCTCCCGTTATATCCCCGTTTTCTTGATGGTATAATCGAACACATGAGCGATACCCAGAATCGCCTGGTAAGCCCTGCCCCCCGGCCCGATGAAAGCTTCGACCCGGCTCTGCGGCCGGTGCGCCTGGTGGATTTCATCGGCCAGGATCAGGTGAAAGAGAACCTGGCCATTCTCATTCAGGCTGCCCGTCAGCGTCACGAACCGCTGGAACACGTGCTTTTCTATGGCCCGCCGGGGTTGGGAAAAACCACCCTGGCCCATGTCCTTGCCAATGAGATGGACGTAAACATTAAAATCACCGCTGGCCCGGCCATTGAAAAAGCCGGCGACCTGGCCGCCATTATCACCAACCTCAAAGGGGGAGATATTCTCTTCATTGACGAAATTCACCGTCTGGGGCGAGCGGTAGAAGAGATTCTCTACCCTGCCATGGAAGACTTCGCCCTCGATATCATGATCGGAAAAGGCCCGGCGGCACGTTCCATCCGCCTTAAACTGCCACGCTTCACGGTCATCGGTGCCACTACCCGGCTGGCGTTAATCTCTGCGCCACTCCGGGCGCGCTTTGGGGCTGTTTACCGCCTCGATTATTACGACTCAAAGGCCATCGAGAGCATCCTCCGCCGTGCGGCAAGCAAGCTCAATATCGAGATTCATCCAGACGGATTTGAGGAAGTGGCCCGCCGTGCCCGCGGCACCCCACGCGTAGCCCTGCGCCTGTTACGCCGCGTGCGCGACTATGCCCAGGTGCGCGGTAATGGCGGTTCGGTCTCGCGCGAGATTGCCGCTGAAGCCCTTAACCTGCTTAATGTCGACCCGCTTGGGCTGGACGAAGTTGACCGCCGGGTGCTCCACACCATCATTGAAAAATATTCCGGGGGGCCGGTTGGCCTGAACACCATTGCCGCCTCCATCGGAGAAGAACCCGATACGATTATGGACGTGGTTGAACCCTACCTCCTCCAGCTGGGGTTCCTCGACCGCACCCCCCAGGGCCGAGTGGCCACCCGGCGAGCCTATGAGCACCTCTCGATCCCCTATCCTGACTCTACTCAAAACCAGGCACGTTTATTTTGAAAACCTCCGATTTCGACTACCACCTCCCCCCTGAACGCATCGCTCAGACCCCGGTTGAGCCGCGCCATGCCTCGCGTCTGCTGGTCCTCCATCGTAATACGGGGGAACTGGAACACACCATTTTCCGAAACATCGGGCAGTTCCTCACCCCGGGTGACCTGCTGGTCGTCAACCAGACGCGGGTCATTCCAGCCCGTCTCTTCGCCCGCAAAGAGACGGGAGGCCGGGTAGAAGTGCTCCTCCTCCGCCGCGTAGACTCCCTCACATGGGAAGGGCTGGTAGGCGGAAAGCGTCTGACCCGCGGGAAGCGCCTGCAGGTAGAAAACGGTCCCGCTGTTGAAATTCTCTCCGATCTCGAAGGGTCGCGGCGCCTGCTGCGCTTCGAAACCCCCATTGAAGAAATGCTGCCACACATCGGGCAAATGCCCCTGCCCCCATACATTCACGAACCGCTCAGAGACCCCGAACGTTATCAGACAGTGTATGCCACTGCCCCCGGTTCAGCGGCGGCACCGACAGCCGGATTGCACTTTACCCCTGAATTAATCGCCGAACTGAAGGCTCAGGGCATCGGTTTTACCACAGTTACCCTGCACGTAGGCCTCGATACGTTTGCCCCGGTTACCGAAGAAGATCCCCGTGAACATACCATCCACACCGAATGGTGTGAGGTATTACCTGCGGCAGCCGAGGCCATCAATGCCACACGCCGTGCTGGCAGGCGCATTGTGGCCGTGGGCACCACAAGCGTCCGCACCCTCGAAACCGCCGCCCGCAATGCCAGAGAAGGCGATACCGTAGCTCCCTTCAGCGGCCCCACCGATTTATACATCCTGCCCGGGTACACCTTCCGCGCTGTGGACGCTATGGTAACCAATTTTCACCTTCCCCGTTCCTCTCTCATCATGCTGGTGAGCGCCTTTGCTGGCCTCGAATTGACCCTGGCCACTTATCGTAAAGCAATCGAAATGGAGTATCGCTTCTATTCTTTTGGCGACGCCATGCTCATTTTATAAAAACCTCTCCTGAAGAAGCACTTCTTCAGGAGAGGAAGGTTTTAATCGGTCTCAATCGACCAGCCGATTCTGGCGGGCAATTTGTCCGAGAAGCCGGGCACTCGGCTTGAGAGTTCTTTCCTGGGTAATACGATCGACCGCCACAAGCCCAAATTTTGGTCGGTATCCAAGCATCCACTCAAAGTTATCGAGCAGTGACCAGTACATGTAACCGCGTACGTCTAACCCGTCTGCCAGGCAGCGCAGCACACCTTTCAAAGCCCGCCGGATGAACTCCACTCGCCGCGAGTCATCTTCAGTGCCAATGCCATTCTCGGTTACGATCATGGGTTTACCGGCCTGAGCTACCATCCGAATCACCCCTTCAAGGGCTTCAGGGTAGAACTCGTAGTTCATCTGGGTTAATTCCATTCCTTCTTCGTTAGGAAGGACCCCCTGCGGCCCCACGCGCATCCGGGTGTAATTTTGCACCCCGATGAAATCATCGCCAGCCATCGCCGGGAGAAATTGCTCATAGAGGGCATAGCGGAGTCGAGCGGCCATCTCCTCACCGCCCGGTTGGGGTTGGATCTCGCTCAGTGCAAGCGTGATGCCCACCTGGGCCTCTGGCCGAACAGCTTTAACCGCCTCCCGCGCCTGTTCATGGGCCTGCTTGACCACCGCAATCGCCGCGTCAGTGGCCGAGAATAGGAAGTTTTTCACCCGCTCCGGTGTGGAATTGAGTTCTCGAGCGCAGGCTTCCATCCATGCATTGTAAGCCTTCTGGCGCTCACTGACCTCCATACCCACCGGCGCCTGTCCATCCTGCCCGCTATTGAAGCGCATGAGTTGTAAAAGCACCCCGATATTCGCCTCGTTAATCGTGCAAACGTAAGGGATCAGAGTACCCAGCTCGCGCATCACCGCTTCGGCGTAAGCTGCAAAGCGTGCGGGGGTTTCCGGGCTTTCCCAGCCGCCCATCTTCATCAGCCAGCGCGGGCTGGTAAAATGGTGCAGGGTAACCAGCGGGGTAACTCCATACTCATGACAGGTTTCCAGCACTTCTCGGTAATGATAAAGCGACGCCCGCGAAATGAACCCCGGCTCAGGTTCCACTCTCGCCCACTCGATGGAGAAACGATAGGCGTTCAGGCCTAACTCATGAAGCATCTGGATGTCTTTGCGGAAGAGGCGGTAATGATCGCAGGCGTCACCGCTCGGTTCAGCAAAGATGGTTCCCGGCGTATGCTCGAAAACCCAGAAGTCACTGTTGATGTTGTTCCCTTCCACCTGATGCGCCGCAGTTGCCGCACCCCATAAAAACCCTTCTGGAAATTCGTTCATCATGTTTCCTCCTGCGGATAATTCTAACTCGAAATTAAAAATCTCCGGCTCAGCCCAATCCTCAGAGACAAGCAAAGGCCCTCTTCAGGTAAAAAATGGCGGTAACAAACAGCCCGCTTCAGGAAAGAAAGCGGGCTGTTTTTCAGCGTGTACCAGACAGTTTTAAGGTTAAATATCCAGGTTTCTCACATCGCGGGCGTGTGTGGTGATGAACTTGGTGCGCGGAGGAACTGCCGCCCCCATCAGCATATCAAAAGTGCGGTCGGCCGCAGCTGCATCCTCAATACTCACCGAGAGCAAAGTCCGGTTCTCAGGGTTCATTGTCGTCTCCCACAGCTGGGTGGGATTCATCTCACCAAGGCCCTTATACCGCTGAAGCGAGACTTTATCGGCAGACACGCCCAATTCCTTGAGCACACGAGATAGGTCGGCCTCGGTATAAGCATAACGCACCTGGTTTCGATACGCCACCCGGTAAAGCGGCGGCTGAGCAATGTAAAGATGGCCTTCTTCGATGAGGGGCTGCATATAGCGGAAAAAGAAGGTCAGCAGAAGGGTACGGATATGACTTCCGTCAACATCTGCGTCTGTCATGATCACCACCCGCCCATAACGCAATCCAGAAAGGTCAAACGAGTCGCCAATGCCCGTGCCCAGCGCTGAGATCAAAGCCTTGACCTCATTATTGGAAAGGATTTTATCCAGCCGGGCGCGCTCGGTTTCCAGCACTTCTCGGTAATGATAAAGCGACGCCCGCGAAATGAACCCCGGCTCAGGTTCCACTCTCGCCCACTCGATGGAGAAACGATAGGCGTTCAGGCCTAACTCATGAAGCATCTGGATGTCTTTGCGGAAGAGGCGGTAATGATCGCAGGCGTCACCGCTCGGTTCAGCAAAGATGGTTCCCGGCGTATGCTCGAAAACCCAGAAGTCACTGTTGATGTTGTTCCCTTCCACCTGATGCGCCGCAGTTGCCGCACCCCATAAAAACCCTTCTGGAAATTCGTTCATCATGTTTCCTCCTGCGGATAATTCTAACTCGAAATTAAAAATCTCCGGCTCAGCCCAATCCTCAGAGACAAGCAAAGGCCCTCTTCAGGTAAAAAATGGCGGTAACAAACAGCCCGCTTCAGGAAAGAAAGCGGGCTGTTTTTCAGCGTGTACCAGACAGTTTTAAGGTTAAATATCCAGGTTTCTCACATCGCGGGCGTGTGTGGTGATGAACTTGGTGCGCGGAGGAACTGCCGCCCCCATCAGCATATCAAAAGTGCGGTCGGCCGCAGCTGCATCCTCAATACTCACCGAGAGCAAAGTCCGGTTCTCAGGGTTCATTGTCGTCTCCCACAGCTGGGTGGGATTCATCTCACCAAGGCCCTTATACCGCTGAAGCGAGACTTTATCGGCAGACACGCCCAATTCCTTGAGCACACGAGATAGGTCGGCCTCGGTATAAGCATAACGCACCTGGTTTCGATACGCCACCCGGTAAAGCGGCGGCTGAGCAATGTAAAGATGGCCTTCTTCGATGAGGGGCTGCATATAGCGGAAAAAGAAGGTCAGCAGAAGGGTACGGATATGACTTCCGTCAACATCTGCGTCTGTCATGATCACCACCCGCCCATAACGCAATCCAGAAAGGTCAAACGAGTCGCCAATGCCCGTGCCCAGCGCTGAGATCAAAGCCTTGACCTCATTATTGGAAAGGATTTTATCCAGCCGGGCGCGCTCGGTATTGAGAATCTTCCCGCGCAATGGTAGAACAGCCTGAAAGTGCCGGTCACGCCCCTGTTTGGCTGAACCACCAGCGCTATCTCCCTCTACAATGAAAAGCTCGGTCTTTGTGGCATCACGCTCCGAACAATCCGCCAGCTTGCCGGGCAAAGTCAGGCTCTCTAAAGTAGATTTACGGATCACCAGATCGCGCGCTTTACGGGCGGCATCTCGCGCACGCGCCGAGGTAAGACACTTCTGCACGATGGCCCTTGCCGCTGAGGGGTTTTCTTCCAGGAAGGTACTGAATGCCTCGCCCACCACCTGCTGTACGTAGGTTTGCACTTCCGGATTCATCAGCTTGACTTTCGTCTGGCTTTCGAACTGCGGATCAGGATGTTTAATGCTGATGATAGCCGTCAGGCCTTCCCGGGTATCGTCCCCTGAAAAGTTCGGATCACTCTCTTTCAATAACCCTGTCCGGCGCGCATAATCGTTGATCACCCGTGTCAGAGCGGTGCGCAGCCCGGTGAGGTGCGTACCGCCGTCAATTGTATTGATGGTATTAGCAAAAGAATATACCGACTCGGCATAGGCATCGGTATACTGAATGGCGGCCTCCACACCGATACCATCTACCTCTTTCTCGGCATACACCACCGGGTGCAGGATTTCGCGGTTACGATTGAGGTAGCGTACGAAGGAGATGATGCCACCCTCAAAATAGAAAGTCATTTCGCGGCTGGCGCGTTCATCCACCAGTCGGATCATCACCTTACGGGTGACGAAAGCCATCTCGCGAAACCGTTGCGCCAGAGTCTCAAAACGATAATCCAGATCCCCTTTAAAAATGGTAGGGTCAAAGCGAAATGTGGTGCGTGTTCCCGTCTGCCTGGGGCTGCATTGACCGATGACCTTCACCGGTTCCTGGGGCACACCCCGTTCATATCGTTGAAAATAACGCTGACCGTCGCGGCAGACCTCCACTTCGCACCATTCTGAGAGCGCATTCACCGCCGATACACCCACCCCGTGCAACCCACCGGAGACCTTGTAGCTCCCTGAGCCAAATTTTCCACCGGCATGAAGGATGGTCATTACCACTTCCAGTGCCGATTTCTTTTTCTCCGGATGAATATCCCGCGCAATGGTAGAACAGCCTGAAAGTGCCGGTCACGCCCCTGTTTGGCTGAACCACCAGCGCTATCTCCCTCTACAATGAAAAGCTCGGTCTTTGTGGCATCACGCTCCGAACAATCCGCCAGCTTGCCGGGCAAAGTCAGGCTCTCTAAAGTAGATTTACGGATCACCAGATCGCGCGCTTTACGGGCGGCATCTCGCGCACGCGCCGAGGTAAGACACTTCTGCACGATGGCCCTTGCCGCTGAGGGGTTTTCTTCCAGGAAGGTACTGAATGCCTCGCCCACCACCTGCTGTACGTAGGTTTGCACTTCCGGATTCATCAGCTTGACTTTCGTCTGGCTTTCGAACTGCGGATCAGGATGTTTAATGCTGATGATAGCCGTCAGGCCTTCCCGGGTATCGTCCCCTGAAAAGTTCGGATCACTCTCTTTCAATAACCCTGTCCGGCGCGCATAATCGTTGATCACCCGTGTCAGAGCGGTGCGCAGCCCGGTGAGGTGCGTACCGCCGTCAATTGTATTGATGGTATTAGCAAAAGAATATACCGACTCGGCATAGGCATCGGTATACTGAATGGCGGCCTCCACACCGATACCATCTACCTCTTTCTCGGCATACACCACCGGGTGCAGGATTTCGCGGTTACGATTGAGGTAGCGTACGAAGGAGATGATGCCACCCTCAAAATAGAAAGTCATTTCGCGGCTGGCGCGTTCATCCACCAGTCGGATCATCACCTTACGGGTGACGAAAGCCATCTCGCGAAACCGTTGCGCCAGAGTCTCAAAACGATAATCCAGATCCCCTTTAAAAATGGTAGGGTCAAAGCGAAATGTGGTGCGTGTTCCCGTCTGCCTGGGGCTGCATTGACCGATGACCTTCACCGGTTCCTGGGGCACACCCCGTTCATATCGTTGAAAATAACGCTGACCGTCGCGGCAGACCTCCACTTCGCACCATTCTGAGAGCGCATTCACCGCCGATACACCCACCCCGTGCAACCCACCGGAGACCTTGTAGCTCCCTGAGCCAAATTTTCCACCGGCATGAAGGATGGTCATTACCACTTCCAGTGCCGATTTCTTTTTCTCCGGATGAATATCCACCGGAATACCGCGGCCATTATCTTCCACGGTGACCGAACTATCAGGGTGGATTGTCACAGTGATGCGATCACAGGCGCCAGCCAGGGCTTCATCAATCGAGTTATCCACCACCTCGTAAACCAGGTGATGCAACGCTTTGAGATCGGTACCACCCACATACATACCAGGCCGGCGCCGGACGGCTTCCAATCCTTCCAGCACCTGAATATCTTTCGCACCATACGAACTGGTAACAGGAACTGCCAACCTTACCTCCAAAAAATGCCCACCCGGTGCTTTTCATCCCGCCTTTGTTCAGCAGTGAAATGCACCGGCAGACGAATCATCCACGCGTCAAAGATTCGCGGCGCATGGCTTCCACCCATTGCACCGCCTTACGGTAATACACAAAACTTGCCGCAAGCAACCCTGTGGTTATAAATGCATTTCCCAGAATCCCCGCCAGCATCAACCACGAAGTTTCGGGTGGAATGTGCCACAGATAGCCCATCCCTTGCGTCAACACCAGCGCCGCCAGCAAGAACATCATCACCCCAGGGAACAGCAACCTCACTACCCGCGCACTGATTAACATTGCCTGCATTACCCCCTGATGAGCGGCAAAAATGCCATGCGGTGAGAACACAAGGGGGATCAACAGCCATAACAGAACAAAACTCATCAGCAGCAGGGCCAGCTGCGCCAGTGCCGGATTAATCAACGCAAGGATCAACGACACCACTGAGATCGGGATCGAGAGCAACATCAAAATAACAATGAGCAGAATGGTCAGGGAAAAGACCTGACCAAATTCCCAAATGGCCTGGGGCAGAGAGTAAGGAAGGTCTTCCTGAGCCGTCGAGCGCGCGATCATGCTGAAGTACAGGCTGCCTGCCACCAGCCCCAGCAGACTGAAAAGCAGCCATCCGCTCAGCGCCTGTCCCCAGGAATGAATCTCATAAACCGGCGGTTCACCCAGGGGGGTACGAACGGGCAACACCCCCGCCAGCAGGCTGGGCACACCTACCGGCATTGAGCTTAAAAAGGTAAGCAGATTAAAACGTTCCAGAACCGTCGTCCATAACTGCTGGAGTGCCCCGGTCATTCCCAGCAAATCATTCCCACCGGTGGCTTGCAGGCTATCCACCCAATCCTGAACCAGGGGTTGCATCAGTTGCTTGAGACGAAATCGAGGGCCAAACCACAGCAGTAAATCCAGCCCCACCGGCAGAAGAATCAAATAGGCTCGCGCGGCAACCAGGTTAAACCCGGCCGTCAGCGATGCAATCAGGCGCGGCGGCGCTATGGTATTGGTCTTCAGGGTCTCGTTCATCCGAATTTTAATTTTACCACGTTTGACTGAACATTTCTTCTATTCTCATCCCATTTTGAACCTGTGCTACCACGCCTGAGTAAGGTCGAAGTAGAAAGCTCACCCCCTGCGCCACCAGAATCACCACCGAAACCACCCACAGAACGCGCTGTAACAGCGGCCATCTCGAAAGTCGCGGAAACCATCCTTCAGCCAAAGCCTGAGGGAAAGTGAAAGCCGTTGAAAAGAGCGGAACCATCACCGGCAACCAGTAATGATCGGGCTTGACCGCTACAAACCACAATAAATACACCGCTTGAGGGATGATATACGTCAGAATGAGCCGGTTGAGCTGCCGGTTGGGCCCCCACACACACCCTGCCACCAGAGAAAGCCCAAGGAAGGTTAAAAAGAACGGGTGCCCATACCAGGTAGAAAGAGTCCAGTTCCAGAAAGCCGGGCCTTTTTGATAATAGGGCGAATCATCTTCATAACCACTACCCAGCACATCGGTCTTCTCAGTTTGAATACGGATCAATTCCTGACGCGCCCCAGCATTGTAAAGGAATGGGTTAGAAACCACCAGCGCCAGCAATGCCACCCCCGTAAAAAGCAGTGCCTTCCCCATCGCCTGACGCAGGGTGAGCTTCTTTTGCAGCATTCCTGCGAGTAAATAATATGGAATGGTCAGGACAAAAAATACCCCGGCCAATTTGATCCCCACAGCCAACCCGCAGGCTACGGCGGCGAACAAAAAATTTCGCCCAAATCGAAAATCATCCCGCCGCAGGAAAACGAAGACCAGCGTCACCGAAAGTACCGAAAGTGCGTCCGGGTGCCACCACTGAATATGGTTGCGCACAATGGCCGGCACAATGAACATAAAAATGGTCAACCCAACCGACTGCCAGAGAGACCGGAAGCGTGTTTGCTCATAAACCCAGAAGATCATGGCCGCCAGCATGGGCAATACACTGACCAGCTGGCGTAAAAGCAGTAAATTGACCGCTGTATAGTTGGTGAACTGCCCACCGTAGATTAACCGCACCGGCAACACAGCCAGTGCTGAAAAGAAATAAAAGGGGTATCCATAGTGATAATCGCCATAAATGATCCAGCGGCTGAAGAGATCCTTAAAATCTCTGGCTGGTGTAAGCATGCGAACCACATGCGGATAAGTAACCGGCTCATCGAGCGACGTTACCAGCAACATCTTCTCACTTTGTGCACCCCGCGCATTAGGAAAAATCAGGGCTGCAAAACATACCAATCCCAGAAAGAGCACCCAGAACCCGTTTCGCTTCTGATCCCGAACCATCAACCCGCCTCAAAAATTGAAATACAGAGCCTGGCCAACCGACCTCTCTCAAGCTTTTGGCTTAAAAATACGAACAGTCTGCAAAATTCATCGAACCCCTTCATTGTAGCATGGTTGGCGATATAATTTTGAACGATGGATGAACACCGCCACCTGCCAGATATCAACCGTCTGAGTGTGCTCTCAGCGGTTATTTTACTGGCCTATGCCGTGACTCCCTTTATTCAATTACCCTCCCGTTTGATACAGCTCCAGCTTCCCGGTTTCCTTTTGAACATTAATCTGAATTTTGCCACGTTTACTTCTCTGCTCGCTGCCGCGCTCTCTGGAGTGGGGGCAGACTGGTTAATCCGCGGCCACCCCCGTTACCAGGAAAAAGGTACAAGCACCCGCCACTGGCTATTACCTGCCCTTACGGCCTGGGTGATCAGTGTTCCCCTCAACCGTTTAGAGGTCAGCCTCTCATGGTGGGGTATCTTTTTATTCGGCGGGCTTCTCTTGCTGGCAGTCGTTGTTTCAGAATACATTGCCCTCGACCCTGGCGATATTCGTTACGCCCCCGCCGTCGTCGTCCTGAATGCAGTGGCCTTTGCCCTCTTTCTCGTCCTGGCCGTGGCCCTGAGAGCAGCAGGGCTTCGCTTATACAGCATCCTTTCCGCCCTGTCAGTGGCAGTTTTTCTGGCCAGCCTCCGAACGTTATACCTGCGTTTGGGCGGGAGATGGGTCTGGAAATGGCCACTGGTGATTACCATTGTGATCGGGCAGATAGTTATGGGCCTGCATTACTGGCCGCTCACCCCCCTTCAGTTTGGCCTGATTCTGGTTGGGGCTACCTACGCCCTGGTCAGCACGGCAGTAGGGCTGGAAGAAGGACGAAGCGGACGAGCTTTGCTGATAGAGCCGCTGATAATGATCCTCCTGTCCTGGATCATGGCCATCCTGGTGCGCGGATGAACATTCGACTGACTCGCTCTCACCTTCAGCAAATGGTAGACCACGCCACCCAATGCCTGCCTGAAGAAGCCTGTGGCCTGATCGGAGGGGTGGAAGGGGAAGCCCGGCTAATCGTTCCGGTGACCAACAGCCTGCACAGCGCGGTACGCTTTCGTATGGAGCCGCATGAACAGCTCCGCGCTTTTCAACGCTTCGAAACCGAAGGCCTGGAACTTCTGGCCATTTATCATTCTCACCCCACCGGCCCCCCTACCCCCTCTGAGACCGATCGGGCAGAGTTCTCCTACCCTGGGGTTGCTTATATCATCCTTTCGGGCGCCTCTTCAGGTTGGCAGTGGAATGCCTTTCAACTGGATAACCAAAAGGTTACCCCCTGTATGCTAGAAATTGCCGATGATTAACCTTTCATAATCTCATTCTATTTTTAACTGGATCACGTATCCTTACCACCCGAACAGGGTTATCTGAAAAAGAGGTAGAAAAAATGCTTGTGGTTCAAATTGCGGCTGTCTTAATCTTATCCTATCTGGTGGGATCGATCCCGGTGGGATGGCTTATTGTGAAAATCTCCACCGGGCGAGATGTACGCACCATTGAAAGTGGGCGTACCGGTGGCACCAACGTCATGCGCGCCGCTGGTACCTTCGCCGGGATACTTACCGCAATCGGGGATGTTTTAAAGGGATATTCCACCCTGTGGATCGTCAACTGGCTCATTCCCCCCGATTCACCCTGGAAGGTCTGGCTTCAGGTTGCTGCACCTCTCCTGGCCATCCTGGGCCACAATTATTCCATTTACCTGCTCGAGAGGCGCGCCGACGGGAAAGTTCAACTGCGGGGCGGAGCTGGTGGTGCCACCTGCTTTGGCGGGGCGCTCGGTTTATGGCTGCCCAGCGGATTGATCATCCTGCCGGTTGGATTGCTGGTTTTTCTGCTTGTAGGATATGCCTCGCTTACAACCATCAGCATTGCTTTAAGCACCACCGTTATTTTCGCTTACCTGGCACTTTTCAAAGGATATCCCTGGCAGTACATTCTCTACGGAGCAGCCAGTCTGATGGCTCTGTTATGGGCCTTACGGCCTAACCTGGTGCGCCTGGCGAACGGTACCGAACGCGTTGTGGGTTTACGCGCCGCCCTCCAGAAAAAACGCACCGCCGGGAAACGGCAAGAAAACCCTACCCGACCCGTTAATAAAAAACAAAACGCTACCCACTGATCTTCAACCAAAAAGCCGGAAATTATCCGGCTTTTTGGTTTTAATCCAGAAGTTCTTCCTCGCGAACCATCGGCTCAGATTCGGAGGTCTGCAGCGTACGGAACAGGTACCTCAGATTACGGCGATGTAATTCTTCGGCCAGCCCGCCCAGGTAAACACGGCTCTTCCCGCAGGATTCAAGGTCGATCATCGCCAGGGCATCTACCGGGTTGCGCTTTTTCATGGCCGCGCGCACCTGTTTACGAATGGAAGCCAGGTAAGTCAGGTTTTCCTTCACGGCATCGTCAATCTCACCGCGCAGAATGATATCCCCATGCCCTTGAATGATATTCTCCAATCCCATCTTTCCGATCTTTCGGATGGTCTCGGCTAATGTGTCGAGATCCCCATCCACCACATAAGGCAAAGGCAAAAAGGCATCACCGGCAAAGAGGACACGGTCTTCCTCTACCAGGACAGAAATTCCGTCCTGGCTGTGGCCTGGTGTACAGGAAAGAATCAGGTTCTTTTTCCCGACCCTCAACATGACCGTTCCGTCATTAAAAGTTATATGGGGAGGGACAATCTTGACCTGTTTAAAAATAGGGTTTTGTTTACGCGCCGCTTCAAGAGAACTCTGTCCCTTTTCCAGCATGAATTCACGGCAGAGAGCATGCCCGAGGATCGTTGCCCCCGGGAAAAAGCAATTTCCCCAGGAATGATCGGCATGGTAATGGGTATTAATCACGTAACGAACAGGCACTCCCAACTCTTCCTCAATAAAGGAACGCATGGCAAGCGTTTCGTCGGGGATGGCCAGGGTATCAATCACCACCGCCCATTGAGGGCCAGTCACTGCGCCAGCAGTGACCTGAGCATAGATTTCGCTCTGGAACCAGTAGACATTTTCAGAAATGCGTTCGCGCTGCATGGAATATTCCTGCCTGAAGATTAACAGGCACAAGAATAGCACAAATGAATCGAAAAGTCAAAAAAACGCTTCCTCCCCGGGCTATCATCGTCCTCATGACGGGGATTTCCGCCGTAAAAACAGGAACCAGGTCAGCCCGAATACCGCACTTCCACTCAGGGCCAGGCCAAGCACCAGGCTGATCCAGTCTGAAGCATTACGCCTGCTTTGGGTGACAGCCGGTAATATTGTGGGGGTTGGGGTAAGCACTTCTGACACTTGTGTTGGAGTAGCTGAAACTTCCCGGGTCTCTCCCTCAGAAGTGCCTGCCGGTGGATATCCTGAAGGATGCGGGGAGCCGGTCAGTCCGGGGGTGAAATCTGTCTCCTCAGGGCCAGCATACGCCGGGATCGTCGCCGTGACGGAACCAGTGGAAGGGATAAAAAAGGGAGTAGGTGTGGCAGTGAGACTTCCCAGGGTAGAACGCGTAGGAGTGAATGGCAGACGCGTGAGTGTTGGGAAACGGGTAGGGGTCGGCAGGCGGAAAAAAGGTGTGAAGGTAGGCCGGGGGGTGATCGTACGAGTGGGGGTCAACGTGGGGGTAACCGTTGCCGGGTTTGGAATGATGGAAAGGATATCAGAGTAGAAAAATGAGTTATCAGTACGGACGATCTTCAACCGGTAGTAATTCGTCACCCCGTTGGTTCGACCACGATCGACAAAGATGTAGTCTCCTCCAGCCAGCGCAGAACCTTTTCGGGCGATCAGATCACTGACGGGATCAAACGGCCCGTTAGGTGCAAGGCTGCGCATGACATAAAAACCGCTTAAATCCGTTTCACTGGTCGTCGTCCAGCGCACCGTGACCGTCTGGTCACTGGCCAGCGTCTGAAAAGTAACCGGTACAATCACCCCCACTACAAACGGTGTAAAACCCAGATCACTGGACAGCGCCGGGCGCCCCGAATTATCGAGAGTCACGGTCACTTCATCCAGAGCCAGGTTGCAGCTGGTACTCTGCCCGCTGACCCCACCGGCCCCGCTACCCGCAGGGTTTTGGCCAGTGGTATCCCATCCGGCAGTAACCTGTCCGGCCGGGTCATACCACCACAGAGGATATTTGGCGCTGGAAGCCGTTTGCCCGCAATACTGACTCGACTCGATCGCTGCCACACAGGCAGAAGAACGGTTGTATTTAAGCGAAAGCTCCAGTGAGCCACTCGCAACTGCCCCATCGGCCAGGAACACATCCCAGTAGTCACTGCAGGGATTTGGACTACCCGCAAAGGAGTTTGTAAACGGAACTGCATCCGGCACGGATGCTCCGTGGTCTACCAGATAAAGATCAAAATCCCCTCCATCTGCCGAACGTTTGACGGCGATCTGGTTATTAAAACGATAGATTTTGTTCGTGGTCACCGTCATTCGTTCTGCCAGAACACCCGCGCCTGCCGGGTTAAGGGCAATTGGGGCACCGAGCTGTTTTCCGGCACCCACCACACAATGCGTAGAAGCCTGCGCCGGTGCTGAAACCCCGCCCCAGTAATTGTGATCGATCCGTCGGTTGGCAACCACAGCCGTCGCTCCGGCGGAGCACTCCACAGGATCACCCGAACGATTTTGTATCACATTGTTGGCCACCATCATCAGACTGCCTCCGGGTGAACCGCTACCCCAGTACAGAGCATAGCCACTGTTGCCCTGAATATGGTTATAACGGACGGTGAGATTCCCGGTGTTGTTCACTACCCGGATGGCATCCCCCCCACCGGTCAGATCATTCGACTCGAGGATCACATCTGCAGGAGAATTGACCGAAACCAGGGTACGGTCAGGCGCAGTACAGGATCCATCGTTAAGGTTGAGTCCCCGCAGAGCACCTCCGGCAGAAAACTCCAGCATGGGATTACTGCATCCTCCGCTGGAGGTCAGAGTGGCTTCACCGCTGCCTTCGATAGAAACCTGCCGGTTAATCTGCACGGGATTACTTTTGAGGGCCACCGTTCCCAGAACAATAATGCGGGCCCCGGCCGGGGCGGCGTCCACCGCATCTTTCAGGCCGGTTCCAACCCCGCCTGGTAGATCATCACTGCTGTTGATATAGCAGGGTGACCCCGTGCAACTTGCCGCATCGCTGGCCACATAAAGGGTGGCCGCAGGCGAGACCGGGGTCATTTGCGGGGTGAAGACCTGCGCCGTCCGCGTCCAGCCTGCAGGCGTAAGTTCAAAAACCCGCATGAGCACACTACCCGGAGCGGTGGCAGTACTGGCCATGCGAAAGCTAAAGCCAAGAGAGTCGTGAAAAACAAAAACATTATTAAAAACCGCCTCACCCGCTGCCGCAAGGATGTAACCGGTGGGCGGGACCAGATCCTGCGAGCATCCGGTCGTGGATACCACATTATTGTATGAACCACCCGTGATCCCCCCCACCGCATCGAGCGCTACCGTCGATGAGTCATACCAGTTACTCGGAATATAGACACAAACCTTCACATTGGGGACCACCTGCGAAGCGTCGTACGCACCCAGCTCAAATTCAAGCTGATAGCTCAATCGCTGCCCGGCCGCACATCCTCCCGGAGGGCAGGAAGAAGGAGCAACCAGCCGGATCACCGTATTCTGCTGCACTCCTGCCCCCCGGGCTGTCTCTGCTGCCCACCCGGAACACAGCATTGCCAGGCAGACCACCCAACTCGCAAAGAAAACGCGCATCTTCATCAAACTTCACCTGTTCTGCATATTGTACACGCATCTACCCTGATGAGCATCGTTTTCTTGACAGTCCTTGATGGCTTTACTATACTTTATGGCAGCCACTTTTCAACCTTTAAGGAGTGCAATGCCCCCTACCTTCTCACGAATCCTCGCCTTAAGCCTGGCCATTCTCCTGATTCTCACGGCTTGCAGCCCCAAAAACCTTCAGGTGACCCAGCCCTGGGCACGCCCTGGAGCAGCAGGAGATAATAGTGCCATTTATCTGGTTATCGATAACCCCACTTCAGAAGCCGATACCTTGCTTGGCGCCGAAACGGATGTTGCCGGTTCTACTGAACTGCACCGGAGCAGTATGGAAAACGGCATGATGATGATGGAACCGCAGGAGAAAGTCTCTATCGATGCTAAAAGTCGGGTAGTCTTTGAACCGGGCGGGCTGCACGTGATGCTTGTTGGTCTGAAGCAGGACCTTCACGCTGGCGATACGATCCGCCTTACCCTTAACTTCGAGAAAGCTGGCGCCATCACGCTGGATGTGCCTGTCAAGGAGCCTTAGAGAAGAACTATGGATGCCATCCGGGCTTTCATTGCCATTCCACTTCCCGTTGAAATCCGGAACAGGCTCGGAACCATCATTGACCAGTTGCAGCGGAAAACCCCATCAGTGGTGCGCTGGGTAACCCCGGAGAACATGCACCTTACCCTTAAATTCCTGGGAAACATTTCTCCGGGAAATCTTGACCATCTGAAACAAGTTCTCGCCAGCGAAGCTGCACATCATACCGCTTCCACCCTGTGCCTCGAAGGCCTGGGGGCGTTCCCCAACCGCAATCGTCCACGGGTTATCTGGGTGGGTGTCAAAGCGCAACCCGCGCTGTTCGAACTGCAACAGAGCATCGACCGTGAAACAGCCCGCCTGGGATACCCCTCCGAAGAGCGTGATTTTTCACCGCATCTGACTCTGGGACGTATTTCGCCCCACGCCGGCCCCGGTGAGATACGCCAGATCGCCGAAGCACTGGCCACTCATCAGGTAGGTGAAGTAGGTACAGCTCCAGTAGCCGAAATCATTCTCTTCCGCAGCGACCTGCGCCCCGGAGGAGCAATGTATATCCCGCTTTTTAAAGCACGCCTGAAAACTTAAAATCCATGCAGATCTTCGGGGTCATGACACCTTTTTTATGCTACAATTTTCCCAAAATTTTGATTGAGGTGAAGCCTGAACGCTATTGAAATCGCCCGCAGCACGGTGGATGTGCTGGAAGAGAAAAAAGGAGAGCAAATTCTTCTCCTGGATATTCACGAAATTGCAACCTTTACCGATTATTTTGTGTTCTGCAACGGAACCAGCGACCGCATGTTAAACAGCCTCGCCGAGGCGGTTGCCGAGAACGCCCACAAAAAATTCCAGCTTGAGGTACGCATTGAAGGGCGCGCCGAGGACGGCTGGATGCTGGTTGACCTGGGAGATGTCATTGTCCATCTCTTCTCCCCCGATCAGCGGGAGTACTACCAGCTCGAAACGCTGTGGCATCGCGGAAAGATTCTTTTGCGCCTGCAATAAATGGGGTATCCTGATCAATTTCCTCATTGTCAGGGGCAATAAATCTGGTAAAATCACACTCAACAGTGGGGCG
Organism: Anaerolinea thermolimosa; assembly: GCF_001050195.2. Classification (GTDB taxonomy): domain Bacteria; phylum Chloroflexota; class Anaerolineae; order Anaerolineales; family Anaerolineaceae; genus Anaerolinea; species Anaerolinea thermolimosa. Next base: position 2,439,242 of record NZ_DF967965.1, read on the forward strand.
TGGTGCAATGGCAGCACACCAGACTTTGGATCTGTGGATCTTGGTTCGAATCCAGGCGCCCCAGCTCAAGCACCAGAAGGACGGAACCCCGTCCTTTTTTAATGGATACAATCGCCTTAAATCCACGGGTTCCTCTTTTATACTGACGAACCTTCCGCCCGTAATACCACAAAATAAAATATAATGAGGGCACTCAATGAAATGCCGTCGTTTGAGAAAGAAGGAACGTTGATTCGGTTATCCCTTTTCTTCGCTCAAACGGCTATCGCCGATTAACAACCTCTCAGAGAACGAAGGAGAATCTTTCGATGCACCTTACACCCATCGTCCTGGCCGCTGGAAAAGGAACACGCATGCGCTCTCGCCTTCCGAAAATGCTCCATCTCCTGGCCGGGAAACCCCTTGTCCTTCACGCACTGGAAATTGCCGCCAGTCTGGGCGGAGAGAAACCCATTCTGGTTGTAGGGCATGGAGAAGACGCTGTCAGGCAGGCAGTGGGTGAAGCAGCCCGCTTTGCCGTTCAGGAAGAGCAACTCGGAACCGCCCATGCCGTCCTCGCTGCAGAACCCCTGGCTGCCGGTGAGGCAGAGTTCGTCATGGTCACGTATGGAGATATGCCCCTCTTAAGACCTGAAACCCTCCAGAAGCTGGTCGCCATGCAACAAAACAACCCTGGCCCCTTTACCCTGCTCACCGTAGAAATGGACGATCCTCACGGTTTCGGACGGGTAATACGCTCCCCGGAGGGTACAGTCAGGGCCGTGGTGGAAGAAGCCGTAGCCACACCTGAACAGCTGGCCGTGCGCGAGCTCAATGTGGGAGTGTACTGTTTCCGCGCCAGCTGGTTGTGGCCAGCGTTGCGCCGGATTCAGAAATCTCCCAAGGGAGAATATTTCCTGACCGACCTGGTAGAAGTGGCCACCCGCGAAAACCTTCCCATCCAGGCGTTGAAAACCGACGACCCTGATGAAGCCATCGGCATTAATACCCGTATCCATCTGGCAGAAGCCGAGGCCGTGCTGCGTAAGCGCATCAACACCCGCTGGATGCTCGAAGGAGTAACCATCATCGACCCTGCCTCCACCCATATTGAGCCGGGCGTCACGATTGGCATGGATACCATCATCTGGCCCAACACCTATTTACGTGGAAACACTGTCATTGGCGAAGGTTGTACCCTCGGTCCGGACACGATCATAGAGAACACTCGCATCGGCGATCGCTGCCGCATCCTGGCATCCTACCTCGAAAGCTCCATCCTGGAGGATGACGTCAAAATGGGGCCTTTCTGCCACCTGCGACCTGGAGCCCATCTGGCACGTGGAGTAAAGATGGGAAACTTCGGCGAGGTGAAAGGGTCTTACCTGGGAGAAGGAGTTCACATGGGCCACTTCTCGTACATCGGCGACGCAGTGGTTGGCGCCCATACGAACATCGGAGCAGGGACAATCACCTGCAATTTCGACGGGGTTCATAAACATAAAACCGAAATCGGAGAAGGAGCGTTCATTGGCAGTGACACCATGCTTGTTGCTCCGGTAAAAATTGGCAGGAATGCGCGCACCGGGGCCGGGGCTGTAGTAACCCACGATGTGCCCGATGATACGACTGTGGTCGGAGTGCCAGCCCGCCCGTTCGTCAAGAAAGCATGAGGATGTTCGCTGAGACCTTTTGGCTGCTCTTTATTCTGCTGATCTTCCTCGATCTGTTTTTCGCTGCTGTTCGCGGAAGTGTGCTCAACACCCGCCTGCCGGCCCTCATGGATATGGGAGACCAGTACGCCGGACAGGTGCAGGCCACCCTTGCCCTGCTCGAGAAACCCCGGTTGCGAACCTCCCTGCGGATGGGCGTGGTAACCGTTCACTTTGCCCTCGGCAGTATGGCGGCCTGGTTCATCCTCCACTGGCTTCAGCCCCCGAACTTCACCCTGGGGATCCTCTCTGCCTTCCTCGGAGCTCTCGTTCTTCTGACCCTGGAACACCTGCTCGAAGGATTATTGCTCCCCCATGCCGAGCTCTGGGCTTTGCGCCTTACTGGTGCCGCACGGCTGGTCGACTGGCTCTTCAGTCCGTTCTCTTCGATCCTGGTTCGGCTGCTCGGTTCACCCATTGTGTTGCAACAACGCCTCAGCCCGATCACGGAATATGAGCTGCGCAACTGGGTAGACCAGGGCACTTCCGAAGGTAGCCTGGAGCAAGGCGAACGCCGGATGATCTACTCGATTTTCCAGTTTGGCGAGACCCTTTGCCGCGAGATTATGGTACCACGCATTGATATGCTCGCCCTGGAGATTAACACCGCACTCGAAGATGCCCTCCGGGCGCTTAAAGATTCGGGACATTCGCGTCTGCCCGTTTATGAAGACACGATCGATAACATTGTGGGCGTGCTGTACGCCAAAGACCTCTTGCTGGTCTACCCGCAAGAAGGGCAAACCCTTGCCTCCCTGAGAGACATGCTGCGCCCGGCCTATTTCGTGCCGGAAGCGAAGAAGGTAGATGAACTTCTCGACGAAATGCAAGCTCGCCGCATTCACATCGCCATCGTGATTGATGAATACGGCGGCGTGGCCGGGCTGGTCACTCTGGAAGACATTGTGGAGGAAATTGTCGGGGAAATCCGCGACGAATACGATCAGGGAGAAGAACAACTCTACACTGAGATAGCTCCCGGAGAATACATCTTCAACGCGCGCATTGATCTGGACGACTTTAATGAAATTATGGGCACGCACCTGGACAAAGATATCGCCGATTCCCTGGGTGGATTAATTTATGGCCTGGTAGGTCGCATTCCCAACGGCGGTGAAACCGTCGAAATTGAGGGTTTACAATTGAAAGTAGAGGCCATCAGTGGCCGCCGTATTCGCAAGGTGCGCGCCAGGAAGATCGGCACCCCTACCACACCCGGTGAACTGACAGACAACCAGGAAGGCGAACCAGAAGGAGCAACGCCATGAACCTGACCGATGAACAACGCCAGCAATTGATCGAAGCCGCCCTGACAGTGCGAAAATGGGCTTATGCCCCTTATTCAAAATATCCGGTAGGTGCGGCCCTTCTGACCGCTTCCGGGAAGATTTATGATGGGGTTAATGTGGAGAATGCCGCCTATCCCTCCGGAATTTGCGCAGAGCGGGTGGCTGTTTTCAAGGCTGTGTCCGAAGGAGAGCGTGAATTTGTGGCCATCACCGTCGCCACCCACAATGGGGGTAGCCCTTGCGGCGCCTGTCGACAGGTACTGGCAGAGTTCGGCCTGGACACCCTGGTTCTGATTGTGGATGGCAACGGGAATATCGTCCAGGAAACCACCGTGCGTGGGCTGCTTCCCGGCGCGTTCACTGCCGAAGCCCTGGAAAAGAGCGGGTAATCTCTCTGATCCGCCTGCACATACCGTTCAGGCAGTATATCCGGGTTTTCCTGTATGACCCCCACCATCCACACACTGACGGTTGAAGCCATCGTCCTGCGTCATGTTGAGATGGGCGAAGCTGACCGTTTACTCACGCTCTATACCCGTGAAGCCGGGAAACTCCGCGCCATGGCAAAAGGGGTGCGGAAAATGAAATCTCGCAAGGCAGGCCACCTGGAGCCCTTTACCCGGGTGCGCCTTCAGCTGGCCCGCGGGCGTGATTTCTGGATTGTCACCCAGGCCGAGACCGTTGACGCTTATCTCCCCCTGCGCGAAGACCTTTTACGAACCGCTTATGCCGCTTATGCTATGGAATTACTGGACCGTTTTTCCTTTGATGAAGAAGAAAACCGGCCCCTGTACCAGCAATCGGTCGAGGTCATGGAACGCATCACATCGCTGGAAGATCCATTTCTGGCCGTGCGTTTTTATGAGCTGCGCCTGCTCGACCTGGTGGGATTTCGCCCTCAGCTGTTTCGATGTGTGAGTTGTGAAAAACCCATCCAACCGGAAGATCAATTCTTTGACCCCTCTCAGGGGGGAGTCGTTTGCCCGCGCTGTGCTCCGCGCTTTGCCACCGCCCGTGAAATCAGCAAAGATGCCCTGCGCTTTTTGCGCCATTTGCAACGCAGTCCCTTTACCGAGGCGCTACGAGCCACCCCCAATGCCAGCCAGCGTGCCGAAATGGAACATACCCTCCGTCATTACCTGACCTACCTCCTCGAGCGGCGGCTTAACTCTCCGGGCTTCCTCGAAGAAATCCGACGCGGGCGCCAGATCGGCGGCTGAAACGCTCCTTCATGGCCAGGGAATCACCACCGGATCAGAATAACCGTGTTTTTCGGCGGTATAGAGCAACCCTCCCGATTTTTCCCCGCAGCCTGTTTCATCCTTGAAAGTGTACGACGCCGTATCGGTGTGGACGATGAAAGGAATCACCACACCGTTCTGACAAACCATGGCTTCGATGAGATAACCCCGGCGTTTGTCTTCACTCAACGGCACATCATCCCAGGTCACTGTCACCCGGTCGCCCTCACGCACAGCCCGCACATTCCCCGGCGGCCCGGCGAAGGTGGTATGCGGCAGTGGTATATTCACCACCGGCACCTGACTCAGATCAACTCGCTCCTCAAAGACAATTTCAGAAGCCCAACAATTTGCCCCTTCGAGGTTGTAGGGATGAATCCAGTACCATGTTCCATTCCAGTTACGCCCGCGCACATCAGCCTTATCTCCAGGGTACAGCCCCCAGCGGTACAGATACGCCGTGCCCGGACCATACCGGCAGTTCGCCTGCATCTTCACGGTCACAGGTGGGTACTCAGGCGTAGGTGTAGCCGAGGGAGTAGGTGTAGCCGTCGGTTGGGGGGTAGGAGTGGACGTGTGCGTGGGAGTGAAGGTGGGGGTGCGCGTAAAAGTTGCCGTTGGCGTCAAGGAGGGCAGCGGTGACGGAGAGAACGTCAGGGTCACGGTGGCTGGCAAAGGCGCAGAAATTACCGGATTCACACCCAATCCATGACACTGAGCCCCTGCCAGGACCAGCCCCAGAAGCGCTGCCACAACCAGGAACCTAGAAATTTTCTTGTTCATTATGAATTGAGTCGTAAAGAAGCCGTCCGGGTTACGCCTCTTCCAGCGCAGCCCGAATCATGGCGAAATATCCTTCATCAGGCACATATTCAGGTACACTGTTGCCCGTCCCCAGGGCATACGCTCCCCGTTCACGCGTGCGTTCGAGCATCGCCTTGCTCCGCCGGTAAACCTCTTCGGGTGAGGCCCGGCAGACAAAATCCACGTCAATCCCACCCAGAATGGCAATCCGCTGATGATAGCGTTCGTAGGCTTCTTCAACCGGCAGGATGGTATCCTCATACGAATGGCGGGCATCATAACCCATTTCGTTCACAATGTCATCCATCACACGCTCGAAGTGCCCACAGGAGTGTAAAATGGCAGGCTTCCCTGCGGCATGAATCGCCTGAACAATCCGTTTATGCCACGGGAAGACAAACCGACGCATCCCCGCAGGCGAAAAGAGAGTCTGGGTGCGGAAGCCCCAGTCATCGTTAGAAATGCAGGCCCCCACTGCCGGATGCCGCGCCGCGATGGAATAATACCGTTCCAGGCGGCTACCGATCTCACCGAAAATATCCATTGCCAGGTCAGGGTCATCCACGATTAACATACACAGAGCTTCATACCCCACCAGGTTAATGGCGTTCTCCAGCACCCCGCTCGGCCCATATACAATGAGTTGCATTCCGGGAGGTAGCTCGTGAGCTACCTGGTCGAGGAGCGCCCAATCTGCAGCGTCCGGATCCATCCATGAATACTGCTGGAAGCTTTTCCGGTCACGGATTACAGCCCCTTCATTTTGCGATACAGTACGGCGTTTCTCCACCGGCCCGGCGGGGAAGTCAAACCCCGGCAGGAGGATATCATAGTAATCATAACCGGCATTCCGAAAGGCCCACATTTTTTGCAGGTGAAATTCCAGTGCCGAACTCAGCGAATCGGTGGGAATACCGGTCAGTTTTTCATGCAGGCGTTCGTTCAGGAAAAACTCAAACAGGGTCGGGCGATCAGGCCTTCGCCGTTCCAGAACCGCCAGAAGGTTACGAAAATCCGGTTCTCGCTGAGGGGCAAGAGGAGGAACGGAGGGTCTCATCATTGCAGGCATCCTTCCTTTTTCATGGCATAGAAATAGCTCATTTTTCGATCAGCATCATCATAAGTAAACACGGGGTGGGCACGTTTCACCCAAAGATAGGAGAGTAAAGCCCAATCTCCACCGGCTGAACTGAAATGTAACACTGAAAGTGCCAGGGCAAAAAAACGCAGAGGTTCTGCACACCACGCCAGCACAGCCAGTCCCCCATTGATCAACACCGTGGGCGCAAGCGCCAGGCCAATGAACTCTCGCCGGTTGACCACAAAACCATGCGCGATGGCATAAACCACACCTTCTCGCAAAGATACTCCCACCCGGATGTCTCTCGCTCCCAGAGCCCAATAGACCAGCCCATGAATACCCTCATGGAAGGGGATTAAAACCAACCAGGCAACTGTAGCCCAGAGTACCTGAATGATCCATGAGAAAGCGTTGTACCCCATCCGTATCCCCACCGAGAGGGTCACCCCAAGGTATAGTGCCAGCCCGATGTAAAACGATACTGTCACCGGATTGACCTGCTTCAGACCATACTGTACCAGAAAGGGGAGAAGATCATGGTGAGAGAGTGTATCCAGAAGGAGAAACCTCTCCGATTGTTGAAGATCGTTGACAGTCAAGCGCGAAGGTATGATCACTGCTCCTGCAAAATGAATGACAATACGATCCTTTAAATTATAGGATGAAAACAGAAACTCAATTCCATACGGGGCGTCAAGTGTTTGTCCCAAAAACGGTTGGTGAAATTGAAAAAAAGAAGTGGGCGCAGTATTCTCCCTCAAATACCATCGGCAGACTATGCCACCCCTACTCCAGCCACCATCAACCCGCTGGCCATACCCGACCAGGTCTTGTAGCCTCGAACGGTTCGGGCACGCATTTTCATCCTGCCTATCACTTGTTCGGTGGGGTTGTTGGTCCAGGGTA
>NZ_DF967965.1:2447545-2460837 GCF_001050195.2 Anaerolinea thermolimosa
AGTGTGACAATAGACATGGCAAGCTCCAAGGATATGGCTGTTGAGACACCTACCATATTACTCGGAGCTTGCTCTTTTTTCAAAACCCACCGGCTTTGGGACGGATACGGCGTCAATCCACAGTACTCATCAGGAACGGGTGAGGTACAATGAAATTTACCATCAAAATTCACTACCAGAAAGGAGTTCCATGCGTCCCAATCGATTGCGCGCCATTCTGCAAAGTGGAGAGTTTGCCATTGGCACGATGATTCAAGAGATTCGTTCTCCTGCAATAGCTATCATCCTTGCTCATGCCGGTTTTGATTTTGCGTTCATTGACATGGAACACGGCCGATTCGACCTCGAATCTGCCGCCAACCTCATTCAATCCCTGCGATTGGCAGGGTTAACTCCGCTGGTTCGTGTCCCTGAAAGCGAATATCACCTCATTGCCCGGGTTTTAGATGCCGGAGCGGAAGGAATCATGGTTCCTCGGGTTGAAACCCCCGCCCAGGTGAAGCAGATTGTCAACAGTGTGCGGTTCCCACCCCTCGGGAAAAGAGGGTTGTCAACCACCAAAGGCCATAATGATTTTCAATCGGCTGACCCATGGGAATTTACGCGCTTTATGAATCGTGAGAACCTCGTCATCCTGCAGATCGAACGCAAAGAGGCCGTAGATCAGATTGAAGACCTGCTCGATGTCCCCGGGGTCGATGGTGTAGTCATCGGCCCTACCGACCTATCGGTCTCCCTCGGCGTAAGCAAAGCCCTGGACGACCCGCACATGGTGATAGCAATCGACAGAGTGGTGGCCGCAGCCAGACGTCGTGGCCTGTTCAGCGGTATTCATGCCGGAATGGATTGGATTTCGTTCTGGCGCCCACGCGGAATGACGTTGCTGGCCTGCGCTACCGATCTTGATTTACTGAACACCTCGTTTCACCATCTATCCGCCGAATTGCGGAAAGTCGGCCAGAAAGGTTAATCGTCGCAGGCCTTTCCTTTCCCATACAGCTCTGTCAGGCAGAAGCGACCTCGCTCTCTTTTTCCAGCAAAGCCTGCTTGCGTTGAATTCCCCAGCGATACCCTCCCAATCCTCCATCACTGCGCTTCACCCGGTGACAGGGGATAACCACCGCTACCGGGTTCGCGGCGCATGCGTTGGCTACCGCCCGAACAGCCGAGGGCTTCCCGATAGACTCAGCTACCTGCCGATAGGTTCGCGTTTCACCATACGGGATGCGTCGCAGAGCTTCCCACACCTCCCATTGAAAGGCCGTTGCCCGGATATCGAGGGGTAAATCGAGCTGTTTTTCTCGCCCTTCCAGGTGGGCAAGGATGGCCTGCACCCAGTCTTGTAGCTGGCCGCGATCCTGCACAAGTTCTGCTGAGGGAAACTCTTCTCGTAAACCGGCAAGCAGAGCGTTATCACCCTCACCAAAACGTACCGCACACACCCCGCGGTGAGTTGCTGCTACCAGTAAACGCCCCATCCAACTTTCCACAATGGCGTAATTCAACTCCATACCCTTCCCTCCTTTGCGATATTGACCGGGGGTCATCCCAAGCCATCGATCAGACGCCTCAACAACGCGACTGCTGGATGTATATCCTGCTTCAAATTGCGCTTCGATCACCCGGGCGCCCTTTCGGAGATGGCTTTTAAAAGCTTCTGCACGTATCAATGATGTGTACTGCCGTGGTGTCATGCCAGTTACCTCTTTAAACACCCTGTGCAGGTAAGTCGGGCTGATGTTCAGCCGCCGGGCCAACATCTGAAGAGTCAGAACCGTCTCCTTCTCTTCCTCCAGAATAGAACAGGCCTGCCTGACCAGCCATACACGATCATCAGGGGCGGAGGTCTCTAGAGGGCGGCAACGCTTACAGGGACGGAAACCCGCCGCAAGGGCATCTTCTGGGGTTGCGAAAAACAACACATGTTCGCGCCTGGGTTGACGCGAGGCACACGAAGGTCGGCAAAAAATCCCCGTGGTACGCACCGCATAGACAAATTTTCCGTCCTGGTCTCGATCTCGTATCTGAACCGCTCGCCAGCAGACTGACTCATCCATTAATTTCACCTTTACCGTTCCCAACCGGTCTTGATTCATGCGTCTATCTTACCCGGTTCCAACAGGGGATTCTATCCGAATTTTACACAGCAATTCGGTATGCTATAATTCGAGGACTCATTTCGATCGTGGAGAAGGTATGAAACGCTCCCTGACCTTTCAGGAAATCATCCTCACCTTGCAAGATTTTTGGGCCAGACAGGGTTGTTTAATCTGGCAGCCGTATTACACTCAGGTAGGCGCGGGAACGTACAACCCCGCTACGTTTTTACGGGTCCTCGGCCCCGAACCGTGGAATGTGGGCTACGTGGAACCGTCCATCCGCCCGGACGATGGCCGTTACGGAGAGAATCCCAACCGCCTGCAGCAGCACTACCAGTTCCAGGTCATCCTTAAACCGGACCCCGGTGACCCACAGGAACGTTACCTGCAATCCCTCCAGGCGCTGGGAATAGATCCTCGCCAGCATGATATTCGTTTTGTCGAAGACAACTGGGAATCTCCAGCACTGGGCGCCTGGGGATTGGGTTGGGAAGTCTGGCTGGATGGTCAGGAAATTACTCAGTTTACCTATTTCCAGCAGGCGGGTGGTTTTGCCCTCGACCCGGTGTCGGTAGAGATCACTTACGGGCTGGAACGAATTGCCATGGCACTCCAGCGGGTACGGAACTTTCGGGATATTCAATGGAGCCCCGATCGCACCTACGGAGACGTCAACCTTCAGGGCGAACAGGAACACAGCCGCTATTACTTTGAAGTGGCCGATGTCGAGCGCCTGAGGCAAATGTACGACCTTTTTGAAGCTGAAGCCCAGGCCGCCCTCGAACATGAGCTGGTACTCCCCGCTCATGATTACGTGCTCAAATGTTCCCACACCTTCAATATCATGGATACGCGCGGTGCCATTGGCGTCACCGAACGGCAGGCGCTTTTTGCACGTATGCGCGACTTAGCCCGCCGGGTGGCCGTGGCTTATGTGGAACAACGTAAAAAACTGGGGTTCCCCTGGCTGAAAGATGTGCGTCCCACCGTGTCTCCATCCACACCCGTAGAGGAAAGTTCGTCTGCCCCCCTCGCCCGGCCAGCTGACTTCCTCCTTGAAATTGGCGTCGAAGAACTGCCTGTTGCCGATCTGGAGAGCGCTTTGCTTCAACTTCAGGAGCGCCTTCCGGCTCTTCTCGCCGAACAGCGCCTTTCTCACGGTGAGATACAGGTTTTCGGAACACCCCGCCGCCTGGTAGCTCTGGTGAAAGACCTGGCTCCTTCCCAGCCCGACCGCACCACCCTCGTCAAAGGGCCGCCAGCGGCACGCGCGTTTGACGCCAGTGGCCGCCCAACCCAGGCCGCCGAGGGCTTCGCCCGCAGCCGGGGGGTGGCGGTCGATCAATTGCGGATAGAAGAGATCGATGGAGGGCGTTATGCCGTCGCCGAAGTACACGAAGCCGGGCGGAGCACCCCGGCCGTCCTCCGTGAAGCCCTTCCCGGTTTACTTGCGGCCCTGAAATTCGAAAAATCTATGCGCTGGAACGACAGCCAGGTCTCCTTCTCCCGTCCCATTCGCTGGCTGGTGGCCCTGCATGGCGGGGAGATCATTCCTTTCGAATACGCCGGGCTGCGCGCCGGACGCACAACCCGTGGATTGCGCTTCCGCGAGCCTGCAATGATGGAACTCCATCACCCCACCGATTACTTCTCCACCATGCGCGCCCAGGGAATTATCCTCGACCCTGCTGAACGCCGTGATGTAATCGCCAGCCAGGTACGCCATCTTCTCCAGGAGATTGGCGCATCTTCCAGAGTGGATGATGGCCTCCTCGATGAGGTCACCCGCCTTGTGGAAGCTCCCACCGCCCTGCGTGGTACCTTCGAGCCCGAATACCTCAAACTCCCCCCTGAGGTGCTGATCTCGGTGATGAAAAAACACCAGCGCTACTTCCCGGCTTACGCCGAGTCGGGCGGTCTGCTTCCATACTTTATTGCCGTGCGCAACGGAGATGACCAATACCTGGACGTCGTTACGGATGGAAACGAACAGGTTATCCGGGCACGGTTCGCTGACGCTTCCTTCTTTATTCAGGAAGATCTGAAACACTCCCTGGAAGATCATCTTCCCCGCCTGGGAACGCTGACCTTTCAGGTCAAACTGGGTTCCATGCTCGACAAGTCTCGCCGCATTGAGGCTCTGGTGGAACCTCTCTCTTCCTTCATTCCCCTGAACGAAGAAGAGCTGGCCGTCGCCCGCCGCTCCGCCAGGCTCTGCAAAGCTGATCTGGTTACCCACATGGTGGTTGAAATGACCTCCCTTCAGGGGATCATGGGACGTTATTACGCCCTGCATTCTGGCGAAAGCCCTGCCGTCGCTGAAGCCATCTTTGAACATTACCTGCCCCGCTACTCCGGCGATACCCTGCCTGCTTCCAAACCCGGCTTACTCCTCAGTGTGGCCGATCGGCTGGACACACTTTCCGGGTTGTTCGCTGCCGGGCTGGCCCCCAGCGGCACCAAAGATCCATTCGCTCAACGCCGTGCCGCTCTGGGACTGGTTCAGGCACTGATCGGCACGCACACCCCCTTCGATTTACGGGAAGGGTTGCGCCTGGCCGCCGCCCACCTGCCTTTACCGGCCAGTCCTGAAAGCCAGGCCGCCTGTTTTGAGTTCATCACCGGACGATTACGCAGTTACCTCCTGGACGAACTGGGCTTCCGGTATGACATCGTGGACGCCGTCATGGCTGAACAGGCGCACAACCCGCTGGGTGCCTGGCAGGCTACCCGTGAATTGAGCCGCTGGGTTGAACGCCCCGATTGGAATACCATTCTGCCCGCGTACAGTCGCTGTGTGCGTATCACTCGAGACCAGCCCGAAATCTACTCCGTCAACCCGGCCCATTTCAGCCATCCGGCAGAGCATGAGCTTTTCGAAGCCATACAGAAGGCCGAAACAACCCACTCCAACGCCGGTTCTCCAGATAGTTTCTTGCAGGCTTTCCTGCCAGCCATTCCAGCCGTCAACCGCTTCTTTGATGCTGTGCTTGTCATGGACGAAGACCCTGTCGTGCGTGCCAATCGTCTTGGCCTGCTCCAGCGAGTGGCCGCTCTGGCGCGCGGTACAGCGGACCTTTCTCGTCTGGAAGGATTTTAAAGATTCCCCCTCTGGTTACCTGCCGGAGTCCACGTTCAGACTGACGTGGACTCCGGGTTTATTTCCATGGGATCAACCAGTACTCTGTACCATCTCCTTCAGCCGCCCAGCCAGTATACCCGCCGGTAAGGGTTTCCACTTTCCACCACACCCAGCCATCGGCACAGACCGGCCCCTCCAGCACCCGGGCAACTTCGCCCGGTTGAATCCATCCCACGCGTTCTGCATCTTTACCGGCCTCCTTTCGCAGGCGTTGCGGTAAGGCAGGCTCCTCCAGCGTGCGCACCTGGTCTCCCACTTCCAGCCGTGAATAGGGGGCGTCGGGGCAGGGCCGATGCGCGCGAAGAATGGGAGTGGCCGTAACCATGGGGGTAGGTCGGACGGTAGGGCCAATCGCCACCTCCAGGGACGCAGTTTGCGCCATGGGGTCAATACGAAATACTTTTCCGCCCACCAGGCTGGTCACCCAGGCCGCACCTACCGCCCAGGACACATTGCTGAGAGGTAAATCGAGCGAAAGTTCGGCTACAACCTGATCATTCCCCGTATCAACCTGAATGACCTTCCCCCACGGGGCGGCCAGCCACAGCCAGCGATCTCCGATCACCATCCCTGCTGGCCCGATCGGTGGATGTTGCCCCAGTCTGATTTCATCATAGAGATGCCCCTCAAAACTCAAGCGGTAAAGCTTGCCATAAGCCTGAGAAAACATCCAGAGGCTGGTATCCGAAGCCGTCAGTGCATCTTCAATCTGCCAGTCAGGCGTCCCTGCAAGTTGCACTGGCGAACTGACCAGCGTCGCAGGGTCAATGCGCACCAGAGCCGTTTCGATGGGCATCTTCACCAGCCCCCACACCACACCCCGTGCAACGGTTAAATCCAGTACGGGGCCCACCTGGCCGTACCCTGCTACCTGACCGGTTCGGGGGTCGATGCGCACCACTCCCCCGGTCTCATGATATTCCTCCCCCGGTAAGAGAATGTTCGTCAGAGGCCGTTCAGTGACCCCCACCCAGATGAACCCTGCCCCTGCCACCAGGCAATTCGTTTCTCCCTGAGGTACTGGGATGACAACCTGAAGGGTGTAATCCGCCAGTGAGAATTTCAACACCCGGTCTCCTTCTCGATCCAGAGCCCAGGCCGCCCCCTCTCCAAGAACCATCTGTTCAGGGTGCATTCCGGTAGGAATGATCACCAGCGTCGCCCCGCTGATCGGGTCAATCACCCGTACCTGGCCATCCACAGGGTTAGCCACCCAGAGCAACTGGTCTGGAGAAAGCAACGTGGGGGTAGAGGTGAACCCCGGGGTTGGGGTTGGTGCGGTTTGTGGGGTAGCAACCATCTCCGTTGAGGTTGCCCGGGGCATCTCCTGGCCGTCAACCCGTATGGGATTGATCAGATTACACCCCCCCATGAACACAAGCGTCAGGCACAAACCCAAAAACCAGTGTTTTCGTTGCATGATGAAATTATATCCGTGGAACACTTCGAAGATCATGCCGTTATAATACATTTATGTCCTCGATTGATGAGATCAAAACGCGAATTGATATCGTCGATCTGGTATCCGAAACCGTTCAACTCCGGCGTACCGGGAAGAACTACACCGGATTTTGCCCGTTTCATCCCAACAGCCGAACACCCGCTTTTGTGGTTTTCCCTGAGAGCGGCACCTGGCGTTGCTTCGGCCAGTGCAATGAAGGCGGCGACATCTTCCGCTTTGTAATGAAAAAAGAAGGATGGGACTTCCCCCAGGCGCTCCAATATCTGGCAGAAAGAGCCGGTGTACGGCTGGAACCTCTCACGCCGGAGCGTGAAGCGGAGAAAGAGGAACACGAAAAACTGCGTGCCCTTCTGGAAGAAGCGGTCACGTTTTTCCGCCACCACCTGCTTGAAACTCAGCCCGGCAAAGCGGCATGGGCTTACCTGCAAAAACGCGGGTTGACTCCTCAGACCATTGAAGCTTTTGGGCTGGGGTATGCCCCTGACTCATGGGACGCAGCCTGCCAGCATTTCCTCTCTCGAGGCTACACGCAGGAAGAACTGCTCCAGGTTGGCCTTGTGACCGAGCGCGATTCGGGCGGGGTCTACGACCGCTTCCGAAACCGACTGATGATCCCCATCCGCGATGCCAGCGGTAAAATGTGCGGTTTCGGCGCTCGCATCCTCGATCCTCAGGATCAGCCTAAATTCCTCAATACCCCTCAGACCGTTCTTTTTGATAAAGGCCGTCTGTTGTATGGGCTTGACCAGGCCCGCAAAGCCATCCGGAACGCCGATCAGGTTGTGATTGTCGAAGGATACCTGGACGTCATCGCACTTCACCAGGCCGGTTTTGCCAACACCGTTTCTCCCATGGGCACGGCCCTCACCGAAGACCAGCTGCGCCTGCTGAAGCGCTTCACCCGCCGCATCGTTCTCGCCCTCGACCCTGATGCCGCCGGACAAAAAGCCACCTTACGCGGCCTGGAAGTTGCCCGTCAGGCCATGGACGTCTCCAGCGAGCTGGTGTTTGATGCTCACGGGCTGATCCGCCAGGAAGGGCGCCTTCAGGCAGACCTGCGCGTGACCACCCTGCCAGAGGGACTCGACCCGGATGAAATTGCCCTGCGCGACCCGCAGGAATGGGCTCACATCGTTGAGACAGCCAAACCCATCGTGCTGCACGTCATGGAAACCCTCGCCTTCGGACGCGATTTGAACGACCCCAAAGTTAAAAGCGAGATCGCCTCACGGGTATTACCTCTCATTAACGACGTGGCGAGCCCGGTCGAACGGGAAGATTACCGGCAACGCCTGGCGCGTTTGCTCCGCGTGGATGAACGCGCCTTGCAGGCCTCCCCTCCCCCTTCCCAGCGCCGGGTCACCCGCCGCCGCCAGCCTTCACCTTCCTCTGAGCAAACACCTTCTGTTTTATCCGCCCGCTTAATGCCCACCCGGGCGCTCGAAGCTCACGTCCTGCGCCTGCTTCTGCGTTTTCCCGAGTCTCTATACAACCTGGATCGCCTTCTTCAGGAAGCAGGCTTGAACCGCTTCTCGAGTGAGGATTTTGAGGAAGCCGACCATCAAATGTTAGCCCGGCAAGTCCTTTCCTCTCTGGAGCAGGACGCACTCGATGCCAGCCACTACCTGGTCGAATCGATCCCTGAAGAGCTCCGTGAAACCGTGCAGACCTATCTGGAGCCTTTTCCCGGCGGCGAGCCCACTCCCCAGAAAGCCTTCGAAGACCTGGTGCATACCCTGTTACGCCTGCGCGAAACCCGGGTGCGTGCCAGCCTCGACCAGTTGCGCTTCATGCACAGCGATCCGCAAGAACCATCCGATTTTCCCACCCGTCTGAATGAAATGACCCTCCAGTTCACCCAGACTCTGCAACGAATTCATCGTGCACTCAGGCAACCCATCCTTCCCTGAAAGCCTTCCCGGAATTTTCAGTCTTCCTTGATGCTTAAAAATAGCCCCTTCCCCTTTCTTAAACCAATTTGACAATTGTGGTATATTTATCCCATGGCTCGAAAGAAAATACCCTCTTCTCGCCCACACGCTTCTGTGGAAAAGCCGGATGAGAATCTGCTCCCTTCCAGTGACGCTCCTGCCAGCCGCCTTTCTCGCTCCGGCATGGTAAATGATCCAGACCTGCCAGAAGATGCCGAACCAGGGGGCGAGGATGAACTCGAAGAGAAAGAAGAGACCGAAGAACCCATCGCCACTGCCGGGGCTGAGGAATGGAATGACATCAGCCTTGAAGATGTGGTTGAATTGCTTGATTCCTCCGTGGTGGCGATGGAGCTTTCGGAAGACCCCGTCAGGCTCTATCTGAAAGAAATCGGGCAAATCAACCTGCTGGATGCCGACAGCGAATTCAGGCTGGCAGCGCGAATCGAGGCGCAGCGGTTTCTTGAGAATCTGCAAAAGCATCTTCCTCAAGGCAGTGATCGGCCCAACGAAGCGCTCTTTGGCATGGTGGCGCGAGAGATGATCACCTCGTATAACCGGATGATCGAGGATGCCCGCACCCTGCAACAGGGCAATGTGCCAGACCTGGCACTCACCCTGGCTGAAGCCCAGTTACTGCGCCGCCAGTGGCAGGCCGATGAACCCTCTTACCTGCGAACCTATCTTGATAACGGCCTGTGGGGTAAAGATGCTCTGTGGGATGGTTTTGTACGGCACACCTTCACTATGTTTATTGGCATGTACCTCCTGCCTCCGGCTCTGGCGGACTCACTCCTTCACCGTCTGAAAGACACCAACCAGATGCCCGACCTGGACTTCTTCCTCACTCACATGCCCCCGGAAGCGGAACTGGCCAATGAAGTTGAGGGAGTCCGTCGGCGGGCTGAAGAAGCCAATCAGACGCTTATCCGCGCTAACCTGCGCCTGGTAGTGAGCATTGCCAAGCGTTACCTCGGACGAGGGATTTCTTTCCTCGACCTGATTCAGGAAGGCAATCTGGGGTTGTTGCGGGCTGTGACCAAGTTTGATCCTACCCGTGGTTTCAAATTCTCAACCTACGCCACCTGGTGGATTCGTCAATCGATCAGCCGCTACATTGCCGAACAGGCCCGTACGATTCGCATTCCAGTCCATCTCTTTGAGGCCATCACTCGCTTGCTACGGGTTCAGCGCACCATGGTGCAACAACTTGGCCGTGAACCCACTGCCGAAGAACTGGCCCTGGAGGGAGGGTTCCTCTCCGAAGAAGACACTCGCGCCATCAAGCAGGCGCGTAAAGAAGGAAAACCCATCGATCCAGAGGTGCTCCGGCGCTGGAACTGGGCCACGGCCAAAGTACAACGCATCCTCCAGTCCGCCGAAGAACCCGTTTCTCTGGAGCGCCCGGTGGGCGATGAAGAATCCAGCCAGCTGGGAGATTTCATCGAAGACGACGAAGCCCTGGAGCCGATGGATGCCGCCGCGCGAGAAATGCTCCGCGAGCAGGTACAAAATGCTCTCGGCGCCCTTTCAGAACGAGAACGGCAGGTTCTCGAACTTCGGTTTGGCCTGATCGACGGAAAAGACCACACCCTGGAAGAAGTCAGCCGTTATTTCAACGTTACCCGCGAGCGCATTCGCCAGATCGAGGCCAAGGCACTTCGTAAACTGCGCCATCCCACCCGTAGCCGTCACCTCCGCGAATACCTCTCTTAAAAGAGGGGTCACCTTTTCCTGAGACAGGCTGCTCCGTAGATTGTGGAGCAGCCTGTTTAACCCGTCCCCAGGTCAGATTGAAAGGTACTTATAAGGTAAGGAGCCCTTCGAAGATCATATAATCGAAAGGCGGATGTAATCGTTTATGGCACTTCGTGTTCTTCTCGTTCAGGCAGAACCGCGCCTTACAGAACCTTTACTGCGCTATTTTAAACAGCGCGGAGACGAAGTCTGGCAGGCGTGGGATCTGGGTCAGGGGCAGGCACTCCTGGAGCAGGTCAAACCGCAGCTGATGGTGATGGATCTGCATTTTTCCAGCCAGGAATGGTATGCCTTCCTGCGTGAGGCCCGCACGGCCAATCCCGCTTTAAAAGTGATCATGACCAATCGCTACCCGGATCTGCAACGAGAACTCAGAGCCCGTGAGCAGGGCGTCCGGGTGTTCCTCCGTCAACCATTTACCTCGCGGTGGATCGAACAGGCCCTTCACCAGTTAGAAGAAGACACCGTGCCACGCTCCCCGCGCATGGTGAAACCCGCCTCACCGCATGAAGTGCGCATGCCCATGCGGGTTAAAATCACCCTGCCTTACCTCCTGCTGGCCATTCTGTTCGCCCTGGCCAGTGCATACCTGATCAGCCGGGTCGCCCTCGAATCAGTTCAGGAACGATTTCTAAACCAGCTGGTAAAAACCGGGCTTCAGGCACAAGACGGCCTGGTACAGGAAGAAAACCGCTTGCTCGAAACCCTTCGCCTGATTGCCAATACCCAGGGTCTTCCCGAAGCCATGCAATTAAAACAGGCCGAAACTCTCCGAGAGCTACTTCTTCCGGTGGCGGCTAACAGCCAGGAAGAAGAAATGATCCTCCTCGATTCATCCGGGAACCACCTGCTCACACTCACCCACGTGCCGGATGGTGGCGTTGGAGAATACCGTGCAACCACCGGTGGAAGTGAAGCCGCCAGCTGGCCTTTCGTCAGGCAAGTGTTGGAGGGGAAAAGCGACGCGACAGGTGATAAATTTGCCGGGCGTGGTTCTGGCCCTCTGGGAGAAATGATCTATGTAGCCGGCCCGCTGTATGATCCAGCCGGTAACCGCCTTGGTGCCGTGCTGGTAGGAAAATCGTTGCTTACCCTGGCCCGTGAACTCTCCAGAGACACCCTCAGTGATGTCACTTTTTATGACCTTCAGGGCCAGCCCCTGGCCACATCCCTCAACGCGGAAAGGGATCAGCTCTTACTCTCCGCAGCAGAAGCATCATCCATATTGGAAAGGCAGGATCATTCCAGCCAGACGCGTGACCTTTCCATTTCCAACCTGCGTTATACCGAAGTTCTGGCTCCATGGGAAGTTCGCGGTGGCGAAGATCTGGGGGTCATGGGAGTATCACTCGCTCAGGCGTTTTTTATTCGCACCAGCCGTGCCACCCAGATTGAGATTTTCCTCTTTGTGGCCACGGCAATTTTCCTGGTCATCGCAGTGGGCGTATCGCTCGCCAGCCTGATCACGCGCCCTCTGATGAAGCTGGTTGCAGCCTCCAGCGAGGTCGCCAGCGGAAATTTAGAAGTAAAAGTGGATATTGCAGGCAATGACGAACTGGCCATCCTCGCCAACGCTTTCAATCGCATGGTCGCTGGCCTGCAGGAAGGATCCATTTACCGTGATCTCCTCGGGCGTACTGTTTCACCCGAAGTGCGCGAACAACTCCGGCAGACATTTTCATCAGGCAATCTGCGTCTCGAAGGGCAAGAAGCCGTCGCCACAGTCTTAATGACCGATATTCGCGGCTTCACAACCCTTTCTGAAAAAGTCCCACCTTCTACCGTTCTGCACTGGCTCAATGAATATTTTGGACAGATCGTTCCCATCGTTACTCATTACGGCGGAGTGGTAAACCAGTTTGAAGGCGATGCCATGCTGGCCTTCTTTGGCACCCTCCCTCGCCTGCTCAACCCCAAACAGAGTGCTCTTGCGGCCTGCCAGGCCGCTGTGGAGGTGCTCCAGGCCATCGAACGGTTGAACAACCAGCGCCGCGCGCGGGGAGAACCCCAGCTCATTACTGGTATCGGCATAAACACCGGGGTGGTCATCGCCGGTGGTCTGGGCACAAGCGACCGCCTGCACTATACTATCATTGGCGATACCGTCAATTCGGCGCAACGTCTGGAGTCTTTAACGCGTGCATTGTTTGACAGTTCTGCAATCCTGGTCAGCCATGCCACCTTTCAAGCCCTTGCTGAACACCAGGGCCGTTTCCACTTTGAAGCTCTGGGGTATCATCAGGTGCGTGGCAAGGCGGAAAGGATCCAGGTCTACCGTCTCCATCCTCCACGGAATCCAATTGGCTGGGAAGGTATGCTGTGAGCACCAAACCCGAACGCCATCTGCCTGCCTGGCAGCGGCTCTCATGGAGTATCTTCCTCCTCCTCCTTTTCCTGGGGGGGCTGGCAGCCCTGGGAGGGGCCATATTCTCCCCTGCCTGGCTGGTGACCGCCGGAACACTGCCTGTGGCTCTGCATTCCTTCCAACACGCCGATTATTCCGCCGATCTTCGTGGGCTTCACCCTTTGGCCTTTGGGCTCGGACTGGTGGGCGAAGCCGCTCGCGATATGGCACCATCCGCCTTATCTCCCATGGACGACCTGCGCATCCTCCTGCAAACCCCGGTTCCAACTGTGACGCCATATCCCACCCGGTCAGGCCTGCGCACCGCACTTCCCACCTTCACCCCAACCCCAATCACGCCAGCCAGCGCCACCCCTCCTTCCATCCCCTCGCCTTCAGCCACTGGAACCCCCACCGGCCTTCCTTCTTTTACACCGAGCTTTACGCCTTCAGCCACGTTGCCATTCCCCCCCTCCTCTACCCCTACAGCCTCTCTGCAGCCCCTTCCGACCCGGCGTACCTCTACCGCCACCGCTGCGCCATTCATCCCCACCCC
>NZ_DF967965.1:2461326-2513295 GCF_001050195.2 Anaerolinea thermolimosa
CGCGTATGCCGCCAACCACCCCACCCACTTCTATCCCGCCAACCATCGCTCCACCCACGGCTGCCCCACCTGCCTACCCGCCGCCCCCGGAGACGACCCAACCTCCCTATCCCTGAACTGGAGGGTTCCATGAACCTGATCCTCCTCGGAGCAGGGCTGATCGTGCTCCTGATCCCCGGTCTGGCAGGGATGGCCTGGCTGCGTCCATTCGATCCCGCCCGTGAGCCAGCCGAATTCCTGGCCGACGCCATTGCCCTGAGTATTTCGCTCACGAGTCTTGCCGGGCTCTTATTCAATCTGCTCGGCATTTACCCCGGCGCCGCAGGAGCAGCCATTCTGTACGGCTTATGTCTGGCCGGTGCAGTCACAGGTTTTCTTTACCGCGGCTCTGCGCCCTTTCCTGTGCGTCAAAAGCTACCCGCCTTGTTCAACGGCCTGGCGGCAGGGGTCTGCATCGCGGCACTCCTCTGGTTTCGGCTTTACCAGGTGAGGAACCTTGTGCTTCCCAACTGGGTTGACTCAGTCCATCACACCCTGATTGTCAGAGTCATCCTCGAAAGGGGTGGCCTTCCGGGCGACTTACACCCCTACCTGGATGCTCCATTTTCTTATCATTACGGGTTTCATTTGCTCGCCGCTTCCTTCGCAAGCTGGGCACAGCTTTCGCCTGATCAGGCCGTGCTCCTCCTGGGGCAGGCAATCAATGCTCTGATTGCTCTTTCCATTTACCGCCTGGCACGCGGTTTGGAAATTCCCCGTTCCGCCGCCGCCCTGGCAGGGCTGTTGACAGGCTTTGGGTTCCACATGCCCGCCTATTACGCTACCTGGGGACGCTACACCCTTTCCACCGGCCTGGTAGTTCTCTTTCCGGCCATGGCCGCTGCCCTCGAGGTGCGCCGTCATCCGGGCAACCGCAGGGCTGGGCTCTTTTTTGCCCTGCTCACAGCCGGGGTCTGTCTGAGTCAGTATCTGGCGATTGTTTTTCTGGTGCTATTTCTCTTTGTGCTTGCCCTGCCCGGGTTATGGCAGGCCATCAAACGGCGGTCAGTGCACCTTGCCCCGCTCGAACTGGCCGGGTGGGCATGGGCTGGCGGGATACTGGCTTTTCCATGGCTCTTCCGCGCTTTGATGGATAACCTTTCTCAGGCTCGCGTACAGGGAATCAGGCTGGCTGTCCGGTCTTCTGATTGGAACTATCTGATCAGCCTGCTCGGCCCACGCTCTAACCACATCCTTCTGGGTTTCGCAGCGCTGGGACTGCTTCTGGCCGGACTTTCCGCCCCATCCTCCCTGCGTCTTTTTGCCGCCTGGAGCAGCCTCATGCTTCTCTTCTCCCAGCCTTTTTTCCTTCAACTGGGCCCATTCCGCCCCGACCTGTACGCCATTGTCCTTTTTGCCCCCGCCGCGATCCTCCTCGTATATCTCATCGACAGAGCCTGTGCGGCGCTCGGTCGGCGTACCCACCCCCGGCTGGCGACCGGCGCGATGATCCTCGTCTCCTCTCTGCTCCTCCTCTGGGGCATCCGGGAAAACCGTAACATCATCAACCCCGTCACCGTCCTTGCCACCCGGGCCGACCTGCATGCCCTGCGCTGGGCACAGGCCAATCTGCCCTCGGATGCACGCTTTTTCATTAATGCCACTCCCTGGCAGGGAAACATTTACCGCGGCACCGATGGCGGTTACTGGCTCATGCCTTACGCCGGCTTTTATACCCTCGTTCCGCCCGTCCCCTACATGTGGCTCGACTCTTCCTCCATCGAACAGATCAACCGGCTTGCGCACCTTGCCGGCCAGGTGAAGGGGTGTACTCCAGATTTTTGGGAAATTGTGCGAGAGGCTCGGCTGACGCATGTGTATATTCACGAAGGCAAGGGCAGTTTGCAGTCCGCCCCGTTAGACTTCTGCCCCCGGCTGACCCTCCTCTATCGTCAACAGGGAGTCTCCATTTACGCCATCGAACAACTCCCATAAACAAACGAGGGCTGTTCGAACTGAACAGCCCTCGCCGACCCATTTCAGAGATCAGGCAGCCTCGCGGTCTTCTGGAGGATGGGCACGAATTGAATTGCGGATTAACTCAGTCGGCATGGTTTTATCCAGAAATGGCGCCAGCCCAACCACCACCTCAGCACTGATCGTGCCTTCTGCCACATGGCCAAGAATCTTCTGCAACGCCGACTGACTGAAAAACGGGGCCAGCTCCACCAGAATGTTTGCATCCAGAGCCTCTTCTGAGACCCGGTCAACCAGCCGTTCTAAAGCCTCCCTGCGTAAGAAGGGCGCCAGCGACTCGAGCAACCGGAGGTCAATTTTCCCATCCACGGCTTCAAAAACCAGCCTCTCCAGCGTCTCCGCTTTGAGGAAGGGGGCCAGTTCTTCAATATGCACTCTCTCCACAGACCCTTCCCAAACCCGATCCACCAGACGGTCGAGGGTTTCGGTGCTCAGGAAAGGCGCCAGGCCAGAGAGAAGCTCTGCCTGAATCTCACCCTTAAGCACCCGATCCACCAGGGAATCCAGGGCCTCTTTACTCAGAAAAGGGGCCAGCTCTTCCAGTTGTTCCTCACTCAAACGTCCTTCTCCTACCTGCTCCACCAGCTGGTTAAGGGTGTTCTTGCTTAAAAAGGGAGCCAGTTCCATTAAGAAATCCGGGCTGATCTCCCCTTCCATGACCCGATGCACCAGGGTATCGAGAGTCTCGCGGCTGAGAAATGGAGCCAGGCTACTTAATAATTCGCGGTTCATTTTCCCGTCCACCACGCCCTCCACCAGTTCACTGAGAAGTTCCTGGCTAACAAACGGCGCGAGTTCTACAATTTGTTCCATGCTGAAGGGAAAGCCCTTCATTTTCTCGATAACGGCATCCATCGTGCTGGGGCGCGTCAGAGGGGCGAGCTCGATCAAAGACTGGAAATCGGCTTTCTTTTCTACCAGCATCTTTGATGCCTGATCCAGATTTCCTTCCGCGATCTCCTGGGCCAGCTCGCCCGCAACCGTTCGGCTTCGATCACGGAAAAGACCTCCCGCACCGCCGTTGAGCAGGTGATCCACGCTCACGCGAAAAACCCGCGCAATTTCAGCCAGGGTGGTAATATCCGGGAAAGACTCACCGGTTTCCCAGCGGGAGACGGCCTGCGGAGTCACGTGGAGGCGCTCGGCGAGTTCGCTCTGGGTCCAGTCTCGCTGCCGACGTAATTGCGAAATACAGGCTCCGGTTTTCTTTGGGTCGATCATTGAGTCATCCTTTCTCTTTCAGAAATTATCTTCCGGTATCTGCCCCGGAAAAGGAGAGCTGCGCGCAGTTCCAAACGACAATCTCACTGTATCAAACGCCGGGAGAAAAATCAAACAACCGCTGGTTGAATCTCGCTCCTGCAGTCTCAACTGCCCATTGAGTCTCTCCATAAACCTCCCGGAATTACTTTCCAAACCCCCATCACACGACAAAAATCATCCAATTTGGAGGATTGTGAAATTTGCCACCATGCCTAACCTGTGTTATACTCATTTTCTAGCAAGAGTAATTTGATAAGCTTGGAAGGATTTTCCCATGCTTGATGATTATCTTCCCCTTGTAATTATCATTGTGTTCTCCATCATTCTGGGTGTCCTGGTCATCCTTCTGGGCACACTCTTTGGGCCGCGTCGTCCAAGCGAGAAGAAGGCCATGCCTTACGAATCGGGCATGGTGCCTTACGGCCCGGGCGCGCGGCGTATTCACGTGCGCTATTATCTCGTCGCCGTGCTTTTTATTCTTTTTGATATCGAGGTGGTCTTCTTCCTCCCGTGGGCTGTCGCTTTTCGTGAACTTGGCCTGCCGGGGCTGGCGCTCATGATCATCTTTGTCATTATTTTAGAGGTAGCTCATCTGTTTGCCTGGAAGAAAGGAGCGCTTGAATGGGAATAGAACAGAAACTCGGCAACCTGGGCATCGTCACCACAAACCTGGAACAGGTGGTCAACTGGGCACGTACCAATGCCATGTGGCCGATGCTCTTTGGGCTGGCCTGTTGTGCCATTGAAATGATGGCGGCGCAGGCCTCTCATTATGATATGAGCCGTTTTGGCATGGAATTAATGCGCGCCAGTCCCCGTCAATCCGATCTGATGATCGTCGCCGGACGGGTCAGCCGTAAAATGGCTCCCGTCCTGCGTCAACTTTATGACCAGATGCCCAATCCCAAATGGGTCATTGCCATGGGCGACTGTGCGTCCTGCGGGGGAGTGTTCAATAATTACGCAATCCTTCAGGGGGTTGACGAAATTGTGCCCGTTGACGTGTACGTGGCTGGTTGTCCCCCTCGCCCCGAGGGATTGATCCACGGCATTATGACCCTGCACGAAAAAGTCAAACAGGAAAAGTTCACCAAATGGGGGTAAGAAGCATGGACGAAAAGCTCCAGTTGGCCGTCAACGCTGCCCGTGATCGCTTCGCGGCTTCGGTGCAGGAATTTCGCGGCGAGGTCACCCTCATCACCCCGGCTGAATCTATCGTCGAGCTGATGCGCACCCTGCGCGATGAGTTCGGCTTCGACCAGCTGGTGGATGTAACCGCGGTAGATTATTTCCCCCGGCAGACCCCGCGTTTCCATGTAGTGTATCACGTTCGCGTCCTGGCAAAGTCCCTCGTACTGTGTGTGCGTGTCCCCCTGGACGGCAACGCTCCGCGGCTTTCTACCGTGGAAGGTGTTTACCCTGGCGCAAACTGGTACGAGCGTGAGGTGTACGATATGTTTGGAATCACCTTCACGGGGCACTCCGATATGCGCCGAATTATCATGCCTCAGGACTGGCAGGGGCACCCCCTGCGTAAGGATTACCCGCTGGGCTACGAAGAAGTGCAATACACCTTTAACTTCGATCAGATCAGCGTGCGCAAGCCCCATCCTAAGGAATAACGGAGAAAGCGCATGACAGAAATTCGTGAAGTGTCGGTTGATGAACTCCGCCATCTGGTCTCCGAGCGTGCCCTGGAAGGCGACACCATGTTGCTTAACATGGGGCCGCAGCACCCCTCAACCCACGGTGTGCTGCGCCTGCTGCTGGAGCTGGATGGTGAAATTGTGGTCAGCTGTGTGCCCGATATCGGCTTCCTCCATACCGGGGTTGAGAAAAACATGGAAGCCAAAACCTATCAGAAGGCTGAGGTCATGACAGACCGGCTGGATTATCTTAATCCGCTTGGCAACAACCTCACCTACTGCCTGGCCGTTGAAAAACTATGCGAAATCGATGTCCCCCCCCGGGCACAGGCCATTCGCGTTATCCTTGCCGAGCTGACCCGCCTCAATTCCCACCTTCTCTGGCTGGGCACTTCTGGCCTCGACCTGGCGGCCATGTCCATTTTCCTCTACTGTATGCGTGAGCGTGAAAAGATCCTCGATATTTTCGAGATGGTCTCCGGCCAGCGCATGATGACCACCTACATCCGCCCCGGTGGCCTCTGGAGGGATGTGCCGGTTGAGTTTGAGGATGCGGTGAGCCAGTTCATTGACGCCTTCCCCCGCGAGCTTGATAAATACCACGCCCTGCTTGATACCAACGAGCTTTTTATCGAACGAACCAGGGGAATTTCCATCATCACCCGGGATGAATGTGTGGCTTACGGCATTACCGGCCCCATTTTACGTGCCAGCGGCATGGCCTATGACCTGCGAAAAGCCCTTCCTTACTCAGGATATGAGCAGTACGACTTCAACATCCCCACCCGCACCGAGGGTGACATTTATGCTCGTTACGCCGTGCGCATGGACGAAATGGCCGAATCGCTCAAGATCATCCGTCAGGCCCTGAATAAACTCCCCTTCGGGCCTGTGCGGAGCAACAAGCGTAAATTCGTCCCGCCTCCCCGTTCGGAAATCGGCACCAGCATGGAAGCACTCATCCACCACTTCAAACTGTGGACCGAGGGCTTTTCAGCACCGCCCGGCAGTGTGTATGTAGCCACCGAGTCTCCACGGGGAGAACTGGGGGTATTTCTCGAATCCGATGGCGGTCCCAAACCCTACCGGGTTCATTTCCGCACCCCCACCTTTGCCAACCTGCAAATTATGCCCATCCTCACCCGTGGGCATTTTGTCGCCGATGTAGTTGCCGCCATTGGTAGCATTGATATCGTTCTGGGAGATGCCGACCGGTGAACCAGCTGCTCCAAAAATACCCTGAAGAAGTCCAGCAAATTCTCGCCAAATATCCGCCAGAATTCAAACGCTCGGCAGTGATGCCTTTACTCTATCTGGCTCAGCGCGAAGCGAACTACGTTCCACGTCAGGCGCTACAGGATATTGCCGAAATCCTCGAAATTTCCACCACCGATGTCGCTTCGATCGTCGGGTTCTACACCCTCTACTACGACGAACCCGGAGGCCGTTACCGCATTCAGGTCTGCACCGACCTGCCCTGTGCTTTGCGTGGAGCGGACCGTTTCCTGCAGGAACTGTGCGAGCGCCTCGGGATTGAGGAAGGCGGCACGACCCCTGACGGACTCTTTACCGTTGAGGCCGTCAAATGCCTGGCCGCCTGTCATCGGGCACCCGTTTTCCAGGTACAGGGCGATGGCGAGATCGTCTACCACGAAAACCAGAGCGTGGAACTGGCCATGGCATGGATCGAAGAAGTTCGTGCCCGGGTAGCCGCGAAGGAGGATCGGTCATGACCACTACCCCCCACCTCTTACTTCGCCATCGAGAAATCGCCAACCTTGATCAGCTGGAAGTTTATTTACAGCATGGCGGGTTTGAAGCTTTCAAAAAAGTGGTCACTCAGATGCAGCCCGCTCAGGTCATCGATGAAGTTAAGGCTTCAGGGTTGCGGGGGCGCGGCGGTGCAGGCTTCCCTACAGGAATTAAATGGAGCTTTTTACCCAACAACCTCTGGCCGCATTACGTGGTCTGTAACGCCGACGAGTCTGAGCCAGGCACTTTTAAAGATCGAGAAATCCTGGAAGGCAACCCCTTCCAGCTTCTTGAAGGGGTGATGATCGCCAGCTACGCCGTACAGGCCAACCTGGCATACATCTACCTGAGGGGTGAGTTCTGGCAAATTGCTCACCGTCTGGATGAAAAAATCGCCGAGCTTGAAAAGGCCGGCTTCCTGGGAGAAAACCTCTTTGGCACCCCTTACTCATTACAACTGCGCACCCACCTGGGCGCCGGCGCCTATATATGCGGTGAAGAGACCGCCCTGCTGGAATCCCTGGAAGGAAAACTTGGCCAGCCGCGCCTGCGTCCGCCCTTCCCGGCAGTCGTGGGGCTTTACGGAAAACCCACCGTCATCAACAACGTAGAGACCCTCACCAACCTGCCTTTGATCCTCGAAAAGGGAGCGGCCTGGTACAAATCGATGGGCACTGAACGCAGCCCGGGTGTCAAGATTTTCTCTCTCTCAGGGTGTGTGAACCGCCCCGGGAATTATGAATTGCCCCTCGGCACCACCTTCCGCGAATTGATTTACACCCACGGCGGCGGTGTGCCAGAAGGCCGTCAGGTGCGGGGCATTATGCCAGCCGGGGCTTCTTCAGCCATCATTTCGATCACCGAGGATCGTCTCCTCGATACCCCTATGGATTACGAATCGGTGGCTGCCATTGGCTCACAACTTGGTTCCGCTTCGGTGATCGTACTCGATGACTCCGTCGATTTTGCCTGGCTGGTGAGCAAGACAGTCAACTTCTTCAAACACGAGTCCTGCGGAAAGTGTACCCCCTGCCGCGAAGGCACCTTCTGGATGAACCGGCTGGCTCAGCGCATCATCAATGGCCGGGCCACCCCTGAAGACATCTCCCTGCTGGAGACCGTTGCCAATCAAATTGCCGGGAAGTGCCTGTGCGCGCTGGGTGAATTTTCGGTCATGGCCGTCACTACAGGCATTCGGCAATTCCGAAGCGACTTTGAACATCACGTCAACGGTTCGGGGAGCACTGCAACGGGTGGTTAATCTGCCACCGAGCAATGCCCGTAGAACCTTGAATTTATCGAGAGGGTTTGCATGCCAAAAGAAATCACCCTGACCATCGATGGACAGACCGTGAGCGTACCGCCGGGTACGCTGGTGGTAGACGCTGCCAAAAAAATCGGCATTGATATCCCGGTCTTTTGCTACCATCCCAAAATGGAACCGGTAGGAATGTGTCGGATGTGCCTGGTAGATATCGGGCGTCCGATGATCGACCGTGCCAGCGGTCAGCCCGTCATGGATGAAAACGGGAATCCGCGCATTCAATTTGGCCCCAAGCTTGACACCGCCTGTACCACGCCGGTCACCGACGGAATGGTAGTGATCACCCAGAGCCAGAAGGTAGCCTCGGCTCGGAAAGACGTGCTGGAATTTCTCCTTACGTCTCATCCGCTCGATTGCCCCATTTGCGACAAAGGCGGAGAATGCCCCCTGCAAAATCTGACAATGGGGTACGGCCCTGCAGAAAGCCGCTTTATTTTTGAAGAGAAGATGCACCTGGCCAAGCATGTACCCCTTGGCGAGCTAATTTACCTCGATCGCGAACGCTGCATTCAATGTGCGCGTTGTGTGCGCTTCGAAAACGAAATTGCCGATGATCCCGTCCTTGGCTTCAGCCAGCGGGGACGAGCACTGCAAATCGTCACCTTCTCTCAGCCCGGTTTCGATTCCATCTTCTCCGGAAACACCACCGACATCTGTCCCGTGGGGGCTCTCACCACTGCAGACTTCCGCTTTGGCGCTCGTCCCTGGGAACTGAAACCCGCGGCTTCGCTGTGCAATCATTGCCCGGTGGGTTGTAACCTGACCGTCAACGTGCGCCGGGAAGCCGCTCAGGGAGGAAAACTGGTGATCAAGCGGGTAATGCCCCGCCAGAACGAAAACGTCAATGAGATCTGGCTCTGCGACAAGGGCCGTTTTGCCTATCATTACGCCGAAAGCCCCAACCGCCTCACCCGTCCCATGGTTCGCCGTGGAGATGAGCTTGTTACGGTTAGCTGGGAAGAGGCTCTGGCCGCCGCCGCAGATGGAATTCGCTCAACCGGTGGGGAACTGGTAGCCCTGGCCGGGGGACGTCTCCCTAATGAAGATCTTTTCACCCTGCGCAGGCTGGCTGACACCCTTGGCGGTAAGGTCCTTCTCTCAACCTGTATGGGGGGTGGCGACCTGGTATCTCAGGTTGGATTGACCCCCGGAAGTAACCTGGCAGACCTGGGCAAAGGGGATGCCATTCTGGTCATTGCGGCCGATCTCCATCAGCAGGCTCCTCTCTGGTGGCTGCGCCTGAAGGCCGCCGCCAAACGCGGGGCTTCCCTCATCGTAGCTGGTGCTCGCCCTACCCGGCTTGAACGATTCGCCACACGGGTCATCCGTTACCGATACGGAGAAGAGCTGGATGTGATCCAGCAATTCCTGGATGGAAAATTCCCCGAATTTTCCGAAGCTCAAAACGCCGTCATCTTCTATGGCGGCGAGGGCATGGATATGCTTGGCACCAGCGCCCTGGCACAGGCCTGTACAGGCCTCCTTATTCAAACCGGCCACTTTTCTCGCCCCAACAACGGGCTGGTGCCCGTCTGGCTCCATGCCAACACGCAGGGCGCCTGGGAACTGGGGATTCATCCCTCGGGGAACCTGGCGCGGAATCTGGCTGAGGCAGGAACACTTTACATTGTGGCTGCCGACCCGGCCGGAGACGACCCCACTCTGGCTGAAGCCATGGAAAAAGCCAGTTTTATCATCGTGCAGGAACTTTTCCTCACCGAAACCGCCCGCAAAGCCCATGTGGTCTTCCCGGCTCAAGCCCATTTCGAACGGGAGGGTACCTTCACCTCAGGAGAACGGCGCGTTCAGCGTTTCTATCCGGTCATTGAGCCCCTCCCCGAAACCCGCCCCGATTATGCCATCCTTGCACAGCTTGGTGAGAAGCTCGGTTTACCTTTGGAAGGGCGCGCTCCGGCGCTCATCTTCCGCGATCTGGCCACCAGCGTTTCATCTTTCCGTGGATTGGATTACACCCGCCTGGCCGAAACTGCTCCCCAATGGCCTATCGTTGGCCGGGGTGATCTCTATTACGGTGGAACCACCTATGAGAACCGCGAGGGATTGGGCTGCACCCTGAGCGCCGCCTCTCAAAAAGAAGGCTGGCACCCGCCTGCCACGTGGGCCGGGCGTATGCCAGAGCATACCTTTGACCTGGACAGGATGAACGCCGAGGGGCTGGTCTGGTTGGTGCCGGTAGTGCGTTTGTACGATCATGGCACAACCGTCACTCCTTCGACCCTGCTCAGAGAGCGACTGGCCCGTGCCGAAGTATCCCTTCATCCGGCAACCGCCGAGCGCTTCAACCTTAAAGATGGACAACCCGCGCGGCTTCAGTTAGGCGGCAAGGAATACAGCGTTCCCGTCAGGCTGGATGAAACCCTGCCCGAAGGGGCCGCATTGATCCCCCGCAGTTGCGGCCTCCCGGTCTCCTCTCCGCACGGGGTCAAACTCGAACCGGTAATCAGGGAAATCGTATCATGATCATCCCTTCCCTTTCCACTACGGTATTCCTTCTGCGAAAGGCAAAACAACGATGGATGGCGCATTGATTCTGGAATGGGTACTCAAATCGGTTTTCATCTTGCTTGCTCTCACGGCTGGGTTTGCATACCTCACCCTTTTCGAGCGCCGGATGATCGCCAGATTTCAAACCCGCATTGGCCCCAACCGGGCCGGTCCCTTTGGGTTGTTACAGCCCGTGGCCGATGGCATCAAATTGATCTTCAAAGAAGAACTGATCCCGGCCTCAGCTGACAAGGTCATTTTCATCCTTGCCCCAATTATTACGGTCATCCCTTCTTTGATCGTGACCGCGGTCGTCCCCTGGGGAAGTGTCATTCGGCTCGGCGGGCGCGCCATCCCTCTTTACCTGGCCGATATTAATGTGGCCCTGCTTTATGTCATGGCAGTCACTTCTATTTCAGTATACGGGATCACCCTGGCGGGCTGGTCATCGAACAATAAATACGCCACCCTGGGCGGCCTGCGCTCCACCGCCCAGATGATCAGCTATGAAATTGCCATGGGATTCTGCTTCGTGGTGCCCGTTTTATTAAGCGGATCGTTGAGCCTGGTGGACATCGTCGAAAAACAGCGCGGACTCTGGTACATATTTCTCCAACCCGGCGCGGCTATTATCCTGGCCATCACAATGTATGCAGAAGTCAACCGTGCCCCCTTTGATATGCCCGAGGCCGAACAGGAACTCACCGCCGGTTACCATTCAGAATATTCCGGGATGAAGTTTGCCCTTTTCTTCATGGCAGAGTACATCAAGATGATCGCGGTTTCCATGATCTTTGCCACACTCTTCCTGGGAGGATACCTGTTACCATTCCAGGGTTGGTTTGAGAAACTCCCGGTTATCGGCCCGATCATCCCCTATCTCGGCCCGTTTGTGCTACTTGCCAAGGTCATCGTGCTGTTGTTTGGTTTTGTCTGGGTGCGCTCAACCCTGCCGCGCATTCGTTACGACCGCCTGATGGCTTTTGGCTGGAAGATCCTTTTCCCACTTTCACTGCTCAGTGTGCTGGTGACAGCAGTGGTGGTATTACTGGTGCAATGAGGAGCCATACCCGGCACCCCGAAAGGAGCCTGTATGTTCAAAGGTCTCTTAACTACCCTGAAAGAATGGGCATCGAAACCGGTAACCATTCAATATCCTGAAGAAAAGCGTCCCGTCCGACCGCGCTTCAGAGGTCGTCATGAACTGAAGCGCTACGACAACGGACTGGAAAAGTGCATCGGGTGTGCTTTATGTGCCGCCGCTTGCCCTGCAGATGCCATCTTTGTCGAGGCGGCAGAAAACACCGATGACGAACGTTATTCCCCCGGAGAACGCTACGCCCGCGTTTACGAGATCAACATGTTACGTTGCATCTTCTGTGGTTTCTGTGAAGACGCCTGCCCTACCGAAGCCATCGTCCTGGGCGACCAGTACGAATTATCGTTCACCACCCGGCAATCGGCCATTTACACCAAAGATATGCTCCTTGAGCCAGTGCCGGAGGGCGGCAAACCCACCCCTCAACGAACCGAGCCGGGCGTATATACCCGTGCAGTTCCGGCCATGAAAGACCCACAGGATTGACCCCAAGGAGGAAAATGCAATGCTGATTGTTTTCATCGTCCTGGCCTTCGTTGCCGTTGGAACAGCCGTCAGCATGTTGGTCACCCGCAATGCCATTTACTCCGCGCTTTTCCTCGTGCTGAATTTCGGTACCGTGGCCATTCTGTACCTGATCCTGGGGGCGCCGTTTATCGCCCTTTCTCAGATCACCGTCTATGCCGGGTCAGTCGTGGTATTGTTTCTCTTTGTGATTATGCTGCTCGGCGCCGAAAAACTTCCCGGCGGAGAACCCTTGCGCTGGCAACGCTTTCTGGCCTTCCCGCTGGTGATTCTGCTGGTAGCAGATTTCGCCGTCAACATTAACCGCCTCGGTGGAACCCTTGCCCTTATCGATCTCCCCCCGAGGGGATACGGTGAGCCGGTGGAAATCGGCAAGGTCCTCTTCACCCAGTACGCTCTGCCCTTTGAGATCACTGCCATCATATTACTGGTAGCAGTGGTCGGGGCCATCGTGCTCGCCCGGCCCCAACAGGCAGGCGTAAGCCGCCGTGATCTGTATAAACGAGACACTCAGGAGCGGAAATGAACACCATACCCGCCGAATATTACCTCATCCTTTCAGCCATTCTTTTCTCCCTGGGTATCCTGGGGGTGCTCCTGCGTCGGAATGCTCTGGTGGTTTTCATGTCTCTGGAATTGATGTTCAATGCAGGGAACCTGGCCTTCATCACCTTTGCGCGCATGTACCAGACAATTTCTGCCCAGGTGGTGGTCTTTTTTGTGATGACGGTAGCTGCGGCCGAGGTAGCCATTGGGCTGGCACTGATGGTGGAAATTTTCCGCACCAAGCGCAGCATTGATATTGATCAGATGAACTCCCTGAAAGGCTGAGAGGAGGAATGATGCCCATTTTTTCGCTCGTCCCCTGGGTAGTGCTCATTCCCGTCATTGGGTTATCGATCAACCTGCTCCTCGGCAGGCGTCTCGGTGAAGCCTTCAGTGGAGCGCTGGCTACCCTGGCAGCCGGGGGTTCTTTTGTGGTGGCGGTACTCCTGGCAGTGGGGCTTTCCCGTGATCCCCACCCCGTAGTGGTCCCCTTTGTGGACTGGATCACCCTTGGCGATTTTTCCGCGCGCTGGGCCTTTCGCGTGGATACCCTCTCCGTTACCATGATGCTGGTGGTAGCCGGCATAGGTACCCTGATCCATCTTTATGCCATTGGCTACATGCACGCTGACGTACACCATCAGGGAGACCCGGGGCGCTTCACCCGCTTTTTCGTCTATCTTAACCTCTTCATCGCTGCCATGATGATCCTGGTCAGCGCCGACAACTTCCTTATGCTTTTCGTAGGCTGGGAAGGTGTAGGCCTGTGTTCATACCTGCTGATCGGTTTCTGGTTTGAAAAGGGAAAAGACGGGATTGCCAATGCCCGTGCAGCTAAAAAAGCCTTCATCGTCAACCGCATTGGTGATTTTGGTCTGCTCATTGCCCTCTTTCTCATGGTTGCGAACTTCGGCTCATTAGACTTCTCCGTGGTCTTCGAGAAAGCTCCCGCACTGGCCGCTGCTGCACCAGGGGTGTTGCTGGCCATGACTCTCTTTATGCTCCTCGGTGTAACCGGAAAATCCGCTCAGATCCCTCTTTACGTCTGGCTTCCTGATGCCATGGCCGGTCCAACACCCGTTTCAGCTTTAATCCATGCCGCCACGATGGTTACTGCGGGGGTGTATCTGATCATCCGCTCTACCCCGCTTTTCGTCCTGGCCCCTGTAGCCCAGGCGACAGTGACCTGGGTAGGGGCACTGACGGCCTTCTTTGCTGCCACCATTGCCCTTGGCCAGTTCGACATCAAAAAAGTGCTGGCCTACTCCACCATCAGCCAGCTGGGATTCATGGTGGCCGCTGCCGGTATGGGAGCCAGCGTGGCAGCCATGTTCCACCTGATAACCCACGCCTTTTTTAAAGCCTTACTCTTCCTGGCCGCCGGGTCTGTGATCCTTGGCATGGAAAAAGGCCATGAACGCGCCCATCAATTCGACGAATCGGGTCACAAATCGGCTGGTTTTGATCCCCAGGACATGCGGAATATGGGCGGATTGCGCGACCGCATGCCCACCACCTACTGGGTGTATCTTATCGGGGCACTGGCCCTTTCAGGAATACCACCTCTGGCGGGCTTCTTCTCCAAGGACGAAATTCTCCATGCCGCCGACCAGTACCACAACCTCGTTTTCTGGATCCTCCTGCTGACTGCCTTCCTGACTGCTCTTTATATGGGGCGTCAACTCATTCTGGTCTTCGGCGGAACCGTCCGCACCCGTGCAGCGGGCGCCTCGACCGAAAACGGGGCCATCATCCTCCTTCCTCTCATTCTGCTTGCCATCCTCACCGTGCTCGGGGGGCTGATTAACTTCCCAGGTCTGTGGACACTGGACCACTGGCTCGAACATACCCTCGAAGGGCTTCCCCCCGCCGTGTTCTCACCACTCACAGCGTTGATTTCAGTGCTCATCGCACTGGGTGGGCTGGGAACCGCCTACCTGGTTTACCTGGTCACCGGCCAGGTCATCGAGAGCAACTCGCCCGATCCCCTCGAGCGGCTCGGCTTTCTCTGGAAAGGGATCGCTGCCCGCTGGAAGGTAGATGAACTCTACGAGGCCATTATCGTAAGGCCTTATCAGCGTCTGGCTCACTTTCTGGCCTCCCCTATTGACCAGGGTCTCATTGACGGGATCTCGGCAGGGTTAGCCTGGCTGATGCAATTCTTCGCCGAACTATTGCGTCGCCTCCAGAACGGTTTTGTGCGCTCGTATGCCCTGGTGGTGCTGTTCGGGGTAGTCGCCATTCTCACCTATGTCGTCCTGGTGCGTTAATCGAGGAGCCCCATGAACTATTCTCTCCTTATCCTCACTTTCTTCCCCCTCATTGGCCTTCCCATTCTCCTCTTCCTCCGGGAAGAGCAAAAGAACGCCATCCGCTGGAGCGCCCTCCTCGTCTCTTTAGTCACGTTTGGCCTCTCCCTGTGGGTATTATCGCGTTTTCAACCTGAGGCCGGTTTACAAATGCAAATTGACCTGCCATGGTTGAATATTGCCGGGATTCGGGTTTCTTTCCAGATGGGAATCGACGGTCTGAGCATCTTACTCGTTTTGCTCACCGCATTTCTCACCCCTCTGGCCATCCTTTCCACCTGGGAGTCGGTCACTGAGCAGGTAAAGGGCTTCATGATGTTCTTTCTTATGCTCGAAACCGGCATGCTGGGGGTTTTCCTGGCGCAGGATTTGGTGCTTTTCTATATCTTCTGGGAATTTACCCTCATTCCAATGTATTTTCTTATCGGCATCTGGGGGGGAGCACGGCGTATCTACGCCGCGGTCAAATTCTTCCTCTTCACCATGGCAGGCTCGGTGTTGATGTTGCTTGCCATCCTTTACCTAGGGCTGGCAGGGAAAAGCTTCTCGCTGAGTGAACTTGCCACCAACCGTGCCATGTTTGCCAACGCTCAGACGTGGCTATTCCTGGCTTTTGCCGCAGCCTTCGCAATCAAGGTTCCGGTCTGGCCCTTGCATACCTGGCTCCCCGACGCCCATGTGGAAGCCCCAACCGCTGGATCGGTCATTCTGGCAGGGGTTCTATTGAAAATGGGCACCTATGGCTTCCTGCGCTTCAATTTACCGCTCTTTCCGCAAGCCGCCCTTTCTTTCGCACCCGCCATGGCCGTGTTGGCGGTGATCGGTATTCTCTATGGCGCCATCGTTTCTTACCAGCAAAAAGATGTAAAGAAACTGGTGGCCTATTCCTCGGTCAGCCACCTGGGGTTTGTCATGCTTGGAATTTTTGCCCTCACTCCACGCAGCCTTTCTGGAAGCATCCTTCAAATGATTAACCATGGACTGAGCACGGGCGCACTCTTCCTGATTGTGGGAATGCTTTATGATCGACGCCACACCCGTGAGATGAGCGCCTACGGTGGCATCTGGAAGGTTGTGCCGGTGCTGGGCGCACTCATGCTCGTGGTCACCCTGTCTTCAGCAGGGTTACCTGGCCTGAATGGTTTTGTGGGTGAATTTACCATTCTCATGGGTTCCTTTGCGTCTCCCGTGTTGAACAGCCCGTGGTTTGCCGGAGTGGCAACCCTGGGAGTGGTGCTGGCGGCTGTTTATCTGCTGGTTATGTTCGAAAAAGTGTTTCTGGGGCCACTGACTCATGAAGAAAATCGCACTTTGAAAGAAATCACCCCACGCGAAGTGGTCGTGCTTTTGCCCATCCTTATTCTCATCGGATGGATTGGCCTTTCACCCAATTTCTTCTTCAACCTGATCTCACCGTCAGTCCACCAGCTAACGGCTTTATTGCAGGCAGCCGCCGTGGCTGTAAGGTAACCGAGGGGAAGATACCATGAACCTGACTCTGACTGACTACCTGACCATCCTCCCAGCGGCATTCGTCGCCCTTGGTGGGGTCCTTCTCCTGGTTGTTGACCTCTTCATTCCTCAGAACCGGAAAGGGATCACGGCACTCCTTTCGGCGATCATCCTGGCAGGGGGGCTTGGAACCAACCTGGCCCTGGGAGGGGCTGCCTTCCCTGCCGCGTTCAATAATATGATCGTCCTCGACGGTTTTGCGGCATTCTCCAATACGGTTGTCCTTGCCAGCGGGCTGGCAGGGGTTGCTCTGGCCTTTCAGTACCTGCGCCGTTTGAACCTGGAACGCAGTGAGTTCTATGCCCTGATCCTTTTTTCCACCTCTGGAATGCTGCTCCTCAATCAGGCTTACGACCTCATTATCGTTTTCTTATCTGTGGAATTGCTTTCTATCCCGCTGTATGTGCTTACCGGTCTGGCACGCACGGTGAATAACTCTGAAGAATCAGCCCTCAAATACTTCCTTCTGGGTACTTTCGCATCGGCGTTTCTCCTTTATGGCATTGCCATGATTTATGGGGCCACTGCTCATACCAACCTGCCTTCGGTGGTCAGCGCAATTACAGACCAGAAAGCCAACCCCACCCTTCTGTTAATTGGGGCGGCACTCATTGTCATCGGTTTAAGCTTTAAAATTTCAGCCGTTCCCTTCCACGTCTGGACACCGGACGTCTATCAGGGTGCACCCACACCGGTTAGCGGCTGGATGGCAGTAAGTGTCAAAGCGGCGGGCTTCACCATCCTGTTGCGGCTGCTCCTCATGGCCTTCCCAAGCCTTTCTACCAGCCTGTCTGCGGTGATCGGAGGAATGGCCGCCCTGACGATGATCCTGGGCAATCTGCTGGCTCTGGTACAGAAAAACATCAAACGCCTGCTTGCTTACTCGAGCATTGCCAACGTGGGGTACCTTCTGCTGGCCTTCACCGCCTATTCCAACCCGCAAATTGCTTCAGATGCCCTGGCCGCTACCCTTTTCTACCTCGTCGGTTATGGACTGACCAGCTTCGCTGCCTGGGCAGTAGTTACCTCCATGGAACAGGCAGAAGGAAGAGGCCTGGAAATTGAAGACTTCGCCGGGCTGGGACGTAAACGCCCCCTTCTGGCCGCAGCCATGGCGATTGCGATGATCTCCTTCACAGGCGTTCCACCCACGCTGGGCTTCTGGGGGAAGTTCTACATCTTTCGCACCGCAGTGGAAAGTGGAGCCCTTGCCCTCGCACTGATTGGCCTGCTGACCTCATTGCTTTCGGCTTATTACTACCTGCGGGTAGTGGTAGTCATGTACATGAAGCCCGGCGAACCCGAGGTGACCAGTGATCCCTGGGTCAACCTGCTGGCCTACGCTTCAGCCGCAGGCACCTTTTTACTGGCTTTCTTCCCTGGCTCCCTGCTGGATGTGGCGGCCCGCGCGTTGATTAAACTGTTCTAAAAGCTTCACGAGTTAAAAAAAACCGGGCAGAGAGACCCTTTCTCTGCCCGGTTTTTCGATCTCTATTAATAAACTATCAGCCACATTCCCAGAGCCGCCAGGGCCGCTGATAGAGTACAGGCCAGATTGACCAGATCATTATTCAACCAGGGTAAACCACGCACACGCACCGTTGGTGTGCCACAACCATGCTTCGGGTAACGTTCAGTTTCTTTTGCGCATACCGGGCAGCGATATACTGCCTGGAATGTCGCCCCAAGCAGAGAATCCACCAGGCTCCCGGCCAACCCCGCCAGCGTTAAAATGACCAGCCATAGCACACGATGTTCCAGCGAGAAGTTCACTGGCGATACTCCCAGAAGCTCAGCCAGGTTAAAAGGCACCCCCACCAGAGACAGCCCGGTGGCTCCGCGCCAGAAAATCACCCCTACCAGCGATACCACCCCTGCCCCGGCCAGTGCCGCCAGCACACCTGTCAGGGTGATGCCACCCGAAGTGCCCGGTTCAACTTTCTGCCCGTTACTGATCAGGCGCGGAGGGTAAACACTGAGCGCCCCCAGCTCAGTGGCCCACGTATCAGCATTAGCCGCCGCCAGTGCCGCCGCAAAACCGATCCACGGCCAGGCCTGCATGGGGTAAAACCCATGAGCTACAACAAACAAACCCGCCACACCTCCATTCGCTAGCACCTGCCAGGCATCACGCTCTGATCCCTTGGCATAATTCTCCTCAAGGAGTTGCTTGCGTTGTTTGAAAAGACGTGAAAGCACACTGGAAGATACAAAGAAAGCCAGCAGCATCAACGCCCATGTCAACCCCCCCAGGCCAAAAATAACCGTTCCCAGGCCGGTCGCCGCTCTGGCTCCCGAACGGCTCAACATCCCCGCATTTCGGGCGGCCAGGGCAATGACCAGCGCCAGAAAAAAACCAATGAGAAGGTTGAGGATCATAGAATTCAATCCGGGTTTCCGGCATAAAAAATTAAAGGATCATCGCAAGCCCCACCAGCATGAGCAGGGGCATCAGCACCCCCGAAGACCACAAAAAGAAAGCAAGCACCCGGTCTTCTGGCTGACGATAAAAAAACAGCCCACCGAGGAGATCCACCCCCAGTGCAAAGCCACTCAAAACCGGAAGCAAGAGCAATTGTGCCGCAGGCACCCCTGGCAGAGGCGCACCGTTGGAGGAGAACCCCAGCGATACTTCGGCCCGTGTAGGGATGATCAGACTCACCCCGGCGAAGAGCAAAAGTACCAACCCGAGCCCAAGCAGAATCAACCAGCGGGCCAGGCGATCTTGCCATATCAAACGGAAAAAGGCCGTCGGTTGCACCGAGCGGTAGGTCAACGGCTCAAGGCTACCCAGTTCCATCATCCGATGGAATACTCGCAGAAATGCCCTGGGGTCAGCCGGTGAAATAGCATAAACCCGCTGTGGAGTAGCCACCAGCAACAGCATCGCCTCATCTGCCGCCAGAAATTCCACCTCCCCCAGGTCTTCCGTATGGACTGAGCCAAGGACCGCCCCCGGCCACCCCAGAAGAGGCCGCCGCAACCGATAAGGGAGATCACTCGCCGGGCGAATCCATTCCACCTGGTCCACCGGTATATCCTCCATGCGTAGCCCCCAACGCAGGCGCAACCCTTCGCGTTCGATTAAATAACGCGCGCGAAGTAAGGCATACCCCCGGTAAATCACCAGAACCAGCGGAACAAAGAAAATCAACGAAAGCAACATCCACAGGGCCAAATACCCCCCCGCTTCCTGCCGTAAACCCTGCAGAAAACACCCCGCACTCAACAGGCCGAGGAGCGAGATTGCAACGGCATGGAAGATCAACCCCCGGCGGCGAGGCGGATGGAAAACGTGCGGCTCCAGCATTTTTCCCTTTATAAAACCGACTGCAACGCCCGACAGACCTGTTCTACCTGTCCCTCATCCATCTTCCCGGAAAAGGGCAGCGCCAGGCCGCGAGCACCCAGGTCTTCAGTGATCGGGAAGTCCCCTTCTCGATAACCAAACCGTTCAACCATATACGGTTGGAGATGGATCGGCAGAAAATAAGGCCGCACCGGAATTCCTTTTTCGGTCAGGCGAGCAGCCACTCGCTCCCGGTCAATTCCCTTTTGCAAACGGATTACATAAACGAACCAGCTCATGCGGGTCGTTTCTTCAGCAATATAAGGGATTTCAACCCCGGGGATTTCACACAAGCGCTCCGTGTACCAACCGGCCACCTGCTCACGGGCCTTCAACAACGATTCTAACCGCTGCATCTGAACTTCCCCCAGAGCAGCGCTCATCTCATCCAGGCGATAATTGTAGCCCAGATGGGTGTGTTGCAACCAGGTGTCACCCGGGGCCCGTCCCTGATTACGAAGCGCGCGCATAAATCCAGCCGCTTCATCATCATCGGTGACAATCATCCCCCCCTCACCGGTAGTGATCTGTTTGTTGGGGTAAAAAGCAAACACCCCATAATCTCCGAGCATGCCCGCAGGTCGGCCTTTGTACTGAGCACCCAAGGCCTCACAGGCATCCTCAATCAGGGCCAGGTTATACTGCACTGCAACCTTGCGCAGAGCATCCATATCTGCCGGCTGGCCAAATACATCCACCGCCAAGATGGCACGCAGCCGACCATTTCTGCGCCCAGCGCCGCGCCGGGGAAGCCAGCGCGTTGATTCAGAGCCATTTTCAGCCAGAGCCGCGGCCACTTCCGCCACCCGTTGAGGATCGATATTCCCCGTCCGCGGGTCAACATCCACAAAAATGGGAACGGCCTGTTCGAATAACAACACATTCGCCGAGGCAACGAAAGAAAACGGTGTTGTGATTACCCGGTCTCCGGGTTTTACCCCGGCGGCCCGTACGCACAGATGCAAACCTGCTGTGCCAGAGTTAACCCCGATGGCATGTTTTGCCCCGGTAAACGCACGCATGGCTTCCTCAAAGGCGGCAATCCGCGGCCCCATGCTCAACACAGGGGTATGCAATACCCCCAGCACAGCCTCACGTTCTGCATCTGTCAGGTCTGGCGAAGACATTGGAATGGAAGGTGTTTGATCAGGCATGGAATGTATTGTAATGTACTTTTTCACTGTGCGTCAACACAGGCAGCTCTTACTCAGATTCTCTACACAGGGAAAAATAAAAAAAGCCCCGAAGGTATCAACCACCCTCAGGGCAGTCAAAGGAGTAAAGCCCTAGATGAAAATGATCTGTGCGCCTTCGGTCATATCCATGAAGTCGCCTGCCGTAACAATGTCTTCCACACCCTCAACAAAATCTTCCTTCTTCAAACCGAACATGTCTACCGACATTTTGCAGGCATACAGCTTGGCACCGCCGTCGACGAGCATCTCAAGGTACTCGCGCACTGTCGGAACTTCCAGCTTTTGCATCTTATCCTTCATGATTTTGGTAGCAAAGGCGGTCATACCGGGAAGCACCCCCATGATATTGGGGATTCCCAGGTTGCCGGTATTCAGACCCATCAGGCTCATCTTCATGCTGGTATTTGCCACCGGGGCAATCTCCAGGTGGTCTACCCGGTGTTTATTGATTAAATCCAGCCCCCAGAAAGTAAAGAAGATCGTCACATCAATGCCGTTCCCGAGAGCCGCCCAGCCCATCACAAGCGCAGGATAAGCCATATCCAGCGTCCCCTTCGAGCAGATAAAAGCAATCTTGCGGTTTTCTTCGGCCATAGTCATCCTTCCTTATTCAAGTTAATGGGAACAGGAACTTGTGTTTATACACAACCTTCGGGTTTTCCCAGGCCAGCGATACGCGCCACTTTTTTAGCAGGGCCTTTAGGGAAAAGGGCAAACAGCTCCTTGGTAGAAACGCCCGCTCCCGTGGTGATCTGGCGCAGGGTGGGCGCCTTTCCAGAGGTTTTTGCACTCTCGCGGCAGAATTCGATGACTTTCCAGTGCGCTTCAGTCAGCTCAGAAATGCCTTCTTCTTTCGCCAGTTCTACGGCGATCTCTTTATCCCATTCCGCCGGATTGGTCATGAAGCCCTCTTCATTGACCTGAACCGTCTTGCCTGCAATTACTCGTGTTGCCATGGTTTCCTCCTGAAAAAATCAAAATCCACTCATCACAGAAAAGCTATTTGGCTTTTTGTGTTTCTCCCTCAACAGCGGTCTGCTCACCCACCACCTTCAACAGGTACAACGTGAGCGCCAGGCCACGGCGTACGGCAGGGTCTTGCATTTGCCGCAGTAAACCGAAGAGCGAAGTTTCCAGTGGTGGTTTGGCATCTTCCCGCGCCAGTGAAACCACTACCCGATCTGCCAGCTGGGCTCCTTCCTGCAAAAGCCTGAAATACCCCTTCCGTTCAAAGTCCGAGAGCACCCCGGTCAGTGTATCCATACCTTCACGGGTAATCGGCCCCATCACTTCCAGCAGGTCTGTGAGGCTGTCGAGCTGGTCAAGGAGCATCTCGATCTGAGGAGTATGGCGTACAAGCTTCTTGAGCAGGCGCACCAGGTCTTCTACTTCAAGGTGCTCCTGCACCTCTACCATTTCATCCGAGACTCGCTCCATGACACGCCGGGCAATGGGCATGGCGTCCTGCAACAATTCATCCCGTGCTTCGCGGGCACGTTCGGCTTGCTGTGCCTGTTCGGCTAGGTAAGCCACCTGTGCCGAAAGCGCATCAAGTTTCTGGTTCAACTCAACCAGTGCCTGATCCATAATTGCCTCCTAGGCTTTCCACTTGCCTGCCATGCTCATTGTGGCCGAAAGTGGCAGTTCCTGCCCCTTGAGAAGGAGGTTCCAGTACATCCAGCGGAACATCAACTTACCCCAGTGGTTGACCTCTGATTCCTCCAACAAAGTGAATGGCCCAATGCCAGGCAGAGGGTATCGGCCAGGGAGAGGTTCCGTCTCATAATTGAAGTCAATCAACAACCCTTTTCCAAACCCAGACTCAAGGAAACAATTGGCATGGCCGTCGAAGAGAGGAAGCAATTCCTGTCCGCGGATGTAGCGCACAAAGTTTTCTCCAAATGTATCTACCGCGAAATGTGCCACCGATCCCGCCTTGGAAGCCGGAGCGTTAGAAGCATCTCCCAGGACGAAAATGTTGGCAAAGGCATCGGAGAGGAAGGTGTATTTGTTGACCGGCACATAATTCAACTCGTCTCCCAGACCCGACTTGCCGATCACCGGTGCCCCCATGTTCAGCGGAACACTTACCAGCAGGTCAAACTCAATTTCACGTTCGTCATACGAGATTATTTTCTTTGCATCGGGTTCAACCCGCTCGATCATATATTCCGGCTCCACTTTAATACCCTTTTGCACGAGCAATTCACCGAGCATCTTTGAGGAAACCGGCTTGGTGAACGCACCAGGTAACGGGGTGGCGTAAATCAACTCGACGCGATCACGGATTCCACGCTCATGGAAATACCAGTCTGCCAGCATCAGAAATTCCAGAGGTGCCACCGGACATTTAATGGGATTCTCGACCACATTGACGACCAGCCGCCCCCCCTCCCAGGTGCTGAGCTTCTCTGCCAGGGTAAGTGCGCCTTCCAGAGAGTAAAAAGTGTGAATAGATTTACCCCATTCCTCTTCAGCCAGCCCGGGCGTTTCTTCAGGATGAATATCTGCGCCAGTTGCAATGATCAAAAAGTCGTAGTCCAGGGTGGTGCCGTTTGCCAGAAACACCCGGTTGTGGTCAGGTTCGATCCGTTCAATCGGCGAAACGATCAGTTTCGCCCCGCGCGGAACAAAATAATGCTTCGGCTTGACCACATCTTTACGAGAATACATTCCGAACGGGATCAACAAATACCCTGGCTGATAGTAATGCACAGGGTCCTGATCCACCATGGTGATCTGCCATTCGTCCATATCAAGGAGCTTGCTCAGACGATTGGCTACCATTGTCCCGGCCGTGCCGGCCCCAAGAACTACGAGTTTTTTCATAGAGGTTACTCCATTGAAATAAAAGTCTATTGACCCGATTTCGGTTCCGCTTCCACCAGCGCAGCGCGGCTCTTGAGCTTACTCGTCAGCACCGCCCGAAGCAGATCCAACGCCTCAATGATTCGTTCATCGGTAAGATAATTAATCACCGATTGCCCGTCCCGCCGCGAGTCTACAATGCCACGCTCACGCAGTAGATTCAAATGCCGTGAAGCCGCCGACTGGCTGATCCCAAGTACCTCGGCCAGAGAACTTACATTGCTGGG
Organism: Anaerolinea thermolimosa; assembly: GCF_001050195.2. GTDB lineage: Bacteria > Chloroflexota > Anaerolineae > Anaerolineales > Anaerolineaceae > Anaerolinea > Anaerolinea thermolimosa. The sequence goes on from NZ_DF967965.1 coordinate 2,485,464, forward strand.
TTTTTCTTTCAGCGCATAAAGGATCAGTATGCGGGTCGGATCGGCCAGCGCAGAACAAATATCGGCGTGTAATTCGGTAATTTCTTGAGTCAGGGAAGGTGTAATCATTTTTCCGCTCTTCCTTGTATGCATATATGCGCATACCTTTAACTGCGCATATCATAAACCCTTTCCACCTGCCCATATAGTGACATTTGTCACAATCTGCTTATGATAGTTCGATGTTGTCTGGAAACCGCTTCGCAAATTACGCGCGCCGTAAAATTCCGATTTCGATTACAATTCAAGAAAGAATTCCACCGTCATCGAGGAGTTGTTATGCGCACACCATTCGTTGCTGGTAACTGGAAAATGAACAAGACCGGTGAAGAAGCCCGGTTGCTGGTCTCAGAATTGTTACCCGCTCTGCAACCGATCACTACCGTCGAGCGCGCCATTTGCCCGCCCTTCCCCTATTTACTCCCCCTCGCCAACATGCTGAAAGGAAGCGGCATTGGGCTTGGCGCCCAGAACATGCACTGGGAAGCATCCGGTGCTTTCACCGGCGAAGTGGCCCCCGCCATGGTAGCTGAATTCTGCCAGTACGTCATCCTTGGCCATTCGGAACGAAGAGCGTACTTCCACGAAACGGATGAAATGGTCAACAAAAAGGTCAAAGCCGCTCTGGCCATCGGGCTTACCCCGATTATGTGCGTGGGAGAGACCCTGAGTGAAAACGAAGCCGGGCTCACTGCTGAAGTTGTCACCCGGCAAACCCGCCTCGGGCTTGCGGGTATCTCTGCTGAAGAAGTGAGCCGGGTAGTCATCGCCTATGAGCCGGTCTGGGCAATTGGCACCGGGAAGGCAGCCACCGCCCAACAGGCACAAGACGTCCATGCCAGGATCATTCGCCCGGTGTTGCGTGAAATGTTTGGAGAAACTGCTGCCCAGGCAATGCGGATTCAATACGGAGGGTCGGTCAACAGCAAGAACGCTGCCGAACTCTTTGCCATGCCCGACATCGACGGCGCTCTGGTCGGAGGTGCCAGCCTCAAAGCACCTGAGTTTATTGCCATTGTTCAGGCCGCCGCAGAAGCCAAAAAATAAATTTTTTTCTCTACCCCCAGGGTAGAGCCCAATCCAGAAACAACACGGGGTTTACGCTAAAAAAGCGTAAACCCCGTGCATTTTTACCGGGGGTCTGCCCAATCTCACTCGACTTTGATAAATTTGCCCCCCGGAGCACCACAGACGGGGCAGCGGTTAGGAGCATTTCGTGGATGTGTATGGCCGCACACCGGGCAAACGTAGTAATCAAACTCTTCCATTTCTTTAGAGAGGCCTTCCAGCGCTTCGCGATACAAAGCCTCGTGCGTGGCTTCCACCTTCCAGGCCCACTCAAAACTGGTTTGAGCGCGTTTGTTACCCTCTGCCTTAGCTGCTTCAATGAAGGGTGGATACATGCTTACCACCTCATAATTTTCTCCCTGAATAGCCGCCTGCAGATTTTCGGCAGTGCTTTTAATTTCATCCGCCGCTTTGAAGTGATTCTGAGCATGAATATACTCTGCCTGTGCCGCGGCTCGAAACAGCTTGGCCACCTGCGGGTATCCTTCTTCCTCAGCTTTTCGAGCAAATGCTAGATATTTGTTCCGGGCCTGCGATTCACCAGCGAAGGCCGCCATCAGGTCTTGATAGGTGCTCATACTTCCTCCAGAAAGTGCTTTGATTCCAATCTCTCTCCTTATTGTATAAAAATTGGTCTGATCGGCGGGGTTGCGTCTGTCATGTTTCGGGTTGATGAATCTCCTCTATGCTATAATCAAGGCGCTGACCATCCTCCTTCCAGAGCCCGATTTTACGAGGATGAAAAGCGTATCCACATCTTACACAGCAATGGGAATTTGATCCTATGCGTTTTTTGATCACAGGTGCCGCAGGATTCCTTGGCTCGGCGCTTGCCAACCAGCTGGCGCGTGATGGGCATTCGGTACGCGGCCTGGATGACCTCTCGACCGGCAACCCCGAAGCTCTTCTCCCCGAAGTTCACCTTACCCGGGGAGATATCAACGACCGCCCCCGGTTATGGACCCTTCTCCAGGACATCGATTGTGTTTATCATCTGGCGGCGCGCGTATCTGTGCCCGAGTCAATGCTATACCCGCGTGAATACAATACCGTAAACGTGGGGGGGACGGTAACCCTCATGGAAGCCATTCGAGACGTCGGCGTGCGTCGGGTGGTGTTCATCTCCTCCGGCGCCGTGTACGGCGAACAGGGCACACAGCCCCTCACAGAAGACGCGTCTCCTAATCCGCAGTCACCCTACGCCGTTTCAAAACTCTCAGCTGAGTATTACGTGCGCACCATTGGAATGCTGTGGAATATTGAGACGGTTGTCCTCCGCGTGTTTAACGCCTATGGACCGGGTCAGCATATTCCCCCGGTTCACGCTCCTGTCATTCCTCTCTTCTTAAGACAGGCTCTCAATAACGGCACTCTGGTAATCCATGGCGACGGCACCCAGACGCGCGATTATGTGTACGTGGATGACGTGGTAACAGCCATGGTAGCCGCCGCAACCGCCAGAGAGGCCAACCAGAAAATCATCAATGTAGGAAGTGGTGTTGAAACTTCTATCCGCGAGCTGGTGCGTTTGGTCATTGCCACCACCGGCGGCAACCCCGAGGTCATCTACAACCCTCGGAATGAGGGAGGGGTGCGCCGCATGTGCGCCAGCCTCCGGCTTGCAGAAGCCATTCTCGGATATCGCCCTACCACTTCACTGAAGGAAGGCCTGCGCCTCACGCTGGAAAAATACATTCGGGTGGGAGTGAAATAAGCCACCTTTTAACGTCTGGCTTTCAGTACCAGGCGAATCGGCGTCCCGGTGAAAGGATATTCCTTTCGGAAGATATTTTCCAAAAACCGCATGTACGAGAAGTGCGCCAGCGAAGGATCATTACAAAACAGAAGGAAAGTGGGCGGATCACTGCGTACCTGAGTGCCATAATAAATGTGAAGAGCGCGTCCTCCTTTCGAAGGCGGGGCATGAAGCGACTGGGCTTCCTGGATAATGCGGTTCACCTGACCTGTCGTAAGGCGCGCCAGCCGTTCTTCCTGAACCCGTAAAGCCAGCGGCATCACCTGGTCTACCCTTTGCCCGGTTTTCGCCGAAATAAAAAGGATCGGCACATAATCCATGAAGTTTAACTCTTCACGGATTTTCCGGGTGTACATCTGCATCGTCTGGTTGTCTTTCTCCACCAGATCCCACTTGTTCACCAGCACCACCGTGCTCTTCCAGGCATCCATAATGTATCCGGCAATGTGGGTATCCTGAGCCGTGATGCCGCTCGTTGCATCAATCACCAGTAAAACCACATCGCTCCGTTCGATAGCACGCATGGAACGCAAAACGCTGTATTTCTCTACCCCGGGCTCCACCTTTCCCCGCCGCCGAATCCCGGCCGTATCGATCAGGGTAACTTTCAACCCGTCGTAAACCAGCGGGGTGTCAATGGCATCGCGCGTGGTTCCCGGAATCGGGCTGACCAGAGCCCGTTCTTCACCCAGGATACGATTGAGCAAGCTCGATTTCCCTGCGTTCGGCTTACCAACAATCGCAATCTTGATCGAGTCGTCCTCTTCTTCCTCCTCCTGAGGCGGAAAAGACGCCACCAGATCGTCTAACAGATCGCCTGTGCCAGTTCCATGCAGAGCTGAAATGGCGTACGGCTCGCCCATGCCTAATTCATAAAAAGCCGGGGCATTCTCACGTAAATTCTGGCTATCCGCTTTGTTGACCACCAGGAAAATCGGCGGCCAGGGTTTCCCCTCTCGCATGGTCTGACTTTTTCGGAGAATTTCAGCCACTTCGCGATCAGCTGGCGTCACCCCGCTGATCGCATCCACAAGAAAAAGCACCGCGTCAGCTTCTTTAATCGCCAGTTCCGCCTGCGCCCGGATTCCCTCAATAAAATCTGCCGACCCGATAGAAAGGGGCTCTCTTCCGGCCCGTGAGGTCGATGGATCAATCCCACCGGTATCCACAATATCAAATTCAAGCCCGTTCCACTCCGCAGAGGAAAAGATACGGTCACGGGTGGTACCGGGGGTCGCGTCTACTATGGCCAGTTGCTCTCCAGCCAGACGATTGAACAGCGTGCTTTTTCCAACATTGGGCCGCCCAACCAGGGCAACTATGGGCTTCGTTTTCATGATCCTTTCCTCTTCTTTATCTACCAGGTGTCGGGGTTAACTTTCGGGGCTGTACAATAACCTCGATGGAACCTGGCAGGATGGATTCATACCGCAGTTCCGGGATGGTAAGCTCAACCCGGGGCGCCATTTGATAAGTTCCCGCCCCAACCCCATTCAAATCAATGACAACCCGTACATCCCCGGGCTTGAGCGCGTCCAGCATCGGCAAAGGCCCGGACAGAATAATATTCACAGCCTCCGGAGATAACTTCGCCTCCAACCCCGGCTCAAGATTAATCACTGTCACCGGCACATCGTTCAAAGTGAGGCTACCTTCAATGGCTGAGACCCCTACAAATACAGTAACTGTCGGGTCACCCACCACCGAAATTCCCTCAGGAAGGTTTAATTGTACCCGTTCTTCTACATCTTCCCGCGCCCCGTTTAAATCTACGGGGCTGGTCTCTACATAGCCGGGTAATTTATCCACCAGCGCCGGGTCTGAAGCATACACGGTAACCGCCGGAGGGTATACCGAGATGGTGGTAAGGCGATACCCGGGGCTGATCTGTCCGGTGGTAACCACTTTGACCACCACATTGCGATACCCCCCACGCTGGGTGATAGGCTGAATCACAGTCACCTGATCCGGCACAATGGTTAATCCACTGATCTGCAGATCGCTCGCGTCCAGCGCCTGAACCGGCAGTGTACGCGTAATGGTATCATTGGCACGAGAGAGATCGACCACTACCCGCAATTGCCGCACCCGATCCACCAGAGATTTTGGGCCACTTACCGTAGCCGAGGTGATGTCTGCGCTCGGTTCTCCCGCCTCGTAGCCGATCGCCGGTTCGCCTTTCCGAACAATTTCGATGGGTAGCGTTACCGTAGATAGTTCTTCCAGCGTCAGGGTTACAGTGCGTGGGGTATATGAAACCACCCGCACCGGAGTAACTCCAAGCTGAATCTGCACCGGTACGGTATGAGTGCCGGGGCCGTACCCTGAAAGGTCTACCAGAGCACGGACCGGGGTGGTGCTTGCGTTCAATTGCTCCCAGACCGAACGCGGCGCGCTCAGCCTGAGGGTAACCTGGCGGCTTTCATTAGATGTAAGGATCATCGCCGGATCCAACCCCACAATTTCCAGGTTGACCGGGCGGGGAAAAATCCGCTCTTCAGTGGGATCTGTTGAAGTAACAGCGGAAATCCACACTGCCACCGCCAGCACAAAAGAAAGAAGCAGGGTTGGAATGTATCGCACAACCTGCCGGATGAGGTTCATGCCCCCTCCTTTCCAGTCGGGGGCCTGGGGCCCTGCCGGCGAAACAACCCTGTCAGCCGTCCGAACAGGTCTGCACCGGTTGCAGGTGCCTGATAGAAAGTATGGAGGATGTTTTCCAGGCGTTCGCTGTCCAGCCGGCGGATCATCCGGCCATTGTGAGAAACGGAGATCATGCCGGTTTCCTCAGAAACCACAATGGCCACCGCATCCGTCGCCTCAGAAATTCCTAATGCGGCCCGATGCCGAAGCCCCATTTGCCGGTCAGGGGTTCGGTTAAGCACACCACTGGCTGACAGGGGCATGACACAGGCTGCCGCTGCAATCAGGTTGCCGGTGATGATCACTGCACCGTCATGTAACGGCGTATTCGGATAAAAAATCTGTAACAGCAATTCCGGGGTTACCCGTGCATTCATCCGCACCCCGGTGCGAATATAGTCTTCCAGGCTATCCGAGCGTTGCAAGACAATCAGCGCCCCATGCTCCCGGGCTGAAAGGCGTGCCGCTGCCGTGACGATAGCCGTGATAGTCTCATCCATCAGCCCTGCTCCCTCTCTCAGGCCGAGGAGCTGGCCAGAGCCCGCCCGCCCAAGGCGTTCTAACCCGCGACGGATTTCTGGAGCAAAGATCACCGGAATGGCCAGGAGAAGTGCCGGCAGGGTGGTACGAATTAACCAGGAAAAGGCCGGTAAATCGACCAGGCTCGTGAGCAGGCTGAGGAAAATGACCAGGAAGATCACTCCGCGAAGCAAAACAACGGCCTGGGTTTCACGGAGCATCACCAGCAGGCCGAAAATGATCAGGGTCACCAGGGCAAGGTCCAGGGCACTGAACCAGGTCAGGCGCTGAAACAGAAAGCCAATTTCACTCAGCAGATCAGCCATCCATCATCCGTATCATCCAGCCATATCCATCCAGGGGCCACCCGCCATTTTCCTAAATGGGGCGCAACACCCGCTCCGCCCGCAACTGCTTGAAAAACAGGGTCGTTCCCGGGCGCATCGACTCACTGGCAGCTTCCTGCCAGGCGGTCACACCCAGCATGGAAGGGGTACGTTTTTCATATCCCAACTTCTTCCAGAAACTCTCATCAGACAGGTAAGTAGGGGCAAATACAAGAGAGGCTTCACATTGCAGGTTTTTAGAAGAGCGTTCCATCTCTTGAATCAAAGGCGGTAAGGCCACTTCTGGCGCAAGGCCGGGTGCGATGAGAATATCCACCGTTCGGGCAACCAGGTTTTCCACCTGCCAGCCGAGCAGGCCATGTACCTCGTTCTCATGACACAACAACAGAAAAGCTTTCTCACCAAAAGCGGCCATCACATCCTCCCGCGTCACAGGTCGAGCTGAAGGATTGGCCTGATTCATCAACCGCGCAATGGCTTCCGAGTCCCGCGGTTTACCACGCTGGACACTTAATGAACTTTGAGGGACAGAGGGTTTCCTCTGAACCGAGACTGCGGGCGCTTCTTCAGGGCTTCTGGGTACCAGGCGGGTCCAGGCCGCCTGAACTTGCTTCCAGGTTTCTTCAAAAGTGGCATCGTTGCGAATAACCACATCTGCTGCCGCCAGTTTTTGTTCCTGCGGTGGTTGGGCGGCGATCCGCTGGCGGGCTTCACTTTCCGTCATTTTCCGGTTGGCCATCAGGCGGGCGAGCTGAATTTCCGGCGGGGTATACGTGACCCAGACGCTATCACATGTGCTGGCCAGGCCCGACTCAAGGAGTTTAATCGCTTCAATCACAATCACCCTTTGAGAAGCCCGCTGAACCAACCAGTCAATCGCCTGAAGAACCAGGGGATGAATGATCCCTTCCAGACGAGCCAGGGCTTCCTTATCTCCAAAGACCACGCGCGCCAGTTTACTGCGGTCAATTTCTCCCTGTTCGGTGAGAATCCACTTTCCAAAGTGATCAACCACCGGTTGATACCCCGGTGCCCCCCGGGCGATCGCCCGATGTGCCAGAGCATCTGCGTCAATGCCATACGCGCCAAGATGCTCCAGCATCCGGCGAACCACGCTCTTCCCGGTGCCGATATTTCCAGTCAGGCCGATGACAACTTTACCCGCCCACTTGCCCACAACCACTCCTTGGTATTCGTCAATGCACAGTCAACCAGTGCTGAGCTAGGCCCACCCCCGGCTTGATGATCCGCATCGCTTATTGCTTCACAGACCCAGGGCCAGTTTCATTTTATCTGCCCCTGCCTCGAATGTCAAATTAGCCAGAGGGGTCAGAGATATTTTAAACCGCTCCCTGTATTTAGAAGAACCACCTGCTCATCCTTGCGAATTTTCCCCTCGGCCAGGAGCTTCTGCAAACCGGCCAGGGTAGCTGCTCCCTCCGGGGCGGCAAAAATTCCCTCCCGACCGGCCAGCAGCCTTTGAGCGGCGCGGATTTGCTCATCACTCACCACCATAGCTTCACCTTTGCTTTCCTGCAACACCCGCAGAATCATCCGATCGGCAAACGGGCGAGGCACCCGCAACCCTGCGGCTATGGTCTGGGCATCTGGCCAGATCTCACATCGTTCGGCATGGTTGCGAAAAGCTTTTACTACAGGCGCGCAACCCTCAGCCTGGACGGCTACCATGCGGGGCTTATGAGATGATTCCAGCCATCCCAGACCCTCAAGCTCATAAAAAGCCTTCCAGATCCCCACCAGGCCAGTACCACCGCCGGTAGGATAAAGGATGACATCCGGCAGTCTCCATGCAAAGGCCTCAGCCAGCTCATATCCCATGATTTTCTTACCTTCCAGGCGGTAGGGCTCCTTAAAAGTAGAAAGATCAAACCAGCCTTCCTGCCGGGCAAGCTGGTTAGCCAGTCTGCCGGCATCACTGATCAACCCGTCCACCAGCGTCACCTCTGCGCCGGTAATTCGGCATTCTTCAACGATGGGCCGCGGCGTGTCTTCTGGCATGAAAATACAGGCTTTTATCCCGGCGCGGGCGGCGTAAGCCGCCATGGCGCCCCCTGCATTCCCCGCCGTAGGGATCACCACGCGATGCACTCCCAGCTCTTTGGCCCTTGAAACCGCCGCAGCCATTCCCCGGGCCTTGAAACTCCCCGTGGGGTTTGCACTCTCATCTTTAACAAATAACCTCGACAGCCCCCAATCCTTTGCCAGATTGGAGAGGGGCAATAACGGGGTATTCCCCTCCCCCAGAGTAAGGATGTGCCCCACTTCCTGCACCGGCAACAGAGGGAACCAGCGCCACATTCCCGGCAATGGCTCAATCCGTTCCCGATCCAGGTGTTCTGACGCCCGGTTCAGATCATATACAGCCACATAGGGCGCCTGACATGCCTCACAATACGTCTGAATCTGATGCGCATCCACTTCTGTTCCACATTCAGAGCAAACCAGATGCGTCAGATAATTTTCGGATGCAACGTTGAAAGTTACCACGCCTGCCCTCAATGACCGGGGAATTATCCCTGAGTGATGTGAACTTCCTGCCCTTCAGGGACGTTAAACCGCGCATTCCGTAAGGCAGATACCGCTTCTCGCAAGCCATCCAATGCCTGTTCGTAGCTTAAAATGCCCTGTTTATATTGCGTCTTAATCCTGGCCAGGCGCTGATCCGCCTGACTCACCAGATCTTTTATTTCCAGATCAAGATCAGCCTGTGCCGGGAATCGCTGAGCGAGCGCCTGCCAGCGTTGCTGATACTCCTCCAGCAGGCGTTCCAGGCGTATTGCTTCCTGTTGTTCAAGTTCAGCCTGACGAATCGCAGCCACAACACGATCCTCCAGCTGACTCAATTCGTGGAAGATCTGCCCCAGTTCATGCACGGCCTCACTGGCAGTTTTCCGATCAGATTTCAAACGATCCAACCGCCGCTCAAGCTCCTGAAACATACGTACCTCTTCTACCAGCGATTGGCGGGTAGGAGGCCAATCGCGCCGCCCGCTGGCCAGTTTTCCTGCCGATTGAAGGGCCTTACGGGCAGCCTCGCGCGCCTGGGTCGCTTCTCGTACAGCTTCAAGCACAACCCTGGCTACCTCATCCAGCGCCTGAGACACTCCACGGCACGTTTGCCATTCATTGTTCCAGCGTTTAATTTCAGCGGCCACTTCGAGATAGGTCGATCCATCCTTCCGGGGCGTGGGGCGGGAACCTAATCGTTCGATCAGGCTACGGGCCTCATTCACTGCCCGATCTTCCAGAGCAACACTCTGATCGAGCTCACCCAGCTGATCACTGATGTGACGAGTCTGACCCTGTAAATCCAGCACCAGCTGATCTAGCCAGTTCTGGCTGGCACGTGAAAGCTGCTCCACAAGCACATTCGTCCGCGAGACTTTTCGCTCTACCGCGCCCTGACCAGGGTTGCGCAACTCCTCCACCAGGTGAGATAGTTCTTCTCGAACGCGGTTCATTTCTGCAAGCGCCTTCTCCTGCAACACGGCATTTTCGCGGGTGAGCAGAAGCAGATGATCCATTGTTGACAGAGCGCGCTCCGCCTCAGCAAGGGCTTCACTTTCTGCCTTCTCCAGGGTGTTCAAACGCTGGCGCATACGTTCCTCACGGGTGCGCAATGCCCGATGCAATTCCACCATCTGGCGGGCGTCTTTCAGCCAGTCAGAAAGTTCACTTTCTTTTATAGCCATGGGTTGCGAAGCTCCTGTAAGGCGCTGTTGTAGCTCCCTTAAACGGCTTAAATCAGCCTGAAAGGCCGCTGGCGTTTCCCCACCGCTCCAGTTTACCGGGGCATAACGTGCCGCCTTCTCAACCAGCTGTTGCGCATTTTCCAGGAAAGCCATTCCATCGGCCACCACCCCCGTCCCCAGCAGGAAAAGAAATTCTTGATGAGCATTCAAAACCGTTTCAAGCCTCTTGATAAAGGACGTGAGTTTTGCATCCTGTTCTGAGGCAAGGCGCAACCCTTCTTCCACCTGCTCCGGGGTACGTTTTTGATCGCGTGAGCCAATGGTATTCAGGCCGGTCTCAAGGTCAGCCAGAAACGCCCGCGAGATATCCCACACCAGAGGGTATACCTGTAATTTTTCGGGCTCCGCCAGGCGCCGGGCAGCCTCACTCTGGCGGGTCTCCAGCTCCAGGATCGCCCGATCGAGTTCTTCAACCTGTCGGCACACCCGATCGTACCGCGCGACCTGGTCTTTAACCACCTTTTCCAGATGAATGGTTTCTCGTTCAAGCGCACGCAAATCATCCACCAGCGGTTCCTGCAGGCGCTTATTAATCGCCACTGTCGTCGCCCGCACCCTGTCCAGCTCAGCGAGGAAACCATCCACGATTAACCCAACCGGCGGATTTTTTAATGCGGCGCGGAAAGTATTCCCTGTTTTCCGCAGCCGCTCATAGGCTTCTACCGTTCGGCGGTATTGCTTGTCCCATCCTTCAACACGTTCTACCCATTCATCCAGAAGGGGTTGAACATCCTCCAGAACCGCATAGACTGCACTCACCGTCTCTCGAACATCCCCCGCCTGCGAATCGGGGGGCCCTTCGGCAAGAAAATCCTCAGGAATGTGCCCCCAGCTCTGCTGCACCCGTCGGAAAACATCATCAGCCTCTTCCATGGGCTTGCCATGCAAACCGGCTTCGTGTAAGGTATTCAACAAAGTTTCCAGCCTTTGCAAAGCCTCCCCGGCCATGCGAGCCTGCGTGTAAATTTCCACAGGCAAACCCTCCATCCGCCGGGCAAGCCTTTGTGCCTCTGCCAGCTCGCGCTGCAGGTTTCGATTCTGAACACGCAAAGCCTCTGCCGCCTTCCAGTTTGGATAGGCACCGGTCACCCACTCCAGGATTCCCTGCAGGTGAGAAAGTGGCACATGATGTTGACGGGCTTCCAGTTCCACCCATCGGCTTTCTACCTCCTGCGCCATTTGCAGGATACGATCAACTTTCTTCTGCAGTTCTGCCGTCAGAGTGACATACGGCTGGCGATGGATTTTGCCAAATTCATACTGCGTGGCCTGCAACGATTCAATGTGAAAACCCGCCTGATTGAGCTCACCCCCTACCTCAAGCAAGACCGTTTCAACCTGCCTGCGCCAGCGACTGACCAGGCCGTACACCACCAGGCCAGCCACCAGAGAGACCAGCATGATGATCAACAAAGTAATGAGAATCCATTCCAACGCTGATTCCATCGGGCCTCCCGTTCATAGTAATCATACACGATTTTTGTTAAGAAAAGACCCGGAGCACCCGGTGGTTTTCAGGAAAGCTCCAGAGGCATCTCACCCATGCTGAATACCCAGGTTTAATCAAACCATCAAAACCAACCTCCAGATGCTTGAAATATTCAGATAATTTTGGTAAAATTTATTTGTGATAAAAATCACAAGCAAAATGGAGGCTGGCATGGCTGATCAATCCAGTAAACCCCATGTGATTATTGTTGGAGCCGGTTTTGGCGGACTTCGCGCCGCACGTAGACTGGCAAATGCTCCTATCCATCTCACTATAATCGATAAAAACAACTATCACCTCTTTCAGCCTTTGCTGTATCAGGTGGCTACGGCAGGGCTTTCTCCAGAAGCCATTGCTCACCCCGTGCGGGCTATCCTGCGTAGGCAGAAGAACCTCACCTTTTATCTGGCCAAAGTGCAGGCCATCGACCTGGAAACCCGTTCTGTCGTGACAGACAAAGGGAACCTCGCTTATGATTACCTGATCCTGGCACCTGGAGGTACCACTCATTTTTGGGAAATGGGGCGCCTTGCTCGCCACGCTCTGGGGTTGAAATCGATCGGCGATGCCGAACAGATTCGCAACCACATCCTGCGTATGTGCGAAGAAGCCACCCTCGAAAGAGATCCAGCGCACCAGGTATCCACGCTCACCTTCGTCATTGCCGGTGGAGGCCCGACCGGGGTAGAAAGTGCCGGTGCTCTGGCCGAACTACTTAAAACAATAATCCCGGGAGACTATCCCACCCTGAAGCATATCCCCCGAAAAGTGATTCTCCTGGAAGCCTCTCAGCGCCTCCTTCCTGCCATGCCCGATGACCTCGCTGCCTATGCCCTTCAGGCTCTCAAAAAGGCCGGGGTTGAAGTCCGTCTGGGCACCGCCGTACGGGATTATGACGGAAAGACGATTTTTCTCTCCACCGGAGAAACCATAACCTCTCCCACTCTGATATGGGCATCCGGGGTACGGGCCTCGCCACTGACATCCTCCCTTCCAGTTGAGAAAGATGCTCTCGGTCGTCTCAAAGTATTGCCAACCCTGCAAATTCCTCGGTACCCTGAAGTCCTTATCATCGGTGATGCAGCCTCATTCCCGGACCAGGATGGAAAGCCCCTCCCCATGATTGCACCGGTAGCCATTCAACAGGGAGAAAGCGCAGCCCAAAACATCCTGCGCATGATCTCCGGGAGAGAACCGGAAGCCTTCCATTACCATGATCCGGGTCTACTGGCCACCATTGGGCGTAGTCAGGCAGTTGCCAGAATCGGCTCTCTGAAACTGCGTGGGGGAATCGCCTGGTTGATCTGGGTAGTGGTTCACATCTATCAGCTGATAGGATTCCGAAACCGCCTGCAGGTAATGATTAACTGGGCATGGAACTATCTTCTCTACGACCATCCCATCCGTCTGATCCACCATGCATTGACAGGCGTTCGAGAACCTCGCCGCCACCCATCTCTTCCTAACCCCCAGGAACATCCCGGCCAGACTCTTTCGAAACCTGCCTGAGCGTGGTTATAATGATAAAGATCAAACCATGCAGGAGGTTGAAAGATGGCTCTGAAATTAACCTGGTACGGTCATGCAACCCTTGGACTTGAGACCGGAGGGTATCGCATTCTGGTTGACCCATTTTTCACTGGCAACCCCACAGCAAGCACCACCGCCGACAAAGTCCTCGCTGATTTCATCCTCGTCAGTCACGGTCATGGCGACCATGTGGGAGATGCCGAAGCCATCGCCCGCCGCACCGGCGCATTGATTATCTCCAACGCTGAAATTGCCAGCTGGTTTGCCAAAAAGGGCCTCAAATCGCACGGCCAACACCTGGGCGGGGGATATACCTATCCATTTGGGTACTTAAAATTAACCTTTGCCCTTCACGGTTCGGCTCTGCCCGATGGCAGTAATGGCGGGAACCCGGCAGGGTTCCTGCTCACCACGCGCGAAGGGCAAAAGGTCTACCTGGCTCAGGATACCGGCCTGTTTGGCGATATGAAACTCATCGGTGATGAAGGATTAGAGCTGGCTGTCATTCCCATCGGCGACAATTACACCATGGGCCCCGATGATGCCCTGCGAGCCGTGGAACTGCTCCGCCCGAAGCAGGTAATCCCGATCCACTATAACACTTTTGACCTGATCAAGCAGGATGCGATTGCCTGGGCACAGCGTGTGCAACAGCAAACTGGAGTCACCGTCCACCTGTTGAAGCCGGGACAGAGCCTGAGCCTGTAAGGTAGAACTGGCAAAGCCCATTCACCGGGCAGGCAGGGCAATTCGGTCTACGCGCATGGCAGGTCTCGCGCCCCAGGCGAATTAGGTTAAGATGTCCCGGGGCATATTGGTCGGGTTTAAAAACCCCCGCCAGGTACTGGTGGGCTTGTTCCACGCTCAGGTGAGCCGGGCGCAACCCAATGCGCCCACTCACCCGATAAATGTGAGTATCTACCGGAAAAGCGGGTTTGTTCAGAGAAAACACCAGGACGATTGCCGCCGTTTTGGGCCCCACCCCTTGAAAGCGCATCAACCACGCCAGCGCCTTTTCGGCTGGCCAGTGCTGTAAAAAGCTCAGATCGAGCGAACCACACTCCGCGCTGATCTGACGCAATACCTGTTGAATACGCGGCCCTTTCTGATTACCCAACCCCGCCGGACGGATCGCTTCAATCACCGCTTCGGCAGGCGCATCGCGCACGGCTTCCCAGGTTGGGAAACGCTCCCTCAACCTCTGAAACGCCAGATCGCGATTACGATCATTGGTATTTTGAGAAAGGATAGTCGAGATTAACTCATCGAGCGGGGGGAGGGTATTTCGCCACTGAGGCAGTCCATATACCTCCAGCAGACGCCGATACACTGCCTGCCCACGTTCAACATGTTCAGGGAGGGGAGAAAGCGACTCAGGCATTCAGCCCCCAGCCCTTCACCTACAGAGCAACCGGCACCAGTGAAAAGCAGGGGCGAATCTCACCCACTTCAATACCGCGCCAGTTCTTAAGCGGACGGCGGTCAAACCGTGACAAAGCGGCCCGTTCCTTCTCCCCAAGTACCCCGAGCTGGAGCAACACGGCCAGAGCGGCTGTTCCCACCGCGCGGCCAGCCAGATCTCCATCGGAGATTTTCAGTGTCACTCCCACCGCCGGAGCCCCCGGCCCCAGTACGCCCGGCGCAATCCCCATTGCCTGATACCCTTCCGCCCCACCCTTCGAAACAATCCGTCCACCGGCGGCCTGCATGAGCAGAGTATCAAACCGTTGCGGCCCGGCAACCATATCGGGGTTTTCAGTCATGGCATGGAAAATTCGTTTTAATGCGGAGCGGCGAGGCTCAGGGAGGCGGGAAGGATCGGCCAGGAGAGCATACGCCTGGGCTGCGTTTCGTAACGGAGCGGCAAACGTCGGCGCAGAGCACCCATCAATCCCAATGGGTACGTCTTCAGGTGCCAATCCGACCATCTCAGCAAACGTTTGCAGAATAAGCCGTTGGACGGGATGCTCCGGGTTGAGGTAATCCTCAATGGGGAAGGAATGGAAACGCGCATTGGCCAGCATGCCGGTATGTTTTCCCGAACAGTTATGCCGGTTGGGTGTGGGTTGTTCACCCCGCTCGCGCAAGGCTTTAGCCGTGGCCTCATCCATGGGTGGATGCACTCCACAGCGCAGATCACCCTCACTGACACCCACTTTCGCCTGCATGGAACGCAACACAGCCACATGTTCATCTGTGCCAGAATGAGAAGCACAGGCAAGCGCCAGCTCGCGGTCACTCCAGCCAAAAGCCTCAGCCCCACCGCTTTCCACCAGTGAAAGCGCCTGAAAAGGTTTGGCTGAAGACCGTAGATTGACGACCAGGGTTGGGTCGCCAGCACTCGCGAGGAGATTCCCATTTCCATCCACCACGGCCACTGCACCAAAATGAATGGATTCAACCAGCGGACCGCGCGTCAGTTCAACAAGGGGTTCATAACGATTCATGATTCTTCGAGTTCCTCTGTCGTTGGGCGGTAATGTCGAATGAAATAACGCATCAACCCATAGCGCAAACGCTGCTCGTATCGAGAACTCCGCTCAGCAGGATAATCCAGTTCAGAAAGCAAAGCCGGGATCAAACGGGCTGTTTCTTCAGGTTCGCTGCCCATTTCTGCCAGTCTGGCCACCTGTTCATCTACTTTCGAAAGGAAATCGATCTGGGTGCGAACCTGTTGATGCGCCACCAGTCCACCCCGCCCGCTCACCAGCAAGTAGTCTCGATATTCCGGTAAAAGCAACAGCTTCAGCGACTCAATCCAGACCGGAATATCTGCAGCAGCCAGGAAAGGCGGCTGATTGACCACCACCGCATCCCCCAGCATGATCACCCGCGCACCGGGCAACACCGCCCAGATGGCCCCTGCAGCCGGCCCGGGGTGGTGTTCCAGAATGAGCGGGTTCTCATCCCAGTGAATGACCAGCCGCTCACTAAAGGTAAGATCAGGGACAGCCCAGCGAATACTCCCCACCCCATTAAATTGCTCCCATTCCGCACCGGTTTCAAGCCCCTGAGCCTTAAAAGTCACCGGGCGGTTACGAAACACCGCCGCCATCTTTTCATGACCGACCACAGTACAATCCATATTTCGCGCGCCAAGGGTGCGGTCAATATGAGCATCTAAGTTAACCAGCAAGCGGTCTACCCCTCCGCTCAAATTGAGCAAAGCCGCCCGCCATGCGCGCGTGTCCTCAGGGCGAAAAGGCGCATCGATCAGGATTAAACCATGCGACCAGTTGATCGCTCCCAGGGTGACCCCCGGGTAAGCTGTTTCTATATATACATGCGGAGCCAGTTCTTGCATCCAACCATCCTGTAAAAGATCCTTGGAATACCCGTAAGGATTTTCCGGGCAACCCTTCGGTTATATCACAACTCTCCTTCTGATGGGGGTGTTTCTATGGGCAAAGAGAAGTAAAAAGTACTCCCTGCGTTCAATTCACTCTCGACCCAGATTTCCCCACCATGGGAACGTACTGCCAGCTTACAGAAAGCCAAACCCAAGCCCAGCCCCTTCGGGAATCGGTCTACCTGTAAGCGGGCAAATTTATCAAAAATCAACTCAAGTTTATCCGGTGGAATACCCGGGCCATTGTCCTGGACGGAGAAGATCACCCTGTCGCCCGTTTTACGCACCGAAAGCCTGACCGTCCCCTGAAAGAGAATAAATTTTGTAGCGTTATCCAGCAGGTTGATCAGCACTCGCCGGATCATATCGCCATCGATCCAAAGGGGCGGCAGCCCCTCCTCTACCTCTACCACCATTTCCAGCCCTTTATTCTCGACCACGGGCTGTACGGCACTCACGGCTTCCTGCACCAGTGGGAGCACTTCAACACGCTGACGATTGGTAATCGGCTGGCCGGCTTCGAGGCGGTAAATATCGAGGAGGGTGGCAATCAGGCGCTGCATTCGTTCTGTTGAGCGAATAGCAATGGCCAGAATCGTTCGGTAGTTTTCTCCCTCCTCAGGCGGAAGGAGCATGTTGAGCATTTCAAGGCTGGAAATAATATTGGAAAGCGGAGACCGCAGATCATGGTACACCATGGCCATTAAATCATCTCGCAGGGCATCCAGGGCTTTCCGTTCTGAAATATCTCTCAGAATCCATTGCAACACAGCACTGTTTTCGATCATCACCACACGCACATACGCTTCCACCGGAACAGACACCCCCGACCTCGATTTGAGGATGGTTTCGGTGTGAACTGTCCTCCCGCCCTGCAATTCCACCAGATGCTCATCCAGCCAGGATTCCCCCAGTTCGAGGAACAGCGCCATCGGCTGTCCCCGCATTTCTTCCTTACCTAAACCGGTTAACTCACCAGCCTGCCGGTTGGCCTCCAGAGTTTTACCATCCAGATCGGTAATCCAGATCGGATCAATGCTATCATCGAATAATTCAAGATAACGGCGATGTGCGGCATCCAGCTTGTTATACAGACGTGCATTATAGATTGCCGTGCCAGCCTGATCCGCAATTGCCTGCACCAGGGCCAGATGTTCCTTCGAGAGGGTGTTGGGGATTGGATGCACAATGGTGAGCACCCCTACCAGTTGATCGCGGGCAATGATCGGTACACAAATGGCCGACTTCGCACCCGTCTGGCTGGCGGCGTCATCCGGGCGTTGCAGCCAGCGTTGGTCATGTCTGGTATCCGGGATCAACACTGCCTGCCGGTTGCGCAGAACCCAGCCGGCCAACCCCTGGTTGAGAATATCATTCAGTTGATCAACCGTATGAGGTTTAAGCTGGTTGTCCACAATGATGGCGGCGTCAACGGCCTGGTCGCCTTCCACCACCACGATACTGGCACGTTCTGCCCCCACATGGCGGCTGGAGTTCGTCAACACCCTCACCAGAACAGTGCGCAGATCCAGGTCAGAGGTAAGCTCCCGACTGATGTTGTAAAGCAACTCGAGCGTGGTACGGGTGTAGTCCAGCATCACGGTGCCTGCCTTCGTTCTATTAATCTCAGCCCCACTGGCAAACTTCCTTCTGTGAGTATAGCATACTTACCCCTCGGTTTCAGAAACTTCACGAGAGCGTGCCAGCCCAATACGGGTCTCATTACAGCGCTCGCAGTGAGGAGAATCACAGAGCAGAGCATCGGGCGATTCCCGGAGCAGGTCAACCACCGTCTTTACAAGCGGGGCAAGCGCCACAGCTTGAATCCGTGCCATTCCCAGTTGCGTCTGGCGAGTAAATTCGGCCAGAAAGGGTTGAATTTGATCGAACCCCTCCGAACAACCGGGAAAGCCCGGGCATTCCACTACCCCCTTTGGGGTTAGTGCCCACCGGATGAACTGTCGGCGTCCGGCTATGCGTTCGGCATAATGAATGCTTGTGTTCACCCGATGATCAACCCCTATCAGCAAAACGTCTCCACCCATCTCTGCCAGTACACGCAGCGGTGCCAGTGGTTCCTCAAGAGTCTGTGCATTTAACGCACTTTCAAGGCCAATAGCTGCAAAAGAGAGAATAGGATGGGCTGAGCGACGAGCCAGTGGATGGCGGCGCAGGGCTTCTGCCAGCACGCCCATCATACGGTCAGCAGGCAGGTCCGGACGGTAAAATTCCGCCATTCGGTTCAGGTCACCTCCACTTCCGTACACCAGCGCGTTATTTTCCGGGCCGGTCTCAGGGATCAGCATGGTTTGATAAGTAAATGCAGGTGCCATGACCCGGTTTGTCACCGCCAGAAGCGCCCCCAGCAGGCTACCCACCCCGCCGCGCACTTCTTCTCCAAAAGAGGACAGCGACGCATGCACAATCACCGGGCGTCCCGGAACCAGTCCCACTTCTCGAAACCCATTTACCAGCTCTCGAAACGAAATCATGCCACCTCATCCCTTGAGCATGAAAATCTCACCACTTTCTACCACCTCTTTGCCCAGACACAGACCAGTGCCCACTCGTGCCGCCTCTGCCACAACCCCGGGAGCCATCGCTGAACCTGTGCAGAGCCCAAAAACACGAATTCCCGTTCCGGATAATTCCTTTGCCGCAGCCTGCGTAAGGGCATGGAATCCCATCTGGCTGACCCGAAATGCAATGCTCCCCTCTTCTGGCAACGGTTCACCGATGGAGATCAGGTTGAGGATGACCCCGCCCCGTTCCTCTGAACGCATCCAGCGGGCTACCCCCTGCATCATCAGGAAAGGAGCATTAAGGTTACTTTCCAGGGTACGTTGCCAGTCCCACTCGTCCAGGTCGAGCAGAGACTGTCTGGGTTCAGCCCGGGGATTAAGCACCAGCACATCAATTTGTCCCCAGGTATCCAGCACTTCGTCCAGGAGCATCCGCGCCGCCAATCCCTTGGAAGGATCAGCCACATGACAGGAGACTTTCACCCCCATCTCCCGGGCTTTTTCAGCCAGGGCATCTATAGCCATTGGCGTGAGATCATTCAACGCCAGCCCGAAGCCCTGCCTGGCCAGAGAAAGGGCCAGCGAAGCCGCCGGTTCGCGCCCGGCCCCTACGATGAGAGCACATTGATTTTCTGGCATGGATTATCCTAAATCGGCCTCGTCTCGAAACTCAACCACCGGTTTTCTAACCCCGTGCAGTTCCAGCACAATGATCTCATTTTCGCCGGGTTTGAGTAATGGCCCGGGCAGATAAAGCGTCTTCTGGGGGCCGCGCTTCCAGTACCTTCCCAGGTTGAACCCGTTAATCCAGACTACCCCTTTGTTCCAGTGTGGCAGGGCCAGATAAGTATCTGCCGGCCTCTCAACCGAAAACACTCCCCGGAAAAAGGCTGGCCACCGCACCGGACGGCGTGTTTCAAAGCGCAATCCGCTCAGATCATCCAGAGGGAGTGGAAACATCGACCAGTTAAAAAGGTATTGCTGTCCGAGCAACACCCCTCCGATAATCCCTTTCGGATCGGCAAGCTCTGGCCCATAATTGACTCGACCCATATTCTCAACGAGAAATTCCAGGGTAGAGCCTTGTGGTGGAATGGTTATCGAGAGGGTTTTGCCAGGCGATTCTCTTTCTAAAATACCTATTTCTTCATCATCCAGAAAGACCTGAGCCCGATCATGCACCCCCAGAACGCGCAAGGGAGCATCCTCTCGTGGGCCAGAAACCTGTGTGCGGTAAAAGATAAAACCATAGTTTTGCCCCAGGGCTTCCATCGTCTCGGGCACCGCCGATTGTACCTCACCTGAGAGGGCTTCCAGGCTGTGCTCCAGTTCCACTACTTGCGTCAGCTCAACCTCCCCCAGGGCCATGGCCGGGGCATCCTCCGGCAGATCTTCCAGAGGCAAATCGGTAAATTTCCCTAAGACCTCCCGAAAGGCATGGTATTTTGGGGTGGGGCGCCCTGCTTCATCAAGCGGTGCATCGTAGTCATAACTGGTAACAGTGGCCTGATAGCGGGGGCCTGGCGCGGCATTCGCCCCATTCATAAAGCCAAAATTCGTGCCTCCATGGAACATGTAAAGGCTGACCGAAGCCCCCTGTTCCAGGATCTCTTCCAGAGCCTGGGCTGCGTCGTGTGCCGGGCGGGTATGATGGCGCTCTCCCCAGTGATCGAACCACCCATTCCAGAACTCCGTACACATCAACGGGCCATCTGGTTGATATTCCCGTAATTTTTTAAAGGCTTCACTGGCCCGAGACCCGAAATTAACCGTCTTGAAAAGATGCGGCAGGGTGCCATATTGAAGCATTTCATCGCTCGGGCCATCCGAAGTCAGCAAAAGGACGTCTACCCCGCGGTTGCGCATGCCCACTTCCAGGTATTTAAGATATTTCTGATCATTGCCGTAACTTCCATATTCATTTTCCACCTGGAAGGCAATCACCGGGCCTCCGCGTGTGATTTGCAGGGGCACCAGTTTCTGGAAAACCGCGTCAAAATACCGATCCACCGCATCCAGATAAGGCTGGTAGAGACATCGAAGGCGCATCCCCGGATCTTTAAGGAGCCAGGCCGGCAACCCTCCGAACTCCCACTCCGAGCAAATATACGGGCCCGGCCGTACAATCACGTACAATCCCAGTTCTGAGGCCATTTCAATATACCGCTCCAGGTCGAGCCACCCTGTAAATTGAAACTCTCCGGGTTGCGGTTCATGCAGATTCCACGCCACATAAGTTTCCAGCGTGTTAAGGCCCATCGCGCGCATTTTAAGCAGGCGATCTTTCCAGTATTCAGGGTGCACCCTGAAGTAATGCATCGCCCCTGCGAGAATTCGAAAAGGTTTCCCGTCCAGCAAAAATTCGTTTTGACCAATTTCAATCGTGGGCATAAATGACTTCCTTACCAAAGAACAACCAGAGACATTAATTCTGGCACATGAACGGATCCTGTTTCCATTGAGTGGCCTTTAAATCCAGGCCAAAGTAAGGAGAGGGATCAAGAGTGTTTTCGATCCGGCGTTCATCCAAAAACTTTCCCCGTCCATCATCTTTCACCACCGAAATATGCAAATGTACTCCGACCGGAGCATCGGCCCTTCCCGAATAATTCCCCTGCCATCCAAGAAGAGTCCCTACCTGAACGAACTTTTCTTCAATCCCTGGCGGGAAAGCCTCGTCAATCAAGGATTGACCCTGTGGATCAGCCAGATGTGTGTAATATACCCAGATTTGCCTTTCCGGCTGCAACGGATCGGAAGGAATGCGCAGGATCAGACTGGCCTTCCATTCGGCAAGCCGGGTGACGTAGCCGTCGGACACTGCCATCACCGGGGTAAGTCCCGGTGCACTTCCACCGAAAATATCTATTCCAGAGTGACGATGGAACGGCCGGAAGGAATCCCCCCATACAAAACCAATGTATCCACTGGTCGGAAACTGAAAGGGAGCATCACCACAGCGCTCGCCCGCCCGGATGGCCCAGGTCGGGTGCTCTTCTGGATGGCGAATCCACTCTACCACGCGAGAACTCCGCGGTAATGTACGCAACACCGGGTAGACAAGTACCCCGCCAGCGGTAACAAGCACTGCCGCTGCCAGCGTGAGAAACATCAGCTTCCCGCGTCTATGCATGGAAGACATTATAGCTCAGGATGGTTTTCGATATATAATTGAGCCAGACCCCATCTACGAGGGAAGCCATGCCAAGAAAAATCATTGCACTTTGCGGCCTGATGGCATTTCTTCTGGCCGCATGTAACACTGCAACTCCCACACCAGCGCAAAATTCTCTTCCAGTTGCCGGTTCAACCGCAACCGAGCTCCCTCTACCCCCTGCAGCCTCCCCAACGGCCACCCGGGGTATGCCCACCCCCAGTGCAACGTTACCATTAACCCAGACTCCCCCTCTGCCCGATTCATCTCCCACCGCTACGAATTCTCCCTCACCCCATTCAGCCTCCACTACACTCGGAAGCACCCTCTGGCTTTGGACGGAAACCTCCCGGAGAGACGGCTCAGCGCAAAAGGTGAGTGACCCACTGCGTTATTCTCTCGAATTTTCACCCAGCGGCGAAATCAACATTCTGGCCGATTGCAACCTTTTCCGGGGTACTTATCAGATTGATCCAGCAGGCACGCTGACGCGACTTGAGATTGGAGAGGGCACCAAAATGGCCTGCCCTCCCGATTCTCAATCGGGAGACTTCCTCCAGCAATTAAGCCAGGTGAGCCGCGGCTTTCTCCAGGATGGCTACCTGTTCCTTGAACTTGCAAACGGGGCTACCAGGATGCAATTGACCCCCAGCCTGCTTCTGTCTTATACTCCTCCACCTGCAGATGCCGCACACATCATCACCTATCGAAATGTCCTCGTGAGAAGTGGCCCCGATACTCGTTTTGCTCCTCTGGGAGTGCTTCCGGCGGGAGCGAAGGTTGAAATCATCGGGAAATTCACTCCCTGGTGGGCAGTCCGGTTACCCGGGATGCCCGGAGGAAGAGGCTGGGTCTCCCAATCCACGGTTAAGGCAGAGAATTACCTCAACGTTCCCTCTTTGCCCCCGCTACCCGAGGATTTTGGGCGCACCTACTATTTACCGGCGCTGGATGAACCTCAGATCATCCTCACTGAAGCCACCCTCGTCCGCGCCGCCCCCGACGACCCCGAAAACCCCAGCCAGCCAGCGTTGTTGGCTGGTCTGCCGGGAGGGAACTTCTTCGTCCTGGGGCGAGACCCGAGCGCAAAGAACTGGCTGGTGCTCCTTCCCTCAGAAATTGCCCCCGCAGGGATGGGCTGGGTGCTGGCCAGCCACGCCCATGCGCTGAACACTGATGACGTGCCGGTCATTTATCATCCGCCTTACCTTAAAAATTATCTGCCTTTCCCCATCGCCGCCAGCGATCCCGTGGCTTCACCGCGCGCGACGATCTATTACCGTGCCGGCCCGGGCCTGGAATATGAAGCCCTCAGTTTCGCCCTAAAAGGGCAGATTCTCCCCGTTCTGGGACGCTCTGCAGATGGCGCCTGGCTGCAGGTACGCGTCGGAGCTTCTGTTTCACCCGATGGAAAAGCCTGGGTAGCTGCGCCCAATGTTTACCTTTTCAATGCCGAGAAAGTACCCGTTGTGCCCACTCCCCTCCCGGCATGGATTCCTTCCGATGTAAGCGCAAGCACCTGCGCCATTCAGTACCAGTCTCCAGCCAACAGCAAAGCGTTCCGTCCTTATCAGGATTTTACGTTCACCATCGAACTGCTCAACAATACTTCGAAAACCTGGTCACACGACAGCACCGATCTTGCCTTTATTGCTCCGCTGGGCGGTGAGCCGCTCCATACCGGGCCTGACCGCTACGACCTGGATCAATCGGTTTTGCCCGGCGGAACGTATCGCTTCAGTTTTCAGGCGTCGTCCCGCCGCACGTCAGGAGAAGTGGGAGAAGTATGGGCTGTGCTGCGCGGAAGTGAGGTTATTTGCTCTTTCACTTACCGCATCTATCTGGCTCCCACCCCCCAGCCGCCCACTTATACCCCATGGCCAACCCAGACGGGCACCATCGAGCCCACTCCTCCGCCCGATGTGCCCCCCACGCCTACCGTGGGCACTCCCGAACCCACCAACCCTCCTGAGGTCACCCCGACCCCCAGATGGTGAAACCAATCTAGCCGGGCGACAATTCGCCCGGCTGGTTTATCGCTTCCATGGGGCCATCCTCCAAAGGTAAATGGAATGCCGCCAAAGGATAGATTCTTTAAAATTGGAAAGCCCGCCAGCCGTTGCAACGATTCATTTTTTTGGTATAATTGCCTGCGTAACGCGGGAGTCGCCAAGGGGTAAGGCATCAGCCTTCCAAGCTGACATTCGCGGGTTCGAATCCCGTCTCCCGCTCTTTTTATTTAATGGATACCTTCGCGTGTCCCCACAGGGGGGATGATATTCGAATCCCGTCTCCCGCTCTTTTTATTTAATGGGTACCTTCGCGTGTCCCCACAGGGGGAAGCGAATCCGGGGCCATAAAGGTGGGGGGGTAGAAGAATCAAAAAAGTCTCTTGGCAATGACCTACTCTTCCAGGGGGTCGCCCCCCAAGTACCATCGGCGCTGACGTCCTTAACGACCGGGTTCGGGATGTGTCCGGGTGTACCAACGTCGCTCCTATCACCAAGAGACTTTCTCTTCACTTTAGAATAGCTGAGCCTTTCGGCGCTCTCTGCCCAGGAAAAGTACAGAGTTCTCCGTACCACGCGCAAAGCCCTCGATCATTAGTACGGCTTAGCTCCATGCATTACTGCACTTCCACATGCCGCCTATCTAGCTGGTCGTCTCCCAGCGATCTTACTCCTTTTCAGGATCCAGGGATCTTATCTTGAGGCGAGTTTCCCACTTAGATGCTTTCAGCGGTTATCTCTGCCAGACTTAGCTACCCAGCGCTGCCGTTGGCACGACAACTGGCACACTAGCGGTCTGTCCACCCCGGTCCTCTCGTACTAGGGGCAGCTCCTCTCAAATCCCTTACGCCCACAGCGGATAGAGACCGACCTGTCTCACGACGGTCTGAACCCAGCTCGCGTACCGCTTTAACGGGCGAACAGCCCGACCCTTGGGACCTTGTCCAGCCCCAGGATGCGATGAGCCGACATCGAGGTGCCGAGCGAAGTCGTCGATGTGAACTCTTGGACTTCACCAGCCTGTTATCCCCGGGGTAGCTTTTGTCCGGTAAGCCACGTCCCTTCCACTCAGAAACGTGGGATCACTAAGCCCGACTTTCGTCTCTGCTCGACGCGTTGGTCTTGCAGTCAAGCTCCCTTCTGCCTTTGCACTCTCCGGCAGGTTTCCATTCTGCCTGAGGGAACCTTTGGGCGCCTCCGTTACCCTTTAGGAGGCGACCGCCCCAGTCAAACTGCCCGCCTGCCACGGTCCCCCTGCCCGCTTCGGGCCAGGGGTTAGGGTCTAAACACGATCAGGGTGGTATTTCACCGGCGGCTCCACCGAAGCTTGCGCTCCAGCTTCTCAGCCTCCCACCTATCCTACACAGACCGTGCCCAAACTCAATGACAGGTTGCAGTAAAGCTCCACGGGGTCTTTTTGTCCTGCTGCGGGTAGGCCGCATCTTCACAGCCATTTCAATTTCGCCGGGCCCTTCGTCGAGACACCGCTCTAGTTGTTACGCCGTTCGTGCGGGTCGGAACTTACCCGACAAGGAATTTCGCTACCTTAGGACCGTTATAGTTACGGCCGCCGTTCACCGGGGCTTCGGTTCAGAGCTTCACCTCCCTCTCGGGCGGCTTACCCCTCCCCTTAACCTTCCGGCACTGGGCAGGCGTCAGCCCCTATACGTCGTCTTTCGACTTCGCAGAGACCTGTGGTTTTGTTAACCAGTCACTAGAGCCGCTTCGCTGCGACCACACCAGGCTCTTTTCATCACCCAGTATGGCACCCCTTCTCCCGAAGTTACGGGGCCATGTTGCCTAGTTCCTTGACGAAGGTTCTCCCGTTCACCTTGGTATTCTCTACCCATCTACCTGTGTCGGTTTGCGGTACAGGCTCCCAACTCTCTTCGCTTAGAGGCTTTTCTCGGCAGCTAGGTTCTGCTCACTTATGCCTCGGGGGCTCGCCACGAGACCTCAGCTCAGCCCAGGGTTTTCCCTCCGGGCCTCTTCGCCTGTCGCCTCATGCACCCGCACCACCATTCGCGGGCTGGCTTCCCTTGCTGCGTCCCCTCTTCACTCCAGTTGGCAGGTACCGGATTGTTGACCGGTTTCCCATCGACTACGCCTTTCGGCCTCGCCTAAGGACCTGACTAACCCGACGCGGATTGACCTGCCGTCGGAAACCTTAGATTTTCGGTGAACACGCTTCTCACGTGTTTTGCGCTACTCATGCCTGCATTCTCACTTCCGCCCGCTCCAGCACTCCTTCCGGTATGCCTTCCCCGCTGGCGGAACGCTCCCCTACCATCCACTACCTCTTCAGTAGCAGATCCATGGCTTCGGTATCAGACTTAGCCCCGTTAAGTTTTCCGCGCAGAATCACTGAACCAGTGAGCTATTACGCACTCTTTCAAGGATGGCTGCTTCTAAGCCAACCTCCTGGTTGTCTCGGTAACTCCACATCGTTTCCCACTTAGTCTGTATTTCGGGACCTTAGCCGATGGTCTGGGCTGTTTCCCTCTCGACCACGAATCTCATCACCCGTAGTCCGACTACCTCCCTCTCCAACTGTGGCATTCGGAGTTTGTTTGAGTTCGGTAAGCTCTAAGCCCCCTCTCTCATTCAGTGCTCTACCTCCACAGTTCAACAGGAGGCGCTAGCCCTATAGCTATTTCGGGGAGAACAAGCTATCTCCAGGTTCGTTTGGCATATCACCTCTACCCACAGCTCATCCCCTAATTTTGCAACATTAGTAGGTCCGGGCCTCCACAGGTCGTTACACCCGCTTCACCCTGGCCATGGGTAGCTCACCTGGTTTCGTGTCTAATCCTTGCAACTCTTCGCCCTCTTCAGACTCGCTTTCGCTACGGCTCCGGGTGTCTCTCCCTTAACCTCGCTACAAGGATTAACTCGCAGGCTCATTCTCCAAGAGGCACGCTGTCAGGCCTGGCGCTGCGCACCTGCATCTCTGCAGAGCACCATCACACCATTAGCCCTCCAACTGCTTGTCAGCTTACGGTTTCAGGTTCTATTTCACTCCCCTCACCGGGGTACTTTTCACCTTTCCCTCACGGTACTTGTCCTCTGTCGGTCGCCAGGTGTATTTAGCCTTGGAGGGTGGACCCCCCAGCTTCCTGCCGGATTAGCGTGCCCGGCAGTACTCAGGGTTCCGGCTCGGAACGCTTCGTTTTCGTGTACGGGGCTCTTACCCTCTCTGGCAGGCTGTCCCACACCTTTCCACTAACTCTACGTCCCTTCTTACCGGCCCTTCAACCCCGGACTGTTCCCAGCCCGGTTTGGGCTCTTTCCCTTTCGCTCGCCACTACTCGGGAAATCCTTTCTTTTCCTCCGGGTACTTAGATGTTTCAGTTCCCCGGGTTCCCTTCTCTCTGCCTATGTGTTCAGCAGAGGATGATGGAGGTTCGCTCCACCGGGTTTCCCCATTCGGATACCTGCGGATCTCCGCCTGTTCACGGCTCCCCGCAGCTTTTCGCAGTGACCCACGTCCTTCTTCGGCACCTGGCACCAAGGCATCCTCCGTAAGCCTTCGTAGCTTTGTCACGTCGTACGGAGATCTCCCGTACTCTTCCTTCCTTACTTCCTTCTCGGCTTGCTTGATGCGCCTTTCTCTCAGCTATTCCTTTGTTAATGT
>NZ_DF967965.1:2513454-2533537 GCF_001050195.2 Anaerolinea thermolimosa
TCCAGCACCTCAACAACTGAAGAGTGATAAGGAAGGGAAGCTGAGGCTCCCTTCGCCCCCGCGACCGCTCACAGGGGTCTTTTTTCGTCTTCCAAGGTTCGAGAGCCAGGCCTCAGCCTCACTCTCCAACCTCCCTAGAAAGGAGGTGATCCAGGCGCACCTTCCGGTACTCCTACCTTGTTACGACTTCGTCCCAGTCACCAGTCCCACCCTCGACGGCTCCCTCCCTCGCGGGTTAGAATACCGGCTTCAGGTGTTACCAGCTCCCATGACGTGACGGGCGGTGTGTACAAGGCCCGGGAACGTATTCACCGCAGTATGGCTGACCTGCGGTTACTAGCAACTCCGTCTTCATGCAGTCGGGTTGCAGACTGCAATCTGAACTGAGACCGGCTTTCTGGATTGGCTCCACCTCGCGGTTTCGCGACCCATTGTACCGGCCATTGTAGCGTGTGTGTAGCCCAGGATATATAGGTCATGCTGACTTGGCGTCATCCACACCTTCCTCCGGCTTAAGACCGGCAGTCCCGTGTGACACTTGTAACACACGGCATGGGTTGCGCTCGTTAGCGGACTTAACCGAACATCTCACGACACGAGCTGACGACAGCCATGCAACACCTGTGCAAGCTCCCCGAAGGGTCGCTCCGCTTTCGCTTCACTACCACTTGCATGTCAAACCCTGGTAAGGTTCTTCGTGTAGCATCGAATTAAACCACACGCTCCGCTGCTTGTGCGGGCCCCCGTCAATTCCTTTGAGTTTTAACCTTGCGGCCGTAGTCCCCAGGTGGTGAACTTATCGCGTTTGCTCCGGCACAGACGGATTTCAACCCGCCTACGCCTAGTTCACATCGTTTACGGCTAGGACTACCGGGGTCTCTAATCCCGTTCGCTCCCCTAGCTTTCGCGTCTGAGCGTCAGTTGCAGCCCAGAGAGCCGCCTTCGCCACTGGTGTTCTTCCGAATATCTATGCATTTTACCGCTACACTCGGAATTCCACTCCCCTCTGCTGCACTCTAGCCAGGCAGTCTTGAACGACCTCTCCCAGTTAAGCCGGGAGCTTTCACATCCAACTTACCTCGCCGCCTACACGCGCTTTACACCCAGTAAATCCGGATAACGCTCGTCTCCTACGTGTTACCGCGGCTGCTGGCACGTAGTTAGCCGAGACTTCTTCCTCAGGTACTGTCCTTCCTCATCCCTGAGAAAAGCGCTTTACAACCCGAAGGCCTTCTTCGCGCACGCGGCGTTGCTGGGTCAGGCTTTCGCCCATTCCCCAATATTCCCTACTGCTGCCACCCGTAGGTGTATGGACCGTGTTTCAGTTCCATTGTGGGGGGTCACCCTCTCAGGCCCCCTACCCGTCATCGCCTTGGTGGGCTTTTACCCCGCCAACTAGCTGATGGGACGCAGGCCCCTCCCAAAGCGCCTTCCGGCCTTTCCTCTCACCCCTCTAACCCGTGAGAGCTCATGCGGTATTAGCAGACCTTTCGATCTGTTATCCCGCTCTTCGGGGCAGGTCACCAACGCGTTACTCACCCGTTCGCCACTAAGACACCATCGCTGATGCCTCCGTCCGACTTGCATGTATTAGGCACGCCGCCAGCGTTCATCCTGAGCCAGGATCAAACTCTCCGCATTACCTTTGCGTTTTACCACTCCTTCAAGTGGTCCTTCCTTTCCTATCCAGGACCCTCGCTCCTTCCTTACCACTCTTCAATTGTTAAGGTGCCCCTGTCCTGAAAATGGCGATAAAAATTCCGATGCCCTCACATCTCTGTTGCGACACCGGCAGTCATTTTCGACGCCATCTTCACTTGTCATCCGTTTGCTTTCGCAAACGCGCTTTGTTTTGTACAGCGGGCTGAATTATACCTGTCTTACCTGCCCTGTCAAGGGTGAATCGAGGCCATTTTTGAAAATTCCCCATCGAATTTCGGCGCCCACAACCCGGGCTACACAGCTCATCTTCTCCATAACCCGGGGAAGAGCCTCTTTCAAGGGAACCCCATGCTTATCTGGCACGTCTCATGCATCAAACGAACCGAGACCCAAAAAGATCACCAGACCGTTTCGGTTATAATGAGGTCTATGGGCGCCATTGATTATCCCGTCCGCCGTCCTCCCTTGCGAGGCAATGTAAATCTCTTCGAACAAATCCTCCTCGCCGTTCTGGCGGGTTTCTTTATCTTTGGCCTCACTCTGGCAGGAGCTTTCCTCGCTACCCGGCTGTGGTATGCCGGTAGAGTGCTGCCAGGGGTCTCAATCGCCGGGGTGGATGTGGGCGGGCTCTCTCCACACGCGGCCGCGGCCCGGCTGGTTGAACGTATCGATTACCCCCACAGTGGCAAAATCATCCTCCGGGATGGCGAACGCGTTTGGGTGGCCACTCCGGGTGAACTTGGCCTCTCTCTTGACCCGGACGCTTCTGCCCAGGCCGCCTTTCGCGTGGGGCGCAGTGGCCCACTGCCCGGACGGATCAAAGCCCAGGTCGAGGCCATGACCAGCGGCATTCAACTCCCTCCTGTGCTTGTTCTGGATCAGCGCGTCGCGTACCGCTTTTTGAGCAATATTGCGCGGGAGATTGACAAACCCGCCATCGATGCCACACTCTCTCTCAATGGAACACAGGTGGTCGTCACCCCGGGGCAAACAGGGCGTTCGCTGGATATCTCTGCCAGCCTCGTGCTCATCACCCTGCAATTGCAGAGTCTCCGCGACGGCATTCTCGATCTGTACATTCACGAAGCCGCCCCGGTGATTCTGGACGCCTCTGCCGAGGCCGACCTGGCCCGACGCATTCTCAGCGAGCCCCTGGTCCTCTCTCTACCTGGTGCCGAAGCCAACAGCGCTGGCCCCTGGACGATCCAACCGGAACAACTTGCCCAAATGCTCACCGTACAACGTGTAGATACCCCTCAAGGCCCAAGCTACCAGGTGGGTTTACGCCAGGATCTGATGATCGCTTATCTGGCTGATCTGGCTCCCAAACTCCAGCGATACCCGCAGAACGCCCGCTTTATCTTCAATGATGACACCCACCAGCTCGAAGTCATTCAACCTTCGATCACCGGTCGCCAGCTGGATGTAGAAAAAAGCCTGCGCCTTATTCAGGAAAAAATTCGTCAGGGTGAACACGCTATTCCACTGGAAGTCATGTATACCGATCCCCCCGTTACTGACAAGATGACCGGCGAACAGCTGGGCATCACTGAACTGGTACAGGCCACCACTACGTATTTCAGAGGATCCAGCAGTGAGCGCAAGCAGAATATCCGCGCGGCGGCCGCCCGTTTTCACGGTCTTCTGGTGGCCCCTGGCGAAACCTTTTCCATGGCACAGGCCCTCGGCGACATTACGCTCGATAATGGTTTCGCCGAAGCCCTCATCATCATTGGTGGACAGACCATTAAAGGGGTGGGCGGAGGGGTCTGCCAGGTGAGCACAACCCTGTTCCGTAATGTGTTCTTCGCGGGTTTTCCCGTGGTCGAACGCTACGCCCATGCCTATCGGGTGGGTTATTATGAACAAACCGCAAATGGCCACAGCGACCGTCTGGCCGGGCTGGATGCCACCGTATTTGTTCCCCTGGTGGATTTTAAATTCACCAACGATACACCCTACTGGCTACTCATGGAAACCTACGTCTCAGATACCTCCATCACCTGGAAATTTTACTCCACCAAAGATGGGCGTACCGTTGAGTGGAACACCACCGGGCCGGTAAACCGGGTGCCTCCGCCTGAGCCGGTATACCGTGAAAACCCCGATCTGGCCAAAGGAGAAATCCGTCAGGTGGACTGGGCCGCCGAGGGCGCAGATGTCACCGTAGAACGGACGGTGTACAAAAACGGTGCGGTTTACTTCAAAGACACCTTTTTCACGCACTACGAAGCCTGGGCGAATGTTTATGAGTATGGCCCCGGCACTGAGCTCCCCCCGCCCGATGAGCGCCGGTGATCGATCCATCCTTATGCCTCACAAAAGAATGAAGCCCATAAAAACCGGCTCACAGGCATAACTTTTCGAACCGGAAAACCACTTACTCTTAAGAAAAGGCCCCAACCAGCCCGTTTTAAATCTCGTTTTCGCTCCTCCGAACATCTGACGCGGGCTCTCGGGTAAATCTCAAACAAAGCCGAGGTGCATGATGCCCTTTTTTTTATCCGTTCAACGCCGGGGGATATTTTTATTATTACCAATCATTCTTAGCCTGACACTGACACCAGCATTCGCAGAAGCGCACCCTTTCTCATCGATGATCAACAACGCATCCAATCATCCATCGCTGACTTCTGAGAGCGAAGCACAACCGGCAGCCAGCTCAAAATGCACCATCACTGAAGTAAGTGTGCAAAACGCGGCCTTCGAACAGCGCATGCTCGAGCTTGTCAACCAGGTTCGGGCAGAAAATAACCTGCCGCCGCTTAAGCGCAATTCTGACCTCGACCGTTCAGCTCGCGCCCACGCCCGGGACGTTCACGACGACCGTTACTTTTATCACGACACTTACGATCGCGTCCAGGGAAGGCTGGTGTACGTCTGCTCCTGGAGTGAACGCATCGGGTTGTACTATCCCGGTACAGCGGAGGGTGAAAACGTAGCCGGTGGATTTGACACCCCCGAGGAGGCCATGCAGGCCTGGATGGGGTCATCTGGTCATCGTGCCAATCTTCTCAACCCTGCCTTTCGAGAGATTGGGATTGGTTTTTATTCCGGCCCTAATGCCCACCACAGTTACTGGGTGCAGGACTTTGGCACCCGCGGAGCGGTATACCCCCTGGTCATCAACGGCGATGCTCCCAGTACCACCACCCCTCAGGTGAGCCTATACCTTTACCGGCAGGATGAAAGCTGGGATGAAATGCGCCTGCGTAATGATGATGACCCCTGGAGTGCATGGATGCCCTTCACGCCCACCCTGAGCTGGATTTTAAACCCCCGGCCGGGTGAACATCGCGTTACCGCCGAAGTCCGCCGCGGTCAAAGTGTACGCCAGGTAAGCGACACCATTAACCTCGTCCTCCCTGAATCGCTCCCGGAATGGGGAAAGATTCAACCGGCCGGTATGATCGGTGGTAACTCAACCACCTTACCAGGAAAACCAGCCCACGGAGTGGTCGCGTCGGCAGGTTCTCCTCAAAGCACAGACGGCGAAGAAGGCATCCTCGGAGACCCCGCCAGCACTGGTCCTGCAGTTCCCCTGGGAAATGAGGTCACTCCACTCTTTTCGGGCTGCACTCGGATCAACGTTCCCGTCCAGAACGCCGCTTTCGAACAACAGGTAGTCGAATTAGTCAACCAGGAACGCGCCAGTGCCGGCCTGCCCCCCCTCAAACGAAACCTCGACCTCGATTACGCCGCACGTTACCATGCTCAGGATATGCACGACGACCGTTATTTCTTCCACGATACTTACGATGGATCAACCTGGGTATGTGACACCTGGCAACGCCTGAGCAATTATTACCCCACCACCGGCTGGATGGGGGAGAATATCGCCGGAGGCTATACCACGCCCTCCAGCGTCATGGCTGGCTGGATGAATTCACCCGGCCACAAAGCCAACATCCTCAACAGCAACTACCGCGAGATAGGGGTGGGGTATTATTACGGGCCTTCGGGGTACCAACATTACTGGGTGCAGGATTTCGGTTCCAGAAGCGGTTACTATCCTCTGGTGATTAACCGCGAGGCCGCTACCACCGATTCCCCACAGGTGAGCCTCTATATTTACCGCGAAGACAGCACCTGGACTGAAATGCGTCTTCGCAATGATGACCTCTCGTGGGGGCCCTGGCAGCCCTTCTCCAACAACGTCAGCTGGACACTTCAATGGTTTAAGGGCACTCGTACTGTCTCAGTCGAAGTACGCAAAGGCACCACTGTGCGCAGTGCGAGTGACACAATCGAGCTCACCACCAGCCAGAACACCCTGGGGAATTTACCCGCTTCACTGCTCTTTATTTTCGATCAGGCCACCAGCCGCCTGATCCCACCATCCTACACACTACAGCCCTTAAATACAGGGAACAGCTTCCCGCTTTCCTGGATGGCCTCAACCGCTGACTCCTGGCTGAGCGTCACTCCCTCAAGCGGCACAACCCCTTCATCGACGCTCACCATCATCCCCGGGTCTCTTCCCTCGGGGCCGGGTCTGTATTCCACCACAGTTACGGTCACCGTCACCTCTCCAACCAGCCCACCCACTGAAGGTTCTCCGGCGCAAATCCAGGTAAAACTCTCGGTTGTAGAGGCACTCGATCATCTTCTTTACCTTCCTCTCATCCAGCGCTAACCGGCAAGTTGGTATTCGTAAAAGGAGCAAACATTCTTGAATTACCATGGAAAGCACCGGTGCAGGAGGATGATTAAGGGGCACAAAGAACGCCTAACCGGTACATTTCCGGTTCTCGCGCTGAACTTTTCTCTTGTGGTACAATAACCGCAGATTCTCGCCCTGGAGGACGCATGGTCAACCCTGAATTACTCGAAATCCTGCGCTGCCCTGTGTGTGTGCGTGAACCCGGCAAAGAGGGTTTACTCACCCTTCACCGGGAAAGCTGGTTGGTCTGTCAGGACTGTGACCGCAAATACCCCATTGTGGAAGACATTCCCGTCATGCTAATTGACGAAGGAGATAAATGGGTTTCCACACCGGTTGATGCGTTACCCGTTCCTCCACCGCAAATTAACTGAGGAGAAACGAATTTCCGGCACCGGGTCTGTTTGGAATCGTTCTTGCACCCATGCACGGTAAAGACCCGTCGTGCACAGGAAGAGGAGATTAACCCCATCTTATGGACCGTGCAACCCCCCAATTTGTCCGGCAACGTCACCGGAATATTGACCGTATTACCCTGATCCTGATCATCGCATTTGCCGTCCTGGCCATTGCCACAGCTGTGGTGGCCTTTTTCTGGGCGCGCAGTTTCTTTGCCTCCTGGTCGATGACCGGCCTGGATGGAAAACCCGCTATTAACTCTCCAGGAAACGCTTCTACCAGCGATAAAATCGTTATCCCCGAAGGCAGCGCCAATCAGGCTTTCCAGCCTTCCGATAGCGTCCCTGCTCCCCAGCCCTGGGATGGTAAAACCCGTGTGTCGATTCTGTTAATGGGGCTGGATTACCGCGACTGCGAGACCGAAGCCGGCTTCCAGGAATGCGATACCTCAAGCGCCGCGCGTACCGACAGCATGATGCTGCTCTCGATCGATCCTGTCAGCAAAACCGCCGGCATGCTTTCTATCCCCCGTGATTTGTGGGTGTACATTCCCGGTTTCGATTACGCAAAGATCAACACCGCTTACTTCCTTGGTGAGGCCAACAAACTCCCTGAAGGCGGCCCCGGACTGGCTATGGACACCGTAGAACAATTCCTGGGTGTCCCTGTGCAGTATTATGCTCTGGTCGACTTTGACGCCTTTGTGCGCATTATTGACGAAATCGGCGGAGTGAAAATCCGCCCCAAGGAACGTATCAAGATCGACCCCATCGGGCCGAACAACACGTTCTACCTCGACCCCGGAGTTTACGTGGTCGACGGAGCCACGGCCCTGGCCTACGCACGCAACCGCTATACCGAAGGTGGTGATTTTGACCGCGCCCAGCGCCAGCAAGAAGTGCTCCTTTCGATCCGCGATCGTGTGCTTCAGTTCAACATGCTCCCAACCCTCATTGCCAAAGCTCCTCGCCTTTACAATGAGGTACAGAAAGGGGTGCGCACCAACCTCACCTTACAGCAAATTGTCCAGCTGGCCATTCTTGCACAGGATATTGGCACCGAAAACATCAAGCGCGGGGTGATTGGCCCACCTCAGTATGTAACCTTCAGTCAGTCACCCGACGGCCAGGCCATTGAAATCCCCGTCACCGATCAGATTCGCCTGTTGCGCGATGAGATTTTCGCCTCAGGCCCGGCGGCTGGCCCGGCTGCCGTGAGCAGCGACCTCAACGAACTGGTAAAACAGGAACAGGCACGGGTCGTGATCAAAAACGGCACCACCACCGAAGGACTTGCCAGCCGCACTGCAAACTACCTGCGCGAGAAGGGCATCAATGTGGTAGGAGAGGCCAACGCCGATCAGGTCTACACCACCAGCACCATTATCGATTACTCCGGGAAACCCTATACCATCCGTTTCCTTGCAGATCTACTCAAAGTAGAAAACACCCGGGTCCTCAATCGATTTGATCCCAATGCTCAGGTTGATCTTGAGGTGATTCTCGGCACCACCTTCGCCGAAAACAACAATCTGCCCTGAACAGCCCCCTCAAACCTCAATATAAAACGGGCTATCCCTGATGAAGGAGTAGCCCGTTTGCTTTTTACACGTGCCTGGCACGCGAATTGAGCCAGAGAGCAACCTGAATCATCAGGAGCATGGTCAGGAACAGCAGGGCAAGGAAGAAGGCTTCTATGCGTTGAGAGCCAGAACCAAAAATGGGGGAATCCGGGTGCAACACATTTTGCAACCGGCCCAGCCCAACCCAGAGGGCCACCCCAAAAACCAGATTGGCCATCGCCGTCCATTGAGGACGGTTGAAAAGCGTCAGTGCGGCCTGCAAAAGGACCCCTGCCACCCCGAATGCCAGCGGGATACGCCAGCGCGGTTCATCCCAGTAGATCCCTCCCCAGTTCAATTGCTGGACAACCAGTGAAAGCGGCAGATACGTCAGCCAGAAGATCAACCCGGTGCGCCCCAGGGCCAGAGACCACCCCGCCCAGAAAAGACGTCGCTTTGCGAAGAGCCATGTTCCCAGCCCCGCCAGACCGGCCAGACCAAAAGCCACTTTTCCCGTCCACACCCAGGCTCCATGAAGATACACCAGCCGCACACGCGCGCCGAGCGTTTTCTCCAGCGGCGCCATTGCAGTAATTGCCATGATAAGCCCCAGCGTACTCAGAAACAGCCACAACCTGTATCGCCTGAGAAAATTCACCCGGACCCTCATCCACCAATCCTCCCGCCTGTTCCATAAAAAGCAGAACCGGCTTTTCAGAAGCCGGGTTCTGCCGTCAGCACTTTTCGCCCATCAAAGTCGCCTGGGTTCAGGCAATTGAATAAAATAGACGTTGTTTACATCGTAATCTTCTACCCGCCCGATACTGCGCAACCAGTCCAGGTCTGCATCCGGTGCCCGGTGACTGACTTCGGCCTGGCTGGCCTCAAAGAATTGATTGGAGAGAATATCCACAAACACACCATCTCCCCAGTCAACAGCGATGACGCCATTGCGCATCCATACCACCCAGCTCCGGGCCACAGGGGTTCCGCGCATTGTTTCCTTTCGCCTTGGAGAGATTCAGTTGTTGGAGTGATGGTTCCCTACCAGTACATCAGCAAAGGTAGTATTGCGCAGCTTCTCTATTAATTCCTGCTGCGTATCGCACCAGATGGGCTTCATCGGACAGTCCTCACCAAACTGGCAGGAACCAGCCGCCGCAGTGCACTCGTTCAAAGCAATAGGGCCATCAATCGCTTCTACCACCTCAAGGACCGAAATCTCTTCCGGAGGACGGGCCAGCGATACCCCGCCACGCGCCCCACGGGATGTATGGATCAATCCAGCGATCGATAATTGGGAAATAATTTTCGCCAGAAAACTTGGGGGAATGCGCTGTTCATCGGCAATCTGGCTGGTAGCGGCACGTTGAGAGGGCTCTAACCGGGCCAGGTAAATCATGGCGCGTAATGCATAATCGGCCTGCCGCGTAATCTGCATACTCTGGTAACCTCTTTTCGGAAATACAGATAGGAATTCTCCACGTTTTAATTAGTTTATTTAAATCCAATTCGTCCGACAAGTGACAGTTATCACCCCTTGCAATGACGTTGCGCAGCAACCTGAACAGCTATCCGGCCAACAAATGAGCTCCGCCCGAGAGGGAGAAGAGCTGATGTATAATTTAGCGCATGGGCAGATTCCATTTTCGCATCCCTCTTGAAGTTCGTTATGGTGATCTCGATCCTCAGTGGCACGTCAACAACGCCCGCTATCTTTCCTTTCTGGAGCAGGGACGCATCGCTTACCTGGTACACCTTGGCCTGTGGGACGGTCAGGACTTCAATAACCTTGGCCTGATCGTTGCCGACATTCACGTGTCTTACCTGGCACCGATTCTCCTTTTCCAAAAGATCTACCTTGAAATGTGCACCTCACGTATCGGCAACAAAAGTCTGACGTTCGCGTACCAGATCTGCGATGAGCAAACCGGTCAGGCACTGGCCACCGCTGAAACCGTCATGGTGGCCTACGATTATCATACCCATCAAAGTATTCCCGTCCCGGCCCACTGGCGCAGTACCATTGCAGCCTTCGAGGGCTGGGAAAAATAGACAGATATCTGTTACTCTAGGGAGTTTTTATGCCTCTTCCCCCCATCGATACTCCTTTTCTTGTCGATTTTTTAACTCGCCTGCTCAACACACCCAGCCCAACCGGTTACACGGAGCAAGCCATTCATCTCTGCGAGCAGACCTTTGCTTCTTTTCCCGTACAACAAAAGCGCACCCGGAAAGGAGCGCTGGTGGCAACCTGGCCAGGCCAAAAGGACGACTCTCCCCGTGGTCTCACTGCCCATGTCGACACTCTGGGCGCCATGGTTAAGGAAATCAAAAACAATGGTCGGCTCAAACTGACTAAAATTGGCGGCTTTGCCTGGAACACGGTGGAGGGGGAAGGGGTAACCATCTTTACCCGCCAGGGCCGCACCCTGCGCGGCTCTCTCCTTCTGGCAAAAGCCTCCGGCCACGTCCATGGCAGTCAGGTCAATGAAATCAAACGAGAAGATGAGGCCATGGAAGTGCGCATCGATGAACGCACCACATCAGCCGAAGAAACACGCGCCCTGGGGGTTGAAGTGGGTGATTTTGTCGCGTTTGACCCTCGCGTGGAAGTCAATGCTGGCTTCGTGCGTTCACGCCACCTGGATGACAAAGCCTGTGTCGCCTGTATTGCGGCGGCATTTAAGGCTCTGAAGGATGCAAATCTTCAACCAGCTCAAACTACCACCGCCTTAATCAGCAATTATGAGGAAGTCGGGCACGGAGCGGCGTCTGGCTTCCCGGTGGGGTTAACCGAGTTACTTTCGGTAGATATGGCCGCCGTCGGTGAAGGCCAGACCTCAGATGAATTTCATGCCTCCCTCTGCGTCAAAGACTCAGGCGGCCCCTACCATCATGGGTTAAGCTCCCGCCTGCGCGACCTGGCCGACCGGGAAGGAATTGCTTATAAAGTGGATATTTACCCCTATTACGGCTCTGACGGCGAGGCCTTCTGGCGCGCCGGGGGCGATGTTGCAGTGGCATTGATTGGGCCAGGGGTAGATGCATCCCATAACTATGAGCGTACTCACACCGAAGCCCTTGAAGCCACCACACGCTGGATTCTGGCTTATCTTCTCGCAGATTGACCAATTTCTTGAAGAATAAGGTAAGCTCTCCCAAAGTTATGATATAATGCCCCCTACCGGGGCCGGGAGGGATGGCCGAGTGGACTATGGCGCCTGTCTTGAAAACAGGTGTGGGGAAACCCACCGGGGGTTCGAATCCCTCTCCCTCCGCCAGAAAGCTCGCAACCGATCGTTTTGTGTAAAAGAAGGATCGGTGAGCTGTAAAAGATAAATAGGGGAGGTGCCAGAGAGGCCGATTGGGCTCGCCTGCTAAGTGAGTGCTGGGGTTAAACTCAGCCGCGGGTTCGAATCCCGCCCTCCCCGCCTGATCGATGTTCCGCATTCATCCGCGCGCCCCCGTATGGGGGTGCTATTCGAATCCCGCCCTCCCCGCCTGATTGACGTTCCACATTCACCCGCGCGCCCCCGTATGGGGGTGCTATTCGAATCCCGCCCTCCCCGCCTGATCGATGTTCCGCATTCATCCGCGCGCCCCCGTATGGGGGTGCTATTCGAATCCCGCCCTCCCCGCCTGATTGACGTTCCACATTCACCCGCGCGCCCCCGTATGGGGGTGCTATTCGAATCCCGCCCTCCCCGCCTGATCGATGTTCCGCATTCATCCGCGCGCCCCCGTATGGGGGTGCTATTCGAATCCCGCCCTCGCGAGCAGACCTTTGCTTCTTTTCCCGTACAACAAAAGCGCACCCGGAAAGGAGCGCTGGTGGCAACCTGGCCAGGCCAAAAGGACGACTCTCCCCGTGGTCTCACTGCCCATGTCGACACTCTGGGCGCCATGGTTAAGGAAATCAAAAACAATGGTCGGCTCAAACTGACTAAAATTGGCGGCTTTGCCTGGAACACGGTGGAGGGGGAAGGGGTAACCATCTTTACCCGCCAGGGCCGCACCCTGCGCGGCTCTCTCCTTCTGGCAAAAGCCTCCGGCCACGTCCATGGCAGTCAGGTCAATGAAATCAAACGAGAAGATGAGGCCATGGAAGTGCGCATCGATGAACGCACCACATCAGCCGAAGAAACACGCGCCCTGGGGGTTGAAGTGGGTGATTTTGTCGCGTTTGACCCTCGCGTG
Source organism: Anaerolinea thermolimosa (assembly GCF_001050195.2). Classification (GTDB taxonomy): domain Bacteria; phylum Chloroflexota; class Anaerolineae; order Anaerolineales; family Anaerolineaceae; genus Anaerolinea; species Anaerolinea thermolimosa. The sequence goes on from NZ_DF967965.1 coordinate 2,525,940, forward strand.
GAAGTCAATGCTGGCTTCGTGCGTTCACGCCACCTGGATGACAAAGCCTGTGTCGCCTGTATTGCGGCGGCATTTAAGGCTCTGAAGGATGCAAATCTTCAACCAGCTCAAACTACCACCGCCTTAATCAGCAATTATGAGGAAGTCGGGCACGGAGCGGCGTCTGGCTTCCCGGTGGGGTTAACCGAGTTACTTTCGGTAGATATGGCCGCCGTCGGTGAAGGCCAGACCTCAGATGAATTTCATGCCTCCCTCTGCGTCAAAGACTCAGGCGGCCCCTACCATCATGGGTTAAGCTCCCGCCTGCGCGACCTGGCCGACCGGGAAGGAATTGCTTATAAAGTGGATATTTACCCCTATTACGGCTCTGACGGCGAGGCCTTCTGGCGCGCCGGGGGCGATGTTGCAGTGGCATTGATTGGGCCAGGGGTAGATGCATCCCATAACTATGAGCGTACTCACACCGAAGCCCTTGAAGCCACCACACGCTGGATTCTGGCTTATCTTCTCGCAGATTGACCAATTTCTTGAAGAATAAGGTAAGCTCTCCCAAAGTTATGATATAATGCCCCCTACCGGGGCCGGGAGGGATGGCCGAGTGGACTATGGCGCCTGTCTTGAAAACAGGTGTGGGGAAACCCACCGGGGGTTCGAATCCCTCTCCCTCCGCCAGAAAGCTCGCAACCGATCGTTTTGTGTAAAAGAAGGATCGGTGAGCTGTAAAAGATAAATAGGGGAGGTGCCAGAGAGGCCGATTGGGCTCGCCTGCTAAGTGAGTGCTGGGGTTAAACTCAGCCGCGGGTTCGAATCCCGCCCTCCCCGCCTGATCGATGTTCCGCATTCATCCGCGCGCCCCCGTATGGGGGTGCTATTCGAATCCCGCCCTCCCCGCCTGATTGACGTTCCACATTCACCCGCGCGCCCCCGTATGGGGGTGCTATTCGAATCCCGCCCTCCCCGCCTGATCGATGTTCCGCATTCATCCGCGCGCCCCCGTATGGGGGTGCTATTCGAATCCCGCCCTCCCCGCCTGATCGACGTTCCGCATTCATCCGCGCGCCCCCGCATGGGGGTGCTATTCGAATCCCGCCCTCCCCGCCTGATCGACGTTCCACATTCATCCGCGCGCCCCCGTATGGGGGTGCTATTCGAATCCCGCCCTCCCCGCCTGATCGACGTTCCACATTCATCCGCGCGCCCCCGTATGGGGGTGCTGGAATCAAGATCCCAGCGAGGCGTCACCGCCTGAATATCCACCAGTCTCGGTATAGGCGAAAACACGGATGGCGGCGTCACCACCCATCGGGCATTGATATTCACACATGCCGCACCCAATACACAACTCTTTGATGACATACGGGCGTTTAATGGTGACAGTCTCACCCCACCCGTTGATCACCTCAACTTCTTCCACCTTAATCGCCTTACTGGCCACCGGGCATGCCTCTTCACATACCAGACAGTCAATGTTATAGGCCCAGGGTAAACAGCGGTTGCGGTCAACCCGGGCAAGGCCGATGGGTATTTGCCTTTTTTCTTCCAGCGACAGCTCTGGAATGGCTCCCGTTGGGCAAGCCCGGCCGCACGCATTACAGGAATAATTACACGGACCGAATCGTGGAGCAAGCCGGGGCGTGAGCATATTCTGCCAGCCCCCTTCCAGAAAACTGGCCTGCAACCCCTGGGTCGGGCAAACCCGCACACACTCATTACAGCGGATACACAGAGCCTCAAAATCTACCAGTCTCGCCCCCGGCGGGCGAATTAAATCTGCCGGGGAGCGTTTTTTAACTGGCTCCACATACGTCAAGGCCACCCACGCCGCCGATAACCCCAGTGTGGCAAGCACTTCTCGCCGCGCAGGATCATAAGGCTGCCATTCCGCGGGTTTCCAGTGCGGCATTTGCCATTGGAAAGTTGTACTCCCTCTGGGACAAGAATCGGCGCAGTCATAGCATACGGTACATTCAGCCGGATCACTGGCGAAATTTCGCGCCGGATCAATGGTGCCGGTCGGACAACGCCGACTGCATACCGCGCAGGAAGTACAATCTGCGTTCACCACCCGGCGAAATAAAGAAAACCGGGAAATAAACCCCAGTAAGCCACCCAGCGGGCAAAGATAGCGACACCAGAAACGCTCAGCCCACCAGTTCAGCGCCAGAACGCCTGTAAACCCTAAAAACAGGGGTACAGCCAGCGGGTAAACCGATCTCAAGTCTCGGAAAAGAGGGTAAACGGCTGTTCGATGAATGGCATCCAGTACATCCCACAGAACATCCCACCGGTATAACCATGCCTCAATGGCGTATACCGCATAACCGAGCATCGGCCAGAGCGCATTGGCCAGGCTGCGGGTCAGCATGGTGATGGGGTCGAGAAAAAGCAGGCTCTGGTTGCCCAGCAGAGCGGCCATAACCATGAATACCAGCAGCACGTATTTAATCTTCCGCCATTGCTCCGAAGGCGGCGCGGGAGCACGGTGTTGTTTACGTCTCGCAGGGCGAAAGATGTCCAGGGTGGTGCCCATCGGGCAAAACCACCCGCACCACACCCGCCCAAACAAAAGCGTAACAACCACGGTAATGCCTGCCAGCGCAAAACCGGCCAGCACCACCCGCCCGGCCAGCATGGCTGTCAATGCAACCAGCGGATCAAACCGGTAAAAGATCTCTGCCAGGCCTGCTTGAGGATCTCTGTAAGTAGCGAAGATAAACAGGTAGAGAAAGAACAACCAGGTCAGAATCTGGATTACTCGCCGAAGTCTGCGAATGCTTCTGGCAGAGAGAACGCCCCTTTTAAACATTGATTTCCTCAATTTTCAAACCGCTTAAATCCATCTGCCCCAGGCCGCGCTCTGCCGCAAAAGCAATATACGGGATGTCAGCGCCGGTCAACCCGAAAAACCGGGTAGCATACGAGTCAGCCGCCACCACATCATGACTGGCAATCACTGTGTTATTGAGCACAACATCATCCAGGTTGCCCCCGGTAGGGCCATTTGCCATGAGCGTGCGAACGGCATCAACCACCGTTAGCCCTGGCCGAAAGAGGTTTACCAGGTCGGGAATGCGCCGCTTAAAGTCGCTGTGTATAGCGCCACGATCCAGAATCAGCCCCATCAAATTTTTACAGCCTACGGTGATCCTTGCCATAGTATGGTGCTTTGTGATAGGCACATTGATTAAAAGATCGCAATCCAGAGCATCCTGATAGGCGGCAGTTTTATTAAGCGATTGATAATCCGGGACAGACATCAGGCGGAATTTGTTCCTGTTCATAATTTCCATTTCTCCACCTGCTGCCTTCACGGCATCCGCAATCCCGCTTCTGGCATAAGCGCTTTCGGGGGTTCCCCCGAACGGAAAATCCATCACCCGCACCCGCTTTGCACCCGCCCCCAGAGCCAGGCGCACCAGAGTCCCAACCACCGCCGGGTTGGTCGTTGCACCGTATTCGAAGGTGTAAGTATCGGTGCAGATATTGGGTTTAATAATCACATCGTAGCCGTTCTTTACAAAGCGTTCCATGCCACCCAGGGCACGCATCGCGGCCTCTGTAATCGCCGCCGGGTCTTCACCGCGCGCCACCGATAAGTAGACCTGGTCAGAGGGCTGGGGGGTTGCGGTGGTTTCGTTCTCCCCCACGCCATCGACCAGTGCCGAGTCTGCGCTCGGGCTGGCGGGTGGCGAAGCGGTGAGGGGTAAATTTTCTGCCTCAACCTCTGGTTCAGTGGGGCGCGGGTTGGTACCCGCAAGAGAGCCCGTCTTTTGATCGCCCCGATTCGATTGGCAGGCGACAAGCGCCGCCGCTGACGCCAGCGCCAGATACCGGAGCGCTTCTCGTCGGGAAATAGGATTTTTCATGGTGTTCTCTCCTTACCAGTTGAACCTGCCCACCCACCCTGGCTATCGGTCGCGGGTAGAGCGGCCCATAAGGGTCGGTTGGTGGTTGGGTATCGGCAAACCCGCCAATATGCATTGCTGGCACAACCTGAGCTGACCCCCAGCCAGCATCGTCAAATTCAATGGCCTGCCAGCCAGCTGGGAACCGCCGCGCATCGAAGATTTCTACGGGCACACCCCCACCGGCCGGATCATCGTTCTCCTCGCGCCAATTTCCATCCCACGCCTCGCACTTCCTGGCTTTCCAGCTTCCATCGCTGACCAGCCAGCCCTGTGCCCCTAAATCTGCCTCAAAAACGAGGATCCCGGTCCTTCCCAGAGTCAGATTGGGGGTAGCTGGCATCCAGAAGGAATTTGGCCTGCCATAATACTTTACATACACTGCCAGAACATTCTCACCGGTATGAAGATAAGGTGCAAGGTCGAAGAAGTCATAATACATCCGCCCTGGCTGGCTCCGAATAGGGCCGCGATAAACCTCCCGTTCATTGACGAAGAAAACGTAGCGTGAATCAGCAGTCATGCGCGCTGGCACACGACGGGGCACCTGAGTGAGGTTAAACTTTTTTCGAAAGAGGGCATGCGCCTCCAGCATTTGCGGGCGAGCACCCGATATCAAATTTTCGGCCGGGAAAATGGGCTCCTCAGGCGCCCAGATCCAGTGGCCGTTCCACCGGATTTCCGGAAAATCGTCAGGGGTGACATTGCTGGACATACCTGTTCTCCTTTGAGTTTGATGATCCCTGTTTTTTACCCAAAAGCTCCAGCCAGCGAAGCTTGATCAAAATCTCATATTATTGAAATGGCACGCATAGACCCCATATCCATGGAGACCAGACCAACCCGAGCACAGGATTAGAAATATTCCCGTTGGGGAAAAATATTCAGAAAGGAATTCCATCCATAGCGTCATCATCCCGCCCCAGAAATTCACCCTCTCTACAATCACCGACGGGTTCGAGCGTGCCTCCTCTGCCAGCCCTAATCAGGGTGTGCAGGCGCCACATATTGGAGAACCAGTCCCTGAGCTTCTCTGGCAATACCACCAACCGCAAGATCACGGTGCAGGCTGGAGAATGGATGGAGGTAGTCAGGGTTGAAATCGTGAATTGGGCTTTAATTGCGATTGGAAAATTGGTCAGCCAGTATGTATGATTATGATACACCATCTTTTTAAAACAGCTGCGGCCACAGTAGCTTTTCGAACAAAACAGAGAGACTACTTTCGAAAAGAGGTTCTGCTCCCATCCATGAAGCTACCCAAAGGGTTATAATTCCACCTGCCACTTTCCCCGGTGGAGACCGGGAGAGGAATACCCCGGGCCTGAAAAACACGATTTTCTTTGTTATGATTACAGCATGAAAAAAACCTGGATTCGCTGTTTGCTTCTTCTTGTGAGCATCCTGAGTGTGGTCTTTCATCCAATATTCCAGGCTAAGGCAATGGATGAGGAGAAATACGACCTGCAGTCGGGTAGCGTTACCGCCTATGACTTGATCCTCGCCATGAATACCCTGCGGGTTTCGAATGGGTTAAACCCGCTGATTGAAGACCCCATCATCAATGCCGTTGCTCAGTCAACCGCCGAAATTATGGCAGCCAACCAGATGTCGTGGCACATCGGCAATGTCTCCGGGCGTTTACAATCAGCCGGATACGGAGGTGGTGCGAAAGTCTTCGCCACCGAGAACTTTGCCGTTGGCACAAACTATTCCATCGATGAAATCATGCTGGCCTGGGCCGACCCCGACCACATGATCCCGGCGGTCAATCCGGCTTACTGTCATGTTGGAGCCGGGGTAGCCAAATCGGCCAATGGGATGACTTATTATGTTCTTCAGGCAGCGTACACGACCGGGAAATCCTGTGGCGAGTACCGCCCCCCTGCCAATTACACCCCCAAACCTGGTGAACCCACTCTCAACCCTGGCGTGCCGCAAATCATCATCCCGGTGAAAGTAGCCACCCCCGATGCGGACGGGAAAATCTTTCACGTCGTTCAAAACGGTCAATCGCTCTGGGCCATTGCCGTGGCTTACAAAGTCACCATTCGCGATCTGGAAACCTGGAACAATCTTTCCCGGAATACCCCGCTACAGGTCGGTGAAAAGCTTTTTATTCCCAGCAGTAACACCGCCGGTTACGCCACACCCACCCCGGCATGGATGATCCAGAAGGCCACTCCTGACGCCGATGGACGAATTATCCACGTCGTTCAGGCCTATCAGACTCTGATCCGCATTGCTGAAGCCTACGGAACAACCGTGGATGCACTTTTAGCATACAACGGCATCCAGGCTGACTGGCCTCTTCAAATCGGCCAGAAATTGATCATCTACCCCGGAAACGTTACCCCCAGCCCCACTCCACGTCCGCTGACACCCATCGAAAAACTCACTCCTGCCAGTGATGGCAAATACTATCACACCGTCCAGAGCGGAGAAACGCTGGCATGGATTGCTCAACTGTACGAGGTTAGGCTTAATGATCTTATGGCGTGGAACGGACTGAACGCCGCGTCTATCATCTACCCCGGTGACCGTATTCTGTTGCAGGTTACCCCTCCAGTGACCCCCACCTTCACTCCCAGCCCAACGGTACCGCCGACCGCCACTCCCATTCCGCCTACTTTCACGTCCAGCCCGACGCCTACACTGGTAACAACAACCCCCACCTCTGAAGCGTTGGTACAAGGCAATTCCCCTGTGCCGTGGTTATGGATGTTTGTAATTCTGGCTGTAGCTGGAGGATCGGTAGTATGGATCTTTTTGAGAAAAAGGACAAATTGAAACAATGAAAGATGAGCCCATAAATACCGGGAAAACCGAAAACGCACCTGCCAGCACGCCTATTTACCGCTACGAGCCACGCTCAAAACCAGCTGAGATGGTCGTGGATTACCCCGATATGGAAAAGATTGAAAAACACGTTGAACGCTACGTCGGCAATGTTGGCATGGTTTACCACGAAGTAATCTCAGACCTTGTGCATCTGGACATTTTCCTGGTGAACCCCTCGCCTGAACGGAACTTTTTTACCCTGGTAACCAGCGGGATGAGCCAGCGTCCGATGAAAGCTCCTCCGGAGGCAGAAAAATTCCAATACGCAGAATTAATGATTTGCTTACCTCCTTACTGGCCTCTCAATGACGAGGCACTCAAGGATGAGACCTTCTACTGGCCTCTTCGACAGTTGAAAATCCTCGCCAGATTTCCTCATGAGTATGACACATGGGTCTGGTATGGCCATACCATCGCCAACGGAGAGCCTCCACGTCCGTTTGCACCTGACACAAAATTTTCAGGCATTGTCCTGGCTCTTCCAGTTTTATCACCCCAGGAATTCTGGACACTAGAAATAAATGAGAATAAAACGGTTTTCTTCCTCAGCGTTATCCCACTGTATAAAGATGAGATGGAAATGAAACTGAAGAAGGGCTCCGAGGATCTGTTCAAACGTTTTGATCGGCAAGGTGTAAGTGAATTACTGAACCTCAAGCGCCCCAGTGTATATAAAAAGTGGTGGCGGCTTTTTTAAGGGGAAGACCAAAGATTCGAATAGCATCCCCACGATAGGGACTTTAACCAGATTGGTTTTAAAAAACAAAAGTGAGCGTGCAGGGGCTCGAACCCTGAACCAATGGCTTAAAAGACTGCCTCTTCCTTTTACTGGAAGAGGCAGATTGCTGAAAT
>NZ_DF967965.1:2534013-2583112 GCF_001050195.2 Anaerolinea thermolimosa
AGTGAGCGTGCAGGGGCTCGAACCCTGAACCAATGGCTTAAAAGACTGCCTCTTCCTTTTACTGGAAGAGGCAGATTGCTGAAATCAGTTAGTTCATGATCTTATCGTAGATTTCCTGAAGTTCATCGTGAGAAAAACGTCCGTAGAAGTCAATCGTAACCTGAACATTAGAATGTCCCATGAGATGACTCACTATACCGATACTGACACCCTCTGCAAGTAATTTGCGGGCATAGGCATGGCGAAAGGAATGTGGGTTCCATTTTCCGGTTATTTCTGATTTGCGAGCCAATCGTTTGAACAACTGGTAAATTCCGTTTGGCTTCAACAAGAAGACACGTTGATCTTCCGTTTCCCCTCTCTTTTCTAACCAGTTCTCCAGGGCAATCGCAGTGCGAGAAGAAAAGAAAACCACACGCTCTTTTTGCCCTCCCCTCCCTTTTTCTAACACGATAGCACGCCGCTTATTTATATCCAAGCGATCTACGGTGAGACCGGCTACACCGCCTAATCTTACACCCGTGTCTGCTACAAATAAAACCAGCGCCAAGTCTCTTTCTGGCGTTCCTGTTTTTGATGCCGCATCTAACATTTTTGATAAATCCTCTGCTTGAATTCCTGCCGGGGATTTCTGGGGAAGAGGCGGACGCCTCAATTTTTTTGCTGGATTCATAGCAATGTATCCCTCATCAACTGCCCAGCGAAACAGCCTTTTCCATCCTCTAATAAAATTAAAAAGGGTATAAGGCTCACGATCATCTGTTCTCATCAAATGAAACAGATTGATAAGGTCGCTTGTAGTTATAGAATTTGTTTCTCTGTCTCCAAGATGAGCCACAAGGGGACGCAGATAGAAGACATACCATCTCAGCGTAGAATCTGAAATAAAACCCTTTTGTGACTCCAAAAATACGTCAACCAATTCTTTGACAGTGGGGGTTTTGTTTGTAATCATATTTACCTCCTCGACGATGTAAGTTTTGGTATCGAGGAGCGATTCTCCCACCTCAAAACGGCTCTGAAAGTTAAAAAATTTGCTATACTAATACCCAAAGACAAATCAGCCCCGCCGGTCTCCGCGGCGAGGCTGAGAAGGCAACGCGGTGAAGGCGCGTTGCGGCAAAACCTAGCATAGCAAATTTTTGCCGCCCGCGCAAGTGAACCGCAACTGCGCGGGCGATCATACTTAACAGGTAAGGACTTAATCAAATTTTTTTGATTTTGGAGTAACCGATGAGCGAGCCGTTGCAAAAATTTCAAAGCCTGCTCCGTGAATTGTTTGAGTTCGACAGCGCCGACCTGGATTTCGGCATCTACCGCATTATGAACCGCAAGCGGCAGGTCATTGAGCGCTTTATCACCGAAGACCTGCCAAAAGCCGTTGCCGAAGAATTGCGCAGCGGCGCGCTGGCCGAACAAGAGCAGGCGCGCAAGGCTCTGGAGGAGGCCCGCCGAAAAGTGCTGGACGCCTTGGGTGAAGATGCGCTGGACGCAAACGGTAACCTAGCCGAAAAGTATCGTGAGACCAAAACCGGCAAGGAGTACCTGGAAGCCCAAACAAAAGCTGCGGATACTCATCCCATCGAGGCGCTGGAAGCCGCCATTTACAATCACCTCTACACCTTCTTTAGTCGCTACTGGCAGGACGGCGACTTTATCTCCAAACGCCGCTACTCCAAGAAAGAACGCTACGCCATCCCCTACAACGGCGAGGAGGTGTATCTCTACTGGGCCAATCACGACCAGTACTACGTCAAAACCGGCGAGTACTTCACCGATTACACCTACAAAGCCCCCAACGGCGTGACCATACACTTCAAACTCCGGCAGGCCGATGTGGAGCAGAACAACGTCAAGGGTGATAAACGCTTCTTCCAGCCCGTACTTGCGGGCGGCTTCGGAAAGTGGTATAAATACAGGTAAGGTAGCCATGATCAATCCTCAGGTATTACAGGCACGGCAAGGGTATGAACGAGATTACCGTTGAAATAAAACTCGAACTGGTAATTTCCTGCGGTAGGGACATCAATGTCAAAGTGAAAAGTATTGGGGGCGGTGTGAGAAAAAGGGTCGAAAATGGCGCTAACGCGGTTGGTCTCAGCCACAATGCGCCGGTCTCCTTCGCTTCCAGTGACGGCAGTTACCTTTACAGAGAAATCCCCCTCGCTCTCTCCCTCGTCAGCCTCCCAGCCGCAGACAATATCGAACCGAATTCTGGCGGGGAAATTTCCGGCGCTGAAGTAATCGAAAATTCCAATAGCTGAATGCCGCTTACGCCAGTGGTCGTATATCCCATAATCGCAAACAATGACGTATTTCGGTCGAATCATCCTGAACCTTGACAATTCCTCATGAGGTATTCCCGACACGGGGCGCAACGACCCTTCCTGCAGGCCAGGGTCACCGGTCGGCGGGTTAGCCACCGGTCTATCTGCGCGCTCGCTCGCCGGGTAGGCGAGCGTGGATCCTGGACAGGTCACGCCCCGTGTCGGGGGTATCTCCCCGTCTGAGTCGGAGACTGGAGAGGGAAAGGCAAGAAGCAAGAATGTTTATGACATTCTCACTCCCCTGTGACAGGGCTTGTGCGAAGAAGGGATCGTGTCCACCTCTTGCACTCGCTCACCCATCCCTTTCCATCTCCGACTGCATTTTTGTCTGGTAAAGTACACAAAACGCACCCAGGGATCCATCGGGTGCGTTGTGGGGACAGACAGGGATGGCATCCCTGTGAAAGTCGCGGGGAGTGGATTCGAACCACTGACCTCCGGGTTATGAGGATTAAAGCCCCCAGACTTTTACAGGTGAGGCACGCTGATGTACACCATTTATATCTGTTTGAGCAATTGCCAGGTATCTACGAACCATATCCAAGGTTTCATGCCCTAAAATTGCTTGCAGTGTAAAAACGTCTCCACCGTTTCTCAAGAAATTTATTGCGAAAGTATGTCGGAATCGGTGAGGATGAGCATCGTTTACACCAGCCCGGTCGCCAATTCGCCGAATAATCAATCTGAGTGCGTCTCGGCTAAGAACATTCCCTTGCTCTGTTTTGAATACATATATATAATAAATTATAGTGCATCAAAAAATCCTAGGTATTCATTGCAAAACATGAAAGCAGCAAATAATTGTGCGGTGGTAGATCTGTTTGCGGGAGCAGGTGGGCTTACTCACGGATTCATCCTTGAGGGTTTCAATGTTGTTGCTGGCATAGAAGCCGATGAAACTTATCGCTATGCCTATGAACATAACAATCCCGGAGCAAGGTTTGTTCATTCTAGGGTCGAACACGTAACATCGGAATATCTTTGTTCTCTATATCCAAAAGGCAGCATCAAAATACTGGCCGGATGTGCACCATGTCAACCTTTCTCTTCTTACACGCGTACCCATCAGAAACATACTAGTTGGCAGTTGTTATACGAGTTCATTCGCCTAATAAAGGGAGTTCAACCAGAAATAGTTACGATGGAAAACGTCCCAAGGCTCAAAACCTACGAAAATGGTAAGGTCTTCGGGGATTTTTTGTCCGTCCTGCGAGAAAACGGCTACTTCGTCACATGGAACGACAGAATTTATGCTCCCGATTATGGAGTTCCTCAAAGTCGCTATCGTCTGATCCTTATTGCTTCCAAGTTTGGGGAAATTACATTCCTGCCTCCCACGCACACTCCGTCAAATTATCCAACGGTACGGGATGCTATCGGAAATTTAGAGCCCATTCCAGCTGGCGGGGTGAGTCCAAACGACCCACTTCATCGTTCGATGAATTTGTCCCTTTTGAACCTTGAAAGGATTAGATTTTCCAAACCTGAAGGAACTTGGCGAGATTGGCCCGAGGAACTGAGAGCGAATTGTCACAGGAAACTTAGTGGAAAGTCCTATCACAATGTGTACGGCAGGATGTCTTGGGACAAGCCTGCACCAACCATCACTACTCAATGTTATGGTTTCGGAAATGGACGTTTCGGGCACCCGGAACAAGACAGGGCAATTTCCATGAGAGAGGCTGCTCTTTTGCAAACCTTTCCCCCAAATTATCAATTCTTCGATCCTACGATCCAGAAAGTATCCATCAGTCGTTTGGCTATGATGATCGGAAACGCGGTACCTGTTGCCTTGGCACGGATGATTGCTCAGAGCATTAGCAATCACCTCTCTGAACATTTCGTAGGAAGTTGAACGATGCCATCCAAGATCAATTTCAGTGTGGATGCCCGTCTCCTTCAAGAATTGGGAGAAGGACTGGTTGGAAAACCTTCCACTGCACTAGCGGAATTGATAAAGAACGCCTATGATGCTGACGCAACATTGGTAAAGGTAAATGGTTTGAAGCAAAAAATATTAGAACTCCTTCAATCCCAGTCGGATATACTAACTATTCACTATGAACTACTGAATCAAAATCCTGATTTATTTGGAACTTTTCGTAGAAAACACCTTACAAAAGCTCTAAGTGAGTTACAAGAGGAAGGTTGCATTGAACTCGATGGTGCACCAAGCAAAGAGATTACAAAAGTCTATCGCCTAAAATAGAATATTAGTGCTATGATTTTATATGTAATAAGATTCTTAGGGAAAATATGTCTGCTAAGTCTTTGATTGAATGGACCGAATCCACTTGGAATCCTCTCACAGGTTGCAATAAGGTTAGTCCGGGTTGCAAACACTGTTATGCTGAACGGATGGCAAAACGCTTGAAAGCAATGGGTCAGGAAAAGTACAGGGATGGATTTCGATTAACATTGCATCCAGAAGTTCTCGAAGAACCCCTATCCTGGCATAAACCTCAGATAATCTTCGTCAACTCGATGAGCGATTTATTCCACGAGAACGTTCCTGTTGAGTTCATTCAAAGCGTTTTTGATGTCATGCGCCGCGCTTACTGGCACACTTTCCAGGTTCTTACTAAACGCGCCGAACGATTGCTTGAACTTGATCCAATTCTTGAATGGTCTGCAAATGTCTGGATGGGGGTTAGCGTTGAAAATCAGAATTACACCATCCGTATTGACCGTTTGAGGAACACTCATGCAAAAGTAAAGTTTCTATCGCTAGAACCTCTCTTAGGTCCAATTTCAAATTTGAATCTAGAAGGGATAAACTGGGTTATTGTCGGCGGCGAATCTGGACCGCATGCCCGTCCCATCAAGCCTGAATGGGTGCGTGAAATTCGTGATCAATGCCTTGCGAATCATGTTCCCTTCTTTTTCAAGCAATGGGGCGGAACGAATAAGAAAAAATCGGGGCGGTTGTTGGATGGTGAGAGATGGGATCAAATGCCGATACTTGTCCCTTCGGGGGACTAAACTAAAACAATCACCCAATCAATTTTGAAATAACATAAAAACGCAAGAGAGGGCTTTTCTGCCCTCTCTTGTGTTCCGTAGTTCGCGGATGCTCTGTCGAAGCGCTTTTATCATAGCAGTTATCTCGGAAAAATTCAAGTTTTGCAACAAAAAAGAGGGCTGGGTAAGCCCTCTTTTTCGGCAAGTGGGTGCCCCCGGCGGGATTCGAACCCGCATCTTACGCTTCGACAGAGCGCTATTCTATCCCTTGAACTACGGAGGCACGACCATTTGCCAAGGTCACCCTGGGCGGAGTTGCGCCGCCCCAAGACACTACGCAGGGTGAGGAAAAAGCCGGACGGGGTCGTCCGGCTCAGTTCCCGCAGGGGGGTTAGCCCGCATAGGCGGCTTGCAGACTGAGAAACGCCCGCGCCATGCGCTGCAAGCGGATGTTTTCGGGCTTGCCCTGGGGGTCAAATCCCTTGCCATCCGTGTTCGCAGCCCAGCGGATCCAGCCTTTTCCCGCCGCGCCGCTTGCCCACACCTCGGCAAGCGTTTTGTCTTTCATCTTGCCGAAGTGGATCACGGTCTGACCGGGGTCAGCCAATTCACCTTCCGCAGCCGGTTCAGCGGCAGGCGCAGGCTGTGGCGCATTCACTTTGCCGTTGCCGTTCGGGACGTTCTGGAAGTCCTTGTGAGACCGCAGCCCGAGGTACACGCTTTCCTGGAAGCCAATGTTGGATACGGCGTTCCCCAAAGCGTTGGTGATCGCTCCCTTCATGGCGTAGGCAATGTTGGCGTTTTCGCTGGCCCCGGTGGCATGGACGGAGCAGTTGTACTGGGTGTTCCCGTCAACAAGCTTGTACCAGAAGCGCAGGTGGGTGAGAACGGCCACATAAACGCCGTATTCATTGCCCCTCGCATTGGTGCGGGACTCGTAGCGGTGTTCCAGATCGCCGGGGGAAAATTCGTACCCCCAGCCGTAACCGCACAACCCGAAAATGTGATTCAGGACTTTCCGCATCCAGTTCGGGTCAATGTCGGTCAGGTCAACCGCTCCCGGTACCGCCTTGTACGCTCCGGCGGGCAACTCTTGGTCTAATTGCTGAACGGCTTGCTCCAGCGTCAGACCGGTCAAAGTGAAGATGGAAGAAAGAGTGGACATGGTAAAAACCTCCTTTTGCGCCCCCGTCCGCAGCCGGGAGCAATAACTAGTGTATTGCCCTGCTGCGTCAGGGGAGAGCCTCACGGCCTCGCTCCACCGCCTACCTTGGGTAAGCGGCAGAGGGAGACCGTGAGACCGGGAGATTTACCCGTCCCTTCCGCCTATGCGGTTGTTAAAGTTCTGCCCCTTGCGGGAAATCACCCCGGCGGACTTGCACCGCCTTATGCACTGTGCGGGGTGGAATTTTCATTGGGGCAGGGCTGGGTAGCCCTGCCGGTGTTACTCGCTCGCCTAAAATGGGATTTTGGTAGGTGATCCCATGACCCATCCACGTTGGGTTTCTATGAAAACCGCAAGGTGGATTTTTTGTCCTTTAGGACGGGTCAGGTAAACAATGACCCTGCCGTTGTCCTGGATGCGGATGATCTTTTGGATGATCCATTTCGTCCGTCTAGAGACCACCAGGCTGCCGGGCCGCCACTCGCCCCGGTCTGGTGTGGGAAGGGATTGGATTTCCACGACTGCCGAGGACGCCGAGGACATTGTTAACCTCCCTGCTGCACGAACAGAATATGCTTGCAGGGGAACCACTGCCCGTTAGATTCAAAGTCCGGGCAGGTGCAGCCAAAAGCAATACGCCCCTGCGCTTCTACCCGTGAAACCACATACAGCCGGGGATACCGCCGGTGGGTATGGCTCGACCATACCTCCCAGAGGGTGATGGTTTTGCCCTCACCGCGATAAAACTGCCGAGACTGAATTTGAAAGCAGTCTTTTTTGACAGCATCAAGCATTCGCTCTCGGCGTTTTGCAGCTTCGCTGCCGATAAAACCTCTTACGTTCATGGTCATCCTCCTTTGGGTCAGTGCCGCACCACTGACCCGGTGAAATGAATGGGTCAGTGGGCTGGAGCGGCAGCCCAAATTCGGACTAGATCGGACTAGAACGGGACTTCTTCGGCTTTGGCAGGTGGCACGTTGTAGTAGCGCATGACGCGGTACTTCCAACTCCACCACCCGCGCTCGATCACCTTGAAGCAGTCGAGACAAATCACGTACTCTTTGATGTCGTCCCAAACCCCAGCGGAGTAAGAGTAGTGATACCCGCCGGTACTAGCCACAATTGTGCGCCGATGAGGGCAGCGTTTCATAGCAATCCTCCTTCGGGTCGGCTCCGCGCCGCCGACCCAGGGGTATGAGTCGGCGGGTTGGCGCGGCAACCCGAAAGAGAGACAGGCGAGCGATATAACCTTGTTAAGGTGCGGGGGTTGACATTTGCAGCCATCTGTTATAACATCGTTATAACAAATGACCGCTCGGAGACATCTTGATGAAGATCAAAGGCTTTCGGCTTTCTGACGAAACTCAGACCCAGATTGCCTGGCTGGCTAAACGAAAGGGGGTGACAGCCACCGACATCGTCCGCATGGCCGTTGCTGAAATGTTCCAGCAGGAGATTGCACGCCTGCCCCGCTTCCGGTTGCGTGAACAGGTCTTGTATCTCAACGACCAACCTGTGGTGTTCTGCACCGACCGCTTGCTGACCGAACTCCCCGAAACGTTTCTGCTCCAGCTGGAGCACGGTACGGCTGACCCGATGGAGACGATGATCTATCTCATCTTCACTATCGCCCGCATCGGGGAGCCTGTCCAGATTGATGAACAGGCTCTGAATGACTTGATCGGCTGGTCACTCCCGTCCCTAAAAGGCGATCAGGATGAGGGGCGCGGGTAGCGCCCCTCAGGGGGCAAGAGTCACATCTTGGGGCGCATCATCGCGATGGACACCAGGATAAGGCGGAGGGTCTCCAGGGCTTCAGGCGAAATCTCGACCTGCCGACCTGCAAGAAACTCTTCCACTTCCTTCCTGACTTTCGGGTCTCGAATGCGCTTGCGAATCTCACACACGAGTTCCTGCGCTTCTTTCTCCGAAAGAACACGCCCACCGATGCGCACCCCACGCTCTTGCCAGTCACGGTTTCTTGGCATACCGCACCTCCAGAAGGAATTGGGGCGGCAACCGTCCTGGCGGGTGACCTTCCCCCGTCTTTTCGAAATAAGACGGCGGAACATCACGCTTCCGAAAACCTTTGTGGGTTGTTAAGGTGCAGTCCGGGTTTATCCGCCCGGTCGGGAATTTGGCATGGCGGGCAGGATGGGTATCCTGCCCGGCGGGGGATTGGACGCCGCAACCCGTTCCCGGCTGTGCCGGAGTTTGCGCCCGCTCCCCCAATCAAATTTGGGTATTGCAGGCTCTCACCTCCTTTCGGGTGGATTTTGGCGTCCGGCGGGCAGAGCCGGAATTGTGGAATGTGCGGCTTCCGTTTTGCCGCACACATCTCCCGGTCTTGAAGGGAATGTTTGTGACATTCCCTATCTTGCAGGAGACGCCTGTTTATTCCGCCCCGCCAAAACCGCCCTGCCGGAGTTGCACCGGCGGAACTACGAGGGCGGATGGCAGACTTGTTGCGTTTGTAAGGTTCTGCGCCCCTTGCGGGCAGGTCACTCCTGCGGGACTTGCACCCACACACAGCACTCTGCGGAGTGAAGAGAGAGATGAGCGGGTAGCCCATCTCGTGGAACAAACTATCTGCGCTTCAGCGCCCCGGTCAACACGCTCACCAGCGCCGCTCTGCGCTCTTCGTTATCCCGGCTCAGTGCCAGGATGAGCAGCACCTTGAGCGCCAGCAAGCCGCCCAGGAACAGTATCGGCGTGACGACCAGCAACAGCGCCGCAAGCGCAAACGCCATTTGGGGATTCACGGTTCACCTCCTGTCTTTGGGATCCCCGTCCGCCGTCCCCCCTCACCGCAGGCGGGGATCCCAAAGCGGAGCGCCCGCGTCACCCGTTGTTAACGTTCCACGTCCTCACAGGGCTTGTGGCCACCGGGAGAAGTTGACCCGTGCGGACTTGCACCGCATTCCGGCACTGTGCCGGGTCATAACAAAAAAGCCAGAACCTGCCGCATCTGCGGGAAAGGCTCTGGCGGGTAGCCATCGCATCGGGGAGGCTTGTGGCCGTCCCTGAATTGTTGTTGTTCTGGTTGTATTATAACAATTTTTTGGTCGTGTGCAAGTAAAAAAAATACGCAGGCGGGTAGCCTGCGTATTGGCGTCAGCGCCGGACATACCGTTGCAATCTCTCTTCGATTGGGTAGTCGCGCTTCAGGTAGATCAACATCCAAATCCACCAGCCAACCATGCCACCGATGAGAAAAACAGCCAGAATGGTTTCCATCTCTGCCTCCCTGTGTAGTCTGAAATTGGTGTTTCAGACCGCCCGCGGCGGTCTCCACCCGGCGGGGAACACAACTCTCCTCACCCGGCGGAGAAACCGCCGGGACGGGGAGACAGAGATTGTGAAGATTCTGCTTTTTGGCGCTTCCGCCAGTCGCACCGTAGGGACTTGCACCCTGCTCCGCACTATGCCGGTGCGCTCACCATTCCTCCGCCCACAGCGGATCTTCCTCGTTCACCTCCGCAAACTTGCCCGCAATCAGCGTCTCCACGTCCGTGGCACAGCCGTGCGCCGCTACGTGACGGCAGTCCGCCGCCAGCACCCCGCGCTCCTCCACGTTGCGCGCTACAAGCATCACCCGTCCGCCGTTGAGTTCTGCATTCATGCGCCACTTGGCATTCCCCTCATGCAGGCGCGTGCCGGTTTCCACTTCGACGTACCCTCTCTGCCCGTCCTTTGAGATGCACAGATCCGGGCGCGCGTTGCCCTGCACCTCGGGCAGAATCTCCACCGTCCATCCCCGCAGTCTTGCAGCGGTGGCAAACAGCAATACTGCCAGGGTATGCCCTTCCTGCTTCTCGCCTTCGTGGTCCTTCAGCAGGCGCTCCCACTCGCCCTCCACCACCTGCCAGCCCAATGCACGGCAGAACTGCCTGCCTTCCTCGCTCAGCCGCGCCACCGCCAGCCGGGTGGGCATATTCCCGGTGACGCTCATCGAAAGCGTCTGCCGCACAATCAGCCCGCTCTCTTCCAGCGCCTCGAACACCCGCCGGATGGCGCCGCTGCGGTACTGCGCACCGGTGGCATCTCCCACGTACCGCCCAATCTCGACCTGCACGTTCAAGCCCTCCGCCAGGCACTTCAGCACCATCCCCCGCCGCTTCAGGTGCAGTTCCTCATCCGCCCTGCTCATCTGCCCGCGCACCTGCCAGCGGTATTCATACGCTCTGGGGATTTTCGGCATCACAAACCCCGCCAGCCGCCCCTCCGACGCAACCGGGACCGGAGGGGGTGCAGCGGGCAGCAGCGGATTGTCCACATCCACCCTGCGCTGGTAGGGTGACGCCTTTGCCAGCGCCAGTTCCCGCTCCAGCGCGGCAATCTTCGCCTGTAAGGCGGCGATTTCCGCCGCATGACCGTTGCCGTTCCCGTTACCGTTGGACTTGCCCCAGCCTGCCTGCGGTGTCAGCGAGACTGCCAGAAAGAAACTGCGCCAGTCCTCCGGCTTCCACGTCCCCGGCGCGCCCGGGTCCAGTTGCCGCATCCGCTCCAGACGCTCCCCGTCCAGCCGGTACGCCAGTTCGGTCAGCACCCCCACCAGCGCGCGCACCTTGCGCTCCGCCATGTCGCGGAAGCCGCGCTCCGCCGTCAGCAGGTCATCCAGCATCTTCAACCGCAGATCATCCGCCGCCATCCAGCGCCTCCAGCGCCGCCTGTACCGCCGCCACTGCGGCGTTGTACTCCCCGATTCCGCTCGCCCATTCCAGCACCGCCTGCGCCGCCGCATCCACCTCTGCCCGTGCCGCAGCCAGGCTCTCCACCTTCTGCGTGGACAACCGCCGCCGCACAGCGCCCACCTCAACCTGCACCCGTGCCGGGTCGGGACGCTCCCCCGCCAGCAGTTCTGCCAGCCGGTTGGTATCCTCCAGCAGCTGCAGGCGCTCCGCCCGATACGCCTGCTGGAGCTTGCGCACCTGCCACTCCTGCCAGGTGAGCAGCCGCCCGCCTTCCGGGGTAAACACCCGTCCCAGCGCCATCAGCCCCAGCAGCGCCAGAAGTGTCATCACCGCGTACCATCCGCTCTCTTTCTTCACACCGCTCAAATCAATCTCCACCTGCACCTCCTCTTGAGAAAACGGCTGTGGTCGAGGGGTGCGCCCCCAGTGAGCGCCTGCCCTCCCTTGCCGGTCACTGCATCAGGCGCAGCAGGGTGCGGGTCAGCCCCGCGTAGTATCCCGCCAGCGCCTCGGTCAATAACCGTCCCACAAATGCCGTAAGAGCCACTCGAATCAGCATCGCCCACATGGCGCCTGCCAGACTTCTGGTCATCGCTCACCTCCAGTATGGGATGATGAGCGTCCACGCCCCAGTGACGTCGGACTGCCCCGGGGGTTCCTTCCGACGTCACTGCAATCCGGCAAAGCGCATTCGGGCGTTTACAGCCGTCCGAATGGTCACCTCCTGTCCGAATGTAACCATGAGAGGCACACGGGCCTGTGCCCGGCACTCCGCCTGTCCGTTCTCCCAGTCCAGCCGCAGGGAAAGGCTGGGGGAATACTTCACCGCGCTCTTCTCCTCCAGCATCTGGTAGAACGTGTTCTGCGCCCGTCCTACCAGATACCAGTTCTGAAGGTAGCGGTCGTCCCTGATCCGCTGCCACGTTGTCCGGTCGGAAATGCTCCAGGACACATCCTCACAGGCGGCATCCGTCGCCTGCGCCAGCCGTCCGCGCACGTACAGCAGTCGTGCGCCGTCTCCAACCAGCATCAGCAGCGGAATGAGCACCAGTCCCAGAAACGCCGCCGTCCATGCCAGGCTGGAGCCGCGCTCCCGTTCTCGCCGGGTTTTGGGAATCATCTCACCAGCCCTCCTGCCGGAATATAGCGTTCGCCCGTCCCTGAAACTCTGCCGGGGTGGATACCCCGAACAGCCTGCCCAGCCCGCCGAAGTAGTTCGGCACCCGGTAGGTCACCGATACGGTGATCGGGCTGCCGGGCTGTCCGCCGCCCGTCACGGATACGGTGTAGTTGCCCACCCGCACCGCTGAGAGTTTGTTCTGCGCCGCAGCGTAGGCGGCGCTGACCGGCGCAGTCTGCGCCATGCTTCCCATGCGCGCTCCGTACTCGGCGGCGTTCGCGGCGTTGATCGCCGCAAAGCCCAGCAATGCCAGGTTCACCAGTCCCAGCGAGACCAGCAGCAGGACGGGCAGGGCGAAGGCGGCTTCGTCCAGTTCCGCGCGGCGCGATCCCAACCGTTGTATCCACCGTCTCATCCCTGCCCTCCTTGCGCCTAACTGCCCAGCGTGGTTGCTAGCTGCTGGAACTTGGCAGCAATCGCCTGACCCAGCGGGGACAGACCCACAATTGCCGCGATGACGAACAGGGCGATGAGCAGGGCTTTTTCGTCCAGCTCAGCCCGCGCAGATTGAAGACGAACGTACAGTTTAGCAAACATACAACAACCTCCTTGAAATGAAATGGATTTAAAGCAAAACGAGCACCACCCCGGGGCAGGGGCTTTTGGTGCACGTCTGCCTGTATCATACCGAAAACGAACCGTTCGCGCAAGTTGCGCAGTTGTACTGCGTGTTTTTTACATCCCTCGTATAATAAAGATATGAATCCGTCAGGCAGAATTTCATCTTCTCCTCGTTTAAAAATCACCCCATCCCTGTTGAAATGGGCCCGAGAACGCTCGCTGCTGGATTTCAATACCCTTGCTCGAAAAACAGGGGTAAAACCAGAAGTGCTCCAGTCGTGGGAACAGGGTGAGACAGCGCCTACCTACCGTCAGGCTGAGAAACTGGCGCATGCTCTTCACATTCCTTTTGGATATCTTTTCCTCTCCCAACCCCCCTTTGCGCCTTCTGCCGTCCCTGACTTCCGCAGATTACCCGAATCCCAGATTGGACGTTTCAGCCCCGAACTGGAATCCGTGCTGAATGATGCAAAGCGTAAACAAGCCTGGCTGCATGAATGGCGGGTTGAGGAAGGCTTTTCGCCTTTGCCTTTTATCGGAAAATTTTCTCCGGAAGATAGCCCTCAAACGGTTGCAGAACAGATTCGTTCCGTCCTGGATCTGCCTTCCCCAACCGCTAAAGGGTTATATTCCTGGAACGAGCATTTACAAAAGCTGGTGAAACATGCCGAAAAAGCCGGTATAGCGGTAATTCGCAACGGCGTTGTCCTTTCCGATAACCGCCGTCCGTTGAGTGTGGAAGAGTTTCGCGGTTTTAATTTACCTGACAATTATGCGCCGGTCATTTTCATCAACGCTCAGGATAGTATTGCAGGGCAGATCTTTACTCTTGCCCATGAACTGGCCCATCTTTGGATTGGGGCAGGGGGCATCTCCAACCCTTTGACCGCCGATAACCCACTGGATACTTCCGAAACCGAACGGTTTTGTAATCGCGTTGCCGCAGAACTTCTGCTCCCTCAGAACCCTTTTCTAGAACACTGGCCATCTGGAACAACAACGCTCCCTGAAATCCTGAATGCGGCTCAACAGCTTGCCAGAGAGTTCAAAGTCAGCGCACCCGCTGTTTTGCTCCGGGCCTGTGAATTGAACAGACTGGATGCCCCTCTTTTTCGTGCTGCATACGAAGAAATATACCGGCAGGTAATTCCACTTAGAAAGAAAACAGGCGGTGGAAGTTTCTATGCTACCTGGCAGGCCCGCAACAGCCAGACCGTTGTCACCGAAGTTCTTCAGGCGTTGAGACAGGGAAAGGTCCTTTATCGTGACGCGGCTCGCCTGCTCAATACCAACCTCGCTACCCTTGAGAAAGCCCTGAACAGGATGAAAACAGGTCGACTATGAAGTATTGCCTGGATGCCAATGTATTCATTGAGCCCAGCAAAGGGTGGTATGCTTTTGACATCGCTCCTGCATTCTGGGATGCCTTACTGGAATGGAGGCAAAAGCAAATCCTGTGCAGTATTTTGCCCATTTATGATGAGATTGTGGAGCACAAAGAGCAAAACGCCCTGGTGAGGTGGGTAAAAGAACATGGGAAGGATTTCTTTCTCCCCCTTGACGAAGATGCCTGGATTGAATTCGGAAACATCGCCGATTTGGTAAGGCGCCGCTATGAAGATCACATCGCAGAGGATTTTCTCGACTGTTCAGATCCCATGGTGATCGCATATGCCAGAGCGCACGGCCTGATCGTTGTGACTGAAGAGAAGTGGAAGAACGAGGACCAAAAATCTAATGGTAAGGTGGGCGGAAAGAAAATTCATATTCCCAACGTTTGCCAGCTTGTTGAGGTGCAGTGGATCAGCACCGTGGAAATGCTCAGAGATTTGAAGTTCCAGTTAGGTGAAATTTTAGCCGGTCAGAAAGTATTGCGCAGTTGTACTGCGTGTTTTTTGCCCCTTACGGGGGCAAAAACGGGCAGTTTTACCGCGTTTTCGGGCGTTTTACGCAGTACAACTGTAGTTGTACGGAATGTTTTGCGTTATAATCTCAACTGGAAAGTTCATCTGAGCCCATGCCTACCGTTCTGGTTATTGGCCCTTATCGCTTCTTTTTCGTTTCTCTGGATTACGGTGAACCGCCTCATATCCATGTGCAACGGGAAAAGTTTGTCGCTAAATTCTGGCTGGATCCGGTCCAACTGGAAAAATCCGGTGGGTTCAAAGCACAGGAACTTAACCAGATTGGTAAACTGGTTCAGGAAAACCAGACGTATCTCTTGGAGCGTTGGTATGAGCACTTTGGTCAATGAAATCCAGCAGGCACGTGCCCAGTCCGTTCGGATTACTGAAGATATGCTCGTCGTGGAACTGACCGACGGACGTGTTATCAGCGTCCCGCTCGCCTGGTACCCCAGACTGTGGTATGGTAGCGAGAGCGAGCGCGCTCATTTCGAGATTATCGGCGAAGGGGAGTACATCCATTGGCCAGAACTGGACGAGGATTTGAGTGTAAGCGGAATTCTTAAGGGACGCCGTTCCCTTGAAAACCCAGAATCCCTCAAGAAATGGCTGGCAAAACGCCAGAAATAATCATCCACCCCACCACCCCCACCAGAAAGCCCACATAGCCCGGCATGCTGCGTTCGCGGCGCACCAGCCACCACAGCAGGTACACTCCAACCGTCCCCAGCCACGCCGCCAGGTACAGGCGCGGGTCAACCAGCGCCAGCGCCGCCAGCCCCTTCATGTCCCCGCCCGGCAGGACGCCCAGCAGGGTCAGCGCCACCGTCACCCCAGCCAGCGCCCACGCAAGCCACCCGTCCGGATGGAGCACCCGCCATACCAGCCCTGCCGCCACCGCGGGCAGGGTCAGCCAGTCGGGTACTTCCCGCCGCCGCAGGTCAAAGACGGCGCAAACCAGCAGCCAGAGGAATATGAAAACATCTCTTCCTTCGATTGTCACCTGCATGCTCCTTGACGGTTGTACGCCAATGACGTACAATCACTTTGCAGCAAAACCAGACTGAAACAGCCGCCGCCTCCGCCTTATGCACTTCATCGAGACTTCCGTCTTCACCCGCCGCATTATCGAACTGCTCAGTGATGAGGAATACCGTCAACTTCAGCTCTACCTCGCTGAAAGACCCGATGCGGGTAAGATCATCCCGGGAAGCGGCGGACTGCGTAAACTTCGCTGGGGTGTGGATCAGACAGGGAAGCGCGGCGGCATCCGTCTAATTTATTACTGGGTCATTCGTCAGGACACCATCCTGTTATTGTTCGCTTTCCGAAAGAACGAGCGTTCCGACCTGACACCGGAACAACTCCACATCCTGCGCCGGATTGTCGAGGAGGAGTACCATGAATAACGAAACCTTTACCGAACTATTGAGCAGCATCCAGGAAGGGGCAGAAATTCTTCAAGGGCGGAAGCCCCCTTCCCGTGCTTTCGAGATCAATGCTGGAGATGTGAAAGCCATTCGTGAACGGCTGGGGCTTTCCCAGCGCCAGTTTGCCGCCCTGATGGGTGTCAGCGTTGACACCCTGCAGAACTGGGAGCAAAACCGCCGTAAACCGCGCGGCGCAGCCAGAACCCTTCTGCTCATTGCCGCCAGACATCCCGAAGTGATACTGGATGTCCTGCACTCCTCTTGATGATTGGTCGAATCTTTGAGATGCCACGAGACCTTTCTCCTGTCCATCCCGGTGAAATTCTCCTCGAGGAATTCCTCAAGCCTTTGGGGATCAGCCAGAATGCCCTGGCTCGCGCTCTGCGCGTTCCGCCCGACCGCATCAACGCCATCGTGCAGGGCAAGCGCAGCATTACCGCCGATACTGCCCTGCGCCTGGCACGCGCTTTCGGCACTACTCCCCAGTTCTGGCTCAACCTTCAGACCCGCTACGACCTGGAAATCGCCCGTGAAGGTCTGGAAGGTCAGATCGAACGTGAAGTCCTGCCCCTGGTCTAACGTCCCCATATCGCCCTTCCCCGCGGATTGCCGTTGCGCTCCCAGAAGAGATTGAGCGCCGGACCCGGGTCGCGCTTGCCCTGCACGCGGTAGTGTCCCAACACATGGTCAGGGTCAACCGCAATGCCCCAGCGCACGGCAATATCCTCCACCAGCCGTTTCAGCGCATCCCGCTGCGCCTGCGGGTACTCCTCCCACCAGCGCCAGCCGAACGCCATCCCGTAGTCCTCGTACACCGCTCCCCGCCAGTCCTGCGGCACTTTGCCGCGGTTCACCAGTTCAATCCCGATACTGCGGCTCTCCGGTCTACCGTCCCCGCACAGAAACGCCGGGCAGGACGATACACAGCCTTCCACCCCGCAGGCGACATGGTACGCCACCGCCCGCTCCGGGACTAACTGATACACCGTCCCGTCCCGATCTACCACGTAATGCGCGCTCACCCGGCTCTGCGGGTCGCGCAGGTGCGCCAGGGCTGCGGGCAATTCGCCCTCCGTGGCATGCACCACCACCGCCTGCGGACGGTTCTCCCCGCCGTGATTGCAGGACGCCGCCACCACCGCCCCGGCGTAGTCCGGCGTGAAAGCCGCCGCCCCACCCTTTCGACATCCCTCCAGATAGGTCTGGAGGTTGTCCGGCACAGCAGTGGGTGTGGGCATGGGTGTCGCCGTTGGCACAGCCATCGGGGTGGCGGTCGGTTCAAACACCGCCGCCGTCAGCAGGGGTGTGGGGGTCGGAGAGGGCAGGGCTTGCGCCGCTGCCACTCTCGCCCTGGGGACGTGCACCAGTGCCCCCCACACCCCGCCCACCACCAGTCCGATCATCATCAGACCGGTGAGCAACTTTCTCGGCGAGACAATCTCAATCTCCATGCGGTAACAGCACCCGCAACGGCAGAATATCCAGCGGTTCGGTCGCCGTGGTGAACGTCCAGCGCACCTCCTGACTGCCCGCCCAGGTCACCCTCATCGTGTAGGTCTTTCCTGCCTGCAGCGGCAGACGGGGTATGATCATCAGTGCGCCTCGCTCCGCCAGCGCGCTGCGTCCCTGCAGTTCCAGATCGCGGTTCGGATTGTGGTACGACCAGCCGTGAATCACGCAGTGCTCCAGCAGGGTACTGCCCTGCTGCAGGGTGGTGGACGCAATCGTCCCCGGCGGGTAGGGCAGGTACATTGCCAGCAGCGCTGCACCCGTCGGCGCCGTGTAGCCCGGGCAGGCCGTCAGCGGGTCGGGCTGCGCCAGCCCGTTGTACGAGAGCACCGGCAGCGTCCCGTTGTCCTTCGGGAAGGTGGTCGGCGCGGGAACCAGGCTCCAGTCCTGCCCGTGGAACACATCCAGCGCCGCGGCGCTGTAAGAACCGCTCCACACCGTTTCCAGCCGCGCGCTGCCAAAGCCCACTTCCA
This sequence comes from Anaerolinea thermolimosa, assembly GCF_001050195.2. Lineage (GTDB taxonomy): Bacteria > Chloroflexota > Anaerolineae > Anaerolineales > Anaerolineaceae > Anaerolinea > Anaerolinea thermolimosa. Next base: position 2,552,218 of record NZ_DF967965.1, read on the forward strand.
CCAGCCGCCCGTCCAGCGCGTTCAGCGCATGGAACGGCGACGCCATCATCGCATCCACCGCCTGCTCATCGCCCGGGAACACATCCACCCCAAATGCAAGATTTGCCGCCTGCCCGCACGCATCGCCTTCAATCGTGTACCCCGGCAGTTCAGGGTCTTCCGTGTGCGCCGCAATCCCGTTGTTCACCATCCAGCGGGCATGCGCCCGGCAGGCGGAATGCAGTTCCAGATTGCCGCTCACCGCAGGCAGTCCCGCCAGCGAACGCCACCAGTTCAACCGTCCCACCGCCGCGACCGGGTCGTACACCGGTGGCGGTAACGGCGTGCCGCTACTCATAATCAGCGGCAGGTACACCCGGAAGGTCGCGCCTGCCTGCGCCGGGAACAGGCGCACGTCCCACGTCGTCACCGCATCCACCGCCGTGCCGCTGCGCACTTGCGTCTCGTATCCGTCCTTCGATACCACCACCTCATACGGCTCCAGACGCGGGATTTTCAGGATGAACGCCTGCCGTTCGGCGTTCCACACCCCGTAACGGGTGCAGGCGTCCGCAGGCAGACCCTCACAGAGCGGGTTCTCCACCTGCGCATCTGCCAGCACCACTCCCGTCACGCCGTCCCGCACCGTGACCCACATCTCCACCCACGGCAGGCTCTGCGCCTGCACGGGGAGAACCAGAAAAGCCATCTGCAAGACAACCAGAAGCGCCCGCTTCATGCTACCTACCCTCCCAGGAAGATTTGCAGCACCGGACGCAGGGAGGCAAACAAAAGCAGTCCCACGAACGGCACAAAGAAGAACAGCGCCACCACCAGCACCAGGCGGGAGTCCAGTTTCTCCACCTCGCTTTGCAGTTTGGCGCGGTACTCCTGTCCCAGGGCGCGGGCAATTTCGCTCATCAGCGCCGCCCCTGCCACGCCCTTGCTGGCGACCAGGTCTAACTGACTGCCAAAGGCGTGCAGGGCGGGAATGCCGCTGGCGCCCATCGCCTCGACCAGCGTCCCGGAGATAGGCTTGCGCGAGAACAACGGCCTGCCCGTCCCGCGGCTCATCTCCACCGCTTCCCGCAGGAGCGTTGAGAGCGGTCCCGGAATCGCCGCCGCCCGCGCTACCGCCACGTCCGGAGCGGTGCCTGCCGCCAGTTCTGCGGCAATCAGCGCCGCCGTCTCCGGCAGGGTGCGGAACACCCGCTTGCGTACCGTGTTCGCCTTTGACCGCAGCCGCACCAGCGGGTAGGCGAACGCCATCACCGGCACCAGCAGACTCAGCGGCGCCGGGTTGACCATCACCACCAGCAAGCCTGCTCCAGCAAACAGCAAACTCTGGAACACCACCCCGCCGAGCGACTGCCCGACGTACTGCCCGCCGCGCTGCGCCCAGCGCAGGTGATCTTCCCACGTTTTCACCGAAAGCAGTTTGCCCGCCACCGCTTCGCCGATTGTTTCCTGCTTCGTCTTCTTCTCCGTGCGTTCGGCGTAGTATTCGCTCAAAGCTTTGGCGGCTCTGCCTCCGCCCACCTTCACGTTCTGCGCCACGCCCCACACCAGCAGGGCCAGGGACAGTGGGATGAGAATCTGCGCCGCTTCCATCCCTCACCTCCGCTCCATGAAGAAGTCCCGCAGCACCTCAAAGGTGTAGCCCAGGGCAAAGCCAATCGAAAGCCCCAGCACCAGGAATCTCACCGCTTCGCTCATTCCATCACCTCCCGAATCATGTCGCCGATCACGTTCCACCCCAAGGCCGCCCACGCCAGGGCAAGCAGCAGTCCCAACTGCACCGCCGGGGTGTTGAACAGCCCTCCGCCCGCGCCGCTTGACATGGCCACCACCAGCGAGCCGCCCAGGGCCAGCAAAATCACCCGCACCGTCCCCCAGGCGCCGTCCGCCTTCGCGGCTGCCATGGCGCGCCCTTCCAGGATGGATGCCAGGTTGTCGCTGGCCAACCGGAAGGCTTCCACGTACCCGCTCCCGCCGGTCTCCCACAGGCGTTCCAGTTCCATCACCGCCAGCATGAGGGACGGGGAGATGGCTGCGGCTTCTTCGCGCATCTCCTCCAGCCCTTTGCGCCCGCCGGTCTGCATGGCGGTAAGCAGGCGTTTCATCCACGCCTGCAGCGGTCCCGCCGGATCCAGCGAGGCGGTGACGTCCGCTACCGCCTCCGGGACGTTGGGCGTGGCTTGGATGGTCGCGCTCATGCGCAGCAGAAACGTGGGCAGTTCCTTCTCCAGCGCCATGCGCATTTTGCTCCACGCGCCGTTCACCTGCCCGCTCACCACCACCCAGCCCAGCACCGGCGCCAGCAGGTACAGCGGCAGGGGCACGCCCAGGAACATGAGCGCCAGCAGCGCCGCCAGCGCGACGACCACCATCCCGCCGTAGTAGTACGCCTTCTCTTTGCCCACCACGTTCAGCCGGTACTGCACCCCCGCCAGGCGCACTTTGTGTTCCAGCGACCCCGTGCGGATGGGCTTTTCTTCCTGCGGGGTGAGCGGCTGGTAGTAGTCCGCCAGGGTCTTCGCTGCCCGTCCGCGGTTTTTCGCCACCGCTTCCAGGGCATAGTACGCCAGCGCCGCAAGCGACACGGCCATGAGAAGTTGCGCCAGTGTGTGGGTCATTTTTCCTCCACGTACATTCTCTCGTTGTGTCTCTCGTCCTTGATGAAAATCGTCGTCAGGGATACCTGCGAGGGGATGATCTCCGTCACAATCTCATCCACCAACCGGTATTCCCTGGCCTGTTCGGGCAGCAGCGTCAGGGCGTGGAACAGGTCCCGCTCCACTTTTTCCAGCGCTTGCCCGGTTGACTCGGCCAGCACGCGGCAGATATTGCGCTGGTCGGTCTCCATCTCGCCGACGATTTCCCGTAACTGTTCAGTGGTGTAAACGCCCCTCTCCAACGGCGTTCGAATGCCGTGCAGCAAAAACCGCGTCTGCGGCGCTGCCAGACGCCGCTTTCCGGCGCAGTACACCACGACCCCAATCGAATCCACCTGCCCGACGTTGTACGTCCACACCTCGATGGGCAGTCCGCGCAGCAGGGCGTAGAGCGTCAGACCGTAGGATACCGTGCCTCCGGGCGTGGAAAGCAGCAGGTGCACCCGCTCCGTCCCGTCCAGTACAGCGTTCTGCAAGAGGTTCACCAAAAGCCCAAAACTCTCGCCGTTCACCGGCGCAAAGAACTGCACCCAGCGCTCCCGCTTCATCCTGCACCTCCTCTCCGGCGGCTAATCTCCGCCATCTGCGACTCTCCCGCCTGGTAAAGTTTACGGAAGGTGACGTTGCCCGCTTTCAACTCCGGGTTCACCTCCCACACCCCCAGCACCTGCCGCCGCCCGTCCTTCCAGCCCACCTGCACCACCAGGTCTACCGCCATGGCAAACATCTCCTTGGCGGCTTCAATGCGCACCTGCGCGTCCGCCCACATCAACACCCCCAGGCGGTGGATGGCGGCTTCCGGCCCTTCGGCGTGCAGGGTGGACAACCCCGGATGATCGCTCATCTGCGCCCGGAACAGCGACAGCGCCGCCGTCCCCGTGCGCACTTCGCCCACCATCAGCCAGTTCGGCGCCATGCGCATGGCGTCATCTACCCCATCGGAGAGTGAATAGCCAGGCACGTCGCTCCCCACCACCTGCGGTCGGGCTTCCAGCGTCACCACGTTGGGGTGCGGCAGCCAGATTTCCTCCGGGTCTTCAATCTTCACAATGCGCGCCTCTTTCGGTATTCCATGCGCCAATGCCGAAAGGAAGGTCGTTTTACCGGTCGCCGTCCCGCCGATCACCAGCACGCGCAAACCGCCCGCCACCGCTTCCAGCAGAACGTCCATCACCGCCTGCGGGCAGGCGTTCCAGGCTACTATCTGCTCCGGCGGCACGGGGCGCGGCTCAAACAGGCGGATGTTCACCGCCGGATACCCCAACCCCGGCGCCAGCACCGGATGGACGATTTTCACCCGCGCCCCGCCCATGCCTTCCATGCGCGGCAGTTTAGCGTCCACCGAGGGCTGGGCTTCCGAGATCGCCCGTCCAATCGGCGCAAGCAAGGCTTCCACGCTGCGCCAGACCTCATCCAGTCCAGGTTGGCGGTTGTACTTCTCGAAGAAGCGCTCCCCCTTGCGCAGAATCCAGAGCGTCCCATCTGGGTTGAGGGTGATTTCGCTCAAATCCGTGCGCGCCGGCGGGAGCAGTTCGTCAAACGCCCCCAGCCCCCCGATGCGCGCCGCCACTGTCTTAGCCAGCGCCGCCTGCAACTGCGGGGTGAGCGATACCCCTAGACGGGTGGCCGCGCTCGCTACCGCCGCCTGCGACCGCGCCTGCAACTGCTGGCGGTCGCGCAAGACCGAGAGCGGCAGGCTTTTCAGTTCCCCAGAGGCCATTTCCACGATTCTGGCTTCCTGCTCCGGGGTGGTTTGCGCCATCAGTTCCAGCCAACTCATACCTTCACCCTCACTCCAAAAATTTCAAAGGCTTTTTTCCCGTTACTGTTCTGCGGCGCTTGCGCCCCCTGCGGAGAGAACAGCGCATCCGCCAGCGGCTTCAAGCCCCTGGCAAAAGCATCGCTCACGTTCACCGGCAATCTGCGGCTATCCTGTGCCTCTCCGACCCGCGGCTCGTCTGGAATCTGCGCCACCACCGGCGGGAAGGGTCTTCCGAGCAGGGCGGAGGCGGCTTTGTGCCATTCGTCCAGCGCCATGCGCCCGCCTGCACGGTTCAGCACCACATACACCCCGCTGGCAGGAATGTGGTGTTCGCCCGCCAGACGCTCAACCACCGTCCTATACGCCTCCACGGTGCGCATCACCCCCTCCAGCGAGGGACGTGCCACCAGCACCAGTGTATTTGCTGCCGCCAGCGCCGCACTGGCCAGTGCGGTTGGCGGGGCATCCAGCACGATCACCGCATACCCCATATACGCCGCCGTCAGTACCAACTTGGGAAGGCTCTCCGGCGCATCGAGGGGCGTGGTGATCGCCCGCGCCTCGGATAAGACATCTGGGAAGCCTGCCAGCACATCCAGCGTGTCCACCTTCTGGAGCGCCAGTTTCAAGCCTTCGGCGGTCGGGTTTGCGCGCCAATGGTTGAGGTTGGGTTCGGGCTTCAAACCCAGAATTAGCGGTAAGTCGTCCGGCGCGCCCATCCCCACCAGCAGAGCGGGCAATCCCCGCCGTGCGGCTTCATAGGCGAGGTTCGAGGCGATGGTGGTCTTGCCCACCCCGCCCGCCTGATTCCACACCGCTACCACCCGCAAGCCCAGCGGCTGCCCGCCGCCCATACTTTGCGGACGGTTCCACAGCGCCTCCATGCCCGCGTTCAGGCGGCTTGTGCGCTGTGCGGTTGCGGCGGCATACATCTCCCCGGCAATTGCCACCAGGTTGATCTCCCCCTTGTACACCCCCTTCACACAGGGGATTTGGGCCACGCTGTCCATGGCTTCGCGGGACGCCTCCATGGGGAGAAGCACATACGCCGCGCCGTGATAACGGGTCAAGTCGTCTAGCAACGGCTGCGGACCGGGATAAATCCCCGCGTCCAGCACCAAAACATCCGGGTTTGTTACTAGTTTGCTCCGCAAATCCTGCGGGTCGCTGGCTTGCATTGCAACCCGAAAGCGGGCATCCGCCGCAAGCGCTGTGTACCAGGCCTGCAAGCGCGGGATAGACCCCGCCAGCAAGACCGTGACCGCCTCCGCAGACTGCACCAGGTTATTTGCGTTCCACATCGTTCACCTCCTAGGGCTTCTTAGTCGGTTCGGGGGTTGACTCTGTCTGGGCAGAGGGCTGGCCTGTGGAAGTAGGCGTAGGCGTGTAGGTCGCATTGGGCGTCACCGCCAGTGCAGGCAGAGCAATGCCGCTGGTACGCACGTCCTGGGCCTGCTCCGGCTCCAGCACCAAACCAAACTGTGCTCCCTGCGTAGTGAGCGCCGGAAGCACATCCACCAGGTACACCGGCTTGCTCTCGCTTACAGCACCTTGGAGGGAGAAGTCGTACACCAGCGTCTGGGCATCCACCGGAATTGCCAGCACGACCAGCCCCTTAGCCGCGCCGCCGCTATCCGTCTCCGGCGCGGAAGACCCGCCGCCGAACAGCCCGCCCGGCTGCGGCGTGCCCTGCGGGGCAACCGCTTGCTCCCGCCGGAAGGCCGGGTCCACCCACAAAACCCGCAACCCGCCCGCTAGGTACTTGGCGTAGGGCTGCTGATTCGCCGTGACGATGACCGTCAGCCCGACGCGGTCCCCGGGCTTGAGCAGTCCTGCCAGCCCTTGCGAAGCGCTCACCGAAAGCGCCACCGCCCGCTCGTTGGGCTGGAGTTCCAGCACCTCCCCGCCCAGGTGCGCGGGCAAGATCGGATCGCCCGCGCTGCGCGCTACCCGCAACCGTTGCCCTATCAGGCGCTGCACGTCACCCGCGGCTCCCTCAGGCGCCAGGCTCTTAGGCATTTCTTTGACGGTCAAATCCGCTTCGGACAGCACCTTGCCTTCGGGCAGGTCTGCCGCCGCCACCACCACCGCTGCCTGTGGTTCGGGCTGGTTCAGCGCCAGCGCCACCGCAAACACGACAATCGCCAGTACAAGAGGTATAAACTTCTTCATGCTTTCTCCTTTTCGCTTGTGTATTTTTGTTTCTGTACGGCCAGCCATGCGGCTACGTCGGAGATTTCTCTCATGCCGTAGTCCAGCAGTTTCCAGTCTCCCTGCGGTTCGCGCTCCAGAATGAGCACGAACACCTCATCGAACAGCCGCCGTTCCCGCAGTCGCTCCAGCAGGTGCGTCAGTTCTTCTTCGCCCATTTCACGGTCTCCTCGTCCATGTGGGTTGTGGGGTCGGCATCTCCACCGTGCGCACCGGCGGGATGTCCAGCTGCGGCGTGGGCGTAGACCGTCCCTCCACCGTCTCCGTGACCTCCCGGGTTGGGTCAGCGGTCGGGCTGGGCGTCCAGGTCGCCACCCCGTTCCACCATCCGGGGGTGCGCGTTGCCGTGGCGGGCTGCGTCTTCAGGCTCACCGGCTGCGGATCCACCGGTCTGTCTGCACCGGACAGTTCTCCCGCCAGCAGTCCCACCAGCAGGACTCCCGCCAGCAAAAGAAAGACCACGATCGGTTTGTTCATTTCCAGCCTCCGGCATTGAAGACAACCCAGACGACATACGCCACGGACAGCAGCAGAGTGAGAACAACCCAGATGAAACACGCCGTGGAGAGCGTCAGGGTCTCGAATGTTGTTTGTTTATCGGTTCTCCAATCGCTCATAACGTAATCCTCCCCAGTTTTGCGGCAATCTCTTCATCCGTCGGTTCGGGAGCCACCACCGCCAGCGGTCGGAACAGGAACGGCTGCTGCATTTCCCGCTCAAAGGCATACGGGAAGCGCCCCAGGAACATGCCGATCTGCAAGTCCGCCAGAAACCGCCGCCAGGGCTCATCCACGAAGCCCTTCTCACTGCGCGCAATCCCGCTCAGGACAATGTCCTTGTCTTTGGGGTTCTTCAGGAAACCCACCACCAGGTTGTTGCAGGAAGAGATAATGTCCTGCGGGATCAGGCTCGGCGCCTGCGTGATGACGTGCAGGCGTGCTTTGTACTTGCGCGCATCCCGGAACATGTCCCCGAAGCGCTGGCTCAAACTCACTCCGCCGCTCTCGTCGTCTCCGCCTCCGGCGTCCACCCCGGCAAAAATCTTGTTGGCTTCTTCGAAGAAAATCTGCAAAATCGGCTCGTCTGTGTTCACCTCATGCACCCGCCGCGCCACCATGTCCGTGTACAGGTGCCAGCCTGCCCAGCCCAGCAGGAACGCCTTGCCGAAGTCGTCCAGAAACATGCCCCCCTCGATGATCGCCACTCCCCACGGCTTGGCCAGGTCTTCCATCGGCACGCAGTCGGGACCGGCGGAAAACTGCGCCGCCGCCGCTCCCTGCACCAGCGCATTCATGCGGTACAGGATGCCTTCCAGTACGCCCGTCAGCATGGTGTCCCGCGGGTTGACCCGCGAGAGTTTCTCCTCCACCTGCCGGTACAGCGTGCTCAAATCCACCCGGCTCGAACGGTACACCGCCAGCCGCTGCCGCTGCGTCAGGCTCAATTCCCCCAGCGGCGTCCCGACAGGCGCTTCTGCCACCTCTACCTCGTCCGTCTGGACAAAGCCCCACTGCGCATCTCCGCGCACCTCGCGGTCGTCCACCAGCACCCCGGCTTGCAGGTACACCGCCCGCAGGGCGTCCAGCAGTTCCTGCTTCTGCCGCTTCACCCCCAGCCGTGCCACGCTCCCGAAGATGTCCGCAAACGCCCGCCACTGCGTCTCCGGGTTGATGTTCCTCCCGATTTGCAGCGGGTTCCAGCGCAAGGGTCTGGCTGCCGTCGGCCACAACTGCCGGATGTCCACGTGCCCCTCCAGTCCCGGGGCGTTCAGCAGACTGCGCCAGCCTGCGCCGAAGTCCAGCACCACCGTGCGCAAATGCCACTTCAGGGTGGTCTCATAGGCAAGGCGCATCGCCGCCACGCTCTTCCCGTAGCCGGTATCCGCGGCAAACATGGTGTGGAACAGGCGCTCCGCGTCCAGCCGTACCTGCGCCCGGGTCAGGTCGCGCGTCAGCGGGCTGTACTGGTGTCCCAGCACCACGTCCCCGGGCATGTTCGGGTAGAAGGTCAGCCCTTTCGGCGTCGGCGCAATCGTCACCACCGCCGTACTCTCCTCCACCAGTCCAGGCGCGGTGTAGGCGGCCAGCTGCCCTGCCGTGAGCAGCGTGCCGTACTTCGTCCACAGCACCCCGCCGAACGGGTCGTTCGGGTCGGCTTCCGCATACGGCAGGAACGCCAGGGCGTGCTCCCGCACGCGCGGGTCGTCCGCCCGCACCGTCAGGACGGGGGTGGGTACGGTCGTGCCGTGAAATGCCTGACTGGCCAGCGTCTCCCCGGCACGCGCGCCTTCCTCCGTGTCCACCAGCAGCAGCGCGTCCGTCATGAAGCCGCCCTCTGCCGCTGCCTGGTTGACCAGCCCCTCGAACTGCCGCAGGATTTCGGTCAGCCGGTCTGCCACGTCGTCCTCCAGCTGCCACGAACGTCCCACGTTCACCCCCGGCACCAGCCCGGTGGAGAAGCCGCCGGTAAACGCCTGCCCGGTCATGCGGGATACCCCCTGCGCCGCGCTCTCGCCTTCGGCGTAACTGCGCCCGTACTGCTCGCTGGTGGTGTCGGTCGTGCCCCATGATTCGCTCCTGCCCGTTGTGTGCGCCCACATGCGCGACTGAGACCACGATTCGCTGCCGCCCACCGTGGTGGTTTCGACATGCGATCCACCCACGCTGTCGGCAGTGCCGTGCGTTTCGGCGTGTCCGCTCATCGTGGTGGTGCTGGAGAAACTGCTCCCCCCGCTCATCCACGACTGGCTGGCTCCCGCGCTCCATCCGCTCGAGTCGGCCGTCCCCTGCGTACTGCTCACCGCCACCCCTTCAGAGGTCCCGCTGGAGACGCTCTGGCTGCTCGACTGCGTTCCCGAATAGCCCTCGCTGACCCCGGAACTCCACCCGCCGCCCACGCCCAGAATTTTGGCGTCTGCCGAGTAATTCGTGCTCATGCTTGCCGAATGGGACAGACTTTCTCCCGTCGAGGTGCTCACCCCGGAAGAGGTGCCGTGCGAGAGGGTCGTCCCGCTCCCGGCGCTTTCCGTGTGGCTTCCCGAGACCCCGCTGGAAATGCTCCCCCCGCTTGACCAGGAACTGCCGCTGCCTACCGAGGTCGAGGTGGCGCTGGAATCGGTGGTGGCGTGACTCTCGGTGTGCGACCAGGACTGTCCCTCCGAGACCGATTTCGCCCACGACGTGCCCACGCTGTGCGTCTCCGAACCGCCGTTCGTCCAGGCTTCGCTCTTGCCCACGCTGTGGCTGTCCGAGTGCGCCTGCCCCCAGCCGTGCGACGTCCCCTGTGCGGTTGAGTGCGCCACCGCGCTCGAACCGCCCTGTCCGCCCGATACCGCCTGCCCCAGCGCCGCCATGAGGGGAATGCCCAGCGAGAAGCCGATGTTCACACTTCCCCGCCGCCGACTGGCAAACTGGCTCGCTACCCGCGCCACTTCCACCAGCGCCCGCGAGAGGCGCTTGCGGTCTACGTGCTCTGCCGCCACCTGGAAGACGAAATCCTGCCGCAGTTTTGCCAGCCCGCGAAACAGAATTTCGTTCTGTTCCTCCGCCAGGTCGTCTTCGGCGTAGTCCGGCAGGTTGCCGTCCGCTCCCAGTCCGCGCTTGCTGGCGCGCGGGTCGGGATGTCCCAGCAGTGCCAGCACGTTGCGTGCCCGCCGCGTGACGAACTCCAGATACCACTCGATCCAGCGCAGATCGGGCGGTCGGGTCTGCGACTGCGGGAAGTTTGCCAGGGCTGCCTGCACTGCCGCCGCGCCTTCCAGCGCCAGTGACGCCGCTGTCTCCCGGCTTTCCCCTTCTCCCGCCGCCCCGTACAGCTGCACGATCCCCACATGCTCCGGGTGAAATATTCCCAGCGCCGTGTACAGGTAATCCACCCCCGCGTTGTACACGCCCCGCAGCGCCGCCCACTGTCTGCCCAGCGTGTCGGTGTCCCGCGCCACGTCATACGGCACGCTGGCTAACTCACGGAAGGCGACGCAGCGGTAGCGTTCCCCTTCCGGCGTCTCCAGCCGGAACCAGGCGTACCGCAGTACGCCCTCTTCGATATGCAGTCCGTTGTCCAGCACTCTGATCATGGCTTCCCCCGTGAACGAAAGTGGTAGATGATCTCATCTGCGTCCTGCTGCACCGGCGGGTGTACCAGCAGTCCCTGCGCCAGCAGTGCCAGATACCCCAGCGGCAGCAGGTACAGCGCAATCGAGGCGATGGCGTTGAGATAGGCCTGCCCCTGAAGCAGTGCCGGGGCGCTCAGGGCGGGCAGAAGCCACTCGCGGTAGGCGGCAAAGCCCAGACCTGTCAGGGCGTACAGCCCCAGCCCCCGCACCAGCATCCAGTGCGTGTTTTGCGGGTTGAACCGCTCCAGCCGCACGGCGAGCAGCCCGGCGAGGGTCATCACCAGCAGGAACAGCGCCACCGGGAAGGGCGCCAGCAGCCCTGCCAGCAGCGCCAGCACTGCCACCCCCAGCGTCCAGCGCTGCTGACTCACCGGTGCACGCAGGACGGCATACCCCAGCGCGCCTGCCAGCCCCACCTGCCACAGGTGCTCCACCAGCAGCCACACCAGCGCCAGCAATCCGTTTGCAATCCAAACGAACGGCGTGTACCACTCCATGCCCCACCTCACGGCTCCGGCGCCAGCAGTCGGCTTTCCAGCAGATAGACCTTGATCGGGTTGGGCAGCACCTTCGTGGTGCATTTGCCATCTGACTGGCAGGCGGTCACGTGCACGGTGTAGTCGCCCGGATCCCACGGGCGGAAAAAGCGGCAGTCCAGTTCGGCGTTCGGGGTGTTGATGCCGCTTGTCCCATACGTCCAGGCACAGTGAGCATACGGGTGAAGAGGATCGTCCGGGCGCTCCGGGTACTGCGGGTACTCACCCAGCACGTGCGCACCCGGATAGCGCTGTCCCAGCGTGTACACGATCCAGTCCCGCGATTCTTCCGTGAGTTCCACCCACACGGTCAGGCTGGTGATATTCGCCTGTCCGCTCCCGCAGGCGGTATCTGCCCCACCGTGGGCTTTGATGTCGTTGATGGTCATCCCCAACGCCTCACCGTAGGGCGGCTGCTCCTGCCGCCACGGCACCGGGTACGGCGGATCCACCGTGTAGGTGTCGTCTATCGTCGGGGGGGCGTATGAGGGCGTGCAGCCTCCACCACCAGTGGAACCGTAGCAGCAATCTACATACGCCCAAACTTGATTTTCCTTCCACACTCCATTCACGCAGTCTGGCAAATGAGCCTGCGTCCGCCCGTTGTAAATCCGCGTTTCATACGGCCACCCCATCCAATCAGTTACGTTGCAGTTTCCGGATGACGGGTTACACCGATAAGGCTGAGTAGCATACGTGGGTCCATTGCAACGTGTAACGTACTTAATCCCACCCGTAAAGTCGCAGCATTTGCCTGTGCCACACCATTTATCGGATGGACGATCACACGTCTGTGCCACGGCGCACTGTGCCTGCGGGAACAGGGCAATACCGACGGCTATCAGCAGCCCCATGAGGGTAATCTGCCAGAATTTACTGAACACGAAACGCCAGTTGATGGTCATCATTCACCTCCAGGTAAATCCACTTTATCAAAGCCCGGCATTGTGTTTTTCTCGGTTGACGGGATCCAGTACCAGGCTAAAGCCCAACCCTCTGGAATGGGGTAATTAACTCCAACTATTCCCAGTTCAACAACGCGATCCAGGTTGTAAGTTTCCTGCATGAAACGCCCAACCTGACAGAATGTACTCTCTCCACACTTTTGCCAATCAATTCCAGTCCGACTAACGAAATCTCCCTGAACTCGTGGAAAAATCAAACGTCCTCTTTCGAGAATGCGATTGTCGTCCAGATAGCGGAAGTACGATTCCCGGTCTGTCGGAAACTCATCGTAGGCTGGAAAGAGATAGGGCGTGTAGGTATTCCCGTCCCATACTCCGAGGACGAGAGGATAAAAAACAACACTAGCGTTTCGTTCATAAACCCAGAGAACATCCAATGTCCACTTTCCGGCAGTCATTTGACCGGTTTCTCCCGTAGATACCGTCATTGCGACAAAGTAATTCCCTTCAGGCGGTTCGTAATAACGGCTTGGAAAAGTATCTGATGGTAATTGATTGACTAAACTGGTTCGGATATCAGGTGAAACTGTTGGGTAATACCGCACCTCTTCGGTCGGCGTAGGCGTTGGGCGGGGTGCGGCAGTCGGCGTTGGTGTGGCGCGCAGCGAACACCCTGCCAGAAGCACCAGCGCAAGCATGAACACAATCGTTTTTCGCATCTTCACCTCCGTTTATCACTGGCGTTAACGAAAAGAACCCACACCCGAAAGGTGTGGGCGCTTTTTCAAAGCGGAGACCACCCGTACAACCGGGCTATGGGTTCACGTCTACCCAAAAGCATACCAAAAAATTACGCCGGGCGCAAATGAACCCGGCGTAAGATCACCCCGAAAAAGACCTTACAATCACCTTACAGGCGCATCTTCCGGAACCACTGCCCAGATACGGATGAAGCCGTCTGCCTGGGTGGCAAAGAACCGCCCGTTTGGAGAAAACATGAAACTCGAGAAGGGATACCCGCCATCCAGTAAAGGCAACACATACACAGGATCGCTTTTTCCTGCATTCAGGAAATTGTTCAGGTCTAAAAAACGAATACCCGGGATTCTCCACCAATACAGATTGTCCACAATTAGATTGGCACGTTCCGAAACAATGGCTTGACTACCCCTGCCATACCCACCTAATGGCAACTCGACTCGACTGGTTGTGTTATCTGATAAATTAACCACCAAACCCTTGAACATTCCAAACAGGAACAACCTCTGTCCTTCTCTGTCAAGGGTGTGAAAGTAGTAATCAGAATAAGAGAGTTTTTTGAATGCGCCTTTGTTCCCCAGCAGAACATGGTAAAGATTATCCTGCACATACCCAACGCTGACAAATTCATGACTTACCGAAAACCTGGCAATTGTGCCTGGTGAAGAAAACACCTGCTTGCCGTTTTTCAAGTCAAAAACAGCAAAACCGCGAGGAGGATACTCGCTTTTAACTTGCATAAACCAAGAGATAACCGCAAAGTCGTTGAGAATTGTCACGCCGTTATCCAACCAACTGCCAATAGCATATCCTGCGGGTACTCTAAATTCAACCGCAACTTCTTTGTTCTTTAGCAATTGCCACCCGTTTTCGGATTGGAGCAAGGTATAGCAATTCAGATGTTCATCAACGGCAACACATTCTTTGGGACGATACCTCACAGTCCCATCGTCTTCGACGCTGAATAATTCCCCAATCTCTCCTTCAATCTCTCCTTCCGTCTTCCACGAGAACTCCCGCATCTTCTCGTCATCGAACCAGAGAAAGCCGTCCGGGGCGTCCTCATCCATCAGCCACTTCCCGCTGGCAATATCCACAAGGATCGCCTTCGCCTTGACAACAATCAGCACCTGTTCACCAGCGGGTGCGAATTGCACCTGCGGCAGGGTGTACCGATCCAGCACCTCCCACCCGCTGACCTGCCGCACCAGTTTACGGGTTTCCACCTGGTACACATCCACCCGCCCGGCGCGCACCACTGCCGCCAGTGTGCCGTCCGGCGAGAAGACCAGCCCGCAGGTGTCCTCACCGCACCACGGCAGGGTCTCTCTGGGCAGGCGCTTCTCCCAGCCCTGTCCCAACTCCGCTACCGGATACAGCCGCACGGAAGCATCGAACACCGTCGCCAGGTACTTCCCGTCCGGGGAAAACTGCGCTCCCATACCGCGCACCGTATCCACCAGACTGCCGTCTTCTACCCGGTACACGTCCACCCTGTCCGGCTCCACCACCTGCCCTCTCGGACGCTGCACCGCCAGCAGGGAACCGTCGGGAGAGAGCGCCACCGCATTCAGCGCCCAGGCATCTCCCGCTTCCAGCGCAAACTCCCGCACCTTCTGCCCGTCCTGACGCCACACCGTCAGGGTGTCCCCGGCCCGGGTGAGGATAAAGCGTCCATCCGGGCTCATGTCGAACGCCCGCAGGAACTCCACCTCGAACCCGCCGTTTTTTGCCTGGGTGCGGGCATCGTAGAACTCGATCCCGGCGGTCGTTCCCACCACGATCGTCTTCCCGTCTGCGGTCAGGCGGTAAGGGTTCTCGTCCAGCAGACGCGGGTAGCCGTAGCGGGCAATCTCGCGCAGACGGTGGACGTTCTCCGCCGTGATGACCTCATAGGGCAGATCGGGAACCGGCGTCCCGTTGGTCACCGGCAGGGAAATCAGCATTGGGGTTGGTGTAGCGGTCGGCGTGGGAGACCCCGTTGCGGTTGCCGTTGGCAAGAATGTTGCGGTTGGGGTTGGCGTAGCAGACGCCGCTGCGGTCGCTGTGAGGGTCACGGTTGACGTTAGCCCAGCGTTATCAACCACCTGCGGAGCGCAAGCAGTCAGCAGAGTGAGAAAAAGAGCAAAGAGAATCGCGTTTTTCATGCCTCAACTACCAGTTGAATACTTTGAACAATTTTCTCCATGTCTTCGGGAGACAGTCTCCCAATTTTTCGCACAAGGCGCATGGTCGAAACCGAACGCACCTGAAAACAATCCGCTGCCGAGTCTTTGTCCAGCCCGTTGCTGGATGCGGCTTTTATCTGCACCATCCACGGCGCCACACTGTAACGCTC
Organism: Anaerolinea thermolimosa; assembly: GCF_001050195.2. Taxonomy (GTDB): domain Bacteria; phylum Chloroflexota; class Anaerolineae; order Anaerolineales; family Anaerolineaceae; genus Anaerolinea; species Anaerolinea thermolimosa. The sequence goes on from NZ_DF967965.1 coordinate 2,567,497, forward strand.
TTTCCAGTCGGTCAGCGGAACGATCACCCGCAAGGGCAGAACACCCACCAGGTCACTGGAAACGATCACCGCCGGACGAGATTTGCGCATCTCCGCTCCCAGGGTTGGGTCGAGATTGACCAGCCAGACTTCACCGCGTTTCATCCCAATCCTCTCCATCCAGCGCCGTGAAAGCGGTCAATTCAGGGTCGTTCTGGTAATCCTCCTGCAGGATTTGGGCAGCCATCTCCATCTGACGGCGCTGACGCTCCCGCAGAGCAAGGCGGATCAATTCTCGCGCCACCTCGGAAATGGATTTGCCCTCTTCGTGGGCGATTTGACTCAACTGTTCGTGCTGTTGTTTTTCGAGAATAATTTGCGCTCTATACAGGTTCATGACACACCTCACCGCGTTTATTTTATACATATCTTTTTAGTGTGTCAAGTAGGTGTGTGTTAATCACCACTTCTCCAGCCAGAACCGGCTCAAATCGCCCGCCTTTGCCTGCTGTGCCAGCGTGCGCAAATCGGTGGCGCGTCCGGGAATGCCCATGTCCTTCAACCTCCGCACCATCCAGTGCCGTGTGGTCGGTGTGGGTACGATCAGATTTGCCTGCCGCATTCTCGCCCATTTATCGGGGTTATCACGTGAGCGGGTTTCCACCTCGCAGTAGTAGAACCACCCCTCAGGGTCGGTCACTTTCAGGTCGGGCTGAAACCAGGGCGTTTCCTGCGGGTCGAACGGCATAACCTCTGCCTTCCACCCCCGCAGTCGTGCCTGGTAGGCAGCAAATAGCACCGCTCCCCCGTGTACCACCTGTTCCTCGCCGCGGTGCAGGCGAATGATTTTCTCCCAGTCGCTTTCCACCGGCTCAACCCCCAGCGCCCGGCACAGGTCTTTGCCGTAGTCGGTTAATTGCAAAACATTCATCGTAAAAAAACCACCCAGACCGGAAAGCCGAACCGAAAATTGATCCACCATCTTGTGGGACACCTGCTCATCCGCCAGCGCGCCATAAACGACATTGCGCAGGGAATTTGCGCGCATTTCAACCCCGGTTTTTTGAGATAGCAACAGCAGCAAATCCAGCGCAGTGGAAACGCCCGTTTCTCCCAGCGTCTTCACCGCCATGATGACGCGCGGCCAGAACTGACTGTTCCACCGCCATGCAATCCACTGATGTCCTCGTGGCAAAGTGCTTGCTTTTTTGGCTCTGCTAATTCTGTTCATCCCTTCCAGCATACGAATATTTACTCTTGCCCGCAAGGAAACTTACAAATCTGCAAAGTGGGGCTACTGTCCCACTCGTAAAAACTGGTGATTCAGGCCAGCCCCCCTATCCTTTTCCCCCCTCTCTCCCCGCCTTTCCGGCGGTTTGCGCGCCATCGGGCAGTGCTGACCCTGCCGCCTCTACCCCGCCTTTCACGGCTCGTACCTGCGGATCTCCTCGTCCTCCAGCAGGTACAGCAGGATGTCCAGCGCAAGGTGCAGCAGTACGGCGTCCCTGTCGTTGTCTGCGTCCTCTCGCGTTGTTCCCCGCTTCCACGGCGGTCGAATCATCGCCATCACCGCCTCGCGCAGGGGCGTCTCTCCCCGCGTGTGGTACAGGTCGGACACCCACCAGCCTACAAAACGATCCGTCACCGCCGCAGTGTTTCCGCCACCCAGAAACGGCAGCAGGTACGGCGGAACCCGCCGCTTTTTCTGCGCCAGCGGATACGCCCGTACCACCGGGAGCATGAAGCCGTTATCGAGAATCAGTGCAGGCAGGTCGTACTCCCCCTCGTCCTTCGGGAGGATGTCCCGTACCGTCCGCTCCCCGGCTTTCAACGCCAGCCATTCCATCAGGCACACCGGCTGTGCCTGTGCCGTGACCTGCATCAGCGGACAGCCGTGTTTCTCACAGCGGTCGAATTCGTTCAGGTTGTAGTCGTGTCTGCGAAACGCGAAACTCATCACCCCTCCAGTCTGCTCAGTGCCCGCTCCAGATCACGCTCTCCGGGTGTCACGTACACCCGGGTGGCGTTCAAACTGCTGTGTCCCAGCAGCGCCGCCACCTCCTGCAATCCCACCCCGGCATCCACCAGGTTCTTTGCCAGCGTGTGCCTGAGCGTGTGCGGGTGTACTTCCACCCCCGCCCGCCGTCCCATCTCCGCCAGACGCCGCTGCACCCCCGATACGGTCATCTCAAACATCCGTCCCGGCTGTCCTCCGCGCTCTTCCAGCCACGCCTTCAGCGCCCGCCGCGCTTCGGCATTCAACGGCACTTTGCGCGCCTTCGCCCCCTTGCCGCTGCGCACCTGCACCCACCCTGACCGTTCACCCATCTGCACATCCGAGACCTCCACCGCACAGGCTTCGCTCACCCGCAGCCCGGTGTGCAGCAGAAACACCACCAGCGCCCAGTCCCGCACCGCCAGCCGACGCCGGGCAGGTGTATCTGCCGCCTGTATCCCCCGTTCCGCTTCCCGCACCAGCCGCCACTGCTCGCTCCGCTCCAGCCAGCCCGGTGAGAGTTTCTCCTCCCGCGGCATCTTCAGCCGCGCCGTCGGGTTGCGCTCGATTTTTCCAGCCGCCATCCCCCACCGGCAGTACGCCCGTAAGGCCATCAGCCGCCGCCGGATCGTGGCGGCGCTTGCCTTCTGCACCGTTTGCAGCCATGCACGGTACTCCCGCACATCCGCCGGGGTGACGTCCTCAACCCGCAATCCTCGCCCATTGGTCTGCTCAAACCAGCGTTCAAACTGGCTCATGTCCGCCAGGTATCCCCGCACCGTCACATCACTGCGGTCTTGCTCCCGCAGCCAGGTTTCAAAGTCTTGCAAATCTGTCACGGTTCACCTCCATGGAGTCTCAAACCTTCCCCGACCCTCCTTGTCACCTGCCCCTTCATGCCCGCCAGCCGTATCCAGTCCGCCAGATCATCCGCACTGCCCAGCAGCCACACCAGCGCCGTCAGCAGTCCCTGACGCTCATCGAAAATCGCCACCAGCCCGCCAAACACCACCGGTAACAGCAGCGGCGCTGCCATCACCCGCCGGTAACCCCGCACGTCCATCGGCTTCTCCACCCGGAACCGCATCCAGCCCGCTTTCACCCCGTCCCACGATGTCCCCTGACGCAGCGCTTCCCGCAGGTGCAATCCCTCATGCAGCACTCCTCCCAGCAGTACCGCCACGCCAAAAGTCGCCAGCAACCTCACGACATACTCTCTCTCCCACAACCACGGCTCGATCAGCCTCCAGATCCCCAGTCCGGTCAGCCCTACCACCAGCCCGTACACCCCGTACCAGCGCCAGTCCTGCATTCTCATCCCCGCACCTTTCACACCGGATAGATCACGCTCCCCGTATTCAATATCACAGCCCCCTGAACCTCACCGCCGAAAGAACTCCATCCGTCTCGCATTTCTACCCACCGCTGCAATGTTTCCAGAGCAAAACGCCCCCGCTTCACCACCTCATGCAGGTCTTTTGCCCCTTCCGCAAGGCGTCCCTGGGTCACCATGGACTGAAAGGTTTCGTCTCCTGCGGCAATCGTCCGTATCAACCTCTCGCCTCTCATGGTCATCCCTTCAATCACGCTCCCTTCTCGCCTTACTTCAACCCGAAAGCAGCGTTTGAATCCCTCCACAACGTCACAGGCAAAGAACAGCACCGGCTGCTTCCCCGGCAGGCTCTCTTTCCACCTCCGCTCTGCCGCTTCTGCCAGTCCCCACGCCAGTCCTTCCGCCTCCCAGTCCTTCTTCTCGCCCTGCCGCTCAAACATGAATGTCTCCAGTTCCTCATCCCTGCCAGCATATCCAAGATGCAGCACAACGACACGACCAATCACCCACACTTTCCGCGAACGGTCTGTAACCACTTCCCGCCCGCGGGTTTTTCGTCCATCCGCCAGTACCACCAGCCCCTGTGGATGCAGTACCACCAGTCCGGCGCTCATCAACCCGCTCCTCTCAGTTCACTTCTGGCTCCGGCCCCTCAACTTCACCCACCGTTACGCTCCACCGCTCGATTTCCGCTTCCCCTTCCCGCCGGTGCACCACCAGATGCACCTCGAACCTCGTCACCAGACGCGCCAGTACCTGTACCACCGCTTCAGGGTCCGCTTTCACCCACGCACGTAAAACCTCCAGCACTTCCGTCTCGCTCATCCCCGCACCTCCACGCTACAATCCGTTTCTCCCATCGGCGGCACACTCAAGTTTGCCGCGATCACGCCGACTCAGCCCTTCCGCACAATCTCGTAGTCATACCCCGCCCCGCCTTCCGCCCAGGCAATGCCCTCGCCGGACGGCTTCGGCTGTTCCTCCCGGATGACCACCTCGAACCGCCCGCCCTGCGCCAGCCCCAGCAGCAGCGCCGCCACCACTTCCGGCTCTTCCCGCACCAGGCGGGTCAATCGTTCCCGCAAACGATACGCTTCAACCTCGTTCATCTCCGCACCTCCACCCGCAAAATCTCCAAATCTTCCACGTCCGCCTCGACCTCGCTCCCCCGCGGCGCCGTCCCCGGTTTCAAGCGCACCACCAGGTACACGTCCCCAACCTCCGGGCTGTAAAATCCACCATTCGGCTCTTTACCCAGCAATTTCGCCGTTCCCGTATGACGCACGTAGTGCGGCGTCCCTGCCTCAACCGCCGCGGTTACATCCGCCCACGTCGCCCGTTCAATCCACAACCCCGCCGGTAATTCCACCGGCGGCACCAGCGCATTCACGATCGCCGCAATCATGTCAACCTCCTGAAGAGTGAATCTGGCAAAAAATTTTTTGCATAATTCCATGCGCCTGCCCGCTCCCTCACGGCGGACTCACCGTCCCGCCCCCTAACCCTCTGGCGCTGCGCGCCGAGGGGCGGGGGGCGTGGACGTCAGGCCGCCCCATGCGCCAGCAGGCGCTCCATGCCCCAAAGCCGTCAGGCTGAGGGGCTCCCGCGCTTCCCGTGCCTCCCGCACGATGCGGTACATCAGCACCCGATCCGCTTCCCGAATCTCCTCCCAGCCGTACACAATCTCCCGCAGCCGGTGATCCACCAGCAGCCGCAGCAGTCCCGCTTCGGGTGTCGAGAGCACGGTCACGTGCTTCACGTTCACCACCCCATCTACCAGACGCCCTTCCACCGCCACGAAAGGTTTGCCATCCAGGTGCACCACCTCGAATCGGCTGCCGTTGATGCTCACCAAGGCGCTGCCCCCCTCGGTCGGGTTGAACTTGCGCAGCATCTCCAGCAGCCCCAGCGCGGGTTTGTCCGCCAGCACCACCCGGTGGCGCTCTAGCCCCGCCGCGTCCGTCCACAGCCAGCCGTGCAGCACCGGCGCGGACAGTTCGCTTGTTTCGTCCAGCGCAATTTGCTCCGCCCGCTCAATCTCCAGATACCCCTGCAAGACCACCCGGTTTGCAAATCTCACGTTTCCTCCCGCTTCTCCAGCCACACCCGCCGGAATTCTAACCGCTCTCCGCCAAAACCCAACAGCAGCCCAACCGCATCGCCCTCGTAGGCTCGCAAGTACCGCCGCAACTGGTCAAAGTCCGCCTGCTCAAACTCCTGGCTAGCCAACTTGCACTCGATGAGCACTGTTGAATTGCCCTTGCGCACCAGGAGATCCGGCACCACCTCACCCACCGCCTGCCCGTTGTAGCGCACTTTCAAGCGCGGCTGGTACAAAACCGTCTCGCCTGCACTCCGCAGTTCGTGCAGCAGCGCCCGGTGGTACACCATCTCGGCATGACCCGGTCCTAACTCCCGCAGCACCCGCCGCGCATGGCGGATGATCTTGCCCACCACCGGCAGATATTTAGCGTTCATCCGCCCTCCGTTCCCGCAGGACGCTCTCTAACGCCATGACCGCAATTTGCCGCGACAAGTTCCGCCCGGCGTCCACCGCAACGCTCACCGCCGTTTGCAGGTCTTTCGCCAGCGGGTGGCTCTCGTCCAGCAGCGCGGCTTCCAACTCGGCAGTCTCCGCTTCCCGCACAAGTTCGGCAACCAACTCCCCGCCAAACCGCTCTTGCAGCGCCCTAATGCTCGATGAGGTCGGCATACGGCCCCTCCAGGTAACGGCGGCGGTCATCGGTTTGCTTTTTCGGCGGCAGCAGCCCGGAACGCAGACCGTTCAAAAAGCGGGCGGGCGCATATTCTTTGGGCTGCGTCAAAGCCCATTCTAACCACGCCTTGAACGCTTTGCGGTCGGCGCGGTAATGCTCCGCCAACTCCGCTGTGTTCCCGTTCCAGCCGATTTCTTGCAAACCCGCCGCCATGCTTTTGGGCAACCGCGGCTTGACCGGTTTTGGGCGTCCGTTCGATTGGCTTGGTTCTGCCATTTGCGCTTCTGCCCGCTCTTGCAAGTCCTCCCGCTCGATGTCTAAATCCCAGTTCGGATCGCTCACCGCTTTGACCAGCCAGCCGGGACCATCCGCCCGCCCCACCTTGACCGCCAATGGGTATAACGCCAAGCACTTCTCGATCCGTTCCAGCGGAAAATGATCCAGTAAAAATCTTGCCGTTTTCGCGTAAATTCCAATTTTGTGCAATTGCGAAAAAAGGGCATTTTTTGCGTCATTTTCGGGCGTTTTTTGCGAAAAATTTGCGCTCGCGCTTAAGTTAAGCAAAGTTAAGTTTGTTGTTGATTCTTCTGAATCATTAACAACATCTTTGCTTTGCTTTGCTTTAATAGGCGTAATCGGTGGAAAATTTCCACCGATAAATCGAGGCCTGAGTTCGTACACGTACATGGTGTGACCGCGATAGCCGGTCATCTCGAAGCGCATCAGCAGCCCCCGTTTCATCGCCCGCTCAATGCCAACCAGTACGGATTTGCGATCCAGACCGGTCATCGTCTCAAACTCCGACAGCGTGATCGGCTCTGCCCCGCCCACCTGCATCAGCCGGGCAACCGCCGCAATTACGACTTTCAACTCCGCCAGGCTCATCCACGGCAAGAGCATCACCACTTCCGGCGGCAAGACCACCGTGTCCGGTATGCTGATACCGTCCAAAACGGGACCAAAAGCCTTGCTGTCATCGCTAGTTTCACCCATTTCTGACCTCCTCCTTCCAATCGTTTCTGCAAAAACTGAAATTAGCCATTTTTAGGGGGTATTTTCAATCTACCCATATAGACATAGCCACCCCACCCAGAAAGGCGGCTTGTAGGGCTTCTAGGAGGACGAACGTGAGCGTCAACGTGAGCGTCAATGTGAGCGGAGCGTGAGCGGGACGTGAGCGGAGCGTGAGCAAAACCGCTCACGTTGATTTTTAGGCCCTCAAAAAACATTACGATTTTCTCGACCATGGTTTACTGCCCTTCCTTCCACTGCGCGCTTGCGTCTTGTTTTGGGTGGGAAATCAAGCGCAGAACGCCCTGTTCATAACGGTTGGCGCTGTGTTTGAGCAGCAGACCAACCAGTTCCCCGATGGGCACACTGTGGCGTTCTGCCCTCTCTTTGAGCCTTTTGACCAACTCATCAGGCAGCCGATAGGCCACCCAGCGAGACCACAACCGCGGCTCTTCTGCCCCTTTCTGCTTGCGCCTGCGCTTCTCGCTCAGCACTGCCTTCGGGGTTGGGTTCCATCCTTCCTCTACCCAGCCGTGCTGTTTCGTCCAGCCGCTGTCCAGCGGGTAAAGCGTCATGCGCGTCCCTTTGACTTTGGGTTGAATCGTCAGGGTTTCCCGCTCCATGCAAAAGAGGCCATACTCCAGAAATGCCCTTGCCACCTCATCCGCCGTCACGCCCACCTGATCGGCAATCGCTACCACTCTTGCGCTTACTTCCTCAGGCACACTCCGAAAGGTCTTAGCACGATGTGCCTTTTCCCAAGTGCGATTACGCGGCTTCTTGGGACCTTTCATCAGATCCACCACGCTGATCTGCGGCAATGCCAAAGGTACAGTCCCCCCTGTGTTAGTCTGTTCTTCTTCCTGGCTTTTGCCAGCCCAGAATGTCCTACGCTCTGCCATTCTTTTACTCACTTACCACTTCAACACTTGATCCACTAAACACGCATATTCCTGTGCGGCTCGGCTTGTTGGGGCTTTTTCAAAAACAGTTTGTCCTTCGGCAATACATTCCCGAAATACCGTTGCTCGGTGGATCGGCGGTAATACCGTTTCACTAAATCCTGCTTTCAGGTCTTCCTCAATTTTTTTCGTCTCCCGCGTTACATCATCGTAAAACGTGGGCAGTATTCCACCCAGTGACCCCCGCCAGCCTTTGTTCTCTTTCAAATTCCGCATGATACCTACGGTCTTGTTCAGTCCTTCCAGTGAGCCAAATTCCATCGCCACCGGTACAATCACAAAGTCGGATGCCCAAATTGCTCGCTCTTGCAACCCGCCCAATGACGGACTGGTGTCCATTACAATGTAATCCAAGCCATTTCGTATGAAAACCTGAATCGCATCCCGTATGTACGACACCGGCTTATCTAATGCAGATAGGGAGTTCTGAGCAACAGCAGTCTCCTGACTACCCGGTATGATCCACAAATTCGCTCGACCCGTCCCCCTCACTTGTTGACGGAGGAGAATTAACTCATTTTTCTCTAGTGGTTTAATCGACGACATCAATAAGAAAAAGATACCCGGTTCTTGCTTCAACCCTAGATAACTGGCACTTTGACCCTGTGGGTCAAAATCCAAAATTAATACTTCTTTTCGCCGCAGCGCCAAGCCGTGAGCCAGACTGAGGACAGTGGTGGTCTTTCCCGCCCCCCCTTTTTGATTCGCAATCGTGATGACTTTTGTCATCCATTCACCTCCTCGTTCAATCTCGTCAAGAAGCGTTGAATAGCCTTCCTATACTCAAAATTCGCTCGAATGCGTACTTTCCGCCCCGGAGATAACCCCTGCCAGCCCAGTCCAATCAAGTCCTGGTTTTCCATCGAAATCTCTCCAATAACCGCCTCTTTCATTTCGAATCGCTCGTAGTCCTCTGCCTCTAAATCATCATTCCTTACTTTGGTCAGCAAGATACTTACATTTTTTCGTTCGGAATCTTCACGAACACTTTCATACGCCGCCACGGTATGCCCAACTGTCTTGAACGCTAAAAAATCTTTCGTAGTCGGAATCAGTAAATGATCACAAATTGCCATGCTCACATAGGTCGTGTGCGTGGGAAATGGGTGAGTGTCTATAATTACCCACTCAAATCCACTTCGGCTTAATAATTCCTTAAGTTCATCAACTCGCTCTCTGAATAATTCCCCTACTTTGATTATTTTTTCTACACTCGAGTCAATTAGCCACAGTCTAGGGCTAACAGAAGACAAGTGGTGAGCAAAATCTAATCCTCCTTCAAGCAGCTTCTCATAATCAGCGAGGGGAGAGACATACTCAATTTCAAAAAATCTTTTATGTTGATTTGCCCGTCCAAAGTTCAGCAGTAGTACCCGCCCCTCAAGAGAAAGATTGTAGGCGAATTGGATTGCCGTGATTGTTTTGCCGGTATTCTCCCGCAAGTGAGTAACCGTAATCACTTTTCCCATCATCCCGCCTCCCCAAACAAACTCAACTGTGGCTGCGCTTTCTTCTCATGCGTCAGCCACACATCAAACGAAAGCAGGTTGCTTGCCCGCTCAATCTCCAACCCGTCCGCTTCTTCCAACAAAGCCAGCAGCCACGCCGGGGCTTTCTCACTCACCCGCGCATAGCGGGGTCTCACCCCCTTGCGTTTCTCGTACAACGCAATCGCCGCTGCCAGTTCGTCCCTGTCCTCGATGCGATAGACCCGCCATTCGGTCCTGTCCATGTCCATTACCTCCGTCCAGCCATTCGATATAACTTGCTCCGCCGTGTCCATGCACGGTCACTAAATCCTCGATTTTCAGGTACACATTCAACCCATGCGGCTCGCGCTTCCAGCGCAGTACCGCCAGCCCGTCCGAAAACTCCACTCCCTCGGCGACCACGCCCGTACCGCTCACTCCACTCGGGTCGCTCTCCCGCACCAGCACAAACCGCCGCATCGCTCATTTGCCCTCTAATAACACCCGTATCTTGCTCTTTCCCGCTTCGGTCAACCGCCATTCGCCTGCAATCATCTCCATCAACCCCCGCCGTTCCAAGCGTTCATACACCCCCGGAAAGGTCTGCTTCATGCGGGCGTGCAGGGGGGTATGCAGCCGCACGTAATTCAAGCAGCGCGCCTCAACCGGTGTCAGCCCCAAGGCCTTGCAACGATACGGATTGAATTTGACCAGTTCGTTGTCCAGTTCCATTGTTCTGCCCTGTTCTGCTCTGTTCTGTCCTGTTCGCCGTTCTGTTCGCCGAACAATTCCTCTACTCCACTGGGGCAGGGGAGAGGACTGCCCGCCGTTCTCCCACCGCATAGTACAACTCTTGCAGGGTGGCGTACTCCCCTGTTAGATACGTCCCCTTGCCCGGCTGGGTCTCGACATAGCGCGACAAGGACCGCACCGCCTGACTCCACACTTCGGCGCTCCAGCCCAATTCACGCCAGCCGGGAATTCGATTCGACTGCGCTCCAACCGCCTGGATGCTCTCCCGCAGCAAGCGCAGTGCCAGCCGCTTGTGCGGGTCTGCCCGGCGCTGAATGAAGCCAACCAGTTCCCCATCCACTGAATACGGAATAGGCTCGGTCTCGCTCTCATCCCCTTCATCCGGCAGCCCGGTAGGCAGGGCCGGTTGGATGACCTGCACCCGCACCGGCGGGGCGTTCCCGGCTAGAAGCAGCAAAGTACCCGCCCGGCTCTCCACCAACTGCCTGCGGCGGGACTGCCAGGCTATCCACTCGTTGCCCGCTCTCCACACCAGCACAACCACCACCCCGCCGAGTGCCAGCAGTGTCAAGAGCAGGATCAGCAGTGCCAGTAATTGCAATAAACCTTCCTGCCGCTGCGCTTGCGCTTCCCGCTCGGCCTGCCGCCGGACGGCTTCGGCGGTGGCCGTCATCTGATACGCCTGTTCAGCCAGAGCAAGGGCCTGCTTTGTGGCTTCCACGCTGACCGCCTGGCGGGTGGCTTCCAGCCTGACCGCTTCGGCGGTCTGGCGCAGGGATGTTTCCTGCGCCGATTGGGTGGCGCGTGCCTGCTCTTCCACCTGCCCGGCCAGCGCTTCGGCAGCCTGGGCGGTGGCGCGCAGGGCGGCCGGGTCGGGCGGGGCATATTGCACCGGAGGTGTACTTACACAGCCGGTCAGCAGCAGCAAGACGATAATCACTACTCGCTTCACCAGACCAGTACTCCAACCAGCAGGAAAATCAGGGCTAAAGCAAGCAGCGGCAGGCAGCCCGCCTCTTTGTGCCCCATTCGGGGTACTTTGGACCGCCATTCGGCCCGGCGGATACTGCCGTCTGCGCTGCGCTCCAGTTTGTCCCAGCGTACCCGCCGGTCTACCGCCGGTTCGCCCTCGTAGTGCAGTACCACATCCACCGCTCCGGCTTCTTCCTCCAGCCAGCGCAGGCTGCGCCGTAAGTCCGAATCGTGACGGGTCATCTCCGCCCGGCCCGGCAGGTGCAGGTGGACGACCTCATCGCCGTATCTGCCCCCCAGCCAGCGGCCCTGTACCTCATCCACCACCCCCATCACCGCCCGGTAGGTCACAGCCGGGTCAAGGCTGCGCCCCCCCACATGCCGCTCCGGCGGCGGGGTGGACTGTTCCGCTTTCGCCCGCAGCCCCAGCGTCAAGTACAGCACCACTGCCAGAAACAAGATCAATCCGAGGATACACCCGTCCATTGTCTCAACTCCACCGCCCGGCTGCCCTCGGCCTGCACGACCTTGCCCCGCTGAATCACCACCCGCTCGCCGGTCTTGACGTTCTCGAACACCGTCCCGCTCGGCCACGGGCAGGGTATCCGGCGGCTCTCCTCATCCCAACCCGGCAGGACGATGTCCGTCCAGCGGAAGTGTCCGCCGTAGAAGATACCCGGTTCGTCCCCGCTGCGGGTCGGGTCAACCACCACTTTCCAGTAGTAACCCGGCGGGGTCTGCCACAGCCGCCTGGTCATCGCTCACCTCACCCCCAGCCGCTCTCGGAGTTCCTCCCACAGCGGGTCATCCGCAGGCAGTCCTTCCAGCCGAAACAGGATTTCAAACTTGCGCTCTTCCCGCTCACGCACTTCGGCTTCGAAGGCAATTAACTCGTCCAGTTCGTCAGCCGTTAGTCCGCCAAACTCCGGGTTGGCACAGTCCTGACAAACCCGCAGCGGCGTCCCGTCCGGCTCTCTCAGCCACACCGCTTCGCCTTCAATCACATCCCCGCAGTTTTCACAGATGCGTTTGTCCATCTCCCACGCTCCGCCCTTTCGACATCCGGTCGAACATCGCCTTTCCCTTTCGATTGTGCAGCCGAGAATTTCAGTACGGCAGTTCTTCGCCGCCGTTGCCTTCCGCCTTGCCGCCACCCAGGAATTGCACCACCTGGGCGGTCACTTTCAGGCTGGCTCCTGCTTCACCGTTCTTGCGGGTGTAGGCTTCCACCGCAGGGACACCCCGCACGAACACCTGCCGCCCCTTCGCCAGATACTGGTGGCAGCGTTCGCCTAACTCCCGCCAGGCACTCACGTCCACCCACACGGTCTCGTCCTTGCGGGTCTTGACCGCCACCGGAAAACTGCACACCAGCACCCCTTCGGGGGTGTAGCGCGCTTCCGGGTCTTTGCCCAGATTGCCGATGAATTGAATTTCCAGCATGTTACAGCCTCTCTTGTGGTGAAATAAAATCCAGCCCAAGAAGAGCGAAAAAATCGCTCTCTTCGGGCGTGGGAACAACCTCGCCGGTGTCTTGCCGCCGCACCGCTCCATCTCGGATGATGTACAAAGACGGCAGATAGCCGCCGTACTTTTTTGAAGTTACCAGTTTCCGCGAAAACTCCGCCCCGCCCGTGCGCAGGGCAAAGATTACGCCCCATTGAGCAGGGGGCAGGACAATGAACAAGTCAAGGTTCAGTCCTTCGGGCAGAGCATACTGCTTGTAGCGCTGCCCGCTCTTGTTGACCAACACACCCGCTAGAATCGGGTCGTGATAACCGTTGGGATGACCAAACAGGTCAACGAACGGACGCGGTTTGACCACAATCTCGATGTCCCCCACTTCCGCTTTTCGCCGTCGGATACTCCCGGCTATCTCAATACGCTCGCAGTACGGTGTCAGTATGTCGGCGTACCGGCGGGCAATCCTCTCGGCTTCATCCAGCGGTATTCTGACCTTCATGGTTGTTTACCCCCATCCAACATCTGCCAGGCTTCCTCGTTTAGCCATTCAAAGCAGTACATACACACATAGCCACCCTCCCCTTTCAGCCAGACATGACGGCAGGTAGGACTCTGCCCCCAATAGCCATAGCCTTCCAGCACCGCCCCGCAGTCCAGGCAGGTCAAACCGTAATTGTCGCCAACTTTGTTTCGATGCTCACACATGGGAAACCTCATCCAGAAATTGTCCCTTGCACCACAGGGGGACAAAACGCTCGTTTTTCTGGCAAAACGTGGTCAAAAACCCGTCCCTTGCACCACCGGGGGACTTCCTCGTTTTTCGGCGGGGGAACGTGGTCAAACCCCTGTGCGTTATCTCGAATTCGCACCCCTCGCTCAACCTGGATAGTCGGTTGCCCATGCCGGTCTTTCCCGGCTGTCCCCCACCATTGCAGGCGGAGTAGTATTCCCGTCTCTCCGGGCCGTCACCCTGCCTGTTTCCCGGCGCTCATGTCTCTTGCCTTTCCGCTCACCACGTGTAGGGTGCGCCGGGCTGCACCTGCCTCGCTAGCAAGGTCAGGTTCGCCAGTCCAGCCGGGTGAGATTTGCACCCACCGCAGGATCGGGGAGCATCCCGCCCATCTTTGGCGGCTGGTTTGTTTGGAGGATCACCATGTCGCTTGTCAAGGTGCTGTTTCAGGCGGACGGGACTCGAACCCGTCATCACGCACCTGCCGCCTGAATGGAGGGAAAGAAGTGAGCCAACACCGCTAAACAAAAACCCTGCCGGGGTCGTTGCAGGGTTCTGTTCTCGTGCTATACTTTGCGCGAGGTGAGCAGTCGCGACCTGCTTGCCTCACCGTGAGCGTGCGACCACACGGCTCACGGAACGCCCCGGTCGGGCGCACAACGCCCTCACGCCGGGGCGTTGTGTTTGAGGCATTCGGTTGGATTTTGGTTTGGGAAGGTGCTATGGGGAGTATAGCATACTTATCTATGTTTGTCAACAAAAACATAGATAATATCTATAAAAAAAAAGAGGTGGTAGCCCACCTCAAATTTAATGGGTTAATTGTTACTAGTGTATTAACTGCCACCAAATACCCAGAGCAAATATAAGTAAAGCCAATATTGCTACAATTGGTCCCAAAATTCTTTCAATTTTGCCTTGCTTTTCTAGCTGTTCCCAGCACAAGTCACAATAATTTCCTACGCCACTGTGTGAAACCCCAAGTGCGAATTTAGGATTGCCATATCGAATATGAAGATCGCAATAAACTTTGCCACACTTAGTACATTTTTTTCGTGCTTGGTTTGAACAAGTTTCATGTTGACATACACCATTGCCTTCTTTCATAAGGCACTCCTCTGTACTGGAATCCCATTAGCTGCAAATATTTTTTTGCCTTGCTTTTTCTGTGGACGGTATATTAATTCACAGAAAGCCACATCCTGTTCACTAATCAGTACTTTCTGACCTGCTTTCCCCTTTACAGAAATAAAACCTCTCCTTATCCATTGATAAAGGGTAGTGTACGGTATGCGATATTTTTTAGATGCCTCGTTAATACCAAGATATGAATTACTAAGAGATGAAAATTGTTGGTACTCCGGCAAATCCTCTTTTCGCGCACCAGAGCCCCTTTCCTGCTCCGCCCGTTTTTTGACTTCATCTTCGCTCACAACCATTTCTCCCGCGATCACTCCCGCCCTGATTTTACCTTTCTCAACCAGGGCGCGCAAGCGAGCCTCGTCCAACCCGTACTTGCGGGCGGCTTCGGAAAGAGGTATAAAGGTGGGTAGGGTAAGCATGTCAATCCTTTCGTCTTGAACCTTAGTAATCCGAGTTACCTCCAGGGCAGGGCGCAACGACCCTCTCCGCGGGCGAGGATCACCGGTCGGCGGGCAGCCACCGGCCTATCAGCGCACAGCCCCAACGGGTGGTCGGGGCGGATCCTCGACAGGTCATCCCCCGGTCCCGGGTTGCCTCAAAACAATCTGCCGCGCGGGCCTGACGTCCCCAAGCAGCATCAGCCGGGGTAGGCTGAGGGAGGACACGGACGGCAGACGGGTAGTCTGCACGATCAGGCTTTGGCAACCGGAGACCGGGTGGGTCTCCGGGTTGCTTTTTAATGTGCTACGATTTGCTTTTCAGCAAAAAAGACAGGACAACGCCTAAAACGGCTGAAACTCCAATCCCAATCGCCAAAGCAATCAACGGCGACTGGGAAAGAACCGGAAAACGATCCAAAAAAGCTTGACCAATTACTGCACCTGCTATTACAATTACAACTGTTGCAAGATTTTCGATTTTCATAATTTCCTTTCTTCAGTCCCGGTAACCGCCCGGGACTGAATCTTTAATCCAGATACACGCAAAGCGCCCAGGGAATCCATCAGGCGCTTTGCGGGGGACAGGGATGGAATCCCTGCGGGAGTGAGCGTGCAGGGGCTCGAACCCTGAACCAATGGCTTAAAAG
>NZ_DF967965.1:2583713-2600588 GCF_001050195.2 Anaerolinea thermolimosa
ATCAGGCGCTTTGCGGGGGACAGGGATGGAATCCCTGCGGGAGTGAGCGTGCAGGGGCTCGAACCCTGAACCAATGGCTTAAAAGGCCACTGCTCTACCATTGAGCTACACGCCCGAACAACGAAGCCAATTTTATCATGCCAGAAAAGGTGCGTCAATGATCCCACGAAAAATGCCCGCCTGTTTTTCCGATTTCGGTGTTTTAAAGATTAAACCTGTAAAGGAGCCCCTATGACTGAACTGCTCTACCAGACTGATGCATACCAGCGTGACTTTGAAGCCACGGTGCAGGCCGTGGATATCGAAAACCATGCCATCCTGCTCGACCGCACCGCCTTCTATCCAGGTGGAGGCGGCCAGCCGGCAGACCAGGGCCATTTACACTACCCTGGCTTTACCCTCCCGGTAGTACGGCTTGTTAAAAAACCCGAAGGCATCTGGCATGTCCTGAGCCTCGACGTGCCCTTACCCCCAGTCAACACCGCCCTGCGCGGTGAAATTGATTGGAACAGGCGGTATGCCCTGATGCGCACCCATACGGCGCTTCACATTCTATGCGGTGTGGTCTTCCGCGATTATGGCGCCCTGGTAACCGGGGGCGATATGGAGCCCCTCCACGGACGTATGGATTTCGAATTTGAATCGCTCACTCGCGATCTGGTCAGTGTCATCGAAGAGGCAGTCAATCGTGAAGTAACCGCCAGCCGCCCTGTCATTGTGCGTATTCTCCCCCGTGAAGAAGCCTTTCAGATTCCCGATCTTATTCGCACCAAAATCAATCTGCTCCCACCCGGAATACAGGAAATTCGCACCGTGGAAATCTCGGGCCTTGACCTGCAGGCCGACGGTGGTACCCACGTTCGCAACACGGCCGATGTCGGGCACATTCGGGTGACCGATTATAAGAGCAAAGGGAAAATCAATAAGCGCATCTATATCGAATTGGATGCATAAGCTCCCATAAAGCCACGCAGTAAGAACCGCGTGGCTTTATTCTCGGAACCAGCCCAATCCACAATCTCATTCCCCGGCTGGATTGCTTTATATTTTTATACAAAATAGATTTATAATATCACTATAAAGCAAATCAGGGGGTGCTTCAATTTGTGGTTTCGATGGCTAACAAGGAGTTTCTTATGATTGACACTCATGAAGTAGGACTTGGCTGGCAGCGTGATCTTCCAGATTACCGCGATTACACCGCAGAACATGAAAAAGTACGCGAAATTTTGGATCAATCCCAGCCCCTCAGTCATGCATTAACCGCCCGTTCTCTGGGTAGGGTTGACTTACGAGAATGGTGCTCCCCGGTTGAAAATCAGGGCAGCCTGGGTTCCTGTACTGCCCACGCCGCCATTGGCATGGTGGAATATTATCAACGAAGGGCAAAGGGAGAATACCTGGACGCCTCACGCCTCTTCCTCTACAAAGTCACCCGAAACCTCCTCGAATGGACCGGTGACACCGGTGCCTATCTTCGCTCCACCATGCGCGCTCTGGTGCTCTTTGGTGTTCCACCTGAGCGCTACTGGCCTTATCGTGTGGCCGATTTTGAGAAAGAACCGCCTCCTTTTTGCTACGCCTTCGCTCAAAATTACAAAGCCATCAAATATTATCGGATCGATCCCCCCGGTATAAAACCATCGCAGGTGTTATCCTCTACCCGTCGTTATCTACTCGCAGGCCTCCCCTGTATGTTTGGCTTCTCTGTGTACACCAACATTCCTCCCGCAGGCGATGGAAAAGGCGAGATTCCCTTCCCCCAGGAAGGAGATAGTCTCATTGGCGGGCACGCCGTACTGGCCGTTGGCTTTGATGATCAGAAAAAAATCGGTAAGGATAAAGGGGCACTCCTCATTCGCAACTCCTGGGGAGTAGAATGGGGAGAATCCGGTTACGGCTGGTTACCGTACTCTTATATTGAGGCCGGTCTGGCCGCCGACTTCTGGTCAATGGTCGCGGCTGACTTTGTCTCTTCAAAACTGTTCCAGTAAAACAATCTACGGCACAAACCTTGCAACTCTCTTGGTAGTTCGATTTCAAGAGGTTGTGGTCATGCGCCGTTTCGGATTCATCGCAGCAATCATCCTTCTGGGCTATTTTCTCACCGGCTGTAGCTGGGCAGGTGCTCCCGAGACCATCGCTGTACAGGCCAAAGCCAGCGCGGCCCAGTCGGAGTCTGATTTTGCCGACCCCTCTATCCGGTTCCCCTCTTCCAGGGACGGTTCCTTTACCATTCAACCGGGGTATCCAGATTATCTTCCCGCATTTACCAGGCCAGATGCCGGATGTGCCTGGGTCGGGATTGCCGGGCAGGTGCTCGATTCGTTCAATCAGCCCCTCTCTGGCATTCGGGTTCATGTAACAGGCTCCTTTAATGGCCTGATGATCGAGTCAACCGTGACCAGCGGCGACCATACTGCCTACGGCCCGGCTGGTTTTGAAATTCAGGTGGGAACCCAGGCCATGGATAGCCAGAACAGCCTCACCATCCAACTCCTGGATGACTCCGGGCAACCGCTCTCGCCCGCTTACCCGATCACCACCTACGCAGACTGCCAGAAGAATCTGATCCTGATCCAGTTTCAGGCCTCCCCCAATTCCTGAGCGTTCAAAGCCCAGGCGAATGGATCATTCCGGCCCTGGTATTCCACGCACTGGCTTGTTGTTGCCTGGAGTATAATAGCGGGCAACGAAACCCTCATGAACGAATCATCCTTTTCACCGCTATTGCATGGGTTCTCAGCGGATCGCGCCCTGACGCTTGCAATACAACGCTGGTGGGTGATTGCCCTCCTGGTGCTCACGGGCGGACTGTGCGGCCTGGCGGTAGACCTTCTCCTCCCACCAGACTACGAAGCTGGATTCTACGTGCTGGTTGGCATTGACCAGACCAACGCTGGAGAGCTTACCCAGTACGAACAAGATGTACTTTTCGAATCCATTGGAGGGATACTCTATGCCCCTTCCATGCTTCAGCAGGTAGCCGCCACGGCTTCAGCACAGGGATTGGATGTTACAGCAGACTGGCTCAAACCGCGCATCCGTGTAGAACGCCGACAGTCCCTCTGGCAGGCACGCGTCCGTGCACCATCTCCTGGCGAAGCCGAATCTCTGGCACACATCTGGTTGAACGAAAGCCAGACCGAGATTCAACGTGCCTATGCCAGTGCTGAAACCGCCGATGGCCTGACTCGCTACCTGCAAAGCCTTGAAAACTGCCTTACGCAGGCGGTAACCAGCCCTCCATCGTACGGTTTGTGTTCTCAGGCAAATCTGGCCGCCATTCAAAAGGAACTCCACCAGACCGGAGCCGAGGCCAATGCTGCCCGCCTGGCCGCTCGAGGTATCAACACCAGCCTGATGATTGACTTGCCCCAGATGGATCTGATCCCGGCCCAGCGCATCCTGCTTAAGCGGGGCCAGCGCGGCCTGGCTGGAGGTTTCATCGGTTTTCTGATCGCCATCTGGGTTGTTCAAATTTCCACCCCTTCCCGGTTTTGGAGAAGGAACCATGGCTGAACGCTGGCGTGCACGGCTGGAATGGGTGGCCTGGTTTTTGTTTATGCTCTCCCTGCCATTCACCAGTTTTCCACTGGTAAAGCGCCTCACCGGTTCAAACATGGTGGCGCCGGCGGCGCTCCTTCCGCTGGGGTTGTTGATTCTCATTTCATTCCTGCCAAACGTATTACGAGGGCAGCCCCTTCCCCGGCAAAGCCTCCCTCTTCTGGCCTGGTTGAGTCTGGCGCTTGTTTCCGCGGCCTGCGCTTTCTTTCTTTCCATTCCCCCTTACCACAACTTCACCCTCGTCGACTCTGAGATGGATGCCCTGGCCACCATGGTCATCGGGGTGGCTTTTTATTTCATCGCTGCCACTGGCGCGAACCATTCCAAAAGGCTGTGGTTCCTCCTGCGCCTGGTTAACTGGAGCGGTCTGATTGTGACCATCGCCGCATTACTTCAGGCGGGTTTCTGGCGCCTCCATGGAGGTTACCCGGTATGGATGGAGCAAATTCAGGAACTGCTGGTAACCCACCAGCTTTACCTGGAAAGGGCCAGCGGCTTCGCTTTCGAGCCTTCCTGGCTGGCGCATCAGTTGAATCTGCTGTACCTGCCCTGGTGGCTGGCCTCTTCATTGCGGGGCACAACCGTGCATCGCCTTCGCCTGGGGCCATTGACCTTCGAACGGTTCCTCCTGGTTACGGGAATACTGGCGCTGATTTTTTCAGTTTCCCGCATCGGCCTGCTCGGTTTTCTTCTAATGATCGCTTTCCTGTTTTTGCTGGCCGTCCTCTGGCTCATGGAATGGTTAGAAAAACGTGCGCTGGCTACATCTTCACTGGTCGGTGCGCGACGGGTATGGGCCAGGATCGGTTTACGCGCCGGGTTAACCACCCTCGTTTTGATCTTGCTGGCCGGAATGTTCCTCAGCGCAGGCTATGCTCTGAGCAAGTTCGACCGCCGTATGGCCGGGCTATTCGATTTCAAAGCGTTGCAGAGTGGATCGTTTGCCTATTACGCCAACCAGCTTGTCTTTGCCGAAAGGATTATTTTCTGGGAAGCCGGCTGGAAAGTGTTCAATCAATTTCCTCTTCTAGGAGTAGGGCCTGGAAACGCGGGGTATTTCTTTCCCCAAACCCTCAGCGCGTTCTCATGGAATCTGACCGAAGTTTCTACCCTGATGTATCAGCAGGATACTCTGCCCAATATTAAAAGCCTGTGGGTGCGCCTTCTGGCAGAAACAGGGATCATCGGTTTTGCCTTTTTTATCACCTTTCTATTCCTTCACTGGCTTACGGCCAGCTGGCTGAGAAAAGCGTCGGGAGTTTGGGGGTCTCTCGGGCTGGCCGGGATGCTGGCGATCATCGGGTTATTCACCGAAGGTTTCAGTGTAGACACCTTTGGATTACCATACTACTGGATTTCACTCGGCTGGATTGCCGGTGCCTGCCTGGCGCTGGAAAAAGATTGGGGAGGAAAACTTGGATAAACCATCCAGATATATCCTGACGGTAGGGGTGTTGATCCTCGTAGGCTGTCTGTGTCTTTCGACTCTTTGCCTGGCCGCAGCCGGATTGATCGTTTACCGCCAGGTTCAATCCAGCAGTGCTTCGGCGCCCAACATTCACAACGAGCAGCCTTCCGTTATTCTCCCAACGGTGGAAGCAACGCCTTTTCCGAAATCTCCTCAATCCACATCTCCCACCACACCCACCCCCTTTGTTGAAAACCCCACCTCCCCCGAAAATGCCGCTGAAACCCTGCGCACCCTGCGCCAGGCCGTCATTCCCATCAATGACCCCGTCGATCTGGCCGCGCGGTTAAAAGGCCGGCCCGGCCTCTCACCCACACTTCCTCCACCAGCACGCCCCCTCCAGGTAGGTGACGAACAGACCTTCTGGGTGACCAATGGAGATACTGACGAAAAACGTCAGGTAACGGCCACCTTGCGATATATCAATGACCAATTGTATTTCTGGGTAGAGAATGGTGTGGTCTATCGCAGCAGTGATATGCGCCGACTCGCCGATACCTTTGCCACAAAAATTTACCCGACCAATCGGGAATTTTTCGGGAGTGAATGGAACCCCGGAGTGGATGGAGATCCGCGTTTGCATGTACTCTATGTGCGCAATGTGGGTAGTTCCGTGGCAGGCTACTTCAGCTCTGCCGATGAGTTTCCACCTGCCGCGCTGGAGTTTTCCAATGCACGTGAGATGTTCGTCCTCAGTGCTGACAATGTTTTGCTCGGAGAATCCTATATTTACGGCACCATGGCTCATGAATTCCAGCACATGATCCACTTTCACACCGACCGAAACGAAGAAAGCTGGCTAAACGAGGGTTTCTCCGTGCTGGCCGAATTACTCAACGGTTATGATGTGGGCGGCTTCGATTATCTCTTCATGATCGACCCCGATCTCTCCCTGACCTACTGGCCCGGCCCCGGGCAATCGGGGCCCAATTACGGCGCTTCTTTTCTATTCGTTACCTATTTCCTTTCGCGTTATGGAGAAGACGCCACAAAAGCCCTGGTTGCCGATCCCGAAAATGGCCTGGAGAGTATAGATCGCGTCCTCGCACAACGCGGCGAGAGCAACCCCGCCACAGGGTTACCGGCTACCGCCGATGATTTCTTCGCTGACTGGGCTGTAGCTAACTACCTGGACGATCCATCCGTCGCTCAGGGTAAGTATTTTTATGCCAGGTATCCGCAGGCACCGAAAGCTTCTCCCACCGAAGAATTCTCACATTGTCCGGTCGAATCACAGACGCGTTCGGTCAATCAATACGGCACCGATTACATCCGCATTACCTGCCCGGGCACCCATCGGTTCGTCTTTCAGGGAAATACCCTGGTACCCCTGCTGCCAGTGGAGCCTTACTCAGGGAATTATGTTTTCTGGTCAAACAAGGGAGACGAGTCAGACATGACTCTCACCCGCTCTTTCGATTTCACCCACGTCAGCGCTCCTATCCAGCTTTCTTACCGCACCTGGTATGACCTGGAAAGTGGTTACGATTACGTGTATTTACTGGCATCGGAAGATAGGAAAACCTGGCACATGATCCATACGCCATCCGGAACAGATGAAAACCCCAATGGGAACAATTATGGCTGGGGTTATAACGGAGAAAGCGGCCCCGCCTGGCGTCTGGAAACCGTGGACCTTTCCGCATTTGCCGGAAAGAAAATCCAGCTTCGTTTCGAATACATCACCGATACTGCGGTATACAGGGAGGGTTTTCTCATCGACGACGTGACGGTCGATGCCGCAGGATATTCTACCGACTTCGAAAAGGACGATGGCGGCTGGTTGGCTGATGGCTTTGTCAGGGTATCCAACCGCCTCCCTCAAACTTTCCGGGTTTCACTCATCCTCCTCGGACATGAGACTCAGGTCATGCCTCTTGAACTGAACGCCAGCCAGCAAGGTACCGTTGAATTTACCCTCGGAGACGAGTACACCGACGCCGTGCTGGTGATCAGCGGAACAACACGCTTTACCACCCGCCAGGCTCAATACCAGTTCGAAATCCAATAACTTGTCTTCAGAGGCCCCTGTAAACGAGAGCATCCCGGATCAGAAAGCTCTCGTTCGAGGTCTCTTTCTGCTGGAAACTTCCTGATTACAGGTAATCCATTAATATATACAAATTACACCAAAAAGGCAGTAATTATCTGATATTATTAATGAAATTTCCTTAACGGTTTTCACGAGGTATCTATGGAACAAATCCGTGCTATTCGCGCCGTCATTGAACCCCAGATGGTCATCGAAGGGGCAGGGGTACGCCTGCTTCGTTCCATCGCTCCCCGGGTTTCTAATGAGTATGATCCCTTTCTCCTGTTCGATCATTTTGCCTTTAATGACCCCAGGGAGGGCCCCATTGCAGGTTTCCCCACCCATCCCCATCGAGGCATTGAAACCGTTACGTATATGCTGGAAGGGAATGTGCGCCACCGCGACAGCCTGGGGAACATGGGCATCATCGGACCCGGAGACGTGCAGTGGATGACTTCAGGTCGCGGCATTCTTCATGAAGAAATGCCTCGCCGCGGCCCCGGTGGGGTAATTTATGGCTTCCAGTTGTGGGTCAACTTGCCCGCTGCGCTGAAAATGAGCCGCCCACGCTATCAGGAAGTACGCGCCGATACCATTCCCGTCATCGAGCAGGGGGGAATACGTGTGCGGGTTGTAGCCGGGACGTACGCCGGTATAACCGGGCCAGTCACCGAAATCGCCGCTGACCCTCTTTACATGGATATCTCCCTTCAGCCTGGCAGCCTGTTTGAGCATCCTGTTGCACGCGGACATACCACGCTGATCTATCTATTTCAGGGTGAGGTCAGAGTCGGTGGAAACACCATTTCTGCCGTCAAAATGCTTCACTTTGAAGATGGGGACATCTTGCGCATTGAGGGTGGAGATCAACCCGCCCGCTTTATGGCTTTTGCCGGGGCGCCATTTAAAGAGCCCATCGTCCCTTACGGACCGTTTGTGATGAACACCCGCGAAGAAATTCAGCAGGCGTTGATCGATTTACGCAATGGTACTTTCGTCCAGGAAGAAAGATAAAAGGGTTATGATGAATATTTTTCAGCACTATCTTGCAACCGAGTTTGCCGAAGAATATCAGGAAGGGCGGATGACCCGGCGGCAGGCGTTACAGATGATCATTTCCGTAACCGGAAGTGCAACCATTGCACAGGCTCTGTTAGCTGCCTGCACTCCCGCTTCGGAAGCCATGGAAAATCCGTCCTCTGAAAACACACTCCCACCTTCCCCCGCTCCAGGGAGCACCCTGCCTGCTCAAACCCCCTCACCTGCCAGCGCAGGCTCAGAACCCACCTCCTCGTTCATTCCACATGGCACAGTCTCACCCGACGATCCATCCATACAGGCCGGGAAAATCGAGTTCCAATCCAGCGATCAGGCTTCCATTCAAGGCTACCTTGCCCGCCCGCGAAGCTCCGGCACACACGCCGTTGTGCTGGTATGCCACGAGAACCGCGGCCTCACCCCTCACATTCAGGATGTTGTGCGGCGGCTGGCAAAAGCCGGTTATGTGGCGCTGGCGGTTGACCTGCTCTCTCGAGCCGGAGGAACACCCGCTCTCGAAACCGATCAGGTTCCCGGCATTCTGGGGAATACCCCCCCGGACCAGTTCGTGGACGATTTTCGCAGTGGATGGGAATTTCTCGCCTCCATCCCTGAAGCCGACCGTCACAGAGTGGGCATGACCGGTTTTTGTTTTGGCGGTGGTGTCACCTGGCGGGCGGCCACGCGGTTTTCAGAGTTGCGTGCGGCTGTCCCTTTTTATGGGCCCCATCCCCCGGTTGAAGACGTTCCCGGCATTCAGGCGGCTGTTCTCGCTATCTACGGCGGCAACGACTCTCGCATCAATGCGGGCATCCCCGTAATCGAAGAAGCCATGCGCAGACATGGCAAAATTTTTGAGAAAATCGTTTTTGAAGGCGCCGACCATGCCTTCTTTAACGACACGAGCCCCCGCTATCATGCCGAGGCCGCCGCTGAAGCATGGAGACAAATGTTGCGCTGGTTTGATCGCTACCTTCACTAAGCGCCGTTCATTCCTTACATTTCCGAAGTCCACAGGACAGTCATTTTCCATCAGACGGCGTCAGCGATAAAACACGACTCGCATTCGTAACCTATCAGCGCGCCACGCGAGGATGTCTACCGTTTTCTGCC
The DNA here is from genome assembly GCF_001050195.2 of Anaerolinea thermolimosa. Classification (GTDB taxonomy): domain Bacteria; phylum Chloroflexota; class Anaerolineae; order Anaerolineales; family Anaerolineaceae; genus Anaerolinea; species Anaerolinea thermolimosa. Next base: position 2,592,932 of record NZ_DF967965.1, read on the forward strand.
TAATCCACACGCAATTCCGCGGCTGGAATGCTCACCGGCGGCTCAGGAATTAGAAAATATTTTTTATTGCAATCCCCTGCCTGTACTCTCTATAATAAATTGATCCTTTAACTACTCTTTCATCTGGCCATCTATAAGAGGAGGGTACATGAAAAACGTGGCGCTTCAAAAAGCAAGCCTCTCCGTGATGCTTGCAGTGGTTTTAATTCTTGGGTTGGTCACTCCAGCTTTTGCGGCCACCCAGCTCCCGCTGAAGGTTGTTGAGGTCATTCCCGGCGGGCTAATCAAACTCCAGATTGCCAACATGCCATCCAACACCGAATTCACCGTGCGCATGGGCCCAGCCGGTAGCAAAGGCGCGGGCGGCTACGTCATCGCTCATTTTGATTCGGGCGGCGGAGGCACCCAGGAATACTGGTTCGAGGTTCACGCCAATGTACGCAGCCTATCCTTCATTGACGTACGCGTCGAAGGAGGAACCTACTTTGGCTACACCACCTTTGATAACACCAAAGTCCTTACCTCAGGCGGGGGAACGGTCTCGCCAACCCCTGTACCCCCCTCCACCGGTGGGCCCACCACGCCGTCAGTAAGCGGCAGCCCTAACCTGCAAGTGGTGAATTCTCAGAAAGGCGGGTGGGTGAAAGTCCTCTTTACCGGTCTGCCGGCAAACAAGACCTTCACCGTGCGCATTGGTATGGCTGGAACGCGAGCGGCCAATCCCCTGGGATACATAGTGGCTCATTTCGATACCGACAGTCTTGGGTCACAGGCGGGCACCTTTGAAATTCCCTTCCCACTGCGGGCTCAGTCAAGACTCGACTTCAGCATCGAAACCACCGGTGCTTTCTACTTCGTCTCGTTTGATAACGTAGATAAGTGAGTCTATTCGAATAAACCCAAAAGGCTGTCCGGGTGAAATGCCGGACAGCCTTTTCAGCGATTAAGCCACCGAAGGGATTCGAACCCTTGACCTGGCGTTTACGAAACGTCTGCTCTGCCAGCTGAGCTACGGTGGCGCGGGCGTTATTATACCAGCACCTCTGCTTAACTTACAAGATTCAGAAACCCATCATTTTCTCTCAAGGACATTGCGATGTTACAATTAAGTTATGAACATCGCGATGATCTCTTATCACACCTGCCCACTGGCAACGCTGGGAGGAAAAGACACCGGCGGGATGAATGTTTATGTCCGTGACGTCACGCGTTTCCTGGGCCAGCGCGGTGTCCATGTGGATGTGTTCACCCGCTCGCAGGATGAGCATATCCCCCATGTGTTACATGATCTGGGTTACGGAAACCGGGTAGTTCACATTCCAGCCGGACCGGAGGTGCCCCTCCCCAAAAAAGAACTGGCCAGGTATCTGAGCGACTTTGCAGAAGGCATCAAACAATTCGCCCTGGAGAAGGGGATACGCTACGACCTCATCCACAGCCACTACTGGATGTCGGGCATCGCCGCCGAAGCCCTCAAAGCCGCGTGGGGCGTACCTGTGATTCACATGTTTCACACCCTGGGGTTGATGAAAAACCGCATCGCTCGCAGCCCGGCAGAAATGGAAGGGGAATATCGCATTGAGGGAGAAAGGCGGGTTTTGCAGATTGCTGACCGCATCATCGCCGCCACTCCTGCCGAACGAGCCCAGCTCCAGTTCCTTTACCAGGCCAGCGACTCCAAAATTACAGTTATTCCCCCCGGTGTCGACACCAGTCGGTTTTATCCCATCCCTAAAGAGGAAGCCCGCGAAATCATTGGTATTCCCGCCAATGATGACGACCGGCTTTTGCTTTTCGTAGGACGTATTGAACCGCTTAAAGGGCTTGATACCCTCATCCGCGCCATCGCCATGATGCGTGAGCAGGGTGTGCAATGCCGCGTGCCGCATTACCTGGCTGTGGTAGGCGGGGATCCTCAGGCCAGTGGCGAGAATTTAAGTGATGAAATGGCTCGCCTCCAGGCACTACGCGAAGAGCTCGGGTTGAACGAACTGGTTCTCTTTCTTGGAAAACGTGCCCAGGATACCCTCCCCTATTATTATTCCGCTGCCGATGTGTTGATTATGCCCTCGCATTATGAATCCTTTGGCATGGTCGCCCTCGAGGCCATGGCCTGCGGCACACCGGTAGTGGCTTCCCAGGTGGGAGGGCTGGCATTTCTGATACAGGACGGTCAGACGGGCTTCGTAGTGCCAGATGGTGATCCCTCTGCACTGAGTGAACGGCTTACTCTCCTCCTCACCGATTCCAATTTGCGGCAAAAACTCGGCCAGCAGGCCGCCTTATATGCCCGCCAGTATGCCTGGGAAAAGGTCATTGATCAGATTTTAGATGTTTACCTGCAATTCGGGTTGCAACCCCAGCCAGCCTGACCTTCAGGGAAGGAAAAGATAAAAAACACCGATCGCAAGCAACGCCATGCTGAGCGCGGCTCCCATGCGCTGGATCCGTCTTTCTGAGAAAAGAAACATCCAGGCCATCACACCCATCAATGCCATGATCAGGCCAATGCCCAGCCCGATATACAGAAGGCGCGCCACCGGAGACCAGCCAGAAAAGGGGTGGAGGAAAACGATCATCACTCGCTCTCCAGCCAGCCCCAGCAAGCTTGCCATAAAGAAACGCGCTCCCAGGGGTAAAAATGGGCGCCAAAGCAAACCGGTCATCAGGCTGGCCATGACAAGCACGACAAACGATGTTAAACCAAACAGCGAACGGTTTTCCAGAAATGTGCTGGCTTCGATCACCCACCAGCCCAGCAGCCCCCCTGCCATTCCATACCAGGCGCGCGCCACCTCGCTGGAGCGAGACCACAATGACCGTTGCAGGCTGAACATCGCTACGGCCACAAGACCAATGACAAAGATCATCAGGCCGGTACCGCCAAAAAAACGCTCGAGAGGACTGGTGATCATCAGGATCAACACATTGAGCAAATACAGGATAAGCGCGGGAACCAACCCATCAACGAACTTACTGGTAAGGTCGCGACGAATGTTCACTGATTATTTCAATCCCCAGAAAAGTCTGCCCTACTCTTCCGACACAGGCCGAATACGCCCCAGAAAATCGGGAATTAATCGGGTATATTCCGACTCCATGAAAGGTGAAGTGATTAAAAAATCAGCCGTGGCGCGGTTGCAGGCGGTGGGAATATTATGCACCACAGCCAGCCGCAATAAAGCCTTCACATCCGGATCATGGGGCTGAGACTGGAGCGGATCCCAGAAGAAAATCAGAAAATCCACCTCCCCTTCTACAATGCGCGCCCCGATTTGCTGATCACCCCCCAGCGGGCCACTGTGGAAAGTGGTTACAGGAAGGCCAGTTTCCTGCCTGATGAGCTTACCGGTCGAGGCTGTGGCAAACAGTTTATGACGGCTGAGTAATTCCCGGTTATATTGAACCCACTCCAGGAGATCCTGCTTCATGCCATCATGAGCAATGAGGGCAATTTTTTTCGTCGGGGGGGTCTGAACGCGCAAAACCACCATAAAAGCACCTCCATGAAGACTCGAATCCGCTTGCGTTTATTATAGGGGAACTGGAGACAGACTCAACCAAAAATCACCCCGGGGGTACCCGTAAAATAACTCTCAGTTGATCAGCAACTTTTCGCGATAAATTCGCCGGATAGTCTCTTCCAGGGGCGGACGCCGCACTTCCAGGTCACGAATTCGGAATTTTTCCAGAAGACGGGTGATCAGTTCAGCCGAGGTGACCTGACGATGATCGAAGTGATATTCAGCATGGAGTCCCTGCCGCACAGGTGGATCCATTCCGGGCAACGAAACATCCTCGTATTCAACCTCGAAATCCACATGGAGCGTCCATGTGCTTTCGAAACGATGGTTGAGCATGGTTAGTGACCCATCAAACAGAAGGCGTCCCCGATCCAGGATCATCACCCGCTCACATAAACGTTCTACATCAGCCAGATCATGAGTTGTGAGTAATACGGTAACTCCACGCTGACGATTGACATGCAGGATAAACTGACGGATGTGTTCTTTTGCAATCACGTCCAGCCCAATTGTCGGCTCATCCAGGAAGAGCAAACGAGGTTCATGAATAAGCGCGGCGCACAGGTCAGCACGCATCCGTTGGCCCAGTGAAAGAGAACGCACCGGGGTGTTGAGGAAAGAATCCAGGTCTAATAGCCGAGAAAACTCCCGCAGATTGGAGCGAAAACGTTCCGCCGGAATGCGGTACATGGGCTGAAGCAATTCCAGTGAATCGATCACCGGTAAATCCCACCACAACGTACTGCGGTACCCAAAAATTGCACCAATCTCGCGCACATAACGCTCTCGTTCCAGCCAGGGCACCTTCCCATTGATATGCACCTCACCGCTGGTTGGAACGAGCAACCCGGTGAGCACCTTAATGGTGGTCGATTTTCCCGCCCCATTGGGGCCAAGGTAACCCACCACTTCACCTTCTTCCAGCTCAAAAGAGACGTCCTGCACCGCACTGACCTCAGAATACCGGGGAGAGAGCAAATTAACCAGTGCGCCCCCGAGGCCCGGGCGCCGTTGGAGAATCTTAAAGCGTTTATAGAGATGCTGAACCGAGATGATCGGGGACATATCAGGTTCCTGTACTTTGATAATGGCTTAAACCTACCTGCCAGAAACGACTGGCCAAAAAAAGCATTACTCCACCCACCAGCGGAGCCAGAAAAGGCGAAAAAGCGGGCAACCCCAGCGGATCGGGTTTATCCAGAATATACAAGGCTGGATAGAAATTCAGAAAAATAAAAGGAATCAGGTAAGTAAAAAAACCACGCAGCCAGCGCGGATAAATCGTCATCGGGTAGCTCATCACTTCAACTCCCCCGTAAGTCAGGATATTAATCGCCTCAACTCTTTGCACCGTCCAAAAGGTGAGAGTAGAACCGGCCATAAAAAGGGCTCCCATTGCGGCGATCTGGCTGATCCACATCACCGGGAGTAATCCCACTTTCAGGGGGGTCCAGTGTACCGGCAGGTTTACCAGTGCGAATATCAGCACCAGCGCTCCCTGGGTAATCCGACCCAGCCGGCGCATGACAAAAGCACTCCCGAATATTTGAAGCGCCACGCTGACCGGGCGAAGGAGAACCTGGTCGAGCAAACCCTGTCGAATGAAGCGAGAAAACGAGTCGGGATCGAAGCCGCTGAAGAGCATATCCATGCTACCAAAGGAGATCTCAATCATTCCATACAGGAAAGCCATTTCGGCAACGCTCCATCCAGCAATCGAACCGAAGCGTTGTAAGACCAGATATGTAGAAAAAAAGTAAGAAAAATTGAGCAGGCCGGTGGTGATAACATCCGTCCAAAAGGAAACGCGAAACTGCATCTGTGAGCGCAGTTGAATCGAAATCAGACGCAGATAGAGACTGAGCTGGTGGCGCACCTCACCCTCCCTGAATAACCAGCTTGCGAATGCCAGCCCGCAGAATGATCTGGCTTAAGAAAACCAGGACGATAAACCACATCCCCTGCACCCCAAGCGCCCACCCCAGTTGACTGCCGCTGACCACGCCGAGATAAACCTCCACTCCGGTATTGAACATGGCGGGGAAGGGTGTCAGATGGCAGAGACGAGAGAACCATTCCGGATACAACCGCAGGGGTATGATGAACCCCGAGGCCAGTTGAGATAAGGCATAGGCTCCCCGGCCGATCCCCCGTGCATCTGGCGTCCAGAAAGCGGCCAGATTGACCAGGAATCGCCAGGCATAAGAAACCAGCCAGCTGGCGGCCAGCGCAAGTATCGTCCACACCCATCCCAGAAGGCTCTCAGGCATTACTACAGGGTAAAACAGAGCGAAAAATAACAGTAAAAGGAGTCCACGGACGACGAGATTTACCAAAGAGTGCCCCAGATCGCGTGCCATCCACAGCACAAAAAGAGGCACCGGGCGGATCAGGTCAGAAGCGATGCTCCCCGAATATACGGTGGTCATCAGGTCAAAGGTACCAAAGAGCGACAGGAATGCGATCATGGCCTGACCGATGGCAATATAGGTGAGTGCCCCCTCCAAAGTAAGTCCGTTCACTTCGGAACGACCGTTATAAAGGGCGACAATCACTGCGGCCCGAAAAAAACCCCAGAAGAAATTGGTTACCAGGCCAGCCACAAGTGCCGTGCGGTACGTGGCCTGCTCGAGGATGGAAAGTTTAATCAAGTGCAGGAAAAGGCGCATGGCAAATCCATTAAAACACAAACCCCCGCCTGATGGGGGGCGTTTGTGTTTTCCTGTTAATCGAGGAAACGCTTTACACGGCGATTTCGTCCGCTGCAGCCGGAAGCTGGTACCCGAGGTTCCTCAGAGCCTTTTTCAAATCGATGAGCGATTTTCGCCCGAAACCCTCAATGGCAAGCACCGAAGCCTCGCCCTGTTCAAGCAGAGCCAGCACCTGCCCCACCGTGGCAATGCCCGCCTTGGTAAGCGCATCCGTCGCGCGATTGCCCAGGTTGAGCTCAACAATCGGGCGCTCAAGAGAGGTTCGAGCTTCCTCGCGAGCCTTCTGCTGTTCCACAAAGGACTGGCGAGCCTGAAGTTTTCGATAGAAGCGATCAACCTGACCTTCAGAGTCCACAATGCGAGCCTGTTCGCCAGTATAGAAGGGGTGGCACTTTGAACAAACCTCGGTGTGGATGGTCTTTTTCGTAGAACCTGTCGTCCAGGTGTTGCCGCAGGCACAAATGACTACGGCGTCAGTATAGAATGTGGGGTGAATGCCCTTTTTCATAATATTGATCCTTTCGACCTGCAATCCGGTCGCCTCCACAACGTGCGCCGGGGCAGGATCTGCTGAACCGATAACCTATTCGGCCGCCGGAAGAGGCAGGATGGAAACCACCTTGCGACCGTTGGGCAGGGTCTCATAAACGACCACACCATCCGCGGTAGCAAACAGCGTGTCGTCCTTGCCGATACCAACATTCTTACCGGGCCGGATGCGGGTGCCACGTTGCCGGACCAGGATATTGCCCGATAAAACTTTTTGCCCGGCATACCGCTTCACACCCAGGCGCTGGGAATTGCTATCTCGTCCGTTGCGGCTGGAGCCGCCACCTTTTTTGTGAGCCATCGTTCCTACTCCACTTCAATAGAGTCTACAGCCAATCGCGTATAGTGCTGGCGATGCCCGGTCTTTTTGCGAATACGCTTCTTGGGGCGATAGTGAAAGACAACGACCTTGGGGCCCTTAAAATGCGAAACCACCGTGGTGTTGACCCGCGCGCCTTTTACCACCGGCGTTCCCACTGAGACCTGGTCACCATCGACCAGTAAAAGGACAGAATCCAGCGAAACCTTCTGGCCGGGCTCGGCTTTAAGCAGGTCCACTTCGAGAGTGGCCCCTTCGACGGCTTTGTATTGCTTGCCGCCACTTTCTACGATTGCATATTTCATGTTTTACTCCTCAATCTTCACTTCGCCTCGCGCCCCGCAGAGGTCCCCGCCGGGCCAAGGGGAAGTTGGGGATACAGATGAACGCCCCAGCCTAGTTCGCGCCGGGGCCAAAGCGAGGGTTATTATACCGGGTGGAAGCGAGTCTGTCAAGAAGGGGTGTTAGTGCTGTTAGTGCAAAGTAGTAAAGTCCCCTTTGTGCAAAGTTAAAATGTCCCCATAGGAGGGACGAGAAAGGGAATGGACGAACTA
>NZ_DF967965.1:2602068-2688993 GCF_001050195.2 Anaerolinea thermolimosa
TGATGGCGTAACCCTGGTAATTCGCCAGGGGGCAGCCCTCATTCCTGTTCCTTCACCATTGTTTTACCAATACTGGAACGATCACAGAAGGTAGTTTATAACAAAAAACCTAACACACATCCCTAACATCTGTTTGATATAATAACTTTTGTGCCTCAGAAAAAGATACTGATTTGTCGTTCTAACCCGGTTGCACCCGATCCTCGAGTAGAAAAAGAAGCAAAAGCATTAGTACATGCTGGCTATTCAGTGGATATTCTGGCATGGGACCGTACTGCTATTCAGCCAATGGTAGAAAAACGCAGCGGGTTTACCATCTATCGAATCCCTATCTGCGCTCGTTATGCTGCAGGAATTTTAAATTTACCCCATTTATTACGCTGGCAGATAGCGCTAACCGGTTGGCTCATTCAACACGCCCGAAATTATACTATTATTCATGCCTGCGATTTCGACACTATATTACCCGTCCTCCGGATAGGACGCCTGTTTAATAAAGTGATCGTTTATGACATTTTTGACTTTTACGCTGATCATCTGCGCCGTACACCCAATTGGATCAAGAACTGGATTCGGCACCAGGACCTGCGCGCCATCGATCAGGCAGATGCAGTCATCTTGTGCGACGACATTCGCCTTGAGCAAATTTCCGGTTCTAAACCACGTCGTTTGGAAGTGATTTACAACAGCCCTGAGGACGAGAAAGCCTTCCTACCAGCCTATCAACCATCCCCAGAGGGGTTATTACATATAAGTTATGTGGGGTTAATGCACCTGGAGCGCATGCTCTTGGAGATGCTGGAAATCCTTCGCCATCACCCCCAATGGACACTGGATATGGCAGGATTTGGCGGGGATGAGCCGGTCATTCTGGAAAAACTGCATACTTTACCTAACGTTGTATGGCATGGGCGAGTATCTTACCGTCAGGCGTTAGAGCTTTCACACCGCGCTGACGTACTATTTGCACTTTATGATCCCATGGTGATCAATAATCGTTATGCGAGCCCGAATAAGCTATTTGAAGCTATGATGCTGGGAAAGCCTATCATTGTAGCAGAAGGCACAAACGTCGATCGAATCGTAAAAGAGTGGGGAATGGGCCTCGTTATTCCCTATGGAGACATGGAAGCGTTAGACAAAGCCCTGACTCGCCTCTCCCAAGATACCCTTTTACGAAACCGCATGGGTAAAGCTGCACGTCGAGCCTACGAAACACATTTTGATTGGAAAATAATGAAACAGCGCCTGATTAAGTTGTATGAGGAATTAAACGGCGCATGAAGATTCTATTGGTCGCCAACACCGATTGGTTTTTATACAACTACCGCTTGAATTTTGCCCGCTTTCTACGCGAGCAGGGACACGAGGTAGCATTGGTCTCGCCCAATGGACAGTACGCATCTGCCTTGCAGGGAGCCGGTTTCCGCTGGGTGTGCTGGGAGGTGGGCAGGCAGTCCCTGACGCCATGGAAGGAACTGGGTGCCTTATTGCGACTGGTGAAAATTTATCGAGAGGAACGCCCGGATGTGGTCAACCACCTGACCATCAAACCCGTTTTATACGGAGGGTTTGCCGCTAAACTGGTGGGTGTGCCGCGGGTGGTGAGTAACATCACTGGCAGGGGGTATGTGCTGGTTTCGGAAGAACGCAAAGCGCGCCTTTTACGCCCATTGGTGTTGACATTGTACCGCTTTATCCTGCAATCCGCCCGTCAGCAGGCTCTGTTCGAAAATGATTCGGATCGTAATTTTTTCATTAAACAGGGCTTGATTCGCCCAGAGCGGGCTCACCTTCTCACGGGGTTGGGTGTAGACATAGAGCGTTTCCACCCCGTGGTTCATAATCACAAAGTGCCATTAGTGCTATTTGCCGGGCGTTTCCTGCGAGAGAAAGGGGTAGAAGAACTGGTGGAGGCAGGAAAGATCCTGCGTCAGCGTGGAGTGTCATTTCGCCTGGTGCTGACAGGCGATGTAGATCCGGGAAATCCGCTTTCACTGGAACAGGAGACAGTGCAAACATGGGTCAATACTGGTCTAGCAGAGTGGTGGGGCTTTCAATCAAAAATGGAAGACATTTATGCTCAAGCGGATGTATTTGTGTTCCCTTCCTTTTACGGTGAAGGCTTGCCCTCTGCCCTGATGGAAGCCGCCGCCTGCGGCTTGCCCATCGTCGCCAGCGACCTACCCGGATGCCGCGCCGCCGTAGAGGATGGCGTGAATGGCTTTATCGTCCCCGTGCGGGATGTTGAGTCACTGGCAAACCGTCTGGAAGACCTGTTGCGCTCCGAAGACCTGCGCCGTGAAATGGGGACTGCCTCTCGGCAAATTGCCCTGCAACGCTTCAATCAGAACGCGGTCAACCGTCAGATTCTGGCAGTGATGGAGGGGGAAGAAGGATGAGCCGTCTCCCTGTGATCGCCGGAGAGTCTTTGGTTTGCCCACCTCTGGTGCTGGTCAAAACTCTGTGGTGGCGCGCCAAACAAACCCTGCACGCCCTGCGTTCCCCCCGGCAGGTACAACATATCCGGCACTACCTGATAGAGTGGGCTGATGAAAAGCGGGTGTGGGTGTTTGCTCCCGGACTTTCCTGGCAAAAGCAACTCTTCCAGCGCCCTCAGCAACTGGCAAAAGCCCTGGCAGATCTGGGCGAACGGGTCATTTACCTGGAACCGGAGTGGGCGTGGCATGGAAAACCTCTGGTGATACCTCTGGGAGAAAATCTTCTGCTGTGCTGTGCGCCGCCGCAGGCGCTTTCTGGACTGGAACGCCCCTGGCTGTACCTCTTACCGTGGAGTTACTCGCCCGCCTTTGCCCTGCGCGGTACCCGACTGATCTATGATATCGTGGACGACTTTTCCACTTTCGAGCAGGTGCATCCCTGCCTTCTGGCGCATCAGCACCGTCAGCGCATTACCCGCGCCGAGGTGGTGCTGGTCACGGCACGGCGTCTGCGGGATGCCTTTCAAGCCGAACGGGACGACCTCATCCTTTGCCCCAACGGAGTGGATGTGGATTTCTTTGCCTGCAAACCGGAGCACCTTGCGCCGGAAATCGAAGTACTTCGTAAAGAGGGCAAGCCCATTATCGGCTACATCGGCGCGCTGGCGGAGTGGTTTGATGACAACCTGCTGGAGTCGGTTGCCCGTCTGCGCGCAGATTTGTCTTTCGTGCTCATCGGACCCCAATTGCACGGCGGGCGGGAAAAACGACCCTGGCAGAAATTGCCTAACGTACACTGGCTGGGGGTGCGTCCCTATGAGAGTTTGCCCGGTTACCTCTACGGCTTCCATGCGGTGATGATACCCTTCCGCCTCAACCCGATTACCCACGCCACCTCGCCGCTGAAACTGTTTGAAGCCCTGACGGCGGGCAAGCCGGTGGTGATTACTCCCATGCAGGAAAGTCTCTACGTTCCGCTGGTCTTCCCTGCCAGCACACCGCAGGAATGGAGCGATCAACTGGATCGTGCGCTGGAGCAGGGAGCACAGGAAACATTTCAAAATGCACTGCGTCAGGAAGCCGCGCGGCATACATGGCACAACCGCGCCCGGCAAATCCTGGAAGCGGTGGAGCGCATTTCCTCTCGCTAAAAAGGCCGTCCTCTCATTCTGTCTATGCCTGAGCCTGCTGACGCGAAGGCACCCCTCAACAAACTCGGCGCGCGCTCAAACGCTGGCCTGCCGAAGCGAGTACTTCTCTGCATTGTTCTGAGCAGGAATGAGAATGGTATAATCGCTCTCAACGACACTTTTGAGAACAGGCTGAGAATTTTTTCGTTGAGTAAAGCCCTGACACTGCTGGCTGATCTGGTGAATGTACCGAAAGCGGTGGCGACACTGATTCGCTACCGCGACGCGATCCGCATCCTCACCTGGCGGGATTTTCGCGCACGTTACCGCGGCTCGATCTTCGGTATTCTCTGGGCAGTAGCCCAGCCTTTGTTGATGATGCTGGCATACACGCTGGTCTTTTCCTACTTCCTCAAGGTGCGTTTTGGCTCCAGTGATTCCCCTTTCATCTTTGCAGTGTACCTGCTGTGCGGTCTGGTGCCATGGAACGCCTTTTCCGAGGGCATCAATGCTTCATGCACGTTGATACGCACAAGCCCTAACCTGGTTAAAAAGGTGGTCTTCCCGGTGGAAGTCTTACCGGTCAACCTGACCCTGGTGATGATGATTCAGCAACTCATCGGACTGGCGCTTTTGCTGATCCTGGTGCTGGCAGTTGGGGGAGGCTTGACTCTGTGGGTTCTGTTTCTGCCGTTCTTCCTGTTCTTACAGTTCATGCTTCAAACGGGGCTTTCATGGTTGCTGGCTTCCTTTTCAGTGTTCATCCCCGATTTTCGCCAGGCAACCAGTCTGCTCACCCTGCTGTTGATGTTCATCACCCCTATCTTCTATCCAGAAACGGTTATCCCCGAGCGCTTTCGCTTTCTGGTGACGCTTAACCCTATGGCGCAGATTATCGGTATGTACCGCCGGGTGCTCATGGAAGGTCTGCCGCCCACACTGGAGCAAATCTTCTGGGCGAGCGGGATAAGTTTGCTGTTCTGGATGACGGGGTTTGTCTGGTTCAGCCGCACCAAACACGCCTTTCCGGATTACCTATGAACACTGACGAAGTCCTGCATCTGGAGAACATATCCAAAGCGTATCGCCTGTACAACCGTCAAATCGAGCGGTTAAAAACGCTCTTCCTTACTCCCTTTACTGGTAAGGAATACGCCCGAATCTTCTGGGCACTGCGTGATATCAATCTCTCGGTGCGGCGTGGAGAAGTACTGGGGGTCATCGGAGTCAACGGAAGCGGAAAAAGCACACTCTTGCAGATCATGGCGGGCACGCTGACGCCAACAACGGGACGCCTGGAGCGTCGCGGACGCCTGACAGCTCTGCTGGAACTGGGAGCCGGTTTTCACCCCGAATTTACCGGCAGAGAAAACGTCTACCTCAGCGGGGTGACCCTGGGCATCTCTGAGCAAGAGATGCGTCACCGCTTTGACGAGATTGTGGCGTTTTCAGGCATTGAGGACTTCATTGACCAGCCGGTCAAACTGTATTCGTCGGGCATGTATGTACGCCTGGCGTTCTCCATTGCCACCTGTGTAGACCCGGAAATCCTCGTCGTAGATGAAGCCCTGGCAGTCGGCGATGCCGGCTTTGTGATGAAATGCATGAATCGTATGCGCGACCTGCATGAGAAGGGCACTGCGATTGTACTCGTAACCCACGATGTGCAGACCGTGCGCACACTGTGCGACCGTGCCATGTGGCTTTCGCACGGGGAAATGCGCATGCTAGGCTCTCCTATGGAGGTGACCTCGCAGTACGTTCAGATGCTGTGGGAGGCACAAACACAATCACCCACTCAAATTGACAATACCAGCCCTTTACAGGCAGACGAAAATGGCTGGGTTAACCTAGAGGGACGTTCCGACTTAATCCGATGGGGTAATGGGAGCATGCGTATTGAAGCGTTTCGTGTTAAGACTAGACGGGGCCCCACTTTTATAATGGAAAATGGGGAATTAGTGGAAATTTCCTTACGTTTGCGGGCTCTGGAGAATATACCTGCTGGAGCTAACGGTGCTGGTATCAATTTGCGTAATTTAAAAGGATTAGAAATTATCACTGCCACTACCTATGACGAAGGACAAACCTTTCCTGCTTTACAAAATGGGCAGGTAATGGAGGTATCTTTCCGCTTCGAAAACATTCTTGCTCCAGGTGATTATGGACTGGGGATAAATTTGGAGAATCGGGCGCATTCGAAACCACAGTATTTTGATTTTGTGGAGAATGCTGCTTTTCTTAAAGTAATATCCCAGAAGACTATATTCTCTATAGCATATCCCGCGATTCAAGTTACGATCCATTAGGAATTATGTATGTTAATTAGAAATCTCTTAAGGACGCTTTTTGTGATTTTACAAAAAATCAAGAATAAACTTTTCCAAAAAATTAAGCAATTAATTTTCCTGCTAGATTTGCGACTGAGAAAGCAAATCCCTTTCCCTCATCAATTTTTGATTTTTCCTTCTGAACGTAAACGTGTGCTATTAATATCTCATAAATTTTTTGGTTTTGATGGGAAAGAAATTTATCTGGGTGGAGCTGAGAGATATTTGATTGAGCTTTCCAAAATAATCCGTGAAATAGGTTATGAGCCTGTCATTGTTCAAGCTGGAGATCATGATTGGATGCATTTCTACCAGGGTATTTGGGTAGTTGGTTTGGATACCCATGTCAACCTTTTGGACCCTACTCTTTTTATTAAAGTATTAGAATATTTACAACCCAAGTCTTCTTTAATCATTTATTCCCCCTTTTCTCTATATACACCCCGCTTATCCACCCCTTCAGTTGGGATCAGCCATGGAATTTACTGGGATAGTTACCAAAACCTGATAGGATTATCGTGGAGATTCAGGAAGTTAATCTCATCTATAAAAGGGGTGAAGATACTCGTTTCGGTGGATACCACTACCATAAATTGGATTCGCACCCTAAGTTATCCTTTAGGTAACAAAGTTCGATATGTCCCTAATTTTGTCGATCTGCAATCCTTCTCTCCCAACGAGGCGAATACCCAAGACGATACAATTACAATTTTATATCCTCGACGTTTATATCCTCCTCGGGGATTCTGGCTTGTAGCTGATTGTCTTCCTAATATCCTACAAAAATACCCTCAAGTCAGGTTTGAGTTCGTTGGGCAAGCAGAATTCGAGGAAAAAGTCAAAGTAAATGAATGGCTTCACACTTACCCTGAACAGGTCAAATGGTATTCTTTACCGCCAGATAAAATGCCGCTCGCTTATCAAAGCGCTCACATTGTACTGATACCGACTCTTCATAGCGAAGGCACTTCACTCTCCTGTCTAGAAGCCATGGCCTGTGGTAAAAGTGTGATAGCCACAAATGTAGGGGGACTTCCCGATTTAATTATTAGTGGTTTTAATGGGATATTGATTGAACCTTCTTCTTCTGAGTTACAAAAAGCAATCGAATGTTTGGTTGAAAATCCGGATCTACGCCGGGAATTGGGGAAGAATGCTCGTTTGGTGGCTGAATATTCCTTTAGCTTATCTAGGTGGCAAGATCATTGGCGCTCTATCCTTCTCTCTATGATTCCCCGCCTTGATCTCCCTTCTCAACATACTGGAATAGTTGTTTTCCCTTATTCAGGAATTCCATGGGACAAGATGACCCAGCGACCTCACCATCTCGCAGCTCAACTAACCTCTCACGGATACATTGTTCTTTGGAGTGATCCAGGTGTGCGGATGCTAGAGCCTATTCCTAATCTATTCGTCCTCCCACATAATGGACCGTATCATTGGACATTGTCCAATCCTATCTTATGGATTTATTATCCTTTTAACCTAGATGAGATCAAAAAATACGAAAATTCGCTAGTTGTTTATGATGTGCTAGACGATATTGATATCTATGAGGAAATCGGCCATGAAGTTGCCCAACAAGCACGAGAGAAACAAAAGCGGTTATTGGAACGAGCCGATATAGTGCTTACTTCCTCTCAGGTGTTATGGAGAAGAATTCGTAGATTTCGATCCGATGCTCTATATATACCAAATGGAATTGATCTTCAACACTTTAACCCACAAAACCCACTCCTCTCTCAAGTAACACTTCCCTATTCTCATCCAATTATTGGGTACCATGGAGCGGTGGCGACTTGGTTTGATGCACAACTTCTTGTTGAAGTCGCCCAAATACGCCCTACTTACTCTTTTGTTGTCATTGGCCCGATTTCTGATGATTCTGCACAACAATTACTGGATGCTGTTCCCAATATTCACCTTGTCAAAAGTCTTCCGTATGAAATTCTTCCGGCTTACCTTCTTCATTTTGATGTCGGAATTATTCCCTTCAAGATAAATAATGTTACCCATGCTGTCCGTCCTTTGAAAGCATTAGAGTATCTTTCTATGAAAATTCCAGTAGTAGCAACACCTCTAGAAGAGCTTCAAGGATGGCATGGTGTTTTGACTGCAGCAAATGCTCAGGAATTTGCGCAAAAAATAGATGAGGCATTAACCAATCGTCTTGTTTTAACAGAAAGCGGAGAAGTAAAAAGACTTCTTATCGAATCGAACTGGTCTTATGTGGTCCAACCCCTTATTGATGTTTTAAAAAAGAAATCGAAATCCTAAAGCATATAAAACTCGATGAAAATTCTGATGCGTTTTTTTTCTTTTTTATTCATTACCCTATTCCTCTTCGTTTTTTACTTTCTTTGGGCCTCTGCATTTTCGAAAGATGTTTTTTGGTCTTTAGATGAAGGGGGAAAATACATCTATCTGCAATCCATTTTGCAATGCGGGCAAATTAATACCCCGCTCATCTACCCGGCGCACGCTTTCGATCCCAACCTGGAGCGCGTCCCACTTTACTTTTACATTCTCCGCGATCATCAAATTCATTCCTGGTGGCCTATCGCCTTGCCACTGGTTTCACTGCCTTTCTACAAAGCCTTTGGCTGGCTGGGGCTGTTCCTTCTCCCTGCCGCCGCGGGGACGCTGACAGCCTGGTTGAGCGGCATCCTGGCGCAAAAACTCAGCGGCTCTGTGCGGGTGTGGCGGCTGGCGATTGTACTCACCGGTTTGGCAACGCCGGTGGCATTTTACGCCACACGTTTCTGGGAGCACACCCTGAGCACCGCCGGAGTGCTGGGCGCTCTACTGAACATGCTGGAAGCGGACGAGCATCAACGAGCCCGCTCCGCTGTGCTTGCGGGTATCAGCGGTTCGCTGGCAGTATTCTTTCGCCCGGACTCCGCCTTCCTGCTCATAGGGTTTGGATTGGTATTGCTGGTGCGACGTCCCCGCCTTGCAATCCATACCGTCCTCAGTGCAGTGCTGACTTCTCTGCCATGGATGGTGTTGAACCTGTGGACGGCGGGACACCCGTTCGGTCCGACTTTTGGCAAACTATTGGAAGCCGATGCCTTTTCCGGCTGGCAAAAAGCCGGAGTAAAACTGCTGGCGTATGCCCTGTTTAACCCGCCCCGGGTTGATGCGTTCATCTTTCCCCGCTGGGCGCTTTGGACGGCAAGCCTCTCCCTCCTGGCAGGAGTGGCGCTCGCGTTTTTCCCGCGCCTGCGCTGGCTCTCGCTGACTGCCTTTGGCGGAGTAATTGGGGTTTGCGGGTGGGTAGCATTTCAACCAACCTGGTATCAGGCGGTGCACGGCGCGGTACTGGCAGCGCCGCAGGTGCTTTTCGGGCTGTACTACCTGTTTCGCAAACAGGCATGGAAATCATCTGCTTTCTCTGCCATGCTGGCGGCAAGCTTACTGGTGTACGGGGCGGTGTATCTCTGGCGGGCGTGGGTGGGGGCGGGCGGTTTGCAGTGGGGACCGCGCTACCTGCTCTCATTCTATCCTTTGCTGGTGATTGCGGCTTTGCTGGAATTGCAAGCCTTGAGGCATGCAGAAAACCGCCGCCTGTACTCTGGTGCGCTGGCTTTGTTTGTAGTGGCGTCCCTTATTGGATTAAGCCTTTCGATCCGCGGCTTGCTCACCGCTCGACAACTCACCGAGTGGTACGCGAGGGGGAAAGAAGTGTTGTTGAATCTGGATGCTCCGCTGGTGTTGGAATGGCAGGGCTACGTTATGGATGTTCCTGATCTGTATCTGAGCGGAAAGGTAGTGACTATCCCCGCTCTGCCCGAGCCGCGCCAGCAGTGGGAGACCTTTCTTCGCGGGCAGGGGTACAATCATTATTACTCCGGCACCTTGTTGACGGTGGATAATGCTCCTCTGGAAGTAATTGCCGAACGCCTGAAAGAGCATCCTTCAGGGGTGGTGATTACCCGCGTGGACCTGACGGGGAGGCCATGACAAAAAGACACTCTTCTTCTGCTATGGGGCTGATTATTCTCTCGCTGGCGCTGGCGCTGGGGTACATGTATTACCTCAATATCGAGAAGAACACCCTGGATATGCGCCTTGATTTGCACCGTCAGATTGTTCAAGGAAGCGCGCCCTCGCCTTACCAGTACCGCGTGCTGGTGCCTTTCCTTGCCGAGGGACTCTTTCGGGTGGAACGGCTCTTCTTTCCCGACTACCGCGCGTTTGCGCTTTCCTACATTGTACTTAACGTTGGGGCGCTTTTCCTGTGGCTGTGGGCGGGTTTTCGTCTGCTGAGGGTCTGGTATTGCACCGAGTACGCACTCATCGGCACACTGTTTGTGGCGGCAGTGACGCCGCTGACCTTCTACGACCATTACTTTCAACCCTGGTCGTTCTGGGAAGCGTTTTTCTATCTTCTGGCACTGTTCCTTATGGTAAAGGGATATTGGGGTTGGCTGGCGGGAGTAGTTTTGCTGGCGTCGCTTAACCGCGAAACGGCGGTGCTGATTCTGCCGGCTTTTGCCCTCACCGTGCTGGCGGGAGAGCGCCTGCTCAACCTGCGCGGATGGCAATGGACATGCACCGGCTGGCTGGTGCTGTACTCCCTGCTCTGGGGCGGGGTGCTTTTATTACTGCGCTGGTTGCGTCCTGGTATGCCTCATGTGGAAACGTTGGCACAGATATGGCAATTCAATATCCAGCCCGCTCATTTGTTCAGGGCGGGGGTCCACTGGGGGCTCTTCCTGGGGGGATTCTGGTTGCTGGCGTTCCTGGCTTACCGCCGCGCGCCGCTGTTTCTTCAACGAGTGGCATGGGTACTAGGCATTCATCTGCCATTGATCCTGGTATGGGGTTACTGGCAGGAAGTACGGATGTTGTTACCCCATATCTTCGTATTTGTCGGTTTGGGGCTGGCAGCGTTCCCTGAGGCGCTCAACCCTTCCCCCAATCTCTAGCACCTGTCGCCGCAACAGAAAGCTCAGTCTGGCCATTACTTGCTCATAAATCAAAACCCATTTATCTCTTCATTTCACGGGCAGCCAATCTATCTTTCCACTCCCATCTTTCAAAAGCCAATATTCAATACGCTCCCTTGCCTTGCAAAACCACCCACACCGTACGGGCCAAAATTTTCAGATCCAACCAGAGGGAATAGTTCTGCACATAATAGAGGTCTTCATCGGTATGCAGGTGCATGGGTTTATCACTGCGCCCGTTGACCTGCCACCAGCCGGTGATTCCCTGAGGAACCGTAAAACGCCGTCTTTGCCAGAGATCATACCGCTCAACCAGTTCCGGCATCTCTGGCCGTGGACCCACCAGACTCATTTCTCCGCGCAACACATTAAACAACTGAGGGAGTTCATCCAGGCTGGATCGCCGCAGGAAGCGCCCCACCCGGGTTACGCGCGGATCATCCGGCCGTTTATGGAGAATATGGCCTTCATCGTCCCTCCAGATTACCTGAGCCTGGAGTTTATCTGCACCTTGAACCATGGTACGGAATTTCATCATCCAGAATATCCGTCCATTCTCTCCTACCCGCCGCGCCCGATACAAGACCGGCCCGGGGCTATCCAATCGGATCAGCAGAGCAATCAGGCCCATCAAGGGTAAAGCGAATAGTAATAATAGAAGCGTTACTCCCAAATCAAAAGCACGCTTCACCATGCGCTGATATTCATTCAAAGCCGGAGCACGTAAATCAAGCATGGGTATTCCCGCAAATTCTTCAACCTTCGCCCGGTGTAACGTCAGCGAAAAATAATCTGGAATGACCCAGACCCTCACAGGCAAATCATGTAAAACATTAACGATCTCAGCCAATCGTTGATGTTCAGATCGGGGAAGGGCGATCACCACATCATCTACTCCATGCTCGATGATCACCCGACGAGACACATCCAGCGAACCAAAAATATCCGCATGATCGGCCTGACGTTGCCAGTCATCATCAAGAAATCCGACTACTCTCAAGCCAAGGGCGCTGTTGTCGCGTATATTCTTCTCCAATTCTCGGCCAGTTTCTCCAGCTCCCAAAATTAATACCTGGCGTATCCGAGAGTGTATGCCATTTTTTCTAAATACCACCCGTGCAAGCAACCGCCAGCTCAACAGCCAGCTATATGCAGTTCCAGTGGCCATCAGGAATAAAAATCTTGAGACCTCACGGTACGTCAGGTAAAGAATTCCGGCCAGAGAAAAAGTAGCCAGTAATGATCCAAGCGTCAGGCCAGCGAATTCATCGGTAAAGCGAAAATTTTTTCGTCCATCATACACAGAAAACAACAGCAAAACACCTGCCCACAACAAAGGAAAAATTCCATAGAGACTCCAGGGCAACCTGACAGGCTCCAGAACTTTGAGGAAAGGTAAATAACCTGTCAGCGGTTCGCGCAACTCAGCAGCCAGAAAAAGCGCCGCATCCACAAGCATCATATCCAGAACGATGGAAAAGAGGGCAAAGTTGACAGAAAAGCGCCGGAACATGTTACAGTCTCTCGTGCCTAAACTCATCTTCCGGGTGTTTTGGGAGAATCCCCAAAATTTGGAGGAGAACCAGAATTGTAAATGAAGGAATGATATAAAAATACCGCTTCCATAATCGCTTAGGTTCGGTTAATAATCTAAACAACCATTCGAGTCCCGAGCGTTGCATCCACAGAGGAGCCTGAGGTTTCACCCCTGCATGGAAATCAAACGCGGCTCCCACTCCTATCATGACTGGAGTTGTAATTTCAGGGCGGTGTGCCGCCATCCACAGATCTTGTTTTGGGGTACCCAATCCAACCCAAAGAATATCCGCATTGGAGGCGTTAATTCGCTCCACAGCCCAATGATCCTCCTCCTCACTTAAAGGTCGAAAAGGCGGGGATTCCATTCCAGCCACTTTAAGTTCCGGAAATCGCCTTTTTAAATTACGAACCAGCCTCTCAGGTACTCCCTCGGCTCCGCCATAAAAATAATGAGACCAACCTGTTTTCATAGAGCGTTCGCACACTGCCAAAAGCAAATCAGGCCCATAAACCCGTGAGACCTGAGAGTATCCCTTGAAGCGCAGAAACCAGACTAATGGCATCCCATCGGGTGTCACTAAACCAGCCTGGTTTAGAGCTTTTTTTACCTCTCGATTCTTCCAGGCTTCCATCACTCCATGCACACCAGTGGCACAAATGTAGTGCGGTTCTCGCTTCTGAATCCAGGTTTCAATTTCATGAAGAGCTATCGCTGGGTTAATCGCACAAACATTGACCCCGAGTAAATCCTCACGAGAAATTCCGGGAGCCGGGTCTAGCGAAACCATTCTAATAACTCCTCCCCAGAAACTCGTCTCCGCCTCATAATTTCATGTCGCCATTGCTTTGCATTAGGAATAAGCTGTCTGATTCTGGTAAAGCCCCTTAAAGAAGTCTGCTCGAATAACAACATATATCCTAAAATCTGTAAATCGTACCATAAGATTGGAAGCCAATCTCTCCTCCAACCTTCCGGTGTTTCATTTTTTAGGAGTAAAAGATATCGGTTTTTAACCGCTTCTTGTCTGATCTCACATGCCATACCCTTCCGCCGTCCTGGCCGAAAAGAGCGCCGATGATATCCAATGGCCTTTGGAGTATACATGGCCCGCCAACCTAACAAACGGGCTCTCCACGCAAGATCTACATCCTCCTTATGGGCGAAAAACGTTTCATCAAAGTATTCTCCAAAAACCTTTATGTCTTCAAGCATATCCCGTCGGTATAAGGGTGCAGCCCCATCAACTCCAAACACCTCTGTTTCCAGGTCATACTGCCCCACATCTACCTGCCGATGCCCGCGAAGGTATTGCCTCCTCCTGCGATCCATAAACAGCCCTGTTGTGTCAATCTTATTCATACTATCCGAGTCAACCAGCATCAATTTTCCCCCTGACATCCCAATATTTTTATCTTTGCTGCACATTTCCAGCATACTTTCGATGTAATTTGCCTCTAATCTCACATCAGGGTTGAGAGGAAGATAATACTCCCCACGAGCAAGACGGATAGCCTGGTTGTGCCCTTTACAAAAACCTTCATTCCTGGAATTGACTATTATTTTAGCTTGCGCAAACCTGCTTCGAATTAAGTCCACAGAACCGTCTGTAGAACCGTTATCTACAATAATCAGCTCAAATGGAACAGTTTGCCTTGCTAACCCATCCAGGCAGTCAGGTAAATCTCGTAAGCTATTCCAGGAAACAATGCCGACAGAAACCAGGGAGTATCCCATCTCTCTATCCCATGAGAGCTTCTACCAGTTGCAGAAGTTTTTGTTGTTCTGTTTCTGCGTTTAAAAATCGCCTGGCTTGCATAGCAGCCTGTTTCATCTGGTTAATCTGATTGACCGATAGAGCATTCAGCGCGGCTGCAACTTTTTCTGGCTCTTCTGTTTCTGCAACCACACCACACGAAAATTGATGGATCAGCCTCGCCATTTCTGGCATAGGCCCAACACATACCGGCAGACAGGCAGATAAGTACTCAAAAAATTTATTTGGTAATGAGTACCGTAAACTGTATCCCTTTGAAGGAATGACAAAAATCCCCATATCATATTGGTTCAGTACCTCAGCCAAATCGCTTGGCGGAACGAAATCTCGAAAGAAAACCCTACCGGGGGCAATCTGTTTTGCGATTTTTTCTAGAAACCGACGATATTGAACATTCCCTCCCAGGAGAAATGTCAAGGTAAATCGCCGATCAAGGTATCCAACAATTTCGATCATTCTTTCAAGCTGTCGCTCCGGTGAGGCATAACCATGATGGACCAATTTCACTTCGTTTTCCAATGTAGGTTTAAAAGAAACACGTTCATTCAGTTTCGGAGCATTCATAACTACAATGGGATTGATACCAAATTCGTTATGATAACGATGAGCAACTGAAGGGTTAACTACAATCGTAGCATCAGCCTCAGATAGGTATCTTTGAAATTGATATTCAATCATAGGTTGATACAGGTGTTTCAGCCAGCCTCGATCTGTAAACTCATCCAGAGCGTACTCATGTAAGTCCAGAATGATTTTTGAGGACCGTTTTGTTTTATACTGTGAGGCAACTGGCATTGACCACCAGTTATTGGCGAGCACCAGATCCACATCGAGACTATTTAAAATTTCGAGGGCTTTTCGATGTCCTGGACGATACCAATACCAATACTCATATCCCCAACGCGGTAAAAATCGGCCAATTGAAAGAAAAAATGCCGTCATTAATACTCTCGGCAACTTTGGAGCCGAAAGAGAGCCGACTATATGGATTGCACTCGCAGGTAAAGCTTCAATTTCTTGTTGCGAACCATAGGCTATCACATGCATAGGAGATCTACATCCGAGTGTCTGAATTTGTCTTAAAACTCGGGAATGAATTTGTAAATCGATACTTCCTAAGGACAAAAAAGCTATCTTTTTTTTCATATTTTCCTGGTTCCTACGGCTTCCGCTCGGTGATATTAAAACGAAACAGCCAGAGAATTCTTTTAATCATCGCTTTCCGGTTTTCTTTACCCAGCAAAAACACCCCAAGAGTGATCATTACAGGAACCCAGATCACAATACTGAAAAAATAAGCCGTTCCTTCCAACCGCAAGAGGAACAAAGCGGTCAACATTATCACCCCTAAAAAATACAGAATAAGGCCTCCTGTTATTCCCGATGATATCCCGCGCTTTTTCATAAAAAAGCCCATCATTCCAGCCAGAAGTGTAAAGGAAAGAATATAAGCATACATTGCACCTTCAATCTCCCACCAGGGTATAAACAGGCGAGAAAGCCCGGTAAAAATAAAACCCCAGAGAAGGTTGAATACCGTCAGAGACCAAATATATCCCTTTCCGGTTAGAATAGCCGAAAAAATCGACGTAGTCATTGCCATTGGAATAGAAGCAATGGAATAAAGGAAAACAGCATAAGCTGCCGCGAGGTAATGGGTTCCAAAAAGAGCAGGAATCAAAGCTCTAGCTATCACACCTATTACCATTCCAACCACAAAACTCAGAAACCAGCTTATTTGAAGGTAGTTTTGGAATTCCTCTCTTTTTCCCTCAGATTCGGAAGACATGATTGGCAAGAGAGGAACACTCATGGCTACCGGAATAAACAAAACCACCTGTCCCAGTGAGCGAGCAATGTACATCCACCCTACCTGCTCAAGGTGAGACGAATATTTTTTAAGAAGAATATCTCCTACCCAATAAAAACCATACACTGAAATTACAGTCAGAAATAAAGGGAATGCAAATTTTAAAATTTCCTTAATGGTTTCTGCATTTAGTGAAGCCATTTTCTTTCTGAATCCACCAAACCCGATCACTTTCCAGAGTACAAGGAATGAAATGATAAAGGAGATGACTCCTTCTACAAAAAACGCCATAGCAACCCCAATCACTGAAAAGCGATTCACCAAAAGAACCATTAAGCCCAATCCAAGCAACGAATCTATGATTTCCAGCGCGCTTCGTTGATAATAAAGGGAAAATCCTTGAAGCAAAGACATATTAATCGCAAACAGAGATTGAAAAAAAACAGCTCCCCCCATCCAGCGAATGGGTTGGCCAAGCAACGGCTCTTGATAAACCCGGGAAGCAATAAAGTGAGCCAGTAGATACACTCCCGCACCCACCATTAAAGCAAAACAACCCACCAAGAAATAAAGGTTTACAACAAATTTTGTTATATCACTATGCCTGCTCCGTAACGAAGCGATATACTTTGCAGAAGTTGCCGGAAAACCAAAAATCGCTAGATTCAATACAAAATAAAAAAAAGAAAATAACAGTGAAAATAAACCAAAATCCAGGGCAGAGAGCAATCTTGCCACAAGAATAGTGCGAAATAAATTGAGCCCTTTGGCAAAAACAAGGCTAAATAAGGAGATTAATGTCCCGTTGATCATCTGGGATGCAAAGGTTTTGGTGTTCACCGATCCTTCCCCAACTCTTGCCATAAGGTCTCTATAGGTAAATATGGCACCGGTAAATTTTCCCTCTGAAAATATCCTTGGCTGAAATCATCATAGCCAAAAGACAACCACGTTGTAATAAACGCAAGGGCTTTCTCATCACAGCCAGAAGCCTGAGAGAACTTCCCTTCAGCCTCATATACTTTACCAAGAGCTTTATACATTTCTACGGATGGAGGTCCAATAAACAACGCCGTTTGGAGTGCTTTCTCCGCCTTTGTCCATTGACCAAGTCTCATAAAAGCTATTCCCAGGCCAAAATAACCCTGTGCATCATTCAAACCAATGGTCTTTTGAAAATACTCCACTGCGCCAGCCGCATCCCCTGCCTCAATCATCCGCCACCCTTCCCCTTCATAAGGGAACCTCTGGGATTCGCTCTCCACGATCTGATTCCACATCGGAGAAGCAGGCAATACTTCCCATAATGATAAGGAAGGCTGTAAGAGTAAGGCCTGACGATATGCTTTCTGTGCCTCGTCAATCTCGCCCTGGGCTTCGTATAAAGAGCCGACAAGCAACTGAAGCCCTGCCGATCCAGGGGCACGCTTAACAGCCTCATCAAGGCTGGCAAACGCCTCCCGACGGTCACCCGCCCACCATTGCAATACCGCCAGGTTTGCCCAGCCCAATGCAAATTCAGGCTGAGCATAAACCATCTGTTGGACGTCCTGTATCGCTGCCTCCAGCAGAGACGAATTCACAACCGCACCCTGGGCATCAATGGCCAGCTTTGCTTCTGCAATTCCCTTCTGGAAACGATAAAAGCTCAACCCCGGATCTTTTTCCACTGCCTCAGTAAGCTCCTCCTGAGCCAGCGACCAGTGATCAACCCGGACAGCGTCCATAGCTGTCTGATAATGGCTCCAGCCCCTGAGCATATAGATACCCCATCCTGCCGCAATGCCCCAACCTGCCAGCAGTAGCACACCTTGCCAGCATAATTTCTTCCGCGTGTTTCCACTCTGATTATTTGAAGGGGGCATCAGGCTCACCAAAAGCGCGGCCGTCAGATGGTTAATCAAGAAGGTATCCTGAGGTACATCAAACTGACTATGCACAGCTAACCCGACCAGGGCCGCCAGCGCTCCGGCGAGCATGGTTCGTTCTCCCTTTTTCCCGGTTCTCCAGCGGCGCCAGCCACTCCAGACCACCACCATCCCCAAACCCAGAAGGATAAGCAGGCTCAGGAACCCGCTCTCACCCAAAACATCTAAAAAGTACTGGTGGGCATGAGATAACAAAACGCCAGGTGGAATTGAAAAAAATTGCATAAAATATCTTGGAAAGGTTCCCGGCCCCGTGCCCAACCATGGGCGTTGAGCGAACATCTCAATGGCCACATGCCAGATGTAAAAACGCGGGTTCCCCGGTGGGTGGGTTGGATGTTGAGACTGGCGCAGAAAAAGCCCGCCAGCCACACCAGCAAGAGCCATTATTACAATCACCCTGGCCATAAGCTTCCAGCCTGTAATCCTTAATTGCTGCCATGCCCTGGAAATCTTTTCTCGCCGGTCTACTGCGAGAAGTATGCCCAGGGTGATCGTTGCCGCCAGAGCACTCAACCACCCTCCCCGCGAGGATGTAAAATACAGCAAGGCCAGGCACAGGCCAGTATAAACCCCGAGAATCCACCTCAGCCATTTTCTGGGGCTTGCCAGCAGGCGTACCGCCGCCAACGGCCAGAGACAGTTTAAATAAGCCGCAAGAATATTGGCATGCCTAATAGTTGCCTGTATACGAACCGTAGCCGGAGGGATGGGTTGCTCCCACCCCCCGATGGAAAACCATTGCCTGTACCATTCCAGTAATTCCTTAAAACCAAAGACAAGGAAAATCCCCCCTGCTGCAATCGTCATTTGGAGCCAGATTTCTACTCTTTTACCCGCCCTCTCCAGATCGACCATCATATAAAATACAAGCACGCATACCAGCTCATATCCCCAACGTTCCAGACTCACCCGTGGATCTATGGAGGCCAGAGCACTGAAAAGGCATACAATCACCCAGAGAAGTAATGGCCAATCAAGGGGAGTGGATGGAAAAGGTCTCCTTCGTAGAAATCGCCAGACCATCCAGCCCAGCCCCCCCAGAACAATCAGCCAGGTATTGATCCACACCAGGGGATAAAGAATTCTCCCGGAATATTTTCCCCCTGCGAAGGCAAGATAAAATGCAAGAAGGAGTAAACCTGATCGAGTGAGTACCCGGTCCCAGGAAACTTGAGATAGATGCTTCAACGTATTCTCCCGATAACCTCTAGATTAATTCCCATTTTATAGGATTTTCACCTCAGCGCACCTTGCGGTTGGCTTGCACCTCTCCGAATCATGGTCAAATTCTGGCTATAATAGCCATAACCTTGATGGAGGGTAACCCTTTTTCATGAAACAATTAATTCAGAACATTCGCAACGGAAAGGCTGAGGTTGCTGAAGTGCCCTGCCCTGCACCGCGGCGTGGAACTGCCCTGGTGCGTACCGCTGTTTCCCTGGTCTCGGCAGGAACGGAACGTATGGTCGTGGAATTTGCCGAAAAAAACCTCCTGGAAAAAGCACGTTCCCGCCCCGACCTGGTGCGCCAGGCCCTGGAGAAAGCCCGCCGCGAAGGGTTCCTTTCCACCGTGCAATCCATTTTTAATCGCCTTGACCAGCCAATGGCGTTAGGCTATTCCGCCGCCGGTACCATCCTTGCGATCGGTGAAGGGTTGCAGGGCTTCCAGCCCGGCGATCGAGTGGCCTGCGCTGGCGGAGGTTATGCCGTCCATGCTGAATATATCGTTGTTCCGCAAAACTTAATGGTAAAGCTCCCCGACCATGTAGGTTTCGAGTCCGCCGCGTTTACCACCCTTGGAGCCATCGCCCTGCATGGTTTCCGGCTGGCTTCTCCCCAGGTTGGAGAGTCGATCGCCGTCATTGGGCTCGGGTTGCTCGGTCTGCTGACTTGCAGCATTGCCCGTGCCGCTGGCTGCCAGGTGTTCGGGGTAGATCGGGCCTCAGAGCGCGTGGCCCTGGCAGAAAAGCTCGGAACTCCCGCCTCCCTGCGTGAAAACGCCGAAGCCACCGCAAGGACTTTCACCAGAGGACGCGGTTTCGACGTCGTGCTCATCTGCGCGGATACTCCTTCCAGCGATCCTGTCGAGCTGGCCGGTGAGATTGCCCGTGACCGGGGGAGAGTGGTAGCCATTGGGAATGTGGGCCTGAATATTCCCCGAAAATTGTATTACCAGCGAGAACTCACCTTTCAGGTTTCTCGATCGTATGGGCCGGGGCGGTACGACCCCGTCTACGAAGAGAAAGGGCAGGATTATCCCATCGGCTATGTGCGTTGGAGTGAGGGACGTAACCTGGAAGCCATTGTCGATCTCATGTCCACAGGCCGCCTCGACCCGCACCCGCTGATCACCCATCGCTTTCCCATCGATGAAGCCCCCGCAGCTTACGAACTGATCACCGGCCGGAAGCGCGAACCTTTTCTGGGGGTACTGCTCACCTACCCGACCGCTGAGGGCACTCACCCGCAACGAAGGGTGGATCTCCGGCCAGGCTCATCGCTTCCCGTAGCACGTCCAACAGTGGGCGTACTGGGGGCGGGGAATTATGCCATGGCCGTCTTTTTACCGATCCTTCAAAAAGCGGGAGGCATCGAATTGGCCGGCATTGCCTCGGCCTCAGGCCTTTCTGCACGTCATGCAGCTCAAAAGTTCGGCTTCCGGTTTGCCGCCTCTGACGAAAGCGAAATCCTCGATCGCCCTGAAATCAATACCGTGGTTGTGCTCACCCCGCATCATCGCCATGCCGATCAGGTGCTTCACGCTCTCCGCGCCGGGAAACACGTTTACTGTGAAAAACCCCTCGCATTAAGGCAGCAAGCGCTGGACGAAATTGAAACTGTATTACAGGCAGATGGAACCCCTCGATTAATGGTTGGCTTCAACCGGCGTTTTGCTCCACTCGCAGGGCAACTCCACGCCGCCCTGCAGCGCCGGAGCGAACCCCTTATGGCCCATTATCGGGTCAATGCTGGCTTCCTCCCCGCCACCCATTGGACACAGGACCCGGAAACAGGCGGTGGACGCATGGTCGGTGAAGGGTGCCACTTTATCGACTTCCTCACCTTCCTCGTCGGTCAGCCTCCGGTCAGCCTTGAAGTTCGCGCCTTGCCCGATGCCGGAGTGTATCATCAAGACAACGCATTGGTTACCCTGACTTTTCCTGATGGTTCTATTGGAACACTGGCCTACCTGGCCAATGGAGACCGCGCTGTTCCCAAAGAGCGCCTTGAAGTCTTTTGCGGTGGCATGGTCGCCATTCTGGACGATTTTCGCCAGCTTGAAATCACCTCCAAGGGCAAACGTACCGTTACCCGTTTACCCTTCGGCCAGGACAAGGGGCATCGAGCTGCCTGGAGCGCATTTATGGAGAGTATCCGCACCGGTGGCCTCCCTCCCATTCCTTACGATCAACTCCTGGCGGTTAGCCGTGCCGCCATTCAGGCACAGTCAAAGTTATCCGGAGCGCAGAACTGATTTTTCCTCAGAGAGTACCCTCCGTGAATGGATTTCAGTCCGCGGTGAAATACCTTAAGGTTGCCCGTGTACTCGGGCTCCGCGCAATTGGATGGTACCTGGTTTATCAGGCCGGGCTGCGCAGTGGGCATTATCGCCGTTCTACTCCCTCAAAGAGGGAGACTCGTACTCTCTCCCTGCGTCCGGCCTGGCCTCTTCCGCCTGTTGAACTGGTTAAAGGGGTCCTGGGAGACGCTGGCTGTTCCGATCTCCTGGCCGAAGCGGACGAAATTACAGAGGGGCGCATACGGCTCTTTGGAGGGCCATCCGTGAACATAGACCTCGCCCCACCCTCTCCTCTGCACCACTGGACGGATTACGAACAGCGAAAGGCCTCTCCCGGCGCTGAAGACGTGAAGCTCATCTGGGAGCCCGCCCGATTCGGTTTTGCCTACACCCTTGGGAGGGCCTACCATATCACTCATGATGAGCGTTATGCTGAAGCCTTCTGGACCTTTTTTGAAGCTTTCGATCAGGCTAACCCGCCCAACCTGGGGCCGAATTGGGTTTCGGCCCAGGAAGTGGCCTTACGGCTGCTGGCCCTGGCATTTGCCAGCACAGTGTTTTCTACCTCACCCCACAGCACCTCTGCCCGGCAAGTACGGCTTGCCCAGTCGGTAGCCGAACACGCCAGCCGCATCCCTCATACCCTTCCCTATGCGCGCGCTCAGCAGAACAACCATCACCTGAGCGAAGCCCTTGGCCTCTATATGGCAGGGGTAGTTCTTCTAGACCATCCTCTGGCCGCTCGCTGTCGAGAACTGGGCTGGCGTGAGCTCAACCAGGCTTTGCAGAGTCAGATCGAACCTGACGGCACCTACACGCAACATTCTACCAATTACCACCGCCTGATGCTCCAGGCAGCCCTGCTGGCAGATACCATCCGGCGTTCGCAACAGCGAGCCTGGCCTTCTCTGACTCTCCAACGCCTGCAGGCAGCCTCTGGCTGGCTGTACCATCATCTCGACCTTCTCAGCGGGCGCGTGCCTAATCTGGGGCACAACGATGGCGCATACATCCTCCCGCTTGCCTCTGGCGGCTTCTCGGACTTTCGTCCGACGATCCAGGCGTGCGCCCGGGCTTTCGGTTCCCCACTGCTCCTCCCCCCTGGCCCCTGGGACGAGCTTTCCCTCTGGCTTGGTTTAGAGAATGCCCACCCGGCAGAGCCAGCCACCCCATATGTTTCCCCGCCCTCGCCCATGCCCAGGCTCACCCATCCCGGTGGGAAGGGCTGGGCCAGCCTGCGTGCAGTGCACCTGAAAAACCGTCCATCTCATGCCGATCAGCTCCATGTAGAGATCTGGTTTGAAGGCGAAAACCTGGCCATGGATGCCGGAACGTACCGCTATAACGCCCTCCCACCCTGGGACAACGCCCTGGCCTGTACAGCTGTCCACAACACCGTCACCGTGGATGACATTGATCAGATGACCCGCGCCGGTAAATTCCTCTGGGTCGATCTGGCTCAGGCAAAATATACCGCTCTTTCTCCGCAATCCATCTGTGCCGAACAGGACGGCTATCACCGGCTGGGAATCCGGCATCGTCGTGAAATCTTCAGCACAGAAGGGGGATGGATGATTCATGATGACCTTCTGCCATCCCCTTCTGGAACCCCCCATCGGCACCGCTTTACCCTGCACTGGTTGTTACCTGACTGGCCCTGTGAAATGCCTTCTCAGAATGCGCTTACCCTGTATGGAAAATCCTTTCTTTTGACCGTGCAGGTCACAGTCACCTCCCCCGTGCAAAATCCCGGAGAAGAACCTTTACTGCAACTGATTCGCGCCAGCGAAAGCCTGGTCGGCCCACCCTCTCCAGCACCCATCTTTGGCTGGGTTTCGCCAACGTACAATCTGCGCCAGCCAGCCCTCAGCTTACGATTAAGCCTGAATGCTATGGCTCCGGTGCATTTCACCACCTCCTTCATCATCCAGAATCAACCCACGGCCTCTGCCCGGAGGTCAGGATGAAACCATCGAGACCGCGTGCAACAGAAAGTGGGATTTTCTATCCGCCCCATATGAATACGATATAATGTTTTTATGCACAGGGGATTGTTCCTTGATCGTGATGGGGTCATTATCGAAAACCGTGAAGAGTATGTGCGTTCCTGGGAAGATGTTGAAATTTACCCCCAGGCTCTGGAGGCCCTTGCAAGCCTCTCATCCACTCCCCTCAAAGTCGTCATCGTCACCAACCAGGCCGCCATCGGCAAAGGCCTGCTCACAATCCACAAAGCGGAAGAGATTAATCACCGGTTGATTGAGATTATTCGCGCTGCGGGCGGCGTGGTAGATGGCCTGTATCTTTGCCCGCACACCGCAGAAGACCACTGTACCTGTCGAAAACCACAACCTGGGCTCATCCTCCAGGCCGCCCGCGAATTGGGAATTGATCTGAGCCGCTCGGCGCTCATTGGAGATGCGCTCACCGATCTTCAGGCTGGCCAGGCGGCCGGCATTCCACAGTTAGCGCTCGTACGCACCGGACGCGGCGCCGCACAGGAGCCACTGGTACGCTCCAATGGATTCCCAAACGTCTCAGTCTTTGACCACCTTAAAGCGGCGGTGCATTTTTTACTTCCAACCCTGAGCGATTAATCCCCCCTCTCTCCTTTCCAGGCCGCAACTTTTCCACCCCTTTTTCGACCAAGAGAATAGAACTCACTTAACGGGTGAAGCTTTCTGAGATTTTCCGAGATAGCCGGACGAAATCCTTAATCGGTACCCAATAATTGCTTGCGCAACGGTTGTTTTTCCCTGTGCCATAACCAACCGCATCCCTCCCAGCCACAGGAAAGCATCCTGAGGTTCAAGCCTGGAGTGTTTGCGGATGTTCAAAAGAAGGAAATCTCTGTTCTGGTGCCTGCTGGCAGCTCTCTTTATTCCCTCTCAAATTGTGCTGGCCGTTGCCGGGCAGCAAGGGAGCGGCGGGTACTACAATTACCTGCCGGCTATCATGAATCGCTACGTGCAACCCTATTCGGTGCGCGTCAACGTACCCTATTTTTCAGGCAACGCCTCTGATCATTTTTCAGAAGCCGCAATCTTCTGGTTTGGCAAAGTCACACCATCGGAAAATTATGCCGATATCCGTTTTGCCTATGATCAAACCAAACTTTGGGTTTACGTGGCCGTTTTCGATCAGTATCTCTGGTACAACCCCTCTCAATCGAACCCTTCTACCCTCACCGACTGGGACGCCATCACCCTCTTAATCAATCTGAACGGCAACACGGGGAACTTTCCTGATACCAGCTCCTACCGCTTCATTGGCGCAATGAGCTGGACGAGCGATTATTCCGAACCCCGCTACCAGGCCGCTTATCAGGGAAACGGAACGGGATGGTCTCTGGCCTCGATTATTTTCAAAACCCGCCCTGGCTATCGAAGCCCCTTCAATGACAATACTAAGAGCGGGCGCGGATGGGCCATGACTTTTGAAATTCCCTTCTCCAGTCTGGGCTTTCCCGGGAAGCCCCCCGATGGCACCCTGTGGGGCGTGGGTGTGCAAATGCACGATCGAGACTCTCAGGCCGGGCCACCTCAACCCGTCAAGAACTGGCCCGATTTCATGCAACGAGACACCCCCTCAACCTGGGCGCAGCTCCGCTTTGGCCTGCCAGCGTACGGCGCCCAGCCCGGCAGTCCCGCCGGTACAACCCTCATTCGCGAAGACGCATCCAGAGGCATTAACGTTCCAGATGCCGGTGTAGGAGGAACGCTCGGTAACCTTTGCCCGGGGGATGACAACTTTATCTGGAATCAATGGGGGAACCTCAATTTTGGATCGGGAACGGGCGTCAACATCCAGAACCAGTCAGACGTAGCCGACTGGCCCTGCTTTTCAAAGTATTACATCACCTTCCCCCTTAACGCCGTTCCATCGGGGAAGACCATCCTCTCAGCAAAACTGATCCTGCATCAATGGGGAGGGTCGGATGGAACACCCAAACCGGTAGCCTCGTTGATTCAGGTATTTACGGTTAAAGATGACTGGGGCGAGGGAAGTATCACCTGGAACAATGCCCCCCCTCCGCTTGAAAACGTGAGCCAGGCCTGGGTTGATGTGTATTTCATGCCAACCAACGCCTGGCCCGGGGCTGCCCGCGTGTGGGATGTAACCTACGCCGCCTCCCGTGCTTATGATACCGGGCAACCCCTGCGGCTAGCTCTCTATGAGGCCGACAGTAACTACCATTCGGGGAAACACTTCACCACCTCCGATGCAGAGAGCTGGAACATTGAAGGCCGGCCAGCACTGGAAATTAAATGGGGGAACTGATACACTGGAATATAATCAAAATCAATCGGTGCAGAAACGAGCGACCTTTCTGCCCTGGCACTTATGGTGAAACTGTTCCTCTCGCTTATCCTCGTGCTTGGCATCACGGGCTGTAGTGCAATGGAGACCAGCTCCACAACGCTGCCGTCCATTGAGCTCTCATCGCCTGCTTTTCAGGCGGAGCAGCCCATCCCTCCCCGCTATACCTGTGATGGCGAAGACAGCTCCCCTCCTCTGCAGTGGGGCGATCCTCCCGAAGGCACGCGCTCGTTTGCATTAATCATGGATGACCCCGATGCCCCAGCTGGCACCTGGGTACACTGGGTGGTATACAACCTGCCCGGCGAAGTTCGAGAACTTCCTGAGGGGGCTTCACGCGCACGGGCCAGTGAGTTCTCCCTCCCTCAAGGGGCTGTTCAGGGTAAAACCAGTTTCAACCGCACCGATTACGGCGGCCCTTGCCCTCCTTCCGGGCAGCACCGATATTTCTTCCGTCTTTACGCACTCGATACCACCATAGAGGACGGCATCCTGGATAAAAAAGCCCTCCTGAAGGCCATGGAAGGCCACATCCTGGCTCAGGGAGAACTCATGGGAGTATACCAACGCCAATGATTCCCTGGAAAACCCTTCAAATTCAACCTGTTTTTTCTTCAGACCGCTGGCTTACGGTAGAAGACCGCACCGTTCAGACGCCTGACGGCCAGGTCATTGAGCACTGGCCCTGGGTGATCACTCCAGACTACATCAATGTGCTGGCGGTAACCCCTGATGGCCGGTACCTGGTGTTTCGCCAGGGCAAGTATGGCCTGGAAGGGGATTCCCTGGCCCCCGTCGGAGGGTACCTTGAACCGGGAGAAGACCCGCTCGCCGCGGCACAGCGCGAGTTGCTTGAAGAAACCGGTTACACCGCCCGGCAATGGCACCACCTGGGCCATTTTCTCGTCGATCCAAACCGCGGTGTGGCACGCGGAGACCTCTTCCTGGCCAGCGACGCCTTCCAGGTGGCTCAACCGGTGCCGGATGATCTGGAAGAACAGGAACTCCTTTTACTAAGCCGCGCTGAATTAGAAACCGCCCTGCGCCGGGGGCAATTCAAAGTGCTGGCATGGGCGGCAACGGTGGCTTTTGCCTTGCTGAGCAACCCGCAGGATGAGCAGAGTTTCACCACCAGCCCCGGGTGACCCATTCAACGCGCCAGCCCCGCCTCCTCAGCGCCCCTGTTGCACCTGAGGAAGAAGCTCCTCCAGCCCCCGGCAGAGAGCTTCCACATCTTCCCGGGTGTTATAACCCTGCACCGAAACCCGTACAAACTTATTCCCATTCCACTCAATGAATGGCACTTCTACCTGAAACTCATCGTAAAGGCGATCCTTCAACACCTGGAGGTCAGTTGTTTCAGGCAGGGGGGCAATGGCCATCTGGTAATAAAGATCAGAATCCAGGGGGTAGAGCGGGCTCTTGCCGACCAGAGCGCAAAGGTGTTCCACCGTCCATCTTAACCGATCGTGGCAGGTTTTTCGCACTTCGCCCCAGCGATATTCTTCCATAAAACGAATCGCTGCCGGAACCGCAAGAGCAGCCGCCGGATCATGAGTGCCTGTCCATTGCAGGTAATCGACCAGCGGTGAACCTGTCCTGTTCCGATAGCCCCAGCTCACCACCAGCGGCTCGATCAACCTCTGCATTTCCGGGCGAGCGTAAAGGAATCCCGCACCTTTCGGGCTGAGCATCCATTTGTGACAGTTCCCGGTGTAAAAATCTGCTCCAATGGCCTCCAGGTCGAGGTCTATCTGCCCGGGTGCATGAGCTCCATCCACGATGGTTAAAACCCCTTGCTGCCGGGCACGG
Source organism: Anaerolinea thermolimosa (assembly GCF_001050195.2). GTDB lineage: Bacteria > Chloroflexota > Anaerolineae > Anaerolineales > Anaerolineaceae > Anaerolinea > Anaerolinea thermolimosa. The sequence goes on from NZ_DF967965.1 coordinate 2,629,629, forward strand.
GCACAAATTTCTTTCACCGGCAGGGTAAGCGCAGTGGGAGAGGTGATGTGACTGAGGAAAATTACCCGCGTGCGCGGGGTTACCCCCTCCCAGAACTGATCCAGAAGTTCATCTTTCGAGGCGACTGGAAGACGAAGGGGTTGTCGCACGTACTTCGCCCCCATCCTCTGACAGTAGAACTCCCACGTTGCCTCACAGGCACCGTACTCATGGTCTGTGGCCAGCACCTCATCTCCTGGAGCGAGGTGGAGAGAATGCGCCAGAATATTCACCCCGTGCGTGGCGTTTGGAACCAGAGCCAGGTTATCGGCCCGGGTATGCAGGGCTTCTGCCAGCACCTCTCGAACCTGGCGATCCAGAGCGGGATAATTCCGCCCCAGGAAAAGCACCGGTTGCCGTTCCAATTCTCGCTGCCAGGATTGATAATCCTCAAAAACCGGGCGCGGGCAGGCACCGAAAGAACCATGGTTGAGAAAATGGATGTGAGGATCCAGCAAAAAAAGGGTACGAAGCTGTTCCGGGTCACAGGAAGATGTCATCATAGAACCTCAAGTCATCGGCAAAGATCCATTCAATGATACCAGCCGGAAGCGGGTATTTTCACCTTTGGTGACTTATAACGCCCGCTCAGGTGAAATTTATCCGTTGACTGAGCCACGTCTATTCGATATAACTACCGCGCCTGATGGGGCCTTACCGGTCAATGCCCCATGTCCTGTTGTATTGGCACAGGGAGCGCAAGAAATCCCCGGCAAATGTACCGGGGTTTTTTCTGGCTTCACCAGGGATCAATTTTTCTATGAATAAGGATAGCTTGATGGATACCCTGAAAAACGATAAAAACCTTTCTTCACCTGCCCGGCGCATCGGTTTTACCACCGCACTGGGTACGCTGTTTGCCACCCTCGGATCGGCCATTGGCCTCGGGAATATCTGGAAGTTCCCCTACCTCACCGGTGCCAACGGCGGTGCTGCCTTTATCCTGGTTTATATCATCAGCACACTCCTGGTTGGATTGCCCGTCATGATCGCAGAAATTATGCTGGGACGGTCTGCCCGCGCCGACGCTATCAATACCCTGCGAAAACTCTCTCCGAGCCCTCGTCAGCCCTGGTGGCTGATTGGTGCCGGTGGAGCACTTGCAGCCTTTTTGATTATGGCGTTTTATTCTGAAGTGGCCGGATGGGTGCTGGCATATATCTTCAAAGCCGCCTCCGGTAGCATTCTTTCTACCGATCCGTCTGTGACCTCGCAGGCTTTCCAGTCGCTGGTGACCAACCCATGGCAGGCGCTTCTCTGGCAATGGATCACCCTTGCCCTGGTTGCCGTCATCCTCATCCGCGGTGTTTCCAGAGGGATCGAAGCCACCACCAAACGGCTCATTCCCCTGCTTTTTGCCCTCCTGATCCTGGTCGATATTCGCAGTCTCACCCTTCCTGGCGCATCACAGGGTCTGGCCTTCCTGTTCACTCCCGATTTTTCTCGCCTTACTGCAGCCAGTGTGCTCACGGCCATGGGGCTGGCTTTCTTTAAGCTTTCCATCGGCATGGGCACCATGATCACTTATGGGAGTTATTATGGAGAGGAAGAAAACATTCCTTCCAACACAGCGCGGGTAATGCTCTCTGACCTGGTGGTTTCTATCCTGGCCGGACTGGCGATCTTCCCGGCGGTGTTTGCCTTTGGCTTCAAACCAGAGGCCGGGCCTTCCCTGCTGTTCATTACCATCCCGGCAGTATTCTCAGCCATGCCGCTGGGAAACATCTTCATGGTGCTCTTTTTCATCCTGGCCGCCATCGCAGCCACTGGCGCCATGCTCTCACTGGTCGAGGTACCGGTAGCATTTCTTCATGAACAGGTTGGGCTTTCACGCCGCAATGCCACTTTGCTTACCACCCTTCTGCTGGCACTCGTCGGGGCTACAGCTGCTCTCTCCAACTCAACCCTGGCTCACTGGACTTTCTTCGGAAAAAACCTCTTTGATCTGTATGACTTTATTACCTCAAACCTCCTCATGCCCATTGGGGGTTTCTTCGTGGCCATTTTTGCCGGTTGGGTCTGGGGCACGGGGAAAATCCGCGAAGCACTCAGCAACCACTCCCGGCTTTCCAACCGCTGGGTGGTTAACGCCTTCATCTTTGTCCTTCGGTATATCACACCACTGCTGGTATTGATCATCCTTCTGCGTGGACTGGGTCTCCTTCCAGCCTGAATCCTTGCCTTTCGCCCTGAAAGCCCCCAAAGGATAGCTTGTCCTTCGGGGGCTTTTTAATTTCGCCAGACCTCACTTACCTGGGGTTCCCTGAGGGCTGCTCTTTGTGACGTCTGACAATCCATACCCCAGAAGATGACTTTTCTCGCTTGCTTTATTTCCGTTTTCCTTTATGATTACATTCATGGACGCGAATATATCGTTAGAACCGGTTGCAATTTCTACACTGTCTGTCTTTTTCGATGCCATTGGCCAGCCCACCCGCCTGAAAATCCTCCTCGCCATCGGGAAAGGGGAAGCCTGTGTCTGCCATCTGGAAAGTCGCCTGGGGATACGGCAGGCTGTAATATCTCAGCACCTCATGGTTCTGCGGGATGTTCAGCTTGTCGAAGCTGAACGGAGTGGGCGCAACATTTTTTATCACCTGACCCACCCCGAAATAATCGAACCCATCATCCGCCTCGGAGAAATCCTTGGCATACCGGCCGAAGAATTATTATCGCTCTCCCAGAAGCCCTTCCCGGGCTGTCCATGCCCGCAATGCAACCCTTCTGAGAATCCGCTTCTCTCCTGTGCCAGAAAACCTTCTGAACCAAACCATACCCATTCAAGTTGAGGCCTCTCTTCATTCTTTGACCCGATTTTCCGCTATGAGGAGTAATAAACCAGCTATGGAAGACATCAGTGTAACCAAACGTTTATCCTTTCTGGATCGCTTCCTGACTCTATGGATTTTTCTCGCCATGACGGTCGGGGTAGGATTGGGATACTTCTTGCCAGGGGTAGAAAACTTCATCAATCGCTTTGCCGTAGGAACCACCAACATCCCCATTGCTATCGGCCTGATCCTGATGATGTACCCCCCGCTGGCCAAAGTACACTACGACGAGCTGGGGGATGTTTTTCGAAACTGGAAGGTCCTGGGGCTTTCTCTGCTTCAGAACTGGATTGCAGGCCCTATTCTCATGTTTATCCTGGCCATTCTCTTCTTGCGGGCGTATCCCAGTTATATGGTGGGGCTGATCATGATCGGCCTGGCACGTTGTATTGCCATGGTCATTGTGTGGAACGAGCTGGCCAAAGGCGATACCGAATACGCCGCCGGACTGGTGGCCTTCAACAGCATTTTTCAGGTGCTGTTCTACAGTGTGTACGCTTACGTCTTTATCACTGTGCTCCCGCCGCTCTTCGGGTTGCAGGGGAGCATCGTCGATGTCACCATTGGTGAAATTGCGCGCAGTGTGTTCATTTACCTGGGTATTCCTTTCATTGCAGGCTTTCTGACCAACAGGGTGCTCATTCGCACCATGGGGAAGGACTGGTATTATCAAAGGTTTATTCCGCGCATCAGCCCCATCACACTGGCGGCTCTCCTTTTCACCATTGTGGTAATGTTCAGCCTGAAAGGAAACCTGATCGTTACCATTCCCATGGATGTAGTGCGGATTGCCATCCCACTGCTCCTCTACTTTGTCATCATGTTCCTGATCAGCTTTGTGATGGGCAAGGTGGTTGGAGCCAACTACAAACAGACCACCACCCTGGCCTTTACCGCCGCCAGCAACAACTTTGAGCTGGCCATTGCTGTAGCGGTGGCCGTGTTTGGCATCAATTCTGGTGAGGCCTTTACCGCTGTCATCGGCCCGCTGGTCGAAGTACCGGTGATGATCGGGCTGGTCAATGTTGCCTTCTGGCTCCAGCGGAAATACTTTGGGGTGGAGCGAGCACCTGCCACCGCACCGGCCAGGATTACTCCGGATTAAGCACCATTCACACCTTCAAATCCAGGAGAGGGGCGGCTGACCGCCCCTCTCCTGAATTCTCTATCCTGAGTTTATTCGATCATCCCTCTGCTTTCGCCGGGATCTTTTTCCACTCATGATCCCAACTGCGTCAGGAATATTCAATCGCCTGCCCACAGCAGGCCTGCACACAGGCGCCACACTCATCACATCGTTGCTCATCGATCACAATCTTCCCTCCCAACGGCGCGTCTTCATCCACCTCATAACGAATAGCACCGTTCGGGCAGGCCGGAATTGCCCTGCAGATCTGCTCCTGCGCCGGGCATTTACGTTGATTCACCTTCACAGGCATCTGACACCTCCAAAACCAATCCTTCTCCAGTCCTTCGGGCAGGCAGATTTACAGGCCGGCAACCACCAAACCAAAGATATATCCGGCCAGGGTACTCAAAACTGCCACCAGAGAAACATAGACGGCTGTTTTCTTCCTTCCCATCACCCCGTTCAATACCAGAATGGACTGAAGCGAAAGCTCAGGATCAGCAAGCAAATACGCCAGTAATGGTCCTCGCGCCATCCCCAAATCGAGGAACATACGGGCTACGGGCACCTCTACCAGTGTGGGGAAGTACATGAAAACTCCAAAGAGCACCCCAACCAGGTTTGCCCAGAGGGTATTCTGCCCGGCAATGGTGCGTACCCAGGATTCGGGAAGAATGCCTTTTACCACCCCCGCGGTAAATACACCCACAATCAACAGCGGGAAAATCTGTTTGATAAATTTCCACGTCTCCCAGATCCATCCCGCCAACTCGTCCCGGCTGAAAAAGCGCCTCCCTACCACGCCGATCGCCCCCAGCAGCACCATTTCACCGATCAACCGCCCATTGATCCCGATCATTAATGAGCCGGGCTGTTCACTCGGAGCGGCGATTAAAATGGTGAGCCCAACCAGAATGATCGCCGCATAAGCCCAGGATGAAAACCGTTCAAAGATGGTTTCAAAACCTTTCCACGCCGTTACTGCGATCGCCACCAGCATCACAATGAGCAGAGCGCCCTGCACACTCAGATTCATCGAAGAAAGAGCAGATTTCACGCCCTCCGAAAGGTCAATCGGCAACCGTACACTGGCATAGACATGGGTAAGCAGGCTAACCTGTAACGTGCCCACAATCAACACCCCCACCAGCAACACAAACAGCACCCAAACCGCCGGTCTGACGTGCGCTTCCTGGTCAAAAACCCCGCTTTCCACCATTTCTACCGTTCGAGCCGCTTCTTCTTTACGGAACACCCGGGCCATAATCATTCCAATGACAATCCCAAAACCAATAGAAAGCACCAGCCGTGAAACAGCCACGTCAAAACCAATCGCCGCTCCGGTATAGGTGATCGCCAGGATGTTGATCGCCGGGCCAACAAAAAGAAACGTGATTGCCGGCCCAAGCCCTGCACCGCGTTTCCAGATCCCCGCAAACAGGGGCAAGATGGTGCAGGAACACACCGCCAGGATAAACCCCCCAAAAGCCGAAGCCGGATAACTGATCCATTTTGAAGCCTTTGGCCCAAGGAACCGGGTAACAGCCTCTTTAGGGATCATGGAACTCATAAACCCGGCGAGGATAAAAGCCGGTACCAGACACAGGAGAACATGGGCCGCAAGATAATCTAACAGGCCTGTCCAACCGGACCAGAGCAGGCTTCCCAGATAACTTAAAAAATTGACCATTGACGAAGCTCTCTCATAATAGTTTTGATATCCAAAATCAACCAGCATAAAAAAGAAAGGCGGTGAACCTCCGCCCTTCTGGAACAGCAGGATTAACTGGCCTGCTTAAGCCAGCCTTCAATCTCAACCAGCGCGGGAATCCGTCCGGAAGAAACTACTTTTTCGTTGATCACCAGACCGGGGGTCGCCAGGATAGGGTATTTCATGATCTCCTGGTAATCGGTCACCTTCTCAAACTCCGCCTCCACACCAAGCTTCTCTACCACCTGACGGGTGATGGCTTCCAGACGTTTACAATTGGCACATCCACTCCCAAGAATTTTAATTTTTAACATGCGTCATTTCTCCTTCAATGAATTTTCGTCTCGGATAATGGCTTCTTCCTGCCATCCCGAAGCGCACAAACATATTCGCCGACACGAATATATTATATCCTCCTCCCAATCCCTCCCAAGGCCAGATGTCACTGGTTTTCAATGCATAAAGTAATCATCCCCCTCTTCTGGTCTCTCACGTTCTGGAAACGGTTGAAAATGACTTTCTGTGTACAATCTTCCAGATGAACAGGGCATCTCGTTTTTAAATCGGAGGGAAGGACGGGTACAGACCACCGATACCCGTATTGAGAACTGGTACAATCCATACGCGAGCATTGCATACCATTTGAGCGATTAGAATCCTTACAGGAGTTCATGATGGAAAGAACACATGGTTTTGAATTGATCAAAGAAGAACGCCTGCCCGAAGTCAACAGCCTCGCCCGGCTCTACCGGCACATTCCGACCGGGGCTGAGGTGTTCTCTCTGATCAACGATGATGAGAACAAAGTATTCGGAGTCACCTTCCGCACCCCGCCCCCTGATTCCACCGGCCTACCGCACATCATGGAACATTCGGTGCTGTGCGGATCGAGAAAATACCCCGTCAAAGAGCCCTTCATCGAACTGGCAAAGGGTTCTCTCAATACGTTTCTCAACGCCATGACCTATCCCGATAAAACCTGCTACCCGGTCGCCAGCCAGAATCTGCAGGATTTTTACAACCTGGTTGATGTATACCTCGATGCTGTCTTCCATCCCCTTCTTGATCCGTTTACCCTGCAACAGGAAGGATGGCACATCGAACTGAACACCCCGGACGGGGAAATGACCTACAAAGGGGTGGTATTCAACGAGATGAAAGGCGCCTATTCTTCGCCAGAAGACCTGCTCAACCGTGAAAGCCAGATGCACCTTTACCCGCAATCACCCTACGGGTTAGATTCGGGCGGCGACCCCCGCCACATCCCCGACCTCACCTACGAACAATGGGTTGCCTTCCACCGTCAGATGTATCATCCATCCAACGCTCGCTTTTATTTCTACGGCAACGACGACCCCGAAAAAAGGCTGGAAATTCTGGCGGCTTACCTGAAAGATTACTCCCGTGCTGAGGTCAACACCCAGATTCCGCTCCAGCCGCGCATTGAGCAACCCCGCCGAACAGTGGTCCCTTATGCGGCCTCGGTTGACGAAGAACGTCACCTTCTCACAGTATCCTGGATGCTCCCTCCAAGACCTGACCCGCGGCTTTCCATTGCCTTGATGACCCTGGAACACATCCTCATCGGCACTCCCGCTTCGCCCCTGCGTAAAGCCTTGATCGAATCTGGCCTGGGAGAAGACCTCACCGGCCGCGGCCTCGACCTGAGCCTGCTTCAGCCGCTTTTCTCGGTAGGAATGAAAGGTGTTCCCCGGGAAAACCTCGAGAAAGTGGAGCACCTCATTCTTGAGACCCTCACTACCCTGACCCGCGATGGAATTGATCCCGATACTGTTGCCGCCTCATTGAACACGGTGGAATTTCGCCTGCGCGAATTGAACACCGGACGTTTCCCGCGCGGACTGGCGATCATGCTCGGTGCTCTGGATGCCTGGCTTTACGATGGCGATCCTTTCAGTGCTCTGCGTATTGACCCACCCTTGAAGAAGATCAAAGAAGAACTGGCACAGGGTGCACTTCTCTTTGAAAACCTCATCGATGAGCATCTGGTGAAAAACCTACATCGGGTTACCGTCATTTTACAGCCCGATCCCTCCCTGGCGTCCGGGCTGGAGGCTGCAGAACGGGAACGACTTGCCCGCATACGCGAGGGCCTCTCTCAGGCTGAACTCGCCAGGCTGGTAGAAAATACCCTTGAGCTGCAACGCCGTCAGGAAACCCCCGATCCGCCTGAAGCCCTGGCGTCCATTCCATCTCTCCGGCTGGAAGACCTGGAGCGGCCAGTGAAAACTGTTCCCGGTGAATGGATGGAAGGCACACCTGCCCCCGTCTTTTACCATGACCTCTTCACCAACGGCATCGTTTATCTTGATCTTGCCTTTGATCTTCATACCCTCTCACAGGATCTGCTCCCCCTGGTTCCTCTCTTTGGTCGTGCTCTTACCGAGACCGGTGCTCATGACCAGAGCTTCGTTCAGCTGCTTCAACGCATCGGACGCGCCACGGGTGGAATTCACGCCTACCCCTTTGTATCTGCGGCACAAGGGCGCCCTCAGGCTGAGGCCTGGCTGATGGTACGCGGCAAGGCGATGCTTCCTCAGGCGGGTGAGCTTTTCTCCATTCTCAAAGATATCCTCACAGGTGCTCACCTCGATGACCGTGAGCGCTTCAGACAAATGGTGCTGGAAGAAAAAGCTTCTCTCGAAGCCGGGTTAATACGCGCCGGGCACCGACTGGTGAATACCCGCCTGCGCGCACACTTTGACGAAGCCGGATGGGTGAATGAACAAATGGGTGGAGTGAGTTACCTTCAGTTCCTGCGCGATCTCAGCCAGCAAATCGATCGTGACTGGGCAGAGGTGCAGGCCAGGCTTGAACGCATTCGCCAGCTTCTTGTAAAGCAGGGCGGCGTGGTGGCCAATGTAACCCTCGATGCCGGTGGCTGGCAGCAGGTGCGCCCGGCTCTGATAGACTTTCTGGCTGCTCTCCCCCCCGGCAAAACCCGGCGTGAGGCGTGGCAACAGAGTAACTTTCCTGCCGTTGAAGGCCTGGCCGTTCCCTCACAGGTCAACTTCGTGGGTAAAGCCGGTAATCTGTACACCACCGGCTACCAGTTGGATGGCTCGATTCTGGCCATCCTCAACTACCTCAATGCCACCTGGCTCTGGGAGCGGCTCCGTGTGCGCGGCGGTGCTTATGGTGGGTTTGCTACCTTCGACCATCATTCCGGATACTTCTCATTCCTCTCTTACCGCGACCCCAACCTGCTAGAAACGCTGGTGAATTATGACCAGACGGCTCACTTCCTGAAGGAGCTTTCGCTCTCCGAGGCCGAACTCACCAAGGCCATCATCGGAGCGATTGGCGAACTGGATGCCTATCAGCTTCCTGATGCAAAGGGCTTCACCGCCATCGTGCGGCACCTGCTCGGTGTGACCGATTCGTGGAGACAGGAATTTCGCAATCAGTTGCTCGAAACACGTCCTCAGCACTTCCGGCAACTGGCAGAAGCCCTGGAGATACTCAATCCGAACGGACACATTGCTATTCTGGCCGCGCAGGAGGTGTTACAAAAAGCTTCGGTTGAACATCTGAAGGGGATGCGTATCGCACAAATCCTGTAATAAAGGTGCCAGCCTCTCTTGACAGATGGTGATTAATTCAATACAATCAATGCGAACGTTCGCACGAACGTTCGCATTGACGGATTCATGAGGCACCTCATGCCCTCCTCCCGCCGCGTCACCCTTAAAGAAGTTGCCCGCCAGGCAGGTGTCAGTTATCAGACCGTTTCTAAATTATTGAACGGGCAGGTACGCCTTTTGCCCGAGACAGAAGCTCGGATCCGTGAAGCCGTGGACCGCCTGGGATACCGCCCTCTCTATCCTGCCCGCAGCTTGCGGTCACGCACCAGCCGCACCCTCGGCTACTCCTGGACACCTGCCACCCCTGATTCCCCCAACCAGATTCTCGATCTCTTGCTCCAATCCATGCTCTCGGCAGCCGAAGCAAGTGATTATCACCTTCTCTGCTTCGCTCACCATTTTGATGTGCGGCGTGAACTGGAAACTTATCTGACTCTCTATGAGACTCGTCGAGTAGATGGGTTCATCCTCTCCAGCGTCGAATATGACGACCCGCGTATTCTGTTTCTCCTTGAGCGAGAAATTCCTTTCGTGGCTTTTGGGCGCTCCAACCCGGAACTCCAGTTCCCCTGCATTGATGTCGATGGTTGCGAAGGGTTGCGCATGGTTGTCAATCACCTTTTGGAATCAGGTCACCGTCGTATTGCCGTCCTGGCCTGGCCAGAAACCTCACGGGTTGGCAACAACCGCCTTGAGGGATACCTTCAGGCCATGCATTCAGCCGGTCTTGAACCCGACTCGCTCTGGATCCAACGGGGAGAAGGGCAGGTTGCCTTTGGCGAAGAAGCCACCCGGCGGCTTCTAAACCTCCCTCCAGAAAGACGCCCCACAGCCATTGCCGCGCTGAACGACCTCATGGCCTTTGGCGCTCTGAGAGCCGCACAGCAATCAGGACTCCACGTGGGAAGTGATATTGCCATCGCCGGGTTTGACGATACCCCTGCGGCACGCTATGTCCATCCCCCCTTAACTTCTGTCCGGCAACCCATCTGGCAAATTGGGCAACAATTGATCGCCATGCTTCTGGAGGTTTTAAACCATGCGTATACCTCTCCACCTGAATGTGTCCTCCTGGCTCCCGAATTGATCGTTCGCGCATCCACCTCACCCGAAGCCAGCGAGTAGTCCGATCCATCTCATAGAAATGATGAGGAAACAGAAAATGCAATTGCCTGACCCCGCCTGGTGTATTACGCAAAATTCATGGGAACCTGCCCATCAGCGCCACAGCGAGACCATCTTCACCATCGGAAACGGCTATCTGAGCACACGCGGTGTGTTTGAGGAAGGGTATCCGCGCGAAAGCCGCGCCACATTCCTGCATGGCGTGTTCGACGACGTCCCCATTGTCTTCACCGAGCTTGCCAACATACCTGACTGGCTGGAGCTAACCATTCTGTTAGACGGCGAGCACTATTGCCTCAATATGGGGGAAGTCCTCTTTTTTGAGCGTTCCCTTGACCTGCGCAACGGTTTGCTTACAAGGCGGGTACGCTGGCGCAGTCCTCAGGGGAATATCACCCTGCTGGAGTTTGAACGCTTTGCCTCGCTGGCTGACTCCCATTCCACACTCCTTCGGGTAAAGATTACTCCTGAAAACTACTCTGGCACGGTTGAAATCCACGCCGGGATTAATGGCGAGGCCGATAACGAAGGGTATAAACACTGGGAATGGCTGGGGCAGGCCGCTCACAATGGTAGTCTCTGGTTACACACACGCACCCGGGCTTCTCAGATTGAGCTGGCCGCAGCCGCCCGCCTCTCCCTGAAAAGTCAATCCGATATTCAGATGGAATCGTGGAACGTCCACAACCACCCGACCCTCGTACGTCGCACGGCTCTGAGAGCAGGAGAGTCCATCGAGATCGAAAAAGTGGTGGTTTATTACACTTCACGAGATACTTCCCATCCACTGGATGCTGCCCGTCAGCATCTGGCGGAGCTTCCCAACCCGGCCTGGGATTCTCTCTGGCGGCCTCATCAGGAAAACTGGGAAAAGGAATGGCAGACCTGTGACGTAGAAATCGAGGGCGACCCCGAAGCCCAGATCGCAGTTCGCTTCAGCCTCTTCCAGCTTCTCATTGCCGCACCCCGCCAGGACGAACACGTCAGTATTGGGGCAAAAACTTTAAGCGGGTATGGGTATCGCGGGCATGTCTTCTGGGACACCGAAATCTTCATGCTCCCCTTTTTCACCTACACTCAGCCAGCCATTGCTCGCAACCTTCTTTCTTACCGCTACCACAACCTCGATGGCGCCAGGCGTAAAGCACGTGCTAATGGGTTTGAGGGTGCCCAGTACCCCTGGGAAAGCGCCGCTACTGGCGACGAAGTGACCCCCACCTGGGTGCCTCATTTTGCCGATCGAACCAAGATGGTACGTATTTGGACTGGCGACATTGAGATTCACATATCCGCCATGATCTGTTACGCTCTCTGTCAGTACTGGAAAGCCACCGGAGACGATCATTTTATCCTCCACCGTGGCGCTGAGATTTTCTTCGAGGTAGCCCGCTTCTGGGCCAGCCGCGCCGAATGGAATAAAGAGCACTCCCGTTATGAATTCCATGACGTTATTGGCCCGGATGAATACCACGATCATGTGGATAACAACGCCTTTACCAACGCTTTCGCCCGCTGGACTCTCCAGAACGCCATCCGGCTCTATTCCTGGTTAACCCGGAATCACCCCGATATTGCTGCAACTTACTGTGAAAAGCTCCATCTCATGCCCGCGGAATTACAGCAGTGGCAGGATGTGGCCGAGAAGATTTACTTCCCTTACGATCCACAGACCGGCCTGATCGAGCAGTTTGACGGATACTTCCAGAGGCGAGATGTAGACTTACAGGCTCTGGAACCCCGCAGCGAGTCAATCCAGTCCATTTTTGGCATTGAAGGCGCAAACCTCACCCAGGTGCTCAAACAGCCCGACGTGCTCATGCTGGCCTATCTCTTACCCGAATTACTCGACGAGCGCAGCCTGCAAGCCAATTATGACTACTATACTCCCCGAACCGATCACACATACGGCTCCTCCCTTGGGCCTTCCATTCAGGCAATTATGGCCTGTCGGTTAGGAAAACAGGAAGATGCCTACGAACATTTCATGCGCGCCGCCCGGGCTGACCTGCGCGATGTGCGCGGCAATGCCGGTGATGGTATCCATGGCGCTTCCGCGGGAGGCGTCTGGCAGGCGGTGGTCTTCGGCTTCGGTGGACTTCACATGGATCAACATGGCTGGCACATTGTGCCTCGCCTGCCTTCCCACTGGAAGCGCCTGAAGTTCCACTTCACCTGGCGCGGACACCCCTACCTCATTGACCTGCCCAACCATGGGCCATTTTCTTCAGAGGCACAGGATGATTCGCGGGTTTCTCTTTGATCTGGATGGGGTGTTAACCGACACCTCAGAGTATCATTACCTGGCCTGGAAACGCCTGGCCGATGAACTGGGAATTCCCTTCAACCGGCAAGAAAACGAAGCCCTGCGCGGTGTCTCCAGACGCGAATCGCTCCTTTTGCTCCTCAAAGGCCGGCCTGCCAGCGAAGAACAGATGAACGCCTGGATGGAACTCAAGAATCAGTTTTACATTCAATTCATCCAGCAGATGACGCCCACCAGTCTGCTCCCCGGTGCCCGCGAACTGCTGGAAGAATTGCGCCAGGGAGGGTATCTCTCTGCCATTGTTTCATCCAGTAAAAATACACCTCTGGTTCTGGAGCGGTTGCAAATTGCGCCGCTTTTCGATGCCATCGTGGACGGGAACACCCCCGTTCGCAGTAAACCTGCGCCCGATCTTTTTCTCCTGGCCGCCCGGAAGTTAAGCCTCCTCCCGGCGGAATGTGTGGTTGTCGAAGACGCCGCCGCCGGGATTGACGCTGGAAAAGCCGCCGGTATGCGAACGATCGGGTTAGGGCCACGTGAACGCGTGGGTCATGCCGACCTGGTGCTTCCAGACCTGCAACAGGTTCACCTCGCCGAGATTCTCACCAGGCTGGGTTGACCCTCTCAATATGGCCAGCTTAACGTTAAGGCTCCGCCCGTGACCGAGCGGAGCCTTCATTCTCCCGGCAGATGTTCAGATTATTCGTAGCGCAGAGCCTCCACTACATCCAGCCGGGTAGCCTGGCGGGCGGGAGCCATGGCCGCCAGAGCGCCAAAGATGATACCGATGGCCACAGTGGATAAGATGCCCGAGGCCGGGAAGATGTAAGTCATCGGGAAGCCCAGGGCTTCAAAAGTCTTGACTGCCATATAACCCATATACAACCCGGCCAGGATGCCAAACGCCGTACCAATGGCCGAAAGGATCAGCGCTTCAGAGAGAATGACAGTTCGCACCTGTCTGCGGGTTGCCCCAACCGCACGCAACATACCAATCTCACGTGTGCGTTCAAGCACCCCGATCGCCAGGGTGTTTACCATCGCAATGAGAGACGGGATCGCCAGGAAAGCGGCCATTGCATACATGCTGAAAAAGACCGCATCAAACATCTTACGGTTTTCTTCAACGTAAGCCTTCCCGTTGAGAAGTTTAAATTGCGGATAATTTTTAAGCAACCGGGTAAAAGCTGCCTCTACCTCAGCGCGATCGGCGCCGGGCTTCAGGTTGATCTGGTAGAACACGTCCTCATCACGACCAAAATCGGCGGCTATGTTTTTCTGCGATATATAGCCCGTGGTCGTCTTGGCATTCAAGTAGTCCGTAGCGATCCCCACCACCCGGTAGGTTTGCTCACCGGTAGGGGTCACAAGCGTCACCTCATCACCAAGATGGATGCCTGCTGCTGAAGAAAGCACCCCGTTGACAATGATGGCGCGTTCCTGCTCCAGCGCCGTGAACGCACTATCGGGGTCTCCAGAGGTGAAAGTCAACCCGTCCAATTGCCGGTAGGCTTGCGGGTCAATCCCCAGCACTCCTACAGCCACATCTTTAATTTGCGAGCCAGCAAAACGCAGCGTACTCACCAGCGCCACCCCGGGGATTTCGCGCAGTTTCTGAGCCAGATCAGGCGCCGCCCCGGTGTTCGAGCCCCATACTGCCAGGGTAGGCGGCATGAGCAAATAATCGCTTCCCAGGCTCTTTTCCATAATATTCACAAATGTAAGGGAAAGCGAAGTAAGCACTGAGGCCATCATCACCACCACAGCCATTGCGATCATCGTCGTCGAGGCAGTCACCGTGGCACGGCCAGGTTGGCGGCTCAGGTTCCCTTCCGCAAGCTGGGCTGTTCCGTTGCGGGCAAAGATCAGCGCCAGCAGATAACCAAACAGGTTGGCAATCGGGTTAATCAGTGCCGGGGCCATCAGGATAAGCGCCACCGACATCAAAATCGCACCCAGCCCAAGCAGAGCGGCCTGCCGACTGACGAGAATACCCGCCGCCAGTGCCAGCAGCACCACCCCTGCCCAGAAAGAAAAGCCCGCAATCCGCCTGAAGGAAACCCCGCCTACCGAAGGTCGGAGGGCTTCAAGGGGTGTCACCCGCGAGGCAGATTGCGCCGGCAACAAACCGGCCAGAACCGTAACCCCTACTCCCAGAATAATGGATGTAACTACCAGGCTGGGAGATACCTCGGGGGCGCCCACTTTAATGTTGAGATACTGCTGGCCGATGGGCACAATCAGTTGCAAGATGAGATAACCGAATACATAGCCCAGTACCAGGCCCGCCGCAGTTCCCACAATACCCTGGATCAGTCCTTCAGCCAGGATCATCCATCGAATGGTTGAACGGCTGGCGCCCAGCGCGCGTAACATGCCAATATCCCGGCGGCGTTCTGCCACAATGGTGCGGAAGGTGTTAAAGATGATGAACCCTCCCATCAGCAATGCCAGGAAGCCCATCAGGTTAAAGATCATCTGAGCATTGCGAATGTTGGTGAGAATCTCTGAACCGCTTTCCAGAGCCCCAACCTTATAATTGCTCCCCACAGCTTCGATAATCCGCTGTTGAATTTCTGCCCGTCGAGCTTCATCCATGGTATTGAGGTTGGCATCGATAATGTTGATCTTTCCAGGCATATTGAGGAGCTGTTGTGCCTCCGAAAGCGTAACCAGCACCTCTTCATTTCCGGGCATCATCCGTTCGGGAAGAATCCCAACCACCTTCAGGTCAACCACACCAATGGCGGTCGGCAAAGAAAGGGTACCCCCCAGTTGTACACCGACCTCTCGCGCCAGCGAACGGGTAATCACAGCCGCATGGGTATCTCCAGGCTCAAGAAAACGCCCTTCGACAATGTTATAGGCAATCATTTGCCGGGCAACCTCGGGGTCAATTCCCTTGAGCACCACCGCACTGATGCGGTCCACAGCATTCGGATCGCGGTCAAAATAATCGGCTGGCAGGTTAATCACCCGTTCCAGAGAACCCGCGGCCACTTCCACACCATCTACTGCGCGCACCTTCTCTAAAACCGATGGGTCGAACGCCTCACCAATTTTATGCGTCAGCGTCACATCAACCTGACCGGCAGCAGCCATCACCTGCGTCTGAAAAGCTTTCACAAAGGTGGGCATGAAAGTGTTCATGCCAAAAATGACCAGCACCCCAAAGACAATCGCCAGGGTAGTCAAAATGGTGCGCTGTTTCCGGCCCATTAAATAACGCCAGGCAAGAAGCCACTGGAAAGTCATAGCACCTCCATTTTTTCCCGCACTGTCCGGGTATCTTCCTGAGCATTGCCGTTCAAATGGGTCTGATCGACGATTTTTCCGTCCTTGAGGAAGACGATTCGGTCGGCATAGGCAGCAATGCGCGGGTCATGGGTAACCATAAGAATCGTGCGCCCCCACTCGCTGGAAATCTGCCGCAGCAGGGTAGCAATTTCGTCTCCGGCGCGCGAATCGAGGTTGCCGGTTGGTTCATCGGCCAGAATGATCAGCGGTTCGTGAGCCAGCGCCCGGGCAATGGCCACTCGTTGTTGCTGGCCTCCCGAAAGCTCGGCCGGGCGATGATCCAGCCGATCGCTCAAACCCACTCTTTCCAACCATAATCGTGCTCGTTCATGTGCCCTGGCCACAGGCACACCATCCAGAATCATCGGTAAGGCGGCATTTTCAAGCGCACTGAGAACAGGGATAAGATTGTAAAACTGGAACACGAACCCCATTTTGCGGCGGCGGATTTCAGTCACCTGATTATCGGTGAGGGTGCTCAATTCCTGCCCATCCAGATATACCTTCCCCTCAGTGGGGCGGTCAAGCCCGCCGATTAAATACAACAGGGTTGACTTTCCACACCCGCTGGGGCCCATGACAGCCACAAACTCGCCCTGGCCAATCGAGAGATTAATGCCCTTAAGAGCGGTGACCGCCGTTTCGCCTTTCCCGTAAACTTTGGTCAGATTTTCTGTGACGACCATTGATTCCATGCTTTCCTCCATCGAATAATCCATCCTTCGCAATCAGCTGTTTATGAGTCAGCTGTCAGCTTCATTTATCCTGCCTTCCTGAGCATTGCCGTTCAAATGGGTCTGATCGACGATTTTTCCGTCCTTGAGGAAGACGATTCGGTCGGCATAGGCAGCAATGCGCGGGTCATGGGTAACCATAAGAATCGTGCGCCCCCACTCGCTGGAAATCTGCCGCAGCAGGGTAGCAATTTCGTCTCCGGCGCGCGAATCGAGGTTGCCGGTTGGTTCATCGGCCAGAATGATCAGCGGTTCGTGAGCCAGCGCCCGGGCAATGGCCACTCGTTGTTGCTGGCCTCCCGAAAGCTCGGCCGGGCGATGATCCAGCCGATCGCTCAAACCCACTCTTTCCAACCATAATCGTGCTCGTTCATGTGCCCTGGCCACAGGCACACCATCCAGAATCATCGGTAAGGCGGCATTTTCAAGCGCACTGAGAACAGGGATAAGATTGTAAAACTGGAACACGAACCCCATTTTGCGGCGGCGGATTTCAGTCACCTGATTATCGGTGAGGGTGCTCAATTCCTGCCCATCCAGATATACCTTCCCCTCAGTGGGGCGGTCAAGCCCGCCGATTAAATACAACAGGGTTGACTTTCCACACCCGCTGGGGCCCATGACAGCCACAAACTCGCCCTGGCCAATCGAGAGATTAATGCCCTTAAGAGCGGTGACCGCCGTTTCGCCTTTCCCGTAAACTTTGGTCAGATTTTCTGTGACGACCATTGATTCCATGCTTTCCTCCATCGAATAATCCATCCTTCGCAATCAGCTGTTTATGAGTCAGCTGTCAGCTTCATTTATCCTGCCCGTTTTCCAGGCGGACGGCCCCGCGGGCGCATTTCTGGCTCCGGCAGAGGCTGACGGGCAACCTCATCCAAACGCGCTTCGATCATATCCATCCAGCGTAAATCGGCCTCGATATGCATGATGGCCTGATCGAGCAGCAAAATATGCGCCAGGTCCCGGCGCGGGTCAAGCGTCATACGGCGTTCAGTCAAGTCGTGTAATTCCTGATACAGGCTCGAACGCTGGGCATAAATGACCTCTCGCGGGTCAACATATCCGGTGGCCACCGCCAGCATCAATTTGATGAAAAACTCATCCCGCTGGCGTTCACTGCGTACGGGTTGCTCAAACCACGACTTTAACTCATCCCGCCCGGCAGGGGTGAGAGCATACATCTGCCGTTCGTTTCCGTTCTCATCCCCCGAGGGAACCTCAACGATCAGACCATTTTCTTTGAGCCGCGCCAGCGTAGTATAGACCTGGGCAGGTTTGACCTCCCAAACCTCCCGTCCCCCGGCCATGGTTTCAAAAGCTTGCAAAAGCTCATACCCATGACGGGGACGCTGACTGAGTAAGCCTAACAGAGCATTACGAACGCTCATAATAAAAAAATATTAACTCGTTTTCTAATTTCTGTAATAATATAAAACGAGTTAATATTTTTTGTCAAGGGGATTCGGAAGCCGATTTATTGAGCAGCTTCGTAAATACGCTGAACTTCTTCCTCGAATTGCCGGGCCAGTTTTGCATCCCGAATGATTAATAAATTCTCATCGTTGGTCTCATCCGCGCTTCGGGTGAAATTATATGAACCCGTAACCACCGTTTCACCATCGATCACCAGGACTTTTTCATGCATTAACCCCGGGTTGCCATCCAGGCGCACATCCAGCCCGGCACGGCGCAAAGCAGTATAATCACTCCCGGCGGCATCCGACTGATCCGCGTCGAAAACCCCGCGAACCTGCACCCCCCGCCGGGCCGCCTCGATCATTGCATCGCGCAGATCATCACGGGTGAAGGTATAGGCCAGAAAGTCAATCCTCTCTCTGGCCCCCTGAACGCGCTCCACAAGGGTACGTCCCGGGCGGTCATCCGGCGCAAAACAGACCTCCACCTCCATTCCATCCACATTCACCTGTCGGTCTTTCAACGGGAGAGCCTGACCTCCTCCAAACAGGTGCGCCGTAAACATTTCCTCAAATTCTGCCCGGTAAAGCGCAACCAGTTTACCCGAACGGATGCGAAGGAACACGTTGTGGTCTTGATCCAGGCTGGCCGGCGTGAGGTTGAGCGACCCACTCCACAGAATCTCATCATCGATGAGAATGAACTTGTTATGCATCAACCCTTCTCGACGATCTCCTATCAGCGGAATCTTTCCCTGTTGCAGTCGTTGAACCGCCCTGTTATCGAGCGCATCACTGTCAATCACCATCCTTACTGCCACCCCCCGCTCCGCTGCCGCAAGAAGCGCGTTGGCAGCTTCCAGCCAGGAGAAATTGTACATGGCAACGTCGATGCGAACCCTGGCACTGGCAATTGAATCCAGCAACGCCTCACGCAAAGCCTGAGAACCATCTGGTTTTCCCGGTGAGGTAAAAAACACTGCAACAGGTTCTGCCTCCGCGCTTTCTTGAAGGGTGGGCTGATCCCCGGAAAGTGAAATGAACTCACAACCTGTCAGGAATGAGAGCAAGAGAACCAGAGCAATGGCCTGGCAAAGCCCTTTGTTCAAAGATCGCTCCCGTGCTTCATGGAATGTTTTTACTTCAGGGGAGTATCCACAACTGCGGCGAGTCGAGCCCGATTTCAAACCGAAATTCTCGAAGGGCATCCTTGCGTTCCGCTTCGATGTTCATCACCATAAATTCAGCCAGCGGCACAAGATCTTCAGGTGAGACCACCACCGGTTTGAAAGGCACCGGGCTGCCCACTTCCATGCGCACTGGCTGAAGCAGATACTTCACCCCCAATGCCACACTTTCTTCAATTTTCAGGCGGAATGCCGGGATGAAAAACAGCCGGGGCACCGCCCACCAGGTATGCATCTCCTGGCTCGCATCGCCCTGATACGTCTGTCGAACCAGAGGGCGTACCACCCCCCGTGCCACCCAGAAGGGATTTCCCACCTTTCCCGAAGGAACCGCACTGGAGAAAAAAACATCCAGCCGCTGTACACCCTCTTCATCCGACAGGAGCATTCCCTGCCCGCATTGGGCACACACCCACGCCACTTCATCGGGCTGGGCAGCCACCGGCGTAGAGCAACGCGGGCATTGCAACGGGATCAACCGCACTCGCTCGCTCATTCGATGAACCTCTGAACTTCTCGCACAATATCCTTCACGTCCAGCAAATCACCACCCAAACCCGATGCCGATTCCTGGTTTGCCTTATACCGATGGTATTCCACCTGCTCACCATAACGGAATTTTTGCCAGCCAGCAACCATTAACCCGATCCCTGCTGCCAGGCTGATCAGAGCTATACCGAGAATGTCGCTGTCATCCGAGAGGGATACGATCAACGCCGGAACATCCACCGCCACAAAAGCCCCCACTGCCATTCCGCCAACCAGCATAGCGGCCCGGTACAGAACATTCCCCGGCGCTTTACCATACAGAACCTGGCCATCAAAACCATCAATCACCACCTGAAAGGCCCGTCCGCGATAGAGGTAGCGCAACACCCAGACCGGATAATAGACCAGCCCCAGCCTCGCGCCAAGAATACGTGTAAAAAGTTGAGAGGTTCGGCTGAGCTTTACTCTGGAGGCTACCCACTCCTCAAAGGATTTGCGGGCCGATTCCAGGGCTCTCTCAGGTGAGCCTACCGGTTCAAAAACCATGCCGCTGTAATGGAGCTGATCACTATTGAAAGGCTCCAGAGGGCGCCCCTCCAGAGAGATGCGCCGCACCCCGAACTCGCCCACATCACAGGCCACTTCGTTCCAGCTCACCTCGCTGAGTGCACGCTTCTCCCGCGGAACGTACCGCTTGTTCTCACCACTTCCAACCCGTTCCTGGCCGAAAGCCCAGGCCACCCCTTGCCCCCATGCCGCCCAGAAGGGTATGTGCACTAAAAAAGCCTCACTGATTTCCGCCCTGCGTAAAGTATCTCTTGCAATGGCCACACCACGGGTAAGAAACTGGCGCAAAGACTCCAGCGCCTGTTCTCGCTTCACCCGCAGAGGAACCTGATACCGGCGTACTCCCCTTTCACCGCTGACGACGGAGCGCATCTCACAAAAAGGGCAAATGACCAGTGCCTGCCCTTCGGGAACGGGCACCGTACCCCCGCAGCGCGGGCAGGTAAGGCCGAGTAAACCTTTTTCGCTCATACTCTTGCCGCCACCCATCCTGCCCAGGCCATAAGAATCGGGGCAGCGATCAATCCAAGGCCCGAACAGAGCAAGAAACCAGCTATGGCACCACCATCATGATCAGCGAGCCCCCCAATTACCGGAAAGCTGGCCAGGCAGAGAAACACCACCGCCGCCACCCCACCCACCAAGCGGTAAGGAAGTTCCGCCTTGGCCGGGTAAACATTGGCCAGCACTGACCCCGTCGCCGCATCCACCACCGCGGTGTACGTCTCTCCGCGATAGAGGTACTTGAATTCAAAAATGGGTACATGCACCAGAGCCATCTCCTCTACCTTCGCCCCGGCATGACTCTGACGGAACCAGTCCAGGCCTGCCTCAAGGGGCACGCTGGGCGGCTCAGAATCGCCTTCCAGGGAGGGGGCATACGGCCGCAGATCGCCCGCCAGCAGGCTAAGGTGTGCCAGCTCGGTTACTGAGGTAGCGGCTGCCGGTTCCAGAGCAACACGCTCCTGACCATCGCTCTTCCAGCGAAAATACCACAGAGGGAAATACCGAAACGAACGGTTGACAATCTGGGATTTCTGATCCAGGTCTTTCACCGTCTCACTGCCCGACATCCAGCGCTTTAATGCCGCTTCTGCCTGTTCCCCATTCAGGGTGGGGGTCAGAACCCAGTGAAACACCGTTCGCGATTTATCCACAAAGACCGTGGCTCCGCAATAAGGACAGATGATAAAAATCTGTCCCTCGTCGGGGTGGAGTTCTCCCCCACACTGCGGACACGATAAAACAGAAAGTGTGTTTGGAGTATTCACGCCCTTTATTATAGCGGAAGCCGCCCGGTTTCTTACACGGATCAGGTAAAGGATTAATCAAAATTATCGGAAAGATCTCAGATGCAACACCCACGGGAATGGAATGAATCCGGGTCACCTGTCTGTGAACCCGCGATACCCAATCAACTCCAATAAAAAAGTGGGCGGCTGCAAGGAGCCGCCCACTCTGTCGATGGATCAACCGCGTGTCACCGTGATACGCTTGCCAGTGACCTCCGGACGGGTGGACTTGGGCAAAACGACCGTCAAGACCCCCTTCTTAAAGGTCGCCGTGATCTTGTCCTCATCCACTTCAGTCGGCATCACAATTTCACGCCGGAACGAGCCATAGCTGCGCTCAACCCGATGATAACGGCGGTCTTTTTCTTCTTTTTCGGCGCGTTTTTCACCCTGGATGACCAGAACGCCCTTGTTGAAAGTCACCTGGATGTCGTTCTCGTCCATTCCAGGCACCTCCGCCGTAACGATGACTTCTTTGTCATTCTCACTCACGTCCACCGACGGTAAGAAGGAGCCACCATAGAAGTTAAGCATGCGCGAGGGCAGCAGGCGGAAAGGATCGGTGAAGAAGTCCTCAAACATCCGGTTCATTTCCTCCTGCATGGCCAGGAAGGGATCTTCCCGCCGGCGAACTACCAGGTCACGCTCTTCATTGCGTCTCCAGGGCAGTAAATCGGTAATGGGCATATCGATCCACCTCCTTTGCTATAGAATAACGCTTACAAAAGCCTCCGAAAGCCAGTGATCACCCGGCTTTCACATCAATTTTGGTCGGTTTAGCAGCGCCAGCCTTGGGCAAGCGCAGATATAACACGCCATTCTTGACTTTCGCTTCGATGTGCTCGCGATCCACCTCGTCTGAAAGGGCAAAGGATCGCTTGAAATCACCCTCGCCGTATTCAGCGTATGCCAGGGTGAACCCCTCAGGGCGCTCGAAAGTCGGCATGGCGTTAATCGTCAGTACGTTTTTCTCCAGCACCACATCCACATTCTTCTCATCCGCTCCGGGCAGGTCTACCACCAGCACCAGCTCGTTGCTGGTTTCGTAGATATCGGTGCGCGGAGTATAAACCCGCCGATCGCGGATACGTTCGGTCTGTTGTTCGGCCAGAGGAGCTTCCTGTTTCACTTCAATGGTCTTGGTTTCTTCGGCCATACTACCACCTCCATTCCGGCAATGTCACGAAGCTTTCACACTGATCTTCCGCGGTTTATCAGCTTCAGCGCGCGGTAATACAACCTTGAGAATGCCATTCTCGTAACTGGCGGTTACCTTGTCGCTATCCACAGGGAACGCCAGCTGGATGCTCCGGTTGAACTTACCACATACGCGCTCGCGCCGATGATACCGAATGTCTTCCGCCGGATCTACCGGTTTGCGCTCACCGCTGATCGTGAGCACATCATTGACAATGGACAGATCAATATCCTTGGGATCCACCCCCGGCAATTCGGCAGTGACGATTTCCTCCTCATCATTCGTCCAGGCATTGATCGCCGGGAAAGTGGAAGTGACCCGTCCACGCTCCGGCATGAAGGCATTCATCAATCGATCCAGTTCTCGCTGCATACGATCCATCTCTTCCCAGATGCTCGGTAGCGTATATCTGCGATAAATCATATCAACCTCCTTCCAAATCTCCATCGGTGTACCAGAGATGGGTATTTGTTGTTTTTTTCAGGTACGCCCTAAGTGTATGCGGATCGTGTTAACACAAAATAAGTGGTTTATTGGAGATGTATAAGAAATGGTCATCAATCTTGATATAATCCAGGCACCGAAGCTCACCTTCCACCTGCCCTTATGACTTCTTCTCCCTCGCCTCGCGCCATCCTTGCCATTATTCCGGCTTATAACGAAGCCAGCCGCATTGCGCCTGTCATCCATGCCGCGCTTAAGCATCTTCCCGTTCTCGTGGTCGACGACGGATCTTCCGATGGCACAGCTCAGGTAGCCGAAGAAGCAGGTGCAACTGTAGTTCGGCAAACCCCCAACCAGGGCAAGGGGGCCGCCCTGAAGGCAGGGTTCCGTTATGCTCTTGAACACGGCTTCGAAGCCATGCTCACGCTTGACGCCGACGGTCAGCACGATCCCGCTGAAATACCCCTCTTTCTTGATGCGTATGCACAAAGCCAGGCCGATTTAATAATCGGAGCAAGGGATTTCAGCCAGATGCCTTTTTCTCGCCGCCTGGCCAACACACTGGGTCGGGTACTCTTCTCCCGGGCAGTCGGGCAACCTGTCCGCGATAACCAGTCGGGCTACCGGCTGGTGAGCCGTCGCATGGCCGAGGCTGCGCTGGAAAGCCCGGTTGGGGGTTTTGAATTTGAAGTAGAGATGATCGTTCTCTGCCTCAGGCAGGGCTATCGCCTGGGCTGGGTACCCATCCGCACCATTTACGCCGGAGAGAACAGCCACATCAGTCCGTTGCAACATGTGCGGCGTTTCATCCAGATGGTGCACCGCGCACGCCGTATCATCCGTACCAGAGAAAGAAGAATCCAATGACCGAATCTCAGAACTCCGACGCAGGCCAGGAACGCATCGAACCCTTCGCACACAGCCCCGAAGAGGTCCGCGCCCGGCACGAATCCAACCGTCGCGGCTGGAATGAAGGTGCTGCCGCTGGCTACACCCCTGAGATTGAGAACACGATCCGTTTCATTCGTGAGGGGCAAAGCAACCTTCACCCGGTAGAACGTACCTACCTGGCAGAAATTCTTCCCCATTGCGACCTGGCCATTCACCTGCAGTGCGCTTCAGGAAAGGACACCCTATCTTTGCTCAACGAAGGGGTGAAGCGCGTAGTAGGCATCGATATCTCCGACGTCCATATTGAAAACGCCCGCCGCACCAGTGCGGCTCTGAATCTGCCCGCCACCTGGATACGCTGTGATGTGCTCGATGCCCCCCATGAACTGGATGATTCAGCCGACCTGATCTATACTGGCCGGGGTGCGCTCTGCTGGCTTCACGACCTGGACGCCTGGGCGCGCGTCATCTTCCGACTGCTCAAACCCGGTGGCTATGCCTCCATCTTCGATGACCACCCCATTACCTGGTTATTTGATCCGCAGGTCAGCACACTTCAGTATTCAGGATACGATTATTTCCATTCCTGTGTCTCAGAAGTGGGATGGCCCGACACCTATATTGGGGATATTGGTATTCCGGTAGATCAACAGAGTCGTAAGTACGAATGTCTGTGGCCCATTTCACGGGTCTTCCAGGCTCTCACAAAGGCCGGACTGGTAGTGGTGCACCTGGGTGAACACCCCGATCCTTTCTGGGAGCAATTCCCCCATCTGCCAGAGGAAATTCGTCGGAAGATTCCCAACACTTTTTCCATGCTTGCTCGAAAGCCCCGGTCAGAAGTGCCCGGCTAAAGCAGACCGCAACAGGTATAATAATCCCATCTCGTCTATATTTTCCAAGGAGTATTTCTCGTGAAACAGTGGAAAACACCCCCTCCCATGACCATTGACCCCAAAAAGCGGTACGTTGCCACCATCGAAACCCCGCGTGGAGCCATTGAGGTAGAGCTCTATCCTGAACACGCCCCTGTCACCGTTAACAATTTCGTCTTCCTTGCCAGAGAAGGTTTCTACGATGGGATTAAGTTCCATCGGGTTATTGCTAATTTTGTGATTCAGGGCGGTGACCCCACCGGTACCGGTGCTGGCGGACCTGGATACCGCTTCGAAGATGAAGTCAAGAACAACCCGCTCAAACACGAGCGAGGGGTCATTTCCATGGCCAATGCCGGCCCCAACACCAACGGAAGCCAGTTTTTCATCACCCATTCGCCCCAGCCCCATTTGAATGGAAGGCACACCGTATTTGGAAAGGTGATCAAGGGAATGGAAGTGGTGGATGCCATCCAGCAGGGAGACGTAATGACCCGGGTGACCATTGCCGAGAGCGAATAGGCCGGCTCTTACCTGAATCACGGTTCTCTCCACCATGAGCAAGGCACCCGATTCGCCCGACTATCCGGGCCAGATCGAGCCACCTCTCCTCATCCTGGCAGTGGTATTCGTCGGGGCGGGGCTGTTGTTCACCTACCTGTTTGGACAGCAAACCACCCTCACCTGCACCCGCCTCAACACCCTTGAGCAATGCACCCTGCAAACCAGCTGGATGAACCTGGTGCCGCTTCACCACCGTTCCATTGAGGGCATTCGCTCGGCCTCTGTAGAAGAAAGCTGTGATGAGGATGGTTGCACCTACCGGGTGCTCATTCGCACCGAACAGGATGAAATTCCGCTCGGTCAGGCCTTCTCTTCGGGGATGGCTCCCAAGCAGCGCAAAGCAGACCAGATTAACGCCTTTGCCAGCCAGCAGAAAAATGAGCTGAAGGTCAGTGAAGGAGGCGGATGGTGGGTCCTGTTTCCCCTCATTTTCGTGATCATCGGGATTGGGATCATCTACCGCCCCCTGTGGGCAACACTCCGGCCCATGCTCCAGCGACCCTCTTGAATTGAAAAGGGTGGGGAGTTCTGTTTTACTCCCCACCCTGGTTGATTCAGGCGCTATCCATTTTTATCTGAGAGGCTTTCAACCCCCGGCAGAGCCCCCGGCCAGAGAAAGAGGATAAGCCCGGCGAGGGTGAAACCAATTCCCCCAACCAGTCCGGCGGCCGTTGGGCCAATGAGAAGGTTGGGTTGTCCGCTAACCCAGATCATCCCCAGACCTGCCACCGCGTTGACAATGGCATGACCGATCACTGCGGGCCAAACACTGCCCCCTCGCAACACCAGCCAGGAGAAAAACACCCCCAGCCACAGGGTAAACCAGGTCATGACCAGAATTCCCAGCCAGGGTGCACCGGCATAATTCAGGCCATAATTGTGCCCCATCGCGATCATGGGCCAGTGCCAGAGTCCCCAGATCACTCCACTAATCACCACTGCCCAACGAGGCCCCAGAGGAAGGAGTTTCTGCAGCAAATAGGCCCGCCAGCCAAATTCCTCTCCAAAAGTGAAGAAACTGTTTATCACCAGCCCCACCAACAAGACATTCGGAAGTTGAAGCAGTCCATATACCCATGAGGGAATGTTCAACGTCACCCCGCTGGCTTCCAGCTGCTCACGAACGAGAGGCATCGTAGCATCATAATGTTCAGGGAACACTACGAAGTAAACCACCACACCTGCCACTGTCAGCACCACCGGTCCCAGCCAGGCAATGAGCCAGTAGGGCCACCCCCGCCGAAAATTCGGGCGCAGAAAGGCGCCGCTCCACCCCTCACGGGTGAGTATGCGGGTGAGGATATTTGCCAGCGCCGGCCCCCACATATACCCGAACCCTACCATCAGGGTAACCACCACCTGCCCTGAGACAGCGCTGAACGCTGTGTTCAACCTTCCCTGCGTGAGGTAAAGCCCCAAAGCCACCAGCCACGAAATACCACAGGCTATCGCCAGGAAGATGAAAAGACGCTTTCGCTCCAATGAAGTATGCATTCCAACCCTGCCTTTCTATGGTTCTTGATTTCCTCTTGATTGTATCATTGTATCACAACGGTTGAGGTCAAGAATCCATCAAGAGAGCCGCCTGAACGGTTCCTCTTACAGAAGGGCCTCCAGCTGTCCCTTCAACCGCGCGGCGGTTTCCTGCCACACGGCCAGCTTCTGGCGCTCTTTTTCCACCACCGCCGGAGGGGCTTTCTCGGCGAAGGAACTGTTCAGCAACTTCTCCAGCCGTTCGATCTGCCCCTGTGCCTCGGCAAGCTCCTTTTCCAGGCGGGCACGTTCTTCGTCCCGGTCAACCAGACCGGCCAGCGGCAGATACAGCTCCACTCCGGCAACCACCAGCGAGATAGCCGGGTTGGGTTTCTCTTCCAGGGTGTGTTCAAAGATCAGCTGCGCCGGGTCGAGTACAGCCAGATGGGCAACCACTGCCGCCTGAGCTTTCAGCACATCCAGGCGCTCGCCGCAAACAATCACAGCCGGAATGCGCCGCGAAGGGGGAACCTTCTTTTCGGTGCGCAGATTACGAATACCACGGATGATCTCCTGCACCAGGGCAAAGTCTTCCAGAGTCTGGGCTTCCCACTCTTCTGGTTCGCGAGGCTCCGGGAAATGTGCCACCATGAGCGCCTCTTCCCAGCCTCCTCTGGGGGAGAAAGCGATCGACTTCGCCATGCAGGCCTGCTTCAGATACCCCCACAGTTCTTCCGTTACAAACGGTGTGAAGGGGTGAAGCAACCTCAGGCTCATATCCAGCACCCGTGTGAGGGTATAAGCCGTCCAGAAGGCACGGTCGCCGCCCTCGGCCAATTGTTGCTTGGCAATTTCAACATACCAGTCGGCGAAATCTCCCCAGATAAACTCATAAATTTGCCGCCCGGCTTCACCATATTGATAGGCATTGAACAACCGGTCCACCTGACGCACCAGGTCTTGCAGGCGCGCCCAGATCCACGAATCAGGTAGCGTCCAGATCGGTTCACGAAGGGGTGTATCAGGAGCCTGCTCCAGCGCCCCCAGGACAAAACGCCCGATATTCCAGAGCTTATTGGCGAAATTCCGGTTGGCCTCTACCTTCTTCAGACTCAGGTTGACGTCATTACCCGGG
Source organism: Anaerolinea thermolimosa (assembly GCF_001050195.2). Taxonomy (GTDB): domain Bacteria; phylum Chloroflexota; class Anaerolineae; order Anaerolineales; family Anaerolineaceae; genus Anaerolinea; species Anaerolinea thermolimosa. Next base: position 2,657,899 of record NZ_DF967965.1, read on the forward strand.
GTAGAACCCACCAGCAGAGTAAAACGCAGGGCATCGGTGCCCATCTGGTTCATCACTTCCAGTGGGTCAACCACGTTGCCTTTCGATTTGCTCATCTTTTGCCCGTGTTCATCGCGGATCAATCCATGCAGGTACACTGTATGGAAGGGAACCTGGCCGGTAAACTCCAGCCCCATCATGATCATGCGAGTCACCCAGAAGAAGAGAATATCATAGCCGGTTTCCAGAACCGAGGTGGGATAAAAATACGCCAGGTCAGGGGTTGGGTCGGGCCACCCGAGCGTGGAAAATGGCCACAACCCTGAAGAAAACCATGTATCGAGCACATCCGGGTCCTGTTCAATCCGCGGACTGCCGCAATGGGCACACCGGGTCGGATCCACCCGCGAGACGGTCATTTCCCCACAATCGCCGCAGTACCACACCGGGATGCGATGCCCCCACCAGAGCTGTCGGCTGATGCACCAGTCCTGAATGTTCTCCAGCCAGTTGTAATAGACTTTGACAAACCGCTCGGGGATAATCTTGATCCTTCCATCGCGCACGGCTTCCAGGGCCGCTTCTGCCATGGATTGAATCCGCACGAACCACTGGGTAGAGATCATCGGCTCAATGGGTTCACCACCCCGCTGGCTGCGCGGCACCGACATCATGTACGGCTCGGTTTTAATCGTCAACCCCGCGGCTTCCATGTCTGCCCAGATCTTCTTGCGGCACTCAAAGCGGTCCATCCCGGCATACGGCCCCCCATTTTGATTAATCCGGGCGGCTTCATCCATGATGCTGATGAACTCCAGGCCGTGCCGTTGACCGAGCTGATAATCATTCGGATCGTGCGCGGGAGTCACCTTCAGGCCACCCGAACCAAAGCTTCGATCCACATACGGGTCAGCAATGACCGGAATCTCCCGTCCGAGAATGGGCACAATGACCTTTTTGCCAATAAAGCGCTGATAACGTTCGTCTTCCGGGTGCACTGCCACTGCCGAATCACCCAGGATGGTTTCCGGGCGGGTGGTGGCCACCGGAATATATTCACCACTCCCGTCAGCCAGCATATATTTGAAATAATAAAGCGTGCCCTGCTCCTGAGAGTACTCTACCTCCAGATCAGAAACCGCCGTGCGTAACCCTGGCGACCAGTTGATCATCCGGGGGCCACGGTAGATCATCCCTTTCTCATACAGGCGCACGAATGCTTCACGCACAGCCTTCGAAAGCCCCTCGTCCAGCGTAAAGCGCTCCCGCTCCCAGTCGCAGGAAGCTCCCAGGCGGCGAATCTGACGGGTGATGATGCCTCCGTACTTGTTTTTCCATTCCCAGGCACGCCGCACAAATTCTTCGCGCCCGATCTGATCCCGGGTAAGCCCCTCTCGAGCCAGCATCTTTTCCACCTGTAATTGCGTGGCAATACCGGCATGGTCGGTGCCGGGCACCCAGAGCGTGGGAACTCCTTTCATGCGATGGTAACGGATCATCAGGTCTTCCATTGAAACGAACATCGCGTGCCCAAGGTGCAGCTCGCCGGTCACATTCGGCGGTGGAATAGAAATCACAAACGGCTTCCGGGAAGGATCAAAACCGGGTTTGTTCGGGTCATTGGACGGTTTAAAAAAGCCGCTTTTCTCCCACCAGGCATAAATCCGTTCTTCGACGGCAGAAAAATCATAGGTTTTTGGCAAAGAAATCTCAGGCATGGTTCTCCTCATTCATTCCAGCATCAGGATTCCGGTAAACGATCCGTTCGTGTCATCATTGCTGTAGCCCTCTCCAAAATAAAAAACCCTCTCATCCATTGAGGACGAAAGGGAACCTTCCGCGGTACCACCTCACTTCGCCTGCTCTGATTCAGGCGCACTTATCCCGGACGCCATCATCCGGAGGATGCGATAACGGGCTCACCCGTGCCGTTCTACTCCCATCCAAAAGGAGGATGGTTTCTTCGGCCAGCCAGCCAAGCGACTTCAACCCCGAACCACCGCGGAGGCTCTCACCTGTTCCTCCTTCTCTGCCGGTGTGTCAGTGGGTTTACTCCTCCTGACTCATGCCTTATGACTTGATTATAGCCGAACTTACTCCAATCGTCAAACCGGCTTCACGGTTCATGGTTGTTGCCCTGTTTCCGCACACCAGGGGTTTTCCGGCTGAAACAGCGTGGCTTTTTCTGCTGACTTTATTCCTCCTCCAAAATCATTCGCCCCGCACCATCCAGCCGGTAAGAAAGCCTCCCCTGGGGCACCCGGGAATCTATCATCAGTGATCCATCATCCATGGCCTCCCAGATCACCTGGAACGGCGCTTTCCCTTCCACCCATTTCTCCACAATCACCACTCCATGACCGGGAAGAATGGTAAAAACAATTTGTCGAGGGTCGCCGGGGTTTTGTAGAGCCTGCGAATGAGAAAATGCCTCACAGATTGCCCGGGCCTGGGCCTCGGTAGAACAGGAAACCGGGTAACGATAATAGGGAGCCGGGAGGTAAACATGTTCTACACGCTGTGGGTCAAACGAACGCACCCCGCGATGGCCATGCAACTTTGATCGTGCCACCGGCACCAGAGCTCCAGCACCCGCCCCCCACGAAAGGGTGATTCGAGGCAAGGGAGCATCCATTTCAACCAGCTCCACCGCTTCAGAAGAAGGTGGATCATTCCGTTTCCCTTCCACATGGCGCACCCGTGCCCCAAGTCCATCAGGGCGCACCCCGGTAATCACGGCCAGCTCATCCTCAGTGAGCCGCCCCTTATTGACAGGCCGGGCGCTTCCTGTAATGGTGGTGATCAGGGCTTCCAGACGTGGCTCCCAGGTGGCAAAACATCCCTCGCTATACTGCCTCGAAATAGCATGGTTCAACATGGGTACAGCAACCAGGTTGCTCACCACCACCATATCGGTGAAAAACTGCCGTTTTCCAAATTCCAGCCCGGCTACCTGCATCGCCGCAGGGGTGCTCAGGGCCTTCCAAACCACCTGCGGAATATCCGGGGTTACCCGCTCATGAGCAGTGATTTCTCGCGTAGATACTGCCGTCACAATCCGCAGCATGAGGTCCTCATAAAAAGCCTCCAGCTGACCGGCAACCGTACGCGGATGAGCCCCGACCAGATCACAGGTATATGCTTCCAGGGGGTAATCTTCACCAACCAGAACCATGAGCCGGACACACATCGTCTGGCATTGAAACAAGCGGAGGGCCGCAAGGAGTGGGCCGCCGCGGCGCCCCTGTTCGTGGAGGGTGGTAAAAGCCCTCGGAGAAAGGCCTGCAAAAGGATAATCTGCCGGGTCCGCGGTCTCTTTGTTCAAAACTCTGCCCAGGTGGGCAAGAAGATCATTCAGCTGACTGGGGCGGATGTGGAGCAGGGTAAAAACCGTCGGTTGAGTTTGCAACCCCAGGCTCCGCTTCGCGTTGAAAAAAAGAGCATCACGCCAGTTGATCGTCTCTCCATAAACAGCCGTCGTAAGCAAAACATCTACCTCGCCGTGTGGAGCTGAGAGCACAACATGGCCCTTTTTAACGAACTGTTCCAGCACTCCTCGTGCCGCTCCTTCCAGCAGAGGGGTTGTAACCCGGGGAACATATCCCACACGGATTTTCCGCAACCAGTCATGCACAGAAGATCCCATTGTTAATTTATTCCTCAGGAGGGATTTTCTTCCCGGCCTTCCAGCCAGAGAAGTCGGCCGATCCAGTCGGCCAGAGTGGGCGAAAGTGTATTCACCAGTGAGAGCAGCCACGCCTGCGGCGGCAAAACAACCGTGGCCTGCTTCCGCTCGATGGCGCGGAGGATGGCCTGCGCCACCGCCCCGGGAGAAATTTTGGCCGAAAGCGGGTGAAACTTCATGCCAGCAACCATGGGAGTGTCCACCCGGCCAGGCAACACGTTGGTCACCGAGACGCCGCTGCCATGCAGTTCCTTCCGTAGAGTATCCCCAAACCCCAGCAGAGCTGATTTCGCCGCGGTGTAGGGGGCATCAAGAGGTAAAGCCAGCCGTGCATCCATGCTCGAGACCAGCACAATATGCCCGCTCCGCCGGGCCAGCATTCCGGGGAGCACCTCCAGCACCACCGATATTGCACCGTAAAAATTCACCCTGAGCGATTGTTCCACCAGAGAAAGAGTGAGATCTCGAATCGGGCATCGAATGTACTGCCCACTGCTGACCACCAGCACATCGATCCTGCCCCAATCGCTCAAAACTTTGCCGATCATTGCATGGATCTCTTCGGGCCGGGATACATCGGTCGGGCAAACCAGCGCCGCCTGCCCCAGTTGTTCGATCTCCGCCGCCAGCCTCTCCAGCGCCGGTACATTGCGCGCCGCCAGAACCACCCTGGCTCCCTTTCGCGCCAGAGCCAGCGCTGTGGCTCTGCCGATTCCGCTGGAAGCTCCCGTCACAACCGCAACAGCACCGTACCACTTCATCCTTCAACCTCTGAATTGAGAGATGCGGCCTATTTTTTTGAAAACCCGCCACTCTCCGAATCGTTACACCCAATGACAGACAGGCCGACCCCTGGAAAGAGTCGGCCTGTCTGCCACCGAGAAGAGAGATATCCTTATTTCTGATCCATTTGCTCGATTAATTTCTGTAATTCTTCATTCACCTTCTTAAGCGCGGTAAGCAGCTGTGGGCGAACTTCGTCTACCGTCTGCTCACCGGCTACCCGCAGCGATTCTACTGCCCGTTTTGCCTCTTCTTTTACTTTCCGGGCTTCCTCAGTACTGGCAGCTTCCTCAATCGCCTGCCCAACCTCACGCACCATCGACTCGAGACCCTCTTTGACCTGCCGGGCTTCCGGTTTTGATTCCACATGAGTCCAGGCCGACCGAAAAGCCTGCGCCAGAGCGCTTCCCAGCGCTTCAAACTGTCGTCCTACCTCGCGCCAGCTCTCATCGACATTTTGCGTTTTCTGCTCATGGTTTTCACCTATCGATTCGCTCATTTCATTGCTCCTCTTTTTCTACAAACTCCCAATGGATATACGCTGTGAGGTTTTCAAAGTTGCGATCAACCTTTTACCAGAATCTCAGAGCCCCGACCGCCAGATAAAGGCCGATACAACTCAGCGCCACCAGGGTGAGCAGAAGGAAATAGACTTTCCGCCACAGACGCCAGTACCCCCGGCGCAACCCTGCCACAGCCTGCACCACCATCACCAGCGTAAGAGGCACTGAAAGAACCGGGAAGGTAAAGATCCAGCGCCACCGGGCTGGTATCCCGAAGAAAATACGGATGTCATTCTCCGTAACCATTCGAAAGCCAGCTACAGCCAGCCCGCCCAGGAAAAATACCCCAAACAACGCCAGAAAACCTGCCACCCACGGAGCTAACCGCAACAGCCATGGAGCAGGTGCCCCTGCACGCCCGCTAACGAGCCGCGCCAGCCATGCCAGCGGGAAAACCACCCACGCGCTGAGCAGTCCGGTTACCCCAAGGATCAATCCTCCCAGCAGTACCAGTGCCCACGGGTCAAGATTGAGCGCCCGCATCAACACCGGAAAATCCACCACGTCCTGCGTGGTGACAAAGTCCACTTTCGCCTCTTTCAGACAGGCCGCTTCAGGCCGGTGTGAGGGATCATCGAGAAACTCCACCATGATCTGGTCCGCACAGGCATCTCCAATGGCACCATGGCCGGTGTTTGGAAAGGTGAACAAATAACTGTTGGGCAACGTCTGCGCCACCATCTCCCCATACGTTTCCGGGGTAATGGGATCAAAACGCCCATTGAGGATCAATACAGGAAGATCACTGAAGACCGGCTCGTCGGCTTGCTTCCCCAGCTGGCGCACATTCCAATCCCGGCAGACCTGCACAAAGGTCTCATTTCCTTCCTGTTCCCCCTTCACCAGGCGCGGACGAATGCCATCATACTTCACCGAGCGCGGATCAAAATCGCCGTCTTCGGCACAAACCACCGCATAGTACATCCCCTCAGCCATGGTTCGATCAAATGTGATCAGCGACTGCACGCGCTCTATGAGAGTGAAACGGTTGGCGCGGACATCGTAAATCATCTTGGGCAAGAGCGGGATTAACTCACTGGAATACAGGGTTTGAAACAACGTCTGAATTAAACCATCCCCATTCAAGAGCGCCCTGTGGCGTTCTCCCGTCTCGGGGTCCATCAGCTGAATCATGACTGGATGTGCATCCAGGCGATCGACCTCCTCGAAAAAAACCTTTTCAAGGTTCGGAAAATCGCGGTTGCATTCAGCATCGGCGGCGCAGGCGTTGAAAAGCTCCGTAAAGGCACGATCCATCGTCCGGGCACTCTCGGGGTTAAAGTCAATCTGGGGTGGCACCACCGCATCCAGAATAAGGCTTCTCAACCCTTCTGGATGTTCACGAAGGGCATGCAGTGCCAGTAAAGTGCCGTATGAAACCCCATACAGGTTAATCTTCTCCAGCCCAAGTGCCACCCGCAGACTTTCAATATCATGAGCATTCTCAAGACTATTAAAAGCAGATAAGTCGACTCCTTCTCGAAGCAACCGATCCCGGCAGGCATCCGCCGCCTGTCGGAACAGGCGGTTCTCTTCTTCATCGCTCAGGTCTTTGTCCAGCACCTTGAGGGTTTCATCCAGAAACTCAGGACACATTAACGCCGGTTCAGAATAGAGGGTGCCGCGCTGGTCGAAAAGCACCAGATCCCGCTCTGCTCGCAAAGGGCTGTCGAATAAAACCTGCGAAAAGTAATCAATCGTCGAGCCGCCCGGCCCACCCTGGTTGAATACAAGAGCATCCCGCCGCGGGTTGGGCGATGTGCTCCGAATCACGGCCACCGCCAACCGCAAGGTTTCCCCTTGAGGATCCTCGTAGCGCTGGGGAACGATCAGATAGGCACAATCCACATCCACCCCTTCCGTCACCCCTTCAGGCAAGGGAAACATGCAACTGGTCTTTTCCAGCCGGGGAACCTCAGCCTGAGCCTGTACAGTACGGGGAGAAAAGAATCCGCAGGCAATGACCGTGAGGCACAGGGCCACCAGAAAACGGGAGAGAATCTTCATCGCGACCTCCAGTGTATGACAATTATAACCTTTCGGGGTGACAGATCGCACTGGATGAAACTATCTCCTCGACTTACAATAACCCTGCCATCTAATTGCAAATGTTTTGCAATATCGTTATTGCAAATGACTTGCATCAGAAGGGTTAACCCATGGAATCATTCATTGATCAGGTAACCAGCAAGGTGCGTGCCGAAGGCGGGCGGATGACCGCTCAGCGGCGGTTGATTCTCGATGCCCTCGAAGACTTACGCGGCCACCCCACCGCTGAAGAAATTTTTGACCACGTGCGCAACGCCGATCCTGATATTAACCTTTCCACGGTGTACCGTACGTTACGCTGGCTGGAAGAGAATGGATTTGTCTCTCCTCGCTGGTTTGAGGATGAGAAACGCCGGGAACGCTTCGATCCGGTAGACCGCCCCCATGCCATCACCGAGCATTTTCATTTTCGCTGCCGGGTATGCAACCGGATCATCGAGTTCGACGAGCCGCTGATCCACGAACTCAGGCGTAAATATGCCGCCGACACCGGCGCAGAGATCGAAAGCGTCTCTTTCACTTTATACGGCGTCTGTGCTTTATGCAAGAAGGACACCCCGGAGCAACCATGAGCGCCAGCCACACACTCTCTCCTGCCATGCCTACCACCGGTGGACGCATTGCCCTTGTCGGCAATCCCAACGTTGGCAAGTCCATCCTTTTCCATCGCCTCACCGGGCAGTACGTCACCGTGTCCAATTACCCCGGCACCACGGTTGAAATCACGCGGGGTGTCACCCGTGCCATACCCGGAGCAATGATCATTGACACCCCGGGCATTGTGACTTTCCCCGCCCGCAGTGAGGATGAAGCCGTCACCGCGCGAGTTTTATTGCAAGACCCATTACAGGCAGTGCTTCAGGTCGGTGATGCGAAAAATCTGCGGCGTACCCTGCACCTCACCGTTCAACTTGCCGAGATGGGTCTTCCGATTGTCCTGGCACTAAACATGATAGACGAAGCCGAAGCCCGCGGACTGAAACTCGATCCATCCAGTATCGCCGACGCTCTGGGAATGCCAGTGATCTCAACCATTGCTACTCGTGGCCAGGGCATGCATGCCCTGGTTGAAGCCCTCAAGCAGGCTCCCGTCTCTTCACTTCGGCTGGAATACCCGCAACCCATTGAAGACTTTCTCAGCGAAAGTGAAGGGCTTTTCCCCCCCGCCAGCATGTCTCCGCGTGCCCTGGGACTTCTGTGGCTGGCAGGCGACCGCGTCGTCGCATCGTGGCTGGCCGAACGGCTCACCCCCGCAACCCTTGCACACCTGCAAACCATGCGCACCGAGTGTGAATCCCGGCTGGGTGTTTCACCTCTGGATGCCATCCAACGCATTCGTGAAGACTTCATCCAGCAGGTCGTTGAGCGCGCCATCCAGCGTCAGTCTACAGGGCGCCCAACCCTTCAATCCCGGCTCAGCCGCCTTACCACCCACCCCCTGGGGGGGCTGGCCATCCTCGCCCTCGTCCTCTATGCTTTATACTGGTTCGTGGGGGTCTTTGGCGCCGGTACGCTGGTGGGACTGCTGGAAAACCATCTTTTCGACCAGATCATCAACCCCTGGATCACCGATCACATCCAGCGCCTGATCCCGTGGAAATTCGCAGTCGAAATGCTGGTGGGCGAATACGGCCTGTGGACCATGGGTGCAACCTATGCCTTTGCCCTCCTCTTGCCTGTGGTGACCACCTTTTTTATCGCCTTTGGCGTTCTGGAAGACTCAGGCTACCTGCCGCGCATGGCCGTGCTCACCAACCGCTTTTTCTCCTGGATGGGCCTCAACGGACAGGCGGTGTTGCCCATGGTGCTCGGTCTTGGATGTGTGACGATGGCCACCATGACCACCCGCACCCTCCCTTCCCGTCGAGAACGCCTGCTCGTCACCATTCTTCTGGCGCTGGCTGTCCCCTGCTCGGCCCAGCTGGGGGTGGTACTGGGGATGCTGGCAGGGATTTCCTTCTCTGCGGCACTCATCTGGGGAGGCGTCGTTCTGGGGGTTCTACTGCTGGTGGGGTGGCTGGCGGCGCGGCTCATGCCCGGCGAACGGGCCCCGCTGGTGGTTGAACTGCCTCCGCTTCGACTGCCGGTATTGAGCAATGTCCTGGTAAAGACTGCCGCTCGCCTGGAATGGTACATCAAAGAAGCCGTGCCGCTTTTTCTGGTCGGCACTCTGCTTCTCTTCACCCTCGACCAGGTACACATCCTGCCCTGGCTCATTCATGCCACCGAACCTGTTGTCACTGACTGGCTCGGATTGCCCCCGGAGGCCGCCTCGGCCTTTTTACTCGGTATCATGCGGCGCGATTTTGCCGCTACGGGGCTCTTCCATATGCAGAATCACGGCCTGCTCAGCCCGCTTCAGGTAGTGGTATCCATTGTCACCATCACCCTCTTTGTCCCGTGCATCGCCAGCATCTTTATGATCGCCAAAGAACGCGGCTGGCGCACCACCCTTGGAATCCTCCTGTTCGTTTTCCCATTCGCATTGCTGGTGGGCGGGGTGCTTTACCGGCTTTTACTCCTCTTCGGATGGTCTTGAGATGAAAAGCGGACAATCTCCTTCGCTTGTGACCTGCGCCGTCTGTGGTTTCACCTTCAATCCAGAGGAACATCCCGGGTGTGCCTCCTGCCCTTTACATTCCAGCTGCCCTACCGCCTGCTGCCCGAACTGTGGCGCACAGAATATCGACCCGCAGCAATCTGCGCTGGCCCGTCTGGTAGAACGCCTCCTTTTGAGGAAAACCCATGAAACCAACCCTGCAAAAAACTCATGAGAACCTTGTTCAACCCCAGCCTTCCGATGAGCGCCCCCTGGCAGATTTCTCAACCGATGCCCGGGTGAAAGTCCGGCGGTTTGGAAATTTGCCCCCGGCAACCCTTCACCATTTACAGGCTTACGGGGTTCTTCCTGGCCGGGAGATTCGCGTTCTGGCACAACGCCCGCTGGTCATTATTCAGGTAGAGGAGAGCGAACTGGCGCTTGAAGAGAGCGTTGCGCGAGAGGTATTCGCTGAAGCTGTGCAGCTTCCGGTATAATACATCCAGCCTTACGAATATTTCACCGGAGGATTCATGCGGCGCTGGATTTTGTGTCTCTTAGCGGTTTTCATCAGCTTTTCCATCCCCCGACCTGCCTTTGCCCAGAACGATATTTCCATACAGAATCTGGAGGTGGAAGTCTGGCCGGAGTACGATCAACCCTCTGTGCTGGTGATCTATCGCATCACCCTTTCATCCCAAACCCAGCTTCCCGCTGAACTGGTCTTTCGTATCCCCCGTTCGGCAGGTGATCTGGCAGCATTGGCTGAACAAACCGAAAATGGTCTCTTTAATATCCCAAATTACAGCAAAGTGGGAGAAGATGGGGATTGGGTCCTTTTTCAGTTCACCACCACCACTCCCCAGTTACAGCTTGAATACTACGAGCCTCTGATGAAAAACGGTAGTGAACGCGCCTATACCTTTCGCTGGCCCGGCGATTACGCCGTAGACTCCATGACGGTGATCGTCCAGCAGCCGCGCACAGCCACGAATATGCGCCTGCAACCTCCCACCGGCACCAGCGGCCCTGGCAGCGACGGCCTCACTTATTTCAATGTGCCTGTGGGAAGCGTCTCGGTTGGAAACACCTTCAAGCTCCAGATCGCCTACACCAAGCCAGATGATACCCTCACCCAACCCCAGGCGTTTGAAGCCGTCACCCCGGCTCTTCCGGCAAATCGCACTCCACCCCGTTCTGTGTTGAACACGGTAATTCCCTGGGTGCTGGCCGGACTGGGGTTGGTCCTTATTGGGGTAGGCGTTTTCTGGTATCTGCGCACCGAACGAACTCCTTCCAGAAAAACGCCGCGCCGCCCCCGCCGAGAGGAAGCGCCCTCCCCCGGCCGCTCCCCCCAGAAAGAAAGCCCCATTTTTTGCCATCAATGTGGTAAACGGGCACAGCCAGGGGATGTTTTCTGCCGCACCTGCGGTACTAAACTCCGCCGATAAAAGGACGAGAACTTGAGACATTTAAACGCTCCAGAGAATGGCTCTCTGGAGCGTTTTTTATCCAATGCCTGTGGTTCTTCCCTTACTTTTCCGGCGCACCGGCGCGAATCCAATCCACCACCTGTTGCAATTCTGTATCGCTGAGCTTGACCGGGTGAGCGCCGCGCATTTTGATCACCACCTGGCTGGCATCGGGGTCACCCGGCACCACTCCGGGGCCATCCTTGCCGCCTTTGAGCAGATCCGCATACGTTTTCACACTCAGGCCACCCGCTGTACCATGACAGGCCGTACATTTAGCAAAGATCTGATCAATCCCGCCTTCCCAGGTGGTGGGTGCCGCGGCACCTTCAGCCGTGGGAGCTGTGGTTGGTGTCGGTGGACGTGTAGGCAGAGGCGTGGGCGAGCGCTTAACCACCACAGGTAATCGCTCGGCGGGCGGAAGGGTGGTGATCGAAGTTTCTTCCAGAGTCACGAACCGTACCACAAGGAAGAGAGAAACCAGGGTAAAGAGAGCAGCAGCCGGGAAATAGACCCTCTCGCGTTTACGCCTGATTTCAGGGTCAGGCAACACCGGAGTCATTCCCTTCTCCAGCTTTTCCAGCTCCAGAGCGTGCTCCTCTTCCATCTCTTCCCGGCTCAATGTGCCCTTGATCATCGACCAGTTCCAACGCTTGATGTGAACATTGTAGAAATGCCAGAGAACGATCGCCAGCACCGCCAGCACCGCTTCGGCGCCATGCGCCGCCTTGGCCGCCGGAATAAACTGCCCTGGCAGGAGACGGGCTGTAGTCAGAGGATTCCACAACATGAACCCGGTCAGTGCCATCAGGAGAAGCCCCCAGATCATGGCCCAGTATTCCATCTTCTCCATGAAGTTGTAGCGCGGCATCTTCGGGTGTGTTTTGCGCAGGCCCAGGTTAAAGAGGAACCATTCCACCATATCGCGGGCATCTTTGATCCCCGGAAGCATGCTCGCTTCCAGACGTAAAACCACCAGTTTATAACCCAGGACCACCAGGTGATATACTGCTTCCAACACAAAGATGATGGCCGCCGTGCGGTGAATCACCCGAATCGTCTCAATTCCTCCCAGCGCCTGAATGATCGCCTGCGAAACAGGAGAGAGCGAATATTTCTGCGGCAAACCGGTAAGGGCAAGCGTCGTGAAAGAAAGGATCAATATCAGATGTTCAATCCGCTGGGCGACATCGAAACGCATGTAACGTTTGGTTTTCTCGCTCATCATTGAGTTTTCTCCTTTGATCCCTGGTTCTGACCTTTCGAGCGCCGCCGAACGGCCATGGAGATTCTCCGCCCTGCATCACTCAAAACCAGCACACCCATCACCCCCAGTACCGTGGGGATGAAGATCCTATAAAAAAGGTTGACGTAATACACCACCGGGTACTTCGTGGGGCTGGGAGTGTAATGGCTCAACCAGGAATCGGGGAAGTTTTCATTGGCATCGGGGTGGCAACGCTGGCAGGCCACCAGCATATTTTGCTTGATCTCCAGCCCGGCCTGTGGATCATCCACCCGCCGAATGTTGTGCACCCCGTGACAATCATAACAGACCGCCTTGTTGGTGGGCTGGTCGGGCGAGGTCTTCTCGAAGAGCGTTACCGTGGTGCCGTGAAAATCGGAAACATAGGTATTGTAAACATCGGTGGAAAGCCCGTATTTGGCCATGATCTCTTTATTGCTGTGACAGTCACCGCATAATTTCGGGGAAGCCAGCCGGAACTTGGCTGTTGTGGGGTCTTCAATCTTATGAAGTCCGTGACAGGTTATACATACCGGCACATCGGGATTCCCCTGTTGGGCCGCTTCTCCATGCACCGACTGGATGTACTCCTCATAGATCGCGTTATGACATTTGGCGCAGATCTCTGGAGATTTCCCGAGTTCTTCCGGGATCAAATTCCCCTGTTCATCGGTCACCTGTACCTGCGTATGGGGGTTGTGACAATCCACACAGACGGGGGCGTTTTCGTTGCCGCTCTCAAAAGCCTGACGATGCACGCTATCCAGCGCATATTTATCCGCATGGCAGAGTTTACAGGTATCCTTGTAGGTAAGGGTATACTCCCGGATCGTCTGGGCTGATCGCTGCGGGTGTGGGTAACCGAAAATATCGGTATGGCACACCGCACAGGCAACCCCTGCCCGGGCATGGGCCGATTTTCCGAACTGGGCGGGGTCAACCGAGACATAGAGTTGCTCCCCGCTTGGCAGGGTCATCGTCTGACCGGGCTGCTGGTGACACCCCAGGCAGACAGCATTCCCCGGTTGCTGTTCCTGGCCAGAGGGGACTGCGGAAACCACACCATTTTGAACCATCAGCAACCCGAGCCACGCCAGGAAAACTCCGAGGCTAATTTGCAAAGGTAGGATTCGCATCAAGCGAAATTTCTGGGTCATGGTTGATGTCTCCATCATGCCATTGAAAATAAATACCAAAGAATCAACCCGCCACCGGTTCGATGGCGGCTGCCATGGCGTATTAATTATAAATGAGAAAAAGATGAGGGCAGATTAAAAAGGAGGAATAGCACCCACGAAAGTGTATTTTCTCACCCCCTGACCATTGAACACCCTATAAAAATGGTTCCGGTTGCCATGGAACAAACTCATGCACTCGCGGGGCATCGTTCTCACTCGCCGTACGCTGGCCCGACGCCACCCCGATCACCCGTTCAAACAGGGCATTTTCAGCGTCTTCCCAGCTCTCTCCCGCAAGCACCCGCCCGGCATCAAAATCCATATCTTCAGCCATGCGTTGGACCAGGGCGCTGTTGCTGGCCACCTTGATACAGGGCGCCAGGCCGCTCCCGTACACCGAGCCACGCCCCGTGGAAAACAGAATGAGATTGCACCCCCCTGCCAGTTGTCCCGTCACCGAAACAGGGTCATTTCCCGGGGTATCCATGAACACCAGCCCCGGCGCCGCGATTTTTTCAGCATACTCGTACACTTCTACCAGCGGGGTAGTCCCCCCCTTGGCCACCGCGCCGAGAGATTTTTCATAGATGGTAGTCAGCCCCCCCGCTTTATTCCCCGGTGTAGGGTTGTTATCGATACTGAAGCCATTCCGGCGGGCATAATCAAGCCACCAGGTCAGCCGCTCCACCAGCCGGGCACCTGCCTTATCCGAAGCAACGCGCTCCAGCAGCAACCGTTCGGCTCCGAAGATCTCACTCGTCTCAGCCAGTACCACGGTTCCTCCCTCTCGAACTACCCGGTCAGCTACCCGCCCCATCAGTGGGTTGGCAGTAACCCCCGACCAGCTATCGCTCCCTCCACACTGCAGGGCGATCTTCAGTCCCGAAAGAGGAACGGGTTCTCGAATACTCCGGTTCACCTCTGGAAGGATGCGTTCGACCGCGGCAATACCCGCCTGAACCGTGCGCCTGAACCCTCCTGCTTCTTGAATGACCAACCCGGGCCCGGCTAACCGCCCCATTTCTTCGGGAGAAAAGGACGGCATACAGCCTTCTACGGCATTCACCTCACACCCCAATCCCACATATAGCGCCGCGCCAATGTTGGGGTTGTGGGCAAGGTTCTTCAGCGCCCGGCGCAGATAAAGCAGGGAGAGGGAATCGGGAGCCACACTGCACCCGGATGAGTGGGTAACAGCAACCACTCCATCCACATTCGGGAACTCTGCCAGGCGTTCAGGGGTGAAGTGCGCGGCAATTCGTGCCACCACAGAAGCCGCGCAGTTCACCGTGGCTATGATGATGATCAGGTTACGCGTTCCCACCTGCCCATCTGCACGTCGAAACCCCAGGAAAGTACTGGCGGTGGGTTCCACCGGCAGAGGCGGCACTACATGCCATCCTGTGCACCGGTCAATCTCCCCTACATCCAGGTTATGACTGTGCACCCAATCGCCAGCGTCAATGGGCTGGCTGGCCTGCCCAATCCGTTGCCCGTATCGAAAAACAGCTTCCCCCACCGCCACCGACCGTAACGCCAGCTTGTGGCCGGGAGGGATTTCCTGACGTACCACCACTTCCCTGCCGTCCAGTCGAAGGCGCGTCCCCGCCGGTATAAGCCGACGGGCGATGGCCACCGTGTCTCCCGGGTCTAACAGAAGAGCTACCTGGGCCAGATTTTCAACCATCCTTTGCTCCATTTCAAATGCCGGTGAATGCCAGAGTCACAATCTCTTTAGGTTTCAGAGAAATGGAAAGCTGCCCTCCTTCAACTTCCAAAGCATCCCCCAGCGGGCGATGATCCAGGTCTACCCGTCTGGCAAAGAACCCCCTTTGTGACGCCGCTGGCAACCCGGTAAAATGGAGGGTAGCTTTTTCAATCCGGGTTTCGGGGTTAAACAGGCGCACCTCCAGACCAGCCTCCGTCTGACGCAGGCTGGTTAATACAGCCGCCCCTTGCACCCGAAGGAAACCCGCCTCAGGCGGCAATCGCCGTTCCTGCCGGTAAAAGGCCTGTTCGGCAGATGCCAGGCAAACCGCGCGTTGCCCGGCAGCCAGTTGCAGGCCTCGATACAGGAGCAGAGCGCGGTCAACCGGCGCATGGAGTGGGATAAGCCAGTAGCGAAAATGCAGTTCTCCCTGCATTTGCCCGCCGGGTTCTCCGGATGTGCCCACCGTCTTCCGCGTGGCCCGGAAGAGGGTCAGGGCCAGAATACGCTCAGGAACATCTATGACGGCGCTCTCCATCAGACCACTGCTGATTACAGCCAGACCACGATGCTCATCAAAAACCGCTGTAAAGCTTTGCTGGGGTTTGGTTTCGATCTCTGGCTCACGGTAAACGTGGTTATCAGCGCGAAGAGCGATGGGGCGCTCGACCACATCAAAGGGTGAATCAGCCAGGTAGGTTTCAGCCTGGGCACCGCTGGGGAACAGGACACGCAGGCGATGATCTCTGGCATGATTCAAAACCACAGTTTCCACTTCCAGGCGATCGCTACCGGCGCGCAGAGTCACCAGACTATCGATTACCAGTTCCGCCATGGATGCACTGCGCTCCAGGGCGTGGAAATCAAATTCCACGGGCACTTCCATCACCTTCCGTATCCGAAAAGAAGCCAGATATTTCCCATGGCTCACCCGTGCAATACTCGTCCGGCCCCCGGAAGAATAAAAACACTGGTCATGTTCTGCCTGACCATAATTCCACCCATCACCAATGTCTGCCCGGTCTTCAAAAGTTAATAAACCGCTGTAAAACTGCCCGCTGCGCTTATCCAGCAGACTCAACGTTCCATCTGGTTCGATCGAAACTTCCAGATATTCATTGGCCATACAGCGTTCACCCACCACCAGCTCCGGAAGCATGGGATAGCGCGTTGGAATCCCCGGAGCCTCAGGCCGCACCGTCAGTGTGGTATACCCCAGTGCAGGTAATGAGAGCGGCAGGCTCACGCGTACGCGGTGCACCCGGGTTTCCTGGGCCAATACCCGCCCATAAAAACGCCAGCGCGGTTGATCCATCTGCTGCCAGAGGCGCTGATAAGGAATTTCTACACCCCGGGCATCATAGATGCGGAAGCCCAGCTTGGCCTCCGAGTTGGACATTTCATTAAAGGTCGGCCAGCCTACGGGCAACTCCAGATCAAGGTCAACCACCTCTTCCAGGGTTCGTGGCAATGGGTTAAAAACCGTTACCCGCAGCTCATCTTCGGCCACTTCTCCCGCCACGCTGGCAGCCAGGCGCCGGGTTGCCTCCTGAGTCAGGCGCTCACCGATTTGCTCGCACTGGTGGAAGCGGTACAACATATCCTCATGCACACGGTCGATGGAACAACCGCAAATCGAATCGTGCGGATGATTTTGAATTAACCATCGCCAGGCTACATCCAGGAAACCCTGCGGATATTCCAGCCCCAGGGAAGCCCGGGCAAAGACGCTGAGTGGTTCTGCCCACTGACACAAAAGGCTCTGGCAGGCCGCGTTGGCCAGTTTAAGGTTCACCCGGCTTGACCCCACTCCCGGGATCAGCCACTGGCCTTCCACTTCAAACGGGTAAAAGGCCGGCTCGCGCAACTCCCCCTCGATCCGCGTTGTGATCTGGTTTCGGAAGGCCAGCATCTCATTGATATACGCATCCAGCGAGGTATGAGTCACAACAAAATCAGGGTCACCTTCAAAACGTTCGGCCAGAATAGCATAATCATCCGGGTCCCATTCCAGATGATCGCACCCATCGAAAATCAACAGCGGCCCCACCTCGGTTTTCGCTGCCTCTTTTTGCAAAAAAGCCGCCTGGCGTTGGCGAATTTCCTCCGGGCTAAAAGCCTGCCGGTCTCCGTGAACCTGCCGCACACTGAGGGCATAACTGCAGTAACCAATTTCCCCAAAACGATAACAGGGCATTTCTGTACCATCGGCACCCCGCCACACAACCAGCCGCTGGTCAGGCAGGTTGGTGCCCCGCCAGATGAACCCCATGGGAATGCCAAAACCGGCAAAAATTTGCGGCATCTGGCTGTTGTGCCCGAACATATCACACAGGAATCCCGCCTTCGAGGGTTCTACCCCCCACGACCGCACCAGCCGCCGCCCCATTTCCAGGTTACGGATGAGCGATTCCCCCGAAACCAGAAACTCGTCCGGCAACACGTACCAGGGTCCGGCCACGATTTTCCCCTCCCTGAGCAATTGTCTGATTTGCTCACGTCTCTCCGGACGCACTTCCAGGTAATCTTCCAGTAAAATGCTCTGACCATCGCTCTGGAAAGGCCCTTTTAATCGTCCATCGGCCCATCCCTCAAGGATACGATCGAGTAATTGAACCAGGCGATGCCGGTACACCTGAAACGTCTGATACCATTCACGATCCCAGTGCGTACTCAGGACATAATGGGCTTTATGTGCCATGTGACTTCTCCGGGTTGATTTTCATCATTGTATAACAGCTTGACGACCATACCATCTCCCCACAGGCAGGAATTCCCGCGCAAACCCTGTACAAACCATGTACGCTTCGTTCCCATGCTCCGTATAATATCCTGAGACATCTCAGTTAAGGAATGGCTCACCTATGAACGAATCATCCACAAGAAAAACAGACACCCTCACCCCTCCCGGTACGGCTAACCGCGCTCTCTGGGCTGGAATCCTTTTCAGCTTTCTTTTCACCGCACTCATCGCCTGGGCTGGCCAGCGCCTCGATGCCATCTCCCTCCTCCCCGACCAGGGAGCCGCCTGGTATTACTGGAAGCTCCCGGAACCCACCTTCTGGAGCCGTCTCACCGCCTGGGGCGGATACCTCGCTCATCAGCTGACATTATGGGGGTTGATCTGGCTGGCCCAAAAACAATCCCTCAGGTATACTGGCGGCCTCCACCGCCTCAACATCCTGGCTCTTGGAGCCAATGCGTTTTTCATCCTTCTACACTTTGTTCAGACCCATCTCTGGTACGATGGGCTGGCACAGGATGTTTCCATTTTCTCTTCTCAGGGTTCTGTCATTGTACTGCTCGTCTGGGTACTTCTGATGGAAAACTCACGCCGTGGAATGTTTTTCGGGAAAAAACTCCCCCTGAATAAAGCTATCGGCCAGTTCGCCAGAAAGTATCACGGTTATTTCTTCGCCTGGGCCACAGTGTACACCTTCTGGTATCATCCTATGGTCAATACCATGGGGCATCTCATTGGTTTCCTGTATATGTTCCTGATGCTCCTCCAGGGCAGCCTGTTTTTTACCCGTGTGCATATCAACCGCTGGTGGACCTTTGCCCAGGAAGGTATGGTGGCCGTCCATGGCACCCTGGTTGCCGTGCAACAGGGAAATGGCCTGTGGCCCATGTTCTTCTTTGGTTTTACCGGCGTGTTTGTGATCACTCAGATGTACGGACTGCCGCTCAAGAACTGGATGCGGTGGGTCATCCTCGCTGCCTATGTGCTCGGTGCTGGCGTGGTTTACAGCCAGGCAGGCTGGGCTCGCCTGAATGAAATCATCCGCATCCCCTTGATTGAGTATCTTGGGGTGCTCTTACTGGCAGCAATCTTCGGCGGTGGGCTATGGGTAGCCCGTAAAGTACGCGAAGCTTTCTCCCATCCTCCTCACACTGCGGTCACCGGAGGGTGAACCGGTGCCTTTCTCCACAAACCACCTTCCTCATCCCCTGATATACTGTCATTGGCGAGGAGGATTATGAAATTCGGATTGTATCTACCCAACTTTGACCCCTATGGGAAGGCCCGTCTCATTGCAGACCTGGCCGCCGAAGCAGAAGAAGCCGGCTGGGATGGGTTCTTCCTGTGGGACGACATTGTGATTAAGCCAGAGACAGATATGGTTGATCCATGGATCACTCTGACCGCCGTAGCCATGCGCACCAGGCGTATACGCCTGGGCGCGCTGGTGACCCCACTCCCCCGCCGCCGCCCGTGGAAGTTCGCCCGTGAGACGGTCACCCTTGACCACCTCTCGGAAGGGCGGCTGGTGGTGGGCGTCGGCACCGGAGGCGGCCCCGACGAATGGGATGATTTTGGCGAAGAAACCGATCATCGCCGCCGGGGCGAGATGCTCGATGAAGGGTTAGAGGTGGTCACCGGGTTGTGGAGCGGGGAATGGTTTTCTCATCAAGGAAAATACTATCACCTGCGGGGAACGCGCTTCTTACCCCCCACCTTCCAGAAACCCCGCATTCCCATCTGGGTAGGCGGTGTCTGGCCCCACCGCCGCCCGCTGGAACGCATGGCCCGCTGGGACGGGATGTTCCCGCTCTTTTTTGAAGCCACCTCTCTGGAGGAGGCCTACAACCAGTTCTGCGAGGCTGTGCAAATCGTGCGGGCAATGCGCCAGCCTGATCTCCCCTTCGATATCATCGCCCTTGGAGCCACCTCTCCTGAAGAGCCCGAAGAGACCGCCCGCATGGTGCGGGCGTATGCCGGCGCCGGGGCCACCTGGTGGCTGGAAACACTCGCCCCCATGCGCATGGACCCACCCGGCAAGACAAACTGGAGCTTTGAACAGCTCCGCGCGCGGGTGCTGGCCGGACCACCCCGTTTTTAAGCTCATACCTTATAACACAGGAGGCAACCCGCGGGTTGCCTCCTGTGTTACTTTCCATGATCCTTATGCCCAGAGAGGCTCGGCCTGTTGTTCTTTAAGCATGGCGAGCATCTCTTCGTCGGTCGGGGCTTTCTCAAAGTTGCTGGCGGCTTCCAGAATTTTAGGCAGCACATGAATATCGCCAGCCGTATTGATAAATGCCCCCTCGCGTCCCAGCGCGTAGTGGATGGCCAGCGTGAGTGCCTTCGGGTCATCGAAGGGTTGGTACCAGGTCGCGTGGGTGTGAGGGCCATCACCATAAGGCCGGCGCTGAGCCGTCTTGATCAATTGCATGGCCACATTCCGTTCCTTGCAAATGCGTTCCAGGGCCTCAAAATCCGCCCGGTATTGCGGGTTCTGCATAAGCATGAAGTTATAAGGTAATAACACCGAGTCGAAATCGAATCGCTCCAGGGCTTTGCGGTGGATCACTGGCGCATGAAGGGTATGGCTGGTGATCCCAATGAAGCGCACCAGCCCCTCTTCTCTGGCTTCCAGCGCAGCTTCCAGAGCGCCCCCCGGGCCAAGAGCCTGTTCCAGTTCTTCATCCTCGATGACCGCATGGAGCTGGATCAGATCAAGATGGTCAGTGCGCAACCGTTCGAGCGAGCGGCGGATTTCAGCACGCGCCTTTTCATAGGTGCGTTCACCGGTCTTGCTGGCCAGGAAAAACTCATGGCGGTGCTTTTCGATCCAGGGCCCAAGACGAATTTCCGAATCGCCGTACGAGGCCGCAGTATCGATATGGTTGATCCCGTACTGGAACAACACCTCCATGGTCTGATCGGCCTCAGCCTGTGTCACATTATAAAAAGCAGCCGCTCCGAACAGTGTACGTGTACTCAGATGCCCGGTTCGACCGAATTGAAGCTTGGGAATCATAACCACCTTCCTTTCCAAAACACCTTTCTTCCGTTACCGTTCACGATCATTATAACCGGCCGCTGGCTGTCCTGCAATTCACCCGATGGGATGATTTTGCCGCTGACGGCGGTCAGCCACCAGGAAGATCAACGCCCCAATCAGCACCGCCAGGGCCACCACACGGAACATCCCTGCCCCGCCCAGGCGCTCCAGCAAAAAGCCGCCCGTGAGTGCCCCGGTGATGGCACCCAGGCCCATCAATGTGGCATTGAAGACGCCTTGCGCCGTAGCTCCCAGGCCGCGCGGAGCCAGTTCATGAGCATAGGCAACGCCCGCCGCCCACAGCGAGGCGAAGGTCAGGCCGTGGAGAAGTTGAACGAGTAATACCTGCCAGGGAGCCTGGATGACCGAGTAGAGCAGCAGGCGCACAATGTAAGCCCCCAGCGCCATCAGTACCACCCCACGCGCTCCCAGCCGCTTCACCAGCTTACTGGAAAAAAAGAGCGCCGGAACTTCACTGACGGTGGCCGCCGCCAGAGCCAGCCCCATGAGCGTCTGTTGGGCGTTGAGCTCAGCCATGTACAGAAAGAGGTAATTATTCACCGTCGAACCTGCAACCCCGGCAAAGAAAACCACCAGTAAAAAGAACCACCAGCGCCGTTCACGCAGAAGAAGCCGGGCATCTTTCCAGTAATTCCCGCTTCCCACGCCGGGTGATACGTTCAGCCCTGCAGTCATCAGCCAGGCCAGCCCCATCACCAGCAAATACAGCCCGAAGGGCGCCGAAGCCCCATAGTTCCCGGCCAGCCAGCCTGCCAGCGGGCCCGAAAGCCCCCAGCCCACGGCTCCCCACAGGCGAATTCTGCCATATTCATTCCGCCGCTCCCCCAGCATGCTCAGCACCGAATGATCCACCAGCGGCACAATCGGCGCATTGAAAAAGGCATAAGCTCCAATGCCCAGCGCCAGCCATCCCAGCGAGCGCGCCCCCAGGATCACCCCGGCGGCGGCCATAGCGCCGAGCATGGCTCCCAGAAGCACCCTGCGGTGATGGTGGGTGGCATCGGCCAGGCCACCCCACACCGGGGCGCCCACCAGGGTAATCAGTGGTACCAGGCTGGTCAACAGGCCAATCTGCCCGCCTTTATATCCCAGGCTCTGGTAATACAACGGCAGAAACGGAATGAAGGCCGCCCAGGCGCCGTAAAACAAAAAATAGACCCATCTGGCACGTAAAAGAAAAATTCGCATCTGATTCCAGACCAATATGAAAGTTTGAAGGGGAATTCAGCTCCGGGGCGGTCCCTGGAGAATGCAACCGAGAAGCGTTTCCTCATCCATTCCCCAGCTCGATTCAATCCACCAGGTAGCCCCTGCCTCTATCCAGGGGGCAATCACGTCCTCTCTCTGGTCGGGGCTCAGACCGTAGCTCTTCCCCTCAACAGGAAGATCAAAAGTTTTACCCTGCGGGGAGTGCTCCATCAACCAGGCCCTCATCACGGCCAGGTCTTCGGGCTTCACCTCGGTATACTCGCCCCGTTCATCCAACTTCATCGGGATCAGCCCGTCGCACTTGAGAACTCGCCGCATGGATTTCATCTTCGGCCAGATTCCCACCACCCACAGGGGGATGCGCGGTTGCTGCACCGGACGCGGCGGGTAGTGCATTTCATCCACCAGGCTGAGTCTGAGATGGAAGTGTTTTCCATCATAATCAAAGGGCTTTCGCTGATAGAAAAGGGTGAGAAGGTCGATACTTTCATCCAGCAATTCACCGCGGATGCGAGGATCGGTGGGCACATCCGGGAAACCCTGCCAGCCCATCCATACTGCCCCTGCCCCCAGCCCTAAAATCAGCCGTCCCTGGCTGAGGCGGTCGATCGCCAGGCTCTCGCTCGCCAGATGCCACGGACGGCGTAGCGGCATCGCCAGCACCATCGTTCCCAGCGCAACACGCTCCGTAACCATCGCAGCGGCGGTGAGTGCAATGAGAGGATCTTCACACCAGATGGCATCCCCCACAAAGATGCCGTCCCAGCCGGCTTGCTCGGCTTCCCGTGCCAGCTCAGCCGTACGCCGGGCGCTGTTATAAGGAAGGACAATTCCATACTTCATTTTTGGTGTGCTCCCTGTCCGGGGATGCGCCCCCCATACTCTCCAGCCCGCAGGCGCGCATTTACCTGCTCTTTGCCAAAGTATACCACGGGCCTCTTCGGCACTTCCCCTCATGCCGTCAGTTGGATTTTTCCCCCTCACCTGGACTATAATCGACCAGGATACTCGATAATGATGGAGCTCCACATGACCAACCAGGAACTTGCCGACGTCTTCGACCGTATCGCCAACCTGATGAAAATTCAGGGCGAAATGGTTTTTAAAATCCGCGCCTATGAACGCGCCGCTGAAACCCTGCGCGCCCTGGGCGAAGAAGCCAGCGCCATCGCCGCCCGTGGCGAACTGACCAGCGTGCCCGGCATCGGGAAAGCCATTGCCGAGAAAATCGAAGAATTGCTTCAGACGGGCCGCCTGGGTTTTCTGGAGCGGCTCGAAGAAGAAGTGCCCCCCTCGCTCCTCGAACTGCTTAAAGTGCCCGGCGTTGGGCCTAAAAAAGTGGCCCTCTTCTGGAAAGAATGCAACATTCTCACCCTGGACGACCTTAAAAAAGCCGCAGAAGAGGGCCGCCTGCGGTCTCTGCCCGGCATGGGAGAGAAATCCGAGGCCAGCATCCTGGCAGGCATTGCCAGCCTCGCTCAACGCAGCAGGCGCATGACTCTGGGCCGCGCCTGGGAGGCCGCCCAGCGCTGGCTGGGCTGGCTGCGCTCTCAGGCCGGGGTTGAACGTGCCGAACCCGCCGGTAGCCTGCGCCGCTGGAAAGAAACCATCGGCGACCTCGACTTGGTGATCGCCCACCGCGATCCGGTTGCCCTCATGCAAGCCTTTACTTCCCACCCCGAGGTGGCCCGCACCCTCGGCCAGGGAGAAAACAAATCAAGCATAGAACTGCGCGATGGGGCGCGCATTCAACTCTGGGCCCAGCCTCCCGAATCCTTTGGGGCGCTCTGGCAATACGCCACCGGATCCAAAGACCATAATGTGCGCCTGCGTGAACTGGCGCAAAAGAAGGGGCTTTCGCTCTCAGAACGCGGCCTCCTCGATGAAGCGGGGAACCTTAGGCGCATCGCCGATGAAGCCGATCTTTATGCCGCGCTCGGTCTGGAATGGATTCCCCCCGAATTACGCGAAGACCGCGGAGAGATTGAAGCCGCCGCCCGTCATGCCCTCCCCCGCCTCGTGACCCTGGAAGACATCCGGGCTGACCTGCACTGCCATACCACCTGGAGCGATGGCGTCTCCACCATTGAGGAAATGGCCCGCGCCGCCATCCAGCATGGTTACCACGTGCTGGCCATCACCGATCATTCCAGCTACATGGGCATCGTGGGCGGCATGAAACCCGAAGACCTCCCCCGGCAAAAAGCTGAGATTGCCGCCGTACAGCAAAAGCTCGGTGATCAGATTCTCCTCCTCCAGGGGGCCGAGGTAGACATCCGATCCGACGGAATCATGGATTACCCCGATGAAGTGCTTGCCAGCCTCGACCTCGTCATCGCCTCGCTGCACACCAGCCTGCGTCAGCCCCGCGAACAGATCACCGCGCGCCTGCTCAACGCCATTCGCAACCCCCATGTCGACATCATCGCCCACCCCACCGGGCGCCTCCTCCCCGACCGCTCCGGCGCCGACCTCGACTGGCAGGCCGTGTTTGCCGCTCTGCAGGAAAATGGCACCGCGCTGGAGATCAACGCCAGCCCCTCACGCCTGGATGCCGATGACGCTCACACCCGTTACGCGGCCTCGCTGGGGATTCCCATCGTCATCAACACCGACGCCCACGCCCCGGGCGGCCTGCACGAGATGCGCTTCGGGGTGGCCGTGGCACGCCGCGCCTGGCTGGAAGCCCCGCAGGTAATCAACACCTGGGAGACTCACCGCCTGCTGGACTGGCTGAAACAGCGTGGAAAACGCTGACTTACGGCAGCGGCGCGTAGAAAACCCGGTTGCCAAACGCCAGTAAAGCCCGCCGGTTGGGGGTGATGACGAAAGCCGTCGCCGCCTTCGCAGGCAGCGGGTATTCGGGCTCCACCTGCGGGCGGTACTGCCGCTGAAGGTTCAACTTGCGTAAACTGAAGTGGTAAATCGAGGACGCCCGGTCATCAAGGATGTAGAGCGAGGGATCGGGCGGCTGGGTGGTTTGCATCCGAATAAAGCGGGCATCCTCAAAGGTGAGCGGATCCGGCACACGGCCGTGGCGTGAATCGCCGTAGGGAGCCGGATCGGTGCACTCGGTGGTGAAGCCCGAAGCCGAGCAGGTGGTCATACTCCCATCCTGATGGAGCAGGTAGAGGTACTCCTGATCCACCGCCATGTCGATCACATCGGTCATGTGCGGAATCTGGTTGTCGAAATACAGCCGGGGCGGAGAAGCAAACAACATGCCATCGCTCCTGAAGTAGCGGTACACCGCGTTCACTTTGGCATCCAGCACATACAGCGTATCCTGGAAGATGGTCATGCGGCTGATGGCGCCCCAGTTGATATCCGGCGGGATGAGGGTCATACTGCTGAAGCCGCTCACCCCGGGCGCACAGAACACCAGGTTGCCCCCCGCATCGATGCCTGCTACAGTGGCCTTGAACTCATTCACCGGCGGCAGTGGGGCAATATCCAGCAGTGGGCCAATGATGACCGCCCCGGCTTTCCCCGGCCCGCAGGTAAAGCGGGAGTCCAGCTCATACCCCTGGCTGGTGCGGAAAAGCCGGTAAACCTGCCCGATCTGCCCATCGAGCAGGTACACATCGCTGATCGTTGCCACCATGCGGGTGACCACCACCCCTTCAGGTAATGGACTGCCCGCAGGCAGGTAATTCAGGCGCACAATGCCCTCCATTTCATCCAGGGCATGTTGCGCCTTCTGCCGCAGTTGATCGGCTTCTTCCGAGTGGCCATAACCGGCGGCTTTGTCCAGCCAGGCCAGCGTCTGATTCCAGTCCTCACGGCGCAGTGCCTCATCGCCTGCCGCCGCCGCCTGCTCGGCAAACTGTGCCGCAGTGCGCAGGTAAGCGCGGTATTGTTCTCCCCGCCCGCGCTGAAAATACACGGTCGCCGCCACAGCCGTCACCATCAACGGCACTGCCAGCGCAATGAAAAGCATCGTGGAAGGCGAAAGGTTAAGCCCCGCCGCGGGCTGGTCAGGCAGTACCCGTGCCGCCAGCCTTGAAGCCTGCTCCCGCAACCAGGCGAAGCGTGCCCGCAACCAGGCAATCGCCCCCGCGAGGCGACCCGCCGCAGCCGCCCAGGCCGGGGAGAGAGCGTGTCTCTCGCGCACCGGGCGGGCGGGTTTCGGGCGCCGCGGGAATGAAGCGCCTTCAGGTGGACGGCTGTCTCGCCGCTGAACCGGGGGCTCTGACGGGGGTGTCTCGGGAACCTCAACGGCCTTCTCAGGAAGGGTGCCTCCCGCAACGAGGGGCTTGCCGCTTAAATAATGGCCGCTCACCTGCCCCCCTGAAGCAACCGATGCAGGCGCGTTTGATGCCGCGGACTGCCGGGTAGGCTCCATGCGTAGCCAGCGCACCTCACCCCGGCCCGGTTGCAGACGCACCAGACCGGCCTGCACATCCAGCGCGCTTTGAGCAAGCCGCGCACGAAGCTCATCCATCGCCAGCCCGCACCAGCTTTGAAGGGTATCTTCCGGCCAGTCCGGGGCAGTCGGAGCCGCAAACAGCAGGGTGAGGTCGGCCTCTACTGCAATCGTAAAGTAACGCCCTGCCACCACCCGTGCCTGTCCCAGCCCGCGCGCCGCGGCGTCGCCAAAACGTTCGCTTCCCCGCGCGCTGAGCGCGAAAACCTGCACCGCCCCCACCAGCAGCAGGTAAATCGTCTCACCGTGCATCACGGCCATCGCCAGGTTGCCGATCACCTGCCCGCCCTGACGTGCCGCGCGTAGATTACGGTTGAGTAAAAATTCGTTCAGACGTTCGGCGGTAACGCGCATCCCTGAAGTGACCGAGCCCGCCGCGGTGAAGTACGTCTCGGCCAGGCGCGAGAGCATCTCCTGCTGGACATGCGGGCTGAGCGGCGCCGTGCCGCTCTGCGCGAAGAAGAGCACCAGCCGGTCCTGGGCGCGCAGGCGCGCTGCCCGCCGGGGTGCACCTGCGGCGTACCAGCCTGCCGGGCGCCCCTGCTCCTGACCGGCTTCCTGATTGACCCAGTCTAACGTCAGATCTGCCAAGGCTCCTGTTCCTCTGCGAGATGATTATACATAAGAATGTCTCGTTTTTGTTACAAACCCGTTGAACCTTCCTTACAATTCTCCCTATCCTCTTGACACCACCCCCGCCGCCCGGTATTGTAACAGCAGGGCCTTTCTCTGCCATTCAAAAAGGGCCATCCCATTCACAAACCGAACAGGTGCAAGACTTTTGCCATGTCCTCCAACAAACGCCGGCTTACCTTCCCCTTCTTTCGGGCGCGTCCACGCGGCCAGTCCTTCCTGGAGCTGGCCCTCGTCCTTCCCATCCTGCTGATCATGCTGCTGGGGCTGGTGGAGGTGGCCTACTTCGTGGGCCACTACCTCGACGCGCTCGACCTCACCCGCGAGGCCGCCCGCTTCGCCTCCATCCGCGACCCGTTCGCCCCCGTCGTCTCCGACCTTAACTGCTTTACGGGCGACCGCTTCAACTTCTACTGGGACACTGCGTGCGTTTTCTCCCCACCTGATACGGATGGAGCCCAGACTGAATGCAAAGCCGCCCTGGCTTCCAACGGGCAGGACCTCGGCGGGGGGAACCTCCTCTGGTGGTGCAACGGCATGAACCAGTACCTGGATTTCAACCCCGAAACGGATGACATCGTCATCAGCCTTTACACGGTTAAAAAGGACAATTCCATCGCTGCCACCCACCCCAACGGGGCCGAATCAGTCATTGATTACAAGGGCCACACCAGTTTCTACTGGGCCTTCTCCAACCACAAAACCGGCACCTACGTGGCCACCGATAACTGGAAGAAAGATTGCCGCGGCAATGTAGTGCGCACCGAACCTCACTACACCCAGGCCCGCCTGGAGGATGAGCTTAACCTTTCCAGCGGCGAGTTTCCCAGCGATGTGACCCCTGCCGCGGTCAATGCCAACCGCGGCTTCGTGGCCGTGGAAATCTTCTACTGCCATCAGCAGATCCTCGGGGTGCCCATCCTGACCGATTTTATCCCCAACCCGCTCATGCTTCACGCTTACACCCTCATGCCTCTCCCCGCGGCGGCTCCAACCGCCACAACCAAACCCTGATATGACTCCTCAACCTCTCCCTCCCTCCCCTTCCAAACGTTCTCGCGGCCAAGTGCTGGTCATTTTTGCCGTCTCTCTGCTGGCGTTGCTTTTCTTCGTCGGTCTGGCGGTGGATGCCGGCGTGGCCTATGTGTCTTACGGCCAGCTCAAACGCGCGGTAGATGCCGCCGCCGTGGCCGCCGCCAACAACTTCAAACGCGGCGCCAGATACGAAGAAATGGTCGCCGCCAGCCTCGAAGTGCTCAAGGCCCACAACATTGATACCTCTCCCTCGGTGCTGGACCTCAACGTGCTCATCTGCGACCGGGACGGCGATAACACGACCGATGCCTCCCTGGAGACCGAACACCCGCAGTTCTTCGCCCTTTGCCCCAAACCTGGAGAAACCCAGCGCAAGCTGGTGTGGGTCGAGGCGCGCCAGCGCACCCCGTTTTACTTCCTCTCCCTGCTGGGGTTCAACAACATTTCCCTCTCCACCAACTCCACCGCTGAGGCCGCCGCGGTAGAACTGGTGCTCGTCATCGACACTTCCGAATCCATGGCCAGTGAATGTGCCGACCCCAAAGGCGCCGATTACTTCAACTGCAATGTGTTCAAGACCACCGGCTACGGCAAATCCACCAGCTCCGATTACGACCCCTCTCTGTGCAACCCGGTGACCGATGCCGCGGGGAACGTCATCCAGAAGAGCACCTGCTACCCCCTGCGCGACGCGCTGGATGCCGCCGAAAAGCTGGTAGACACCCTCTACGAAGGCTATGACCGCATCTCTCTGGTGACTTTTGACACCGAAGCCCACAAAGTCTTCGATCTGATGCCCCTGGTAGGGGGCAACCGCGCCACCGTGATCAATAAAATTCAGTCCATCAAATTGCACGACGACGCCCCCTACGCGCGCATGTGGCCCGAGTGGCGCAACCACCTCAACCTCGTCAACACCGCCAACCCTGAAGACCGCGACG
Organism: Anaerolinea thermolimosa; assembly: GCF_001050195.2. Lineage (GTDB taxonomy): Bacteria > Chloroflexota > Anaerolineae > Anaerolineales > Anaerolineaceae > Anaerolinea > Anaerolinea thermolimosa. The sequence continues at coordinate 2,687,155 of NZ_DF967965.1, forward strand.
GCGATGGCGCCGACGCCGACCCCCTCCTCCCCTGCACCCTGGACGACAACCGCTGGGATGAAGCTAAAGGCATTCCCTGCGATGACGACACCATGCTGGATGCTTTCGACTGGGACAAGGACGGCAAATTCACCCCCAACGATGACACCGTCGCCCGCCAGTGGCTGGCAGATACCGGCTACGGCTCTTACCTCAACCCATTCTCGCTCGTCTCCACCTGCACCGGTTGCGGCATGCGCCAGGCCTCGGAGATTTTGAAAGCGCAGGGCCGCCCCGGCGCGGTGTGGGTGATCGTCTTCCTTTCGGACGGTGCGGTGAACATGTCGGATACCTACCGCACCTTCAGCGATCCCGACCGCATTCCGGCTTCCTTCCCGTACGGCTTTTGCACCAAGAAGTACTGGAGCGTCTTCTGCACCGATAAAGACTTCTCGCCCCGCTACTGCATCGATTACAACAAGACCACACCTTCCGATAGCAGTAAAACCTGCCCGCCCGGCTCCACCTGGGAACTGCGCAACCCGCTCACTTCCAACTACTCGCCGTACGACTACGCCCTGGACATGACCGACGAAGCCGCTCTCACCGTGGTGCGTAATGCCGCCAACTTAACCGACCCGCGTTACAACCCCAACGAGCCGCTGGGGAACGACATCGCCATTTACACCATCGGGCTGGGGCCGGCCATCTCCTACGGCGAAGACCTGTTGCGCTACATGGCCGCCGTGGGCGATGACGGCGACCGCGTCACCGACCAGTGCAAAAACAGCCTGGGCGTCCCAGCGCCGAAGAAGACCTCCTGTGGTCAGTACTATTACGCGGCGGTCGGCGATGACCTCCTCCCCATTTTCGATAACATCGCCAGCCGCATTTACACCAAGATCACCCACTAGAAGAAGGGGGAAGCGATGAAAGCACACGCTTTATCAACCCGAAAACCCGTAACCGCCCGTGCCCAGGGCCTGCTGGAGTTTGCCCTGGCCCTGCCCATCCTGCTCCTGCTCGTCTTCGGCGTCATCGAGTTCGGGCGCATCATGCAGGCCTGGCTCGCGCTTGAAAACGGCGCGCGTTTTGCCGTGCGCTACGCCGTCACCGGCAACTACGACATCCAGTACTGCGACGAGGCCATCCAGGCGGTAGCCCCCCAGCTGGGCGTCTCCGCCTCCAGCCTGCAGGCCGATGACAGTAAAGATGGGTCCATCGATTGCCGCGTGCCCTACAACCAGGGTATTGCCGACTGGGAAGAGAAAACCAACGCCCTGCAGGACTGGGCGCGCCTGCAATCCATCAAAGACGCCGCCCTGGCCGGGGCAACGGGCATCTCTTGGGACCCGGCCGTTTCGGGCGACTACCTCCAGTACCTGGCCACTTACCCCACCGATATCAGCGGCCTGAGCAACAAAGCCGACCTGCTCGGCATGCCTCAGGAACCCAACTTCTTTACCGTGTCCATCTGCTCGAACCGCAAGTACGAGAACACTTCTGACCCCTCCAAGAGCTGGTTCTTCCGTTACGACCGCAACAAGCAGTACTACGATCCCTCCAACCCGGACTCAGAGTATCCCACCTTCTGCCTGAAGGCCAGAACTTCTGACAACACTGTCATTTACTACACCGACGATGCCGGCGGCCCGGGCGACCGCGTGCGGGTGACCCTCACCTACCGCCATACCCTCATCACCCCCTTCCTGAGCAGCTGGTGGCCCACCCTGCGCCTCCATTCCACCCGCGAGGGCCTGGTCGAAAAATTCCGCGCCTCGCGCGTCACCGGCCTGACCAGTGGCATTTCCACCGGCCCCACCGACACCCCCACCCCCACCACCTCTCCTACCGCCACCA
>NZ_DF967965.1:2689313-2691469 GCF_001050195.2 Anaerolinea thermolimosa
CCGGCCCCACCGACACCCCCACCCCCACCACCTCTCCTACCGCCACCAACACGGTGGAGCCTTTCGACTGCCAGGGCACTGGTCTCCTGCTCGACCGCTGGAACAACCTCCCCGGCACCAGTGTGGATGATCTGTTCAACAACATCGACTACAAATATTACAACCCAGCTCAGACCATCCGCCCGTGGATCGGCCCAGGCAACGCCCTGCACTGGCCGCAACCCACACCCACAGACGGCATCAACGACAACTACGCCCTGCGCATCCGAGGCTTTCTCTGCGCCCCGCTCACCGGCAACTACACCTTCTACATGGTCAGCGATGACAACGCACGCTTCTTCTTCAACAGCTCGCCCGGCGGCACTACAGTAGACCTGGGCGCCCCCACCCTCGAAAGCTGGTACACCGGCCTCAAGCCCGAAGATATCGCCTCCGGTTACGCCACGGGCAAATCCTTCATGCTGGTACGCGGCCAGTGGTATTACTTTGAGGTCTTCCTCAAAGAAAGCACCGGCGGCGACTTCCTCGGCGTGGGCTGGAAGGGCCCCGGCATTGCCGACGGCGACACCCCCGTACTGATCGAGCAGAAGTACCTCAAACCCGCCGATGCCACCACCAAACCCACCGAGGCCGCCTGCAACGGCACCGGCCCGCAGGTTTCAATGTGGAAGTACCTGGAGAAGCTCTTCGGCATCAGCGGCGCCAGCCAGACCGACTTGGGCACCTTCATCAGCAGTGTTATCAACGCCGGGCGCGCCCCGCAGGAAGACTTTGTGGCCAGCCTGGCCGATTCTCGAGTGAACTACGCCGATAACTACGGCAGCCAGATGCGCGCCCTGCTGTGTGCTCCCTACACCGGCGAATACACCTTCTACATTGCCTCCGACGATGCCAGCCGCCTCTACCTGAGCGCTTCCGACAACCCCTCCGGCAAGGTAGAAATCGCGCGCGTCAACACCTGGACGGGCCGCTCCGGCGGTGTACCCGACTGGTACAAAGAGCCCAACCAGAAATCAGCCACCATCTCACTGGAAGCCGGCCAGTGGTACTACATCGAGGCCGATCACATTGAGGGCTACGGCGGTGACAACCTTTCCATTGGTTGGACCGGCCCCTACCTCGGCCCGGTGTCGATCATCCCGCAGAAGTACCTCAAGCCGCTCGACCCGCGCCCCACACCTACCGTGGTGGCCTCCTGTGATTCACTCCTCGTCAAGGACGACAGGGAAGAACTTTATCTTTACAATGGAAAAGACTCCAGCAACAGAAACCGCGGGTGGATGAACATCAAGCTTGTCAATACCAATACCAACCTGCCGGTGACTATCACCTCGGTGCAGGGGGTGTGGAGCGGGCCGTGGAACAACCTGCCCAGTGAACCGCGCCCGGCCATCCAGCTTATGTCGTATTCCTTCACCAATACCAGCGGCACCTCCACCCTGCTCTCTCCCAACATGACGCTTCAGCAAAACAGCCCCTGGACCCACAACTTCACCACGCCGGGCGTCATTCCCTTCCTGGAAGACGCGACCCTGAATCTGATCATGAACAACCCCTGGGCCACCTCCAATACCGTGCCCTCTCCAGTGTATCCAACCGGCAGTTTTAACTTTTACGATGGTGACAGCTTCAGCCTCAACATTAATTACAAAATTGGCGATGTCTCCTGCCCGCCGCTCAACGTGAGTGGCCTGGCCGGGCCGCAGATCACCCTCACCCGGCTGGAGGGCACGGGCGGGCGCTTCAACATTCAGGCCAATGTCACCACAGCGGGCGGCGTGCGCTCGGTAGACCGCGTCTGGTTTGCGGTGTACGATTCAAGCGGCCGGCTGGTGCACCAGGTGGTCGATTCCAGCAGTGCGGCCTTCTGCCTCTTCAACCAGAGTGCCAACCCCTGCCCCACCAACCTGGCCTCTTACACCTGGTCGAACGGTTTGCCTGTTACCTCCGGCACCTACACCCTGGTGGTGCAGGCCCGCGACAAGAACAGCCTCAATACCACATCGCAATATACATCACGCATCACCCAGCAGCTGGTGGTTTCGGTGAGCCTGCCTTCGCCCACCCCCACGCGCACGCCTACCCCCACGCCCACGCGCACCAACACGCCCACGCGCACCAACACGCCTACCATTACCAACACCCCCACCATCACC
>NZ_DF967965.1:2691969-2754352 GCF_001050195.2 Anaerolinea thermolimosa
CCAACACGCCTACCATTACCAACACCCCCACCATCACCAACACCCCCACCATCACGCTGACGCCTTCGAAGACGCCCACGCGCACACCCACTCCCACGCGCACCAACACGCCTACCCCGACGAACACCTTCACCCCCACACCCACCCTGCGGTTCACGCTGACCTATACCATCGCCCCGACCAAGACCCAGACGCCCACCCCCACCAAGACACCCATCACGCCTTCGCCCACCATCGGTTGTCCGCCCGACCTGCCGTGCCCGTGATGAGGTAATCACTCCTTCAGGAGTGTTCCCCCGGTATTCTCCGGGGGAACACTCCCCCGAAGGAACCAGACTACTTTTGATAGAAAGGCAGACTCACCCGCCGGGGCCCTACTCCGGTGCCACAGGCTGTGCCCATGAACCAGGCCCTTCCGTCGTACAGACTTTCCTCACTCACCGTGCCCGTCATCGCGGCAGGGCTGGCGGTGGGGGCCGGTTTGCTTGCCGCCCCGCACCTCCCGATGCTCGAGCTGTTCCACCTGCTCACTTCACTGGCTTATCTCCTGCTTCTTTTCAGCGTCATCACACTCGCCACGGCGCTGGGCGCGTTGCGCGCCCGCATCGGCACACCCTTTTCCTTCCCCCTCCTCCTTCTGCTGGGATATGCCCTGCCTGCTCTGGCCGGCTGGCTGCCGGTGCTCCTGCTGGAGCGCCCCATTCCCCTGGCCGGGCCGGGCCTGCTCTGGATTCCGGCCACCCAGGCCGCCGCGCTGACGCTCCTCTTCCCGCTCCTGCCTCCCGCTCCCGTCGTGCCGGAAAACCGGCCTGCGGGGTCTTCAGCCCGGGCGCTTTTCTGGGGGCTGGGGTTAGGGCTGGCATTCGCTTTCCTCTTTCAGCTGGCCGGAACCGGGTTACCCGCCCTCACCCCGCCCGGAGAGCGGCTTTCAGGCCTCCATCTGACGCTGGCGCTTCTGGCGGCGGTCGGGATGGCCTTTCACAGCGCGCGGTTACTGCGCGGGCAGTGGCTGCGCCGTCCCGCCGGTTGGTTGCCTCACGCTCTGCTGGCAGGCGCGCTTACCTTTCGGCCTCTGACCTTCCTCCCGGCGGCGGTCGCCGCCTGTCTGTTTTCCTGGCTGGCCGGTCAGGAAGGCCAGGTGTGCCCGGCCATGCTGGCTCACCTGGCCTTTAACCTGAGCGCATTGCTCCTGTCCAGCTCTTTGATCCATTGAATCCGGAGTCGAACCCATGCGATTGAAAATCTCATCCTCTCACCTCTTCCGCGTCCTGGCGGCGGGCCTGCTGGGTGCCACCCTCACCTCTGCCCTGCCCGCCCGGGCCGCCCCCGCATCCGCACCCACCCCGCCTTCTCCGGCTCCCATTTATCTCCAGGGAGGCCCTCCCCTTGCCGACCTGAAGCTGGGGATGTACTCGGGCTTCACCCTGGGTGATATTGATGGCGACGGCGACCCCGATGCGCTGGCAGGTGAGATGAGCGGCCGCCTGGTGCTTTACCGCAACGCCGGCGGTCCCAATGTGGGCGCCGCATTTTACCGCCTGCCCGATAACCTTTACCCCGGCGGGCTCCTTGCCATCGACTACGCCCCTCCGGGCTCTTCCACTTACGTCCACCCCGAGCTGGTCGATAACGACCGCGACGGCGACCCCGACCTCTTCATCGCCGCGGTAAACCGCACCCAGTCACCCCCAAAACTGGTCATCGAGTATTACCAGAACGACGGCGGCACCTTTAATAAAGTCTCCGGCACCACCCCCAATGTACCTTCTATCGTCGGCATCACCGAAACCGGTTCACCCGGGCTAAACTGCCGCATCACCAGCCCACCGGAATACGATAGCAACAACTGGAGCAAAGAGATCATCACCCTGGCCGTCGGCGATCTCACCGGAGACAATATTCTGGATGCGGTCGTGGGAGTGATTTATTCCACCGACACAGGCGCACAATACGAACTGCTCATTTATAAAGGCGTGGCGCCAGGGGTCGACCGGCGCTGCCCGGTTTTGATCAGCAATTACACCAGCCAGCCGCAGGAACTGCGCCTGCCCGGCGCGCGGCCCTTCCCTGAGCTCTTCGACGCCGATAGCGACGGCGACCTGGACCTCTTTGTGGGCCTCGCCAGCGGCGTGGTGCGCTACTTTGAGAACACCGGCACCCCCACCAGCCCCACCTTCACCCTGCGCACCGGCCCTGCTAACCCCCTCAACCCCCCCGGCACCACCGACCCCCTTGCCGAGCCCGACTTTGGCGCCTACGTGGTGCCCGAATTCGGCAACCTGACCCTCGACCGCCACCCGGATTTCGCCGCCCTCTCTGGCGATGGCCAGGTCTTTGCCATGCGCTACGACCCCTCGCCAGAGGTCAAGCACTTTGTCCCCTGGCTCACCCCGGCAGATTTTCTCATGCCGCTCGATTCCGGCGGGCGCATCTTTGGAGTGGATGAAGGGGCGGGTATGGTCACCTTTGCCGACCTCGACGGTGACGGCGACCCCGATGCCCTCACCGGCGGCAAGGACGGGGCCATCCGCAATTACAGGAACCTGCTGAAGGAAACCGGCGAGCGCCGCTTTGTAGAACTGAAGGGCAATGCGCGCTGGTTCCCCGCCGACCCGGGGGCTTTCCCCTATGGCGCACCTCTCCTGGCGGACTTCGACCACCAGCAGGGAGGATTTGACGATTACGACCTGGTCATTGCCGCCCAGTTGCCCGATGGTCTCTGCCCGGCGATCTCCACCGCGCCAGCGGGCACCGGAGGCCTGCCCGGCAGTACGGGCGCACTTGCCACCGAGGGTTTCTCTCTCTCCACCGAATCGCGCCAGGCTTCCCCCCTGCCACCGGATGTGCCGCTTGCCACCGGGGTTACCGGCGGGGTGACAACCCAGGGCACAGGCGTCTGGCGGCTGTGCTACTACGAGAACGAGGGCACCGCCTCTCAGCCCAACTTCCAGTTGAACGCATCCGATAGCAGCGGGCGCTACGACCCGTTTGTTGACCCCAACACTGGCCAGCCTCTCTCCATCTCCGGCGAGTACCTCGCCCCGGCCGCAGTGGCCGCCGACGATTACGAAACCTACCCCGACCTCATCCTTGGTACCAGAGCCGGTGGATTAATTTATCTGCACAACCTGGGTGGAGACGATGGCCCCCTCTTTGAAATCGGCAACCCTGCAGACCTCGGCCTGGACACACTCTCCATTCCCTTCGGCACACCTGTCTTCCAGGACCTCGATGGCGACACCAGCCCTGACCTGGTCATCGGTACTGCCGATGGCCGCGTGCGCGTCTTCCACAACGACCAGACACCCGATGATCCCGGCAGCAACGCCAATTACCCCATCGGCCCCTTCACCGAGATCACTGGTGCCGATAACCCCTTTGCTTTCCTTGAACTCGGGCAGTACGCCGCCCCCACCTTCGCCGACCTGGATAGCGACGGCGACCCCGACCTGATCACCGGCAGTGTGCTCAACACCTTCCGCTTTTATGAGAACGTCACCCCTGCTGTGCCGCCCGCCAGCCCCCTGGCCTTTGTGGACTACCGCTTCAACCCCCTGGGAGCGGTTATCCCCCCCAACCAGTACGAAGCCTTCTATTCTCGCTCGGTCAACTTTGGCGACGTGGACGGCGATTCTGATCTGGACGCCTTCGTGGGCAGTGACAGTGGTCTTGATTACTATCGCAACCTCGGCACACCCACGCGAGCGGTGTTCCGCCTTCAACCCCCGGAGCGCAACCCGCTTTCCTCCATTCCCACTCCTTTTGGGGTCAGTAACGTTACTTTTGCCGACACCCACCCCAATTACCCCGGAACCGAGGCTTATGTCAGCGGTTACTTGAATGGGAAAGGCTATATCCGCGGATATTATTACGATACCAGCGCCGGGAGCTTCACCCCCCTTCCCAGCCAGCCCTTCCCTTCCACCAGCACATCTTTCGGGTTCTACACCAATTACGAGGTCGGCACGCGCATCACCTTTTTCCCCAGCGAGAGTTACCCCTGTCTTGACGCCTTCATCACCCTGGGGTCTTTTGCTTCCAGCGGATACAGCTCCTATTATGCCGTGACCCAATTCCTCTGCGGGGGATTGGACTCGAACAGCGAGCCAATCTATACCCTTCCAACAAGCGTCTCGGAATTTGAAGAAAATATTGCTGTGGTTTCTAACCCCTTCTACTACCTCAACTGGCGCCCGCAAAATACGCAAGCTCCCTTCAACAACCAGCCCTATTTCGACAACGGCGAATGGAACGGCACCCTCGCCGGGCCTTCTACCTGGTGGTTTGGCAACAACCTGGGCGAAGTGCAAACCCTGCTTCACGCCTTCTACGATGCGAACTCCGACGCCTATTACATCAACCGCGTGACCGACAACCGCGATCCCTTCCGCGGCGTGCGCCTCCCCAATCCCACCGTGCCCACCGCCGCCGATACCAACGGCGATGGCTTTGTGGAGGCTTACATCGGTTCAGCCAGCGGCGCCATCCTCTACCTGGAGGGGAGTGCCACCCCGCCGCCTTCCGAACGGAACGTGTACCTCCCTCTGATTCGCAAATAAGCCGGAGGGAATGGCAAAACGGTGGGGCGCCGTGACCATACCAGGGCAAAGCACCGCGCCCCACCACTTACAGCTATAATACTTTTTATGGCGGCTAACCGATCTCCTCGTCTGAATCTGCCGGTAGCCGGGCTGGTTTTTCTGTTCATCCTTTACCTGGCCTGGCTCCTCTGGGCAGATCCTGACCCCCGGCAGGCTTTTTTAACCGGAGGGCTCACCCTGTGCTTCACGGCCAGCCTGCCGGCAACCTTCGCCTGGCAGACGTGGCGTGTACTTCCTTCCGGGCGTTTGCGGCGTGCCTGGAGATGGGTCGCCTTCGGGCTGGGGTTGTGGGCACTGGCTGCCGCATTGCGCCTGGGAATGGCCGCTCTCTGGCCGTCAGGGGTGAGTAACCGCTTCTCCCTCCCCGATATCCTCTGGGCTGGCGGGAATGCGCTCCTGGTGGTTGGCTGGCTGCTCTGGCCAGAGCAGAGTCGCTCTCTACACAGCCGATTGCAGTCTCTTTCGGCAGGGGTCATCACCTCGCTTTCAGCTCTGGCGCTGGCCTGGCTGGTGGTTCTTAAACCGCTTGCCAACGTCCCGGCACCGCGCCTGCTTTATCCTGCGCTTGATCTGGCACTCCTCATCCTCCTGCTCGATCTTTCTCTGCTTAAACGCGGCCCAACCTCTGGCCTCAGCCTGGCCTGGCTGGTTTCTGGCCTGGTTGCGCACACCATCAGCGATTGGAGCCTGGCTCTACTCACTGCCGAAACAGGTTATCCCTTTGGCAGTCCCATCGGCATCGGGTGGGTGCTGGGCAACCTGCTCCTGCTGGGGTGGGTGTGGCAATCTGCCCGCGCCGTACCCGCCAGTGAAGAAGTTCCCGCGGGTCAACCCTTCCTCCAGCGTACCCTGGCCGGAGCGCAGGCCCTCGTGCCGCTTGTCCTCACCATCACCCTCGGCTGGTACACCCTCATCGAATGGCAGATCAACGGCCAACCCGACCCCATCGGGCTGTGGGGTACCATCCTGCTGGGCATGGCCCTCATCGGCAGCCAGGGACTGCTTGCAGGCGAGCTGGAATACCAGAAATATGCCCGCCTGGTAGAAAGCCTTGCCGAGCCAGCCTTTATTTGCAGTGCCACAGGAGAACTCAGGCTGGTCAACCCCGCCTTTTTAGAGGTCTGTGGAGCCAGCCCGGAAGCACGCCTGCTCGGCCTTCCACTGGGGCAATGGGTGCAGCCCGCGCAGGCCGTGCCCGCCATGCTTCAGGCCGGTCTGCGCGGAGGCTGGTCGGGTGAGGTAACCCTGCAACGGGCAGATGGCACGCCTGTGCCGGTGATGCTCTCCCTGCGCCCCCTGCTGTGGGGGCGGCGTGAACAACTTGCCCTCGCCGGCACCGCCCATGACCTGAGCGAGATTAAACGCCAGCAGGCCGCCCTGCAGACCGCCTATGAACAGGTGGCCAGCGCCCACGCTGAACTGGGCCGCATGAACCTCATCCTCGAGGAGCGGGTGGCCGAGAAGACCGCCAGCCTCACCGAAGCCTATGCTCAACTGGAACGTCAGAACCTGGCCCTGCAAAACCTCGACCGGTTAAAATCCGATTTCGTCTCCCTCGTTTCACACGAACTGCGCGCCCCGCTCACCAACATCAACGCTGGCATCGAGCTCCTCCTCGCCCGCCCCCGCAATCTGCCCGTCGCTGTACGCCGCACACTCCAGCTGGTGCAGGCCGAAATTCGCCGCCTGACGCACTTCATCGAAACGATCCTCGATCTTTCCGCTTTAGACGCCGGTCGCGCTCCCGTCTACCCTGCTCCGCTGGATATCCATTCTGTCGTCAGCGCCATCCAGCGCCAGATGACCCACCTTCCCGGCGCTGAGCGCATTCACTGGAATCTCCCCTCCGCCCTGCCAGACTTTCTAGCCGATGAACGCGCTCTGACCAGTGTGCTTTTCCACCTGGTGGATAACGCCCTCAAATACGCTCCTGAAGGGCCGGTGGAGGTCACCGCCGGGATGCAGGACGGTCTGGGCTGGCTTTCTGTGCGCGATCACGGCCCGGGTATCGCCGAAGCTGACCTTCCCCTGCTCTTTACCCGCTTTTTCCGCGCCCGCTCTTCCGATGCGCAGACCGTCTACGGCCACGGGCTGGGTCTGTACATGGTTCAGCGCCTTCTGGAAGCGATGAATGGTACAATTAGGGTAGAAAATCATCCCGAAGGGGGTGCCCGTTTTATCTGCTGGCTGCCCCTCGCCCAGGAAGAGGAATCAGGGGAAGAACATGAGCTGGAAAATTCTGGCCGTGGATGACGACCCCACCCTGCTGCGCTTTCTGGAGGATTACCTCCGCGGGGAAAAATATGAGGTCTTCATTGCCAACAACGGCCCCGATGCTCTGCGCATCGCCTACCGCGAACATCCTGACCTGGTAGTGCTGGATGTGATGATGCCTGTCATGGATGGCTGGGAAGTGTGCGCGCGCCTGCGCGAACTCTCCGATGTGCCCATCATCCTTCTCACGGCCAAATCCAGCGAAGCCGATAAACTCCGCGGCTTTCAACTCGGTGTAGATGATTACGTCACCAAGCCTTTCAGTTTTGCCGAGCTGACGGCGCGCATTCAGGCTGTGCTCTCCCGCACCCGCGCGCGCCAGACCAGCGAACGCCGCCTGCTTTATTTTGGTGAGTTCACCCTTGACCTTGACAAACGCGAGGTCTATCGGGGCAGTCAGCCTGTTCCGCTCACCCCCACCGAATATCGCCTGCTGGAAGTGCTGGTGCGCAACAAAGGGCGGGCAGTATCCGAAGACGAACTCAGCCAGCAGGTCTGGGGAGATTACTATCAGGGCGAACGCCCCGCCGTGCGGCGTTACATCTGGACCTTGCGCCAGAAATTTGAGGCCGATCCCAGCCACCCGCGCTGGATTCGCACCGTGCGAGGGTTTGGTTACCGTCTTGGCACTGGCACGGGTACCCTCCAGTTACCGGAAGAACCATGAAACAGGAGTGCTATGAACTTAACGTTACACAACACCTTCCCGGACAGCCTGGAAACCGACTGGAACCGGCTGGTCGAGCAGAATCACGTCCACGTTCCCTTCTTACGTTACGGCTACCTGCGCACCTGGTGGCAAACCCACGGCGGCGGAGAATGGCCCGAAGCGCAACTCGCCCTGGTCACCGCTGAGGAAGACAGGCGCCTGGTGGGGATTGCCCCGCTCTTCTACACTCCGGCGCATCAGGGTCTTGCCCGGTTGATGCTGGTAGGCAGTGTGGAAGTATCCGATTACCTCGACCTCATCGTCGCCCAGGGAAGGCTAGAGCCTTTCCTCCAGGAGCTTTTACCCTTCCTCAAGACAGCCAACCTGCCAGCCTGGCAGGCGCTCGACCTTTATAATATCTTTGATGACAGCCCCACCCTGCCAGCGTTGAAAAACGTCGCCAGCCACCTCGGCTGGAGCTATGAAGCCACACGTGTCTACCATTGCCCCTACATCCCCATCCCCGGCGACTGGGAAGCCTACCTGGCCAGCATTGATAAAAAACAGCGCCATGAAATCAGGCGCAAAATTCGCCGCCTGGAGACTTCGGGCCTGCCCTTCCGCTGGTACCTAGTAAACGATCCGGCCACGCTGGATGACGAAATCACTGCCTTCCTCGCCCTCATGGAACAGGACGAAGAGAAAGCGCGCTTTCTCACCCCACCCATGCGCCAGTTCTTGCGCTCGGTCATCTGGTGGGCTTTCCGCGAAGGTTGTTTACATCTGGCTTTTCTTGAAATTGCGGGGCAAAAGGCCGCCTCCCAGCTCGCCTTTGACTACCTCAACCGTCTATGGGTGTACAACTCGGGTATCTCCGTAGCCCATATTGAATTCTCCCCGGGCTGGGTGCTGCTCGGCTACCAGCTTAAATGGTGTAACGAAACTCACCACGAAGCCTTTGATTTCATGCGCGGGGATGAGGAATACAAATACCGCTTCGGCGCCATCGATCGCTTCCTGGAACGCGCCATCCTGACCCCGCCCATTTGAGAGACCGGGCCGGGAGCCTCAGGGTTTCCCGGCCTTCTTTTCTTCTTTCTGAAGCTCCTCTAAAAGCTGTTCTTCCTGACGCAGGTTACGGTGGCGCACCACCAGGCTGACAATGTAGATCAGCATGACGCCAAAGATAACCGCATAACCGGCGATCATGTAAGCCACTGTATTGGCAGGTGTATCCATAAAAACCTCTTTTCGCTTTCCCGTGCTCACTCAGTAAGCTTCAACTTCATCTGTTCCACCCGTGCACCCAGCTGCCCCAGGCGAATGCGGTGCCACAGCAGGCTGGCAAAGAGGAATGAAAACGCCACCAGGCTTACCGCAAACGTCGCCCCCATGGCCGGAGTCATGGAAAATGAACCCGAAACCGTCGGGTCACCGCCGCCGATTACCACCGGGTGAATGGTGCGGTAAATGCGGATCGAAAAGAAGGTAAGCGGCACACTGATGAACCCAATGATGGCATACACCGCCCCAAAACGGGCGCGCCGTTCGGGGTCTTCAATGCCCTGGCGCAGCATCAGGTAAGCCGCGTACAGCAGCTCCATAATCGTGGCAGTCGTCAGGCGCGGGTCCCACGTCCACCAGGTGTTCCAGATGGGGCGCGCCCAGATGGACCCCGTGATGATGTTAATCAGCATGAAGGTGAGCCCAATTTCAATTGCTCCCAGCCCCACCAGGTCCCAAACCGGTTTGCGTGAGACGAGGTAGGCAACCCCGGCAACGACCGCAGCCAGGAAACCAAGCATACCTACCCAACCAGCGGCCACATGGAAGTAAAACACTTTCTGCACTGCGCCCATCACCCGTTCGATGGGGGCATACCCGAAGACCATGTACGTGGCAACCGCCATCACCAACACGGTTACCACATCCAGGCCGATGAGTAAACGAGGTTGAGATTTCATTCATTCCTCCACAACAGACTCAAACACCATGAAAGCAATGGAAGTAAAGATCACATCATAGGCCAGCAGAAGCTGTAACCAGGGGAGAATTTCTTCCATGGGCAGGCGCTGAAGATACCCACTGCTGGCTTTCACAGCCGCCACCAGCACCGGAATCACCACCGGGAACAACAGAATCGGGAGCAGAATATCGCGGGTGCGCGCCTGCACCGCCATGGCGGCCAGCAGTGTGCCCACCGCGGTATATCCTTCAGCACCCAGGAAAATGACCCACAGTAGCCCCCCCTGCGCAAAGAGGTTGACGTTGTAAAGAATGCTGTAAACCGGCAATACGATGGCCGCCACCACCAGCATGAAAACCAGATTTGCAATGGCCTTGCCAAAATAAATCGCCGTGCGATCTACTGGTGCCAGCAGCAAGCCATCCAGGCAACCCCGATCTTTCTCCACTGCCAGCGACCGGTTGAGCCCAAGCGTGCCGGCAAATACAAAAGTCACCCACAACACCCCTGAGGTAACGTTTGCCCGCGCGACCGCATCCAGTTCCAGCGCAAAATTAAAGATGAAGATCACCAGCAAGGCAAAAACAAGCATGGAAGAAAGCAATTCCCGGCTGCGTAATTCAGCCGCCAGGTCTTTCCACACCACCGCCCCCAGAGCCCGCAGGAACCCCCTCATAATGCCTCCTCCACCGGGGGGGTCGCTTCAGCCAGGGCACGGCGATAAAAGGCGAGCAATCCATCGGGGGGGAGGGCATCGCGCCGCACACTGGAGCAGATTCTCCCCCGGCTGAGCACATCAAACCGCGAGGCCATTTCCTCCACCCGCGCCAGGTCATGCGAGGTCATCACCACCGTTCGCCCTCGCGCTGCCACCTGCATGAGCACCTCATCCAGCATTTCACAGGCATCCTGGTCCAGCCCTGTGTGCGGTTCGTCCAGTAAAAGCACCTCCGGGTCATGAAGAATGGCCCGCCCGATGGCCAGGCGCTGCTGCATGCCTCTGGAGAATGTCCGCACCAGGTCGCGTCGGCGTGAGGTTAACCCCACCAGGGTAAGCACTTCGCCCACCCGTTTTTCGAGGGCATCAACGCCATACATGCGGCCGTAAAAGCGCAAATTCTCTTCAGCGGTAAGATCGCCATAAAGGAGAGGAAGGTGCGAAACAACCCCCAGCTTCTGGCGCACTGCGGTGGCCTGGCGGGGCAGGTCGCAGCCCGCCACACTCACCCGCCCGGCCGAAGGCGCCGAAAGAGAAGCCAGAATACGCAAAAAAGTGGTCTTTCCGGCGCCATTGGGGCCTAAAAGCGCCACAAATTCGCCCTGGCGTACATGAAAATCCAGCCCGCGCAGAACAACCTTCGGCCCAAAACGCTTCAGCAACCGGGAGACTTCAATGAGGGTAGAATCTTGCATGGGCTAAATCAGGTCAGTGGGTGCCACGCAGCCGGCGTAAGCGTTCTTTGAGTTCTGCCCGGCGCAGGGTGTAGGCTTCTTCAGGTAATTTACCGGCCTGGTACAGATCGTCCAGCGCCACAATGGCATCCAACAGGCTCTCTTCACTCTCCTCAGGCGGCTCAACCTCATTCTCCACCACAGGTGTAGCAACCCCCTTCTTCTGGCGCAACAACCATACCCCTGCCCCCACCAGAGCCAACCCAAACGCTCCCAGCCCGATCAAGAGGCCAGTGTGACCATTGCCGTTTGCCGGGGTTCCAGCAGCTTTGCCTGAAAGCCGCATCCGCAAAGGATCTTTCGCCGAAAGCCCGGAGGCGGTGTATAGTTGAACGGTCATTCCCTGTACATCCCGTGAACCTGCAGCCATCAGCTGATCACTTTCCAATTTTACCCCGCCCGGAGGCAGCATGACTACCGCCGCATTCACAAACAGAGGCAATGGAATCGCCAAATCGAGCTTACGGTCGTATGGAAGATCATAAGAAAAGAGAACCTGGTGCGGCTGTGAACCCGGAGCAATGGGTGCCAGATCGCCAAAGCCATCGGCCGTTTGGACGAATCGATCTCCCAGGGCACCGCCGTCAAGCTGAAGGTTGGTTGCCCCCTCCGGCAAAGAGAAAACCAGCGCGGGTTGGTCTGGGGCCGCTGGCACAATCAACTTATCGGTCGGGTTAGCGATGATAAACAATTCCACCACCTGCACCTTGCCGGCCAGGCTGAAATCAAAGAATACATGCAGGCGGTCAACCATCAACTGCGAAGGATCAGTGCTCGTCTCATACACGGTTACTGGCAGGTCGGCCACCTCTCCGCTGACGTCTGAGGGATGCAAAATATCCGAATTGAAGGTGTAGCCGTCTTTCTCAACCCGCACCATGAAAGCCGTCCCCGGTTTGACCTGGACATCTTCGAATTGATAACTCCCGTCCGCGCCGCTCACCGTCGTCGTTTCCGAAACCTGGTTCATGCCTTCGAACCCTATTAAGGTCACCTTGAGGCCAGCCGGAGGGGTCACGCCTCCCGGGCCGGTAATCCTCCCCCGAATGGTGAGGCTGCGTGTTGTTCCCGGGGTGCCCTCCGCCACAGGAGCTTCTCCCTGAGGGGTTTGCTTCGCTTCAGGGGTAGTCTGCGCCTGTTCCCCTCCCCCGCTACTGGCATAAGTCAGGGAGCGAATGTAAGCCACCACGGCGGTGCGTTCACTCGCCGAAAGCTGATCCCCGAAAGCCGGCATACTCCCCTGGCCCTCGACCACGGCCTTTTCCAGTTCCTCGTCCGACAACCCGGCCAGTCTTTGCTGGTTGGTCCAATCAGGTGCATTCTCTGCACTGCCCTGCCCGCGATCGCCATGACAGGAAGCACAACGCGCCTCGTAAACCTGCTTTCCTGTGCCCAGGTCAATCGACTGTCTGCTCAGCGTGAACACATAGGCCACCACATCCCAGCGCTGACGATCATTGAGGCTGCCCGAAAACCCCGGCATAAAGCGATCAAGCCGGCCCTCGCTGACCACCGTGAACCAATCTGCCGGGCGTGCCTTGCGTGCCACCTCAGGGCTACCTATGGCTGGTGGGGTGGCAGGCAGATTACTCGCCTGAGGACCGTCTCCCATGCCCGTCGATCCGTGGCAGGGTAAACATTTTTCTTCATAAATCACCTTCCCCTGCGCAGGATCCGGTGGCAGAAGCGGAAAAGCCGTGCTGACGGCCTGCACCTCTGAAGGCTGGGCCGCGGTCGCATTTTGAAGGTTGGGCGGAGGGGTGATATCTTCTGCCAGTGAAATTCCACCACAGCCGCTTATGAACATCAGCGTAATCAGGCCGCCGAGCAGCCAGAACCATTTTCTCATCATTCTTTTCCCCTGAAGCCGCTTAATCATGGAGCCTGGTACCACAGTTCGAACAGAAAGCATCCGAGCGCTGCACCACCTGCCCGCATTTCGGGCAAAAACCGGCGGCCTTGTCCTTCCGTTGCGCCCGCCGGCGGGCAATTAACTCTTCCAGTTCATCTTCTTGAGGAATGGCGTTCTCTGCCGCTGCCACCCTCCTTGAAGCCGCGTCAGCGCGCCGTGCGGCCACCTCGCGCTCGATTCGCTCTTCCACAGCAGCCTCGGCCGGGTGACCTTCCAGAGCATCCAGTTCGCGCAAGACCCCAGCCGCATGGCGCAGCAATTCCGCCCGTTGCACGGGATAATCTTCCTCTGGGATTTTCCCCAGCGCAAAATCAAAATCCAGGTCCTGTAATGCTGAAAACAACCGATCTCGTTCGGCAAGTAACGCCGAACGACGGTGCTCCACGCTATCTACCCGGGCGGTATCCAGTAAGGGAGTTCGGTTGTTGAATGAACGGAAAAAAGGCTGGCTGATGAACAAACCCACCAGCACAGCCAGTGCCAACACAAGAAAAACCGTTCCGATATCCATGCCGCGGTGAACCCTTTTCTAGTGGATCAATGGTTGAATGGTTTGGATTATCTCCTGGGTTGACTGGAAGGGGCCAATTTTCACCGCCGCCAATCGCCCATCACTTCCGATAATATACGTCTCAGGTACGCCGCGAATGCGGAACATCTGCGAGACGGTCGTGCGTAGATCGGGGCCATTGGGGTAAGTAATGCCGAATTTTTCCAGGTAGGCTTTGGAATTTGGCTCGGTGTCCACATAGGCCAGCCCCAGGAAAACCACCTTTCCCGAATCCTTGAAATACTGGTAAGCCTCTTCCAGCTCGCGGGCTTCCTGCTCACACGGCTTGCACCACGAAGCCCAGAAATTGACCACGATGACTTTCCCGGCCAGGTCGCGGCTGTGAATCGTCTGCCCATCGAAGGTGATCATTTGAATATCCGGCACCCGGTCTCCCACGCTGATCGGACCGCTCATAGAACGCCGCAACCCCCAGGCAATCAGCGCCAGAAACCCCAGAAGAAGAACAAAAGCCAGCACAATCACCACCGTCGGCAGGCGCCGCGGGGTAGTCTCTGACACACTCATAACCTCTCCACGATCCATCTTCCTCACCTCCCGGACTTTTCCGCCCGCTTCAGCTCTTCTTCAACGCGCTTCAGATATTCATCCTCCGGTGAGAGGAGAACCGCTGGAGCAGCCTCTGCCGGTGTGGGCTTTGCCTGCATCCTTCGCAGGATGCGGATCACCAGCACCGCCCCGGCCAGAATGGCTACCGGCGGCAGGACATAAATGAGCCAGTTTAAACCGCGCTGTGGCGGCTCGGCCAGCACCCGGTCTCCGTATTGCATGGCAAAGTATTCTTTGATCTGCTCATCGCTCCAGCCTTCAGAGAGCTTCAGCCGAATCAGTTCCCGCCACTCCTGACAGGCCGTGGTCGGGCAGACGTCCAACGGAACATTTTCACACACCGGGCAATAAAGCTGTCGCGCCACCCGGTTGACGTCGTTATCCGAAGGGGTCGGTTGTTGTGCCTGCACCCTCTGGGCCAGCCCCCCCACCAGCGCCGCAACCATCATCAGAAGAGAAACCAGCAGAAACACCTTCTTACTCATCAAAAACGTGCCTCTCATTCCTAGGCTGTCTGCCGAGCCAACCGCTCACGCCCCACTGTGCGCGCCTGTTCTACCTCGGGGTCACGGTCGGGCCAGGCAGCTACCAGGGTACCAAAGATCAACCAGATACCGCCAATCCATACCCAGTTGACCAGCGGGTTATGGAACACCTTGAAGGTAGCCCCTTCTGCCGAAATCGGACGCCAGTCTACCAGCAACACATACAGGTCGTCCTCCAGCGTACTGCGTACACCGGGGATGGTCATGGGCTGCTGTGAGGCATAATAGTAATCCCGCCGGGGGTGAAGCTCTCCCAGATAACGCCCGCCACGAGAAACATCAACCACCGCCCGGGCCACATTGCGTCCATCGGGAGCATCGAACTCGTCCAGCTTGCGGTAAGTGACCGTATACCCCGCCAATTGAATCGAATCTCCGGCTTTGAGTGTGCCTTGCGTCTCCTGCTGGAAAATTTCAATCCCGATGATCCCAATCGCCATGAGTACGATTCCCAGGTGAATGGTGTACCCACCATACCTGCGCCGGTTCCGCCCGGCCAGATTCCAGAAGGCCATCCACAGGTTCTCGCCCGTACGCCGTGCGCGCGCCAGCACCGCCCGCCCATACTCATACAACGTCACGGAGGCGGTGAAAGCCACCAGCCAGAAGCCCAGGAGCGCCCCAAAGGAACGCACCCCAGCCAGCAAAACCAACCCGAGGACTACCACAGAGACGAGCGCTGGCTTCCATAAAGCCCGCCCCAGCGTGCGGATGGTAGAATGCCCCCACGCCGAGAGAGGCGCAACGCCCATCAGGAACAACAACCCCACAAAAAGCGGCGCTGTAGCCCGCTCATAGAAGGGGGGGCCAACTGTCACCTTCTGGCCAGTAAGCAACTCCGAAACGAGCGGGAAAATTACCCCTGAAAAGCAAACTACGAGGATACCCATGAAGAGCAAATTATTAAAGAGAAACAACGACTCGCGGGAAAGCAGCGAGTGCATGTGACCTTCGGCTTCCAAATCGGTCCAGCGGTAGAGAAGCAACGCCAGTGACAGGATAAACATCACCCCGATGAAACCAAAGAACATCGGGCCGATGGCGCTCTGAGCGAAGGCATGCACTGAAGACAACACCCCCGAACGGGTAAGGAACGTGCCGAAGATCACCAGGCAGTAGGTCAGGATAATCAGCACCATGTTCCATCGCTTGAACAGCCCACGCTTCTCCTGAATCATCACCGAATGCAAAAAGGCCGTCCCGCTCAGCCACGGCATGAAAGCGGCAATTTCTACCGGGTCCCAGCCCCAGTAACCGCCCCAACCAAGCACGTCATACGCCCAACGCCCTCCCAGCACCAATCCCAACGAGAGGAACAACCAGGCCACCAACGTCCAGCGCCGCGTGAGGCGAATCCAGCGGTCATCGGTGCGCCCCGTCACCAATGCGGCAATGGCAAACGCAAAAGGAATGACAAACGATACAAAACCCAGGTAAAGCATCGGTGGATGAATAATCATTCCCGGATGCCGTAATAATGGGTTAAGCCCGCGTCCGTCGGACGGGAAAATCGGCACACTGTTGGCCGGCTGGAAGAAGGCTTCCACTTCACCGGTTGGGGTAGCCCAGAAGCGGTTGAACGGGTTCTCAAAGAAGATCACCAGCGCCAGGAAAAACGCCACCGTCACCAGACTGACCACAATCACCCAGGGAAGAAATTCGCGGTCGCGCTCCCAACGGCGCAGGGTGACTGCCGTGGTAAACGCAGAAAGCAGCCAGATCCAGAAGGTGAGTGAACCGGCTTGCCCACCCCACCAGGAGGTGATCTTCAGATAGAGCGGCATGGCATTACTGGTGACGGAATAAACAAAACTGACCTCATAATGCCCCGTAACAAGCAAATACACCAGCGCCCCTGCCGCCAGACTGACCAGGGGGAAAGTCAACTGCTGAGCATGCCGTGCACTTTCTACCCAGGCGGCCTTCCCACTGCGCACCCCATAAACCGCCGCGCCAATGCCATACAGGGATACAAGAAAGGTAAGCACCAGCACGCCAAAACCAAAGCTAGCAATCATGGAATTCTCCTCAACCTTAAAAAGGTTTCGATGAGTTACCGTCCATCAAAACCTTTAAGGATCCATCCTCTTACCAGTAGAAACGAAGGAAAACTCACTTCCCTGCGTCAACCTGGCCGGGAACGGCCTCTTCGTATCGCGTAGGGCATTTGAGTAAAAGCTCATCGGCGTAAAACAGCCCATCTTCGCCCATTTTGCCCGTCACAATGGCCTGGGCTTCATTACGAAGCAAGTCAGGCATGACCCCGTGATACACAACCGTCAGCCGGGAGCGGGCAGGGTCAACCACCGCCGCATGGAGCACGGCCGCCATCCCCCCCTGCGCGTCGACTTCTTTCTGGCTGCCCGGGGTATGAGCAATGGTGAAGGTCAGCTTCAGGTTTTCGGAGTCGTATTGAATGGTATCGCCAACTACCGCACCCGACACCCGTAACTGCCGCCCCACCAGAGCGCTCCCTTGGGCCTTCACCTCATCTACCGTCATAAAATACTGGGCATTGGCCGTAGCCGATGTCCAGATCAGATATACAATCGCCGCGACGATCATCAGTCCGCCGATGAGAAATTTCCATCGACCCGCCGCCGCAGGCCTGGAAGAACTGCCCACCTTCAAAGCTGACCGTTCCGCAATATCCATGTCAAAACCTCCGACGATAGCCATTAAGGATCATCATGATTTCATTCTGTCAGATCAGGATTAATTCAGAGTGAGAATCGGGCGTTATTTTTCACTCCGGGTAGAAATCAGGAGCCCTCTCCGCTGCCAGGTTCCTCACTCGCTGAGAGGAAACCCTGACACCCTTTGAATGCCTCCCGGCCATTCCTGATGTCGGCGGAATTATACCAGATACAGGAGTGAACTGATCAGATTAATCGCCTAACGTGTGGATCTCTTCGAGTTTTTCTGCACGCGTCTGATCTGCCCCACCTGCATTTCTACCGGCATATACCTTTTACTGAGCAATTCGATCAACACACGCACCCGCTCTGTGCCCGGCAGGCGAACATCGAAAATCGCCTCATAACCAGCAAAGGGGCCATCAAAAATGTACACCCGCGACCCCTTCTCCATCTCCTCAAATTCTATGCCCCCTGCCTCATTCACCTCTTGCACCCTCTGGCGGATCGCCTGAATCAGGTTCTCTGGCACCATCGCCGGTTCGTGATCAAAAGCCACCATCCCCCGAGAGAACGGCATATACTGAAAGAAAGAATAACCGACCTTTTCCAGGTCAACATGCACAAAAAGGTAGCCAGGGAAATAGGCTTTGATCTTCCTGGCCCGTGGATTAACCGGGTTGACTCGGATACGCGGGAAAAAAGCTTCCACCCCGCGGGTTACCAGTTCTTTATACAGCGCGTCCTCGCGGTTGGGCTTACTTTGCATTGCGTACCAGTGCTCAGCCATTTTTATCCTGTAAAAAACCTAACCACACCTTCGTCCAACACCCCTGCGCTTAATGAAACACCAGCCTGAAGTCCGTAGTCTCCTCCAACCATCCTTCCCAGGTCCATTCCCCAGGCTGTGGGCCGCTACGCCACCCATCCGCAGGCTTCATCTTCATCCCTTCCGGAATCTGAACGATCAGGCGTAGCCCCGACCGCACCACCCCAGGTTGCTTTTGGACTCGCAACTCATAAACCCATCCTTCTTTTGTCTGCCGTACCACTCTTGAAGGAAGTCTCCAGCTCAGAATGGCTGTCTGGCGGTCACCCGCGGGGAGCACCAGAAGCCCGGCAAATGCTATTGTACCGCCTTCTGCTGGAGATGATTGTACCATTCCATCGTACCCTTTTTGGTTCAGCATCCTTTCAGGTGGCACAGCAGGCACCTGGGCAAAAAGCAGTTCACTATCCTTCGGCACCAGAACCCGCCAGTAATTCCAGTAACAGCGGTTTTGTAAATCGGCATACGTAAGCCCGTACATTTCCTTGTGCACACAGGCCACCCCAGGTTGAGCTCGACTGGTATATTCCAGAACAAGCGTCGCCTGAGGGTTCTGGAGTACACGGGCATCCACCCGGTAGGTAACCGTTCTCTCAATCAAAGCATCGGCTTTATTAAATCCGATGTTTGAATCGACCGGCATGAGAAAATCCCCTTCACCAAGACGAACAGCTCCATCTAACCCGGCCTTTGCCAGCGCCATCTGCGCCCCAGAATCTTTTAAATACATCAGCAAATGTCCCTGCCTCAGCATCTGAAAGATCACCGTTCCAGTTTTAAAAAGGGTCCTCCCATCGCTCGTACCTGTAAGCCGTTTGAGAATGGCCGCTCCGAGATGCCCCATAAAATCCTTCCGTTGAGACCACCACTCCCCTGTTACCCCTTCCTTCGGGTCAGGCTCCCACGCTTGTTGCATCCAACGTACCACATTCTTTGCATGAATCGCCTCAGAGGCACCTTCCACCGTAAGCGGGCCAATGGCAGCCAACAGCTGAACAATAACCTGCTGATCGATAGCCAGCACGCCATCGACCTCTACCCCGGTAGAGAGCGTGTAAAGGTGGGCAATCTCCTCTGCCGCGGTTGGAAAATCCGGCGACCAGTTTGCATCGCGCGGCACCCAGATGCCAGCCAGCATGTAGGTTGCCAGAGGTTCAGGAGGAAGAGGATACCCGGCTTCCAGACGATCTACCGAGTAGGAATCTTTCACATCAAACCGCACAACCTCACCCCTGCGCACCTGAAGCAAACCAAAAGCAGAAATAAAGCCACCTGTGGCGCGTAATTCATCGCTGTTTTGCACCACCAGTAAATAGGTCTGTCCCCGTTCCTCACCAGCCAGCGCTGGTAAATAGGGCAACAGCCCCACCCCGCCAGCTACAAGCGAAAACTGCCGATCCATAGAGCGCAGTCTCTCCCCCAGGTTTCCTGACAGGAGATTAAAATCGAGCCCTGCGCGTGCCTGAGAAGCCGCTTCAACCGCTTGAAGGGCTTTTCTGAGGTTCTCCTGGTGCGTCTCCACGTGGTTTAACCACTGTCTCTGAAAGACCCCCCCGTTTGCCGGAAATTCTAATCCATCCAGGAGCCAGAATCCCACCTCAGCCAAACCTTTCCCATACAACAGCAACGCCTCGGACTGAGACAGATACCCTCCTACCCCCGGCACCCAGTCTGTATTGTGGAAGACCGGAAACAACGGTGCCATACCCCAAAGCAAATGATCGGCATGGCGATTGATTCGCTCCAATTCTTGCACTGCCACCTGCAAACTCTCATCACTCACACCATTACCAACCGTACGTTGGATCTTCCGCAATGAAATCATCAACCCGGCCCCATGCCAC
The DNA here is from genome assembly GCF_001050195.2 of Anaerolinea thermolimosa. Classification (GTDB taxonomy): domain Bacteria; phylum Chloroflexota; class Anaerolineae; order Anaerolineales; family Anaerolineaceae; genus Anaerolinea; species Anaerolinea thermolimosa. The sequence continues at coordinate 2,711,798 of NZ_DF967965.1, forward strand.
GTGAGTACCCCCAGCCATATCAAAATTCCCCCCATCACCCCCAGGAGTAACCAACTCCGTAAAGCGTTCTTTTTGAAAGGAAATTGCGACTCTTTCACTGTATCACCCCTTATAGAATCATGCTATTATTATGACACGTTTTGTAAACGGATTTCAGGGAGCAGAACAATATGGCGGGGAGAAAAAACCAGGTCTTTCTGGCCGTTGGCATCATGGTGCTCATTCTGACGTTGGGAGCCATTACCGGCACAGGTGAAGCGAGTTTCCGGGGACAGACGGTCCCCACGCTCAGCCCCACATCGACCCCTCCCCCACCCGAACCGACCAATACCTCTCAGGTCATTGAACCCACCCAGGCGACTCAACCCACTGTTGTCCCAACGCTGGCGCCAACTGAGCCTCAAACGGCATCAACTGCAACCACAGGTTCTCAACCTGCCGCTACAAGCACCACGGCAGGGCAAATTCCGGCCACCCCCACCCTCGGCCTTGAACAGCAACCATCACCAACCCCTGTGCCTTCTGCAACTCAGGGCACCCTTAAAACCGTATATTTTCTTGCCTGTGGTTTAGGGTTAATTGTAGCCATTGGGCTTATCCTGCTCCTGGCTATTCGAAAGCCTACAACACCGCCATCCGGTTCCAATCATCCGTAATCCCATACCACCCTTTCTCAGGGTGAGGGGGCAATTTCTTTGGGGGATGTTCCTATGAGAAGAAAATCTTTTAATTTCTTGGCCTTGGTTGTGGCAAGCCTTCTGCTTGCGTTGCTCCTTTTCAATCGATCTCAGACGCCTGCGCTTGCCCAAGATCCAGATCCTTCTAACGTCTACCTTCCGTTGATCATTAAACCACCCGTTGTTCTTTGCCGGTTTGGGATTGCCGCCGTATCTGGATTACCAGGCTACAATACCGATCTCGGCCCGCTGAAGGTTGGGGCTTTCATCGACTGGGGCACAGAACCAGCGCGCTCTTTGCCCCCAGAAGTAGATTACATTCACGTCATCAGTGTTCGCGGAGACAGCTTCGATGACACAGACAGAGCGGCACAGGCAGCTGCTCTGGCTGCCGCCAACCCTGGTGATTACTGGCAGGTTGGCAATGAGCCAGATACCTCGTATTACGGGGGGAATGGGATCACACAGGACAACATCACCGCCGAAACCTACGCCCACCGATTTAGAGTGATCGCTGAAGCCATCAAGAATGCCGACCCAACGGCAAAAATAGGTTTTGGCTCCATCGTCCAACCTACCCCCATTCGTCTGCGTTATTTAGACCGCGCCTGGACGGCTCTGCTCATTGAAACCGATTCCTACGCTAAAACCAATAGCCTGGTTGATTTCTGGAGCATCCATTCCTTCATTCTCAACGAAATTCCCGGCCAATGGGGCACAGGTATTCCTAAAGGTTTTGAAGATGACTACTCCGATGCTGTAGCCATCACCAACTTTGCCGATACTTACTCCATCTCTCTGTTCCAGGAACGGATTCTCGCTATGCGCCGCTGGATGCGCGACCGCGGGCAACGTGAGAAAGCCTTGTGGATCACCGAATTTGGCAGCCTCTTTCCACCTGTTGACCAACCCGGCGGCCCCAATAACGTCAACGTTCCAGATTCTGTCACAGCCAATTTCATGGTGCAGACATTTAACTACCTGAACACCGCCACCAGTTCATCTCTGGGGCTACCCTCAGATGGAAATCGCCTGGTACAGCGCTGGTTTTGGTATAGCTTGAATGATCACCGCTATTACTTCGGTGGCAGCCTTTACGATCCAGACGACGGAGGTGCAATCACCCCGGTCGGAAACAAATTCATTCAGTATGTTACTCCGCTCACACCAGAAATGAACTGCAAACCATAAGTCAAGCGGAGAAAGTTGCCAGGGCAGGCAACCCCTCCTCCAATTCATGAAACTGCTCAGTGACCCGCTGTTTGAACCAAAGCGGCACTGGCTGTTTCATCGGCGGGTCGGGGTTGCCTTATTCCTTTTCCGATTGGGGCAAAATGGGAGGTGGAGAGATTACCGCCCAAAGGATTCCCATCATCAACGCAAGCGCCCGCACTAGCGTCATCGGCAGAGCCAGCCAGAGCACGGGCCAATCATAACCGGCAATAAAGGCGAGAAATGGAAAATTGCTCATCAAAAATGCCGCCAGGCTGAAGATACTCACCCACACTGCAGGATGAAAAACCACCCCGACGACCGCCGCGGCGAGGGATAATCCCAGAAGGATGATCTGCCAGCGTTGTGAAGGTGGAGTGTGAGAGTCACCCAAGGCTTTTTCTGGCAGCCACTTAAGCATCACCGCTTTCCAGTAACCGATCCCAAACTTACGACGGGCATACTCACCCACGTGCCGGTCATGGCGGTGCAACACCACCGCCGCGGGGCAAAAGGCCAATCGATACCCCTGCCGCGCCAGACGGAAGGAAAATTCCTGATCTTCTACCGATGGGACGGGAAAAACCGGATTGAACCCCCCATGTTGCAGAAAAACCTCCCTTCGATACGCCGCTGAATACGTGTCAATAAAATCAATGGTTTCTTGCCTGGCAAGACGTTGATATTTATAGGCATACTCGCACTGCACAAACCGGGGTACCCACCCCTTCTCAACCGTTTGATAGATACCCTTGGCCCCCGCCACCCGTGCATCGGTGAAAGCTCCCATCAACGCCTTCAGCCATCCCGGCGTGGGAATACAATCGGCATCTGTGAAGACAAGCAGCTCACCTCTTGCCTCTCTTGCACCATGGTTTCGCGCTGAAGCCGGCCCCGCATTGGCCTGTCGGGCTACCCTGACCCCCATGTTGGCCGCAATTTCTGCGGTAGAGTCTGTGGAACCATCGTCCACAACGATCACCTCATAATCTACCCCAAAGCGCAACCCATCCTGGTGGAGAACCCCTTCCAGGCAGGCAGATAGAGTCTGTGCGGCATCTTTTGCCGGAATAATTACCGAAATCACTATCCTCCTCGTTTCAACCACCGGCTCACACCCACAAAAACCCATCCTAGCAAAAGCGGTGGGAGAACAACAATGGCGTGCAAAAGCACGGCAAATGCCGCCCGTTCTGAAGTGCCAATTCCGAACGGAGCCAGAGCAAGCATGGCCAAATAATAAAAAGGCCCCACATTCCCTGGCATGAGGGCAGGTGCCAGTCCAAGATAAACCAGAACCAGCACCAACCCCCCGGTTCGCAAATCCACCGGAAGGCTTAAAGCCTGCAGAACAAAGAGATTGGTAGAAAGCATGACTCCCCAGAGAATCACACTAAACACCATCAGAGTAAGCACCCTTCTGTCAGACCTCAGCAAACGAAGGCTGCGTACCCAGCTTTCAATTCGTTCCGCCAGACCAGCCCATCGCTTCGGCCATCTCTGGCTGATCTGTTCCCAGAGAAACGGTGCCGCCCACAGCCCGGCTGCCAGAGCTAAAGTTGCCCCCGCGCACAGCGGCACCAGCCAGCTTCGGCTGGTGATCAGGGCCTCCACGGGCAACACCGGCCCAAGCCAGGTGACCAACCCCAGAAGAATGACCAGATCAAAATATTTTTCGAGAAGCACTGAAAAGGCCGTTAAGAAAGCATCCTGTTGATCATTCACAGATAGCCACCCCACCCGGGCAAGTTCCCCGGCCCGCAGTGGGAATAAAATATTAACCGCCTGACCAATAAAAAAGGCCCCCCCGAGGTGTAAAAAACCCGGTTCGCGCTGGATTCCCAATCCGAGCAACAACCAGCGCCAGCGCAAGATTTTCATGAATGAGCTGACCAAAACACTTAACAAAGCAATCACCAGCCATCCACATTGAGCATGAACGAGGTGATATACCAGGCCTCCCCAGTCCACCTTCCAAAGCGAAAGTGCCAGCAAAGCCAAGCCAAGAAACAGCCTGAGAAACCTTTCCAGAACCAGCCAGAAGGTCTTTCTCTGGGAGGCATCAGCGACACTCATACCGCACCTGTATTTGATATTCTCTTTCCACATGAGTACGGCAAACCGGGCGCCCGGCATTCAGCCCTGGTAAGGCCTCTCCCCAGGCACTCCCAGCCAGATCATCCGTCGATGGCCAGTGCAGATCGGGGTAAATATGCCGGAGCGTTTCTCGATACCACAAAAACTGGGTCAAAGGAAGAACGATGATCTGCACATCCGGTCGCTCACCCAGCCCAAAGTGCGCATACCAGAGAGGGAAGGTATCTTCATCAGCCTCGGTGAGAATTAACGCTCCAGTCGGCGCTTTTTGAAGAACTTCTCTCGCAAACTGTTCCACTTCCGTTTCCATTCGCGGGTCAACCTGCCGGGCTGTCTCAGGAAGGCGCCCCAGCAGAAAGACCAGCATCCCGATGCTAACAAGCCAGCCCAGCCGCCAGCCACGCCAGTGCCATTGAAAAGTCAGCATAGCACCCTTCCCGACCCATACGGCCCCGGCCAGAAGAGCAGGGATCAGATACACCAGAGAGTCCGGCGTGTCATAACCTATGGCAAAGGCTGAAAACGAACCAAAAACCCATAAAAGCAATCCCTGGAAACGGTCAACCTTATCATGATCAGAAATGACAGCACCCAATACCCCCAGCACCAGGCCGGGTAATCCAAATTGCTCCAGCAAGATTCTCGCCCAGGCTGAGATTCTTTCCAGCATTCCTTCCACGGAAGTATGAAAAACCAGTCCCCGGTATGGCTGTCCACTGACGACCCACCAGAAACCCTCCCAACTTTGCGGGTTGCCCCAGTTTATCGGCGGGTACATCTGGGCTCTCAGGGGTAATAATAAGTACACCGAAGCCCCGAGGAGGAAAGTCAAACCCTGAACCAACCAGAACTTAAGCTTTTGCCGTCCTCTAAAGTCTTTTAAGATCAAAGGAAGAATGGTCGCTATCAGAGCAGGAATGAACAGGAAAATGGTGAGATGATTCCCCAGGCTCAAGCCGGCGATCCAGGAGAGGAACGACACCCCTCCCGTGTGACGAACTCCTTTGCGAAGAAGAGTCACCCACCACAACCAGATAACCGCCATCAGTGCCTGTAACCCATGCACCTCTACAATCACCGCCTGCGACCAGACCAGTGGTGCACTCCCCCATGCCAGCCCGGCAATCAGGCTGATCACCTGGCCGGACAGGCTATGCGGAGAAAGAAAATGCCAGACCCACAGGCTCACCAGCCCTCCGGCAAACGCTGTTGAGATGGCCGAAAGCAGAGCACCCCGCCATGGAATCGTCCCCAGCGGAATAAACTGAAACGCCTCCCCCAGCAGAAGATAGGTGGGGTAACCGCCGGGATGAGCAACTCCATGGGTAAGGATCGCCGCGAGAAAGTCTCCCCCATCGCCCCCAAAATTGGCCCGGGTAAGTTCCAGGGGTAAAAGCGGGATATAAAGGGTGGATAACACCAGAAAAACCACCACTGCGCTATAAGGAAACTCTAGCCCTGGCGAACCTCGCCCGTTGGAGTGAAATAAATGGCGGGGTGAAACCCGAGAATCACCCCGCAACTTCATCCAGCTCACAGAGAAACCTTACTTCTTGGCCTGCCAGCCAATGGCAAAGAAACCCCAGTTAATTGTCCGACAAGAAAGCCGCCCGTGGAGCCCGGCTTCTTTATCAAAAATAACCTCCGGGCAGGTCTCCCAGGTGCGCGTCTCCGGGTTGTAGTTAAAAAAGCCGAAGCGATCTTTAAAATGATCGTACATGAAACGTTCATAAGCTGAAAGGTCAAAGTAAACCATCTTTGGAGAGCACGAAGGGGTTGAGTCCACTTTGCCGTCAACCTTTTGATAAACCTGCACCCCCTGCCGGTAATAATGGAGCTGGGCCCGCTCAGGTAAATAACGCACCGGAACGATGCAATAGACTTCGTACGCCTCCTGACAGGCAGAACCTGAGGGATTGAGCACCCCTCCCCAGCGGGCTGTGCTGCGGGTATTAGGAAAGCGCAATTCGAACAGATCCATTTCTTTGGCAGGGTTAATGCTTGCCCCAATGCAGGTTATTTTTGGAAAAGGTTCGGGCAAATCGCCCGGGCTTTTCGTCGCCGTAGGTTGGGGAGCCGGAGGCACGGTAGGAGCCGTCGGGATGGTAGGCACCGTGCCCTGAGCATAAGTCTGACTCCAGACTCCTCCCAGGAAACCAAGTGCCAGGATAACGGTTAAAACAAATCCCGCCAGAAACGATCGTCGGATATTCATTGACCCCTCCAATTCATCCAAATCGTGCGCCACCTGCCCATTAACTTCCCCTGCGGGAAGGTCGGCAAGCCAGGCCGACCCAAGGTGGCAAAAGTATTATAGCATAGCAGGGAAAGGGTTCAGGTTGCAATTCCGATGAAAAATTCCAGGTTCGGCAGATCAATGGATCGTACTTCCACCAGGCATTCTTCCCCCACTTCCAGCCCTCCGCCCAGATGAGCCCTGGCCTCAAGGGCAAGGTCGGGAATCAACCAGATTTCAGTGGCTCCCCGCCGCTCCACCAGAACCGCCCTGCCTTTCCAGTCAGGGTGCTGGCACAGATACACCAGAGTCCAGTGCCTCTCAGAAAGCACCTCTGCCTGCCTTAACGCCGGAAGAACGGCTTCCAGCATTCCAATCCGTTCAAGGATTTCGCTTTCCCCCAGAAGGTGCTCCCCTTTCAGGTAAGCGCGAAGTTGCTGATGAGCCACCACATCCAGATAACGCCGCAATGGGCTGGTGGCCTGAATATAACCCGATAACCCCAGGCCACTGTGCCCTCCGGCCACAGCACGATATTGACTGCGCTTCAGGTATCGTCGCATGGCAAACATCCCCACCAGAGTGTCGTGGGGAACGCGGGCCTCCGGTTCCTCCTGCACACTGAATGGCATGGCAAGGCCATATTGAAGGGCAAACCTCGCAGTTGCTTCGCCCGTCAGGATCATCGCTTCTTCTACCATACGGCGGCTTCGCAACGACCGCACCGGATCAACGATTACCATTCCATCTGAATCCACGTGAATTTTCACCTCCGGTAGATCGATCTCCACTGCCCCGTTCATAAGCCGAAGCTCACGGTGTACATTCAAACGTTCTTCCAGTTCCCTGAAAGGTACCTCATCCATGCGCAGATTGGCTTCTTCATACGAGAGCCGCGTAACTTTGACCCACGATGGCAGGATTTCCACCCCGGAGATCCCTCCCTGAGCATCCAGCTCAATCCCGAAAGAAAGCGCTGGCGAAACCGGTTGGATTCCCAGGCCCAGCCGGATCGTCATTTCGGGTGGAAACAATGGAGTGATCCCCTCCGGTAGATGGAGCGTTTCTCCCCGGTTTTGCGCTTCAACATCGAGAGCGCTTCCTGGTGTGACGATGGCGGCCACATCAGCCACGTGCACCCAGAGCCGATTTCCATCCAGGCTGATGGCATCGTCGGGGGTATCACTCCCTTTATCATCAATCGCATACGCCGGAAGGTGCGTCAGATCCACCCGTGGTTCGTCGGGTAAATCGGGCAGGGGAAGATCAGGCGGAGAAAGCGGCAGGCGCAATCGCCGGGGGTGCGGGTTGACCGTTGCATTCCAGATACCCAATTCAAGCAACAAAGCATGGGCATTTTCAGGGGTCTCGGCACGCCCCAGCTCTCGCAGCACCCGACAACGGGAAATACTTCCCAGCGCCATCTGTTCCACTTCCTTATAAAAACGTTCATCACTGGAAGATCGCTCCCCCCGGCGGGCACGTTCCAGAAAGGCCCCCCACGCGCGTTCTTCTGCCTCGCGCGCCGCTCTCTCGGCTTCCTGCGCCTGAACTTCTTCAAATGTCAAAGCTCGCACGGATGCAGGCGTACCGGTGAAATAGAGACCCTCAGCCACAAACTGCCACGCCGCCCAGGCCGTAGCTGGAGTATATTCACCAAACGCCAGCTCAGCCAGCTCGGCCAGGGTGGTGGTTGTTCCAGCAAGAATTTCCCAGGCGGCCCGCATTTCACCGGGTAAAGGTCGAAGCTCGCTCAGGGTTTCGACTGGGCCGGGATGAAGTAATTCCACATCCTTGGCACGAACTCGCAGCCTCTCTCCATTCAGGTCGATCTCAAGCTTTTCACCAGCCTGAACGACCCGCGCTGCACGTTTTCGGTAGAGCACCAGGGCTCCGGGACGAATGCTTTTTTCCGACTCTGTCATCGTAGATTCTCTCTAATCCCTCTTTTATGCTACCTATCCATTGTACCCATGTCTTCCGATGGTTCGAGAAAACGATGTACAATAATCCCCAGACTCTGAGAGATCCTGCTGATGGTTAAACTGACCCCTGCTCAACATCACCTTTTGAACCAACCCTTCGAAAAGCGGATTTTCCTCGAAGGCCCCGCCGGCAGTGGAAAAACCACCGTCGGAGTCGTCCGAATGCTCCAGCTACTTCATGCAGGTGTACCCGGTGACCAGATGCTCGTGCTGGTTCCCCAGCGCGCGCTTGGCATCCCCTACCTCCGCGCGCTGGCCTCACCTGAGGCGCCCCCCGGGGGGCAGGTCTCTGTGCTCACTGCTGGCGGCCTTGCCCGCCGAATGGTCGATCTCTTCTGGCCGCTGATAGCTCGCCAGGCCGGCTTCGCCCACCCCGAACGTCCTCCCGTCTTCCTCACCCTGGAAACGGCTCAGTACTACATGGCTCACCTTGTCCGCCCGCTACTTGAGGAAGGTTTCTTCGAATCCATCAGCATCGACCGCAACCGCCTCTACAGCCAGATTCTGGATAACCTCAACAAGGCTGCCCTGACCGGCTTCCCCATTGAAGAGATCAGTGAACGCCTCTCAGCAGCCTGGAACGGTGAGTCCAGCCAGCGGCGTGTGTTTGCCGATGCCCAGCATTGCGCCATGCTTTTCCGCCGCTACTGCCTGGAGCATAACCTGCTCGATTTTTCTCTCCAGGTTGAGGTCTTTCGAAACTTCCTTCATCCCTCGTTCCTGTGCCGGGCCTACCTGCACGATTCAGTCCGCCACCTCATCGCCGATAATATTGAAGAAGACACCCCCTTTGCTCACGACATCCTCCGCGAGTGGCTCCCCGAGCTGGATTCTGCTCTGCTGATCTTTGATCAGGATGCCGGTTATCGCCGATTCCTGGGCGCCGACCCCGAATCGGCCATCCGCCTGGCCGCCGCCTGCCACGAAACACTTCTCTTCACAAATTCGCTGGTGACTCGACCCGGCATGGAAACCCTTGGCGAAGCGCTTGGCAACGTGCTTTTGATCTATTCTCCCCACCATTCTCAACCGACACCCCCCCAAAAAAACGACTGGAAAGAAATTCTGAACTTCCCCCCTCAAAGCCTGCGTTTCTATCCTCAAATGCTCGACTGGGTAGCCGACGAGGTCGCCCGTCTGGTCGAATCCGGAACCCGGCCGGGTGAAATAGCCATTCTTGCACCCATCCTCTCCGATGCGCTGCGCTTTTCGCTTGCCAACCGTCTCGATGTTCGGGGAATCCCTTATCGGTCGCACCGCCCATCACGTTCTCTTGCTGACGAACCCGCCGCACGCTGCCTGCTCACCCTGGCTCGATTGGCCCACCCCAAGTGGAATCAACCCATCGAACCAGAAGAGGTGATCCACGCTCTCTTCATTGCCATAGACGGTCTGGACCTGGTCCGGGCACGGCTCCTTGGGAGTATTGTCTTCCGTAAACACAGCCGGCAACTCTCCTCGTTCACCCAGATCAAACCTGAGATGCAGGAGCGCATTACCTACTCTGTGGGAAACCGCTACGAAACCCTGCGCACCTGGCTGAGTGATTACGCCGCTCAACCCGAAATGGAACTGGACCTTTTCTTTAGCCGCCTGTTCGGAGAAGTTCTATCTCAACCGGGCTTTGGCTTCCATACTGACCTGGATGCCGGACGGGTAACCGCCAACCTCATCGAATCGGCGCAGAAGTTTCGCCAGGCCGTAGAAAACGCCGGAGGCATGGAGGGCACCTCGCCGGGTTGCGAGTACCTGGCAATGGTACGGGATGGAGTTATCGCTTCAACCTATGTGAGCAGCTGGCAACCCCCCGTAGAAGATGCCGTATTCATCGCCCCGGCGTACACCTTTCTGCTTTACAACCGCCCGGTCGAGCACCAGTTCTGGCTGGATGCCGGCTCGAACGCCTGGTTCGAGCGCCTCTACCAGCCCCTCACCCATCCTTATGTGCTCAGCCGCGGCTGGGAACCAGGGCGGCTCTGGACAGCCGCCGAAGAATACCAGACCAACCGCGAAACCCTTTTCCGCCTTACGCTGGGGTTACTTCGCCGATGCCGCGAGAAGGTTCATCTGGCTTTCAGCGAGCTCAGTGAAGGCGGCTTCGAACAACGCGGAATGCTCCTGCGCAGTATTTACCAGATTCAAATCCAGGAAACACGGCATGGCTGAAAAACGGCAGCTGCGTTCCAGTCAATCCAAAATCCTCACCTACCGCAGCGGCTGGATGGGCATTTCAGCCGTCCCCGGTGCCGGGAAGACGTACACCCTCTCCCGCCTGGCTGCCGATATTCTGCTGCGCGGAGAGATCGCCCCCGATCAAGAAATCCTCATCGTCACCTTAGTCAACTCAGCTGTGGATAACTTTTCAGCGCGCATTGCCACTTTTCTTCAGGAAGCCAACGTCCTGCCGGGTATGGGGTACACCGTCCGCACCCTGCATGGGCTGGCGCATGATATTGTCCGCCAACGGCCCGAAGCAGTAGGACTGGCAGAAGATTTCTCCATCATCGACGAGTCTGAAGCCACACGCATCCTTGAAGAGATTGCTGCGGCCTGGATGCGTTCCAACTTCCATCTAATAACCGGTTATCTTTCTCCTGACCTTTCGGAGCAAAAGCTGGAGGATGTGCGCCGCAATAACCTTCCCCGGCTTGTGCAGAACATTGGCCTCCAGACGATTCGCTACGCCAAAGACCAGGAACTCTCGCCAGAGGCACTGCGACTGGAACTCGACAGACTTCCCATGCCTCTTCCACTGGCCGAAATGGGCTGGGCGATCTACGCCGATTATCAGCGGGCGCTGCGTTACCGCGGTGCCGTGGATTTTGACGACCTGATCCGCCTCGCTCTGCTTGCCCTCAAGCTGGATCCTGCCCTTGTGAAACGGTTACGCTATCAATGGCCTTATATCCTTGAGGATGAAGCCCAGGATTCCTCTCGCCTTCAGGAAGAAATCCTCCGCCATCTGGCCGGGGCGGAGGGAAATTGGGTGCGGGTGGGCGACCCCAACCAGGCCATTTACGAGACCTTCACCACCGCCAGCCCGGACTACCTGATCAACTTTCGGAGAACTCCCGGTGTGATCTCCCGCGAATTACACGAATCGGGCCGTTCTACCCTGAGCATCATCCGTCTCGCCAACCACCTCATTGAGTGGTCTAATCGCCTCCCCCCTGAAGATCTCCTGTCCAAAGGGCTGGCTTATCCTCTCATTCGGCCCACCTCCCCTGACGATCCCCGTCCCAATCCACCCGATCAGCCGGAAAAAATTACCCTCCACAGCCAGGCTTTCTCACCCGCGGAAGAACTCCAGAAGGTAGCAAAATCGATTGCCAGGTGGTTGCAAGAACCCGAAAACCAGGGGCGAACGGTGGCAGTACTGTCCTCCAACAATAAACGCGGGTTCGATATGGTCGATGAACTGCGCAGGCAGGGTGTCGATGTGGTGGATAGTCTGTTGAGAAGCACACAGGCCACCCGCGCAGCTGCATCCGCTTTGAGCGATCTGTTAAACTGGCTGGCCGAGCCCGATTCTCCCTCGTTGCTCAGCAAAGCCTACCAGGCCTGGCGCACGCGTGGAGACCTCTCGAAGGAAGAAAAAATGCAGATCCCCCGGGTGGCTCGCCAATTACAGGCCTTACGCAGGGTTGAGGATTTCCTGGCTCCTCAACCGGGCTCAGGCTGGCCTCAGGAATCGCTGGCGCGCGAAGATCCTGGCCTCTATGCCGAACTCATCCGTTTTCGAGACCTCCTCCAGCGCTGGCAGTCCGCCGCCACCTTACCCCCGGATCAGCTCACCCTCACCCTGGCGCAGGATCTTTTCACCGAACCCTCCGATCTGGCTGTGGCTCACAAGCTTTCCAGCCTCATCCGCCAGAGCGCCAGCATCCATCCTGACTGGCACATCAAACAGTTCAGCGCTGAGGTCGCGGTCATTGCGCGCAACCAGCGCCGGTTCATCGGCTTCAGCGACGAAGATACCCGGTTCGACCCTGACCGCTACCCCGGAAAGGTGGTCGTAGCGACCATCCATAAGGCAAAAGGGTTGGAATGGGATCGGGTTTACCTGCTGGCAGCAAACAATTATGATTTTCCTTCCAACGAGTACGATCCATACATTGCCGAGTGGTGGTATCTTCGCGACCAATTAAACCTCGAAGCCGAAGCTCTGGCCCAGCTTAAAGCCGCGCTTTCTAAAAATGAGTATGATTTCTACCAGGAAGGAGAAGCCAGTCGCCAGGATCGCCGCGAATATGTGCGTGAACGCCTGCGTTTGCTTTTTGTGGGCATCACGCGCGCCAGGCGCGAGCTGGTCATCACCTGGAACACCGGGCGCAATGGCAATCTTACCCCGGCGCGGGCCTTTCAAGAATTAATTGCCTTCTGGAATAAGTCCCATGGATAAATCAAGGTCTCACCCCGAAACTCTGAGAGAAGTGCAACCTTTTACCTTCAGCCAGTCCAGCCTGCAAGATTTCAGCGACTGCCCGCGACGATTTCAATTGCGCTATCTTTTTCAACTGTCCTGGCCAGCCCCCATAGCCGAACCTATTCAAGAAAACGAGCGCCTCACGCGCGCCGGAGAACGCTTTCATAACCTCGCCCGCCAGGCACTGCTGGGGGTATCTCTAGATGCCCTGCATGAAAGTGTCCTGGCCAGCGGAGAGAGCAACCTGCCTCTCTGGTGGCAACATTTTCTCCAGCTCATACCCCTGTTGCAGGTCGGCGAATGCCGCCCGGAATACAGCGTCAGTGTTCCCATGGGCGAGCACCGCCTGCTCGCAAAATTCGACCTGGTTCAATACTTCGCCACCGAGCAGCGAGCGGTAATCTGGGACTGGAAAACCTCTCTCCATCGCCCCCCAAGGGCCAGGCTTGAGAAACGCTGGCAAACACACCTGTACCCCTATTTGCTTGCTCGAACTGGCCTACCGCGCCTGGGGAACGCCTCACTCACGCCTTCGGGCATCGAAATGGTTTACTGGTTCCCCCATACCCCCGACCAGCCAGAACGCTTCCTTTACAGCGAAGAACAGTTCCAACGGGATGAAGAAAGCCTGCAGGCCATCCTGGCTGAAATCAACCGTAGGCAACCCTCGCAGTTCGAGCAGACTGCCAACGAACGGCACTGTCATTTCTGCGTCTACCGATCCCTTTGCGAGCGGGGCATTCAAGCTGGCTCGCTGGAAGAGATGGAAGGCGACATCGATGCTCCAGGTGAAAGCTCTCTTGATCTGAATTTTGATCAAATTGGCGAAATTGCCTTTTAATTCCTTACCTGCGAGTGGCCTGACGCGTGAGCAGATTCATGATTTCCATTAACCGAAAATTCACTGTATTCAACAACACACCGAGAGAAGCCAGGTTGATCCCCAGCATCATCAAGCCCACCGCCAGGATCGCCTTAGGCACACTGTATACATACTGAAACCTGAGATACTCCACCACAGGGAAAACCCCCACCAGTACAGAGGCCATCCCACAGAGCAGCCCAAGCCCTCCGAAAAAGGTCAGAGGCTTATAGGAACGGAGGATACCCAGGATTTTCAACAATACCAGGGCCCCATCACGATAGGTATTCAACTTTGACCGGCTTCCCTCCGGGCGCGCCCGGTACATAACAGGCACTTCATGGATCACAAAATTGAGGTGGAGGAGCTGCAGGGTCATTTCAGTTTCAATGTCGAATCCCCGGGCCGTAATTGGCAAGGAGCAAGCCACCTCCTGGGTGAAAGCACGGTACCCCGACATGGGATCCTGGAGTTGAGCGTTAAAGATCATATTCACCAGCCAGCAAACCAGATGATTACCAAACACGTGCAGTGGACGAAAAGCTTCTTTCTCATAAACAGCCAGACGTTGCCCCACCACCATATCCGCTTCATCCGCCAATAGAGGGGCCAGAAGTTCATGCACCTGTTCAGCCGGATAAGTATCATCCCCATCCACCATCACATAATAATCAGCCTCCACCCGCCGAAACATCGAGGCCACCACAAATCCTTTACCCTGGCGTTTCTCCCGAATCACCCGCGCCCCTGCCTGCCGGGCAAGCATACCGGAACCATCGGTGCTATTGTTATCAAATACATAAATCTCCGCCTCTGGTAACTCACGCTGAAAATCGGAGATAACCTTTTGAATGGTAGCGGCTTCGTTGTAGCATGGAATTAATACCGCGATCGTGGGCGCCTCAGAAGAACCCTTCATAAATTTTCCCTCTCCGAAGGATATTTAACAACTGGCATCCAAAGCAAAGCCAGGCTAAACAACCCCATCAAATACACCGGATACTGGTATCGGAAATCCGGCGCAATGGCCACCACCATCAACACCAGCGATTGGATCGTCGCCGGAACACCCGCCAGGAGCGCAGTGAATGTGCGCCTTCTCAACGCGAAGACGCACACCGCGAAAAGCGTTAAGTACAGGTAAAGTGCCGGCCCCCAGATCCACGACATACGCGGCCATCCATCGCTCCACCGCAGAAAACGAAAGAGCGGTTCGACCATTCCGGGCAACTTCGAAGCCTCATGAATACCAAATGGATTAGTCTCGACCCAGCGTACTTTCGCATCTTCATCCCGATAAATCATGAGATGCGTCGTTTTCAAGGGATCGAAAATCCGCCACACAAAGCCGCTCACACACTGCCAGTGTCTCAGCTCCACCCCGGGGTCTCGTACCAGCAAGTCCAGAAAAATTTTCAGGTTCTTACTGGAATTAGCTGCAAACAATTCTCCATTAAATTCAGGAATGAAAAACAGAGAGTTAACACTCCCGCAGTAATAAACCCAGTTCGAGAGCGGGTTAAGCGCATTGAGATAGCCCCGTTCCTCATCGGTTAAAGGTGTGCCGCTGGCCACGTGCGCGCCGATATGGTGTAAAAAGATCGTGTCCCTCAGCACGTTACTCACCCGCTTTACTCCTGCCCATTGGTAAACCGGGCCGCTCACCACTCCAAATACCAGAAGGAACAGCACCCCTGCCCCGGCGATCCTTTTCCAGGCACGCCGAAAGATCAGCAGTGTTATTATGAGGCAACCGACGGCCAGGGCAATCCCGTTGTGCCGGAAGAGCGCCGTGAGTGCACTCACCAGCCCAAACGCCACCCAGGCTCCCGGCCGTTCGATCCATTGTCCTCTGGAAAGTACCATCTTCAACATCAGGAGGAACAAGATCATCGCAAAAATGGCGTACCAGATATCTTTCCACAGGGTGATACTCATGATCCCGTTGACCGGAGAGAGAGCAAACAATCCGGCCACCAGCCAGGCCGCACGGAGCGGAAGCCCGTAAGCCACCAGTTCGCCCAACCCCCAGGCCACGACGAGGCTCAAAACACCCATTTGCACCAGCGCCACAATCGCCGGTGAATTCCAGAGCGCCAGCAACCCCTTCATCAGGAAAGTATGAATGGGAGGATGCCAGTCAATCACCGCTTCCAGCCCATAGAGCATGCGAAACTGATGAATCGTATCCGGGGAAAGTACGCCCGGAAAGAAAACCAGCAAATAACCCAGCCACACGGCGAACATCGGCAGGGCAAAACCGAGTGCTTTCCATCCCAGGTGTACCCTTGCTCCTTCACGGGGTGGATGGCTGGCAAACCATAACAAACTCACCAGCAACCAGAATCCAATCGCAGTGGCATATAAGCAGGCCGCCAGCCAGAAGTATCGCCCCGGTAGTCCCGGACCGGGTAGTTTAATCACCTTGAGTGTCCTCTCGGGGGTATAGAGGTCAACCTCCTGGGACTCGCCCTTCCAGGTGATGCGCACAATCCCTTCATCGGGACCGGTCAGCAGGCCCAGGTAACCCCGCCCGAGCAACCCTCCCCGCCAAACCAGGGGCTCTGCATCCTCTCCGCTGGAGTAGATCATTTCCGGAGCAAAAGTCCAGCCTCTCGCCTCATCGAAGGTACGCAAATCGATAGCTTCCCGTGCCCCGTCCCTCCAGGAACGCACCCTCACCACGTTGCCCGACGAGGCCGGGTTGCGTTTTCCTGTAACCTCGAGCTTCAATTCGTTGGAAGGAGGAAAATAACGCATCGGGGTCCGGGTAATCGGGAGAATCCACAGAGACGCAAACCCTGCCAGGAGGCACCCGATGATTAACCCCCACTGCGCCATCCGAGAAAAAGCATTTAACCACAGAGCAAGCCACCGCTGAATCAACCGGTGTACGAAACATGTGATCGCAAGCCAGACTGCGATCAGAAGGATGAAAACCCAGAAGCCCCTGATCACGACATTCTGGAACACCCCCAGTGCCGAAAAAACCGAAGCCCCTCCAACCCACATCGAGAGGAGAATAATGGGAAGATCTTTCCGTTGCATAGAGACCAGCCTGGCCGAAAATTTAAGAAATTATATCATTAAGGTATCAGCGCCCGGCCTCCGAAGGCTTTCCTTTTACCAGGGCTTCGGGTAGACTCATCGTATGCGCTGGATGACTATTCCTGCCACTCAGCCACCTCCAGCCCTCATCGAAGCCCTCGATGGGCAGGCCCTCCTTGCCAATTTGCTTGTCCGGCGGGGCCTCCATGACCCATTTACCGCCCTGGCATTTCTTGACCCACGGCATTATACCCCCGCTCCGCCCGATGCCTTACCCATGATGGATACAGCCTGCCAGCGCATCGAATCCGCCCTGGCCCGTGGTGAACGCATCTGGGTGTGGGGCGACTTTGATGTGGACGGTCAGACGGCCACAACCATCCTGGTTTCAGCGCTGCAACGGCTGGGGGGTGAAGTAAAATATCACATTCCGGTGCGCGCCACCGAGTCACACGGGGTCAACCTCCCTCACCTGCAGGCTATTCTCGCAGAAGGCGCCGATTTACTCATCACCTGCGATACCGGCATTACTGCCCACCAGGCTCTGGAGTTCGCCCATCAGCAAGGGCTGGAGGTGATCATCACCGATCATCACCTCCCCACCGAGACCCTCCCTCCGGCTCTGGCCCATCTCACACCCCGGCTTCTCCCGCCCGGCCACCCCCTGGAACATCTTCCCGGCGTGGGTGTGGCGTATAAACTCGCCGAGGCCCTCTTCCAGCGAATGGGCCGCCCAGAGTTTGCCAGAGATTACCTCGATCTGGTCGCTCTGGGGATCGTGGCCGATGTTGCTCAACAGAAGGGCGACACCCGTTACCTGCTTCAGTCCGGCCTTGAAAACCTCCGCCAGGCTCAGCGCCCCGGCCTTCGGGCCATCATGCGGCTAGCGGAGTTGCATCCATCTCGGCTCAACGAAGAACACATTGGTTTTGCCATCGCCCCGCGCCTCAACGCCCTGGGCCGGTTAGGCGACGCGAACCCCGCTGTCGAATTGCTTACCACCACCGATGAACAACGCGCCCTTCAGCTGGCTGAGAAGCTAGAGTTGCTCAACACAGAAAGGCAGCTCCTTACCAGGCAGGTCATCCAGGCAGCCATAAAACAGATCGAGCACGATCCAGCCCTCCTTTCAAATCCCGCGCTCGTGCTTGCCAACCCGGAGTGGCCAGCCGGAATTCTGGGAATTGCCGCCAGTGCCCTGGTCGAACGTTACCATCGTCCCGTCATCCTCCTCACCAATCCTCCGAGACAACTGGCGCGCGGTTCAGCGCGTTCTGTGGAGGGAATCGATATTACCGCCTGCATCGCCAGTCAGGCATCCATGTTACACACATTCGGTGGGCATCCCATGGCTGCCGGTCTTTCCCTGCCATCCGAATCTCTCCCTGCCTTTCGGCGCGGCTTCTTCCGCGCAGTGGAACAGGTTATCCAGCAAATGGGCGGAATTCCCGAACCCACCCTCACACTGGAGGGCGATCTGCGCCTGGATGAACTTTCGCTGGAACTTGTGGAACAAATAGAGCGCCTGGCACCTTTCGGGCCGGGCAACCCGCCCCCCATTTTTGCTATCCGCAATCTTTCAATTGTAGAAACCCGCTCAATTGGCCGTGATCATGAACACCTGCGGCTGGTGGTTCAAGACCGCTCTGGCCACCAGCAAGCCGTCCTCTGGTGGAACGGAGCCAATCTGCCCCAGCCTGAAGACCGCTTCGATCTCGCCTGCCTGGTTCGCGCCAGCAACTACCGGGGTGAACCCGAAATCCAGCTGGAGTGGGTGGATTTCGCGCCGGTCACCGGGGAGAGCCTTGCGCTCACCGGTGCCCCGCTCAGACTCATTGACCTGCGCACCGAACCCCATCCCCGTGCGCATGTAGAATTGCTCCGTGCCCGCGAAAAGGCGATCATCTGGGCCGAAGGCGAGGGACGTGACCGCCTGGGAGGGCTTGCGCGATACGACCTTTCTTCGGCAGAGACCCTGATCATCTGGACCGCCCCCCCTGGATACCCCGAGTTAATAAAAGCCATCCGGCAGGTACAACCCCGGCAGGTGGTGCTTATCGGCCTGCCGCCCGAAACCGATGAGGTTGAGACTTTTCTAAACCGCCTGGCCGGGTTGGTTAAATTTTTACTGAACCAGGGCAATGGCCGTGCGCCTGCCAGCCTGGAGCGCCTGGCGGGTGCAGCTGCCCAGCGCGAGCCGGCAGTACGCCTGGGGCTTGCATGGATGGCAGCCCGGGGCGATATTATCCTCCAGGAAAATGACAAAGGCCAGCTTTTCATCCTGCGCGGGCCCGGCACCCCTCAGAGCGACTTTGCCCCAATTCTTCGACAAATCAAAGCCCTTCTGGATGAAACCGCAGCCTACCGTCAGTTCTTCCGCACAGCACCCATTGAAGCTCTGGGGATTGAATAGAGAGTAACCCACCTCGCAGTCTTATTCCAACCGCTCCAGGTAATAGACCCCCTTCTCACCTTCCATAACCCACCCACTGACACTTCCATTCGAGGTCTGCATACGCCACCAAACGCCTCCATCTTTACACTGCGGCCCTTCAAGGATGAAAACCTCTGTGCCTTCTGGAATGGTCTTGAGCACCCGGCTGCTCTTCCCTGGCGCTTCACGCACTCGTAAGGGTGTTCCGTCTGTGAAGGTAACCCGTGCCCGCAAGGCTACTGCCAGACGGGTGGCCAGCGCACCCGGGCAATTGAATTCAGGAACTGGAGGGGCCTTTAACGTAATAGATGGGGTGACCATCAGGCTCATGATCAATGTATCAAGCTGTTTGAGATCAGGCGAGAACGCTTTTCCCCCGGCAGACTCAAGCGTCTGCTTGACCTTCTCCAGATACTGCTGATACTGAGACATATCATAACTCTGGGATAATGCCTGCCATTGAGAGGTTATCTCAGCAGAGTGCAAATCGGGCATAGCTACCGGTAGAATTGCCGCAATGTAATATAACCCATCCTGTGTCAGTCCCTGGAAAGTATAAAAAAGGCATTCTTCATCGACAGGCACCATGGCCTGGGCATAGCACGTCAGATAGCGCAGCCCTTTTCCGTTCTGAAAAAAGAGAACATTCGTTTGCGCATGGAATACCTCCCCGGCATTCCACATGGGGAGGAAAGGGAGAGAGTCCCCCGCGCTTCTCGCCTCACGCAACGAAGCATTCAACTTTGCCGCAATTTCACCGACCGGCGGGTTGACAGCCGCATACTCCCGGACAGGATATACCAGAATTTTCGGCTGAATCCAGGGTGAAGCCAGAGCATATCCATTCAATTCAAACTGGTAATATTCAGGAGACGATCCCATCCACCCCGTCTCCCCTGCCTCACCCGTTTGAAGAGAAACGATGGTGGCATTCACATCTCCAAAAACTTCCGCAATCCGATCAAAGCTTACCCCAAAATATTCCACCCGGCCCGGAACAGCCCCGGAAGTCGGCGTAAGGGTAGCTTGAGGTAGAGTTGCTATGGTCGTCTGCGTTGGGGTTTCGGCAGGCACCTCCAGAGCAGTCATGGAGGGTAAAATGCGCGGTTCGTTTTTTACCGGGCTATTACACGCCAGAATTGCTGTCACCATCACTATTACCACCGCCCCCACACCGTATGAAATTCTTTTCTTACCCATGTTCTGATCCTTTGCCTTCCCCTCTCGAGGAGCCCACCATCCTGCCTTCAGGCAATACCCATGTTGAACGACGGTATCCCCCGGGTTTCGACACCCTGTAGATTTTTCATTATAGACCGGATTCTCCATCCTCGCTGCAATTCAGATCACTGAGAGTCAAATGAGTATGAAAAAGGGCTGGTCGGTTCCCGGCCAGCCCCGCTCACGGAGGAGATGGTTTCAATCTGAAGGCGTGACCTGCACTGGCACCAGCGCCGGTTCCTGCGCCTCATCGCTCCCCTGAACCGTCGGGAGGTCATCCAACGTCCGCACTGCCGGAATAAGAAATCCCGCCACTCCCATCAGGAGGGATACCCCCCCTGCAATATAGAACCAGAACCGAATACCCAGCAGATCGGCTACCGGGGCGGCCAGGGCCAAACCTACGGGGCTGGCCGCTGCTGCAAGGCTGCTCACCAGAGTAAAGACCCGCCCCTGCATCTCAGGGCGAATACGCGTCTGCAAGAGGGCAAAGAGCGGGCCGTTAGTAATGGGGTTCATGAACCCAGAAAGGGCCATTCCTGCCATAGCCATGAAGAACATACTGGCCGGTGCACTGGCCAGCAGCATCGTTCCCAGGCTCATCCCGATGATACCGGTCATGGAAGTGTAAATTTTCCGCCGGAATCCACCCCACGCACCCAGCACCAGCCCGCCCAGGATCACCCCGGCCCCCCAGGCTGAGTTAATCACCCCCAGTTGCATTGCCCCGCCTTTGAAGATGCGGGTGATCATCAATGGCAACAGGCTGAAGGCGGGGTTGAAGAGCATATTGATCATCGTGGCCATTCCCAGCAAAATAATCATCCCGGGCCACGAAGCCAGGTATCGAAGCCCCTCACGCACATCGCGGAAGAGCTGACGGGGGCTAACGACCCCTTCCAGCTTTTTCGAAGGTTGAGGAATATGCACCAGAGAAAGTGGCAGGATCGCCATCATCGCAGTGACAATGTCAATCGCCAATACCGAATAAATGGGGAGCAAACCCATCAAAAAAGCACCCAGGGGCGGGGCAATAATCCCCAGCACTCCCTGCATGGCCTGGTTAACCCCGGCAATGCGTGAAAGATGTTTTTCGGGCACCATTAACGACGTTGAGGCAGACATCGCCGGCCAGTGAAAGGTGCCGCCCAGAGCACGTACAAATTCTGCCACGTAGAGGTGCCACACCTGAATTTTCCCGCTCCAGAAGAGGAACACCAGCACCAGGGTCGCCAGAGCCGTCACCCCATCGGCCACGATCATCACCCGTTTTCGGTTCCAGCGGTCTACCAGCGCACCTGCAAAAGGCCCTAGGAGGATCTGCGGGAGAATGGAAATCACCGTTGCAGTAGCCAGAACCGCCGCAGAGCCAGTCTTTTCGGTCATCCACCACACCAGGGCAAACTGCACCAGCATACTGCCGATCAGTGAAAAGGATTGCCCCGTCCAGATTAAAAAGAAAGGCTTCTTCCAGTTGTTAGAAATTGCGATCTCTTGCGTCATTACCCCTCCGGCAAAGCCAGGCAAAGATCAGGCAGGCCAACGCCTGCCTGGAATATCGATGCAGGTAGCATTAATCCGTTGTGGCTATTCCAGGAAGACCTCGACGTGCTCGCCGTCTTTCTCGTCGAATACATCCACAATCTGACCGATCTCTCCCGATTCGATCAATTGCATCAATTCGTTCGTATCCAATCCCTCAATCTCAGGAGCAAAGCGCGTCCCCATCTTTAACCCGATAGAAACCATGCTGAGCGGCAGGCGCACATTTACTCGCGGACGCCCCGAGTCGGAATCGGTCACCCGCACCCGGAACCACCGCGGCTTACGCCCCGTCACCGTGGATTCCATGGAAGGTGGGGGTGGAGGCGCTGTAACACGATCAACCCGCGCGCTTTCTTCGAGGGCTTCCAGCAATTGTGCCGCCTCTTCAGCCGAGATCTTTCCTTCCTGCACCATTTCTAAAATTTTGATCCGTTCCTCAGTGGTTGCCATGCTTTCCTCCTGATTCAACCTTCCTCTCCACTACCATCTGTTCTAACTTCTTCCCGAATACCCTTCAAACGGCGCCGGGCTTCCTGCAGGGTAATAAGCCCTTTATCCAGATCATCCAGAATTCGCTTGCGTTCTGCCGGGCTGGGCAGGGTAACCGCTGGCTGAGCTTCTTCACGCGCCGGTTCATAACCCATGGCGCGCAAAATTTCATTCATCCGGTTGCGGAGGGTGGGATAGGAAAGGGAAAGTTCCTCTTCCATGCGGTTAAACCGACCCTCACAGCGGATAAATGTAAGGATGAACTGAAGCTGGTCGTTATTAAGCCGCGAAAAGGGCAACAACCATTTCAACTGCTCTGGAGTAAAAGCTCCCTGCAGGCTCCCTCCAACCGGTTGAAAACTTCCCTCGATGGTCGTTTCACAGGTCGGACAGGACAGGCGCGTGACCACCAGGTCGCCGCCACACACCGGACATTTGGTCAGCATCGGATTCATCGTGGCTCCCTTTCAGGCTTTCCTGCCAAAAAATCAAATGACTTCACATGATCACCCGGATAACCCTTTCAGACTTCTCGTGTTCGATTTGCGAAGAAAGACTGTTTTTTCTTTACTTATTTTACTCCAGGCTTGATATTTGTCAATATATTATTTTGAAAAATTCAAGTATCGCTTAATTATTTTGAATACACCGCGATTAAATTAAAAAAAGGCAGGCGGTCAGAACGCCTGCCTTCTCTAAAAGAGCACGTTTAGCCCCATTCAGAATAGAGCAGCCACTTCCCTTTACGGTCGTCCACATCCCCGGGGGCGCGATCGTAATACAGTTCAAAAATTCGCCCACCCTGAACACGCACCCGAAAATGAAATCTTCCTACCCCCCACGAACCACGCATCTGTGCCCTGGAGGCATGTTCAGGGCGCATATTTTGCGTCATCCGCCCGCGACGGCGAAAATCCTGCCACGCTTCCAGAAGCTCAACCACCCGAAATTCCTCCCCCCGCCAGCGAAAACCATCCGGGCAGGGAGGCGACTTTTCGAGCAGGGGCGGATGATCAAACAGTGGCTCCAGGGGTTCATCGTAAAAAGCAACAGGTTGGTACGCCATGTCTTCTCCCTTGCTCTCATGATCCCGATGACCGATTCCCCTGGTTTACCCCCACAGAGTCGGTTGCACTGCCGGTCGGTGCCCATCCAGTAAGATAAACGGTGCGGCCCGTGTCGTGACGACACCCAAAGCCCACAGA
Organism: Anaerolinea thermolimosa; assembly: GCF_001050195.2. GTDB lineage: Bacteria > Chloroflexota > Anaerolineae > Anaerolineales > Anaerolineaceae > Anaerolinea > Anaerolinea thermolimosa. The sequence continues at coordinate 2,735,235 of NZ_DF967965.1, forward strand.
TCTTCCAGCGAGCGCAGACGTGTCTGCCGCCGCGCCTTCAGGATGGCCTGCGCCCCTCGTGGTCCAATCCCGGGAATGCGCAACAACTCCTGGCGCCCGGCCCGGTTAACTTCGATGGGCGCCTCGGCCAGGTTTTGCTTAGCCCACGAAAGCTTGGGGTCTACATCCAGGGGCAATTGCCCTCCTTCTTGAAAAGGCAGTTCTTCAAGCTCAAAACCATAATCGCGCAGCAGAAAAGACGCCTGATACAAACGATGTTCACGCCATGGGTTGCACGGAGGTAACCCCTCAAAAGGTGTTCCGGGTGTGGGCGAAAATCCCGAGAAATAACCGCGTGCCAGACGCACCGTTTTGTTGAGATATGAAACCGTCGCCAGCAATTCCAGGTCGCTTTCTCCGACCGCGCCCACTACAAACTGGGTGGTGCTCGAAGGCCAGCGTCCCTGCCAGCCCTGCACTGGAGGAAGCTTCCGGCGGATTTCCTCTACCCACCGTAAAGGCTGAAGCAGTTCTTCCATGAAAACCTTCTGCGGTGCCAGCGCTTCTAACCGGCGTGGGTTGGCTCCCTCTAAATTCACCGATACCCGATCGGCAAGCTGCATGGCACGCAACACCTGGTCATACTCAGCGCCGGGCATTAACTTCAGGTGCAGATAACCCCGGTAATGGAACTTGTGGCGAAGAATCTCTGCCGTGGCAATCAGGCGATCCTGCGTACGGATGCCGCCTCCGGCAATGCCGGAGCTGAGAAACGCCCCTCGAATTACCCCCCTCTCGGTCAGACGGACAATGGCACCTGCCAGCTCATCCGGTTGAAAGGTCACCCGGCGCAGGTCGCGCCCGGAACGGAAGGGACAATAATAACAGTTACGTTCACAGGCCGAGGTAAGAAGCGTTTTCAAAATGGGCATTCGCTGGCCGTTGGGCAGAGCCGCCATGGTAATGGGTAACCCTTCCGCCGGGTCTTCGCAGGGTGCAGGCGCTCCTCTCCCTGCTGAAGGCACCATGCGCACATCTTCAGCCACTTCTGTCTGCACATCCTGCCGAATGCTGGCCAGCCTTTCGATCACATCCATGTTTTCATTATAGAACAACCGTTCTTTCCGTGCAAGAGCCTCTTTTCCCCGTTTTTCTGAGAATCTCACTCTACGCTATAATCATCCTATGCCCACTCTTTTTGAAACCATCCAAAAACCCACTTTGCTCCTCAACGAGCAAACCGCCCGGGCGAACATCGCCCGCATGGCTGCCCGCGCACGCGAAAAAGGCGTGGCTTTCCGCCCCCACTTTAAAACCCATCAATCTGCCGAAATCGGTGAGTGGTTCCGCGCTGAAGGCGTGACCGCCATCACCGTTTCCTCGCTAGACATGGCCGAGTATTTCGCTGCCCATGGATGGACGGACATTACCCTGGCGTTTCCGGTAAACCTGCGCCAGGCCGCCGCAATGAACTCCCTTGCCGGACGCATTCAGCTCGGTTTGCTGGTCGAGTCCGTCGAAGCCATCGAAACCCTGAGCCGGGTGTTGACCAACCCCGTGCAACTGTGGATCAAAGTGGACAGCGGCGCCCGGCGGACGGGGATTTCCTGGAAAGATACATCTCTGGCCGGTCAGATAATTTCGCATACCCTGAAGTACCCGATATTTCATGTGCAGGGGCTTCTCACCCATGCAGGGCATACCTACACAGCCACCTCACCTTCGCAGGTGGTCGCCCGTTTTTACGAAAGCACGGCCAGGCTGGATTCTCTCCGCCGCTCCCTGGAATCGGAGTTTACCCTGCCCCTGCGTGTTTCTGTCGGAGATACCCCCGGCTGTTCCCTGGCAACGACCTTTTCACCGGCGGATGAAATCAGGCCGGGGAACTTTGTCTTCTACGACGCTGAACAATACCTGATGAACATCTGCTCCTGGGAGAATATCGCAGTTGCCCTGGCCTGCCCGGTGGTTGCGTTACATCCTTCCCGCCAGGAAGCGGTGATTTACGGCGGTGCCATCCACCTCTCGAGGGATTTTTACGAACAGGATAGTCAGCGCATTTTTGGGCTGGTCAGTCTGCCGCTTGAGCCCGGGCCGGGAACGAAACCCGGCTGGAGCGCCCCCCTGCCCGGAGCACGGGTTGACCGCCTTTCTCAGGAACATGGTGTGGTGGTTCTACCACAGACGGCCTTCGAGCGGCTTCACCTCGGTGATCTTCTGTGCATTCTACCTGCACACTCCTGCCTCACGGCCCAGTGCATGGGCGGCTATCTCACCCTTGAGGGTCATACTATTGGAATGATGGGGTGATCAGTCAGGTTATCCTCTGGTGGGTGGTTACGGGCATCCTCGGCTGGCTGGCATGGCCGGTGGGGTTCTGGCTTTTTCAGCGCCTGCCTGGCCGGGGTTACGCCTTCAACCGCATCCTGGGCCTTTTTGTGTCCAGTTATCTCTTCTGGGCAGGGGGTTCACTCCACGTTATACAGAATGACGCGGGTGGCATTCTTCTGGCACTCCTCGTCCTTGCCGGGGTTTCAGCCTGGCTGGTCTTTCGGCCTGGCGGTTATGGCAGAGAGATGAGTTCCTGGATTCACCAGCATCCGCGTCTGATCTTGACCAGTGAACTGCTCTTCGCCTGTTGCTTCATCGGATGGAGCATCCTCCGCGCCTTTGCCGTCGGAAAAATCATGCCGGTAGGCGGTGAAAAATTTATGGAAATCGCCTTCCTCAACGGCATCCTCAACAGTCAGGCATTTCCACCCCTTGATCCCTGGCTCTCAGGCTACGCCATTTCCTATTATTATTTCGGTTATATCATGATGGCCCTGCTCACCCGGCTGACAGGCGCCCTCCCCGCCGTAGCATTTGATCTCTACGATGCCCTGCTCTTCGCCCTGGGCGCCTGCGGAGCCTTTGGCTTGGTTTATGAGCTGGTGAGCAGCAGCGACCGCCATGAGAAAGGTGCTCTTCCGGCCGCACTGACCGGGGCAATCTTCACGGTTTTGCTGGGTAACTGGCAGGGTTTCCTTGAGATCCTCTACACCAGGGGCTGGCTGCCATTTTCTTTGGCAGCCTGGACGGGGGTTCCCAATTTTCCGGGTGCCGCCCAGGTGACGGGCACCTTCAACCCCGGCTCCTTCTGGGGGTGGGGCTGGAGGGCTTCGCGGGTGCTCAGCGATAGCACCCTGAGCGGTCAATCTATCGACCTGAATCCCATTACTGAGTTCCCGGCTTTCAGTTTTCTCCTTGGAGATAACCACCCGCATGTCCTGGCACTGCCATATATCCTGCTGGGTGCGGCAATCGCTTTTCAGGTTCTCTGGATGGCTCTCCTCCGCGAAGAGCCTCATCTCTGGCGGAGCATGGCCTTTGGATGGATCGCCGGAGGGCTCCTTTTCCTCAACACCTGGGACTACCCCATCACCATCGCCCTGATCCTTGGAGCCTGGCTGGCGGGGAGCACCCTCTCCACAGGCCTGCTTTCCAATCCGACTCTCCGCTCCACCCTGCGCCTCGGACTGACCTGCCTGGCCTCAGGTATTCTCTTCTACCTGCCTTTCTTCAGCGGGTTTTCCTCTCAGGCAGGTGGAATATTGCCCCATCTCCTACCCCCCACCCGGCTCATCCAATATCTGATCATGTTTGGGCCTTTCATCCTGGTGCTGTCTGGCTTCCTGCCAACGTCATGGGCACAGGAGTGCTTTCGTTCAGGCCGCAGGGTGGCCCTTCGGCGCTGGCTACGCTGGTGGAGTCGGCTTGTCATCGCCCTTCTTTTCCTTTTCCTTGTCCTGCTGGCGCTCGCCGCTCTAATCCTCTGGCTGGATGCCGTCCGTGGCGGGAACCTTACCGCCACCCTCCTGCCCATCCTGGAGGGACGTACCCCTGGTGAGGCTGCCTTCCTTGCCTTTGCGTATCGTCTCCGCCGCCCGGGGGTTTTTCTCCTGCTCACCGGCCTGCTTTCGCTGGCAGGGGTAAGCCTCTGGGAAGCCCTCGAACATGGGAAAGAAGGGGCAACCGATGATATCTCTCGCACTTACGCACAGGCTCCTGATCCGGGGTTAATCTTTAGCCGCCTGCTGGCCATAGGGGGACTGGTGCTCACGCTGGTGGTCGAATTTTTTTACCTGCGCGATGGCTTTGGCGTCCGCATGAACACCGTCTTTAAATTTTATTTTCAGGCCTGGCTGTTGATGGCCGCCGCCTCAGCGTATGGGGTCTGGTGGTTCTTCCGTTATGGCCAGCAGGTGTGGGGGGGCTTCCCTGCTCTGATTTTGAAAGCGGGTATGCTCACCGGGATCCTGGCCGGAATGGCTTTCCCCGTGGCGGGCATCATCAGCCGCACCGAGGGTTTTAGCGCCATCCCCAGCCTGGATGCCGCCAGCGAATTGCACCGCGATCACCCTGAAGATTGGGCCGCCATCGACTGGCTGCTCACCCGGCGGGCAGAGGGAGCCACACCGCCCGTTCTTCTGGAAGCCCCCGGCAAATCGTATACCTACGCAGGGCGCATAAGCGCCTTCACCGGGTTTCCTGCCGTGCTTGGTTGGTCCCTTCACGAGATGCAGTGGCGCGGCACATATACCGAACAATCGCGCCGTGAAGCGGGTATTGCACAGGTATTCAGCGCTCCTTCCAGCCCTGCCGCCCGGGAATGGCTGAAAACCTGGCAGGTGGAGTACATTATTCTGGGAGAAGCCGAGCACACCTATATCCACGAACTCTGCTCGCGTGTGGAGCAACCCTGTAACCCGGTTCAGGTGGAAGAAGAACTGGCCCATCTGTACCAGCCGGTTTTCCATCAGGGTCAGACCACCATTCTTCGCCTTCCCTCATCCCTCCCCTGAACCTCAAAATTCCGGTAAGATTATCCCTGTTTACCGGCCCCTGCTGGTGCCTGTGAACCCTGTACTGGATATCCCTTCATGGAGGCAGGATGAACCACCTTGTCATCGATACGGACCCCGGCGTTGACGACGCCCACGCTATTCTGATGGCGCTTGCCAGCCCCGAAGCTGAAGTGGTTGCCCTGACTACAGTCGCCGGGAATGTAAACCTCGACCTTGCCACCCGAAATGCTCACATCATTGTCGGCGTGGCTCAAAAAGAAGTCCCCATCTACCGTGGCTGTGAAGATGCACTGGTGGTACCCACCGCGCGCCGGGCCATTTCTCATGGCACCGATGGCCTTGGGGAAATTGACTTTGCTGGTTCAATCCCGGCAGCTTCCACTGAACATGCCGCCCTGGCGCTCATCCGGCTGGCCAGCGAAGCCCCCGGAGAGCTTACCCTGGTTGCCCTCGGGCCGCTGACCAACGTTGCCCTGGCCACCAGGCTTGATCCCCAGCTTCCGCAAAAATACAGGCGTCTGATTATTATGGGAGGGGCCGTCTATGCTCAGGGAAACTCCTGGGAACGCACCTCAGAATTTAATTTTTACTGCGACCCCGAGGCAGCCGCCATTGTGTTCTCACGATGGCCTCAACTGACCCTTATCCCCTGGGAAACAGCCCTCCGCCATGCGTTAACCGCCGATCAGGTGGAGGCACTCCTCCAGATTCCCTCCCCCCGCGCAGAATTCTTCCGCCAGACGATTCGCAATCGCATGGCCAGGAACCCTTCTGGTCAAAAGACCCTCACCGAACCCGACCCGCTGGCCATGGCTGTAGCGCTCGATCCTCAGATAGTCACCCGGGCTGAACATCTCCATGTTGAAATCGAACTGGCGGGGAACTTTACCCGGGGGCAATGTGTCGTCGACTGGTCAGGGCTCATGCAACGCCCAGCCAATACCCAGATCATTCTTGAAGTCGATCAAAAGCGCTTCTTTAACCTCATGCAGCAGGCGCTGAGATAGTTAACCGGGGAGTGCGGTATAAGGAAGGCCTTCCCCCTATGCTATAATCTTTCAAGAGAGGATGAATTATTATGAGTAAAATTTGCGTCATTGGGACAGGTTATGTCGGACTGGTGACAGGAGCCTGCTTTGCTGACCTGGGTAATTCGGTAACCTGCCTGGATGTTGATGAGAACCGTATTAATAAACTTAAAGCTGGCATTATGCCCATTTACGAACCCGGGTTAGAGCAGCTGGTTGAACAAAACGTTCATGCCGGGCGACTCACCTTTACCACCAGTTACTCAGAAGCTCTCAAAGATGCCGAATTTGCCTTCATTGCCGTGGGCACACCCTCCGGAGTCGATGGCGAGGCTGATCTGCAATATGTGCGCCAGGCCGCCGAATCGATTGCCGACCTGGTAGAATGGCCGATTATCGTGGTTAATAAATCCACAGTGCCTGTTGGCACCGGTGACTGGGTAGCCGATGTCATCACCCGCCGGCGCAACGGGCGCCCCCTGGAATTCAGTGTGGTCTCCAACCCCGAATTCCTGCGCGAAGGCTCAGCCATTAACGATTTTATGTATCCAGACCGGGTAGTGCTGGGTTCAATGCACGCTGAAGCCGCCGAAAAGGTTGCCCGCCTCTATCTCAGCCTGCGTTGCCCCATTATGATCACCGATTTGCGCACTGCTGAGATGATCAAATACGCTTCCAATGCCTTTCTGGCCACCCGTATTTCGTTTATCAATGAAATTGCCACGATCTGCGAAGAATTGGGTGCCGATGTCCGTGAGGTTGCCCGCGGCATGGGACTGGACAAACGCATTGGCCCCTCTTTTCTGGATGCAGGCCTCGGCTGGGGGGGAAGTTGTTTTCCGAAAGACGTAAAGGCCCTGGCCCACATGGCCGTGTTACATGGCTCACATCCTCAGCTCCTGCAGGCCGTGATGGATATCAACCGCAATCAACGGCGGCGAGTGGTGGTAAAACTGCGCCGCGCTCTGGGCACCCTCGATCAGAAAGTGATCGGGGTGCTGGGACTTTCCTTTAAACCTAACACGGACGATATCCGTGAAGCCCCCGCCCTTGAAGTGATCCATCTTCTTGAAAACGAAGGCGCTACCGTCAGGGCGTATGACCCGCAGGCCATGCCGAACGCCGCGGCCGTCCTCCCCCGCCTGCAACTGTGCCAGACGCCCTACGAAGTGGCCGAAGGCGCCGATGCCCTGGTGCTGGCGACCGAATGGAATGAGTTTAAACAACTGGATTTTGAGCGTATTTACCGGGTCATGCGCACCCCCGTGATTATGGATGCGCGCAACCTGTGGGAACCCGACCAGATGCGCCGCATTGGCTTCACCTATTTCGCCATCGGAAGAGGCAACCAGACCGGCGGTCGTTAAACCGGTCTATATCAGGCAGGGGGAAGAAGTGCTTCCCTGAAAGATGGTGTGCCATGTCTGAGAGAGGAGAAAACCTCTATCCATCGGCCAGCGAAGACTTTGAACGGCGAGCCGCTCGGCTTTCGCTGCTCATCCACGTTGGCGAAGTCATCAATTCGGCTCTGGAACTGGATCGAATCCTTGAAAAGGTCGTCCACTGGCTGCAAAAAAGCTTCGGGTATTACTATGTGGGCCTCTTCCTGCCCGATGAGACGCATGGCACGCTGCGCTTGACTGCACGCGCCGGGGCTTTCGCTTCTCTCTTCCCCCCTGATCATTGCCTTAAAATAAATCAGGGACTCGTGGGCTGGGCCAGCCAGCATCAGACCACCGTTTTAGCCAACGATGTTCAGGCCGACCCACGGTACGTCAATTTTTATCCCGATCGCATCCTCACCCGCTCTGAGCTGGCTGTTCCCATCGTTGCTGACGATCATCTTTACGGCGTCATTGATGTACAAAGCCCGGTACAAGATGCATTTGTGCCAGAAGATATCCGGGTGATCGAAACCGTAGCCCATCAGCTGGCCATGGCCATGATTAATGCCAGCCTTTACGCCGAAGTGCGCAATCGGCTGGCTGAACAGGAGCGGGCCGAAGCGATGATGCGGATTCAGCGCGACCTGCTCGCAGAGCTCACCCTGGTCCACGATTACCAGGCGATGATCGAGGCCATTGTCCGCTCTCTGGAGAAAGTTTCAGCCCTTGATTGCGGTAGTATTTTTCTTGTGGACAACGAGGGCGGCCTGGATTTAATCGCCCATTGTGGGATTTCTGCCGCGTTTGCCGGGGTGGTATCTTACCATCCTCCCGAAGCGCCAAAATCACGCTTCGTCCAAAAAGGCAAACCGCTTTACCTGCCTTATGCCAGGCTCGAGCTCGACCCGCGCATCCCGTCAGAAATTCGAAATCAAGAAAACATCCTTTTCCTCGTCGAGGTGCCCATTGCTCATCAATCCAGGGTGATTGCTAACCTTACGTTAGGGTCGCACACCCGCACCGACCTGCCCCCTAACATCCGTGAGTTGATCGAATCGATCGCCGCTCACCTCGGAGCCATCATTGCACGGGTTCAGGCTGAGCATGCCCTCGCCGAGAGCCAAGCCCATCTTTCAGCTCTACTTGAAGCCCTCCCCGACCTGTATTTTGTGGTTGATGGGCGCGGGCGATTTCTGGGTTGCAAAAAATCTACAGAGACCGGCTTTTTCGTCCCTCCCGAACAGTTTTTAGGCAAGACAGTAGACGAGGTGCTCCCTCCAGAAGTGGCTGGCCCTGCCCTGGAGAATTTACGCCTCTCTCTGGGGAGTCATAGCCTTCGCGAAATGAATTACCAGCTTTATTCACCCGCCCACCAGCGCGAGGAATATTTTGAGGCGCGTATTTCTCCAGTCAACGATGACACCGCCATTATCCTGGTGCGCAACATCACCGCACATGTCTTAGCCGAGCAGGAACGAGAAAACCGTGAGCGCGTGTATCGAGCCCTTTTTGAACAGAACAAAGATGCTGTTTTGCTCATGGATATGCAGGGACGATATATCGATGCCAACCGTGTGGCCACCGAACTAACCGGCTACACCCGTGAAGAACTGCTGCAAATGACCTTTCATCAACTCGTCCATCCCACTGAAATGTCTCTGGCGATCAGCCGTTTTGAAGCTCTGCTGGCCGGTGAACAGCTTCCTGTTTATGAACGCCTCTTCGTTCATAAAAATGGCGAGCCCATTCTCTGTGAAGTCAACACAGCCAGGGTCGATGATGCCTCGGGGAAGCCCCTTCACATCCAGAGCATCCTGCGCGACATTCGCCACCGAAAATCCCCCCCCTCGTCCCCGCCCGCTTTCCCCAACCAACAGCAGGAAGAAACTGATTTATAATTCGATTATTCTGTATCCTTCCGCGGAGGCTCACTCATGGAGATTACCCACACTCAGTACAAGCACTGCGATCTGGTGAAGGTGAAGGGCAGGGTCGACAGCTACACCGCCCCTCAACTTTCTGAAACTTTCAATAAAATCACTGAAGAGGGGCGTTTTAAAATAGCCCTGGATATGAGTGAACTGGACTTTATGTCCAGCGCCGGATTGCGCGCCCTCATCAACACCCAAAAAGTTTGCAAACGATACAATCGTGGTGAGCTTGTGCTGGTGGCCGTGCCCGAAAACATCCGCGCCGCCCTCGACCTGGCCGGCTTTATCCCCCTGTTCAAAATTTACGATGACGTACTCACCGCCATTGGAAATTTTTGACCGCCCCACCACGCCGTTGATTATCACGCGCTCTTTTCCTGGCCGTTACGATAGTCTGGCCTCCATCGGTGATTTTGTCCGCGGAATGTCTGAAAAGGCCGGGCTGGACACTTTTGCCGTGTATACCGTGGAAATGGCGGTGGATGAAGCCTGCTCCAATATCATCGAACATGCCTACCAGGGTGAGGATATTGGCCCCATCGCGTGTACCTGCAAAATCAGCAACGACGGACTGACGATCATCCTCGAAGATGAAGGGCGACCTTTCGACCCGAACGCCGTGGCCCCACCCGACCTCACCAGCAACCTGGAAGATCGCCCCACACACGGGCTCGGGCTGCACTTCATCCGTCAATGGATGGACGAAGTACACTACGAATTTCAGCCCGGGCGCGGAAACCGCCTGACCCTCTATAAAAAACGACCACCCGCTCTTAAGAAGAACAATACCCGAAAGCGATGATCCCCCTGAATCCATCCAGGCCCTCCAGGGAACCCGAATGGAAGCAATTCCTGCGCCTGGGTGAGCAATTAATCCGCCAGAGCCTCACCTCGGCGCAATGTCAGCTGGTTGAAGAGACCGTGTCTCAGATGCTCGGCGGAAGTGCCCACCTCTGGCTCGCACGCCCCTTCTACCCTCTCCCGGGAGAAACCGACGGGCTGGATTTACTTCCTTCTTCTCCAGCGCCGGATATGGTGTATCGCGCTCAGCTCGAACGGGAGATCTTCCTTTCAGATGGCGAGCAGATCGTCCCTCTCTCACAGGCCAGCGCCCTTTCCGGATGGATGGTGGCCATTCCTCTCCTGGCCAATGAAAACCTGCTGGGGGTTTTACTTCACCAGCGTTCAGAAAAGCAGCCCTTCCACGCCGTGGATCTGGAGTTTCTGGAGGGGCTGGCATCGCACGCCGCCACTGCCCTGGAAATCTCCCGCCAGCAGAAGCTCAACCGCTGGCGTTTAGAACAGCTTAGCCTGGTACGAAAAGTCAGCGCGCAGATCGCCGACGTACTCGATCTGGATGAACTTTGTAACCGCGTCACCGAGCTTATTGCCAGAACCTTTCATTATTACTACGTGGCCATTTTCACCGCCACCGGTGACCCTCCGGTACTGGAATTTCGCGCCGCCGCCTCACAGACTGAAAACCGCCTTTCTCTGGCCGGGATGCGCATCCAACCCGGGGAGGGGCTGATCGGCACAGCCTTTTCTACCGGCAAGCAAGTGGTCGTCCCCGATGTGCTCATCGACCCCCGCTTTCGCTTTCTGGATGCCCTCCCCGAAACCCTCTCTGAAGCCGCCTTTCCCCTGAAAATCGAGAAGCGTGTCCTGGGCGTGCTCGATGTTCAGAGCGACACCCTGGACGACTTTCACGAGATCGACATTCTGGTATTAAGTGCCCTGGCCGATAACGTCGCTCTGGCCGTTCAGGCCGCATGGCTTTATACCGATCTCGAAAGGCGCGCCAGCCAGCTTTCTACGGTTGCAGAGATAAGCCAGGTGCTGGGGTCGATCCTGGAACTTGATCAGCTCCTCACCGAGGTGGTACATCTCATTCAACGCCGCTTCGGGTATTCACACGTCTCCATTTTCTCTGTCCACGAAGGCCGTCGCCTGATCTTCTTCCAGGCGGGCAGCGGCGAACGCAGCGCCGCCATGTACGAAACCGAACTCGCCTACTCTCTGGATGCACCGACTGGCATCATCCCCTGGGTGGCCCGGAATGGCCGATCCATGCTGGTGAACGATGTACTCAATGAGCCCCTCTACCAGCCTTCTCCATTGCCCCCCGAAAACACCCGCGCCGAACTGGCCGTCCCCATTCTTTATGGTCAGCAGGTGCTCGGCGTGCTCGACATTCAGAGTGAACAACCCGGGGCATTTACCGATGCCGATCGAACCCTCTTTGAGACGCTGGCCTCTACCATTGGCATCTCGTATCGCAACGCCACGCTTTATCGCTCCGAACGCTGGCGCCGCCAGGTGGCTGAAAGCTTCCGCGATGTAGCCAATCAAATGACCAGCGGGGTCGATTTACCCACGCTTTTGAATACCATCCTCGAACGGTTGGAAAACAACCTTCCATGCGAAGCCTCGGCCATCTGGTTATTGGATGAGCATGACAACGGAGAAGCCCCTCATCAACACATGCGCCTTGCTGCGGCTCGCGGGGTTGATTCTCAGCAACTTAACCGGGTGCTGAATGAAAAGCCAGAGACTGCCGCATTTCTGAATCGCGTCCTCCAGCTGGGTCAGCCTTACATCCGCACCACCGAAGACCCCCCCGACCCTCTTGGCAGTGCCCTGGGTTTCGAAAGCCATTACTCATCCCTGACGGTACCGATGGTTTCCGATAACCGCGTGGTGGGATTACTTTCGCTTGCTCACCACACCTTTGGACGTTACGGAAGCGAAGCCTCGAGCATGACCGCGACATTTGCCAGTTACGCCGGGGTAGCCATACAAAATATCCGCCTTTACAACGAAGCGCAAGACCAGGCCTGGGTGGCCACCATGCTGGTTCAGGTGGCTGAAGCCAGCCAGAGTGTGCTGACCGTTGACGATCTGCTGGCTACCATGTTACGTCTTACCCGGTTGCTCGTAGGGGTGCGAAAGTGTGCATTTCTGCTTAAAGTCGAAAATCGCCCTTACTTTGAACTCAAGTCCTGGTATGGGTTCGAACCTGGCATTAACAGTTCTCCGTTCTACCCGGCCACTTTACCGGCGCTGGCAAGGCTCTCAGAAAACCGTTCCATGCTGACCCTCTTCGATCCGGCGGTTGAACTGGCTCTCCCCGAGTTCTGCCTCAACGGAGGCGCCAGCCTTTATATCATGCTGCCCCTTCTCCTGCGCGGTGATCTGACCGGCGCGTTTCTTGTGGCCATCGAAAACGAGCCTTCTTCTGCCCACCAGGAACCCCATCTTGAACCCAAAGCCCATGCCATTTTACAGGGAATTGCTCATCAAACCTCGATCACCGTAGAGAATCTACGTTTGCTCGAAGCCCGCCAGGAAGAAGCATATGTGACCGCGGCCCTGCTTCAGGTGGCTCAGGCGGTTGTATCAACCCGTGAACTATCCGAGGTTCTTGAGAACATCGTCCATCTGCTCCCCATCCTGGTGGGGATCGATGTGTGCCTGATTTACCGCTGGGATGAAGACCTGCAAATCTTCCGCCCCACCAATGTCCATGGAGAAAACCGCCGCCAGGAATACTTCCTGCTCGATAACATTTACCTGCCCGGGGAGCACCGCCTCCTGGATGCCGTTTTTAAACGGGGGCAGGCACACATCTGCCCGATGTCAGAGGTTGGCCTGCCCGCCGAAGACTGGCCGATGCTTCCCTGTATGCCACTCGAAGAATACCTGCAAAGTGCCCATCAGGCCGAAGGAGATTGGCTCCTCGGCTTTCCGCTCATCGCTCAGGAGCAAATTCTGGGGGTTCTGATAGTCCGTGAGCGCAATCAATCCACCGCCTTCCGCGAACGCAGGCTCGAAATTCTCAATGGTATCGCCCAGCAGACCAGCCTGGCCATTCAGAACGATCTTTACCGGCGTGAACTGCTCCAGAATGAACGCGTCGAGCAAGAAATTCAACTCGCCCGGCAGATTCAGGAAACCTTCCTCCCCGATCATATTCCGTCCATACCCGGCTGGGAAATCAGCATCCGCTGGCAAACCGCCCGCCAGGTAGGTGGAGATTTTTACGATGTCTTCGAACTCAAGGATGGACGGGTAGGATTGGTGGTAGCCGATGTCTCTGATAAAGGCCTGGCGGCGGCATTGTATATGACCGTCGCCCGCACCCTGATTCGCGCCAGCGTGCGCGATCATGCCGATCCAACCGAAGTGCTGGACGAAGTGAACACCCTGCTTTTTACCGAATCGCCTGAGTCGATGTTCATCACCGCCATCTACGCAGTACTCAATCCGCAAACCGGTGAACTGGTTTACGCCAACGCCGGGCATAACCTCCCCTTCCTTTACCGCGCCTCCACAGGAGAAGTGGAGCAATTATCAAAAGGCGGCATGGCTATGGGCGTGTTACCGGATTTACCCATTGAAAACCACCGCTTATTCATGCAAGCGGGGGACTGTCTATTGCTGTACACCGACGGCGCCTGTGACACGCTCTCTCCTGCCGGCGAAGATTTCGGTGAAGCTCGCCTGCGCGAAGTGGTGCACGCCACAGGAGGAAAACCCGCTGACGAATTACTCTCAGAGATCGACCGCGCCATCTCGGCTTTTCGGCAGAACACCCCCCTGAGCGATGACATTACCCTGGTAGCGGTACGGCGTACCCCCTGAAGATTCAAAAAGAGCTGGCTCAATATCGTTGGCCAGCCCTCCTGCCTCGATACTCTGCCTGGTTCTACGGCTCAAAAAACAGTGCCCACCAGACCTGCCAGTTTTGTACCGGCGCCGGTGCCGCCGGGGTGCTGACGGGAGTTGGGGTTGGGTTGCCAGCCGGAGTCAGCGGCACTACCAGTTTTTCACCCTCGCGGATCATGTGAGCATTTCGCGCAAAATCCTCGGCGGCCAGATCAGACTGAGCATAAGCCATCTGAGTTACCAGCGCCTGGTAGGTGGAAGTCAGCTGTATCACCTCAGTTTTCAGGCGATCCCGTTCGGTACTCAGGCGGTAGTACTCTCCAAGGCGTGCGTTGATATTCATCATCACCAGCGCCAGAATCACCACCGCCACCAGTACAAGCACCTGCCGAACCATCTTCTCTGGCTCGGCGAGCTTTACTCTGGGCAATCGCGCCAGGAGGGCCTTCAGAGCAGGGAACTGGATGGCCGGTAATTCAAGGATTCTGCGCTTCCGTCGCGGCATAACTTCATCTTACCCTGAGTAAGAAATTCGGGCAAGCCCCTAAAAAGAAAAAACCCCATGAACCATGGGGAGTGTGCCGAAGGAGGGATTTGAACCCTCATGAGAGTGCTCTCACTACGCCCTGAACGTAGCGCGTCTGCCAGTTCCGCCACTTCGGCTGGGAGTGTTTGTATTTTATCCCAATCCCCAAATTTGTCAAGTTCCATCATTTGATATCCAGTGAGGCTTGCTCAAAGGATGGCCAGGCTACCCTTTTCCCTGCCCCTCTCCGGTACAGAGAGGGGCAGGTTGTTTTTAACCTGTGGAGCAGGTCACTTTGAGAGAACTGTATCAGAAAATGGTTGCGAGATTCGTGCCAGCCCGCTATTTTTGAGGCTTTGGGGCATAGAATCGCACCGCCCAGACCCCCGAGCCGGGCTGTTGTTTTCCCGCCAGGTCTGAATACAATTCCGAATCCACTGTCTCATAATAGGGGGAATAGGTGGGAACAAATTCTACCCAGGTTTGCCCGGGTTTCAGGGCAAAGGGATTCCCCTGCGCATCTACAAACCGAATCGGACGAAGCCGGCCGGTAGTTTTCTCATATCCCTCGTTGCGCGTCGTCCAGAACGCCTCATACATTTTTCCATCCCGGAAGATAAGCGCCTTTTGAGGGTTCTGATACATCAAATCCATGTCGATCAGCGTTTCTGCCCGGGCTGTGTGTTTCACAAACAGAACCACCACATTCTCAAACGTCAGAGGAACACCGTTGAGGCGATCGGTCATTAATTGAAAAGTCTTCCCGTCCGCTTCATCCTGGTAGCGGTGATACGCCCCACTGCTGGCATCGAAGCGCCAGAAAATCTGGTTCAGGTAATTGTACGCCAGCCAGAGAGCGCGTCCGTCCTGTCCTCCCATCGGCGGTTGTGGGTCAAACCGGTAGGCGTTCAAGTTGGCTTTTCCGCTCAATGCGGGCTGGTTTTTCTCGGCAATCTTCTGCAGGTCGGTTACCTTAACCATCGCCGAATTAATATCCGAAGCATCAGAGCCGAAAACATTGGTGTACTCGCTCAGATTGGCCGCCACACCCGACCACGCCGAAGCCATAACCAGAAACCCGCCATAATGCTTGCGGATCGGTTCATACGTGAGCCGCCCTGAACGCACCGGCCCAACCGTGTAATCTACCGTCACACCGGCATTCTGTGCGCTTCCGGCGGCATCCTTTTCGGAAGGGAAATCTCCATAGAAAAGTGCCAGAAAACGCGTCATCCCTTCACCAATATACACCTCAAAAACAAACGGGCTGTATGAAAGCCCCGCCTGGGGCCGCGCCGTCACCGGAAAGTTGGTGATCGAAACCAGTGCCGGTGGAAGGTTCAGATTCTCTGGTTCTTTTACCGGCAGGCCGGTCAGCGGGTTCACACCCGCAGGGAAGTTATCGGGCCCGTAGGCCGCCCCTTCTTCGACGCTCCGGGTTGCCGTAGGCGTCGGCGTAATCTGCCCTGTCGCCCCGGCCACTGGCATGGAAATTGCAGGGAAAAAAGAAAACCATAAAACAAGCAGGCTTATCCAACGCATTTTAAAATGCATCCTTTCATCTCCTGATCCTGATGTCAGCCTTTATCGGCAGGTGAGGTAACTAAAAGAATCGTCGTTTTATAAACGGATAGGTTACTGTAATTCTTTCCATAACCCTGACATGCTATAATTTTCTTTAAGACAAGACCTTTCGGAAAGCCACCCCCATGAATGCCACCTTCCAGCAGCTTCTTAATCTACTCGTTGCCCCACCGGGAAATTTGATCTACCATCTGGTTCTGGCTTTTTCTATTTTTGCCAGCCTTCAGGTGGCCCTGATCGCACGGCGCAGCCAGGAGAATGGCGGTATGAGTGGACGCGCTCTCCTGGGATTAAACCTCCTTCTCATCGCACAGTTAGTCCTCTTCTTCTCCAGCGGCCTGGCCTGGCAGGGTGCGATCAACCCTCATTATTTTTTACCGGTGTTCGACCGCGCCATGATTCTCTTCAGCCTCCTCTGGCTGACCTGGCTCTGGTGCTTTCCTCAACCCTACCGCCCCGCCGATATTTTCCTTGGCCTGCTCAACCTGGGAATCATTTTTCTTTTCCTGTTCACCTACTCTCAGTGGCTTCTGGAAGATAGTAGCCTGCCGTTCAATGCTTCCTGGCAGGATTGGACCTGGGCACTGAGCAGCCTGACCATCGTGCTGATAGCAATCGCCTGGTTGCTCTTCCATCGCCCAGGGAACTGGGGCATTGGCCTGGGAATGTTCGCACTCATCGGGGCCGGAATTCTCGGGCACCTGTTCCTCCCTCCCACTGGCAACGATTTCTCCGGTTACCTCCGGCTGGCCCAGCTGGCAGCCTTCCCTCTGCTCCCCGGCGTTCTTCTCCACCCGCCACGCGAGCACCCCTCCTCCACCGACCAGGAAACATCTCCATCTGCCGCTCGATCTGTCCGTCCCGCCGACTTGCAAACCATTCACGCCTGGTTGAACATCAGCCTTCAGAATGACCCGGAACATCTCCCCCCGGCGGTGGCTCGGGCCGTGGCACATACGCTGAACGCCGATCTGTGCCTGGTGGTGAAATCACCCGCCACCGAGTCGGAACCCATCCACATCCTCGGCGGATATGACGTCTTACGTGAGGAAGATCTACCACCCGCTCTGCTCGATTCTGCTCAGGCTCCGGCGCTCACCAATGCGCTGATCAAAGGCAAGGCCCTGCGAGTCAACGCCCCTGAGGTTCAACCCACGGACCTCACCGGTTTGAGCATCGCCCTTGGCCTGACCGAAGTGGGCAATTTGCTTCTCATCCCCCTGCTCCATAACGCCGCTCCCTGGGGGGGGTTGCTCCTCCTCACCCCCTACTCCCAGCGCGTCTGGGATGTGGAAGACTCGAACCACCTGGCTTCTGAAACCGAAAATATCGTGGCATTGCTCAACCGCGCACCTCAGCCACCTGCTCCTGCCGGAGAATTCGCCGAGCTGCGGGCCAGCCTGGTGGAATTGGGCGCCGAGTTAGATCAATTGCGCCTCGAAAAACAGGAACTCACCGTGGCGCTGGAAAAAGCCCGCAGTCAATCCGGCTCGTCAGGAGAAGAGGTAGAAAACCTGCTCGCCCTTCAGCGAGACTCTCAGGAGTTGATTCAGAAGCTCCAGGAAGAAAATGAACAGCTCCGTAACCGGCTGGCCGCCCTCGAAGCGCTTTCGACCCCGGGCGGTCAGGTCGAAGGGAAGGTAGAAGAATCCGCCATTCCCAACCAGCAGCTCGAAAACGAACTGCGCGCCACCCTCGAAGAAGTCGCCCGGTTGCAAAATTTGCTTGCCGCTTCCAATATCCGCGTCCTCGAGCTGGAGAGGAAGCTCTCTCACAATCCGGTGATTACTACCGAAGATCAGGAGATCATTGCTTCCATCGTTCAGGAGCTCCGCCAACCCATGGCTTCGGTCATGGGATACACCGATCTTTTGCTGGCCGAAACTGTGGGCATCCTTGGCACACTGCAGCGGAAGTTCCTGGAACGGGTGCGGTCAGCCACCGAACGTCTGCGGGTTTTGCTGGATGATCTGATTCAAATCACTTCATTCGGGGGCGGTTCCCTGGAGCTCATCCATCAGCCGGTTGACCTGGCCGTGGTCATTGATGCTGCCATTACCGATATCAGCGCCCGTCTGCGGGAAAAGAACATCAACCTGAGCATTGAACTCCCCGATGAGCTTCCATTGCTTTACGCCGACCGTGAGGGCATCCAGCAGATCATCGGACAGCTCCTGCAAAATGCCAGCCTGGCCACCCCACCGGAAGGCTCCATCACCCTGCGGGCCGGTATCCAGAAGGAAGAGCCTGGCGAGTACCTGATCCTTCAGGTGACCGATGAAGGCGGAGGAATTGCGCCTGAAGATCTCGGCAGAGTCTTCGACCGCCGTTACCGTGCTGACCACGTGCTTATTCAGGGGCTTGGAGATACCGGGGTTGGTCTTTCGATAGCCCGCACCCTGGTGGAAGCGCACGGAGGACGCATCTGGGTAGAGAGTGATGCGACGAAAACCAGCACCTTCAGCGTACTCCTTCCCCTGCGTTCTGCCACAGAGATGGAGCCAGGAAGGGAATGAACTTCCTTAAGCAACTTGCCACCGGAATGATCACAGCGCTGGCCTCAGGCCTGCTGGTGGTAGGGGCGCTTTCTTTAGCCTCTGCTGAGGGCTTGCTTTTGGCCACGCCCACCGCACTGCCCACCCCCACGGCGGGCCTGCCTGT
Organism: Anaerolinea thermolimosa; assembly: GCF_001050195.2. Taxonomy (GTDB): domain Bacteria; phylum Chloroflexota; class Anaerolineae; order Anaerolineales; family Anaerolineaceae; genus Anaerolinea; species Anaerolinea thermolimosa. Next base: position 2,753,844 of record NZ_DF967965.1, read on the forward strand.
GCCCGGGGTAAATACCCCCACACCCCTGCCTACCCCCACGCCCATTCCTCCCACAAGTTGCCCTCCACCCCAGGGGTGGGTGGCCTATGTCATTCAGAATGGAGACACTCTGCAAACCCTGGCCGGAGCCCACCAACTGGCCCAGGAAGACCTTGCCCGGGCCAACTGCCTGATCAGTCAAACCCTTCTCCCCGGCAGCATCCTCTATTTGCCTCCTCTTCCAACCCCCACGGTTACCCTCACCAGCCCGGCCTTGCAGGAACCCCAGGCCACCTCAACCCAGGCTCTTCCCACCGCACGCAGTTGCACCCGGCCCGCCGGTTGGACAACCTATATCGTCCGCCCCGGGGATAACCTCTTTCGCATCAGCCTGGCCTTCTATACCACCGTTGCAGAACTTCAGGCTGTAAACTGTCTGGCCAGTCCCAACCAGATCCAGGCCGGTATGGTGTTGTTCGTTCCCAACGTCGCCACGCGCACCCCCGTTCCACCCACCGAAACTCTCCATT
>NZ_DF967965.1:2755411-2792602 GCF_001050195.2 Anaerolinea thermolimosa
CACCCCCACCCTCACCCCCACGCTTGAAATCCGTGCTCCCGGCGCAGAAATGCCATCTACCGGTTATGCTGTCCAACCCGGCGGCCCCTTGCCTGACGGAGTGGTGAATATCCTCGTCCTTGGCTCCGATGCCCGTCCCGGCGGAGGATTCCGCACAGATGTCATCGTGCTGGTTTCCATAAATCGCAACAACGGCACCGTCAGCCTGGTTTCTTTCCCGCGTGATCTGTACGTAACCATTCCCGGCTGGATGACCAACCGGATTAATACGGCCCAGGCAGCGGGAGGGTTTGCGACCATGGCTTCCACCTTTGAGTACAATTTCGGCGTCCGCCCCACCTATTACGTGATGACCAACATGCAGGGGTTCACCGGTATCATCGACAGCCTGAATGGTATCAACGTCAAAGTGCGCCAGTCGCTTCGTGATAAATGCGATCTCCCCTGGGCTGATGCTCACGGCTATTGTTCCATCGAAGCGCCCGCCACCGTTCCCATGGACGGACAAACCGCCCTCTGGTACGTGCGTTCGCGCTACTCTTCCAGTGATTTCGACCGCCTGCGCCGTTCGCAGGAGGTGCTCCAGGCAATCTTCAACCGCCTCATTTCCATCGATGGTATCCGGCGGGCGCCTGAAATCTACGAAATTTACCGCCGAAGCGTCGAAACCAACCTCACCCTTGATGCCCTGCTGCCCCTCGCCTCCGTGGCACAACAGGTGATGGAAGATCCCTCACGGATTCGCCGCTTTACCATCACCCCGGCCGAAGCCTACCCCTTCATCACCCCGGAAGGCGCCTGGGTACTCTGGCCCAACCTCGATGCCATCAAAGCCATCGTGTACCAGGCGGTTTACCGCTGATCCGCTCGGTACATGCTCTCACCAGAAGAGGTTCAAACCCGTGAAAATCGGCGATTGACTTTTCTGCCGAAAGAGGGTAGACTATTCTTTACCTACACGAAAACCTTTCCCGGTGAAGATGAAAATGCCCGCCGAACCCGCTCAACCCGTTGTCGCCCACCTGACCCCGCAAACCCCCCTCCTCCCTGCCATTCACGCCTGGGAAATCTTCCTCAAAGATCAGGGGCGTTCCATCTACACCATTAAAGCCTTCCGCGGTGATCTTGAATTGCTGGCTTCCTTCCTTCCACCCGATCGCACGCTTGGTGCAGTTTCCACCAATGACCTGAACCACTTTATCCAGTGGCTTCAGAAAGGCCGCGGTGTGCCCTGCAGCCCCAAGAGCCTGGCGCGGCGCATCACTTCTATCAAGGCATTTTTTCGATGGTTACAGCGCAGTGGAGTCTTACTCCAGGATCCCGCCCTCAAGGTCATTCAGCAATCGGTCATCAGCCCTCTGCCCGTGGTGCTTACACCCGAAGAGGTGCTTAAGGCCGTGGAAGCCGCTCAGGCCTTCCGTCAGGCCGCCAAACCCGATCCCCGCCCCTACGTCCTGCTCACCTTGCTCCTCGAGACCGGCATTAAAAAAGGCGAATGCCTGACGATCACACGCAACCACATTGACGCCGAGGCCCCCGACGGACCCACCCTGTTTGTCCGATACGCCAGTCCCGCCAACCGCTATAAAGAACGAAAGATCCCTCTCTCACAGGACTGGATCACGGCCTACCAGGAATATCTGGCACAGTACAACCCTCCCGACCAGATTTTCCCCTGGTCACCGCGCCGCCTGGAATATCTCCTTGAAGATATCAGCAAAGCAGCCGGGCTGGAAAAACACATTTCTTTTGACATGTGCCGCTGGACCTGCGCCCTGGATGATTGGAAATCCGGCATGGAGGGGGAGAAAATCCGGCAAAAGCTGGGCATTTCTAAAATCCAGTGGCGAGAGGTATCCATGAAGTTGCGCCAGTTAGCTGGCGAGGCCATTGAATAGCCTCTCCCGGCCACCTTCATCAACCGGTGCCGCGGCTCAACTTCAGGTAAAGCAGGCGTTGACTGCCCTCCCTCACCCTGAAACGATGATCAGGGCGGTACCCTGGCACCCATACAATCTCTTCACCGCTGTAAACCAGCGGCCAGCCTGCCCGCAATTCCCGGGGTAATCGCACATTGATCCAGAAGTCTGAAAGCTTCTGAGAGCGCCCTCCCAGCCCCAGCGGCTGAAAACGCTCCCCTTGTCGGGCCCGGTGCACCAGCAGGGGCAAATGGAGCCTATCGGCGTCCAGGTAGGCTTCCCAGCGCCCGGCAGAACGATAAACCTCTCTGCCAGCCTCGCTCCAGGACGCCTCCAACCGCCAGCCGTTTTCCAGTTCCAGCACCCCCGGCACATCCAAGACGAGAACACCCCCTTCGTCCAACTGCGGCCATTCCGCGCCAGAAAAAGGCAGGGTATCTCCTTCCAGAAGGAACACCCGATCTCCCTCGATCGCCAATCGCAGCCCCTGGGCCAGATGGAACCGCCCACTGCGGGAAGGCTCTGCGATGAAATGCACCCCCCGCTCCACCAGTTCGAAACCGATATCCCTCAACCCCGGCCGCAGGAACGCTATGGCACGGCGAAACAACCTTCGCTGCAGGCTAACCGGCAAAGCAAGGAAGGCCTCTCGATTCAACGCCACCTTCCCCACATTGACCTCACAGGCCACCCGAATCCAGGCCGCCTCAACCGCCTGCTCGATCACCTCCGCCTCCCCGGCGAGCACCTGTGCCGTACGCCAGAGCACCTCTTTAATGCGCGGGTTGTAGGTTTGCAACCGGGGGATCAATTCGTGCCGCAGGCGATTGCGGAAATAGGTCACATCGCGGTTACTGGCATCTTCCACCGGCTCCAGCCCGTATTCCTGGCAGTAAGTCTCGATCTCTTCACGCCATATTCCCAGCAGGGGGCGCACCAGAGGGATGCCTTCGTCCCACTCTTCCTGCACCCTGGAACCCTTCATTCCGGTTAATCCTTCCAGACCCGAACCGCGTAACAGATGCATGAGCACTGTTTCAACCTGGTCGTCAGCGTGATGTGCCACGGCTACCGCCTGCGCCCCCCACTGGCGTGCCACCCGAAAGAGAAACCGATAACGCATCACACGTGCGGCTTCTTCCACAGACAATCTTGCATCCCGGGCATACGCCGCCACATCCTGCCGTTCCACGATGAAAGGCAGACCGCGTTGACCGGCCACCTCTGCCACCCGGCGGGCGTCTTCCGCCGATTCCGGGCGCAGCGCATGGTCAAAATGTGCCACGATCACCTGAAACCCGGCCTTCCACAGGCAATCGAGCAGGCAGAGACTATCTGCACCGCCCGAAACCCCCACCACTACGGGGCGATCCAGCCGCAGAGAGCATTCTCTCAGACAGACATCCTTTATCCGTTCGATGAGCATCTTCTGTTATTATACGCAATGAAAACATCATATTATTATGCAAGTCCCCGCCCCAATTGAATATCTTTCTACAATTCTTTCTGGCCTTCCCGGTCTATAATCAATAATGACCACGGTTTTCCCAAGGAGGTACTGTAATGGCAAAAATCACCCTGATCGGTGCGGGAAGTTACGTTTTTACTCGCAACCTGTGCAACGATATTCTCCTCACCCCTGCTCTGCAGGACAGTCACATCACTCTCATGGATATTGATCCGGTGCGTCTCTCCTGGGCCCGGGATCTGGTGCAGGCCCTGATCGACCGGCGCGGCCTCAAAGCCACCGTTGAGGCCACCACCGACCGCCGCGAAGCCGTCACCGAGGCAGATTATGTCATCACCACATTTCAGCAGGGCGGGCTGGCCGCTTATGAGCTGGACATTGAAATCCCGCGCAAATACGGGGTCGAGCAATGTGTGGGCGATACCCTCGGTCCGGGTGGGGTATTCCGCGCCCTGCGTACCATCCCCGTCCTTCTCGACCTGTGCGATGACCTCGATGAGCTGGCCCCCGACGCACTCATCCTCAATTACGTCAATCCCATGGCCGCCAATTGCTGGGCAATCAACTACGGTTCAGGGCGCCCGAATGTGGGGCTGTGTCACAGTGTGCAGGGCACCAGTGAAATGCTGGCGCGGTGGGCAGGCGTTCCGTACGAAGAAGTCAATTTCCTCTGTGCTGGCATCAATCACCAGTCTTTCTTCCTCGAATTTCGCCGCGGCAAAGAAGACCTTTATCCCAAACTGTGGGAAGCTATCGAGAAAGAAGAAATTTACGCCGAAGAGCCGGTGCGCATTGACCTGATGAAATACTTCGGCTATTTCGTCACCGAATCCAGCGGCCATGCCAGCGAATATGTGCCTTACTTCCGCAAGACCGCAAAAATGGTGGAGGAAGAACTCAGCCCCCGCTTCAAGAATCCGGCAGATCACTGGTTTGATTTTGCCCGCACGGGTGGCTACCTGCGTCATTGCCAGCAAACGGCTCAATCACTGGAGAAAGAGTTTAAGGAAGTGCTGGAAGGAGTGCGCACCCTCAGTAATGTGCGCAGCCACGAGTACGGCTCAGCCATCATTGAAGCCATTGAAACCAACCGCCCGGCAAAGATCAACGGCAACGTGCCCAATGACGGCCTGATCACCAACCTGCCGGATGGCTGCACTGTGGAAGTGCCCTGCCTGGTCGATGCCAGCGGCATTCAACCCGTTGTGGTGGGTGATCTGCCGCCTCAGCTGGCCGCTCTCAACCGTACCAACATCAACGTGCAGGAGCTAATCGTGGAAGCGGCCCTCAACGGCAACCGCGATGCCGTTTATCACGCCGTAATGCTCGACCCGCTGACAGCAGCCGTCTGCACCCTGCCGCAAATTCACGCCATGGTCGATGAAATGCTCGAAGCCCAGCAGCAATGGCTGCCAGAATTTGCTTTCTAAGGTTCTGAACTACCCTTTAAGGAGGTTCCCATGCCCAAAATCGCCTTTATCGGAGCCGGTTCAACCGTCTTCGCCAAAAACTTACTCGGCGATATCCTCAGTTTTCCAGAACTGGCCGGTTCAACCATCGCCCTGATGGATATCGATGAAACCCGCCTGAACACCACCCGTCTGGTAGCCGAGCGCATCGCCCGCAGCCTGGGAGCACATCCCACCCTCGAAGCCACCACCGACCGCCGCCGTGCTCTGGATGGTGCCGATTATGCTATCACCATGTTTCAGATCGGTGGTTACCGCCCCAGCACGGTGATCGATTTTGAGATCCCTAAAAAATATGGCCTGCGTCAGACCATTGCCGATACACTGGGCATCGGCGGCATCATGCGCGCCCTGCGCACGATCCCGGTGCTGTTAGATGTATGCCGCGACATGGAAGAACTTTGCCCCCAGGCTACCTTCTTAAATTACGTCAACCCGATGGCCATGAACATGTGGGCCATCAACCGTGCCAGCAAGATCAAAAATGTGGGGCTGTGTCACTCTGTCCAGGGAACGGCCTATCAGCTTGCGGCAGATATCGGTGTGCCGCCGGAGGAGATCAATTACGTGTGCGCCGGCATCAACCACATGGCGTTCTACCTCAAATTCGAACGCAAAACTCCTCAGGGTGTTGAAGACCTCTACCCGCGCATCCGTCAAATTGCAGCCGAAGGCAAAGCCCCGGCCTGGAACAGGGTACGCTACGAGGTATGCAAACGTACTGGCTATTTCGTAACTGAATCCAGTGAGCATTTCAGCGAATACGTTCCCTGGTTCATCAAGCGCGACCGACCCGACCTGATCGAGAAATTCAACATTCCTCTGGATGAATACATCCGCCGCTGTGAGGTGCAGCTGGCCGGCTGGGAAGTGACCAAAGATACCATCGAAAACCCCAGCATCCCGGTGGATAAAGAAAAAGCACGCCAGAAGCTCCTCGCCGCCGGAGCCACCTCTGAAGAGGTGCAATGGATCCTGGAGGAAGCCAGCAACTTCGATGCCATCGAGCAATCGCATGAATACGGTTCCTACATCATCCACAGCCTTGAGACCGGCCAGCCGCGCGTTGTATATGGCAATGTTGCCAATCACGGGCTGATCGACAACCTCCCCACCGGCTGCACTGTGGAAGTGCCCTGCCTGGTAGACAGAAACGGCATCCAGCCAGTGCGCGTGGGGGCACTCCCGCCTCACCTGGCGGCGATGATGCAGACCAACATCAACGTACAGGCTCTTACCGTAGAAGCCGCACTCACCGGTAAACGCGAACATATCTATCATGCTGCCATGCTCGACCCGCACACCGCGGCAGAACTGGATCTGGAGCAAATCTGGAACCTGGTGGACGATCTTATCGCAGCCCACGGAGACATGCTCCCACCTTTTGCCTGATCCTTCTCTCCAGATCATTCCATCAAGTTCGCAGGCACAACACAGCGGCGTTCTGCCGCTGTGTTGTACCGTTGACACCTGACCCTCCGCGCCTCCAGGTCAGCCTGCAATGTGGTTGGTAACCACTGACTCAAACAGCATTTTCCCGTCTGGATCGAACCCGCGAAAACATACCACCCTGTCTTTCCCGTGACTCTTGGCGGCGTACATGGCCGCATCGGCCCGTCCGATCACATCATCCAGGCTTTTTCCCCAGTGATCTGAAGAGAGAATGCCAATGCTCATGGTCAGGGGCAGGTCGGGCACATCAGGCCCAAGGCTTGAGAGGCCAAATTGATAGCGGCTACGCATCTTTACCGCAATCTCTACCGCCCGCTCTTCCGGGCAGTTCCACAGTAACACAATAAACTCGTCCCCGCCCATGCGTGCCACCACATCAGTAGAACGGCAACTGCCAAGCAGTACCTCACCCGCATATTGCAGAATCCGGTCTCCGGCCAGGTGGCCAAACCGATCGTTAATCATCTTCAGATTATCCAGATCAATAAACAGGAGGGAATGCACCCCTTCGCCTGCAGGGCGTTTTAACACCTCTTCCAGCACCTCGGTGAGGTACTTACGGCTGCGCACCCCCGTGAGAGAGTCTCGCGCCACCTGTTCATAAAATTGCCGTTTTTCAACCAGAGCAGCCTGCAGGGCCTGATTCTGGTTCTTAAGAAAACGAAAATAGTAAAGGCTCAATAAAAAGAGCATCACGATGGCACCCAGCCACGGCTGTGCATCCACGTATCGGAAAATTCCCAGTGCCACCAACCCGTCGAAAAAGCCAAGAAGCAGCCATACCAGAAAGCCAAACACCAGCGGCGAAAGGACAAAACGCTCGCTCTTCCGGCGTAAAAAATAACGGAAGAGAAACCCCCAGCTGATGGTGGCCGAAATGAGGATACTTATCGGGAGCAAGGTATACCAGGGGCCGACCTGTAACACCGGGTAGCGAAATGATGCCCAGGTTGCCAGATCTCGCCCGAACACCCCCGGCACCCGCAGGATAATGGCCAGCGCCCACACCCCATGCACTGCTGCAACTGCCGCCAGCCAGGTTTTACGTCGTTCCCCGGTAAACGCCTGAACAAGGTATTCAAAAGCAGGCGGGATGAATACCAGCCCTGTGAAACTTACCCGCGTCCAGAATTCAACCTCTTCCACGGTGCGGCCAGAGGTGTACATTCCATAGCCAAGGACGTAAAAAAACACCGGAACCAGAAAGAGGATAAGCGCCCTGGGTCGCCAGTGTTCACCGGTAAACGGGAAAGTAAGAGTGGCCACCCCCAGGCTCATCAAAATAACCATCGCACTGATCAGGTTGGGGATAGAGCCAATGTAGAGTTCAACCACGTATCCAGGGGGAAAGTTGACCATCCAGGTTCTCCGCGAGAGCACAGTTTCACAGGCACAGACGGGAAACTCCCCCCATTGTACCACGCACCGCCCCGCCAGCCCCGAACATTTCACGCCACCACGGGTCGTCCTGGCAGAGAATTTCATGCTAGAATCGACACGGGTTGATTGCAAGTGAGGTTTACTATGGACTCCATCGAGCGCACCTACCGCACCCTGCATTTTGAGCCCACCGACCGGGTGCCGGTGAGCCTGCCAGACTTTCTGGTCACTGCGCGCCTCATGGGCGCGGCTTCCTTTGCCGACTTTTTCCATGATGGTGACGCCATGGCAGAAGGGCAACTCCTGGCCTGGCGTCGCTACGGGCACGATGTCCTCATTCTGGAAAACGGCACCGCCGCACTCGCCGAAGCCTGCGGCGTGCATGTCACCTATCTTTCCGACACCGCCCCGGTGGCGCGGGAGCCTGCCATCACCAGCCTGGATGAGGTAGAAAAACTGAAACTCCCCGATCCATACCGTGATCCGATCCTGAAAGAACTTCTCAAAGCCACCCGCATCGTGGTGCAAGAAACTGCCGGGAGGGCATTCGTGATGGGGCGGGCCGACCAGGGGCCATTCAGCCTGGCCTGCGAAATTCGTGGCATGGAAGCCCTGATGATGGACCTGGCCCTGGGAGAACAACCCGAGAAAATTCACCGGTTGCTGGATTTCTGCCGCCAGGCAGTCACCCGGTTTGCCCTCGCCCAGGTGGAACAGGGAGCGCACTGCACCTCTATCGGCGACTCCCCTTCCGGCCCGGATGTACTCTCACCCCGCTTTTACCGCCAGTTCGCCTGGCCCCATGTTAAGACCCTGTGTGCTGAACTGAGCCAGAAAAAGGTGCTCCTTTCTTATCATATCTGCGGCAATGCCACCCCCATCCTTGCCGATATGGTTGCCACCGGCGCCCCGATGATTGAAATCGACCAGAAAGCAGACCAGAAGGCCTGTAAAGCCGCCGCACGGGGCAAAGCCACCCTCATCGGGCCGGTAGACCCCAACGCCGTCATGGCCATGGGTACCCCGGATCTGGTGCTCGAGAAATGTAAAGAAGCCATTGAAAACTTATCCCCCGGCGGCGGGTTCATCCTTGGGCCAGGTTGCGCTCTACCGGCCACTACCCCCGATGATAACATCCTCGCCATGGTCGAAGCGGCTAAAAAATATCCGCCCAAATTTACTGCAGGTTAACCCTTATGTCTATCTCCGAACGAGTTGCCCGTCTGAAACAGCAAAGCCTTGAGGCCATTCCTGTCCTTTCACCAGAACGTGCCCTGCTGATGACCGAATTTTACGCCAGCTCCAGCATCCTGGAGTCTACACCGGTCAAACGGGCGCGTTCCTTCCAGTATTTGCTGGAGCATAAAACCATTTGCATCCATCCCGGGGAGCTGATCGTGGGAGAGAAAGGCCCCGCCCCTAAAGCCACTCCCACTTATCCGGAGCTGTGCTGCCACTCACTGCAAGACCTCGACCTGTTAAACACCCGCGAGAAGATTCCCTTCAAAGTGGCACCCGAAACCCGCCGTCTTTACGAAGAGCGCATCATCCCCTTCTGGCAAGGGCGTAGCATGCGCGATCTCATCTTTGCCAGCATGACCCCCGAGTGGCTGGCCGCCTACCGGGCAGGCATCTTCACCGAGTTTATGGAGCAACGCGCCCCCGGCCATACCGTACTGGACGGCAAAATCTATCATAAGGGCATGCTCGATTTCATCGCCGAGATCGACGCCGCCCTTGCCCGGCTGGATTTCCTCAATGACCCTCACGCTTATTCCCGCCAGGAAGAACTCAGGGCCATGCGCATCTGCGCCCGGGCGCTGATTCATTTTGCCGGGCGCCACGCCGACCTGGCCCGCCAGCTGGCCGGGCAAGAATCTGACCCGCAGCGGAAAAAAGAGCTGGAACGTATCGCCTCGGTGTGTGAATGGGTACCCGCCCATGCCCCACGCGACTTCTGGGAAGCCCTTCAGTACTACTGGTTTGTCCACCTCGGCGTTACCACCGAGCTGAACACCTGGGATTCCTTCAGCCCTGGCCACCTCGATCAGCATCTTGAACCCTTCTATTACCGCGGCCTCAGCGAGGGCACATTGACGCGCGAAATGGCCCGCGAGCTCTTACAGTGTTTCTGGATCAAGTTCAATAACCAGCCAGCTCCGCCCAAGGTGGGCGTCACGGCTGCCGAAAGCGGCACTTACACCGATTTTGCTCAGATCAACCTCGGCGGCCTGCGGCCCGACGGCTCGGATGCAGTCAGCGAAGTCACTTACCTGATCCTTGACGTGGTGGAAGAGATGCGCCTGCTTCAACCAAGCGCCTCTGTGCAGGTGAGCAAGAAGAATCCCGACCGCCTCATTCAACGCGCCGGCGAAATTATCCGCACGGGTTATGGGCAACCCTCGCTGTTCAACGCCGATCTCATCGTTCAGGAACTGGTGCGCCAGGGAAAACGGGTAGAAGATGCCCGCCTGGGCGGTTCTTCGGGTTGTGTGGAAGTGGGCGTCTTTGGTCACGAAAATTACAACCTCACCGGTTACTTCAACCTGCCCAAGGTACTGGAAATCACCCTTCACAACGGAGTCGACCCACGCACCGGGGAGAAAATTGGCCTGGAAACCGGAGACCCGCGTTCCTTCCAGAGCTTCGATGATCTCTTTGCGGCTTTCGAACGCCAGATGCAGCATTTTATCGACATCAAAATCCGGGGGAACAATGTCATCGAGCGGCTCTACGCCACCCACATGCCCGCGCCCTTCCTCTCCCTGTTGATTAATGACTGCATTGCTCGCGGTCAGGACTATCACGACGGCGGTGCCCGCTACAACACCAGCTATATCCAGGGTGTAGGCATTGGCACCATGGCCGATTCCCTCGCCGCCCTCGATACTCACGTCTTTCAGCGCCGCGAAGTCTCCATGGAAGAATTGCTCACCGCGCTCGCCAGGGATTTTGAAGGCCACGAACGTTTGCGCCTTTCGCTGCTTAACCGCGCTCCGAAGTATGGGAATGACGATCCAGCCGCAGACAGGATGATGCAACGAGTGTTCGACGCCTATTTCAACGCCATCGATGGGCGCCCCAATACCCGCGGTGGCACCTACCACATCAACCTGTTGCCCACCACCTGTCATGTGTATTTTGGCTCCGTCACCGGCGCGACCCCCGATGGACGCCGCGCCTGGACCCCTCTCAGCGAGGGTGTTTCCCCGGTGCAGGGAGCCGACCGCCGCGGCCCTACCGCAGTGATCCAGTCTCTCGCGCGGATGGATCACGTCCGTACGGGTGGAACGCTTTTGAACCAGAAGCTCACTCCGCGTCTGCTTCAGGATGAAGAGGGACTGCGCCACCTTGTCCAACTGGTGCGCACCTACTTCCGGCTGGACGGGCATCATATCCAGTTCAACGTGGTGGACGCTGCCACCTTACGCCGTGCCCGGGAACACCCCGAGCAATACCGCGACCTCATCGTGCGTGTCGCTGGCTATTCGGATTACTTTGTCGATCTGAGCGAAGCTCTCCAGGAGGAGATCATCGCCCGCACCGAACATCAGACCTTCTAAAAGTTTCATTACAACCTGCATGGAGTGAACCCAAATGCCCTGGACCAGTGTTACCCCGATTGTGCTCTGGGCGGTCATTTTTATTCCGCTGGCTGTTGCCCTCTGGTTCATCCAGTTCAACAGCCGTCTAACCGCCCTCCTGTTCATTGTCGCCTATGCCGCGGCCAGTTTCTTCTGGGTGATGACCGTAAATTGGTCACTGGTGTGGTATTACCTGCGCTTCGTACCCGCGGTCTTTGTATTGTTGCTCATCATCCGTCAGATCTATCTCACCGATGGAAAACCTTTCTTCCCCCGGGGAGGTGTGGCAGGCTGGGCGGCCTTCTTCGTCGCCCTCCTCCTGATCGCCGCCTGCATTCCTCTTAATGCGCGTGTGCTCGAATCCTACGACTATGAGAGCTATTACAAAGAAGACGCGATTCTGGTGCTGTTCCCTCTGCGAGAGGGTATGTACGTCATCACGAATGGCGGCAACGGTATTCAGGGGCTGGGGATGAACGATCATGTCCGCAGTCTGTTCGGCACACCCAGCGGTACCCTCCCCAACCAGGGATACGCCGTAGATATCATGAAAATGACCGTTCGTGGAACGGTCAGTGAAGGCATTCTCAACCGCGATTACCGGAAATATCTGAGTTACAACGAGCCCGTACACAGCCCATGTGTAGGCCAGGTGGTCAAGGTAGTCGATGGCATTCCCGATGTGCCCGTCCTCGCTCCGGGAGACCCGCTGGGGAACTATGTGGTGCTCAAGTGCTTTGAGTGGTACGTCACCCTCGCCAATTTCCGTTCCGGCACTTTCTTCGTGAAAGAAGGGGATCGAGTAGGGCTTGGGCAGGTTCTGGGGCGCATTGGCAACTCTGGAACACCTTCCATTCCTCATCTGCACATGCAGGTAAATCTGGGGAGTATGGAAGCAGACGCTCCCGCCGTGCCCATCCTCTTCGAATTGCGTTTCTCGGCGAGAAACGCCATCTATATTCCACAATTCTAGCCACCCGCCCCCCCAAACTAGCCGGGGCCGCCCATATTTGAGGCAGCCCCGGTTTTATTCTTAAGCGGGCAAAAGGATTTCTAAAGAACCCCTTCAACCCCCAAACGCCCCAGCATCACCAGGTCATCCCCGGCTTTCACAGGGCGCATCCTGAAAGCGTAGCGATAACGCCCGGGTGGAATGCGAAATTCTTCATGCACGGCAGACATCCACCCATCATCGCCCCCCACCCCCATGTGCCAGCCGTCCACATGGATCAGGGTTTCGGGCAGACGGGTCAGCTCATAAGGATGGCGGGCCTGCTCCAGGTCTTTCACCGTGTAATGCAAAGCGTCAAAATGGAAGCAATCCTGGCCGATGACCATCAAACCGCACTCCTCTTCATCAAGCAGTGCCGTCCAGCGCACATCTTCTCTCCCACCGCATTCACTTGGGAACACGTAAGGGGTAAACATATCATCCACACTGCTCTGATACAACCCCACAGCCGCACCCAGTTTGCGGTCTACATAATTCTCGTGGGGGCCGCGCCCAAACCATAGCACCCGTTCGAAACCAGCCGGGAGCGCCATTTCCAGGCCTACCCTAGGCACATAAGGCAACCGCTCATCGATCACCGATTCATGCTCGACCAGAACCTGCCCGTCTCCAAAAACCCGGTAAGTCACCAGGCTGGTTATTCCATCCGGTTTACCTTCAGCCTGTAAGCGCGCCACCGCACGGAAAAGAACCTCCACCGGGCTAAGGATTGCCCAGCTCACATCCACCAGTTGTCGCTTCAGCCGATCGAGGCCTGCCGCGCGCCATTTGTGAATACTGGCCGGTGGATTTCCCATGAGCAGATCGATATCCGTCGGTGCGCGGTAATACTGCTCCATCGGCCCGGAATGGAGTAAATCTCGCCCCATGGCATGGAACGCCCGCAACCGTCCTTCTCGCTTGTCGAAAAGCAGGAGGAACTCTTTCCCTTCCACCACCAGACGGCTTCCATCTTCTTCCAGAGCAAGCGATGGCATGGTATTCCGCACGACCTTTCGCGCTGGTGGAACTCGCCACGGCAGTTTGATCTGCTCCCACGAAACTTCGTGCCCCCTGGAAGCCCACGGGGTATCCTGGTTCAAAACAAAATGGATATTGAGGAAATATTCTGCTCCAGGGGCAAGCGAATCGGGGCTGTTAAAAGGAACGAGCACCTCGCCCCTTTCGCCGGCCTTCAACGCCGGCACGGGCACCTGACCCGATTGAATCACCCGTCCATCCTCAACCACCTCCCAGACCAGCGTCAGGTGAGAAAGGTCAAGGAACTGATACTTATTCCACACTTCAATACGCCCGTTCAACAGAGCACGGTCATTCAAAGCCCGGGCAGAAACCGGTGCCTGCACCTTCTTCACTTCCCAGGCGCCGGGATGCGGGGTGAGATCAGGCCCAAGGATGCCATTACAACACATTTGCGGGTCTTCATTGTCCTGATAAAACAGCGAATAATCGAAGTCCGGGCCAAAATCACCGCCGTAGGCATAAAAAGGCTCTCCACGCGCGTTGGTTTTAAGGATGGCCTTATCGCTCCAATCCCAGATACACCCTCCCTGAAAACGTGGTTCCTTGTCTACCAGTTCCCAGAATTTAAAGAAGTTCCCCGTGCTGTTCCCCTTGGCATAGGCATACTCACACATCATCACCGGGCGCTTTTCGTGCGGGTCTGCCAGCACGTGGCGAATCCAGTCCAGATTGGGGTACATCACCGATAAGACATCGCTGACCTCAGGGCCAGGATGCCCGCTTTCGGAATGGATCAGACGGGTGGGGTCATACATGCGCAGCCAGGCCGCCATGGCCCCGTGATGCGGCCCACACCCCGACTCATTCCCCAGCGACCACATCAACACACTGGGATGATTCTTGTCCCGCAGGGCCATACGTACTGCCCGCTCCATGAACGCATGCAACCAGAGCGGGTTATGGCTGAGTTCCGACCCCACCCCGTGCGTCTCGATATTGGCTTCATCAATCAGGTAGATGCCGTATTCATCGCAAAGGTCATACCACACCGGGTCATCCGGATAATGGCTGGTACGCACCGTGTTGAAATTTAACTGCTTCATCAGGCAGATCTCCCGGCGCATGTCTTCTTCACTGAGCACCCTTCCACGCTCAGGATGATGCTCGTGACGGTCTACTCCGCGCATCACCAGGCGCCGTCCATTAACCAGAATAACGCCGTCCTTGATTTCAACCTGCCTGAAGCCAACCCGACAGCTTTCAAAATCAAGCTCTTCGCCCCCTGGCCCTTTCAGGACAAGAACCAGGCGGTAAAGATACGGGGTCTCAGCCGTCCAGTGACGGGGGCGGTTTACTCTGGCCTTCAGAATAGCATGGGCGGTCTTTCGCCGGGGAGGGAAAGAAAAGGAAGACTGATTCGATACATCTGCCTCAAGGGGCCGTTCGAGCACAGGCTGGCCCCCATCGTCGTAAAGCATGGCCTCCACACGGTAGGCCGACATCCACGGTACGCGGGTAATTTGCGCCTCAACGTACAGCTCGGCATCCTCATAGCGATCATCAAAGGTGGTGCGCACGGTGAAATCTTCCAGCGCCACCGCGGGTTTACTGTAGAGGATGACATCACGTTGAATACCGCTCATCAACCAGAAGTCCTGGTCTTCCAGGTATGAACCATCACTGTACCGCATAACCTGCACCGCGAGCTGGTTCTCGCCCTGCTTCACAAATTCCGTCACGTCAAATTCGGCAGGCAGACGGCTATCCTGGCTGTATCCAACCATTTCTCCATTGACCCATACGTAGAACGCCGAGTCTACTGCTTCAAACAACAGGAACACCCGCCGGCCATCCCAGTTTTCTGGCACCTCAAAACGGGTGCGATAACAACCGGTGGGATTCTTCTCCGGCACAAAAGGGGGATTGGGAGTGAAAGGATACTTTACGTTGGTGTAAATTGGGTGATCCGCAAAGCCCTGCAATTGCCAGTTCCCCGGCACCCGAATTCCCTCCCATCCCGAGTCGTCAAAATCTGCCAGAAAGAACCCTTCGGGCACTGCCTCAGGGCGTTCAACAAGAGAGAAGCGCCAGGTGCCATTGAGACACTTCACGAAGGGTGAAGCCTTACGCTCACCGCGCAGGGCCATTTCCCGGTTGGGATAAGCTCCCAGCGGCACATGTCCCGCTCGTTTATTAATCCCCACCACCTGTGGGTCTTCCCAGTCGCGTCGCATGGTTATCCTTTCTCAATTCTGCAACCCATCATCGATGCCGCGAGGCATCTTCTTCGGCCAGGGTGCGTAAAAAGTTCGAGACCTCATCCGGCCTGGCATACGCCCCTTCCCAGGGGTTGACCACCAGCAAAAAGCCCTTGCCGCCCAGTTCGCGCACAATGCGGCGTGCCCCATCCGGAGTGACAAACACCTGGCACAACTTTCCGCCATCTCGAATGCGCTTCAGCAGCGGCAGCCACTCTTCGGGCGGGGGCGCGCCGTCTCCCGGAATCCATTGAATTCCCCTCAACCGTTCAATGCCCAGCAACAGGTCGAGATGGGGAATCTCTCCCTTGCCATCCAGATGATAAAAGCCGTGGTCGAGATAGGCACAGCAGGATTCCAGGTCTGGCAAAACAAAGCGTTTGAACATCGCCGGAGAAATCATGTACGAAAAATCACACTGGAGCATGTACGTCTTCCCGGTTGACCAGATCGGCGCCCAGCAGCTCGTCCCCCGGCAGGCAGGGCGGATAATCTGGTACAGCTCATCGTAATAACGTATCCAGAGTGAAGTAATCTGCCTCACCAGGCGGTCCACTTCCTCGGGATAATCGATCAGGTCAACGAGCAAATCCTGGGTATCACGGAAAGAAGCCAGAATATCCAGGTTCCCTCCCAGATCGGTATGAGCAACAGCCAGCTGATCACCAAACCGCTCAACCAGCCTGGCCGTGATATCTTTGACCCGCTTCCACCAGATATTTTCCGGGTCGTATTCGAATTGAATTTCCTGAATGGGGCGCCTGACTTTAGGTCTGAACCAGACCGTCTCCGAAGGCTCGGTAACACTGTGCACCTCCGAACCGAGAAAACCCGCCACAATCCCCGGGCCAAAATTGACCCACAGCCACGGGAAGGCATCGGCGTAGAAGCGCACTCCTGCCAGATAGCGCGCATAGATCTCCACCACCTGTTCCGCGGGCATTTCCAGCGGATAATTGCTCATATACCCCAGCGGCGCGGGCACAGAAGGATCAGGCAAAGCCAGATACACCAGTGGCCGATCCAGTTCCCCGGCCCACCAGGCCATTGTGTCGCGTTCCACGCGATCCCAATCTTCGCGGGTGAAATTCAACATATCCCCTCCCTTCACGGGCGCAGCCGTGTGACTGCGCCCGTGTACCCATGAAATCAATTCATTAGAAAGCCTGCTTGGCCAGCCTCACTGGCGAGTCTCTCCGCCCATCAAAAGGCCGCAGACGCACATCGAATTCAATCTCCTCGGCTTTAAGCTGGTATTTTTCCAACCGGCCAGGCCCACAGCTGGCGCTCCCCAGGCCCGACTGCCCGTAATCGAGGTTCAACACCACCTCCGGAAGGCGGGTCAATTCATGCGGATGGCGACAGCGCTCAAGGTCCTCAACGGAGTAGTGTAAGGCGCTGAAATTGATCCAGGGCTTGCCTGCCGCCATGAAGCCAACCTGATCTTCTGAGTTCAGGCTCACCCAGCGAACCTCGGTTTTGTTTCCGTTTTCCTGCGGGACGATGTATGGCACAAACTGTTCATCCACCGTGCTGGTATAAACGTCTACCCTGGCACCCTCCTGCCGGTCGATGTACGTTTCATGCGGACCGCGGCCAAACCAGGTCACCTGCTCGAAGCCTTCTGGCAGGCGCATCTGCAAACCCAGCCTCGGCAGGAAGGGCAAACCCTGGACTTCTGGTTTTACGTGAACATGCACCAGCACATCTCCGCTACCATACACCGTGTAGGTGATCTCCACCCCAAAGGCTGCCGGTTGTACGGGGGTCGTTTCTCCACCAAAACCACCGGCCTGCAAGGCCTGTTCCAGCTCCGGCGGGACGGGGTGCCCTGTCTCTACCAGCACCGCCTTCACACCCTGCAACATTTCCGCAATGCGCCCCTGCACAGCCAGCGTCCCCAGCAGGTTCTGAATCTTCTTTGTCTTCTCGTCACCGGGGAGGTCAGGGTAAGCGACCCCCATGCGTTCACACAACAGTTTCAGAAGCTCTTCGTCCAGAAGCTGGTTCATGCCCTGGGCGAGCATGTTCAAACGCGGATCGGCAGAGACCATCGAAGGAAGTTGAGCGCCGTCTTTTACCCGCACCTGAGAGCGCACCAGAATTTGCGCCGAGGCAGGAGAAAGCCGCTTTATCTCCACATGGTCTACATACTCTGCCAGCTGATCGTACCCTACCGCGCGCCAGCGCAGGGCAGCCCGCTCATCTCCCCAGGTGTTCAGGTCGTTTTCAGTAGGTGCCCGCCAGAAGTTAATCCGCGGCCCACATTCCAGCAACTCTTTTCCACGCCATTTAAGAGAGACGATGCGTCCTTCTTCCTTGTCGAACACAAGGCTGAAATCTTTACCGCTCAACACGCTGCGCGCCAGAGCTTCCTCAATTTTCAACGCTGGCAGCGAATCCAGCGGCAGGCGGGCCGGAGCAGGCACAGTGATCGGAAGCTGGAACTGTTCCCAGGCCACCTCGTGACCCTTCTCAGCCCACGGCTGATCTTCTGCCAGGGCAAAACTGATCTGCAACCAGTATTCGGTTCCCGGTTCCGGGGTGATCTCCGGTAAGGGGATAGTCATCGTCTCTGACTCGCCCGGCGGCGTGCTCAGACGTGGCAAGAGGCCCTCACCCAGGGTTTTCCCATCGGCCCGCACCCGCCACGAGGGCTGCAGATAGCTCAGATCGGTGAAGAAATGCTTATTGCGCACCGAAACCCTACCCGCCTTGAGATCTACCGCAGTCACGGCCACCGGCTGATAAACCTTTTTCACCTCCCACATTGAGGGGTGAATCTGGCGGTCGGGGAAAATCAACCCATTGATGCAGAAGCTATAATCCGAAGGTTCGTCTCCAAAATCACCCCCATAGGCAAACCAGGTGCGGCCATCTTCTGTCTTCCGCGCCAGCCCCTGATCTACCCAGTCCCAGATGAACCCACCGCGTAAACGCGGGTAAGCCTCGATGATCTCCCAGTATTCTTTCAGGTTACCCGGGCTGTTGCCCATCGCATGAGCGTACTCGCACATAATGAACGGGCGTGTCTCACCGGGCACTGTGGCGTATTCCACCAGTTTCTCCAGCTTGGGGTACATGGTGCTGAGAATATCCAGGTAAGGCTCATTCCGGGCCGACTCATAATGAACGGGGCGTGTGGGGTCATTCTGATGGATCCAGTCTGCCAGGGCTTCGTGGTTAGGGCCATACCCTGATTCATTCCCCAGTGACCAGATGATCACCGAAGGATGGTTTTTATCGCGCTCCACCATCCGGCTACCACGTTCCAGGAACGCCAGCTTCATGGCCGGGTCTTTCGTGGGTTTATCCCATAATCCATGGGATTCAATATTGGCCTCGTCGATGAGATAAATCCCGTATTCATCACACAGATCATACCAGCGCGGGTCATCCGGGTAGTGACAGGTGCGCACAGCGTTGATGTTAAATCGTTTCATCAACAAAATATCTTCGATCATCGACTCCACCGTAACGGCATGACCACGGTCGGGCATGTGCTCATGGCGGTTGACGCCGCGGAAGTACACCCCCACCCCATTGATGAGGATCTTTCCGTCTTTGATCTCCACTTTTCGGAAGCCCACCCGGAACGACTGAACCTCCAGCGTCTCACCCCGGGCGTCCTTCAGGGTTAACAGCAGGGTGTAAAGGTTGGGCTGTTCGGCCGACCATTTGGCGGGGTTCTCCACCTTACCGCTCAGGTGTAACACACTCTCTTCACCACCCGCCACATCCACCACACCGGTCTGCTTCCAGCCATGGGCCGGGTTGCCATTCCGGTCAAACAGCTCGGCCTCTACCTTCAGGCCTTTCGCCACCCGTCTGACGTAATTACGAACGTGCACCCTGAGCTTCAACTCAGCATCGCGGTACTGTTCATCCAGGTCGGTCACCACCCAGGTATCTCTCAAATGCACCGGCGGGGTCGAAAACAGATACACATCCCGGAAAATCCCGCTTAAAAACCACATGTCCTGATCTTCCAGGTAACTGCCATCAGACCAGCGGTATACGCGGGCCGCAAGCGTGTTTTCACCCGGCTTCACCAGCGAGGTAATGTTGAATTCCGCTGGCAGACGGCTATCCTTGCTGAAGCCTGCCAGTTTTCCGTTGATCCACAGATGGAAAGCCGAGTCCACTCCGTCGAACACGATGAAAATCTGGCGTTCCTTCCATTCCTCAGGAATGGTAAATGTCATCCGGTAGCAACCCGTCTCATTGGTATCTTCAGGAATACCGGGATAATTGGAAGTGTCGAAGGCATACTTCGCGGCGAAGTAACGCGGAATGCCGTAACCCAGCACCTGCCAGTTCGAAGGAACGGGGATAGTATCCCAGCCGGAGTCATCAAAAGATTTTTCATAGAACTTCTCGGGCGCTTGGCGCGGTGTAGGACTGAAACAGAATTTCCAGTCCCCGTTGAGCAGGCGGAAGAAAGGTGAGGCCTCGCGCCGACCACTTAATGCGCTGGCCGGGTCAGCGAAGGGCACCAGAGTGACATGCGCAGGTTCTTTATTAATTCCCTGCACTGCCGGGTTTTCCCAGTCATTGACTGTTGCTTTCATAGAACCTCTCCTTGATCAAAATCACCAACTGTTTTCCAAAAAGAACCCGGTGAAGGTCCTCCACCAGGTTCAAAAAATCCGATTGATTGCCCAGAGGTGGTTGACAGCCGGGTTACTGCCGGGCCAGGATCTCCGATACACCCGTTAGAGAAAGCTCACGCGCCCGATGGCATTTGACAAAATGACCCGGCTTCACCTCTTCAAGCTCTGGCTCTCTGGTCCTGCATAGATCTACCGCATAAGAACAGCGCGGATGGAAATAGCATCCCGAAGGCGGATTGGCCGGGCTGGCCACCTCGCCGGTCAGCAGTACGCGCTTCTGACGGGGCCGCGGGTCTGGAAGAGGAATGGCCGACATCAACGCTTCGGTGTACGGGTGCATGGGATTGGTATAAAGCTCCCTGGTCTCGGCCATTTCTACCATCTTTCCCACATACATCACTGCCACGCGGTCGCTGATGTGAGCCACCACGCTCAGATCATGCGCCACGAACAGATAAGTCAGACCAAGGTCTTCCTGTAAATCCTGGAGAAGGTTTAGAATCTGCGCCTGCACCGACACATCCAGCGCCGAGACCGGTTCATCGCAAACCACGAACTTGGGATTTGGCGCAAGTGCCCGTGCCAGACCGATGCGCTGGCGTTGCCCACCGGAAAACGCATGTGGGTAGCGGCGCATGTATTCAGGGCGCAACCCCACCCGCCGCAACATTTCAGCCACCCGGTCTTCCAGCTCACTGCCATGAGCGATGTTCATCGCCCGTAAAGGTGCACCTACAATGTCCAGCAGCGTCATCCGGGGATTCAGCGAAGCATACGGGTCCTGGAAAATCATCCGCATACTCCGCCGTACCACCCGCAGTTTTTCATCATCCAGTTGGGCTACGTCCACCCGCCCAAGGTGGGGATCTCGAAAGAACACCGAACCGCTGGTTGGATTGATCGCGCGCAGAATCGAGCGCCCGGCAGTGGTCTTCCCACAGCCACTTTCTCCCACCAGCCCGAGTGTCTCACCTTCCATAATATAAAAGCTGAGGTTATCTACCGCTTTCACATGCCCCACCACCCGTTTAAAGTAACCACGGCGGATGGGGAAAAACTTCTTCAGGTCGACAACTTCCAGCAAAGGTTCAGCAGTTTGTACCTGATCTGTCATGCTTGTTCCCTCACTCATTTCTGGCCGCCCTGTCTAGTGGGAGGTATAGAGATGGCAGCGCACCATATGCCCGGGCGCGGCTTCAATTTCCGGCACTTCGACTTCATCGCACACCCCGCTGATCATCACGGGGCAACGTGGATGGAAGGGGCATCCCTTCAAGCGCGCATAGGGATCGGGCACCATCCCCTTAATCACGTTCAGGCGGCTTTTCTCCTGCCGGGTAAGCGCATCGCGCAACTGGGGAATAGAAGTCAACAGTGCCTGCGTGTAAGGGTGCAGGGGGTGGAAGAACAACTCCTTCACATCTGTCTTTTCCACAACCCGCCCCAGGTACATCACCGCTACTTCCTGTGCCATTTCGGCAATCACCCCCAGGTTATGGGTGATATACATGATTCCCATTCCAAGCTCTTCTTGCAATTCGCGCATGAGCTTGAGAATCTGAGCTTCCGTGGTCACATCCAGCGCTGTGGTAGGTTCGTCCGCAATCAGCAACTGAGGGCGGCAACTGAGGGCCATGGCAATCACAGCACGCTGGCGCATCCCCCCGCTGAGCTGAAAGGGATATTCATCCACCACACGCTCCGGGTTCGACATGCGCACCCTGGCCAGAATATCAATGGTCATCTCGCGGGCTGTCTTTTTATCCACCTTCTGATGGAGAATAATCGCCTCCATAATCTGCTGGCCCACGGTGCGCACCGGGCTCATGGCCGTCATCGGCTCCTGAAAGACAATGGAGATGTAATTCCCACGAATATTGCGGATCGTCTCCCCGTTCGGGTCTACCTTGGCCAGGTTAATGACTTCTGCCTGTGACGAGCTGCCATCCTTGGGCACTTTATAGAAGAAAATATCTCCTCCGACGATCTTTCCCGGTGGACTCACCAGACGCAGGATGGAATAAGCGGTAATGCTTTTTCCACAACCGCTTTCGCCCACAATTCCCATCGTTACACCACGGTTAACTGTGAGGTTAACCCCGTCCACCGCGCGAACCACCCCTTCCGCCAGGAAAAAGTAAGTGCGCAGGTCTTTGATCTCAACCAGAACGGATGAATTCTGAGGTGTAGTATGTTGCTCTGGCATAAGGCACCTGTTAAGTTACATAGGGATCTGCGGCGTCGCGCAGGCCGTCGCCCAGGAAGTTGAACATGAGTACCGCCGTCACCACAAAAACGGTAGGCCACAGAAGCCACGGTAATTGCGAGACCGTCTGGATGGTCTGAGCATCCTGCAACATCACCCCCCAGCTGATGGTAGGTGCGCGCAATCCAATCCCCAGGAAGCTGAGCGATGTCTCACCCAGGATCATCCCCGGAATGGAAATGGTCAGCGAAACGATGATGTAGCTGGCAAAACCGGGAAGCATGTAGCGCGTGATGATGCTCCATTCACTCTCACCGTCCAGCCTGGCCGCCATGACAAAGTCTTCTTCACGCATACTGAGCATCTTTCCACGCACCGTACGCGCCAGGCTCGTCCACCCAAAGATGGAGAGAATGATGGTGACGAAGAAGTAGGTGCGCAGTTGAGGCCAGTCTTGCGGAAGTGCCGCTGCCAGCGACATCCACAGGGGAATTTGCGGTAACGAGATCAGGACGTCGATGATGCGCATGATCACCTCATCAACGACCCCGCCAAAGAACCCCGCCACACCGCCGAGCAATAACCCGAAGATAAACGAGAGGGCCACACCGATCAATCCTACCGTAAGTGAGATGCGCCCCCCGAAGAAGATACGCGAAAGAAGGTCCCGCCCCAGGCTATCGGTGCCCAGAAGGAAGAAGGGGTAAGGCTTGGTAATATCCGGCTGATCGATTCCAATCAGGTGTCGATCCCAGGAGAACAGCCCCCACAGTTTATAGGGGTCACCTTTGGCAAAAAACTTGACGGGTAAAATGGTGTTAAAGTCGATCTGATACACCGGGCGCAAAGTCACCGGATCGCGTCCGAAGACCATATTGTAAACAAAAGGCCCGCGGAAATTCCCGTTGTAATCAAAAAAGTAAATTTTCATGGGAGGCATTGCCGCATATTCCTTCATGCGATGCAATGGGTCCCATGGTGAAACCACCTCGGCAAAGATGGCAATCAGATAGAAAATAGAGAGCACCACCATTGCCAGTTGAGCCAGTTTATGGCGCCGGAATTTCCACCATACCAGCTGCCACTGGCTGGCACGGTAGAACGCCTCGTCTTTGGTGATGACCGGCGATCCATTGTTCGGTACTTCTACCTTAGGCATGGTCGTCTCGCTCATGACACCTCCAACCCACCAAAGCGAATACGCGGATCAAGAGCCGCCAGCATCAGGTCTGAAATCAGGCTGCCCAGGGCGGTGAGGGTACCAATGATAACGATATACGCCCCGGCAGTATACATATCCTGGTTCATCAAAGCGCGCCAGAGAACCGGCCCGGCTGTATCCAGGTTCAGCACAATCTCAACCACCGTGCCGCCCGAGAAAAACCACACCAGCAACCACCCAAAGGTGCTCACGATGGGGTTGATGGCAATCCGTACGGGGTAGAGCATCAACACTTTGAATTCCGAAAGCCCTTTCGCGCGGGCAACGGTCACGTACTGCTTGCGCAGTTCATCGAGCATCGTAGCGCGCAGGGTGCGGATCAGATTCGCCGTGCCACCAATCGCAAGAATGATCACCGGCAGCCAGATGTGTTTGAGAAAATCCACAAATCTGGCCCAGCTCCAGGGGGCGGTCTGGAATTCCTGAGAGAAAAGCCCTCCCACCTTCAGGCCAAACCAGGAATAGGACACATACATTAAAACCAGCGCCAGTAAGAAGCCAGGAACCGCCAGCCCAATGAACCCCAGGAAGGTGAAAAAGTAATCGACCACAGAGTATTGCTTCACCGCTACCAGGATCCCTACCGGGATGGCAAACGACCAGCAAACCACAAAGGCCAGAAAAGCAATGAAGAAGGTCATCCCCATGCGTGACCCGATGATCTCATTGACTGGCTTACTGAACACGAAGGAATAACCAAAATCTCCCTTCGTGACAATATTCGTGATCCACTTTAAATACTGGAGATGCATGGGTTTATCCAGACCATACATTTTGGTCAACCGCTGCACCTCTGCCTCATCAACCGTATACCCCGATGCCCTCAAACGATTAAGGCGCTCTGTTAAAAAATCTCCCGGGGGCAACTGAATAATGATAAACGCCAGCACTGAAATAATTAAAACCTGCGGGATCATCCGCAACAAACGCATCAAAATATAATTTACCATGCGAAATCACCTCCATCACAGTCCACGAACGCCATTCCATCCGGCGTCCTAATGGACTACCGGACATAGGCTCAAAACAGCCTATATCCGGTAGTCCCATGGAACTCAACGGGTGCTACGCACGCACGCCGCCCTCATAGAAGAAGGCTTCGGGGTGGTAGGTGGAAAGACCGTACGTATCCCAGCCGATGTAGGCCTTGGCCGGAGGCAGGTTCCGCAGGTTCTTGTTGAACAGCAGCGGTGCGGGGCACTCGAGCACCAGCCCAATCTCCAGCGGGTTGTCAGCCAGCCAGTCAAAGATTTCCTGGCCCAGCTTCACACGTTCATCTTC
Organism: Anaerolinea thermolimosa; assembly: GCF_001050195.2. Classification (GTDB taxonomy): domain Bacteria; phylum Chloroflexota; class Anaerolineae; order Anaerolineales; family Anaerolineaceae; genus Anaerolinea; species Anaerolinea thermolimosa. The sequence goes on from NZ_DF967965.1 coordinate 2,780,239, forward strand.
CGAGACCACCGAGGTCATCTGGTCGTAGATGTTAAGCAGTCTCTTGATGTGATCCGGGGGTTCCACCAGTCCGGGGGCCGACTTATCAGGAGCCTGATACCACTGCGCCCACTTGGCGGCCGGGCCTGCCTGGCCTTCGTTCGTGGTCGGGATGAACCAGCACATTTCGATGGGCATCAGCATGTCGGTGCAGCGGTCGGCGTGCCAGACGGTAACCTGAACCTGTCCGTTCGTCTTCCGTTCAACCAGGAGCGAGTCCTGCACCTCTTTGGTGGTCGCATCAATCCCTACCTCGCGCCAGTACCCGATGATCATTTCGGTGATCTTGGGCACCGCCGGTCCAACACGGATGCCGGAGTGTTCGAGGTTGTAGGTGAGCTTGGTGCCATCCGGGCGGGTGCGCATGCCATCGGGGCCTTTCTTCAGACCCATCTCATCCAGCAGGCGATTGGCTTCCTCCGGGTCATACTGAGCATAGGCCGTACCGTACTTTTCCTTATAGTACTTGGAAGCCGGCATCGGTGACATTTGCCCCATGCGCGCCGTGCCAAAGAAGATCGTCTGGTTGATCTCCTCGCGGTCGATCGCCAGCGAGAGCGCCTTGACAAAGCGCGGATCGTTGACAATATCGTACAACCCCTGATCCAGCTTGCCATCATCCGTGAACGGCGCGTGGTTGGGGAAGATCGTCACCCGGTCGCCCATGCAGGAGATGTAATCACCGACGATGAAGTTCGCCTTGGGTTCGTTCTCTTTGTAGAACGGATACTCCATCATGGTCACTTCATGCTGACCAAGGATGTCGAGCTCGCTCTGCGCTACTTTAAGCTTGGTCACCTCGGTGTTGGCGGCGTAATCGAAGCGCATCTTGTCAATATAGGGGAGCTGATTACCCGCTTCGTCAACCTTCCAGTAATAGGGGTTGCGTTCCCACAGGTAGATACCCTCTTTCGGGTGCTCGACCACGTTCCAGGCCATGAATTTGGGGAACTCGATCACGCCATCCGGCCCGCCCCAGACACCCGGTACCACCTTGGAGTTGTAATACTGCACCCAGGTCTCCAGTTTGGCAGCCTTGGCGGCTTCTTCCAGCTTGGCCTTATCGGTGTATTTGGCATGGAATTGCTTGAGGTAGTGGCTGGGGAAGATGAAGCCATCATTGCCCGACCAGCGGGTCATGTGAGCGGCAAAGTTTCCGAAGGGCACCACAAAGGTAAAGCGGAAGGTGTAGTCATCCAGGATATCCACCTTCATGTTTTCGCCGCCGAAGCGGAACTGCCACCATGGTGCGGCATTGATGTCGGTATCGGCCATGTGATCTTCCCACCAGAAGCGTACATCCTCGGTGGTGATCGGCTCGCCATCCGACCACTTCATGCCCTTGCGCAGGCGCATCGTCCAGGTCTTGCCATCGGGAGTAACTTCCCAGCTTTCCAGCACGTTGGGCACAATGGTCTTGCCATCCTGGTCTGAATAGACCAGCATGCGCTCGACGATCAGGTCGTAGGCGCTCACCCACCAGACCGGGTCAAACATATTGACCCGCAACTCACCACCGTAGGTACCAATCGCCTGGCGATTGCTCACCACCAGCGGGTTCTCGGGCAGGCGTTCTTCCAGCGGCGGCAGCTTACCGCTATCCACCAGCGGTTGCAGCATGGGGGGTTCTTTGACGGCAGCGGGCATTTCCGGCGCTTTGGTCGGCTCAGCCTGAGGCTGCTCGGGGGCTTTGGTCGGTTCGGCCTGGGGTTGTTCAGCGGCCTGTGTGGGGGCTTGCGTCTCAGGCGGTTTGGGGCTGCAGGCCGCAGCCACAGCTCCAAGCACAGCCACCGATGACAGCTTGATAAAATCTCGACGCTTCAACTTGCGGTCCATTCTCTTTCCTCCAATGTTTCAGTCAAAAAGGAAATCTGAAGTTTCTATCCGGTGAACGCCACCGGCACCAAATTGGGTCATCGCGTCTGTTCTTCCTTATCCTCTACCCTCCATTATTTTACAAAATATGGCTTCACTTTAGCATAGCATCCTGAATCACGAAATTCTTGCACTTAACGGACATGGTTTTGGATTATTAGGACATATCACCCGGCTACTCCACCTCGTCTCCAAAGTCCAAACGCAGGAGATAATCCTCCGTACGCACCTCCATCTTCTCGCAGGGCAAAGGAGTCTGCGTGAAAGGATTATCGAAGTGCAGGAAGCCATGCAGGGGTTGTTCCTCGCCATTGACGACGAAGGGGTCCTCCCAGCCAAAGGTCAACACATCACCCCTGATCGTCTCCCATCTCACCTGCTGTCCATCCACATGCAGAGGAGCCGCCAGCACTTTCTGCTGGAAGGAGGCAAAATCTCCATCCAGCGCTGCCCTCCCAAGCTGACAGAGCCAGATGTTCTCCAAACCTTCAGAGCGTAATTCGCGGTATGCTGTTCGGCCACTGTCGGCAATTTGCATACCGTTCACGGCTATGAGCGCCAGATAACCCTCTCCCTGCCGGGCAAAAGCCGCGTTCCCCTGCAGGGCATACTCGTCAAACGAGCGGGTCGGGAAATAAGCGTGGGTAAACGGCATCCGAACATCCGTAGGGAGCCTATAAAGGGCAATCAGAGCATCTTTCCACTGAGCCACTCGCGGCAGCACGCCATTACCAAGCCAAAAATTGGGCGTGTGGATATCGTTCTCCTGTGCGCACCCCGGATGATTGACGAACACCGGTGCCTGCGGCCCCAGGGTGGCCTGCCAGATATGTTCACGCGCCCCCCGTTCACCGGGGCGATAGTCCTGCGCTGAGCAGAGCATGGCATCGGGCGTTCGGTAGGTGACCTTGTTCACTGCCCTGTCAGCGCAACCCTGCTGTTCCCGGCTCCACATCTCGCCGGGCAACCCGGCGGCAATATCGGCGATAATGGGCGGAAGTTCATACTTCCGCATACACGCCAGGCTTACTGTACCGGCGATGTGCCGGTTGAATACCCCCATTCCCCACATTAACCGGGTAATCCCGCTGGTGGCTTCCAGGTACCCGCTCTTCAGGCTCCAGGTCGTGGCCCAGCCGCGAGTCGATCCGAACACTCCCCGGAAAGAATTGAGCGCCAGCGAGAAAAAGATTTTATCCATCAGCACCGATCCAAGTTCCCAGACGGCCTCCGTGCGCGCCAGATCAACCAGGAAAGCCAGAGCCGTCAGCGTATCTGCGTAGATTTCCGGCGCATCCCAGCCAGTGAATCCCCACCGGCCGTGCTCTTTCATCCACGCCAGGGCACTGGTCTCGCCCCGCTTTCGCAACATGGTACCGGTGATCCCCAGCGGCTGAAATGTCGCCTCGGGGTAGAGTTGACCGGCCAGAATCTGGCACACCGCGCGCAGGAAGCTGGCACTTTCGGCGGGCATCAGCGAAGAATCAACCGGAGGTACCTCAACCGGGAAGGCATATTCAATCACCCCCGCCTTGATCTCCTTTTTAATCCACCGTGGAAAGTCGGGCTTGCTTCCAAACCTGCCCACAGCCCCCAGTAGCCCTAAAAGCTGGCGTTCGCTGGCAATTTCCTGCCTCTGGATACTTTCCAGAGCGCCAAAGATCACCTGACGGTCAACCTGTTTCCAGCGGCCCAGGGCCATTTTCGCAATTTCTGCAAACAAATCTTCTTCACGCCGGGCGGCATCGATCAACGCTTCCTGACGCCGTTCTTCGATACTGCCATAAGGCCCATCTGAAAACCGGTTGCGCCCCATCACCCAGGCAGGCAATTTTTTGGTCACGCGGATATGCGTGTCGTACATCTCCCAGGCCCGCGGCATAAGAAAGGCATGGTAGGGGCCTTCCAGGAGCGAAACCGAATCACCCAGGAACAGCGCCTGCCCCGGTTCACCCACAGCTTCGGCCTGTCCATAGATACGCCCCGTGGTGGTTTGAAAACGCACGTCCTGGTAGACCTCTTTTTCGATCCAATCCGGCCAGTGCAAGTAAACCTCCTGCCCGGCCGCGTAAACATCACGGTCAAGGTACACCTGGTTGAACACCCGCTCCAGATCATTGCGCCGTTCCAGTGCAGGAATCAGGGTGGGAATGTGCACCTGAATCCCGTCACCATCTACACGGAGCGCCATCACCAGCAATGCATCAGGAGCAGCAATTCCACCGAACCGCACCAGAACATCATTGGCCCCGTCCCTGAGATCCACTGTGAAGCTGGTCTCCACAGGCACATCAGACAGCGGCGCCCACTGGAAAACCCGCTCCTCATTGACCCAGACATCGGCCACACCCGCCGTGATCAGCGTGAACGTCACCAGGCGGGCCTCAGAGCTGACCAGCTGAGTGTACGCCCAGGAACGAAGGTAAGCCCCACCGGCCACCGCCTGGGAATGATCAACCCAGTGGTCTTCCAGGCAACGATAATAAGACCATTCGCCTTCATACGCGCCAATTTTGAACTTCCCTTCCTGCAGTGGGCCACACTCCACCGGCTGACGGGTAATACCCGAGCGTTCATCGGCAAAGGAGGCCACGATCTGGCGTTTCTCTTCCTCGCTCAGAGCCACCAGCGGCCTGCCCGGCGAAAGGCTTTGCGGCCCTGCCACAAGCCAGTTATGAATGAACCCCTTCTCCAACGGATAAACCACATACGATAATGTCATTTTCTTCTCCACACAAAACAAAGGGTAAGGTCAGATCGAACAGTTTGCCAGGCAGCCCCCGCCCGGGGGCTCTTTTCAGGAAAGATGAGGTTTACGGCTCGAAAGATAAATGGTTCCCACCCCAACCGTCAATTCAACCGCCAGAAGTACCCAGCGCATCCAGGGTAAGGGGATGGGATCAACCCAGATCGCTTTAACGGCATCGGCCAGGAAGATCAATAACACCTGTGGGCCCAGCACCCGCCCCACACGCCGCCCCAGGTCACCCTTTTTTACTCCTGTTCGGAAATAATTTTCCACCAAAATCATCAAGATCACCCAGATCAGTCCGGTGCCAAAGACAAAAACCCGGTCGACCAGCTGAGCCTGAAAGCGGCGCTGGAAACTTTCGCCAATATAATAAAGGCCCAGCACGCCCAGCAGGGCATCGCGGCCCAGCAACATGAACCCGAGCCAGAGCAGGAACGAAACAATCCACATGGTATAAGCCAGGAGATACCCTGACCATTGTTGAAGCTTCTTCATGGCATCCTTCTCGATTCTACTCTTTTAGAAGTTTAAATGCCTAACCTGGAAAGCACCTGCAGGAAATCACCATACAGAACGGGCATTTGCAGATGGATGTCCGCCCGGGCACTGGATTGCCCATCGGTTTCTCCCTGCCAGGAACACACCACCACCGGAATGCACGCAGTAAACTTGTTCGATCTAAGCCCCGGTAGAATAGTGCGGCTATAAATCGAAAACGGGCCGGCTTCCATGACGATCAGCGCTGGCTTTTCACTCATGGCTACCGCAATCACGGCCTGTTCATCAGGAGCGGAGAACAGCAAGGGGTGCGCCGATTCAACCACATACCTGCGCATCAGATAACAGAAATGGGAATCGACGCCAATGACCAGGATGCTGTTGTTGCTTGAATGACTCATGGCCTCCCCGTAGGTTCATCCGCCTGCCAGTAGAAAAGAAAAGCAGGACATTCTCCTTTCTCTAAATGGTAATAATCTCATCCGTTAATTTCTTCCACTATTCGGACGAACACTTGTATTTCTCGGACAATTCAACCCCGCTGGCTTTGCACATAAGCCCGCGGTGAAATACCCACCTCCTCACGGAAGACACGCGTGAAGTACCCTCCAGAAGAAAAGCCCGCTTCCATCGCCACTTCAGTAATGCTCAGTTTTCCCTGATCCAGCAGGCCTTTGGCCACTTTGACCCGAAACCGGTTGAGATACGTGATCGGAGAAAGCCCAATTTCATTCTGGAAGCACCGCGCCAGGTGCCGCTCGCTCACCCCCACATGGGCGGCAATATCACTGCGCGAAATGTCTTCCTTATAATGAGAGTGAATGTACGCCATTGCCTTCAAAACCAGCCGCTGAGATTCCGTCCCCGGTTTCCGCGAGCGCAGCAGAGCGGTGGTTAACGTTTCGAGCATTTCTTCTCGGGTAAAAATTCCCTTGCTGAGAACCGCTGTGGCCCCCTGGTTGAGGCGTTGAATATCTTCCTCGGTAAGCGCCTGACCGGTAACCACCACTACCGGAATGTTGCGGCTGGCCTCACTGGCACGCAGGGCATCCAGAACCGCAAACCCGTCCATCTCCGGCATCATTAAATCCAGAAGGATCAGGTCAGGGCGCTCTTGCTTCACCCTTTCAAGCGCTTCGCGCCCACTGCTGGCCAGCAATACCCGGTTATCAGACGATTGGGCTTCGACAATCCGCCGATGTAAATCCAAAATCCCCGGGTCATCGTCCACGATCAACACGGTTTTTCCTTGAGGTTGCTCTTGCCCGGTGAGACCACTCTGAATATCGAGTGACATCAGCGCCTCGGTAAGTAAGGCTGCATCCACCGGCTTGGTCATGTAATTCAACTCCAGCAGGGCCCCTGCTCCCTCTCCTCCATCCTCCAGCGCATAGAAGAAAACCGGCACATCCGCAGTGGCTGGTTTTTCTTTCAAATGTTTCAGAATATCCCAGCCCCATTTACTTGCAAGGCCTCGATCCAGAATGACCGCTTCTGGGGGGGCCTGGTATATCCAGTCTCGCCAGCTCTTCTCGTCCTCTGCCATTTGCAGGTTCACTTCGAACCCTGCATTGGAAAGGTGCCCCCGAAGAACCTCACCGGCCTCCCATTCTTCAACCAGAATCAACACCCGCTGGCGGTCTTCCAGAACATTTCCGGGTTCTTCTACCGGGACGGGACGATCAATGACCGGGAGGGTAAAATAAAACATGGAACCTTCCCCTTCTTTCCCCGAGGAACACACGGCCAGTTTTCCACCGTGCATTTCTACCAGCCGCCGACAAATCGAAAGCCCCAGGCCAAATCCCCCAAAACCTCGCGCTGTGGTGCGGGAAGATTGTCGGAATTCGTCAAAAATAACCTCCTGTTCCTCCGGGGGAATCCCCAATCCCGTGTCGCTGATAGCCACCGTCACCTGATGGTCTTCGACAAAGGCTGTCAGCAAAACGTATCCCTGCTGGGTGAACTTGACCGCATTGGTGATCAGATTCAAAATGATCTGGCGCAGGCGGGTACGGTCACCAAGCACCCAGGGAAGATGACGTGGGTATTCAGCAGACCAGGCCAACCCCTTATCTCGCGCAAGTTGCTTTCCAATCACCGCAACCGAATCCAGCACCTCGCGCAGATCCAGCGGCTCGCAGGAAAGGCGAATTGTACCCACATCCAGGCTGCTTAATTCGATCACATCGCGAATTAACCCATCCAAATGCTGGGCGCTGATATAAATACGCTCGAGGTCTTCCCAGTTCACACGCGCTGTACCGTTCTGATGGGTCTCCCGTTCTCGCAAGAGCATATTACTCAGCCCGGAGATCAGGTTGAGGGGAGTGCGCAATTCATGGCTGACCATGGAAAGAAAACGGCTCTTTAAGCGGTTGGCTTCTTCGGCTTCTCGCCGCGAAGCCAGCGCCTCCTGGTACAGGCGGATACTCTTGATCGCCGCCATAAGCTGTCCGTTGACCAGCCCAAATTGCTCCAGGTTACTCCCTTCATAGGCCACAAAACCTTCCGTCTTTTCCCCCGATTGTAGCGGCAGCAAGACCAGGTTAAACGGTTCAAAGGTCGAGTACAGCCCCGCCGGAGGGAACTGGCGAGTCACAAACCGGCGTTGACCACTGTTTGCCTCCGTCCCAACCGCCTGACGGCTCCAGGCAAATGGATCGTTGTTTTCTTCCTCATAAAAGAAAACCTCGGCATGACGGATTCCCAGAAGCGGCATGAACCGATGAAAAACATCAATGAGACCTGCCTCGCTGCCCGCCGCAAAGAACTGAGCCATCATCAGGCTGTTCACCTGAGCCAGAGATGAGCTGTGTACCAGGTTGCGATAGGACTCGCGCCGGGCCAGGTCGCTGATCGCCACCCGCGCCTGGTCAAGCATCTCTTCAGCCAGCCGATGACGCCCCGACCCCTTACTGCCAAGGATCTCTCCAAGTCCCTCACGGAGAACGGTAATTGCCTTCTGGCAGACGTGTAAATCTTCTCCCCGCATTGATAAGAAATCTAAAACCTGCTGGAGCGACTCTCGAAACCGCACCGGCTCCTGGGTTTCAATGCTGGCAAAAAAGTTTTCGGTCAGGCGCCGGCTTAACCGCTCGACTTCATGCAACGCCATCAATCCCACATCATTGAACAGCGCGTTGGCTATCAGTTCGCTCAATTCATCCTTCAGAGTCACACCGGAGGCGTGCCCGGTGCCTTTCCCCAGGCTTCCTGCCGCAGAGCCTTCCACATCTCCCGGCAGACAACCACACGACTCGCGAATCACCAGTCGCGTCGACACATGCACCACCGGGGGATTCCTGTCTTCACCGGTGAGAATTTCATGCAACACTTCTGCCGTGCGATATCCCATCTCAAACATGGGATAATGCACCGTGGTTAAGGAAGGCACATTGGCTCGTGCCTCCAGGCGATCGTCAAAACCGACGACCGCCACGTCATGAGGGACATGCAGACCGGCTTCGCGCAACACATCAATCGCCCCGATAGCCGATTGATCATTACTGGCAATCAGGGCGCTGAAGGGACGTTTTTTGGCCAGCAACCGTTGCATGGCCTCGCGGCCGCCCGCCTCGTTGTGATACCCATACTCCACCAGCTCAGGATCGTAAGGCAGGCCGGCATCAACCAGTCCCTGCATGTATCCTCGCAGCCGGGCAAGGCTATCTCCCTCCAGGTTAGAACGCCTCCCTGCAATAAAGGCAATCTGCCGGTGGCCGTGTTCAATCAGGTGAAAGAGAGCCTGCCTGACGCCATTGTAGTTATCCACCATGGCTCCTGGCCCGGCCTGCCAGTCACCGGTATAGGCTACCGGGAACCCCCGCGCCTGCAGATCCCGGATATAGTCTAACCCGGCCAGGTTATGAAAAGGGGGAATAGCCAGAATGCCATCGCAGTTCCAGTGACCTACGGGGACGAAATCGACATCGGGGAGGTTTAATGGCCAGGCCGGCCGATTGACGCTGGTGTGTACCCCTGATTGCAACACACCACAACCGATCAGCAGATTCCAGTCTAATTGCCGGGCAGCTGCCTGGATCCCCCGGATGACGTTGGAGAGAAAACTATCCAGAACACCAGTATAAGCCTGCCACCCGGCAAGAACACCGATGGTAAACCGGCGCCGCCGCGCTATGGGATACATGTTCATGCGAACGAAAAGTCAGCAAAAAAGGTCAAAGGCGACTCTCTCCTGAGATTTTAACATGAAACACGCCCCGGCACATTAAGTCAGGTAAAGACCACGTTTATCCACCTGCTCCTACCGCATGACCAGTGGTAGAAAAACCGTCTGGCAGAAGGTTTGAGGAAGAACCTGATACCCCACCCCATCGCTCTCCACCCGAACCGTGCCGTGGCAATCAGTACGCCAGATGGTCACCCCGGCCTGGCGAAGACGGTCGAGCACTGCCGGGGCAGGGTGGCCGTAAGAATTTGGCCCCACTGAGATCACCCCTTCCATCGGGCTCGCCGCCGCCAGAAAGCCATCGCTGGTAGCTCCGGCACTGCCATGGTGTGAAACCTTGAGCACCTGTGCTGCCAGGGGCGTCTGCCGGGCAACGATGGTCGCCTCTACCGTGGCATTGACATCACCGGTGAACAAATAACGCATCCTTCCAAAATCAACCCGAAGGAACAGGCTATCCCGGTTGGTATCAGTCTGACTGCAGGCGCTCCCCGCCGCTGGATGAAGCACATAAACCGTCATCAATCCCCATTGCAACACTGCCGGAAAGCGTATCTCTTCGAACGTAAGCCCCCGCTCAGCTGCAGCAGCTTTAAGCTCGCTCCAGGTTTGCGTATCATTCTCACAGCCGTTGGAAATCGCCCGCAGGATAGAGAGATCCCTCGCCTGGAAAACACCGATCAAACCACCCACATGATCGGCGTCGGGATAGGTGGCTACCACAACATCCAGCTCGCTAATACCCTGCTGTCGCAGAACCTCTAAAATCGCCCCGGTAGCGCTTTTCTTCCCTCCATCAATGAGCACATCGAAACCGTTCCCGTCGCTCAGGAGTGCGGCATCGCCCTGCCCCACATCGAGAAACAACACGGATTGAGGCGCATCGGAATGAACACCGCCGCCGATCAATCCAAAGGCAGACAGAAACAGGCACAATACCACACCCAGAATGAAGATTCTTCGTTTATCCATCCTTATAATTGTAGTGTGAAAACCATCCACACCAAATGCGATACAATGAAGCTATGCAACTACCAACCCACTTCATCACCGGTGTGCTGATCGATCAGCTGATCCAACGATCCACCGTACCATCCAGAGCCAGGCCCGCTCTGATCGCTGCAGGGTGCTACCTTTCTCATGGCCTGCTGGATAAACTCGCGCGCGCTACCTATCATCCCCCTGATCCTCTGCATGACCCATTCTGGATCACCTATCACAAACGGATTCTCCCGCTCTTCACCTGGTTCACGGCTTTATGGTTTGGCCCCAGACACTGGTTTGCCATGCTCTGGGCGGCCCTTCCCGACCTGGATTGGGTGGTGCGCGGCCTTTCAGCACGTTTCGGTTGGAGCATCCCGGGCTGGAACCGCCCTGTTCTTAATGAAAGCCTGCACACCGCCCTCAATCATGTCCCGGTGGTCAACAGGCTTAATCGCCTGCCCGACCTGCGCTACGACCGCCGTGGCGCTCTGGTAGAAGCCGGCCTGGTAACTTTTCTCCTGGCTCTGGTGATCCTGACCCGCCCTCCCCGCCATCGATAAACGCGCTCCAGGGATAGAGGGGAGGTCTCTTTGAATGTAAAAAGGATTGAAAAAGATGGCCACATCTCCGCCTCTGCCCGAACCCAATCCTGTGGGAGCCGAAGGACTCCCATCAGGAGAAACACTTCCGCCTGCCTCGGAACCCGAAGCAGTTAAACCCTCACCACTGCCTTCCACAGCCGAAAACCCTTCAGTCCCGCCCCCTCCAGCCACCTTTACCCGCACTCAGATGGGTTGTGCTTTCGCATTAAGCTTCTTTCTCACCCTGGGCCTGTCGCTCTTCCTTACGCTGGGTATCCTCGCCAGCCTCAATGGAGGGTTGCGCTTTGCCTCCCAGGCTCAGGTGGCCTCCCTCAGTGCCAGGATGGAGGCCATGGAAACCCGTCTTGGCCAGCTCTCTACCGATATCAATACCCTGCGTGAGCGGGTCTCCAGCCTGGAAGCCCTCGGAAAACGAGTCACCACAGTGGAACAGGCAACCCGCTCACTGAATGACTCTGTAGAGAGCCTTTCCCAACAGGCCGATGAAAACGCGGCCCAGTTGAACGCGTTGCAGAAAGAATTCAAAGCCCTGCAGGAGCAAAATGGCCGCATCCAGGCCTTCCTGGAAGGTTTGCGAGACTTGCTGACCGGCATCTTTCCCCCGGAGGTAAACACGCCATGACTGCTTCCATTTCTCCTTCCAGCCGTCCTTCTCTTTTGAGTCGTATCCTCCGTTTTTTGCTCCTGTTGTCGGTTTTCGTGGGAGGGGTGATCCTCGGCGTGGCAGGGTACACCTTTCTCTTTACAACCAGAGACTGGTTTACCCGCACTGTTTCCGAAAATGAAACCCGCCTGACCCATCTGGAGGCCCGGCAAAACCAGCTCGAGACCCAGACTTATGAGCGCCTGAACGATCTTCAGGCGCGTGTGGGAGATCTCGAGGTGCAGAGCGACAATTTCAAACTGCAACTGGATGAAGAATCGGCCCGGCTGGACCTTCTCCCAACCCTCGAAGGCTATCTTGCATCCAACCGCGAGGCCCTCCCCACCCTCCAGCGCCAGATTACTGACCTGCAAACCGGCGTCAAATCGCAGGAGCAGACTCTCAGCCAGCTGGAGGCAAAGTTGACCGCTCTGGGGCAGGTGGCCACCACTCAGGCTCAACTGGAAGCCACCCTGACGACCCTCCAAACCCAGATGCAACTCACCCGCGCCGCAACCGCGCTCGCGCGCAGCCGTCTTGCTCTGTCTGAAAACAATTTCGGACGGGCTGCTCTGGAGCTCGATCAGGCTTACCAGCTCCTCCTCGCCCTGAAAAACACCGCCCCTGCTGAAAAAGCTTCCCTGATCGATGTGCTCCTGGCACAGCTTGATCTGACCCGACAGGCCATTCCCTCCCGCCCGGTTGTAGCCGCCGACCAGCTCGATGCCGCCTTGAGCGCCCTCAACCTGGGTTTCGAGCCCACCCCCACACCACTCACG
>NZ_DF967965.1:2793926-2841575 GCF_001050195.2 Anaerolinea thermolimosa
CTTTTATCCGTTGCATCGTTTCTAACCGGGTGATCTCTTCTTTACTCATCGCTAGTAGTTCGTCCATTCCCTTTCTCGTCCCTCCCATGGGGACATTTTAACTTTGCACAAAGGGGACTTTACTACTTTGCACTAACATTACCCGGGCCATTCCTTGACTTTTTTTCGCATTCCATGATACACTGCACTGGCAACCAATAATTTTCAGAGGTCGATTCGAAAATGACGTACTTCAGAGGAATTCAGATGCTGGTTCTCGCCGTAAGAGGCGGAGCGGTTTGCGATTCCTTCTCGGAGTGCGTCTGCTGACCTTACAGCTATACGAAGCTAAAGTCCTGGCCGCGGCGCACTTGCCCGCGGCCTTTTCTTTTTCTCTTTCACCCTTCCGCTGGCCGCGGACACGCCCGACATAGCCACCTGTTGGAACCTTTTTAACCGATTGGGAGCATAGTATGTCTATCCTTAATACCGAGAATCTGGGGCTTTCCTTTGGGGCGTTTGATCTCTTCCGCGGTATCAACGTCTCCATCGCCAACGACAGCAAAATTGGCCTCATTGGACCGAACGGCATTGGTAAAACCTCTTTATTACTCATCCTCGCGGGCATCAGCCAGCCTACGACCGGCAAAGTGCATATCGCCCGCGGAAAGCGTATTGGCTACCTGAGGCAAGAAGCCGTGGATGCTTTCGCCAATCGTTCCAATACGGTCTTTGCTGAAATGCTCACCGTTTTTACCGCTCTACAAAAGCTCCAGGCACAACTTCATACCTTCGAAGACCAGATGGCAGCCGGTGATCATTCCCCGGAGACACTTGAAAAATATGGTCACCTCCAGGCAGCCTTTGAGCAGGCAGGCGGTTATGAATATGAATTACACATCCAGCAGACCCTGGAGGGGCTGGGGCTGGGGAAAGATACCTGGAACCTGCCCCTCGATCACCTTTCGGGCGGGCAGAAAACCCGCGCCCTTCTGGCACGCCTGTTACTCGAAAAACCCGACCTGTTGATGCTCGACGAGCCCACCAATCACCTGGATATTGAAGCCATTGAATGGCTGGAACACACTCTCCACGATTGGGAGGGAGCCATCCTCATCGTCAGCCATGATCGCTTCTTCCTGGATAACACCGTGAATACAATCTGGGAAATGACCCGTTCAGGAATCGAGGTATACCGGGGAGATTACAGCGCCTATCTCCTGCAACGGCAGGAACGCTGGGAATATACCTGCCGCGTCTTTGAAGAAGAAAAGGCCCGATTGCTCAAAGAGATGGATTTCATTCAACGCAACTGGGTACGCGAAAGTACCCATGCCCGCGCCCTGGGGTTGCTCAGGCGTGTAACCCGTGACCTGGCCATTGTGGAAAATTTCGGCATCATGGCTCTGCGCAGTGGCCGGAAGTGGTCCGAACTGGATCTACACGCCGACCGCCCGCTGGACGTGATCGAGGCCATTCGGCGGGTCAATGCCCTCTCCCTCGAAAGCCAGCGCCCACCGGCCATTCGCCCTCGGTTGCCCAATGCCCAGGAAAGCGGGACCATCGTCCTGCGTGTCCATGGGGTGGTCATCGGCTACCCTCAAAAAACGTTGTTTTCTATCCACGGCTTAGAAATGCGCCGTGGACAATGTGCCGCGCTGATTGGCCCCAATGGGAGTGGGAAAACCACCTTCCTTAAAACCCTTCTGGGCCAGCTTCCCACCCTCCGTGGAGAAATTCACCTGGGGGGGAGCCTGAAAATTGGCTATTTCGCGCAGGCTCACGACGGACTGAACCCTGCCCATACTGTGCTGGAAGAATTATTAAAAGCCAGAGAGATGGATCAGGAACAGGCACGCACCCTTCTGGCCCGCTACCTCTTTCGCGGAGATGATGTCTTCAAGCAGGTAGGAAGCCTCAGCGGCGGAGAACGTGCCCGCCTTGCTCTGGCCATCCTGGCACTCGAAGGCGCCAACTTCCTCCTGCTCGATGAACCCACCAACCACCTTGACATCCCCGCCCGCGAGGCCCTCCAGGAAGTACTGGAAGCATTCAAAGGCTCGATCTTGCTCGTCTCTCACGACCGCTACCTGATCGACCGCCTGGCCACGCACATCTGGGAGATCAAAGAAGGCCAGTTGCAGACATTTGCCGGGTCTTATCGCGAATTTGTTCTGCGGCGCACCCCGGCTTCAGAATCCATGGCTGCCCCGGATCGGACTCTCCTGCTTAAACCCAGGCCACTCGTGCGTGATAACAGCAAAGAAACCCGCCTGCGGATGCAATCCCTGGCCATGCTTGAAGAGCGCATCCATGAAGCTGAGCGAAGTATTCAAAGCCTCTCCAGAGAAATGCAAAAAGCCGCTCAGGCCCAGCAGCACGAACGCGTCCATGCCCTCAGCTGGGAGATTGCCCGGGTGCAAAATACACTCGATGATCTGATGAGCGAATGGGAAAAACTCGCCGTTTCTTCGTAACCCCGGGGGCTGCCCTTCAAAAAATGACGGGCGGCCCCTGCTCAACCCGCTCGTACAATCGGCGCATCGATTTTTCTCTCGGCCAGGCTCCCAGATAAAAAACCATCCCACCCGGCCTGCTCAGCATGCCGGGCCAGATCTGCCCCCATGCGCGCATCTCCCCATGGCATAACGAATCCCCACATTATGGTTGAGCTCCTTTTCTCTCATTCCGCCAGATGATCAGATCCGGGATATGCTCCGCATAATGGTCATAGCTGTTCCAGGCGATGTAATGTGCAAAGGGCTGTCCGCCACACCAGGCAAACCGCAATGGGTCAAAAAGATCAACTTCAGGGGCCGTTTCAGCCTGCGTGCGCAGCGCTCTGAAAGCCTCCTCCTCCGCCAGGAGAACCTCGCGAAGAGGGCGATCATGGTTTTCAGCAAAGATCCTGGCATTGGTTTCATCCACATTCTCAATTTTTTCGGGTGTTTTCCCGTCAGCCAGGGTCGGGTAAAGCGCTTTTGCCCATACCTCCCAGCTTTCAAAGTGGGCAAGTAAATCCTTAACCGACCAGCCATTCGACAAAGCCGGTGCCAGGAATTCTTCTTCAGAGAGCCCCTCCAGAAGTTTTTTCAGGTCTGCCCGCCCGCCATCCATCTTTTCCAGCAATTGTGCGCGATTCATAGCTCATCCTTATTTTTGGCCAAAGATATAGTTTCACACTCATCTATTGTAACCAATCCTCCCATATCGGGTCTTTGATCATGGGTAAAAAACAGGAGACACGCATCTGCTCTTCAGGGGGCGCTTCCTCTCCACGCTCCTTATCAAATGGCACTCTTCTCCAGGATAAATGCAGGAACGGGTTTATGGGGGAGACAGCAAAAAGGACGGGTGCACTCCCCGCCCTGACATGAAAAGAGGAATACAACGTATAAAGCGAAAACGTTCAACCGAGTTCCACTTCCACATGGTGGATTCCATCGGTGAATACCGGCAACAGGTTACCCTCAAGCGGCATTCCGTCCACCGTAACCGAAGCCACTCCCCTGCAAACATGTCGTGGATTCCGCACCGTAATCCGATACTCCCCTCCGCGGAAGCGCCGCACTGCGGTGAAACCCTCCCAGTCCGCCGGGATACAGGGATCAATTCGCAGACCATCCAGCTCCGGGCGAATCCCCAGGATCCACTGGCTCACGGCCACATAGTTCCATGCCGCAGTGCCCGTCAGCCACGAATTTTTAGCCTCGCCATGGGTAGGGGCGTCGCGTCCGGCAATCATTTGAGCGTAGACATACGGCTCACAACGATGCACCTCGCTGATCTCCTCACGCCGGGAAGGATTGATGCGCTGATAATAATCAAAAGCCCGGTCTCCCTGCCCGAGCAGAGTCTCAGCAATCATAATCCAGGGATTGGTGTGGCAGAAAATGCCTGCGTTTTCCTTATAACCGGGCGGGTAGGAAGAAATTTCACCCAGGTGGAGGTAATAGCGAGAATACGCCGGTTGTTGCAGGATGATCCCGTGAGGGGTGGCCAGCCGCTCGGCTACCGAATCCAGCGCTTTCCTGGCGCGCCCATCCTGCAATCCCAGCCCGGCCATAACACAAATCCCCTGCGGCTCAATGAAAATCTGCCCTTCTTCGCATTCCTTCGAGCCAACCGGCCTGCCAAAGTCATCATAGGCACGCCGAAACCACTCTCCATCCCAACCATGCGCCCAAATCACCTCTTCCATCTTCTTCGCTTCGCGCCGGTAGAGCTGAGCTTCTACAGCCAGCCCACGCCGCTCGGCAATGGCCGCCAGCTCATTGGCCGAAAGGACGAACAAACCGGCAATGAAAACACTCTCGGCGACTTTACCATCCTTGTTGGTGGTGGTCTGAAAGGACTGCCCGGGGGTATCACTGAAACAGTTGAGGTTGAGGCAGTCATTCCAGTCTGCCCGACCAATCAACGGCAGGCCATGCGGCCCCAGGCGCTCGAGCGTATACCGGACACAGCGTTGCAGGTGCTCGTAAAGGGGTGTTTCACTCCCCGGCTGGTTATCATAAGGCACCGGTTCATCGAGGATGGACCAGTCGCCCGTCTCTTTAAGGTACGCCGCTACCCCCAGAATCAACCAGTGCGGGTCATCATTGAAATTGGATCCCACATCGTTGTTACCCCGTTTGGTCAATGGCTGATATTGGTGATACGCTCCACCGCTGGGTAACTGGGTAGACGCCAGGTCCAGGATGCGCTGGCGGGCGCGTTCCGGCACCATGTGTACGAACCCGAGTAAATCCTGGTTGGAATCGCGGAACCCCATGCCGCGTCCGATGCCGGATTCGTAGAATGAGGCCGAGCGTGACATATTAAAAGTGACCATACACTGGTAGGCATTCCAGGTATTCAGCATCCGGTTGGTGTGAACATCGGGTGTCTGGGCCTGATAATTGGATAACAGGCGCTCCCAGTATTTGCGGAGACTTTCAAAGGCCGCTCGCGATTGTTCGGGGTGCAGGTACTTCTCAAGAATGGGAAGCACCGTGCGTTTATTGATGCGTTGAGAGGTGGGGGGGTCAAACTTTTCATCCGGCGGGTTTTCGTGATAACCCAGCAAGAAAATGATCTCACGGGTCTCCCCTGGCTTTAAAGTACAGCGCACATGGTGCACCCCGCAGGGCGCCCAGCCGTAAGCGATGGAATTGGCGCAAATTCCCCGTTCCACCGCCAGAGGCCGATCCCAGCCGCGGTACGCCCCCAGGAAGACGTCACGCTGGGTTTCAAAGCCGGCGTGTTTTTCGGAGCAGGCAAAATAAGCAAAGTGGTTGCGCCGCTCACGATATTCCGTTTTATGGTAAATCACCCCGTCTTCCACCTCTACCTGGCCGGTAGAGAAATTGCGCTGAAAGTTCGTAGCATCATCCCAGGCATCCCACAGGCAAAATTCGATGCTCCCGAACACCGAAAGCTCAACCAGAGCGTCACGGCGATTCTCCAGCCGAAGATGCCAGATCTCCAGATTCTCATCCGGGGGTACAAAATAACACGTCTCAGCATGAACCCCGCGATACGTGGAGCCAATGATGGTATACCCCAGGCCATGGCGGCACTGATAATCCTCAATCTCCCGCTGGACCGGTTGCCAGGAAGGCGACCAGTACACACCATCGGCGTCATCACGCAGGTAAATATACCGCCCGCCCAGGTCAAACGGGGCGTTGTTATAGCGGTAACGTGTCAGGCGTCTCAGCCGGGCGTCCCGGTAAAACGAATAACCACCGGCCGTCTGGCTGATGATGCCAAAGTAATCCTGGCTACCCAGGTAGTTGATCCAGGGCAGCGGAGTATCGGGGCGCGTGATCACATACTCGCGCCGATCATCATCGAAAAATCCGTAGCGCATGGGGTTACCTCCTCCAGGGCATCAACAAACAAGGGGTTCTTTTTATCAATATATCACATTTAAAGCCAAATTGTGAACGGTATCATGCCGTTTTTACCCCATTTTTTCACCCGGATTTATGGTTTAATATAGAAAGAGCATCAGGGAAGTAAAACTTTCTTTCGAATCAGCAGGCTCAGTTTTTCCACAGGTGGAGGAAAATCCAATGGATAACAACCATCTCTGGTGGCGCGATGGAATCATCTACCAGATCTATCCGCGCTCCTTTGCCGACAGCAACGGCGATGGCATCGGCGACCTGGAAGGGATCATTTCTCGATTAGATTACCTGAAGGATCTGGGGATCGATGCCATCTGGCTTTCTCCAATTTACCCCTCGCCGGATGTTGATTTCGGCTACGACGTAAGCAACTATCTGGATATCGACCCCAAATTTGGAAACCTTGAAACCTTCGACCGCCTGGTAAAGCTGGCCCACGAACGCGGAATCCGCATCATCCTGGACCTGGTACTCAACCACACCTCCGACCAGCATCCCTGGTTCATCGAATCGCGGAAATCGCGTGACAATCCCTTCCGCGATTATTACCTCTGGCGCGACCCCAAACCCAACGGCGATCCACCTAACAACTGGCTTTCCTGCTTTGGCGGTAGCGGCTGGGAGCTCGACCCCACCACCGGTCAGATGTACTTCCACATGTTTTACAAAGAACAGCCCGACGTCAACTGGCGCAACCCTGCCGTGCGCCAGTACATGCTGGATGTATTCAAATTCTGGCTCGACCGGGGAGTAGATGGCTTTCGGCTGGACGTCTTCAATGCGTATTACAAAAGCCCCAACTTTGAAGACAACCCCATGGGGCCCATCCGCCCCAGCCTGATGGGACTGCGGGCTTTCGACCGCATGAAGCACATCTACGACATTGACCAGCCCGAGATGATCCCTCTGTTGCAGGACATTCGAAAAATCCTGAATTCCTATGGTGAAACCTACAGCGTAGGCGAAACCTTCATCGGAGGCGCCGATAAAGCCGCGCTCTATTGCGGTGATGACCGGCTCCACGCTACCTTCAATTTTGAGTTCCTGCATTGCCCGTGGTGGGCTCACGCCTTCTACCAGTCTATCACCCGCTGGGAGGGCATCCTATCGGATGAAGCCTGGCCAAATTACGTGCTGAACAACCATGATAATCCTCGCTCGGCTACCCGCTACGCCCGCGGGGAAGAGGATGACCGGCTCAAAGTGGCCGCAGCCCTGTTGCTTACCCTGCGGGGCACACCCTTCATGTACTACGGCGAAGAGATCGGCATGAGAGACATTCCCATCAGCCGCGACCAGATTAAAGATCCATGGGGTCGCCGCTACTGGCCTTTCTTTAAGGGGCGCGATGGCTGCCGTTCTCCCATGCAATGGAACGCCATGCCCAACGCTGGCTTTTCTCCAGAAGGAGTCGAAACCTGGCTGCCTGTTCATTCCAACTACCCCGTCCGCAACGTCATGACCCAGGAAGCCGACCCCGAATCGCTCCTTAACTGGTATAAACGCCTCATTGCGGCGCGTAAAGCCCATCCTTCTTTGCGAACGGGCGCCTTCATCCCGCTCACCGATGGGAAGCGCTTCATTCTGGCCTACCTGCGTCAGGGAAAAGACGAGACGACCATGGTGGTGCTGAACTTCAGTAGCCGACGCCAGCCCTTGACTCTCCCCGGCGATCAGACCGGTCGAAAATGGGAGTATCTCCTCTCCAATAAACGGAGCTCGATGATTCCCGTCGAAGGGCGCGTGATCCCCCTGGAGCCAAACGAAGCTTTGATCCTTCGCGAAGTGGTCTGAAAGTGCTCCGCGCTCACTCTTTGGACCCTTTACCAGGGGCTTCCTGAACTTTCCAGGAAGCCCCAGCACCTGATCAGGCAACAATTTCACCCCGGATTTTTAAACGGCAGATTCCATCATCGGCACTGGGGCCTCACAAACGCCTGCACCCTTTCATTGGCTGGGTTGTGAAAAACCTCTTCCACCGTTCCCACCTGTTGAAGCTCTCCAGATAAAATGACCGCCATCCGATCCGCCAGTATAGCAGCTTCATTCAGATCATGAGTTATAAAAAGAGTGGTGCGATGGTCCTGCTTCAGCAAATCTGCCACATCGTGGATCAGATGATAGCGCGTGGGCTGGTCGAGGGTTGAAAACGGCTCATCGAGTAGAAACAACCGGGGCTCCAACGCCAGTGCTCTGGCCAGGCTCACCCGTTGAGCTTCTCCTCCCGAAAGCTCCCCCGCCCGCCTTCCTGCCAGGGCCTCGATTCCCAGCGCCTTCAACCACCGCTCCACGCGTGCGTGAACCTCTCCGCCGGGCAATCGCCTGAATTTCAAACCCAGAGCTACATTTTCAGCCACCGACATATCCAGTAACAGGGCTTCCTGAAAAACAAAACCCAGCGAACGGCGATATTCCAGTTCATCCCATTCCCTGAACGGCTTCCCTTTGAAATAGATTTCGCCAGATGTTATTTTGAGCAAGCGAGCCAGTACAAGCAGGAGAGTACTCTTCCCCGCCCCATTCGGACCGACCACAGCCAGAGTTTCACCCTCATGAATTTCCAGTCTGCTCACCCACAGCGCCACTCCGTGCTGGCGCCGAACGAGCACATTCTCCATCTTGACTAGCGGCCCTGGTGCTGAATATTCTCCCATCCTCAACCCTTTACCGCCGGGTATTCCTTTGCTGGATCATGGTCAGAGCAAGGTTAATCAGGTACGTAATCATCAGAAGCAAAGCGCTGAGCGCGAAGGCCTTGCCGAATTCCCCTTTGGAGGTTTCAAGCACAATCGCCGTAGTGAGCACCCGAGTTTGTCCACGGATGTTCCCTCCCACCATCATAGAAGCACCTACCTCAGAAATCACCGATCCAAATCCTGCCATCAAAGCCGCCAGAAGCGGTAGACGCGCCTCGCGCCATAAAAGCCAGATCATTTGCCACCTGGAAGCTCCCAACCCTAGAATCTGCCATTGTAACCTGGAGTCCAAAGCACCCAGTGCAGCAGCCGTCAAACCTGTGACTACAGGAAAAGCAATGAGAAACTGCGCCAGAATAATTGCCACTGGCGTATAAATCAGTTGAAACTTTCCCAAGGGTCCATTTCGCCACAACAAAACCGCAATCAACAATCCCACCACCACCGGTGGAAGCGCCATTCCCGTGTTAATCAGACTTAGCAAAAAAGACCGTCCACGAAAACGGCCCAATCCCAACCAGGTGCCCAGAGGCAGGCCAGCCAGCAGGCTGAGAAGGGTTGCACAAACTGAAATCTGTAAGGAAAGCGCTGTAATCTGAAATATCTCTGACATCGTCACCCAGTTCTATTGCTAAGGTAACCCAAACTCTGCCTCATTCTTCCCGGCATCGGGTATAAACAGCGGCTCGCCGAATTGCTCTACCCCAAAAGAACCAATGATAGCCTGTGTGGATGGACGAGTAAGATAGTTAAGAAAAGCCAGCGCCCCAGTGTAATTAACCATCGGCCATCTCTGGGGATTCACAGTAATGACATGATACACATTAAGCAGCGTTGGGTCATTCTCGAACAAGATCTTCAGAGAAAGATTCCCACGATATGCCAGATAAGTCCCCCGGTCACAGAGGGTATAAGCCAGCTTTTGTTCCGCAATCATCAGGGTGGCACCCATGCCTTGCCCACTTTCTAAATACCAGGGCTGGTTCCTGGGGTCAATTCCAGCCTGCTTCCAAAGCTGAAGCTCCCTGGCATATGTGCCCGATCCATCCCCTCGAGAGAGAAAGACGGCCCCCGCATGGGCAATAGCCTGAAATGCCCCTGCGGCATCCTGAGCGTATTGTATCCCTGCGGGATCGTTCTCCGGCCCAAGCAGGACAAAGTCGTTATGCATCACAAACGCCCGATCCTTACCATAACCTTCTCGCATAAAATCCAGTTCCGAATCTGGCGCGTGAACGAGTAAAACATCGGCGTTCCCTTCCATTCCCATTCTTAAAGCCTGACCCGTGCCAACAGCCACTGTCTTTACCAGATAACCGGTTTCTTCTTGAAAAATGGGAAGGAGTACATCCAGCAAGCCAGAATCCTGAGTACTGGTGGTAGTCGCCAGAATCAAAACCGAACCACTGTGAACTGTCGAAGTCGGTACAGAAAGAGAAAAAGGCTTCAGATTTTTCTCTGCATGGGGCAAAGGGTCACAGGCAATAAGAAACAGACCGAATAAACCCAGCAACAGGCAACGCCTCATGGATTCTTTGATCATATAACCGGCCTTGGGACTCATCCAGAGTTAGTTTATAATCGCTCAACAGGGTTGTCAACCTGGAATCAACGGGAACTCACCCCATTTTTAGTTGACTTTTTCATATCCTTGGTGTAAGATAATTTCAGCGGGCTGGTGAACCTTAACAAGGTGGGTAAACAGGCTTCATCCAGGATTACTCTGGTCAGAATTTCGAGAAATCTAACCGGAGCGATGGACAAAGCGTATCCACCAGAGTCTTTCTTCGGTTAGTTCGCCAGCCAGACTTTTTTCAGGGTTTTCCATTTTCAGCATGAGCCATGGTGTATGATCCGCACCACTCATCAACCGCCTGGAGAGGATCAATACAGAAAGCCAACGAGCCCATCTGGAAAACAACAGGATGTACCAAAACCTCTGGCATGCCCAAAACAGAGTGAGAGCAAACCGGCTCCGCCTCATTTCGGCCCGGGGTGCTCTTATTTTTCTGTGGGGTCTGATATAAGTTGTGAAAGGAGGTGGTCAACCGGTTCTATTCCCCCTGTCGTTTTAACCTGTCTTTCTGTCGAAATTCGAAAAGGAGAAAGAAGAAATGAAACGTTTGAGTCTGATTTTTTCAGCCTTGCTCGTGTTAAGCATGGTGCTTTCAGCATGCGCTCCGGCAACGCCCACACCGGCGGCAGAAGTGCCCACGGAAGCACCCACCAAAGCGGCACCCACGGAAGCCCCCACCGAGGCTCCAACAGCCGCTCCCACCGAAGCTCCCGCTGAAGCGGCTCCGGCTACAGCCGCATCCCTACCGCGCAAAGAAACCCTGTACTTCAACGGGCAGCAATGGGGCCCGGTCGTTTGCTGGAACCCTTATTCCTCAAACTGCAACAACGCTATGGCGATTGCCCAGCAAGACAACGCGCGCGTCACCATGTTTGAAACACCATACCTGTACAACATGCTTGACGGCAAGCAGTATCCTTTGCTGGCCGATGGCCCCTGGACGTGGAATGAAGACCGCACCGCGATCACCTTCAAGATTAAGAAGGCCGCTCATTGGAGTGACGGAACACCGGTGACCGCTGAGGATGTAGCCTACACCTGGGCCGCGCACGTTAAATACAATACGGCAACAGGCGCCGCCAATAAAGATTACATCGATACCATCGAAGCGGTTGATCCGCAGACCGTGGTCATCAAGGCCAAACTGGGCCCCGATGGCAAAGCCATCAACCCTCTGATCGTGGCCGCCTATGTGAGCAGCAACTACGTCCTCCAGAAAGCCTGGACGCAGAAGCTGGAAGAGCGCTCCGGTGGTGACCCGGCCAAATTCATGGCCGATACCGCGGAAGACGTGGTTTACTCCGGCCCCTATCATAAATATTTTGCCGATGACACCAAGGTTGTCCTCGTCCGCGACGATAACTACTGGGGCCAGGATCCTTCCATGTGGGGCAAGCTCCCCGTCCCGAAGTACCTCGCGCACGTCATCTATAAAGACAACGCCGCTGGTACTACCGCTCTGAAGGCTGGTGAGGTGGATGTTAGCCAGCAGTTCAACGCCAACGTTCAGGATCTGTGGCTCAAAGACGGATTACCCATTTCCACCTATCTCCCCGATCCTCCGTACAACATTGGCGCAAGCCTCCCGACGGCTTTCTTCAACCTTGCCTCCTACGGCCTGGATCAGCTCGCTGTTCGTAAAGCGATTGCCATCGCGGTGGATTATGACACCATCATCGCCAACGCCATGACCAACCAGTCGGCTACTTTCACCCAGGTCCCGCGGTCTCTCATGAACCCGACCCCCGGTGAACAGGCCCTCTACGACCATGACGCCGTCAAAGACCTGCAGTGGACGGGCAACGATGTCGAAGGCGCCAAGAAACTGCTGGATGAGGCCGGAATCGTCGACAAAGATGGCGATGGGTGGCGCGAATACAACGGCAAGAACCTGCACTATGTCGCCACCTGCCCCAATGGCTGGTCCGACTGGCAGGCCGCCATCGAAGTAGTTGCCGCGGCTGGCAAGAAGATCGGCATCGACATCACCACCAACTACCCCGAATGGTCCGTTTACCAGACGGTGGTCACCAACTGGCCTCTCCCCGAAACCGGCTATGACATCTTCATGATGTGGAGTGACGGCGCTGGCCCCACTCAGCCCTGGGGACGCATCCGCCATCTGATGAGCTCTGAATTTGCTCAGACCACCAACAACTGGAATGGTAACTGGGGCGGCTACAAGAACCCCGCAGCCGATGCTCTGATCCAGAAGATCCCCACGCTGACCGATCCGAATGAGATTAAGGCAGCTTACACTGAACTGGTCAAGATCTACCTGACCGACATTCCATCCTTCACGCTCATGTATCGGCCTCAATCGTTCCATACCGTGAACGAGAGCGTCTGGACGAACTTCCCGCACCAGGGTGACGGCACCAACCCGCCCGTTCCTCCGCTGGACCTGACCGATGGTTGGAGCATTGCCGGGCTTTACAACCTGAAGCTGGTCAACCCATAACCATGAAGTAGTCTCTGTAATAAACAGCCATGTTCTGCCAAAAGCAGAACATGGCTGTTACCTTATAATATAATAAGGTAAAAAGGAGGCGCTGTGTCAAAAGGATATTTTAGGTACTTCCTGAATAAGCTTGTATGGTTGTTCATCACGGCTGTTTTTGCCTTCGTGTTGAATTTTATCCTGCCGCGCCTGATGCCAGGAGACCCTGTGGCGGCCATCACGGCAAGAATTGCTCAGGGCATGTCCAATTCGACCGGGATGAAAGAAGTTTACGAACAATACGCCACACTTTTTGGAACCAACAGACCCCTTCTTGAGCAGTTTTTCCTCTACGTCCGTAATGTGTTACAGGGCAACTTCGGCAGTTCTTTCAGCCAGTATCCCAGACCCGTTGCAGATATCCTCAAATCTTCCATCCTCTGGACAATTGGCCTCCAATTCCCGGCCATCATCGTCGGCTGGCTGATCGGTAACACCCTTGGGGCGCTGGCGGCCTACCTGAAAAAAGGTTTTGACAAAGTCCTGATGCCGATAAGCATTTTCATCAGCAATTTCCCGGCCTTTGGCATGGCGATCATTTTAATGGTGATCTTCGCAGTCGACCTTAAATGGTTCCCCACCTCTGGCGGATACGGCTTCGACATGATTCCCAACTTTAGCTGGGATTTCATCGTATCCGTCATCCATCATTACCAGCTTCCGTTCTGGTCTATTGTGCTCATCGCCATTGGCGGTCAGGCTATTGGGATGCGCTCTATGTCCATCTACGAATTAAACGCCGATTATGTGAAATACAGCCGCTTCCTGGGAATCAAGGACAGCACCATCGTCAGGTACGTTTTCCGCAATGCCATGCTCCCCCAGATCACCGGCCTGGCGCTCTCCATCGGGACAATGGTCGGCGGCGCGCTGGTGGCTGAAATTGTGTTCAGTTATCCGGGTCTCGGGTATACGCTCTTGAATGGTGTCATGGGGCAGGATTATCCGTTGATTTCAGCCGTCACGCTGATTATCACCATCATGGTATTGCTTGCCAATTTCCTGATCGAAATTGCCTATGGTCTCATCGACCCGCGTATTAAAGCGGCCCAGTCAGAGTAAGGAAAGATCTAGCCATGAAACATACTCTTCAACAGATTTTCCGCTCCGGCAAATTCGTCACGGGTTTTTCCATTTTTACGGCCCTGCTGCTCATCGTGATCTTCTACCCCCTCATCGTCAGAGATGATCCACTGGCCAACATCGGCCAGGGAACGTTCTTCCCCCCTGGCGTGTACGTCAATGTGTATGACAGTATCAATGCACCACCTTATATTCTCAACCTGAGCGATGCTGCCGCTAAACGGGTCGCCAGCAAACTGGGCAACCAGGAACGCAAAGATCTTAAAGAATGGCTCGTCGCCGCCGGGATTCCAGAAGATGAGATCGACATCACCGACACAGCAAAGCTCCTCGATTTGTGGGAAAAGAATTACGACCCCACCAAAAACATCCCTGGAATGACCCTCGCCCGGCAGAGGTATTTTCAAAGGCTTAACGCCTCACTCCAGGGCATTTTATCCGTCGAAGGAATTACCATTGCCAACCCGAATCCCCAAACCGGCGCCCTCGAAGCGGTGAAAACTGTTCAACAGGCCGATTATGTCAATATCAGTCAGGTACCCAATGTGCGGGTTCTGGCACTTGGAACCGATAACTTCGGAAGAGACGTACTGACAGAGCTGGTAAAAGCCACCGGCGTATCTTTACAGATCGGCATCGTCGCTGGCATCATCGCCACCCTCATCGGCCTGATCCTTGGGTTACTGGGAGGATACGTAGGGGGGACGGTAGATGACATTATCATGTTCATCACCAATCTCTTTATCGTGATCCCCTCTTTTGTGTTACTGATCTTAATTTCCTTCAGTATCGGCCAGGAAAAACGCGGAGCCTTTACCATCGCAGTGGTTATTGGGTTCACCTCGTGGGTCTGGACGGCCAGAGCCGTACGCTCACAGGTGATCTCCCTGCGCGTCCGCGACCATGTCAACCTGTCCAAACTTTCAGGGCACTCCATTCCCCACATCATCATCAATGATATCCTCCCTTACATTGCTTCCTACGTGGTGATGGCCTTAATCCTGCAAATTTCTTCGGGCATCCTGGCAGAAGCGGGCCTGTCCATCCTTGGGTTGGGTCCCCGAACCACCGAAGTACCAACCCTGGGTCTGATGATGAACTGGGCAATGATCTATCAGGCGCAGATTCTGGGTAAATGGTGGGCATACCTTCCGGTCCTGGTGACCATCGCACTCATCACATTCTCCATGAACCTGATGAATACCGGTCTGGATCAGGTGTTCAATCCTGCACTGAGAGAGTAGGTGACCGACATGGGAAAAATCATGCTTGAAGTGAACGAACTCACCACCAAATATATCACCCGGTTCGGGGAGAATGTGTATGCGGTGGATCATGTATCCTTAAAAGTTGAAGAGGGAAAGTCGCTGGGCATTGCTGGAGAATCGGGCTGCGGCAAGTCAACCCTGGCCCTCAGCCTGATGGGGTATTATTTTGCTCCTCTGCACTACACCAGCGGCGAGATCATTATCGACGGGCAAAAAATTACTGGAATGGACCCCGACGATATTCGGAGAAAAATCCTGGGGAAAGAGATTGCTTACATACCCCAGGCCGCAATGAATGCGCTCAACCCCACCCTGAAGATCATTCACTTCATCGAGGATGTCATCCACGCTCACGATCCGAAGGCCACTAAAAAGGAAATTTACGAACTCGCCCGGGAACGCTTTGCGATCCTTGGCCTCCCTGAAGAAGTACTGCAGAAATACCCGGTTGAACTTTCGGGAGGGATGAAACAACGTACAGTCATTGCCACCTCGGTGATCCTGTC
This sequence comes from Anaerolinea thermolimosa, assembly GCF_001050195.2. Lineage (GTDB taxonomy): Bacteria > Chloroflexota > Anaerolineae > Anaerolineales > Anaerolineaceae > Anaerolinea > Anaerolinea thermolimosa. The sequence goes on from NZ_DF967965.1 coordinate 2,809,429, forward strand.
ACCCAAAGTCCTTATCGCCGATGAGCCTTCCTCCGCATTGGATGTAACCTCGCAGAAGATGGTGATTAAAATGCTGAAGGACCTGATGGAAAAGGGCTTTGTGAAAGCCATGATTTTCATCACCCATGAACTTCCCCTGCTTTATAACGTCACGGATGACATCATGGTGATGTACGCGGGGCAAATTGTCGAGAAGGGCACTGCGAGAGAAGTGGTCTTTGATCCACTTCATCCTTACTCCAAAGGCCTCATGGGTGCCATCATTGTCCCCGAAAGCGGCGTCAGAAACGTAAAATTGACCGCGATCCCGGGAACTCCCCCGAACCTGAAAAATCCACCCTCCGGTTGCCGGTTTGCCGATCGATGCAAATATGTTCAGCCAGAATGCAAAGTGCGCTCGATTGACTTCCGGGACGTTGGAAACGGGCGTGCTTACCGCTGTATCTTTTCAGAAGAACAACTGAGAAAGGCGTATCAAAATGGTTGAAGAAAATCAAGCCATTCTGAAAGGGGTGGGCCTCACCAAGGTTTTTGGCCTTGGCCACCGTAAAACGATAGCCGTAGATCACGTGGATGTGGAATTTCGGGAAGGCGAAGTCAGCTCCATTGTAGGTGAATCGGGCAGCGGAAAGACCACTTTAGCCAAAATGCTTCTGGGCCTGATCAATCCTACCGAAGGTGAGATCTATTTTCAGGGGAAAAGGCTGGACCTCCGCACTTATAAAAAGAAAAAGGAATACTGGACGAACATCCAGGCGATTTTCCAGGATCCTTATTCCTCGTATAACATTTTTAACAAGATCGACACCCTGCTTTTAGATTGTATCCGCATGCGCGGGGGGCACCGGTTACCTCACGCCAGAAAAGTGGAAATGATGACCGAGGCGTGTAGCTTTGTAAACCTGAAATACGAGGAACTGACCAATAAATATCCCTTTGAGCTTTCCGGCGGGCAAATGCAGCGGTTAATGATCGCCCGTATTTTCCTGTTAAAGCCCAAAATCCTCGTCGCAGACGAACCTACTTCCATGATTGATGCCTGTTCACGGGCCACCATCCTCGATATGCTCATGAAACTGCGGGATGAGGTTGGTATGACAATCATCTTCATCACCCATGATATTGGGCTGGCCTATTACGTTTCGGACAGTGTCTACATCATGGCGCATGGAAAAATTGTGGAGAGCGGTTCGGCCGACGACGTGATTCTACACCCCAAAGCAGAGTATACGCGCCGCCTGATCAATGACGTTCCAAAAATCCATGAGGCTTGGGATCTTTCCACGGTCGATTATTCCGAAATTTAAGGCCGCAGACAGGCCACACTCCTTCTGCAACTTTAACGTCAAACGCTCCCCTTTGGTTTTTTTTCGACCCAAAGGGGAGCATCTTTACCTTTAGCCCTTCAAGGGGTTACTCCTCGTCGGGCAACAAGCCAAGCTTGCGAGCTTCTTCAAAACTGAGCACGTCTGAAGCCTGAGGGGGTGGAGGTTCAGGAATCTCCTGTTTCCAGAAGGCCTCCACATCTTCCGCCTGGAAGGAAGTAGCGCCTTCCAGAAGTGCCTTGAGCTTCTCTACATCCTCGGAAGAGGGAATATCTCCGGCTGTCGAAGGCGGGCTTTCCTCTTCCTCCACACGGGCCGGGAGGTCGCTTACCAGAGGATTCAGGTTCAACCCCATCTCGGTCAGAATACGCGCCGCTTCCTTCTGGGCCAGGCGAACCTCTTCAAACGCCAGCGCCAGTCGCACCGACCCCGGTCCTGAAGGAAGGTACAGCGCCAGCGCAAACCGCCCCACCGGCGCTACCACCAGGTCGCCTTCCGCTCCCCGCAATGCCTGCACAGCCTCTGGCAAAGTGCTCCCAAGCTGGCGAGACAGCTTATGAACAATGCTCAGCCCGGCCATCAAATCTCCTGCCAGACCTTCGATGCGCGCGGCGGCTTCACCGTTCCCAGCCTGCGCCGTGACATGCCCGACATCATCCAGCAGGAGCACCGCCATCGCTCCCAGCGATGCCCTTAACTGCGCCAGCATCTCACTGAGGGTTAAAGCCGCTGGCGGAGAAGGTATTTCCGTTGGAGCCGGAGGAATGGGAGAAGGTAATGGCGAGGCCTTCCCTTCCTCATCCCCATGTTCTCCCACCGGTGAAGATGCTTCAACGAGGGTGAAAGACTCGACCTCAAGAGCCTGCTGTACAGCGTCGAGGAATGCGGCGACGCTGAGGGGCTTTCCAAGGATGGCATACGCGCCCACTTCCCGGCTCTGTGCCTCAAGCGCCGCATCAATTTCCAGGCCGGTGATCATTAAAAACTTTATTCCCGGTTGCCGCGCGTGCACCCGTTTCACCAGTTCAAATCCCGACATACCCGGCAGGCGAATATCCACCACCATCAGATCCACGCGATAGGCCGAAACTTCCACCATGGCTTCCTCTGCCGAGGGTACGTAGGTGACAGCCACCTGAGGGTAAGCGGTACGCAGGGCCTGTTGATACATCCGCCCGACATCCCGGGCGTCATCCACAATCAAGATGCGCTTCCCAGTCATACGCCCATTATACGCAAAAAAAGAGAAACCGGGCCTCTCAACCTGGCCCGGCTTCCCGGTAAATATTTAACGGCGTGTTTCTGAGGATTGCTTCCGTTCAACCCGTTTCATCTATCGCGGCGGCGGCCTACCGCATAAAGCGCGGCACCAAGCGTTCCGACCACCATACCCACCAGAGAAGACCCATAACTGATGAAATTCAACAGAAAGGTCGACTCCAGCACTTTAATCACCATCAACAATGGCAGGATAACTCCCGCCAGCATCAGGAAGAACCCCACCAGCATCAAAACCCCGGGACGAACCCTCGATAACATTGAAACCGCCTACTTGTACAGCCAGCACCTCACTGTATGGTCCGGCTCCACCTGGAAGTCAGGGGGCACTTCCACATCACAGACTCCCGAGATCATCCGCGCACAGCGCGGGTGGAAACGGCATCCCGCTGGCGGCCTGATCAGGTTCGGTGGTTCACCGGGCGGCACTTCCTTGAAGGTGTACGCGTTGTTGGCGTCTGGCTCTGAAGTTCCCGTCAACAACGCCTGAGTGTACGGATGGGATGGGTTGCGCAACAGATCTTCGGTTTTCGCCTTTTCAACCAGGTTCCCTGCATACATGACGAAGATGCGCCGGGAGAAATAGCGCACGGTTGAAAGATCATGCGTGATGTAAATCACAGCGAGATTGTGCTTTTCCTGTAAACTCCGCAACAGCTTCAGAATTTCCACGCGAACCGAGGCATCCAGCATGGACACCGGTTCATCCGCCACCACCAGCTGCGGCTCCAGGATCATAGCCCGCGCGATCACCACCCGTTGTTGCTGACCGCCACTCAGCATGTGCGGGAATTTGGGCAGGAAGTCCTGCACAGGGGTCACCTTAACCTCGGTCAGTGCCTGCTCAATGCGCTGTAAGCGCTCGGGGCGGCTCAGATTGGTGTTGATCAGCAAAGGCTCTTCCAGGATCTTCTCAACCGACATAAAAGGCGCCATCGCCCCGTACGGGTCCTGTTGCACGTATCCCACCTGCGCGCGGTACTTGCGAAGCTCGGCGTGTTTCATCCCGGCAATGCTCTGCCCTTTATAATAAATGGCCCCTCCGGTGATGCGGTTAAGCCCGAGAATGGTCTTCATCAGGCTCGATTTTCCACAGCCACTTTCACCAACAATGGCGATCGCCTCACCGTGATGCAGATCAAAACTTACATGGTCTACGGCGTGCACATAGCCTGCATGTCCAAAGCCAAACCGGCGCAATTCAAACCAGACCTGTAAATCTTGCACCGAGAGGAGAACTTCATCCTTGCTTTCAGGGTTCAAAGCCACGGAGGAGGTAGACTGAACACTCTCAAGAATAGTATGATCGGCCATTCAAGCTCTCCTTACGCATACAACCAGCATTTAACCAGATGCCCATCCTTGTGGAACACCGGTGGATCTTCCTCACATCTGCCAAACCGCGCCGGGCAACGATCCTTAAAACGGCACCCGGTAGGCAGGTTCAACAGGCTGGGTGGTTGGCCGACGATAAAATCGGGCTCTTTATCTCCATGAAGCCGGGGGACACTCGCCATCAATTTCTGAGAATAGGGATGAAACGGTTCCTGGAAGAACTGCGCGGCTTTCCCTACTTCCACGATCTGCCCGGCATACATCACCGCCACTTTATTGGCCAGCTCGCTGGAGGTGGCAATATCGTGGGTGATTAAGATATAGCTGGTTTCCATTTCCTTTTTAATGCGCTTGAGCACATTGAAGATATTCGCCTGGGTAAGCACATCCAGCGCCGATGTGGGTTCGTCTAAAACAATGAGATCAGGCGTGGTCACCAGCGACATGGCAATCGCCACCCGCTGGCGCATTCCACCTGAAAGCTCAAAGGCATACCGGCCAAGGAATTCTTCAGGAACCCCTACCAGGTTGAACATCTTGCGGGCCTGCTCCATCGCGCCTTCTTTAGGCGCTCCATAATGGATCATCATGGGTTCGGCCACCTGGTCTCCAACCTTGAGCACCGGATTGAGCGAATTCATCGCCGCCTGTGGCACCAGCGACATCTGACGCCAGCGCACGTTCCGGCGATATTCCTCATCGTTCAACGTCATCACATCTTTATTGTTTAAAAACACCCTGCCGGAATACCGCTGCACATTTCGCGGGAGCAGGCGTAAGATGGCCTTGGCCAGCGAGGTCTTTCCACACCCCGATTCCCCCAGAATCACGATGGCTTCATTATAGTCCAGCTCCAGGTTTACCCCATCGACCGCCTGTACCGTTCCGCGTTCGGTGCGGAAATGGAGCACCAAATCTTCAATACGGAGTAACTTTGTGTCTGCCATGATTACAGGCCCCTCAACTTCGGATTGAAAATTCGATCCAGCGCAAAGCCCAGCATGGCAAAGCCCAGACCGGTCACCATCAACAACACCGCCGGTTCAATGATCCAGTAATACCAGCCCTTATACAGTGCACCGTTCATTTCCGCATCATTGATGATCTTCCCCCAGGTGGGCAGTACTGGATCTCCCAGGCCAAGGACTGCCAGCGAGGCTTCCAGAAATACATACGACGGTACCGAGGAAACCAGAGTGGGGATCAACAGAGGAATGATGCGAGGTATCAAATAGGTAAAGATAATGCGAATGTTACTCGCACCGTAAGCCCGCGCCGCTTCGATATAGGTAGATTCCTTAACCTGCATGAAGATGGCGCGATAAGACTTAATCGACCCGGTAAAGATACTCAAAAGAACCGTAACCCCCAGGATCGTCCAGATACTGCGGTTGTAAAAAGTACCCACCATGATCAGGATCGCCAGGAAAGGCAACACCAGGTTAATCTCGGTGATGCGCTGGATCAGGTCATCCACCCAGCCCCCATACCACGCGCCAATAGCCGCAATGATCATGGTGAGCACGGCTGTACCGAGAGCAGCCAGCAGACCGAAGGCCAGGGCAATCGGGGCTCCCCAGAGCAACGGCACCATCAGGTCACGCCGCGAAATGTCGGTGCCTGCCAGCCCGAACACCTTGCCATGGAAAACAAACTCCGCGTTAATATCGGACCCTTTTTCAAAGGTCACACCGTTGATCACCAGTTGATAGGTGCCCTTCAGCGGCACAGGAGGGTCCGATTTTGGCACCGAGAAGAGCGCCACCATGACATTTTCGGTCTTCAGGCGCTTGATCAACTTCTCATCCTGAGAAAAACGGAAGTTTTGTTTGGCGTTCAAGCCAAAATCCGAGATGCGAATTTTCCGCTCGTCGGGAGTGATGAGGTAGATCGAGACAAACGGCTGCTTCGACTGAAACGTCGAAGTAAAGTAAACCATCATCTCCTGCGGAAATTCATCATAATTGAAGTCGAAAGAATAGGTGAAGTCAATCGAAGCGGTATCTTCTTTCCCGGGGGTCACTTTCTTCAAAAGCGACCCTTCCGTATCGCCCGATTTCACCGCGAAAGAAACCGGCTGCTTTTTGGCGAGGAACAGGTTATACCAGGAGGGCGGAGCCGTCTTGGGGTTTTGATACCACACCTCTTCCCCCCCGCGCCACAATCGGATGGCCTCAGAATACGGGATTTTGATCATCGCATAGATCGCCAGCGCGATTAACAGCAGGATAATGATTGCCCCGGCGATTGCAGATGGATAATACAGGATATCGCGAATGGTATCTTTGAGCTTATTCATAATTACTGCCCACTGCCCCCTACTTTCACGCGTGGATCAACCAGAGCATAGACAAAGTCGAGGATAAACACCGTGACAGCCAGCAAATAAGCATAAATGATGGTCGAGCCAACGATCACCGGCGTGTCGTACAGACCGATCGCCTGGTAGAGAGTGCGCCCCAGTCCGGGCCACAGGAATACCGTCTCTGTAATCGTCGCCCCCGTCCACAGGCTGATGACCAGCAGGGCAAAATTGGTGATGATGGTGGGCAATGTGGGCCGTAAAATGTAACGACGTTCAATATCACGTGAGGCCAGCCCTTTTGCTTTGGCCATCTCAACATAATCTTCGCTGGAATAAATCAGGAAGAACGTACGCCAGTTGTAGATACTTAGAAAGAGCGAACTGAAGATCAGGGAAGCGCCCGGCAGAATGAGATGTTTAAGCAAGCTGAGAGTATACTCGACCGGATTGGTGGGAGGTGGTGCATCCACCATCCCGCCAAAAGGCAAGATCTTTAACAAAGCTGCAAAAATCAGGATGAAGAAAATACCGTAAAACCACGGAGGGGCAGCAGAAGTGGGTGAAAGGGCAATAACTATCTTATCCCAGATACTGCCGTAATTCCTCGACAAAGAAAGTGCGATGAACACACTGCTAAAAAAGAGAATCAGCTCAGAAGTGCCCATTAAAAGCAGGGTAGCCGGTAAGCGCTCTAAAATGATCGCCCGCACCGAGCGTGATCCGCTATCGCTGATCATATTGACCGCCCGACCCAGGTTCAACTGCAGGGCATTGCCTAGGTAGCGAAACGCCCGCACCATAAAGGGTGTATCCAGTCCCAGGCGTTTTTCTTCCAGTTTGATCATGTCCTCGGTCAACTTCTTGCGCATTTCGGGCGTCACTTCCTGGTTGGCCGTCATCGCCGCCACACGCATGATCGTGCGCTCTCTGATCTCAGAGCGCATGATCTCATCCACATAACCACCCATGTTGGCGATCATGATGGTTAAAAATACGCCAATAACTACCGTGATGAACAGGGTAACCAGCCGAATGACAGCAAAACGGGCCACCCGGCTTAATGTGGAAGTGCCTGCTTTGCTTTTTGTACCCTCTGAGAGCGTCTGAGGTACTGCTGTCATTGATTTGTTCCTCACTAATCAGGATAAATAGGGGCAAGGTTGCCCTTGCCCCTATCGTTCTCCACAATCGTGCAGCCTTACGGGGCGGTCACGAAGTCAATCGAGGAGAAGGTCGGCACACTGACTACCAGCGGCACCACCGCGACCTCGAGCTTGTTCGAGCCCGCTTCGAGCTTGGCAGTATCCTCAGCACTGAGCGTAATGGTGTACTTACCGTCTTCGACGAACTGAGCATCCGCCACCGAAACGATCTCATTCTTGGCGTTGTAGAGCAAGTATTTCACCTGCTTGATCTCCGCCTGCGGATAGGGCTCATCCTTGAAGGTAACCGCAACTTCGAAGGTAGCCTCTTCACCAATCTTCACCTGTCCGGGTCCATCCAGCGTCACATCGGCCAGCTTGGGCTCACCGAAGTTCGACCAGCGGTCAGCCAGGTCAGGATAGTCGGCGAAGTGCTTGAGCGTCAGGCTCTTCTCAGTCAGGAAAGCCTTATCCAGGTAGTAGGGGCCGGTGCCAACCCAGAAGTGGTTGTGCTCGCCGTACCAGGCCTTCAGGGCCTCGTAGCGCGCCTTGGCCTCTTCGGGGGTCACATACTGGCTCATCGTCGGAGCGTAGGGGATGTAGGATTCAGACAGAGCCTTGTCGAGGTATTTCGCCAGGATCTCCAGGCTGGGGCCGCCCACGAAGCTCGTCCACTCGATCTGCTTCTGGCCAGCCTTGTCGGTCGAGTACGCCAGTTCGCCATTGGCTTCCGCCAGGTTGGCGATCGCCAGCACATCCCAGGCGCCTTCACCGAAGCTGTAGGTCGGCCACAGGACCGGGATATTCAACTCGGCGTCCAGCTGATAGGTATCGCTGTAGTATTCGATCACCAGCGGATCGGTCGAGACGATCTTGTAACCCTTGAAGTCCTGGATGAAGAGTTCAAAGGTCGGCACAGCCTGTTCATCGTAGATCGGGCTCTCCTGCTTGGCGCGATCGAAGGTCATGATCAGCGTCATGATGAAGTCACCCAGCGAAACAGGCGAACCATCGTGCCATTTGACCGTCTTGAAGAGATCAGCCGGGTAATAAACAGTGGTCTTGCGTTTGGCGGTCAGTCCATCGGGGAATTTCTCGCCCACGGTAATGAACTTCTGGTCCTTGGCGTTCCAGTCCACCCACGCGTCAGCCGGCACTTTGATCTCTTTTTCGAACTTCAGATCAACCCAGTCGTGGGTCTTGCCGATGGGCAGACCTTCCTGAGCCACCACTTCGGCCTTCTCGATGCGCAGCGGCCACACCAGGCCGGTGAAGGGGTCGTACATCACATCGCCGCTCTGCGTGGCGCGGATGGCGCCCTGGTCATACGCCCAGTTCGAGCCGCCAATCGGGTTCCATGGATCACCGAACAGACCCTGGGTCGCCCACTTCAGCTGGCCACCTTCTTTGTCCATCCAGCGGGTGGTGTAAGGCCAGACCTGAGCTCCTTCAACACCAGCCGCCAGGTCAGCCGTGGTTTGCAGACCCTTGACGTAGGGGATGTAGTTCTTGCCATCGATGAGGAAGACCTGCAGCGAGTCCTGCAGCGAGAGCTCCAGAGCGCGTTTCATCAATTCATGGCGCTCTTCCAGCGTGTTGTACTTGGCATTCGCCAGGTCATCGCCCACTTTCTGGAATTCAGGATCGGGCTTGTTGGCCAGGAAAACCGGAATACCCTGAGCGCTGGTGGGCAGGTACATTTCCTGGAAGATATTGCTCTGGTCACGATCGAGGATCGTGGCGCTCCACGCGGCGGTATACAGATGCCATTTACCTTCATCAGGCTGCGAACCGATCCAGATCGGGCTGGCCTCAGAAGATTTCTTGTACTGGCGGTCTACCGTGAAGCCGATGGATTCAAGCTGATTGGCCACGTAATCACCGATGGGCTTGCGGGTACCATCGCTATCGGGGCGGATGAGGAAGATCAGGGTCACGGGCTTGCCGTTGTAGGTCCATTTGCCATCCACCAGCTTGGCCCCCATGGCTTCCATCTCAGCAGTGATCACTTCTTTAGCTTTGTCGGGGTTGTAAGCGTATTTGGCTTCCAGGGCGCGAGCGGTATCTGCCAAATCAGCATAATCGGGGAATTGGGTGGTAATTGCAAACCACTTCGGCAGAGCACCACCGGCGTACACTTCCTGGTTGATGTAGTTGCGGTCAACCAGCCAGTTCATCGCCTCGCGGATCTTGCGATTGCTGAAGGGGTTCAACTCGCCGTTCTTGAATTCGGCAGGGTTGAAGAGCAGGTCATAATACAGACCATTGGCGGTTGCATATTCCAAACCGGCTTCCTTGATGGAAGGCAGGTCTGCCGAAGAGAGACCGTTGGCATAGATGTCGATGGCGCCCGCTTTGAGCTGGGTAACCGCAGAAGCGGCATCGACCACCGTGAAGACGATCTCATCCAACCAGCCGCCCTTGCGCGTGGTGCGCGGGGCCTCGGTCGGGGTAGCCGTCGGGGCTTCGGTCGGAGCTTCCGTCGGCGCTACAGTCGGTGCTTCGGTCGCAGCCGGCTGAGTAGGTTGGGCCTGGGTGGGTGCCTGAGTTGCTGCACCGCCACCACATGCCGAAAGCACCATGCTGGCGATCACAATCAGACCCAAGACCAACATTAGCTTGTTTTGCTTCATTTTTTCTCCTCCTGTGAGAATGAGAAACTGATTGAGGTTTTTGAGAGCCAGATCACTACAACATAAACTGCAGTGCCCCCGATTGCACTGCGGTTAATGTGTAAGTGGTTGCTCCCTTCACCTGTAAAAGACTGCCCTGGAAGACAGACTAGAAAAATGGTAGCATAAGGCTTGCATAGTGTCAAGAGATTTAACGAGGTGGTAAGCCTCCCCCGGATGAAAGCCTCCCTTTCCTCTATAGTGGAGCCAGCCAGAATCTCTTCCTGATTACTTCTGGCAACCTTCTCCCACATCCACGGTCTCGATCCCAGAAAGCAGGCTACGTGCAGTGGGATCAAGCTCTACTCCGCACAAATCGGGCCGTGAAATGGCAATCCTCAGGCCGTAATAAAGCGGGATGGACGGCAGTTGTTCGGCAAACAGGCGTTCCGCCGCCTGGAACTGGGCCGCGTAATCGGATTGATCGGGCAAAGCCCAGTAGGCCGCCTGGCAAGCGGCATCGAAGCGCTCATCCGTGAAGCCGGTAATATTCGCACCAATCCAGCGATTGCCGCTGGCAGGAATCTGATCGCTGGTATAAAGCTGGCATGGCACGCGTGCCGCTCCGTCCCAGGTAAATAATGCCAGGTCGAAATTCCGCCCAAAGAGCGGGCCATCGGGGCCGGGAGCAAACAATTCTCCAGGGTCGAGCAAGCTGATGCTCGTTTCCACCCCGCATTCCTTCAACCCCGCCTGCACCAGCAAAGCCGCCTGCCGGCGCAGTTCGGCCTGCGTGGTGAACAAACGTACGCTTAGCAGGGTTCCATCGGGCACATTGGGCACACCCACGGCCACACGAGGGGTAGATGGGTCACCATCGAGGTCTTTCCATCCCACTTCGTCGAGCAAACGCGCCCCCGCCGCCGGGTCGTAGGTATAGGCGGGTAAATCGGTCTGGTACAGTGGATGGGTAGGAGAAAGGTAACCCGCCGGAACGGCTGACCGGTTTTTGAACACCTCCTGAATCAATCGGTTGCGGTCAATGCACCGGGCAAATGCCTGCCGGGTGCGCACATCTCCAAACAGATCCGCGCGGTCACCGGCAGCCGGGTTATACCCATCATCATAACTGGCAGGGCGGATGCCAAAATCGAGGTGCTCCCACTCTGGCCCCTGTTGCAGGTAAAGTTTCAACCGCCCGTTGTTCTGGGTGTTGATCAACTCCTCCAGCAGGGGGAGAAATCCGGCATTTTGATCCACCACATCGCACTTCCCCCCTACCAGCGCCATCAGGGCGCTATCGGCGGGGTTTCCATTAAAAGTAAAGTCGAGGTAATCAAATTTGGGCAGGCCTTCGCCAGCACGGAAATACAGAGGGTTCTTGCGGAGGTGAATCCGTTCCCCCGGCACCCACGAGTCGATCACATACGGCCCCCAGCCCAGGGGCTGGCGGCGAACAGTCTCATCCGTGAGCAGTTGAGCCGCCGTCAGCCCGCCCCAGGCATGTTTGGGCAACGGGAGGAAGAAAAAGGTGGGGTAGCGCTGTTCTACGAACCCCGGCACCCCCACCCACTGAACCGTCAGCGAGTCAATCGCCGTATACGAAGCCGTGCGGTCAATCACCCCTTTGCTGGTCGGCGAAGCCGGGTCAGCCGCCACCTGATAAGAAAAGACCGAATCTTCCGCCGTGAGCGGTGCCCCATCCGACCATTGAATGCCGTCCTTAAGCCGGAAGGTGACTTCAAGCTGATCCATCTGCAGAGGAGAACTGCCATCCCAGACAACCGCACAGTCGCCAGAGCGGCACCCGCTCGGGAAGACCGTCACCCCTTTCGCCAGGGCAACCACCTGCCCGGCAGTATCTACCACCACATCTCCGGCAGACACATTCACCGGGCGTAAACGGGCGTCGCCATCCGTCAGAGAGGGCATCTTCTCCAGAATCACGGGCTGGGCCGAGAAGCCGCGGGTATCGTACGGTCCGTCGTAGATGGCTTCAAGAACATTCCACATACTGCGCGATGAACCGCCGTAAAGATAGAGCGTCTGCGGTTCTTCTGAAAGGCACACGGTTAACGTGCGAGGAGGAACAGCGGTAGGCGAGGGCTCCACCGTTGGAACCACCGGAGCACCGGGCGTGAGCGTGGATGAATTCAATGTGGAAATCTGTCCTGCCTGCTGGCAGGCCGCCAGCCAGCCAGCTATCAGCAGAAGCATGATCAGGAAAGGGATGCGCTTAAACATGATCCGAATTCTACCATCATCAAGCGCCGGGGGGCTAATCTCTTCTGCCGGGTGAGTCCTGTTTCATTCTTCCTCGCCAAACCGCATACGCAGGTAAGACTCATACCGTTGAGGATGAACCCGTCCTGTCTGGACTGCTTCGCGTACGGCGCACCCGGGTTCGTGAAGGTGAGTGCAATCACTGAACTGACAATTGGCCACCAGCTCGCGTAACTCCGGGAAATACCCATCCAGCTCTTCGGGCTGAGTATCCCAGAGGGCCAGTGCCTTCAGGCCCGGCAAATCGGCAACATACCCGCCTATATGCAAAGGAAACATCTGCCGGACAACCGTGGTATGCCGTCCCTTACTCGTCTGTTCGCTTACCTCCCGCACAGCCAGCCCCAGCTCAGGCTGAATGGCGTTCAACAGGCTCGACTTCCCCACCCCAGAGGGACCGGCCAGCCCCGAAATCTTTCCACGCAGCTGCTCTCTCAGAGCTTCTATCCCAAGGCATGTTTTCACCGAGGTATAAAGCACAGGATACCCGATCTGACGGTAAAGGCCAAACAAAGCCTCTGCCTGCTCCATCCCTACCAGATCCACTTTGTTGGCCACAATCATCGGAGGAATGGATTGCTTTTCCGCAATGACCAGAAACCGATCCAGCATTCGCAGGCGGGGAGCGGGTTCGGCACAGGCAAATACCAGCACAATCTGATCAATATTGGCCAGCAGAATCTGGCGGTATATCCCGCGGGGGCGCGGGTCAAGCCGGACGAGAGCACTGTGGCGCGGCTCAATCGCCTCAATCACCCCGCTGCCATCTGGCAGGCGGCGAATTTGCACCAGGTCGCCCACAGCAATAACATCTCCCTCGGCGCGCAGTCGTTTGAGCCGACCGCGGAGCTGACAAACCACCTGCCCCTGCGGGGTCTGCACCGTGTAAAACCCCGACGAAAGGTGAACGACCCGGCCTGGAACAAGGTCAGCGGAACTCATGGAGAAGGCGTTTCAGTCACTTCAGGGGTGGGTGTGCGGGTTACGTTGAGTTTGGCTTCCCAGGGGTAAATGCGCTGCGGCTGACCGAGGAAATACACCTCAATGATCCGCCGGGCGATGGGAGCGGCAATCTCCGATCCCTCACCTGAGAACTCGGCGATCACGGCCACCGCGATATCCGGTTTATCCTCGCGCCCGGCATTGGTGTAGGCGGCAAACCAGGCGTGTTCTTTGTCTGTGCCATTTTGGGCAGTACCTGTCTTCCCGTACACCGGAATGGCCAGCCCTGAGAAAGCGCGTACAGCCGTGCCGCGGCTGTTCACCACCACCTGACGCAGGGTGTCCTGGATGAGCTGGAGGTGCTCCGGGCTGATGGGCAGCTTCCCGCGCACTTCGGGTTTGAACTCATAAACGGGGTTGCCGTCAGGATCTACTATTTTTTCCACCACCTGCGGGCGGTAGAGGGTCCCGCCGTTTCCTACCGCGGCGATCATATCAGCCACCTGCAAGGGGGTCACCAGCATCTGCCCCTGGCCAATCGCCATCTGCACAGCCACTTCGTCGCTCTCAGGATCGGGCATGTTGCCGGTGCTTTCAGCTACCTGCTCAATACCGGTAGGCACCCCCAGCCCGAAGGCGCGCGCCATCTTTGAAAGCTCTCCGGCCATCCCGTTCTGAGAAAGCGTCAGACCGATGTGGTAGAACCACGGGTTACAGGAAGTGATCAGCCCCTGGGGCAGGGTGAGCACCCCGCTCGGCGGAAGACCGCGGCTGTACCTCCAGTCGTACAGCACATAACCGGGTAACTCGGTGAAGGTGAGCTGGCAGTTATAGGTATCTTCGGCAGTAAAGAGCCCCGTCTCCAATGCAGTCGCCATGGTGACGATCTTGAAAACCGACCCCAATGGATACCCCGCTCCCTGTGCAGCCCGGTTGACCAGCGGCTGGCGATAATCGTTGAGCACATCCTTCAGGGCACTCGAATTGAGGTTCTGCGGCTCGAACAGGTTGGGGTCAAACCCCGGAGATGAGGCCATGGCCAGCACCCGGCCGGTGTCTCGTTCCAGCACCACCACCGCACCGGTGAAGCCATTAATCGCCCGTTGCGCCTGGAATTGCAGGGCGGCATCAATCGTGGTGTAGAGCGATTGAGAGGGCACAGGGTCTTTCGCCCCGAGCCGGGTAATAACATTTCCCTGCGGGTCGGTGACATAGAGGGCCACTCCGGGCTGCCCGGCCAGATACGACTCGCCCCATTTCTCCAGTCCTGCCTGACCCACCTTGGCGTCCATGGGGTAACCACGGCGCTGGTATTCCTCCAGCTGTTCAGGCTGAATGAAAGACACATACCCCGTCACATGAGGGGCGATCCCACCGTCATAATAATAACGTGACCGGAAGGGCTTATAAGCAAAACCCGCCAGGTTTCGCACCACATCCAACCGCTGGTTAAGCTCATCCATGGTGGCCTCACCCACGGGAATGTACCAGGCGGGGTAGTTATCCCCGTAGAGGGCTTTGATCCACTCGGGGGGCTTCTGAGTCAGCCGCGACAGCTCACTGAGCACCGTCCCTTCCGTGCCTTCGGCAATGTCTCCCGGCACAATACCCAGCGCCACGGCATCCGTGGTGGCCGCAATGGGATACCCCTTGCGATCGTAGATATTGCCGCGTGAGGGGGTACGGTAATCAAGCTCAAGGCGGTTGCCGCCGCGCAATTCAGGCATGATCATGCCATCTTCCCACATCACACGCCAGGAACCATTGACCAGGGTAAGGTTCATGGTCATCTCACGGGTCAGGTCTCCGAGCAGAGCAGTTTTAAACGTCACCCGGTAAGCCGCCTGCCCGCTCGAAAGCCCGGTCATGGTCGAAAGCACCTCAAAATCTAAGGACTGGAGAGTAAGATTGATGGCCACTTCTTTATACCGGGTGGTGAATTGATCTTGAGGGGTGGCGTCCTGGCTGGTGGGGGCGAGCATGGCGTACATGGCCCCGTAGTCTTCTGCCTTCCAGGCCTCTAAAAATGCCCTGGCAGCATCGGCCACTTTAGGCACACTGGTGGTGTACACCTTGGGTGTATGCAATACCGATGGTGTGGGAACTTGCCCGGTGGGCACTGGCCCGGCAACCACCCCCGAACAGGCCACCAGAAAAACCACCATCAACCACGAAAACCTGAACCACTTCATGAAAGGTGCTGCACTCCTTTGCTCACGCTTACCCGATCTGTTCACCCCGGTAAACTGCCTCAAAGATAGGACACTGATAGGCCAGTACCTGCTGACAGCGAGCCGCCAAATCCTCCGGGGCTTCCACCCCAAAACGACGCATCACCCGGGCCAGATGGCACAACGGCAGCCCCATCACGCTGGCGTAACACCCCCCTAAATACTCCACCGGATGAAATTCTCTGTGTTGAATGGCATACGCCCCGGCTTTATCCAGCGGGTCGCCTGTGGCCACGTACGCTTCTATTTCCTCATCAGTATAAGCACGCATGGGCACCCGCGTTGCGCAGGTCTCTCCGCGTACCTTACCACTGGATGGTTCGACCACCACAATCGCCGTATATACCCGGTGCTCTTTTCCACGCAGGCGCTTCAGCATGGCCACGGCCTCGGCCTCATCCTGTGGTTTTCCCAGGATAGCCTCTCCATCCGCCACGGTGGTGTCGGCGCCGATGACCAGTGCGCCAATCGGGGCTGAGCGGCCCACAACCTGCGCCTTCTGCTCTGCCAGTCTGTATACATATTCCGCCGGGGGTTCACCCGGCAACGGCGTTTCATCAATCGATGCCGGTTGAATCGAAACCCTCCAGCCTGTCAGTTCAATTAATTCCCGACGGCGGGGTGAATTAGAAGCCAGTATAATCGGTCGATTGGTCATCTCAGGGGTGATTCTAACACGGAATGAGACCGCCCCCGCCAGAGGGTGTAGTAAAATAGAAACTCCTCCAAATGCTCATCATTTCTGGCACGTATTTTTTGTAGATGACGAGGTACGGAATGGAACTTCTGAAACAGCGTATTTTACGCGACGGCAAGTACCTGGGCAACGGCATTCTTAAGGTAGATAACTTCATTAACCACCAGGTAGATCCGGCTTTAATGGAAGCCTGCGGTATGGAATTTGCCCGCATTTTTGCCAACCTCGGCGCTACCCGCATCCTCACCGCCGAAATTTCTGGCATCGCCCCCGCCCTGATGACCGGGAAACACATGAATCTACCGGTAGTTTATGCGCGCAAGTCCAAACCGGTCACCATGCCCGACACTGTCTATCTCACTGTCGCCCCTTCCCACACCAAAGGGCGCATGACCGAGTTAATCGTCTCTCCAGAATACCTCTCACGGGGAGAGCGTGTGCTCATCATTGATGACTTCCTCGCTTCTGGCGCCACTATTCTCGGACTGGTGCGGCTGGCGCAGGCCGCCGGCTCAGAAGTAGTGGGCATTGGTGCACTCATCGAAAAGACCTTCGAGGGCGGGCGTGAAGCGCTGGCCCACCTCAACGTCCCCATTCACAGCCTGGCGGTCATCACCCGCATGGATGAGACCGGTATCTACTTCGCCGAATAATGGCATCTATGCCCGACACCATCGTTATCCTGGATTTTGGTTCGCAATACACCCAGCTGATCGCCCGCCGGGTACGCGAGCTTCACGTCTACAGTGAACTGCTTCCCTGGGACGCCCCCGCAGAACGCGCCCTTGCCCTTCACCCCAAAGGGTGGATTCTTTCCGGTGGGCCTGCCTCGGTCTACGAGCCGGGAGCGCCCACCCTGCCAGCCTATGTACTCGAATCAGGTCTGCCAGTGCTGGGCATCTGTTATGGAATGCAGCTCATTACCCAGGCCATGGGCGGGAGAGTTGTTCCTGCTGGCCAACGAGAGTACGGCCCGGCGACCATTCACACACTTTCCGAAAACCCCCTCTTACCCCATGGAGACCACTCCGTGTGGATGTCTCACGGTGACCGCATCGAAGCCCTCCCACCCGGATTTGTGGCCCTGGCTTCCACCAGCAACAGCCCCTTTGCCGCCATGAGCAGTGCCGATGGCCGGTATTATGGCCTGCAATTCCACCCCGAGGTGCATCACACCCCCGGCGGAAAGGAAATCCTCCGGCGCTTCGTGGTCGAGATCTGCGGCGCCCACCCCGATTGGACCCCCGAATCGATTATCGCTGAAAGTGTGGCCCGCATTCGCCAGCAGGTGGGTGGAGAGCGTGTACTGGCGGCGGTCAGCGGCGGGGTTGATTCCAGCGTAGCCACAGCCCTGGTGCACCGAGCAGTGGGCGACCAGCTCTCCGCGGTCTTCGTGGATACGGGAATGCTCCGCCTTCACGAACGTGAGCAGGTAGAACGCGCCTTCCGCCAGAACCTGGGGCTGGAGCTGGTTACGGTCAATGCGGTAGAAGAATTTCTCGATCGCCTGGAAGGCGTCACCGACCCGGAACAGAAACGGCGCGTCATCGGAGAAACCTTCATCCGTATTTTTGAGGCAGAAGCCCGCCGTCTCGGCCAGCCACCGTTCCTCGTTCAGGGTACCATTTACCCCGATGTCGTCGAGTCCTCTGGCCCCGACCGGAATAAAGCCCAGAAGATCAAGAGCCATCATAATGTGGGCGGCCTGCCCCCCGACATGCAATTTCAACTGGTAGAACCCCTGCGTTACCTTTTTAAAGATGAGGTGCGCGCGGTGGGCGAGGCGCTGGGGCTGCCCGCCGAACTGGTCTGGCGGCAACCCTTCCCCGGGCCGGGGCTGGCAGTCCGGTGCCTGGGTGAAATCACCTGGGATCGGCTTGAACGCCTGCGGGCCGCAGATGCCATTTTCACGGGTGAACTGGAAGCTGCCGGCCTGCTCAATCAGCGTCTGGCCGACGAGCCGGGCCAGATTGCCCAGGCTTTTGCCGTGCTATTGCCGGTGCGCTCGGTGGGCGTCATGGGCGATTCGCGCACCTATCAGGAAGCAGTCGTTTTACGTGCGGTGACAACCGAGGACTTCATGACCGCTGACTGGGCCCGCCTGCCAGCCGACCTGCTCGCGCGGGTGGCCAACCGCATCGTCAACGAGGTTCAGGGGGTTAATCGCGTCACCTACGATATCACCAGTAAACCCCCTGCAACCATTGAGTGGGAATAAACGTATATTCAGTGAAGTAAGAACCGCGCAGGGTTTCTGAGCCTGCTCAGGCACCCCGTGCAGACCATTCAATGGAGGTCCTCAATGAATTACGGTGAAGTTTTATCACGCGCCTGGCAGATTATCTGGAAGTATAAAGTCCTCTGGATCTTCGGTATCCTCGCCGGGCTGGGTTCAGGTGGTGGCGGCAGCAGTGGCGGTGGCGGCGGCTCTGGTGTGAATTATCGCTTCGACGGGAGCCAGTTTCGCCCTCCCTTTGACACCAGCCAGTATTTTCTCCAGCGCCTTGAAATCTGGATTGAAAACAACTGGTGGGTTTTCATTGTGCTGGCCGTGTTGGCTCTGGTTTTCCTCGCCGTGGTTATCGTGTTAAGCACCTTCGGGCGCATTGGGCTGGCACGCGGCACCTGGCAGGCTGATGAAGGAAAAGAAAAACTGACCTTTGGCGGCCTTTTTGCCGAGAGCAGTGCCTATTTCTGGCGCGTCCTCGGCCTGAATATCCTGATCTTCCTGGCGTGGATTGTGCTCGTGCTGGCGCTGGTGGTTCCTTCCACCATGATCGCCGCCCTGACTGCCGGAATCGCCCTGATCTGTCTTGGGCCGCTCCTCATCCTGCTCTGCTGTCTGCTCATTCCGGTGGGCTGGGCTGTTTCGGTGATCGTGGAGCAGGCCATTGTGGCCATCACCTGTGAGAACCGCTCGCTGATCGATGGTCTGAAGCGCGGCTGGGAAATCTTCCGCGCCAACCTGGGGCCGGCGGCTATTATGTTCCTCATCCTTGGCATTGGTGGCGGCATCGCTCGCTTCATCATCGCGCTCCCCTTCTTCTTCACCCTCATGCCCCTCATCGGTGCAGCTTTGATTGACGGAGAACGCGCCTGGATGACCGGCGGAATTATCACACTGGTGCTCTTCTGCCTCTACCTGCCGGTTGAAATTGTGCTCAACGGCATCGTCACCACCTACACAGGGGCCTCGTGGACGCTGACCTTCCGCCGGCTGACCGGGCGGCAAGCCGCCACCACGGCAGTAGAAGTCATCCCCGCGGCAGAGTAACCCCTCACCCAAGTTCTAAAACAACCTTCTTCTGGAATTCATCCAGAAGAAGGTTATTTTTAACCTGCTTACAAAACCCTTAATGGCAACCCGGTCAGGTGTTCCGGGTATAATCTTTTCTATGGCTGAAAGTAGCTTCATCTGGGTGCTGGCCGGAGTTGCCCTCTATGGCACAATCCATTCTCTCCTTGCCTCGCATACGGCCAAGCGCCTGGCCGAAAGGGCCTTTGGCTGTGCGGCCCAACGTTTTTATCGGCTGGGGTATGTGATCCTGGCCCTGCTCACCGCACCTCCGCTGTTGCTCTTACCTTTCCTTCTGCCCGATCGTCCACTGTATTCCATTCCTTCCCCCTGGGTGTACCTCACCCTTACCCTGCAGGGATTGGCCCTGCTGGGTTTACTCGCCGCCATCCGGCAGACGGGCACCGCCGCATTCCTCGGCCTGCGGCAAATCACCCGGCCCCAGCCCCTCATCAGCCGCGCCGGGCCCGACCAGCTCGTAACCGTCGGCCTCTACCGTTTTGTCCGCCATCCCATTTATACTTTTTCTTTTATTCTGATCTGGTTAATGCCCGTCGTCACCTGGAACACTCTGGCACTGATGCTTGGGCTCACACTGTATACCTTCATCGGGGTGTTATTCGAAGAGCGTAAGCTCTCGGCCGAGTTCGGCCCCGCTTATGAAGCCTACCGGCGCCGTACCCCCATGGTGTTCCCGCGCCTTTTCCCGCACAGGTAGCTCTTCTTTCAAAGAATCAGCCCTAACAACGGAACGAGCATTTCGGCCCGGGTCAACCCGCCGTGCCTGCCCAGCAGTGGATTCTCACGGTTGGCAAAATACCAGAAGGCCCCTTCGTCTGGGAGCACCACAAAATCTCCCACACGTTCCGCCAGGCGCGGATGTTGCTTCCCCATGCCGAAAAGGCCCGCCGCCAGAAAACGCTCTGCCGGAACAACCCTGAACCTTTCTCCCCAGGCCTGATCCACATAACCCAGAAAATCTTCCTGGCGCCCGTTACGAACGAACACGTAAGGCAGGCGCGCTTCACCGGAGGGAAGCATGGTGAGCATTTCCAGCAACGCAGGATGATGGCGCAGCTCAAAATGCGGATTTTTGGGAGTAAAAATGTGCCCGTGATCAGCCGTGAGCAGAATCAACGTATCACCCCGCCGCTTGCGCAACCGGTCGGCAAGGAAATACCCCCACTGAAGGCTGAACGCGGCCAGCTCCCGTTGAACACGCTCATCACCGGGGCCGAATTGATGCATGGTGTCATCCAGTCCGGGCCAGTACGCATAGATGTAGCGCTTTTCACGCGCGGGAGTATCCAGCAATGCGTCCAGACTGACGAACAGATCAGCCAGGTTGAGAAAAGGAGAGGTGCGTGCTTCACGGTGAAGCTGAAGCGACAGGCTGGAACGCGCCAGTGCTCGCTGGATGAACGCATACGTCTGCACCCCCGCTCGCCCCAGGTGGTATGCCAGCGGCTCCACCGGCAGGAAAGTGGCCGGGTCGAAGCCTGCCAGGCGCAGGTTGCCCGGCCCCTCGCTAAAGCTTGCCGGGTTGTGGAAAATCATATTGGCGATCAGGCTGTATTCCTTAAGAAAAAGCTCATATCCGATCACCCCATGCTCTGCGGGTAAGACTCCCGTCCAGAGCGTGGTCAGGGCCGTGGCTGTGGTCGAAGGCACCACACTGGTCAAAGGCGCCAGCAGGGCATCGGGGGGTAAATTTCGCCACCCACCGGCTGAAGGAGCATCGATCGCCTGCAAGAACAGATCCAGCCCAAAACCATCCACGAGCAGAAGAATGACCGTGCGAAACCGCTGGCCCAGGGCATTCCTTAAATCTTCCTGTAATGGAGGCGCGGCCCCCCCGGGAGGATCCGCCCCCAGCCAGGTACATATACTGGCGGGCAGGTTGGCAATCGATAACCCCGAATAGAAAGGCCGAAAGACTGGTAAAAGAGGGTCAGGTACCTGATTGGAATCAAGAATCGGGAGAAAGCGGGACGTGAGATCGTTCATGATTGAATTCTAACCCATTTTGACGCATCCCCTCTTCTACGCTATACTTAGGTTAGAAGGGGAATGCACGGCCATTAGAACAGGATGTGGCGACCGTTCATTTTCCCTCAGCCAACCCTTTCTTTCTCACTCGATCAGGAGGTTCGTGGACTATGGCAGCCGACACAGGCTTCAAGCTGACGTACGCGACGATGTTCAACCCACCCGAAGAGTTCCACACCCATTTTGAAGAGGCCCTTGCCAGGGTTAAAGCCAACCTGGGTAAAGAACACGGGATGATCATCGGCGGGCGGGAACGTTACTCTGCCGAGAAGTTCGAAGACCGTAACCCCGCCAATACCGAAATGGTACTGGGAATCTTCCAGAAAGGGAGCGTGCAGGATGCCCACGATGCCATTGCCGCAGCCAAAAAGGCCTTTCGAGACTGGAGCCGCACTCCCTGGCAGGAACGCGTTGCGCTCATCCGCAAAGCCGCCGATCTAATCGATCAGCGCATTTACGAAATGGGCGCGGTGGTTTCCCTCGAGGTTGGGAAAAACCGCACTGAAGCTCTCGGCGATGTCGCCGAAACCGCCGATCTCTTCCGATATGCCTGCCAGTCGATGGAAGACCACCACGGCTTCATCGTCGAAATGGGACGTGACCCATTGCCGGGCTTTCTGGCGACCAATACTTCGGTGCTCCGCCCGTATGGAGTTTGGCTGGTCATCAGCCCCTTCAACTTCCCCTGCGCGCTCACCGGCGGCCCCGCGGCCGCGGCCCTCGTCACCGGCAACACACTGGTGATGAAACCCGCCTCCGATACCCCCTGGACGGCCCGCCTGATTGCAGAGTGCCTCCGCGATGCTGGCCTGCCCGATGGGGTGTTCAATTACGTTACCGGCGGCGGAAGCACCCTCGGCCAGGCGCTCATTGAACATCCTGACGTGGCCGGGGTAACCTTCACTGGCTCTTACGATGTAGGTATGAAGATCTACCGCGATTTCGCCCGTTCAGCATGGGTGCGTCCCACCATTCTTGAACTGGGTGGTAAAAACCCGGCCATCGTTTCCCGGCATGCCAACCTCGATGACGCCGCCATTGGCATCACCCGCTCGGCCTTCGGGTTGCAGGGGCAGAAGTGCTCGGCCTGCTCCAGGGTATACATCGAAGCACCGGTCTACGACGAGCTGGTAGAAAAGCTGGTGACCCTCACCCAGAAGATGAAAATAGGCGACCCCACCGATCGCAGTGTGTACCTGGGGCCGGTGATCAACCAGAGTTCGTACCGCGATTATCAGAACTTTGCCGAAGAGCTCCATCAGGCCGGTACCATCCTCACCGGAGGTAAAGTGCTCACAGAAGGTGAGTTTGCCAGAGGATACTTTGTAGCTCCCACGCTGGTAGCCGACCTGCCGCTCAATCACCGTTTATGGAAGCACGAAATGTTCGTGCCCATCACCACCCTGGCCAGGGTACAGAGCCTCGATGAAGCCATGCAGCTTGCCAACGACGTGAACTACGGCCTTACTGCGGGCTTTTATGGCACACCGGAAGAAGCCCAATGGTTCTTCGAGAATATCGAAGCGGGAGTTACCTACGCCAACCGCCCTCAGGGTGCCACAACCGGAGCCTGGCCGGGCTTCCAGCCCTTCGGCGGGTGGAAAGGCTCCGGGGCAACCGGAAAGAACGCCGGCGGGGTATATTACCTGCCGCTGTATATGCGTGAGCAGATTCACACTCTGATCCAGCGGCTCTAAATGCCTGTTCACACCAGGGCGGGATTCTCCCGCCCTGGCAATTTTCCACCCATGACCCTGACGAATCGCATCGGCACGTTCCTTTTCTGGCTCGGCTTTATCCTGCTTTTCCTGTTTATCTTCTCCGATGTTGCCGACCAGCCAGCCTTTGGTTACTTTTGCAGTGGTGCTTTATGCCTCGTCATCGGCGCTGTGTTATGGTGGCGCTCCCCGGCTCCACCATCTGAGCCACCGGCGCGCTTCCGTACCCTCAAGAAAATGATGAAGAAGAAAAAAGACCAGTAAATATGTCCAAACTTTGTTCCCTTGCTGAAGCCATCTCCCGTTATGTTCACGATGGTGATCTGGTCTACCTGGCTGGATTCACCCACCTGATTCCCTTCGCCGCCGGGCATGAGATCATTCGCCAGGGCCGGAAAGACCTGGTGCTGGCACGTGCTACCCCGGACCTGATCTACGACCAGATGGCCGCCGCTGGCTGTGCCCGGAAAATTATTTTTTCCTACATGGGCAACCCCGGCGTGGGTTCACTCAAGGTCTTACGCCGCCTGCTGGAAGCGGGCCGATTGGAATGGGAGGAATACTCTCATTTTGGAATGATCACCCGGTTGCAGGCGGGTGCCTCCGGGTTGCCCTTCCTGCCCATGAACCCCACCGCCGCAACCGACCTGGAACAGGCGAACCCCCTTTACCGCCGTGTGACCGATCCCTATTCAGGCCGTGAAGTGATCGTGGTGCCGCCGCTTCAGCCCGATGTAGCCGTGATTCACGTCCAGCGCGCCGATGCCCGCGGGAATGCCCACATCTGGGGAATCATCGGCGAGCAGAAAGAAGCCGCCTTCGCCGCCAGACGGGTGATCATCACTGCTGAAGAAATCGTCTCCGAAGAGGTGATCCGCTCTGACCCCAACCGCACACTCATCCCCGAATTTATCGTAGATGCAGTGTGCCATGTGCCCTACTGTGCCCACCCTTCCTATACTCAGGGATATTATGACCGCGACAACGCCTTTTACCTGCAATGGGATGAGATCAGCGAAACCGAATCCGCTGTACAGGCTTACCTGAACGAATGGATATTCGGGGTGCCCGATCGAAATGCCTACTGGGAAAAACTGGGGGCCGAAACCCATGCCCGGCTGCATGTTGCTCCCCGCCTGAGCCATCCGGTTAATTACGGAGCGTATTGAACCATGCCAGATAAAATTCTCCATTTTCCTCGTCAAATCCTCCGGGGGGGTGTATTATGACCGAACTCTGGACGGCTTCCGAATTGATGACCATCAATGCAGCGCGATTGCTCCGCGATGGAGACGTGGTTTTCGTGGGAGTAGGATTACCCAACCTGGCCTGCAATCTCGCAAGGCGCACCCATGCCCCCAACCTCTACATGATCTACGAAGCCGGAGTGATCGGCGCCCGCCCAAACCGCCTGCCTCTTTCCATTGGCGATCCAACCCTGGTAAGCGGTGCGGCGGCTGTGTGCAGCATGTACGATATCTTCACCCTCTACCTCCAGCGCGGCAACGTGGATGTGGGTTTTCTCGGTGGGGCGCAAATTGACCGCTACGGGAACATCAATGCCACCGTGATTGGAGAATACACCCACCCCCGGGTGCGCCTGCCTGGCTCGGGAGGTTCTATGGAAATTGCCGCCTGGGCCAACCGCTGTTACATCATCACCCCTCATCAGAAACGCCGTTTCCCCGAACGGGTAGATTTTTGCACTTCAGCAGGCTTCCTCAGCGGGAAGGGAGAGCGCCAGGCCGCCGGGGTACGCGGAAGCGGCCCTCAGGCGGTAGTGACCAACCTGGGCATTCTGGAACCCGATGAAAACGGTGAACTGATCCTCACCGCTCTTCATCCAGGTGCAACCCTCGCAGACGCCCGTGAAAACACCGGATGGCCGCTTCGCACTGCCGCCGAGCTGAAAGAAACCGTGCCACCTTCGGCTGAAGAATTACGTATTTTGCGCGAAGAACTCGACCCGCAGGGAATTTACCTGAAATAGAAGGGCAACGAGTCTTCCTCCGGTTCGTTTCAGGAGCTGCATGGCCCGAACAGAATCAAACTCCCGTGATGCAGGCCTGCACTGGATAGATCAGGAGTTGTAACGTTGGAAAATGTGATTGAAGTTTTAATTACCTTACCCCTTTCGGAAGAGGAACTCGCCCCTTTGCGCGAACTGGCTCCACGGGTGAACATCAATGTCCACGTGGCTCGCCGCCCCGAAGATGTACCCGATGACCTCTGGAAACGAGTTGAGGTGCTCTACACCGATCGCGTTCTACCCCCTCCAGAGCGCGTTCCAAACCTGCGCTGGTTGCAATTCCATTCCGCTGGCATCGACTTTGCCCTCGACTCTCCCCTCCTGCGCAAAGAGGGTTTGCGGGTGACCACGCTTTCCGGGGCGGCGGCTCCGCAGGCGGCTGAATACTGCCTCACCGTGATGCTGGCTATTGCCCATCATCTGCCCGACCTTTTCACGGCTCAATCCAGAGCTGAATGGCCACGTGAGCGCGCGGAACGCCTGATGCCCCAGGAATTGCGCGGCAGTACGGTGGGGATCATCGGGTACGGCTCAATTGGCCGTGAACTGGCACGCCTGCTTCAACCCTTTGGGGTGACCATCCTGGCTGCCAAGCGAGACGCCATGCACCCCGAAGATACGGGGTATTTTGTCGAGGGTCTGGGTGACCCCCATGGAACGCTCTTCACCCGCCTTTATCCCTATCAGGCGATCAAGGGAATGATGAAACTGTGTGACTTTGTGGTGGTCACCACCCCGCTTACCCCCGAAACCCGGGGGATGATCGGTGCCGATGAGCTGGCAGTCATGAAGCCAACCGCGTTTCTGATTGTGGTCGGCAGGGGGAGCGTGGTGGATGAACAGGCTCTGCTCAATGCCCTGCATGAGAAGCGTCTGAGAGGCGCCGTGCTGGATGTGTTTGCTGAAGAACCCCTGGCACCCACCAGCCCGCTTTGGAAAGCCCCTAACCTGCTGATCACCCCTCACATCGCAGGAATGAGCACCCATTATAATGAACGGGCCGTGGCCCTTTTCCTGGCCAACCTGCGGCGCTATCTCACCGGAGCGCCCCTCTATAACCTTTATCAGCCACCCCTCGGTTATTGATCGCCGGGATGAACATGATCTACTCATTCGATGGATTGAGTTAACTTTATGAAACGCTTTGATCTGGTACTTTTCGATCTGGGGGCCACCCTCATCTGGTTCAATGGCGACTGGGAAACTGCCGTCCGTGAAGGCATTCAGTCCATGCAGCAAACCCTGGTGAAGCTCGGATACCCCCTGGGTGATTCGTTTGCCCAATAT
Source organism: Anaerolinea thermolimosa (assembly GCF_001050195.2). Taxonomy (GTDB): domain Bacteria; phylum Chloroflexota; class Anaerolineae; order Anaerolineales; family Anaerolineaceae; genus Anaerolinea; species Anaerolinea thermolimosa. The sequence continues at coordinate 2,835,957 of NZ_DF967965.1, forward strand.
TACCGGGAGACCGCGCGTGAATATTACCGCTGGCGCGACGATAACCTCACGGAAACCCCCGCCCCCGAGGTTTTCCGGCGCATTCTTGCCGAATATGGTTACAACACCATTCCCCGGGAACACGTGGACGCTGCTCTGACGGCCCTCTACCGCGCAACCCAGTCTCACTGGCAGGCCGAAGAAGATGCCCTCCCCACACTTGAGGAGCTCCGCCGCCGGGGTTATCCCATCGGGTTGATCTCCAATGCCGGGTACGATGAGGATGTGCAGGTGCTCATCGACCGGGCCGGGCTTCGCCCTTATCTGGAGTTCATCCTCACCTCAGCCGCCTTCGGCATTCGAAAACCTCACCCCGACATTTTCGAGGCGGCATTGAACCACTTTGGTGTGCCACCAGAGCGGGCGGTGATGGTAGGTGATTTCCTGCAGGCCGATATTCTCGGCGCCAACCGGCTGGGAATGGGCAGTGTGTGGATCACTCGCCGGGTCGATCTTCTATCTTCTCAGCCCTGGCTGGAACGTATTCAACCCAATCACACCATCTCGACGCTGGGTGAACTCCCCACGCTGCTGGAAAACTGGGGTTGAATCCCTTCAGGGGCGCGCCTCTACCAGCGCCTCTACCTTTTCAATGGCCTCCCCCAGGCTGTAGATCATGGCGCTGAACGCCATCCTCTGGCCTGACGGCAGGGGTTGGGGGCTTTCCCAGCGGCGCACTCCCACAGGCCGGCCCTGAACATTCAGAGCCACCAGCCCCACCCACACCGTCTGAGCAGAGGCACCGGCAGGGGGCATCACTACTTCTCCCTTTACAGACGCCGAAAGCCCGTCAGGAGCGACACCAATCTCCAGCCCTTCGATATGTGCATCCAGGTAGCGCGTGTTGGGTTCTGGCACCGGAAGCGCTGAAGTCAACTCAAAGCCAAGCTCAAAGTGTTGGGGGGCTGGCGGGAGGATAACCACTGTCAGCGGCAGGCCATTCCCCGGAGAGAGCAAGTTGAGCAGCGGCACGGCGGGTGCATCCAGCATGTTGCCGTCGTTCATCCGCAGGCGAAAGACGCCGCTCAGGTTCTCCACCGCAGTGGTGGTGGCATTCGAAATCACCACCAGGCACATCAGGCTGGAATCCAGCCTGGGGTAGCAGACGGGTGCACCCGCCCGCACCGGCAAAGGTGTGGGAGTTGGGTTGGCCACCGTCGGGGTGGGCCGTTCCCCCGCCGGGACGAGCAGGCGCATCCCCACGCTCATCGCTCGCGGATTCACGGTGGGATTCGCGGTCATGAGTGCATCCAGGGGCAGACCATACTGTAAGGCGATCCCGAACATATCTTCTCCCTCCCGGACAATATGCGTGAGAGGGGTAGGGGTGAGCGATGGCAGGGGGGTGGGGGTGGATGGACTGGCCGCCGAAGGCGTGATTCTGGCCGGTGGCGTAAAGGGAGTAAGCTCTCCACTGCGCAGAGTTGGACTGGTTACAGGCGCCAGTGTTTTCACCGGTGCACAGGCAGCAAGCAAAAAAACAAGCAGGAAGCAGGCATTCCGTAAAAGAGTCATGGGGCCATTATACAGCCTGGAGTTTCATCGATTAAGCCCATTCCAGATATTTCAGCCTTTCCCCCTCACTCCAGAATCAGCTTATCCACTTAAGCTAAATTTAATCCGATTGACACCCGTCTTCACGGTACCTATAATATTTTATGCACGCTACTTTGGTCGGGACACAAGGGTGGGTTCCATCCAGGGAGGTGCTTATCGAGAGAAATTTTCCCCTCTATCCTCAGTCATTGGAACAGCGCTAACCCATAGGTCAGCCCGGGGTGGAATATTCCAGGGCTAATGGTGCGCGTGTGTGGTCTTTCTGACATTCATGGATCGTTCGCATTAAACATCTTTGAACCCAGATAATGCGAAAGGAATTCCTCATGAAAAACACCTCGCGAATCTTGATCATCGCACTGGTCATGATTTTGATCGGCAGCCTCACAGCCTGGCTCATCCAGACTAACGGAGGAAGCGTCAAGATCAAAAATGTGCGCTTTGTGGGCTCCAATGGCATCGTTCAAAATGCCACGTTGTATATCCCCAAGGGGGTTACCAAAGACAACCCGGCCCCGGGGATCGTTGCGATTCATGGATACATCAACACCAACGAGACTCAGGACGGGTTCGCCATTGAATTTGCCCGCCGGGGTTATGTCGTTCTGGCAGTAGACCAAACCGGGCACGGGTACTCTGATCCGCCCGCCTTCGCCAACGGCTTCGGAGGCCCCCCGGCATTGGCTTTCATACGCACCCTCGATATCGTCGATCCCAACAACATTGGACTCGAAGGTCATTCCATGGGTGGCTGGGCTTCAGTCATTGCGGCTTCGGTCTTCCCGGATGGCTACAAATCCATCGTCCTGGAGGGTTCATCCACCGGAACTTATGGCGCGCCAGATGGCACCCCCACCTTCCCACGGAACATGGCGCTGGTTTTCTCAAAATTCGATGAATTTTCAGCGCTGATGTGGGGATCACCCATTCCGGTAAATATCGTGTCGACCGACAAACTTAAAACGGTTTTTGGAACCACTGAGGATGTCATCCCCGGCAAACTCTATGGCTCGATTGAGGACGGTACAGCGCGTATCCTGTACCAGCCGGCTGTAATTCATCCCGGAGATCATCTTTCTACCGAAGCCATTGGTTACGCCATCGATTGGTTCCAGAAAACGCTCCAGGGAGGCACCCCTCTGCCACCCTCAAATCAGATCTGGTACTGGAAAGAAATCGGCAATCTGGTCGCCCTGATCGGCATGGTGCTCCTTTTCTTCCCCATCGGTGAGCTCTTGCTGGCCACTCATTACTTCTCTGAATTGATCGAACAACCTGCCTCAGCCAGAGCTATCACCGGGCCGGGTTGGTGGATTGCGGCGCTGATCTTCATCATCTTGCCCCCACTGACCCTGTTCCCATTCAAACAATTCTTCGTCACATGGAAGTGGAATCCCACGGCGCTCTTTCCTCAGAATATCACCACCCAGGTCATCCTCTGGACCACTCTGCTCGGCCTGATTTCTCTGGTGCTATTCCTGCTCTGGCATTTCCTTTTGAACCGGAAAACAGGCGCCAGCGGCGATCATTATGGTCTTACCTGGGGAGGTAAAGTTTCCTGGAGCAAAGTGGGCAAATCCTTCCTGCTGGCCTTCCTGATCACCCTGGCCGGATATGCTTCATTGCTACTGGTGGCCTTTTTCTTCAAGACCGATTACCGCTTCTGGGTCTTCGCCGTCAAGCCAATGAATGCATTACAGTTCCGGATTGCCCTTTCTTACCTCATCCCCTTCATCTTCTTCTTCCTCATCGTCAGCATCGTCCTTCATGGCCAGCTCCGTAAAGAAAAACTGAATCTCTGGCAGGAGATGCTGGTGAACTGGGTGTTAATGGTCATCGGTTTCATTGGCCTGTTGTTGTACCAGTACATTCCGTTCCTTGCTGGAGGGACGCTGGCTAACCCCGCCGAACCATTATGGACAATCATCGCTTTCCAGTTCGTCGCCCTGTTAACCATCGCTTCTCTGGTTAAAACCTATTTCTTCCGCAGAACGGGGCATGTCTATGTCGGTGCATTCCTGACTGCCATGGTCATCACCTGGGTTGTGGTTGCCAGCCAGGCCATCCACTTCGCCTTCTAATTCCTCAGAAAGAACGAACACCGGCAGGGGCCACGGCGAATAAAGCCTGCCCCTGCCTTCTTTTCCGCTTGCTACTTACCGGTTGCCATGCCTTCCAGCCAATCCCTTTAGCGGATTCGCCCGACTTCTCCCCTTACAAAAATAAAAACCTCCCATCCTTGCCCGGAATTTCCGCCTGTGCTAAACTGAAGGCATGACCCCCGAAGAGGCCATGGTTCAGGAAGCAATGGCCGCCCTTCACGCAGGCGATCGCGTTCGGGCGCGTGACCTCTTTACCCGACTGCTCAAACTCAACCAGAATAACCCGGAATACTGGCTGTGGATGAGCGCTGTGGTAGATACCCCCAAAGAGCGAGCTTACTGCCTGAATGAAGTGCTCCGCCGTGATCCTTCTAATCTCGCTGCCAGGCGTGGTCTCCAGCTTCTCGGTCTGGCCCCTCCCGATTCATCTCAGGTGATCCCGTTGCGCCTGCAGAAACGCAACTGGCAGGTGAGCGATCTTCCGGAAAAGGAAGCCCTTCCCCCGTCCCCGCTGGGCAACTGGCGGCAGTGGGCATTGATTCTGGGGGCAGCCTTGATTGTGGTGGTACTGGTTGGTTTTGCCCTCCAGAGTGTCCGTCAGGTGCGTCAGGCCCGCATCATCATCCCTACCGACTTCCCGCTTGCTCCCACCTTCACCCCGCTTCCCTCCACCACTCCCATTCGAAGATCACCCACTCCAACCTTTCTCGGCCCAACCCCTCTCTGGATGATGCTCGAAGCCACGTACACCCCTACCCCCATGTATGTAGACACCCCCCATCCCGTCAGCGAGGCCTATCGCATCGGGATGCGTGCCTACCAACGCGGAGACTGGTCTCAGGTGGAAGAATACATGTTGCAGGTAGCCACCCTTGAGCCGGGGGCCGCCGACCTGCTTTACTATGCTGGTGAGGCCAGCCGCTTTGCAGGAAAGTACAACCTGGCCTTCAGCTATTATGACCGGGCCATTCAGGTCAACCCCGGGTTCGCTCCAGCCTATCTGGGACGTGCCCGCGCCCGCCTTGCCAGTGATCCACGAGACCTCCTGAAAGCTCGCAGTGACCTTGAAACAGCCCTCCAGCGAGACCCTGATCTGGCCGAAGCCTACCTTGAGCTGGCCGCCCTTGACCAGACTGAAAAACAATACCAGCAGGCGCTGGACCTCCTCACCCGGGCCGAAAGTCTGCTCCAGAACTCGCCCCTCTTTTACCTGCAACGCGGTCAGGTATTCCTGGCTCTTGGAGAAACCACCCGCGCCCTCGCCGATGCGCAGACCGCTCATCAGCTCGATTTCACCCTCCTTCCGGCCTATCGCCTCCTGGCAGAAGCCTACCAGGCCGCCGGTCAACCGGCCGACTCGCTTGAACCATTACAAACCTACCTCCGCTATATGCAGGATGACCCCGGCGCTTACCTTCTGGCGGCCAACGCCTGGATCGCTCGGGGAGATTATCCTCAGGCCATGGAAGCATTGGACGCCGCCCTGCGTCTGGATCGCCGTAACCCGGAGATTTACCTCCAGCGGGGGCGGCTTAGCCTGGAACAAAAGGAATACTCCAGCGCCATTGACGACTTCAAACAGGCCTACGAACTCGATAAAAAGTCTTTTGCCGCCAGTGTGGGTTATGGTCAGGCTCTGTTCCTGGGCGGTTATCCTGGAGATGCCTATATGCAGTTAGAGCGTTCTATCAGCCTGGCGACCGACGATGCTCAAAAAGCCGAACTGCTCTACTGGGAAGCTCAGGCATTGGAGAAACTGGACAAACCCGATGTAGCCTTCACCCGCTGGCAACAATTGCTCGCCATGCCCGCTGAAGCTCTTCTCCCCGAGTGGCAAACGCTGGCCCGCCAGCGGGTGGCCGCGCTCTCAACTCCCACGCGTACCCCCACCCCTACGCAAACCTTCACCCTCACCGCTTGT
>NZ_DF967965.1:2842330-2874705 GCF_001050195.2 Anaerolinea thermolimosa
CCCCTACGCAAACCTTCACCCTCACCCCCACCCGGACACCCACACGTACCCCGGCCGTTTCACCCACCCGCACCCCAACGCGTTCTCTGGCCACACCTACTCCCTGAGCCAGCTCCCTTAGCCCGTGCGCACCATCATCCTTTCTACTCTCGTTCATCGTCGCCGTCATCGCCGCACCGCGCGTCAGCAAAAAGCCCGGCGCCTTGCTGCCCGGCTGGCCTGGGGGGTACTGGCAGGTTTCCTCCTCTCACTGGTGGTGGGAATCGGTGCCCTGGCCGTTGGGTACATTTACCTCACCCACGACCTGCCCTCTGTCACTTCACTTCCTTCCTTCTTTGCCCCGGGTGAGGGGGCATTCTTCAGCCCCACCCGTCTCTACGATCGCACCGGCAAGCAACTCCTCCTCACCCTCGAAAACCCCGGCATCCCCCGCCGTTACCTGCATGTTGACCCGGCGGCCCCTGACGCCTTCTCGCCCGAACTGGTGCGTACGGCCGTGAGCCTGCTCGATCCGGGCTTCTGGAATCATCCCGGTTTTCTGATCCATCGCCTTCTCGACCCGCAGCCAGGCACCATCGCCGAGCGCCTTTCCCTCGACCTGTTTTTGAGTCAGGAGCCCCCCGACACCCGGCGTGCCCTCCGGATGCGCCTGCTGGCCGCCGAATTAACCAGCCGTTATGGGCGCGCCCAGGTGCTGGAATGGTACCTCAATGCCGCTTTTTTTGGCCACCTCACCTACGGCGCCGAAGCCGCCTCTCGCCTGTATCTGGATAAATCTGCCTCCGAGTTGAACCTCGCCGAGGCCGCTTTGCTCGTACCTCTCACGGATACCCCCGCGCTCAATCCGCTCGATTCTCCTACCGCCGCCCTGGAAAACCAGCGCGCAGCTCTGCAACGCCTGCAGGAAAGCGGACAGATCTCCCAGACAGAGTACGAGCGCGCGATTCAGACTTCTCTACGGCTAACCAGAGCAGCCCCCTCCTCACAACCTGTTGCAGGTGCGTTCACCGTCCTGGTGCTCGAACAGCTTGGCGCTCAACTTGGCCGACAGCGCCTGGAGCGCGGCGGTTTGCGCATCATCACCACCCTCGATTACCCCACCCAGCTTGAACTCACCTGCCTTGTTCGAACCCAGCTCAACCGGTTGGAAGGAACCAGTTCATCTGAGACCCTCCCCGATGGGTCTCCCTGCCAGTCGGCACGCCTGTTACCCACCCTGCCAGCGGGTATCAGCTTTCCCTCCGGACTGGCCGCCAGCGGCCTGCTCCTGGATAACGAAACCGGGCAGATCCTTGCTTTTGTTGGAGATACCTCTAAAAACCGGGAAATTGCCACCCTCACGGCTCACGCCCCGGGTACCACCCTCACCCCGCTGGTGGCCGTAGCAGCGTTCGCACGCGGGTTCAGCCCGGCCAGCCTGGTCTGGGATATTCCCGCCAGCGTGCCGGAACCATTTTCCACCTTTACCAATCCAGACGGTCAGTTCCACGGCCCGGTGCGCTTACGGATGGCCCTGGCCAACGACTACCTTACTCCCCTCGCCCGGATAGCCACACAAATTGGGGCCGAGAATATCTGGCGCCTGGCCGGCACCCTGGGCATCTCCTCCCTTTCGGAGGTTCAGAAGCTTGATACTCTCATCGAAGGTGGAAAAGTGACCCTCCCCGAACTCGCGCATAGCTACTCGGTGTTCGCTAATCAGGGAAACCGGGTGGGGCAACTCGTTGAAAACCGGCAGGGGATGCAACCTACCAGCGTGCTGTATGTTGAAGACAGTGCTGGCAACCTGCTTCTGGATCAAAGCCACCCCCAGACCCAGCCCGCGCTCAGCGCTCCGCTGGCCTACCTGGTGCACCACGTATTGAGCGATGAACAGGCCCGCTGGCCAACCCTGGGTTACCCCAACCCGCTGGAAGTGGGCCGCCCGGCTGGAGCGAAGACGGGCCGCACCGCCTCAGGCCAGGATGCCTGGGCCATCGGCTACATCGCCCAGCGCACCGCCGTTTTCTGGCTTGGGTTGCCCGCGGGGACACAATCTGAGTCCCTCCACCTTGACCCACGTTACGCCGCCGGAATGTGGCACGCCCTCATCCAGTTCACCGCGCGCGATCTGCCACCACGCGACTGGCCCACCCCACCCGAAATTACTACCCTGCAGGTCTGCGACCCCTCAGGTCAGCTACCAACCCCTGCCTGCCCAACGGTAGTCAGTGAAGTCTTCATCAGCGGTAATGAGCCCACCGCGTACGACTCGCTTTATCACACTTACCAGATCAACCGAGAAACTGGCCGGTTGGCCACCGTTTTCACCCCTGCGAGTTTAATCGACGAGCGGGTTTACATGGCCGTGCCCCCTGAGGCTCAGGCGTGGGCCAGGCAGGCCGGCATTGAAATTCCCCCATCTGCTTACGATACAATCCAGCCGCCACAGCCATCCCCCTATGTTCGCTTCAGCAGCCCGGCTCCTTTCTCGTACGTACGGGGAAAGGTCAGCTTGCACGGCACCGCCAGCGGCGATGGCTTTGCCTATTACCGTGTGCAGGCAGGGGCTGGCCTTAACCCGCAGAGCTGGTTACAGATCGGCCCCGATAACAGCACACCGGTAGAAGATGGTCTGCTGGCCGAGTGGGATACCCGTGGACTGGATGGGTTATACGCCCTGCGCCTGATCGTGGTACGTGCCGATCAAACGCTCGAAAATGACACCATCCAGGTGACTGTAGATAATACGCCACCCCTTGTACGCATTCTCTATCCCCTGAACGGGCAGACCATTTCATCCGGCGACCATCGCGAGATGATCTTCCGCGCCGAAGCCAGCGATGCCATGGGCGTCCAGCGTATCGATTGGCTGGTAGATGGTCAGATGGTCGGAAATAGCCTGGTAGAACCCTTCAGCCTGGCCTGGTCCGCCACACCCGGCAACCATACCCTGCTTGTCCGCGCCTATGACCTGGCAGGGAATATGACCGAGTCAACCCCGGTGTCATTTACCGTGCAGAGGTAGTCGCAAACCAGCTCAGTCCAGAATTAATCGGGAACGCTTGAAGCGCAACATCGCCACACTGATGAGCACGGCATCCGCTACCACCAGCCCCAGCACCACCATGGCAACGAACATGGGCAGTCTTTCGGGTGTAAAAAAGCCACTCAAAAGTACCCGGGCTTCTTCAGGAAGGAAGCGAGTCACCAGGAAAATACCCACCCAGAAGACCAGCATACTCAGACTGAGGGTCTGTGAGGCCTGTCGCACCGAACTGGCACGCAACGAAACCAGGGTTCCCAGGGAAGCCATCAGTAAGGCCAGAAGCAAACTCAAAGCCCAGAGTATCCCCAGAAAATCGAGCGGGTAGTACACAAATCCCTCTTCCAGAGAACCCAGGTTGGCCACCACACCCCCGATCAACAGGCTGGTAATGCCGATCCCCAGGCTGTAAACGACTCCTGCGGCAATCTTCCCCAGCAGGATAGACGCATCTGGAAGGCGGCTGGCGAGCAAGGTCTCAAGGGTATGGCGTTCCCGTTCGCCTGCAAAACTATCCGCCACCACGCCAATCACCAGGAAAAACGGCAACCATGCGAAACTGATCGGGTTGAGCAGGTTGGTTACCCATTCACGCCCGCTCATCAAGGGCATATAGACACCCATGACTCCAATCACCACCAGTATATTGATCCACCCGCTGCGCTTCGTTCCGCGCATCTGAAGGATTTCCTTGAACTCCTTGATAAAAACCGTCACGATATCCTGAATCATGTCCAACTCCTGCTTTCCATCACGCTGTATACGGCTCTTTATCCCCATCCACCACCAGGTCTAAAAACACCTCTTCAAGGCTGGCCTTATTCCGGCGCACCTCTTCCACACCGACCCCACGCTCCACAAGCGCCCGCACCAGCGACGAAAGCTCTCGATCACCCGGCCATTCCAGCTCCAGGTGGCCATTGACCAAACCAGCCTGACGTACCCCAAAATGTGTATCCAGCCACGGCAGAAGGCTTTGCTCCAACCCCTGACCATAAATTTCAACACGCTCGTTCTTCCGGCGGCTGCGCAACGTCTCAGGACTTCCAAAAGCCACCAGTTTTCCGGCGCGAATGATCGCCACCAGCCCACACAGGCGCTCGGCTTCGCTCAGATTGTGCGTGGTGAGAAACACGGTTACTTTTTCGGCCTCGGCCAGTTGCGCCAGATCGTTCCGCAACTCCACCGCTGCCACGGGGTCAAGCCCGGCAGTAGGTTCATCCAGGAAAATCAGCTTTGGACGGTGTAGCAGGGCGCGGGCAATGGCTACTTTCTGCTTCATCCCACGGCTCCAGCCAGCCAGGGGTTCATGGCGGCGCTCCCACAGCCCAAGGTGCTCCAGCAACTCTTGAATCCGCGAACGGCGCTGTATGGCCGGGAGATGGTACACGCGGCCGTAAAAGTCCAGGTTATCCAGAGCACTCAACCGTTCATAAAGGCCAGGATGCTCCAGCAACGCGCCCGTCTGTTCGCGGATGCGATGACCTTCGGATTGGGAATTGAACCCGAGTACATGCGCTGTGCCGCCGGTCGGCTCCAGCAGGCCCAGCAAAAGCCGGATGGTAGTCGTCTTCCCTGCACCGTTAGGGCCAAGGAACCCGAACACAGTTCCATACGGCACCTGAAAAGTCAGGTGATCTACAGCTCGCACCGTTTTAAAATCCCGGGTGAGCGATTGGGTTACAATGACATCATTCATTTTTCTGCTCCGGTAAGGAGTTCACAAAAGCTTTCAGTTGCTTGCAATAGGTTTCGAAGGCCGTGCGGCCTTCTTCCGTCAACGAAATCAACGTCTGAGGCACTTTTCCGCGGTACGTCTTTTCTACCTTGATGTAACCGGCGGCTTCCAACCGCGTCAGGTGCGCCGAAAGATTTCCTCTGGTGAGCCCCGTCTGGTGGAGAAGGAAGAGAAAATCTGCCTTCTCCACCGTGGAGAGAATGGTAACGATGGCCATGCGCGCCGGTTCATGAATCAAGCGGTCTAACCCGGCCACCTGACGAATGGGCTCTTCGCTCATTCTCCCTCCTCCTGGCCTTCCAGAGCCACCGGGTACCGGCGGATGAACAGGAACATCGTGACCAGACCTGAGATCAGGTTAAGCGCACCAAACGCCGTGAAAAGCGCTGTCATACCGCGCCATGCATCAGGGATAAAGAGCGCCGCTCCCATTCCCAGGCCAAAGGTCACCAGCCCCACCACAAAAAACCGCCCCACCCCGAACCGCAGGCTCAGGAATACCATCACCAGGGCGAAAACCAGCCCCACCCAGGCAACCGATTTTGAGCCTTCGCCCGCAAAAATAACCTGCAGACCACCGATGGCCATCCCCACCCCCAGACCCAGGGCAATCCGCCTCCACCACAGATGCGGCTGTGGGCGCCGAAAAACCACATACCCCGTGCGCGGAAAGGCAACCCTTTCTTTAAGCATCGCAATGAACCATCGTGTGCAGAGAAATGCCGCCATAAAAAAGAAGAGTTGCACCACAGGCAGTCCCATACCCAGGTGCAGTTCCAGGTTTAACCATTCACTGACCCAGTAAAAGAGTGCGATCAGCAAAATGGCTACCCCAAAACCAATTTCCCAGATACCATCAGCGTACCATTCCCGCTGGGTTTTGCGAATAATCTGTTGAATTTCACGCTCTGGCGGGTTATCCATATTTCTCCATAGACTGGTTTGTAATACAAACTTGTTTACAAGACCATTATACATCTGCCTTGTTGCCTGTCAAGGCCAACATTCATGGATTCCCCCGAAATCCCCAAAAGACGATCATTGTCGTCTGCCGTTCCTCCTCCGGCTCTTTGCAATTCGGATGATTCTGGTGTAATATGAGATATATCCTCTTTACAGGTAATCGCTCCCATGGCGTTCGATCGCTTTGCTCGGAATATCCATTATTTGCGCATCAGCCTGACCGATCATTGCAACTTGCGGTGTGTCTACTGCATGCCCGAACAGATGACCTTCCGCCCGGGCCAGGACCTGATGCAGAACGATGAACTGCTCACCCTGGTGCGCCTTTTCGCCGGGCTGGGGTTCGATAAGCTCCGCCTCACCGGGGGAGAACCCACCGTGCGCGCGGGTGTTGTTGAACTGGTGCGGGAAATGGCCGCCACCCCGGGGGTCAGAGAATTGACGATGACCACCAACGGCGTGCTCCTCAGCCGGCTGGCCCGCCCGCTTAAAGAGGCCGGCCTCCAGCGCGTCAACATCAGCCTCGACACACTCAACCCCGAGCAATTCCACCGCCTGACGCGCCGGGGAAGCTTTGCTCAGGTCTGGAAAGGAATTCAGGCCGCCGAAGAAGCTGGTCTCCTCCCCATAAAAATCAATGCCGTGGTGGTGAGAGGTTACAATGACCACGGTGTAGCCGATCTGGCCCGACTGACCGAGCATCATCCATGGCAGGTGAGATTTATCGAAATGATGCCGTTCGGAGGAGCAACCGACCTGCAACGCAGCCAGGTAGTGCGCACCGAAGAGATCATCGCCCGCATTGAACAGGTGCTTGGCCCGCTGGAATTGCTCGACCATGGCGCACTGGACGGCGAGGCCCGCCTGTACCGCCTGCCAGGGGCTCAGGGCACTCTGGGATTCATCTCCTCCGTGTCTCTGCCTTTCTGCGCCTCATGCACCCGCGCCCGCCTCACCGCCGACGGCAAGCTACGCCTCTGCCTGCTCCGAGAAAAAGAAGTCGATCTGCTCACTCCTCTCCGAGCCGGTGCCACCCCTGCGGATTTACGGCAGATCATCCTGGACGGAATCTGGCAGAAACCCTGGGGGCATGGCCTGCAGGAGGGTGAATTTGCTACCAATCGCGTCATGAGCGAGATCGGCGGCTGAACCCTCACCGAGAGGCCAGAGTTGCCACGCCTGTTCATTTTCCTTCATGCCATATTTCTGTAATCCGTTTATACTTTAAGAGCCTCTTCCTTATTCTATGTATCTATCCGCCTGGCTGAATGCCCGGCGGGAAACGAGGACGGATGATGACGTGGATCATTCGCAACGGAACCTTAATCACCGCCGCAGAGACCTTCTCTGCCGATATCCTCATTGAAGGAGAAACTATCGCCGCCATCGGGAAACATCTTCCCGCTCCCGAAAACGCTCGCCTCATGGATGCCAGCGGCCTGTATATCCTGCCGGGGGGGGTAGATGTGCACTGCCATTTTGACCTGCCCATGTTCGGCACGGTATCATCCGACGATCATTACACCGGTCACAAGGCTGCCGCCTTTGGTGGCACCACCACCGTGATCGATTTTATTTCTCAGGACGATCCTTCCCTGCCTGCGTGTGTGGAAGCCTGGCACAACCGGGTAGGAGGAAAAGCCGCCGTCGATTACGGTTTTCACATGAACATCACCCATCTCTACGAACACACCCTTGAAGAATTACCCGACCTCCTCAATGCAGGGATTTCTTCCATCAAAGTGTTCACCGCCTACAATAATCGCTTGCGGCTTTCAGACGGAGAAATCTTCCGCGTGATGCGCGTGGCTGGCCGCCACGGGCTGCTCACCCTTCTCCACGCCGAAAACGGCGACGTCATCGACACCCTCACCGCCGATGCACTGGCCTCAGGGCATACTTCACCCATCTGGCATGCCCGCACGCGCCCGGCCTGGGGTGCTGTGGAGGCTGTGCTTCGTGGTGCAGCGCTGGCCGCTCAGGCCGAGGCACCGCTGTACGTGGTGCACATGAACGCCGCGGGGGAGGTTGACCAGCTGGCTTACGTGCGAGAACGCGGGCTTCCCATCATGGGAGAGACCTGCCCCCAGTACCTCTTTTTCACCGAAGACGCATTAACCCGCCCCGACGGGGCAAAATGGGTCTGCTCGCCCCCTTTACGCACTGCCTCTGACCAGCAGCGCCTCTGGGAAGGCCTGAAAGACGGCACCCTCCAGGTCGTTGCCACAGATCACTGCCCCTTCTTTTACAATGGCACCCGTCCCATTCTTTACGAAGGGCAGCCCGTATCCATCCCGGGAAAAGAACTGGGGCAGGACGATTTCACCCGCATCCCCAATGGCCTGCCCGGCGTGGGCGACCGTTTGCCCATTCTGTGGACGTATGGTGTTGGCAGTGGTCGGTTGACCCCCAATCAATTCGTTGCCCTCACCGCTACCAACCCGGCGCGCATTTTTGGCCTGTATCCACGCAAAGGCACTCTCCTCCCCGGCGCGGATGCCGACCTTGTCCTCTGGGATCCGAAAAAACGTCTCACGTATGGCGTGGATCACGCCCACCATCGCACTGACTACAACCTCTACGAAGGCTGGGAACTGACCGGCTACCCCGTGCGGGTCTTCTTGCGTGGTAACCTCATCGTGGACGAAGAAAAGTGGCTGGGAAAACGCGGGCAGGGACGTTTCTTGCACCGCAACCCTTTTGAGGGGAGGGTTTAAGCCCTTGCTGGCCCTGCTACCCATCACGCTTTTGCTTTTGGCCGCCCTGGGCATCTTCCTGCTCCAGCGGATTCGCCCCAGCACCGGTTGGAGCTGGCTGATCGCTCTGATCAGCACCCTCATCAGCACCATCAGCGTCATTCTTTTACGCTGGCATCTCCCCCAACAGGTAGCCATCGAATCCTGGCTCCCTTTTTCTCAATTTACCGATTCCCCCATCCTTGGCCTGGACGGTAATGCCTGGCCCTATCTGTTCGCTCTCTCCGTAGTGGCTCTCGCCATCATCCTTACCGCTTCTGCCCGCCTGCAGTACGATATCAGCCCTTATGCGTGGGTCGGTGTGCTCAGCCTTTGCGCCGTAGGCAGCCTGGCCGTGCTTGCCGCCAACCTGCTCACCCTCATCCTGGCATGGTCACTGCTTGACCTCATCGAACTGGTCATCCTGCAGGCCAACAGTACCCATCGCAGTTTAGGGTTACAGACGGTTTTCGCATTTGCCTTCCGGGTCACCGGCACTGGCCTGGTGATGACTGCCATTTTACTGAATGCCGGACAGCAAGCCCCACCCACCTTTTCCTCGCTGAACGCCACTTCAGCCCTCCTTCTCCTCCTGGCAGTGGGGCTACGGCTGGGTGTGCTTCCTCTCCACCTTCCGGGTGTTCAGGGAATTGTTCTGAGACGAGGACTGGGTACCATGTTGAGGATGTCTGCCGCGGCCTCCTCTCTGGTAGTGCTGGGGCGGCTTCCGGCCCAATCTTTACCGCCCACCCTGACGGACTTTTTTCAGCTTCTTGCGGCGCTGGCCACACTCTATGCCGGTGTTCGCTGGACAACCGCCGGTGACGAGGTCGAAGGTCGCCCTTACTGGTTAATCGCCTTCAGTGGCCTGGCAGTCAGCAGCGTATTTCGCGGGAACCCCCCATCCAGCCTGGTCTGGGGAATGGCGCTCATCCTTCCCGGGAGTCTGTTATTCCTCTACTCAGCCAGGCGGCGTCAGATTCTCTGGATACCCGCTCTGGCCCTTTTAGGGTTCAGCGGCCTGCCCCTTACTCCGGTTTCGGGGGGTTGGAGCGGTCTGATAGCCCCCCCGTTCCGCTTTTCGCACCTGCTGTTGATCAGTGCTCACGCCTGTCTCCTTGCAGGATATGTCCGTTTGATTTTAAAACCCGGGGATGACCTGGCCCACATGGAACGCTGGGTTCAGGTGGCCTATCCAATTGGATTACTGATCACCGTTCTCGCCCTGGTTTTCGTCGGTTTTCTCGGTTTACCGGTTACCCCGGGGATGAACTTCGGCTGGGTGGGCTTCCTTTCAGTCGCCATGGCCTCTCTGGGCTGGCTGGGGGCACTTCTCTGGCACCAGCGAGTTGAGGCCGGAACTCCCCTTGGCCGATGGTATGCCGAAACTGCACGCCGCCTCGGAAGAGCCCTCGAGGCACTCTTCAATCTCAAATGGTTCTACCAGTTTCTCTGGTGGCTGTACCACCGGCTGATGACCCTGGTCGACCTCCTTACGCAGATCCTGGAAGGAGCCGGGGGAGTGTTGTGGACACTGGTACTCCTGGCACTGCTCATTTCCCTCCTCCGCACGGAATTGACCCCATGACCCTGGCCAACCTGCTGCTTCTCCCTCTGTTGCTGGTTACCATCTCCACCCTGATCATTCTGATCAGTCAGAACTGGAGGTACAGCGTTCTGGCTCTCGCACTTCAATATGTAGGCGTGTTCTGGCTCATCAACGGCCTCTGGCCTCTGGGACTGGCCGTGGTGAAGCTGGTTGCCGGTTGGATGGCCTGCGCCGTCTTGAGCGCCTCTCAGCCGGCAGCAGATGTGCGTGAAGAGCAAACCAGCCCCACGGCACCGGCTTTCCGCCTCCTGGCTGCTGCTCTTGCGCTGGCACTGGTAGTCTCGGTCGAACCATCCGTTGAGGCACGCATCCCCGTCAACCGGTTCATTCTCATGGGAGGGCTGCTCCTGATCAGTGTGGGATGGCTTCATCTTGGAATCACCACCCGCCCCATCCGTGTCATCATTGGCCTGCTTACCGTACTCTCTGGCTTTGAAATTCTTTACGCCGCCGTGGAAACTTCCATCCTCATTGCCGGGTTGCAGGCCGCAGTCACCCTTGGCCTGGCACTGGTGGGCGCCTACCTGATCGCCGCCCCTACCATGGAGGAAACCCCATGACCGCCGCCCTGATCTGGATTTTCCTCCCCTTTACTGCGGCCATTGGCCTCTGGGCCTGGTCTCGTCACCCCGCTCAGAGCACCCGCCTGGCAACCCTGCTTTGTCTCTTCCTTGCCACCACTGCCTGGCTCATCCCCATTGGTAAAGTGCTCCGCCTGGGGCCGCTTACTCTGGAGATTCAGCCCATCCTGCTTCTCGCGGGACGGCGTCTCAACCTGACGGATACCGATCGTCCATTATTAATCTTCTTCTTTACCATTGCCGCCTTCTGGTTTGCAGGAGCACAGCAGGCCGGAAGCCATCGTTTATTCATTCCTTATGGCCTGGCCATTGTCAGCTTCCTGGTAGCCGCCATGGCCGTTGAGCCTCTCCTGTATTCCGCTTTGATGATTGAAATAGCCGTCCTGCTCAGCGTCCCGCTTCTCTTTCCGCCAGGAGAACGCAGTGTTGGGCCCGGGTTGCTTCGCTATCTCATCTTTCAGACCCTTGCCATGCCTTTCATTTTACTCGCCGGGTGGGCACTGGATGGCGTTCAGGCCAATCCCACCGATACCAATCTCATCGCTCTGGCAAGCCTCTTTCTGAGCCTCGGTTTTGCATTCTGGCTGGCGATCTTCCCCTTTTATACCTGGGTACCCCTGCTCGCCGGAGAAACCCACCCGTACGCCGTGGGGTTCTTGTATTTGCTTTTGTCCACCACTTCCCTCCTGCTGGGAGTGGAGTTCATAAATGCATATGGCTGGCTGCGCAATGCCCCGCAACTCTACCTCTTTCTTCGCTGGATGGGAGCAATCATGGTGATCACCGCGGGGATCTGGTCGGCCTTTCAACATAATGTTGGGCGACTCTTTGGTTACGCCTTAATCATCGAGACGGGCTTTTCACTTCTGGCCATCAGCCTGAACAGCCGATTGGGAGTAGAAATATTCACCATGCTGTTCCTGCCGCGTGTCATCGGGTTTGGTCTGTGGGCTCTCTCCAGCTCCATTCTGCTCCAGGCCGGGCGATCGATGGAATTCCAGCAACTGGAACGCGTAGCCGAGAAATGGCCCTTTGCCTCAACCGGTCTGATTGTCGCCTGCCTTTCGCTGGCTGGTTTACCGCTCCTGGCTCATTTTCCCGTCCGCCTGGTTCTGCTTGAACAGGTTGCGAGGCAATCTCCGCTGCTGGCAGTCTGGGTGCTGGGAGGGAACATCGGGTTTTTAATGAGCACCTTTCGCCTTCTGGCTGTAGTCACCGGAGGTTATTTTGGCCCCCGACAACCAGGCGAGCGCCCCTTACAAATCACCCTTCTCTCCATCGGCGCCCTTTCCCTGGTCATCATCGGCCTTTTACCCCGCCTGTTCCTGCCCATGTTCACCGGATTGCTCTCGGCCTTTACCCGCCTTCCCTGAACGCCCCAAACCGCACGGGGCATAAGGTATAATTCTTTCGAAAGAACCATCTCTGTCCACTTTCCCTGCATTTCCCCTGTATCTGGAGAACGAAAAACAAGACCATGGACCTCGACCAACTGCAAAAGCGATTGGAGTTTCTGGAAAACGAACACCGGAAAGACAAGGCAATTATCGACACCCTTGAACAACGCCTGGCTCAACTGGAAAGCGGCCTGCCCGAATTACAACAGCAATCCAAAGAAATCTCCAGTGAGGTGGTGCGGCTCTCGATGATCATGAGCCGCTTTGACCAGCTGGATGCCGCACTTTCTCAATTGCGCATGGATGTTACCCGCGACCTTGAAGCCATCGAAAAACTGCGCCTCGATCACGACCGCGAAATGGAGAAAGTCCGTCTGGCCGACCTCGAATCTTTCCAGAAGGCTATTGGCGAACTGCGTAAAGGGCAGGAATCCATCCCAGAATTGCGTAAGGCCCTGCAGGCCCGTGTGGAAGAAGATTTCCGCCTTGCACGTTTGATCGAGGAGCTGGAAGTAAAACTGCTGGAAACGAAACGCTCCGATGAGGAATACCGCCGCGCCCAGAAGCTGATCGAAGACGGCCAGCGCCAGGAAGCCAGGCGCGTAACCGACCTTCAAGGCGAGGTGGCAGCCATGCGCAAAAGGCTCGATGAACAGCGAGGAAGACTGGACCTGGTCAATGACAGCCTTCGGAAAATCGAGACTCGCATCGGCGATTTACAAAACACGGAAAACGAACGCAGGCAGACGATCTCCACGTTCATTGACAAACAAAATATGCTTCAGCTGGAACGCGAGCGCATCTGGAAAGACTGGCAAACCCGTTTTGAGGCCATCGAGCGCCAGTCGGCCAACCTCGACACCCAGGTGCAGGCGCTCGATGCCCTGCAACGTTCCGTACGCCGCGCCCAGGAAGGGTTCGAAGAAATCACCCAGCGTTTTGAACGGCGCATCAATGAAATCACCGAGATGCAGCGCCTTGCCGAAGAACGCTTCAGGCAGGAATGGGTCGCCTTCCGCGCTGAAGACCAGAAACGCTGGACCAACTACTCCCTCGTTCAGGAAGAACAACAGCGCGAGCTTGCCCGCCAGTTTGACCGTTCCAGCGAACAGCTGACCCAGCTGACTGACCGGCTTCAGGAACTGCATGATGCCGTCCAACTCATCACCGCCGAGACCCAGAAGCAGCTCCAGGGTCTCCTGGCCATGGCACATGAGTGGGTAGAAGACTTCGACCGTTCCTTAGGCCAGGGCAAATAAAAAATGCACGTCATTGGTACAGCGGGTCACGTCGACCACGGGAAATCTACCCTGGTGGCCGCCCTCACAGGCACCCATCCCGATCGCCTCAAAGAAGAGCAGGAACGGGAGATGACCATCGACCTCGGGTTTGCCTGGATGACCCTTCCCGGCGGTGAATCGGTAGGCATTGTGGATGTGCCCGGCCATCGTGACTTCATCGAAAACATGCTCGCCGGGGTGGGTGGCATTGACGCCGCCCTGCTGGTGGTGGCCGCTGACGAAGGCATCATGCCCCAGACCCGCGAGCACCTTGCCATCCTCGATCTGTTGCAAATCCCCACAGGTGTGATTGCCCTGACGAAAACCGACCTGGTTCCAGACGATGACTGGCTGGAACTGGTTCTGGCCGAGGTCCGAGGGGTCATTCAAGGCACCGTTCTGGCGCGGGCGCCCATCATACCTGTTTCGGCGCGCACCGGGCAGGGCCTGCCAGACTTAATGGCTGCCCTGCAGGCCTGCCTGGCAGAACGCCCTCCTCGTCCCGACCTTGCCCGGCCACGCCTGCCGATCGACCGGGTATTCACCATTGCCGGTTTTGGCACCGTGGTCACCGGCACGCTCATCGATGGCTCTTTACGCGTCGGTGAAGAGATCGAAATCCTGCCGGGGGGGCTGCGCGGGCGTATTCGAGGACTGCAGACCCACCGCCAGAAAGAACAGATCGCCCTCCCTGGAAGCCGCACCGCGGTCAACATCTCCGGGTTGGACGTGCATCAGATTCGCCGCGGCGACGTGCTGACGCATGTGGGTAAATACCGCCCCACCCGCCTGCTCGATGTCCATTTCAAACTACTGCCCGATTCATCTGCAGCACTCTCTCACAACAGCCAGGTAAAACTGTTCCTGGGCAGTGCTGAGGTAATGGCACGGGTTCGCCTCCTCGGCACTGAGGTTCTTTCTCCTGGCCAGGAAGGCTGGTTGCAGCTGGATCTCCACGAGCCGGTTGTGACTGTGCGCGGTGACCATTACATCCTGCGCCGCCCGTCACCCTCCGAGACCCTCGGTGGCGGAGTGGTGATAGACCCTTCACCCACCCGGCATCGCCGCTTTGACTCTTCCGTTCTGGCGGCGCTGGAAGCCCTCCGCCATGGCACCCCTTCGGATGTGCTTCTGCAGGCCTTTATGGCCCTGGGCATCACCTCTCTTCAACACGCATGTGCCCAATCCCATCTTCCAAACGACCAGGCTATGGCGGCCCTCCGGGAATTAATCGAAACCGGCCAGCTCCACCTGCTGGAAGAAGGCCCTCTCCATCCACAGGCCGATCTGCTGGCCGCTCCGGCCCCTTTATGGGAAGCGCTCACCCGCCGCGCCCTTGATGAAGTGGAAGCCTTCCACCACACCAGCCCGCTCAGGCGGGGCATTCCCAGAGAAGCCCTGAAAAGCCGCCTGAAGTTACCCGCGCGCGTGTTCCATGCGGCTCTCAAGTCCTGGCTGACCCGGGGTATTCTGGAAGAGCATACCGGGCTGGTGCATCGCCCGGGGTACACCCTCACCTTTACCCCTCAACAGCAAGCCGCCATCGACCGCCTGATGGCTGAATTTTCCTCCGCGCCCTTCAGTCCACCTTCCGTGAAGCAAGCCCAGGCACAGCTTGGGAACGAACTGTACCAGGCTCTGCTCGATCTGGGGCGGCTGGTTCAGGTTTCTGCAGAGGTGGTCTTCCGCCGGGAAGACTACGAAGCCATGCTCCACTGGGTTCAAAATCATTTTGAAAAAGAGCCCACCCTCACCGTGGGGCAATTTCGAGATCATTTTAACACCAGCCGTAAGTACGCTCTGGGATTTCTGGAACACCTGGACACCCTGGGAATAACCCTGCGTGAAGGTGACTTCCGCCGCCCGAAGCGATAAAATTTACTCCCCGTAAAGATTTTGACTTTTTCACAGGACGGTATAGAATCATCCCTGTCTATCTGGTTGCACGATTACAGGAGTCGTTGAATGGTTGAAACCAGCTCAAAAGCCTATCATGTGCGCGCAGTGCACTGCGATTATCGATCCAGCGACGAAGAAGTGTATCAGGCAATGAAACGGGCGGTAATGCCCCTCGATCGAGCCTGGGAAAAACTTCGTAAGGCCCGCCGCATCGCCATCAAATTCAACCAGGACTGGGTGGCGGACCGGGTCATCATGCACCAGGGGCATCGCCAGCAACTGGTCAGCGATCAGGCTGCCCGGGCGTTATTGCGCATCCTTCGTGAAGAGACCCATGCCGAGCTTTTTGCCGTTGATGTGGGAGTAGAAGGCATCTGGCATGGCGACCCTGAGGGAAGCACCAATATCCTGCCTGTGTTACGCGAGTTCGATGTACCCTTCGTCTACGGCCACCGGGACAAAGTGGCCTGGGTGCAGGTGCCGGGCGGTGGGTTAATGTTTGAGAAGTATCCCGTGCTGCAATCAGTCCTGGATGCCGATGAAGTTATTTCGGTTCAAAAGCTTAAAAATCACCAGTTCATGGGCATTACTCTGTGCCTGAAAAACCTCTTTGGATTGATGCCCATTGAACCTGAGGGACGCCCCCGCTGGTACTACCATCATCTGGTGCGCATGCCTTATATGCTTGCTGACCTTGGTCGCCTTTACAACCCTGCTCTCAATGTTCTGGACGCCATGGTCACACAGGCTGGCATGGAATGGGGGCCGGGCGATCACCCGCGCATATGCAACGCACTCATCGCCGGAGATCAGGTCATTGCGACCGATGCCTGCGGGGCTTACCTCATGGGGCACGACCCTCAGGCCGACTGGTATACTCCGCCCTTCCACCGCGACCGAAACGCCCTGCTCATTGCCGCTCAGAACGGCTTCGGCACGGTAAATCTTGATGAAATTGACTTTCAAACTGAGGTGCAGGCTCCGCTGGGAGAATTTTTCTCGCGCATTACAGATCCCTTTGAAACAGTGGTAAGCTGGCGGCGCACCACCGCCGAGCAGGGGCTCTTTTACCGGGACCATCGTAAAGAAATCGAAGCGAAATATGCCGGGCAGTACATTCTGTTGCAGATGGGCGAAGTGCGCTGGTCCGACCCTCAGGGCGTTCTCCGACAGAGCCGGCGCGTCCTCTCCGGGGCGCACCCGGAACAGGCTATGTGGCTTAAATATGTAGACCCCGAGGAAACTGAAGGCGAACACTTCGAGGTATATGAGCGCACACTCCAAGAGGTGAAAGAGAAAATATAAGGCAGGGCGACTTTTGCATCTTGCGGCAGAGAGCCCTCCATGCGGTTACATCAACCAGGACAGCCAATGCTTGTCCTGGCATAGTCTATGAATCGTAATCACTGGCATTTGAAGAGCTGCCTACCGTTCTTGGGACAAAACAGAGAATAGTCTGTCCCAAGGCTGGGGTATATTTGGCAGCTTTCCTCATTCAATTCCCCCCTGGCAGCGGCGGTTATAAAGTCACCAACCATTTTTGGGACAGATACATAAAGCTTGACAAAAAATACTATTATGATAGATTAAACAAATAAAAAGCATGTTTCCTAGCTTAGAGTAGTTTCTGACAGGTTCATGATTGGCTATGGAGGGAGATAATTTTCATTTATATAAGTGAATGACTGCACAGGTGGGATATATGAAAATACGATTTAGTTTCATTGTCTTGAGTTTGCTTGCCTTATCAATCGTCTTTGGCAGCCAAGTACAGGCTGCCGGTAAAAAGCGCATTCCACAGGAAAAGATGACCATACTACAGGCAACAGTCGATGACCTGGTAAAGAAATGTGAACAACAGGGAACTGGTCAGGGATGGATCTATGTTACTTACCAGGATGAGATGCCGGGTGACAATGGTGTAGACCCGGTAACAGGCGTTAAGTTGCCCGTTCATTCGAAGTGGCAAATCTGGTACCAGTTAGATTCGGAAGGCAAACAAGAGCAGATGATCTCACGACGTGAAGATCTTGAGACGGGCAATGTGTGGATCGCTATGTACAGGTACGGGAAAATGTATGCTTACCCAGCTGGTTACAAAACAGTAACGGTCTTCAGTGCTCCGGGAAATGTTTACCCGCTCAAGGAGCGTTGTGCTGCATTGGATACGTTCCTTAAAGAGGGATTGCAAAACCCTGCGGAATCGACTATCACTACCCGTTTCCTGAAAGATGACAGCGGCCAGATAATCCGAGAATTTGTTCAGGAAACCAAGAGGACAGAACCGGTCGAAATGGAAATCGGCGGTAGAATCCAATCCATTGTGGGGAGTAAAGTCATTCTTCTCCGCAATGATCAAAACGGCCTGCCAGTTAGCTCTGCGTATTATGTAACTACCGATGAAGGTAATCTCATTTTAACCGGAAGATATTTTGATTTCTCGCTATCCGTTGTGCCTGATTTGCCAGACGAGGTAAAGTCAATCCTGAATTGGCCGAGTGAGGTGAATCAGGCGTGAAAAAATCATGGTTAATAGTGAGAATAATATTCTTTTTTAATTCTTATAGCGAGCATCAGCTATACGCTGGTTCCAGCGTATAGCTGGTGTCAGTACCCTGCCAGCTTTTCAGGAAGAACTGTACAGGGATGCAAAGACGTTTTTACAGACACTGTAAATAACGTTAAAGTATGGAAAGGTTGGGCAGAGAGTAAAGTAATAAATGGAGCGGCACTTTCTCAGGTAGGAGAAGACATTTGGACAGATACACGTTACTGTAACTATGTCGCGGTAGATAATTACAGTTATGGTGGAAAACTTCAGAGTAATACTACCCGCTGGGCGGCCAGCGGGGTTAATCATAACTCGTGTCCATGTGCCGGGAGTGTGAATTATGGCGTTGTGTATGTAAAACATGCATACTCCGATGGGAGCACATGGTTTCGAGATGATTCCCGGCCTACAAATCAAAATATACAATCATGTCCTTAAAATAGAAGACACAGGCCTGGTCAAATTGAGTATCATCTCTCTGATGATGGGTTGAAATAAATAGGGGTTTCCGTTCTCAAGTGACCATACCCTACCTCTGGCGTCTGCCTATTTATTGATCTCTGCCTCACCCTCTGAATCGCGGATACGAGCCCAGTACACGCAGGAAGGTGGCAAACTCTGCCAGGTTGGCCAGCGCGTTCTTCACCGGGGTTTCCTCGATAGAGCCAGCAAAGTCGATATAAAAAAGATACTCCCATGGTTTTCCGGCCAGCGGGCGCGATTCGATCTTGGTCAGATCAATATCGCGTAGAGCAAACACACTCATCGCGCGATAAAGTGCACCGGGACGGTTATCCAGCGAGAAGACGATCGAGGTTTTCGCATCACTCCCCGGAGAGACCGGCTGGCGGCCAACGATTAAGAAGCGCGTAAAATTAGCCGGATTATCCTCAATAGCTTCGGCCAGCACCTCCATCTCGTAGATCTGTGCCGCGCGCCGCGCCGCGATGGCCGCCACGCTCCGCTCCCCGGCCTGCCGTACCAGGCGCACACTCCCGGCAGTATCGTAGGCAGGCTCCACCTTCACCCCCATACGTTTAAGCGTGCCCTCACACTGCGCCAGCGCCTGCGGATGGCTGGTTACCGTGCGAATCTCTTCCAGTCGCGTCCCGGGCAGACCGATCAGACAATGCGAAACCCGCAAACTGTGCTCTCCCACCACCACCAGGTCGTGCTGTAAAAGCAGATCGTAGTTGCGGTGAATACTGCCAGCAAGTGAATTCTCAATCGGTAAAAATCCCAGGTCAGCCCTGCCATCAGCCACAGAGGCAAAGACCACCTCAAAGGACTCGCAGGGGATACTTTCGACCCCCTCGCCATAATGCTCGATGATGGCCGCCTCTGAATAGGCCCCGTGTTCTCCCTGAAATGCTACACGCATGGTTGCCTTTTATTCCACATAATCCAGCCACTCAGCCGAGCGAGGATGCCTCCCATGCACTACGGCATAAAAATCCTTCTGCAGGGCGCGGGTCACTGGCCCCATACTGCCACTGCCAATCACCCGAAAGTCAATCTCCGTCACCGGCACAACCTCAGCCGCCGTACCACAGACGAAGCATTCATCGGCAATGTAGAGATGATCGCGGCTGAGCTGAGTCTCGACCACCTCATACCCCAGGTCTCGCGCCAGCGTCATCAGGGCATCGCGGGTAATCCCTTCAAGCAATGCCCAGGTGCCCGGAGTGTAGATGACCCCTTTGCGCACAATGAACAGATTTTCACCGGTGCACTCAGCCACATATCCCTGAGGGTCGAGCATCACCGCCTCATCAAAGCCCAGCCGCACTGACTCGGTTTTGGCAAGGCTGCTGCTGGCGTAATTCCCCGTTACCTTGGCTTTGGTCATCATCACATTGGGGTGGTGACGAGTAAAAGAGGCCACATGCATCCGCACCCCTTTTTCCAGGGCTTCCTCGCCGAGGTATGCTCCCCATTCCCAGGCTGCGATACCCACCCGAGCTTCGCCTGCATCGATGTTCATACTGCGCTGCGGGCTGTGGTGATAAATCAGCGGGCGAATATAACACGCCTTGAACCCGTTGGCTTTCACCACCTCTTTACAGGCCTGACCCAATTGCTCTGCCGTATAGGGAAGATTGCGAAAACCCAGAATTTTGGCCGAATTAACCAGCCGCTCCATGTGTTCTTTCAGGCGGAAAATCGCCGGTCCGCGATCTGTCTCATAACAACGAATTCCCTCAAAGACACCCAACCCGTAATGCAGGGCGGTATTGAGAAAGGGGACGGTAGCCTGTGCTTCATCCACAAGTTTTCCATCCATCCAGATAAGTGATGTGGGGGTCATTGAAATTTCATCTCCATTTCTATGTAAGGTTACCCAAGGGCACTTCAAACCAGCAGGGTTGAAATGCCCCTTCCATGCTTTGTCTTTGGGGCCGCCTCAGAAGAGGTCAGAGGCGGCGTAAAATTTCCTCCGTCATCGCCTCGGTGCCCAGGCTTCCGCCCAGATCACGGGTGAGAGCGCCATCATCAAGGGCGCGCTCTACCGCCCGTTCCACCGCCACGGCCTCAGCCTCCAGGCCGAGTGAATGCCGCAGCAACAGTGCTGCGCTGAGGATCGTGCCACAGGGATTGGCGATGCCCTGCCCGGCAATATCTGGCGCTGAACCATGGATGGGTTCATAAAGCCCCGGCCCCCCCGATCCCAGCGAAGCCGAAGGCAACAGCCCCATCGAGCCGACCAGCACAGCCGCCTCATCAGTGAGAATATCTCCGAACATGTTCTCTGTGACCATCACATCGAACGCTGCCGGATTGGCCACCAGCCGCATAGCCGCCGTGTCCACCAGCACATGCTCCAGCGCCACATCTGGGAAGCGTTGAGAAACTTCCACTGTTACCTGGCGCCAGAGACGCGAGGATTCGAGTACGTTGGCCTTGTCAACCGAGGCAAGCTTCTTCCTGCGAGACTGCGCCAGCCTGAACGCCAGCTCCACTATGCGTTCAATTTCACCCTCGGTATATTCCAGCGTATCCACCGCGCGCCGCTTCCCATCGACCAGTGAACGCCCCTTAGGCTGACCAAAATAGAGCCCGCCGGTCAGTTCCCGCACCACAACCAGATCCACCCCTGCCAGTTTTTCGGGGCGCAGAGGTGAGGCAGAGACCAGTCTGGGGTGCACCTTCACCGGACGCAGGTTCGCAAAGACTCCCAATCCCTTGCGCAGGGCCAGCAACCCCTGTTCTGGCCGCACCGGGGCTGTAGGGTCATCCCACTTCGGGCCGCCAACTGCCCCCAGCAGTACGGCATCGGCCTGCTGGCAGGCTTTCAGTGTTTCGTCGGTGAGCGCTGTTCCACAGGCGTCAATCGCACACCCGCCAATGAGATGCTGGCTGAAATGAAAGGTGTGTCCACCCCGGCGAGCCACGGCTTCTAACACGCGCACCGCTGCACTCACCACCTCAGGCCCAATACCATCTCCGGGTAACAATACGATGTTTGCTTCCATGAATACTCCTGTCAATCTCCCATGAGGATGCCATACTCAATCGAATCGGCCAGAGCGCGCCAGGAAGCCTCAATGATATTCGTGCTCGCTCCCACCGTGCTCCATGTTTTATTGCCGTTGTGGGTTTCGATCAATACCCGCGTGGTTGAGCTGGTGCCCCGGTCACCGTCCAGAATCCGAACCTTGTAATCTTCCAGGTGGAAATGCGCAATGGAAGGATAGAAGGGCAGCAATGCTTTGCGTAAGGCGGCGTCCAGCGCATTGACGGGGCCGTTCCCGTCAGCTGCGGTGTGGATGATCTCTCCATTGACCCGCACCTTGACCGTCGCTTCGGCAAAAATACCCCTCCCCTGACGGTGCTCCACATTGGCTGTGAAATCCACCAGCTCAAACGGTGCACAGTAGTCCTTCTGCTGACGCTTGAGCATGAGCAGAACCGAGGCCTCTGCCGCTTCGAAAGAGAAGCCCCTGGCCTCAAGCGCTTTCAACTCGTTCAACACAGCCGTGATGTCGGCATCCTCGTCCAGAACAAGCCCGTATTCTTCGGCTTTACTGAGGAGATTGCCGCGCCCCGAAAGCTCCGAAACCACCACGCGCATCTGGTTTCCAACCAGTGCCGGGTCGATATGCTGGTAAGAAGACGCCGTGCGCCGGATGGCCGCCACATGAATTCCTCCTTTGTGAGCGAATGCCGCCTTACCCACATACGCCAGGTGCTCATCTGGAGAAAGGTTGGCCATCTCAGCCACATAATGGGAAAGCTCGGTCAGGCGCGCCAGACTGCCCTCAGGGAGAGCTTTGAGGCCCATTTTAAGCTCCAGATTTGGGATGATCGAGCATAGATTGGCATTTCCACAGCGCTCCCCATACCCGTTAATCGTCCCCTGAACCTGAATGCACCCCTCCTGCACTGCTATCAACGAATTGGCCACGGCGCACTCAGCATCATTATGAGCATGAATCCCCAGCTGAGCTTCAGGAAAGCGCGCCCGTACTGCACGGACGATCTCGGCCACTTCCCAGGGCATGGTGCCGCCATTGGTATCGCAGAGCACCAGCGTTTCGGCGCCACCGCGCGCGGCCGCCGCCAGCGTCTGCAGAGCATATTCCGCATCTTCCTTGTACCCATCGAAGAAGTGTTCGGCGTCATAAATAACCGCCCGTCCCTGCTGACCCAGATAGGCCACCGACTCTTCGATCATCCGCAGGTTGTTTTCGCGGGTCGTGCGCAGTACCTCACGCACATGTAAAACCGAGCTTTTACCCACCACTGCACAGTGGCTGGTACGGGCATCGATCAGGGCGCGAATATTGGCATCCTCATCGGGTTTCTTGTTCGCCGCGCAGGTGGCCCCGAAAGCCACGATGCGGGCATTCTGCCAGTGCATCCCGGCGGCACGCTCAAAAAATTCGGCATCTTTGGGGTTAGACCCCGGCCAGCCGCCTTCAATAAAGGTCACGCCCAATTCATCGAGCCGTCGGGCGATCTGAATCTTGTCATTACACGAAAGAGAAATATCCGTGCGCTGCGTGCCATCGCGTAAAGTTGTGTCGTATACCTGGATCATAGCACCCTCTTAAAACAACGCTAATCAAAAATCGCCAACCCTCCCAACTGTTTAACTCGCAGTGGCAGGGTGTTGCGCCTCGTACCGGCGGATGTGCTCTTCCAGACCCAGTAAATACCCCAGCTCGTCTACCCCGTTGAGTAAACAGGTCTTCGAAAAGGGGTCGATCGGGAAGGCCACCGCTTCTCCATCTGGCAGAACCAGGTGTTGCGCGGCCAGGTCAATCGTTACGTGTGCTTCCGGGTTGGCTTTCAATTGCTCCATCAGCCTGCGATGCACCGCTGCATCCACAATCACCGGGAGCAGGCCGTTTTTAAGGGCATTGTTCCGGAAAATATCGGCAAATGTGGTAGAAATGACCGCCCGAAACCCCCAGCCCATTAACGCCCAGGGAGCGTGCTCACGGGAGGAACCACAACCAAAGTTGTCACCCGCCAGCAACACCTTTGCGCCCTGATTCTCAGGCTGGTTGAGGACAAAATCCGGGTTGGGCGATCCATCAGGAAGGTAACGCCAGTCGGCGAAAAGATTGGCGCCCAGCCCTGCTTTATCGGTGGTCTTCAGAAAACGCGCCGGGATGATCTGATCGGTATCAATATTATCAACCGGCAGAACAACCACACGCGAGGAGATTGTGGTGAATTTTTCCATAGAATACCTTCTACCTGAAAAGAAACAAAGGACGCGACCCCCGTACCTTTCGGTGTTCGCGTCCTCCAGAATTAGAGGATGGTGCGCGGGTCAGTGACCCTCCCGGTAAGGGCGGAAGCGGCGGCAGTGAGCGGGCTGGCCAGAAAAGTGCGTCCGCCTTTTCCCTGTCTTCCCTCGAAGTTCCGGTTGCTGGTGCTGATGGCATACTGCCCTGGCTCAAGTTGATCTCCATTCATGGCGATACACATCGAGCACCCCGGCTCGCGCCACTCGGCTCCGGCCTCTTTGAAAATGCGATCCAACCCCTCTGCCTCAGCCGCACGTTTGATGTGCTGTGAGCCGGGCACCACCAGCACCCGCAGGCCATCGGCCACCTTACGCCCGCGCAGAACCGCCGCGGCGGTGCGTAGATCATTCAACCGTCCATTGGTGCACGAACCAATAAAAACCACATCCACTTTATGGCCGGTTAAAACGCCGCCCGGGGCTAATCCCATGTAGGCCAGTGCCTTCTCAAGCGCGGCTTTCTGCGCCGGATCAGTCATGGCCTCAGGCGAAGGGATGCGCCCGGTAATGGGAATGCCCATCCCGGGATTCGTACCAAAAGTCACCATGGGCTCCAGAGCCGAGGCATCCAGGGTGACCACCTTATCGTAGACGGCCCCCTCATCGCTCGGCAGGCGGCGCCATTCAGCCACGGCTTTCTCCCAGGCCTCGCCTTTGGGGGCATACTCGCGCCCCGCCAGGAACTGGAAGGTGGTTTCGTCCGGGGCGATCATCCCGGCCCGGGCTCCCGCTTCAATCGACATGTTGCAGATGGTCATGCGCTCTTCCATGCTCAGGGATCGGATCGCCTCGCCGGTGTATTCCAGCACATACCCTGTTCCGCCAGCCGTGCCGATCTTCGCAATGAGCGCCAGAATGATATCTTTGGCCGTCACCCCTCTGGCCAGCCGACCTTCCACACGTACCTCGCAGGTCTTCGGGCGATGTTGTAAAAGGCACTGGGTAGCCAGCACATGCTCCACTTCACTGGTGCCAATACCAAAGGCCAGAGCACCAAAAGCGCCGTGCGTGGCGGTGTGGCTGTCACCACACACAATGGTCATCCCCGGTTGGGTAAGGCCAAGTTCTGGCCCGATGATATGGACAATCCCCTGGTGAGGGCTATCCAGCCCCATGAGGGGGATACCAAACTCGCGGCAATTGGCCTCCAGCTGGCGAATTTGCCGGTAGCTCATTTCATCCGCGAAGGCCATCCGCCCCTCAGGGGTGCCATCGGTGGAGCGTGTCGGCACACCATGATCCATGGTGGCCACCGTACGTTCAGGGCGGCGTACTTTCAGGCCGCGTGCACGCAACCCGGTAAACGCCTGGGGTGAGGTCACCTCGTGAACGAGGTGCAGGTCAATGTACAGCACAGCCGGCGCGCCTGGCTCCTCAACGACGACGTGCTTTTCCCAGATCTTATCGAACAGCGTTTTTGGAGTTGTCATAGGGCGCCGAGAACGTAGGGTTGGTTTGATTGAATGCCGTGCCGTTCATCTCTGCCGGGTCATGCTCGTGTCCAGAGATCCAGTCCGTCACATCCCAGGCTGAGGGGATGGTGCGCGGTTCGCGGAAGGGTTCAGGGTGTCCCTCTCGCATCGGGTCAACCATTTGATTCTTCTGGGGGTTCATTTGTCTTCTCCTTTGGCTCAAAATTTCCAGACGGTTACCGCACCCTGCGGTAAAAAAATCATGCACTGACCATGTGCGTGGCTACCTGTTCAGCCGGGCCATAACGACCAGTAGCCACCAGCAATTTATTGAGCGCCGCCAGATACGCTTTGGCACTGGCCACCACAATATCTGTATCGGCACCATAACCGCCAAAAGTGCGCGGCTGATCCACTTCACGCTGGGCATCAAGGGTGGAATGGCTATCCTGCCCCTGAATGCGCACGGTTACCTCGCCCAGGGCATCAATCCCTTCGGTAACTGCGTGGACCACAAATTCCTGAAGCACATTTTCAGCCTGCACAATCGCATCGATGGCCTTATAGGCGGCATCCACCGGACCGGTGCCCACCGCCGCATGGACGTGAAGCCGTCCCTGAGGATCACGCAGGCGCACCGTGGCAGTGGGCATGCCCATGGTGCCGCAGGCCACCTGAAGGCCATCCAGCGAAAACAGTTCACGCGGCTGGTACAGTTCATCCGAAATGAGCGCCTCCAGGTCAGCATCCGTGATGACCTTCTTCCGGTCAGCCAGCGACTTGAAACGCTCAAACACCTGATCCAGCTCATCTTCACCCAGGTCGTACCCCAGGGAAGCCAGACGCATCTTCAACGCATGGCGCCCGGAATGCTTGCCCAGCACCAGGCGTGTTTGAGAAGCACCCACCGACTCGGGGCGCATGATCTCATACGTGAGTTGATTCTTGAGCAACCCATCCTGATGAATACCCGCCTCATGCGCAAAGGCATTGGCGCCCACAATGGCCTTATTCGGCTGAACACTGATGCCGGTATAGTTGCTCACCAGTTTGCTGATGCGTGTGATCTGCGTGGTATCAATGCCGGTCGAAAGGTTAAAGACCGGTCTGCGGGTGTGCAAAGCCATGACCACTTCTTCGAGAGCCGTATTGCCAGCCCGCTCGCCGATACCATTGACAGTCACCTCGGCCTGTCTGGCTCCCGCCGCCAGCCCGGCCAGAGTATTGGCCGTGGCCAATCCGAGATCATTATGACAGTGAACCGAGACGATGCAATTTTCGATGCCGGGGGTATGGCGGATAATCCCGGCAATCAAGGCCCCGAACTCCTCGGGCAGGGTGTAACCCACCGTATCGGGAATATTGAGGGTGGTCGCCCCGGCTTCGATCGCCACACCAAGGACTTCATAAAGGAATTCCGGATCGCTCCTCCCCGCATCCTCGGGGCTGAACTCCACATCTTCACACAGGCTACGGGCATAAGAGACCATCTCGCGCACCCGTTCCACCACCTGTTCGCGCGTCATGCGGAGCTTGTACTGCATGTGGATTTCAGACGTGGCCAGGAAGGTATGAATACGGGGGTGTGCCGCCGGTTGCACTGCCTGCCAGGCTTTGTCAATATCATTGCGAGTGGCGCGTGCCAGCCCACAGATGATGGGGGCTCTTCCGCCATCCGCAGGGTTACCCACCTCCACGGCAATACGGCGCACGGCCTCCAGATCATCGGGCGATGCCGCCGGAAAACCCGCCTCGATCACATCCACCCCCAGGCGCGCCAGAGCACGGGCTACCTCCAGCTTCTCTGCGCTGGTCATGGTTGCCCCCGGCGACTGTTCGCCATCGCGCAAGGTGGTGTCGAAAATCCGTACATAAGAGTCCATACTTCTTACTCCCTTTTCCTTCCCTTCACAGGCATCCTCCCTGTGCGGAGGAGACGGAAAGGTCACTTCTTCCAGTTCTCCGGGCGCAGGGCGCGCACCTGAGCTCCTGCCCGCCACAGCTCCGACTCGCGCATTTCACGCAGCTCGGCTTCCAGCTTCTCTTTGTAATCTGGCGCGCTGTTGGCTTCGAGGACGATACGCGTTTCTTCCCCGGAGGCCACGCTTTCATACAGACGTTCGAAAACCGGCAATGTGGCTTTGCGGAACTCGTGCCGCCAGTCCAGTGCACCGCGCTGGGCCGTGGTTGAACAGTTGGCATACATCCAGTCCATGCCGTTCTGCGCCACCAGGCGGATCAGGCTCTGGGTCAATTCTTCAACGGTTTCATTGAAAGCCTCTGAGGGTGTATGCCCGTGCTCGCGCAGCACCTGATACTGTGCCTCCATGATCCCCGCCAGAGCGCCCATCAAAACACCGCGTTCACCCGTCAGGTCGCTGAAGACTTCGTGTTCAAAGGTCGTCTCGAAAAGGTACCCCGAGCCGATGGCAATGCCCAGCGCCAGGGTGCGCTCGCGGGCCCGGCCGGTGTAATCCTGAAAGACCGCAAAGCTGGAGTTAATCCCGCTCCCCGCCAGAAAGTTGGCGCGCACGCTGGTTCCAGAACCTTTGGGGGCTACCAGCACCACATCCACATATTCCGGAGGGATGACCCCCGTCTGGTCTTTGTAAACCACCGAGAACCCGTGCGAGAAATAAAGCGCATCTCCCGGTTTGAGGCATTCCACCACCCGATCCCAGGTGAGCTTCTGGGCGGCGTCTGATACAAGGTACTGAACCACCGTGCCACGCAGGGCGGCTTCTTCGATGGAGAAAAGGGTTTCACCCGGCACCCAGCCATCTTCCAGCGCTTTCTGCCAGGAACGACCGCCGGGGTTGACCCCCACGATCACTTTGATGCCGTTGTCGCGCATGTTGAGGGCCTGGGCCGGCCCCTGCACACCGTATCCCAGCACTGCCACCACTTCATCTTTGAGCACCTCACGGGCTTTTTCCAGTGGGAACTCTTCACGCGTCACTACTTCTTCCAGCGTACCTGCAAAATCCATTTTGGCCATAAAACTGTCTTCTCCTTGGGCAATGATGAAACCTGACTGAAAAAATTACGAGGCATAATGAGCGGCATGAACGCCGTTGCCGTTGCCGTTTCCATTCACGTACAGAGGAGCACCTCCACGCGCCATCGCCACCACACCGGTGCGTACCATTTCAATAATGCCGAGGGGGCGAAGCACCTCCACAAACCCTTCAATTTTTTCCTCATCACCGGTGATTTCAATGATGAAGGAAGTATTGGTCACATCCACAATGCGCGCACGGAACACATCCACCGTTTGCATGATGTGGGTGCGGTTTTCAGGTGTGGCGCTTACCTTGATCATCGCCAGGTCGCGGGTTACCCGCGGCACGTGCGTCAGATCCTCTACCTGAATCACATTGACCAGCTTGTACAGGTAAGCAATCAACCGTTCGATGGAGACATCGTCACTGTCGACCACAATCGTCATGCGCGAAACGCCGGGCTGCTCGGTGTGCCCAACAGTCAACGATTCAATATTGAACGCACGGCGTCGAAACAGCGAGGCCACGCGGTTCAACACACCGGGTTTATCTTCCACTAAAGCCACAATCGTATGGTTCATTTTCTTTCTTCCTTCCTCTCCCTGAGGGGCATCCCGGGTTCGAGTTTAAATTTCGTCCTGGGCCGTTTCCACGATACGGTTAGGCACCGGGCGGCGAATCATGTTATGCAGATCGGCTCCGGTAGGTACCATGGGGTACACGCTGTCTTCCTGCTCAACCCTGAAGTCAATCACCACCGTACCCTCGGTGCGACCGGCACGTTGAATGGCAGGGATCACCTCTTCCCGCGTGGTCACGCGCAGGCCGGTCAGCCCGTGCGCCTCGGCAATCTTGACAAAATCGGGGCTGCGCATGGGGGTGGCCGCATAACGCCTTTCGTAGAAGAACTCCTGCCACTGGCGCACCATACCCAGAAAACCATTATTGATGATGGCCACATTCACCTTGACGTTCTCCTGAGCGGCGGTAGAAAGCTCAGCCTGAGTCATCTGGAACCCACCATCGCCCACAATCGTCCAGACCTCCTGGTCGGGCCGGGCAATTTTTGCCCCAATGGCTGAAGGAAGCCCAAAGCCCATCGTTCCCAGGCCTCCAGAGGTAATCCACATGTGGGGATGATCTTGCTTGAAGTACTGCGCCGACCACATCTGATGCTGTCCAACATCGGTGGTAACCAGCACGTTCCCGCCGGTGGTACGCCACAGATCATGGATCACATGCGCCGCATAGAGATGCCCATCCGGGGGCAGGTTTTGCACATCCCGCACGGCGCTATCTCCCTTCATTTCGGTAATGTGCGCCAGCCAGTCGGTATGTTCCTGCGGCTCCAGATGCTCCAGAATCTGCCGCAGGGTATCGCGCAAATCACCCACCAGCCCCAGATCAACCTTGATGTTCTTGTTAATCTCCGCCGGGTCAATATCGATATGGATCTTTCGGGCATTCCGTGCATAAGTATTGACATTCCCGGTCACCCGGTCATCGAAGCGCATTCCAAAAGCCAGCAGTAAATCGGCTTCCTGAATGGCATGATTTACCCATGCCTCACCGTGCATGCCCATCATCCCAAGGTTGAGGGGATGGGTCGCCGGGAAACACCCGATTCCAAGCAAAGTCATCGCCACCGGAATATTGGCACGTTCGGCAAACTCACGCAGTTCGCTCATCGCATTACTGAGCAGTACACCCTGCCCTGCCAGAATCAGAGGACGTTTGGCAGCCGCAATCATCTCCAGCGCCTGCTGGATTTGCCGCGTTCCAGGCCGTAAATCGGGGCGGTAGCCGCGCATCTTGATTGGCCCCCCATTGTATTCCCACTCGATCGCATTCTGCTGGGCGTCTTTGGCAATATCTACCAGCACCGGCCCGGGGCGCCCGGTTCGCGCAATATAGAAAGCCTCGCGCAGGGTGGGGCCAATCTCTTCTGTCCGCGTCACCAGGTAATTGTGCTTGGTGATCGGCAGGGTAATGCCCGTAACATCCGTCTCCTGAAAAGCATCAAAACCGATGAACCGGCTGGCCACCTGCCCGGTGATGAACACCACCGGAGACGAGTCCATCATGGCGGTCGCAATTCCAGTCACCAGGTTGGTTGCCCCCGGGCCTGAAGTAGCCATGGCCACCCCCACCCTGCCGCTGGCACGTGCGTAGCCGTCAGCCATGTGCGCCGCGCCCTGCTCATGGCGCGTCAACACGTGGCGCACGGGGTAGTCGAGCATGGCGTCGTAGATAGGTAAATTCGCCCCCCCGGGGTAGCCAAAGACTACCTCCACCCCCTCGCGCACCAGTGTTTCCCAGAGAATCTGTGCACCCGTAAGTTTCATTGTCTGTCTCCTCCATTGGCGAAAAACGAACTCAACCGCTTCGGTTCGGTTGGTAACCACACAATCAAATCTTGAGCACCGCTCCCGTATCCGCACTGGTCACGAACTGCGCGTAACGGCGCAACCACTTGCTGGTCGTGCGTGGCTGGAAGGGCGGCAGTGCCGCCAGCCGGCGTTGAATCTCTTCATCCGAAAGGCGCACCTGAAGGATTTGCGCATCCAGGTCAATCTCCACAATATCTCCGGGTTGCAGGGCGGCAATCGGCCCACCGGCAGCCGCTTCTGGTGAGACGTGCCCGATGCACGCTCCGCGCGTCCCCCCGGAAAACCGGCCATCAGTGATCAAAGCCACCTTCTCGCCCAGCCCCAGCCCCATAATGGCACTGGTAGGGCTGAGCATCTCCTGCATCCCTGGCCCACCCCGCGGTCCTTCGTAGCGGATCACCACCACTTCACCCGGCTGAACCTCATGCGCCAGGATTCCACGCAGGGCATCCTCCTGAGACTCATAAATCCGCGCCGGCCCGCTGAACTGGCGCATCGACGGGGCCACCCCGCCCGTCTTCACCACCGCGCCGTTGGGGGCCAGGTTCCCAAAGAGCACTGCCAGACCTCCATGAGCCGAGTGGGCATTTTCACACCGGCGAATCACCGCCTCATCCCGGATTTCCGCCCCCTCCAGGGACTCACCCAGGGGCCTGCCCGTCACTGTAAGGCGCTCCAGGTGCAACATACCCGTTCCGCGCTGCACCTCTTTGAGAATGGCCGGGATGCCCCCCGCCCGATGAACATCTTCCATGTGCCACTGCCCCGAGGGGCTCACCTTGCACAGGTGCGGCACGCGCTGAGAAACCGCATTGATGCGTTGCAATGAATAATCGACTCCCGCTTCATGGGCAATTGCCAGGCCATGCAGAATGGTATTGGTCGAACCACCCATGGCCATATCCAGTGCAAAAGCATCATCCAGGGCTTCGGCCGTGACAATGTCTCGCGGGCGAATATCCCGCTCAATCAGCTCCAGAATCAGCCTGCCTGCCCGGCGCGCCAGCTCTTCCCGCTCAGGGGTACGCGCGAGCGCTGAGCCGTTGTAGGGCAACGCCAGCCCCAGCGCTTCCATCAGGCAGTTCATGCTGTTCGCTGTGAACATGCCGGAACAGGAACCGCATGACGGACAGGCGAAATCCTCCAGCACTTTCAACCGACGCTGATCAATTTTTCCGGCCTGAAAGGCCCCCACCCCCTCAAACACCGAAATCAGGTCGATGGTTTCACCCTCAGGAGTCCGTCCGGCAGCCATGGGCCCCCCTGAGACAAAAATGGCCGGGATGTTGACCCTCATGGCAGCCATGAGCATTCCCGGCACAATTTTGTCGCAGTTAGGGATACACACCATCCCGTCAAAACAGTGCGCCTCCAGCATGGTCTCGATAGAGTCGCAGATTAATTCACGGGATGGCAGAGAATATTTCATTCCGGCGTGCCCCATGGCAATGCCATCGTCCACCGCGATGGTATTGAACTCAAAGGGCACGCCGCCGGCCTCGCGCACCGCCTGCTTGACAAGCCGGCCAAATTCCTGCAAATGAACATGCCCGGGGACGATATCAACATACGAATTCACCACCGCGATGAACGGTTTATCCAGGTCGGCATCGCTCACCACGCCGGTAGCTTTGAGAAGCGCGCGGTGGGGGGCATGTTCAATTCCTCGCTTGATCTGATCGGATCTCATACCGGCAAATGCTCCGTTGGTTGAAGGTTATAAAAAAACCGCCCTGTTGGGCGGTTTTTTCTGCTTAGGTTTACTCTGAAACTTCTTACGCGTTCACTTCGCATCTTCTGGCCGCCCAAACCGGAAAAAGGTTCTCAATTACGAGAACCCCAATAAGGACCAGAATGAAAAGGGCGAGACCGAAAGACATAGGGGAAACTTTCCAGAATTTTTAGTTCCCTTTATTGTACAACGCTTTATGAAAAAGTCAATAGGTTTTGCTGAAATTCAGACATAAGTTAGGACAGTGGGGCGAACGATAGCAGCAAACGACGCCAAAGCCTCCTTGACAATGGACTGCCACTG
>NZ_DF967965.1:2875410-2995830 GCF_001050195.2 Anaerolinea thermolimosa
GAGGAGCCTCCTGCCGATAGGTTGTTGTGAACTATAAGTATCGGTTGTGAGGCTCTTTATACATTCATATGTCCTAACTCATGTCTCAATCTCAGTCGGAAGAACTTGCAGAGTTGGGCTGGTGTATGTTATTCTAATTCAACTGTGGGCAGGGCCAGCCGCCCTCCCTATTTTCGAGAGAGGGATAGCCAAACTTGGTCAAGAAAGATACGGCGCTGATTGGACTGTTTGTTTTGGTGATCCTTTTTGGGTTGATGGGTGATTTGGGGAAGATCATGACTTCCCTCAATCGCAACGAACACATGTATATTACCGCCGGCGTGCTGGTGTCTCAAGACAAAGTACTGTACAGAGATTTTGCCTTTCTCCAGATGCCTTACTTGCCGCTGCTGTATGCCGGGCTGTTTAAGGTTTTTGGATTGGAGTCGTATTATTTGTTGACGGGTAAAATCGTCAGCTTTCTGGCCCTGATTGCCGCTGGGGCGGCCGTATTTTTCCTTTCCAAACGGGTTTTATCCAGCCGATTGCTGGCTTTCGGGTTGGCTGCCTTGTTTGTGATGAACTTGACGATTGTTATTCCTTCTCGGGAAGTCTCGAATTACATTACCCCGCTGGCGTTGTCTCTTTGGGCGGTTTATTTCTTTCATCTCTCGCTTACTTCTTCGAGGTACGCCCGTTTGCTGACCGGGTTCAGCGGATTTTTGGTGGCCCTGGCAGTTGGCAGCCGGTTGACCTATCTACCCATCGTTTTGCCGTTTGCGATTGTGCTGGGGTTGTACTCCTTGGGTCAAAAAGACGGCCGGCTATCTGTTTTGGTTGCAAGGTTGGCATCCTTCACAGCGGGTCTTCTGATCGGATGGTTGCCTGTGATTGGCTTCTTGTTTTCCGACCCGACTTCGTTTATGTTCAACAATCTGGGGTATCACCGCCTCAATACCCAATGGCGGTTTCTGACCGGTTACACCGATGCCATGTCCCTATCGTCCAAGATCTTCTTTGGGGTTGAAATCTTCCTCAGACCAGAAAACTTAATGCTTCTTATTGCCATTGTGCTTGGTGGGGTTTTCACGATTCGTGAAGCATGGTTGAGCAAGCAAGTACCGTATGGTCTTGTGTTGGGGTCTCTTTTGCTGATCACCAGCCTCGTAATGGCGGTATCCCCTACCCCTTCTTTCGTTCAATACTACGCCCAGCCGGTTGGTTTGTTATATCCTCTGTTGGTTTTTTCGTGGTCGGCGAGAGCAGATTATCTGAATTCGTTTCGTCGCATAACACTGTTTATAATGGTCATGATCGTTTTGATGCTTAATGGATCGTCTCAGCTAGAGTCGATCCTGCAATTGAGCCAGCGGGAACAGTGGAGTGGATTGTTGGTGCGTGATCTGTCTATCGAGATTCGCAATCATCTTTCAACCCACACGGGCTGCTCTGCTGGAAAAGTGGCTACTTTGTCTCCGTTGTTTGCTTTAGAAACCGGTCTTTCAATCTATGAAGAACTGGCTACTGGGCCGTTCCTCTATCGGGTCGGGGATTTACTCACCCCGGCCGAGCGGTCGTATTTTATCGGTACTTCACCAAAAACTCTTTCTGGTCTTTTTGACAATGACCCTCCGCTTGCCATCCTGACCGGTTTTGAGGCAGAGCTGGAGGATCCCTTTGTCAGATATGCTGAAGAAAATGATTACAGGCGTGTTGAGCTGTCGAAAAATAGGGGGGCTTTGTTTATCTGTCCATCTTGTGCCTGCACGTCCTCATCAAAATCCATGCACCGGCCCTGACGGTCTGTTAGGGTATGGTTTTTATCCTCATAGTCCATCGCTTATCCGAAGATGGGTAAAGCAGTTTGTGGCGGGATTAGTATTGTTGTCTCTTCAGCCTAAACCGGTGGGGAAACATGCAGTTTGAGGGTGCTAAATGATCAAATGACAGTCCAGGAATTTTTGTACTTTGAATTTCTCTTCCTGTTATTGAATACAAAAACTAAACCAAAAAATCAGGATTTGCTATCTTTTGGAGAGTGTTGATAAAGTCATATTTGGCATACTCCTATCTGAAAAAATAATTATTTGACACCATATCTGGGGGAGTAGTTTGGTTTTTCAATTATCTCCCCTTGACCTGAAGTTCGGACATGAGTTAGGACATATGAATGTATAAAGAGCCTCACAACCGATACTTATAGTTCACAACAACCTATCGGCAGGAGGCTCCTCATGGATAAGTATATCCCGATGCGGTCTTTCATGCAGCACTTTTTTGAGGATGAAACCACTGCTGCCAAAGCGGCAGAAATTGGGCAAGCCATGCTGGTGGCCCGCTCCTTGCGGCTGAGCGAGATTGCGGCCAAAATGCGCGGCGGCAGCGCCGCCAGTTACAAACGCATCCAGCGCTTTCTGCGAGAGGTTGACCCGCGCGCCATGCTATGGCGTCTGTTTTGTGAACAAGCCGAGTATGTGATTGGCGACCCGACCGAGATTGAGCGTCCGCAAGCGTGGAAGACGGCGTATGTTGGCACGCTCAAAGACGGGAAGACCCGCGGCTTCTGGATGTTGCTGCTGGCTACACCGTATCGCGGCCGGGCCATCCCCTGCGGCTTGCTGACTTACTCGTCCAGGACGATTGCAGCAGGTCTGTCGTCACGCAATACGAACCATGTCCGTGCCTTCGCTGAACTGAAAGACCTCTTGGGGGAGCGTCCGTTGGTGTTGGATCGCGAATTCAGTTACCTCGAGTTGTTGCTCAATCTGGTCGAAGAGGGAGTGAACTTTGTCATTCGGCTGAACCAGGGCAGCCACACGCCCAAGTTCTGGGATGCCGAGGGCAAGGAAGTGGTCTTATCGCTCTCCCCCGGCGAAAAGGTCATCCACCCCGCAGTCTGGTACAAGGGCAAGGTGTGCCTCAGCCTGATCGGCGTGTGGAAGAAAGGCTTGGCTGAACCGCTGTGGGTGATGACCAACCTCGAACCTGAGCGGGCGTGGCAAATGTATCTCTCGCGGATGAAAATTGAGGAAACCTTCCGCGATTTGAAGGGACTGCTGGGAATGACCCGGCTGATGAATAAGCGACAGGAAAACATGGAAAAGATGGTAGCGATGCTGCTGTTGATTTATGCCATCGCTCTCTTACTCGGGGAAAATCTGCGAGACCGCCTGTATGGGGAGATATTCCAGCCGCAGGAGAGCGTTGACGTCCTTCCGCACAAGACGGGTAAGAAATGGCGGCGCTATTCGGGTCTGTTTATCTTACTCAAACAGAAATGGTGGCTTCCAGCCCGTCAGTGGCAGTCCATTGTCAAGGAGGCTTTGGCGTCGTTTGCTGCTATCGTTCGCCCCACTGTCCTAACTTATGTCTGAATTTCAGGTTTTACTGACGAATTCTGGGCTTTCTTAAAGTCGAGTAATAAGGGCTAAGGCTTCAGCAGGATGAACAGCAAAGTAGCGCCTGGCGCGGGGAAGGGAACGAAACTTCAGTTTGCCCAGGAGAATGCCTGGCACCAGATTGTTGATACAAGCCATTGCCTGCCCCATTCTTCCTTTGGTCATCCGCGTACGGTCTTAACATCTCGAAGATAATGCGCGGCATGTTTCTCCTTTTCAATTTCAGCCATTCCACCAGCATCTCCGTGCGATGCTCGGCTCATTCGGCAATCCACCGGGATGATCTTCTCCGCAAATCTTCGCCAGTACGATCAGCAGCACCAGTGCCTGCGGATACTGTACCTCCTCGGGCTTCCTGGTGTCCTGCAGGCCTTGAAAATGCGCATACAACCTCCCTGCATCAAACACCATCCCGGCTTCTGTGGTATGGTTTTTGTTTGATCAACTCAAAGCATAACCGAAGAAGGTCTCCTTTGTTACCTGTATGCCTGCTTTAAGAAAGCCCTGCTGACGAATTTGCAAGGATTTTTCAACCTCTTTACACCCGTTGGGCCTTTTCCTCCGGGAGCATGGCTTAAAAGTGACTTGCTTTTTTGGGGACAGGATGCCAAACTATACCTGGAGGTTGAAATTTTATGATGGAACATCCCTTCTTCCCTACCCGCTTTAGCGGCTCGCTGGTGCTCATGGAGCGCGAGCCGACCATTCCCCACGCCGTCTGGTTCGAAGCCCCTGAAGTCAACGATGGCCTGCTCTACACTTTCCCTACCGGAACACTGACCGGCTTCTCTTACCTGACCAGCGATCTCCTTCTGGACGGAGATGAACTGGTGGTATTTATGCTCACTCTTCAGGAAGGCGAAAACGGCCCGGTGTTTCGCTTTTCCTTCGGCCTGCTCAACCAGTGCCAGGCACGGATGCGCCTCCCCCTGGAAGCCGTCCATCA
This sequence comes from Anaerolinea thermolimosa, assembly GCF_001050195.2. Classification (GTDB taxonomy): domain Bacteria; phylum Chloroflexota; class Anaerolineae; order Anaerolineales; family Anaerolineaceae; genus Anaerolinea; species Anaerolinea thermolimosa. Next base: position 2,879,734 of record NZ_DF967965.1, read on the forward strand.
GAATCGCTGGATGTACCCGCGCGAAGGCGCCTGGCTTAAACCGCTCTGCTGGGGCGATCGCGTGGATCTGGCGCGGGTGGATCGTATGGGCTTTCACGTGTACCGTAAAACGTCGCGTCCGGCTCGCTTCTGCCTCTCCCCGATCACTGCAGTTACCGAAGAACCTCCGCGCCTTGAACAGCCCATCCTGCCGAAAGGCGCGCTCCTCGATGAACTCGGTCAGAATACTCTGCGCGAGTGGCCGACGAAGTCACGCAGCGCCGACGAAGTCACAGCGCGCTTGCTGGCTCAACTTGAAGTCGCTCCCCACCAGCACCTGCCAGACGGGTATTCACACTGGGGAGGATGGGAGGCCATTCGCTGGGAAGCCACTGGTTACTTCAGGGTGCACCACGACGGTCAACGCTGGTGGCTGGTTGATCCGGATGGTCACCCCTTCTGGTCTGCCGGCATCGATTGTGTGCGCGTGGATACCGAAGCTAACATCAGCGGCCTTCAAAACGCACTCAGCTGGATGCCCGACCCTCAGGGAGAGTATGCTCCCATCTACTCCACCCACAATGGCGCCCTTCAGATTAACTATCTGGCGGCGAACTTCATCCGCGCCTTCGGGCCATCCTCATGGAAAGAAGCCTGGGCAAAAATCGCTCTGGCCGAATTACACCGCATCGGGTTCAACACCGTTGGAAACTGGTCAGACTGGCCCATTGCCAGCCAGGGGCAAACCCCCTACGTGCGCCCGCTGGCTCCTCTTTACGAGACTCTGCCCTGCGTCTTCCGTGATTTTCCAGACGTTTTCCACCCCGACTTTGAAGCCGTCGCCGAGCGTTACGCCGCCCAACTCCACGAAACCAGAGACGACCCGGCCTTCATCGGATATTTCATGATGAATGAACCCACATGGGGTTTTGCCAGTCAATCGCCTGCAGAGGGTATGCTTTTCAATACCCCGTCCTGCCATGCCCGCCGTGCCCTGGCCGACTTTCTACGTCAGCGCTACGGGAGTGATGCAGCCCTGGCATCTGCCTGGAAATTGCCTGTTTCTTTCACCGCCCTCGCCGAAGGAAGCTGGGAAATGCCCCTCACTCCTGAAGCCCGCGAAGACCTCTCCAGTTTCAGCTCCCTGATGGTCGACCGATTCTTTGGTGGCCTCAGTGCCGCCTGCCGCCGCGTAGACCCCAACCACCTCAACCTGGGAATACGCTATTACACCGTACCGCCCGCCTGGGCAGTGAAGGGAATGCGGCATTTCGATGTGTTCAGCATGAACTGCTATAAAGAGCGCCTGCCCGCGCAGGAAATGGAAGCCATCAGCAGGGCATTGAACCTGCCCATTCTCATCGGAGAATGGCATTTCGGCGCCCTGGATGCCGGCCTGCCCGCCAGTGGCATCGGGCATGTGCCCAATCAGGCGGCCCGCGGCCAGGCGTATCGGGTATACCTTGAAGACGCCGCCGCCAAACCCTGGTGCGTGGGGGTGCATTATTTTATCCTCTACGATCAATCAGCCCTCGGTCGCTTCGATGGAGAGAATTACAATATTGGCTTCCTGGATGTGTGTAACCGCCCCTACGAACCTCTCTGCCAGGCGGCACGCACCAGTCACGAACGTCTCTACCCGGTCGCCATGGGTGAAATTCCTCCCTATGATGAGCCGCCCGAGTATCTGCCGCTTCTCTTCCTTTAAGCGGACTTGACCGGTTTTTGTCCCCGTTGAGTCCGACGAGCGGCATTATAATTATTAACGTTCTGCCCCGCGCGATTTCGTTCCCGCTGGATGAGATCGCGCCACTCGTATATCGTCCCGGAGATAAAATGTTTGCTCGCATGGTTTCTGCACACCGATTCATCGTCGCCCGGCGGTTGATCTTCCTGCTGGTGCTGGCCGCTTTTGCTCTCAGCGCCTGCGCGGCCCAGCCCGCCCAGGAAGAACCAACCCCCACCCCTCTTCCCACGCCCGTCATCCCTACCAAGCCCACCTATCAGGTACAGACCGGCGAAGTCGTCCGCAAACTTGAATTTACCGGCCGGATTGTGCCAGTCATTCAGCAGGAGCTTTACTTTAAAGCCAGCGGCCGTGTGGATAATGTTTATGTCAAGAAGGGTGACCGGGTAACCCAAGGCCAGCTGCTGGCCGACCTGGAAAGCGGCACCAGCGCCCTTGACCTGCGCCGTGCAGAAATCTACCTGGAAATGGCCAAGCTCAACCAGCAACTGGCCGAAATGCAAACCCCCCGCTACCTCAAAGAATACGATATTTTAATGGCCAAACAAAAGTACGAGGTCGAGCTGGCACAAATCGCCCTGGACGAAATTAAAGCCAGGGTTGAATCCACCCAGATCACAGCCCCCTTTGATGGCACCGTGCTTTCCGTATTTCTGAGTGAAGACACCTCTGTCGAAGCCTACAAGCCGGTCATTGTCGTTGCCGATCTGGCTGAGCTGGAGATCAGTTCCGAATTAAGCGACAAAGACCTGCAGCTTCTCACCGAGGGAATGGCCGTCGAAACCTGGCCGGTCAATGCTCCAGGGCAGGTAATGAAAGGCACTATTCGCAAGCTCCCCTACCCCTACGGCAAAGCCACCGAAGCCAAAGCCACCGACAGGGAAGATAAAACCACACGTATCAGCATAGAGGGTAATCTTGAAGAGAAAGGGCTCTCACTGGGCGATTTACTGCGTGTGGTAGTGGTGCTTGAGAAGAAAGAAAACGCCCTCTGGCTGCCGCCTCAGGCCATCCGAAACTTCGAAGGACGGCGCTTTGTGGTGGTCAAAGATGGCGAAGGGCAGCGCCGGGTGGATGTGAAAGTTGGAATTCAGGGCGACGATCGCGTGGAGATCGTCGAAGGGTTGACTGAAGGTCAGGTTGTGGTTGCCCCGTAGGCCAAACACATGAGCACCTTACTCCGCTTCTGGGCGATCTTTATCGTCACGATCAAGCGTATTTTCGCGCAACGCGGGCTGGCGCTTGCCACCTCTCTTGGAATTGTCGCGGCCGTTGCGCTGACGATGAGCGTTCCCATTTACTCCGATGCCGTCTACCAGGACATTCTCCAACAGCAGATCTCCGGAGAGACTGCCCCCACCGGGGAAATGGGGCGCCCTCCCTTTGCTTTCATGTACCGTTATGTCGGCGCATGGAATGGGTCTGTGAACTGGGAACGCATGAAGCCGGTGAACGAATATCTCTCCGGCAGGGTGCGCCAGGATATTGGCCTGCCGGTTAAGTTTTTCGTACGTTACTTCAAAACCGATTCCCTCAAACTCTTTCCTGCCGAAAAGGGTACTTACGACACCACCCAGGAACCCCTGGCATGGGTGTATTTTTCCACCCTTACCGACCTGGAAAAGCACGCCACCCTACTGGAGGGAAGCTTTGCCCCTGAATCAACCGGCCTGGCCGACAGCCTGATCGACGTTATGATCAGCGAAGAACGGGCCACCCTGCTGGGTGCCCATGTAGGCGAAAAGTTCATTGCCTACACCACCATCAAAAACGAACAAACCACCACCACGGTGGAATTCCCGGTGCGCATTGCCGGAATCTGGAAGCCTACCGACCCGCAAGAAGATTACTGGTTCTACAGCAGTCAGGAGTTTCGAGATGCGCTCCTGGTACCCGAAGCGACGTTCTTTGATCGCGTCATCCCTTACCTGAAGAATGATGTCTATCTTGGGTTATGGTACTGGGTATTTGACGGGTCACACATTCACTCTGCCGACGTACCCGGCCTGTTGGGGCGCATTTTTTACACCCGCCAGACCTCCATCAACCTGCTGCCCAATATGCGGTTAGATATTTCTCCCGAAGACAATCTGACCAAATACCTGCGGCTTTCACGCTCCCTCACCGTCTTCCTCTATGCTTTCAGCGTTCCCCTGCTGATCATGATCCTCACCTTCATCGGGCTGGTGGTCGACATGGCAGTGGGGCAGCGCCGGAATGAGATTGCCGTCCTGCGCAGCCGGGGTTCGACCACAGGTCAGCTGGTCGGCATGGCCATTCTGGAAAGCCTCATCCTCGGCGCCGTCGGGATGCTCCTGGGCGCTCCTCTGGCTCAACTGGTGGCTCAATTTTTCGGAAAAGCCCGCAGTTTCCTCGATTTTTCGGCAGTAACTGGATTAAAACCCGCCATCACCCCCGAGTCATTGCGCTTTGGCCTGGTGGCCGTCGCCGTGGCCATGCTGGCGATGGTTCTGCCCACGCTTGGTGCGGCCAAACACACAGTCATCACCTATAAACAGGATCGCGCCCGCCAGATTCAAAAACCCTTCTGGCAGCGCGCCTTTCTCGATTTCCTCCTGCTCATCCCTGCTGGCTACGGGATGTATCTCCTTCAACGCTCCGGGGATATTGGCGGGCTTTCGGCCGATCCGTTCCAGAATCCGCTTCTCCTGCTCGTTCCTGCTCTGGGAATCTTCGCGGTGGCCCTGCTGGTCATTCGGTTTTTACCGCTGGTAATGCGGGTCATCGCCTGGATAGCTTCTCAAACCAACAGTGTGGGGCTGCTCATGGCGGCGCGCTACCTCTCCCGCTCCACCTCCGGTTACACCGCTCCGCTCATCCTGCTGGTGATGACGCTCAGCCTGTCAACCTTCACCGCCACCCTCGCTCAGACACTGGACCGCCACATGCACGATCAGACCTTCTATAAAGTGGGGGCCGACGTGCATGTGATCGAAATGGGGCAGTTGCAGGGCGCATCGGGCGCTTCCGGCGCCCCGGGCGGTCAGCAGGCTCAAAGCCAGAGCCAGCAAGGCGCTTCCGCGGAAAATAGCGCCCCCATCTGGGTCTTTATGCCTGTCTCGGAACACCTCAAAGTGCCCGGGGTGCAGGCTGCGGCGCGAGTAGCGCGTATCAAGGCCCGCCTTTCAACGGGCGAATCGGTCGGCGATATCAACTTCATCGGCATTGACCGCATTGATTTTCCCCAGGCGGCCTTCTGGCGGCGTGACTTCGCCCCCGTACCCCTCGGCGCCCTGATGAATGATCTGGCGCGCACCACCGAGGGTGTGCTCGTCTCGTTTGACATGCTCCAAAAATACAACCTCAAACTGGGCGATACCATCGGGGTGAGTGTGTATCAATTGAGCAACGCCCGCGATATTCAATATCGCATTGTTGGCACTTTCTATTACTTCCCTACCTGGTATCCTGAAGAGGGGCCGCTCGTGGTGGGCAACCTGGATTACCTCTTTGAGCAGGTCGGGGGTGAGTTCCCCTACGATGTGTGGCTGCGAACCGCACCCGGAACCAATTACCGCTCCCTCCTGGAGGGCATCGATGACCTTTACCGGCGGGTGATGTACCCGCGGGTGTCTTTGGAAATTTTAAACCAGGAACAACTTCGCCCCGAGCGGCAGGGGTTCTTTGGTCTGCTATCCGTAGGTTTCGTAGCACTGGCGTTCTTAACCGTCCTCGGTTTTCTGCTTTATGCCTTTTTCTCCTTCCGACGGCGTTTCATCGAGCTGGGCATGCTGCGCGCCATCGGGCTTTCTGCCGGACAGATGCTCGTTTTCCTGGCTTCTGAACTGGCCTTCCTCTTCCTTGCGGGGCTGGCCGCCGGAACAGGCATGGGGGTATGGGTCAGCAACTTTTTCATCCCCCATCTTCAGGTTGGCAACGACATGGCGGCCCGCATTCCTCCTTTCCTGGTGCGCATTGACTGGCCCGCAGTGTTCCAGGTCTACATCCTCTTTGGTGTTTTATTTGTGATCGCCCTGGCCGTACTGGGCTGGCTGTTGATGCGGATGAAAGTGTTCCAGGCGATCAAACTGGGCGAGGCGGTATAAAACATGATCATTGAAGACGAACCTTTTATCCTTTGTGATGGTCTGGTCAAAATCTACAAGGTGGCCAACCTTGAGGTAGTGGCTCTTCAGGGGCTGGATTTACTCGTGCACCGCGGGGAACTCCTGGGCATTGTCGGAGCCAGTGGGAGCGGCAAATCAACCCTGATGAACATTCTCGGCGGGCTGGATCGCCCTTCGGCAGGACGAGTTTTCGTGGATGGGCGCGACCTGCTGAAAATGTCAGATGCCGAATTAAATGCCTATCGTAGCACACGGGTGGGCTTCGTCTGGCAGCAGGGTGCACGCAATCTGATACCGTACCTGTCTGCGCTGGAAAACGTAAAACTTCCCATCACCATTGCCGGAAAAATGACCAGAGAATCCAGCAAAAGGGCCGAAATGCTCCTCGATGCAGTGGGGCTGGGAGAGCGAAAATTGCACCGACTGGTGGAAATGTCTGGTGGTGAACAGCAGCGGGTGGCCATCGCAGTAGCTCTGGCCAATAATCCCTCTCTCCTTTTAGCCGATGAACCCACCGGCGAAGTTGACACGAACACCGCCAACGAAATTTTCCAGATCTTCAAGGATCTCAACCATGAATTGGGGATAACCACGATCATCGTCAGCCACGATATGAACATCGCCCGCCATGTTGACCGGGTGGTGGCCATTCGCGACGGAAAAACTTCTACCGAAACCGTGCGTCAGCCGGTCAACAACCTCCACCCCGCGGTTGCCGAAAGCGAACAACAAACCGGCGAGCCGAATGCCCCCACAAACCCTGACCACCACGAGGAAGTAACCTTTGAAGAGGTTGTTTTGCTCGATTCCGCAGGGCGCTTACAGGTTCCGCGCGATTATCTGGAACAATTCAATATCCAACGGCGTGTCTTCGTCGAGGTAACCAAAGACGGCATTCTCATCCGCCCGGCGCCCCCCAGCGAACGAGAGAAAGCTCTGGTTCAGGCCACCAGTGGAAAACTGCCACTGGAAGAAAAGGAAACCGGCCTGCGTGCCCTGTTTAGCCGTCTGCGCATTCCTAACATCACCCGGAGGCAACCATGATGACAGACGTTGAAGCTCCTGCCACCACCTGGGTCATCGAGGCCGAAGACCTCTGGCGCATTTACCGCACTGGCACACGCGAGGTATACGCCCTCCGGGGGGTCAACCTGCAAATTCCTCTGGGGCGGTTTATTGCTCTCAAAGGGCGCTCAGGAAGTGGGAAAACCACCCTGCTCAACTGCCTGGGCGGTCTCGATCGCCCCGATCGAGGCGTGGTGCGGATTTTCGGGCGCGACCTGTCGCAATTAAGTGAAAAAGAACTCACCCAGTGGCGGCGCAAAGAAGTGGGATTCATTTTCCAGTCCTTCGGGCTTCTGCCTACCCTCTCCGCTTACGAAAACATCGAGCTCATGCTGCGTATCGCCCAGGCTTCTCGAAAAGAGAAAAAACAGCGCACCATCGAACTGCTGGAGATGGTCGGGCTGGCCAAATGGATGCACCATCGGCCCTTCGAGCTTTCGGGGGGGCAACAGCAGCGGGTGGCCATTGCCCGCGCCCTGGCAAACCGACCCCGCCTCATTCTGGCTGATGAACCCACCGGTGAACTCGACAGCACCACCGCCCGTGAAATCCTCTCCCTCTTCCGTCAGATCGTTGAGGAAGAAAAGATCACCGTGCTTATGTCTTCCCACGACCCTCTGGTTGATGGTTATGTGGATGAAATTCTCCCCATGAAAGATGGGCAAATCGTCCGAGAGAGATGATACAATCACCATCCTTTCAGCATTCCATTCAACCCACCTATTTTATTCAGGAAGGTGAAACGAACGCATGGCACGCCCTCCCGTAGTAGTCAAGGACTTCCAGAAACCGAAAGTTGTTTTTCAGCCCGAAGTACGCCAGGGCATGCAACGCGGAATCAACCAGATCATCAACGCCATTCGCCCCACCCTGGGGCCCCTTCCGCGTACAGTGGCCATCGAACGCATCGCACGCACTGACGAGTTACCCGAACTGCTCGATAGTGGTGGAACCATTGCCCGCCGCATCATTCAAATCGAGGGGCGCGACGAAGACGTCGGCGCCATGTTCATCCGCCACGTTCTGTGGGAGCTTCAAGAAAAGGCCGGTGATGGAACCGCAACCGCCGCGGTGATGTTCCAGTCCATTTTCAACCAGGGAGTGCAACACATCGTCAACAGCGGCGGTAACGCCATGCGCATGCGCACTTACTTTGAGCGATGTCTCCCTCCCATTTTCGAGGCCCTTGACCGTCAGACCCGCCACCTGCAGGGGAAAAATCAACTGGCCCAACTGGCGGCGACCATCATCAACGACCCTCCCCTGGCCAAAATGCTCGGTGAAATCTTTGACGTCATCGGCCCCTTTGGCCGCCTGGAGATTCGCCAGGGGCGTTCGCGCGAGTTGGAACGTGAATATGTGGAAGGAATATACTGGGATTCGGGTTGGTTCTCCCGCGAGATGATGAACAACCCGCAAGACCTGCGCGCCGAGCTGGAAGATGCCTGGCTGTTGATCTCAGATCTGGAGATCAACGAGCCTGCCGAGTTGATGCCTCTGCTGGAGATGGCCGTGGGCGCCGGGGTGCAACGCCTGGTGCTGATTGCCGCTACCCTGTCAGACCGCGCCATGTCACTTCTGACGGTAAACAAAGACAGGATCACCGTCCTGGGGGTAAAATCGCCAGAAATTGCGGCCTCCAAACGGCAGGCCGCCCTGCAAGACCTGGCGATCTTAACCGGCGGCACACCCTTCTTCAAAGCCGCAGGCGACACCCTGAACAACGTCCGCCCGGAACATCTCGGACGCGCCCGGCGGGTGTGGGCCAACCGCGATTTCTTTGGTGTCATCGGGGGGCGCGGTGATCCTCGCCGCCTGCGCCAGCACCTTAAAGAACTGCGCAAGACCTTCTCGGCCACCTCCGATAAAGAAGCCCGTGAAGCCCTTCTCGCCCGCATCGGGCGGCTCATGGGCGGTTCGGCCACCCTCTGGGTAGGGGATATCACCCCCACAGCCATTGAACAGCGTAAAGAGCTGGCCATCCGTGCCGCCGAAGCCATGCGCGGAGCCATGCGCGAGGGAGTTGTCCCGGGTGGGGGAGTTGCCCTGCTGGCCTGCCGTGAGGTGCTTCGCCCCTATCTGATGAAGGCCGAAGACCCTGACGAAAAAGCGGTTTACCGCATACTGATGCGCGCCCTTGAGGCCCCTGCCCGCACCCTCTGGCAGAACGCCGGTTTTAACGACATTGAAATCATGGCCGATCTGCGCTTCGCCCCCCCCAATTTTGGTTTAGATGTTGTCCACAAACGCATTATCTCCATGGCCGAAGCCGGTATCTGGGATGCCGCTACTGTGGTCAAAGCCGCAGTACACAGCGCGGTAGCCGGTGCCGCACTGGCCCTCACCACCGACGTCATCATTCATCGCAGACGCCCCCCTGAATCCATGGATACTGCCTGAGGAAGAGGAAAGCATGGCCAAACTCAACGCAACATCGACCCCTGACGAATTCATCTACACCCTCGCCGCGTATGACAATGAGATGCTGGCGGCCAGCACTTCGGGGCTATATCGCTCAACTGATGCTGGAGAAACCTGGCAACTGGCCACCGCCTCTCTCGGATTGAGCGAGGAAGTGCCTGCTACCGCGGTGGTCTTTTCACCCGATTATCCCGAAGATCACACGATCATCGCCGGAATGGCCGGTGGCATTCTCCGCTCAGGGGATGGAGCTGCCACATGGGTGCTGGGAATAACCCCTCCACCCCCGCCTACCGTCACTGCGCTGGTGCTTTCGCCTGCCTTCCGAGAAGACGGCATCTTACTCGCTGGTACTATGGACGATGGCGTTCTGCGCTCTGCCGACCGTGGTTATCGTTGGGCGTCCTGGAACTTTGGTCTGCTCGATCTTTCCATCTTTTCCCTGGCCATTTCACCCGACTTCGCCAGCGATGAAACGGTCTTTGCGGGTACTGAATCGGGCATCTTCCGCAGTACCAACGGCGGGCGCGCCTGGCGCGAAGTAGACCTGCCCATTGGCTACGAGACGGTGCTCAGCCTGGGCATTTCTCCCAACTTTGGCAAAGATGGCACCCTCTTTGCCGGCACCGAAACCCAGGGTCTTCTCCGCTCTACCGATGGCGGCACCACCTGGCAGAAGCTCGGCGAAGGTGTTCTTGACGGGCCCATCAACAACGTCATCGTGTCCCCTGCTTATCCCCAGCAAAAGGACGTGGCCGTTCTTTGCAATGGCGAGGCCTGGCTCTCGCGCGATGGCGGCAACACCTGGCAAACCCTGTGGCCCGAACTTCTCGAAGAAGGTGAAATCACCGCGCTCCTTGCACCCCAGGGGTTTACCGCCAATGCAACCGTCTGGGTGGGAATCGTGGGGGGCGAGGTGAAACGCCTCACCCTCGCCTGAGTTCCATCAGGGCCAGGTTCGCCCCCGCGCCACCTCTACAAGAAAAGCCGCTGCTCGACGGGTGATTTCTGGAAAATCGCCAGCGTCGAGCAGCTTTTGATTGACCAGTTCTCCTCCAACCCCCAGCGCAGCGGCGCCCGCGCGGATAAATTCAGCCGCGTTCTCCAGTGTCACCCCGCCCACCGGGGCAACTTCAAGCTGGGGGAGCGGCGCCAGAATCGCTCTGAGCATCGCCGGGCCGCCCACCGAAGCCGGGAAGAATTTAATCATATCTGCTCCCGCCTCCCAGGCTTCAAGCATTTCGGTAGGCGTATAACAGCCGGGCATCACCGGCACACTGTAGCGGCGCGCCAGCCGAATGACCTTACGGTTGAGCGTGGGTGTGACCAGAAACGCCGCCCCGGCCAGAATAGCCGCTCGCGCCGTCTCCGCATCCAGAACCGTGCCTGCGCCAAATAGCACTTCGTCCCCAAAGCGTGCCACAGCCTCTGAAATCACCTGCAATGCCCCGGGCGTGGTCATGGTGACCTCAATGGCGCAGACCCCACCCGCTCGCACCGCCTCGGCGGCGGCAACCAGCTGGTCCGAACTGCTGGCACGCAGAATGGCAATCACTCCCGTCTGCCGAATCCGTTGCATCTTTTCATAAGATTTCATCGGCTTTTCCCCACTCATTCAATTCGCTTCACCTGCAACCCGAACACCTCAGCAAGCAGGTCAATCGCCGCTGTAAAACGCCCGGAGGCCAGAATATAATGATGCGATGCCAGTTCGGTCATCAGGCGGTGCCCATCCGGAACCCGTAAAATCGCCCCGTTCAGACAATCGGAACCCGGGAACCCGGCATACCCCTCAAGATCACCTTCGACTACCGAGAGAGTATCAAAGGGCGGCTGGAGCTTAAGCAGGGTCATGGGGCCTTCTGGCAGGCGGGCATCGATGGCAGTGGCATTCTCGTCTACAATTGCCAGTACCTTCCGCCGTAATGCCCACTGGCTGGCAAACGCCCTCGGTAACACCCCCAGGTAACCACAATGCGCCGTGAGCACCGTATTCTCTTCCTCGCGGCTCACTCTGGGGAAGTGCGGGATGCGCTCATGCTTCAAGGCCGCCTGCCCCATAAGGAACGGGTATAAATTGGTCATCATGGCTGGCTTTGCCAGCCCGCGCGTGGCAAGCAGCAGGGTAAGCATGGAAACGGTATCTGCCTCACATCCCCAGGCCAGCCCGCGTTCAGAATAGAGGAAATCCCAGGCCAGGCACGGGGTGGTATCGGAGAAATGAGATTCGTTCAAACAGTTAATCCCCGCAGAAAGCACTCCCGGCGTACTCTCAAGGTCGCGCTTCACAGCCAGATAGAGCTTCACCGCACTCAACAGGGAGGATTCAGGGATGTGTCCCAGGGGCACCTGGTCTTTCCATACCTCCCACGCCTGTTTTGCCTCATCGTCCGGGATGCCTTTGGCCGCCTCTCCCAGCGCCCGAAAACTGCGCTTTTCGATGGTGATTCCAAAGCGTTCTTTTAACCGCGCTGTGCACTCCTCTTCCCACCAGTAAAACCGCTTGAAGATACTCGCCTGGAATCCCTCACCGGGGTTATCCTGATAAACAAGGAAACGCGCCTGATGCAGTTCCCGTTTTAAGGCCAGTAAACGGCACACCAGGCGCGCCTGTTCCAGGTTATATGGCGCCAGCACCTGCACCCCTGATGAGCGCAGGTACTGGTTAATTTCCCAGTCCCACATGGAAACCGTGCCAAACTCTGAGGTGATCACCAGCACAGGTACCCCCAGCGCCCGGAACTGATCCAGCCTGCGGTAGGCCTCGCCGAGCATTTGCGGGAAGACCGCCGCATCGGTCATCTCAGGAAGGGGGTCTCCGAGAGCCTGAGGGGGAAGAATCTCAGCCTCCTCCGAAAGCAAGCCGTGCAAGGCTGTCCATTGCGCGGCAAAATCGGGGTCGTCGGGTGAAGTAAAATACAGCGGCACAATCCGTGCTTTCATGCATTCCTCCTGCGATATTGATGCGCCGCATCAATTGCGACGCGAATGTTCTCCCAGTCGGTATCCGAGGGAAGGGTACAATCGGCCCCTAAAATAAATCGCTCAGGGGCTTCAGCACACACAGCCTCTACCGCCTGTCGGATTTCCTCAGGGGTTCCACGGGCAATGACTCCCTTTCGATCCATTCCTCCCATGAAGGGGCGGCCAAAGCGGGCCGCGACCTCACGGGGGGGAATCCTGCCAGTCGTCAATTCCAGGCTGCAATTGACGACATGCCCGGGGTAATTCACAAAGGGGGTCAGATCGGCGTATGGAAGATGATAATCGCAAATGTGAAGGATGTTAAACGGACAGGCGCGATTAATTTCTTCCATCAAAGTCAGATCATAAGGGCGCACGCAGGTTTCAAAGAGGCGTGGATCGGTGAACCGCCCTGCTTCACCCCCCTGGGTGGAGGTGTAGAACCCATCCAGCCCGGCCTGGATACAGGCCCGGACAAACCCCCTCAGGCTCTCAGTGATGATCTCCAGGCCTTTTCGCACGGCGTCGGGGTCTTCTTGAAGGTGTTCTACCACTTTTTCCTGACTACCCGCGGCCTGGCCCGCTACCATAAAAGGCGAATACAGGGTTAACAGCACCGGTGCTTCGGCCTTGGCCGCCCTTACCAGTCCTTTGACCACATAAAGCGGTTCTTCATAAAAGGAAAGATCATAAAAGGGCATGCGCGCCCAGTCCTGTGGATGTTGAAGAAAAGAAAGCTGAGGAAAGGCGTGTTCATACTGGATTTTGACAAAATCCATGTCAGTGCGCCGGAAATACTCCAGGTGCCTGGCCACGGCGGCATCTCCCCGATGGAAGGACGGGTCAAAATGCAGGAAAAAAGCCGCCGGAATGATTTCCGGGATGGAATCGCGTTCCAACAGGCTCATAATCCGATCACGCTTGTTCATGCTGACTACCTCCTGTAGCCTATTTTCTCATTAATCGCCATCCACCTCTTGCAACACCTGCCAGGTAAATTGCTCCGTCTCAGCCAGCGCCTGCGGATCGATCACCTCAAAGCGATCAGACATCTGATGCCAGTGAGCCGAAGCGCCGGCGTCTCCCTCAGGCACCGTACACAGGGTGAGGGCCACCCTTCCCCGAAGCGTAGCCGGGAGCGCGTCTGTGTAGGCAGTGCCGGGTATTTCTTTAACCTTCATTCCCCCAGACTGCCGGGCACGGCGCGCAAGCTCCAGAGCGCGGGGATGTGTAGGGTGCTTGAAAATCAACCCATCGTTGAGCAAATAACACAGTTGCCCCACCCCCACCTGATCGATGGCCACGTACAGGCAATCTTCTCCCAGTTCCCGGGCATGCTGATTGAGAAATGCCCGCATCCCCCAGGCGCCCGTTTCCTCACAATCGGTAAACAAAAGATGCACCTCGGTATGCCGTAATGGCTGCTCTTTTAAACGCCCGGCCAACCCAAGGATTACTCCCACCCCCGAAGCGTTGTCATTCGCACCCGGAGAAAAAGGGGTGAAATCGGCCATGGCTACCATGATCAACGCAAACCCCTGGAACGGCAACAGCCCTGCACCCACCCAGCCGAGTTGAACGCGGGCCAGAAGTGCTCCGGCGGCAAAGACCAGAGTTCCCGTCAGCATACTGATCAGGCAGGCCGCTACCAGCAGGCCAAAAAGGCGCTGCCAACCTGCCGAGGAGTAAAATACCGGGGTACGGTGTGTATCCAGATGGGCACAAATCACCACCCGCCGGGTGACCGTTCCGGCCGGGCGAATCACGCCGCACACATTCCGGGTAGGTCGGTGATGGATCAGCCAGCCGGCCCAGTGCGGAGCAAACTCGGCTTCTGCCAGCATGGCCCACGCCCCTAGCCCGTTGAGCACGGCTCCAAGCGCCAGATACAACCGGCCAACCCCGGTGAATGCCAGCAGGCTACCGGCAAACGCGGCCAGAAAGGCCAGCATAAACGGGCGGTAAGTGGAGGCCGCACCCGCGAACGGCTCGAAGCGCACCTCATGCGTTCCCAGGTCTCGAAGTACCCCGTGGACGTATTCCCCTGCCCGGCTCACTGCGGGGGTACAACTTCCCCGCCCCCCGATCGTTTCCGCAAGATAGCGAATCACAGTAAGAGGTAATGTCATGATTACAATTATAGGGGGTACCCGCCCTCACGACAACCCTGAAAATCCACCCAGTTTTTGAAAGCGTTTTCGCGCCTCCCTGTACTATAATAGACCCAGTTGGACGGACTGGTGATAAAAAATTGAACCAGAAAGTTTTCTTCCTTGACCCGAACCCGGAGCTGGAGGTGCCCCATCGCTGAAATATCCCTTCCGCCCGGGGCGCGTGCGGCTTTCTTCCAGGCCGTCTGGAGCATTGCCCGTCTCATTCCTCCGGGGCGGGTGAGCACCTACGGCCAGATCGCGCTTTACCTCCCCTGCCCCGAAAGCGTGAAAGAGATGGATTTTCTCGCCTTTCGAGCACGCTGGGTTGGCGAAGCCATGGCCGCCTGCCCTTCCGACGTGCCCTGGCAGCGCGTCATCAACAGCCAGGGTAAAATCAGCCAGCGCCCGGGGGCTGCTCAACAACGCACCCTCCTGGAAGCCGAAGGGATCGTTTTCAATGACCGCGCTCAGGTTGACTTAAAACGCTTCGGCTGGAACGGCCCTTCTCCCGCATGGTTGAAAGCCAACGGGTTTGTTATTCCACCCGGGGAAGGCGCCAGCCAGCCCGGCTTATTTTAGATCAGGACTCTATTATATGGAACGCATCCGAATGGCCCGTGTGCGCCCAGGCGCATTGCTTCCCACCCGTAAACACCCGACCGATGCCGGGCTTGATTTGTTTGCCGCCGCCACACTGAGCATTCCCCCTCACAGCACCAGCATCGTCCCCACCGGCGTTACCGTGGAAATCCCGCCAGGCTATGTAGGGCTGGTTAAACCCAAGGGACGCAATGATCACCTTCTGGGCGCCGGGGTGGTGGATGCAGGTTACCAGGGAGAAATCCTCGTTAAAGTGGTCAACCCCTTTGCTAGCCCTCTGCAAATTACCGCCGGAGACGCCATCGGACAACTGATCATTCTGCCGGTGGTAACTCCGGTGGTGGATGAAGTCTCACCGGAAGAAATTCACACCCGCCCTTCCTCACGCGGTGCGACGGGTGGCATTGTCACTCAATGGGAAGGAACATCGTAACATGACTCTCAATCTTGCCCGGCGCTTTTCAGGCGCCTCACGGGAACTCAGGCTCTTTGCTGTCGCCTCACTGGTGGTAGGTATGGCGTACAGTATCGTGGACTCGACTTTTAACAATTTCCTTAACGATCGGTTTGCTCTGACTGGCTTTCAGCGATCTTTTCTGGAGTTTCCCCGTGAACTGCCAGGGTTCCTGGTGGTTTTCGTCTCAGCGCTGCTGTGGTTTCTGTGCAGCCGCAGATTGGGGGGCGTTTCCATGCTCCTCGGCGCTGTGGGGGCTATTCTGATTGGTTTTGCTTCCCCTTCGTACGGCTGGATGGCCCTCTGGCTTTTTATTTACAGCATGGGGCAGCACCTTTTCATGCCCATTGCCTCAACCATCGGAATGGAACTGGCTCATGAAGGGAAAACCGGCCAGCGGCTGGGGCAACTCAACGCCATTCGCAACCTGGCGGCCATTCTGGGGAGTTTTCTGGTGGCGCTGGGATTTCGCTTTCTGCATTTTACCTACCAGCACACCTTCACTCTGGCCACCCTCGGATTCGTTATCACCGCAGCACTGCTTTTTTCCATGCAACGCCAGCGTGTCCGCGCTCCGACTGCTTTTCTAAAACTGCACAAAGAATACCGCCTCTACTATGCCCTTGCCGTCCTTTACGGTTCGCGCAAACAGCTCTTCATCACTTTTGCCCCGTGGGTGCTGGTGACCATTTTCAAACAACCCACCCAGATTCTGGCCACTCTGATGACCATCGGCGGCGTTATTGGCATCCTCTTCCAACCCCTTCTTGGATGGCTGATCGATCATTTTGGTGAACGCCTGGTTCTGGCATCTGAAGCGGTTCTGCTCGTGTTCGTTTGCTTCGGCTACGGCTTTGCCCGTTCGCTTCTCCCCGAAGGTACAGCTTTTCTGGTGGTATGCGCCTGCTTTCTCCTCGATCAAATGCTCATGTCGGTCAGCATGGCGCGTTCCACGTACATGAAGAAAATCGCTCTCGACCCGGCCGATATTCAGCCCGCCCTGACCGCCGGTGTAACCATTGACCATGTTTTCTCAATCTCTATCGCGCTGCTGGGCGGGGTGATCTGGAATACTTATGGCTTTCAGTATGTTTTCCTTCTGGGAACTTTGATCGCAACGATTAATTTCTTTGTGGCCATGCAGGTTCGATTGCCACAGCAGGCCGCTCCTGCTCCGGCAATCGCCGATTAAGATCCAATTCAATCTAAAAAGAGGCTCTATGATTCAACGTTACCCCCCCATCAATCCCCGGTTTCCGCACTTCCTTCACGGTGGAGATTACAATCCCGATCAGTGGCCTGAAGAGGTGTGGGCAGAAGACATGCGCCTGATGAAACTGGCCAACTGCAACGCCATGAGCGTGGGCATTTTCGCCTGGGCACGCCTGGAACCCGAAGAAGGCCGTTATGATTTCTCATGGCTGGATCGGGTCATGGATTTACTCGCCGAAAACGGCGCGTATGCTGTTCTGGCCACCCCCAGCGGCGCCCGCCCGGCCTGGCTCTCGCAAAAATACCCTGAGGTATTACGCGTGCGGTCCGACCGCGGACGCAATCTGCATGGAATACGCCATAATCACTGTATGACTTCTCCCGTTTACCGTCAGAAGACCCAGGCAATCAACCGCGCGCTGGCTGAGCGTTACAAAGATCATCCAGCCCTGCTCGTCTGGCATATTTCTAACGAATACAACGGCGAGTGCCACTGCGATCTGTGTCAGGCGGCCTTCCGCAACTGGTTGAAAAAGAAATACGATAACGATCTGGATAAGCTCAACAAAGCCTGGTGGACTTCTTTCTGGAGCCACACCTATACCGACTGGGAGCAGATCGAATCCCCCAGCCCCATCGGAGAACCCATACTCCATGGTCTCAACCTCGACTGGAAGCGCTATTCCAACGATCAAACGATCGATTTCTTCCTGAACGAAATTCAACCCCTGCGTGAACTCACTCCCAACGTACCGGTAACCACCAACTTCATGGGGCTGTTCCCGGGTTTGAATTACCCCAAATTTGCTCAGTACGTGGACGTGGTCAGCTGGGACAACTACCCCGTCTGGCACACCACCGGCTCCGACTGGCGGCTGGCGGCACAGGTAAGTTTCATCCATGATCAGAACCGCTCCATGAAGGGTGGCAAACCGTTCATGCTCATGGAATCGACTCCTTCCAATACCAACTGGCAACCCATTCCAAAACTCAAACGGCCCGGAATGCACAAGTTAAGCAGCCTTCAGGCTGTGGCGCATGGCTCGGATACGGTGCAATATTTCCAGTGGCGCAAGAGCCGCGGCAGCGCCGAGAAATTCCACGGCGCGGTGGTTGATCACGTCGGGCATGAGCATACGCGTGTGTTCAAAGATGTGAGTGAGCTGGGAGCCATTCTCCGCCAGCTTGATCCGGTCATTGGCACTACGGTTCATCCCGATGTGGCCATTTACCTCGACTGGGAAAACCGCTGGGCCATTGAAGATATGCAGGCCCTGGGGCGTGACCGCCGGAACTACACCGATACCGTGATCGCCCATTACCTGCCCTTCTGGAAGCGCGGCATTCCGGTGGACGTTATCGCAGAGGAAGCCGAGATCAGCCAGTACAAACTGGTCATTGTCCCCATGCTCTACATGCTCAAGCCGGGCGTGGCGGAGCGTATCCGCGCCTTTGTTAAAAATGGCGGTACGCTGGTGATGACTTACTGGAGCGGGATCGTTGACGAGAACGATCTGTGCTTCCTGGGCGGTTGGCCGGGGAATGGCCTGCGCGAGGTGCTGGGCATCTGGGATGAAGAGACCGATACCATCACCCCTGAGGAACGCAACCGGGTGCTTCCTGTGCCCGGCAACGAACTGGGACTGAGCGGTGGCTTCGAAGCCCGCGATTACTTCGCCCTCATCCATGCTGAGGGTGCACGGGTGCTGGCCACGTTTGGCAATGACTTTTACGCCGGGCGCCCGGCGCTCACGGTGAACGACTTCGGCAAAGGCCAGGCCTACTATGTGGCTTCACGCAACGATGAGGCCTTTATGGATAGCTTCTTTGGAAAACTGGCCGAACGGCTCGATCTGCTTCGCGCGCTCCCGGCAGAACTCCCGGAGGGGGTGACTGCTCAACTGCGCAGTGATGGTCAGAACCGGTTTATTTTTGTCATGAACTTCAACCCCGCTCCCGCCACAGTAGACCTGGGTGCGGCGTCATACCGCAGCCTTCTCAGCGGCCAGTCGGTGACCGGCCCGCTGGGGTTGCCCGCCTACGGTGTGGAGATCCTTCAGGCCTGATCCCCTGCCGGGGTGAGTTAATCTCAACGCCTCCCGCATGGGAGGCGTTGAGATTGATCGGGTCATGGCGATGGAAAAGAACGCTCAATCGTGCTCGTGTGGTTCGAGACGCTCTGCACCGGGTAGCTTTCCCACCAGAAGTTGCGGCTGGTGAATAAGGATGGGAAAATGCTGGGGGCAAATCCAGTAACTCTGGTCACGGTATCGCAGTTCGATTAACGGTACCTCCGTACTGTCCAGTTCACAGACCAGGCAACGTGGAATAGAATGGCTCATCAGAATCTCCTTAAACCCTTAATAGTGAAACTCTTTTTCAGTATACTTCTTTTCCACCGCGCGTCTTTGCGCTCGCGCAATCTGCACGGCTGAAGACTCAACCCTGGAGAGACATCTTAACCGAAAAGGCCATTCCATGAACCAGAGCCAACCTCAAAATGCCCTGGTCACGGGCGTCAGCCGGAAAGCCGGAATCGGAGCGGCCATCGCCCGCGAGTTTGCCCGCCACGGCGTGAACGTGTTTATCACTTACTTCCGCCCCTATGACCATGAAAGCGGCCTGGCAGGTGACCCTGCAGAGCCTGCACAACTCCTCGATACATTACGCGGGATGGGCGTGCAGGCTGATGGCCTGGAAGCAGACCTGGCCGACCCCCATACCCCGGCCCGGTTAATGGAAGCCGCCGAGTCTGCGCTGGGGCCGGTCAACATTCTGGTGAACAATGCGGCTTACTCCATGCGAGATGGCATCGATGCACTCACCGCCGACCTGCTCGACCGCACCTACGCGGTCAACCTGCGAGGGATGGCCCTGTTATGTGCCGAGTTCGTCCGCCGCTTCAGGCGGCATCAACCCACCTCTGATTTCGGGCGCATCATCAACCTCACTTCGGGTCAGTCGCTAGGCCCTATGCCCGGTGAACTGGCCTACGTGGCCACCAAAGGCGCAGTAGAGGCCTTTACCCTCAGCCTGAGCGCCGAACTCGCCCCACTGGGGATCACAGTAAATGCAGTTGATCCGGGCATCACCGATACGGGCTGGATTAGCCCGCCGCTCCGTACCACCTGGGAAGCCAGCGCCCCTATGGGGCGCCTGGGTACGCCCGAAGATGCCGCCCGGCTGGTGCGGTTTCTGGCATCTCTGGAGGCCGGCTGGATCACCGGTCAGGTGATCCATTCTCGCGGGGGTTTATAGCCCGGCTGCTCCATAAAAAAAGCCGCCCGTTTTACCGGGCGGCGTTCGGTGCTCCACAGGTGCGCTTCTTCTACAGGGGTTCTCTCGGAGCCGATTCCCCGGCGGGATGAGGAACGGGAGCGTGCTTTCCGTTGCTTCGCGAGCCGTTGCTGGAAGGTTTCCGTTTTTCTCCCTCGCCATAATAGGCGCTGTACTGGTAATAATAGTAGTTACGGTAATAGTAATGATAGCGGGCATGGCGCGGGCTAACCCCATTGATCACCACCCCCACCAGGTTGGCATTGACCTGCCGCAAATGCTCAATGGCCTGAAGGAACTCGCCACGTTTGGTCTTTCCCAGCCGCACCACAATGAGGATGCCATCTACCGCCTTGGAAAGGGCTACTGTGTCGGTGACGGTGAGGACGGGCGGCGTATCGAGCAGCAGGGTATCGAAGGACTGGCTGAGCCGGTTGAGGATCTCTTTCATCTTTTGCGATCCCAGCAACTCTGCCGGGTTGGGAGGCGTTCCTCCGCTGGTGATCAGGTGTAGCCCCTCGGTACGCTGCGAGTGCACGATGACTTTTTCCAGTCCATCCATCGGCTGGACAAATAACGACGAAAGCCCGAGTTTGTTCTCACACTTGAACATTTTATGCAGGCGGGGCCGCCGCAGGTCGGCATCGATCAGGAGGGTATTTATTCCCCCCTGCGCCAGCACCACAGCCAGGTTGGCCACGATGGTGGTTTTCCCGTCTTCAGGGGTGGGGCTGGTAACGATGATACGCCGCAATGGGCGGTCAACGCTGGAGTACTGCACATTGGTGCGCAGGGAACGGAAAGCCTCGGAAACGGGTGATCGCGGATAGGCCTGGGTGATCGGCCCGCCATCTTCCACCTCATGTTCGCTGATCGAGGCAAGGATGGGCAACCCGCTCAACGTGGTAATGGACTCCGGATCGTGAAGGGTATCATCCAGAAAGTCGATGACAAACACGCCCCCGATGGCAAGCATTAACCCCACCACAGCCGCCAGCGCAGTGTTCAACAGGGTGCGTGGGCGGATAGGCTTCTCTGGCGGGGTGGCCGGCTCTACTTGAATGAAGCTAGTGGTGGTCTGCGCCTCGGCCAGGCGGATCTGCTCATAGCTGGAGAGGATCGAGGCATATAACTGCCGGTACTGCGAGATGCGCGTCTCCAGCCGGTCAATTTCTGCCGCATTGAGCATCCGAGCACGCTCTAACAGTGCCGCCGTCGGCTGGGCCTCAACATTTTCACCAGATGATTGCAGTTGTTTGAGGTTGTTCTGAATGATCGCGTCAAGAGCGTTCTGGTTCTCGACAATTTGCTGGTCGAGGTAATCGAGTTGCGCCTTAAGGTTCTCTTTGGAAGCGGCATACTTCGACTGCTGCAGGTTGCGGATATCTTCGGAGAAGACTGCCACCATCTCGTTGGCCACGTTGGCCGCCAGGAAGGGGTCGGTGTGCTCCACGAGCAGCTGCACGAGCTGAGTATCGCGGATGAAATTGACCTTTACGTCGAATTCCACATTTTCGCTGAGGCCCAGGTTCTGCCGTACCTTATCGAGCAGGGGTTTTTTCGTGAGCATCTCGGCGTAGGTTTTGGTCAGCTGCTGGCTGGTGAGGTAGATGGCCGAATAATTACTCGACTGGGTAGACGGCGCCTCATTCACCAGGATGGTGGTAGAAGCCTGATAGACGGGAGTTTGCAATTCACTGACAATAAAAGCCGCCCCCGCCGCCAGAAGAGTGGCCAGACCGATGAGCCACGCCCATTGCCAGAGTAACCAGAGGTACTTCCGCAGGTCGGTGTCTCCGGTGTTTAGCGTGCTTTCTTCTCCATCAAAATGCTCCATGTCCTTACCCTTTTCTTTCCAGTGATGATCTTACTGTTATGAATCATAATCCTGCTTCAACCGATCAGGAAGAATCTGTCTCGCCCCGCAGCACACTCCCCAGATGAGCCACGGAACAAAGGCCATACGTGTGCCCCAGGTTACCGCATCCCAGATTCCATGCACATTCATGGCCAGCAGGGAGGCCAGCAGCCCCGCCCCCAGCCCCTGCCATGGAGCCGATGAGCGATAAAGCAGGCATCCCTCTACCACAAGCGCCAACATCACCCCTCCCCAGAGGATCACCCCGGGCCAGCCCAGCTCAGCGCCCACCTGCAGAAAGAGATTGTGCGCGTGAGGGGTGGCTTTCACCCCACCGGGAACAGGGGCAAGCACGTCAGAGGCGGGGCCAAAACACCCCAGCCCCACCCCTGTGAGCGGAAAATGCCGAAGCAAAAAGGCCGCCTGCCGCCAGATATCCTCGCGCCCCTGAAGAGCAGTTTGCAAGGAAGAGCCGAACAGCATCTCGCGCGGCAGAGGTGAGGATGGAGAGAAGAAGAGCACCCCCGCCAGCAGGCCCGCCCCCAGCACCAGCGCTGATCCCGCACGCTTCCAGCGCAGCATGGGGAGCAGAGCCACTCCCCCGGCCAGCCCCAGGTAACCGGCGCGCGATTTGGTGAGCACCACCACGCCGCCCATGATGAGCAAAACCCCTCCCAGACCCAAGGCTCCGGCCCACCCCAGCCGCCGCAAATTGAACAGCCACCACGCTCCCAGAAAAGGCACCAGCACCACCAGGGCACCGGCCATCACATTGGGATGCACGCGCTCACCCAGCCGCGGCAGGCGCATGAGGAAATCGATGGGAATGAAAGACAGTTTCCGATCCGTCCAGTTGACGGTGAAGAGCGCCGCTCCCGCCAGCGCCAGCCCAAGCAGGGCCAGCCCCGCCACCGCCAGGTTCACCCGCCGACGGGTTCGCACCCAGAGGCCCAGCGCCAGGAACACCCCCACCCACGCCAGCAGGCGCAAGCCCTCCAGCAGGCTACGCTCTGGCAGGGGAGAGACCCCCGCCTGGAGCGCCGCCAGCCCGGCCAGCCCGGCCACCGGCCAGACCGCCCCCAGGGATACACGCCGCACCCCTGCCAGAAGGCCCATCAGCCAGAAGAGCGCCGCCGCGCCCACTGCGGCCAGCAGGAAGCGCTCCTCAACGATCCCCGCCAGCGCCAGAGCCCCCACCACCCAGGGTTCGGCTTCCAATACGGCGCGGGCGGCGCGGCGCAGAGCTCTCATCCGGCCCCCTCACAGCGCAGCACCACCCATACGGTGCGCAACAGAATATAGAAGTCTAACCAAATCGACCAGTTTTTCACGTAGTGCACGTCGAGCTCCACCCTTCGGCTGAAGGGCAGGCGGTTGCGCCCCGAAATCTGCCACAACCCGGTCATCCCCGGCGTCACCCGTATGTAGTCGCGGAAGGCCTCTCCATAGAGCGGCTTCTGCCCCGGCATAATGGGCCGCGGCCCCACCAGGCTCATTTCTCCGGCAAAGACATTCCACAATTGCGGCAGTTCATCGATGCTGAAGCGCCGCAGGATGCGCCCCACGCGGGTGATGCGCGGGTCGGGCTGGAGCTTCTGATACTCCTGCCACTGCCGGCGCGCATCTTCGTTCTCCTGCAGGTAGCGCTCCAGCAGTTCATCGGCGTGAACATGCATGGTGCGGAATTTGAGCATGTGGATGATCTTCCCCCCGCGCCCCAGGCGTTTTTGCAGGTAAAAAACCGGCCCGGGAGAGTCGAGCCGGATGAGCACCGCCAGCAGGGCAAAGAGGGGTGAGAGCAAAATCAGCCCCAGCCCGGAGAGGAGCAGGTCAACCAGGCGCTTCTGCACCTGAGCAGAACGGTCGAGGAGGGTTTCACACACCTGCAGGCCCTGCAGATGGCCAAATTCCACCACTTCTACGCCGTGCAGGGGGAGGGGGCCATCTCCGGTTTTGAGAAGGGTGAGGCGCTCAAAGATTTCTCCATAGCGCCGACGCACGGCGGGCAGTTCATCCAGCCGGTTCACCAGTACCAGCGCCGCCGAGAGGTTGCACTCTGCGCGCACTGACCCCAGCTGTGCCTCAGGCAAAACCTTCACCCCCGCCGGCAGGGGGTGCCCGTCTACCGGTTCATCGCTCACCAGCACCAGCGGGCGCAGGCCCAGTTTGGGGTCGCGTTGAAGGTTCCCGGCTAGCCGCGCCGCCTCGCTCAGCGGGCCGATCACCGCCACCGGCTCGCCCCACACCCCCGCGTGCACCGCCAGGTGACGCATCAGCACGCGCCCCAGCGGCACCAGTCCCAGCGCGAAAAGGTAGGTCAGGCCCATCACCAGCCGTGAGTATTGCTCTGCCCCGCGCACGAGGTAGGTGATGGTAATGATCAACAGGAACATCACCGATGTGGAGAGGGTGAGCCGCCGGAACTCTTCCACCACCCCCAGCCCCACGCCCGGATAAAGCCCGCGCAGGGCATACATGCCCAGAATGGCCAGCAGGATGGGCGAAAGCTTCAGGTAGGTGCTCCCGCCGATGCTCCCCAGCAGCGCCAGGCGCACCCCGAACCCCAGCGCCCCGGCGGTGAAGAGCATCAACCCGTCCGAAAGCAGCAAGAGCCCGATCATCCACAACCGCGCATGGCGCACCTGCCATCGCTCCTGCGGCCGGAGCAGGGTCTTTTCCAGTATGGTGTTTGCTTCGATCAGGTTGTTCATTGGTTTCCCCCAAAAATTACGAGAATCTTGCGTTGTTTTTCAGTGCGCGCACAGCCGCTCGAGGGCCGCCAGCACGACAAACTCAGCCCCATACACCAGGTAACGCCTCCACAACCGGCGCGGCTCCTGCATCAGGCGGTAGAACCACTCCAGCCCGGCGCGACACATCCAATCGGGAGCACGTTTCTTAACCCCCGCCAGCAGATCAATGGCCTGCCCTACCCCCAGCATGGCCGTCACCTGCACCCGCGAAGCATGTTCAGCCATCCAGATTTCCTGCTTCGGGCAGCCCAGCCCCACCCAGAGCACATCGGCACCCGAAGCGTTGATCTCCTGTACTGCGGCTTCGTCTTCTTCGGGTGTCAGCGGACGAAAGGGCGGCGCCTGCATCCCGGCAATGACTGTACCGGGCCAGCGGCGGGTGAGGTTTTCACGCAGTTTTTCAAGCACCTGCGGAGTGCCACCGTAAAAATAATGCCGCATGCTCCCATCCTGCCAGCGCGCCATCGCCGCCTGCGTAAGCCCGGGCCCATCGGCCCGGCCGGCCAGCCGGTGACCGTAACTGCGCCCCACGAGTACAAGCGGGAAGCCATCAGGAAGCACCAGATGCGCTCCCCGCAGGGCCGAGGCCATACGCGGGTTATGCCGCCCCTCGATGAGCCCATGGGTGTTGGTCACAATCACCACCCGCCCGCGCGCTCCTGCGGCTTTCCAGGCTTCGATCTGCCCCAGCACATCGGCATACTGCACCGCATGTACCCCAAACCCCAGCACCGGGAAAGTGGCAAAGTCAATCTCTGGCATGAGAGTCCTCCCCCGCATCGGCAAGCGCTTCCCGGTAAATCTGCATCAACAGCGGATAGCTGACCTCCGGGGTGTAGCGGGCCAGGTATTCAGCCCGAGCCGCCCGTCGCATTTGCCGCATCTCCTGCGGGTGTGAAAGGGCATACTCCATGGCTTCAGCCAGCGCTTCAGGGCTGTGTGGAGCAAAAGCCAGACCGGTACGCCCCGCTTCCACCAGATCCTCCAGCGCCCCCAGGCGCGGCGCCAGCACCGGCGTACCTGCCGCAAACGCCTCAACCACAGCCAGCCCAAAAGTTTCTAAACATGTAGAAGGCACCACCAGGCAGAGGGCCTCTCTCATCTGTTCGGCCACCCCGGCCAGCGCCAAACGCCCCACCCAGGTAATACGCCCGTCTGCCCGGGCGGCGGCCTCCACCCGAGGGGCCTCGGGGCCATCGCCTGCAATCACCAACCGTCCTCCCTTCACTTTCTTCCAGGCCTCTAACAGCAGGCCAATGCCCTTCTCCGGCGAGAGCCGCCCAACGAAGAGCATATAGCCCCCTTCACCGTTGCCCGGCTGTGGCTCACCGGCCACAAAGTTTGGCTTCACTGCAATCTTCTCACGCGGCAGGCCCCCGCGCACAAAAAGACTGCGCGCAAAGGGCGTGAGCGCAATGTAGCGGTTTACCTGACGGCGGTAGGTACCCAGTGCACGATGCAGGGCGAGCATCAACACCACCACGGCGCTCGCCGCCCGGCTGCCCCGATAGCACCCGTGAACCATACCCGGCCAGGCCACTGCCCGTCCAAGACAATCGGTGCATATCCGGCCACCGCGGGTAAACAAGGCGTTGGGGCAGAGCAGGCGGTAATTGTGCAGGGTCTGCACCACCGCCGCACCGGCGTGCCGCGCCGCATAATACACCGCCGGAGAAAGCAATGGAAACGGGTTGTGTACGTGCACCACCCCACCCGCCGGGGCCAGCCCACGCACCGCCCGGTAAGCCGCCGGGTTCCACAGGCTGAAGGCGGCCTGCCGGACAGATCCCAGCTCCTTCAGCGCGGTATTGTTGAGCGTATAAACGCTCACCCTGTGGCCGTGCTCCTCCAGCAGGCGCCGCTCGGCCTCAAAAACCTGCTCTTCGCCTCCGCGGTGAAGGTAATAGTTGTGCAACAGGAGAATATCCATTATTAGATTGGGGAGAGAAAATAACCTTCTCTATACCGAAACTTATCCACATCATGATGAGAAAATCGGTGCTTAAATCGAGCGATGCTTCAGTCCAAGAACGAATCAGCAGAAACGTAAAACACCCAATCCAGAAAGCAGTTAATCGATTTCTGTTATATTTGACGACCATTTTAATGACCAGAACCAATACCCGAAGAACCAGGATACAAAAAAAGAAAAGCCCCAAATAACCAGAATTAAAAAGCACATCAATGTACGCATTATGAGCATGAACAACCGTTGGTAGATTAAAACCAATAACCCTCATGTAATCCAACATTAGATCCTTCATCGTGGTAAACCCATAACCTAACCAGGGCCTTCGGTTAATTAGAGAAAAAAGGACCTCCCACAGTCGGGTCCTTCCTGAAAGTGTCTCGATCAATTCTGGTGAAGACATATAGTTCTCCCAGGCAAACCTTAAAGAATCGCCCAGGAATCCATAGGCAACCGTACCGGCCAGGATAATTAATGCAACCAACCAGCCTTTACCCGATGTGTTGCTCAATGCCAGAGAAATAAAGCTCCCCACCAAGACCCCTAAAATTGCCGTTTTGCTGATGGTTAAAATCAAAACAAAGAATAACAAAATAGTGATCAAGACCGAGATCACCCTGTTTCTGAAAATTTTGAGGTAAAAAGTCATAAAAAATCCAAGCCCGGCCAGCGCGCCAACCGCATTAGGATGCAACAACTCGGGGTCACCAAAACGAAGCTCTTCAACAGTTAAGGTATAACGAAACCCACGAGTGATTAGCAACACCACCAGAGCACAGATAACCCCAAAAACAAACGACCTTCCGGCCGACAGGAAATAAAATGACAAAGAGAAACGAACTTGAGCAACACTCCAAATACTTAGCACAATCACTACATTAGCCAGAAATGTCCCCCATGCTCGGAGAAAATTCTGCTCTGTAATAAATGGCGAAAAGACCATCGAAAGCATGACTGAAAAACAAAAAAAGAACAGCCAAATGATCCCTTTAAGTTCGATTTTTCTACCCTGCATCCATCCCAGAAGGAACAAAGTTAAACCCAAAACCAGTGTAATGATACTGTTTATGGCACTGAGCAACTTCAAATTGCTTGAAAAGAGCAAAGAAGTGGCATATTTGGCGCTGATCCAGAACCACAAAACAGACCACAAGGTTTGTATTAACCTAAACCTGAGTGGAAGTTGAGGATGAGAGTAACCCATAAAGAATTCCTTATAAAACCATCAAATGCAAATAGGATCTATCTTTGATAATTGTTCATAAAACGCGCCAATTTTTTTTCCCTTCCTCTCCCAACAGAACTCATCCCGCACATGCGCCCGGCTGGCTTCTCCCATACTGGAGAGGAGCCCGGGGGTTTGGGCCAACCGCACCATGCCCTCGGCCAGGTCCGCCATTGCCTGCTGTGGGCTCAGCCCCGGCACCCGGATGCCCGTCTCTTCGCTCACCTGCAGGGCCGGGCCGCCCAGGTCGAGGCACAACACCGGCCTCCCCGCAGCCATGGCCTCCAAGCACACCCAGCCGCCGGAATCGTGCAGGCTGGGGTGCACCAGCGCGTGGCACTGCGCCAGCGCCTGCAGGGCTTGCGCGCGCGCCAGCCAGCCCCAGAAGCGCACCCGGCCGGCTACCCCCAGCCGTTCGGCCTGCCGCTCCAGCCGCTCACGCTCGGGGCCATCGCCTACAATCCAGTACTCGGCCTCCGTCAGCCCGCTGTGGGCAAACGCCTCCAGCCCAAGGTGAAAACCCTTCCAGGCCAGCAAGCGCCCCAGGCTGAGGAAGCGCAACGGCCTTTCCGGTAGTTGCGGTAAACTTCCCAGCGCGTTAATTTCATCTCTGAGTAGCCCCACCTGCGAGAAGACCCTCACCTCCCGTGCGCCCAGCCGGCGCAGGCGCGCGGCCGTCTCGGGGGTGGTGGCCAGCGCCAGCCCGGCATGGCGTGCGGCGGCGCGCACCTGCGGGTTGCACTCGGCAAGCCAGCGGTTCAGCTCGCGCACCGCCTCAAAAGCCGCCCCCCGCGCCCCCAGCCCCGGCCAGAAGTTCCGCGGGGCGCTTTCTCCGCCGCCCACCGGCCCCCACAAAAAGGGCACCCCCAACCCGTCCACCGCGGTGGGCCAGTAATAATTGACAAAGGTCACGTGGTGCGCCACATCGAAGCCCACCCGCGCATGTAATTCCCGCGCCACTGCCGCCGCCCCCACCTGCCAGAGCAGGTAATAAAGGTGTACCCCGCGCTGGCCGTGCTTCCACCCGCGCAGGCGGGGGGGCAGGTCATAATAAGCAAAATGCAACCCGGGCTGAGGGTTCCGGGCCAGCGCCGCCTCAATGGCCGGGCGGTTGTTGGCGCGGGTGAGCACCCACACCTCGTGTTCTGCCGCCACCGCCCGTGCCACATTCCAGCCCACCCCCGGCTCCGAGCCTTTCCCCGGTTCACAGGCATACGCAGAGAGGAGAATCTTCATAACTTTAGAAGCTCCCGGTACACAGTTTCCAGCCGATGCGTAATAACTTGGCTGCAACGCGTTTAATACATCTCGCCGTCGGAGGATTTCTCCGCACATATCGCTGACGAATAATGCGGTCTTCTTCATTGCTCTTTTCGCGTAAACGCTGGTTTTTTTGCTCCGGATAAAAACGCATCCGTGACCAGATTCGCCGTACATGCTTCGGGAAACATACCTCAGCAAATCGTGCCCATAAATCTGCATCCATCGCCAGATCAAAGGATCGATCAAGCCCCCCGACTCGCTCATAAAGTCCACGTCTCCAGAATGCAGAAGGCTGAGGGATGTAGTTGTAATCATACAGCCAGATAAACCAGTTGAAAGGAATTTCTTTTTTAGGTTTGATGGGCCTCCCTTGAATATCAATCCATAAAGCATCCCCATAAATAAACTCATCCTCCGGGTGATTCCGAAACCAATCTGCCACTTCCCAGAGAGTATGTGGTTCATAAAGATCATCAGAATTTAACCACGCCAGGATTTCGCCTGATGCCTTCGAAAACCCCTTAATTAATGCATCCGTTTGTCCTCCGTCTGGCTCGCTTACCCAGTAAGCCAGTCGGCTGGCGTATTTTTGGATGATTTCAACACTTTCATCGTTTGAGCCACCATCGATGATGATATGTTCCAGACCAGGGTAATTTTGCCGATGAATGCTCAAAATGGTTTCTTCAAGAAAACGCTCCTGATTAAAAGACGGGGTAACAATTGAAATCTTTGGCCAGGTCATTCTGATGAGCTCCCAATTCTTAGTATCTGGTTACCCAACCAATCCAAAAAAATTTCATTGCCCGCTTCGGGCGCATGGACCCGCGCCTCCATATAAAACACAGCCTGATCGAGCAGATAGAGCAGGTAAAGTTCTCTGGTAAATTCCGTCCATTCAGGAGCCAGGCTCTCCAGCCAGGGAAGAAGTTTTTTCTCTGACTCGCGGGCAAACGCAATTCCCAACCCCGCCTGGATGGAAACAAAATGGAAAAGATCATACCCCGGAGGATAATCTGGTCGGGCCATTTCCCAATCGAATACCAGCAATTGATCTCCATCCATACGCGTATTCCAGGGAGTGAAATCTCGATGAGCCCATCCAAAGGGAAATACCCTCCCATGCAAAAATTGGTCGGCCTTTTTAAAAACATGAGCCAGAGGGACAGCCAAGCGATGGTACCTCTGAAGGATGGAATATTTTGTATGTAAATTCAGGCGAAAGGGTGACTGCTCCCAGGTAAACTTCTTCTGATCCGCCAGAAAAAGCCTCCGGCACCACGCGAAATGCTCTGCAGATAAGATCCTCTTTCCTCGGGCGCCGCCAAAGGGGGAAATGCCTATAAAAGGCCTTCCATACCAGACCCCTTCCGTAAGGATTTTTGGAATCGATCCTTGCATAGAGCCTTCTAACCGATGTAAAGAAACCGTTTCATCTTCAATTGTTTGATCCGCCAGCGCAGACAGAGACAATTTAACGATCCGACAATTATCCTGTCGATTCCAGAGTCCAATCACTGCCTTCCGGTATGCACCGGGTGTCCCAACGTAAACCACACTATATACCGGGCAACTCATTCCTGCCTGTTCAGCCAGATCGTCAAAAAGAGCCTTCTGAATTTGAACGGATTCGCCAGGGCGCCCTCCCAGGCGCCAGAAAAACCACCTCCATTGCATTTGCTTTCCGGAAGGCAGAAAAACCCGGCTGACTTCAGAGACATAAGAACGGTCTCTGGGGAGAAGCCAGAAAGAGCCCGACGGGTTCCAGGCTACCCAGTAAGAGGTATCCCCATGTTCGAAAAGATGTTGCAATGGACCTATGGACTCTTTCTCAATCAAAGGCATATTGGTTAATCCATTCCCAATCTTTTTCGAGTCCGGCTTCGCAGATAAGTAAGAATCACCTTTTCTGCCGCATCGGCCACTTCGGCAGGGGGGAGAGAGGCATCCAGCACATGCGCATTGGGCAGAGCCCGGGCCAGCTCCAGGTAGCGCTGACGCAGGGCACGGGCCTCATCAAGGGGAATTTCAGGCTTGCGTGCGTGCGCCACTTCTGCGGGCAGATCAAGAAAGAGGAAAAGATCGGGTCTGGGGATGAACCCTGCCAGCCAGCGCGCCAGCCCCATCGGCCCGCCGTAACGGTAACGTTTGGGGTCAACGAGAAGATCGTGATAATAGCGGTCAAAAATAACCAATATACCCTTTGCACGGAGATGGACTATTCTGTAGAAATAGCCAATCCACCAATCCCCCACCAGGCAGGCTAATTTCAACAACGAAAAAATTAAACTTCGAGGCGACTTTCCATGAGGATCGGTCACTGGTGCTGCTCCTTTTTTGGGAAACAGCACCGCCGGGCTCCAGTGGTAAATTCTAATTCCAGCAAAAACCCTTCCGTTCTTTACAATCTCTTCAATACCATTGATGAGGCTCGTCTTCCCACTGCCATCCAGACCCAGAACAGCTGCCCACACCACAGGCGGGTCCAGGCGGAGCCTGAATTCATACCAAAGAAACAGAAGCCATTTTCTCAATGTACCCCAAGGGCTTTTCCAGAAAGCCCGCCACCAGACCTGGAAGCGCAAAACCTTAACCCAGTTCTTTGAAACTTCTGGTTCACCATTTCTGGCGGTCAGGAAGAGCTTGTGCGCCCAATGCTGGCCCACCGCCTGCTGGAGGGCTTCCAAGAATTCCTCCGGATATTCCTTAGCCGCACTTATGATCACATTTTTATAACGATCTTTGAAAAAACCACCCCAGAGCAGACTTGAAAACCAACAAATTAAGGCTTCGTGGGCTGGATGTGCCGCCTGGATACCATTATCACGAATGGCCTTATTAAATAAAACTTGTTTTGGAAGATATTCCGCCCCGTGCCATTCAATATCAGGGAATAGATCAATATAGCCCCACACCCAGTAATACCCTGAAACATAAGAACGATAGGCGACCTTAACGGGAGCACCTAGTTCTCTGACAAGAGCCTCTCTTGCCTCACGGATATTTTTGACACATATATCAACGTCCCCTCCACGTTTCAGGTTCTCGATATAATCGAAATTCCGCAGAAGTACACCATTCAGAGATTGGAAAAGAACTTTTAGTTTCTCTTCAGGGATATTTTCGTTCTCAATGGACATAGGCTCTCAACATATCTCCGGCAAGAATTTTCCATTCGTAATTTCTGGCTAATTGGCGCGCATTTTCTCCCATCGACCCTAACTCCAACCGTGACACTTTGGAAAACCGCGAAATAACACCCGCAATGGAACCAACTTCTGGAACCACCGTTTCTCCAGCCATGAATCGGTTAATCATCTCATCCGGATCTGCCTGCCTAGAGGCAATAACAGGTTTTCCTGCCGCGAGCGCTTCCAGGATACTCAGAGAGAGACCCTCCCATCGGGATAGCTGGATATAGATATCAATTTCGTTGAAAAGAGCCCATTTTTCCTCCCCAAACACTGGCCCCGTAAAAACCACTCGTTCGGTAATCCCAAGCTTCGCTATAAGAATTTTCAATTTTTTAATACTCCCGTGCCAGTCAGGGCCAGCCAAAACCAGAGCAGCATTCTCCGGATTAGCTAAGGCAAATGCTTCCAATAAGATGTCCAATCCTTTTTGGGATGGATCCAATCGACCAAGGAACAGGAAGAGACGGCGGCCAGCTAACTCTGGAAAATGAACGGCTAAATACTGACAACTTGTTATTGAAGGAACATTTTCCAGATCAATTCCATTGGGTATTTTCACAAATCGAGGATTGATACCCAGGGTTTTGAGCCCAAGAATATCATTCTGGCTTACAGCGTGGACAAAAAATGCATTTTCCAGATAACTTTTCTCAATCCACCGTGTATAGAACTTCACACGAACGTCAGATTGGGACATCTTCTCCAACGCATAACCACCGTTAGGAGTTACAATGTATGGTATTTTTTTTTGGCGTAGGCTCTGCGCAACGGCAATAAAAGGCCCAATATGCACTGAATGAAAATGAACAATATCCGGTTTCCATTCCAGCAGCTTTTCTTCCAGCCCGCAGAATGAGAAGGGCAAATGAATCAGCAATCCTTTTCGAACAGATGGGATGGGTATCACTTCAACCCCTGGAATAGGTAATGGCTCTTTATCTGTAATCGAGAACACAGCTACCTTTTCACCTGCTTTAGCCTGGTGAAGTGCCAAATAATAAACTGTTTTATCCACTCCATTAGCACTTTCGGAGTTACACCTGCCAAGAATACAGTGAGCAATTCTCATCCGGCTTTCTCCTGCATCTCTTTGAATCCACTTATGGTAAATAGCAATGCTGAAATAAGATTTACAATCACCACCGTTGAACCTGCTCCAATGATTCCCCCAAAAAGAGGTATCATCAAGAAACTCAAGGATGAGGAAATAATGGCGTTGATCGAATAAATACCCGCAATTTTCTGAGGTCTTTCCATTGCTCGTAGTATTCCCCCAAATGTCCCTGTAAATACTGAAGAAACAGGTAATAGGCCCATCCAACTCAATAGTTTGGACGACTCTAAATAACGACCACCATATACCCAAAACATAAGTTGGTTTCCTTCAAAAATTAATAAAACCCAAAAAATACATGCCGGAATTAATAAAATTATGAGAACCCGGGCACTGAATGAAAATGAACAATATCCGGTTTCCATTCCAGCAGCTTTTCTTCCAGCCCGCAGAATGAGAAGGGCAAATGAATCAGCAATCCTTTTCGAACAGATGGGATGGGTATCACTTCAACCCCTGGAATAGGTAATGGCTCTTTATCTGTAATCGAGAACACAGCTACCTTTTCACCTGCTTTAGCCTGGTGAAGTGCCAAATAATAAACTGTTTTATCCACTCCATTAGCACTTTCGGAGTTACACCTGCCAAGAATACAGTGAGCAATTCTCATCCGGCTTTCTCCTGCATCTCTTTGAATCCACTTATGGTAAATAGCAATGCTGAAATAAGATTTACAATCACCACCGTTGAACCTGCTCCAATGATTCCCCCAAAAAGAGGTATCATCAAGAAACTCAAGGATGAGGAAATAATGGCGTTGATCGAATAAATACCCGCAATTTTCTGAGGTCTTTCCATTGCTCGTAGTATTCCCCCAAATGTCCCTGTAAATACTGAAGAAACAGGTAATAGGCCCATCCAACTCAATAGTTTGGACGACTCTAAATAACGACCACCATATACCCAAAACATAAGTTGGTTTCCTTCAAAAATTAATAAAACCCAAAAAATACATGCCGGAATTAATAAAATTATGAGAACCCGGGCACATACACGCCGCAAACTTTTACTCTCTTTTGCATGTGTAAACAATGGAATAAAAAGACTGCTTATTGCCCCATTAAAATGCAGAACAGGCATTAGCAGGTTATAAAGAGCCTTCAATGTCGCTGAAGCTTCTAAGCTCGAGAACAAGGGAAGCAAAACATAATAAATATTCCCCGGCACCCAGGAGAGCGCCCCCGCCAGCAGGGCCCAGCGGCCATATTCCCAGTGCAAGCGCCGCACCTGTCCGGGCGAGGGCTCAGCCGTGTCAGGGCCGGGCAAGCGCTTTTGCACCCGGCTGAAGATGAACCCTCCCGCTACCAGCGCCGTGCCCCCCATAGCTAAAAAGGCAGTCGCCTCATTCAACCAGCCAAGCCTGAAGAGCCCCCCTGCGCATCCCAGGTAAAGCACCATATAAAGGGCCCCGCCACCCGCTGCCAGGCGCGGCTCGATCAGCACATAGGCCGAGCGCCTCACCAGCCACAGGTAAAGGATCAACGGCGTAGCTACCCCCAGCCCCAGGAAGCTCAGGCCCAGTTCAGAAGCGCCCCGCAGGAGGAAAAATCCCCCCACCCCGGTAAAAGCCAGCGTGCTTAAAAAGAGCAAACGCCAGTGGTCGGCAATGAGCGCCCGCTGGTATCCCCTGAATGACTCGCGGAAGCGCCCCGAGCCATACACCAGCATGGGTTCGGTCCACAAGCCAGTGTGTAATGTACCCACCAGCATGAACACCGAATAAGCCGTTGAAAATGCACCATAGGCCGCGGGTTCAAGCCAGCGCGCCAGCAGCACTCCCACGAGGAAATTACTCCCGGCAAAGAGCGCCTGGTCGAGCACGGCCCAGAACCCTCTCCCCACCCAGCGGCGCAGGGCCGGCAGGGCCGGGATGAGCTTATTCTGAACGAAACGGACGGCAGAGGAAGCGGTCAAAAGCATCTCCAGTGATTGTGAGTGACGATTCTCCCCTTGACGAAACCGGGGAAACCGGGTATAAATTTGAGCGCAAGCGGGCGTGGTTCAGTTGGTAGAATGTCTCCTTGCCAAGGAGAAGGTCGTGGGTTCGAGTCCCATCGCCCGCTCAGAGCCGCCGAAAGAAGGCGGCTTTTTTTATTTTATGGCTTCGTCAGGCGCTCCACCAGCTGGAGCATCGAAGCGTCTTCCGGGGCCTGCGCCAGCACCTGGCGGGCAAAGTTCAGCGCGGCCTCTGCCTGGCCGGCCCACTCATAAACCTGGGCCGCGCGCCGCAGCACCCAGGCAGGGGTGGGCTTACCGGCCTTCTCCAGCGCCTGGTTGATCATCTCGAGCGCCTCGGCGGGGCGCCCCATCTCGCGGTAGCACTGAGCCAGCTCGGCGTAGCTTTCGGGGCGGTCGGGGTTCAGCGCCAGTGAGCGGTGGTAGGCCTCCAGCGCCCCGTCGTACTTCTTCTGTGCCCGCAGAGCATTGCCCAGCAGCATCCACCACTCAGCGCGCGCGGGCGCCTGCGGGTAAGCCTCCAGCGCCCGGGCGAGCACCTGCTCCATGCGCGCATAATCGCGCAGAGGGTACCACAGAAAGCGCGCCAGCGCCGCCGTCGAACCGAGCGGGTCAATCTGCGCCGCCAGCTGATAATTAATCAGCGCGTCCTCGGGCATATCGGCCTCCGCAAAAGCCGCCGCCAGCCCGCGGTAATACTCCCCCTTCAACCCATCCAGCATCGTAGCACACCGGAATGCCCCGATGGCCTTATCAGATTGTTTGGCCTTTCTCATCTCATTCCCCCGTAAAAATGCAATGTAAGCTGCGTTGACCTTCTCTTCCGCGCTCAGCCCTGCCGGAGAAGGGCACCCCCCCGAGCCAATCGCCTCCAGCGCCTGCCAGTAAGGGCCCTCCAGCGACGCCGCGCGCCCGCCTGCCAGGCGCCACAGTGCCCCCAGCGCCTGGCGGTTCGCCTGCAGGCCGCCGGTAAAGACAGCCCACAGCCCCACCACCAGCAGGGCCGGCGCCCACCACCAGCGAAGAAAACCGCAAATCCACTTCATTCAGAGCACCGAACCGTCCGGCAGCGCCTTCCCGCGCTCCGCCCTCCCGACATCACCCGTCGAGCCGGTAAACTACCCGTAGATGAACTTCACCGCTAATCTACAAAGAACAACGACCGCTAAAACCGTGAACGCCTGGGGTTCCCCTTCCAGCGCAGGGCATCGAAGCTTTGCTCCACACAGATGAAGCGCAGGCGGCCCTTCTCAACCTTGAGGCGCACCTCACCGAACTCACCCACGCGGGCCAGCGCCTCTTCGATCATCGCCACCTGCTCGTCCGTCAGGCGCTGCACCTTACCCAAAGGCTGGAAATCATCTGGAGAGCTTTCCATCCCCACACTCCCTGCAACAGAAAACGGCCCCGCGGGTTTCATCACCTCATCGAGAGCCGCCCCGGCCACTTCAAAACCTCACTGGCCCGAACCTGGCCCCCGCCCTGCGGCGTGTCTCCCCGGTAACATTAGCCCGGGTGCCGCCACATCGGCATGGTAGAAAACCGGTAAACAGGTATACCTCACCCCTCCCCTGCTCGATTCATCCATTGTGCGTTCAAGAGATCGGAAG
Source organism: Anaerolinea thermolimosa (assembly GCF_001050195.2). Lineage (GTDB taxonomy): Bacteria > Chloroflexota > Anaerolineae > Anaerolineales > Anaerolineaceae > Anaerolinea > Anaerolinea thermolimosa. The sequence goes on from NZ_DF967965.1 coordinate 2,916,635, forward strand.
GCCTGGATCCCCCCAGACCTTACCAGTAAGATCAGCAACCCCAATTATAAAATAAAACCTTTAATCACCCCCGCTAAAAACCATACAAAAACGTTGCAAAAACCGGCGGCCCGGCGCTAGCGGAACTTAAAACGGCGGAACTTCTCCTCGTAGCGGGGAGCCTCCGGGGTGGAATCCGGGGTGCGGCGGGCGCGCAGGCGCTCATCGAGCGCGGCCATGTCGGCGATCTGCGTGGCATGGCAGTGCAGCGCGGCGATCTTCCGCTCCCATTGTTCCGTCACATCAACAGACACATTGGGGTGCCCCGTCACCGTCAGCCAGAGCTCGTGCACACTGTGCGGCTGAAGCCCCTCTTCATGCAGCAATTCCGGGAAGTAAAGCGGGTTGCCCGCCGCCGGGAAGAGCGCATCCACCACCACCTGCCCCACCGTGCGATGATCGGGGTGGTTAATAGAGTTATCCCCGAAGATCTGGGTAGGGTCGCAGGTGACGAGAATATCCGGCCGCACGCGCCTGATCACCCGTGCCACCGCGCGGCGCGTCTCAAGGTCAGCCACCAGGTAGCCATCCTCGTAATCCAGATAGAACACGTCCTTCACCCCCAGCGTATCGGCAGCACAGCGTTGCTCGTGCTCGCGGGTGGCTGCCAGCTCCTCCGGGGAAACAACCTGGTCACGTACGCCCTTATCGCCGCGGGTGAGCAGGCAATAATGCACGGTATGCCCCAGCGCACACCAGCGGGCAATCGTTGCCCCGCAGAAAAATTCAGGATCGTCGGGGTGAGCCAGGATGAGCAAAATCGTCTGGGGAGCTTCCCAGCCTTCGGGTTCGTGAGGAAAAGGTGATGCATGCATAGGGTCAGTCCTGCGAGGAAAAATGAACGCAAGTCCCGATTATATTCCTGTTTCTCTCTCCCGGTGTGAAATTGAGGGGCTGGCATCCGAAAAATCTCATGCTTAATCCTGGTTCAGTCAAGCCTCAATACCCTTCTCCTACCGGCGGGATCGGCTCATGCCGCTACAGCCTTTGAAAAAGCCGCTTTAACCCTCTACACATCCATCCAAACAGTGGATAAAATATAGAACATGTGTGCTATAATATAGCCAGCCTGAGTGTGAAAGGGTGCGATCTTATGTACAGTGTTCAAAAAGCTATTTTTCCCGGCATTCTTCTGGGGATGATCGTCTTGATCGGCCTGACGAGAATGATCGGCTCGGCCCAGATCGTGCTGGCTTCAACCGAAGAAGCGCCCGTGCTCCAGGCTGAAGCCATCCCCTTATCCATTGACGACCCCGCCCCGCCCGAAACCCCGGTAGATGCAAAGCCATCCTCCTCAGAATCGGCGGATGGAGAATGCGCAGTCAGCTCAACCTACCCGCAGGCGGTGCTGCGCTGGTGCTCTCTGATCACCCGTTATGCCGTTGAAGCCAACCTCGACCCGAATCTTGTAGCGGCGGTCATCCTGCAGGAAAGTGGCGGTAACCCTGAAGCTTATTCACGCAGTGGCGCAGTCGGATTAATGCAGGTGATGCCGCGCGATGGAATCGCCGCGGGGTTTCAGTGCATCAATGGGCCCTGCTTTGCTTCTCGCCCGGGCATGGCAGAATTGCTCGACCCCGAATTCAACATCGCCTACGGCACAAGAATGCTCGCAGGATTAATCCAGAAACGCGGTTCGGTGCGCGATGGCCTTTTTGCCTACGGCCCCATGAACGTGGGATACTCATACGCCGATAAAATCCTGGCCATTTATGAATCACACCGATAACCCGCAAGACCGATCAGGGAGAAGCCGGGCGGGTGTTGGTCGGCCAGGGAGTGATCGTCGCCCCATTTTCTTCAAAACCTGGCAGGGTCGATGAGGTGGCCAGCAGAGGCTGGGTGGGGGTCATCCCCCGGGCTGGCACCGGGGTTTCCATCGCCGCCGGTGAGGGGGGGAGCGTCGTTTGCACCAGAAGCGAGTGCGTGGGGGTCGGGGAAAGCCGGAAAGCTTCTGACTCTCTCCTCAGCCACAGCCACCCTCCAAGGATCGCCCCCGCGAGAGCTGCCACCAGCAATACCCCGGCACATCCGGCTGCCACCCAGCGCCATGCCGGGTTGCGCCGTTGCCGTGGGCGCGCAAGACGTACCTCCGCCGGAGCTTTAAAGGCCACCAGGGTGATGTTATCGTGACCGCCCCGTTCCAGCGCCAGGTCTACCAGGGTATGGCAGGCAGTTTCAGCGTCTCCCTGCTGAAATGCGGCCAGAATTTCAGCATCACTTACCAGGTCAGTCAATCCATCACTGGTAAGGGCTACCGTATCCCCGGGCGCGAGTAAAAATCCCTGGTTAGCCTCCGCCTGGGCATCACTCTCCAGGTCGGAAATGCGAAGCCGCAAATCGACCTCTGGAGGGGTTGGAGAACCCAGGTATCGCCGGATGACATGCGCATTCGGATGCGTATTGGCCTCTTCAGGGCGCAACATACCGTTTTCGATGGCTTCCTGAATCCAGGTGTGATCGGTGCTCAGACGGCGAATCTGGCCACCGCGAATAAGATAAACCCGCGAGTCGCCCACAGTAGCCGTATAAAGCCGGTTACCGATCATCCAGGCGCAGGCACAGGTCGCACCCATCCCCGCCTGTTCCGGGTTGTGTAAAGCCTGAATACGAATGGCCTCAGAAGCAGTTTGAATCGCCTCGATCAGGGTGGCAGGGGGATGATCGGCATGACTGCGCTCCACTACCTGGCTGATGATATTCACCGCCATCTCAGCCGCAATTTCACCTGCACGGTGCCCTCCAATGCCATCCGAGAGCACTGCCAGCAGAATGGGGCTGGGCCCCTCCGGGCCCGCACTGAAGGCAGCCACCCCGTACCGATCTTCGTTTTCTTTGCGCTTTCGTCCGGGGTGGCTGATAGCCGCGACCGGCACCTGGGTGTACTTCAGGCGAATCATAAGCTCTCGTCTACTTTCTCCACCACTGGCAGACGAAGCGGAGGAGCTTTGGTTAACTCAAACCGAAAAGCCACTCGCCCGATATGGATCAAATCTTCATGCTCCAGGCATCTCCCCGCGGCACCGACCGGCGCGTAATTCACCCAGGTACCCGCCACAGAACCCTCATCGAAAATAGTGTAAGTATCCCCATCTCGAACCAGGCGGGCGTGGCGCTTACTCACCGAGGCATCGGACAGCAACACCACCGACTGGCGGGCATCACTGCCAAAGGTCACCTCACTCCGGTTGAGCGGGATCAGACTCCCGGGGATGGGCTGTTCTTCCTCAGTCACCCGAATGAGGCGGGCTGTCGTTCCGGGTGCCGCTGAAGCCTTCGGCCAGCTTGCAGACTCAACTGCCGCCCGCCGCGTGCGTGGTTTCTCCTGAACGATGGGCACGGGCTGGGTAAGCGGGTCGGCCTGGCGGCGGCGCTCCGCCTGCCTGCGTCGGCTGCGGAGCCGGTTTTCGCCCAGTAGAACCAGCCCCAGCACCATCCCGGCTACCAGCACTGCCCCCACTGCCACCAGCCCCCGTCCCGAAATCCTCTCCAGCAGGTTCGTCGCCGGACGCGGGGCCACCACCACCTCTACAGGTACGGCAATACTTGAGCCAGTCAGGCCCAGTACGTCCACCGCCTCAACGCGCAGGGTATGCATTCCCGACTCATTCAAAGTCGAAACATCCCAGACAAACCGGTCAAAGGGCGGAGCAGAGTTTTCCACCAGCAGGGTATCATCCAGGAACAGACGGGTGTTCTTTAAATCCCGCGGGTGACTGTCCGGGAACTCCACGAGAATCTGCACCGGTTGCGCCACCGGCTGGAGAACCCATTCCTCACTTCCCTCAGGGCGGCTCCAGGTACGTTCCAGCCGTGATGGTGGAGCGAAAAAGATCGGGTTGGGTGGCTTAATCTCCAGGGTGTATTCCAGAGTCTGGGTTACCCCGCTCCACCCGGTACGCTTCAAGCCCACCGTCAACCGATGCACACCACTTTGACGGGCGGTGGAGATAAAACGCACCGTGATCGCCCTGCGGAGGGGAGCCAGCCAGCTCTCCACATCGGGCATGGTATCGGGGCCAGCCACCAGGGTAAACCGCCCTCCCGTGGCATCGGTGAGGTTCTGAAATGCGGCTGTATCGGGAGCAGCCGCATCCAGACTGCTGACGGGCATCCAGATAAAGACATGCACACCAGACTGCTGGGCACGGCTCAACGCCTCTGCCAGCCCCGCTGTCAGAGAAGAACCGAGCGGAGGGGTCACCCAGAGGATGACCCGTTTCATCTGCGGATCAATTTTCTGGTCTGCCGCCAGATCGAGTGCGGTCATCAGGCTGAAGAGGTTGGCCTCAGAACGGGTCAGGTCAGGCTGATAATCATTCAGCGCTTCAACCAGTTTGAGCGGATCGTGTGACCGGATCAATTGAAGCCCGGTGCTGGTTGAGAAGCTGAAATCATCCTGCCCGTCTGCGGGCAAGCGTTGAGCCCAGGCCTGCAGAGACGCCTTCAGCCACTCCAGCTGCGTCTTTTCACCAAAGCGGGTGTTCCATGCCGCGGCCGGGGTGATCGCCAGGCTAAACTGCAGGCCCGGCTGAACAGCCTGCAGGCCCACTTCCTGCACGGGCCGCCCATCTTCCTCCAGAGTCAGGTCTCCGGGGGTCAGGTCAGCCAGAAAGTTGCCTTCCCGGTCGTACACATCGAGGGCGAATTGAATGGTCGGGAAGTCCTCGGTTCTAAGGTTAGAAACCCGTAATCGCCCCACATCCCCGGCCTGGGAAAAAGCCGGTCGCGCCAGCCCGAGAACCAGGCACAGCACCAGCAACCCTTCCCCGAGGTAAAAAAACCACCTGGAGAAGAATCGCCATCCACTCCATTGGTGATGCCCACCCATTTGAATCCTCATTCGCTTTCGTTGACCGGGCTCCTCACCCGGCTCTTTCATTCCATTCGGCGCACCGATGGCGTGTCGGTGCCCATGGGGGGCGGCTTCTCCATCCTCTTCTCTTTACCATCGCAGGGATGCATCCCTGGAGACCGGTGTTACTCGTAATGAAGAACCCGGTCACGAATCTCGGCCCATTTCAGAGCATCTGCAATAGCCTGCTCAATCGAGAGCTTTGCCTTCCAGCCCAGCAAACGCAGCGCGGTATCGGCATTGGCATAAGCACCGGCTACATCACCAGGGCGTGGAGGCTTTTCCACTTTATTAATGGGCTTCCCGTATACCCTTTCGAAAGCCTCCACCAGCTCTCGCACGGTCACACCACGCCCTGTACCCAGGTTAATCACCACATAAGACTGCCCACCACCCAGCCGTTCGAAAACCTGATCAAACTGTTCCACGGCCATCACATGCGCCTCGGCCAGATCCCACACATGAATGTAATCACGAATACCCGTGCCATCCCGGGTGGGCCAAGTAGTGCCGGTGATCTCAAAAGCCGGCTGCAGGCCACGCGCTGTGTTGACCAGTTTACCCAGCACCAGAGATGGGTTGCGCACCTGAAGCCCTGAGCGCATCTTCGGATCAGCCCCGATGGGATTGAAGTAGCGCAGCGCGATCCCTTTCATACCGTAAGCATGACAAAAATCCTGCAGGATCATCTCCATCATGTATTTGGTACGTGCGTATGGACTGCCCGGACGAAGCGGAGAATCTTCTCTTACCATGAAACCCGGCACCGTATCATACACCGAGGCAGAAGAGCTGAAAACCACTCGATTGCATCCCAGCCGGTTGAGCGTGCGGAAGAGCACCAGCGATTTAGCCACATTCTCAGTGTAATATTCGTAAGGTTTCTCCACCGATTCGGGCACAATGATCAATGCCGCGCAGTGAATGGCGGCGACAATATCAGGGTGTTCCTGGAAAATCCGCTCCAGCCCGGCCACGTTGGCAATATCATCCTGATAGAAGATACGCCCGCGGGTAAATTCCACCCGCCCGGTGACCAGGTTATCGAGGATGATCGGCGTGTGGCCACTGTCTTCCAGCGCTGAACAGATGGTACTTCCAATGTAACCGGCTCCGCCGGTGACTAAAACTTTCATGGGGTTTCCTCCTCGGTAGATTCTTGAACAGGTTCCTGCCTGGGCTCATCACAGCGCAAGGCCTGCTTAACCGATTGTACCGCAGCATCGCGTTCCGGGCTGAACGGAACTTCAGCCGCAATACGCTCCCAGAGGCGGCAGGTCAACACCTCATACACCGGGGCAATCCCGGCGGCCAGACGGGTTTGCTCCAGCGCTCGTTCCCAGTCACCGGTATGGGCATAAGCCTCGATGAAAGGAAAGCGCTCCAGCGGATCATTGGGATAATCACCAAGCGCAAAACCTGCCTCTCCCAGTGCCACAACCTGCGCCCAGTCACCCATCTGACGTGCCAGGTCGGCCTTTTCAAAATAATAACACCAGTTCTGGTTACTCTGGGTGCCAAAAAGGGCCGGCGGCAGGTAAGGTTCACCTTCAGCCAGAATGGCCTCAGTGCCCGCCAGGGGCAAAGCCTTTCGAAGATATTTTGGCAGGGTGTAGTTGCCTTCTTCTACAAACGGGTCGATAACCCGTAAACAGGCCGGGGGATTGTAATAAAAGGCTACTGCCAGCGAGGTGTTTCCCTGATAGGTAGCCGCCAGATAATCCAGTTCAAGAGGCAGGTTTTTTTCCAGTGCGGGAAGATTAATCCCCAGACGGATGGAAGGATAGTACAGCACATACCTCATCTGCCGGGTGCGGTTATCGGGCGCATAGACCCAGTTGAGCGCTGCGGTAAGCGAATTATCGGAATAATGACGCACCGGCAATTCATTGGAGAGCAGCACCGCACCCGGTTTCAGGCCGGGCATCCGCCACGACATCTGCCAGAACATCCGCTGCATCACGTTCCAGTCGCGGATATACACAATGGCCTGCTGGTATTGATACCCCACACAAAAGCCCAGAGGCACCGCCAGCAGAATCACCCGAACCCAGCGTGGAAGGGGCGGCAAATAGAGCAGACCCAGGGTAACCAGCGCCGCACCCAGCATAAAGGACAGGTTAAGCCGGTCAAAATGGAAAGTGAGCCGCAGGGGTAAATCAGCCATCCAGGCGGGCACGCCCCCCACCAGCAAACAAAACAGACCGATCCACAGTGGTTGCGGGAACCACGAACGTTGATCTTCATCCATTCCTTGCCGGCGAGTAAGCCAGGCAACCCCCAGCACACTCACCGCTCCGGCTGCAACCACCCCCCAGAAGACGCGCATCAGGTTGGGGGTTAACTCTTCGTGGGTTGGAATGTGAAAAGCATTCTGCCACACCTGCACGGTGGTGAACCAGGCGTCATGAACCACCCTTCCGGCCAGATGAGTCAACGCTCGGAGTGGGTCAGCCTGGATCATATCCAGCAGAACCGTGTCATAAACGGCGGAGTGGAAGAAAAACAAGCGCCAGAGGCTTACCCCCAGGAAGTTGACCATCCCGGGCAACCAGGCAAGGAAAGTCTGCTTGAAGCGAGAGGAAGATGATCCAAACGGAAGCCTGCCGCCGTCGCCCAGAACCACCCAGATCAGCAAGGGGCGCACCAGTTCCAGGAAGAACCAGTATTCCATGCACAGCAAATTCATCAGCCCGAGGGCCCAGGCCAGCCCCGAAGAAAGCCAGAAACGCCGCGGATGCCGCAGGGCATCTACCGTGAGCGCGAGTGAGGCCAAGAATGCCGAGAGGACGATCATGAAATGGCTGTACACCAGCGAGATGAACTGCTGGCTGAACCCCGGATAGACCAGCACAAACGCTGCCGTCCAGAGGGCAAAATCGCGGCGGCGCGGCCAGACAAGCCGTAAAAGCCACCAGAGCGCCAGCCCACTCACCCAGCGCCAGAAGATGGCAAACGCCTGCCAGGCCACCACATGCGTGCCCAGAAGCGGGGTGGTTATGCGGTAAAGCAAGCCCCAGATTGGCCGGTTGGTCGAAAAGTATCGCGCCAGCCCCTCACTGCCGTATGTGCGGGCAATCCAGCCGATGGGAAAGTCATCCCAGTACCAGCCCATACGCCAGGCCCACAGAGCATAAGCCAGCACGCACAACCCGAGTAGAAATGCGGGGGGCAGCAGGGAGCGCAGGCGTTTCATGCTTCGGCGGTGTCCTCCCGGGCAGGAACAGCTTTACGAATAATATACACGGGCCGCCGCTTGACTTCCTGGAAGATATACCCAATATAAATACCGATAAAACCGAGCAGGATCATCAGAATGCCGCTGACCACCAGAATCACAAACATAAGCGAGCTCCATCCAGGCTCCAGCTGGGCGCGCTGCCCACTGAGCCAGAGACTGAGCACATACACCATCTCCACCAGCGCCAGAAAGAGCATCAGCCCTCCCATGGAAAGGCCAATGTACAGCGGCACCAGCGAAAAAGAGAAGATGGCATCCCGCGCCAGGCGAAGCATTTTCTTCAGTGTGTACTTCGATTTCCCCGCAATCCGCTGCGGAGGCTGGTAAGGGAGGATCACCGTGCGAAAACCGATCCACGAAACCATTCCCCGTAGAAAACGGTGATATTCACGCATCCCCCGCAGAGCATCCAGGGCAGGGCGCGCCAGCAGGCGGAAGTCAGCCCCTCCGGGAAGAACCCGGGTCTCTCCGATGCGGTTGATCAGCCGGTAAAACTGGGCCGAAGTCCAGCGTTTAAATCCCGATTCATCCTCCGTATCCGCGCGCTGGGTAAGCACCACCTCATACCCGGCTTCTGCCAGCCGGAGCATTTCGGGGATCAGGGCGGGCGGGTGCTGGCCATCTCCATCCAGGCTGATAACATAATCCCCCTCAGCGGCATCCAGCCCGGCGCTCAGAGCAGCCTGGTGACCAAAATTGCGGCTCAACTCCAGCGTGCACACCCGCCGGTCGGCCTGCTGAATTTCTTTCAGGCGCTCAGCGGTGCCATCGGTGGAGCCATCGTTGACGTAATAGATCCGAAAACGATAAGGCAACCTGTCGATCTGCTCGCAGAGAAGGCGGTGAAACGCAGGCAATGCCTCTTCTTCGTTATATACGGGTACAACAATACCCACAAGAGGAACTTCGTGAAGATGCGTTGATTCGGACAAGGGTAAACTCACAAGGGCTTCCGATTTTCTCCAAGTATAACGCAAAATCATCGTTGAACGGGTCATCGCCCTGGCCTCTGAGAGAGTCCCTCGCTTTCCTTCTGAGCATTGACCAGTTAAGGTAGAATAAAACCGGTTACTGGAGGTGCCATAACATGTCGCTTCAAATCGGCCAGATGGCCCCTGATTTCTCCCTTCCTTCCCACCTGGGTAAAAATATTCGTCTGCAAGACTTACGCGGCCGCAATGTGGTGCTGGCGTTCTTTCCACTCGCCTGGACACCGATATGAACCAGCCAGATCCCATCGTATGAAGCCGAAATGGCCTCATTCGTGGGATTGAATACCCAGGTTCTGGGTATCAGTGTAGACCATGTGCCCTGCCTGAAGGCCTGGGCCGATCACCTTGGCGGAATCAGCTACCCTCTGTGTTCTGACTTCTGGCCCCATGGCGAGGTGGCCCGCTGTTACGGCGTATTACGCCCCGATGGATGTTCCGAACGCGCCCTGTTTGTCATCGACCGTGAGGGTATCCTCCGTTATATCGACATCCATGATTTCAACCAGCAGCCCGATAACGATGAACTGCGAGCTGTGCTCCGACAGATTGACCCCGAAGCCGCGCTCCGGTACGATTCCCGGCCCGCGCAAGAAGAGCCCCCTCTTCCCCGTGAAGGTGTCGTCATGTATTGCACCCCGTGGTGCGATGACTGTAAACGGGCGCGTTCCTGGCTCCGGCAGCTGGGAATTTCATACACAGAAGTAGACATCAGCCGCAGTCAGCGCGGCGCCGCACAGGTGCGTAGCTGGGCTAACGGTAACCTCACCACCCCGACCTTTGAGATTCACGGAAGGGTGATCGTCGATTTCGACATCGACCAGTTGAAACAGGCCCTCAACCTGGCCTGAATTTCCCGAATCAAAAACCGGTGGTTGTTTACCACCGGTTTTTGAATGATCTTACTCGCGCCAGTCGCTCGCCGCGTCGATGGCTTTCACATCCTCTTCGCTCAACTTCACCTCCAGGCTGCCCAGAATATCCTTCAGCTGTGCAACGTTGTTGGCGCCGATGATCGGCGAGGTAATGGCCGGACGCTGGAGCATCCAGGCCAGCGCCACCTGAGTCACTGTGGCTCCGTGTCGCTTGCCGATCTGGTCGAGCAGTTCAATCAGATCAAAATTTTTCTCGGTAAAGTAACGCTTCAGACCCTCAGCACGGGCGCTTTCGGCAATTTGCCCGCGGCGGTACTTCCCGGTGAGGAAGCCACCCTGCAACGGGCTGTACGGAATCACCCCGATACCCTGATCGAGGCAGACGGCTTCCAGTTCACGCTCAAAATCTGCCCGCCGCACCAGGCTGTAGGGTGGTTGCAGGCTGATAAATCGGTTGAGATTATATTTATCGCTGATCCACATCGCCTTAACCAGCCGCCAGGCCGGTTCATTGGAACAACCAATGTAACGCACTTTACCCGCCTTCACCAGATCATCCAGAGCACGCAGTGTCTCTTCCTGAGGGGTGTCGTAATGGGGCCAGTGCGTCTGGTAGAGGTCGATGTAGTCGGTCTGCAAACGGCGCAGGCTGTCGTCGATGGCTTTCATCACGTGCCCCCGGCTGAGCCCATCACCGTTGGGGCCGGGCCACATGCGCCCATTGAACTTGGTAGCCACCACCATCAAATGCCGGTTGCCGCGGGCTTTCAACCAGCGCCCGATGATCTCTTCACTCACCCCGCCAGGGTTGCCCTCCACCCAGGCCGAGTAGACATCTGCGGTATCGATGAAATTCCCACCGGCCTCCACATAGGCATCCATCACCTCAAACGCGGCCTTTTCATCCGCCGTCCAGCCAAACTGCATTGTGCCCAGGCAAATCCGGGCCACCTTCAGACCTGAGTTGCCCAGTCTTCGATATTCCATGACTTCCTCCTTTGTGATTGGGTTGCGCCACAATATTACCCTAATTCAATCCGATTTGGCAAGTTAGCTCTGCCAGGACGGCCCCCTGATGCAGATAAAGATCACCCGCCCGGAGCAACCGCCCCCACCGCCATAAAAAAGAAAATCATCACATCCTGTAAAAAATGAATAAACCACGCCCAGAAAAACCCCCGCGTTTCAAGCATGGCCTTGCCAAGTATCCAGCCCAGAAAGCTGGCCATCACCACGCCAATCATGCCGTACGGCACCCCAAAATAATGCCCGAGGCCAAAGAAAATGGCGGTGATCCACAACGCCTGGTGCGATCCCACTGCCTGCTCTAACCCCGCCAGAAGGGAAGCCCGATACGTCATTTCTTCACTAAAAGCATTCATGGCCGCGAGTAGAAGCACCACCGGCAACCAGGGTAACGCCTGAATCAGTGCCAATACCTGCGGGCGCCCTGCCAGATAGAGAAAGAGAAGGGTTCCCAGGCTGATGTACACTGCAAACTGTCCGCCAAAGCGAGTCCATGGCTCTGGTTTAGCAAAACCCAGCCAGCGCACCGGTTGAATGGGCGCGCTCAGATCACCCTTCACCAGGAAAAACGCCTCCCGCCGGTAGTGCAAAACCCGCAACACCCCGATCATGCCAAACGATACCAGCAACCGGCCCAGCTGAATCCCCAGCATGGACACCACGAAGGGAGCATCTGCCCCCCCAAACCATCTCTGCCATGTCGTGGAACCGGTTACAAGAGACACACCCGCTTCAATCAGGTAGATACTTGCCAGGATCAGGAAAAAAGGCCGCAGGGAGGTGAGCCATGGCCAGAACCACGAAGCCAGCCCCAGAAGAAGTAAAAAAGCCACCTTTGCCCAGAACAACCAGGAGGGTGAACGATGAACCACTTCATGGAATAAAATATTGGGGAGCATGCTGACGAGCAGCATCACTGCCCAGGCTACCGCCTGAGGCATGCGCCCGTTCATTGGCTTTGCAAAGGCCACCGCTTTCTTTTCCATTCTCCCTCTTGATAATACCCCTCTGGAGACCAGGGAAAAACATCCGTCAGCCGGGGAACATCCCTTTTATAATTATAGTGAGGAAACTATGCTTTACACCACCCTGCCGGGAACCGACTTACACGTATCCTCTCTCTGCCTGGGTACAGCGGACTTCGGATCAACCATTGATGAATCCACCGCTTTCCGCATGCTCGATTCTTTCCTGGATTCTGGCGGAAACTTTATCGATACGGCAAAAATTTATGCGGACTGGCTACCGGGAGAACGAAGCATAAGCGAGAAAACCATCGGCCGATGGCTGCGGCAGAGCAGCAAACGCCACCGCATTATCCTGGCAACCAAAGGTGCCCACCCCCACCTTGAAACCATGCTCACCCCGCGCCTCTCTCGCGCCGAAATTCTCTCCGACCTCGACGCCAGCCTGCGACACCTGGGAGTGGAAGTGATCGACCTGTACTGGCTCCATCGCGATGATCCCAACCGCCCCGTAGCCGAAATTCTGGAAACCCTGAACGAGGCCGTCCGGCAGGGCAAGATCCGGGCTTTTGGTTGTTCCAACTGGCGTGTAGAACGCATCCGCGCCGCCCTTGAAACCGCCCTGGCTCACAGGCTCGTGCCTTTTATCGCCGATCAAATGTTCTGGAATCTGGCCCTGGTCGATCCCCGTACCATGGGCGATTCCACGCTGGTAGCCATGGATGAACCCCTCCGTCGTTACCACAACGAGACAGGCCTGGCCGCCATCCCGTATTCATCACAGGCTAACGGGTTCTTCAACAAAATGGCACGAGGCCAGGTAGACGCTCTCAACCCACTCCACCGGCAAATGTATCTTCACGCCGAAAACCTGGCGCGTTTCCAGCGCGCTGATCAGCTTTGCCGCGAAACCGGCCTGTCGATCACGCAGGTGGTACTCGGATATCTTCTCTCTCAACCGTTTCCCACTGTACCCATTATCGGCCCGCGCACACTGGAGCAACTGGCCGACAGTCTCAGCGCGGCGGAGATCCGCCTGACCCCCGAACAAATTCGCACCCTTGAACAGGGCGCTTCCCGGGAGTTGCCCCTTGAGCTTTAAGATCGAACCCGCCGATACCCCCTCGCGCCCCGAAGTCCATCCGCTCCCTCCGCACCTCCTTCATCAGGCCGCGCAGGTGCTGGCAGATGCCTTCTTTGACGACCCTCTCATGGTTCATTACCTGCCCGACCCCCAAAAGCGGCGTGCCCTCCTCCCGGGCGTGCTCGGAGTATATACCCGGATCGCCATCCGACAAGGCCTGGCACTGACCACCCCCGGCCTGGAAGGAGTCGCGCTCTGGATGCCCCCCGGAAAGACGGATTCTTCGCTCTGGGATTATTTCCTCGCCAGCCTGGGAATGCTCGACCTGCGCTTTGTCTTCATGGCCTGGCGGCGCCTGCGCGAAATTGAACCTTTCGTCGAACGCCTGCACCATGAATGCCTCCCCCAGCCGCACTGGTATCTCGCCGTGCTGGGGGTGCGACCCGGCGCACAAAAACAGGGCACAGGCACCCGCCTGATCGCCGCCGGGCTGGAAAGGGCCGACCGTGACGCCCTTCCCAGCTACCTGGAAACGATGAGCGAAGAAAACGTGGCCTTTTATCAGAAACGCGGCTTCCAGGTGGTGCGCAGGGTGACTCTGCCCGGTACCATGCTTCCCCTCTGGGCCATGGTTCGCCCGGCTCACCCTCCCTCGCCTACGGAGCGGGAGCCAGATCACGCCGGATAAACACCAGCCCTTCCGGGTCCTGGTAAATCAATTTCCAGCGTGCGCGCCACTCAGCACTGGGATCGAATGGATCGCCGTGAGGGATGATCACCTGATACTCCGGCTCAGGGTGGACCACGCGATCAGCCCGGCCCAGCGGATACTGGAGCTTGGTAGGGGTGTTGGTAAAGCCTGGCCCATACATGTAATAGAACACCCCGCCGGTAATTTCAATCACGCTGTTCCGGATGTTGCGCTGAACATAATCATAGGCGCTGTGGTAACCATCCACCCCCACCGGATGGCGAAACTCATCTCGCAGGACAATCTCGTTGAACGGATTGAGCGCCAGCCGCCCTCTTGCATTCCAGACCAACCCCAGCGCCAGCACGATGGCCACCCCTGCCAGTCCGGCGCGGCCTAACCACTGCCGGTCAGCCCACTTTAAGATCCGGTTCACCGCTCCGGAAAGCAGAGTCAGAATCACCACCACCTCATACCCCACCACGGCAATCCCCAGCCTCCAGGCTGTGCGGGTGGGTTCCTGGGTTGTCTTTTGAAAGCCCGATTCGGGAGTAAAGAAGAAGGCAACCACCAGTATCGAAAACGCCAGGCTGATCCGCCAGCCGGGAACACCCTTCCACAGGGTGAAGAGCCAGGTCACCCCAAGCATTCCCATCAGAAAGATCAGGTTGCGAGGCAAATGCTGATAAAAGAAGGGGTTGGTCAGGTTGTTGGCCATACTCCATTCATTCATCACCCACACCCCTTCGGGGAAGATCGTGCCGATCACGATTAAATTGCGCACCACCCACAATCCACCCGGGATGATCAACACCGCCGCCAGAGCTACCTCCTGCCACGGCAGACGCCGGAGCTCTCTCCACGACTTTACCCACCCCCAGATCACCGGAAACCAGAGCGGCGTCACCACAAACATGCCGGCCGGTTTGGTAGCCAGCACCAGCAGGGTGGCAAAGACCAGCCCCGGGAAATGAAGGCGACTGGAAGAAGCCTCACGCCCAAGAGGGGCATGAATCAGCGCCGCCAGCACCCCCATGGCCAGGAAGAGGTCGTTCTTCCCGATCATATCCGCCTGATCGAGAAAAATATAGAACGGGTTGCCTTTGACAACAAGACTCTCGCTTAAGAAAATACCGGCCACGACGAAGAGGAGCAGGCCGCCGGGAAGACGCGTATAGCGCCGTCCAAGGAGCCACAGCGTCAGAAAGACCAGGAGCGCAATCAGCGCATGAAGCGCCCCAAAAAAGGTCTCTTTTCCGGTAAGAAGCAGGGCAAATGCCAGCATCGCTTCATACCCAAAGGGGAATTCGCCATAAGGAATGGAGAGATCCCAAACGTGGCCATGTTTATACAGCTCAACTGCTTTAGGGAAGTGATAGGCCCCGGCATCCCAGTGCAGGGTTTCACTGACGGTAGAATAAGGCCAGGCCGCGACCGGGTAGGCCACCAGAAGCAGAAAAAGTCCCAGCCCCAGCCCGTACAAAAGCAGGTTTAGCCAGCGGGGAAAATCCATTTCCTGCGGGAAGCTCTCGAAGAACCTCCCTCCATCATGGCGAAAATAAAGCCAGAGTGCCAGGCCAGTCAGTGCCAGGGTAAGCGGGAAAACACCCCAGGCACGGTAAATTCCCGCCAGCCCTAACACCTGCGCCGTGTAAACCCCGGCGAAAAAAAAGCACAGAAGAAACCCTGACAGGCGGTATAAAAATCTAGGCATCGCTCCGGTTGCCCATTACGCCCCCCCTGCGGTATACAGCGCGGGGTCGGTCGGGGTCTGCCCGGAAGGATCCCACACGTAAACCCAGTCGCCCTCGCGCGCCCATTGATAAAGCCACGCAGCATCACCGATGGAAAGGTTGACGCATCCGTGGGTACCGGCGAACCCGTACCACGCCCGCCAGTAAGCCCCGTGCAGGGCTCGCGCCTGGTCAAAATACATCGTCCAGGGCACATCCTCCAGATAGTAGAAGTCTGAACGGTCCGCCTCAAAGGCGCCCTGCATGGTTTCGAGGGGTTTCTTCTGGTAAATTTTGAACAACCCCGGCCGGGTGTAGAAAGGCTCTCCGCCAGTAGCCACCATGGTAGCAAAAAGGAGTTGACCGTTCTCGTATACGGCAAGAGTCTGCTCGTAAAGGTTCACCTCAATCCAGCGATTGTTATCCACCCCTTCAGGCGGAGTGGGGTTAACCGTCACCTGCCGAATATACCGCCGCTCAATCCACTGGTCAAAACCAATCTGAAACCACTCCACACCGTCTTTCACCACCTTCTGGTAAATGGGCACCGGGGTTTCGCGGTAAAGCAGGTCGCCTACCTCCGGGCTGGCATAACCCGGCGCACTGCGCGCCCGGGTGTGATCGACCAGCCAGCCAAAAGAGGTTGCCGGATTGCGGCTGAAAAGCAACCCCTGGAAGGAAGAATAGGCCGCCGGTGAGGCGCGCATCCACTCGCCGGTCTTCAACTGCACGTAAGGTTTATCATTCACCCGCTCAACATTGATATAAGAGACATACCGCAGTCCCTTTCCCGGCGCGATGAAACGCACCGGGTTATTCCCGCTGACGGCATCCTCCAGGGTGGCATAGAGCGGCGCAGGTTGATCGGCAGGGAGGTTGATTTTAGCAATGAACACCGGGCTGTGCGTCAGTTCTGCAGACGGGTGCACGGCAGGCAAAGGGCGCGGTGGGTAGGTAAGCCCGACTTTCGCCCATTCATTCAACTGTGCCGCAGGCCCATAGGGAAGGCATCCGTTCACCTGCAACGGATAAGCCTCGGGCAAACACAGCGGCGCCCCGGTGTACGGCTCAGCGCTCTGTGCGTGAACAGGCACTACCGCGGTAAACCACCCCATGACCGCTAAAGCCACAGGTAAAAACCATCGCCAGAATATACGATCCATAGCCTGTATTCTACCAAACTCCGGGGGGAATTTCCGCAGGTTTCTTGAGCGGGTTCCATGGACCTTTCACGGCCTTTTTATGCCTTTTTAACTCTCTTTTTATCGGAGCTTCATGGAACGCCTTCGTCCTCTGCCGGATAATGATACCGGAGATTATCTGTGTATCCTTTCTCCGAGAGAATTTCAGCATTTTATGAAAAAGAAAAGGGGAGCCAGGGAATGAAATGGATCGATAACCTGAAAACAGGCGCTAAATTGCTGGGGGGCTTTGGTGCGCTCATCCTCATGATGGTGGTTATTGCCGGCCTCAGCCTGGTGGGGATGAATAAAATCAACCAGAATGTGCACAACCTCTATTACAACCGCACCCTGCCCATCGCCTACGTGGGAAAAGCCAGCACCGCACTCTACACCCTGCGGGGAGACCTCTTTAAATACATTCTCCTGCCTGAGGAACGAGCGAAAACCAAAGAAGCCATCCAGGCCAGCCAGCAGACCATCCGCGGGCAGATCGACCATTACCGGGCGACGGAGAATATACGATCCATAGCCTGTATTCTACCAAACTCCGGGGGGAATTTCCGCAGGTTTCTTGAGCGGGTTCCATGGACCTTTCACGGCCTTTTTATGCCTTTTTAACTCTCTTTTTATCGGAGCTTCATGGAACGCCTTCGTCCTCTGCCGGATAATGATACCGGAGATTATCTGTGTATCCTTTCTCCGAGAGAATTTCAGCATTTTATGAAAAAGAAAAGGGGAGCCAGGGAATGAAATGGATCGATAACCTGAAAACAGGCGCTAAATTGCTGGGGGGCTTTGGTGCGCTCATCCTCATGATGGTGGTTATTGCCGGCCTCAGCCTGGTGGGGATGAATAAAATCAACCAGAATGTGCACAACCTCTATTACAACCGCACCCTGCCCATCGCCTACGTGGGAAAAGCCAGCACCGCACTCTACACCCTGCGGGGAGACCTCTTTAAATACATTCTCCTGCCTGAGGAACGAGCGAAAACCAAAGAAGCCATCCAGGCCAGCCAGCAGACCATCCGCGGGCAGATCGACCATTACCGGGCGACGGAGTTGACCGGAGAAGAAACCGCCGTACTGGAGGAATTCGACCAGACCTACGCCGCCTACCTGAAAGCGGTAGACGCCGCCCTCGCCAGCGTCGATGCGGGCAACACCTCGCTCGCCATCCTCAGCATCACCGATGGGGGCGAGGTGGCCAATGCCCGCAAAGCCATAGACTCCGCGATGCAAAAGCTGGTTGACCTCAACGAGAACCTCGCCGAACAGGACCGTCTCCAAAGCGCTCAGGTGTTCACGGCCACCCGCAACTTGCTCATCGGCGTGGCCCTGCTTGCTTTAATTGCGGCGGTGGTCTTCACCCTGTTGATCACCCGCAGCATCACCCTCCCGCTGGGGCTGACCGTTGCAGAACTGCGCCTCATCGCCAACGGCGACCTCTTACGCACCTTCAGCGAAGCCGATAAAGACAAAGTGCGCAAGCGCGCAGATGAATTCGGTTCCCTGGGCAAAGCCATGGACGGCCTGGTCGAATACCTGCAGGAAACCAGTGAAGTGGCCAGCGCCATCGCCAGCAATGACCTCACCGTGAAGGTACAGCCGCGAAGCGAGAAAGATGAACTGCGCCTCGCTTTTGCACGCATGGTCGAGTCCTTACGTCAGTCGCTGATCGAGGTGGCTGAGAACGCCAATGGTCTGGGAGCGGCATCCACCCAGCTCGCCACCGCCGCCAACCAGGCCGGTCAGGCCACCGGACAAATCGCCGCCACCATTCAACAGGTATCCAAAGGCATCACCCAGCAAAGTGAATCTGCAAGTCGAACCTCTGCCTCCATTGAACAAATGTCACGCGCCATCGATGGGGTAGCCCGCGGCGCTCAGGAACAGGCGCGCGCCGTGCAGAAAGCCTCGGCCATCACCACCCAGATGCACACCGCCATTCAGCAGGTGGCCCAGAACGCCCAGTCGGTGACCCGGGAAGCCGGTAAAGCCGTAAACGCCGCCCAGAATGGCGCCGGGAAGGTGCGGCTCACGCTGAAGGGCATGGAAGAGATTCGCTCCCGCGTGGGCCTCTCTGCCGAAAAGGTCGCCGAGATGGGCCGGCACTCTGAAAAGATCACCCTGATCGTCGAGACCATCGAAGACATCGCTTCCCAGACCAACCTTCTGGCGCTCAACGCCGCTATCGAGGCCGCCCGTGCCGGTGAGCACGGCAAAGGCTTCGCCGTGGTGGCCGACGAAGTGCGCAAGCTGGCCGAGCGCTCGGGCGCCTCGACCCGTGAGATCGCTGAGCTGGTCAAGGGCATCCAGAAAACTGTCCAGGAGGCCGTGCAGGCCATGCAGGAAGGTACACATGAGGTGGAAAATGGCGTCATTCAGGCCAGTGAAGCCGGTTCAGCCCTGGAGATGATCATTCAATCCATCGAGCAGGTCACCCGCCAGGCTGAGGAGGCCGCCGCTGCTGCCGAACAGATGAACGCCTCGGCCAGTGAACTGGTCGCCGCCATGGATTCCGTCTCGGCCATCGTGGAAGAAAACACCGCCGCTACCGAAGAAATGGCCGCCGGTTCGAGCGAGGTGACCCAGGCCGTCGAGAACATCGCCAGCGTCAGCGAAGAGAACAGCGCGGCTGTGGAGGAAGTCTCGGCCTCGACCGAAGAGATGAGCGCCCAGGTGGAAGAAGTTTCGGCCTCAGCCAGGGCCCTGGAAGAGATGGCGCAGTCTCTGAAGGAGCTGGTGGCGCGCTTCCGGCTCACCGCGGAGAGTGTTGCCCCTTCCATCGCTCAGCCTGGCGTGAGTTTCGGAAGCAACCCAGAGAAATCCAACGGCTCTTCTCGCGCGGGGGTAAAGCGCCTGGCACAGGTATCTCTCGAATAAATCAGCCAAGCCATTTTTCGCCCACGGCCCGCCTGAAAAGAGGCCGGAGAGAGGGTTCTCTCTCCGGCCTTCTGAATTTTCACCCTGGCTATTCTTTTCTGCGCCTTGCACGATTATTCCAGTTCGCCCGTCTGCAGAAGAGAGAAGAACACCTCAACCAGCCGCGGATCAAAGTGTTTTCCGGCCTGCTCGCGGAGGTAATTCAACGCCCGTGGCCGGCTCCAGGCCTTGCGGTAAGGGCGGTCTGAGGTGAGGGCATCGTAAACGTCGGCCAGGGTAAACATACGCGCCGCCAGCGGGATTTCCTCGCCTTTCAATCCGCTCGGGTAACCGCTACCGTCCCATTTTTCATGATGACAGTAGGGGATATCCAGCGCAGGGCGCAGGTATTCAATGGGGTAAAGCATCTCATAAGCCATTTGGGGATGACGCCGCATAACTTCCCATTCTTCTGCGGTCAGCGCATCCACCTTGGAGAGGATAGCATCTGGCACGCCGAGTTTGCCTATGTCATGGAGCAGCGCTCCGCGGCGCACATGCTGAATTTGCTCTTCACTCATCCCCAGCTCCCGCGCCAGGCGTACCGTCAGCTCCGTCACCCGGCGGGTGTGGTTCTCGGTTTCTTTATCGCGCAGATCCATGGCCTGCGACCAGCCGGCGATGGTGTCATCATAGGCTTTCAGCAGATCAGCATTGAGGCGTTGGAGGTCCTGGAAGATCTGAAGGTGCTCCACCACCAGCGCGGCCTGGCCGGCCAGTGTTTCCAGCATACGCAACCAGTCAGCATCGGCATGAAAGCTCTCGCGGTGATACAACTCACACACCCCGATCAACCGTGCACCCGAGACCAGGGGTACTGCCAAGTAATTATTGAACCCCTCGCCAGCCCATACACCCTGCTTGAAGAAATCCGTTCCCCCGCGCAATTCCCGCCCGTGCAAAATTCTTCTCCTCAGCACGGTCTGCATGACCTGCTCACTCTGGAGCGGCAGACACGTGGTTTCGATGACGGGGGTGCGGAACCCGCGCCCGTGGGCGTACTCCAACGCCTGGCTTACCGGGTTGTAACGCAAAATCGCCGCCGCATCGACCCGTAAGGTGCCCACCACCTGATCCAGCAAAATTTCCAGCGTCTGTTGCGGAGAAAGGTGCGCCACCACCGCCGAGTCGATTTTTTGCAGGGCCATTAATTCCGAAACTCGCTGCTGTTCCCGGGCGAAGAGGATGGCGTTTTGAATGCTCAACCCCACCTGATTAACCGCTACACTCAACCATTCCAGGTCTTCAGGCTGATACTCTTCCTCTTTCGGGCTTTGCAACTCCACCAGCCCGATCACCCGATCTTCAGCCATCATGGGCAGGCAGCAAGCCGAGCGCATTTCCTCACCCTGGCTGTTGAGCAGGCCCACCAACCCGTTCTGAATCGAAAGCGGATCGGTAAAAATGAGCGGCTTCCGCGCCTCGATCACCTGCGCACAGATCGACCCCGGCCGATTTTGATCCAGCTCCAGCAGGGGGTAAAGCCGCACATCCAGTTCCACACCCTCCAGCGCGGCGTAAAGGATCTGCAAAGCCCGTGGCTCGTGGTTGATCAGCGCCACGGCGAAGTACGCACAGCCAATCATCGGCTCCAGCGCCCTCAGAGCAGTTCGGGCAATCAGCGCCGGATCGCGCAGAGCCGCCAGCTCTCGTCCCAGCATGGCAAGAGCCTCCTGGCGGCGCAGGTGCCGTTTTCGTTCACTGATGTCTCGCGCCACCCAGATGACGCTCTCGGGGGTCATCGGTGAAACCGATGTTTCAAACCAGATGGAACGCCCCCCGATCTCCAATTCGTATTCGATGATCTCCGTCCTCCGGGTTTCCAGCACCCTCCGAATGGTCTGCAAAAAAGCCCCGGCCTGTTCCGGCGGGAAGAGTTCATCCAGCCGTTTTCCAAGCAGTTCATCCGCAGGCCGGTAAAGCAATTCGGGGTTGGTAGGGGCAATTTTCAGGTATACCCCTTCACGGTCGATCACCAGCACCACATCGCGCATGGAGGCAAAAAGTGCACGCAGCTCAGCTTCTGAAGCCTCCAGCGCCTTCGAAGCTTTCCGGTACTCTTCACGGGTGCGCTTCTGCTCCAGGGCGTTTTTCACCGCCTGCCCAAGGCGATCCAGCCGGTCTTTCAACAGATAATCATAGGCGCCCAGGCGCATGGCCGCCACCGCCGCTTCCTCGCCAATACTGCCCGAAACAAGGATGAACGGACGATCCATTCCACGCTCGCGCATGATCTGTAATGCTTTCAACCCGCTGAATTGTGGCAGAGACCAGTCCGAAAGGATGAGGTCATAGGGCTGTTCAAGCTCTCTGAGATATTCCAGCTCGGTCTCCACCCTCTGCCAGATCAGCCGAAAGCCTTCCTGCTTCAGGCGCAAAGCCATCAGCTCGGCATCGGCGGGGGTGTCTTCAACAATCAATACCCGCAAAAGAGAGTCACCGGCAGGTGAGGGCGATGGAGGAGGGGACAATGGAGAATTCATACCTCATCTTATCACAAAGCAGACCGATTGATCTTCAACCAGTAATGACCTAACTGACGCACTGCATCCGCAAAGCGCTGAAATTCCACCGGCTTGTGGACAAAACTGTTGGCCCCCAGCCGGTAACTGGAAAGAATATCGCTCTCTTCGGTGGAAGAGGTTAAAACGACCACCGGAAGGTAACGCGTGCGCGGATCAGACCGGATGCGCGCAAGCACCTCCAGCCCGCTCAACCCGGGCAGTTTGAGGTCGAGCAGCACCACCCTGGGTAACTCACGCTGAACCAGGCCGGGGCGGGTATCGGTGCCGAAGAGCACCTCCAGCGCCTCCATGCCGTCATGCGCCACCAGTACCTCATCGGCCACCTGGTGCTGCCGCATCACCCTCAACGCCAGCTCTTCATCATCGGGGTTGTCTTCGACCAGAAGGACTTGATAACTGCTCATTCCGACGCTCCCAGCGTAAAATAAAAAGTTGCCCCCACTCCAGGCTCGGCTTCCGGCCAGATACGCCCACCATGACGCTGAATGATACGCTGTACGGTAGCCAGCCCCACCCCCGTACCGGGGAAATCTTGCAGGCTGTGCAAACGTTGAAACGGGGTAAACAACTTACTGGCATAGGCCATGTCAAAACCAATGCCATTGTCCCGAATATAATAAATTTTTTCTCCGCCTTTTTCAACTACCCCCACATTGATCCGGGCTTCCTCTCGCCGCGCAGTGAATTTAAACGCATTGCTGAGGAGGTTCTCCAGGGCAATCTTCATCAGGTTGGGATCGACCTCAACCATCAAATCTGGCATAACTTCAACTGCCACCTGCCTTCCAGGGTGCTGGCTCTGTAATTCATCCGCAATTTCACGCGCCATCTGGCTTAAATCCACCGGTTTGCGCGCCATTTCCCGCCGCGTAACCCGCGAAAGGTTAAGCAGGTCTTCGATCAACTGCCCCATCCGTTGTGAGGCTTCGCGGATGCGCTTCAGGTAATGCCGGGCCTGGTCATCCAGCCTGTCCTGATATTCCTCCAGCAATGCCCCACTGAAACCATCCATGGCGCGCAAAGGGGCGCGTAAATCGTGCGATACCGAATAGGCAAAAGCCTCCAGCTCGCGGTTGGCGGCCTCGTACTGAGCGGTGCGCTCGCGCACCCGCTCTTCCAGCTCCAGGTTCAACTGCCGGATTTTCTCCTCCGTGCGTTTCTGATCTTCCACCACGCTCAGAAGCGCCCGGCGCGAAAGCTCCGATTCGTGGAAGAGCCGTTCCAGTTCAACCTGCGCCTGACGCAATTGATCCAGGGAGTGTTTCCGCTCGGTGATATCAATCGAAAGCGATAAAATGTGCACCACCTCACCCTGGTCGCCCCGGAGAGGAACCGCATGCACACCAAAATCTCGCCCGGCGAGCTTCATCTCAAAGTGCACCGTCTCCCCCTCCAGAACACGGCGATATTGCCGCGCCACGTCTTCTCCAGCTTCCAACCCGGGCACTTCATGAATCTTTCTCCCTGCCAGCATGTCATCCGTAAGGCCAATCTGTGCCATGGCCTCGCCTGCGCTGAAAAGCACCCTTAAATCGCGATCCAGCATGGCCACGAACCCTCCCGGCAGGTTTTCTACAATGGCCTCATAACGTGCCTCGCTTTCGCTCCTCAATGCTTCGGCCTGCCGCCGTTCGGCCGCCTTCCAGATACCGTCCATCAGAAGGGCAAGCTGAATGGCGTCGGTGTCGTCATACTCCTGCTCCTTATTTCCCACACCCACCACCGCCACAATTTTCCCGTTGCTGAACACTGGCGTGCCCAGATACCGCCGGATGGGAATATGCCCCACAGGCAGCCCCCTCCCCGCAGGGAACGCCTCCGCCAGATTGTTCACGATCACCGCTTTGCGCTGCCGCACCACTTCGCCCAGTAAACCGGCCTGGCTCAGGGAAAAGTTTTCCGGCAGTTCCACGATAGAACTCCCAGCGTAGGCGCTCCTGGAAGCCAATCCCTGGGAAAATTGCTGTGTTTCTTCCGCATAGAAAAAGAGGTACCCAACCTGGCTTTCCGTGAGGCGCAGGGCTTCATGAAGCGCAAAATCCAGGAATTCCCGCACCGATTGAACCGGCTGTTGCAGAATCTCCACCAGGCTGTGCATGCGGGCTTCATTGCGTTTTAAATCCACTGCAATCCGCTCCCGGCGCAGGCGGTTGACCATGAGCAATCCCAGCAGAAGGGTACCCAAGGGGTAGATCAGCAGTACCGGCAGGACAATGTTGTCCAGCACATCCAGGGCAACCCGCAGAGGCAGGGTAAAGGCGCACAGGAGCATGACGAGATGAACTACCAGGCCAAAACGATAGAGATCCCACGCGTTGAGCCGATCCAGCGGCTTGTTCAACCACCGCCGCCATAAAATGCCGATTAACCCGCTGGTCAGAATGGTCGTCAGCCCCATCCAGAGAGCCGTGCCCCCCAGCGAAAAGCGGTACACCAGGGCCATAGCCATTGCCATGAGCGTAGGCAGAGTGCCAAAAAACAGCCCCGAAATTCCCAGTAACACGGTTCGGGTATCAAAAATGATCCCCGGAGAAAGCATCCAGGGAGTCATCATCAGGGCAATCGCGGCCCCGCCCAGCACCAGACCCAGGACCACCTGCCACAGCCACCAGCGCCGATACTCCCTGACACCGACGATAAGATCAAACAGGAGCGCCATGGCCAGCAGTAACGATACATTGTGGATCAAGGCAAGGAAAGAAGGGGCTCCATTCATGCGCTCTCATTCCCTTTCGCTTCAGGGTATCTTGGGGGCATTCCGGCAAGGCGGCAAAGCTCATTCACCTCAGCCTTAAGCTCCAGAATTCGCGATTCACGCCCCAGGATAGCAGAGTGCCAGCGCTGTAATTCTTCCAGCTGTTCGGCAACCCGGGCTTCGATGCGCCTGCGCTCGGTGATGTCGTGCACGATGGAGTACAGATACACCCGCCCGCCAAAATGGATCGGCCCGCTGAAGACCTCCACATCGCAGAGCTGACCATCTTTTTTGCGATGCTGGAAGATAAAGTAGTTTCGCTGCTGGCTTCTGGCAAGGGCCATTTCCTGGATAATGGCTTCGTGAGAAAGGATATTGATCTGGGAAACTTTCATCCGTGTCAGCTCATCGACCGTCCAGCCGTAAAAGGCGGCGGCGGCCGGGTTGGCATCCACAATGGCGCCGGTTTCAGGATCGATCAAGAACATCACCGCATGGTTGTTCTGAAAGAGGGCGCGGTAGCGTTCTTCACTCTCCAGCAGGGCCTGTTCGGCCTGCTTACGCTCGGTAATATCCTGAATCACCCCTACCACCCTGACCGGGGCACCCTTTTCATCCCGTTCGAGCCGGGCCATTGAATGCACCACACGCTCGGCGCCATCCGATGCACGGCAGATGCGAAACTGGACATCGTATCCCCGGCGCCCGGTGAGCAGGTCTTCCAGCGCCGCATCCAGGCGCGGGCGATCCTCTGCCAGTGGCACCTGCTGTGCCAGCTCCAGAGGAATGAAAGGAGAAGTGCGCTCCAGCCCGTAGATGCGGAAGGCTTCAGCCGAAGCCCACATGACCCTCTGACCGAGATCAATTTCCCAGTTGCCCACGTGCGCCAGCGCCTGAGCCTGTTCCAGCCGGGCTTCATTCTCGCGCAGCGCTTGCTCGGTGCGTTTCCGTTCGGTGATATCCTCGATGACTGCCAGAAAAATGCGCTCTTCTTCATATTGAAGCAACTGGAGTTGCACCGCAACCGGGTACACACTCCCATCAGCGCGCCGGTGGACAGTTTCAAAATGCAGGGTTTCCTGTTCCCCCCGCAGGAGAGGCTGGATGAACTCGCGGAAACGCTCTTCAGTGAACTCTGGCTTGATCGTTACCGGGGTCATCGTCAGAAGCTCTTCCAGGGAGTATCCCAGGTTCTTGAGCGCCCCTGCGTTGACAAAACGGAATTGCAGGCTCTCGGCGTCAAAGAGGTAGATTTCGTTGAGGCTCTTTGAAATGGCGTAATGCAAAAGTGCCCGCTCTCGCTGAGCGGCACGTTCTTCCGTCTGGTCACGGAAGACCAGTACCACCCCGCTAACCTCTCCCCGCGCCCCCCGAATGGGCGCCCCACTATCGGCAATCGGGCGTTCGGTGCCATCCCTTGTGATCAAAAGGGTGTGGTTGGCAAGCCCAACCACCACTCCCTCGCGCAGCACCCGTTCCACCGGGTTTTCTGCTTCTTTCCGCGTGAATTCCTGAATGATATGAAAAACCTTCGGCAGAGACTTACCCCGTGCTTCTTCTTCTCGCCAGCCGGTGAGAGCCTCGGCCACCGGGTTCATACGCGTCACCCGGCCCTCCCGATCGGTGGTGATGACGGCATCACCGATACTGTAGAGTGTGGCACGGATCTCTTCCTGTACTTCGCGCCGTTCTCGTTCGGCCCGAAGCAGGCGCTCATAAAGCACCCGCTGGCGGTTGCTGAAGACCAACCCCGCCAGCACCGCGATGAGGAACACCCCCAGTACTACGAAGCCCCCCACTGCCAGACCCAGCGAACGGATCCCCTCAAAGGCCTCCGACTGATCCACCTTGGCCACCATCGACCAGGTTCGCCCGGGAACCGGACGAACCACCGCCAGCACCTTCACCCCGCGGTAATCGCGTCCTTCGGTCTCACCGATCTTCCCCAGCACTGTCTGTACAGCAGGAACCTCAGTGCGCGAAACTGGCAACCGCAGGTTCAGGGCAGCCCCGGGGTCGAAACGCAGGGTATTCAGATACACGACCTCATCCCCCTCCCTTCGCACCAGCAGGGTCTCAGCACTCTGGCTGGGAATGGGCCAGGATTGAATCAGCGGATAGAGGTATTCCTCCGGGTTGATCCGTAAAATAAGCACCGCCTCAGGCGCCCCACGCTGGTCGAGCACCGGTGCGGCCAGATCCAGATAGATTTGCCCGGTCTGCGAACTGCGGAAGAAATCTCCCAGAATGGGGGTAGACAAATGGGCCGCCATCACGGCTAACTGCCGGGCTTCGGGCTCCAGCACGCTCCGGGTAGGGTCAAAGGAAAGCAGCACCTGCCCCTCAGGGTCTGTCAGATAAACCCCCTCGTAGTTCTCCAGGTCTACGACCAGTTGCAGACGAGCCTTCAATTGGGATTGCAAAGCGGGGTCGTCCGGGTCCTCCAGCAAACGAGAGACCGCCTGAACAATAAACGGGCTGGCCGAATTCATACGGGCATCGATCAGGCGTTCCCGTATCCAGTAGTTAATCTGCTCGATCTTCAATTGAGCAATGGAGCTTAATTCATCAACTTGATGTTGACGAATAATCATGGTCTGTTGCCGGTAAAACCAGACACCCCCGACCACCAGAGCCAGCGCGAGGAAACCGAAAAACCCGGCCAGAAGCCTGTTCGAGAAATGCCAGGCGCGGGAATCAGGATCAGGCAAACCTAAAAGATTCATTCACCGGTCCTTCGAAGCCTCTCCGATCAAATACGCAGAACCTGGGGAACGGTGAAGTGAAGCTGTGCAGTGAAGTCCCCCGGATAGAAAAGACCCCAAGCCCCGGGTCATTCATTCCTGGAGCTTTCGGCCTGAACTCTCTGTCTTTATTATATTACGGGGCATTTCTACGACCCATTAAAAACGCATAAACAGTACAACCCCTGATACCCTTAAAGACGAACCCTTTATCTCACCCTGGCAACGACTCAGAGAAACCTCCATGGAGTTCCCACCACTTACTTTTAGAGCCCTCTCAAGCACCCGCCGGTCTGGAAGACGCGCTACACCTCAATGGTGTTCTGGCCTCTCTCTCCTTTCTTAACCACTCAAACACCCAGGCCGGTCTATAAGCCGCGTTCTGTCCACTCCCGAAGGAGATGGGCGGTCATCTCTCTGGGCCACCGGTCTCCCGGCGGCTCTAGCGGCCTACCCGGGACCCTTGGACGGGCCGCCCTTACCCCGAAGGGATGGTCCCTGCTTGGCCTTGCTCCGGGTGGGGGTTGCCTGGCCGGCGCATTACTGCGCTCGCCGGTGGTCTCTTACACCACCATTTCACCCTTACCTCATCCGAGGCGGTATGTTTCTGTGGCCCTGTCCGGCACCTTACGGCGCCCCGGGTGTTACCCGGCACCCTGCCCTGTGGAGCGCGGACTTTCCTCGACCCTGTACCAGGGCCGCGACCGCCCGACCGACCTGGGTATTTTCATCATACCACACCTCGCCCAGGAAGAATCCATCTCCTGCCGGGCAGGGAACTTATAAAAAATCCCCGAAAATCCTTACCGGGTAGTTGACTTAATCACTCAATGTCTCTATAATAACTTTGTAAGTTCAATAAACTTACAAACTCGACCCGTACCCACATCACCATGAAAAAAGCCACCCATCAACAAACCAAAGAACACAACCGCAACCTGGTCTTGAAGACCATCTTCGACCACGAGGCCATCAGCCGGGCCGAAATTGCCCGCCTCACCCAGCTTACACGCGCCACCGTTTCTGACCTGGTTAACGAACTCCTCATCGAAGGCCTGGTCGAAGAAGTGGGCCTGGGCTCTTCCATGGGTGGAAAATCGCCCATTCTGCTCAGCCTGCGCCCCGCTTCGCGCTATCTGATTGGTCTCAACCTGGCACAGGATAAATTCATCGGGGCCATCGTTAACCTGCGTGGCGAAATTAAAGAGACCATCGAATACCCCGTTCAGGGTGAAGATGGAGAGCAATCGCTGGAACTGGTGATTCGCCTTCTGGAAAACCTTCTCGCCACCCCCTGGAAGCCCGTGGTGGGCATTGGCGTGGGCACACCGGGGCTCATCAGCACCCGTGATGGAGTCATCCTGCAGGCCGTCAACCTCGCCTGGAAGAACCTTCCCCTCGCCCACTTGATCCGGGAACGTTTCTCACTGCCGGTGAGCGTCCTTAACGACAGCCAGGCTACCGCCATTGGCGAATTTGTCTACGGCGGGCATCTCTCGGAAGGGAACATGGTGGTGGTCAATGTCCGCCACGGGGTGGGCGCCGGTATTCTGATCAACGGACGGCTTTTTCAGGGCGATGGCAGTGGAGCCGGTGAAATTGGCCACGTGGTGGTAGAAGAAAATGGGCTTCTCTGCCGGTGTGGGAAACATGGCTGCCTTGAAACCCTCACCAGCACCAGCGCCGTCGTGCGCCAGGCCGGCCTGCCTGGCCTCGATCAGGTAGAAGCCGCCTTCCGCGCTGGAGACCCCCGCATCGGTAAAATCATTCAAGACGCGGGCACCCATCTTGGCTCAGCACTGGCCTATCTGGTAGGGATTCTTAACATTCACGAGATCGTCCTCACCGGAGAAATGACCCGCTTTGGTGAACCCTGGTTGAATGCCGTCCAACAGGCCATGCAACGTTCCGCGTTCCACCTCCTCGCCCGAAACACCCATCTCCGCATCGGCAGCCTGGATTACCAGGCGTGTATTCTGGGAGCCTCTTCCTTTATGCTCCTGGATGGTTACTCCCTCTTATTCCTGAATGAACGGTAGTGAGATGATTCCTTCCACCCTTCCCACCCCTGTCATACAGCCCCCTCTGGATGGCAACTTCCGTCCTGCGGCGCTGGCCTATCGTGCCTATCAAGATGCCGCCCGCACCTCAGGCACATCCCTGCAACTGGCGCTGGAAAGAGGCCAGGGTGAGGTCTCGCGCTTTGAAATGTTGATCTTCCCTGAAGGCCATCCGCGTGCCGCCGAGAATTACCCTCTGGTAGAACGCACCCTGAAATTCCTGCTCTGGCAGCGCGGCGCTCACACGGTGTGGATCAGCGGCAACGATGCGCTGGCCGCACAGCTGGCAAGAGAATACGGCCCCCGGGGCAGCCGCCGCTTCGACTGGGATTTTCTGGGCCGGCAGGTCTACGAACGCCCCTTCCGCATCCTTCCCTGCGCGCCTCAGGACCTTCCCCCATCCCGGGAATCGCCCCGCCACCTGGGCCGCCACCTGAAAGGTTGCCGTATTGGCTTTGACCTTGGGGCTTCAGATCGCAAGGTGAGCGCGGTGATCGACGGAACCCCCGTGTACAGCGAAGAGGTGATCTGGGAGCCGCGTAAACAGGCCGACCCGACCTACCATTACCGGGAAATTATGGCCGCCATTCAAAGCGCCGCCGCCCACCTGCCCCGGGTAGACGCTATCGGCGGCAGTGCCGCCGGGATTTACATCGAAAACCGCCCCATGGTGGCTTCTCTGTTTCGCAGTGTGCCTGAAGAACGCTTTGATGAGGTACACAACCTCTTTTTACGCATTCAGCAAGAGATGGGGGTGCCACTGGAGATTCTCAACGATGGCGATGTCACTGCGCTGGCCGGATCCATGGCCATCGGCGAAAACAGCGTACTGGGCATAGCCCTGGGTTCCAGCGAGGCGGCGGGCTATGTCAATCCCCAGGGGCTGATCACCGGCTGGTTGAACGAGCTGGCCTTTGCCCCTGTTGACTATGCTCCGCATGCGCCCATCGAAGAATGGTCGGGGGATCGTGGTTGCGGGGCTTCGTACCTCTCACAGCAATGTGTTTTCCGCCTGGCGCCTGCCGCGGGCGTTTCCATTCCTGAAGGTCTCCCCGACGCCGAAAAGCTGGCTCATGTTCAGAGTTTACTCGCCACGGGGCACGAAGGCGCGGTAAACATCTGGCGAAGTATGGGGGTGTACCTGGGATACGCCCTGGCCCATTATGCCCATTTCTACGAGATACGTCACGTGCTCATCCTGGGTCGGTGCACCTCGGGTGAAGGTGGGAACCTTCTCCTGGAAGGATGCAAACAGGTATGGGAAGCTGAATTTCCCGCTTTGCTTGAACGGGTCACCCTGCACCTGCCCGATGAAAAAATCCGCCGTGTGGGCCAATCGGTGGCCGCGGCAAGCCTTCCCGAAATCAGGAGTGAAGAATCATGAGACTGCATCAACCTTCCGCCGAAATATTCATTCCAGACGCCCTGCCCGTAGATGAGGCACTGGCACGTACCACCCATCTGTGTATTGCCGCCCACCAGGATGATGTGGAAATCATGGCCGCCGAACCCATTCTCACCTGTTTTCAAAGCAGGGATCAATGGTTTACTGCCGTAGTCGCCACCGATGGGCGCGGCTCTCCGCGGGATGGAATGTACCGGGATTACACCGATGAAGAAATGCGCCTGGTGCGCTTTAAAGAACAGCGCAAAGCCGCCGTGGTCGGGGAATACGCCGCACTGGTGATGCTCGATTACCCCAGCCGCCAGATCAAAGATGCCGCATTCCCCGGGCCTGTGGAAGACCTTACCCGTCTCATCCAGGCTGCCTCACCGCAGGTGGTTTACACTCATAACCTCGCCGATAAACACGATACCCACGTAGCTGTGGCCCTCCGCGTCATTGAAGCCTTGCGGCAACTTCCTGCTTCGCGCCGCCCTCAAAAAGTCCTCGGCTGCGAAGTGTGGCGCTCCCTCGACTGGTTGATCGACGCTGACAAAGTTCTGCTGGATGTCTCGGCCCACGAGAATTTACAACATGCCCTGCTGGGGGTCTTCGACTCACAGATTGCCGGAGGCAAGCGGTATGACCTGGCCACCATGGGGCGCCGCCGCGCCAATGCCACTTATTTCGAGTCGCACGGGGTGGATGTGACCAGCGGCCTTTCTTACGCCATGGATCTCACCCCTCTCCTGGAAGATTCAGAGATTTCGGCGGCCAAACTGGTACAGGAACATATCCGCCGTTTTGAAGAGGATGTGATGAACCGCCTGAAGCGATGTGGAACGTCCCTTCCATAAGAAAGGAGGTTGAGGAAGATTTTGCTTGTGGAGCATCGGTTGTGTTTGAACCCTTTTCTATTCTCTCTAATTTGAAAGTCCAAGGAGAAGAGACCATGAAAAAGCACGTTTTGTCTTTGCTCTCGATCGTCTTGCTGGTCAGCCTCTTGCTGACCGCCTGTGGCGCACCACAGGCAACCCCCACCGCAGCTCCACCGCAAGCCGAAGCCCCCACCGCCACCACTGCATCTCAGCCCGAAAAGCCCACCGAGGGCCAGCCCGCGCAGGGGGCAGCCCAGTCAGTCACGCTGAAAATCTACCTGCTCGACTACACCCCCGATACCATCGCCTGGCTCAAAAGCGAGATCAATCCCGCTTTTGAGGCCGCTCATCCGGGTGTCAAAGTCGAAATCACCGAGGGGAGCTGGTCTGGCTGGGACACCACCTTCAGCGGTTTCTTCGCCGCTGGCGCTGGCCCTGATATCATCAACCTCGGCTCTGAAATGAACACCCTCTATGGCGAAAGCCTCGCCGATATGGAGCCTTACCTCGGCGAAGCCGCCTGGCCAGAGATTAAAAACTTTGGGCCGGCGCTTGAAAATGCCAAATACCAGGGAAAGCTCCGTGGGTTGCCTATCTTCACCGCTCCGCGTTACGTTTTCTGCCGCACCGACCTGATGGAAGCCTCTGGCTGGACGACGGGCACCCCCAAGAACTTCGCCGAGTGGGTGGACTTCGCCAGGAAAGCCACCAAGATCGATCCTGCGACTAACTCCATCGTTCAGCAGGCACTCGTTCCGGTCGATGCCGCTTCCATGGCCGACTGGCAGTGGTGGTTACTCGTCTTCTACTCTCTGGGCGGTGAACTCTACAAGGCCGATGGCACGCCCAACTTCGACTCTCCAGAAGCCCTTGCCACCACCCGCTTCCTGCTCGATCTGCGGCGCGCCACTTATGGGCCTTACACCGATGCCGTCGGTTCGTTGCCCACCGGTCAGGGTTCGGTCATTGATGTCAACGATGAAACCGGTAAAGACAACGGCGCCGTCTGCCTGGCGCATTCCGGCTGGGCCGCCCCCGCCTTCAACCGCCCCATCTGGTCGAAGATCAGCATTGACCCCTTCTTTGGCGACCCGGACAATTTTCCCAAGAGCAAACCCGTCGTCCTGGCTTTTAACGACTGGCTGGCCGTTCCCGAATACAGCCCCAATAAAGAACTGGCTGCCGAGTGGCTGAAAATGGCCTTCACCAAAGAGGCCAACCACAAGTGGTGCGAAACCATGAACCTGATCCCCGCCCGCAATGACGCCCATTATGGCTTCGTCACCGATACCCCCCAGCTTAAGCGCGAAGCCGAACTCGCGGCGCAGTACGGGGTGGGCTTTGCCGGGATTCTCGAATCAGCCAAGCTCTCCACCATCATGCAGGATGCCCTGGGTAAGCTCATTACAGAGGAGCTGACTCCGGAAGAAGTGGTGGCCAAGATTCAGGAAGAATATTCGGCCGCTTTAGGGAAGTAACACCCTCCCATATTCACCCGGTTGGATGGAAAGGATTTTCCATCCAACCGGGCATTTTCTATCTTTCCGGGAGGTGAAACCCCCATGCCTCAGAACCCCTATCTGAATGTCTTATCAACTGCAGGACTCACCGTTCTGTTCATCATCAGTACCAGCTACGGGCTGGGCGCCCTGGCGAGAATCATCGCTCGCTGGCGGGGGGCCTCCCTCAAACGCCAGCAGGACACCTTTGCCGGTTACCTGTTCGCCGCGCCATGGATTACCGGGTTTTTAATTTTTGTTGTCGCCCCGCTGGCCTCATCCCTGTACTGGAGTTTCACCGACTTTCGCATCGCGGCAAACACCCCACCTCAGTGGGTAGGCCTCAATAACTACCTCCAGCTCATTCTCAAAGATACCAGCTTTCGATCCTCCATCGTCAACACCCTTTTTCTCACCGTCATCGGCCTCCCCCTTCAGATCGCCGCGGCCCTTTTCCTTGCTGTTCTGCTGAACCAGAAAGCCCGCGGAGAGCGCATCTTCCGCATGGCTTTTTACCTGCCTGTCATCCTCGGCTTCAATGCCGCCGTGCTACTCTGCTGGCGGTTAATGTTGAACACCGGCACCGGCATCATTAACCAAATCATCCGTGCTGTTACCCGGGCCGTCCCTCCGCTGGATATCCTCAATCGGGCTTTCATCTTTGTCCAGGAACTCATCAGCGCTTTTTTCCTCGGGGTGGGAAGTGGTAAGTACAACCTCTTTTACAGGATGCTGGAAGCGGGGTTCCCTCCGCCCAACCGTGTCCCGCTCTGGATTCAAAGCCCGCTGTGGACAAAAACCTCGGTCATTTTACTGATGATCTGGGGTTGCGGCACCATGATGATGATCTTCCTCGCCGGTCTGAACAACATTCCCAGAGAGCTCCACGAATCAGCCGAAGTCGATGGCGCCAACGGCTGGCAGCGTTTCTGGAAGATCACCTTCCCGTTGTTGAGCCCCTACCTCTTCTATAACCTCGTGGTGGGGATGATCAGCACCCTGCAAATATTTGAATCCATCTACGTGCTCTACCGCGATAACCAGCCTCTGGTACCCTCCGCCATCTCCATGGTCTATTACCTGTGGCAGGTCAGTTTCCGCCATTTTGAAATCGGCCTCGGGTCGGCCATATCCTGGCTCATCCTGGTACTGATCCTCATCGTCACGCTGATTCAATTCAACCTGCAGAATCGCTGGGTTACCTACGAGCTGTATTAGTGAGGTCACATGCGAACCTGGTCTCGTCTTTTCGGTCGCTCTTTTCTTTACCTGATGCTGGTCGGGATGACCGTGCTCATGAGCTTCCCGCTTTTATGGATGCTCTCTTCCTCCCTGAAGACGCTGGAAGAGACCAACGCGCCCGGCATCATCTGGGTGCCTGCACACCCCACCATGGCCGCCTATGCAGACCTCTTCCAGAACCTTAACTTCATCCGCTCTTATTTCAACACTGTTTTTTACACCGCTCTGGCCTTAACCGGTACCCTGGCTTCGCTGGCTTTTGTAGCCTACGCCTTCAGCCGGATCAACTGGCCGGGGAGAAACCTGGTCTTCCTGTTGATGCTCTCCACGATGATGATCCCCCCGCAGGCGCTCATCGTTCCCCAGTACGTCTTCTTCCATCGGCTCGGCTGGATTGGCACCTTCAATCCACTTATCATCCCCGGGTTCTTCGCCGGTGGAGCGGCCATGGTGTTCCTCCTCCGCCAGTCAATGGCTCAAATTCCCAAAGAGTTAGATGAGGCCGCCTTTGTAGATGGGGCAAGCCACCTGCAAATCTGGTGGCAGGTGGTCATGCCGCTCATGAAAACTCCCCTGGCTACCGTGGCCACCTTCCTCTTTGTGGGTTTCTGGAATAACCTCCTTACCCCTCTCATGTACCTCCAGACGGTTGATCTTTACACCCTGCCAGTTTACGTTTCTACGCTCTACAACATAAACCTCACCGTGCAGCCCTGGCCCACCATCATGGCCGCCGCCGTACTGACCACAGTTCCCCTGATGGTCATTTTCCTGTTCACTCAGCAATACATTCTGGAAAGTGTGGCTGTGACAGGGCTGAAAGGTTAACTCCCCGGGGTTTTTAAAGAGGGGCAGAGCTGAGGAACCATGCTGCAGCCCAGCCGCGGGTGCCATCCGGGGCTTCGCCATACACCCACTGACCCGGTTGCCCGGCCTTAAGGCGGGCGGCGGCAGGGTCTGCTTCGACTACTTTGAACGGCTGAGCGCGGAACACCCCTCCCACCCGCGGGGATTGCAGGCTGGCCTGAGCTCGCAGGTTTAAATCGACAGTGGCAAAGAGCATTAAACCTTCCCCGGGTTGGGGTGGAACCGCAGGCCTGGTTGTTTGCACCAGCCACGCCGCCACATACCCGCTGAACCCCTGCGCCGAACGCACATTGACCCACTCACCAGCCTGACCAATCTTCCGCCGGGCAGTCTCGGCCTCTTCCAGCACCTCCAGTGCATCTCCAGAGGTAAGGACTGTCAGCACATTGGCATCCAGGGCTGGGCGCGCACGCAGGTTGACCGCCCCCGAAGGGTAAACCACCAGCCCGCTGGCCGGCAGCCATTGTCCCGTGCGATGCACCAGCCAGGCCGCCACCCAGCCGCGCAGGCCATTCTCCGTCTGCACCGGCAACCACTCGGCGGGCTTCCCCACCCTGGCAAGCATCAAAACCGATTCTCCCAGGACGCCAAGCGGGTCCGTGGGGCCCAGGGTGGCCAGCACCTCAAAACTCTGAGAAGGGCCCGCGCGCAGATTCACGCTGCTGACCGGGTAGACTACCAGGTCGCCGGGCGGAAGGGACTGGTCGACGTTCTGCACATATCGGGCTGCCACAAAACCAGCCTTACCGCTGGCGGTTTGCACCGCCAGCCACGCCCCCTCCCGCCCGATTTTCCCGCGCACTTCAGGGGCCTCTCCCAGGGTCATCAGCCGTTCACCTGCCGGTAACAGGGCGCGAATCTCTGCTCCCGTGCCAGCAGCAGCTCTCAGGTTGAGCTCCACGGTGGTAAAAACGCTCACACCCGAAGGCGGGGGCAGGTTCTCCAGCGGTTCCACAGGCGGGCTGTCCTGAAGATAGGGCCACGGGTCAACAATCCCGGCAGGGTAACCGGGAGTCTGCTGACCTTCTATTTTGAGGGTTAAATGCAGGTGCGAGCCAAACGAGTTTCCTGTATTATCCGCCAGGCCAATCCGCTCACCCGCCACCACCGTCTGATCGGCTCGCACGAACACCTCAGAAAGGTGAGCATAAATGGTGTGAAACACTACCCCCTGTGCCTCGTGACGGATGCGCACCTGCAGACCGTATGGATGACCCTCAGGATGGCTGGCCTGAGTGACTACCCCACCCGCCGCCGCGTACACGTTGGCGCCACTGAGGGCAAACAGGTCCAGCCCTTCGTGCCCTGCCAGACCAAAGGGACGGTAGCTTTCGGGGTTCTCACCAAAAAACTGGTTCACCCGGTGGCTGTCTACCGGCCAGCGCAGGCTTATGGCCAGGCCGCCGAGCATCGGCCCCGCCCGGCGGGTCAGAACAGGCTGAGGGGGTTGATGATACTCCATCACCAGGAACCCGCGCAGAACCGTCACCCCATCGCCCTGCCGCAGGGTCATCCCCTGAGGCAGGCGCCCCACATTTATCTCAGCTGGCATGTCAGGCCGGGTCGGATCGTACACACGCAACCGGGTAGTATGGGTTTCGCGGTCACTTTCATACCCGCTGGCAACGACAAACCGGTTGCCCTCCACCAAGATCAACGCCAGCACAGTGGGGCGCCCTGCCGCCAGCCTGCGGCGTAATTTTGGCAACTCACGGCGAGATACCCCCTGGTAGAGCTCCCTGTCATCAGCTAATCCCCCGGCCATCAAACGCAACGCAGTCGCAGGCGGAAGCGCCTCCAACTGACGGCTGGCAAAGTACGTCAACGCCGCCTCATCGGGAACGTCAGCACCTGCAGAGGGAACCGCCAGGCCCTGAAAACGATCCAGCGCGGCGTAACACATCCCCAGGCTCAGGTCAGGGGCCAGCTGGTCGAGGTTAAGCTCACCGCCACCCGGAAGGGGATAGCCCACCCCCAGGTGAACCCCATCTGGCGGGGTAAAACGAAACCCATGCTCGATCTCATCAAAAGCTGTCTGTGGAAAAGCCATGTTTCGATCTCTCTAAAAAGGAATCTCGCCAGGCTTCATTATAAGCTATAATCGATCTATTTTATAAATAAATCGCAGAAGATCCGCAGCCTGCTCAAAGCGCCTCAACTGAGAAAATGCCCCTTCACAGGGGGCAATAGAAGGTGGTCTGGGAGACAACCTCTTAAACTAAAAAAGTGGGCTGTCCATCTCTTTATTGGACAGCCCACGCATCGGTCAGTCAGACTCAGGCCTCGCGGAATTGACCCTCGACCACTTCACCTTCGCCACTCCCGTCGGCACCGCCAGAGTAGCCGGTGTGCTCCTCAGCGGTGGTCTGCGCCGCGGGAATTTGCGAGGCCGCCTGGATGAGCGCCTGGGTGCGAGTGCGGATGACCTGAATATCATCCCCGTTCATCACACTGCGCAGGTCGTTAATCTTGCCTTCCAGCTCGCCGCGCAGGGTTCCGGGCACCTTCTCACCCGCTTCTTTGAGCGCTTTTTCCACCTGATAGATGGCGTTATCGGCCTGGTTGCGCACCTCGATCAGTTCCTTGCGGCGCCGGTCGGCCTCTTCATGTTTCTTGGCCTCTTCTACCATGCGCTCCACATCGGCCTTGCTCAGGTTGGTTGAAGCGGTGATGGTCACCCGCTGTTCTTTACCGGTGGCCTTGTCTCGCGCTGAAACATTGAGGATGCCGTTCGCATCGATATCGAAGGTAACTTCGATCTGCGGTATACCGCGCGGCGCTGGCGGGATACCGTCCAGGCGGAAGCGCCCGAGGCTGATGTTATCCGCCGCCATGGTGCGCTCGCCCTGCAGGACGTGGATATCTACGGCCGTCTGGTTGTCCTCGGCGGTCGAGAAGATCTCACTCTTGCGGATCGGGATGGTGCTGTTGCGCGGGATCAGAACCGTCATCACACCACCCAGTGTCTCCACACCCAGCGAGAGCGGAGTCACGTCCAGCAGCAGAACGTCTTTCACTTCACCGCCCAGCACACCCGCCTGGATCGCCGCACCGACCGCCACCACCTCGTCCGGGTTGACGCTCTTGTTCGGCTCTTTTCCTGTGCGCTGGCGGATGAACTCCTGCACCATCGGCATCCGGGTCGAACCGCCTACCAGCACCACCTCGTCAATGTCTCTGGCATCCAGTTTCGCATCTCGCAGAGCCGCCTCAAGGGGCGCGCGCATCCGCTCGACCAGGTCTTGCGTCATCTGCTCAAAGCGGGCGCGGGTCAGGCGTAATTGCAGGTGCTTCGGGCCATTGGCGTCAGCCGTGATGTAAGGCAGGTTGATCTCCGTTTCCATCATGGTAGAAAGCTCGATCTTCGCCTTCTCGGCGGCCTCGCGCAACCGTTGCAAAGCCTGACGGTCTTCGCGCAGGTCAATGCCGGTCTCCTTCTTGAACTCGTCGGCCGCCCAGTTGACAATGCGCTGATCCCAGTCATCGCCGCCCAGGTGGGTGTCACCGTTGGTGGCACGTACCTCAACCACGTTGTCGCCCACTTCAAGAACGCTCACATCGAACGTACCCCCGCCCAGGTCAAAGACGAGGATCTTTTCATTCTTTTTCTTGTCCAGGCCGTAAGCCAGGGCCGCAGCCGTCGGCTCGTTGATGATGCGCAACACTTCCAGACCGGCGATCTTCCCGGCGTCTTTGGTTGCCTGGCGCTGGCTGTCACTGAAGTACGCCGGTACGGTGATCACCGCCTGTTTCACGGGTTCTCCCAGGTAGGCCTCAGCATCTGCTTTGAGCTTGGCCAGGATCATCGCAGAAATTTCCTGCGGGGTATATTCCCGTCCTGTCTGCGGGATTCTAACCCGTGCATCGCCGGCCGGACCTTCTACCACCTCATACGACACCATCTTGCGCTCGGTCTCCACTTCACTAAATCGCCGGCCCATGAAGCGCTTAATCGAATATACTGTATTCTGCGGGTTGATCACCGCCTGGCGTTTGGCCGGTTGCCCTACCAGGCGTTCCCCGGTTTTGGTAAAAGCCACGACCGACGGGCAGAGGCGCGAACCCTCCGCTGTGGTGATGACCACCGGCTCGCCGCCTTCCATGACGGCCACCACGCTGTTGGTCGTCCCTAAATCAATGCCAATAATCTTTCCCATAGTTTTATCACTCCTTGTTCGAGTAGGATCTTTCACTTCGTATCGCATGTAAGCATACCTGCCGAACACAAGAATTTTATTAACATAACGTTGGATGAATATAAAATCTTCCCGGAACGAGGGTACCATGTTATCTGATGAAGCCAGTTCATTTTCCATTGTCATCCAGGCTCTCTCTTACGCCGCCGAGAAGCATCGCCACCAGCGCCGAAAAGGGAGTGACCACGCCCCCTACATCAACCATCTGATTGATGTACTCGACCTGCTCTGGCGCGTGGGCGGTGAACGCGACCCTGCCGTGCTTGCGGCCGGGGTACTTCACGACGTGGTTGAAGACACCGGCACCCCGCCAGCCGAAATCGAAGCCCGCTTCGGCAAGCGCATCCGCGATCTGGTCATGGAAGTAACCGACGATAAAACCCTGCCCCAGGCCGAACGGAAACGCCTTCAGGAAACCCACGCCCCCATGCTCTCCAGAGATGCCCGGGTGATTAAACTGGCCGATAAAATCAGCAACGTACGTGACCTGCACCGCTACCCGCCCGAAGGCTGGCCGCTGGAACGCCGTAACGAATATGAGGCCTGGGCCAAACGGGTGGTGGATGCCCTGCGCGGAGCCAACCCTGCCCTTGAAGCTGAATTTGACCGCGTCCTCGAACAGGGGCATCCATCCGGGGAATGAACCCTTCCTCATTCAGCATATCGGATATAATATGAGTAATAGCATCTATATTGATAGATTTTTTCTACATTCACCTGAAGGGTTCTATGCCTCACGAAAAACTACAACGTCTCCACACTTTACTCCAGGGAATGGGCAGTGTGATCGTCGCCTTTTCTGGCGGGGTCGACAGCACCCTGGTGGCCAAAGTGGCTTATGATGCCCTGGGGGATCGGGCGGTAGCCGTCACGGCGGTATCGGCCAGCCTGGCCGAAAGCGAACGCACCGAGACCATCGAACTGGCGCACTGGATTGGCATTCGCCACGTGCTGGTAGAAAGCCACGAGATTGAAGACGAACGCTACCGCAGCAACACCCCGTTACGGTGCTACTGGTGCAAGCACGAACTGGCCGCCATTCTCACTGCCTACGCCCGTACCCACGGCTACGCCCACATCCTCGATGGGAGCAACCTGGATGATACCCGGGATGTTCGCCCCGGCCGCAAAGCCATGAAGGAAGCCCATTTTCGCTCCCCGCTGATCGAGGCCGGCCTGACCAAGGCCGATGTGCGTGAGGTTTCTCGCCTGCTGGGCCTGCCCAACTGGGATAAACCCGCCATGGCCTGCCTGGCTTCGCGCATTCCCTATGGCACACAGGTCAATCGCGAAAACCTGCGCCAGGTAGAACTGGCCGAGGCCTTCCTGCGTAATCTGGGGGCACGTCAGGTGCGCGTGCGCCATCACGGGAGCCTGGCACGGATTGAGGTTGACCCCGAGGAAATACCCCTGATCCTGAGCCACCGCCTGACCATTTCCGACCATCTCCGGGAGATCGGCTTCACCCATACCGCTCTCGACCTTGCCGGATATCGCCAGGGCAGCCTCAACCAGGCCCTCACTGTGATTCCCTCACCTGCAGAAGCCGCAGCCTGAGCTTCCAGCTCAACGGCTGGCAGGTACCCAAAAATTCCCTGGTACCTGCCAGCTTTTTACCCTCAAAAAGCGGTCGGGAGTATAATTTTTGGGAGCATTCCCTGCTGTATTCTTGATGAAAGGATTCTCCCATGCCTGCAAATATCCTGGATGGTGCCGCTACCGCCGAGAAAATCCGCAATCAGGTTGCTGAAGAAGTTGCCCGACGCGTTGCTGAGGGCAAACCCGCTCCAGGGCTGGCCACCGTTTTGGTAGGAGACAACCCCGCCTCTCAGGTATACGTGCGTTCGAAACACCGGGCCTGCCAGCAGGTGGGTATTCAATCGTTCGCCTACGAGCTCCCTGAAACAGCCTCTCAAAAAGAAGTGGAAGACCTGGTGCGTTCGCTGAACGCCGACCCGCGCGTGCATGGCATTCTGGTGCAGCTCCCCTTGCCTTCCGGCCTGGATGAAGAGCGAGTGCTGGGGGCAATCAGCATTGAAAAAGATGTGGATGGCTTTCATCCGGTGAACATCGGTCGTCTGGCACAAAAAGGGCGGGAGCCCCTTTTCGTACCATGCACTCCCGCCGGGTGTATGGTTCTCCTGCAATCTGTCTTACCCGATCTCAATGGCGTGAATGCAGTGGTGCTGGGGCGTTCAAATATCGTGGGTATGCCGGTTGCCCTGTTACTGGTGCGCGCCAATGCCACGGTGACCATCTGCCACTCGCGAACCCGCAACCTGCCAGAAGTCTGCCGCAACGCCGATGTCCTTGTAGCCGCCGTTGGAAAGCCCGAAATGGTACGCGGTGACTGGGTTAAACCGGGCGCAGTGGTAATCGATGTGGGCATCAACCGCATTGAAGACCCCACCCGCCCCCGCGGGTACCGCCTGGTAGGCGATGTGGCCTTCGACGAAGTCAGCCAGGTGGCCGGGTGGATCACCCCCGTCCCCGGCGGGGTCGGCCCGATGACCATCGCCATGCTGCTCCAGAACACCCTGCGCGCGGCGCGGTTAGCGCGTGGGTGACGAACGTCTCTGGCAAAGATTCAAGAATCATAAGGAGTGCCGCCATTCTGCGGCACTCCCTGTTTATGTTCGCTTGACCGCTCCGGTTTCGGAAAAGGGGAGAAGGCCATCGGATAACCGTTGAGGGAACCGTCTTTGTCTGACAATTGACATTTCTGCCAAACCCCGGTAAACTGAAGATAGAATCGTCTGAGGTCAGACAAATTTCCATATTATGACAACCCTTCTGGTTAAAAACGCTTCCTTGCTTGTCACCATGGACGATCAACGGCGCGAAATCGTCGATGGTGGCTTCTTTGCGCGAAACGGCATCCTTGAACAGGTTGGCCCCACCCATCAACTACCGCCCACTGCCGATCACGTCCTCGATCTCAGTGGGTGCATTGTTTTTCCGGGATTGATCAACACCCACCACCACTTTTATCAGACCCTCACGCGTGCTGTACCTGCCGCTCAGGATGCCAATCTCTTCAACTGGCTGAAAACCCTCTACCCCATCTGGGCGCGCCTCACCCCGGAAGATATCTTCATCTCCACACAAACCGCGCTGGCCGAGCTGGCCCTCTCGGGTTGCACAACCGCATCCGATCATCTCTATCTTTTCCCCAATGGCTGCCGCCTGGATGATGAAATTGCCGCCGCCCGCGAGGTTGGTCTGCGCCTGCATGCCTCGCGCGGCTCGATGAGCCTGGGAGAGAGCCAGGGAGGGCTCCCTCCCGACCGTGTGGTAGACCGTGAAGAGCACATTCTGGCCGATTCACAGCGCCTCATCGAGCAATATCACGATCCCAACCCCGGCTCGATGCTGCAAATCGTCCTGGCGCCATGCTCACCCTTCAGCGTGAGCGGTGAGCTGATGCGCCAGAGCGCCGCACTTGCCCGGGCATACGGCGTGCACCTGCACACCCACCTGGCTGAGACACAGGACGAGGAGGTGTTCTGCGAGGAACACTTTGGCCTGCGGCCGGTGGCCTACATGGAATCGCTCGGCTGGATGGGAAGGGATGTCTGGTTTGCCCATGCCGTTTACGCCAGCCCCGCCGAAGTGCAAAAATTCGCCCTTACGGGTTGCGGCGTGGCGCATTGCCCCACCTCCAATATGCGCCTGGCATCCGGCATTGCGCCGGTCACAGCCTACCTGAAAGCCGGGGTGCATGTGGGCCTGGGGGTGGATGGCTCGGCTTCCAATGACGGCTCACATATGCTGGCCGAAGCCCGTCAGGCCATGCTTCTCCAGCGCCTGGCCGCCAGCCTGAGCGGAGCTTCGCTTTCAGCCACCGATGCCCCGCCTCTGCTCACTGCCCGTCAGGCGCTCGAACTGGCCACCCGCGGGGGTGCCGCCGTACTTGGCCGCCCCGACCTGGGTTCTTTGCAGGCAGGGAAATGCGCCGATTTCGCCGCCATCCGTCTGGAGCGGCTGGCCTATGCCGGTGGCCTTCACGACCCCGTGGCCGCCCTCGTCTTCTGCGCCCCCCAGCAGGTCGATTACCTGGCCGTGGGTGGACGGTTGATCGTAGCAGATGCTCAACTCCTCACCGTTGATGTTCCCCGTCTCATCGAACGCCACAACGCCGCCGCCCGCCGCC
The DNA here is from genome assembly GCF_001050195.2 of Anaerolinea thermolimosa. GTDB lineage: Bacteria > Chloroflexota > Anaerolineae > Anaerolineales > Anaerolineaceae > Anaerolinea > Anaerolinea thermolimosa. Next base: position 2,960,484 of record NZ_DF967965.1, read on the forward strand.
TCGTCTCTCCAGAGCAGGCGGGTTGAATGTGAATCCTCGCCACCCTTCAGAAAGGTTACATGCACCCCTTTTACCTGTCTGACACCCGCGAACTTGTTGACTGTGCCATGGGGCGCACCCCGGCTGATCTGGTCATCCGTAACGGGCGCTGGGTATGCGTTCAATCGGGCGAAATCATCCCCCGCAGTGAGGTTGCCATCAAATCGGGCCGCATCGCCGCGGTTGGCGAGGACGTAAGCCAGACCCTTGGCCCGCAGACCCGCATTCTGGACGCCGCAGGGCGCTACCTCGTCCCTGGCCTGCTCGACGCACACATGCATGTTGAATCGGGCATGTTGACGGTGGCCGAATTTGCCCGTGCCGTGATCCCTCATGGCACAACCGGCATGTTCATCGATCCGCATGAGATCGCCAATGTGCTCGGGCTGCGCGGGGTACGCCTGATGGCAGAAGAGGCCGCTCTCCAGCCCATTCACATTTTCGTCCAGGCGCCATCCTGTGTGCCTTCTGCTCCCGGCCTGGAAACGAACGGCGCTCACCTTGGCCCGGAAGAGATCGAAGAAATGCTTTCCTGGCCGGGTGTAATCGGTCTGGGAGAAATGATGAATTACCCCGGCGTCATCGCCGGTGACGAACAGGTGCACGCCAAGCTGGAAGCCACCCGCCGTGCCCGCAAAGTGATCGGCGGGCATTACCCCTCCCCCGACCTGGGTGTCCCGTTTGCCGGTTACGTGGCCGGAGGTGCCATGGACGACCACGAGGGCACCCGGTTGGAGGATGCCATCGCCCGCGTCCGCCTGGGGATGCGCGCTATGCTGCGTTTCGGATCGGCCTGGCAGGATGTGGCTGAACAGGTGCGAGCCATCACCGAGCAAAAGCTCGATCCGCGCAACTTTATCCTCTGCACCGATGACTCGCACTCAGCCACACTGATCGGAGAAGGCCACATCGACCGTGCCGTGCGTCATGCCATCGCTCAGGGAGTCTCCCCCATCACCGCCATTCAAATGGCCACCCTGAACACCGCAGAACACTTTGGCCTCAGCCGGGAAATTGGCCAGATCGCCCCCGGGCGCTTCGCTGACATTCTCATCGTTCCCGATCTGGCCGCCTTTTTCCCTGAAGTGGTCATCGCTCGCGGGCAAATTGTCGCCGAATACGGCCGTCTGCTGGTCGAAACGCCTGCTCTGCCCTATCCTGAATGGTCTCTGCACACGGTGCAGTTACCTCGCCCCCTCTCCGCGGCAGACTTTCGCCTGCCGGCAAGCAGTGGACGGCACACCGCCCATGTCATCGGGATCATCGAAAATCAGGCCCCAACCCGCCATCTGAAAATGATCGTGCACAGCAAAGGCGGCGAGGTTCAAACCGACCTGAACCGCGACCTGGCGAAAGTTGCGCTTGTCGAACGCCACCGCCCATCGGGCAACATCCAGGTGGGGCTGGTACATGGCTTTGGCTTTACCGAGCCCTGCGGCATTGCCTCCACCGTGGCCCACGATAGCCACCAGATGATCGTCATTGGGAGTGACGAAAGCGACATGGCACAGGCCGCCAACCGCCTGGTGCAAACGGGCGGCGGGCAGGTAGTTGTGCGGCGGGGCGAGATCATCGGCGAAGTCAACCTGCCAATTGCCGGGCTGATCTCCAACGAACCGGCCGAGCTGGTGGCCCGCAAGGCAGAGACCGTGCTGCATGGGTTTCGCGCCTGCGGTTGCCGGCTCAATAACCCCAATATGCAAATGAGCCTGCTTGCTCTGGTGGTCATTCCAGAACTACGAATTTCTGATCAGGGGCTGGTGGACGTACAGCGTTTCCAGCCTATCCGTGTCCTCGATCCTTAAGCAAGAGAATGCCATGAATCAACCGCTCCCATCCCTCTCACCCTACCAACGCCTGCAGGTACAGCTTGCCGAGTTGATCGCCGCAACTCCGCCCGGTGAACGCCTGCCTGCCGAACCCGAACTGGCGCGGCAAATGGGCGTCTCGCGCGCCACCCTGCGCGAAGCCATGCGCTCTTTCGAGGGCCAGGGACTGATTCGCCGTCGTCAGGGGAAGGGCACATTCGTTGCCAGACGCACTCCCATCATCGAAAGCGGTCTGGAAGTGCTGGAAAGCATCGAAAGCCTGGCCGGGCGTATCGGCCTGCCGGTGGCTATGGGCGACCTGCACATCGAACTCATCCAGGCCGATGCCATACAGGCCAGTGTTCTGGGCATTGTGCAGGGCACCCCGCTCGTGCGGGTCAGCCGGGTCATCCTGGCTGAGGGCCGCCCCGTGGCTTACCTGGTAGACACCCTCCCCGAAGATGTGCTCACCCCGCAAGACCTGCGTCACGGCTTCACCGGTTCAGTCCTCGATCTCCTCCTCAAGCGCGGCTCGCCCCGCCTCGATCACTCCATCGCCGAGGTTCAGGCGGTGGCCGCCTCCAGCGAAATTGCCCGCTCGCTCGAAATCCAGCGCGGTGACCCACTCCTCCAGTTTACGGCCTGCCTCTACACCTTCGACGGCCGCCCTATCGATTATTCGCTGAGTTACTTCCTGCCCGGTTATTTCCGGTTCCAGATCGTACGCCGGGTGGGTAGAGAAATGGAAAGCCGCTAAACCATACTTTTCTTAACCATTAATGGAGCGCTATGATTCAACCAGAGGTTATTGCAACAATTCAATCGAAAGTTGCCGCTTCGCAGGGGGCTATCATCCAGTTTCTGCGCGAAATCTGTGCCATCCCCAGCACCAACGCGCAAATCGGGCCGGTGGGCGAACGCATCGCCGCCGAAATGCGCGCCCTCGGCTTCGATGAGGTGCGTTTTGATCCCATGGGCAACATCCTCGGGCGTATTGGCCACGGAAAACGGGTGCTCGTGTACGACTCGCACATCGATACCGTTGGCGAAGGCGACCCCGCCGCGTGGGGACACGATCCTTTCGAGGGAAAGCTGGAAAATGGCCGCCTTATCGCTCGCGGCTCGGTGGATGAAAAAGGGAGCACTCCCGGCATGGTCTATGGTCTGGCCATTGCGCGTGACCTCGGCCTCCTGGAAGGGTGGACGGTGTACTACTTCGGCAACATGGAAGAGTGGTGCGATGGCCTTGCCCCCAACATCTTCGTCGAGGTAGACCCCCGTGTGCGCCCCGATGCCGTGGTCATCGGGGAACCCACCAGTCTGAACATCTATCGCGGGCACAAGGGGCGCATCGAGTTAAAAATCACCGCCCACGGTGTGAGCGCCCATGCCGCCAGCAATCACCTCGGCGACAACGCCATCTACAAACTTCTGCCAGTCATTGCCGCCATTCGCGACCTGGAACCCCGGCTGGGTGATCATCCTTTCCTTGGCCACGGCAAAATCACAGTAACCGATATGCACGTGAAAACTGCCAGCATCAACGCCGTGCCCGACCAGGCCACCATCTTCGTTGACCGTCGGCTGACCTTCGGTGAAACCAAAGAACAGGCGGTTGAACAAATCCGTGCGCTCATTCCACCCGAGTCGCGGTCATCCATCACTGTGGAAGAACTTTTCTATGACGAGCCCTCTTACACCGGCTTCGTCTTTCCGGTGGATAAATATTTCCCGGCCTGGGCGCTGGAAGAAGACCATCCCCTGGTGCAGGCCGGGTTGAAGGCCCGCCGGTTGATCGGCCTGCCCGACGCCCCAACCGGCAAGTGGGATTTTTCTACCAATGGAATCTACTGGGCCGGAAAGGCCGGCATTCCATGCATCGGGTTTGGCCCCGGCGATGAATTGCTGGCCCACACCACCGGTGAATGGATCGCTCTGGATGAGGTGGTTAAAGCGACGGAATTCTACGCCCTGTTTCCGGCACTGCTCGGCGACTGATGCGCCTGGCGGTCGGAACAACCTGGCCCGGGATAACAAAAACATTTTCTGCCATGGAGGAACCCTTTTATGCAAACCAATCTACGCGGACGTGACTTTATCGGTGACCTGGACTTCAGCAAAGAAGAGGTGGAAACCGTGCTGGATGTCGCCTGGGACCTCAAGCGCAAACGCGCCCTGGGTGAGCCACACCCCTACCTGCGTGACAAAACCCTTGCCATGCTTTTCTTTTTTACCAGCACCCGCACCCGCGGTTCCTTTGAAGCCGGTATGGCACAACTGGGTGGGCATGCCGCCTTCATTGACTCAGACACCACACAGATCGCTCACGGCGATACTGCTAAAGAAATCGGCGAGATCTTTGGCCGCTATTTCGACGGCATTGCCATCCGTCAGTGCGACTGGCAATTCGGAAATCGCTACATCAATGAAGTGGCGCGTCACTCACGTGTGCCCGTGCTGAACATGCAGTGCGACGTCTACCATCCTTTCCAGTGCCTGGCTGACCTGATGACCATCATGGAAAAGAAAGGGCGCGATCTGCGCCGCAAGAAGGTGGTGGTTTCATGGGCCTACGCGGCTTCGTACAGCAAACCGATTTCAGTGCCACAGTCGCTTATCCTGCAACTCACCCGCTTCGGCTGCGACGTGGTGCTGGCACACCCCCCTGAGTTCAAGCTCATGCCTGAGATCATGGACATGGCTCAAGAAAACGCCCGTAAGTATCACACCGGCTTCGAAGTCGTCCACGATATGGACGAGGCCTTCCGTGATGCAGATGTGGTTTACCCCAAATCGTGGGGGCCGCTGGTGACCACCACCGGAAAAGAAGAAGGCAAAGCCCTTATCGAAAAATACCGCGACTGGATCACCGACCAGCGTCGCATGAATCTGACCAGGGAAGATTCGATTTACATGCATTGCCTGCCCGCCGACCGCAATCTGGAAGTTACCGATGAGGTGATCGACGGCCCGCACTCGGTGGTCTATGATGAAGCCGAAAACCGCCTCCACGTTCAAAAAGCCGTCATGGCACTGACCATGAGCTGAACCAGGCCACCGTGCGCCTGCCTTTTCGCAACCAGGAGAAAACATGCCCGGAAAAAAAACTGCGGTCATCGCTATTGGTGGCAACTCGCTGATTCGAGATCGTGACCACCAGAGAATCGAAGACCAGTACGAAGTGGCCAAAGAAACCACCTACTACATCGCCGACATGATCGAAGCCGGATGGAATGTGGCCATCGGTCACGGGAATGGCCCCCAGGTGGGGTTTATCTTGCGCCAGTCCGAGGTGGCGGCCAGGGTCGAAAACCTGCCCGAAACCCCGCTCGATGTATGCGGCGCTGAAAGTCAGGGGCTTATCGGATACCTGCTTCAGCAAAATCTGCAGAACGAACTGTTCCGCCGGAAAATCCAGCAAAATGTCGCCACGGTGATCACCCAGGTGCTGGTGGATATTAACGACCCGGCCTTTAAAAATCCATCGAAACCGATCGGCGGATTTATGACCGAAGAAGAAGCTCGACGCAGAGCCGCCCAGCTGGGCTGGACAGTGGTCGAGGATGCCGGTCGCGGGTGGCGGCGTGTGGTGGCATCTCCCTTCCCCAAAGAAGTGGTTGAGCTGGATACGATTAAGGCCCTCATCAACGCCGGGGTAATCGTCATTACCGTAGGTGGCGGGGGTATTCCTGTGTACGATAAGGGCAATGGAGATTACGTTGGGGCGCCAGCAGTCATCGATAAGGATTTCGCTTCCAGCCTCCTCGCGCAGGAGATCAACGCCGATCTGTTTATCATCTCTACCGCTGTCGAGAAGGTCGCTCTCAACTTCGGAAAACCCGATCAACAATGGATTGACCGCATGACCGTGGCTCAGGCCAAAGCCTACATGGCCGAAGGTCACTTTGCCAGAGGCTCCATGCTGCCGAAGATTCAGGCCATCCTGAATTATCTGGAACACGGAGGGAAACAGGCCTTCATCACCAACCCCGAAAATATCGGGCGTGCACTGAAGGGCGAAACGGGCACCTGGATCGTGCCCTGACGAAGCCAGTGAACTTAACGGTGAAAAGGGGTTGCCTCCATATCCAGGCAACCCCCAGTTTGGGTTAAAAGAGTACCCGATTGGACGCTTCTCCCGCCTGAAATCGTTGTAAAATTAGGGAAAGCAGTCGCCAAATACAAGCAACACAGCAACCATTCCCGGGCGACATTTTCAATTTCTTGGAGCAAAAGATCTTTATCGCGGCGGCTGACACCCGCCCGAACGAAGGAGGTGAATTCCCCAAACGTTCCCCTTTCATCTTTTCCCTTTTCCAGACATCGATTCAGCACAAACACAATTCAGGAGGAGAACAGTTATGAACAGATCGGTTTGGACACGCAGTCTGGCTCTGGTCGTGATTGCGGCCTTTGTACTCGCCGCTTGCGCAACCCCGGCTGCCACCCAGCAACCCAAGGAAACCCCCACCCCCGAACAGGTGGGCGGGTTCCAGATTCCAGAAGCACAGGCTGGAAAATTCAACGTAGCCATGGTGTTGATTGGCCCTCATGACGATGGCGGGTGGTCTCAGGCCCATTACGAAGGGCTTGAATACATCCAGAAGAACGTTCCCAATGTTCATACAGCGTATATTGAGAACGTGCCAGAAGGCGCTGACTCAGAGCAAGTCTTCCGGGCACTTTCGCGGAAGGGGTTCAATTTGATCTTCGGTACTTCCTTTGGCTTCATGGACGCCATGGAGACCGTTGCTAATGAATTCCCGGATATTGTCTATATCCATATTTCAGGGTACAAATCGAACGAAAAGAACTTTGGCAACCTCTTCGGCGGCATGGAAACCATGAAGTACCTGGCAGGGATGCTGGCCGGTGCACGCGCCAAGATGGACGGCAATACCAAGCTGGGCTACATGGCCACCTTCCCCATCCCCGAAGAACTGCGCCTGGGCAACGCCATTGCCCTCGGCATGCGCAAAACCTGCCCCGAATGCACCATGGACGTGCGCTGGATCAACACCTGGCACGACCCGGTGAAAGAAAAGGAAGCCGCCGCCTCCCTGTTTGATGCCGGGGCTCAGGTCGTCTTCACCGGCGCCGATACCCCCGCTGTGGCCGACGTAGCCACCGAAAAGGGAAAATGGGGGGTGACGTATGACTGGGTTGGCTCGTGCAAAGCTGAACGCTGCCTCACCGCTCCATACTGGAACTGGGGCCCGGTCTATGCCAAGATTACCCAGGGCGTAATCGACAAAACCTACAAGCCCGGCTGGGATTATTTTGATGCCGATTCCGGTGGCCTGGGACTGTATGGCTTCATGGAAGGCCAAACCCCCACCAAGGGCGTCTCCGAATTACCCCCCGAGGTGGTTAACGAAGTTAAAGATCTGGTCGCCAAAGCACTCAAAGGCGAATTCAACCGCTTTAGTGTCTTCACCGGCCCGATCAAAGACAACACCGGAAAAGAAATTGTCCCTGCGGGAGCTCACCTTGAGCAAATTGACCTCGATCAGTTCCCTGAGATGGGATCTGGCTGCAAATATTGCATGAAGTGGTGGGCTGAAGGCATTACCGCCGAACTACCCCAGACCCAATAAAAGCGACCCTGTCTCCGGTTCGTGCGCCCTTTGGTGGGCGCACGAACCACTGCTTTTTCTTTTTAATCCGGTATTCCGACATTCATTTTACAAGAGGAAACTCAACCGCATGGCTCAACCCGATGCCACTCACCCGCCGGAGAACGTCGTTCAGATGCGGAAAATTGTCAAGCGTTTCCCCGGCGTTCTGGCCAACGATCATGTGGATTTCGAGCTGCGCAGGGGAGAAATCCACGCTTTGCTGGGCGAAAACGGCGCCGGCAAAAGCACCCTGATGAATATTCTCGCCGGCCTCTACCGACCGGACTCGGGAAGCATTCTGGTCGAAGGGCGCCCGGTGAACTTTGCCACCCCGCGCGACGCTATCCGCGCCGGGATCGGCATGATTCACCAGCATTTCATGCTGGTGCCTTCTCAGACCGTCACTGAGAATATCCTCCTCGGTCTGGAGGAACCTCGCTTCCGACTGCAGCTGGCGCGCTATGATCAACGGGTGGCCGAACTGGGAGAGCGCTTTGGAATGAAGGTCGACCCCCGGGCCCGCGTCTGGCAGCTTTCGGTTGGAGAACAGCAGCGGGTTGAAATCCTCAAAATGCTTTACCGTGGGGCAGAAATCCTGATCATGGATGAGCCCACAGCCGTCCTTGCTCCCACCGAAGTGGAGGAGTTGTTCTCCATTTTGCGCGCCATGACTCGCGAAGGGAAATCCATCATTTTCATCAGCCACAAACTGCACGAAGTCATGGCGATCTCAGACCGCATCACCGTACTGCGTCGCGGCAGGGTCACCGCCAGCAATCTCAACACGCACGAAGTGACCCGGGCAGAGCTGGCTCGCCTGATGGTGGGGCGCGAGGTCATTTTCAGCCTTGATAAAAAACCCGTCACCCCGGGTGAGGTTGTCCTTAAGGTTGAAGACCTCTGGGCCGAAAATGATAAAGGGCTGCCCGCCCTGCGCGGCGTAAACCTCACTGTGCGCCAGGGAGAAATTGTGGGGCTGGCCGGGGTCGCTGGCAATGGCCAGCGCGAGCTGGCCGAGGTCATTACCGGGCTGCGCAAAGCCACCCGCGGGCGGGTGTTCGTCTCCGGAGAAGATATTACCAACCGCCCCGTCCGCCAGGGCATTCGCCGGGGAGTTTCCCATATTCCCGAAGACCGCACCCACGTGGGCAGCGCCCCCAACCTGAGTGTGACTGATAACGTGATCATGAAAAATTACAACCAGCCACCCATCAGCCGGGGCTGGATTCTCAACGCCGTGGCCGCCAATGGGTACGCCGAGCGCCTGAAGAAGGAATATGATATTATCGTGCCCACCCTTCAGACCCCCGTACGCATGCTCTCTGGCGGCAATTTACAGCGCGTCATCCTGGCCCGTGAGATCTCCAGCCAGCCCACTCTCATGATTGCCATGCAACCCACCCGCGGCCTGGATGTAGGCGCTATCGAAGGAGTACACCGGTTGTTGCTGGCTCAACGCGAGAACGGGGCGGCCATTCTTCTCATCTCAGAAGAACTGGAAGAGTTGATCGACCTCAGCGACCGGGTGGTAGTGATCTACGAAGGAAAGATTATGGGTGAGGTAAGCGATGGAAACGTGGAGGAAATCGGTATGATGATGACTGGAATACCACAGGACGCCATTCGCGCCGGGGAGGCAGACCATGACCGATAATCTTCCCGCCCGGCGCAACCTCCTCAGCCGGATTCCCTTTCAGGTGATTCTGGAACCACGGCTGGAGGAGCCCCCCCGCTGGTATCCCTGGTTCATCACCATTCTGGCAGTTGTCATCGCCCTGTTGATCGGTGCGGTCATTCTTGCCCTGGCCGGGGGCAACCCTTGGGCCACCTATGCCCACATTGGACGCGCCGCTTTCGGCAACCTGGGCGTCCTCTCCGATACCATGGTCAAAGCCATTCCGTTAATGATCGTCGGGCTGGCCTGTTCGCTGGCCTTCCGCATGCGCATCTGGAACATCGGCGCCGAGGGACAATTCTTCATGGGGGCTTTCGGAGCCAGCGCCGTAGTTCTCACCCCCATGCTCCCGGCAGATGCGCCCTCCTGGCTTTTTATTCCCTGCATGCTGATCGCCGGAATGCTCTGTGGCGCTATCTGGGGCTTCATCCCGGGTTTCCTCAAGGCAAAGTTCAACGTCAATGAGATTATTTCCACCCTGATGATGAACTATATTGCCATCTCCTGGAATAACTACTGGATTTTCGCCGTATGGACGGAAGGGGGGTTTCAGATGTCGCGCGTCTTCCCGCGCAATGCATGGCTCCCTCGTCTCACCGATTTTGCCGCAGAAGTTCCGCTCTTTCGCGGTCTCACCACCCATTTTGGCCTTGTTCTGGCACTGGTTGCCGCGGTGATCGTCTGGTTGATCCTGTATCGCAGCCAGTGGGGGTATGAAATCCGTCTGGTTGGCGACAACCCCCGCGCGGCCCATTACGCAGGGATTTCCATCGGGCGCAACATTGTATATGTGATGATGCTCTCCGGGGCCCTGGCTGGCATGGCAGGCATGTCCGAGATTTCGGGGGTGGTGCACCGCCTGCAGGGTGCCATCTCCCCCGGATATGGCTTTACTGGCATCATCGTGGCCTGGCTGGCCAAACTCAACCCTCTGGCGGTGATCCCGGTATCCATCCTGTTCGGGGCGCTGATTCTGGCCGGGCGCGAGATCCAGCCTTCGGGAATTCCCAAAATGATGAACGGCATCATCCTGGTTTGCCTCATCGCCAGCGACTTCCTGTTGCGCTACCGCATTTCCATCACCCGCCGCATGGAGGAGGAGTAAATTATGGACCTGCTCATTGTTCTCCAGGCGGGTGTAGCCACCGGCACCATCTTACTTTTTGCCACCATCGGTGAAATCTTCGCCGAGCGCTCCGGGGTGATGAACCTGGGCGTGGAGGGCATGATGCTCCTCGGCGCAATGAGTGCCTTCAGCATCGCCATCCGTACAGGCAACCCCTGGCTGGGCCTGCTCGTTGCCATGCTCGCCGCCGGGCTGATCAGCCAGATTCACGCCTTCATCGCCATCACCCTGCAGGCCGATCAGGTCGTCAGCGGGCTTTCTTTGAACTTCCTCGCGGTAGGGCTGAGCCTGGTGCTTGGCGAGGGGCTGAGCAAGGCTGGCACCATCACCCTCATCCCTTCCGTCACCCTTCCTCTGCTCAGTCAAATTCCCATCCTCGGGCCGGTATTTTTCACCAACCAGAAATTAATCGTGTACTTTGGTTATCTTTTAATCCCCCTGGCCTGGTATTACATCTATCACACACGTCCCGGCTTGCATCTGCGCGCCGTGGGCGAATTCCCCGCCGCCGCCGACTCGCTGGGAGTAAATGTGTACCGCCTGCGCTATTTCTACGTGTTCGTCGGTGGGGTCCTGGCCGGCCTGGCCGGCGCTACCATCAGCCTGGCCATTTCTCCCGGCTGGTTCAGCGAATTGACCACTGCTGGCCAGGGGTGGATCGCCATCGGGCTGGTCATCTTTGCCCAGTGGGATCCTCTACGGGCGGCTTTCGGTTCCTACATTTTTGGCGCATTGCGGCGGCTGGTGCTGGATATTCAGGGGCCCATGATGCTCTTTGGCTTCCCGAACCCCTTTTATTACAACCCTTACTGGGGATTCTTTCTAGAAATGCTCCCTTACGCCTTCACCATCATCGTGCTCGTGATCGGTTCCCGTGAGGCCATTCGTAAACGCCTGGGTGCTCCCACAGCCCTCGGCATTCCATACATTCGCGGAGAACGTGGACTGTGAGGGAGATTATTCAAAGGTCATCTGCCAAAATGAGGAAATCTACGTGAGCAGCCTTATTCCAGAAACCTTCAGCGATCTCCTTTCACGCGAAAAGAAAGCCTTCGCCTTCCTGGCCCTGGTTAAAACCGATGGGTCACCCCAGGTCACCCCGATCTGGTTCGATTATGACGGCACCTATTTCAACTTCAACACCGCCCGCGGACGGTTGAAAGACCGCCTTCTACACCGCCACCCCAGAGTTGCCTTCGTCATTCAAGACCCCCAAAACCCCTATCGATACATGCAGATCAGCGGGCGAGTCGTCGGCGAGACCGAAGAAGGTGCCGTGGAACAAATTTGCGATCTCTGCGAAAAGTACCACGGCCATCGGAATTACCCCCTCCGCCCCGGAGAGACCCGTGTCACCTATCGGGTCGTGCCCGAGCGGATTCAAACCATGGGGTGAGGGTTCACCCCCACCTCACCGCGAACACATCCTGAGGTACCATGACCTATCCCCCAACGTTCATCGGTTACCGGTGCAGTCTTTGCGGCACTGAATACGCCCCTCTCGATTTCACCTACACCTGCCCGCGCGACGCCGGTAACCTGGACGTGCTTCTTGATTTTGAGGCCATTCGCAGGCAATTCTCACCCTCCAGGCTCACCGCCAGCCGCGATTTTTCCCTCTGGAGATACCTCCCTCTTTTACCGGTCAGCGACCCGGGCGGCGAAGGCACCCCTCTGCACAGCGTCGGCTGGACGCCCCTTTACCGTCCGCCCCTGCTGGCAACCCACCTCGGTCTTTCGCAACTGTGGGTCAAGGATGAATCCGCCAATCCCACCGCTTCTTTCAAAGACCGGGCCAGCGCGCTGGTGGTGGCGCGCGCGCGGCAGAGCGGGGCAAGGGTCATCGTTACCGCATCCACCGGCAACGCCGGGGCCGCGCTGGCAGGAATGGCCGCGGCCATTTCACAGCCGGCGGTTATTTTCGCCCCGCGCAGTGCACCCCCGGCCAAAATAGCTCAGCTCCTCATTTACGGCGCTCAGGTGATGCTCATTGATGGCAATTACGATGCCGCTTTCGACCTGAGCATTCAGGCAGCCCGCGAATTTGGCTGGTATTGCCGCAACACCGGTTATAACCCCTTCACCGCCGAAGGCAAAAAGACCGCCGCGTTTGAAATCTGGGAGCAACTTCTTCTGCCCCAGCGCCTGCATCGCCCACTCTGCCTTTTCGTTCCCGTGGGTGATGGCAACATCATCTCCGGCATTCATAAAGGGTTCAAAGACCTCCTCGCGCTCGGCTGGCTGGAGCAAATGCCCCGCATCTTCGGCGTCCAGGCTGAAGGCTCAGCCGCGGTGGCGCACGCCTTTTTGAGCGGCGGAGAAGCCATCACCCCGGTGCAGGCACATACCATTGCCGACAGCATCTCGGTTAATTTGCCGCGCGATGGTGTGCGTGCAGTGCGCGCAGCCCGTGAGACCGGGGGAAGTTACCTCCTGGTAAGCGACGAAGAAATTCGCCGTGCCATGACCACACTGGGGCAGGCGGGAATTTTTGCCGAACCTGCCGCTGCGGCAGCCTTTGCCGGCCTGGTACGAGCCAGGGAAGAAGGGCAGATCCTCCCGGAAGATCCTGTGCTGGTACTCAATACCGGCTCCGGGCTCAAAGATGTGCGTGCCGCCATGCAGGCGGTGGGAGAGGCCCCCATCCTTTCTCCCTCACTGGAGGATGTCAGACGACTGCTTCGATTATGAATCTTTTTTGATAGTTTCTCAAAGACACCCAAACTATTGGCAAAACGTCCGCCCTCACCCGTGGCTGTTTCCCCACTCTGAAACCAGGAAGAGGTCAGGGGGGAGAGAATTGTCAGACAACATTTTGAATAGTCGTTCATGCCCCTTTCTTCGAGGCCGACCTCTGAGTTATAATCCTTTTTGAATGCGATCCTCCCTCACCGAAATCACGAAAGGTGACCCGAGCATGAAACCTGTTTTCTCCATCATCGCCCCGGTGTTCAATGAGTGCGAAACCCTGCCCGAACTGGTACGCCGGGTGGGCGCAGTCATGGACGGGCTGGGCGAACCCTGGGAATTGTTGCTGGTAGACGATGGCTCGTCCGATGGTTCGACGGAAAAAATCCGCGAGCTGGCCGCTCAGGATGAACGGATTCGACCCGTAATCTTCGCCCGTAATTTCGGGCATCAGATCGCCGTCACCGCCGGCCTGGATTATTCTCGTGGCGATGCAGTGGTGATCATCGATTCCGATCTGCAAGACCCTCCCGAAGTAATCGCCGACCTGGTGGCCAAATGGCGTGAGGGATATGAGGTGGTTTACGCCATCCGTGCCGAACGGGAAGGGGAATCGTGGTTTAAACTTTTCACCGCCTCCCTTTTCTATCGCCTGATTGCCCGCATCACCGATGTAAAGATTCCCCTCGACACGGGAGACTTCCGGTTGATGGATCGCAGGGTGGTGAACGTCTTGAATACCATGCGCGAACGCGATCGCTTCCTGCGCGGCATGTCGGCCTGGGTGGGCTTCCGACAGATTGGTGTTCCTTACAAGCGTGCGCCGCGCTTCGCCGGTTCCACCAAATACCCCTTCCGTAAAATGCTCAAACTGGCACTCAATGCCATCACCGGGTTCTCGTATTTTCCCCTTCAGGTAGCCACATTTGTCGGCTTCATTGCTGCCGGTTTGAGTATTCTCATGATCCCGGTGGTGATCATCATGCGCGCTATCACCTCCACGCAGTTCCTTGGCCAGGCCTCCACGCTGGTGGCGGTGTTATTTCTGGGCGGCGTGCAATTGATCTGCCTGGGAATTCTTGGCGAATACATTGGCCGAATTTACGATGAGGTAAAAGGCCGCCCGCTCTATATTGTGCGCGAAGCCCCTCAGGATAGGGAATAACCTTTTACCCCCGTCCCACCCTCCCATTTCTGACCCAACAGGAGACTCATGGCTACCCTTGACTTAACCGTTTACCCCGAGCGACTGGAACGTGCCGTCCAGCGCGTCCGCGAGCGTGGCATCCGAATTCCCACCTTCGCCGAGATGAAAAACCCCGCCCTCGTTCCGCCAGCCATTCAGGAACAGCTGGAACACACCGGCCTGTGGGACGTTGCACCGGTGAACCTCTTCCGCATCACCTGGAAAAACGAACCCCGTCCCCACGGGGGTAAGTTTGGCAGGGTCAATTACATCGAGTTTCCCTCCATTCTTACCGGCACCCGCGCGCGCATCATCGCACTGGTCGGCAAGTGGTTTCCCACCGGCGCGCACAAAGTGGGGGCGGCTTTCGGCTGTCTGGTACCGCGCCTGGTCACCGGTCAGTTTGATCCCACTACCCAGAAAGCTGTGTGGCCCTCCACCGGCAATTACTGCCGCGGCGGCGCTTACGACTCAGCCCTCCTCGGCTGTCAATCCATCGCCATCCTCCCGGAGGGAATGAGCCAGGAGCGTTTTCAGTGGCTCTCAAAAATCGCCGGAGAGGTCATCGCCACACCGGGGAGCGAATCGAACGTCAAAGAGATCTTCGATAAATGCTGGGAACTGCGCCGTTCCGGGCAGGACTTGATGATCTTCAATCAATTTGAAGAGTTTGGTAACTATCTCTGGCATTATGACGTCACCGGCCATGCGATGGAAGAAGTGCTTCATACAGAACTCGGCCCTCACGATACCTACCGCGGGGTCGCCCTCACCACCGGGTCAGCCGGCACCATTGCCAGCGGTGATTACCTGAAACAGGTGTACCCCACGAGTAAGATCATCGCCAGTGAGGCCCTGCAGTGCCCCACCCTGCTTCAGAACGGTTTCGGTGCTCACCGTATTGAAGGCATCGGCGATAAACACGTCCCCTGGATTCACAACGTGCGCAACACTGACCTCGTCACCGCCATTGATGATCAGGCGGTGGTGCAGATCATGCGCCTCTTCAACGAACCGGAAGGACAAGCCTACCTTCGACGCAAGGGCGTACCCGAAGCCACCCTTTCTCAGCTCAACCTGCTCGGCTTTTCGGGCATTGCCAACCTGCTCTCAGCGATTAAATTTGCCAAATATTATGAGCTGGGCGAGCACGATGTCATCCTCACCGTTTTAACCGACTCCATGGAGTTGTACGGCACTCGCCTGGCCGAATACACAGAACAATACGGCGCCTTCACCACCTGCGATGCCGCCGAGGCCTTCGCCGGTGCACTGCACGGAACCACCACCGACCACATGCTTGAATTGAGTTACGCCGACCGAAAACGCATCCACAACCTGAAATATTACACCTGGGTTGAACAACAGGGAAAAACATACGAGGAAATTCAGGCTCAGTGGTATGACCCCTCCTACTGGACAGACGTCCAGAAGCAGGTCGCCGAGATTGACCGGAAAATTGAGGAGTTTAATCGCCTGGCCGGATGGTAAGGACATGGAGATTGAGCCCGGGGCGCTCGTTCTGGTAGCCTACCTTCCCTCCCCGCGCGATCTGGAGATCGCCCGTGTGCTGGGGTGGTATCGCATCCCCCTGCGAACCGCCCCCAAAGTGGTGTATGTGGATTATCTGGCCTTTTACCAGGCTTCGGCCTTCGGGGAAGAGCACCGCTGGCGCATCGAAACCTTCGCCCCTCTGCGTGGCGTGGAATTGACCACCCGCGCCGAGTTGTTACGTAATGAGCCAAATCACCCCCGCGCCCGAGAGGAATATTACAAACTCCAGCTTGGGCCGTTAGCACATCTGCCGCATCCTATCCAGGCGGGGCGCTGGCGGCGGGTTACCTTTCTCTACACCACCGGCGAGCTGCTCTCGCGCGCCACCACCCTGAACGACCTGGTGGTGCGCACCGAAGAGCGCGACGTGCTCTGGAAAACCCTGCGCGAACGCGCACTCAGTGCCGGCGCCTACCGCGCCGCAGAACTTCCCGAATTTCCCCTCGACCCCGCCATCCTTACCCTTCTCACCGGCATGAAATAACTGCACAGTTCATCAGCCCCGCAAGAGCGTCAGACTTCTGGCGCTCTTTATTTTTTCTTAATCTCTCCGGAATTTTCCCTTACGCCCCCTTAACATCTTTTAGATAGGATTCACTTTCAGACACTGCTGGCGACTGTGGGAACTTCTCCCGCTCTGGCCAGAAAAACTTTATCGCTCTGGAGAATACATTTATTATGAAAGCAGAAATTCACGGTGGTGCCACCATTCTGGAACCCCGGCCCAACTTAACCCCTCCCCGTTCCTGGCGACGCTGGTTAATTGGT
Source organism: Anaerolinea thermolimosa (assembly GCF_001050195.2). GTDB lineage: Bacteria > Chloroflexota > Anaerolineae > Anaerolineales > Anaerolineaceae > Anaerolinea > Anaerolinea thermolimosa. The sequence goes on from NZ_DF967965.1 coordinate 2,976,946, forward strand.
AACCCCCTCCCTACTGCCGATGCCCCCCATCAGACTATCGGTAAAGCCGTGGGCCTGGCAGTCTTTGCCTCTGATGCCCTTTCTTCCACGGCTTACGCCACGCAAGAAATTATGGTCATTCTGGCCGCCGCGGGCACCGGCGCTTTCAGTTATGTTTTCCCTATTTCCCTGGCCATTGTGGCCCTTATGCTCATCGTCACCTTTTCCTACGAGCAAACCGTTCATGCCTACCCAAGCGGCGGTGGGGCTTACATTGTTGCTCGCGATAACCTCGGCGAGCTACCCGCACTGGCAGCGGGGGCGGCCCTGCTCACCGACTACGTGCTCACCGTAGCCGTTTCGGTCTCTTCGGGTGTCTCTCAGGTCACGTCGGCTTTCCCTTCGCTATACTCCCAGCGGGTATGGATCGCAGTGGCTCTGGTGGGGCTTATCATGTTGATCAATCTCCGTGGAGTCAAGGAATCAGGGATCACCTTTGCCATTCCAACCTATTTCTTCGTCGTCAGCATGTTCCTGACCGTGGGGATTGGGCTCTTGCGTTATTTCACCGGCAGCCTGGGGATGGTTCCCAACCCGCCCGTGCTGGATCTGGACACCCTCGCCGTGGTCACGCCTTTCCTCATCCTGCATGCCTTTTCAAGCGGAACTTCTGCCCTCACCGGCATCGAAGCTATTTCCAACGGCATTACAGCGTTCAAAGAACCCCGCAGCCGCAATGCAGGCATCACCCTGCTGTGGATGTCGGGCATTCTGGCCACCCTCTTTCTGGGAATTTCTTTCCTGTCCGGGAAGATCGGCGCCATCCCTTCAGAACGAGAGACCATCATCTCTCAGCTGGCGCGCACCGTCTTTGATGGCACCGGCCCGCTTTATCTGGCAGTGATCGCCGGCACCTCCATCATCCTTATCCTGGCGGCCAACACCGCCTTCGCCGACTTTCCCCGCCTGAGCGCCATTCTTGCCAGTGACCGCTTCCTCCCGCGCCAGTTCACCTTCCGCGGCAGCCGCCTGGTCTATTCCAGGGGCATCGTCGCTCTCGCTGGCCTGGCTTCAGGCCTCATCATTCTTTTCCATGCCAGCGTGACCCGCCTCATTCCTCTCTACGCCATCGGGGTCTTCCTTTCCTTCACCCTTTCGCAGGCAGGTATGGCTCACCGCTGGTGGAAATCTGGCCACGTCAGGCCAGGAGGCGAAAAAGTGGAGGCGGGTTCCGTAGTCCATTACGATCCAAAATGGGCTATGAAAATGATCATTAACGGGTTTGGCGCCCTCTGCACCCTGGTAGTCATGTTTGTGTTTGCCGCTACCAAGTTTAAAGACGGGGCGTACATCATCATCGTACTCATTCCGCTGGTGGTGCTCACCTTTTATACCATCCACCGCCACTACCGCCGCCTGGCTGATAAGCTTTCTCTGGAGCACTTCTCCTCTCCACGGCGTATCACCCGCCATCGGGTCATCGTGGCCATCGCCGGGGTACACCGCGGTTCTCTCGAAGCCCTCAACTATGCTCGCTCCCTTTCAGACGATGTTACCGCAATCCATGTCTCCATTGATCCGGCCGAATCGCAAAAGGTGCGCGAGAAGTGGAGCTCGTATGGCGATGGCATTCGTCTGGTGATCCTCGATTCTCCCTATCGTCTGCTGGTCGAACCCATCATGGAATATCTGGACAACATCATCGCCAAACGACAGCCCACCGAAATGATCACCGTGGTTGTGCCTCAATTCGTCACCAATCACTGGTGGGAAAACCTGCTCCACAATCAGTCGGCTTTGTTGCTGCGTTTTGCGCTTCTCTTCAAGCCGGGGGTCGTCATCGTCGAAGTGCCTTACCAGATTTAATTTCGCCCTCTTCTTCTCCCTCTGCCGCTCTCTACGGTTACCCACGCAGAGAGCGGCCTTTTTCTGCATTACAATTAATCCATGAACAGATCATGGATTGGTCTGAGCGTGCTCGGGCGGGTGCTTTCGGCGATGATCGCCGTGGTGCTCTACAGCCTGCTCCTGTATCTCTTGAGAGGATTTTTCAACACCGCCATCATCGCCATCCTCTATCTGGTACCGGTGGTGGTCATGGCCTCTCTGTTTGGCGGGCTGGCCGGCATCAGTGCCTCCATCTTCTCTTTCCTGATCTTTAACTTTTTCTTCCTCCAGCCGATCTACACCTTTCAGGTAGCTCACCCGCAGGACTTCCTGGCCATGTTTGTCCTGCTGGGAGTGGCCATCCTGGTCAGCAACCTGATGGCCCGCTCCCAGCAACGACTCCAGCAGGTGCAGGCGCGAGAGCAGGAATTGCGCCGCCTTTATGAGCTCAGCGCGGCACTGACCGGCCAGATTGATGGCGACCGTATCGCGGAAATCCTCGCTCAAAAAATACATGAGGTGTTCCCCGGCGCCACCATCGAGATCACTGCTGATACTCCCCTGCGCCGGTTTCACGCCATGGTGCCCCCCGGTGCCACCCCCGGCCACGAGGCTCCCTGTACGCGCATTCCCCTCTACGCTTCCAAAGGGCCTCTCGGAGAAATCTGCCTGCACGGCCATTCAGGGGTGTTCACCCTGGAAGAAGACCGCCTGCTCCAAACCTACGCCAGCCAGGGCGCACTGGCGCTGGAGCGCGCCATCCTGGCCGAAATTGAGACGCGCAGCCGGGTTCTGGAAGAAAGCGACCGTCTCAAAACCGCCATCCTCTCTTCGGTCTCACACGAACTGCGCACTCCGCTGGCATCCATCCAGGCCGCGGCTACCAGCCTGTTCGATCCATCCGTAGCCCTGGAGCCTGCCGCCCGGCAGGAATTACAGGAAATCCTTCTTGAAGAAATTGAACATCTCACGCAGCTCGTCGGAAATCTGCTTAACATGTCGCGGCTCGAAGCCGGAGCACTGAAGCTCCAGCGCCAGTGGAATTCGATGGCCGAAATTGTGGATACCGCCCTCCGCCGCCTGCGGCGTTCGGTAGGAGAACGGGTGCTGGAAGTAAACGTTTCAGAAGACCTTCCCCTCGTCTCGGTAGATTCGGTGCTCATGGAGCAGGTGGTGCTCAACCTGGTGCGCAACAGCCTTAAATTTGCTCCGCCCTACACCCCCATCACCATCAGCGCGGTTGTAGAAGGAGAAAGCCTGAAGGTGCAGGTAAAAAACCGCGGGCCGCACATCCCGGAAGAACACCTGGAACACATCTTTGACAAGTTTTACACCATCCCCGGCATGGAAAACCAGCGGGGTACCGGGTTGGGGCTTTCGATCTGCAAAGGTATTGTCGAAGCCCACGGGGGAACCATTCATGCCGAAAACCTCGCCGATGGGGTGGCGTTTTCTTTCACCATTCCTTCTCTGCAACGCATCCCACTGGCAAACTTGCCCGATGATGAGGAGAGCGAATGAGCGGCACCGCGCCCCACATTCTGGTTATCGATGATGAACAGCAAATCCTGCGCGCCCTGCGTACTATTCTGGGACAGCATCAGTACCAGGTAACGACCGCCCGCAATGGAGAAGAAGGGCTGGCCCTGGCGGCGGCTGTTCAACCGGATGTCATCATCCTCGATCTCGGCCTGCCCGACATGAGCGGCATCGAAGTTTGCCAGCGCCTGCGCGAGTGGGCCGACATGCCCATCATCATTCTCTCGGCGCACGATACAGAACCAGAGAAAGTTGCCGCCCTCGATGCCGGTGCCGACGACTACCTCACCAAACCTTTCGGTGTAGAAGAACTTATGGCCCGGGTGCGCGTGGCGTTAAGGCACCGCTCACGCAGTAGTAGCAGTAAGAGCAGCCTGATTACCGCCGGGAACGTCACCATCGATCTTGCTGCCCACCTGGTGACCAAAAACGGCCAGCCGGTAAAACTGACCGCCACCGAATACCGCCTGCTCGCTTACCTGGCGGGTAATGCTGGCAGAGTGCTTACCCATCAGGCCATCCTCAACCACGTCTGGGGATATGCTGAGGACAGCCAGATGGAGTATCTGCGCGTGTACATCCGTCAGCTTCGTCAGAAACTCGAAGACGACCCTCGCAACCCTCAATTAATCCTCACCGAATCGGGCGTGGGCTATCGCCTGATGACCTGAAACCTCTGCGCCTCCTCCCTGCTATCCGGTCAGGCCATACTCTCGCAGGTAAACCTTCCCCGCATCCACCCCGGGAAGCATGCGGGCGATGAAAACATCCTCGCCTTCCGGTAATGCTCTGGCAGCTTTCCTCAGGCGGTCGAGCCAGCGCGCCCCCCTTCCATTCCATCACGGGGACAGATATTGTATGGATGCGTTCGCCCTGACCAACCGCAACGCATAGAGCCCGATCCCGCGTCTCACGCAGACACGGCGCGTTCCACAAAGAGAAAGCGCGCCGCGGGGTACCCCAGCGTCACCTGCTTCTCCCCCAGGCGGATGGTCAGAGTCTGGTTGAAGGGCAGGGTTTCAATCACCTCGGTCTGGCTTCCGGGTAAAATTCCCTGCTCTACCAGGAAGGTCAACAGCTCCGGGCTGTTCTCGGCAAACTCATGAATGCGCCGAACCACAACCTTCTCACCCACCGGCACCTCAGTGAGGGGAACCCACCCGCGAGTCACCTCTTCGGCTCCCGGAAAGGGGTTGCCATGCGGGCAAACCTGAGGGTCTCCCAGGCTTTCGCGCATACGCTCTTCCAGCTCAGGGGAAATGGCGTGTTCAATGTTGTGCGCTTCATCGTGCGTCTTGTGGATGGGAACTTTCAACACCTTCACCAGCAGCCATTCGGTCAACATGTGTCGCCGAATCACTGAAGAAGCCGCCGCCCGACCGGTTTCGGTCAGGTGAACCCCATGCCGCCCTTTCCCCGTCAGCCATTGATCGCGTTCCATCCGCCTGAAAGTCATCGCCACAGTCGCCGGAGCCACATTCAGCATCTCTGCCAGGCGCGCCGCGATAATCTCTCCGTAGTCGCGTTCCATGACGTACATGGTCATCAGGTAATCTTCTACGGTGGGTGTGGGGCGGGGCTGATTTTCAGGCTTCCCTGTATGAGGCATTGTCCTTCCTTCTCCAAATTCAGAGGAGGGTTACTCCAAAAATTAGCCTGCGCTAACCTTAAATCGTAGCGTGGCCTGAAGGAATTGTACCATGCCGGAGAGTTCAGTCAAGCCGTATCTCAGGCCCACACCCCTGCCTGAAACACCTTTTCAACCTCTCCCTGAACCGTAATACTCCGTACTTCGAGCACTTCACTCCGCCCTTCAAAATTAGGACGATGTTCTGGCGCAAGGTAGATGGGGGCATCGGCCCGAAGCGGCAGAAAAACCAGCCGCAATCCATGTTTCAGCACTTCCGGAGCAAAACGGCGCAGACCAATTTCCCAGACCTGCCCGTTATAGAAATGGTCCGCAACCAACCGCCCATTTACATACGCCCGGGCCACATCGCCCACATAATCCACCCGCAAATAAACCTCTCGCCAGCCTTCCAGAGCTTCTTCAGGCAGGGTTACTTCCCAAACTTCTCCCCGATCAAACGCCTCATCTTCCGGAGCCTGCGCCACACCTGCCGGTCCCACAGGAACCGCCCGGGCAGGCGCGGCCAGCCGCACCCGGCGGCAGGCAACCTCCACATTCCGCCAGGACTGCCGCAGAGCAAAGCGCTGAAAACAGCCTTCCATCTCCCCCTGACCTGAGGGGTCAGGTATGGGCGGGAAAACAGCAAAAGTCAGTTCTTCGGGTGTGCGCGCGTGTAAACGCAACTCCTCTCCATCGAAGATCAGCCCTGCCGGTGAGAGGAACAGCCGTTCAGCCCCCCAGATTCTGGCCTTCCAGCAGTGCAGAGCCTGTTCTTCATCCAGCAAGAGAATGCGGGCGCTCTGCCCGTTCTCATCCCGGATCAGAACCCACTCTCCGGGGGGTAACCTGCGCAAACATCCCCCTCTTACAGTTACCTCTGCCCCCGCTGCTGTGCGGGCCTTCACCCCGTCTGAAAAGGCAAACTCGGCCTCAACTCCGCCGCGCCGGGCAAAAACAAAGCAATACCCGTCCTCCATCTTCAACCGGCACACAGGTTGCGCCGTAGCATATTTAAGCTGAATTCCATCCAGATCGAAGTGAAACGGCCAGAACATGGCCGCTCCCTGCCGAATCGTGACCGGCTCTGAAGGCAAGATCAGGTTTTCTTCTTTAAGGCGTAACAGGATTTGCACCCCCGGCTTATCAGGAAGCCCCTCCACCCGCTGATAATTGTTGAAGAAGATCAACCCGCGCCGCCCGTCTGAACGCACCGCCCAGCGCAGAGTCTCGCAGTCATCCAGACTGGAGGGCAGCCTCTCCGGGAAGTTTGCCGGAAGCGGCGCCAGGTCTTCGCCAAAGTCCTGCAAGAAGAGGTGCACCAGACGCAACGCATGATACTGCCCGCGAATCTGTCCGAATTCCCCAAGCGGCGCCTGGAAGTCGTAGGAAAGCACCGGCAAATCATTGGGATAGCCAGTAGCCTGAGACTCCTGCAGGGTGGTGTACTTCCCGGCAGGATTCGTCCCCCCGTGGTACATATAATACCCGGGAAGATTACTGCCGCTGCCCAGTTTTGTGATCAAGGGAGCCGCCACATCATCGGGGGCAATGAACGGTCGGCGGTGATAAGACACCTGCATCCCTCCGCCCAGTTCGCAAGTGAGGTACGGATACCGTTCCAGATACGAAAGGTCACCCACCTCCCGCCGAGGCAGCAGGTCTTCACCAATCAGGTCATCGTTTCGCCCCGGCGAAAACACATACTGTCTTCGGCATTCGCGCGCCCAGTCCTCCACCTGTCGCACCCAGAAGGCATCCGGGTAGCCGCCGAAAAGCGGAATCACCTCATCCTGCGGCACTTCTGCCGGCCCCCAGCCGGTAATGGTATAGAGCGGCACCTCCATCCCGGCTTCCTGCGCCAGCCTTTTCAGTGTGCGGATATGATCCGCGCCATGAATCAGCTCGTTTTCGAGCTGAACACCAATCACCGGGCCCCCATCTTTCCACAGCAGGCCCTCAAGCTGCCTGGCGATCTGTGTGTAAAGTCGCCTCACATAACTCAGGTAGGGTTCAGCGTCCTGCCGCACAGCGCCGCCGCATTTTTTCAGCAACCAGTCCGGGAATCCCCCATTCCGGCATTCCCCGTGTGCCCACGGGCCAATTCTCGGGTAAGCCAGCAGCCCCGCATCGCCACATTCCATCACAAAACGACGCAAATCCCGCTGGCCTGACCAGTCCCATTCACCTTCGGCTTCCTCATGGTGAATCCAGAAGATATAAGTAGCCACAATGCCAATACCACCGGCCTTCATTTTGAGCAATTCGGTCCGCCAACCCTCCTGCGGGTAGCGGGAGAAATGAAACTCTCCCATAACCGGCAACCAGGGCCTGCCGTTTATCGTCAGAAACCGGCTGGTGGCACTGATCTCAATCCCCTGCGGGTTCATCCCTCCCATTTTGAGGTGGCCAGATCGCATGGAAAGATCAGGATGGGTTAAATCGATGGAATGGATCACGGTTGATCTTCCTGACTCAAGAGATAGTTCGGCGTCCTCTGGCATGCGCGTAATGGTCCTGTAAACTGCGGTAGCGCATGGCCTGCTGCTTCAGCGCACGGATCGCCTCAATGGCCGCCGCCGCTGCCGAGAGGGTGGTAAGCAGGGGCACATTCATCTTTGCCGCGGCACTGCGGATGAGCGCCCCCTCACTGTGAGACATCGGCCCGAGGGGGGTATTCAGGATGAGATCAATCTTGCCCTGCTCAATCCAATCGACCACATGCGGTGACCCCTGAGAGACTTTATTGACCGCCGTCACAGGCAGCCCCACCCGCGAAAAATAGGCCGCTGTTCCGGGTGTGGCAAAGAGCTCGAATCCCATGCGGTGTAAATCGCGGGCAATCTTCAGGGCCGCCCCTTTATCGTAATCGTTGACGCTGATCAGCACCCGGCCCGAAAGCGGCAAATTGGTGCCCGCCGCCAGTTGAGATTTGGCAAATGCGTGCCCAAAATGCGCCGCGTGTCCCATGACCTCCCCCGTACTGCGCATCTCCGGCCCCAGTGAGGTCACCAGGCTGGGCAATTTTCTGAAAGGCAACACCGCCTCTTTGACGAAGAATCCATCCACCACCGGTTCTTCACGGATGCCCAGCTCATCCAGCCGCCCACCGGCCATCACCCATGCCGCAATGCGCGCCATGGGCAGCGCAGTAGCCTTGCTGGCAAAGGGCACCGTGCGCGAAGCCCGCGGGTTGACCTCTAAAACATACACCACATCTTCTTTGATCGCATATTGAATATTCAGCAGGCCCTTCACCTGAAGCGCCAACCCCAGCCGCTCGGTATACTCTCGAATAATGTTGAGGTGATACTGGCTGACTTTGTAAGGCGGGAGAATACAGGCCGAGTCCCCTGAATGCACCCCCGCCTCTTCAATGTGTTGCATGATCGCCCCCACCACCACCCGTTCTCCATCGGCCAGTGCATCCACATCGATCTCATAGGCGTCTTCCATGAAGCGATCAATCAACACCGCCTGGTTAGGGGCCACATCCAGAGCTTTTTGCAGAAACCCCTCAAGGGAGGATTCGCTATCCACAATGGCCATCGCCTGCCCTCCCAGCACGTAAGAAGGCCGCACCAGTACCGGGTAACCGATCTCTTGTGCCACCCGCCGCCCTTCCTCAAGGGAATAAGCGATACCATAAGGTGGATGGGGGATGTCCAGCTCGTCCAGCAGAGCGGCAAACGCCTGCCGATCCTCTGCCAGCCGAATGGATGCCGGAGAAGTACCCAGAATGGGCACCCCTGCCGCTTCCAACCCTTCTGCCAGGTTAAGGGGTGTCTGCCCGCCCAGTTGCAAGATCACCCCCAGCGGCTGTTCCCGATCCACAATGTTCAGCACATGTTCCAGCGTCATGGGTTCAAAATATAGCCGATCGGAGGTGTCGTAATCGGTTGATACGGTTTCAGGGTTGCAGTTCATCATGATCACTTCATACCCCCGTTCGGTCAGTGCGAAGGCCGCCTGGCAACAACAGGTATCAAATTCAATCCCCTGCCCAATGCGGTTCGGCCCCCCTCCAAGAATGAGGATCTTGGGGCGCCCTGTTGGTGGAGCTTCGTCTTCCTGTTCATACACACTGTAAAGATAGGGGGTTTGCGCCTCGAACTCTGCCGCACAGGTATCGACCTGTTTATACACCGGGAGCACCCCCAAACTGCGCCGCAGAGAACGAATATCTCTGGCCTGCAGGGGCTTACCCGGCCTTGAAAGCAAGCGCGCCAGATGAGAATCGGCAAAGCCAAGCCTCTTTGCCGCTCGCAGAAGGGAGGCGTCGGGCTCTTCAGGGGGAAGGGCACGCAGGATGCGTTCCATCTCCACCACCTGTTCAAGTTCAGCCAGGAACCAGGGATCGATTTTCGCCGCTCGCGCAACTTCATCGATCGCATTTCCCGCCCGCAGCGCGCGGTACACGCTGAAGAACCGTTGCGCCGTCGGCACTGACACATCCTCCAGCGTGGCGCCCATCTCCATCCAGACCGGCTTTGAGGGCCCACTGCCATCCAGAGCGTCCACACCAATTTCCAGCGATTGCACCGCCTTCTGAAGCGCCTGTACGAAGGTGCTCCCGATGGCCATCGCCTCGCCCACCGATTTCATCTGCGGGCCAAGGGTGGTATCGACGCCGGGGAATTTCTCAAACGACCAGCGGGGGATCTTCACCACCACATAATCCAGCGCCGGTTCAAAAGCGGCCACCGTCTGACCGGTAATATCGTTGATAATTTCATCCAGCGTGAACCCCACCGCCACCAGTGCGGCAATTTTCGCAATCGGGAAGCCCGTTGCTTTCGAGGCCAGCGCCGAGGAACGCGAAACGCGGGGGTTCATTTCAATAACCAGCATCCGCCCGCTGGCCGGATCAACGGCAAACTGCACGTTCGAGCCGCCCGTTTCCACGCCCACCGCATCCATCACCCGGCGCGCCATATCGCGCATTTGCTGGTATTCGCGGTCGGTGAGCGTCTGCGCGGGAGCCACGGTGATGCTGTCGCCGGTGTGCACTCCCATCGGGTCAAGGTTTTCAATGCTGCACACCACCACAAAATTCCCTGCTCCATCGCGCATCACTTCCAGCTCGTATTCTTTCCAGCCGAGCACCGACTCTTCGAGCCAGATCTGCCCGATCGGCGACTCACTCAGCGCCTTACGCACGGCTTCGGGCAGTTCCTCGGGGCATTTTACCCAGCCGGCCCCACTGCCGCCCAGGGCAAAAGAGGCGCGCACCAGCAACGGATAGCCGATTTCCCCGGCCAGTGCCCTGGCTTCCTCAAGAGAACGCGCCGCACCGCCCCGCGGTACCGGCACACCGGCTTCGATCATCGCCTGCCTGAAGCGCTCACGGTCTTCAGCAATACGAATGGCCTTCAAGGAAGCACCGATCAGCTGAACCTGATGCTCGGCCAGCGTCCCATCCTCACTGAGCGCCAGCGCCAGGTTAAGGCCGGTCTGCCCTCCCACCGTAGGCAGGAAGGCATCGGGCTTTTCCTGAGCGATGATTGCACGCAGCGCCTCTGGCACAAGGGGCTCGATGTAGGTAGCATCCGCCAGGTCGGGCTCGGTCATCACTGTGGCAGGGTTCGAGTTAACCAGCAAAATCCGGTAACCCTGCCGGCGCAAGGCTTTGATCGCCTGGGTGCCGGAATAATCAAATTCGGCCGCCTGCCCGATGACAATCGGCCCGGAACCGACAATCAGAATGGTATGGATATCTTCACGCCCGGGCATTTCTGACCTCCTTTTTCCCAGAAGTCTCGGTTACCAGGGTGAAGAACCGATCGAACAGGCCATGGGCATCGTGCGGGCCGGGAGAAGCTTCAGGGTGGAACTGGACGCAAAAAACCGGCCGGTCGCTCAGGGCAAAGCCCTCCAGGGTGCGATCATTCAGGCTGATATGCGTGGCTTCGATCCGGTGAGAGGGCAGGCTCTCTAAATCTACTGCGTAATTGTGGTTTTGAGCGGTGATCAACACCTTCCCCGAAAGGAGGTCTTTCACCGGGTGATTCCCGCTATGGTGGCCAAACTTGAGGCGGCTGGTACGCCCGCCCAGCGCGCGGCCAATAAGTTGCTGGCCAAGGCAAATACCAAATACCGGCAATCCACTCTCCACCAACCCCCCAACCACTTCTACAATCCCCGGCAGCCCTGCCGGGTCACCCGGGCCATTCGAAAGGAATACCCCATCCGGTTGCAGGGCAAGCACCTCGCTCAGCGAGGTATACGCCGGAACCACCGTCACCCGCGCCCCACACCGCGCCAGATGACGCAGAATATTGCGTTTGATGCCAAAATCCATCGCTACCAGGTGTACCCCCGCAGGGTCGCCCTCCCCCACCCAGGGCGTTCCTGCGTCTCCCTTCCATTCATAAGGGGCCTGGCAGGTCACTTCGCCCACCATATCACGGCCATCCAGGCCAGGCCAGGAGCGCGCCATTGCCAACAGCGCTTCAGGCGACGTACCGCAGGTAGAAAGGGCCGCTTTCATCGTACCCTGGTCGCGCAATTTACGTGTGATCGCGCGGGTGTCAATTCCGGCAATACCGGGTACCCCGTGCTCAGCCAGCCAGTCCGGCAGACTGCGTTCGGCTCGCCAGTTCGAAGAAGTTCGGCTCAGCGAATGCACCACCACCGCTTCCACCTGAGGTCGCTCCGATTCTACATCCGCAGCGTTGACCCCGACATTCCCAATATGAGCGGTGGTGAAGAGCACCCCTTGCCCTCGATAAGAGGGATCGGTGATGATCTCCTGATACCCCGTCATACTGGTGTTGAACACCAGCTCGAACACCGCATCTGCCGGCGCACCGAAGGATGCGCCGTAGAACGTTGTGCCGTCTTCCAGCACCAGCGTTGCCGACCATCTTTCCGCTACCATTATCAGATCCTGCCTTCCAAAATCAAGTTAGCCGATGAGTATACCCGAAAAAACTTGTCCAGACAATCCGCCCGGTACTATTCTTTCCCGTTCCCCGGTCTGAGAACCCGCAGGGTATCTCGCACCAGTGCCGGGCCAGCATAGATCAACCCGGTGTATAGCTGCACCAGGGTTGCCCCGGCATCCAGCCGGGCCTGAGCATCTGCCGGGGTCATCACCCCGCCGCTGGCTACTACAACCAGCCGATCGCCCACCAGCCGAACTGCCCTTTCAACCATCGCCAGACTCTTAGCGGCCAGTGGTGTGCCGCTCAGGCCGCCGGTTTCTCCTGCCAGTGCTGAGCGTAACCCCTCACGGTTGATCGTGGTATTGGTCAGGATCACGCCATCCATGCCGCAGCGCATCAGGGCCTCCAGAGCCTCTTCCAGCTCACTTTCGCTCAGGTCTGGCGCCAGTTTGACCAGCAGTGGCACTCGCCGCCCGCTGAGCTGAGCTAGAGATTCGCGCTTCGCCGCCAGGGGGGTTAACAATCCCTCCAGCCAGTCTCGCCCCTGTAACACCCGTAAATTGGGGGTGTTGGGCGAGCTGATATTCACCGCCAGATAGTCGGCCAGCGGGGCAAACCGCTCAAACAGTGCCAGGTACTCTCCAACCGCCTCTTCCAGCGGGGTGGTTTTGTTCTTGCCGATGTTAACCCCCAGAACCAGGCCATCGTTCCGGCCCGGTCGGAGCCTCCGCGCAAGAAACTCTGCCCCACGGCTTGGAAACCCCATCCGGTTGATCACCGCTTCGTCTTCGACCAGCCTGAAGACACGCGGCGGAGGGTTCCCCGGTTGAGGGCGCAGAGTCACTGTGCCCAGTTCAATATGCCCAAACCCCAGGCAGGCTAACCCGCGCCATCCCAGCCCATCTTTGTCATAACCGGCCGCCATTCCCAGAGGATTGCGGAACGTCAATCCGAGGGCATGAACTTGCAGATCATCCCGCCCGGAGGAAAACCAGGCATTCAACAACCAGCGTCCCACAGGGTTCCCGCCCCCCAGTCTCAGCAGGGCAATGGTGAGGGCATGAGCCTGTTCGGGTTGCAGGCGAAATATCCAGGGGCGCATAACCCGGTAAAGTTCACTCATGTTTCAAAAACTCCAGCACATTCTGAACTTCCGTCTGGCCAACCCTGCCGGTGTTGTGCCAGTGATTCAACAGCTCCGTAAGGGTGAACACGGCATGCAGATGCAGACCCGCCTCGGCCAGCGCCTCCGCCGCTCCCGACTGACGGTCGATGAGCACCACCACATCCTGCACGGTCAATCCTGCAGAAGTCAACTTTTCGATGGCCTCAAACTTACTCGCGCCGGTCGTGGCCAGATCATCGATCACCGCCACGGTCTCCCCGGGTTTGAATTCGCCTTCAATCTCTGCCCGCGTGCCGTACGTTTTCACTTCCCTCCGCGGGTAGATCATCGGCCACCCGCTCTGCAGGCTTACTGTCGTGGCAATCGGCAGGGCCGCATAGGGCAGGGCCGCCAGCCGATCAAAACTCAACCCTTCCAGCAGTGCCAGGTAGGCTCGCCCCACCTGGGCCAGCAGGGCCGGGTGAGAAACAAGTTGCCGCAAATCCACATAAATGGGTGAGACCTTTCCCGATTTCAAAGTGAACTGCCCGAAGCGCACACAGCCCGCATCAAGCAGGGCATCGGCCAGCCGGTCATCAAAAGCGGGTCGGGCGCTCCGTGCCGCCGGGGCGGCCGCCACAGAATGGTTGACCTGCCGCATTTGATCCACGAGTTCCATCGCCGCCCTGCGTGGATCTGCCGCACGAGAGATCGCCCGCGAAACCGGCACCAGCATACCCAGCCCGTCGGCGCGCAGGCCGGCCTGCAATGCCGCCCCCAGGTCACCTCCCTGCGCCCCCACCCCCGGTGCGAGAATCCACATCTCCGGGGCAAGCGCCCGTACCCGGCTCAGAGCTTCAGGATGGGTTGCACCTACCACCAGCCCGAGGTTACGCCGCTCATTCCATTCCTGCGCCAGTAAAGCCACCTTCTCATAAAGGCGCATCGGGCGGCCTTCTCCAGCCAGAGGTAGTTCCTGCAGGTCGAGCGAACCGGGGTTAGAGGTCTTACACAGCAGGAAAACTCCCCGCCCTGCATCAGCCAGGAAGGGATGAAGCGAGTCATATCCAAGGTAGGGGCTGGCCGTCAGTGCGTGCGCACCCAGCTCCTCAAAGGCCGCCCTGGCGTAAGCTTCAGCCGTGGAGGCAATATCACCCCGCTTGGCATCCAGAATCACCGGGGTTCCCCGGGGCACCGCCGCGATCACCTCTTTGAGTGCCGCCCAACCGGCGGCTCCATAGGCCTCAAAAAAAGCCGCATTGGGTTTATAAGCCAGTGCCACATCTGAGGTTGCTTCAATAAGCCGACGGCAGAATTCCAGCGCGGCAGCAGCCGAAGGCGCAGGTAAATCGGCGGGGGCAGGGTCAAGCCCCACGCATAACAACGACCCCACTTCTCGGGCGCGCGTTTCCAGCAAGTCGAAAAAGCTCATCTCCTCCATCGCTATACTCACGCTTTCCCCAGCACCATAGCCAGCAGTGCCATACGCACATACAGGCCATATTCCATCTGCCTGAAGTACGCCGCCCGTGGATCATCATCAAAGTCCATGCTAATCTCTCCCACACGCGGCAGAGGATGCATGACGATCATCTCTTCTTTAGCCGCCCGCATCACCTCCGGCGTGATCACATAACTGTCTTTCACCATGTCATACTCTGCCGGGTCGCTGAAGCGTTCTTTTTGTACCCGCGTGACGTACAGCACATCCGTCTCACCGAGCACTTCTTCAAGGTGAGCGTGTTCACTCTGAGCCACCCCCTTCTCTTTCAATTCCTGGATGATCTCCGTCGGCATCCGCAAGATCTCCGGCGAAACGTAATGGATGCGCACATTGAACCGGCTGAGCAGGCGCGCCAGTGAGTGGACAGTGCGCCCATACTTCAGGTCTCCCAGCATCGTCACCGTCAGACCATCCACCCGGCCCAGCTCTGCCTGAATGGTGTACAGGTCGAGCAAGGCCTGCGTGGGATGTTCCCCTATGCCATCACCGGCATTGATCAGCGGCTTGCTGGCATACCGGGCGGCCAGCGCCGCAGAACCTGTCTCCGGGTGGCGAAGGACGATCACATCCGCGTAGCATTCCAGAGTGCGCACCGTGTCGGGCAGCGACTCGCCTTTGGATACCGAAGAATACCGTACCTCATTAATCGGGATCACACTACCGCCCAGGCGTTCCATGGCCGAGGTAAAAGATGAAGAAGTGCGCGTGGAAGGTTCGTAGAAAAGGTTGGCGAGGATCTTCCCCTTGAGCAGATCGAAGCTCCCCACCCGGCGCACCATTTCCTGCATTTCGGCGGCCACGCCGAAAATATAATCCAGGTCTTCCCGGTTGAACTGATTGACCGAAAGAATATCCTGGCCGTAAAAACGCGAGTGCTGATGATCTCCAAAGGGAAGATGCGGATTCTTCTGTCGAAGAGGGGGGGTATGAAGTGCCATCTTTTTTCTCCTTACTGATCTTGAATTGACATAGAAACCCCGGTAAACCGGCCAAAGCCGGATCGGTTGCTTTGATTAAACAGCGCGGACATTCCTGCCCCATCCGGGTACCGCGCTTACAACTCCATCGCGGAAAGCTTCCTGCCCGCGCAATACCACCCGCCTGACTCTCCCTCGAACGGGCATCCCCTCAAAGGGCGTCCAGGAACAGCGCGAGAACATCGCTTCAGCCCGGATTTCATATCGCGTGTCCGGATCCACTTCCACCCAGGTATCGGGCTGTTCAGGGAGCCGGAAAATGCGCCGCGGGTTCGTAACACAACGGGCGATCACATCTTCCATGCCCAGCCGCCCTTCACTCACAGCCGTCAACAATAGAGGAAGCGACGTCTCTAAACCGGGGAACCCCGGCGGGGGGTTGGAAGAGTCTTTCTCGGCCAGCGTATGAGGGGCATGATCACTGGCAAAACAATCGATCACCTCCAGGTTGTCCCACAGTGCCTGCCGGTCTGCCGGGCTGGCGAGCCGCGGGCGTACCTCTCCCCGGCCCCCCGGAAGGCGCGGCAAATCTTCTGTGCTCAGGAAAAGATGATGGGGGGTAACCTCACAGGTAACCGGTAGCCCGTGCTCTTTGGCCGCACGGATGATGAGGATCTCCTCGCGGGTGGAAACATGGCACAAATGCACCGGTCGCCCAACCAGAGCCGCCACCAGAATGACCGCCGCCAGGCTGCGCCCTTCGGCATGGGCCGCCACCGGCCAATCCTTTGGCCAGCGCTGTAGATGCTCTTTCCAGAGAAGCATATTCTCCAGGCGCAACGGTCCATACGTTTGATCGAGATAAAGTTTGAGGCCTGCACAGCGCGGAGCCAGCGAAGCTGCCACGGTGGTATTCTCCGCCCCGCCCCCCAGGAAATGGGCATAATCACAATGCGCTGAGGCGGCCGCCCGTTCCAGCGCCATCTCCAGGGTCGCCGCATCGGTGACCGGCGGGCTTGTATTTGGCATGGCCAGCACCAGGGTAAAACCCCCCGCCAGCGCTGCGCGGGTGCCCGTACCCCAGTCTTCTTTATGAGTTGCGCCGGGCTCCCGCATGTGCACATGCGGGTCAATTAAGCCGGGAAGTCGGAGCATGATTCCTTCCTTTCCTGACACACGAGGTAAAAAAAGAGAGCCGATAATCGGCTCTCCTGATTCCTGGAAGAAAAAAAGCCCACCCCTGCCGGGCTGGCCGGTGGCGTGGACTGATGACCTCTCTCCATGGTTTGTCTGGACATATCAGCCCGATTATATGCAGGTTTTATCCTCTGTCAAGGGGATTGGTGGTCACTTCCTCAAGTTGCTTTCAACCTTCTTCCATCTCCGGCCTTGTGGCCCTTCCAGCTCAATCCCAGGGGGAATCCGGCCCAATGTTATAATGAATACAGGATTTTTACCGGTATGAAAAACATAACCTTTCTGTTTTTACTGGGTTTCTTCCTCTCCGGTTGCCTGGCGGCACCCCCCGGGTTTTCCAGCAGCCCCCCATCTCATCCTGCAACGTTTCCTCCGGCCTCTCCAACTCCTCCCTCTCTCGCCCTCAGCCTATCAGCCACCCCAACCTTCACCCCTTCTCCATTTCCCTCACCCACAAGGACCCCTTCACCAACTCCCACACCCCACCCCCTGGATGTGCGTGGAATGCGCCAGCGCAGCTACCCGGGTAGCGACCTGCTCATCGAACAGACTCTCCAGCCGGGTTCCAATTACAGCCGCTATATCGTCTCCTACCTCTCAGAAGGGTTGAAAATCTACGCCCTGCTCACCATTCCCTCTGGCGAAAGGCCCCCGACAGGCTGGCCGGTAATCGTGTTCAATCACGGATATATCCCACCGGCTTCTTACCGCACCACCGAACGTTACGTAGCTTATGTAGATGCCTTTGCCCGCAACGGTTATATCGTCCTCAAGCCCGATTACCGGGGGCACGGCGATTCGGAAGGGGTAGCCACCGGCGGATACAGCACCCCCGATTACACCATAGATGTCTTGAATGCAGTGGGCTCGATCCAGCGTTTCCAGGAAGCCGACCCCCGGCGGATGGGCATGTGGGGCCACTCGATGGGCGGGCATATCACCCTGCGCGCCATGGTCACCACCCGCAGTATTCGCGCCGGGGTCATTTGGGCCGGGGTGGTGGCTTCGTATCCTGATCTGCTCACCCGCTGGCGCGCCACACCCCCGGCAAGCCTCTCACCCGGGGCGCGCAATTGGCGTAATACATTCATCGAACAATTCGGCACCCCTGAAGAAAACCCCGAATTTTGGGCGTCTATTTCTCCCATCACTTACATTGCTGAAATCAGCGGCCCCCTGCAACTCCATCATGGCACTGCCGATGAAAGTGTGCCCGTCCTCTTTTCAGAATTGCTTTACCAGGCTGCTCTGGAAGCCGGTGTGCCGGTCGAGTTCTACACCTATCCCCGGAGTGACCACAATATCTCCCAGTCTTTTTCAGTGGCCATGCAGCGTTCCATCGAATTCTTCGACCGGTATGTAAAAAATGTGCCATGAACCCGTTCATGGAGGGATTCATGGCACAGGACAGGCCCTCTTGGTATTTCACTTCGGGCAACCAAATACGAACCAGCTTCATCACGGGCTGGAGGTGGTCAGACGCTCCACGCTTAACATCTTCTTCTGATCCCACCGCAGCATCCTCAACGCCAGGACACAGAGAATGAGTTCTGAAACCGCCTCCGAAATCCAGATGCCATTGAGGGAGAATAAACCAGAAGCCAGCAACAAAACCGGCAATTTTACCAGGAGCACCCCTCCCAGAGTGAGTATCAAGGCTTCTCTGGCACGCCCCACCGCCTGAAAATAAGCCGCAACCATCACCGAAATGCCACCCACCGGAAAGACAAACGACATCCATCTCAGCGCGTGCTGTCCACCGGCGATGATCTCAGGTTCTTTGGAGAGCAGGCCAATCAACACCGACGGCACAAGCATACTCACCCCCCACACCAGGAGCCCGTAAGCCACCGAAGAACCGAGAGCATAGAGAATGGTTTTCCGCACCCGATCAAACTGCTTCAGCCCATAGTTATACCCCAGGATCGGTTGCATCCCCTGGACAATGCCCGTCTGTGGCGTGCTGAGGCCAGAGACCAGTCGTCCCACAATCGCATAGATGCTCAACGCATCATCTCCACCCATGATCTTAAGCAGGTTGTTGGTGATCACCACCAGCAGACTGGCACTGAGGCCCTTGATCAACGAGGGAAGCCCAACTGTGACCACTTCTTTAATGATGGCCAGGTCGGGCCTGAAGTAAGCCAGGCGGATCTGGTGCATATTCCGGTGAAAACGGCCAGTGAATCCGGAGGATGACGGCCAGATTGGATTGAAACAGAACTGGCAAGATGATTATAAAT
>NZ_DF967965.1:2996106-2998719 GCF_001050195.2 Anaerolinea thermolimosa
TGCATATTCCGGTGAAAACGGCCAGTGAATCCGGAGGATGACGGCCAGATTGGATTGAAACAGAACTGGCAAGATGATTATAAATCAAGTGGCCGACATGGGTACAGAAGAACGCAACCTCCTTTGAGATTCTCCAGCCAATTGGAGGCGGTAAGAATTGTTAACCAGCCTGTCGAGGATGGCATCTGCCAGGGTGGGATCAGGAATGCGCTCGTGCCAGTCTTCCACCGGGATCTGGGTGACAACCATGGTAGAGGAATGCCCATAACGGTCGTCAAGGATATCCAGTAAATCCTGAGATTGCGGCAATGTGAGTGCATCCCGCAGCCAATCATCAAAAACGATCAAATCAAAACGGGTCAGAGCAGCCAGCAACTTGGGATAAGAACCATCGGCATGAGCCATCTTCAACTCCTGGATGAAACGGGGTGTGCGAAGATAACGGACAAAGAAATCAGCTCTGCATGCAGAATGACCGAGAGCACAACCGAGATATGTTTTCCCAGCGCCTGTTGGCCCGGTAATAATGATATTCAGTTTGTTGGTGATCCAGGCGCCATGAGACAATTCCAATACCTGGGTGCGGTCAACGGCCCTGGTAGGTGAAAAATCAAAATCTTCCATAACGGCATTCAGGTGAAAATGAGCTCTCTTCAAGCGGCGGCGCAGGCGGCTGTTGTCCCGCTGAAGCAGTTCGAGGTCCACCAGCATGGATAGTCGTTCTTCAAAGGGTAATTCTGCATATTTGGGATTGGTAATCTGCTCCTCAATCCCTTTCCGAAAGGCAGGCAGATGAAGCTGGGTAAGCTTGTCCATCAAGGGTTGCAATAACATTGTTCAAATCTCCTTAGTTGTAATAGTCTTTGCCGCGGATATTGGCATGGGGCTGCAGCAGGGAAGGCTGGGATACATCTTCCTGGGCAGCGATCTGGTCCAGATGGTTCGTCAGGATATTCTTGATGCCTCTGTAGCTGTGGATCTCGTTGGCCAGCGCATAATGGCAAGCCGATTCAAGCCTGCCGGGTGTGAATTTGCGGGCAAAGCCCAGGATACCCATGCAAGCCCGGTAGGCCTGCTCCGGGTGCTGCCTGCCGCCCAATTCCAAACGCACAATTTGGGCAGTGTATGAACCGATTTTCTCGGCCCAATGGATAAAACGCTCAGGAGACCACTCACCGTAAAAGCGATGATCTGAAGGCATATGTTCCTGGATGGTGGAATGGCTGCCCTGATGATGTGAACGGGGGTGGAAAGATACCCGCTTGCCGTTGGAAAAGATTTCAATGCTCTTTTCAGTGGCCCGGATCATGACTTCTGCCGGGTAGAGGTGGCAGGGGACTGAGTAAAATACCCCATCATATTCCACGTGATAATCGATGCTGACCTTGGCTTTTTTCCATAAAGCAAATTCATACGGCGTTGCTGGCAGTGGGCGCAAAGCCGGTTGATCCACCTTTTCAAACAATTCCCGGCGGCTTTTACCAAGATGTTCCATCTGGCGATTGTTGAGAACCTCCAATAACTCCCGGATGGCTTTGTTGAGTTCGGCCAGGCCGAAAAACTTCTGGTGACGTAACCTGGCTAATATCCAGCGTTCCACATTCTGCACCCCCACTTCAGCTTTGGACTTGTCCCGCGGGTGAGCCACTCTGGCTGGTACTACCGCCACATGATAATGCTCAGCCATTTCCTGGTAGGTCTGGTTGATTTCTGGATCATAACGACAGGGATGACTGACACCCACCTTGAGATTGTCCGGAACCACTACCTCGGTGACACCGCCAAAAAAGGCAAAAGCCCGCATATGACCTCCTGTCCAGTTGGGTAGGTCCTGATGCCATTGAGCTTCGGCATAGGTGTAGCTGGATGCGCCCAACACGGCAACAAAGATTTGCGTTTCCCGGACTTCTCCCGTACTGGGGTCTATGACTGGCATGGTTTGCCCGGCGTAGTCCACAAACAACTTCTCGCCTGCCTTGTGATTCAACCGCATGGTAGTCTGGATCTTCCCGGCCCAATCACGATATAACTGGCAAAACTGGCTGTATCCATACCCATGTGGGTGTTTTTCCAGATATTCTGTCCACAACAGGCGCAGTGTTACCCCTTTTTTACGCAGTTCCAGGTGAATATATTGCCAATCCGGAACATATGCTGCTTTGGGACTGGGTTGTTGAGCTTTGGGAAATAACAGCTCGTAGAGTTGATCATCTCCCAGTTCTTCAGGCAGCGGCCATGTCAGACCGGCCGCTTCAGCCCGCCTGACATATTCTCCCACACTGCTTCGTGATACCCGGCAGCTGCGGGAGATGACCCGCTCACTGAGTTGGCATTCCCATTTCAGCCGCAAGATTTCTTTGATTTTTCGCACGGTTAACCTTTCCTGTGACATGTCCGCCTCCTTGTTTCTAAGGATTAGGATGCCACATTTTCTAAAGATTAACCAGTTCTGTTTCGCCTACAGTTTCTATTGGATTCCGATTGATCCCGGCCACCGATTCCGATTTGTCCTCAAAAAGTGGCCGCCTTCCTCCGGATTGGGTGGCCGACATGCTTCGGAATCCCTGGCCATCTTGTTTCGGATTCCCTGGCTGCCTTGCCCCGGATTATGCA
>NZ_DF967965.1:2999275-3091326 GCF_001050195.2 Anaerolinea thermolimosa
TCCTCCGGATTGGGTGGCCGACATGCTTCGGAATCCCTGGCCATCTTGTTTCGGATTCCCTGGCTGCCTTGCCCCGGATTATGCAGATCTGGTAAGAGCGGTTTTTGCGAAAAAAGAAGAAATACATACTCATCGCGGCTGAAAGAGCCTGCCCCCCGATCACCGTTGCCAGGGCCGCACCGGCCACCCCAAGGCGCAGCACCATGATAAACAGCCAGCACAGGAAGGTATTCGTCAAGACCGGGATGATCCACATCGCCGTGGAATAGCGAATATTCCCGTCTGCCCTCACGATGGTCGAAAACCCTGTACTGAAGATCGCACCGAGGAAGATGATCCGGCCATAGGTGATGGCGTACGGCGCAACCGATTCAGTGGCCCCAAACCAGTAGACGATCCGCCTGATGAACAGCGAGCCAAAGAGAGAAATGATCAGCGCCGTTGTCCAGAAGATCAGAAACGTATTGGCCACGGCTTTGGCCGCCCGTTCGGGGTTCTTCTCACCAAGAGCCCGTGAGACCACCGAGGCGCCCCCGGCACCCACGGTAGTGGCTACTCCGCCCAGAGCAATTAACACCGGAGAAATGATCGAAGCCCCCGCTGCAGCCCGCGAGTTAATCCCCACAGAGAGGAAGTACGTATCAGTAACACTGTAAATGGCATAGACCAGCAGCGCCAGAGTCGTCTGAGAAGACATTTCCCAGAGCAGGCTCCCGATCTTTTCTGTGCCCAGCCGTTCGACAGTAGAAATTCTGGCCATCGGAGACTAGTTCTGCTGAAGCCACTGCATGGTCGGGACCAGCATGTTCATTGCCCAGTTAGCCATCTCATCGGTGTCATAGTGGCGGTAATAGCACTCGGTTTTCGCCACCAGCGCCAGATGCAGTGTATACAGGTGGTTTCGCCGCTCCTCTTCATGAGTGAAGGTGGTTTTACCGTATCCCCGCAAATAACCGTTTTCCGGGCCAAAGAGCGGCCGGAATTGCGCTTCCAGCAAAGGGTCTCCCCACAGCACCCGTTCAAAATCGAGCAGGCCGGTCACATGGCCGTCTTTCACAAAGAAGTTCAAATCCCAGGCGTCCCAGTGCACCATTTGCGGAGTGGCAACTTCGTCCAGGGCCGAGGCGTGCTTCATCATGGCCGCGTGGATCTCGTCGATAGAAAACGGACCATAACCGGCGTTCTTCCGCCGGCCATCTTCCAGAACCGCCTCGCAGATTTTTAAGAAGGCTTCCCGCCAGGTACTGGCCTGCAGATCGGGGTTTCCGGGATAACCATAATAGGTGCCGGTAAACCGGTTTATCTCGCGCACAATTGCCCCGATCTCCTCATCGATCTGTGCCTGAACCTCTGGAGCAAGAGAAGCGCGGATGATACCATAATTTTCTCCGCTCAATTTTTCCATAAAGAAATAATCCGACTCACATACCTCGTGCGAGTCATCATAATAATAGATTTCTGGCACAGGGATGGCCGGATTCTGTGAGGCCAGGCGCATGGAGGCCACCTCGGTGGCCATAATATTTTTTTCATAGGTCATGACTTCTGCCGTCGGCGGGGGGGCTATTTTGAGAATGACCTCGCGGCCATCTGAAAGCCAAACCCGGTAAGCGGCGTTGAAAAAGCCCTCTTTTAATTCCTCTATGGCGTCTTCCGTCGGCGCAAGCGTCAGATCAGGAAACGCCCGCTCAACCATCCGCGCAATCTGATTTTTTGTCTTTCTGTTCTTTGTCCTGCTTTCCATAAATTTCCTCGCTTGGTTTCTTATGATATTTATTCACCCGGCCCGGCACACCTGCCCGGCATCCGGTGAGGGTGTTTTCTTCCCTATCACCGGCAGGCATCTCCCTCTGCCAGGCAAATATTCCCCTTCAGGTTGCTTTCATACAATCGGTAGCAAAGACCTCTCGACGATAGCAGAGACCGCCCATCACCGCTAAGCCGTCTCTCGGAGTACCAGAGATACCGGGAGAACGACATTCGTCACCACCCCGGTCTGGATATACTGGATCAAATTCTGCGCAAGAAGCTTCCCCGCCAGGCGCAGGTCTTGCCGTACTGTAGTAAGCGGCAGGCTGTTATACCGCGCGATTGGCAAATCATCATACCCCACCACAGCCACATCCCCGGGAACGCTCCTCCCCCGCCCCTGGATGACCCGGATCGCGGCAATTGCCATCAGATCACTGTTCACAAAGACGGCATCCAGGCCAGGTGACCGGTCAAACAAGCGCTCCATGGCCGCCAGACCAGAGGCGTAAGAATAATCGGTATAGATCACCAGGTTCGGGTCGACTTTAATGCCGGCAGCATGCAGGGCATCTTCATACCCTCTGAGGCGCTGTTGGACGGTCACATTCCCCTCTGGCCCGCCCAGAAATGCAACCCGTTTTCGGCCAATCTGAATCAGACGATCGGTTGCCAGCCTGCCGCCCGCAAAATTATCGCCCGACACCGAACAATAGTGAAGCCCCGGAAACGGCGTTCCCCAGCCAATAAAAGGTACTTCCAGTTCGATCAACTTTTGAATCTGCGCGGGCTTGAGATGAGAAGTAACCAGGACAAACCCATCCACACGTCCGCTGTCCAGATATTCACTTGCCCAGGTGGTATCTCGTGGGGTTACATGAATGATCAATAGATCGTACCCCAGAGCCTGCAGTCCCTTGCCCACTCCGCTCAATAACTCCTGCCCGAAGAGATCCTCCACAGAGAGAAACTCGGGGGAATAGTCCGGCGCAACAAACCCGATGGTATGGCTCTGCCGCATCCGGAGGTTTCGTGCCGGTGCGTTGATGCGGTAGTGGTATTTCCGGGCAATGGCCTGGATGCGCTCTTTAGTCTCCTGGCTGAGAAGAGGGCTGTTATTCAATGCCCGCGAGACCGTTGACTTTGAAACATTTGCCAGCCGGGCAAGATCATCCAGGGTTTGAACGGCCTCTTTTCTCATTTCGCTTCTCTGGGTTTTGCAATCGATTGCATTATATCATTGAACCTCTGGGCGTCAACAAAAAAAGAGCCCGGTCCAGAGGCCTATCCGAACCGGCAGAGTGCTACTGCCCGCTGATCATAAAAATCATCGAGCCATCTGATAATCGACGGAAGTATTCGGTCTCAAGCGCAGGCTATCCCAATCCAGGAAGACCACGCTTAATGCCGTTCACATCAATCCTTTAAAAAGGCGGTACAACTCAGGGCAAGCTCTTCGGTACGGCTTAGCAAACACGTCCGTACCCCAAGCAACACCGAAGGGTGCGTTAAAGCACCAACCACCGCCAGGGCGGGAAGGACAGATACAATCTCTGGTATGCTGGTCTTAGTCTCTTTTCATCTCTTGCCGGACTTCGTAAATCTCCCCCGGCTCATTCACAAACGTTGCTTCGTAATCCTTCCGGCTCAAAACAGTATCAAAGAGACCGATATCTTCACCCTCGTGCTTGTTGATGCCCATATAGACCAGGCTGGGGTCTTCATAGCGCTTGAATTTGTATACTGCGTCGTTCATTAGGGCGCTGTTGAACACACCCAGGCTTACCAAGAGTTCAAAGTCTTTCACTGTCAAACCGGTAACCCGCTTGAATAATCCCGGCTCTAACTGGGTGATGACATCACGCAGGGTACGCTCGCGATAATCGGTAAGATACAGAAAGATTGGAATTCTTGTGGCAAACTTGATGAGTTTTTCTTGAATTTGCTTACGCAGGCTTTTGTACTCTCGTTCTTCTTCGCTGATCTGCTTCTTTTCGGCGGGGGAGAGTTCACGGTCATTGGCTTCGCGCTTGACTTTCTTAACGGCTTCGGATTTATTGATGATGGTCTCAATATCTTGATTCAGGTTGCGGAAACCTTCAATACTCATCAAGGCTTTCATGGCTTGCTCATTTGCCATCAACCGCCGCAGGGTGTCGTTATCCACATTGACCAGAAGCGCGCTCTCCCAGCGGCGAGCCAGCAGGGTGGCAGTGGTGCCGCTCATAGCCATTTCCAACACGCCAGCGGCGTCAATCTGCCGCATGGAACTGCCGTCAAAAGCCAGAACAGGCAGGAAGTGGATGAATTCCTCAACCTTCTTTTCTGGATCGTCTTCACTAACATTGAGACGGCAACTGTATTCGGCAATTTGGCGCAGGGCGCGGTCGGGAGCAAAATCAAAAACGTAGCATTCCGGTTTGAGTATCAATTCTTCGTTTGGCGAAAGCCCATCGGGGTTCTTGAGCGTCCAGGGGCTTTGCACGCGGAAAGCCGCCTGGAAGTAGGTTTCAGGGCTTGAGGAGTTGCGCAGCATGAAAATGCCAGACCAGGGGCGCACGGTAACGCCAGTGGTCAATTTGCCACAGGTCAGGGTAATGGTCTTGGTCTCCAGCGGGTTACCCATTGCCTCCAGTACAGGGGGCAAAGCCGCCGCACCGATACCTGCTGAAGCGCCTGCCGCCACAATCACCTTGTAATCTTGATAGAATTTATTTTGCCGTTTTGCAAGCAGATTGCGCATCGCGTAACAGGAAGCCACGCTGGGCAGAAACCACAGGGTGTGAGAAAGCACCGAGAGCAAACGCACATCCGAATAAGGCAGGGGCGGACGGCGGTCGCGGCCCAGTTTCAGTTCATCAATGCTGGCGGTAAGGTAAGCGCCGCGAATCAAATCCAGCCATTTTTGGACCTCATCCTCATATTTAAAATGTGCATTATCGCCCACTCCCTCAGCAGAGAAGAACTCATTCAAATCGAACTCATTGAACTCACCCTGCAAGGCAACTTGACGAATTTCCTCAGGCAGTTGATAGGTCATCAGTACCATGCGCGGCAGGGCGGCATAGGGGTTATTTGGTCCTTTCCACTCTTCCTTGGCGCGCTGTTCATCGGAATAGGTCCAGTTATAAATCTGCTCTTCGATAAACTCGCCCGTGGCAATGGCGCGGAACGGAGTGCCGGAGAGGTAGAGGTAGTGATTGGCGGTAATGGGCAAAATTTCTTCGTCAAAATAGTCTATGGCTTCCCCTTCCGCGGCTTTGCGTTCCTGTTCATCCTCTGCCTCAAACAGGTCTTTGGCTTTCTCGCGCCAGGCGCCGTAGTGGTATTCGTCGAAGATCACACAGTCCCAATGGGTGGCATGCACCCATTCGTTTTTGGTCTTGATGCCGCCGGTGCTGGGGTTGCGCCCCAGATAGTCCTGAAAGGAACCGAAGCAGACGATGGGTCTGTTTTTGTCCGCCGTCTCCCACGTGACGGCGCCGCCAGGTTTGATGAATTGCCAGCCTTCGAAATCCACATGCGTTCGCAGATCTTCCTCCCAGGCGCTCTGCACGGCGGGCTTGAAGGTAATCACGAGAATCTTCTTCCAGCCCATGCGCTTTGCCAGTTGATAGGCGGCAAAGGTCTTGCCAAAGCGCATTTTGCAGTTCCACAGAAAATGCGGCGGCTTGCCGTTTTCGCGGCGATAATTTTGAAAATAAGCCATTGTCTTTTGAATGGCCGCTTTCTGTTCGGGGCGCAAGCTAAAGTTTTCACTGCGCTGTTCTTCCAGCAGTTGTCCGGAGCGCACGGCATGGATTGCCGCTTTGACCTGCTCCACTGTACAGCGGAACCATTCTCCGCCTTCCTGACGAACGCCGTTGATGCGAAGCATGCGGTGCACATCATGGTCGGTAAAGGTCGTGCCGTCGTTACGGATGGCGGGCTCTTCCAGGACAAGGCGGTAGGGGAGCGAGCCGGGACGCCGGGTGGGGTACTGTTCGGCTACCCGTTCCTGAACACTTTTGGTGGTATAGCCGATCTTAAGCAAACTCTTATACTGTGGGTTCGTGTCCTCGTAGGCATAAATTTTGGGAGCAACTTTGGGGCGTGAGGGGAAGAAGTCACTCATCGGCAAGCTCCATGGGACGAATTCTCGACTCGATGAAGGCAATCTCTTCTTCTGTCAGCCCATAATGTTGATAGAGCTTTTCATCAGTCCACATCACATCCATAGGTAAATTGGGAACAAACACAAAAGAATCTCTCGAGATATTCTGAGTGAAAACAACCGTAGAAACCAAAAAACGACAAAATTTAGTTTTAAGATAAGTAATCATATTTTCTGCTTCATCGCGTGTCTCATACGACCCCACTATTAAGTAACTTTCACTACAGATCCAATTTGGGGGTAAAAGCTCTATTCTTGAAAAGATTCTACGTTTACCTTCTTTGTCTGGTTGTCCTGCATGATCATAAGTTGTTTTTGATATAAGAACTTTCCACTTTGGTATCATATGTTTACCTGTTGGTACACTTATTGATGGGAAAGGACCTTTCCCACCACTCCAGACAAGTGTAAGGTCACCTTTTTGTTGTGGACGTACTTTAGAGTCTAAACCGAATGGCTGTCTCACTGAAACTGTTTCAACCAAATAACTTCTCTCTTTGGCTAAAATCTTCTTGATTATTTTGACTGAAATACCATCTCTCACAAAGGTATCGAACTCGTTTAATTGTCGAATAGTAACATCGCTCCTGCCTCTATTGATATTTTCAATAATACAACTTCCTCTATAATCACGTTCCCAAAGAAAATAACAGACACCTCCAGCAATATCCACACCGGGGAATATTTCTGTTGAATCAATATAATCAACAAGCCGATGTATTCTGTTATCATTCAGCATTTCTTTTCGGAAGTCGTCAAGTCCTTTACCGCCAGAAAACCAGCGGGAAGGAATGATCATTACCAAGAATCTTGGTTGCAATTTTTTGGCTTGTATTACAAATCTGTTATAAATCGGTATCGCACTACTTCCTCTTCCTCCACGATCGCTTAACTGATAGGGTGGATTGCCGATAATGACATCGAATTTCATATTGAAAATCTCCTCGGGGTGGTCGGTATGGATAAACTCATAAGCATGCGTTTCCAATTCCGGGCCGCGACTGTAGTTTTCCTGGTTTGCGCCGCAGTAAACACAGCGTCCATCCTGCCAGGTATGTTCAATGCGCCGGTAGCAGATATTGCCCTCGGGCGTGTCAAAAGCAGTTACTACCGAATATTTGCCGTTCGCAGTTTTGGAGCAGTAGAGTGAGCGGCGGGACATCAGCCCAGTCAGTTCTGTGATGGCAATGCCGAAAACCTGGCGCGTCATGATATGGTTGATGCGCTCCTGGCGGTCGGGAATCCGGCTTTCCAAACCCTTGTCCAGCCGTCTGGCAATTTCGCGTAAAAACACCCCCGATTTACAGCAGGGGTCCAGAAAGCGGGCATTGGGGTCTTGCCACAATTCCTGGGGTAATAAATCGAGCATTTGATTTGCCAGCGCCGGCGGGGTAAAGACCTCGTCGCTGGAAAGGTTTGCCAGGCAGGAAAGCACATCCGGGTTGTAATTAGTCATCGTAGGCATGGGCTATCTCCAGAAAATGCTCAGGCGGGTAATCCTTCACCGGTTCGGGGATAAATACTTTCTCCCCTCTGTCCGAAACAAGCGTCTTGTTTACCTCAAGAAGTGAGTCTGTTTTCTCTTTAACTTGGAGCAATTCATGAAAGGCAAAATCCCGCCGTTTCATCAGGCTTCCATGAACCAAGGACCATTCGGAAAAAACAATCGGCTGGGGATGCTCGCCAACCGTTTTGAGCGAGAGCGCATCGCCATGGATAATGTTGCGTTTCAAGATATAGCGCACCGTCTCACGGCAGGCAGATCTGGTCTTTGCGCCAAAGCGGGCAGTGTAAAATGTATCAAAAGTTTGATAAAGGCGCTGGCGGCATTCGGCGGCGTTATCCTCCAAAATATCAATGCCATACAACGAAGACACCGCCAATACAGCATAACGTTCATAGTCCAGTTGACTTCTGGCGTAGCGTTTTTCAACTATCTTAAGTTTTCGGCGCAACACTTCCACAAGAAAATTCCCCGTGCCGCAGGCAGGTTCAAGGAAACGAGAGTCAATCCGCTCAGTCTCCTGCTTCACGAGGTCAAGCATCGCATCAACAATGTGCGGTGGAGTCAGCACTTCGCCGTAGTCGGCAACGCGCTGTTTGGATTTAATAAGTTCTTTCATCGTTCCTTGTCTATCAGATCAAGGGGTTTACTGGCTTTTATCCGGTTTCCTATTCCATGAATATTTAACATATAGTCTAATCTATGGAAAAGTGCGTTTAACCGCCCCTTCAAAAACTTTACCTGGAAAAACCATTTGCTTTATTATTATATTCACTTTCGCCTTCTTTCCCGTTCAAAATTCCCTCTCCCCCCTATAAACAAAACATCGCCCAGCCTTTGCTGGGCGATATCTTCAGCGGAGAGGGTGGGATTCGAATAACATCCCCCTGCGGGGACCCACGGTGGCACTTCACTTCTAAAAAAAAGGCGGAGAGGGTGGGATTCGAATAACATCCCCCTGCGGGGACCCACGGTGGCACTTCACTTCTAAAAAAAAAGGCGGAGAGGGTGGGATTCGAATAGCATCCCCCCTGTGGGGACCCACGGTGGCACTTCAATTCTAAAAAAAGGCGGAGAGGGTGGGATTCGAACCCACGGTGGCCCAAAGGACCACAACGGTTTTCGAGACCGCCCCGATCGGCCGCTCCGGCACCTCTCCAGTGCGCCCCTCATTATATCAAAGATTGGCTAAATTTCCACCACCTCACCCCGCTGAGGGTAAAAAACGGGCTTAATTTCGGCTTCAGCCAGCTTCTCCATAAAAGCCCCGGCCGCCGGCGGCTCGCCGTGTACCAGAAAGGTCTTTCTGAGCGTTTTCCGACTGCTCAAGGCATAACGAAGGAGCATATCCTGTCCGGCATGCGCCGAAAGCCCCCCAATCGTGGCCACCTCACAGCGCAGTGAATATTCCTCCCCGAAAATCCGCACCTTCTTTTGCCTCTCTGCCAGCCTCCGTCCCAGAGTGTCCGGAGCCTGCCAGGAAACAATCATCACCGTGTTTCGTGGGTCTTCAATATTATTTTTCAGATGGTGCAAAATCCGCCCTGTTTCGGCCATGCCCGACGCAGAAATAATCACCATAGGCCCGGGTCGGTCATTGATCGCCTTTGACTCTTCCACACTGCGGGTATAGACCAGCCCTTTAAATTCGAGCGCCGGGTGGCGCACCTCCCGGATAAATTGCCGGGTCTCTTCATCGAACAGGTCAGCGTGACGGATGAACACTTCAGTGGCATTCAACGCCAGGGGGCTGTCCACGTACACTGGCAGGGCAGGTAAATTCCCCTCCGAGATCATCCGATTGAGCGAGTACACAATTTCCTGCGTCCGCCCCACCGAAAAAGCCGGGATAATGACCTTTCCCCCCCGTTCAACCGTGCGTAGAACCACATCCCGGAACTCTGTATACGCCGCCTCAGGATCGCGATGGGGTTTATCGCCATACGTGCATTCCATGATCAACACCTCAGCCGCTTCCGGCAGGGTTGGATCCTTCAACAAAGGCAGATTATCCCGCCCAATATCACCCGAAAACCACAGCCGGGTAAGCCGTCCGTTTTCCCGCACATCCAGACACACCCCTGCCGAGCCGAGGATATGCCCGGCATCAAAGAACCGCGCCGTCACCCCGGCCACCGGTTCAAAGGCCTCCAGATATCGAACGGGACGGAAGAATTCGCCCACCGCCTCGGCATCCGCAATAGTATAGAGGGGTTCTACAGGGGGTTTCCCTTTCAGCGCATTCTTCCGGTTGATGTATTCCGCATCCGCTTCCTGAATATGCCCCGAGTCGCGCAGCATGACATCCGCAAGGTCTGCCGTAGCCGGGGTAGCGTAGATTGGCCCCCGAAAACCCTGTTTGACCAGATTCGGCAAATTTCCTGAATGGTCGATGTGCGCATGCGAAAGAATGACTGCATCGACCCCTGCCGGTGAAAAAGGGAAATTGCGGTTAATCGTATACGTATCTGCACGCCGCCCCTGAAACATACCGCATTCCAGAAGCAGTCGGCGGCCATTGACCTCCAGCAAATGCTGTGAACCTGTCACCGTCTGAGCGGCACCATCGAAGTGAATTTTCATGATCTGTTTTCCTGAATAATCCGGAGAATTTGTTCCCCAAAATGTTCGAGCCGCCAGGGATAGTCTGCCATCACCCTAGCAAGTTCCCCCGGAGTTCGCGGGTTGGCCTCAACCAGGCGGTTCATGAGATCCCGCGGCAGAATGATATCCGATTCTACCCCCAGTTGCCGGCCTGTGTCTTTACGCCATTTGCGTAGCGCTTCGTGCCGCCGGAGAAAAGCCGCCGTGGGCCTGGGCTGGCGGCGTGGGGGGTAAACCGGTGAGGCCTTCTGGCCGCGCTCGATGGCCTCCATGATTCCCAGACCATAGCGGTCGAAAGCTCGGGCGCTCAAGCCGGGCACTCGCGCCAGGTCTTCCAGCGTCTGTGGAACCGAACGCGCAATTTCAGCCAGCACCGCATTTGGGAGCACCCTGAAAGGCGGCACATTGGCAAAACGCGCCTGCTGGTCACGGAAGTCGCACAGGGCCTGAAGAATGGCTGCCTCAACCGGATGAAGACTCTGCCGGCCAGCCACTCGCCAGCAATTCGGAGGTTCAGCTTCTACAGGGGCGGGAGGAATTTGAGCCAGATGACGAAAATCCTCCACGGCCAGCCCCAGCAGGCCTTTTTCTGCAAGCTGGGTGTATAAATGGTTGCGCAGTGCAATCAGATAATGGCTATCCAGCCGGGCATACGAGCGCATCACCTCCGGAAGGGGCCGCCGGGCCCAGTTTGCGCGCTGGTATTTTTTATCCAGATGAATACCAAAGTCCTCTTCCAGCAGTGCCCCCAGTCCCAGTTGAGGCTTACCCAGAATGCGGGCGGCCAGCATGGTATCGAACAAGTTCTCGAACTGGAAACCAAAATCCCGCTTCAGACAGAGAATATCATACTCCGCCGCATGAAACACTTTCTCAATACCCGGGTCGGCAAAGATGGGAGCAAGTGCAGAAAGATCGTCGAGGGCCAAAGGATCGATCAGATAATCTGCCTCTTCGGTGGAAAACTGAATCAGACACACCTGTTCCTGATAGGCATGCAGCCCATTCGATTCGGTATCCACCGCCACCTGCCGATGATGCAGTAATTCCTGCGCAACCTGCCGCAGTCCGGCTTGAGTTGCCACCCAGATGGGCGGAGGTAAGGGTAAAGCAACCATGACCGAATTATAACGCCTCCAGAGCCTCGAAAGGCCGAAAGATTAAAAACTGCGACAATTCATGGTATATTAAAACGAAGGAGGGCGTATGAAAGAACGCATTCTGATCATAGAAGATGATGAAGGCATAGTCCGGGTATTGAAACGGGCGCTGACCTATGAAGGTTACCAGGTGGATACCGCGCTGGACGGCGAGAATGGCCTGCACCTCGCTCGCGACCACCGCCCCGACCTGGTCATCCTCGACCTGATGCTCCCCGGCATGGATGGCATCGAGGTCTGCCAGCGCCTGCGCAGTGGCGGCAACCTGCCCATTCTCATGCTCACCGCCAAGGATGCCGTTCAAGATCGGGTTCAAGGGCTGGATGCCGGCGCTGATGATTACATGACCAAACCCTTCGAACTGGACGAATTACTCGCGCGCATTCGGGCCCTCCTGCGCCGAACTCAACTCGAACGGGCGCCGGTGCTTTCCTTTGCCGACCTCACCCTGGATACCTCCACCCGTCAGGCCTCTCGCAAGGGGCGCCTCATCTCCCTCACCGCCAAAGAATATGATCTTCTCGAATTATTCCTGCGCCACCCGCGTCAGGTGCTCACCCGTGAAATGATCTTCGACCGCATCTGGGGATACGATTTCGGCGGCGAGAGCAACGTTCTCGACGTGTACATTCGCTACCTCAGACAGAAACTCGAAAGCGGCGGAGAACCCCGCCTCATCCATACCGTGCGCGGG
The DNA here is from genome assembly GCF_001050195.2 of Anaerolinea thermolimosa. GTDB lineage: Bacteria > Chloroflexota > Anaerolineae > Anaerolineales > Anaerolineaceae > Anaerolinea > Anaerolinea thermolimosa. The sequence goes on from NZ_DF967965.1 coordinate 3,011,140, forward strand.
GTGGGCTACGTGTTAAGAGAAAATCCCTGATGTCTTTGCGGCTTCGCCTGACCCTCCTGTACACATCGCTGATCGGAGGGACTCTTTTCCTGTTTGGATCGCTGGTTTACGCTCTCGTCAGTCTGATCCTGATTGACCAGATTGACTCCATTCTTTCCCAACAGGCCGAAGCCCTTGTGCAGGTCCTGCGGGTCAATGCTGAAGGCGACTTCGACACCCGGTTGCTGGATAGCTTTCAGCCTGCAGACAGCACGCTGTTATTCCAGGTATGGGGCATAGACCGTGAGTTAAAATACGCCCGGCCCAGGTTCTGGCGCGACCCTCTCGATCCTCTTGCGGCCCAATTAGGACGTACCATGTTCAATTCAGCCTACAGTCGGGGAACGCATCTCAGGGTCATCAGCATCCCGTTGCTCACCCGCCGCGGCCCCAGTGGGTTGCTTCAGGTGGGGGTAAGCCTGCGCCTGCTGGACACCACCCAGCAAGCCCTGGCTTCCATTCTCATCGCCTTGGCCCTGCTTTCGATGACCCTCGCCGCGGCTTTTGGTTCCTGGATCATCCATCGAGCACTTGCCCCTCTGGCTACCGCCACGCAGATCGCCACCACCATCACCCGCGCAGACGACCTTTCTCGTCGTATTCCCCTGGAAGGCCCGCCGGATACCGAGATCGGCCAGCTCATTGAAGCTTTCAATGAAACCTTCAGCCGCCTTGAAAACCTGTTCCTTGCCCAGCGGCGTTTTGTTGCCGATGTCAGCCACGAATTACGCACCCCACTGACGGTTATAAAAGGGGAAGTGAGCCTGATGCGAAAAATGCGGCAGGTCGACGAAGATTCGCTCAACTCCATTGAAGCCGAAGTTGATCGCCTGACTCGACTGGTGGGGAATTTACTCCTGCTGGCTCATGCAGAATCGGGAAAATTACCCCTGGAATTGAAGCCGGTCGAACTCGATACGGTGCTTCTGGAAGTTTTCCAGCAAATGCGCACCCTGGCAGGTGATAAAGTCACTTTGCAGATCCAGGAAATCGACCAGGTAAGCATCATCGGAGACCGCGATCGTCTCAAACAGGTCTTCTTCAATTTGATCGGAAATGCCATTCAATATACCCCGCAGGGTGGGCTGGTGTGCATCAGGCTTGGCTGGGTGGGCGAGAATGCCCGCGTGATCATCAGTGATAACGGCCCTGGAATCCCGGCAGAAGACTTGCCTCACATTTTTGAACGGTTTTACCGGGGAGAAAAGTCTCGCACGCGTTCTCATGGGAGCGGTTTTGGCCTGGGCTTATCCATTGCCTACTGGATCGTACGCAACCATGGCGGTTCTATCGATGTGCATTCTGTAGAAGGGCAGGGAACAACCTTTAGCGTCTGGCTGCCCAAAACCCCACCTCAACCGTCTGACTCAAAGAGCGAATAAAAAAGGCGGTGAGTAACTTTTTCTCACCGCCCCAACCAGCGACCGGTAAATGACGCTCAGAACTTCCGTGCCTGACCGTTCTGTGAACCCTCCGAAATGTTCCGCGAAGACGGTGTTGCCTGGCGAGCGTTCATGGAAAGGCTGTGATAGGTGGGTTCAGGGTAACTGCGAACCGGCGATTCAGCCGGGGGCTCTGGCCGGTTGACCAGAGTGGCCGCCGGACGAACCGTTCGGTTCTCTGTAGCAGCAGCGGCCCTGGCCAGAGACGGGCGAGGGGTCAACGTGGGGGTGCTCAAGCCGGGGCTGGTCAACGAAGGTTGTTGAGCCGGTGAACGACGCATCCCACTTGTGCGGTGCGCTGCGCCGTGCAGCATTCGATCCATTGCCATGGAGAGCGAACCGATGATCAGAATGCGAATCACCCACACCATGACCGCTACGAATACCGGAACCACCGTGGCGATGGTTTTTGGGTCAACCACCGAAGCACTGCGAATTTGATGGTTGGTGATCGCCATGGACACCCCCCACCAGGTAAGAATCGCATTCATCGTCGCGGCCAGCAGCCATGCCCCGAACAAATACCAGACTTCTTTGGGTTCATCTACTCCTTGTTCAGGGGTAAAGAGGCGAGCGATCCCCGCAAAATCAATACCACAGAATGCCAGCGCCAGTAAGGTTGACCAGCGTATGCCGCCAAACTGGAGGTTTCCAAGTAAATCCTGCAACGCATGATCGGTGGTGCTGTAATTGAAAATTTCAAAGGCGATCAACGCACCGAAAATGAGGATGAGGAAGAATGTCCCAGGGCTGATCGCGCCAAGAAAAGCGCGCATTTTAAGGTCAAACGAACGAGTGGAGGGAGCCATGTGTATCTTCTCCTTTATTATTTGAGGCAAGTGGATGAGATTTGAAACTATTATAGAACAATTATTCTAAAACGTCAATAGGTTTAGATAATTTGTTCTAATTAAAATCTCGCCCTTCTGGCCGCCCCCATAGTTTTATCCCACCCCTGTTATAATGATAAGGTATGGCACAGAGCCAGGAACCCCTCAGTGAACGCGAGACCGAAATTTTACGCCTGGTAGCCACGGGTGCATCCAACAAAGAGATCGCCACCCGGCTGATGATCAGCCCGAACACCGTCAAGGTTCACCTGCGGAATATCTTTGCGAAAATCAACGTCGTATCGCGAACCGAGGCCACCCTGTATGCCCTTCGTCATGGAATAGTCACGCAAGAAATTTCGCCCCCCGGCACGCCCGACGTCACTTCGCCGAGCTCTGGCAGCCCTCTCTCATTAATAGAAACCCATGCTCCTGTCGCAAAACCTGAACCTGCCCGGAAACATGAACCGGCCATCAGGTGGATCATCACCGGTGTTTTTCTGGTGATTGTTCTGGCCGCGGCTTATTTTTTCATGGGGAGCAGCCTGCGTAGCCAATCTCAACCAACGCTCGCCTCTCCCCCGTGGATAATGGCTACTGTGCCCCCACGCTGGCAAAGGCAGCCTGCCCTCCCTGCCAGGTTGAGCGCCATGGCCGCCGTTACATATGAAGGGCGAATTTACCTCATCGGCGGCGCCACCGACAACGGCGTAAGCAGGGAGGTGTGGGTAAGTTCACCCAACACAAACCAGTGGAGTCAGCGCACTCCCAAACCTACCGCTGTCAGTGCCATTCAAGCGGCCATGCTTGGCGAACGGATATTCGTACCCGGCGGTTTAACCACCTCCGGTTCACCCACGCCCCTCCTCGAAATCTATAACCCGCGCGCCGATCGCTGGGACCGGGGGCAACCCCTTCCGCAACCCCTTGCGCGTTATGCTCTGGTAGCCTTTGAAGGAAACCTCTATCTCTTTGGAGGATGGAACGGCACAGCAATCGTTTCCAGTGTTTACCGTTACAATCCAGAAACCGACCAGTGGCAGGAACGCACCCCTCTGCCTGAAGGTCGCATCCTGGCGGGAGCCGTGGTTCAGGAAGGGCGCATTCTCATCATTGGGGGCGAGTCACCTCACGGCCCCTTATCCAGCGTGTTGGCCTATTACCCGAATCGTGAGGACACCGGCGATATCCCCTGGGAAGAAGCCCCCTCGCTTCCTGAAGCACGCCGTGGGATGGCCGCAACATCCATTGCCAGCACCGTTTATGTCGTTGGAGGGGATAACCCCGAAAACCCCACCGCCTCTCTCCCACCGCTTGCGCTCAACCCAAATTCCGATTCCTGGATAACACTGGACAGCGTCGGTTGGGAAGCCGGTACTCAGGCGGCAATATTGCCTGTGGGGAATTATCTCCATATCCTTGGTGGGATGGTACAGGATGTTCCCAGTGACAGGCATGTCACATACCAGGCTCTCTACACCGTGGCCATTCCCCTGCTCTCCAATGATGCGCAGGGTGAGGGGGAGCGGTAAAGGGAGAAGCGGATCCGGTGCCACAAAGGTGGGGGTAGAAGAATCAAAAAAGTCTCTTGGCAATGACCTACTCTTCCAGGGGGTCGCCCCCCAAGTACCATCGGCGCTGACGTCCTTAACGACCGGGTTCGGGATGTGTCCGGGTGTACCAACGTCGCTCCTATCACCAAGAGACTTTCTCTTCACTTTAGAATAGCTGAGCCTTTCGGCGCTCTCTGCCCAGGAAAAGTACAGAGTTCTCCGTACCACGCGCAAAGCCCTCGATCATTAGTACGGCTTAGCTCCATGCATTACTGCACTTCCACATGCCGCCTATCTAGCTGGTCGTCTCCCAGCGATCTTACTCCTTTTCAGGATCCAGGGATCTTATCTTGAGGCGAGTTTCCCACTTAGATGCTTTCAGCGGTTATCTCTGCCAGACTTAGCTACCCAGCGCTGCCGTTGGCACGACAACTGGCACACTAGCGGTCTGTCCACCCCGGTCCTCTCGTACTAGGGGCAGCTCCTCTCAAATCCCTTACGCCCACAGCGGATAGAGACCGACCTGTCTCACGACGGTCTGAACCCAGCTCGCGTACCGCTTTAACGGGCGAACAGCCCGACCCTTGGGACCTTGTCCAGCCCCAGGATGCGATGAGCCGACATCGAGGTGCCGAGCGAAGTCGTCGATGTGAACTCTTGGACTTCACCAGCCTGTTATCCCCGGGGTAGCTTTTGTCCGGTAAGCCACGTCCCTTCCACTCAGAAACGTGGGATCACTAAGCCCGACTTTCGTCTCTGCTCGACGCGTTGGTCTTGCAGTCAAGCTCCCTTCTGCCTTTGCACTCTCCGGCAGGTTTCCATTCTGCCTGAGGGAACCTTTGGGCGCCTCCGTTACCCTTTAGGAGGCGACCGCCCCAGTCAAACTGCCCGCCTGCCACGGTCCCCCTGCCCGCTTCGGGCCAGGGGTTAGGGTCTAAACACGATCAGGGTGGTATTTCACCGGCGGCTCCACCGAAGCTTGCGCTCCAGCTTCTCAGCCTCCCACCTATCCTACACAGACCGTGCCCAAACTCAATGACAGGTTGCAGTAAAGCTCCACGGGGTCTTTTTGTCCTGCTGCGGGTAGGCCGCATCTTCACAGCCATTTCAATTTCGCCGGGCCCTTCGTCGAGACACCGCTCTAGTTGTTACGCCGTTCGTGCGGGTCGGAACTTACCCGACAAGGAATTTCGCTACCTTAGGACCGTTATAGTTACGGCCGCCGTTCACCGGGGCTTCGGTTCAGAGCTTCACCTCCCTCTCGGGCGGCTTACCCCTCCCCTTAACCTTCCGGCACTGGGCAGGCGTCAGCCCCTATACGTCGTCTTTCGACTTCGCAGAGACCTGTGGTTTTGTTAACCAGTCACTAGAGCCGCTTCGCTGCGACCACACCAGGCTCTTTTCATCACCCAGTATGGCACCCCTTCTCCCGAAGTTACGGGGCCATGTTGCCTAGTTCCTTGACGAAGGTTCTCCCGTTCACCTTGGTATTCTCTACCCATCTACCTGTGTCGGTTTGCGGTACAGGCTCCCAACTCTCTTCGCTTAGAGGCTTTTCTCGGCAGCTAGGTTCTGCTCACTTATGCCTCGGGGGCTCGCCACGAGACCTCAGCTCAGCCCAGGGTTTTCCCTCCGGGCCTCTTCGCCTGTCGCCTCATGCACCCGCACCACCATTCGCGGGCTGGCTTCCCTTGCTGCGTCCCCTCTTCACTCCAGTTGGCAGGTACCGGATTGTTGACCGGTTTCCCATCGACTACGCCTTTCGGCCTCGCCTAAGGACCTGACTAACCCGACGCGGATTGACCTGCCGTCGGAAACCTTAGATTTTCGGTGAACACGCTTCTCACGTGTTTTGCGCTACTCATGCCTGCATTCTCACTTCCGCCCGCTCCAGCACTCCTTCCGGTATGCCTTCCCCGCTGGCGGAACGCTCCCCTACCATCCACTACCTCTTCAGTAGCAGATCCATGGCTTCGGTATCAGACTTAGCCCCGTTAAGTTTTCCGCGCAGAATCACTGAACCAGTGAGCTATTACGCACTCTTTCAAGGATGGCTGCTTCTAAGCCAACCTCCTGGTTGTCTCGGTAACTCCACATCGTTTCCCACTTAGTCTGTATTTCGGGACCTTAGCCGATGGTCTGGGCTGTTTCCCTCTCGACCACGAATCTCATCACCCGTAGTCCGACTACCTCCCTCTCCAACTGTGGCATTCGGAGTTTGTTTGAGTTCGGTAAGCTCTAAGCCCCCTCTCTCATTCAGTGCTCTACCTCCACAGTTCAACAGGAGGCGCTAGCCCTATAGCTATTTCGGGGAGAACAAGCTATCTCCAGGTTCGTTTGGCATATCACCTCTACCCACAGCTCATCCCCTAATTTTGCAACATTAGTAGGTCCGGGCCTCCACAGGTCGTTACACCCGCTTCACCCTGGCCATGGGTAGCTCACCTGGTTTCGTGTCTAATCCTTGCAACTCTTCGCCCTCTTCAGACTCGCTTTCGCTACGGCTCCGGGTGTCTCTCCCTTAACCTCGCTACAAGGATTAACTCGCAGGCTCATTCTCCAAGAGGCACGCTGTCAGGCCTGGCGCTGCGCACCTGCATCTCTGCAGAGCACCATCACACCATTAGCCCTCCAACTGCTTGTCAGCTTACGGTTTCAGGTTCTATTTCACTCCCCTCACCGGGGTACTTTTCACCTTTCCCTCACGGTACTTGTCCTCTGTCGGTCGCCAGGTGTATTTAGCCTTGGAGGGTGGACCCCCCAGCTTCCTGCCGGATTAGCGTGCCCGGCAGTACTCAGGGTTCCGGCTCGGAACGCTTCGTTTTCGTGTACGGGGCTCTTACCCTCTCTGGCAGGCTGTCCCACACCTTTCCACTAACTCTACGTCCCTTCTTACCGGCCCTTCAACCCCGGACTGTTCCCAGCCCGGTTTGGGCTCTTTCCCTTTCGCTCGCCACTACTCGGGAAATCCTTTCTTTTCCTCCGGGTACTTAGATGTTTCAGTTCCCCGGGTTCCCTTCTCTCTGCCTATGTGTTCAGCAGAGGATGATGGAGGTTCGCTCCACCGGGTTTCCCCATTCGGATACCTGCGGATCTCCGCCTGTTCACGGCTCCCCGCAGCTTTTCGCAGTGACCCACGTCCTTCTTCGGCACCTGGCACCAAGGCATCCTCCGTAAGCCTTCGTAGCTTTGTCACGTCGTACGGAGATCTCCCGTACTCTTCCTTCCTTACTTCCTTCTCGGCTTGCTTGATGCGCCTTTCTCTCAGCTATTCCTTTGTTAACGTGCAGTGCAGGCCTCCCTTGGCCTCTCCCAGCCCCCTACCTGAGTAGGGTGCAGGAAACACCCAGGGAAACTACCAGCCATTTCTTTTTCAAAAGTTCAAGCGGCCCGGCTCTCCGCCAGACCGCTTGAGCAGTCAGCGCGGATCACCTCTCAAAAAATCAGGCCATTTCGTGTCTATCCAAACCTACGTCCAACTCCTTCTTGGCCAGGTGGAGATGAGGGGACTCGAACCCCTGGCCTCCGCCGTGCAAAGGCGGCGCTCTCCCAACTAAGCTACATCCCCGGTTTTCGGGCGCAGCTCCCCTTCTCTGGAGAGCCAGTGGGCCTTTCAGGGCTCGAACCTGAGACCTTGCCCTTATCAGAGGCACGCTCTAACCAACTGAGCTAAAGGCCCGATTTCCAGCACCTCAACAACTGAAGAGTGATAAGGAAGGGAAGCTGAGGCTCCCTTCGCCCCCGCGACCGCTCACAGGGGTCTTTTTTCGTCTTCCAAGGTTCGAGAGCCAGGCCTCAGCCTCACTCTCCAACCTCCCTAGAAAGGAGGTGATCCAGGCGCACCTTCCGGTACTCCTACCTTGTTACGACTTCGTCCCAGTCACCAGTCCCACCCTCGACGGCTCCCTCCCTCGCGGGTTAGAATACCGGCTTCAGGTGTTACCAGCTCCCATGACGTGACGGGCGGTGTGTACAAGGCCCGGGAACGTATTCACCGCAGTATGGCTGACCTGCGGTTACTAGCAACTCCGTCTTCATGCAGTCGGGTTGCAGACTGCAATCTGAACTGAGACCGGCTTTCTGGATTGGCTCCACCTCGCGGTTTCGCGACCCATTGTACCGGCCATTGTAGCGTGTGTGTAGCCCAGGATATATAGGTCATGCTGACTTGGCGTCATCCACACCTTCCTCCGGCTTAAGACCGGCAGTCCCGTGTGACACTTGTAACACACGGCATGGGTTGCGCTCGTTAGCGGACTTAACCGAACATCTCACGACACGAGCTGACGACAGCCATGCAACACCTGTGCAAGCTCCCCGAAGGGTCGCTCCGCTTTCGCTTCACTACCACTTGCATGTCAAACCCTGGTAAGGTTCTTCGTGTAGCATCGAATTAAACCACACGCTCCGCTGCTTGTGCGGGCCCCCGTCAATTCCTTTGAGTTTTAACCTTGCGGCCGTAGTCCCCAGGTGGTGAACTTATCGCGTTTGCTCCGGCACAGACGGATTTCAACCCGCCTACGCCTAGTTCACATCGTTTACGGCTAGGACTACCGGGGTCTCTAATCCCGTTCGCTCCCCTAGCTTTCGCGTCTGAGCGTCAGTTGCAGCCCAGAGAGCCGCCTTCGCCACTGGTGTTCTTCCGAATATCTATGCATTTTACCGCTACACTCGGAATTCCACTCCCCTCTGCTGCACTCTAGCCAGGCAGTCTTGAACGACCTCTCCCAGTTAAGCCGGGAGCTTTCACATCCAACTTACCTCGCCGCCTACACGCGCTTTACACCCAGTAAATCCGGATAACGCTCGTCTCCTACGTGTTACCGCGGCTGCTGGCACGTAGTTAGCCGAGACTTCTTCCTCAGGTACTGTCCTTCCTCATCCCTGAGAAAAGCGCTTTACAACCCGAAGGCCTTCTTCGCGCACGCGGCGTTGCTGGGTCAGGCTTTCGCCCATTCCCCAATATTCCCTACTGCTGCCACCCGTAGGTGTATGGACCGTGTTTCAGTTCCATTGTGGGGGGTCACCCTCTCAGGCCCCCTACCCGTCATCGCCTTGGTGGGCTTTTACCCCGCCAACTAGCTGATGGGACGCAGGCCCCTCCCAAAGCGCCTTCCGGCCTTTCCTCTCACCCCTCTAACCCGTGAGAGCTCATGCGGTATTAGCAGACCTTTCGATCTGTTATCCCGCTCTTCGGGGCAGGTCACCAACGCGTTACTCACCCGTTCGCCACTAAGACACCATCACTGATGCCTCCGTCCGACTTGCATGTATTAGGCACGCCGCCAGCGTTCATCCTGAGCCAGGATCAAACTCTCCGCATTATCTTTGCGTTTTACCACTCTTTCAAGTGGTTCTTCCTTCCCTATCCAGGACCCTCGCTCCTTCCTTACCACTCTTCAATTGTTAAGGTGCAACTCCCTCGAACCCTTCACCACAGCCGACAAAAATTCCGATGCCTTCTCATCACTGCGTTGACATCGGCTTCCGTCCATGATGCTTTCGGGTCCGAAACCCTTATTCGCTTGTTATCGATCCGCTTTTCGGCAAGACCTCTTTCGTGTTGGGCGTGTTTTATTATACGCGTTTCTCACTGCTTGTCAAGAGGTTTTTGGGGGAATTTTCCCGCCCACTTAATCACAGTGAGGAAACGCTTTTCCTCACACCCTGCTTTCGGCCAAATTATACCTGCCCTCTCAGCCCTGTCAAGGCCTGATCGAAGGCTTCTCCTTTTACTTATTCCTTTGGCTTGGATGCCAGGTTTTTGATCATCTCGCGCTGCCGGTAGATGATATTTTTCACCACATCCCCAATCGAGATCACTCCAAAAACATGCCCCTCAGCCACCACAGGCAGATGGCGCACCCGACGGTTGGTCATGATCTCCATGGCTTCTTCTACGGTCTGATCCGGATGAATCGTAAACACATTGCTGCTCATGATCTCTCGCACCAGCGTATCTCGCGAGGTCTTCCCCACCAGGATCACCTTTCGGGCATAGTCCCGCTCAGAGATAATCCCCACCAGTCGGTCGCCTTCCATCACCAGCAGGGCTCCCACGTCTTTATCAGCCATCATGCGCAGGGCATCATACACAGTTGCATCAGGTGAGATCGACCACACGTCGGGCCCTTTGACCTCCAGAATATGTCGCGCAGTGTTTATCATGGGAGTGCCTCCTTGAGTAAATACCATCGAAAAAGTCCATTTTTAGTATACTCTGCTCCACCTCCAAGGGCAAGCGGGGTGAGCATAGAATCCATTCCGAATCACCCGATCGGATGAGCAGGTTTTTTCTTCACCTTAAAAAAGGGGCTTCGAATTGTGAAACCGATTACAATTGATTTATCCTGTGGTCGGTCACATCTATGAAATTATCCAGCCATCCCCTTATTCTGACACTGAAAAACCTGACCGGCAATGCCCGCGGGGCAGTCTTCACCGAGCCCCTGTGGGGCATTCCTTACAACCTGTACGCCCCTTACATTTCGATTTACATGCAGGCTTTCAACCTCACCGATTCCCAGATCGGTCTCATCGTCAGCATCGGCCTGGTGGGTCAAATCATCTTCTCTCTGCTCAGTGGGGTGATCACCGATAAGCTGGGCCGGAAGCGCACCACCCTGATCTTCGATATCCTCTCCTGGTCGGTTCCCACCTTCATCTGGGCCATCGCCCAGAACTTTACCTACTTTGTCGTGGCCGCCATCATCAATTCTCTCTGGCGTATAACCCACAATTCCTGGAGTTGCGTCCTGGTCGAAGACACCGACCCCGACCTGCTGGTAGACATCTACGCATGGATATACATCGCCGGGCAGATGGCAGTCTTCTTTGCTCCGCTGGCCGGTGTGTTCATCAATAAATTCGGGCTGGTGCCCACCATGCGCGGTTTGTACCTCTTCGCCTGCGTGATGATGACCGCTAAATTCCTCATTATGAATGCTATGGTCACCGAAACCCGCCAGGGCATGATCCGTATGCAAGAGACTCGCGATCAGAGCCTGTGGTCCATGCTGGGGGAGTATCGCAGGGTATTGCGCCAGATCCTCGCCACCCCGCAGACGCTCTACACCCTTGGCATCATGCTGATCATGAGCATCGCTACCACGGTAAACGGCACATTCTGGGCCATCCTGGTGACTGCAAAATTACACATCCCTGCTGATCACATCGCTCTGTACCCCTTTGCCCGCTCAGTGGTCATGCTTATTTTCTTTTTCATCGTCATTCCGCGGGTTCGCTCCATGCACTTCCGCAACCCCATGTTACTGGGTCTGGGAGGGTATATCCTGGCTCAGGCGTTGCTCATCACCATTCCCGAGAAGAATTATCTCCTCCTACTGCTTTCCGTTTTGATCGAAACCTGCAGTTACGCTGTGCTTGGGACGCAAATCGACCGAATGCTTGTTGTGACTGTCGACGCGGAGGAACGCGCCCGGATCCTTGCATTGCTCCTGGTGATTCAGGTGGCACTCACCTCACCCTTCGGCTGGATCGGAGGATTGCTCTCTTCGATTAACCGCGATTTACCCTTCCTGATGAACATCGTTTTTTATCTTGTCGGGATTGCGCTGGTCATCAGGGCTTCCCGCTTGCCCGCCCCAACCGGAAACAAGTTCCTTCAGGCTGAGGCCGTCGAACCTCCTGCCCGCTAGGCTATCACCCTTGAGCTATACCCATCCAGGCCTAAGTGTGATAAAAATACAGCATTCCGGCCGCATTCGCTTTGGAGCGGGCGGGAAGGCTATTCACATCTACATGCAACAGGCGTAAGAGGAGACCGATATGGGGCTGCCTACCAATTTCCGATATGACTTTATCGATAAAGTTCTGATCACCCCTGAACAGATCGAGAGACGCGTCACCCAGCTGGGCATGGAGATCACGGAAGATTATCAGGACTCAGAAAAACTGATGCTCCTCGGCCTGCTCCGGGGGAGCGTCATGTTCATTACCGATCTGATGCGGCGCATCCACCGCCCCCTGACCATGGATTTCATGTCGGTCTCCTCCTACTCAGGGAGTGAGAGCTCCGGTTTCGTGCGCATTGATCACGACCACAAAGCCAGCATCGCCGGCTGGGATGTGATCCTGGTGGATGACATCATCGACACTGGCCTGACCATCCACACCGTGCGTAAGATTCTCCTTGACCGGAATCCGCGCAGTCTGCGGATTTGCGCCCTGCTGGATAAACCCGACCGCCATAAAAAGAACATTCATATCGATTACTGTGGCTTCTCCATCCCCGACGAGTTTGTGGTCGGTTATGGCCTGGATATCGACGAAAAAGGGCGCAACCTGCCATACATTGCCTCGGTCAACCTCCAAAAATACCGCGGCCTCTCATCCTGAAGCCTCGCAAAGCGGGCCACACCGCTCGAAGACCTTGGGACAATGCGTGAAAACGCCCTGGAAACCCGGACTGGTTATAGAGAATCCCGGTCAGGAGAGCGCCCGGCCACACGATAGATATAAGCCAGCACTTCAGCCACCACCTGATACAGCTCCGGGGGGATTTCTTCCCCCACATGTACGGTCGCCAGTGCCGCTGCCAGAAGAGGATCATCATGGATCGGGATATGGTTCTGACGAGCCAGAGCCAGAATTTGCTCGGCCATTTTTCGTTTTCCACTGGCCACTACCCGGGGAGCAGCATCGCGCATCGCATCATACTGCAGGGCTGTTGCAGTCAATGGAGCCGATCTCCCCGCTTTTCTCTCGCCCGTTGCACTTTCCTTAACTTTGAGCCTGCGGTAAACCACCTTACACCTCCAGGTCTACAGCGTGCAGTGGTTTCGAAGCCGGGGTTGGCACAGACAATTGCCCCATTTTCTCAGGGGTTCCCGCCATCACCTGCCCCCCCTGAAAGATATACCCCAGATGCTCCAGCCCGGCCTGAAGTGAGGGCAGTTCCTGCTCTGCCTTTGGTACAAGCTCTGCGCCCGGCACGGTAATCACAGCCCGGATGCTTTTTTCCACCAGCATCAACTCCGCCTGCATCATCCTTCCGGGTTCTACATCCACCTGAATGGTGAGCCCGGTTGAACCGGGGCACCCCGCACCCACCCCCTTACCAGACCGCCGTGTAACACGCAGGCGCGCCTCAAGCCAGCGCTCCGGGGTCTTCTCTCCCCCAGGCAGGTGCAGTAAAAAGGTCAGAGTTTCTCCCTGGCGTGCATTTTCGGCCGAGTTTAGCAACTGGAGCGGCCGCAGATCATCCAGGAAAGCCTTAATCGCCCCGGCAACCTCTTCAAAACCATTCTCGACCAGGAGTGCCTGTAAACGCCCCAGGGTGATCAGGCTCTTTTCTGGCCAGAGGGGAGAACCAGAACTCACCTGAGCTTCAAGATGATGCTCCATGGAAGACCCAAGGAGTTGCACTGCCCGTCCAAGGCGCGCCGCCAGCTCAGCCGGAGCCGCATCCCACTGAACGATGACCTCCTCAAAAAACTCCAGTGATGAAAGCAGCATCTCCCTGAGCGGCCCGGCGATCTGTTTCTCCTGAAGCAGTTGCCTTAACAGCGTCACCAGTTCCGGCACCTCTTCAGCCAGTGAACGTTGCTGATGGAGCAGCAATGCCAAGCTTTCAGCGGTAATCGGAAGCCCTACCGCGCTCATCGCAGCCGCCAGACCAGCCTCTGGTTCTCCCCACTCCCCGAGTCCATCCAGAGCCGCCCGCAGACCGCGGAAAAGATCGGCGGAAACCTGCAGCCCCTGATTTAAAATCGCCCGTGCCAGCATCAGGTTAGCGGGGTCTTCCGGTAAACCAAACTGACCGAGCAAATGGGCCGCCAGTTCCTGTCCGGCCGGGTCTACCGCCAGGGGAGCACTGGAGACCAGCTTCAGAGTGACCTCCTGAGGAGACACCTGCGATACAATGAACCGGGCAGTTTTCTGGCCGCGCAAAGCGGCCGCCTGTTCTGGAGAGGTAAGCTGGGCTACCATCGGGTACCCATCGACTGAAAGCACGGCCTGCACATCACTCACATGGAGAATCTCAGCCGTCACCCGCGTGAATGGTTTGAACGCCAGGTCGTATCGCTGCGCCGGGTCAAGCGGGGTAACTGCCAGGGGAGGAGAGGGTATCACCATACCAGCGTTTTTAGAAGCCCCTTAAGCAATACAGGGCGGGCAGGGGAGGTGCGCGAACACCCTGCCCGCCCATGCATCAGAATTACCGTTTCAGGTTGACCAGTTCCTGAATAATTTCATCCGAGGTCGTGATCACCCGTGACGAAGCCTGAAAGCCCCGCTGAGCGAGGATCATGTTGGTAAATTCCTGGGCCATATCTACATTGGAACCTTCCAGGTAACCAGCGGCAATCGCCCCACGCCCGGCGGAATTGGCCGCTCCGATCTGTGGATCGCCTGAATTTAGCCCCTGCTGGAACATGGTATGGCCGGTGTGGATCAGTCCGGCGGGGTTGGTAAATCGCGCCACCGCAATCTGGCCCACCTGTTCTCTCATCCCGTTGGAATACACCAGGAAGATGGCCCCGTCATTGGGGGTAATATAAACATCCGTGATATCGCCGGCGGCCAGGCCATCCTGGCTGGTGACCGCCGTACTGGTAGGGGCAGAGAGCATGGTCAGGCTGGTCAGGTCAAGCGTTGCATTGATCGGGTTCGCCCCGGCACTCCCCGGCACAGTCAATACCGATCCCGTACTGGAAGCGTAATGGCCATTGGCATCAAATGTAATGGTGCCATTTCCCGCTGCTCCTGCCGGCGCGGTAGCTGACCACGACCAGGTGCTGTCGCCTGTGCGGGTGAAGGTCACCGTCGCAGTATGAAGCTGGCCCAGCGAGTCATAAATACCCATAGTCGTATCCACCGTATCACCCACCTGAGCATCTGCGCTGAGGTTGCCGCCAAAGATAGCATTCTGTGTGGCACGGGCAATGGTACGGTTCTGGGGAATTTGAATATTATTGGGCGGAAGGTTGGTATCTACCACGCCCGAGGCATTCACCATCCACCCCTGCACGCGTAAACCGGTGCTGGCATTGACCAGAATGCCTGCCGAGTCGAGGGTAAGCGATCCCTCACGGGAATACCGGCGCTGGGCACCCTGATCATACACAAAGAACCCGTCTCCCTGAATGGCCAGATCAAGGTTCCTCCCCGTAGCCTGAAGTGCTCCCTGGGTAAAAATGGGAGAAATATACCCCGTCTTTACGCCCAGCCCAACCTGCGTAGGATTGGTTCCCCCCAGGTTGGCAGCCGGGCCAGACCCCGGGTTGAGCATCTGATAAAACTGATCCTGGAAAAGCACCCGGCTGGTTTTATAACCAATGGTATTGGCATTCGCAAGGTTATTGGCCACCACATCCAGATAACTCTGGTGCAGGTTGAGCGAGCTGATAGCAGTAAACATAGAGCGTAACATGATTGAATCTCCTTTCGGTTTTGCACAGGCTTCCTCCAGGAGGGCCGGCCTGTGATATGAATGATTTTGAAAAACAGACTCCGATCTCTATCCTTTGAGGTCGACACCCGAACGCGACTGCAAAGGATCGGCAAACACAACACTGTCAATCTGGGTGAACACACCCTCGCCGCGCTGGCTGGCATCTAAAGCGGTCACCACCAGACGATCACGTACATTCACGATGAACGCCAGATCATCCACCAGCACCAGCGAAGACTTGCCGCCGCGTTTTTCGGCTTTATCAATTGCCTCCGCCAGGCGCGAGACGTTCTCCTCGCTGAGTTGCAGATGACGTTTTTCCAGCCGTTGTTGCGCATGGTTGGAGAACCGCACCTGCTGGGTCTGTGAAAGCACTTTCGCAAAGGTCGGAGAATTGCCCGCCTGATGCCCTCCCGATGCCCGCTGAGATTGCGGTTCACGCTGATTCACCCGTTCAAGCTGAACATGAAAAGGTTCGCCCATACTTATTTCCCTTTGATCTCTACTACCTGATCCAGGGGAGCTTTCTCACTTCCTATCTGCACGTACACCTTGTTCTTTTCCACGGCCACGCCAGTGACCACTCCTTCCAGTAGCGTCCCATCCTCACGGTTGAGCCTTACGGTCTTCCCAATCAAGCTGGCAGCGTACCCTACGCGGTTCGCTGAGACCATCTGATCGAGCAATGTACGCATCGACTGCAATTCCTGCGCCGAACTGAGCTGGGTGAACTGCGACATCATTTCCGCATCCTTCAACGGCTCAAGCGGGTTTTGGTGGGTCAGCTGGGCCATCAGCATTTTCATGAACACATCGCCGTCCAGCACAGCCCGGTTTCCCTGGAGAGGCTGCGCATTCCTCGAAGAAGACGCACCCGTAACAGATTGCACCTGCATCCAGACCTCCTTTTCTGTTAAACCTGATAGTCCACCCGATGTCCCAGACCAGCCGATGGAGAAACTGCCGGGATCACCCCCGAAATCTCCGCATCACGCATGGATTCACCGCGTGCATAAAAAAACCGGCGCGGCGTCTGAGCGAAGTTTTGTTGCTGGCCTGGTTGAGCCTGCGCGTGAACATCGAGATGAGCAAGCTGCACCCCTGCATCGGCAAGGGTCTGACGTAACTGGTCAATCTGCATTTCAAGCAGCCGTCCGGTGCTGGCCTGATCCGCAAAGACCGTGACACTCACCCCCTGCGCTGTGCTCACCAGGCGCACATCAAGCCCGCCGAGTTCATGAGGGTGAAGCTGTAAACGAATGAAATTCTTCCCACTCTGGATAGAGGCCTCCACAGCCCGCGCCACCTGGTGCACACTTTCAACCAGCGAGGGTTGAACAGGGCTGGATTCAAATCTGGCAGAATGGCCTTCAGTCACAGGTTTTCCGGGCACCTGCGCCATGGTTGCCCCATCGATGGTCGGGGCTTCTTCTCTGAGGCGCTCTTCGGGTTTTACGGACCGGGAGGGGGTCACAGCCTGGGTTGAGGCCTTTACCACTGGCCCGGCCCCTTCGACAGTTCCCTTCCCTGCCTCACCTGTGCCCGACGCCATCCCCGCCAGACCCCCGGAGGGCTGACCACCATCGGCATCCAGCATTTCAATCGCCCGAGAAAACTGATCCGCCACCTGCACCGCCGGTTTTTCCGTCGCGACTGGTTCGGCCTCACCTGCGGCCTCCCCCTCAAGAGGGGCCGCATCCACAGGCTGATCTGGCAAAGGGGAAACTCCCCCGTCAGGCGGGGTTTCGCTCTCCAGACCACCACTCCCCATTATTGAGGAATCTCTTGCTGGCAGGTCATCCACAGCCACCATTGGGGCAGTAGCCGGAAAAACCACCCTCTGCCCCACCGCAATGCCAGCATCTCCAGAAGGATCTACCACCACGGGCGGCATCTCCCCCGGTGGGGAATCCTGTGGCAGAAACGGCGGCTGGACAATGCCCGGGATAGAAACCGCCTCAGCCTCGGCCTGTTCCTTCTCTTTGGCCTTCAACACCTCCTCAAAGCTTCCCCCCTCTCCTGTCTCCTCGCTGCGATTTGCCGATCGAGCACTGGAGAGAGGTGAGGCTGAAGCCGGAGAGGCGCGAGCCGGAATGCAAAAGACTTCGACCATATATATCACCTCGAATTCGCAATCGTCTTAAGCAATTGCAGTTTTTTGCTGACCGACTGGGTAATCGCCTGGTAAGCAATCCCCGCCTCCGACATTTCGGTCAGTTCTACATCAATATCCACATTGTTCTGATCGGCCCGAAAACTGCCTCCCGGACGTGCAGACACCTGGTAACCGATCGAGGATGTGGGAGAGGCCAGATGAGTATGGCTGGTGGTGGTCAGGGGCAGGCTTTTCGTCTTGTTCAAAGCCCGTTTCAGAGCGCTCTCGAAATCAACCTGTTGCGCCTGATAGCCAGGAGTATCCACATTGGCCAGGTTGCGGCTGATGACCTGCTGACGTAAACTGAGGCCATCCAGAGCCCGCCTGGCCACATCCAGCGCCTGATCAACCAGAAAAGAAGTGCCCATGCTTTCACCTCTGCCATTCGTTATAGGATTCGTACAAACCCAGAACCCGTTGCACGTACACCTGAGTTTCCCGATATGGCGGAACCCCCTGATACCGGTCAACTGCCCCCGGCCCCGCATTATAGGCCGCCAGTGCCAGACGAACATCACCCTGATAACGCCTGAGCAAACCGCTCAGAAAGCGCACTCCGCCATCGATGTTCTGAGCCGGGTCGTACGGATCAGCAACGCCCAATCCGCGCGCGGTTCCCGGCATGAGCTGCATCAGCCCCATCGCCCCGGCAGATGAGGTTGCCCTTGGGTTGAAGTTCGATTCCGCCTTAATCACCGCCTGAACCAGCACCGGATTCACGCCATATTTCTCTGCCGCCTGCTGGATCAGGCTGGCAAAATCGCCGCTGGCCTGAGGCGTTCTGGTGGAAGAGCTGTCGCCAGAGGCCCTGGCCTTTGCAAGTGCAGATGGACGATTTTCTTCACCCTGCGACACCTTTTCCAGCAGGCGTTGCATCAGCTCAAAGGTGAGCCGGGTAATCACCGCGTTAAATTGACCTGTAAAAATAGCATCGTTTATGGGCATTTAAATCTCCTGATAACGCTGACGGAACGCCTGCGCGATATAAAGATCATCCTGGAAGGCCATTTCCACCCTGGCCTGTTCAGCCTGGTAAGCCTCCAGGCGTTTTCTCCGAAGAATCTGCAAGGTTTCTTCCTCCTGCCGGGCAGCCACCAGATCTCTACGCTTTTTTTCGATCTGCATTTCCAGCCGGGATAATTCCTCCTTGACCGTTTCCATGCGCTCTCCCACAACGCGAAGATCGTCGTGCAAGACTCGAATCTTGAAAAGGTCTATCTCCCCTTGCTGGGCCTCAACCAGCTGGTTCATTAGCCCCTTTTGCGTTTCACACAGTCCGGCAAGCAGGTTTTGAGCGTTCAACTGCATGGCAAGCAATCGCCCCAGCTCAATTTCCAGAGCCTCTACCCGGTTATGTCTGACATCCAGCACACTTTGTAAACTGAAAGCAGGAGGCATAGACATCTCTCCTTATCCAAATTTCACCCTTCGGCTCCATCCACCCCGTTCGCGAAGCGCAGAAAATCCAGGGTTTCTTCCATAGAACTGACCTCATCTCGACCCTGCTGTAAGAATGCGGTCAGATTGGGCATCACCTGAATGGCCAGATCAATATTCGGGTCTGTACCGGTTACATAGGCACCAATATTGATCAGGTCACGTGCCTTTTCGTAGGTGGCCAGGTGTTTCCGCGCATTGGCCGCCAGCCCCAGGTGTTCTTTGCTGACCAGAGCCGGCATCACACGGCTGACGCTGTTTAGCACATCGATCGCCGGGTAGTGATTGCGCGCCGCCAGGGTGCGGCTGAGGATGATGTGCCCATCCAGAATGCCACGTACAGCATCACAGATAGGTTCATTGAAGTCATCTCCTTCAACCAGCACGGTAAAGAAGCCGGTAATCGAGCCTCGTTCACTGCGCCCGGCGCGTTCAAGCAGGCGCGGCAGCATGGCGAAGACCGAAGGGGTATACCCCTTGCTGGCAGGCGGTTCACCAATGGACAGGCCAATTTCGCGTTGAGCCATGGCATAACGGGTCACCGAGTCCATCATAAACGTCACATCCATGCCGCAATCCCGGAAGTATTCGGCAATGGTCATCGCCACCGAGGCCGCTTTGAGCCGAACCAGAGCAGGCTGGTCGGATGTAGAGACCACCACCACCGAGTTTCTCAGGCCCTCTTCACCCAGGTCGCGCTCCAGGAATTCACGAACCTCCCGCCCGCGTTCCCCGATCAACGCAATCACCGACACATCACTGCGAGCATTCCGGGCAATCGACCCAAGCAGGGTGGACTTTCCAACCCCAGACCCGGCAAAAATCCCCATACGTTGACCCTTACCACAGGTCAGCATCCCATCGATCACGCGCACACCCGTCACCAGTGGATCGACCACAGGCGGCCGGCGAAACGGATGAGGTGCAGGACGATTTGTGGAGGCCCACTCCACAGCTTCCAGAGGGCCACCGCCATCTATCGGCTGACCGAGCCCATCGAGCACACGCCCCAGCAGAGAATGCCCCACAGGCGCCTTGAAAGCTTTAGAAACCGGGATAACCGTACTGTCTGGCTTAATCCCCTCCAGTCCACCCAGAGGCATCAACAGCAGCCGATCATTGCGAAACCCGATCACCTCAGCCAGCAAAGGGCGGGCCTCTCCGGTGTGAATTTCGCAAACCTCACCGATCTGACAGTTCAAGCCAATGACCTCCACCGTCAGGCCAATCACCTGTACCACTCGCCCGGAGACAACCACCGGGTTCAGATGTGCCAGACGCGTCATAAAGCGTGTCAGATCAGGGAGTTGTGTATCCATTAATGGCCTTCCTCTACCGGTTCGTCCTGCTCATCAAAGACCTTCAGCACAGCATCGAGCTGGGTTTCTATCCGGGCATCCACGCTCCCCATGGCACCCTGGATGTAACAACCGCCCGGTTTAATTCCGGCTGAGGGGATAATCTGAATCCGGTTTCCGGTGCGTAATTCCTGGTTTTCACGCCAGGCCGCTTCCAGCTTCTCTGAGTCTGCCGGGTTAAGGTACAGGGTCAGATCTCCCAGTGAACGGGCATTTTCCATCGCCCGTTCCAGGTTGGCCTGTAAAAGATGGCTATCCAGTTCTAAGCCGTTTCCAAACATGGAACGGGCAATCTGACGCACCAGTTCAACCACCAGAGGCTCGCTTTGCGCCAGCATTCGGACACGCCATTCATTCACCTCCTCTACCGTCGCTCTGGCCGATTCAATGGCTGAGCGTGCCTCAGCCATTGCCTGTTCCTGTCCCCTGCGGTATCCTTCCTCCACCGCCTGTTGAATCTCTGCCTGAGCCTGTGCCATCCGTTCGTCTGCCAATCGCTCTGCCTGGAGGATGATTTCTTCAGCCCGCGCACGTGCCTGGCCAAGCATCTCCAGAATTTCATTCTGGGCATCCGCCTCACTGGTAAGCGACAGGGGTGATCTTTCTTCCAGATCGGGGCGGCCAGCTTCTTCCGTGTCTGGCTCCCAATCCATCACCTCAAAAGGCAAAGTCTGGACCAGTTCCTCGGGGGTCCAAACGCTCACCTGCGGCTCCAGCGACGCCGGGTAGAGCACACCCCCGGCGGTCTGTACACGCCGCGGCCCACAAAAGAGGGCGAGAATCTCCTCCACCTGCACTTCCTGTTCAGAACCCGAAGGCCCGTTCAGGTCCAATGGCTCCCAGGCCTGCATTTCATCTCCTGCCGCCCTGCGAATCACCCTACTGGATGATCTCATATTCTCCTCCGCCGCCGATTACAATCTCCCCCGCCTCTTCCAGAGCGCGTACCGCATCCACAATCTTGCGCTGGGCGGCATACACGTTTTTCGCCAGCTGCGGCCCGAGGATTTCGATCTCTTCCTTCAGGTTTTCGCGCGCCCGTTCGGAAAGGTTGCTGTAAATTTTCTCCTTAAGCCGTTCAGGCGCCGCTTTAAGGGCCATCGCCAGGTCGGCCTTGTTGATATCTCGCAATACACGCTGGATAGCGCGATCATCCAGCTTGGCCAGATCGTCAAACGTGAACATATTGGCGCGGATCTCTTCCACCAGTTTGGGATTGGTCGTTTCCAGCGCTTCAAAAATCGTCTTCTGCACCCCCCGGTCTACCTGGTTGAGCATCTTGACCAGAAAAGAAACCCCACCCGTGGCACGAAAATCAGCTTCGCTGATCACCCGTGAAAGCTTGTTTTTCAAGTTGCGTTCCACCACCTGCACCACCTGCGGTGAAACCCGGTCCATCATTGCCAGACGCAGGGTGACCTCGATTTGCAGTTCTTTGGGCATGTTGGTAAGGATATCAGCCGCTACCTTTGCCTCAAGGTAAGAGAGTACCAGGGCAATCGTCTGAGGCATCTCATCCTGCAGTAAGGCGGCCACTTCCTGCGGATTGGCGTTGCGCAACATTTCAAAGGACGACATCTGCTGGTGCACCGAGATGCGCTCGAGGATCTCGGCCCCGCGCCTTGGCCCTACCGCCCGCGCCAGAAGTTGCCGGCTGTACTCCACCCCGCCCCCACGCAGGGTGTTATCGGCTGCACTGAACTCGCAGGCTTCTTCAAGGGCCGCCGACCGCACTTCGGGAGGAATGGGGCCTGTGCGCCCCAAAGCCAGCAGCACGCGTTCAATTTCAGCCTCGGTCAGATATTGCAGCACCTTGGAGGATAAATCGACCCCCAGACCGAGCAACACTGCACAGGCCTTATCAATGCCACTCACCGGCCCATTCATCGAATCAGCCATTGCGCTTCTCGTCCTCACTCAACCAGATTTGAATGATCTCTGCCACCGTCGCCGGATTCTCCTCGGCCAGTTTCGAGATGACTTTGGCGCGTTCCTCATCCTCGGGATTGGTGGTATGCCGGGCGCGCGGTTTCGAAATTTCTACCAGCACATCCTGTTCAGCCTGCGTAACCTGCCGGGGCTGTCCTGCAGGAAGTCCACCCATGCCCTGAGATTGCGACAGGCCAGCTTCGATTTGCGCCATAGGCGAGGCAGCTCCCGCCCCGATCGCGGCGGTACCGGGCTGTGCCAGCGCCGCTACTTCACTCACCGGCCTGAGGATGGGCTGCCAGGCCGCACGAGAAGCAAGGCGCAGATTGCGCATCAGCCGTGAGAAATACCACAGCAATCCGATCAATACGATCACCCCAAGTGCAATACTGCCGATGCGGAAGTACCATTCCGTTTGCGCCGCCTTCGAATATTCAGCATTTTGTTGTTCAGCGTAGGTGTGATCAAAAGCCATGGACTCCACCACCACCTGATCACCCCGCGCCTCATCGATGCCTGCCGCCGCCGCCACAGCTGCTTTGATGGTTGCCAGTTGTCCGGCATCGGTGACGTTATCCACCATTACCGAGACGCTCACCCGTGAAATCCGGCCCGGGGTGATGATTTCTTTCGACTGCACCTGGCTGATTTCATAGTTAATCGTTTCTTCACTGCGCGAATAAATCACACCGGGCTGGGGAGTCCCCGTTAGCTGAGGCACCGGCGTGGGCAGGTTCGAAGCCGCCCCGGGAACACCTCCGCTCACTGCGCTATCGGTGTTGTAGCTTTCATTGATCTTTTGAGAACTGCGTACTGCCACCGGCGTCGGATCAAATGTATTTGACGTCACTTCACGGTGCGACCAATCCATAGCCACTGCCGCCTGAACTGTAGAGCGGTTGGGGCCAAGGATTTTATCCAGCATCGACTGTACCCGTCTGCGCACTTCAGCGGCGGCCTGGGCTTCAGCGGCACGCTGGCTATCACTCTGGGCGGCGGCATTGGCCAGGTCGTCGTTCCCCCCGCTGGAAAGCATATTGCCCTCGGTATCCACCACCACCACATTCTCGGGCTGCAGGCCTTCTACACTGCTGGCCACCAGGTGGGTGATGGCCCGCACCTGAGCCATCTCGATATTGCGCCCCGGTTTGACCTTGAGCGTCACCGAGGCCGTGGTGGGCGCCTGGTCGCTGACCAGGAGCGACTTCTCCGGGGTTACCACATGCACCCGCACGCTTTCAATCGACTCAATACTGCCAATGGTGCGCTCCAGTTCCCCTTCCAGTGCACGCTGATAATTAACCCGCTGGGTAAATTCGGTCATTCCAAGAGTGTTCTGACTGAAAAGCTCATAACCCACCGTGCTCGACTTGGGTAGACCCTCCCGCGCCATGCGCAACCGCACATCGTAAACCTTATCCGAGCGAACCAGGATCGTCCCGCTATCTCTGAGCCGATAATCAATGCCATTTTCTTCAAGCTTCTGGACGATTTGCCCGGCATCCGCCTCGCTGAGGCCGCTGAAGGCCACCGAGTAGGTGGGTGTATTTGCCCACTGGATTAATGTAGGGATGAGAATCGCGGCAGCCAGCAAAAGGGTAATCGTCACAATCCGCTGGGATTTGGATGTCTTTTTCCAGTAATTCAAGAATTGTGTTTGCAGTGACGCGAACATCCCGGCTTACCCCTCTTAAATTTGCATACGCATGATTTCACGATAGGCTTCTACGAGCCTGTCCCGGATCGCCAGCGCCACCCTGAAATTGACGTCATTTTCTTCCAGCCCGATCATCACCTGGTGCAAATCAACATTCTCTCCCAGCGAAAGTTTTTCCACCAGCGTGTCAGCATTTTGTTGTGATTGATCGAGAGCCGAGAGAACCTGTTCAAAAGATAAGGGCTCTTTCGCGGCAGAAACCGGTGTAGCAGTCCTGGCTACTGCACCCGCCTCTTGCACCGATGTCAGGTTGATGGGAGGAATCGGAGAGATAGTCATACCACGTTACCTCGCAATATCCAGAGCTTTCAAGGCCATGCGTTTCGCCGCCTCGATCACCATCAGATTGGCTTCGTACGAACGGGTTGCCGAAAGCATATTGGTCATCTCAACAACCGGATTGACATTGGGATAAGTCACATACCCACTGGCATCCGCATCGGGGTGAGTCGGATCATAAATTCGCTCACCCGGCTGGGTATCGGTGGTGATCTGTGCCACACGTACCCCGCCCTGCACGGTTTGCGGGTCTCCGCGTCTGGCCGCAAGAAAGGCTGGCAGGAAAGAAGGACGGCCCTCGGCGGCAAACACCACATCCTGACGTTGATAGGGACCGCCCTCAGCCGTGCGGGTGGTCTGTGCATTGGCAATATTGTTCGCAATCACATCCAGCCGCAACCGCTGAGCCAGCAATCCCGAAGCACCGATTCGTAAAGAGTCCCAAAAGCTCATAACGTCACTCCTGTACCTGCAGGGATAGTATCATGTTCAAAAAAGGGGGGCTGTAAAGACGAGATGAACTTCCAATAAAAATCGCGTAAGAATCTTAATGCGCCGGTGCATAATGCACCGGCGCATGCGTCGGTAAAAGCTACCACTAAAATCGATTTATACCATCATCCGTTCAGGCGGCAGCACCTGCCGATTGATAGCTCATGGAGGTTACCGTCACTGCCGGGCGGCTGGATAGTTGAGCCTCCGCGGTCTTCCAGGCGTCACGGAGTTCGCGCAGGGTGTGCGCCGCCGACTGATAATCACCACTGCGGATGCAATCCAGGCACCACTGATAGAGGCGAAACAGTCCAGTGGCAACTTCCGGGTAGTCAAAATTGAGTGCGTCGCGCAATACGCCGATCGTCTTGACGGCCCTGGCAAAATCCTGCTGTTCACAGGCGCGTATGGCCAGGTCATAGGCCATGACCACCAGCCGGATGGGGCTGGCCCCCATCACATCCTGTTGACGGTATTCCTGGTTCCGGTAAGGTGTCTGGTACATCGAAATTCTCCTCTCGAACCGTGCAGTGTTTCGTTGATCGCTCTTGATATGGCTATTCTCGGTCGTTAACCGTACATCTTGAGGCAGGCGGCGTAAAAATCATCTTAATTTCAGGCCAGCAGTTCGAGCAGATCGCCAGCCTGTAATTTGCTCATTTCCTCCGGTGGAATCGTACGCAGGACCCGCCGGGAAGTACGATCGACCACATAGACGGTCACCTCGTTGGTCTCTTTGTTAACCTGGAATTTCAAAAAAACCTCACCGGTCGTCGAGAGAGGGAGAGAAACCTCCTTCTTCGAGTTCGCCGGTTGTTCGCTACGACCGGTCACATGCTCCGGCTGGCGGGCTACATCTCCTGCTCCGGGCCGCACCGTCTGAAGGGCCCCGGCGCCGGTATCCGATTCCGTTCGGACAATGGGGGTGATGGTATATTCGTTCATCCGTTTTCCCCTGCCTCCTTACATGGGAGTCTTGCGTTTCTTCACCGAAACCACAACCTGAACCTATTTATACACATTGTAATTCCCGTACATGGCGAGAAATTGCTGTTGCATGTACGTCATGGTCAAAAGCTGGGCCTGGATCTCACCATATTGCTGGTATAACTGCTCCTCACGGGTAGCCAGACGAGAATTCATGGCGTCAATTTGCTGTTTTGCACTCTCCAGCTGCCTGTCCAGCGCAGAAGAAACGCTCGCCATATAGCCTGAAGCCCCCGTGAACCGCCCAATGGTGGTGGTAAGGTTTGTGGAGAGCTGATCGAACAACGCAGTTACATCACTGCGCTTCGACAGAAGGAGCGACTCCAGTTTGGCCGCATCACTGATCGAGGCCTTAAAGGAGTCATCCAGACTGATCCCGACCTCTCCAAGCATTCCGAATGCCCCCGAATTGGTCACCGCAGCCCCAAACTGGCGCGCCAGCTCCATTCGCAGGGTCACAATGCTGTAATCACCGGCCAGAGCCCCGCGCTTGTACGTACCATCGGTTTGCTTCAGATTGGTTACTTTGGCGCTCAGGTAATCCATCAGCTTGTTGTACTTTCCAAGCATGTCTTCAATGGCCTTCCGAGCCGCCGAGACATCCGAAGTCACTTCCAGGGTTGCGCTCTTTCCCTCAGCATCGGGGGCCAGATCAATCGTCAGCCCATGAATGATGTCGCTCAGGCCTCTGTTCCCTGAACGGGTGACCAGGAGACCGTTGACCTTCATCGAAGCGTCTGTGGGCATCTGTTGATTGAGGAAATTTCCCGTGCCATCCACCAGCCCCAGGCTCTGTAAAATTCCTCCGTTCGAATCGCTCGCCTGGAGGAGATAATTCTGGCCGGATCGCTCATTGGTCAATACAAGCATCACTGATCGAGGCCTTAAAGGAGTCATCCAGACTGATCCCGACCTCTCCAAGCATTCCGAATGCCCCCGAATTGGTCACCGCAGCCCCAAACTGGCGCGCCAGCTCCATTCGCAGGGTCACAATGCTGTAATCACCGGCCAGAGCCCCGCGCTTGTACGTACCATCGGTTTGCTTCAGATTGGTTACTTTGGCGCTCAGGTAATCCATCAGCTTGTTGTACTTTCCAAGCATGTCTTCAATGGCCTTCCGAGCCGCCGAGACATCCGAAGTCACTTCCAGGGTTGCGCTCTTTCCCTCAGCATCGGGGGCCAGATCAATCGTCAGCCCATGAATGATGTCGCTCAGGCCTCTGTTCCCTGAACGGGTGACCAGGAGACCGTTGACCTTCATCGAAGCGTCTGTGGGCATCTGTTGATTGAGGAAATTTCCCGTGCCATCCACCAGCCCCAGGCTCTGTAAAATTCCTCCGTTCGAATCGCTCGCCTGGAGGAGATAATTCTGGCCGGATCGCTCATTGGTCAATACAAGCTGTCGATCAATGATCGATGCACTCACCCGGTTCCCCTCAGCATAAGCCGCACGGTTGATCCTGGTTACCACATCGATCAGGGTATCTCCTGCGTTGACCTCGATCAACGCCCCCCTGGCGGTATAATTCGCCAGGGCCGCCCCGCCTGACCGGCTGGCTTCGGTATACATCTGGGGATCTGAACCAAAAGTGATGGTCAATCCACGTCCGGTGTCAAACACCCCGCCCACCGGGATAGACTGCCACTCGCTGGTGGTTCCGCTTCCATCGGTCTTCTTCACCGTTACGGCCTCTCCAGCCCGATTAACCACACGGAACTGCCAGCCGCCCAGCCCATCCTGCCGTGTTTCTACCGCATAACTATCCGTCCCCAGCTCAGTGAGCCCGCTCTCTACAGCCGATGTGCCAAACGCGGTTACCGCCCCCCCGGTTGCTCCACTCACGGAAGCAGTCGCCGCCCCGCCCAGATAAAAGCTCCCCGTAAGATTGAGCGCCTGATTGGTGTATTCCTGCCGGGATGAGAAAACACGATGCTGCCTGGCCAGAGTGATATCAGAAATTTCGTACGTTCCCGGTGCAGCGCTTGCCCCGGCAGAGGCTGTGAGTACCGTAGCATTGCCGGTGGTGTTGCTTACTTTTACTGCACGTCCTTCGGTCATGGCATACAGGGGATAACTGCTGTTCAGCCCTTTCACCGCATTCTGAAAATCTTCCAGCAGGTTCCGCAGATCGTTATAAACGGCCTTTTGAACCTGGATCTCATCGCGCCGTTGCGTCAACCGCTGGAGGGGCTGGCGCTCCAACGTCATCAGATCGTTGATCAGGTTGACGAATACGGTGTCTAACTGCCGGATAGTGTTAGCCATATAACCCCTGTGCCTTTCCCGTTCCTTACACCTCATGCCTTATGGGAGGCGCTCCTGATAAGCGCCTCCCACAGAAAACCGTTCGGCGGACGGACGAAAGAAGCCTATCGGAAGAGGGAGAGCAAGAACTGCGGAGCAGCGTTGGCCTGCGCCAGCATCGCCGTCGCCGTCTGCTGCAGAATTTGATACTTGCTCGCGTTCACCTGCTCTTCCGCCATGTTCGCATTCATGATCCGGTTGTACGCCGCTTCTACATTGATCTGCGCCGCCGCTACCTGATCTTCCTTGAAGCTCAACCGACCCGTCAACGCCCCTACCTTCGCCAGCTCAGCGTTGACCTTGCTCATGGCGGTTTCAATGGCCGCCATGAACGTGCGGAACGAAGCGCTGGAGCTTGTGTCGAGCGAAGAAGCGCTCAGCGAGAGACCGGTGGAGTTCAGGTTAGCGATGGCGGTCATCGTCACACTGTCGCCCGAGTCTGCCCCGGTCTGGAAGACCAGGTCTGAACTACCACCAATCAAAGCCGTGCCATTCCACTTGGTCTGCGAAACCAGGTCATCGATCTGCGCTAGGTACGCCGTCACCTGATCGCTGATAGCCTGCCGTTCCTCAGCACCCATGGTATCTGAACCACCGGCCTGCACCTTGTTGCGCATCTGCACCAGAATGTCGTTGATGCGCCCCATACCCGACTCGGCGACCGCCAGCAGGTTCTTCGCATCGGCAATGTTCGCCAGCGCCGTCTTCAACCCCTCCGACCGCGACTGCATCTTCGTCGCAATCGTCAGCCCTGCCGGATCGTCTGCCGCTGAGTTGATCCGCTTCCCCGTCGCCAGCCGCGTCTGGTGCACCGCCAGTTGCTTGTTGATGTAGTTCAACGAATTCAGCGCGTTCATCGCGCCAATGTTCCCCGCAATCCGGGTTACGTCTATCTCTGCCATTTCAAACCTCCTTGTTTGTCTTCTCCGGGGTTCCTTCCCCTTCGTCTATCTTGCTGTACCTTTTTCACTTCCTCTTTCCACGAGCTCTTTCTCCGTCCGGGTACCGCCCCGAGCTCCAGGTCAGTACCGCCGCCGAGGGCTTTGGGTTTCTGTCCGCGTCTGTTGTCGGGTGAACCTCCATCTCCTTTGAACTGTTCTGATAAAGTTATCGGCTGAAATACCCCCGGCTTGAGAGGAAATCCGTAAAAAGAGCATAAAAAGAATCGGGTAGTCTTTCTCTACCCGATTGCCAGAAGAAGATCCCCCAGGCGCAGTCATCAAAGAGTTACCCCTCCGCTTCCCTCACCAGATCCAAATAAAATTGCTTCATCCACCGCCCGGCTATGAAATCCCAGTCGTAATTTTCGGAGATGACCAGATTACGCGCCGCAATCGTTGTATAGTAATCGGTATCGGTCAACAGCCGTACCACCTCACTCGCCCAGACGGCCAGCCATGCATCCCCCGTGGGTGGAATCAACGGGTTGAGCCATGCAGTTTCAGGCAAGGCTCCCAGTGCCGTTCCCGCCACCACACATCCCGCCGCCATGGCTTCCATGGCGGCAATACAACTCGTTTCCGGAAAGATATTCGGATACGCCAGCACCCGGCACTGCTGGGCTGCCTCACGGAGTTCCTTCTGGCCCACAGAGCCATGGTAAATCACCCCCGGCATCTGCCGCAGTTCTTCATATAACTGGAGGTACTCGGCCTGTTCCTGCTGACGATACACCTTCATCGAGCTGAACACGTGCAATTCAGCCCCGGCAACCAGGTCATGGATCACCGGCCAGGTTCGGGCAAGCAGTGACAGCCCGCGGTATGGCGTAGAGGCATAATAGGCACGCGGCAGGCGAGAGGACAAATCCTCTTTGGACGCGGTAAAAAGGCGGCGGGGGATTCCGTTTGTCGTACGGAAAATCCTGTCTACCGGCAAATGCAATCGTTCCATCCACTGACGTTCCTGATAGTGCGAAAGCATCACCACCCGCGTACAGGCCGCGTAGACCCTTTCAGCCAGCGCACGGTCTTCAAGGGGGGTCACATTGGGCTGATCGGCGTCGTCCTGGCACCACAGATAATTGATCTTCCCCGGACGCAATCCTTCCCCAAACCAGTGCCAGTTCCGCAGGCTGATGAACACATCACAGCGGTGGGAGGGTATTTGCTCCGCTTCGGTGAGAATTTGAACCCGTGCTCCCCGTTTCTTCAATGCCCTGCCAAGCCGCAGAGCGGCCGTTTCACTCCCTCCCAGGGGTACTCTCTCACAAACATCCCAATCCTTGAAGAGATCAGGCTGATGAAATGCCACAAAAATAGTCACATCCAGCGCCATCTCAAACCTCGCCCATAGGATACGCCGGGCGCCAAACCGCACAGCGGCCTTATTATCCCCATCTTCCTCATCAGCGGCTGTAAATGTGGCATGAATCTGCCGTGAACGGCAGATTAAATCAAACAGGGGAAGCCCTGAAAAGCTTCCCCTGCTGGGTTTCAAACACCAGAAGTTTACCGGAAGAGGGAGAGCAAGAACTGCGGAGCAGCGTTGGCCTGCGCCAGCATCGCCGTCGCTGTCTGCTGCAGAATTTGATACTTGCTCGCGTTCACCTGCTCTTCCGCCATGTTCGCATTCATGATCCGGTTGTACGCCGCTTCTACATTGATCTGCGCCGCCGCTACCTGATCTTCCTTGAAGCTCAACCGACCCGTCAACGCCCCTACCTTCGCCAGCTCAGCGTTGACCAGCGACATCGCCGACTCAATAGAAGCCATGAAGGTGCGGAAAGTGGCACTATCGGTGGTGTTGAGCGAAGAGGCGCTCAAGGTCAGCCCGGCCGAATTGACTGTGGCAATTGCCGACATGGTTACCACATCAGAAGAATCGGCACCCGTCTGGAAGACCAGGGCGCTGCCGCCGATAAGGGTGGTGCCATTCCACTTGGTCTGTGAAACCAGGTCATCGATCTGCGCTAGGTACGCCGTCACCTGATCGCTAATGGCTTTGCGCTCTTCTGAGCCCATGGTGTCTGAGCCACCGGCCTGCACCTTGTTGCGCATCTGCACCAGAATGTCGTTGATGCGCCCCAGCCCCGATTCGGCGACCGCCAGCAGGTTCTTCGCATCGGCAATGTTCGCCAGCGCCGTCTTCAACCCCTCCGACCGCGACTGCATCTTCGTCGCAATCGTCAGCCCTGCCGGATCGTCTGCCGCTGAGTTGATCCGTTTCCCCGTCGCCAGCCGCGTCTGGTGCACCGCCAGTTGCTTGTTGATGTAGTTCAACGAATTCAGCGCGTTCATCGCGCCAATGTTCCCCGCAATCCGGGTTACGTCTATCTCTGCCATTTCAAACCTCCTTGTTTGTCTTCTCCGGGGTTCCTTCCCCTTCGTCTATCTTGCTGTACCTTTTTCACTTCCTCTTTCCACGAGCTCTTTCTCCGTCCGGGTACCGCCCCGAGCTCCAGGTCAGTACCGCCGCCGAGGGCTTTGGGTTTCTTCACCCGTAAACTGGTTTGACACACCTCCATCTGCTTGGTTCTGTTTTTAACGTTCTTGATAGCATCATCGGATAAAAACCGGAAATCTTGAGTTCTTTTAATGCAACCGGTATAAAAAAGGCGTAAAGGTTTTATGCCAGAGAACGCAGCATGGTATGAAGCTGAACCGCCTGTTGATCCATCGGATTACAGGCAACCACCTGCTCCCAGGCGAGGTAAGCCAGCCGATACTCGCGGTCTCGTGTCCAGATCAATGCCTGTTTTCGAACCGCCTCGGTGGATGTCATTCCAATCTCTGAAGCTGCCTTTTCAAGATTTTTCTGCGCAAGCGTATCCTGGGGATGAACCACCACGGCATGGACAAACCAGCGGAAAGCCTCTCCCACATCTTTGAGCTGCCAGGCAGCTGCACCCGCCTGGGCCAGCAAATCGGGATGATCAGGGTGAACTTCCAATCCCAGCTGGCAGGCTCGTAAACAGCAGGCCGGAGAACCGCTCTTGAATTCGCAGATGGCCAGGTCTTTCCAGCTCACCTGATCAGGCGCACTCAGAACGGCTGCCATCGCCAGGTAAGCCGCCGCATCCCCCCATTGTTGTGTTCCCATCGCCGCCTGCCCCGCCAGTTTGAGAGCATCGGGATCGAGGGGCACCGGGCTGAGTAGATTGAGCACCTCGTGATACTTCCCATCCGCCAGCAGGGCCTGCATCTTCTCACGCCAACCGGCAGAGAAACGCCGCCCACTTTTCCAGCCATGAACAAGAAGTTCCCGTGCCCGGTCAACCTGCCCGGCATACAGGGCAGCTCGCGCCCGTAAACGGAGGAGCAGTGCAGCGAGGTCTTTCGTCCCCAGGTTTTCCAGGTCTTCTTCCTCACAGGGTAGTCGCTCTGCATGGCCGAAAAATTCCAGCGCCACCTCGGGTCTGCCCAACCCGTTGAGGTACATCGACCCCGCTCCCACCCAAACACTGACCGAATCGGGAAAATCGGCCACCATCTGTCGGAGAAGGTGATCCAGTTTGGCAAACTCAAGCTTTCGAATATAGGCGTTCGCCACAATGACATACGCCTGCCGGAGGTGAATATCAGGAACATAATGGTCAGGCAGGTTAAGCAGGATAGGCTCCAGCGTGGCAAACGCTTCTTCGTGTTGCTCCAGTTCGTCCAGAGCCGTTCCAACCAGAACCTGATATTCCAGGTTATCCGGAGCTTTTTCAAGCGCTTTGCGAAGCACATTCAAATTCCGCTCGCGCTTTTGCCGCAGTTTTGTAGCGTCCAGAATAAACTTTATGTGCTGAATTTTGATCTCTGTCAGAGCAATCGTCAAACCGAGTTGCCTGGCCGAGGGAAGAATATTTTCGTGTAAGGCACTCTGGTAATACAACCCGGGGAGGTTACGGAACAGACGCGCCTGCGGACTGCCGCGGTAGGTTGTCTCAGTGTTCCAGTCCAGCTGTTTGCACAGGTACACATCCGCTTTGCCGCTTGCCGCCGCCCAGAGAAGCTGGTTTTTATCCTCAGGTTCCAGCCAGTTATCGGCATCCATCATTAACAACCACTCTCCGGTAGCATGTTTCAGCGATTCATTACGCGCGGCTGCAAAGTCATCGCACCAATCAAAATGATAGACCTTCGCCCCGTACGCACGGGCAATTTCCACCGTCCGGTCAGTAGAACCGGTATCAACAATGATCATTTCACTGACCATGTCTTTGACCGAGTCCAGGCAACGCTCCAGGTGCGCTTCTTCATTTTTGACAATCATCACCAGCGAAATAGACGGCCAGCGTTTTGGAGGAATTTTTCGATTAAACTCCAACCGAATCCCCCTGACCAGACGGGCAAGGTGCATCTCATAGAGGAAGTTTAACGCCCGTCCGTTTTGTGGGTCGTTGACCAGTTCGTTGATACAGCCAATCATCGCCTTGCGGCGCTCTCCGAGCCTGAAGTAAGCCTTGGCCGCCGCAAGATTCACCTCCGGCAGATCGGGGAAAGACTCCAGGATTTGATCGAACAGAACCACGGCTTCTGAAAAAGCCCCCTGTTCCATCAAGCCATTCGCGCGTTGAACCAGTTCAATGGCTCGATCAATCTCTGCCAGCTGAGCATGGGTCGTTTTCGAAAGAACAGGCAACATGACTTTCTCCATATTCTTCAGTTCGCCGGAGGGGCAGCCGTCCCCAGCATCTGAACCATTTGCAACGCCACCGGGTTATCTGGAGCCAGAGCCAGGGCGCGTTCCGCATAACCCTGTGCCTGTTCCGGGTCACCCGCCTGAAGATACATTCCCGCCATCATTAAGAGGACTTCCAGATCACCGGGGTTCTCCATCAACGCCTCATAAAAATTCTGTACGGCTTTCTCGTAGCGGCCTGTCTGTAAATAGATATGCCCCAGAGCCTTGACCGCTTCTGGCATTCCGGGTGCCCAGATCAAAACCTGCTCCAGCAGGGTTTCCGCTTCGTCCAGGGCGCCCCTGCCGAAGCAGGCCGATGCTCCACTCAGCAGACGTTTCACTTCGGCAAAAGCCGGATCAGGCAGCCCTGTCTCTCCACCGGCAAGGGTCGCGTTCAAAAGCAGGCCCGAAGATCCGCATACCAGCCCCGGCAACGCCGGCCAGTGCTCCGACAGCCGTTCCCATACTGCCGCAAAGATTTCCGGCCGGGAATGATGAAACACCAGCGCCCCTCCCGGGGCAAGATAGGGAACAATGGCGCTCAGCGTGGTAACGATTGAAGCAAGGTCATTCGTCTCTGGCTGAAGAATTGCCAGGTCCACAGGCAACTCTGTTTTAAAACACTCGCTGATTCCCTCCTGCGGGGGAGCATCTATAAAACGGGTGTGCCCCTGGTGACCGCAGGCATCCAGTACCCCTGCCAGGTGCGCCGGAGTGAGCAGGCTTCCCCTTCTTCCAGCAGCTTTCCAATCTTGGACCACTACCAGCTTCACCGGGCGGCACGCCGAGGCCACCTGGGTAAGCGGTTCGGCACATCGCTCACTCCAGACCAGACAGGATAGCGGGAAAAATCCGGCGCTATACCAGCGGACCGCGGTCAGCCAGTCCCAGTAACGGGGCATTTCCTGGTCTACAACCCGCTGGTAAAATGCGATAACCGGTTCAAACATCTCAGAAAGACTCTTCCGGTGCTGTGCCGCACCCTGAAAGGCCACAAGCACTTCTTCCCGCAGGGTCTGCGCCGAAAGCTCCGCCTCAATTTGGGACAGTGTCAACCCCATCAAGCGCTGTTGACGCCACGTGGTACTGTCTCGCACCATCGAAGCAGGCAAGCGTTCTGCCGGAAGAGAAGGGGTGGATTCCAGAACCCACCCCTGAATGCCCAGACCCGAAAGGTCGAACCAGGGCACGCGCAGTGCCGCTCGAGCCAGGGTTGCTTCTCCTTCTGTGGCCCGGATGTGCTCGTAGAGGGCTCTGCTGAAGATCATTCCTCCCGCCGGAAACGCCAGGCCCGGGTGAAGGCGTTCCCCCGCAGTGCTTCCTCGCTGGCAGGCCAGAAAAGATTCCACTTCTGCCGGGCTGGCACCACAGGCCAGAAATTCATGCGGAAGCCATCGCCGACTCAGCACCATCCAGCTCTCTGCAGGCGAGAACACAGCCGGCCGCCTGCCTTCCAGAAGAGCGAAGAGCCTCTCAAGGTCTTCTTCAGGAAGATAACTGCCGCCCTCCAGCAAAGCCACAAACGCACCTGTGGCAGCTTCCATGCCCGCCTCCCAGGCAGCCGCCAGCGGGAATAACTCCCGCAAAGGGTGCCCGACCAGGCTTTGCCGATCAACGGTAACCCGCTGGAATGCCTCTACCCAGCCCGGGGGTAAATCCTCGCCCCCCGTCGGCGATGGATCTCCGTTTTCATCGAACACCGCCACAACCTTCACCTGATCCATCCTGCCCAGTCGCACCAAACAGTTGCTCAGGGCGCGCAGGGTGAACCCTGTGCGGCGGGCCTCTCCGGCCACGACCCAGGTGAGTAACGGGGCAGATTCATTCCATAATTGCCGAAAACTCATGCCTTCCCCTTCGCCGGTGTTTACCCGGCCTGCATCAAATTACCCGCAGAAAACATCATCCAGGTGGGAGTATAGCAGGCCCCCCTTTTCCATCCAGAAAACCTGCGTAAAAAACGGGTATAGAATTCATTAAATCCTGGGGCTATAATGAAATGGAACCGGTATTCCTCACAAAAAGGGAAAATTCATGCGCGAGCGAATCAAAATCTTGCTCCAGATTCTCGTTCTCGTTGTGATCTGCGGTGGCGTGGTTGCCGTTCTTCTCTTAAGCGGCGTTATGGCTCCCCCTTCTGAAAAACGCACCCTCACCTTTCGCGTCGAAGCCATGGGCGGTTACGCCAACATCACCCTGGATGCCGGCACTGAAAAGATCTCTCAAACCACCACTGTAACGACCCCCTGGCAGAAAACGCTCCAGGTAGAGCGAGGGGTTGAAGTATACCTGACCGCATCC
This sequence comes from Anaerolinea thermolimosa, assembly GCF_001050195.2. Taxonomy (GTDB): domain Bacteria; phylum Chloroflexota; class Anaerolineae; order Anaerolineales; family Anaerolineaceae; genus Anaerolinea; species Anaerolinea thermolimosa. The sequence goes on from NZ_DF967965.1 coordinate 3,046,990, forward strand.
AACCCCAGCCAGACCGGTCAATTATCCTGCACCATCTTGCTGGATCGCCAGCTCTGGAAGCAGGACAAAACTGAGGCCCCTAAAGATGGGGTAGCCTGCGCCGGGATTGTTCCCTGATTCAAAACATATCCGCAAAAACCTGCACTACTTCCGGGTCAAATTGTGACCCGGCGTTTTCCTGAAGGTAACCGAGCACCCGGTCAACCGACCAGGCTTCAGGTCGGTACACCCGTGGATGCGAAAGTGCGTCCCACACATCCACCACTGCAAAGAGGCGCGCCGCAAGTGGGATTTTTTCTCCAGAAAGCTGGCACGGATATCCCTTCCCATCCCAGCGTTCATGATGCCCGTAGGGGATGGAGAGAGCCGGGCGCAGATATTCGATATCCCGCAGCAGTTGATAGGCATAAACGGGATGCATCTTCATCAGCGCCCACTCTTCTTCGGTTAATTTTGCCGGTTTGAGCAGAATGCTATCCGGAATGGCCATTTTCCCGATATCGTGTAACAACGCCCCGTGCCGGATATGAGGAATATGATCCAGGCCGAATCCCAACTTCAGTGCAAGGTCTACCGCCATCGCCGTAACCCGGCGCGAATGCCCTTCGGTCTCCAGATCACGCAGTTCCAGTGCCCTTGCCCAGCCCTGCAGCGTGGCCGAATACGATTGTTCCAGGCTCAGGTGCGCTTCTGCCAGTTCATCACGAATCGTATGCCATTCGACCAGGCTTTCTACCGAAAGGTATGTCAGAACCCGCCCCCTGCAAATCACCCGCTCAGGCATGAACCGCACCGGCAAACGTATTCCATCCGCCGCTTGAAGCTCCAGGTCCACAGGTTCGACTGCCCCTTCGGTATAATCCAGCAGCTCGATCAACGCGCTGAAGTGATCGCGGATATCCTCCGGAATGAACTTTCCAACCTCACTCCCCTTCATATCATCAGGGGTGGCCATGCCCAGCATCCGGGTAAATGCCCGGTTGGCCTCCACAATTTTCCCTTCCCTGTCCAGGATGACAACCCCATCACGGGTCAGATCAAAAACGGTTCTGTACCCGGGCAGTGGGAGCCCCTCACAGCGGGGAATTTTGCGCCTCCGGTAGATGCGTTTTTGAAACTGGCGCTGGAGCATGACCCCTGACTTTCTGAAAAGCCTCAGACGGCTTCCAACAACTCTTTTTCTTCTGCCGAAAGCACTTTATCCAGATCGAGCAGGATCACCAGCCGTTTTTCCAGTTTGGCTACACTCTTAATAAAGGCCGAATTGACCGTCATGGTCAACTGCGGAGGCGGCTCAATGGCATCCTGGGGAACACGGATGACCTGGCTTACCGCATCCACAATCAGCCCAACCTGCGTGCCATTCATGTTTGCAATGACAATGCGTGTATCGCGGGTAGGTTCCTGCGGCGGAAGGCCAAAGCGCTTGCGTAAATCAATCACCGGCACCACTGCCCCGCGTAAATTGGTAATCCCTTCCATAAAATGTGGAGCCCGGGGCAGGCGGGTTATTTCCTGCATCTTGATAATGCCTTCGACTACTGCAATATCCACGCCGTAGGCCTCATTTTCCAGTTCAAATACAACCAGTTGGCTTTCCATGTTATCCAGACCTCCATCAAACAAGGTTAAAATTATGGCACCTGAAATGCCTTTGGAATGGACAGTTGAGCGGCGCGCAGCCCGTTGGCGCTCCCCTGACGCAGGGCAAGATGAATCAGCACCGGGCCGGCCACCGTCATCAGGGGCACGATCAAACGCGGCACATCCAGCGTCGAAATGGATGCGCCCTTTCCCAGCAAAAGTGTGGGCGGGGAGATCGTCGTTTCAAACCCGGCTTCAGAGAGCTTCATGCTGGCGCGACCTGTGATCACATTTCCGATCTCGGCGACCCCACTCTGGGCCAGCCCCTGCACAGCATCAAACTTTTCACCCATAAGAATCGTGGCCAGCTTCGCACCGGTAGCCGCAGACATACTGTAAAAAACCGTCCCCTCAACAGCCCCTACCAGCGAGAGAATCACCGTCAGATCATCCGTGAGGTAAGTCCCATTTTCCAGTTTGAGATCTCCCCGGGTAACTTCCTGGCGGGTCTCTGCGGTCAATACCTCATAAGCCGCCTCGACAAAAGGATTGAGAAATTTCACATTCATGACTGGTTCATTCCTTTCCGTTCCGAGCAGAACATCCTGCCAACTCAAGCTCTGGAAACAGCCAGTTTGACGAATTCTTCCGGGGCGGAATTGCTTCCGGGAGCCGCTTCTTTGAGCGCCAGATGGACCATCAGGTTACCATAAGCGGTCTCCAGGGGCACCACGATGCGCGGGAAATCCAGGGTTGAGACCTGAACATTCTTCCCGATGATCACCATCGGGGGAGAAATGTTCGATTGATACCCCGCCTGAGAGAACTTGACCGTTGCAGCTCCGCTGATCACGTTCCCAAGTTCCGCCACCCCGCTCTGGGCCAGCGAATCAAATTCTGTAAACTCCTGCCCCAGGATACGTGAAACAAAATTCAGGCTGGTCTCAATGGGCATTCCGTACATTACCACGCCGTATACTTGGCCGACCAGATGGATTAAAACCGTCACATCATCGGTGGTCAGGGCTGACTTTTGCAGTGTCAGTTCTCCCCGCGTGGGTTCTGCACCGATTTCCTTCTTGAGAACCTCGCTGGCTGCCAGCAAAAAAGGGTTAAGAAACTGTACATTCATTCGATGTTCACTCCTTCCTGGTTTGCTACCATCCCGGGGCCCGATCGCTGAGGAAGAGCTCAGCCAAATAGATTTGATCAGTGACCTGCCTGATCAGTTCCTCCATTTCACTTTCCTCAAAACCCAGCAAATCCAGGGCTTCCCCTTCTAACCTGTATCGTAAACCATCCACTCCTACACCCACCCCCAGCATCATCATGGCAGCATCTGCCACGTGCACTGCGGCCACCATCTCCCGATATTGCGAAGCCGTGGCTGGCTGATGATGATGAGCAATGGCTGTGATCAATTCGTCCGGCAGGTGCCAGCGGCGGCCAATCTCTGCTCCCAGCAAAGCGTGATCAATGCCAAAATACTGTCGTTCCATCTCCAGGAAAGAACCATGCAGCCACTCGCCAGCCTCGGCCTGAACACCGCGCAATAATTTTTCGAAGGGTAATTTGCCGATGTCACAGAGTAAGCCCGCGTAATACACCTCATCGGTGCCCTTCCACCGGCGTTTCTCAAAGATCCAGCGCGCCCCAATCGCCACCCCAAGCGCGTGCCGCCACAGGGCGCCTCCGGGCAGAGCATAACCCGGCAGAGGACGGCTGAGGTACCCGGCAACGGTCGAAGCCAGAAGCATATCGCGCACAGCATTACTGCCCAGCACCATTACGGCCTGATGAACCGTCACCACACGCCCCGGAAGCCCGTAGAAAGCAGAATTGGCCATTCGCAACACCAGACCACTCAACACCTGATCAACCGCCAGAACCGCCGCCACTTCGCCCATGTTAACCTCGGGATCGCGGATCAGTTGCAGGGCTTTCTGGGCAGCCTGCGGCATGGGAGGGAGCTCACCTGCGGCGCGGATTAACTGCTCTAGGGTTACCTTCATGGCCATTTACCCACCGATCTTTCTGTAAAAAGAAATCCCAAAGTTCTGCAGGCCCACTTCTGCCGGATGAGGGATGATCTCGGTACCACCCAGAAAAAGGACCCCTCCCGGGCGCAGAGCCGCCTGGAACTTCCGGTAGAGCATATTCTTCGCCTCGTTGGTGAAGTAGATCACAACATTCCGGCACACGATCAGGTCAAAACCCGTTTCGAAGCGATCCGTAAAAAGATCCTGTTCTCTGAAGGTGACCCGCTGCACCAGTTCGGCTCTAACGTAGTTTTGCGCCTTCGAATCGATGTACCGGGTTCGTTGTTGGGGGGTGAGGTTACGAATTTCATCGGTCGTATACGGGCCGCCAGCGCGGGCTTTCTGGAGCGCTCCCCGGTCGATATCCGTCGCCAGAATCCAGTGTTTCCGGTGCGGCGCCACCTCGTCGAGAAGGATTGCCAGGGTATAGGCCTCGACGCCGGTTGAACAACCCGCACTCCAGACGCGCAGGCCCACCGGAGATTGCTCCAGCAAAGCGGGCAGCACTTCGCGTTTCAACGTAGCCCAGCGCTCCGGGTCTCGAAAGAACTCGGTGACGTTAATGGTCAAATAATCACGCAGGCGCTGTTGCTCTTCGGGGTTGGAAGCCACATAATGAAAGTAATCTCGCCATGAAGAGCGTTGAGACCGCACCAGCCAGGAATCAAGACGGCGTTTCATTTGCTCGTCTTTGTAATAATCCAGGTCAATGGCGAGCAACTTCTTGATCGACGACTTAACCAGAGCGTACGTGTCTGATTCCATTCCCACCAATCCCCTATCCATTCCGAGATTCCTGGACCAGCTGTTCGATTCGTGAGGCCACTTCGGGCAAGGGCAGGATAAAATCAGCCGCACCGGCTTCTACCACACTGCGCGGCATTCCCCAGACCACACTCGTCGATTCATGTTCTGCAATGACTCGCCCGCCCATACTGTGCAACAGGGTTGCCCCATTCGTCCCATCACTGCCCATGCCGGTCAGAATAACTGCAATCACCGAGCGCCCCAGACGTTGAATCAATGAGATCAGTGTCACGTCCACTGCCGGGCGAACACCGTGCACGGTGGGGTTCTGGTTGAGCGTCACCTGCAGGTTCTCATCGAAAAGCATGTGAAACCCTCCCGGCGCGAGCAGTGCCTGACCAACCAGCAAAGAGTCACCGGGCTGGGCTTCTTTCACCTTGAGCTTTGAGAGCGAATCCAGGCGCTCGGCCAGTGAATGTGTGAACCCTGCCGGCATGTGCTGCACAATCACCACTGCCGCTGGCAGATCGGCGGGCAACGCAGGCACCACTTCATGAAGCGCCCGCGGCCCACCTGTGGACGTCCCGATCAATACCACCGGCTCATGATGCTTCAGGGGGCGCCCGCCGCCTTTTGGCGCCGCTTCAACGACCGGGGCAGGGGGTTTTCTCGCCAGTAAAGACACCGGCCGGATGTGCGCTGAAGCCGCCCGTAAAATCTTCTGCGCGGCCTCATCCAGCACAGAGCGAATATTCACGTTGCTGGTCGGTTTGGTTACAAAATCTACCGCGCCCAGTGTAAGGGCCTGAATGGTCTCTGCGGCTCCTTCCCGGGTCATACTGCTGAGCATCACCACTGGCCGTGGGAACCTCTGCATAATCTCCCGCAGGGTAGAAAGACCATCCAAACGGGGCATTTCCACGTCCAGCGTAACCACGTCGGGATCCAAACGCGGAATCAGATCGAGGGCTTCCCTCCCATCCCGGGCGGCTCCCACCACCTGGAGATCAGGCCGTTCGTTGAGGTACTGGCTGATCGAGTAGCGCATGAACGCCGAATCATCCACTACCAGAACCCGGACAGGCCGGGGAAGAGAAGGCTGGACAGGAACTGCCATACGATGCCTTTACCCGACCAGCTTCTGAATGGCACTCATTACCCGTTCGCGTTCAAAGGGTTTGACGATAAAATCGCGTGCCCCCGATTTGACCGCTTCCAGAACCACCGATTCTTGCCCCAGCGCAGTCAACATGACCACACGCGCCTGTGGATCAAACTTACGAATTTCCTTGAGCGCCGTCAGACCGTCCATTTCTGGCATGGTCACATCCATCAGCACCACGTCGGGTTTCACCTCTTTGTAGGTGTTCAACGCCTTCAGCCCATTTTCGGCCTCGAAGACTTCAAAACCATCCCCACTTAACATTTTGGTGATGCGCACCCTCAGAAATTCTGCATCATCCACGATCAAAATTTTAGCCATTACCCATCCTCCTGGAGACTTAAAGTTCCTGTTCCTTTCCATTCAAAATACGCACCGTCATCCGCCCATCAGCTACATACAGACGTACAGTTCGCCCAAGGTTACCGCCCACATCTTTGGCCTTGAGGACAATGCCCAGCCGCTGAAAGGTACGCAGCGCCGCTTCGACATTGCGGTTGCCAATATCAAAGGTGTGCGATACTCCCGAAGCCAGGAGCATGTTCGCCCCTCCAGCCATCCGAAAGATGGAGCGCCGGGGGTCGGCGCCCCTGCGTTCCATCTCATGAATAAGTCCTTCGATCCCGCTATCCACGAATCGCGCCGAATCGGGCTCAGCGCCATTCATACGCTGGGGTAAAACCGCGTGAATCATCCCGCAAAGCCGGCGCACCGGGTCGTACATGCTGATCCCTAAACAGGAGCCCAGCCCGTAAGCCACAAGAACGTCCGCCGGATCTGCGCTGATCACGCGTTCACCGAGCCCAACATTGATCGGGTCATTCATGATTCCGCAGACACCCCGTTCCTGAATGTTTTTAAAGTCGTCGGGTCAGGGATAACCCAGAAATTCGTTTCCACCGAGCGCTCCCCATCGATAAACTCAGCCTGCATCAGAATGACACTTTCGGTCACACCTCCGGTCGTCGCAATGATGACATCCAGAATGGCGCCTACCATATCCACAATAACCGCTGGCGGTGTAGGCCGCACGGAAGTTCCGGTAAGGTTAGCCACTGCATTGAGGAAAAACGTGCCGGTTAAGTTGCCCACTTCTCCGAGTGCTGAACGCTCCAGAGAACCCAGCTGTGTCGTCGTACCGGCAGGGACGTCCATCAATAAATCCACCAGCTCCAGCCCCTTGTGAAAGGGGATGATCAACATGATCTGCCCGGCTATATCTCCTTCGGCGCGCAGATAAATGCCGATGGCTTCGCTTTCAGGGCCACCCACGTAACGCGGGATTTCCAGAATGGGTACCACCCGCACCACCGGGTTCAGAACCTGAATCTGATGTCCCAGCAGGCTGGAGAACCCACGTGCCGCGTTGTGGATGCCTGCTCCGGCAACTGCATGAAGGGTCTTGAGAAGGTCTTCGTCAAAATGGGTCGAATCGAGCATACTTACTCCCTGCTAATGAATCCCGAAAAACCGCAACAGGCCAGGCACATCCACAATGAGCGCCACCTTGCCATCTCCCAGAATCGCCGCGCTCGAGATACCCGGGATCTCCCCCACCACCGCGCCAAGCGATTTCACCACCACTTCTTCTTCTCCGATCAGGGTGTCTACCACCAGGCCCACGCGCTGTTTGCCCGAATGCACCACCACCGCATAGGTATACTTCTCGGAAAGGGGACGTTTTTCCTGAACGCCAAACAGGGCCTTGAGGTCGATCAGTGCCAGCACACTCCCGCGCAACATGGTGACCGGCTGACCTCGAATGGTGCGAATCTCTTCCCGCGAGAGGCGAAGCGTCTCGGTGATCATCACCAGAGGAATGGCAAAAACCACCCCGTTCACCCGCACCAGCAGCGTGGGAACAATCGCCAGGGTGAGGGGTAAAGAAATCTGGAAGGTCGTTCCCTCTCCCTTTTTCGTCTCAACCTGGATCGATCCATTTACATGCTGGATGTTGGTATGAACGATATCCATTCCCACCCCACGCCCGGAAATATCGGTAACCTTTTCGGCCGTGGAGAAGCCGGGCATGAAGATCAGATCAACCGCCTGATCATCGCTCAATGCGGCAACTTCTTCTGCACTCAACAAACCTTTTTGGACTGCCGCTTTGCGCAGTTTGTCAGGGTCTATACCGCGTCCATCATCGCTCACGGTCAGCAGAATCCGCCCCTGTTCATGCCGCGCTGTGAGGGTAATCGTCCCCCGTGGGGGCTTTCCGGCAGCAATGCGCTCTTCAGGCATTTCAATCCCATGATCCACCGAATTACGCACCAGATGGATCAACGGGTCATTGATTTCTTCCAGCATGGAACGATCCAGCTCAGTATCTTCTCCATAAATCACAAGATCAATCTGTTTGCCTGTTTTTTGCGCCATATCGCGCACCATGCGCGGAAATTTATGGAACACACTCCCCACAGGCAACATGCGGATACTCATCACCTCTTCCTGAAGCTGATCGGTGATCCGCCCGAGATGGGTTACCGTTTCAGCCAGCCGATCCACAGTGCTGTTCCCGCGCTTTTCCTGTTCGAAGTAAGCGCGGAGCTGATACAGGTGATTGCGGTCAGTGATCAGTTCACCCACCAGGTTCATCAATTTATCGAGGCGTTCCACGCTGGTACGCACGGTCATTTCGGCCGTATTTTTATGACCATTTCCACGCCCCCCTGCGCCCGTGTCAGGCCGGGCTTCCCGAGCCATTGAAGGCTTCTGGCCGTTATGCCCTTCGACCTGACCATTAATTTGGATGTTGAACACCTCTGAAATTTGAGCCACACGCCGGGCAACTTCCGCCGGTTCTACGCGGGTGGCCAGCCGCGCCCGAAAGACCTGAACCGGAGCCGCCGTTTCAATCTGATCGAGGGTGGGCGACATTTCAAGAATTTCCCCAACCTCCTGCAGAGTCATCATCACCTGGAACGCACGCGCTGCCGAGGCCACACTGGACGGGTCGATGTGCACCTCAACACTCAAAGAATCATTGTCAGAGCTTGCCACACCTTCTACGGAGTGGGCCGGAGGTGGGTCTTCCTGGCCGGTGGTTTCTCCGATTTTCCCGTTCACCCTCTCAAATTCCTCCACCAGCCGTTCCACATCCACATCGCAGGCCTCTCCCGTAATCACCTCGTCACGCAAAAGACGCAATCCGTCCACGGCGTCAAGGCAAAGGTCAACCAGTGGAGTGGTAATGTGGCACATCCCCTTACGCACCGAATCGAAAACCGTCTCCAGGGCATGGGTCAGATCGGTCATCCGGTGGTGGCCGATAATCCCGGCCATGCCCTTGAGGGTATGCGCCGCCCGAAACGCCGACTGGAGCAGTTCCGGACGTTCTTCAGCCTGTTCAAGCTGAACCAGAATTTCATCCAGCGTTTGCAAGTGTTCATCTACCTCGGCCAGGAAGATGGGTAATTCATCCTGACTGATATCGAAGGCAAGCTCCATAGGTTCCCTTCCTCTTTTCCAGGCCTCTCTCTCGCCCGCAATCGTTGCCTGATTTGGCCTCGCTAAAGATAGCACAGCCAGAAGGGTATCTCAGTAAACAAACCGTAAAATCAAGCCAAAGAACCCATGAAAAAAAACAAACCCCCATCCATGTTCAGGATGGGGGAAGTGCTCGCGTTAAAAAAACAACCAGTTACGGAGTGGCGGCTGGCTCTTCACCGGGCTTTCCTTGCTCATTGCCGTCACTGGCGAGTAAACGGCGCAACTCCTCAAAAGTTTCCGGCTCAGGCGAATGGGCCAGGTGTTCCTGCAATTTGCGCTGTTCCTCGATAGCCTGGGCTACTTCCTGCCTGAGAATGGGAACCTCGCGGGGGGCAGTAATACCCACCTTGACCCGGTCCCCTTCGATCGCCAGAATGGTGACCACAATCGAATCGCCGATCGCAATACTCTCATCGACCCGCCGGGTTAATACTAACATCGCAGCGCCTCCACCCAGAGCTAGATTCCACCTGAACCTCGCCGGCAGATGCAACCCTTACGGGCGGGAATTATCGAAGATAATCAAATAACCCCATCGCCGAAATTGCCCGCTGGCTGACCTCCAACGCAGCCTGGTAGGCATTCTCACGCCCGCGCAGCTGCGAAATACCCTCGGCCAGGTTGAGATCTTCCTTCTTCGAAAGCAGGCTTTGCGTTTCGATCTCGGTCTTGCTGAGATAATCGCTGGCCACCTGCACCTGCCTGAGACGCGCACCCACCGAGGTACGGTGCTGGTTCATTGTGGTCAATGCCGATTGTAACCCATTCAACGCTGTGCGCAAAGTAGCAGGATCATTGGCCTGAAGTGCATCTCGCGCCTGCACCAGCGCCTCCAGGAAAGGCAAAAAAGCCTGATCCCCAAGCACATTAATCGGCACATTTTGAGCCGGGCTCAGACTGCGGAGCATGACCCCCCCATCTCCCTGATAAACCACCGTACTGCTGGCGGGCATGCTGAAGGGCGGGCTCTGAACCTTAAAGCCGCCGAACAGGAATTGCCCGTTATGCGTGCTGTTGGCCGTATCCATCGCATGAGCCAGAATTCCATCAACTTCGGTTGCCAGCGATGTCGCCCGTTCTCCTGCACCAAGTGTATCGTTCAGGCCACGGGTCACCAGGGTAACCGCGCGGGTGGCCAGGTCTTCCATTTGTTGAAAGGCAGATTCGGTAGCCGTCAGCCAGTCATTCGCCTGCTGGGTAGAAGTCTTAAAGGCCTCCAGGGTGCGCAGGCCAGAGCGCAGGCTGAGGCTGTGAGACGCCCCCACAGGGTCTTCTGAAGGAGCGCTAAACTGTTTTCCTGAGGCAATCCGTTCCTGCATCCGTGCAATTTGCTCCATGTTCTCAGAAAGGTGCCTGACGGCATGATCAGACATCATTTTGTTGGTAATGCGCATGCCTGCCTCCCTTCACCTAACGCCCTACCAGTCCCATACCATTAATAATTTTGTCCAGCAGCTCATCATAGGCTGTCATCACCCGTGCTGCCGCCTGATAAGCCCGCTGATATTTAATCAGCTCAGCCGCTTCTTCATCCAGCGAGACTCCCGCCACCGACTCGCGCTGATCACCAAGAGCCTTAAACACCAGCCCGTTATGGGTAGCGTTGGTTCCAGCCCGCTGAGTTTCCAGCCCAAGAGCCGTGACTTGCGCATTATAAAATTCCTGGAAGGTGGCCGTGCCGCCGTTCATGGTGCGCGTAAATTTCAGAGCAGCCAGCTGGCTGGCAATTTCGGCATTTCCGGGTTGGTCGGGTGCGCTGGCGCTGGCGATATCCTCGATCTGCAGGGTGGGGTTGAGCTGAATGGTTGCGGCATCACTCCCACTGAAGAAATCCAGCCCGGTTGCCCCATTTAAACCATAGCCGTTGCGATGCACCGCGTTGACCTGGGTGATCAATGCCGCCGCCAGGTCGTTCAGCCCCTTTATCTGATCAGGAATGACCTGATCCCGCACATAAAAAAGTCCTCGCAGTTCTCCGGTAGAAGGCGCAAACCCCTGCCCATCTTCCCAGACGATGCGGAACATTCTCTCCGGGCTGGCAGGGTCTACCTCAGCCTGTAATTTGAGCGCTTTACGCCCGGTGACCAGCACATGTCCTCCGATTGAAACGATCATCTCCCCATTGGATTGGACATGCGCCACCGCCCCGCTCAATTCTGCCAGCCGATCAAGAAGCAAATCCCGCTTATCCAGCAGGTCATTGGGCTGTTCGTTGATCGAAAGGATGCGTGAAATTTCGCCATTCAGGCTGGCAATTTGTGAAGCCAGCGCATTGATCTCTTCCACACCGCCCTGAATGGCCAGATTCTGGTCAGCGCGCAGCTGGGCCATCTGCTGAGCCCGTTGATTAAAGGCCAGCGCCAGCGCACGCGATTGATCGAGCAGATTGGCGCGAAGGGCTGTATTGGTCGGGTCAGATGCCAGGTTCTGCCATCCTGCCCAGAAGGCATCAAGCCCGGGGATCAACCCGGCATCACTGGTTTCGGCCAGAACTGTTTCAAGCTGGAGAAGAATATCGCGCCGGGTTTCCCAGTTCTTCGTCTCGGCCGCGGCTGCGCGGTAGCGCGTGTCAAAATATTCCAGATTGAACCGTTTGATTCGTTCAATCGTCACACCGGTGCCACGCTGTCCGGCTCCCAGGCCACTCTCATAACCAAACGCCGGGCTTGGAGTTGTGGTCGCCAGAATCGGTGCCTGCCGCCGGTACCCCGGGGTGTTGACATTCGCCACGTTATGTTCGATGATTTCGATGGCCTGTGAGTGCGCCAGAATGGCAGAAAGCGCCAGGTGAATTCCATTGGTCAGGGAAGGCATGCTCCAACCTCCTCAGGCACGAACCTCAATACCCCACCCGCCCGAATCTTTCAAGGCGGGGGCATTTCCCGGTGGGCGATAGTCCACCTCAGGCTGAACCGATCCGGCCAGAAACCACTGCGCCGCTTTCACCCAGTCCAATCGCACCAGGGCAAGGGCATGGTTGGCACTGTTGAGCTCTCGCGACTCACCTGCCAGCGTCGTGATCCCCTCCACCAGGCGTTCAATGCGCATGGCATGTTCTTTTGGAAGGTGAGGGAGCAAATCTTTCAGGGAATCAGCGTCGCACCCTGGCTGTAGGCCCAAAGAAATTTCCTGCACCAGATGCCGGCGATCATCCTCCAGAATGCCCAGCTGATCAAGAAGCACCTCTTTCTCTTCCACCAGACGCATCAGAGAATCCTGCTGGTTGAGGATCGCTTCTCGTTCTTTATGGGTAACCTCGATAAGATTCTGTAATACGCGAAATTGCCTCACCAGCGTTTGTTCCAGTTCCATCACATTCGCAGAGAATGAATCGTGCTCGACCATGAGATTGACCGCTCCGTCCCTTTAGGATTTTACGAAATGCCTCGCCATCAACCGGCGGGCGATCTCTTCAACCTGCACCGTGTAATCACCGCTCTCCACCTGACGGCGAATTTCCTCCACCCGTTCCTGGCGTGCAGGCTCGCCGTTCTCCGCGGTTGCGCGCGCCCGGGCAAGCACCCGAGCCCTCTCCGATAGTTCTGCTCGATCGGCCTGCAGGTGGTGAAGCTCTACCTCCCTGTTCCCACCTTTGTGGTCAACCTGGCGAGCAGAGTCTGCCTGGTGGCTGGATGAAAGGGACGAAATACCATTGTTTTCAATCTTCATTTTTCATTCTCCTCAGATACCGAGCAACGATGATTCTCTGTACTCTATTGATCGGCCATCTCACCGGAAACTTTAGCCCTTCCGCAAATTAAGTGCCAGTGCAATCATCTGATCTGTCTGTTGAAACGCCTGCACTGACATTTGAAAAGTACGTTGATCGGCCATCAACTGGGTCATCTCACGAGCCAGGTCTACATTGGCCTGTTCCACCGCATGGGAATGAACAATCCCCACATTGGGCGATCCCGGAGCGCTCATTCGAGCCTGACCCGAAGCAGCCGTCTCAGCCCAGAGGTTGTTCCCTATTCCCTGCAACCCGCTTGGGTTGGTGAAGCGCGCCAGCTGAACATTGCCGGCCACCTGGCGAGTGCCATCCTGCAACACCACCTCCACCGTCCCGTCTCCACGAATTGAGACGTCTGAGTAATTCTCAGGGATTTGCCCATTCCACACCAGCGGGAACCCCCCGGCACACACCAGCCTGCGATTCGCATCCAGGCTAAACTGCCCGTCGCGGGTGTACGCCGTACGCCCATCCGGCAAACGCACGGCGAAGAATCCCTCCCCCTCAATGGCCCAGTCCAGCGGGTTGCCCGACTGCCGAATGCTCCCCTGCCCCGACAGCATCTGAGTTGAAGGCAAACGAATACCGCTCCGGTTGAGACTCTGGGTAAGCAGCTCCTGAAAGTTCGCCCGACTGGCCTTAAAACCGGCCGTATTCATATTGGCCAGATTGTTGCTGATCACATCCAGGTCAAGCAACCGGGTCAGCATATCCTGGCGGGAGATATTCAACGTATGATAGAGGGATGAACCCATCGGAACTCTCCTTCCTCTCAACCAATTCTTCCCAGCGAAGCAATGGCTTTGCCAAGCAATTCATCCTGGTTCTGCACCATCTTTTGAGCCGCTTCGTACGAACGAGCCACTTCCACCATTTCGGTCATCAGGCGGGTAGGGTTGGCATTGGACATTTCCAGCGCCCCCTGGGTTACCTGAACCGTTCCCTGGGCGGTAGATTGGGCTGGCCCGGCAAACAGGTTTCCACCGGCACGGCTCAATTCCGCAGCCGGGTTCTGGAACCGCGAAAGCCCCAATTGTGCCACCACGGCTCCATTGACCGTGATCGTTCCATCGGGCCGCACATTGAAATCGCCCTCTGGCAATCGAATGGGTTGATTGCCCATGCTCAACACCGGGTAGCCCTCAATCGTCACCAGGTTATTCTGTGCATCGCGCAAAAAACGCCCGTCACGGGTGTAACGCAACCCGTCAGGGGTTTGAACCCTGAAAAACCCATCTCCCTGAATGGCCAGATCGTAGAGGTTGCCGGTCATCATCAACCCGCCCTGGGCAAAATCGACAAATTCCGGGCCATACTGCGCGCCAAGGCCCAGCATGCCCACCGGCGCGGGCGCAGGGTCTCGTAGCAAATTACCGGGAGAATAATCCACCTCGGTGTGGGTAAAATCCTCAACCGTGGTGAGCACCTGTTTGAAGCCCGGGGTCTGCATGTTAGCGATATTATGGGCAAGAACATTCTGGCGCATCGCGTTTACAATCATCCCAGAAACCGCGGCATAAAACCCTTTAATCATCCCTTCACCTCACAGGTTGATTTTTCTGAGCGTTTAAAACCAGCCGAACTTCTTCACGGGTCAAACCGAACTGGCGGGCGATCTCAATATCCGACATTTCCGCCGCTGCCATCGCCACGATCATCCGGTTTCGTTCCCCCACCGAGGCGGCAGACATTCCCGGCTGAGATGGCTCAAGCGTGCGGTTTTGAGAAATTTCCAGTAATTTTTTGAAATCGGGTTGGCCAAGAATGCCAGAGGCCGGTGGCGGAGCCGGGTTTACCTGCCGGGCTTTCTCCACCAGGGTACCCATCTCCTGTACAACCGGTGCAATACGGGCCGCTTTGGCCTCTTCACCCCGAGACAGAGCCGTCTCACGAACCAGCTGGAGAAGGTAGAGAGTATCTTCAAGGGAGACACGTGGAATGCTACTCATGGTTCACCATCGCCTTAAGGTTCAGAATGGCACGACTGTGCAGTTGACACACACGAGATTCGGAAATTCCCATCACCTGACCAATCTCTTTGAAGGTCAGTTCATCATAGTAATACAATGAAAGAAGCAATTGCTCACGCTGAGGAAGCCTGCGAATGGCTTCAACCAGTTGTTCTCGCAGGGCCTCATCTTCAAACAGTGCCGAAGGATCCACCTGTTTCTGGTCGACCAGCCGCTCATGGTAAGAACCTTCTTCATCCTGGTCGTATTCAACCGATGCATCCAGTGAAAGCATGACTACCGTCGAATCATACAGTCCCTGGGCCACATCGGTTGTGCTGAGGCCGAGGTAAGCGGCAATTTCTTCCTCAGTAGGCTCACGTTGATACTCTGCCCACAGGTTTGAAACAGCTTTTTGAATCGCCCGCACCCGGCGGCGAGCCTCACGTGACATCCAATCTGATTGACGCAGATAATCCAGAATCTTTCCACGCGCTCGAAGGGCAGCATACGTACTGAACCGCGCCCCGTGCGCCGGATCGTAACGGTCAACCGCATCCATCACGCCAAGCAATCCCTGATGAACCAGGTCTTCATACTCACTGCCAATCTCCTGAGAGATTCCCATCCGGCCCAGCATATAATGCACCAGCGGAGCCGTCTGAAGGATAAGCTGCTCGCGCGCCTCTGGTGAACGGGTGGTGAGAAATTGATCCAGAAGTTGGGCTGTGTCGACCTGTGTATCCATCTACCTAGGCTCCTGCGTTAACTCCCACAGAGTTATCCTCTCCTGACTTCGAGGGGGAATCCTGCTTTTCGTTCTGCTCTGCATACGCAGCCTGCAGCATCCCGTTGGACATTTGCCAGGCAAGCAACCAGAGCACCGCTCCCATCACCACGGTTGAAATGGCCACCCGCAGGAAAATATCCAGCAGGGTAGCCCCACCCCGAAATGAGAAGAACGCCACTGCCGCGTCCACGCCGAGCAGAATTAGAAAAGAGAAAGAAAACACCAGTTCCAGGAGGAACGGCAGACTGCCCGCTTCATCATCCTTCTTTTGAGAGCGCACGGCCTTCGATGGGGCTTTTCTTTCTTCCTGAATTGTTTCTACAGGTTGTTCATCTTTATTCTTCTTCATTGGTTCCATCCTTTTCCAAACAGGGCTGCCACCAACCGCTGAGAAGTGGCCGCTTCTAACCCGGCAGAGGCGGCCTTTCCGAATGCGAAATAAGCCAGTGGAAGGTGACTCTTCCGCACAAAGTTATAGACTCCCCCGTATGTGGAGGTTTCATCAAGTTTGGTCACGATGACCCCATCCAGCCCAAATACATTTAACGCACCCGACATGCAGAATAAATCTCCTTCTTTCATATTTGCCGGAACCACCAGGTAAAGGGCACGTTCAGGCAATTCGCTGAGGAAACTCCCCAGTTCCACAATCTCCTGTTCGCGGTACGGGTTATACCCGGGGGTGTCAATCAGCACCAGGTCAACATCATCCAGCCCTGCCAGAGCCGTAGAAAGATCCTGAGGGGTATAGACCAGCCGCAGGGGCAGATCAAGCGCATCGGTATAGGCGCGGGCCTCTCCAATGGCGCCGGTGCGCAGGGTATCGGCGCAAACCCAGGCCACCTTCTTCCCCAGCCGTTGCCTGTAATCCATAGCCATCCGCGCAACCGTACTGGTTTTACCGCCTCCGCTCATTCCCACCACACACACCACCTGTCGTTCACTCTGGAGAGAAGCAGGAACCACATGGGTCACTTCGGCCTCCAGCAGGCGGGCAAGGGTTTTATGAGCCACTTCAGGAGTGCTCACCAGACTCACCGATTGCCCCTGGAGCATAACCTGTAAAGTGCGCTCCACGAAAGCTTCATCCACCTCCTGCGCCAGAAGCTGCCGCCGCAATGACGCCAGTACAGGAGGCAATTCAACCGGCTCGTCCTCCTTACCTGCAGGGGCTGAGGGTGCCGCAGGCAGATCCACCTTCTTCGGTGTGTCCGAGGCCTTAACCGATGGGGCATCGGTTTGTGAACCTCGCGGCATCTGATTAGCCAGACGAGCCTCCTCGCGAGTGATTCGCCGGGGTTGCCAGCCGGTGACCTTTTCCCGGGAAGGGAGCACGTCTTTGACGGTCTCTTCCGCCGCGGGCAACGATTCCTTAACCGGCAGCTCTCCGGGAGCCATGGCCACCACCTCCACCCCCGGACGTTTCCACACATTCCACGGTGAGCCCAGGGGGGCTTCTCTGGCCGAAAGGACAATCGCATCGGGGCCAAGCTCGGCCTGCACCATCAACAGGGCTTCACGCATCGTTTCAGCAATGTACGACTTCGGCATGTGCGTTTCCTCCCAGCGTTAGGCATCCACCAGACCATGCGCTCTGACGCGTGTTCCGGCGCTGACCTCTGAAAAAGCCAGCACAACCAGGTTGGGCAGGGCCTGTTCCACCAGACGGCGCAGGGCAAGGCGTAACTCGCGGGGGCACAAAAGGATGGGCAAATACCCCTGTCCGGCCATGGCTTCCATTTGTTCCCCGATCTTGTTCAGCAACCGCTGAGCAAGGCTGGCATCCATTTGTAACGCAGGGCCACCTTCAGAAGCCACCAGAGCACTGCGCAGAGTCTGTTCCAGCACCGGCGAGAGCGTGAACACATGCAGGGTTCCATCATGGTCACGATACTGGCTTGAAATCGTATTGGCCATGGTCTGGCGTACTGCCTCGGCCAGAATGCTTGGGTCACGGGTGACCTGAGCATGGTTGGCAAGTACCTCCAGGATGCCGCTCAGGTCGCGAATGGGAACACGTTCGCGTAAAAGATGACGCAGAACAGCCTGCACCTCACCCAGCCCCAGTAACTCTGGCACCACCCCCTCTACCGAAGCCGGAGACTTCTGCCGGAGCTGATTGAGCATTTCTTGCACCATTTGCCGGGTGAGCAGATCGGGAGCATGCCCGCGCACCACTTCCGTCAGATGGGTGCTCAACACCGAAAGCGGGTTGACTACGGTATATCCCCGCAGTTCAGCCTGGCTCTGGTCGGCCTCCAGAATCCACACTGCAGGTAATCCGAAGGCAGGTTCGGTGGTCGGAATGCCCGGAACAGGCTCTTCAACGTCTGTGCCTGGAATGGCCAGCAACCGGTCGAGCATGATCTCACTGGTGGCCACCTCCTGACCGCGAATCTTGATGCGGTAAGCCTGCGGAGACAGGCGCAGGTTATCCCGAATACGCACCACTGGCAGGATCAATCCCAGCTCGGCCATCAACTGACGGCGAATGCCCGTAATCCGGCGCAACAGGTTATCCTGCGAGTCATCATCAATCAATGGGATCAGGCTGTACCCGATCTCCAGTTCGATCGGATCAACCACCACCATTTGAAGCATCTGCTCGGGCGTCTCAGCCTCGGCAGGTTGGGGTACGGCACTCACCCCCGCGACGGCGGCACGCTCTTCCATGCGTGCCCGGTTGACAAAATAGGCCGCCACCCCCAAACCCACCGTAATCACCCCAAAAGGCAGCTTGGGAAGGCCAGGGATGAACATCATCATTCCGGTCAGGATCGCCCCAACCGTAAGGACGTTGAAATTGGAAACCTGCCCGAAGAGCTCATTCCCCAGCGAGGTTTCAGAGGTAGAACGAGTGACGATCAGGCCTGCCCCTGCTGAGACGAGCAGGGCAGGAACCTGAATGGCCAGCCCCGCCCCAATCGTAAGCAGGACATAGGTTTGGAGTGCATTTGCGGCTGGCATCCCGCGCTGCAACACACCAATAACGAACCCCCCGAGAATATTGACCAGCATGATGATAATGGCCGCAATGGCATCTCCGCGCACAAATTTACTTGCCCCATCCATGGCCCCGTAGAAATCGGCCTCTGTCTCGATGGCTTTACGCCGCTGACGCGCCTGATTTTCATCAATCAGGCCGGCATTCAGATCAGCATCAATAGCCAGTTGTTTACCGGGCATGGCATCCAGCGTGAAGCGCGCCGCCACTTCAGCCACTCGGCTTGCACCGCTGTTGATCACCACGAACTGAATGATCATCAACATGAGGAAGATGACCACTCCCACCACATAATTTCCACCGACGATAAGGTTACCGAAAGTTTCAACGATCTTCCCGGCCTCAGCATTGAGCAGGATGGAGCGGCTGATTGAAATATTGATCCCCAACCGGAAAAGCGTCACCAGTAATAAAACGGTGGGGAACACCGAAAACTCCAGCGGTTGATGGATATACATGGTAAGCAGCATGATGCCGATGGACATGGCCATGCTGGCGGCAATCATTAAGTCCAGCAGAGCCGGTGGCAGGGGCACGAGCATCAGCCCGATGATAAGCACCAGGGTCAGGGCCATGACCAGATCTTTTGAGCGCAGCAAATTCTGCAGCGGCCCTGAAAGAGATGCGGAAGATGGGGTTGTAGAAGTTGCCATTCTCACTCACCGTCCGTCCATAGAAGCTCTGGCAGGGGTGGGAGTTTTCCCCTGCATCCGATATACGTAGGCCAGCACTTCGGCCATGGCTACATAAAGATCGGGTGAAATTTCATCATCCACCTCCAGGCGCTTATACATGGCCCGCGCCAGGGGGATATTCTGAACCACAGGGATATGATGCTCACGGGCAATGGCCACAATCCGTTCAGCCGTGTGATGAGCCCCTTTGGCCAGCACTTTTGGAGCATTCATTCCCTCTTCATACTGAATCGCAACCGCCAGATGGGTCGGGTTGGTCACCACCACCGTAGCTTTCGGAACGTTGGCCATCATACGGCCACGGGCCATGCGCCGCATTTGCGAACGGATGCGCCCTTTCAACTGAGGATCACCCTCAGACCGCCGCACTTCTTCCTTGATCTCCTCTTTGGTCATGCGCAGGTTACGCATTAAATCCCAGCGCTGATAGGCATAATCGGCGGCGGCGAGGATCAGATACATCCCCCCCACACGCAGCGCCAGTGCTACCAGAAGATCAAAAAAGCGCTGTGTGGCTGTTGGCAGATCAAACTGGCTCAAAGCCAGGATGCCCGGATATTCACCCTTGAGGAAACTGTAAGTCACCCATCCCACCAGCACCAGCTTGAGCAAAGCCCGCAGCATTTCCACCAGGCCGCGAGCCGAGAAAATTCGTTTAAACCCGGCCACCGGATCTACCCGTTTAAAGTCAAACCCAACCCGTTTGCTTGACCAAAGGAAATGGGTCTGCCCCAGTGTGGCCATCGCCCCAACCGCAAGCAGAGCCAGAACCAGCCCACCCAGCGGCGGGAGAATCTGCACTGCCATGCGAAAACCCATTTGTTGCACAGTACGCAGTGTAAGCTCGGCCTGAGGCAACGCGGCCATCTGCTCGGTGAGCACCTTCTGGAAGGCAACCCCCAGCTGACTGCCCGGCCCGCGCAATAACAGGGCCGCCGCCAGCAGCACAGCCGCTGAGGTAACCTCACGGCTGAGCGCCACCTGGCCCTGTTCACGGGCTTCTTCCAATCGGCGAGGGGTGGGGGTTTCTGTGCGGTCTGCCATGGCTTACTTTCCCAGAAGAATTAACATGCGGTTACCCACCATCTTGTAGAGGTTCCCCACAGCAGGCAACACCATCGTCACCAGCAATCCGAGCGCCGCCATAGAGACACCCACTTTAAGAGGTAACCCCAGAAAGAAAATCTGCACCTGCGGTGCCACACGCGCCAGCAGGCCCAGGGCCACATCGGTGAAAATCAAAGCCGCCATGACGGGCAGCGCCAGTTGAATCCCTGCGGCAATCAGCTGCGCCGTCATTCTGATCAGCGCATCAAGGGACTGAAGCGGCAAAGTCCCATTCACAGGGATCACTTCAAATGTTTTTTGCATGGCTATCAAGAAAATATGATGTCCGTCGATAATAAAGAAAAACATCATCGCCACCATGACAAAAAGCTGGTTGAAGGCCGAACCGCTTTCACCCATCGAGGGATTGAAGACGCGCCCCGAGGAAAAGCCGCTCTCAAGCCCCATGGCCTCTCCGGCAATCACGATCACGGCAAAGGTGAGTTCAGCCGCAAAGCCGGCGAGCGTGCCAAGGAGCACTTCCTTGCCAATCGCCACCGCAAAACCGAACAGGCCCATCGCTTCGGCTCCGGGGGGAAGGGGTTGCCAGGGGATGAGCACTGCTGAAAGCATCAGGCCGAACGCCAGGCGTACCTGCGTGGGGATGCTCTGCCCCCCCAGCACAGGCACGTGGATCAGCATCGCAAGAACGCGCGTCACCACCAGAAAAAAGAGCTGAGCCTGCGCAACTGAAACAATCAAAGCCTCTTCCCCTTCCCGAAAAGCTACGCAGAGGATACCCCAACCAGGCGGTAAAAGCCGTAAAAGACAGGTGAAGCCCTGCTAAATATGGCGTAAAAGCTGAAGAGCCAGGAAAACACCCTGGCTCTTCAGCGCCAAGAAACTTAACCTGTCTACTGGTGACCGTTCAACCGGAAAAGGTTGACGACTTCCTGCAATTCTCGCGCCATCTCGGCCAGCGATTGCGAAGAAGCATTCACCTCTTCAACCTGTGCCGTCATCTCTTCGGTAGAAGCCGAAATTTCTTCTACCGCGGCTGAATTCTCCTCGCTGACGCTGGCGATGTTCTCCATCGAAAGCGTGATCTCACTCGAGCCAGCCGCCATGGACTCGGCCGAAGCGCTGTATTGCTGCACCACTCCCGCTACGCGATTGGTGGCATCCAGCAGGCGCGCATATAACTGTTGCATGTGAGCCACTGCCGTAGAAACCTCTTCTGCCTGGCGGTTGACCATTTCTGCCGACTGGAGAATCGCATCCAGGGCCTCACCGGCCATACCCCCTCGCGCCACCCCGGCTTCGACCTCTCTTGCGCTCTCCTGCATGGCGTTCACTGCTTCATCGACTGTACTCTGAATGGATTTGATCAGCCCCGCGATCTCACGTGTGGCCTGCCCTGAACGTTCGGCCAGCTTGCGCACCTCGTCAGCCACCACAGCGAACCCCTTACCATGCTCACCGGCGCGTGCAGCCTCAATGGCGGCATTGAGCGCCAGCAGATTGGTCTGAGAGGCAATATCCTCGATCGTTTCCACAATGATACCGATCTGGCTGGAGCGGTTGCCCATTTCCTGCACTTTTTCTGCCGAGAGATTCACCTTCGAACGGATAGTTTCCATCCCGTTCAGAGTTTGTTGCACGGTCTCCTTCCCTTCACGGGCAGCACGAGAAGCACTGGATGAGCCTTCGGTAGCGGCACTGGCGTTTCCGGCTACCTGTTCGAGCACCGCCGAGAGCTGGTCGGTGATTTGCACCACCGTGTCAACCACCTGGGTTTGTTCGCGCGCCCCGCTGGCTACCAGGTCAATAGCGCGTGCCATCTGTTCCACCGAGCCAGCCGCCCGGTTAGAAGCCTCCGATTGCTGGGTGATTCCCCGGGCCACCTGCTGAATGGTCGCCGCAATTTGCGAGGTGGCCATTCCAGCCTGATTGGAAGCCAGCGCAAGCTGTTCCGCCGCGGCTTTAAGGCTGCTGGCATTACTGGCCACCTCTTGCAGGGCATCTTGCAAGGACACAACCATCTTCTGGAAGGCATTCCCCAGAGCGTCTTCAGCCGACTGCGGCTCGACGTTGATGCGAAAATCGCGTTCCGCAAGACTGCGAGCATAACCGGCCATCAGTTTGAGGTAGTCGATCATGCGGCGGAAGGAATCGGCCAGCCGTCCAATTTCATCCTTGCCGGTGTGCTTCACCTCTAAATCGACCCTGCCCAGCGAGAGGGCCTCGGCCACTGCAGTCATCTCTTCGACGGGTCGGGCTATCCGGTTGGCAAATACGAACGCCATCACCGCCGCTACCCCTGCGGAGAGCAGGATGATCACAACAAGGATATTGCGTAAGTGATCTGCACTGCGAAATGCCTCCGAGGTATCCTGTGTAGCGATCAACCCCCACTGCATGGAAGGCACATAACGGTACACCCCCACTACCTCAGTGCCGCGAAGACCGGTATAAATGGCTTCCCCATCTTCGCCCTGGAGCGCCCGCTTTGCTCCCTCGGTGGTATCCTTCAACTCCAGCTCGCTGCGCTCCTTGATCTGCCCGGCCTGCTTCAACTCATCTTCGAAGCGCGTTTTGCTCACCAGCAAACCCTCACGGTTAATCAGATACACATCGCCGGTTTCACCCACGCGTGCAGTGGTGAGCTGAGCCTGAATATCACTCATCGGCACCGTTCCCAGCACCACTCCCACCGTGTTACCATAAGCCTGAATGGGTGTCACAATCACCAGCACCAGGTTCCCGGTGCCCTTTGAAAAGACCGGCTGTGAGATGACCGTTTTCCCCTCTTTCATCACCTCCTGAAAATACTCCCGGTCGGCGATGCTCCGGCTCACCTGTGCCGCTTGCGCCGCACTCTGGTCAATGGTGCCCGGCTCAACGATCATGAGCGAACTGCCATCGGGCTTAAAAACGGCCAGCGTCTCATAGATAGCCAGCTGCTTGAAGTACACATCGAGCACCGACTTGGCATAAAAGTCGTTCATGGTTTGCAGCCTTGTATCGCTGGCCACCAGTTGAATATCGCGCTTGCGCGACTCAAGCCAGCGCTCGAAGGTCGCCTGATTCAGGTCGGACAGTTCAGCCAGGCTGGTTTCTACCGCGCTTTCCAGCGCTGAACGCGTCTGCAGGTACACGCTGACTCCCACAACCACGAGCGACACCAGCGACGCCAGCAAGAAGAGCAGGATCAACCTGCCACGCAACGACTGCCAGAATTGCACAACCTTTGCTCTGACAGCTCCCCCATCAATACTCCCCAGGTTCATAGACTTTACTCCCTTGTTTGAAAATGCGTTTCATGGTTTTTCCACGGAACACTCATCGATGGAAAAGGCGCCCACACCTTCATGAGCGCCCGTTCTACCCGCTGACATAAAGTATCGGAAGTCGTCGGCTTCACGATAAAATCCAGTGCCCCAAGCTGAGCACTGCGCCGTACTACCGGGGCAAACGCCAGCGCCGAAAGGACGATTACCCCCACCCCCATCAACCAGCCAGCCTCTCGCCACCGCTCAAGCCAGGCAAAGGCATCCCATCCGGGCAGGTAGCTGTCAACCAGCAGCAACGTGGGGCGCTTCTGTTCCAGAATCGCTTCCACCTCCGGAGGTTTGGTGCAGGCCTGCACCTCATATCCGGCCCGGCGCAGGGTTAAAACCACCCAGTCTCGCTGTAATCGGTCAGCCATCAGAACAAGCATGCGGGCTTTCGCGTCTTCCATATCAGGCCATCTGCTCCATGCGTCTGATCACCCGGCTGCTCACCACTTCCACACGCCCGGCATCCAGATTCAGAATCGCGAGCGTTTCGGGGTGCAGGCTATCATCAAAAAGCCCCGACTGTGCATGATATTGCCGGATGACGATGACATTGGCCAGGTTGACAATGGCCGCAAGCCGGGCACCATGCCGGGCGGCGGGTGGGTTATGATGGTAACGAATGGCGCTCACCAGTTCAGGCGGGAATTGCCAGCGCTCTCCGATCAACGCTCCCACCCGCGCGTGATCAATCCCGATCAGCTTTTCTTCTACCGTTGAAAGCGGCAGGCGATAGTGCTGGATGAATTCAACGATCTTGCCGTAATCCGAGAGGACGTATTGATCGAGAAGCAGCTTTCCCAGGTCGTGCAGTAAACCCGCCACGTAAGCCTGTTCGGGGTCCTCATCATTCAAAATGGCGGCCAGTGATTCGGCGGCCATGGCCGTGAAAAGGGAATGATTCCACAGATCACCCGCCCCCAGGCGATACCCACGCAGAGAGCCTTTCATCGAGTTCACCGAAGGTGAGACGAGTAACAGTGATCTGAGCCGCTTGAAACCAATCCGCACCACGGCCTCTTTCAGGCTGGAACAGGTGCGCGCATACCCCATGGAGGCTGAATTGGCCATTTGCAGTACCAGTGCCGCAAGCGCCTGATCAAGCCCCACATATTCAGCAATCGTCGCCGCGCCGACCCCTTCACTCTCAAGCTCTTTAAGAATGCGTGTGACGCTGGTCGGCATGGGGCGCAGCCGCTCTACAGATTGCAGGATCTCCTCCACCACTTCACTCAACATGGGCTCATTTCCTCCACACTCAATGCGCCAATCCTGGAAGGCTGTTGAATAAATTGGTTGTGAAGACCAGAATCTGCTGAAGCATCCACGAACCGAGCAATAATAAAACAGCCACAATCCCGATGATCTTCGGAACAAAGGTCATGGTCG
Source organism: Anaerolinea thermolimosa (assembly GCF_001050195.2). Taxonomy (GTDB): domain Bacteria; phylum Chloroflexota; class Anaerolineae; order Anaerolineales; family Anaerolineaceae; genus Anaerolinea; species Anaerolinea thermolimosa. The sequence goes on from NZ_DF967965.1 coordinate 3,071,959, forward strand.
CCTCATTGATCGAAGTGGCCGCCTGCACCAGACTGACCAGACTGCCGATCAACAGACTGACCAGTAAAACCGGCCCGGCCAGTAACAGAGTGATGGACACCGCATCTTGCGCCAGTGAAAGCACATACGATTCAGTCATGGTTTCCTCCTCACCCACCCAGGAAACTGAGCGCCAGGCTACGTGTGATGAGATACCAGCCATCCACCATCACAAAAAGCAACAACTTGAAAGGCAGTGAAACCAGCGAAGGTGGGAGCATCATCATTCCCATGGAAAGAAGGACGCTCGAAACCACCAGATCGATGACCAGAAAGGGCACAAAAATGACGAACCCCATGGTAAAGGCAGTCCGCAATTCACTGATGACAAAGGCCGGGAACAGTGCCGTGGTGGGAATATCATCCAGAGAGCGGGGACGTTCCTGGTGGCTCAGTTCCAGAAAGAGCTGAATATCTTTCTCCCGCGTTTGCTTGAACATGAATTCACGCACCGGCTGAACCGCCGTTTTAAAGGCCGTCTGCTGATCCATCTCCTGCCGGAGATAGGGCTGAATGGCCGTCTGATCGATCTTCTGGTAAACCGGCGCCATAATAAAAAACGTCAGCAACAAAGACAGGCCAATGATCACCTGATTGGGCGGTATGGAAGGTGTGCCGATGGCACTGCGCAACATTGAAAGGACAATGACAATGCGCGTAAAAGATGTCGCCAGAATCAAAATCGCCGGTGCCAGCGACAGGACGGTAAGCAGCACAAGCAATTGAACCCCGGAGGTCACCTGTTTGGGGCTTCCCTGCGGGTCAACTGTCAGGGTCACCCCCGGAGCCGAAAGAGCCGGGTCTGCCGAACAGCCGCTGAGAGCCGCTGAAGCGAACACCAGCAGCACCAGCACAAGCGAAGTCATCCGTCTGCGGTCAGTACTCCAGGAAGAAAGAAAGCCACGAGGAGAAAACATGGAAAATCAACTCCGGCTGACAGGCTGTTCAGGGGTAGATAGCGCTCCCTCGCGCTGGAAAGCGTACAGGAGCGATCCAAAATCAAGGGTGGTGCTTGCTTCTTCGGGGCACGCTGAAGATTCAGCATTTTCCACCACCGAAAGGAAAGCGATGGTCTGGTCGGTGGCGCCAATCAACAGGCGGCGGTTTCCCACCTCGACCAGGTGTAATGCCTGGCGCGGAGAAAGCCTTACAGACTCCACCACCCGTAACTGCCGGGTACGCCCGCCTCCGCGCCTGCCACTCTGCCAGCGCCGCAGGATGACCGCCCCACCCACGAAGAGCAACAACACCGCCACCAGCTTCAAGAAAACGCCCAGGTAAAAAAGCCCGCCACCGTCCAGGGGCTGGTCGGCCCCGGAAGCAGGCCCGTCGGTCAGGAAGAACAGGCCAGTCATCAACACGCTTACCCCGGCCAGGACGGCCGTGCCTTTCTGGCGGCGGGTCCACTTCTGCCACCGGGTGCGAAACCAGTCCATCATCGCCATCATCAGGCGGCACCTTTCTCACCGTTGGGTGAAATCAACTCGGTAATGCGCACGCCAAATTTATCGTCCACCACAATCACCTCGCCGCGTGCAAAGAGCCGCTCATTAATAAAGATATCCACCGGGTCTCCTGCCAGACGGTCAAGCTCAATCACCGAGCCCTGCTGAAGCTCAATGACCTGCCGCAACTGCAATCGCGTGCGCCCCAGTTCAACAGTGATCCGCAGAGGAACATCCAGCAATAAATCAATGTTTCCCAGGTCACCCAGAGATTTTCCGTTGCCATTACCCTCCCCCAATCTGGAGACTGCCCCGATATTCTCATGCACCAATTCATTTTGATCACTCATGTGGCTCACTCCTTAATCCTCTTGCTGTGACTCGGATGAATCACGGATAACACCGGTCACCTGAACGGCCAGGTGGTTGCCCGAGCGGCCCACCTTTCCGGTAAATTGTTTCTTTCCTGAAACCAGCACCACCAGCTGGTCGCGCAGGCCTGTGTCTAATTGAATAACATCCCCCACCTGAAGCTCTACCACTTCGCGCAGTGAGAGGCTGGCATTCCCCAGAATCACCCGAATCGGCAGCATCACCCGGCTGACGCTCGCCATGGCCGCCTGCCGCGCGGACGGATCTACCTGAAGCGACTTTCGGCCAGCAATCCAGATATGGGGGTTAAGCACGTTGGCAATGGGCTTCAGCGTGGTAAAGGGGATGAACATGCTCATCGTGCCGGTCACGCCCTGAATTTGCAATTCAAACGTGAGCAACATCACCCGTTCATTGCCCATCACCATCTGCACCCAGTGCTGGTTGGTGGTGCTGTCTTCCAGGGTTGGCTCCACATTGACCACCTTGCTCCAGGCCGCCTTGATATCCCCGATCATATGCTCCACCAGCCCTCGCAAAAGCGACTGGTCAATCTCAGTCAACGGGCGTTCGGTCGACGCCCCCTCGATTTTCCCTCCCAGACGCTGTTCAAGGATCATAATGCTGATGTTCGGGCTGAGGGTGATCACCATTTGCCCGGGGAGAGGGGCCAGGTTAAGCATGTGGAAAAGAGAATTGGGGGGGAAATCTTTGATGAAATCGTGAAAACGTCCCTGTTCGGTATGCACCAGGCGCGGACGCGCCGTGGTGCGCAGGAAAGTCGGCAGGGAAGTTGTCAGGCGCTCAGTCAAATCCTCATGCACCAGCTCCACCGCCCGCATCTGTTCCTTGGAGAAGCGGTCGGGCGACCAGAAGTTGTAGGCGGTGATCTTTTTGCCTTTGGTTTCTTCCGGTTTCGGCGCCCCGGTCTGATTGATTAACTCGGCCAGATTGACGGTCTCCGAACCGTCCTTCTGATCGAGCTCAATCGCCCCCGCGAGTAATGCATCAATTTCCGATTGCGATAACATGGTTACTGCACCACGAATTCTGTGAAGTAGATAGAAATCAACTGATACTCCGGAACACGCTCGGCAATGGCTTGCATCAATTCCTGACGCAGACGTTCCTTTCCTTCAGCGGTATAAAGATCATCAAAAGACTTGGTTGAAAGCAAGGTAATAACCGCATCGTCCATAATAGGCATGCGGGCATTAATCTGGGCAGCAAAATCATCGGTCGCCGAAGCCGCCTCAGTCCCATGCCCGCCTCCGCTGCTTTTTGCAGTGGTGGTCTCACTGGGGGGGGCAAATTCCAATACAATCGTCAACCGGATGTATTTGCGCCCCGATGGATCGGCCAGATTGATGATCTTGGTGGACATATTGAACATTACACCCTGCCCCGGCTTTAAGGGCTCGGGGGTCGGTTCGACGGTGGGCTGGCTGGCCGCCACCACATTTGACCCGTGCCCCCCCAATAACGGCGCCCCGCTATCGCTATACATCAGTCGGAAGGGCTTGGGAAATTCATCCGGCGCGAACACGATATACGCCGTGGCCAGAGAAATGACCGCAATCACAGTGGTCACCAGCGTGGTCATCACTTTGCTTACAATGTTCAGGATCGCTAAAACTTTTTTCATGCGGCGTCTCTCCACAGATAGGGTGTTCAGGGTGCAACTTTGATCTCGCTGGGGCCAATCAGGCTGTTTTCGACCTGATAGATGATCGTAATATCCACCCGCCCGTTCAGTGAGCGGTGTTCTTCCGTATCATTCGGGAAGATGGGATCGTACGGCCCGCGCCCCGCCACGGTCAACCGGCTGGGATCAATGCCAGAATCGATCAGGTATTGCGCTACCACCATCGCACGCGCGATTGAAAGTTCCCATTGAGTGGGGTAACGCGGGTCGGTAGAGGGAGAGTCATCTGTATGCCCCACCAATCGGATCGGGTTGTCAATCTGCCGAATCATGGCCACAATCGTATCCAGCACCGGGCGCACTTCGGGGGGCAATTCCGAGCGCCCCGGCGAAAAGACCAGCTTCTCGCTCAGGGATATCAGCACCCCTTCGATATTGGTCTGTACACTCACCTCATTGCCCAGGTTAGACCCGGCCAGCATCTGTGTTAACTGCCCGGCAACCTCTTCAGACTGGGGCGGCCTTTCGGGAATGCCCGGCACCACAATGGGCTTGGGCTGACCGTTTTCCATACTGCCGCCGCTCTGATTGATCTGAGAGTCCACCACTTTGGCCGGCCCCCCAAGCGAGAAGGCCATACGCATACTCTCAGCCAGCCGTTTATACTTCTCCACATCCACCTGGCCCATCGAGTAGAGCACCACGAACATCACCATCAGCAGGGTGATGAAGTCAGCATAGCTCACCAGCCAGCGCTCGCTGTTTTCGCCACCTTCGCCGCCGCCACCGTGAGACATACCCTACGCTCCTGCCTTTTCAGTCCGCGCCTGTTTCGCTGGCGCGGCAGAGGATTTCTCTTCTTCCCCTTTGACCGCCGAAGGGGGCAGATAGGCATTCAGTTTTTCACGCACGATACGCGGGTTCTCCCCGGCCTGGATGGCCAGAATGCCCTCCAGTTGCATGTAACGGTTGTGAGCTTCTTCTTCACTCTTGGCTTTCAACTTTCCGCTCATCGGCAGAAAGATCAGGTTGGCGCTCAACAACCCCCACAGGGTTGCCAGGAAGGCTCCTGCAATCGAGCGGGCCAGTGCATTGGGATCATCGAGCTGTTTGAGCACCGAGATCAGCCCCATCACTGTACCGATAATGCCAAAGGTCGGAGAAAACCCCCCTGCCGCCGCAAAAAAGCCAATTCCCGCCCGGTGACGGGATTGCATCTGTTGAATATTGGTCTCAAGGATCGCCCGCACCTGAGCCGCGTCCACCCCATCTACCACCATCATGATCCCCTTCTGAACAAAGGGGTCTTCAATCTTCCGGCTTTCTTCCTCCAGCGAAAGCAGCCCCTCGCGGCGGGCGCGATCGGCCATGTGCACCAGTTGCTCAATCGATTCATGATGATCCACTTTCTGGGTGGTAAAGGCCTTAATCAGGATTTTTGGCAGTTTGGTGAGCGTGCTCAACGACGTGGTGATCGTGGTCGCCATGATCGCCCCGAAGAAGGTCAGCAAAATGGCCGAAGGATGGGCCAGCAACTCTGCCGGTGAGCCGCCATCCATGATCAACACTACGATGACGATCACCAGAGCGCCGCCCAAACCCAGAATGGTTGCGATATCCATACTTCTCTCCTTACTCGATGGTTGCCGGGGTGTCTTCCTGCATGTCTCCGGCAGAGGAAACCCGGCCGCGTACCTGCCGCTGGTAAGCGATGAACCGCTCGATCACCTCATCAGCTCTTTCTCGAACCACGAATTTCTTTTCGTTGGTCAGGGTGATGACCGTGTCGGGCGTTTCCTCAATGGACTGGATCAATTCTGCATTGAGATAAATTTGCGTACCGTTGAAGCGCGTTACCAGAATCACCGATGGCATCCTTTCCAGCCGCCGTATCAGCCGGCTTCCGAGGATGAATTTAACACACCCCGGCGTCCATTCATGTAAACCCGGCGTGAAAGCAAAGTAAAGAATGGCTAAAAAACCGCAAAACTCTTAATGGATTGTAAAGAGTCGGCCCGGTAGAACTTGCTATAATGAGCCTTGCTTCTCAAGAAAATTGTGACGGAGTATCCCTTTGGGTCACGATACTTATCGCGTGCTCGTGTTCGACGACGACGAAGCCCTTGGCGAAATGCTACGGGAGTACTTGAGCATTTCGTGCAATTGCGTGGTAGACGTGGTCAGCACCGAACAGGACTTCTGGCCCAGGCTCTCTTCCACCCGGTACGATATCCTCTTTCTGGATTATCAATTGCGAGAAACTACCGGGCTGGCTATCCTCAGCCAGATGAAAGACCACAACAACATGCCCCCCACGGTGATGATGACCGGCCAGGGGAACGAGAAAGTCGCCGCTCAAGCCATTCAGGATGGCGCCATTGACTACCTCACCAAGGGAGAGTATGCCTTCACAGAACTCCCCGGGTTGATCGAGCGTGCCGTGCGGTTGCGCCGTGTGCAGGAAACCATGCGCTCCTCCTCGGAGAAAATCCGCTACCAGTCCATGCTCCTCGATAACCTTCGGGATGCCGTTGTGGTGTGGGGAGCGGATGGAATCATCACCTACTGGAACGAAGCCGCCGCTGATTTATACAATCTCCGCGCCGACCAGATGGTGGGAAAACCCGTAGATACGCATTTCTTCCCGCTGTTTTCAACCCCCGTGCTCTGGAAAGGTTTACCCCCCGATGAAAACCTCCAGGCAGAACGCCAGTTTGAGACCCCCCACCGCGGCACACTGTGGATCAGCTCGGTGATCAGCCCGCTGGTCGATCGCGAAGGCCAGGTCTCCGGGTATATGGATGTCTCACGTGACATCACAACCGCCAAACTGATCGAGCAGGTATTACAGACGCGCCTCGAAGGAGAACGTCTGCTGGCGTCGCTCTCTTCAGATTTCATTCAAACCCCCGAATCGGTGGCTCATCCCAAGTTCAGCCACGCTCTGGAGGCCATCTCCACGTTCATTCAGGCCAACCAGGGCATCCTCTTTCTGAACGAAAATGATATTCTCGAAAGCCGGGCCTATTTCCCTGCCCTTGAGCTTTCCCTTGATCGTCCACTTCACATCCTCCCGTTAGATGAATTTCCCTGGCTGCGTCCTTTGCTTCTTCACCGGCAAATTGCCATCCTGCCCACCGGAAACATCCCCGGCCTTGCTTCCATCCTTGGCCATAAGAAAAGCCGCGGAAGCATCGTGCTCCTCCCCCTGACCGCTCAGGGACAAAACTACGGCCTGCTTCTATTCCACTTACCCGCCCACCTGCCCGGCTGGGAAAACAACTTTGGGAACGTGCTCATCACCTTCAGCCGCATCTTACTGGGCACCTTACTCCAGATCCGTGCGAATCAAAAGCTCAAAGCCAGCGAAGAGCGTTACCGGGCGATCGTTGAGGATTACCAGACCGAAATGATCTGCCATTTCCAAGACGATGGTGTTCTCACCTTCGTCAACGAAGCCTGCTGCCACTACTTCCAGACCAATCGCTGGCAGCTCATCGGCAGAAATTTCCTGGAAAAGATTCTGGAAGAAGACCGTCCGGCCGTTCGCGCGCTGATCACCAGCCTGACCAGAGAACAACCCGCGGCCCGCTCCATTCATCGCGCCCTGAACTCGCAGGGAGAAGTTTGCTGGCACGAGTGGAGCATCCGCCGCATCGACGATTCATCGAACAGCCTGGTCGAGTATCAGGCCGTCGGGCGCGACATCACCGATCGAAAGAAAATGGAAGCCGAGGTGCAAATGGCTCATCAGCAGGTGGCTGAAGCCGCCCGCCTGGCCTCGGTGGGGCGGCTCGCCGCCAGCGTGGCCCATCAGATCAGTAACCCCCTCACCACCATCATCGCTGAAGGGCAAATCCTCAGGCAATCCCTGGATAAAACGGACCCCGCTTATGAATCGGCTGAAGCCATCGAGCAGGCCGGCTGGCGCGCCCAGCAGGTGATTGACGTGCTCCTGAAATTCTCAGAAGCCTCCAAAGATGAATGGGAAGGCCTGCCGATTCAGGAAACCATCCGCCAGGCGGCCTTGCTGGCGAGCGCTCAAGTTCTTGCGGACCATCTCAGGCTGGAGATGAGCCTCCCAGAGGAACCCCTTTTCGTGTGGGGCAACCGCCAGCAGCTCATTGACCTCTGGCTTAATTTCTTTCTGGGGATCCCTTCCCTCTATAAAAAAGACCAGGAGAAATCCTTATATCTTGAGGTTTCCGGCCCCACCCATTCCTATATCACGGTTAAAATAAGCATGCAGGGCCTCATCCTTACAGAAGACGAAAGAATCGCTCTCTTCGAGCCTAAAATGATCCCAACCAGCCTGCCAGCCGGCACCGGCATGGAATTGACCATCTGCCGTGAAATTCTTCGGAGGCATAACGGGCAGGTGCAGGTAAGCGGGACAGATCATGCGACTGTGATTGAGATTTTTTTACCTGAAGGGGAGTGAACATGAATCCGGCGGATATTTTAATTATTGAAGATGATGAGATCGTTGCCAGAACCATTGAACGCTGCCTGCGCGGCAATGAATACCGGGTGAGAGTCACCCACTCCGGTGTAGAGGGCCTTCAGGCGGCACGGCGGGAGCCGCCCGACCTGGTCATTCTGGATGTGATCATGCCCGGAATGGATGGTTACACGGTGTGCCGGGAAATGCGCCAGGATACACTTCTCGCAGAGGTTCCCATCCTCTTCCTTACCGCAAAGGCAAAAGACGAAGACAAAATTACCGGCCTCAGCGCTGGTGCCGATGACTACCTGGGAAAGCCTTTCAACGTCGATGAGCTTCTCCTGCGCATTCGGGCCATTCTGCGGCGCACCCGGCAAATGCATGCCGATTCTCAAGCGGCTTCCCAGGTGCGTTCCGCCGGTGAAGAGGTTAAAACCCTTCCCCTCGGAAAGGAAGACCGCATTCTTGCCATTGGGCCCTATACCCTGAACACTCGCACCTACGAGTTTTCGGGCCCAAAAACTGGCAAATTCCGGCTCACACCTGTGCAGTATGATTTACTCTACCATCTCATGAGCCACCCCGGAGAAATCTTCTCTCCCGCCCGCCTGCTGGATGAAGTGTGGGATTATCCCAGTGACGCTGGCAGCCCTGACCTGGTGCGGGTTCACATCAAGAATCTGCGAGAACGCATCGAAGAAGACCCTCGCAATCCGAAATTTATTCGTACTGTGCCCGGCTACGGGTACACCATTCAACCTGAAGAAGAATCCTGATCGGTAGGCTTTGATTCATGACCTCTGCTCCCCTCCATGACTGGCAAACCGCCGAGTATCTTGCCGATTTGCTTGCCCACCCCGCCGACCTGCCTTCAACCCTGACCCAGGCATTGCATGTGGTATTGAATGCCCTCAACCGTGAAAGCGCGGCCCTGTTCATCAAACCCCTGGCCGATGGAACACCCCCTTTCTGGGTACCACACCACATTCCCTTCAGCCTCCAGCCTCAGGTAGAAAATCTCGCCAGCCCGCTCTCATTTTTCGCTCAAGATCTTCTCGAACGCCCCGAAATTCTCCCCGCAGGGCACCCTTTTGAGATCAGCGAAGCCTTGCCGGTATCCTTTAACGATGAAACCCTGGCCGTTTTATTTTTATGGGGAAGGCCGCTCACAGCTGAAGATCGTTTGCGCTCTCAGGCTTTGCTCCGACCGCTGGGGCGCGCTCTTTATACCTCCAAATTCCACCAGAGTGTATCGAACGACGGGCAAATCCTGCCTGCCCTGCAGGCCCTGATCCATGCCTATACCAACGCATACGATTCTCACCTGCTCCAGCGTCAGTACCTCCAGAGCCTGCAAACCATCTTCCAGGCCGAGGATGCCCTGCTCTTCCTGCTCGATGACCACAACCCCCGGCTGGCCATCCAGAAGCATCTCGATGCCAACGGGAACTGGGAAGAACGCACCACCCTTGATACAGGCTCCACCTTCATCCTTCCATCCGGCCAGGAACCTCAGGCTTCAGAAGCCGCAGCCCCAACGGCCGGGCAGATCATCTCCTGGTTAAATGCCTCCATGGGCGGTTCGATTCAGAACATCGTTTTCTCTCTTCTCGTTTCGAATCGCAACCCGGTGGGCATGGCCGTGCTCGTCAATCCCCGGCTGGACGACTCTGATCCCTACCGGAAGAGCCTTCTTCAGCTCACTTCCAGCCTGCTGGCCAACGCCATTGTCTCCCAGCGACAGTTGTTGAGCCTGAAGATCACCATCGCCGATCTCGAAGCCAGCCGCTGGGAAATCATTCATTCCCGGAACACCCTGCGTACCTTTTTCGACAGCATTCCCGCGTCGGTGTATATCATCGATCGAAATTACGTGCTGATCTCGGTGAACCTTAAGCGCAGTCAGCGGGTGAACCGCCACCCCAGTGAACTGGTCGGGCGGAAGTGTTACGAGCAGTTTTATCACCGCATGGACCCCTGCCCCGGCTGTCGGGCCATGGAGACCTTCGCCTCTGCTGTGATCACCAGCCGCTACGCGCGTGAATGGTACGACCAGGAACGGTTTGTGGAATGGGAAATCACCACCTTTCCCATCCAGGAACAAACCAACCTGCCTCATCAGGTGATCCTCTTTGAAGAAGATGTGACTGAAAAGCGCACCCTGGAAGCCAGCCTGATTCAGACCGAGAAACTTGCCGCTGTGGGACAGCTGGCCGCCGGTGTGGCCCATGAAATCAACAACCCCCTTGCCGCCATCATCGCCAACTCTCAAATGCTCCTGCGCGATGTTCCATCCACCGACCGAGACCTGGTCGAATCGCTGAAACTGATCGAGACGGCCGGTGTACGCGCCTCTCAGGTGGTGACCAACCTGCTGGGCATTGCCCGAAAAGAGAAAAAATACGAGTTTGAACTCCTCGACCTGAATGAAACCATTCGCGGGGCGCTTTCCCTTGTCAACCATGAGCTGGTTCAACGCGCCATCGAAGTGAAGCTTGACCTGCAGGAAGACATGCCCGAACTCATGGCCAGCAGGCATCACCTGCAGGGGGTATGGATCAACCTGATCGTCAACGGCATCGATGCCATTGACCATCCCGGCGGGCGCATTACAATCACCTCACGCTACCACGAGGGTGAGTTCCGCGTGACGATCGCTGATAACGGCAAGGGCATCCCCCGGGAACAGCTCTCAAAGATCTTCGAGCCTTTCTTCACCACCAAGGCGGCCGGCAAAGGAACCGGGCTGGGGCTTTCGGTTTGCCTGCGTGTGATCAAAGAGCACCGGGGCAATATTCTCGTCGACAGCCAGCCCGGGGTTGGAACCACCTTCACCATCCTTCTGCCCGATCTCTCTGCCACCACTAAAAGCTGAGAAGACCTCATTCATCGGGAGTTCGCGCGAGCCGAAAACCAATGGATGGAGAAGAATGGTTGGGCATCATTCCTTCACGCGCCGCACAGCGCGCCAGTTTTCGAGAGTAATACCACGCCCCCCCGCGGATGACATACCGCGCGTCCAGGCGCTGTTCTTCACGGCCATCCAGCGGGTCATACGGGTAGGGCATGAAGATGGTACTCGTCCACTCCCAGACGTTCCCCACCATGTCCACAGCTCCCCACAGGCTATCGCCGCCCGGTGAGTACGCCCCAACCGGCGTGGTGCCTTTCTTCCCGCTCTCCGATGTATTGCACCGCCACGGATCAAAAGTATTCCCCCACGGGTAAATCCGCCCATCCTCACCGCGCGCACTGAGTTCCCATTCTGCCTCGGTGGGTAACCGAAAGTGCAGCCCCGTACGCCGATTCAACCACTCAATATAGGCTTCCGCGTCAATTTTTGAAATCCCTACCACCGGGTGCAGGGCAGTCCCATCGGGGTAGCTGAAACCATTCCACCCCTTAGGAAGCCGATAACTGGTATCCCAGATGAAATAATGATATTCCGCATTGGTCACCGGATGTTTGGCAATTTCGAACGCCTCAACATGAACCTCGTGTTGCGGTTGCTCACTTTCAAAAAGATCATTATCCGACCATTCATAAGCCCAATCGGCCTCTTTGAGTTGAAGGCGCATGATATCTTCATCGCTGGTACCCATGAGAAAGGAACACGCCGGAATCGAGATCATGACCGGTAGTTTAATCTTCGCCGTAGTCGGGTCAATGGCCCCGGTCACGACTTCTTTGTTAATAATTTTCTTTCCCATCGTCGCCTCACTCCAGTTTCTACATCACACTGGCATAGATTGTTGCAATCGCATGAATGTTTTCATGAACATCCTGGCCCAGCGCAACCAGGAAGGCCTCTCCACCAGCCTCTGCCTGATAGCCCTCCAGATGATCAATCACCTCAAGAATGGCCCGCCGCCACTCATAAGGTGTGTTCCTCACCAGCCAGCCATACCGCGCAAATTCATGATACGGTTGAACATCGCTGGCAATCCAGGGCACCCGGGCAGCCATGTACTCCAGCACACGCCTGCGCCCGATGCGCGTCCCTGATACCCCGTCAGCAGGGGCAAGGCCCACATCCAACCCCGAAAGCAAGCGCGGCCACTCTTCTAAAGACGTCAGGGCCACGGGAACAAACCAGGGCTCCTCAAATCCTGCAAACCCTTTGGATGAAAGGCCGGGATGAGGTACAAAGAACCTCACCTGCGGGCGAAGTCGCCCTACCTCATTCAGCATGGCGATCATATCGGGCAAAAAAGCAAACTCGCTGGCTTCATCTTCACGGGGAAGGCCAACCCACACCTCCCCCGGATGTTCCGTACGCGGCGTTAAATACCGGTTCAGATCAAGATAATCTGGCAGGTAAATGGAGCGGGTGTACACTGCACAATCATCCGCCAGACGCTGTGAGCCAGCCGTGATCAAATCCGCCATGCGTAATCCGCTCCGAAATTTCTCCTCTGCGATTGAATCGTGAATTTCCCAGCCCGAATAACGCCGCATCCGTTCACCCCGGAAATCGGCAGAGGGAAGAGGATGATCGAGATCAATGATAATTTTTTTACCCCGCGCTTTCCAGAAAGGAATGGCCTGGATCACGCGCTCATCCATCAACCGGTGAAAGATCAAAAGGTCAGCCGCCTCACAGGCAGCAACTGCCCGATCATTGTTCCGAAGGAGCTCCTCCAGCTCGATCACCACCGCCTGGTAAAGCCCACTCTCCGTCAGAGCGGCGGCAAGGTTCCGGCACCGTCCAACGACGCTCTCACGGTCTATCCATCGAGAAGAACCTGCAAAAACGATCTTCACCTTATCTGCACTCCGATTGCCTCTCCCGAATGATCTTTCTTCTCGGGCTCCTTCGCTCCGACAACCTCCTGAATGACTCGCAGCCAGAGCCGCCCTGTGCGAGATACCTCACGCTTCAGAGCAGTCAGGCGCCCCGCACGAGAAAGGTTCTGGCGATATTCCGCATCCAGCACCAGCTGACGCAGCACCTGATGCCACTCCTCAAGCGATTCCACAAGTACCCCCCCTTCACCCCAGTCTCTAAAAGCTGGAACCGGTGAGGCAACCCACGGGATTCCCCGCGCCCCGGCTTCCAGAAGGGGTGTATCAGAAACCGTGCGGTAAAACGGCTGGTTGCCCAGAGGCACAAGGAGCAGATCCATCTGGCTCAGAAGATAGGGATGTTCACTGGCCGGTAAGGATGGAAGATACACGCGCCGCGATTCAGGGAGAGCATCAAACAGGCGATAGGCCGCCATATCACCGATAATCACCACCTGAGTCTGCGGAAACTCACGCAGAATACGGAGCACCACCCTGCGCACCATCGCCAGGTCTTCCATCTGACCGGGGTTGCCCATCCATCCCAGGTTAAAGGTGTTCCTCGCCGAAGACCGTTGCTCCCAGAGCGGGTTCTTCCGGCTCCAGGTATCCGGAATATATCGAGCAGGATGACCCGCTTCGCACATCACCTCTGCCAGAGCCTGTGAGTTCACCACCACCCGGCTGGCCAGGAATAAACTGGCCGTATACCCCCGCGCACGAGAGGGGGAGCTCAAACCGATCTTTCCGTAGAGAGGATGCGAAACCGGTAAATTTTCAACATCGGTATCAAGGTCAACAAGAATCGGCACATTGTAAGCCGCCAGGGTGGCCAGGGTTTCAAGCAGAGACGGATCAGAATGGGGATTGCTGGCAATCACCACATCCGCACAACGGGCATCCTGAACCTCAAACGCCCCCGAAATTTGCACCCTGCCGCCGTACTGTTCGATGGCTTCGGCAAGAAGCGCCATTCGGCCCGAAAGGTTCTCCGGATCAGGTGCCAGGATCAGGACTTTTCCATGAAAGGAGGGAGAACCCCCTCCCTGTTCCAGAGCCAGCTTTTCCTCTTCCTGTTCGGCCTGTTTCTGAAGCAGGATATTCTGCTGTAAGGCCCGTAACCCTTCGGCTAAATCGGCGCGGCCATCCAGCTCTGCCTGACGAACATTGAGTTCCAGGAGCGCGGGCAGTAAATCGTCAATTTCCTCTAAGTGCAGAGCCACCTGTTCGGCGGGGCTTTCGCTGTGAATGATCAGCTCCAGCAGGCGGGCGGCTTTTTCAATGGCGTGATCGGTCAATTGAGGGGGCTTTCCCATCAACCTTTGCAGAAGACGCCCAACCGCCCCCGGAGCAAGGGGGTCCTTCTCGGCCTCTACCGAGGGCGATTCTGCCGCGGCCAGGTCGTACTGACGCCGAACAGCCAGGTTCGCCGGGTCAATCTCCAGCGCACGCTGATAAAGAGCCTGCGCCGTGAGAGGATCACCGCTGGCCAGGTATAAATTGCCAATCACCAGCAGTGCATCGACGTCTTGAGGGTAATCTCGCAAGATACCACGGTACACCTCCAGAGCCGCCTCGAGATCGTTCTGGTGAAGGTAAGTTCTCCCCATGATCTTGCGAAATTTCAGGTCCGAAGGTGGCGGACCCGATTGCGACACCGTCATGCCATCTAACTCCCGATAAGAAGTCTCCAGAGACCCGTCCATGGTGCTTCAACTATACCGTTACCCCTCCCGGGAGGCAGTAAAACCTTCCTGAAAATGGCGTAAAGAGCAGGTAAACGGAGGTTGCGCTTTTTTTAAAAAGATTAATGCCCGTTTTACAGACAAGCAGGGGCTTTCCATATATAGTAGGCCCGTATGATCGATTCGTATAACCCTCTGTCAGTTCAAAAAGTCCTCACTGGCCTCTCAGCTTCTTCCAGCACCGCACCCCAGAGGAACAGCGCCGATCCCTCTTTCCAGCAACTGCTATCGATGGCAATGCTGGGTGGAGGGCTGTCTTCAGAAGAGAGCAACAACGGAGTGGGTTCACTGATGCTCCCTCTCATGCTCCTCCTGCTGGAAAAGATCCTTTCCCTGCAAGCCACTCAAGAAGGAACCGAAGAAGATAAGTCAGGCACGCCGGAGGTGAGCAATCAGGTAGACACGACCCGGCCGGACGAATCGCCCCGGGGCGACCCCGGCGTTCCTTCAGGCCGCCCGGTAGGGGGAGTGCTCACCCAGGGGTATCATGCTCACCATTACGGACTGGACTTCGGCATCCCGGTGGGCACGGCGGTGAAATCTACCATGGATGGAAAAGTGGTGTATGCCGGTTGGAACAACCAGGGTTACGGCAATCTGGTGATCGTTGAAAATGGACCCTATCGAACCTACTATGCCCATCTTTCCGAAATTCCCGTGCGCATGGGCGAGCACGTCTCCCGCGGTGATGTAGTGGGCCTTTCGGGCAACACAGGCAATTCCACCGGCCCTCATCTCCACTACGAGATCCGTTATGAGATGAAACCACTCGACCCAACCGGTCAGACTTTACGGTGAGTCATAACCGGAGAAAGAAAGCATGGCCCAGCCCTGTCTCCGATCTTCTCTCGCCCGGGGTAATCCGCGTGGACGATACCACTGAGATCCTCACTCTGCTGCGATTGATCGCCCGGAACGAAACGGTTCTCCGCCTGGAGAACTACTACAAGGGTTTGCCTGTCTCTTATGAAGCTACCATTTTAGCTCTCGGCTCTGACTACGCCGAATTACGCTGCAACCGTTACCAGATTGCCTGCCTGTACCTCAACCGCGAAACCTGCCTGGTCGGTGACGAAATTGCCGTGCCCATCGCGGCTCAGGTTGCCTTTTTGCGCCCCTCTTCTCTGAGTGTTGTCCTGCACAGGTTCCAATATGCCCGGAATAAAATCGGCCTGCGTAACCAGATTCGCGTACAGCCCGAAGAGCCGGTCGTCGTTCACCTTCGATTGAAGAACGCCCTTTCTGCTGTTCAGGGCTTGCTGGCAGATATATCCACCGAAGGTCTGGGGTTGTATCTGGACCGTTCTCTATTCCTTCCGCGGCTTTACCAGCCAGGGGTCGAAGTTTCTCTGACGCTCAAATTGCCCATCAGCGTCACCCCCGCCCGCCAGACCGGAAACCTCACCATCACCACCGGCGACCTGACCACACGCTTCAGCCGGGAACAAATTCGCGGGCTGAACCTTGGTCTGGAGCCGGGTGAGGCCCAGCGCAAACCCGGCGTTCCGGCCGGGCAGGAGATGCCCAGCGGACAGATCACTGCCAGAGGCATCCTCATTAACCTTCGCCCTGAACTTCACAGCCAGCGCTACCGGCTGGGCATCCGCTTCTTCCCGGATGAACGCACCCGCCAGACGATCGCCCAGTTCATTTCTCTGCGCCAGTCGGCCATCATCCGCGAGTTCAAAACCCTTTACGAGGCCATCAGCCAGCTCGACCAGGCCTGACCCCTTCCGATAATTCGGGGCTATAATGATGGATGATCCCTGGAAGGAGGTTTCCATGATTATCCATCCATTGCAACGCACCACCCCTGAAGCGGTGGGTATTTCCTCCCGGGCCATTCTGGCCTTTGTGGATGAAGCCGAAGCCGCCCTTGACGAACTGCACAGTTTTATGCTCCTGCGCCACGGGAAGGTGGCTGCAGAAGGCTGGTGGAAGCCTTACGCTCCTCATCTGCCGCACATGCTGTTTTCGCTCAGCAAAAGCTTCACCTCCACCGCCATTGGTCTGGCGGTCGCCGAGGGTCGCCTCTCGATTGATGACCCCGTGCTGAAATTCTTTCCCGAAGAAGCTCCCCCCTCTCCTTCAGAAAACCTCAAAGCCATGCGCCTGCGCCAGCTCCTCTCGATGTCTACCGGGCAGGGTTACGGCAATCTGGTGATCGTTGAAAATGGACCCTATCGAACCTACTATGCCCATCTTTCCGAAATTCCCGTGCGCATGGGCGAGCACGTCTCCCGCGGTGATGTAGTGGGCCTTTCGGGCAACACAGGCAATTCCACCGGCCCTCATCTCCACTACGAGATCCGTTATGAGATGAAACCACTCGACCCAACCGGTCAGACTTTACGGTGAGTCATAACCGGAGAAAGAAAGCATGGCCCAGCCCTGTCTCCGATCTTCTCTCGCCCGGGGTAATCCGCGTGGACGATACCACTGAGATCCTCACTCTGCTGCGATTGATCGCCCGGAACGAAACGGTTCTCCGCCTGGAGAACTACTACAAGGGTTTGCCTGTCTCTTATGAAGCTACCATTTTAGCTCTCGGCTCTGACTACGCCGAATTACGCTGCAACCGTTACCAGATTGCCTGCCTGTACCTCAACCGCGAAACCTGCCTGGTCGGTGACGAAATTGCCGTGCCCATCGCGGCTCAGGTTGCCTTTTTGCGCCCCTCTTCTCTGAGTGTTGTCCTGCACAGGTTCCAATATGCCCGGAATAAAATCGGCCTGCGTAACCAGATTCGCGTACAGCCCGAAGAGCCGGTCGTCGTTCACCTTCGATTGAAGAACGCCCTTTCTGCTGTTCAGGGCTTGCTGGCAGATATATCCACCGAAGGTCTGGGGTTGTATCTGGACCGTTCTCTATTCCTTCCGCGGCTTTACCAGCCAGGGGTCGAAGTTTCTCTGACGCTCAAATTGCCCATCAGCGTCACCCCCGCCCGCCAGACCGGAAACCTCACCATCACCACCGGCGACCTGACCACACGCTTCAGCCGGGAACAAATTCGCGGGCTGAACCTTGGTCTGGAGCCGGGTGAGGCCCAGCGCAAACCCGGCGTTCCGGCCGGGCAGGAGATGCCCAGCGGACAGATCACTGCCAGAGGCATCCTCATTAACCTTCGCCCTGAACTTCACAGCCAGCGCTACCGGCTGGGCATCCGCTTCTTCCCGGATGAACGCACCCGCCAGACGATCGCCCAGTTCATTTCTCTGCGCCAGTCGGCCATCATCCGCGAGTTCAAAACCCTTTACGAGGCCATCAGCCAGCTCGACCAGGCCTGACCCCTTCCGATAATTCGGGGCTATAATGATGGATGATCCCTGGAAGGAGGTTTCCATGATTATCCATCCATTGCAACGCACCACCCCTGAAGCGGTGGGTATTTCCTCCCGGGCCATTCTGGCCTTTGTGGATGAAGCCGAAGCCGCCCTTGACGAACTGCACAGTTTTATGCTCCTGCGCCACGGGAAGGTGGCTGCAGAAGGCTGGTGGAAGCCTTACGCTCCTCATCTGCCGCACATGCTGTTTTCGCTCAGCAAAAGCTTCACCTCCACCGCCATTGGTCTGGCGGTCGCCGAGGGTCGCCTCTCGATTGATGACCCCGTGCTGAAATTCTTTCCCGAAGAAGCTCCCCCCTCTCCTTCAGAAAACCTCAAAGCCATGCGCCTGCGCCAGCTCCTCTCGATGTCTACCGGGCACCAGGAAGACACCACCGGGCGCATGACTTCAGCCGAAGACGGTAACTGGGTGCGGGCCTTCCTTTCGCTCTCGGTAGAACACAAACCGGGCACCCATTTTGTGTATAACAGTGGCGCCACGTACATGCTCTCGGCGGTCATCCAGAAAGTGACCGGCACAACCCTGCTCGAATACCTCAAGCCCCGCCTCTTCGAGCCACTGGGCATCGAAAATCCCACCTGGGAAACCTGCCCGCGCGGGATCAATGTGGGTGGCTGGGGACTGTCCATCCGCACAGAAGATATTGCCCGTTTCGGGCAGTTGCTCCTGCAAAAAGGGCTCTGGGAAGGCAAACAGATCGTTCCAGAAACCTGGGTAGAAGAAGCCACCTCCCGCCAGGTTTCCAATGGCAGTAACCCCGAAAGCGACTGGGAACAGGGATACGGCTATCAATTCTGGCGCTGTCGGCATGGTGCCTACCGCGGCGATGGCGCCTTCGGGCAGTTCTGCCTGGTAATGCCATCCCAGGATGCCGTCCTGGCCATCACCGCAGGCGTGGGCGACATGCAGGCCGTGCTCAACCTCATCTGGAAGCACCTGCTCCCCGCCATGCAGTCTGCCCCCCTGCCAGAAGACCCCTCCCTCCATCAAACCCTCAACCAGCGCCTCACCCATCTGGCCCGGCCGCTCCCAACAGGGATTACCCCGCCTGACCTCTCGGCCAGCGTCACCGGCAAACGCTATGTCTTCCCGGAAAACGAGATGAAGCTCCAGGCGGCAACCTTCGGGTTTACCGACCATGGCTCTACCCTGACCCTGGAAATGAACGGGGACACCCAGCAAGTGCTCTGCGGCGCAGGGGAATGGGTGGAGGGAAAGATGCGCTTCCTGCAGCCTCAGCCCGCACCTGTCATGGCAGCAGGGGCATGGATTTCGGCAGATACCTATCGGGCAGTGTTGCGTTTTCACACTTCGCCCTTCTACCTTACCCTCACCGCCCGCTGGAGCGATGCCGGTACCACCCTGCACTGGAACGCCCGCATGAATGTTTCGTTTGGCCCAACCCAGTTCCCTGAACTGGTAGGGAAAGCACAATCCATTTAAGAAAAGAAAGAAAAAACGCAGGGTGATCGTTCCAGTATTGGTAAAACAATGGTGAAGGAACAGGAATGAGGGCTGCCCCCTGGCGAATTACCAGGGTTACGCCAT
>NZ_DF967965.1:3091651-3103617 GCF_001050195.2 Anaerolinea thermolimosa
GCCTCTCTGTTCGTCGGATGTGGGGTGGTCTATTCACTACCCCTCATCCATTTAACCACCTTTTTACCAGCTTTGGAACGATCACAACGCAGGCCCTGAAACCTTTTTTGAGGTATAATAAAAAAGATGAACGCGTGCTCTTATCCCCGCTATTCGTACGTTGAGGTTCTCTGACGAGAATCCGCTTGGGGTTGGGAGCATCCTTCGGTTGGTCTGCACAGCCACCCACCAGCGGGTGGCTGTTTTTTTGGATAGGCGAATCCTGATTTTTATGGGAGGAAAAGATGCCCGACAATGCCTTCGACGAACTTCAATGGCGCGGCCTGATCTTCGATTACATCGAAGGCGTGCCCGAATTGCTGGCCAGAGAAAAGGTCACCGTCTACAACGGCTTCGACCCCACCGGTGACAGCCTGCACGTCGGCCACACTGTGCCGCTCATCGCCCTTGCCCGCCTGCAACGCTTCGGCCACACCCCGGTAGCCGTGGCCGGGGGCGGCACCGGCATGATTGGCGACCCCAGCGGCAAATCTGCTGAGCGCAACCTGCTCACCCGCGAACAGATCGAATACAACGTCTCGCGGATCAAAGTACAGCTGGCCCACCTGCTGGATTTTGAAGTCAAAAGCAACCCTGCCCGGCTGGTCAACAACGCCGACTGGTTGCTCAAGCTCAACCTGGTCGACTTTCTGCGCGACATCGGCAAGCATTTCACAGTCAACTACATGCTCGCCAAAGACTCAGTTAAAACCCGCATCGACCGCGAAGAAGGGCTTTCCTTCACTGAGTTCAGTTACATGCTGCTCCAGGCTTACGACTACCTGCATC
This sequence comes from Anaerolinea thermolimosa, assembly GCF_001050195.2. Lineage (GTDB taxonomy): Bacteria > Chloroflexota > Anaerolineae > Anaerolineales > Anaerolineaceae > Anaerolinea > Anaerolinea thermolimosa. The sequence continues at coordinate 3,092,480 of NZ_DF967965.1, forward strand.
TCTACGACACAATGGGATGCAAACTGCAAACGGGCGGGAGCGATCAGTGGGGCAACATCACCGCCGGGGTTGAACTCATCCGGCGTGTTCGTGGAGGCCAGGCGTACGCCATGGTCTACCCGCTCATCACCAAGGCCGACGGCACCAAATTCGGCAAGACCGAGTCTGGCTCCGTCTGGCTCGATCCTGAAAAAACCTCGCCCTATCGCTTCTACCAGTTCTGGTTGAATACCGACGATCGCGATGTGATCCGCTACCTGAAGTTCTTCACCTTCTTCACCCGCGATGAGATCGCCGGGTTAGAGGCCAGCCTGGCCGAACACCCCGAACAGCGCGCGCCGCACCGCGCCCTGGCGCGAGATATGACTGCGCGCATCCACGGCGAGACCGCCCTCGCCCGTGCCGAGCAGGCCTCTCAGGCATTGTTTGGCGGCGAGATCAGCGGCCTCTCGGCGGCAGAAATCGCAGATATCTTCGCCGATGTGCCCTCCTGTGACCTTCCTGCCGAGCGGTTAAGCGGGCCGGGAATGCCCCTCATCGACCTGCTGGTCACCGCCGGGGTGGTGCCGTCTAAAAGCGAGGCCCGGCGCAGCATTGCCGATGGCGGAATCTACCTCAATAATGTGCGCGTCAGCGACGGGGCCATGTCGGTTTCGGTAGAGCACGCCCTGGAAGGGCAGTTCATCGTTTTGCGCAAAGGGCGCAAGAATTACACCCTCGTGCGGGTCATTCGCTAACATGCAGGGCGAGCCGCATCATAGCCTGAGCTTCTTCCTTGAAAGGGCCCTTGCGGCTCGCCTTCCCGCTCTGTCTGAACCTCATCTTCAGGCCCTGCGTCTCTTCAACGGCTTTTATGAGGGATACCCCGATCTGGTGGTAGATCTCTACGCGAGCACCCTGGTGCTTTTCCATTACGGGGCTCCCCCAGAGGCAATCTCCCCCCTCCTGCCAGAGCTCCTGGCGCTCTACCGCCGCCACCTGCCCTGGATACGTTGTGTGCTGCTTAAAAACCGCCACGCTCAAAACCCTGAAGAACGGAACGGGATGATTCTCTGGGGAGGCCCGCCCTCAAAACGCATTCAGGAAAATAACGTCTGGTATGCCATCAACCTGACCATGCATCAGGATGCCAGCTTTTACCTCGATACGCGCATCCTGCGCCGCTGGCTTAAAGAACACGCCACCGGGCTGACCGTACTCAATACCTTTGCCTACACCGGAAGCCTGGGCGCCGCCTGCCAGGCCGGGGGTGCGGAGCGCGTGGTTCAGGTAGACCTTGACCGACGCTTCCTCAACCTCGCCAAAGATACCTGGAGCCTCAACGGCTGGCCCATCCACCGTTCCGACTTCCTCACCGTTGATGTTTTTCGCCAGGCAGGGGGGTGGCGTCGACACGGAGAACGCTTCGACCTGGTCATTCTCGACCCGCCCTTCTTCGCCCAGACCGAGGGGGGGCGCGTTGACCTGGTACAGGACTCCGCCAGGTTGATCAACAAACTTCGCCCCCTGGTAAAAGATGGGGGGCGGCTTGTGGCGGTCAATAACGCGCTGTTCGTATCCGGGGCGGCTTACCTTCAAACTCTGGAAGCCTTATCCGCCGGGGGATACGTGACCCTGGAAGAAATCCTCCCCGTGCCATCCGATGTGACGGGCTTCCCGGAAACGCTGGTAACCGCCCCGCCATCCGATCCCGCTCCCTTCAACCACCCCACCAAAATAGCCATCCTGCGCATCCGCCACCGTCAGAACCCTGAAAAACATGACCTTTCTCCCACCCAACCAGGATAGACCGCCATTACCCGGCCTGAGCCTGCCCGTTATAATGGGTGCAACATGGCCGACAGGAATATATGCAGCCTTTCATGGCACCCCACCGAAACTCTGGCCGGAGAAGATCTCCTCACAGCAACGCGTGACCTGGCAGAGCATCTGATTCATGCGCCAGAAATTCAGGCATACATCCAGGCCAGGCAGATCCTCAATGAGGATGCCGAGGCTCAGCGCCTTACTCGCGCCATCCGGGCCTGCCGGGCTTCTTTCAGTTGCGCCGAAGTGAACCGTTACCAGGCTGAGCTGGAAGCGCTTCCGGCGATGATCAACTATCACCGGGCCAGAGAAGCCCTCCGCGAACTGCTCCTTGAGGTGGAGCACGTGGTGAGCACCACCGCCGGTGTGGAGTTTATTGCCAACGTCCGCCCTGATCGGCATGGTTGAGGGTGAAAAGTCACGGCCAGGTCTGGCCGAAAGGACAGGGAGTAAAAAGTGAAGCGGTTAACCCCCGAGATCGAACAATCGGCTCAACGGCTGGGAGAAGTCCTGCGTTCCAGCCGTGAAGTGCAGGCCTACCTGCAGGCCAGCCAGGAAGTCGCCGCTGATCCTCAGGCCCGTCAATGGCATACCGAGCTCGAATCGACGTACGCTCACCTGCTTCAGCGGCAGGCCGCTGGCGAAATCATCCCCCTGCATGAAATAGAGAGTTTCTACCGCCTTGAACACCAGGTCAGCACCCACCCCCTCCTCCTCAGCCAATCCCACGCGCTGGAGCTGCTGAAAGATCTCTTCACCGAAACCCACGCCCTCCTGTCTGCCGAGCTGGGAATTGACCTGCGCGAAATCATCTCCTAGCAAAAAGCCGCAAAAATCACTGGCAGAAACCCCTTTCTTAAGGTATAATAAAAAAGCTGGAAATTGTGCCTTACAATCCTTTGCGTGAGTGAGGTATGAGCGATTGAATGCATCCGAGTAATGACCTGTCTGATCTCCTCCCTCTTACTCGGCTGCATCTGCAAAGACCAGCCGATTTTTTTGCTCTAACCCCTTAAAACGAAGGGAGGTGATATACGGTGACGATCGTCGTTCTACGCCCCAACGAATCGCAGGATCAACTGCTCAAGCGCTTTCGCAAAAAGGTTGTGAAGAGCGGCATTCTCAGCACGGTACGACGCAAACGCTGGTTCATCAGCAAGAGTGAGTTGCGCCGGGTTGAGAAGAAAAAGGCCATTCGCCGCATCAAACGCCGCCAGACCGGGCGAAGCATTGAGTAAGGCATTAGCCGGCTAAAAGTCAGGCTTTCTGGAAGGAGTCGTATGGCGAAAGAAGAAGAGAAAATCCAGGTGGACGGCACCATCGTAGAGGCATTGCCCGGAACCCAGTTTCGGGTGAGGCTGGATAATGGTCATGAAGTGCTTGCCTACCTGTCCGGGCGTATGCGCAAGTATTACATTCGCATTTTGCTCGGAGATCGCGTGCGGGTAGAAATGTCTCCCTATGACCTGACACGCGGGCGGATTGTCTACCGCCAGAAGAAATACCAGGAAGCGGAAACTGATCTTGAATAAGCTGGATTTACACAGCCATCCTTGCCCCCTCTGTTCAACAAGAGGGGGCTTTTGGTTCAATCGTTCACCCGAAGAAAGGGCATGGTTTGATGAACCCGGCGTCGTGGTTCGTCCTGGGAATTTTACTTCCATTTCTCATCCTTACCGCCGCCGGTAAACTGCGCGCCGAGCTCGCGGCCCTTTGCCTGGCGGCCATCCTGGGAGTGGCCCAGCTAGCAGGGTTGGGCGTACTCGGTGAGGCAGGGAAACCGGCCAGTGTGGCCAGAGCCATTGCAGGCTTCAGCCAGCCGGTCGTCATCACCCTGTTGAGCCTGTTCATTATCACCCGCTGTATGGAGCAAACGGGCCTCACCCGCTGGATCGCCCGGCAGATGTTGCGCCTTGCCGGAAACTCTCAGAGCCGACTGATTGCCCTCTTCACCGCGACCACCGCCCTTCTCTCCCTGGTCATGAACAATCTGGCCGCTGGTGCGTTGCTCCTGCCGGCAGCCCTCGAAGTGTCTCGCCGCACCAGGGTGAAGCCAAGCAAGCTGTTGATCCCCGTAGCCTACGGTAGTTTACTTGGGGGAGCCGCCACTTACTTCACTACCGCCAACATCATCGTCAGCGACCTGCTCACCATTGCCACCCCCCCGCAAAAGCCCCTCGGTATTCTCGATTTCACCCCCACCGGTGGCCTCATTGCCCTCGCAGGGATCGCTTTTCTGGCCTTGGCGGGTGGGCGCCTCCTGCCCGATTACGAACCCTCTGTTTCTCTCCTCCACTGGCGCCCCACCAGCACCGAGTTAGAACAGGCTTACCAGGTGGGTGAACGCCTCTGGAAGGTTATCATTCCTGAAACCTCTACCCTTGCAGGGAAAACCCTCCATGAGGCCGCCTTCGGCGAGAAGCTGGGCATCGCCGCCGCAGCTATTCAACGCAACAAAGTTCTGATCTTCCCTCTGACCGCCGAACAGACCCTTCTCCCTGGTGACATCCTCTACCTCATCGGGCGGGCCGAACGCATCGCCCCGCTGCATGAGGAAGGCCTCAGCCCCGAAGAAATGCACGAGCCCATCAGCCAGCTTGGGCTTTCCTTCGTTGAATTGTTGCTCTCACCGCGTTCTCCTTCTGAGGGACACACCCTCAAAGAGTTGAACTTCAGGCGCCGTTTCGGGTTCACCGCCATTGCCCTTCACCGCAAAGGTCGCAGCTACCGCACCAGTGTGGCCGATTTTCCCCTGGAAGCCGGAGATTCTCTGCTGGTGGCGGGCGAATTGAGCAACCTGCCCCTGCTACGCCGCATGCCAGATTTTGTGGTGCTGGAACCTGACCTGAGTGACCAGCCCATTCAACGCCGGGGGGCTCTCATCACTGCCGGGGTGACCCTGGCGGCCATCACCGCATCGGTCCTGGGCATGCCCGTCTACCTCGCCATGCTCATCGGGGCCCTGCTGGTCATCCTCACGGGTGTGATTTCCATGGAAGAAGCCACCCGCGCTGTAGAGTGGAAAGCCATCTTCCTCATCGCAGGCATGTACGCCGTGAGCCTGGCCATGGTGCAAACCGGCCTGGCCGATATCAGTGGCAGACTCATGGTACGCCTGGTCACACCTTTCGGCCCGCTGGGGCTGGCCGCGGGGGCCTATCTGCTCAGCGCACTGCTCACTCAGGTGATGGGGGGGCAGGTTACTGCACTGGTCTCCGGCCCGGTAGTCATCAGCGCAGCCATCCGGCTGGGGGTTTCTCCGCAGGCCGTGGCGCTTGCCGCCGCCATTGCCTGTTCGGCTTCATTCCTCACCCCCCTGGCGCACCCGGTCAACATCTTGATGATCGGCCCGGCCAATTATCGCTTCAGCGATTTTTTCAAAGTGGGTTGGCCGCTGACTCTCATCTCCTTCATCATGCTTCTCGTTGGAATGAAACTGTTCTGGGGGCTGTAAGCTGTGCCCACCCTCAACCCACCGGAAATAGCCAGGTAAAAACAACCCAGGCAACCCCCAGCGCAAGGAAAGTATTAAACAGGGTCACCAGTAAAAACACCATCACCGGGCGCCATCCCATGGAGCGAAATTCAGAAAAAGAAAGCTCCAGCCCCATGGAGACAAAAGCCAGGGTGAAGGCCCAGTTCTTCAGCGCTTCAATGGTGGTTCCCTTCCCTCCATCGATCACTCCCATTGAATAAAGAACCGAAGCCAGAAGAAAGCCAAGCACAAATTTGGGGAACCGATCCCAGATCACCCGTACCCCCGGGCGGGTACCGGCTCCTGCTTCGCGGCTGGCAAAATAAAGCGCCAGCAAGAATGCCACCAGACCGATCAGCGTATTCTGGGTCGATTTGACAATGGTGGCAATTTTCTGGGCCTGTTCTCCGTAAAGCGTCCCTGCTCCAACGACCGCGGCCGTAGTATCGATGTTGCCGCCAAACCATGCCCCGGCTACCGTTTGTGAAAGCCCCAGCGCACTGGCCAGAAGCGGCGATAGAACCATGAGAGGCAGTGCCACCAGAATGACCAGTGCCGTGATATAGGTCACCTGTTCCTTCCTGGCCAGCACGGATCCTGCCGCAGCAATGGCCGCTGAAACACCGCAAATGGAAACCGCCGAAGCCATGACTGCCCGCAGCTTTTCATCCAGCCCAAACCGGCCCGCCAGCCACCAGCAGAAGAAAAACACCCCGCTGATCATCACCAGGGATTGAAGAATGGCACCCCGCGCCGCTGAAACGATTAAGGTGAGATCCACCCCCGCCCCCAGAAGTACCAGCCCGATCTTTAAGTACAACTCGGTATGGACCCCCGGTTGAAGATACTCTCGCATCTTCAGCGCCCGCAGAAGCACATTACCCAATACCCCGAGCAACGCCGCCCATAGCGGGTATTCAAGCGCTTTTCCCGGAATTCCAAAGGGAAGTTTGACCGCACCCACCTGCCTGGAAACCCACCAGGCCGCCACAGCGAGCAGGAAGGTCACTGCCAGCCCTCCCAGAGACGCGCCCCACAAACGCAATGAGGAACGAACCGATTGCGCCGATGACATGATCTTTCTTCCTTCTAAAACACGATGTTAATCCCGTTCTTTCCCAAAACGCCGATGGTCGCCAGAGCGATTAGAAGAAAGGCGATCCATACCGCCAGCCAGTCTTCATTCATCCACGGTTTTTTCGATGGTTCAGTCATGGGCTCCCTCCGAAGATCAGGGGTTCTTATCAAACACAACCCACACGGTATATTCCTGAATCGCAATCTGCACGGCACTGCCTTCTCTGTCGGAGAGCATGTTCGCGATCTGTTCTCCTGAGTAAAAATGACTGCGCATCAGGACGAGCTTTTCAAATAACGCAATAACCTTCACCGGGAAGGCGCGAATATCGGGTTCTTCGATGATTAACCGTCCCCCGGGGCGTAAAGCACGCCACAGTTCGCCAAGAGTCTGCCGTGCATCCTCCACATGATGGAGGGCATCCACCATAAAAATCCGATCGAAGGTTTCATCGGCCAGGGGCAAATGCTCTGAGGCCGCTCGCAACGGGATAACCCCGGGTTTACGTGCCGCCAGACGGAGCATTCCCGCAGAAATATCTGCCACCACCGTGAGGCCCGCCCGCGCACTGAAAAACTGAGCGATCCGCCCGGTTCCGCCTCCCACATCCAGCAGGTTGCCACCGGCTGGCAGGTCAAGCCATCCCGCCAGCCTCTCCGGGTACGTGGAGCGGATCAGACGTTCATACGTAGGCGCGAGCAGGCCAAAGTGGTCAAAGTATGGCATAAAAAATTAACTTCTCAACTTCGCGCCGAGTTCCTGCTCCAGGCGCCGGATAATCCGCGTGCGAATCTGCGCGGCATCCCGGTCGGTGAGGGTGCGATCAGGCGCCTGGTAGGTCAGGCTATAGGCCAGGCTCTTCTTGCCTGCCCCAAGCTGCTCCCCGCGGAAGACGTCAAAGAGCCGCACGCCCGCCAGCAGTTTCCCGCCGCCCTGCCAGATGAGCTCCTCCACTCGCGCCGCGGGAACCGCTTCATCCACCACCACCGCAATATCTTCAAGCACAGGGGGGAACTCACTCACCGGGCGTACTTCGTGGCCCAGAAGCGGCAGCAGACTCAACAGGGCTTCCAGGTCAATCTCTGCAGCGAGCACGGGGGTGTCTACTTCATAATTTTCCCTCACCAGGGGATGAAGCTCACCGAACACGCCCAGCTTTTGCTCTCCGCAAAGCACCGTGGCGCACTTTCCGGGATGAAACGATGGATGCTCCTCTGGAGCAAAAGCCACCCGGATGTGCAACGCCTCCATGAGTGCCTCGATGACCCCTTTGAGATCGTAGAAATCCATCAACCGGCCTTCGGGAGCGTCCCAGCTGCTTTCCTCCCGCCGACCGGTCATGGCTATCGCCAGGCGGCGCGGCTCGCGGGGCAGAGCCTCGCCAGACGGCTCGAATACGGCTCCCACTTCGAAGAGGCTGAGCGACTCAGCCATGCGAGCGTTTCTCTCCAGCACATTGAGCACCGAGGCCAGTAAACTCCGACGGAGCACACGCTTCTCCGGGGAGATGGGGTTAACCAGCCGGACGTATTCCACCGACGGAGCGGGCGTGCCCGCCGGGAGCAGGCGCGCTTCGATCTCCGGCGCAGTCATGCGGTGGGTGATGACCTCCTGTAGCCCGAGAGAAACCAGGACATCGCGCACGTGTTCCTCTCCCTCCAGAGAAGGATTCCCACGCTGTGGGGGCAGAGAATCGGCCAGGCGCGTTTCGGGGATGCGCTCGAACCCGTAGAGGCGGGCAATTTCCTCCATCAGGTCAGCCACCCCGACCACTCCCTCTCCGATATCCATACGGATGGGGGGCGTCTGAACCTGCAGTGTTTCTCCGCGCCGCTCACACCGGAACTCAAGCCTTTCAAGCATTTGCTGGATCTCTTCCAGAGAAATGGAAATGCCCAGAGATCGCTCTACATCCTGAGCGGTGATCTCCACACAGGGGTCAACTGGTGGCAGGGGGTAGGCATCCACAATGCCGGGGGCAACCTTTCCACCACTCCAGCGGGCCATCCAGTACAGACAGCGCCGCAGGCCATCGATGGCCAGCGCAGGGTGCACGCCGCGAGAAAACCGGTAAGAGGCTTCAGAAGGCAGGCCATGCTGCATCACCGTGCGCCGGATGTTGATAAAATTCCACGTTGCTGCCTCAAGCAAAACATTCACAGTGTGGTCGCTGACTTCACTCTCCTGACCGCCCATCACCCCTGCCAGCGAAAGCGGGCCGGTCGCATCGCAAACGAGCACATTGGTTTCGGTGAGCGTGCGTTCAACCCCATCAAGCGTGGTTAACTTTTCACCGGGGCGGGCGGTGCGCGTCAGAATGACCACCTCTCCCCCACCGGCGCGGTTAACCAGCACATCATAATCAAAGGCATGGAGCGGCTCACCTATTTCCAGCATCGTGTAATTGGTGGCATCGACCACATTATTGATCGGACGCATCCCCGCCAGGCGCAAACGGCGCTGCACCCAGTAAGGACTTTCGCCAAGACGCACTTCGCGGATGAGAGCCAGGGTAAAACGCGGATTGAGCTCAGGGTTGGTGATCTGAATACTCACCCGCCCTTCGATGGGTTCTCCGGTGGTCTCCAGGGTAAACTCGGGCTTCTTCAACGCGCGCCCGGTAAGCGCGGCCACCTCTCGGGCCACCCCCAGCACACTGGTGTTGCGCGCCATATTGGGGTTGATTTTCAACTCCAGCACGGCATCGCCCATGTACTCTACCAGCGGCATCCCGGTTGGCGCATCCTCATCGAGCAGGATGATCCCCTCATGCTCATCCGAAATCCCCAGTTCCTTTTCCGAACAGACCATCGAATAAGAATCCACACCACGGATTTTCGCCCGCTTGAGGGTAGTGAGCACCTGCCCCGGTTGATGTCCGTCGTAAATCCGCGCACCCTCACGCGCATAGGCTACCTTGAGGGGGCGCGGGAGCGGCCCGATCCCTTTATACTCGAATAGATTGGGGGCGCCGGTGAGTACAGTATGTTCCTGAAGGCCATCGTTCAGGCGGCACAACACCAGCCGGTCGGCGTTGGGGTGCGGAAAGACCTCATCAATCTGTGCGACCACAATTTTGTCCGCGTCCCAGCTCAAACCGCTTACCTTGAACCCATGATCATCGCTGTCGGGCAATGGCAACCCGACGAAACGAATTTCTTCCACTTCCATCCCGGCCATGGTAAGTTTGTGGGCTAATTCCACCACTGAAAGGCCGCTCAGATCCACGAAATCCTTGAGCCATGAAACGGGAACTTTCATGCCAGCCTCCTAGAACTGTTCCAGGAAACGAAGATCGTTTCCCCAGAAATAGCGAATGTCGTTGATCTTATGACGCAGCATGATCTGCCGTTCGGGCCCCATACCGAAAGCAAAACCAGAGTACTTCCGGGGGTCGTACCCGCCGTTTTGCAACACCGTTGGGTGCACCATGCCGCAGCCAAGAATCTCGAGCCAGCCCGACTTTTTACACACCGCACAGCCTTTTCCACCGCAGACAAAGCACTCCACATCCATCTCGGCAGAGGGCTCGGTAAAGGGGAAGTAATCGGAGCGGAAGCGGGTGCGCGTGTTCTGCCCGAACATGCGCCGGACAAAATCTGAAAGGGTGCCCTTTAAATCGCTGAAAGTGATATGCCTGCCCACCACCAGCCCTTCTACCTGGTTGAATTGCACCTCAGAGCGGGCCGTGATCTGCTCATAACGGAAGCACATTCCCGGCAAAGCAACGCGAATGGGCGGGGGGTTATCGGGGTTAGTGGCCGAAAACTCGCGCATGGCGCGAATCTGCCCGGGGGAGGTATGCGTGCGCAACACAACCGAGTAGCTCCCATCGGTTTGCGGCGATTCCACATAGAAGGTATCCTGCATCTCACGCGCCGGGTGATGAGGTGGAATGTTCAACAGCTGGAAATTGTACTCATCCAGCTCCACCTCACGTGAGGTATATACCTGAAAACCCATCTCTCCCAGAATGGAAAGGATGCGCCGCAGGTTCTGTGTCGCAGGGTGCAACCGCCCGCGCGCCGGCCTTCGGCCCGGTAGAGTCACATCCAGGCGTTCTGCTGTGAGAGCACGCTGAAGCGCGGCCTGCTTCAAGGCAGTGGCGCGCTCCTGAAATGCGGCTTCCAACTCCTGCTTTACCTGGTTCGCCACCTGACCGATCTTCGGGCGCAGTTCTTTCGGTGCCTGCCCCAGGCGAGAAAAAACCTGCATCACCGGCGCGTTGCGTCCCAAATGAGCCACGCGCCATGCTTCCAGCGCAGCCTCGTCTGCCACATGGCTTAAAGCGGCCAGTCCATCCTGGCGGATCTTCTCCAGTTCTTGAAGTTCGTCCATGACTCCTCCAAAAAAATCTCCCGTCCACACTGGGACGGGAGAGAATACCCGCGGTACCACCCACATTGGCAGGGATAACCCCTGGCCCACTTGACCCAACAGCCCCTGGGGGCGATTGGCTGCCCATTAACGCCGGGCCCACGCGGTGCAGACTACTGGCTCCTTTCAGAAGCGTTCCCCTGCACAGCTCAGGAGGGAACTTCAGCCGGGGTTCTTCCGGGTGAGAGTTTCAGCCTGCGCTCTCACGTCTCTGGCGGCGCCCGCCCGCTTACTTTCCTCCGTCAACGCCTGTGAAAGTTCACGATGTGCCTCAATTATCCGCAAAACCCCCCGTTTGTCAAGAGAAACACCCGCCCGTGATCGTTCCAAAGCTGGTAAAAAGGTGGTTAAATGGATGAGGGGTAGTTAGCAAGCCACCCCACATCCGACGAACAGAGAGGC
>NZ_DF967965.1:3105176-3114810 GCF_001050195.2 Anaerolinea thermolimosa
TGATGGCGTAACCCTGGTAATTCGCCAGGGGGCAGCCCTCATTCCTGTTCCTTCACCATTGTTTTACCAATACTGGAACGATCACACCCGCCCTGGCCTCACTCAGCCACCAGTGTCCCCACCGGCTCCCCTTTGAGAGCGCGAGAGAGTGCGGTTTCATCCCAGAGGTTCAACACCAGGATCGGAAGTTTGTTATCCATACACAGGGTGAGCGCCGTGCTGTCCATCACCTGCACGCGTTGATTGATCGCATCCATGTAGGTGATGGTTTCAAAACGCCGGGCGTTCGGGTTGGTCTTGGGGTCACTATCGTACACGCCATCCACCTTGGTGGCCTTGATGAGCACATCACAACATAGCTCGGTAGCGCGCAAAGCCGCCGCCGTATCGGTGGTAAAGTAAGGGTTTCCCGTTCCACCCCCCAGGATCACCACCCGGCCCTTTTCGAGATGGCGGATGGCGCGCCTGCGAATATACGGCTCGGCCACCGAATGCATTTCAATCGCCGATTGCACCCGCGTCACCACACCCAGTTTCTCAAGCGCATCCATGAGCGCCAGGGCGTTCATCACGGTGGCCAGCATCCCCATATAATCGGCGGTCGCCGGGTCCATACCGCTGTTTTGCCCCACCCGCCCGCGCCACAGATTGCCTGCGCCGATGACGATAGCCACATCTACCCCCATCTCACGCACATCGCGCACCCGGCGAGCGATGTCGAGGGCGTTCTGAGGGTTGATGCCAAACCCTTCTTCACCAGCCAGGGCTTCTCCGCTCAGCTTGAGCAAAATCCGGTGGTATTTCAATCCATCCATTTCATCTCCTTTGGCGTGATTGAAAAAAAGGCCAACCCTTACGGTTGGCCTTTCGAAACCATTAACTGGATGCTTCTCCAAGCTCCCAGCGGACGAACCGCCGGATGATGATGTTTTCTTTCAACGCCACAACCAGCTCATTGTAGAGGTCCTGAATGGTGCGAGCCTCATCGCGGATGTACTTCTGGCGCATGAGCACAGCCTCGTCCTTGAATTTATTCAAATAACCTTCCACAATGCGCGGGATAACGGCCTCGGGTTTTCCCTCTTCACGGGCACGGGCAGCTGCAATATTCGACTCGCGCTCCAGCACCTCGGCGGGGATATCCTCCTCTTTAATGTACTGAGGAGAGGCCGCGGCAATTTGCAACGCCAGTTCATGGGCAAAATGCCGGAAAGAAGCTTCGCGGGCAACGAAATCGCTCTCGCAGTTGACCTCCACCACCACGGCCACACGGCCATTCCCGTGGGAATACACCTCGATCACACCTTCCGACGCCGTGCGATCGGCGCGCTTGGCGGCCTGCGCCAGGCCCTTCTCGCGCAGGTAATCTACTGCTTTTTCGTAGTCTCCACCGGCCTGCTCGAGCGCCTTGCGGCAATCCAGAATACCCGCACCGGTCGCTTCGCGTAACTGTTTAATCATCTCGGTTGTAATTGCCATTTTCTCAATCCTGTCTACCCTGAAAAATCCATTCCTGCGGCACGGTTGTCGAGTTCGCCGCTGTGCGGCTTACTCTTCATCCACCTCTTCTTCGAGCTCTTCCACCATATCCGGGCTGACACGCGGGCTTAACTTGGCAAGCGTCGAAGAACCCAGCAAAGTGCTGTCATCTTCCTCTTCTTCCAGCAGGCTGGTGCGGCGCACTACAGACGCAGCTTCGCCTTCCAGTAAGGCCGCATCGCCCTGTTCAGCCTCTTCCTTGCGATAAGCGCGCCCTTCGAGGACGGCATCAGCAATCTTACCCACCAGCAATTTGATAGCGCGGATGGCATCATCGTTCGAGGGAATGACGTAATCCACCCCGCTCGGGTCACAGTTTGTATCCACCAGCGCCACCACAGGGATATTCAGCTTGTTAGCCTCGCGCACCGCGGTTTCTTCCCGTGAAACATCCACCACGAAGAGCAGATCGGGGAGCTTTTTCATATTGCGGATGCCCCCCAGGCGAATATGAAGGCGGTCAATCTCACGCTGGATCAACAACCCTTCTTTTTTGGTCAGGCGGTTGATCTCCCCTGAATCGCGCATTTTTTCCATGCGGTCGAGCTCAAGGATACGCTGGAACATCGTCACCCAGTTCGTGAGCAAGCCGCCCATCCAGCGCTCGGTGACGTAGGGCATTCCACAGCGGATGGCCTCTTCCTTTACCGTTTCCTGGGCCTGGCGCTTGGTGCCCACAAAGAGCACCGTGCCGCCCTGCGCCACGGTATCGCGCACCAGATTGTAGGCCGTATTGAGAGCTTTAACCGTCTGCTGAAGATCAATGATGTGGATGCCATTGCGCTCGGTGAAGATGTACGGGCGCATCCTGGGGTTCCACTTGTTGGTGCGGTGCCCAAAGTGGACGCCGCTCTCCAGAAGTGCCTTCATGGAGATTACAGTAGCCATTCGATTCACTCCTTGCGTTTTTTCTTCCGCAGCCTTCACTCATTCTCCTCACCCCGTCGGCGAGGCACGCAGAGAATGTCGGGCCGCGTGCTTGATAGATTTCGCCTGCCAGATAGCAAGCCGCTGAATTCTACCATAAAAAAGAAGGAATCGTCCAGAAAATTCTACAAAATAAAGCAAAATGCCCCGCACACCGAGCGCATGTGCGGGGCAACACCATGTAAATCGGAGCTCAATTCTTCAAACGGGCAAGAATATCGTTGCAATCCATTAACAGATACTCTACCCCGTCAACCTTGAACTCGGTGCCGGTGTACTTGGCAAAGAGCACCTTATCATTCACCTTCAGTTTAATGGCCTCATCATCCCCGATGGCCACCACAACCCCGGTCTGAGGCTTTTCCTTGGCAGTTTCAGGCAGGTACAGCCCGGAAGCAGTTTTTTCACCCTGCTCCAGAGGTCGAACCAGTACCCGGGCACCCAGCGGTTCAATCGATACGTCACTCATAACTTCCTCCAATCAGATCAATGTATTTTACAAACCCAGAAACCGATCAATTTTCGGGCGGTCAAAGCCCACTACAATTTTTCCACCAATATCCAGCACCGGCACTCCCATCTGCCCGGAGCGGCGCACCATATCCCGGGCAGCAGCAGGATCGCGGCTCACATCTACCTCTTTGAAACGAACCCCCTTCTCCCGCAGGTAACGCTTGGTGGCGTTGCAGTAGGTGCAGGTGGGAGTAGTAAAGACAATGACACGTGGTTGTGGTTTGCTCGTTTCCGTCATAACGCTATTCCTCCGACCGGTAAAATAATGCTGTTGAGAATCTGATCTTTAGATGCAACAGGCGCTAAAAAGTTGCATGACCTCCCCCCGGTTATGGCGTATTTCCCTGCATCAGACAGGGTAGATTTGTTTATACTATGCGTATGAATGCCCGGAGTTCGGTGGTGTTTCATCCGGGAGAGGCCAACACGTTGCCTCTACCCCTGGGGCGCTTTTTGCCTCCCCTGCCTGAGGGGAGCGTCGCAAGCTGGCTGCGCGAATTTCACGAGCCTCCTGGATGGGTAATCGACCCCCTCAACGCCACCCCGGCCCTGGCGTTAGAAGCCGCACGGGCAGGTTACCGGGTGGTGGTCGCATCGAATAACCCGGTGCTCTCCTTCCTTCTTGAAACCCTTGCCTCAGCACCGCGCAAGGAAGACTTTCTCGCTGCGCTGGCCGCACTGGGTGCAGCCCGCCGTGGAGAAGAGCGGCTGGAGCTTCACCTGCGTGCCCTTTATCAGACCACCTGCGCCACCTGTGGCGGGGTAACCCAGGCACAGGCCTTCCTCTGGCGGCGTGGCGAACCGACCCCTTATGCACGGTTGTACCGCTGTGAACACTGTCAGGAACAGGCCGAACGCCCCCTCGCCGAGGACGACCTGGAACGCCTGAAGCGCATCGGGAACATCAACCTGCATCGAGCACGGGCACTTTCGCGGGTGGCAGACCCTGAAGACGAACATTACGACGGAGTGAGAGAGGCCCTCTCGGCCTATCTGGATCGCCCCCTCTACGTGCTCTCGACCCTGATTAACCGACAGGAAGGCCTTGCCCTCTCGCCAGAGACGCGCCGCTGGTTGCAGGCACTGCTGATCAGCGCCTGTGACGCGGCCAGCGCCCTCTGGCCACACGGCGTCGGGCGCACACGTCCGCGGCAGCTGGGGATGCCTGCCCAGTTCCGCGAGAACAACCTCTGGCTGGCCATGGAAGAAGCCATCGCCGTCTGGAGTGCGCAACCCGGGGCTGTGCCTCTCGTCCACTGGCCTGAACTCCCCCCGCCCGGCGGTATCAGCCTGTTTACAGGGCGCGCCCGTGGGCTTATTCCCCTGCCGGAACAGATCAACCCGCTCGTTATCCTGACGACCTTCCCCCGCCCCAATCAGGCCTTCTGGACTCTCTCGGCCATGTGGTCAGGCTGGTTATGGGGGCGCGAAGCCGCTCTTCCGTTGCGCGCCCTGTTAGAACGCAAGCGCTTTGACTGGGCCTGGTACGCCAATGCCATGGTCAGCCCATTCATTGCCCTGGCCAAAGCCTTACCGTCAGGCACGCCCCTCATCGGGCTGATTCCCGAAGCCACGGCGGGCTTCCTGGCGTCCATCTTCACTGCCGCCGAAACTTCTGGCTGGAACCTGCAGGGGCTGGCATTGCGTGAAGATGAAGAGATGGCCCAGGCTCTCTGGTATACCGGGCAAATCCCGCACCGCTCTTCTACCGGAGAACCATCCCAGGAAACCGCCTTTTCTGAGGGCATGCGCGAAACCCTGGCAGGGCGCGCCGAGCCCGCCCCCTATCTGCCGGTATATGCGGGAGGGTTATGCAACCTGCTGCAACGCGGAGAAGTGCCCACTAACCTCACTGCTGGAGAGCTGGTCACGCGCATTCAGGCACTGGCCGGGCGGGTTTTTGCCAGCCGCACCTTCATTTTCCGCTTTGAGGGGTCATCTCAGGAAGAAGAGCGCAGTCTGTGGTGGCTCACCGATCCCCCGGCTGACCTGGAAGAACCTCTGGCCGATCGAGTGGAGCGAGAGGTGATTCGCTCTCTGCAACGTGAGCCCGGAATATCCCGCCGGGCCCTGGAAGAACACCTCTGCCGGTTGTTCCCCGGCCTGCTTACCCCGCCCGCCGATTTAATCACCGCCGTTCTGGAATCTTACGCCAGTGAGCTCCCCGGAAGCCCCGGCCACTGGCAGCTCCTCCCGCAGGAAGCTCCCGCGCGCCGCCGCGCTGACCTGGAAGAGGTGCGGCACCTGCTCCTTGAGCTGGGCAGCCGCATGGGCTTCACCGCCTCGGGTGAACTCCCCCTGGTGTGGACTCCGGCCACCTTCGGACAGGTGTATTTCTTCTACCCGATGGCCTCCAGCCTGGTGAGCCGGTTCGTTCTCGGCAACCCTCCAGGGCCGGTGCGTCAGTGCGTGATGGTCTTCCCCGGCGGACGGGCAAGGCTCCTCAGCTTCAAACTGCGCCGCGACCCGCGCCTGGCCAATCTGCTCAAAGGCTGGCACCTGCTGAAGTTCCGTCACCTGCGCCACCTGGCTGAACGCCCCGATTTAACCCCCGAAGTGTGGGAGAACCTGCTCGATGCCGACCCGCCCTTCTTTGAAGAAGCCGAACAAATGCGCCTGCTCTAAAAAAGGAGAACCTTCATGCCCGACCTGCTCATCCTGCAAAAACGAATTCTGGTCGATGCCTCCCCGGTGCTTTACGACCGCCCTCTCACGCCAGAGAGTTTTCTCGAAGGCTGGGAGGTTCACAATGCACACTGGGAAGTTCACGATGGCGCTTTCTGGGGGATGAACCCCCATCCGGCGCCGGGGGTCATCTTTACCCGTCAGGGATTTCCGGGCAATGTGCTGGTGGAATGCACCGCGCGCGTGCTTTTGCCCTCCACCCACGATATTGACGTGATGTGGAACATGAGCTGGGACACCGAAAAAAACCAGCGCGGCCCGGCCTACGTGGCGGGAGTGCAGGGCTGGTGGGAAGGCAAAGTGGGCATCGAAAAATCCCCCGAATACCGGTTGATTGCAGCCGCGCCCTGCCCCTGGTTCGAGCCTGAACACGATTATCACATCCAGGCGGGCAGTGTGGACGGGCACTGCTTTCTCTTCGTGGATGGCGTCCTGCGTCTGGAACTGCTCGACCCCCACCCCATCGACTCTTCCATTCACAACCGCATCGGATTTGAGGCCTACCAGAGCATGATCTGCGTGCGAGATATTTCAGTACGGCAGATCATCTGGGAACCTCGCCCGCTGAGTTACCCGCAGGAATTTTAACGAATAAAGGGCAGGGCTGTCTTTACCACATCCAAAGACAGCCCTGCCCCAAATCTCAGAAGATCGGCTTAAAACTCAGCCACTGCCACCCAATAGAGCCACAGTTGGGCCTAAACGCATATCACCCCTTGTAGAAAAAGCATACAAGTATAGCGCTCAAAAGAATCTTATCCACCGCTGGTTGGCGACGGCGTGGGAGGAACAGGCGTCTCAGAAGGGAGCGGGGTGAGTGTGGGTGTGGGCGTCAGAGTCGGCGGCGGGGTAGCCGAAGGAGTGACGGTAGGCGTCGGGGTGGGCGTAGGCGCCTGAATCTTGAGGTGAATGCGTTTTTCGGCATACCGCCCGCTGGTGCTTTCCATGTAAATCCGCAGGGTGATGTTCCCGCGCGGCACATCATCCAGGTTCCACGAGTAAATCCGGTCTGGTTGTTTCACCGGGTTGGTGGCATCTTCGATGAGAGCCTTCCACTCACCCGGGTCATTCCCCGGCCCCCATTCCAGCCGGAAACGACGGAATTCAGCGCTGGCATCGACCACCGCGTAAATGTCAAACGGGCTGGTGAGAATCGCCTGGTCTTCCGTCAGACCGGCAAAGTAAATATTAGGCCGCGGATCTTCAGCCCGGCATTCGCGCTCGGGCACAAAGAAAATGGTGTCATTGAAGCCCACACTGCGCGCCCACTCCCGCCCCTGATCGGTTTCCAGAATCCACTTCTTCGCCCAGGGATCGCTCACATTGAGAGCAAATTGATCACTGGTGAACCCGGAACATTGCGGCGAAGCCCGCAGGCCGGTCCACGTATCAATATTGACCTTCTTCCAGAGGTCTTCTTCTTTGGAAGGGGGGAGCTGATCGGCGGCAAAAACCTCCGTACGCTGAGCAGGGCACCATTCCGATGGCTCGGTGCCCGAAATAGCACAAACCACCCGCTCCACAATATTCGCCGGACGAATGAAGGGGGTGGGGTTCCCGCCGGTTAAGCTTTGCTCGGCAAATTGCATGAATTGCGACCAGATCGGAGCCGCACCGGTGAGGCCAGAGACCCCTTCCATGGGGGTGTAATCTGCATTCCCCACCCATACGCCCACGGCCACATCGGGAGTGTACCCGAGCGTCCAGTTATCGCGAAAATCGTTGGTGGTGCCGGTCTTGGCCGCCGCCGGGAAGGGCAGGGCCAGCACCGAATTGGCTCCAAACATGGGGGTACGTGCCTGGTTGTCGGAGAGAATCGAGGTGATCAGGTAGGCGTGTTCCGGGCGAATCACCTGCTCGCCGGGAGGCTGCCTGTATTCGTAGACCACATTGCCCGCGTAATCCACAATCTTCGTAATCGCCACCGGCGGCACCCGCCGCCCGTTGTTGGCAAAGGTGGCAAAAGCGGAAGTCATCTCAAGGAGGGTCACCTCGCCCCCACCCAGGGTGAGCGAAAGCCCGTAATCATCGCGCGTAAGGGTGGTAATCCCCAGCCGGCGGGCCACAGGGATGAGGCCATCGTAAATACCCACGAATTGCAGGGCCTTCACCGCCGGAACGTTATAAGAATTGGCCAGCGCCGTGCGCACCGTGACCGGCCCGTGGAATCGACCATCATAATTGACCGGCTTGTAGGGTGGGCGGTTATCGCTGGGGTTCCCCGAGGGCGGAAATTCGCTGGGCACATCCCAGATCAAGGTAGAAGGCGTCCAGCCTTTCTCGAATGCCGCCACATAGGTAATCGGCTTGATCGAAGAACCCGGCTGGCGCGGCACATCGGCCATGTTGATCTGCCCGGAAATCGCCGCATTGTCAAAATCTGCCGAGCCAACCATGGCCAGAATTTCCCCCGTTGCCGGGCGGATGGCCACCAGTGCGCCGTTCTGCACGTTCAGGTTGCTCAATGAGGCCACCTGCTGACTGACGATCTGCTGCGCCTGATCCTGAAGGCCGGGGTCGAGCGTGGTATACACCGTAAAACCCGAGCGGTAAATGGTCTGGGCGTCGTAGCGCTCCTCAAGCAGTGACCGGATGTAATTCACCCAGTGTGGATACCGGTAAGTCACCACGGGTGGTCGGAAAGAATACGCCTCGATCTCCTGCGCGGCGCGCGTGGCCGCGGCGGCATCCACACACACCGGCTGCACATTGTTGGAAACCTCAATGCAGTTTTTTTCCCGGCTGAGCTGATACATCAACACCAGCACCTGCTTGTGGCGGCGCAGGGTCTCTTCGCGGTTGGTGTAGATGTTGTACACCGAGGGCGCCTGGGGGATGCCCGCCAGGAACGAGGCCTGGGCCAGGTTAAGTTGATCAGCGGTGGTGTTGAAGTACGTCTCCGCGGCAGCCTCGATACCATACGCCAGATTGCCGTAGTTGTTCTCATTGAGGAACAGCTCAAGGATTTCATCCTTGCTGTAGCGCCGGGTAAGCTCGGCCGCCAGGACAATCTCGCGCGCCTTACGCTGGTAGGTACGTTCGGCGGCTTCTTCAGGCTCCAGAAGCAACATTCGGGCAAGCTGTTGGGTAATGGTTGAAGCCCCCGAGACCACCTCGCCGCTGGTGTAATTCTGCCAGAGGGCACGCGCAATCGCCAGCGGATCGAAACCAGGATGGTTGTAAAATTCCTTGTCCTCGGTGGCGATGGTGGCAGCGATCACATAGGGAGAAATTTTCTGCAGGGGAACATAGGTACGGCGCCCGGCATTGGGATCGAGGATTTCGTAAAGGACATTGCCGTTGCGGTCGAGGATGCGCGTCGTCTCGAAGTGTGAGGCGCGCTCACGCAGTGTTGATACATCGGGCAGGGTGCGGGCAATGGAAAAATACTGAAATACCAGGAAGGTGGCCGCCGCCCCGAAGACCAGGATCAGCAGAATCAATCCAATGAGCACCAGGCGGAGCAGACAACCCAGGCTCCGCCGCCACCCCGAACTGCCTGCTCCGGCGCGCCCCTTCGGAGGGGTAGCTGACGGCGGAGCATAAGAAGCCGGTGGGTAAAACGGAGGAACTGGCGCAGGGGGTTGCGCGCCCATGCGGCGGCGTGGAGGGACAGACGATGGACGGGTGGCCTGTGTGCCCGGCCCGCTGGTGTATTGATAGGCAGAGGGCGTCACCCGTGTGGAATCGGGATCAGTTTCTTCTACCCGGTGCGGCAGGATAGAGGCATCTGTCTCATAGAACGGTGGAATGTGAGGTAATTCTTCTCCCGGGGTTGACCGCCGTGCCGCAGGTGGAGTGGCATCAGCTGGAGAAGGAATCGTGCGGTCATCAAAAGGTGAATTTCGCAGGGGATCTTGCGCGGCCAGATCGCCGTACCAGCCGCCGGTGCGCTCGGGTTCTCCCGTCGGGTGCCTGGCAGGCGGAGTGGCATCGGGCTCGGGGGCAGGCTCCGGCGGGGGCGGCAGGG
>NZ_DF967965.1:3115210-3132618 GCF_001050195.2 Anaerolinea thermolimosa
GGGGCGGCAGGGTGGGGGCTTCGCTCAGGTCGATCTCCGAAAGCGGGAACGGAAGCGGTGGCAGATAAGACTCTTCCACCTCTCCCCCCTCTTCAGAGGGCTGCGTTCCGGCCGGTTTTTCCTCCCCGGATACGGCCTGAGAAGGCTCACTGGCCTCCCCTTCCACCTCCTCACCGGACTCAATTAAACGGCGTAATCGCCGCCCCGGGGTATCCTCAGTGGGGTGCTCCCCCGGGTTGGGGTCAAACGAATCAGTCATCATCGTGAATCGATTTTAGCATAAACGGAGTTGAAAAACCGTCTCTCCCTTTCCGAAGAGCCGGTCTGGCCAGGAAATACCCATCATAAACAGTGCAAGTTCTGCGCCAGCAGGCCAGAAGCTTTACCATCAGTTCCGCCCGGGCAGGGTCTCAAGCCAGGCCTGCAACGGAGCGATGTGTTCCTCATCGTGATGGTAAGTGTCGGTGGCAATGAATTCCCACAGACAGCGCCCGCCCAGTTTGGGATGAAGATGCGGGTCATTCAGCTCTGCCTCCGAAAATTCGGCCACCCGGCGCAACACCTGCCGGTGGAGCGCCTCAAAGTCGGCCCAGGCGGCCTCCCAGGGGCGATCTTTACCCATTTCATACCAGCGCCGGTTGAGTGCCTCCACGTCCAGCGCCGGGTCAAAATGCACCGTGGTGGGCGCAGCCCCCTGCCGCACCTGATAAAGCATGGTCACGAGCATGGAGCCCCAGTAATTCAGGTGAACGATGACGTCCTTCACCGACCATTCCCCCGTTGCACCGGGAATTTCGCGGTATTCGAGGGGGACTGCGGTCAAAATATCCAGCAATTGTTTCCGGGTAGATTGAATCCTTGTGAGGAGTTCGTCCTTTTTCATACGGTTTCCTTATCTTTTCGCGGGTATTCCGCCAGCGCGGTTTGCAGGGTAACCCCACCATACCGGCGGCGCACCCACACCACCGTCAGGGCCATGCCCAGCAGAATCGCCGCCAGGCCCAGCACTCCGGCTTCCGGCCCGAAAGCCGCCCCTGTGAGCCAGGCCGGGCCGCCCTGCCGGATGGCAATGAACGTTGGTCCGGCCAGCGTACCACTCACCGGAAAGCCAAATACATTCCCCTGAAAGAAGTTCCAGCCAATATGCAACCCGATGGGAATGGCCAGTTCACCGGTAAGAACGAACCCCAACCCCAGAAACAACCCCGCCACAGCAATGAACAACGTACTGGTGAGCGAAGCATTCGGGTTGGCAAAATGAAGCGCGCCAAACACCAGAGAGGAGAGAAAATATGCCAGCAGAAGGGCGCCCCGCGGGCCCAGGAATTTCAGATTCAACCCCTCGGCCAGATTACGCAGAAGGTACCCCCGCGAGATAATCTCCTCCTGCACCCCCACACAGATGAACAGGAGGAACATCCCCCCAACCTCAGCCCAGAAGGGAGCCTGGTAAGCCTTAAGGAACTCCGTCACCGTGATCCATCCCGCCGCCAGTTCCACCCCAAAGATGAGCAGCATCAACCCTGCCCCCAGCAGAAGGCCAAAGGTGAAATCGATCCACCAGTGAGAAGAAAAGTGAAACCCGAAATCAGCAAAGGGGCGCCGGTCGAAAGAAAGGCCTGCCAGGAAGATGCTCAGCACCGTCACAGCGGTCAGCACGAGGTTCATCACCGTGTTATACCCCTGGGGCGAGAGCCCCCCTCCCGGCAGCCAGCCCTTCCCTTCCAGGGTATCAATCAGGCTGGCAGTGGCCACCTGACTCATCCCCACCAGAATGGCCATCAAGAGGAGGGTAAGCACCAGCCGCCAGAAAGCGCGCAGGCGATGCTGATCGAAATTCCAGAAAAATCCGAGGATGAGAGTCATGAGTGGCCTCGATCTTTCTCTCCACCGGGGAGAAACGGAGCATTACAGAGGAAGAGCG
The DNA here is from genome assembly GCF_001050195.2 of Anaerolinea thermolimosa. Taxonomy (GTDB): domain Bacteria; phylum Chloroflexota; class Anaerolineae; order Anaerolineales; family Anaerolineaceae; genus Anaerolinea; species Anaerolinea thermolimosa. The sequence goes on from NZ_DF967965.1 coordinate 3,117,135, forward strand.
GCAGTTTCGGCAAAGTGCTCCCTCTCCACCGATTGCCAGGTCTCACTTTCACTCGCCGGGAAATACCCCCCCAGGAGCGGAAAAAGCGTGCGGATCTCTTCTGCGATACGATGAGCCACACGCCGCATCGAAAAGTGGGCGTTAGAAGCCCCGCGCAGGCGAACCAGATGGAGTGCACTGCGCAGGTTGGTCTGCAATAACACGCGGCGGTTATAAGCATTGGGCACCACATACGAGGCCACATGGGGGAATGCCTGCGCCAGGCGGGCCCAGGCTTCATGGGCGGCTTTCATTGCCTGGCGGTAAGAGGTCTCCAGCCCGGCCTCACAGATGGCCCGGGGCAGGGCGTATCCCAGGCGCGTGCTGAGCGGCTGAGCCGTCTGAGTCATCATGCGGTGACGTTTCAGTTCAAAAAAGCCCCCCTGATCCATCACCAACTCCACCGTGAAGAGGGCGTATTCCAGCTCGCGAAGGGGAATATCGTGCCTGTCGAGGTTGGCCAGCAGCGCACGCGCCAGTTCTCCCCGCTGAAGGGCAGGCAGGTTGCGCACATACTCCCGCGCCTCCGCAAAACTGACCGCTCCAAAGCGCACCAGCGCCGCCGCCAGAACGCGCTCCTCCCCGGTCGGGTCATCCACTTCGACCCGGCACCAGTCCGCGCCGGGCGGGCTGGCAGGCAGCTGAGCGGCGGCCTGCTCAAAATAACGCGCGGTGTCTTCCAGATAGGGAACACGCTCTACATATTTAATGAGCGTGGGCAAACGCGGCTGGGCCACCCGGCGGATTTCCTCACCCATCTGGCGTACTTCAGCAAGCGGATGCGAAGCCATCTTCCGCAGGGCGTGCTCCAGCGCGCGGGCATTGATCGTCACCCCCACATTGGCCAGCGCCGCGGCAGGCAGCAAAAAACGACACACATCAATATATTCCGAACGAATGCGCCGGTCAAAAGCCGCATCCGATTCCCCTTCTCTGCGGGGCGTCCGCCCGGCAATCACTTCCTTCACCGGCATCAGCGAGGCCTGATAAGTCTCAAAGAGCAGGCGGATGGTGTCTTCATAGAGGGAACGGAGCGGATGCGCCTCCAATTCGGTCGGGAGATAAAAATCCTCAAGCCCCCACTTCTGGTAACGGGTCGATTTTTCGGTATATGAAGCCAGCCGATTGGACTCCAGGCACTCCACCGCCAGGCGGGAGACGTTTTCAACCGCAATGTGAAGCACCGCATGTTCCGCTACCGACGCATGCCCGTAACCTACCACCCATTTTTCGTGGAATTCGGCGCTCTTTTCTTCGGTCAGTTCAGCGGCAATTTGCCGGAACGATTGCGGCGAACGCGAGGTCTTGGCAAAGGCCACCGCGATAGTTTCGGGGGGCAATTCCATCGAGTCGAGCAGGTAAATTTGCCGTTCAGGGCTCATACTGTAAAACCTCCCGGGTGGCCTGAATATCGCGTTGAATCTGCGCGGTCAGCGCCTCAACCGACTCAAAGCGTTGTTCACCCCGCAGGCGCCGGATGAATGCCACCTCCAGGGTTTGCCCGTAGATCTCCTGTTGAAAATCCAGCAGGTACGCCTCCATGCGCGGCAGAGGGGGTAAGGTTCCAAAAGTGGGGCGAACCCCCAGGTTGGTGACGGCATCGTAACGCTGACCCTGAAGCCACACCCGGCAGGCATAGACCCCGTTGGCCGGGACGATCTTCTGCGGCCAGAAGTCGATATTCGCCGTCGGGAAGCCCAGAATGTGCCCGCGCGAATCCCCGTGCACCACCGGCCCGCTGACCGAATAAGGCCGCCCCAGCATGGCCGCGGCTTCCGTCACCTCTCCCTCGGCCAGCAGAGCACGCACCCGGCTGGAAGAAACCACCACCCCCCGGTGATGAAAAGGCGATACCACCCGAACCCGGTAACCAAGTTCCTCTCCGAGGCTGGTGAGGGTGGGTAAATCTCCTTCCCGGTTGTGCCCCAGAGCAAAATCGGGGCCTGCCCACAGCTCGCTCATCCCCAGATGGGCGCGCAGCAGTTGCACAAAGTGCCGGGCGCTCCAGGCGGCCATCTCCCGGGTAAACTCCAGGGTGACCACCACGTCAATCCCGGCTTCTCCCAGGTAACGGGCGCGCTCGTCCGGGAGCGTCAGATAATGCGGGCCTTCAAGGCCGCGCAACACCACCACCGGGTGGGGGAAAAAGGTGACCACCACCGCCAGAAGCCCACGGGCGTGCGCCTCACGAGACATTTGCTCCAGCATGACCCGATGCCCGATGTGCACACCATCAAATGTGCCCACCGCCACCAGGGATTCAGAGAGTTCAACCTCTTGGAGCTGATGAAAATGCCGCATTTACGAGAAGAACACCTTTTTCGGCTGCCACTCATTCGTTGCCGGATCAAGAGCGAGCAGGGCCACCAGTTCCCCCATCTCACTGATCCCACGCGCCATGGCGGGGCTTTCGGGAGCCGCCGGAATACGATGACCATGGCGAATGGTGTCAATCTCGGCTTCAGTCAGCTCGATGGCGGGCCAATCGGCCAGCGCCTCAGCCGCCGGAATGAGATACTGATACCAGTTCCCCTCTACGAAAGCCTCTTTAAGCTTGCGCAGGGGGACGGCATCACGCAGGGTGAACCGCCCACTCTTGGTGCGGCGCAGTCCCACCAGATGAGCCCCGCAGCCAAGGGCTTCTCCGAGGTCATGCGCCAGCGACCGAACGTACGTCCCTGAGGAACAGTACACATCAATGACCGCTTCAGGCGGAGCCCACTCCAGCAATTCCAGGCTGTAGACGGTGATTTTTCGCGGGGCAAGATCCACCTCTTCGCCTTCACGGGCCATTTCATACGCCTTGCGACCCTTGATCTTGACGGCGGAAAATGGCGGGGGAACCTGTTCGATCTCGCCTACAAATCGCTGGAGCACTTCCTGGAACTGCTCTTCCGTAATGTGCTCCACCGGGCGCGAACGGGTAACCCGCCCATCGGCATCGTACGTATCAGTGGACGCACCCAGGCGTAAAATAGCCTGATAGCGCTTGTCGGAAGCAGATACGTACTCGCTCAACCGCACTGCCGGGCCGATCAACACGACCAGAACCCCGGAAGCGCGCGGATCCAGCGTACCGGTATGACCGGCCCGCCGGATGTTGGTGCCTTTGCGGATAATTTGAACCACATCATGGCTGGTCAGCCCGACGGGTTTATCCACCACCAGCACCCCAGAAATGGCATTTCTGACGTCAATCTGGCTGTTATCCATTGCAAACATCACTCCCCAGGTGCGGCCCCTGCCGCAAATTTTGAATCCGCTTTCCGGTTAAGAGGCATTTCGCCTCGAATGGTCTGTTGGTTTCATTCCCGCGTCGATCCTCGCCACCTGTTTTCTGGAAGAACACCAGAGAAACCGAAGAGGCTCGCACCGTTTCTCAGTGCCGGTGCGCGGCCAGGAACGCGCGGGTTTCCGAAAGTACTCTTTCTCGCACTTCTTCTATTGTACCGGATATTTCCGCACCGGCAGCAGCAGGGTGCCCCCCGCCGCCAAAGCGAAGCGCCAGCGTTGAAATATCCAGCCCGGGCCTGGCGCGCCAGCTCACCTTGACCTTACCGCCTTTTTGTTCATTGAAAAGTACGATCACGTCGCCATCTGTCGAAGAAAGGAAATTGATCAAATCGGCGTCATCATTCCCATTGTAAGCCGCCGCCTGCCGATCTGCCAGGAGAAGAGTCGTCCAGATGAGCCCATCTTCGCGCTGAAGGCGCTCTAACCCAAAACCCCAGTAGCGGGCAGCCTCGAAACTCTTCTGCACCAATCCGGCGCGGTACAGTTCCGGAAGATTAGCCCCCGCCTCCATCAGATCAGCCGCCAGGCGTAGCACCTCAGGCGACATATTCGAGGTACGGAATCCAATTGTATCGGTAAGTATTCCGGTAAGCAAGGCCGAAGCCACTTCCCCGGATACAGGGAACCCCCACCGGGGAAGGTTTTGCGCCAGAATGGCGCAGGTTGCCACAGCCTGCGGGTCTACCAGATTCACCCGGGCGAAACGCAGGTTCGTGGCATGATGGTCAATATTAAGGTCAGGCTGGCGTTCACCCAGAACCCCGCCTGTGCGCTGTAAATCAGAGCTATCCAGCACCACCACCACATCATATTCGGCACAGGGCCGAGTGATAACCTGCTCACTTCCCGGCAAATGCCGGAAGGGAGCAGGCACACCGTCGGCCAGAAGCATATCCACCTTCTGACCGGCCGCTCGTAATGACAGCCCCAGTCCGAGCAGAGAACCCACCGCATCACCATCCGGGCGAATGTGCGCCACCGCCAGGATGTGCTTCGCTGAATGCAACATTTCGGCAATCTGCCGGTGGAGCAGGTCACTCATTTCCGGCGCTGTCCTCCGTCTCATCGTCTTCCTGCTTCTCCGCCTGAGGAGCCGAGGCAGCTTCATGGCGCAACGAGGCCAGCAAGCGCTCGATGTGGTCCGCCCGTTCGGGTGTTGGGTCCCAGTGGAAGCGCAGACGGGGGAAGGTGCGCAGCTCGATATTGGCAGCCAGCTGACTGCGCAAAAAGCCCGAGGCATGTTCCAGCCCGCTCAACACTTCCTTTTTCCGCACCTGCCCTTCCACCGCCGATACAAACACATCGGCAAACGTCAGCTCACGATCTACCCTCACGTCCGTAACCTGAACGCCGGTCAATCGTGGGTCTTGAACCCCTTTCAGAAGAAGCTCCGAGAGGTCTTCTTTAATCCGGTCTGAAATACGTTTTAAACGGATACTGGAAGGCATGGCAACTCACCTCCCCTCAAGAAACTTTTTCAACCACAACACATTCAAGAATGTCTCCGGGTGCAAAGTCGTTAAATCCGCGTAGCGATACACCACACTCATAACCGGCGCGCACCTCACGCACGTCTTCTTTAAGGTGCTTAAGCGAGGCCATTTCACCCTCAAAAATCACTTTGTCACCGCGCAGCACTCGAATCCGCCCGTTGCGCCGGATCTCTCCCTGCGTCACCCGGCACCCGGCCACATTGCCCACTTTGCTGATACTGAAGACCATCTGCACTTCGGCCCTGCCCACCACCGTCTCTCTGGTCTCAGGGGCAAGCATTCCTTTGAGCGCCTTTTCAAGGTCTTCGGTCAGGCGATAGATGATGTCGTAAAGGCGGATCGAAACCCCTTCAGCCTCTGCCAGGCGGCGCGAGGCCGGGTCGGCCTGCACATTGAAACCGATGATAATGGCTTTGGAAGCCGATGCAAGCATGACATCCGATTCTGAGATGTTGCCGGTCTCGGCGTAGATAATGTCGATGTGGATGTCACCCTTCTCCAGCTCGTTGATCGAATTGATGATCGGCTCCAGCGATCCCTGCACATCCACCTTGAGCACCAGGCGAAGCGAACGCTCTTCACCCGATTGCACTCTGGCAAACAGCTCTTCCAGGCTGGCCTTGGGAGCGCGAATCGCTTCAGAACTTTCCTTTTGTTTACGCTGCTCCACAATTAAACGCGCCTCGCGTTCTGAAGCCACCACATTGAAGATTTCTCCCACCCCGGGCACCTCATTCAGGCCCAGCACCTGCACCGGGGTCGAGGGCCCCGCACTGCGGATTTTCCGCCCGCGGAAATCGAACAGAGCGCGCAGTTTTCCATAAGCCGTCCCCGCCACGATGACATCCCCGGTTTCCAGGGTGCCGTTCTGCACCAGCAATGTGGCCACCACCCCGCGATTCCGGTCAATGGACGCTTCGATCACCGTTCCGATCACCGTCCCCGAGGGATTGGCGCGAATATCTGCCGCTTCAGCCGTGAGAAGAATGGCTTCCATAAGATCTTCCAGCCCGATGCGCTGTTTGGCCGAGACCGGCACCACCATGGTGTCGCCATCCCATTCGTCAGGCACCAGGCCCAGTTCGGCCAGCTGCCGTTTGACGTAATCGGGGTTGGCGTTGGGTTTGTCAATCTTGTTAAGGGCCACCACAATGGGCACACGAGCCGCCTTGGCATGCGCCACCGCCTCACGCGTTTGCGGCATCACGCCATCGTCGGCGGCAACCACCAGCACAACAATATCCGCCCCCTGGGCGCCTCGCGCGCGCATGGCGGTGAAAGCGGCATGACCCGGGGTATCCAGAAAGGTGATCAGCCGCCCCTTGTGTTCCACCTGGTACGCGCCGATGTGCTGGGTGATTCCCCCCGCCTCGGCGGCGGCAATGTTGGTATTACGAATGGCATCCAGCAGGGTGGTTTTCCCGTGATCTACATGGCCGAGGATGGTCACCACGGGGGGGCGGCTCACCAGGTTAGCACTGGATTCTTTGGCGATCAGCTGCCGCCAGAGAGGCACCTCGCCGCTCTCCGTCTTTTCTTCCACAGGCCCCGATTCTTGAATGGCCTCAAAACCCAGTTCTGAGGCCACAATGGCGGCGGTATCAAAATCAATTTGCTGGTTAATGTTGGCCATCACCCCGTTGGTCATCAGGATCTTGATCACCTGAATGGGGCTGGCTTCCATGCGCTGAGCGAGCTCGCGCACGGTAATAGTAAGCGGAAGTTCGATCTTCTTCGACCCATTATCGCTCATAGTCACCTCCTGCGGTACAGTCCGCGCCACAGACCTCATAAAGGCCTCTGGCGGTAAAACGAGCAGGCGGGGGTTGGGTGCCGCCGGTCTATGAGCGCTGAAGGGTCAGAGGATCAAACGTTCATGGCTTCCTCAAGACGGATCCACCGGATTCCGCTCAACACCGGAGACATCTTCCGAAAGTACGGGGGCGTCATCCTCGGGCAACGTTGCCATGTATCCCCGTAGATACTCCCGGTCCTGCTCGGTCAATTCAATTTTTAAGGCGTTGGCCAGTGCGCCCTTCAGGGCCCTCTCCCAGCACGACTTCTGTGCATGCAGGTAAGCGCCCCGCCCTGAGGCTTTACCCGTGAGGTCAACCCGCGGCCCTTCAGCCGTGCGGACGATCCGCACCAGAGCCCGCTTGGCATTGACCTCACGGCAACCCACGCAGGTGCGCAGAGGAATGTGTTTCACCCGTTTAGGCGTTTTCTTGGCCACCTCAATCACTTCCAGCACGCACTCGTTTCCGAATCGAGCGCGCACACTTTCTCCTGATTAATCCCATTCCCATTCGTCGCCGCGTTTGTGTACTTTCCGTGCCAGGGTTACGTCAGCATCCGGATCGTACTCAATCTCCACAAAGCGGCGGGCACCTTTCTTCTTCTTCTTTTCCTTCTTCTTTTTCTTGCCGGTGCCTTCCTCTTCTTCTTCCTCTTCACCGCTTTCCACCAGCGGGATCACATCGGGCTTCAGGGTAAAGAGTTCATCGAAACTCGGCTCCACCTCTTCGACCTCCGGTTCAACCGGGGCTGCTTCTACCGGAGCAACCTCAGCAGCAACCGGCTCAGCGGGTTCTGCGGCGGCCATCGGCGCTTCTTCGACCACCTCAGCCGTCGGTGCGACCTCTTCAGGGGTCTCTTCGGTGGCTTCGGCGGGTTCAACCACGGCTGGCTCTCCCGCCGGGGTGGGATGGTAAACCTGTTCCACCAGACGGTTGATCTCCTGCATGGCGCGCGGACCAATTCCCTGCAGTTTCAGGATCTGGTCAGCGTCGCGGAGCATTTGAACCACCAGCTCACCCACCGTAAGATACCCCGCCTCTTGCAGAATATAGCAGACGTGTTCAGGAAGGCTGCTCTCCAGAAGCGTACGATTGAACTCTTCAGGAGCGATGGCAGATTGAATTTCCTGAACGCGGGTATCCACCACCTTTTTCTCCGGAACACGCTTCAGCGAAGCCTTCCGCTCTACCCGATCGACGAATTGAGCCATACGCTCGTATTCCTCGGGAGTAAGGGGGCGGTTCTCGGCTTTTCGAGCCAGCATATCGGCAATGGCCTGCGCAGTTTCGGCTTCAGCCTCGGCAATCGAGCGGTAAAGCGGATCGGTCTGCAGGCGGTTGAGAGCGTCAGCTGCGGCTTCCGGCAGGCTCTTAATGTCAATACGCCAGCCGGTCAGCTTGGCCGCCAGGCGGGCGTTTTGCCCATCGCGCCCGATAGCCAGGCTGAGCTGATCTTCTGGCACCACCACCGTGGCCGTTTTCCCTCCGCCATTTTGATCCGAAAGGAAAACATTGAGCACCCGCGCCGGGCTGAGGGCCTTGGCAATATACACTGCCTGATCGGGATTCCATTCAATGACATCGATCTTCTCGTCGTGCAGTTCACGCACAATGGCCTGAATGCGCACCCCGCGGATTCCCACGCACGCTCCCACCGGGTCAATGCCGGGCTGGGTCGCCGAGACGGCCACCTTGGCGCGCTCTCCGGGCTCGCGGGCAATGGAGCGAACCTCGACAATGCCGTGATAAATCTCCGGAACCTCGGTCTCCAGCAATCGGCGCAGAAAATCGCGATGGGTGCGCGAGAGGATGATCTGCGGGCCGCGCGGAGAATCTTTCACCTCGGCCACCAGCGCCCGCACCCGGTCATGAATCCGGAAGCGTTCACCGGGGATCATTTCTTTGCGGGGCATCGTGCCTTCGGCGCGCATCTCCAGCCCGATGGTCAGCCCCTGTGAATTGACCGCCTGAACCACACCGCTGACGATCTCGCCAAGTTGCTTTTCGTAGAAGCTGAGCTGGGCCTGCCGCTCGGCGTCACGAATGCGCTGTTGAATCACCTGGCGCGCAGTCTGCGCGGCAACACGGCCAAAATCGCTGGGGGTGCTTTCAACCACTACCATACTGCCAAGTTCGGCCTGAGGATTGACCCGCCGGGCCTCTTCCAGAGAGACTTCTGTGCGTTCGTCTTGCACCTGCTCTACCACCTCTTTTTCGGCATAGATGGTCACCTTGCCGGTTTCGAGGTCGATCTTGGCTTCGATCTGCTGCGCATTGGAAGCATTCACCGCGCGCCGATAAGCCGAAACCATCGCGGACTCAAGCGCCTTGACAATGACCTCTCTGGGAAGCTGTTTTTCTTCCAGAACCTCATTGAAAGCCAGGACAAACTCGTTTTTCATCGTGTCAACTTACTCCCGATCAAATAAACCTCTTACAACAAGAAAAGTGGGGGAGGCCCACTTTTCAACGACGTCGATATTGGGTGCAACGATAAGCACGCTTATTTTAACACCATTCATTCACGGATGCAAGAGCGGTTACCCCAAGAGTCAGAGCTTTCTTAAAGTCGAGTAATGAGGGCTAAGGCTTCAGCAGGATGAGCAGCGAAGTAGCGTCTGGCGCGGGGAAGGGAACGAAACTTCAGCTTGCCCAGGAGAATGCCCGGCACCAGATTGTTGACACAAGCCATTGCCTGCCCCTTCCTTCCTTTGGTCATCCACGTACGGTCTTCCAACAGGGTAACGTCTCGACGATAATGAAGCCTATTTTCAATTCCCCAGCAGACGCTGGTCATCTGGAGAAGTTGCCTCGGCTTGATGTCTTGCCTGCTCAGGCTGGTTATTCCATAAATGACCTGTTCCTGTACCTTGCCTGTGCGAGCAGATGTAAAACGACGCTCCAGTTTGAAGACTTGTTCGAGGTAAGGCCAGAGGAGAAAATCCTTGAGCTGGCTGCTTACGGTGGGCATGCACTGCTCGATGCGTCCATGTCCCTAGTTGGTCAGAATGGCACTCTCAAAACCTCTGGACGGGAAGTTCATTCCAGGAAGCAGTTGCACGTCTGATTCGAACCACAAACGGACGACTTCCTCCACCTGTGTCTGATCGCCTTTCACAAACCAAAGATAATCGCTCTCCGCTGCCACAATCTGTCTGGAAAGCCCCTTTTGGGTGTGCAAGGCATCTCCTATGACCACTTTTTCCCATAAGCTGGATGTGTTCCAGCTCTTCCACTTCAGCCATTCCAACAGCATTTCCGTGCGGTTTGGCCCATTCGGCAATCCCACGGGGACGACCTTCTCCGCGCATCTTTGCCAGTACGATCAGCAACAGCCCCAGTAAGATCAGATACCGCACCCTTATGGACTTCCGTATGTCCTGTAAACCTTGAAAATGCGCATACAGGCTCCCAACATCAAACACAATCCCGGCTTCTGTGTTGCACTTCATATCGACCTTCCTCGGTATGGTTTTTTGTTTGATCAACTCAAAGCATAACCGAAGAAGATCTCTTTTGTTACCTTTATACCTACATTAAGAAAGCCCTGACCTTCCTCTCCCCTAACTTGACGTCCCCCCTCCATGACGGTATACTACTTTTCACATTTTGTGATTGGAGCAAGGGATGTACGTAGATCCGGGAACAGGGAGCGTTATTTTACAAATAACTCTGGGAGCCGTCCTCGGCGGCGGGGTACTGATTAAGGTCGTCTGGAAGAAAATAACCGTCCTGTTTGGCAAAAAAGACCCGAATGACCCTCAACCCTGAGCCAATTTTCGGTCAGGAAGTCCACCGCGCCTCGTTTCGCGCCCCCAGCGACTGGATATTCCGGTGCGGGGAATGCCTGTACCGCCATGTGAATACCTTTTATGTTCGCGAATATGACCAGCTGATGTCCTCCGGGCTGTACCGGCAGTTGGTGGACAAAGGCTGGCTGGTTGCCCATCAAGAGGTGGACGCCGAGCCTCTTGATCCCTCCACGATCTACCGGGTGATTCAACCCGAGGAAATTCCCTTTCTTTCTTATCTCTACGAGTGGTGTTTTTCGCAACTAAAAGACGCCGCACTGCTCACACTAGCAGTGCAGAAGGCAGCCCTGGACTCCGGCATGACGCTGAAGGACGCCAGCGCATATAATATCCAGTTCGTCAACGGCAAGCCCATCTTCAGCGACACGTTGAGTTTCGCCCTCTACGAAGAAGGCGCACCTTGGATAGCCTACCGCCAGTTCTGCCAGCATTTTCTGGTTCCGCTGGCGTTGATGAGCCGGGTGGATTTACGCTTGGGGCGTCTCTCCAGCCTCTACATGGACGGCATCCCGCTGGATCTTGCCACCCGTCTGGATTTTGGACTCCTCATCCACCTGCACCTGCACGCCCAAGCCCAGCGGGTGGCTGCCGGCATTCAAGAAGGACAAGACATACCCCCCTCCGCGCGCATGAGCAAACTGGGGCTCATCGGGCTGAGTGAGAGTCTCGAATCCAACATGCGCCGCCTGCAAGCCCCCATACGCAAGAGCGGCTGGGTGGACTATTATCAGCACACCAACTACACCGATGCCACCTTTGAGAGCAAGAAGCGCCTGGTGCAGGAAGCGGTTCAGCGCCTTTCCCCCCGCATCCTCTGGGACTTGGGCGCCAATACGGGCATCTTCAGTCGGGTGGCTGCCGAGGTCAGCGGCGCGCTGGTGATTTCCGCGGATTTCGACGCCGAAGCCGTTGAGGTGAACTACCGACAGGCAAAACAGGAAGGCAACCCGCACCTGCTCCCGTTGGTGATTGGCCTCACCAACCCCCCGCCCGCCATTAGCTGGGACAACGCCGAGTGCGAAGCCTTTTATCAGCGCGCGCCTGCCAATATGGTGCTGGCGCTGGTACATCACCTGGCGATTGGCAACAATGTGCCGCTGGCGCACCTTGCCGAAACCTTTGCCCGGCTGGGCAAATTCCTGCTGGTGGAGTTTGTTCCGAAGGAGGACTCGCAGGTGCATAAATTACTGTGTTCCCGCGACGATATCTTCTCCGAATATCACCCGGAAGGATTCAAAACCGCATTTGCTCCCTATTTTCATCTGGAGAAAGAAATGCCCCTCGAGGGCAATGCCCGCACCCTCATCCTCTACCGCAACCGTCAAGCCTGATGCTCAAACGTTTCTCCCCTTTTTCCTCCCATGAACCGTCCTGGTCGGGGTTGTTTCTGACCACCTTACTATCCGCCTTCGCTTATGCACTGCTGGAATGGCTCTTCCTGACCACCAAGCCCTCCGTCATTGCCATTCTGCCCTTCTCGGAGAAACTTCGCATCCTGCTGTTGAGTTTTGCGCTGGTCAACGGCGCGGCTTACCTCCTGCTGGCAGGACTACTGATGGCGTGGCTAGCCTTGCGCTGGAGCCTCTGGAAATGGCTGGGCGTCCTGCTCCCCACCGGGATCCTCAGCGGGTTGACCCTTCTGCTGGCGGACAACTTCACCTACACACTGTTTCACTTTGGCGTGTCCACCTCTGCCGGATGGAGCCGAGCACTGTACTTGCTGGGTTTCCTTATTGTCCTGTACCTTTGGACGCGCGAGGTGAGCGGCTGGCTTGCTGGACTGACAGCCCGCCAGCAGGGCAAACGCTCCTGGATAACCCCTGCCGCACTGAGCGGCTTAACCGCGCTCTTGCTGGGGCTGACCTATGTCTCCCCGCAGGCAGTACATCCCCCGTTGTGGAGCGCGGGTGCGGCGGCACGGAAAACCCTGCCCCACATCCTGCTCATCACCGCCGATGGGCTGAACGCCAATCACCTCTCGGCATATGGCTATGAGCGCGACACCACCCCCAACCTGCGCCAACTGGCGGAGCGTTCGCTGGTGGGGGAGAACGCTTACTCCAACTCCGCCAACACCGCCGGAGGCGTGGTTGCTATCCTCACCGGCAAGTACCCCACCACCAACCGTCTGCTCTACCCTCCCGATGTGCTCAAGGGCGAGAACGCCTTCCAGCACTTGCCGTACATTCTTAAGTCCTACGGCTATACCAGTGTGCAGTACTCCTTCCCTTACTTTGTGGATGCCTACGCCCTCAACATCCAATCTGGTTTCGACGTGGCAAACGGCACAGTCTTTCAGCAAAGCGCCTTCCTGACCCGACTGCAAAACCTCTTTGACGAATCTGGCGCGGGCTACCTGTACGAACTCATCAAGCGCCTTGCCGACCGTCTGCGCCACATTTTCTTCCTGAAAGACATGACCAACTACCGCCTGCTCCTTCCGACCAATCCACAGGCACTGCCCTTCGAGTACCGCGATGTGGAAAACCTCCGCCAGGTGCTGGACGCCCTGACCACCTCGAACAAGCCCGTCTTTGCTCACCTCCACTGGATGGGCACGCATCCGCTGGGACGCAAGTTCTACCCGAAGGTGCAGGTTTTCTCTCAGGGGCAAACTGTGGAGACTCAGGGGGAGTTCAACCCCGATTTTTACGACGACAAAATCCTTGAATTTGATCAGGCACTGGGACAAATCCTAGACACGCTGGAAGCCAGCGGGCTGATGGATCAGACCATTGTGGTCATTGCCAGCGATCACGGCTTCATGTTCAACAATCTGGCGCGTCTGCCGTGGGTCATTCACTTTCCCGAGGATGCTTACGCAAGGCGCATCCGCCAGGAAGTGCAGAACATTGACATTGCACCCACCCTTCTGGAGTATCTGGGCATTCCCATTCCGGAATGGATGGAAGGCAACTCCGTCCTACGCGCCGACCCGGGCAACCGCCTTATCTTCGGCACCGGTGTGGGCGATACAGTGAAAACCGAAAACGGCTTTCTGGTGGAAGAGACCGTCAAACCACCATTTTATAACTTTGGATTTGTTTCAGTTATCTCTTGTAATCACTGGTATCGATTAAAATTAAATTCTCGAATCTGGGAAAATGGAAAATTCGAGGATGGTACAGCACCATGTACTCCTATTTCTGAAGAAGAAGCCTTTGATGCAATTGTATTACACTTAAAAAATAGAGAGTTTGATATAACAAGTATCCAGGATTTCAAATTAGTCCATCCACTCAAGCATTAAGGTAAAAGTTATGGAAACCATAACAGTGAGCAATAGATATAAATTTCATTTAGATCAAAAATTTATTATTTTTTCATTTGTTATTTGTGCAATTGTAATTATCTCAACATATTGGATGAGAAATTATGCTAATGACGACGCATATATTACATACCGTCACACCCAAAACCTGCTAAGAGGGAATGGATTTGTTTTTAATCCTAATGAAAAGGTCTTGGGTTCAACTGCTCCCTTCCATGGGATTATATTGGCTGTAATTTCTTTAGTGTATCCTGATATACCTAAATCTGCACTTCTGCTAAGTGCATTTTCGCTGATATTTATTTGTATATTGATAATGGACCTTCTTAGAAAGTTTCAATTATTACTTCCGGGTTTCTTATTTTCTATTTTGATTGTTACTAACAAATTTACTTATTCGGTTTTCCCTCTAGAAACAATATTTCTTTTATTTCTATGCATTATCACTGTATATTTTTTACATAAAGAAAATTATACGGCAATGGCAATCTTTGGCGGTATTGCAGTATTAACACGCGCAGATGCTATTGTTTTAATAAGCGTTATATATTTATATCTTGTCTTTGTTAAAAAGTTGACCTTAAAAGAATTACTACCAACTTTTGCATTATTTTTATTAATTTTACTCCCTTGGTTTATATATTCACGTATGTTTTATGGGTCATTCTTTCCCAATACCGCTAATACCAAAACCGGATGGATAAACCATGAATGGGTATTTATCAAGTCTATATGGAGCAAAGGCTTGAGACAAATATTTCCAAATCAATGGTTGTCGATGATTGCGGTTGGAATAAGTCTAATCGGAATTGTTGTTTCAGTCAAAATAAAACATTTACGCTTCTTTCTAATCCTCGGAATATGGATTATTCTGTATACCACAGCTTATACTATATTAAGAATTTATGGACCCTTTTTTTGGTACTATTTCCCTATTTTTGTAGTTGTAGTTTTTTTCTTCTCGATCGGGTATTGGTATATCTATAATGTTATTTCAGAAAAAGTTAGAAATAATTTTATAAAAAATTTTATGCATTTATCAATGGCTTTGGCTATTTTTGTTTTAATATCGTTCAACTTAATTGATTTGTATAACTATCCATCAACATTTTATAAAAACTTTTTCATCTTAGGAAGAGATACTGCCTATAAAATGGGGGCGAAGTGGCTACAAGAACATCCAAATACCTGTAAAAACATAGCCATTTATGAACCAGGAACGTTAGCGTTTTACTCAAACAGACACATGATCGATATGATGGGATTGATTACCCCAGGCATAGGACAGGAAATGAAAATGAGAAGTCTTCACGAAGTCAGTGTTTTATGGACAGCAGAACATTATCAACCAGAATGTATATTTGTGTTAAGCCATATTCAGGTACCCAAAAATTATGTTCTTATTCAAAATTTTCCCATGGAAGAAGTGGGAACTTCCTTCCATTTGTATATTGAGGAAGATTTATATGATTTTTCAGGAAAATGATCAGATAAACCGATGGGGAAATACATAAATCTAATAACTTGGGCTAAGTAGTCAGTTGAATAAACTTTAACAAACGTGATAGACCAGGGCATGCCAAAAGCCCGAGATTATCACGTGTTTGTCCCAAAAACGGTTGGTGAAATTGAAAAAAAGAAGTGGGCGCAGTATTCTCCCCCAAATACCATCGGCAGACTACGCCACCCCTACCCCAGCCACCATCAACCCGCTGGCCATACCCGACCAGGTCTTGTAGCCTCGAACGGTTCGGGCACGCATTTTCATCCTGCCTATCA
>NZ_DF967965.1:3134212-3173671 GCF_001050195.2 Anaerolinea thermolimosa
ATATGGACAGCGCTGCGGTCGTTCCTGCTGGCATTCCTTGACTTCTGGAAGTTTGAGTGTGACAATAGACATGGCAAGCTCCAAGGATATGGCTGTTGAGACACCTACCATATTACTCGGAGCTTGCTCTTTTTTCAAAAACCACCAGCTTTGGGACAGATACTACCCCCAAGAGTCAGAGCTTGCAACCCTTTTCTCCATACCCCCTGAATCCGGCCAACCTCTCCCGTCAGGCTCAGGCCAGGCTTTGCCTCCGGGTACGTTACCGTTCCTTAGAAGGTAAACGCTCACTGAGCCAGCAGTGACACAATCAGCATGAAGCCGCCTCCGCACGCAATAAAGGCCGCCAGTCCAAGGAAGATGATCCCCAGAATAAGCAAGGCATTCCCTGCCTGCAGGCGGGGCTGCAACACGGCCTCGGCCGGATTTTGCGGGTTGTAAAACACCCGCACCTCACCCCCTTCAGGATACCGGGCCACTTCTTGCTCCGCACTCCTGCGGTTTCGAGAAGTGGCCACCGGCCCAACGGCCAGCCGGTCACCCCGATAAGAAACCCCGTTAACCGCATATTCATAGACAACCCTCGGAGCGTAAACCTCCACACTCTCTCCCTCCGAATCGATTTCGGTGTGACTGGTCACGTAGGCCTCCAGCACTTTTCCCATTACTGAAGGCCAGGCAGCGCTCTCCTGTGCCTTTTGCTTTCCGCGGCGGTACGTTACCAGAACCCAAACCCCCACTGCCCCAAAAATCAGGGCCAGGCCACCCACACACAGGAACCCTAACCAGCTGACATTTCCCATCGCTCCCTCCCCAAATCAGGTATGCCATTATTATATATCGTGGATCGATAATCCCATTTCCCGGAGCCGCCAAATTACCCCGTGTGAGGGAAAATCCTGTACAATTGAAATTGCTATTTTTTTTTATCAAAGGAGTTCGTGGCTGTGGCCCCTGAAGATCTATTGCGCCTTCTTCTGTTGCTCACTGTGATTGGCATGGCCACGCTGGCCCTTTTGTATTTACGTCAACGGCGCATGCCCCCCCTGGACGCCCTCGCCTGGGTGTTGCTGGCCGTCCTCCTCCCCATTCTGGGACCAATTGTAGTCATTGCCATGCGCCCCGGCCGGCCTGCCTCTCGGGGCTTTCCTCGTCCTGCTCGAGTGGTTCCCGGCCAGCACTCCCGCAAAACGGCCAAACACCCATTTTAACGATGACCAAAAAATGTATAATGAAAAAGTAAGGATTTCTCACCTTACCACTGCTATTTCTTTCAGGAGGAGCCCATGCGGCAAGACCGTTTCCTGATCGGTATTCTGACCGGTATTGGGGTGCTGGTGGTGCTTGCGCTGGCGGTTTACTTTTTTCGCCGTAGCGGGCTTGACTACGTTCCCGAAGATACTCCCCGGGGGGTGGTGCAAAACTACATCGTCGCCTTGCAACGCCATGATTATGAACGCGCTTACCGTTACCTCGGGAGTTTCCAGAATCGGCCCGACCTGGCCGGTTTTCGCAACGCCTTTCTCAGTTATTTAGATCGCGAAGTGGCCCTGACCGGGATTGAGATCGGTGAGGTCAGTCTTTCCGCCGACGGCTCCAGTGCCCGAGTGTATCTGACGGTGCTGCGCGGCGGGCGCGGGCCGTTCGATCAGGGGTATCGCGAAAATTACACCGCCGAGCTGGCTCAGGAAGACGGACAATGGAAGCTTCAGAACATGCCTTACCCCTTCTGGAGCTACGACTGGGTTCAGCCGCTTCCCGCTGAGCCGGTTAAGCCTTCTCCGTAAACCAATCCGTATGCGAACCGTCAGACGTCTATACTTTTATCTGCTGGCTCTGATCGGCTCTCAGGCCATCATCTGGGGAGCGGTGAACCTGTTGCGCACCGTGATCGCCGGGAGGTTTTCGGGGACGGTCGGAACCCTGGCAAACGGCCTTTCTCTGGTGCTGGTTGGGGTGCCGGTCTTCCTGTTGCACTGGCTGACTGCCCAGCGTGAGGCTCAACAGGACGACGAAGAACGCGCCAGCCGCATCCGCGCTATCTTCCTTCATGCTGTGCGGGTATGGACGCTCATTCCCATCCTCTACGCCGCCCTGGCATTGCTGAACCGCTTTCTGGTCAGCGTGATGGGCCTGAGCGAAAGCGGAGCCTTTTTCGGCGCAGGGCAAACCTCGTCTGACAATCTGATTGCCATAGCCATCAACCTGGCAGCCTATCAATATTTCACCCATGTTCTCTCCAGAGACTGGCGAGAGGCCCCCGCAGGGCACTTCCTGGCAGAAACGCGCCGGCTTTATCGTTACCTGTGGGTGCTCTTCGGGTTAACCCTGACCATATTCGGGGTGCAGGGCACGCTAAGTTACCTTTTGAGCCTTCTTCAGGGGGTGGCCGCCGCTTCGGGTTACCGGCTGGCCACCAGCCTGTCACTCCTTCTGGTGGGAACTCCCGTCTGGGGAACCAGCTGGTGGCTGGTGCAGGAAAGCCTGGACGACCATACCGAGCGCGAATCGATCTTGCGCCTGGTGGTGCTCTACCTGATTTGCCTGGCGGGGGTGGTAGGTGTGTTATCTGCCGGCGGGCGAACTCTTTCGGGGATTTTCGGGGTATGGCTTGGCCGTCCTCAATCTCTGCCCGAATTCCTCTTCGAAACCGGCCCGGCACTCTCTGCCCTGGTTCCGCTGGCAGTCATGTGGGCCTATTATGGACGGATTCTTGAAAGGGAAATGACAACCCTGGCCTCCGCACCCCGGCGCGCCGGAGTGCGCCGATTATACCGCTCCTTCCTTGCGGCGCTGGGGCTGGCTACCCTTTTCATGGCGCTGTTTACCCTCCTCGGCTATCTGGTTGACGGCCTGTTAACCCGGAATGGGGTGATTCCGGTATGGGGAAAACTGAACACCGGCCTCGCCACCCTGGCCGTCGGGCTGCCCCTCTGGCTGGCCACTTGGCTACCCCTCCAGACCGAGGCCAGCGCCGCCAGTGAAAGCGGTGAGCGTGCCCGGCGTTCGGTGGTGCGCCGCGCCTACCTGTACCTGTTCATTTTCCTCTTCGTGGTCGGACTGATGGTCGCCGCAGGTGATCTCTTCTACAACCTTATTACCCACTTTCTGGGCTCACCGGTGAATGGAATTGGCGCCCTGGCGGTCAAGCGCGTGCTTTTTGCCGCGGCGCTGGCAGTTTTCCTGGTTTATCATCTGCGTGTGTTGCGCGCGGATGCACGTGCCGCCCAGCAGGCGCAAAGCAGAACCCATGCGGCTTTCCCCATCCTGCTCATCGTGCTCGATGAAATGCCCCTCGCCGAAGAAATGGTGCGTGCGCTGCACCGGCAAACTCCCCGTCTGCCCGTCGCGGTGCATTCTCTGGAACGCGGCGCGCCCGACGATACAATGCTCTCGGCTAAACTGGTCGTTCTTCCGTCACGGCTGGCCCTGGAACCCCCGGAAGTGCTGCGCCTGTGGTTGAGTGCATATCGCGGCCAGCGGCTGGTAGTTCCTCAGCCCCTTGAAGGGTGGACATGGCCCGGGGCGGCCACACGCTCGCTCAGAGAACTGGCGGAAGAAGCCGTCGGAGCGATCCGACAAATGGCCGAAGGCGATCTTCCCCGCGCAGGGTTACCCTCCAATCCCTGGGCAATCGCAGGGTATGTGCTGGGTGGGTTATTCGCCATTCAACTGCTGATTGGCCTGTTTGCTTTGCTGGTGAGCAGTCTGTTTGGCTAACAAGGTTGCGTGTTCGTGGTATAATCGCGTTCGCCAATTGAATTACATCATCCGATTGATGGAGAGGTAGCGTAGTCTGGCCTAACGCGCGCGCCTGGAGAGCGCGTGTACCGCAAGGTACCGTGGGTTCGAATCCCACCCTCTCCGCCTTTTTTTAACGAGACGGAGTGGTACCGTGGGCCCCCGCAGGGGGATGCTATTCGAACCCCACCTCTCCGCCTTTTTTTAACGAGACGAAGTGGTACCGTGGGCCCCCGCAGGGGGATGCTATTCGAACCCCACCCTCTCCGCCTTTTTTTAACGAGACGAAGTGGTACCGTGGTTGAGTGCATATCGCGGCCAGCGGCTGGTAGTTCCTCAGCCCCTTGAAGGGTGGACATGGCCCGGGGCGGCCACACGCTCGCTCAGAGAACTGGCGGAAGAAGCCGTCGGAGCGATCCGACAAATGGCCGAAGGCGATCTTCCCCGCGCAGGGTTACCCTCCAATCCCTGGGCAATCGCAGGGTATGTGCTGGGTGGGTTATTCGCCATTCAACTGCTGATTGGCCTGTTTGCTTTGCTGGTGAGCAGTCTGTTTGGCTAACAAGGTTGCGTGTTCGTGGTATAATCGCGTTCGCCAATTGAATTACATCATCCGATTGATGGAGAGGTAGCGTAGTCTGGCCTAACGCGCGCGCCTGGAGAGCGCGTGTACCGCAAGGTACCGTGGGTTCGAATCCCACCCTCTCCGCCTTTTTTTAACGAGACGGAGTGGTACCGTGGGCCCCCGCAGGGGGATGCTATTCGAACCCCACCTCTCCGCCTTTTTTTAACGAGACGAAGTGGTACCGTGGGCCCCCGCAGGGGGATGCTATTCGAACCCCACCCTCTCCGCCTTTTTTTAACGAGACGAAGTGGTACCGTGGGCCCCCGCAGGGGGGATGCTATTCGAACCCCACCCTCTCCGCCTTTTTTTAACGAGACGAAGTGGTACCGTAGGCCCCCGCATGGGGATGCTATTCGAACCCCACCCTCTCCGCCTTTTTTTAACGAGACGGAGTGGTACCGCGGGCCCCCGCAGGGGGATGCTATTCGAACCCCACCTCTCCGCCTTTTTTTAACGAGACGGAGTGGCACCGTGGGCCCCCGCAGGGGGATGCTATTCGAACCCCACCCTCTCCGCCCTGGTTGTTAAAAGCCTGCTCCACCACCCCTCTGCGAGTTGCTCATCATCCGGGCATGGCTTTTGCCATAAAAAAGATCAGGGAATGCCCTGAAGCATTCCCTGAGACATTCATTGCTTACAGCCTTCCCGGTTACGTACCCCAGTCTCGCAGGTATAAAAAATCGTAACCTATGGTGCGATGAGAGAGCTTGGCGATGGGCGGCAACACCCGCTTGAATTGATTGCGCCGCACCCGCTCCACCACTGCGCGCACAAAGGCGGGGTCAAAACCGGCCTCGATACATTCTTCGGGGGTATAACGCTCATCCACCATCAGGTAAAGCAGCCGATCCACTTCGGCATAGGTGTACCCCAGCTCCCCTTCATCGGTTTGCCCCACCCACAGATCGGCAGAGGGAGGTTTCTCGATGATGACCGCGGGCACCCCCACTGCACGCGCCAGCTGCCGCACCTGCGTTTTATACAGATCACCGATGGGGTTAATGGCGCAGGCCGAATCTCCGTAAAGGGTGGTGTAGCCCAACAAAATTTCGGTTTTGTTGCCCGTTCCCACCGCCAGCCCATGGAATGCCGCCGATTGGTCATAAAGCACGATCATCCGCGCGCGCGCCATAATGTTTCCCTTCCGCAGAGCATCCATATCAGGGAAACGCTCAATAAGCGGGTCAACCATCGGGGTGATCTCCACGGTAAGGCTGTGCACCCCCGTAGCCTCGATGACCATCCGGGCGTGTTCGAGCGATTCGGGCGAAGAGGTGCGGTAGGGCAAACGAATGGCCAGCACATTCTCCGGCCCCAGGGCTTCAGCCGCCAGAAAGCAGGACAGCGCCGAATCGATCCCGCCCGAAAGGTTGATCACGGCGCGCGAAAAGCCCATCCGGGTAATTTCACTGCGGATAAAACCGGTCAGAATGCGCCGGGCCAGCTCGGTATTGATGGAGAGATCAGGTGAAGGGTTCACACTCACCTCCCTGAATTGCGCGATCGATCGCTGAGAATGCGGTTTAACTCGCGCTGCACCAGAGCCGTACGCTCATCCCGCAACAGAGGCAGACGGCTGCGGGTGCGATGGAGCTGGTTAAGGTCGAGTTCCACCAGGGTAAGCGCTTCTTCAAACGCCGGGCCTTCCACAAGCAAATCGCCATTCGGGTCAAATGCCGCCGCCGAACCCCAGAAATTAAGACCATCCTCAAAGCCCACGCGGTTCGTATGCACCACGAAGCTGGTATACAGGCTGGCGTAAGCCCGCAGGATGTGGTTAACCCAGCGCGCCGAAGCCAGTTCGGGCCGCTCACTCAGGCCGCGCCCCGGGCTGGCTGACATAAACAGAAACACATCCGCTCCATCCAGCCACAACAGATAGGGCGGTGAGGCATGCCAGAAGTCCTCACAGATTAACATGCCCACGCGCCCGTAAGGGGTATCAAAGGCCTGCACCGTATCTCCCCAGGCAAAGAAGCGCCCTTCATCGAACAGGCCGTAAGTAGGCAAATACACCTTCCGATGCACGTGCAGCACCTGCCCGCGCGAAAGATAAGCCGCGGAAATATAAAAACGGTTGCGCACGTCTTCTTCCACAAAACTCACCACCACATCCAGCTTCTGGCTGGCCGCCAGCAACGGCTGGAAGACCGGATCATCTCCGCGCGGCTTGCAGGCCACCGCGGGAGTCAGATCCTGCAATACGTAGCCGGTCAATGACAATTCCGGGAAGACTACCAGATCGGCCCCACGGGCATGAGCCTCCTGGATAAGGGCCAAATGCTTCTCCAGATTGCGCTGGAGGTTGCCTAAAACAGTATTGATTTGAGCCAGGGCAACAGTTAATTTCATACCCTCGGAGAATCATCCTTTCGGTTTCTGACGCGCAACCAGATTCAACCATGCAAAGAGACCAAAAAAGGGCACCAGTAAGACAAGGTAAACCCAGGTATCCAGACGCACGCCCCGCCACAATTGCATGGGATCAGCCCGCAGGAAAGACGCCACCAGGCTCACCAGCACCAGCCACGACATCGCCAGGCTGGAAAGCCACCCCGAAGGCCGGGGAAGCGGGACGAGCGTCTCCATCAGATAATAAAAAACAGCCAGTGCCACTGCCGCCCCCAGTTGAACCGGAACACGCGCTGCAACCTGGCCGCTCAAATCGGGCGACTGCACCGCCCACCAGGTGCCCGTGGGGAGCTCAGCCCCGTAGGCCGCACCGATCAGCCAGCAACCCAGCCAGGTTGCCACCGAAACCGGCGGAATAAGCGGGTAAAGCCAGTCGGCCAGGCGCAGTACTTGCACCTTCTCAATTGCCGCCGCCAGCCACAACCCCAGCGACGCCCCCACAATTGCCCCCGGCGCCGAAAGACCCCCACGCCAGATCTGCAAGACTTCCACCGGGTGAGCACTGAAGTAAGTCAGCTCGAAGAGCGCGTAACCCAGCCGCGCTCCCACCAAACTGACTGCCAGCACGATCAACGCGGCATCCAGCCATTGCCCTGAACGCTGCCGGCTGACCCGGAACAGCCCCAGGGCAGCACCCAGCCCAACTGCAATCGCAAAAGCGCTCACTTCAACCCCCGAACATCTGAAGGATACGCGTATCATACCATAAATACGCCAGAGCCTTATTCGCCTTAAAACAAAACGTTGAGCCCTGAAAGCCGCTCAACGTCTGTTTAAGTTTTGACTGCCGGGGACGCCGACCCCGGCAGTCATTGAAAGGAGGAGAAGAAGAGAAGTCGCCCTTGCACACTATATTACCAGAGTCTAACCAGATATACTTGACGAAAAACCTACGATTTCCCTACGCTCCGCTTACGATTCGCCCTAAAACGAGCCGCGCGGGAGAATCGAAACCGTCTCTTCTCCGGTCAGCAAACCCTGCAACGCATCCGCCGAGAGGGCCATCACCCGTCCCCGCGCAAAATATTCGAAATCGAAAACCACTTCATCTCCAGCCTGCCTTCCGGGGATGGGCATCAGCCGGGCAATGAGCGGCTTGTTAAGCCGCAGGGCCATGGAGGCCACATCGAGCAAAACCCCCATTAACTGCTCGGTGCTGACATCTCCGGGTAAGGGCACAGTATCAAGCCCCGCACCGCACATCGTGGCATAAAGTAGCAGATCTTTCACCGTCAGCGTCCCTTCTGAAGACCGCCTGGCCAGGACAGAATCCTCCAGTACCGGCAGCATCAACCCATTGAAGCCCGTGTGCAGCCAGCGCCCCCGGTCAAGGGTATCTGCAAGGAAAGCCGCTGCCGCCACCGATCCGTGCCTCCCCAGTGCGGGCAGGCCAAGCGCCTCCAGAGCCGCCCCCAGTGAACACCAGTCAGCCGGGAAGGGTGCCAGAGAAAAATCGATCCCTTTAAAATCCACATTGTATTTCTGACTCAGGTGCACAGCCCGGCTGGTAAGCGACGTGGCGGCATCTTCCAGTGCGGTGAGCAGCCTCTGCCGGGCATCTGCCAGGCTGGTGGCCCGCCGCAGAGCCACAACAGCCAGGTCAGCCGATTCCACCGCCAGCGCAAAAGCCGGGCGCTCACCGGCATGGTACGCCCCCGGAAGAAACGGCCCGTGCGGCGCAAGGTTGGCCAGCGCTCCAAAGCGCAGATTGGCGAATCCATCGGGGCTCAGGCGAGCCGCCTGATGAATAATCCGGGCGCAGGCGCGCACCGCCGGTAAGGAAAGACCATCGCGCAGGCTGGCCATCTGCCCACCCAGGAACACCGCCTCGGTGGCTTCAAGAATCGGGATCACCAGGTCAAAGCTGGCCGGGAAGGCGGGCAGCGCCGGACCCAGCGAAAGATAGTCGAAACCTCGCTGGCGGGCATCCGCCTCCAGGGTTTGCGCCAGCCGAACCGCACTGGCCACTTCTTCGGTAGGATAAAGCAGTGGAAAGGGCACACTGGCAAGGCGGGTGGTCTGCACCTCGATCCCGGCCTGATCGAAAAGACGGCGCCCTTCTCCGGCCAGTTGAGAAAGCGTATCGAGCGCAGAATACGAATACGGTGAGCGTGGATCAAAGAAACAGGTGATCGAACGAATTTTCATGGGTAGATCCTTTCAACAAATACAGCCAGAAACCCCTCCCGCGTTGGAGAGCTCAGGTGATTTTCTCATACCTCTGGCGTACCACCTCGAACAATAAAATCCCTGCCGCCACCCCGGCATTGAGCGATTCACTCTTTCCGGGCATGGGAATGGTGATCAGGCCATCGGCCAGGGCGCGCGCCTGAACACTCGCCCCCTCGGCTTCGCCCCCAATCACCAGCGCCACTGGCACGGTAAGATCAACCCGCCAGCAGGGCATTCCCTCACCCGACTCAGCCACATACATCCGGCATGACGGTTTAAGCGCAGCGGCAATCTGCTCCCAATCTGCCTGCACCACAGGCAAGCGGAAGTGCGCCCCCATACCGGCGCGCACCACTTTTGGGGCAAAGGCGTCGGTGGTTCCCGGAGGCAGTAAAACCCCCTGCACACCCGCCGCCGCCGCACTGCGCAGCAGGGTGCCCAGGTTGCCTGGGTCGCGTATACCGTCAGCGACGACCGCAAAGTTCAACCCTTCTGGCAGAGGGTCATGGCGCCGGGCCAGCACCCCCAGCACACCCTGGGGGGTCTGAGTATCGGCCAGAGACTGGAACAGCGGAAGAGCCACCTCTTCCACATCGACACCACGGTTGCGGGCCTCAGCCAGCAGTGCCGTCGCCCGGGGCGAGAGCTCCCCGGCATACAGAAGCAAGCGCACCTCCCATCCTGAAGCCAGCGCTTCTTCCAGCAGGCGCACTCCTTCCACCACGAATGCGCCCTGCTCTTCACGGTCTTTTCGTCGGGCGATCAGGGCCCGCACATACTGAACCCGGGGATTTTGCGCCGAAGTAATCATGCCAGAAAACCTCATCTCCTTTGATTGTACTCAAATCGCGGGGGGTGGAATATCACGATCACGTCAAAAAAAACAACCCCCGTGATGCGGGGGTTGAATGGAGGGTTCGCTGCCTGGGTTATGACTCAGGCGGCTTTGGCTTTGGCAACCACCGCGGCAAATGCCTGCGGATCGCGCACAGCCAGATCGGCAAGAACCTTGCGGTTGAGGGCAATACCGGCGACCTTCATGCCGTTCACCAACCGGCTGTAAGTAGTGCCATTGAGGCGCGCCGCCGCGTTGATACGCGTAATCCACAGCTTGCGCAGATCGCGCTTGCGGGTGCGGCGGTCTCGGAAGGCATACCACAGGCTCTTGAGCATCGCCTCATTGGCGCGGCGGAACAGGCGATGCCGCGTGCCGAAATAGCCCTGAGTCATCTTCAAGATTTTTTTGTGACGCAGGTGGCCCTTCGGGCCTCCTTTAACTCGTGCCATGTCTTACTCCTTTGCGTACCCCTGGGCGTCGGTTTAAAACCCGTTGCAAACACCCAACTGGCAAGGCGGGTGGTCTGCACCTCGATCCCGGCCTGATCGAAAAGACGGCGCCCTTCTCCGGCCAGTTGAGAAAGCGTATCGAGCGCAGAATACGAATACGGTGAGCGTGGATCAAAGAAACAGGTGATCGAACGAATTTTCATGGGTAGATCCTTTCAACAAATACAGCCAGAAACCCCTCCCGCGTTGGAGAGCTCAGGTGATTTTCTCATACCTCTGGCGTACCACCTCGAACAATAAAATCCCTGCCGCCACCCCGGCATTGAGCGATTCACTCTTTCCGGGCATGGGAATGGTGATCAGGCCATCGGCCAGGGCGCGCGCCTGAACACTCGCCCCCTCGGCTTCGCCCCCAATCACCAGCGCCACTGGCACGGTAAGATCAACCCGCCAGCAGGGCATTCCCTCACCCGACTCAGCCACATACATCCGGCATGACGGTTTAAGCGCAGCGGCAATCTGCTCCCAATCTGCCTGCACCACAGGCAAGCGGAAGTGCGCCCCCATACCGGCGCGCACCACTTTTGGGGCAAAGGCGTCGGTGGTTCCCGGAGGCAGTAAAACCCCCTGCACACCCGCCGCCGCCGCACTGCGCAGCAGGGTGCCCAGGTTGCCTGGGTCGCGTATACCGTCAGCGACGACCGCAAAGTTCAACCCTTCTGGCAGAGGGTCATGGCGCCGGGCCAGCACCCCCAGCACACCCTGGGGGGTCTGAGTATCGGCCAGAGACTGGAACAGCGGAAGAGCCACCTCTTCCACATCGACACCACGGTTGCGGGCCTCAGCCAGCAGTGCCGTCGCCCGGGGCGAGAGCTCCCCGGCATACAGAAGCAAGCGCACCTCCCATCCTGAAGCCAGCGCTTCTTCCAGCAGGCGCACTCCTTCCACCACGAATGCGCCCTGCTCTTCACGGTCTTTTCGTCGGGCGATCAGGGCCCGCACATACTGAACCCGGGGATTTTGCGCCGAAGTAATCATGCCAGAAAACCTCATCTCCTTTGATTGTACTCAAATCGCGGGGGGTGGAATATCACGATCACGTCAAAAAAAACAACCCCCGTGATGCGGGGGTTGAATGGAGGGTTCGCTGCCTGGGTTATGACTCAGGCGGCTTTGGCTTTGGCAACCACCGCGGCAAATGCCTGCGGATCGCGCACAGCCAGATCGGCAAGAACCTTGCGGTTGAGGGCAATACCGGCGACCTTCATGCCGTTCACCAACCGGCTGTAAGTAGTGCCATTGAGGCGCGCCGCCGCGTTGATACGCGTAATCCACAGCTTGCGCAGATCGCGCTTGCGGGTGCGGCGGTCTCGGAAGGCATACCACAGGCTCTTGAGCATCGCCTCATTGGCGCGGCGGAACAGGCGATGCCGCGTGCCGAAATAGCCCTGAGTCATCTTCAAGATTTTTTTGTGACGCAGGTGGCCCTTCGGGCCTCCTTTAACTCGTGCCATGTCTTACTCCTTTGCGTACCCCTGGGCGTCGGTTTAAAACCCGTTGCAAACACCCAACGGCCGCTCCCAAAAGAATGAATGGATCAGCTGTTCTTCTTCAGATAGGGGGCCAGGCGCTCGACGCGTTTGACAATCCCCTCACCCTGGACGGGCAGCATCTCAGTGAACAGGGCTTTGGTGCGTTTGGAGGTGCGGCGGCGCAGATGGCTCTTCCCGCCCTTGGTTCGCACCAGTACCCCCGACCCCGTCAGGCGGAACCGCTTGGAGGTTGCCTTGTGGGTCTTCATCTTGATTTTTCCGGCTTTAGCTTTGCGTGGCACAGCGATACTCCTCTTTCTGTAAAACTTCTGCTCGCGCGAAGGCGGATTATACCATAAAAACCGCAAATTTCCTTAAAAAACTGCCCCGGGTAGGGGGAGGAATTTCTGGAATTTCAGGAAAATTACCCCCTTGACAAATCTATTTTGTGCTATAATCGGCCAATTATATCCACGAAACAGTCGTGATGATGGCTGGTCTTCAGATACACCTCTCCTTTCTTCATTGCCGAACGCAGCGGGTTCCCCTGCCGTCTGTAACGCGATTCTAATCTGCATAGACCATCATTCCCCGCCATGGCCGGTTGTTTTAACGTACCTTAAGCCGTCCCATATCTTCGTTTATTAACTCTTCGCCAGAGGAGAAGAAACCATGTCAAAAGAAAGTGATCCTTTCCAGAGAGGGCTCCCACCCGAACGCCAGGGTCTCTATGATCCGCAGTTTGAACACGATGCCTGCGGCACTGGCTTTGTGGTCAACATTAAAGGTGTCCCCTCTCACGATATCGTGGAACAGGCTCTGATCATCCTTGAAAACCTGTTCCATCGTGGTGCCTGCGGTTGCGAGCCAGATACCGGTGACGGTGCCGGCATGCTGGTGCAAATGCCGCACGAGTTCCTGCGCCGGGAATGCTCCCGCCTTGGGATTGACCTGCCCGGCCCCCGATATTACGCCGCAGGGAATCTCTTCATGCCGCGAGATGATGCCCTGCGGCGCGAGTTTGAACGGCGCTTTGAGCAAATCGCGGCTGAAGAGGGTCAGCGGGTGCTCGGCTGGCGCACCGTGCCCACCGATGGCAGTGCCCTCGGCCCCACCGCCCGCGCCGCCGAACCGGTGGTACGGCAGGTCTTCATCAAGCGCAACCCGCTGATCAAAGACCGCATGTCCTTCGAGCGCAAGCTCTACGTCATCCGCAAGCGCGCCGAACAGGCCATCCGCTACAGCGGCATCGAGGGAGGGAAGTCCTTCTACGTGTGCAGTCTCTCCTTCAAGACCCTCGTCTACAAGGGAATGCTCACCTCCAAACAGGTACGCGGTTACTACCCCGACCTTTCTGACCCGGCGCTCGAAAGTGCCCTGGCCATGGTGCATTCCCGCTTCAGCACCAACACTTTTCCCTCCTGGGATCGCGCACATCCCTACCGCTACCTGGCCCATAACGGCGAAATCAACACCCTGCGCGGCAACATTAACTGGCTGCACGCCGAGCAGACTCGCTTCCAATCCGCCCTTTTCGGCAACGACCTGCCCAAAATTCTCCCGGTCATCAATCCCGATGGTTCTGATTCGGGCATGTTCGACAACGTACTCGAATTGCTCGTCCTGGCCGGGCGCTCCCTGCCGCACGCCATCATGATGATGATCCCCGAACCGTGGTCCAAACACGAAAACATGAGCGAGGAGAAGCGCGCCTTCTACGAATATCACAGCACCCTGATGGAACCCTGGGACGGCCCGGCCTCTATGGTCTTTACGGATGGCGTGGGCATCGGGGCCACCCTGGACCGCAACGGCCTGCGCCCTTCCCGTTATTACGTCACCAGCGACGACCGCGTAATTCTGGCTTCAGAAGTGGGCGTGCTGGATATTCCCCCCGAAATGATCGTGAAAAAAGGCCGCCTGGAACCGGGCCGCATGTTGTGGATTGACACCGAAGAAGGACGCATTGTAAGCGACGAGGAGATTAAACACACCATCGCCTCTGCCCGTCCCTACCGAAAGTGGCTCAACGAGTTCATGGTCACCCTCGAAGACTTACCCGACCCTCCCGTGCCCCCGCTGGGAGGCATCGGTAAAGATCTGACCGGCCCCGACCGCGAACAAAAATTACACCAGTATCAGCAGAGTTTTGGCTACACTTTTGAGGATTTGCGTGTCATCCTCACCCCCATGGCCAGAGACGGCATTGAACCGGTTGGCTCGATGGGAAACGACACCCCCCTGGCCGTGCTTTCTAACCGTCCACAGCTCCTTTACAACTACTTCAAACAACTCTTCGCTCAGGTCACCAACCCCCCCATCGACGCCATCCGCGAGGAAATCGTCACTGCCACCGAAGTCATGATCGGCTCTGAGCAGAACCTGCTCGAACCCCGCCCCGAAAACTGCCGCCAGATCAAGCTTAAAACCCCCATTCTCACCAACGAAGAACTGGAAAAACTGCGTCATCTCAACCGGCTTTACTTCCGTACCGTGACCCTGCCGATTCTCTTCAACCCTGCCGAAAACGGGGCCGGCATGGAACGCGCCCTCGAAGCACTTTTTGAGCGGGTTGACCAGATCATCGCCCAGGATGAGGCGAACATCATCATCCTCTCTGATCGCGGCATCGACGAAGAACATGCCCCCATTCCAGCCCTGCTGGCCGTCTCGGGGTTGCATCATCATCTGATTCGCCAGGGCACGCGCACTCACATCGGCCTGGTGGTGGAATCGGGCGAACCCAGAGAAGTGCACCACTTCGCCGCCCTGCTGGGGTACGGAGCGGTGGCCATCAACCCTTACCTGGCCTACGCCACCATCGAAGCCATGATTCAACAGGGCCTGCTCACCGGCATCAGCTACGAACAGGCCGCTAAAAACTACACCAAAGCAGTGGTTAAAGGCGTGGTCAAGGTGATCTCCAAGATGGGCATCTCCACCATTCAAAGCTACTGTGGTGCGCAAATTTTCGAAGCCGTGGGGCTCAGCCAGGCCTTTGTTGATAAATACTTCACCTGGACGCCCACGCGCGTCGGCGGGGTGGGCATCGAAGTCATCTCACAGGAAGCCGCCATGCGCCATGCCCATGCTTTTGCAAAACGCTCGCTCAACGGCCACACCCTGCCGGTTGGCGGGCAGTACCAGTGGCGCGAAGATGGCGAACACCACCTTTTCAACCCCGAAACCGTCTACAAATTACAGCAGGCCTGCCGCAACAACGATTATCGCCTGTACCAGGAATATGCCCGGCTGATCAACGATCAATCAGAACGCCTGGCCACCCTGCGCGGTCTGCTGGATTTTAAATTCGCCGCAGAACCCATTCCGCTGGATGAAGTCGAGCCGGTGGAATCCATCGTTCGGCGCTTCAAAACCGGGGCCATGTCCTACGGGTCGATCAGCAAAGAAGCCCACGAGGCTCTGGCCATCGCCATGAACCGCATCGGCGGTAAGAGCAACACCGGCGAAGGCGGAGAAGACCCCGCCCGCTACTTCCCCGACCCCGGCGGCGACTCGCGCAACAGCGCCATCAAACAGGTAGCCTCGGCACGCTTTGGCGTGACCAGCAATTACCTCATCCATGCGCGCGAGTTACAGATCAAGATGGCCCAGGGTGCCAAACCCGGTGAAGGCGGGCAACTCCCCGGGCGCAAGGTCTATCCGTGGATCGCTCGTGTCCGCCACTCCACCCCCGGGGTAGGGCTCATCTCACCACCGCCCCACCACGATATTTACTCCATCGAAGACCTGGCCCAGCTCATCCACGACCTGAAGAACGCCAACCCCGAGGCACGCATCAACGTCAAACTTGTCTCTGAAGTGGGGGTGGGTACGGTGGCCGCAGGGGTGGCTAAAGCCCACGCCGACGTGGTACTCATCAGCGGCCACGATGGCGGCACAGGGGCCTCTCCGCAGACCAGTATTAAACATGCCGGGCTTCCATGGGAACTCGGTCTGGCCGAAACCCATCAGACTCTGGTGCTGAACAACCTTCGCAGTCGCATTGTGGTAGAAACCGATGGCCAGCTCAAGACCGGACGTGACGTAGCCATCGCCGCCCTCCTGGGGGCCGAAGAGTTTGGCTTTGCTACCGCCCCGCTCGTCGTGCTCGGTTGTGTAATGATGCGCGTTTGCCATCTGGATACCTGCCCCACCGGCATCGCCACCCAGAACCCCGAACTGCGTAAAAACTTTAAGGGTGACCCTGCCCATGTGGTGAATTTTATGTATTTTGTGGCCCAGGAACTGCGTGAGATCATGGCCAAACTGGGCTTCCGCACAGTCGATGAAATGGTCGGGCGCACCGACCGCCTCGAACCCCGCCGGGCCATTCAGCACTGGAAAGCCAGATACCTCGACCTTTCACCTCTGCTTTACCAGCCTGAGGTGCCCGCCGATGTGGGCCGCCATTGTATGATCGCTCAGGATCACGGGCTGGAAAACACCCTCGACCGAAAAGTGCTCCTGGAGCTGTGTAAGCCAGCCATCGAACGGGGTGAACGCGTCACCGCTGAACTGTCCATCCGCAACATCCATCGCACGGTGGGCACTCAGGTGGGCAGCGCCGTCACCCGCCGCTGGGGGCCAGAGGGCCTGCCTGAGGATACCATTCATCTGCACTTCCGCGGTTCAGCCGGGCAGAGCTTTGGCGCTTTCATTCCCCGCGGTATCACCCTGGTGCTGGAAGGCGACTCGAACGATTACATCGGCAAGGGGCTTTCGGGCGGGAAGATCATCGTCTACCCGCCGGAAGGCTCCACCTTTGCCCCCGAGGAGAACATCATCATCGGCAATGTGGCTTTCTATGGGGCCACCAGCGGAGAGGCTTACATCCGGGGCATGGCCGGAGAACGCTTCTGCGTG
Source organism: Anaerolinea thermolimosa (assembly GCF_001050195.2). GTDB lineage: Bacteria > Chloroflexota > Anaerolineae > Anaerolineales > Anaerolineaceae > Anaerolinea > Anaerolinea thermolimosa. Next base: position 3,150,848 of record NZ_DF967965.1, read on the forward strand.
CGCAACAGCGGTATGCGGGCAGTCGTCGAAGGCGTGGGCGATCATGGCTGTGAATACATGACCGGCGGGCGGGTAGTGGTACTGGGCAGCACCGGGCGCAACTTCGCCGCGGGTATGTCGGGTGGCATTGCCTACGTCATTGATTGGGATGGCAACTTCGCCAGTCGGTGCAACCGCGAGATGGTTGACCTGGAACGCCTTGAATGCCCTGAAGAGATCGCTGAGGTTCGCGCTATGGTTGAAACCCACGCCGAGTTAACCGGCAGCCTTCTGGCTTACCGCATCCTCGCCACATGGCATGACGTGGTGCCCCGCTTTGTTAAGGTGTTCCCCCGCGATTACAAACGCATGTTGCAGGCATTGCACGACGTCGAATCCGAAGGGCTGAGCGGTGACGAGGCCATCATGGCGGCTTTCGAGATCAACAGTCGCGACCTGGTGCGCGTGAGCGGCAACTGATGGGAGGTGGAACGATGGGAAAACCAACCGGATTTATGGAATATCAACGAGAAATTCCCGGCGACCTGCCGCCGCATGAACGGATTCTGCACTGGAAAGAGTTTCACCGCCCCTTCCCGGAGGAAAAATTACGCCAGCAGGGAGCCCGGTGCATGGATTGCGGCATTCCCTTTTGCCACACAGGGAAATTGCTCAACGGCATGGCCGCCGGCTGTCCGATTAACAACCTCATCCCCGAGTGGAATGATCTGGTTTACCGCGGCCTGTGGAAGCAGGCACTGGAACGTCTGCTGAAAACCAACAACTTTCCTGAATTCACCGGACGGGTGTGCCCGGCGCCCTGTGAGGGGTCGTGCACGCTGGGGATCAACGCCCCCCCGGTGACGATTAAGAACATCGAACTCGCCATCATCGAGAAAGGCTTTGAAGAAGGCTGGATCACCCCTCAGCCACCCCCCGTACGCACCGGAAAGCGGGTGGCCGTGGTGGGTTCGGGGCCATCGGGCCTGGCCTGTGCCGATTTACTCAACCGCGCCGGGCACACGGTGACCGTCTTCGAGCGCGCCGACCGCATCGGCGGGTTATTGATGTATGGCATCCCCAACATGAAGCTCGACAAACAGGTTGTCCAGCGGCGCATCGACCTGATGGCCGCCGAAGGGGTCACCTTCATCACCCGCACCGAGGTAGGCAAAGACTACCCCGCTGAAAAACTGCTCACCGAGTTCGACGCCGTGGCGCTCTGCGGTGGGGCAACCAAACCGCGCGATTTACCCGTCGAGGGCCGCAACCTGAAGGGCATTCACTTCGCCATGGAATTTCTCCACGCCAACACGCGCAACCTGCTGGGCGGTTCGCTGGAAGAGGAGAACACCCTCACCATCTCAGCGCGCGGCAAGGACGTGATTGTGATTGGCGGCGGCGATACCGGCACCGACTGCGTGGGCACCGCCCTGCGGCATGGTTGCCGTAGCCTGACCCAGTTTGAAATTCTCGAGCGCCCACCCCTCGAACGCCAGCCCGATAACCCCTGGCCAGAGTGGCCCAAAGTCTTTAAGGTCGATTACGGACAGGAAGAAGCCATCGCCATGTTTGGGAGCGATCCCCGCGTTTACAGCATTCAGACCAAACGCTTCATCGGCGATGAACACGGGCACGTCCAGGCGCTGGAAACCGTCAACGTCGAGTGGGTGGCAGGAGCCAATGGGCGGCGTGCACCGCGAGAAATCCCCGGCACCGAGAAGATCTGGCCAGCGCAACTGGTCTTACTGGCGCTGGGCTTTCTGGGGCCAGAGGACCAGCTTCTGGCTCAGCTTGGGGTGGAACGCGATGAGCGCAGCAACGTGCGCGCCGCATCGGGAAAATACGCCACCAGCATTCCGGGGGTCTTCTCCGCCGGAGATATGCGCCGCGGGCAGAGCCTGGTGGTATGGGCCATTCATGAAGGGCGCGGCGCAGCCCGCGAAATCGACCGCTACCTGATGGGCGACAGCGAGATCACCGCCTGAATCCTCTCCCCCGGGCAGCTCTGATCCCCCCGGGGGAGAGGAAAAATTCGATCAGTCGGCCTGCGTCAGGGCGGGCAACCCCCTGAGATCACTTTCGGGGAGCGCCTGCCCCTTGAACTGGCTGTGGTAAAGCCGATAATAAAATCCACGCTGTGCCAGCAGGCTGGCATGCGTGCCGCGCTCGATCACCTGGCCGTTATGAATCACCAGCACCTGGTTGGCATCTCGCACGGTGCTTAAGCGATGCGCAATCACGAAGCTGGTGCGGCCTTTCATCAGGCGCATCAGCGCTTCCTGCAGGTGCTTCTCGGTGCGCGTGTCGACATTGCTGGTTGCCTCGTCGAGGATCAGAATCTCCGGGTCAGCCAGCACTGCCCGCGCGATGGCCAGAAGCTGGCGCTGTCCCTGGCTGAGATTGCTCCCCCGTTCGGAAAGCAGCGTCTGATAGCCGTGTGGCAAACGGCGGATGAACGGGTCGGCATTGGCCAGCTGTGCCGCGGCGATCACCTCGTCATCGGTGGCATCGAGCTTCCCATAACGGATATTTTCCATGACCGTGCCGGTGAAAAGGAAGTTGTCCTGCAGTACCAGCCCGAGCTTCTGGCGTAATTCGTCCAGCGGAATGGTGCGAATATCCCGGCCATCAATACGAATCGAACCTTCATTGACATCATAAAAACGGGTAAGCAAATTGACAATCGTCGTCTTACCGGCGCCGGTCGGCCCGACCAGCGCAACCATCTCGCCCGGACGAGCATGGAGGCTGACATCTTTGAGCACCGGTACGCCTGGCTCATACCCAAAGCTGACGTGGTCAAACACCACCTCACCGCGCACCCGCACAAGCGGCTCGGCATTTGCGGCGTCTTGCTCTGGCGTCTCATCCATGATTTCAAACACACGTTCTGCACCGGCCAGCGCCGATTGAATGGTGCTGAAAAGCTGGGCAATCTGGTTCAGAGGGCGTCCCAATCGCCCGGCATAGTTAATGAAAGCGGCGATCTCTCCCACCGTGGCCATTCCCCGCACGGCCAGCACCCCTCCCGAACAGGCCACCACGGCCAGTCCAAGGTTGTTCACCATATTCATCAGAGGGCCCATAAAGCTGGTCAACACCCGCGCCCTCAGGGCCACCTTTTTAAGGCGCTGGTTGATCCCTGAAAACTGCTCCACGGTCGCCTCTTCACGCGCAAAGGCCTTGATGGTGCGCAACCCTGTGATCGTCTCTTCGATGATGCCGTTCAAGGCGCCCAGGGTTTGCTGGGTTTCACGGAATCCCTGGCGCGTACGTTTGGCGATGGCGCGCGTGAGAAGGTAAGTGAGCGGCATGACCAGCAGGCTCACCACCGCCAGCGGCACGTTAAGCATGAAAATGATGATCAGCACCCCCACCAGCCCGAAGATGCTGGAGACAAGCTGGCTGAAACTTGACGCCAGAATATTGCTGATGTTTTCCATGTCATTGGTAAGCCGGCTCATCAGGTCGCCATGCGCACGCTGATCGAAAAAGCGCAACGGTAACACCAGCAAATGGTCAAACAGGTCACGGCGCATATCGCGTACCGCACGCTGCGCCACCCCTGCCATCAGGTAAGTTTGCCACCAGGTACCTGCGGCGGCCACCACATAGGTGAGTGCCATCAGGCTGACCAGACGCGCCAGCCCGGCCAGGTCTCCCCCTTTGATGAAGCGGTCAATGGCCAACCCCATCAGGTAGGGGCCAAGCAGGTCAACCGCTGAAGTCACCACCACCAGCAACGCCGTTCCCAAAAGCACCCAGCGCTGAGGCCGCAGGTACCTCGCCAGGCGCAGCAGGGTGGCACGAGCATTCCTGGATTTCTCTCCCTCTCGTAGCAGAGCCATCGGGCCGCCCGGGCGAAAGCCCAGCACCGGCGCGGGAGCCCCCCCGGAGGCAGGTGCGCGTCTGGTTTCACTCATACAGCTTCACTCCATTCCCCAGTTGCGATTCGTAAATCTCACGGTAAATCGGGCTATTCTCCATCAACTCCCGATGAGTTCCCTGCGCCACAATCTGGCCGCTATCCAGCACCAGAATTTTATCGGCCTTCAGTACCGTGCTGATGCGCTGTGCAATGATCAGACAGGTACGGTCGCGCATGATCTCGTCCAGTGCATCCTGAATTTTTACCTCGGTTTCCACATCCACCGCACTGGTACTGTCATCCAGAATCAACACCGCAGGTTTCATCAGCAGGGCTCTGGCTATGGCAATGCGTTGTTTCTGCCCACCGGAGAGGTTGACCCCGCGTTGCCCCACCACGGTATCGTAGCCATCCGGTAAGGCAAGGATGAAATCATGGGCCTGGGCGGCTTTCGCCGCGGCAATCACCTCTTCATCAGAAGCATCCGGTCTTCCATAGCGAATGTTGTCGCGAATTGTTCCACTGAACAGCACCGTTTCCTGCAGGACAATGCCCATGTTCCGGCGCAGGGCTTTCTGGTTAAACGCGCGAACATCCATCCCATCCAGGGTCACCTGCCCCGCCTGCACATCGTAGAAACGAGGGATCAAATTCACGAGTGTGGTCTTCCCCGAACCGGTCATGCCCAGCAGGGCTACCATCTCACCGGGCCGGGCCGAAAAGCTGATTTCCTTCAGTACTGGCTCACTCTGATTCCCATCGTAACCGAAGGTAACCCGCTTAAATTCTACCTGTCCCTTAAGGGTCACTTCTGACCGCGCCTCGGGGAGGTCTTGTACATCGGGTTGGGTCTCAAGCACTTCCACAATCCGCCGGGCAGAGGCTTCGGCACGCGCGAATTGGATCACCATCTGGCTGACCATCATCAGCGAGAACAGGGTAGTCATGAGGTAATTGACAAAGGCAATAATTTGCCCTACCTGCATTCCCCCCTGCACCACCTGAATTCCGCCAAACCACAGTACACTGATGATTCCCAGGTTCATCGTCAGCATCATGAAAGACGGCATAATCGCCACCGTGCGCGCTGCCTGAACGGACTGCTCTGCCAGATTGTGATTGGCTTTTCCAAACCGGCTTCTCTCATAATGGGCGCGGGCAAACGCCTTTACCACCCGTACCCCGGACAGGTTTTCTTCCATCACCCCGTTGAGGGCATCAAGCCGTTCCTGAACCAGGGTGTAAAGAGGGGTGGCCCGGTTGACAATCCAGATCACCGCCGCCAGTTCGATAGGCAACAGCACCAGCGGCAGGAAAGCCAGTTGAGGGCTGGTGATGATCGCCATCACCAGGCTGCCCACCAGCAGCAGCGGCGCCCGCACCAGCATGCGCAGGATAATCAACACGCCTTCCTGTACCTGAGCCACATCATTGGTCAGCCGGGTAATTAACTGGCCGGTCTCGAACGCATCCAGATTACGGAAAGAGAACGACTGCACCTTGCGGAATAGACTCTCTCGCAGGTCGGCCCCAAAACTTTGCACGGTCAGCTCGGCGAAAATACCGTTACTCATTCCTCCGGTCGCGCCGATTACCGCCAGCCCGAACATGATCAACCCCGTCTGGAGCACCAGCGACATATCCAGACGGGCGATCCCTTCATCTACAATGCGTTGCACCATCCGTGGTTGCATCAGGTCCATCACCACTTCCATTAACATTAAAAGCGGTGCCAGCACAATCCACAACCAGTAGGGCTTTAAATACGTCACAATCTTTAAAGCAGCATTTTTCATGAAGCCAACCTCAATGCAGCGATTGGAAGCTGTCAGGAACGATAAGGATCAGCAGGGGGGTTTATCCCCCATCACCCGGAGCAAATTTCCACGGATGCGCTCCAGATACTGACGCAGGAGGGGAAGCTCGTCAGCTGAAAAGCCGGAGAAGGTTTCGGCTTCGATGCGCTCCAGCACCTTCTGAACATCCACCTGAACCGCCCTCCCGGCCTCGGTTAAATAAACCCGTGAAATACGCTGATCCAGGGGGTCAGGAGTTCGCTTCAGAAAGCCCGCCTTTTCCATGCGCTGGAGCATTTTTGAGAGCGTGGCCGGGGTAATGTTCAATCGGGTGGCCAGTTCGGTATGTGTCAGCCCTTCTTCTTCCCACAGAATGCGCAGCACCGGCGGCTGGCCGCGGTACAACCCCAAACCTTCCAGGAGCTGATGCACGCGCGAATGATGCAAATGACAGATCTGCGCCAGCAAAAAGTCAATCGATTCAGGGAGAGACGAAGAGAGAGACATACAGCACCCGGCAATTTATTTAGTCGGCTAATTATTAGCCGACTAAATTTTACCCCGTTCAGGGAATATGTCAAGAGCAAGGCGCCCAATTGTGGACTTCTCTTTTACGACCGGGATATAATCAATGGATGACACGTTCACCCACTTTTGACTTGCTCAGCCGTGGCCGCGCCGCCGCCATGGCCGGAGAGAAAGCTGAAGCCCGGCGCTACCTGGAGCGGTTACTGTACCTTGATCCACCGCTGGAAGAGCGCCTGGAAGCACTTTACTGGTTAAGCGAAGCGCTGGAAGACCCGCACGAACAGCGCGCCTGTTTGGAGGAAATTCTGGCACACAACTTCGGAGATGCGCGCGCCCGCCGCAGGCTGGCCATCCTTGATGGCAAACTCCGCCCCGAAGAAATTGTCAACCCCGATCAAATCCAGGCTCCCACCCCGGGCGACCCGCAGACCGCCCGCACCCGTTCCTTCACCTGCCCTCAATGCGGTGCGCGCATGGTCTATGCCCCCGACGGACAAACCCTGATCTGTGAATTTTGCGAAACCCGCAAACGCGTTGCTGCCGGGCAGACCGCCCCTGAAGATGATTTTCTCATCGCCATGGTGACGGCCAGAGCCCATCATCGCCCGACCACCGCACACCTGGTGACCTGTCAGGGTTGCAGTGCCTCTTTCATCCTCCCCCCACAGACCCTCACCCAGACCTGCCCCTACTGCCTCACCCCCTACGCCATCGAGCAGGTAGAAGAACGCCCTTTCGATGCCCCCGACGGCATTCTCCCTTTCACCCTCAACGCCACAGCCGCCCGCCAGGCCTTGCACGCCTGGCTTGCCGGGGATCCACCCCGGGGCAAGGTGCGCGTTTCTCACCCGACCGGGATGTACCTGCCCGTGTGGCTTTTTAACATGGGCGGGCAGGTAAGCTGGAAAGGAAGCCTTTACCAGAACAAACAGCGCATCCCCGTTTCTGGCATGCGCGTGATCAGCCGGGCAAATTTGCTGGTGCCGGCCAGCCATCACCTGCCCGAAGCCCTGCTTCCCGCCCTGCATGGCTTCAATCTGGATAACCTTCAGCCTTATGAGGCCGGTTTTCTGGCCGGGTTCCCGGCAGAAACCTTTACCATCACCGCCGCCAACGCCTCGCTGGAGGCGCGCCGCCTCGCTCTGGAAGCAGAAACCCGCGAGATCCAGCACACGGAACTCGATCAGCCCGCTTATGATTTCTCGGTATCTACCGGCAACATGCTCGTCGAAAGTTATCGCCTGGCGCTTCTGCCGCTGTGGCTGGCTTTCTATGATGTGGATGGGCGCCGCTACGATGTGGCCATCAACGGGCAAACCGGGGCGGTCACTGGCGAGCGCCCCGGGAAGAATCTGCTGGAACGCATCAGCCAGTGGTTTTGATCAGACCCTGACCGGACGCCACAGGAAAGAGGTCGACCCGAGGATAGAGAGCGCCCCGAAGGCAATCAATGCAGGCGCCAGCCCCACCCGGTCAGCAATGGCCACTCCCACCAGCGGGCAGATGAATGCCCCGATGTTCACAATCGAAATATACAAGCCCGTGTACACCGGACGCTTGGCCGGAGGGGTAACCTTGAGCAGACTGTTGAAATGGCTCAAGTTGACTGCCGGGCTGAGCAGGCCGTTCAACCCTACCACGAAAAGAATCAGGGTGAGATTGGGGAGCAGCCCCACCAGCATCGGGATCAGTCCCAGGGTAATGATGGTACGCTTGAGCACGGGCATCTCGCCGGTGCGGGCGATCACCCAGCGCCAGAACATCCATCCCAGAATGGTAGTCATCGTCAGCACTGTGCCCTGCAGTCCCAGCCAGGCGTCAGAAGCATCGAGCTGGCGAACGTAATAGAGGATGTAGAGGGGAGAGGCCAGCCACAACCCGATGCCGTGCAGGATGGTATTCGTGGTCAGGCGTTCAAAATTCGGCTCATCCCTCAGGGCGGTGCGCAGGGCGTGCCATTGCGCCGTAAAAGACGCCGACCCATTGGGAGGCTCAGGCTGGCTATCGGGCACATTGACCTTCAGGATGAAGTACTGGCTGAGCAACGAGACCAGAAACCCGAAAACGTACATCAGCTGATAATTCATCGGGAAAGTCCCGTGGCTCAACCACTGGCCAAAGAGGAACACACAGATGCTGGTGGTGGCGTTGGCGGTAATGTTTCGCGCCGAGAAAACCGCCGCCCGCCGCTCCGGTGGAATGACATCGGCCAGCATGGGAATCCAGCCCACATTAAAGAAATGCGCCGGTGCACTGATCAAAATGAGCAGGGCTACGGCCACCGTGCCCTGATTCACCCCGGCGATTTTGAGCAAAGGCACCAGCGCCACCAGCAAGAATCCGGCCCGGTGCATCAGAAGGCTGCCCGCAATCCACGGTTTACGCCGTGCCCTCCCCTGCAAAAAACGCCCCGCCGGGATGGAGATAATCACCGCCAGCAGGGCCGGCAACGAAGTAAGCAGACCAATATCCTCGTTCGAGGCCCCCAGCCGAATGGCATACGCGCCATTAAAACTGGCTGCCGCCCCCAGAACCGCGGCGAAGAAAATCTCCACCACCAGATAGAACGCACTGCGGTCTTCTTCGCTATGGGGATTAATGCGCAGCAGACGGTACAGCCACGGTGTATTCATAGGGACAAGTCCCTATTGTACTCGAATGCTTATTTTCGAATAGAGGAAACCCTTCATCTGTAAGACGGCTGAAAGGTTCAGCCCATCGGTTGAGGCATAAAAACGCGGAACTACCCGGGGTACATGCCGGGCAGTTCCGTTTTTAGCCCATTCATTCCAGATGGCCAGTCGCTACCCGTAAAGTTGATGGTGCACCGCGCTCAATGCGCGCACCTGCTCGGCCGCATGATACGATGAACGCACCAGCGGGCCGCTTTCCACCCAGCGGAACCCGATTTCCAGCCCGAATTCTTTCAGTTCGGCAAATTCATCCGGGTGATAGTAGCGGGCAATCGGCAAATGCTGGCGACTTGGTTGCAGGTACTGCCCGATGGTCAGAATTTCGACCCCCCAGGAACGCAAATCGCGCATGACGTCTTTGATTTCTTCCATCGTCTCACCCAGCCCCACCATGATTCCGCTCTTGGTCAGCACATCGGGATCCATCTGTTTGGCGTGGGTGAGGGTGGCCTGCGCCCACTCATAGCGGTCCTGCGGCTGCACCAGTTTGAACAGGCGCGGCACCGTCTCTACATTATGGTTGAGAATTTCGGGGCGGGCATCCATGACGATTCGCAGAGCCTCAGCACTCCCTTTGAAATCCGGGATGAGCACTTCAATGGAGCAGCCGGGATGAATTTCTCGAATACGCCGAATGACCATGGCAAAAACAGGCGCTCCACCGTCGCGCCGCTCATCGCGGTTGACTGAGGTGATCACCGCGTGTTTGAGATTCATCGCCTTTACCGCCTGAGCCACGCGCTCCGGCTCGCTTAAATCCAGCGCCTGCGGGCGGCCATGTTTAATGTCGCAAAAACCGCAGGTGCGCGTACAAATATCACCCATCATCAGGAAGGTCGCCGTGCCAGACCCCCAGCACTCTCCCATATTGGGGCAACCGGCTTCCTCGCACACGGTGTGTAGCGTCTTCTGACGCATCAAATTCTGCAGCCATTCAAAAGTCTCTCCCGAAGGCGCTCTCACACGAATCCAGGAAGGGCGCCGGATGGGAGTAGTATCGATTTTTTCGGGGTTGACCCGATCACGTGTCGCATCCATTAAGTAAGCACCTCCAACGTACCGCCGATTGTACCGTTAATTCAGGTTTGCATCGAGTCCGCACCGGCCGCAGTGGTCACTGGATTTTTCGCACCTTCAGCACGATTCCATCCACCTGCACCACTTCTACCCGACTGCCGCGGGGAGCCCTGCCCCCCTCAATCAGTTCCGCCGTCCAGAGTTCACTCCCCAGCTGCACCGAACCGACCGGCGCCAGCTCACTGCGCACCGTGCCCACCTGCCCCACCAGAGATTCCTGCCCCACCCGCACCGGAACCCGCTGCGCGCGCAGGGCAATCCCCACAATCAACGAGAAAGCCGCTCCAAAAACAATCCCCGTGCCCACCACCAGCGGCACCGAAACCCGCGGAAAGCCCGGCACATTGGGTGAATTGAAGAGCACCAGCGCCCCAATGATAAAAGACCCCACCCCCGCGGCAGTGAGTGCACCATGGGTCGGCGCCTTGATATCCAGCAGGAAAAGCACAAAGGCAAGCACCAGAAAAACGATGCCAAACCAGTTGACCGGCAACACGCCCAGCCCGAAGATCGCCAGCGTGATGCATACCACCCCGATGAACCCTGCCACCCAGCCGCCCGGGCTGGAAATTTCGATCAAAATGGCCTGCACCCCCACGCTCAACAGCAGAAAGATCAGGTTGGGGTTGGTGAGAATCTGCAGGAACTGTTCCAGAAAGGTGAGCGGTACATCCACCACCACTGCGTTACGTGTGCGGAGCACCACGCTCTCCCCGCCCACCTCCACCGAACGCCCGTCAAGCTGAGAAAGCAGGTCAGGGAGATTGCGAGCAACAATATCCACCAGCCCGGCCTGAACGGCCTCGTTTGCCGAAACCGCGCGTGCATCTTCGATCATCGACTCGGCCAGCTGCACGGCCTCTGCACCGCGCCGCAGGGCCAGCCCGCGCGCACTGGCCTTGATGACCTCTTTCGCCTTGCGCTCCGCCGTCGATTCGATGTCTTCGCCCTGCATTCCCACCGGGCTGGCCGCCCCGATGGTCGATTCCGGCGCCATGGCCGCGGCATGACCGGCCAGGGTGATCAGCGTTCCGGCTGAAGCCGCCATGGCCCCCGCCGGAGAAACATACACCACCACCGGCACAGGGCTTGCACGCACCTGCTGCACCAGGCGATTCATGATCTCCACGCTCCCCCCGGGGGTATCCAGCTCCACGATAAGCGCCGAGGCTCCCCGCTCTTCGGCAATGTGGATGGCCCGTTTGAGCGTCTCCTGCCAGATAGGCGTAAGTGGCCCCTCCAGGCGCACTGTCACCACCAGCGGGGTCTCGCTCTGCGCCTGTACCACCGGCCGGATCAGGTTCATCCAGCCTGTCACCAACAAAACCAGCACCAGCCAGCCTCGCACCTTCCGGTAAGTCATGAGAACCTCCATACCTATTATAAGGCAAGCCCGATTGCCTGAAAGCGTACCTGTCGAATGTGATTTTTCTCAAGGCGTAAAGTGCTCTCCGGAAGTTTTCACCCCGGAAGGTTCTGTACTATACTGAATACAACCTGTTCATGGAGGGAAGTATGCCTGACCTTGTTCCAATTCCACCAGAAGAATTCCTCGTCCGGGCTTATGCAGTCTGGGAACATGGCTGGTTCCTTCTCACCAGCGGGGAGTACACAGAGGGCAAATTCAACAGCATGACCGTCTCCTGGGGCAGTTTCGGCTGTATGTGGGGACGCCCTTTCGCTCAGGTAGTGGTGCGACCCCACCGTTATACCTTTGAATTCATGGAAACCTACCCCACCTTCACCCTGTGTGCTTTTTCGCGCCAGTACCGTCCTGCCCTCAACCTTCTGGGAACAAAATCAGGTCGGGAGGGCAATAAAATTGCCGCGTCTGGCCTCACCCCGCAACCGGCCAGCCAGGTGGCGGCGCCCGTGTTCGCCGAAGCCGAATTGACCATCGAGTGCCGTAAGCTCTACTGGCAGGACTTCGAGCCCGCGCATTTCCTCGACCCAGACCTGCTCAATAACTATCCACGTCAGGATTATCACCGCGTTTACTACGGTGAAATCGTCGCGATCCGCGGCATACCCGCTTATCGTTTCCCTTCCGTGTGAGGCCCGTTTCAAGGAGTGCTCCCATGTCGATTCTACTGCTCGACGAGAGTCTGCGCATGACGGTTTTTTACGACCGTAACGCCCCCCGCCCCGCAGAGATTTGCCTGTATCTGGAAGAAACCTGCCCGCCCGAAGAAAAACTGCTGCAGGAAAGCGAGTCCGCCCTGTACCTCACCCCGGGGCAAGCGCGCGCCCTGGCCGACGAATTGCTCCAGGCCTTACAGGAACGTGAACGTTACCGGGCGCTCTCGCCCGAAGAGGGATAGAGGTTCTTTGTTTTCTCGCTTCCCGGTTTCATCTACTCACCCGAATACTATACTTCCAGGAGTTGCCGATGTCTTTCCGTGATCTTGTGCTGAAAAACCGCTCCTATCGCCGCTTCCGGCAGGATCCACCCGTGACTCTCGAAACCCTGCGTGAACTGGTAGACCTGGCACGCCTTTCACCCAGCGCCGCTAACCGCCAGCCCCTCCGCTACATCCTCTCAGCCGACCCGGAAAAGAACGCCCGCATCTTTCCGCATCTGGCATGGGCCGGTTACCTGCGCGACTGGCCCGGCCCCGCCGAAGGCGAGCGCCCCACGGGTTATATCATCGTCCTGCTCGATACCACCGTGAGTAAGAACGCCGGTTGTGACCATGGCATCGCTGCCCAGACCATTCTCCTCGGGGCCACCGAACGCGGCCTGGGCGGCTGTATGATCGGGTCGGTACAGCGCGCCGAGCTGGCCGCCGCATTGAACATCCCCGAGCAATACGAGATCCTGCTGGTCATCGCTCTGGGCGTGCCCGGCGAAGAAGTGCGCCTGGAACCGCTCCCCCCTGATGGCGATATTCGCTACTGGCGTGATGAACGTGGCGTTCACCACGTGCCCAAACGCCCGCTCGATGACCTGATCATCGGCTGAATCATCCCGCAGGGGCACAGCTTTCACCGGCCACACCTCTGCGGCTTTCTTCAGATAGAGCCCCTCCACCGTGCCCCTGCTCTGGCTTTCTCTTTTTTTCCTCTCTGGCATCCTGCTTGCCGCATGGACCCATTTTCCCGTGAGCTTCTGGGCAGGCGTGGCGGGGGGTAGCCTGTTCTTCTGGCAGCTTCTTCATCGCCTTCCAGGTAGAAGGCTGAGGTGGCTATCCAGCGTGAAGGGCACCCTGAAGCTGCCCCCCTTCCTGCTTCTGGTAGCGCTGGGGGCAGGTGCCCTGCGCTACCAGCTCTCACGCCCGGCCTTCGGGCCAGGCGACCTGGCTTATTATCACGGGGGAGGGGAGGTAGAACTGACCGCCACCGTGAGCCAGTCGCCGGAACCGCGCGACACAGTCACCCTGTTGCGATTGGAAGCAGAATCCCTCCAGCAAGCCGGACAAACCCCGCCCCTGAAGGTGCGTGGGGCTCTCCTGGCCATGCTTCCACCCGACCAGGGATGGCATTACGGAGACCGCCTCATTCTGCGCGGAACCCTGACCCCGCCCCCTGAAAGCGAAACCTTTTCCTTCCGCAATTTCCTGGCCCGGCAGGGCATTTTCTCTTACATGGCCTACCCTCAGGTGCAATGGATAGAGAGCGGCGCGGGCAACCCCCTTATGACGGCCATCGACGCGCTCCGCCAGCGTGCGCACCGGGTAGTAGAGGCCCTCTTCCCTCCTCCCGAAGCCCCACTGCTGGACGGGATTCTCCTCGGCCTGGATAAAGGTCTGCCCCCGTCCATCGAAGAAGCCTTCCGGCGCACGGGTACGTCTCACATCATCGCCATTTCGGGGTTTAACATGGCTGTGCTCGCCGGGTTGTTTGCCGGTCTCTTTGGGCGGGTCTTTTCGCGCTGGTGGGCCACCCTCATTGCCCTCACCGCCATGGTCCTGTACACTCTGCTCGTGGGAGGGGGAGCGGCCGTGGTGCGTGCCGCCATCATGAGCGGTCTGAGTCTCATCGCCGTGCAGATCGGTCGGCGGAGCAGCGGCCTGAATTCCCTTCTCTTCGCCGCCGGGGTGATGTGCTTTTTCAACCCCGATCTCCCCTGGGATGTTTCCTTTCAGCTTTCTTTTGCGGCCACTCTGGGTCTGGTGGTTTACGCCGCCCGCCTGGAAGGGTTTTTCCGGCGCAGAGTAGAACGCTGGTTCCCCGTGGCGGTAGCCGGTCCGCTCACTGCCCTGGTTGCCGAGAACGTGCTCTTCACCCTGGCAGCGCAGGCTTTCACCCTGCCAGTCCTGTTTTACCACTTCGGGCGCATCTCACTCATCGCTCCCCTGGCCAACTTCTTTATTCTCCCGGCTCAATCTTCACTGATGATTTTCTCCGGTCTGGCTGTGCTGGTGGGGATGGTCTTCTTACCGCTGGGGCGCCTCCTGGCGGCACCGGGATGGGCCCTGGCTTCATACACCCTGCACATGGTGAGCTGGCTGGGCGCCAGCCCCGGCGTCGAGCTGGTGGCAGGCCCCGGACGGCTGAGCTGGGTGCTGGCCATGTTCGCCATTTTACTCCTCAGCCTGAAGATCAGCCCCGCATGGCTGAAATCTCATCTGCCACGCCTCGCCCCGGCCACAGGCCTGGTGCTGGCGGCGGGCCTGGCCGGGTTGCTCTGGCGACAGGTGCTGGCCAGTGGTGATGGCGCCCTGCATGTGATAGCCTTCCAGTTTGAAGGAAAGACACCTCTGCTTATCCGCACCCCCGCAGGCCGGGCGGTGCTCATCAATGGCAGTGAGCGAGCCAGCCAGCTTTCAGCAGCGCTGGGCCGCTGGTTGCCCCCGCTGAACCGCTCGCTCGATGCATTCATTCTCAATGAGCCTTCCAGCGGCACCCTCAAAGCCCTGCCTGAGACTTTAAAGCGCTTCCCCCCGCAAAGGGCATTCCTGGCCGCCGCTTTGCCAGAGAACGCCACCGGGCGCAACCTGCGAGAGAGTCTCCAGATCGAGACGATCCCCCTCCAGAACGGCGACACGCTCGATCTTGGCCAGGGGGTGCGCTTGCAGGCCCGGGCCTGCAACCCACAGGGCTGTGCCCTTCTCCTGGAATGGGATCGCTTTGCCATGCTTTTCCCTGGCGGCAAGGCGCCAGAAGAACTCCCTGACCCGCAGACAGGGATGTTGCTTCTCACCCCGGCCGACCTTAAAACTACCCCGCTCGATACCTGGAAGACCCATTTTCAGGCGACGATCCTCGATGCCGCCTCTCTGCCTCCCGATGGATGGCTGCATCTGCAAACCGATGGAACGCGCCTGTGGGTAAGCCGGAGCCCATGAGCAGGCCCATCTCAGGCCAGCCCGAACAAAAGCGCCGCCGGTCTCTGCCCAAAGAGGCTGATCTCCAGCCGGTCAATCAGCCTTAACCGCTCGAAAGCCACAAGCTCTGGCAGGCTGGTGAGCAACACCACCCGGCCCTGTAGAACGAGCACGCGTTCCATTTCCGCGCAGGCCGCCCGGTAGAGATATTCAAGGCGCAAGTCCACCGCCACCTGCCGCCCCCATGGCAGGTTCGAAACCATCCGGTCAACCGATCGGCTGGCAAAGGGCAAGCGGGTGGCGTCCAGCCTGCACCACTCCACGGTCTGCCCGGCCAGGCTGGCATTGGCGCGTGCCGCCCGAATCGCCTCAGGGCTGAGGTCACCCCCCAGGCAATGCGCTCCCAGCCAGGCCGCCTCAATCGCCAGCGTACCGGCGCCGCAAAAAGCATCCAGAAAGACATGCCCCGGCTTCACCCCCGCAAAGCGGAGCAACGCCGCGGCCACACTGGGTTTAAGCGAACCCGCCAGGTGCACCTGCTTATACGCGCGGCGGTGCAGTGGGCGTGCACCCACCCGCACCCCCACCAGCACATGCTCATGCTCGATAAAAAGACGCACATTGAAGGCGCTTTCTTCATCATCCGCGGAATATTCCCACCGGTAGTGACGAGAAATGCCCCCGGCCACCGCCTGTTTGACTTCTTCGGCAGTGTAATTCCGCCGCCCCACAAAACTCACCGTAACCGAAAAGGTATTTGCCGGTTCAATGGTGCGCTCACGCGCCAGAATCTTCAACATCCGGTGTAAATTCCATTGCTCACTGCGTTGATGCAATTGCTGAAGCCCCGAGCGCTGCGGGGGCAAACCGTCCCACACATCCAGTTTCAAAAATACATCATCCACAGTGCGCAATCTCAACAAAGGCGCCAGCTTCCCGCTACAGGTGGCACACACCCGGCGGTAGGCCACCTCTTCCACCTGCAGGCCGGGGATGTCGCTCATTTCTTCTGCAGCGATGCGTTCAAGGCCATATCCGGTGAGGGCAAAAACGGGGAACATGGGCATAAGTATATTCTGTTTTCATCTGCCTGCCGGTTGCAATTTTTCCACTCTATGAGAAAATTAAAAAACTAAACGCCTTTCCCTTTCGGGAACCTCCGAGACCTGTGAAAGGCCGCCCGGTTTTGATCAACACACAGACCATGCTACCGCACCAGCAAACCCCAGTAAGCTTCTCAAGTCTGGAAAGGAACATCACTTATGGAATACCGATTTCTGGGAAATACCGGCATCCGGGTAAGTCAGCTCTGCTTTGGGACGATGTCTTTTGGAGGCGATGCTGACGAAGAAACCTCGGCGGCGCTCTTTAAACGCTGCCGCGACGTGGGAATCAACTTTTTCGATTGCGCCAACACCTATTCAGCTGGCAGGGCCGAAGAAATTCTGGGACGGTTGATCGCCGGTAACCGGCACGAATTGATCATCACCAGCAAGGTCTATTTTCCCACCGGCTCCGATGTCAATGCCCGCGGAGCCACCCGGCGCAATATTCTCTTACAGGTAGAAGCCAGCCTCAAGCGTCTGGGCACCGATTATATCGATGTCTACTTCATCCATCACTTCGACGATAATACCCCCCTGCCCGAGACCCTGCGCGCCCTGGATGATCTCGTCCATTCCGGCAAAATCCTTTACCCCGCCGCCAGCAACTTTGCCGCGTGGCAGGTAGCCAAAGCACTGGGGTTGAGCGCCCTGCATGGCTGGGCACCATTTGCCGTCCTCCAGCCCATGTACAATCTGGTCAAGCGCCAGGCCGAGGTAGAAATCCTGCCCATGGCACGCGCCGAAGGCCTGGGGGTGATCACTTACAGCCCGCTTGGCGGCGGCCTGCTCACCGGAAAGTACACCCCCGGCACCCGACCTGAAAAGGGACGCCTGGTAGAAAACAAAATGTACCAGGTGCGTTACGGAGCGGCATGGATGGTTGAAGTGGCCGACCGCTTCAGTGAATTTGCCCGTCAGCGCGGTTTCGACCCCGCCGCCCTGGCCGTGGCCTGGGCAGGAAGCCACCCGGCAGTTACTGCTCCCATCATCGGGGCACGCAATCTTCAGCAACTGGAAGGATCGCTGAAATCACTGGAGATTACCATGACCCCCGAACTGCGCGCTGAAATCTCGGCTCTCTCACCCGAACCTCCCCCCGCAACCGACCGCAGCGAGGAAGTCGTCTCAGGCTGAAAGTGCCCGGTGCACCGGCCCTCCAGCCACCTGCCTCTGGTTGCCCCCTGCCCGTGTTGAGCGCTCCATGACGCGGGCAGGGGTCTGGATGCTCTCAGAAAGCCAGCCTGCTCAGCCGGTGTGCCGCAAGATCCAGTCCCCCATATCCGCCAGCACCTGATCGCGTATCAGATCATGATGCAGTTCATGGGAAGCCTCCGGGTAAACCTTCAATTCCCGGTCGGGACAGGTTAACCTGGCAAAATAGTCACGCACCCCTTCCACCGCGCTCACCGAGTCGGCCTCTCCATGCAGGAAGAGCACCGGCAGGCACAGATCAGACGCATGAGCCTGCACCCATGCCAGGACTCTGAGGCTTTCAGACCCCCAGCGCGCCGATGCCCACGGGTGCATCAGCGGATCGTGCCTGCCAGCTTCCACCACAGCCGGGTCGCGCGTGGCTTTGCTCACATTGAGACCCAGATTCATCCGAAAACGCGGGAGAAGCACCCCGAACACTCTGGCCAGCCAGACGAGATAGGGTCTGGCCACCCCGGCCGGGCGGATCGGCGTTCCCATTAAAAGCAATCCACGCAGGCCGTTCGGAAAGCGCAGGGCAAATTCAAGGGCAATCAGCGCACCCAGGCTGTAACCCCAGAGAAAAATCGGCACCCCGGGTTGTTCGGTAGCAAGGGTGTTCAGAAAGGCCCCCACATCCTTCCGATATTCGTCCCAGCTCCCGATGTGCCCACGCTGCCCCGGCGAACGCCCGTGCCCGCGTAGATCAAAGGCGGCCACCGCCACACCACGGGGAACGAGCGCATCGGCAACATCTTCATAACGCCCGCTGTGCTCACCGTGGCCGTGGACAACGGCCAGAATTGCCCGGGAGGTTACCGGTGGCCTCCAGACGCGAAAAAACAGCCTCAGGCCACCGGCCCCCTCAAAGAATCCCTCACGTACAGTTTCCATCTAATCGAAGAAATCTCGATCTTCCTCACTCAGGTATTTTTGAGCCTTATCCACGTTGAAAGTCACCCCCAGACCCGGGGCATCCCACACATCGATGAGGCTCTCTTTCACAATTGGATCAGGCAGCCCCTCGACAATCTCGTACCACCAGGCAGGTTGTGCCACGGGGTATTCAAAGGCGATATAGTTGTCGGGCATCGCCGCACACACCTGCACCAGCGCCGCCAGGCCGATCAGACCATCGAAAATGCCATGCGGAGCCATCTGAATGCCGTGCAGATCGGCATACTCGGCAATCCACTTCAGTTCGGCAATGCCGCCCACGTCTGCCGGGTCAGGCCCGATGATGTCCACCGCGCGGGTCTCAATGAGCTCGCGAAAGTTTTGCCGCAGGTAAATCTGCTCCCCGGTGTGAATGGGGGTCGATGTAGCGCGGGTGATCTCCCGGTAAGTATCGGCCATCACATAGGGGGTGTAATCGCCATTAATCGTGTCTTCCAGCCACATCAGGTGATAAGGCTCCACAGCTTTGGCCAGGCGAATGGTGTCGGTCACCGTCCAGCCAGGGCCGCAATCCAGGGCCAGGCCCACCTCATCGCCCAGCACATCTTTCATGGCTTCCACACAGGCGATGACGTGTTTGAGCCCCCGTTCGGTAAGCGGCCCGCGGCTGGCATGAGGGGCTCCCCCGCGCAACTCGGCATAGGTAAACCCCTCCACCTGGCGTGGCATACCGCTGTGAAACCCCACGCCCATCTTCACAAAGCTGAACCCCTCCGGAGAGGCTTTCATCTTCGCAACGCTTTCGGCGTAGTCTTGCGGTGAACTGCCCTGCATAGGGAAGCGCACCCCCCCGTTGTAGACGCGCACCCGGTCGCGCACCTTTCCCCCCAGCAATTTATACACCGGTAAACCGGCGGCCTTCCCGGCAATATCCCAGAGCGCCATTTCAATTGCGCTCACCGCACTGCCCCAGGGCTTAAAACTGGCCATGCGGCGAATCTTGAGCATGACCCGTTCAACGTTGGTAGGGTCTTCGCCGATCAGATAAGATCGATAAAACAGCACATGCGGTTTGAGATAGGGCTTGGCCGATTCGGCCTGCCCGTAACCGTCAATCCCGGCATCCGTGGTAATGCGTACGGTCGGGTGTTGCCCAATAATGGCACACTTCAGGTCGGTGATTTTCATGGTGCATTTCCTCCAGACGAACGATTGGCTTCCATGATTATAGACCCGGAATAAAAAAGTGCGGCAGCCTGCATGGCGCCGCACCTGTGAACGCATCCGGGTAATGCTCAGGAAGGATACAGACCACGCAGGCGGGTAGTAACCTCGATGGATTCGAGCGAATCGGTCGAGGCGCTGAACTGATTCACCGACCCGATAAAAGGTGGCAGAGCACGGATGTTTTCATCCGAGATCGCCGAGCGAATTTTCTCGGCAATTGCCCCTCCGAAGATAACTTTGAAAGGCCGCCCGTAGAAAAGCCTGACTCTTGCCTCCACCGGGGGAAGTAAATCGAGGGAATTGAACTTCCAGGCACAGATTTCATACGCCCGACAGAGGTTCGCCTCGCGGGTGTGGAAGTCCCCCGCCTCCAGTGCACCTGAAAGGTGCGGCTCGATCAGCGGGGCAATTTCTAACCGCCTGAATGCCCTGCCAAACCACTTGCTGTAAGGCGCATACCGCCGTTCCATGAGGAAACACAGCCGCATCACCGCTTCTACCAGCCGGGCCGTGATCAAGCGCGAGCCAATTTCATCTCCTACTTCCACCGTACGCCCGACGAAAGCTTCTTCCTGCCCAATTTTCATCCACTGGGCCGCCAGAAGATACATCCACAGTTGTTTCGGATAATATGCCAGCTGTGCCCGCACCGCCTCCAGACCGAGATCATCATGCCAGACCCCGCCGCTCGTAAGGCTCAGCAAGCGATGCTCCGAGAAGGTCAACCAGTCAGCGGTTTCAATCGGGCGGCACGTATCCCAGCCGATTTCCTTCTGAAAATAAGCCGGAAGGGTGGTAATCTCAATCAAAGGGCTGACCGCCCCCTGCTCTCGCTCTTCCATCCAGCGCACTCCCTCGGCATCGGGCGCTGAGAAACTGGTAGGATACCCGTGAAAAGAGGGGGGAAGCTCCACGCGAAAGAGCTTCTCCAGCGCGTTCTGGTTCTCCGCGAAGTTCTCTTCAGGCAGAAAGAGCACCAGACGCGGCCCCCACATGTGGTCGCGCGAACGCTCGTCATCAAAACCGAGCACATCGGAGCCAAAACCGATCAGAGCCGCAGTATGCCTCAGACCGGGGAAGTGGCGTGCAAGAAGCGGCCCCACAGCCTCTTCATAATACATCTGACTCAATTTCAAACCGGGGATAAACTCGGGTTGAGGTTTGGATGAGATCATTTATTCGTCGCCTTCCTCATCAATTTGTCCGGGCTGGTCAACCCGCACCACCTCGCCATGTACATTGATCACCACGCGAAAGCCCATCATCCCCATGTAAGCTCGTCCGGCTTCAGGGATACCGGTTTGAAAAAGCTGTTCGAGCTGCTGATCAAAGTTTTTCAGCTGATTGGCGAGGATGGCACGGCTGAAGATATCTTCCTGCCCCAGCATTTTCGCCGCCTGCTCGGCAATCAGGTCTTCACTGCCCTTCATCTGCTCACGCAGCAGGTTGAGCACCTGCCGATCCACCTGTTCTGAAGGGATATGGCGGCGGAACCCCTGATCGTTGACCACGTAGCAGGGTTCTTCTCCCACATAGGTGGTCTCCACCGGGTTCCCAAATTCATCTACAACCAGACCACTAAACAATGCCTGAACGGCCATGACCCTCCTCGAGAGCGCTTGTTTCAATTATATCACCCGAACCTGTGTGCCGTATTCGTCGATCCAGGTGTTTTGATCGAAAGGTACACTGGGCAAACTCCAGCGATAAAGCCAGTGAGCCGCCTGCGGGGTGAGGTTAATGCATCCGTGTGAACGCGGTTTTCCAAAGTCATTGTGCCAGTATGTGCCGTGAAAAGAGATTCCCCCACCGGTAATGTAACACACCCAGGGAACGCCGGGTAAGTCGTAGCTGTTGGGAGCAGCAAGATCCTCGCTGGCCATGTGGCGTGAGGGGCGCTTCCGGTTGGTGATGAACACCCCGCGCGGGGTAGTGTAATCGCCATCGATAAACCTGCCCCCGGTCGAGGCGCGGGTGATGAGCGCCGGTTCGTCGTTTTCATAGGCAATCATGATCTGATCGCGCAGCCACACCTCAATGCGCCGCCCTTCCGGCGGCACTGTCGGTGAGAGCAGCGCCACATCTTCTGGCTCAAGCATGCGCAGGTGTTCACCCCGTGCATAGTAATGTACCTTGAATTTATCATCCCAGAGTCTGTACCAGGTATTTCCATCTCCGTCCTGCGTCACATCCATCACCCAGTGAACTGTACTGTAATAAAGCCGGTAGGCCAGCTTCTGGGGGTTGCGAAAATCGCGGAGAGTATCGGTATAAGGCACGGTCACTTCTGCCAGCCGCCCATACTCCGGCACCGACCGCACTACCGGGTTGAGGCGTAATTCCACCGGCTGGATCTTTCCGGAATGGGCATACCCCTCCCCTTTGATGTGATACCAGACGCGATTATGACGGGGTTTTTCGTCTCCGTAGGTTACCTCATCAATCTCGAACACCAGGTCTTTCCAGTACACATGCAGAAGGGTTGCAGAAAACGAAGGGCGATCAAACACCTCAACCGTATCATCCACTGTCCGCCCCAGTTTGACAGGCGGTTCGACAACCGGGGTGTTGAGGCGCTGCCAGCGTTCATATCGATCCAGGAAGGGCAACGCAAACAACCCCAGGAAACCCTGCGCCGAGAACTTGAGAAATTCGCGCCGGGAGAGTGGAGCTAAATCGGGCGCATACAGGGTGTGCATCACACGTTATTCGTGAACGTTGACCGGTGTTCCTACCGAAGCCCAATCGAACAGCCAGGCGGCGTCTTCGGTGCGCAAATTGACACACCCGTGGCTCATCGGGGTGCCGAAATTGCTGTGCCAGTAGGTGCCATGCAGGCCGTACCCTTTGTAAAAATACATCGTATACGGCACATCGCGCAGATAATACCCCGGGCCAGACATATCGGTATAGCGATACTTGACGTAAATACGGAACTGCCCCGTGACGGTAGGGTGCTGCCATGTGCCGGTCGATACCAGAAACGAATTCACCAGCCGGTCACCCTCGTAAGCGTAGACCATCTGTTCCGAGAGGTCAACATCAATCCAGCGGCCATCAGAAACCACAGGCACCTCTCCCCGCTCAGATGCTTCGGTGGGAGGCACCGGGGTTTCGGTCGGGTCAGGCGTATGGGTAGGGGTAGGGGTAGGCGTATCCGTCGGCGTGGGGGTAGGTGTGTCGGAAACCATC
>NZ_DF967965.1:3174725-3238033 GCF_001050195.2 Anaerolinea thermolimosa
GGGTGTATGTCGGCGTGGAGGTGGGAGTATGGGTGGGGGTCAGGCTGGGCTTGAAAAACAACCCGGCGGGTAACTCTGCCGAGGCACTGCGCGCCAGCACCACCCACTGGTTGCTGAACGCCACCGTGATCGAAAAGGCCATCACGAGGAAAAGCGCCGCAGCCAGCCAAACCAGAGCAGGCTGGCGCTGTGCCGTCCCCTCTGCCCATACCCGCAGAGGACGAGTCTGCTCATGCCGCAGGAGTACGGGTTGGGTATCTCCAAGAGCCGGGAGGGGCAAATCGAGGCCGCGATGGAAGGGAGCATTCAGCCCGCATTGCGCGGCCCTGCGGCGCAAACGTTGTGCCGCCCAGTGCATTCCCCGCCGCGCGCGCTCACTGGAAGGGTTGATCTGAAGCGCCCTGCGCAGATAATAAAGGCTGGCCTGTGGCGAAGCAACCGCGGCCAGCACCAGCCAGGCGTCTTCCAGCTTTTCATCCAGAGCCACTGCCTGCTCGGCCAGACGGCGCGCGGTGCGTCGGTCTTTTCTGTGCAGTGCCTGAAGCGCCTGCCCGACGGCCTGTTGTGCAGTTAGAAAGGCGGCCCCTTCGCTCATGGAGTCACAGGTTTGAAATCTGGAATATCTTCGTTACGCACATAGCACAAAATGCCATCCGTCACGCCTTTGGCCACTTTATCCGTCTGGTTCACCAGAATATCGCGGTCCAGGTTAAGGAAACCGGTTTCGATAATTGCCGCAGTGGTACTGCTGTTAATTTCACGAAAGGCATGGTAATCGGTCATGTCTGGGGTTACTGTATTGTAGTGAAAGGGCAATCCTGTGGCGGCCTGATAGCGCTGCGCCAGACATGCCGTAAGGCGGGTGGCTTTTTCAGGGAAGACACTCGAAACCGCCGCTGTGACCTTGAACCCCGTGGCCTGGTCATTGATATATTCACAGGAATCGTTATGAATGGAAACCAGCGCCAGTGCCTGATACCCATTCAGGCGAGCATCAAACTCCTGCAACAGGTCTACATCATAACCGGCATCCAGCAAATCTTTGCGCACCAGCTCGGCGATCTTTAAATTCACCGATTCCTCCGTCAGCCCATCCAGGCACACCGAACCGGGGTCGTTCCCCCAGTGCCCGGCCACAATGCCAATGCGCGGTCGCGGCGAGGGCGTGGGGGTAGGCAGATCACCTGGCAGGTTGCCAGTCGTTTCCAGAGAGCGGAAGAGGTTTTCCATCAGGCTGCCCGATAATAGATTGGCCGGAGTCCAGAAAGTGAGCAGGGTGGCCACCAGCAAGGCCATCGAGAGCACCGTCTGCAGCACCCGCCAGAGGGTGAAAGACTCACCCCGAGAGGGCATTTTGGGGGCCGGATTCATTCCAGCATTCCTTGGTGTGGTCATGTCTTGTAATATAGTACCTTATTTAGTCCAATTTGTGGCATCCATTTACACAGCCGTACGCATGAAGGCCTTAATGGATTATTATATAGGCAGATACTCATTACAGAAGGGTGCCTTATGACAGAAGATGCAAGAAACCTGCCCGGAGAACAACTTCGCCGTGCCATGCGCCACTGGGTTACGGGTGTGGCCATTGTTGCCAGCGTTCATGAGGGCGTTCAACACGGCATGACCGTAAATTCCTTTACGTCGGTTTCTCTCGAACCACCCATGGTGACGGTGACACTGGCCAACGATACCCGCACCCATCGCCTGGTGCGCGAGTCTGGCTGGTTCGGCGTGACCATTCTCAACGCCGGGCAACAGCACCTCGCCGAGGTCTTCGCCGGACGAATTCCCGACGGCGGCAACCGTTTTGCAGGCGTGCCTGCCTACACCCTGATCAGCGGCTCACCCCTGATCGAAGGCGGCCTGGCTGGCCTGGATTGTCGGGTGGTGTACCAGCACGTCATGCCCCGCTCGACGCTGTTCCTTGCCCGGGTAGAGGACGTGCACCTCGGTGAAGGTGACCAGCCGCTGGTGTATCACAACCGCACCTGGTTCACCCTGAAATAAAAACAACCCATACCTGAAAGATTGAAAGGAGAGAGGAGGGGGGATGGAAGAGCAAAAACTGACAAAGGAAGAACGAGCCCAGTTATTGCGTCTGGCCAGGCAGGCCATTGAGGCCGCGGCCAATCGCCGCCCCCTGCCGCCTGTCAACCCGGCGGAGTTCTCTCCCCGCCTGTTTGAGCCGGGAGCCACGTTTGTCACCCTCTATGACGAGAACGGCGAGTTGCGCGGCTGTATTGGGGCGCTGGAAGCTTATCAGCCCCTGATCGAAGATGTGCGCGAACATGCTGCTGCCGCCGCCATGCTGGATTATCGCTTCCCTCCGGTGCGCCCAGAAGAAGTGCCCGGGTTGCGCATCGAAATTTCGCGCCTTACCCCGCCCCGGCCGCTGGAATACCAGACCCCCGCCGAGTTGATCGAACGGCTCCGCCCCGGCATGGATGGCGTCATCCTCCGCGATGGCCCTCAGCGCGCCACATTTTTACCCCAGGTATGGCAAAAATTGCCCGATCCATACGAATTTCTCTCGCACCTGTGCCTGAAAATGGGCGCTCCGGCCAATTTGTGGCAGAGAAAAAAGCTCCAGGTGTACACCTATCAGGTCGAGGAATTTCAAGAAGGAGAGGATTAAACAAAGCTGGCCGGCTTTCGCCGGCCAGAGCTGTTCTTCAGGACGATGATTACATCAGCGCTTTATTGGCAATGGCCGCGTTGTACGCCTGCCCGTAAAGGTGGCCCATGAAAACCACCCCGTAGGTATAGGTCAGCACCACACCTATCCCGCAGGCGATTGTACCGAGGGGAGCAATGAACCCGGCGATCAGGGTTCCCACCAGCACCAGCAAATAAGCTCCCGGGGCGGCTTTGATCAGGGCAAACACTTCTCCCAGCCTGAAGGCCGCACCCAGCGAGCCGGTGGCCACCATGTTTCCAAAAGCCGCCGGTAACCAGATGGAAAGCGCCAGGGCATACACGATCAACAGACCCGAACAGCACACCAAAATAAGGTCGAAGATCGGCTTAGCGCCAGAATAATCACCGTTGGCCCCCATAGCCGTCGGTACGAGCGCAATGGGTAAAACGAACAGATACACCGGAATGGAATACACCAGCCCGACGACCAGAGCCTTGAAGCCCTCCCCCAGTGACTCGCCAAAGGCCACGTCGGGCAGGGGGCGCGGGTCGCGCCGGATGACCCGCCGCGCCACCTCAAGCCCATAACCGGTCAGATACAGTTGCCCCACGATCGGGATGAGCGAGATCAGCGCTGCCAGAACGATCTTTTTCAGCCAGTCGGGGTCTTCGAAGACAAACGAAAAAGCCTTGCCGAAATCCATAAAAAACCCTCCGAGATATAAAAAGACAGAATGATTGGGCTCGCGCCAGAAAGCCAGGCCCTGCGCCGGGGCCCGGCTCAGGCTCTAGAAGTGAACGTACTGGTCCACTTTGATGACAAAGATCGTTGCATGCCGCGTGCCCGGTTCGGAGGCTGGCTGGCAATTCTTTCGGATAATCTCCAGGGCGGGCTCCACCTGCTCATCCTCACAGCCGATCATCAATGTGGTGTTGCCGCGCCGCCAGAATCCCCCCGTCGAGGCAATCATCGTCACCCGGAAACCGGACGTCGTGAGGGCCTGCGATACGGCGTCATGGTCAATATCGCGCAGAATGGCAATGATCAGTTTCATGGTCAGATCTCCTCGTAATGTTCAACATCCAGGGCAAAGATGGTGGCACCGCCCACAGTGATAGGGGTAGGGGTGGGCAATGGCAGGGGGGCGCTTTCAAGGGGCACGGCAATGAATTCCACACGTTGCCGGCAATTCTCGTGCAAAATCTCCTCGGCCTGATTGCGTCTTTCAGGCGGCACGCCAATTAACAGCATGGCATTCCGCCGACCAAGAAACCCGCCGACACTGGGCAGGCGCTCCACGTTGAATCCCGCCTTGGCAAGTGCCTCACGGGCGATTTCGGCGTCCTGAGACTGGACAACGGCCATCAATAGATTCATGGGCTGAAGCGGTCGTTCTTTGTCCATCGGGCCTCCTTTCACAGAAAATCGGGAATACTCTTCGCACCTTTCAGGGCAACGCAATACGCTGCGCATCCTGCCCTGTGATCACGAGTGGCGGCCTGCCTGCCAGGGTCAACGTCGTTCTGTCGCCTTCCCGGGTGATCTTTATTCTTTGATATTTTACCGTAATTGGCCACGGAAAGGGATTAAAACCCCTCACCACAATTTCAGTCGGAGAGAGGAGCTCCAGGCCTATCACCTGAAGGAGATAACCCACCGGGGGCATTCCCCAGAGATGATTGCGCTCACCCACGCCCAGCCCGCTCGCCGCATGATAGAACTGGCGAAACCCATGTTCCCGCTTCAGATTGCCGACCACGGCCTGCATGAGCCGTTCCAGCAAGTCGGCTGCTTCCTGTCGGAAACCCGCCTCCAGCAGACCTTCCCCGATCAGCACATTCCAAGGCAGAGCCATACAGGCCAGTTCCACCGGTTCTGCCGGACAGCGCGCCGGAGGGCACACCGGCAGTCCGAAGGGTTGAAGGTAATCCTTCAGAAGCCGCTTTTCCACCAGCAACCTGGCACGGGAGGGTTCAGGAATGCCCGCCCACAGCGGAAGAAACAGGCTGAGGTCCTCCAGAGTGAAATCGGGGCACACCAGCTTTATGCGATCTTCGGGCATCACGCCGTTCACTTCAATTTGAGTCACCCGACTGAAGACCTTCCGGGTAGTAGCACGCGCACGTCCCAGCGACCAGGTGAAATCTCGCGGAGCAAAAGACTCCTCAATACTTTGCCCGGACTCATCCACCCCGCTGATCAGGCCGACGACAGCCCGGGTGCTTTCGCTGGCCGCCTCCACCTGGATGATCAACCGTGTCAGAGCCCCCGGCTGACGCTGAACCGCAAACACCCCCGCCCCCCTGAAAGTCCCCAGCACCTTCCCCGCACGGCTGAGGTGCGTCTGCGAATCGCGGTAGCGGTAGATTCGCGCGCGCCTGTCCCAGGTCTCTTCTACGGCATGGCGAATGCGCTCCGCCTGGGTTCTCAACCAGGGGAGATCAGCGCTCCAGCCCAGGCGCCGGTTTACTTTCTCCAGGGCCAGGGCCTCGTGGTAAAGCATGGCCCCCAGAGCCGGGCTTTCTATCCAGGCTGTGTCCATTCCCTGCGCTGAAGCCGACCAGCGATCGATCATTGGGCTGCTCTCCAGCCCCGATTGAAGGGGGTGTTCCCATTCCGGCAGGCCATCACCATCGGCATCGTGTTCGGCACTCAGCCAGGCCTTGAAATGCTGTATGAGGGCGGGGTAGGCTTCTTCCAGGAGAGCGGGCGGCGCCAGCCGCAGGGCCATCTCTGCCAGAAACGGCTGAGCCAGATGACGGGTATGCTGGCCGCCCAGCCCGGGACGAAAATCCAGCCGCGCATCCCGCGCGCTGGCCAGAAAATTTCGCAACAGTTCCCCACCCAGCGAGGCCATCCCTGGCAACAACACACTCAGATACCAGCTGTCAAAGGCAGTCTGCCCGGCCCACAGGTAGGGATGATCACTGCCATCCCCGCGCGCCGAAGCCCCCTGATCAACACGGCGGGTGAGGACAAAAGAAGGGGCCGGAAGCTGAGCTGGGTTCGCCATGCGCAATCCCAGCGCCGCCCGTTGCCCCAGAGCCAGAGCCGCGTCCCATTCGGGTGCCCCGCTGGAAATTTCCACCACATCGGCGGCATTACAGAGTTCAATGCGTGCCAGTTCGGCTTCCCAGGCGCGGTTGGCAGCCTCCTGAGCCATTTGAAAAGCCTCCTCCGTGCCCGGCCTGGCCGCCACGGCCCAGGCGGTTTCGGCGTGACTGCCCGGGTATAGCTCGTAAAGAAGAGAAAGCGCCGGATACGCACTTTTCCCCGCCTGGGCGCCGCCCGTCAGAAAGCACACCACAGCCAGCCCGTCGCTGCGCCCCTGCATGGCCAGGCCCAGCCCCGTGGGCAACACCGCCATCCCCTCCCCCGCGCCCAGCGGGTTGAGCACCCCCGCCCAGTCAAGACGAAGGTTGTGCGGTAGCACGCTCTGGTTGACCAGGTGCACTCGCCCGGCGACCACCTGAGAACCAACCACACAGTACTCTGCCCGAACTTCAATCCCCTCGAAGGGAGCAAAGTGAACTTCAAGATAATTGGGGTAAAACCGGGTGACTCTCGGAGCACGATGAAAGGCGGCGGGGTCGATCACCGATTGTCCGCCCCGAGAAAACACCGGGAAAAACTGCATCCTTCGGGCACGCAGGCCAAAGGTCGTGAACAGGGTCAGGGCGGGAGGATCCTCGCCTCTCAGGCTGAGCTCCCAGGTAATGTCATCCGCGTAATCGGTCGGCCCAAGGCGAGGGTCGGCAGAAAGAGTCAGGTGAAGCGGGTCTTCATCCGTAAGGTTCCAGGTCTGCATGAAAAGATTGTAACGCCATTTTTTATTTCTGAGGCGCGCGTCACAACCTGTTTCCCTCTCACCGCCGGGGTTTCAACCTGCCCATGCAGACCGGGGGATAAAAAAACGGCGGGGAGGATTTCCCCGCCGTCTCGATCAGGCATTGATCTTTTCTCGGCCCTGAGGGGTGAGTGAATAGACGCCCTCATGCTCGTCCAGCAACCCCGCCTCGACCAGTTCGCGCAGACTGCCGCGCACCCGAAACAGCGGCAGGCCTGCTCTTTGGGCAATTTCAGCCGGGGTGGAGGGGGTCTCCAGCGCACGCAGCACCGCCAGGGCTGAGGGGGTCAGGCTTCCATCCGGGTTAATGCAGGCCATGGTTTTACTCCAGGCTTTTCTTGGCCAGATACCAGTCAACCATCTCAAAACCGGCCTTCATGCGTTCTTCAACCATTTCCATGGTCTGGGGTGCCGGGACAATGACCTTATCGCCGGGCTTCCAGTTGGCAGGCGTGGCCACGCCGTGCCTGTCACTGGTTTGCAGTGCATCAATGAGGCGGAGAATTTCGGCCATGTTCCGGCCAGTGGTCAGCGGGTAATAGATCATGGCGCGCAGGATGCCTTTGGGATCAATGATGAACACCGCCCGCACGGCTTCGGTCTTGCTCGCACCGGGTTGAATCATGCCATATTTGGTGGCCACCTCTTTGTTCAGGTCGGCAATCACCGGGAAGGGGATTTTAACCCCCGTTTTCTCTTCGATGTTGCGCAGCCAGGCAATGTGCGAATACACACTATCAATGCTCAGGCCGAGCAACTCCACGCCGCGTTTTTGAAGTTCCGGGTAAATTTCCGCAAAGGCGATGAACTCCGTGGTGCACACAGGGGTGAAATCAGCCGGGTGCGAGAAGAGAATCAGCCAGGAGTCACGAAAATCCGATAGGCGCACCACCCCGTGGGTGGTTACAGCCTCAAATTCAGGCGCCGGCTCGTTAAGCCGGGGAAAAGGTGCAGGGGTTTGAACAGACATTTCAGACATGGCTCCATCATCCTTTCTATTTACGAGTGTTACTTTGTCCTTAATGGTACATCAATTGGATGATTTATGGAAGAAAAAGTTACATTCACTATCGAAAAGGGGTGATATTTCAGGCCTGGAATGGGTATTCTAGAAAGAACGAAAATCGAAGGGTAATTTGCTAAAATTTTTCCTGATCGTCTGCATCGATCAAAATGACCTTCACAGGAACAGCAGGGAAATGGCGTTTCAACCGCTCAATGTCATATACTAATTGTTCACCATAAGATACTCCTGAGGACATCTTTCGGTGAAGGGTATGAGAAGGAACAATTTCGACCCCTACATCAGCTTTGTTTTCGTTGAAAAAGTACTGGAATTTAGCCATATCATAGAACATAAATGCATATTTGCCAAATTGAACTTCAATCAGAACTTTTTCTTTTACAAAATCAACCTGTTTAAAAGCATTGGGAATAGTGCACTGATGATGGGGAATTTGAATCGTGTAAGTATCTCGAATTTCAACGTATCCCCTGGCGTTGAAAAGTGCATGGAATTGTGTATTCATTGATATAGGGGCAAAAAGGAATTTTCCTTGCTTGGTTTTTTCATGGCTCTCTTTGCTTCGTTCGGCTTTTACAGTAGAGATCACCTCATTGATCTCGTTTTCTATGTGCGGATAACGAACTTTTAATATTTCGGCTCCACCCAGATGAGAATACTCGTACACAATCTTCATGACTTTACTTCTCCGGTCTGATATTCTTCTTTGGCATCCAGCAAAACACCCTGATACATACTCAAACTAACGTATTTTGGAGGGACGAGCACCTCATTGCCATTAGGATCGTATACGGGTCGGTCCATGGGGCGAACTCTTAGACGACCCGCTTCAGCCTGGGCAATCCGCTCCCTGGCAACCTGAATATATTCTGGCATGATCTCTGCTCCAGCTGCTTTGCGTTGATGCATCAAAGCCGCAATTGCTGTCGTCCCAACCCCCATAAACGGATCAATGACCCAGCCACCCGGATTCGTTAAAGCCAGTACCAGGCGCTCAATCAATTCAACAGGGAACTGACATGGGTGAATCGTTTTCTCAACATGGTTAGCCTTGACGTTGGGGATAATCCAAACATCCGAAGGGTTCTTACCAAGAGGATTTCCTGAAAGCTGACCTTTCTTTGGACCTTTAAAATGCTTTTTAGTCGGATATTTTTGAGGAATTCGTACTGCATCCAAATTAAATATATATTCGTCGGTTTTAGTAAACCAGAGAATAACTTCATACCGGCCAGAGAATCTTCTGGAGGTATGTAGACCATGTTCGAAATGCCAGATAATTCGGTTTCTTAATTTCAAACCGGCGCTGGCAAAAATGGGATACAGAAGAATATCCAGAGGAATGATTTCACCCTTATCAACATAATTCCCCACTTGCCAGCAAATGCTTCCGTTGGGTTTTAACTTCCGAATGCATAGTTCGATCACCTCTTGCTGTTGATGAAGGTAATCATCAATATGAATACGTTTTTCGTAGGGTTTCCCCAGATTATAAGGAGGTGAAGTCACCACTAAATCAGCAGTTTCGTCTGGAATGGTTGGCAGGAACGATAATGTGTCACCATGGTAAAGGACACAATCGGCTTGTGCATCAAAATAATCGAGAATTTTCAAAGGCATAACATTATCTCCACTGGTTATTATACACAGGATGAAGGGAGCTGACTCGCCCGCTGAATTCCCGGAGCAGGTGGGGCTTGCGGTTATAATTGGCGCGGAGGTAGCCCATGAAGCCCCTTGCCCCGCTCACCCTGCGCGAAAACCTGATCCAAACCCTGCGAAGCATTGAGTTCTCGCGTGACTCGCTGGCCGATTATACCTACGTCCTGCTTGGTGCCCTGGTACAGGCGTTCGCCATGCGGCTGTTCCTTGTGCCCGCCCAGCTGGTCAGCGGTGGGATCAGTGGAGCCTCGCAATTGATCAACTTCTACACAGGCTGGCCCATCGGTCTGATGGTCTTCCTGGGCAATGTGCCGCTCTTCCTGCTCGGCTGGCAGCACCTGGGGGGGCCGCGCTTTGCTCTGCGCACTGCCCTTGCAGTGACGGGTTTTTCCTTCTTCACCGATATGCTGGGGGTCTTCCTTCCGCCTGAGGGCATCGTTCACGACCTCTTCCTGAACTGCCTCTACGGAGCGGTGGTGCTGGGGGTGGGGCTTGGGATGGTTTACCGCGGCAAGGGAACCAGCGGCGGGAGCGACATTCTCGGGCGCATTCTCAATGAGAAAATCGGCATTTCTATTTCAATGGCCTACCTGATCACCGATTCCATCGTCATTCTGGCTTCAGGGCTGGTCTTTGCCTGGGAAAATGCTCTCTACGCCCTGGCAGTCACCTACGTCAGCGGGCTGGTGGCCGAAATGGTGCTGGAAGGAACGAGCGTTTTCCGCACCGCGCTGATCATCACCTCACGCCCGGAAGAAGTGGCTCAAAAGATCATGACCGACCTGGAGCGGGGGGTTACCATCCTCAACGCCACCGGCGCCTACACTCATACCGAGCGCCCGGTGCTCTACTGTGTGGTTACCCGGCCCGAAGTCAGCCGCATCAAGGCCATCGTCAAAGAGGTAGACCCGCGTGCGTTCATGGTCATCGGGCAGGCTCACGAAGCCCTGGGAGAGGGCTTCCGCCCACTCCAATAGGGAAACCTGCACGGCTCTGTCAGTCGTCCAGTCCTGCCAGGGCACGCAGCCCCAACGCGTAAGACTGCCAGCCAAAACCAGCAATCGTGCCCCGGCAGACCGGGGCGATCAGCGAATGGCGCCGAAATTCATCCCGCGCATGAACATTGGAGAGATGCACTTCCACCACCGGAATGCCGATGGCCGCCACGGCGTCGCGCAACGCCACCGAAGTGTGCGTGTACCCGCCCGGGTTGAATACCACTCCCGCCGCCCAGGTGCGCGCCTCATGGAGCGCATCGATTAAAGCCCCCTCATGGTTCGATTGTACAAAGCGCACCTCCACTCCCAGTTCATCGGCCAGCAACCGCAAGCGATGATTGATGTCTTCCATCGAAAGCGCGCCGTAGACCGTCGGTTCGCGCACTCCCAACAGGTTTAAGTTAGGCCCATGAAGCACCAGATAAGCCTTCATCGTTGCACCCCTATCCTTACATCGCCAACAATGCGCTGAAATCCATCTCTACAGCCACCCCCACCCGGTACGCTCCCACACGTTCTGGCAGAGCAAAGCGCACCTGCCCGGCGGCATTTTTCTTATCCACGCTGAGGGCGCGCAGGAACACCTCCCGGTCAATATTCTCAGGGATGCGTGTGGGCAGGCCAAGCCCGCGCAGGCATGCCTCGATGCGCCCGGCCAGGCCAGCCTCTGCCACCCCAAGGTTTTCCGCCAGGTGTGCCTCCACCCGCAGGCCAATCGCCACCGCTTCGCCGTGGCGCAAGCGGTAACCCAAAGCCAGCTCCACCGCGTGTCCCACCGTATGGCCCAGGTTAAGCGCCGCCCGAATGTTCTTCTCATAGGGATCTGCCTGAATAAAGGCGATCTTCACCGCCATGGCGCGGCGCACCGTTTCATCCAGATCTGCGCACATCGCCTCCCAGCCCCCTTCGGCCCGGGCAAAAAGCACCGCGTCAGCCAGCAGACCATGCTTCACCACCTCAGCCATCCCGCTGCGCAACTCCGCCTCGGGCAGGGTAGAAAGGGTAGCCGGGTCCGAAAGCACCAGCGCCGGGGGATGAAAAGCCCCGATTAAATTTTTACCCTGCGGAAGGTCAGCGCCGGTTTTCCCCCCCAGGCTGGCATCGGCCATCGCCAGCAGGGTGGTGGGTAAAGCCACCCAGCGTACCCCCCGCAAGTACACTGCCGCGGCGAAACCGGCCAGGTCACCCACCACACCCCCTCCCAGCGCAAGCACCGTACTGCGCCGGTCGAGACGAGCGGCGAGAAAGGCCTCCCACAGGTGAGACACAGTCTCCAGCGTTTTATGCTCTTCCCCCGCCGGGATCACCACCCGTTGCACTGCATAACCGGCCCCCCTCAAAGCCGCTTCTACCCTCTCCGCGTAGAGCGGGGCCACCTGCGAATCGCTCACCAGCGCCAGCGGGCCTTCCAGACCACGTGCGCGCAGCATCGCTCCCAGATCATCGAGGCCACCCTGCACCACGCGCACATCATACGCGGTCCCCATGCCGCTCACCCGCCAGGCACCAAACTTCAACTGCGCCTGACGGGCGGCCTCTTCGGGGTTCAATGATGAGGTATCCAGGTACAGAGGAAAGGAATGATAATGCGCCGCCCGCACGGTCAGCAAAGCATCCAGACGCTCGCGCCATCCGGCATCCTCGCCCAGAAGAGGGCGCGTACCAGCTTCCTGCCCCAGGCGCTCGAACAGCACCCCGCGCTCGGCTCGCAGACAAAGCACCCGCCCGGCTGATTCGACCAGTGAGCGGCTGGCAGGATCGAGTAAAGCCCCTCCACCCAGAGAAACCACACCCCGCCCGCTTTGTACGGCGGCTTCCAGGGCGGTGCGCTCACGCTGTCTGAAGCCGCGCTCGCCCTCGCGGTCAAAAATGGCCGGGATGGGCATCCCCGCAGAGGCCTGAATCTGCTCATCCAGATCCACAAAAGGCAGATCGAGCAGTCCGGCCAGGCGCCGCCCCAGGGTCGACTTGCCCGACCCCGGCGGACCGTAAACAAAATACAGAGTTTCACCCTTGGAAGCAGTCATGGTTTCACTCAGGCCAGAAAATATGGGGTTGATTATCTACATGCAGATCATCCAGGCGTGCCCGGCGCAGAGCATCCAAACGGGGGCGCATTTCATCCAGAGAATCGCCGCCCAGTTTTTCAAGCAAGGCATCGGCCAGCACGAAGGCCATCATGGCCTCCAGAATCACCACCGCCCGCGGGACGGGGCAAAAATCCGAGCGTTCATAACGGGTTTCCGTTTCCTCGCCGGTGGACAGGTCAACGGTCGGCTGAGGCGTGAGGGTGGTAGCAATGGGTTTCATGGCCGCGCGCACCACCAGCGGCTGGCCGGTAGTGATGCCGCCTTCCAGTCCGCCGGAACGGTCGCTCGGACGCGTCAACCAGCCGCCTTCGGCCTCCAGCCGGATGGCATCGTGCACCTGCGTGCCGGGCAAACGTGCATTTTGAAAGGCAGGGCCGAACTCTACCCCCTTAATCGCCTGGATACTGAGGATCGCCGCTCCCAGGCGCGCTTCCAGGCGGCGATCCCACTGAGCGTAAGACCCCAGCCCCGGCGGAAGCCCCAGAGCCACCACCTCGATCACCCCGCCCAGCGTATCGCGCTCCTGCATCACCTGACGGATGGCTTCCTGCATCTGCCGGGCGGCATGTACATCCGGGCAGGAAACTTCGCTTTCCAGGGCACGCTCTATCCGGTCAGCGTAGGAAAGACCGGCCAGATCCGCCTCTACCGGCCCGATAGACACCACATACCCTCCCACCCGAATGCCGAACTCGGCCAGCAGGGCGCGGCAGACCGCCCCCACCGCCACCCGTGCGGCGGTCTCACGTGCCGAAGCACGCTCGAGGGCGGGGCGCAAATCATGGAGCCCATATTTCAACGCACCGGCCAGGTCGGCATGTCCCGGGCGCGGGGTAGTGAAAGGGGCCACCGCCCGCCCTTTCCAGCGGGCATGGTCGCTGTTTTCAATATAAAGGACCAACGGCGCTCCGGTAGTCCGGCCTTCCATCACACCCCCCAGAATGCGGGCGGTATCTGTCTCCAGCTTCATACGCGGACCGGCGCCGTATCCATGCTGACGACGGGCCAGGTCGCGCCGGAGAAGCGCTTCATCCAGAGGCAGGCCTGCGGGCAGGCCGTCGAGAATGGCCAGCAGGGCAGGCCCGTGCGATTCACCAGCGGTTAGAAAACGTAAGGGCATAAGCTCCTCTTTACCTCATTCAGGGTTCTTTCGGTCGCGCTCAACCGCACGGAACATCGCCTCACGGGGAACCGGTAAACCGGTCCACTTTTCCAGCGCCAGCGCGGCCTGCTCCACGAGCATCCCCAGGCCAGTCACAGCCTCCAGTCCGGCGCGGCGCGCCTCGCGCACCAGGCGCGTCTCCGGGGGATTATATACCAGGTCATAAACACATGCCCCTGAGGGAAAGGCCAGCCCCTCCGGCCAGGGGCTCGTCTCAACCTGGGGGGTCATGCCGAGCGGAGTGGCATTGATGATCAACTGCGGGTGCGGAACCCCTCCCTCAGGGAGAGCGGCGAGTGAAAGCGGAATAAACTGTTCCGCTTTCAACCAGTATCCCAGTGAAAGTGCCAGCGCTTCGGCCTGCTCCAGGCGGCGTGCCGCAATCACCACCCGCCAGCCCTCACTTGCCAGTGCAAAAGCCACTGCCCGGGCCGAGCCCCCTGCTCCAAGCAACCAGGCACACCGCTCCCGTGCCTTATCTGCAAGGTGATCTCCCAGGCGGGCGTACAGGTCGGCTAAAAAACCGGGGGCATCGGTGTTTTCTCCCACCAGGCGCCCTTCTCTCATCCAGAGGGTGTTCACCGCACCGATGGCGCGCGCCGTCGGAGAAAGCTCGTCCAGCAGGGGTAGCACGGCCTGCTTATGTGGAATGGTGACGTTAAGCCCCTGCAGCTGGCCATTCCGCACCTGTTGAAGCAACGCCGCCAGAGCTGTGGAATCAGCCGGTGGAACCGGCATAAGGCGGTATTCTCCCTTCAGCCCCAGCGCGGCCAGAGCCGCCTGGTGCAGGACGGGCGAAAGGCTGTGGCCGAGCGGCCAGCCAGTCAGGGCAAAAACCAGAGTATCTGTCATGAGAAACAGGAAGGGTTCTTACTCATACGCTTCGGTCATCTGCGCCCCCAGCGAACGCAGTACATCCGGAAACCCCGGGAAGGACTCGCGGGTAATTTCAGCCCCCAGCACCTTCACCGGCTCACGCGAAGCCAGCCCCACCACCGCCAGCGACATCGCCAGGCGGTGGTCTCCGTGCGGGTTGACCACACCCCCCCGCACCCCGCCGCCCTGCAGAATAAAGCCATCGGGGGTTTCCTCAACCTGCGCACCCACCGCACGCAGTTCACTGCACAGTGCGCCAATTCGATCAGACTCTTTGTAGCGCAATTCCTGCGCGTCGCGCACCACACTGGGGCCTTCGGCAAAAACCGCGGCGGCGGCAAAGGCGGGGAATTCATCGATCATCCGCACCACCCATTCCCCCGCAATCTCAACCCCCCGCAACGGGCTGAAGCGCACCTTCAAATCACCCACCGGCTCGCCGAGGTATTCCCTCAGGTTGCTCACCTCAATGTCACCGCCCATCGCCCGGAAGGCATCCAGCAGACCGGTACGGGTGGGATTAAGCCCCACCCCGGGCAGGGTGAGCTCTGAGCCAGGTGTGATCAGCGCCGCCGCCATGAGGAACGCCGCGGCGGAAAAATCACCCGGGAGCATCCCCCTCAGGGGGCACAGCGGGGTTTTCGGCGGGGTGAGGGTCACCCGGTAACCGGCCAATTCGGGGCTGGTTTCGACCTCAACCCCCATGCCGCGCAACATACGCTCGGTGTGGTCGCGCGAGAGCGCCGGTTCGTGGAGGGTGGTGGGTGCATCGGCAGCCAGTGCGGCCAGTAACAGACAGGTTTTCACCTGGGCACTGGCCACCGGCAGAGAATAGTCGAGTGCCGAAAGCCGCCGTGACGGCGGGCGTGAACCCAGGGTCAGGGGTGCCCCTCCGCCCTCCGCGGTGGTAATATCCACTCCCATCTGGCGCAGGGGTTCGGCAATGCGCTCCATCGGACGGCGGCGCAAACCTGCCGAGCCATCCAGCACCGCAGCAATCCCCGCCGCGGCCACTGCCCCGGTCAGCAGACGCATGGTGGTGGCTGAATTTCCGCAATCCAGCACGCTCTCTGGTGCACGCAGACCGTGCAGGCCGCGTCCGTACACCCGCAGGGTGTCATCTGAGAGTTCCCATGCCACCCCCAGTGCCTTCAGAGAACGCAGCATAGCCTCAGTCACCCCCGAAACGAGAAAATGCTCCACACAACTTTCACCTTCCGCCAGCGCCGCAAAGAGCGCCACCCGATGAGAAAGAGACTTGTCTCCCGGAGATTCCACGCACCCCCGGAGCGGACCGCCAGGGAAAATGGTGAGGTTCATCGTGTTTCTCCCGGTGAGATCGAAAGGAAATTTTCCCGCCGCAGTGCGCCTTCTTCCAGCAAACCTTGCAACGCGGCATAGTCTTCCGCCTCGAGCAACTGCTCAAACAGGTCAAGGCGGGCATGTACACGGCGCAGGGCACAGAGCACATTCTTACGATTGGTCATCAAAATATCCATCATTAATTCAGCAGGCTGAGAGGCCAGCCGCGTGGTGCTGCGAAACCCCGGCCCGGCCAGAGGTGCGGCTTCTGGAGGGGTGCAGGCCGCCAGTGCAGAGGCCAACAGGTAGGGCAGGTGGCTGGTAGCGGCCACCCACCGATCGTGCACCCACTCATCCAACCAGAGCGGTCTGGCGCCAATGGCCCCGGCCAGCGCCTCAGCCGCCGCCCGGGCGCGCAGGGTGGTTCGCGGTAGCGGCACAAAGGCAAATGGCGCCCCCCGGTACAGGTTCGCCTCGGCCTCTGCCAGCGAAGAGCGTTCCTTACCGCACATCGGGTGCCCACCGAGGGGATCAAAGCGTCCCGGCAGGCGTGCCATGCGCTGAAGGATGTCCTGCTTGGTCGAACCCAGGTCGATCACCACCGGTGCGCCGGGGTGCAGGCCGGGTAAAGCCTCGATCAATTGAAGAATCACCCGCACCGGAGCCGCCAGAATCACCAAATCGGCCTGAGGGAGAGCGCCCTCAGGTGTTGCTGACAGGTCATCGGCAAGCCGCAGGCGGGCGGCCAGCTCAAGGGTGGGTGGGTGGGGGTCAATTCCAATCAGCCGAGATACCTTTCCGCGCAATGCCAGTGCCAGTGATCCACCCATGAGCCCCAGCCCCAGAATGGCCACACAGGCGCGCTCCAGAAAAAAGCCAGGCTCCTCATCACCACTCATGGGGCAGCTCCCTGCAGAACCGGCTGGGTATGCTGAGACCTGGCCACATCTCGCCCGATCGCCCGGGCAATGGCGCGCACCTGGCGCACCATTTCGGCGAAGCGCTCTGGCTTAAGGCTCTGCCCGCCATCCGAAAGTGCCTGGTCGGGGTGCGTATGCACCTCTACCATCAACCCATCTGCCCCGGCGGCCACCGCCGCGCGGGCAATGGCCGTAACATACTCCCAGTTGCCGGTGCTGTGAGAGGGATCAAGCACCACCGGCAGATGGCTGAGGGCCTTAAGCACCGGCACGGCATTGATATCCGTAGTGTTGCGCGTTGAGGTTTCGAAAGTGCGAATACCGCGTTCACACAGGATAACCCGCCGATTTCCGTGTGAAAGCACGTATTCAGCCGCCATGAGCAATTCTTCCACCGTGGCGCTCATCCCGCGCTTGACCACCACCGGGCGCATGCTCTCCCCGGCGGCATGGAGCAGGGCATAATTTTGCATGTTCCGTGCCCCGATCTGCAATACATCGGCATAGCGAGCCACCAGCGGCACCAGCTCAGGCGACATCACCTCGGTCACAATGGGCAAACCGGTCACCTCACGCGCCTCCGCAAGGATTTCCAGCCCTTTTTCTCCCAGCCCCTGGAAGGAATAGGGCGAAGTACGTGGTTTGTAAGCCCCGCCGCGCAGAGCATGGGCACCGGCTTCTTTCACCGCCTGGGCGATCTCCAGGGTTTGCTCGCGGCTTTCTACCGAGCATGGTCCGGCAATGATCACCACACCTTCACCACCAATCTCCACCCCATCCAGGGGGAACACCGTGTTGTGAGGGCTGAATTCACGAGAGGCAATCTTGTACGGGCGAGAAATGGGGACGATCCGGTCTACCCCGGGCAGGATCAGAAACTGGTCACGATTAATGGGGCGACCATCTCCAATCGCCCCGATAATGGTGCGCTCTTCTCCGCGTGAGAGGTGGGCCCTCAGACCGTTGGCCTCCACACGCTCCACCACCGCACTGATTTCTTCCTGGGTCGCGTCGGCTCGCATGATAATCATCATTTCTGTCTCTCCTCTGGCAATAAGAGTAAAAAGGGTAAGTTAACTTTCAGGCATCTGACTTGAGCGGGGTCCAATCCGGGCGCAGGATGGCCGCCTCGCCCAGATAAACATGCCGGATTTCAGATTGAGGTAAATCGGTGTTCCAGTGCACCAGCACACGAATACAACGTGCCAGCGAGCCGGGCACAGGGATCTCCCGGGCACACATCAGGGGAACCTCAGTCCAGCCCAGCTGGCGTGCACCCAGCGCCGGGTGAACAGCCGTCAGGTCATCGGTGACGGTAAAGAAGACACTGGCAATGTCCGCCGGTAACAGGCCGGGATTGGCTTCCATCATGGCGGAGAGCAGTTCACGGGTGGCCGAAAGAATGGCTTCTGCCTCGTTTTCCCGGGCAACTGTCGCACCGCGAACACCTCGTATACTCATGGTTTCTTCCTCCTCAGGCTTTTTAAGCAAAAACTGCGGAGCCGTTGGCTCCGCAGTTGCGTTTGAGATAGGGATTCTCGCCCGCTTAAGCTCCGCCGCCGGCAACCGGGGTGCGTTTGCCGTAAAAATAAAAGTAATAGTAGCGGGGAGAAAGCGGTCGGGTCTGCATGATTGTGTTCAAGTTTAGCGCGACTGACCGGGAAAGTCAAGAGGGTATTTTGCATTGACAGAGGGTATTTTGCCGGTTTTTTAAATCTCTCATCCGCCCGAATGCAACGCCTGTTTCAATGCACGGATAAAATCAGCCGCGGCCTGTGCCGGGTGCCCGTCCCTGCCAGCCGCCTCAATCAGCGCCGAGCCGACGATCACCCCGTCGGCCAGTTGCCCCACCAGGCGCGCCTGTTCTGGGGTCGAAATACCAAACCCCACCGCCAGGGGAGTGCAGGCCACCTGACGTACCCGGGCGATAAAATCGGCCAGCCCGGGGGGCAATTCACTGCGGGCGCCGGTCACCCCGGTCAGCGAGACCAGGTATAAAAAGCCCCCGGTGCGCCCGGCCACCAGCGCAACCCGTTCTGGCGGTGACGTGGGAGAAACCAGATACACCAGCGCCAGCCCGTGGTCACGGCAGGCCGCCTCCAGTGTTTCCGCTTCTTCAGGAGGTAGATCCGGGACGATCAACCCATCAGCCCCGCTCCTGGCGGCATCGGCTACGTAGCGTTCCACACCATAAGCCAGGATTGGGTTGACGTACCCCATTAACAGGAACGGCTGACGCACCCCCCGACGGCGTAATTCAGCCGTAAGCTCCAGGCAGGCACGTACACTCATACCTTTCTCAAGGGCCATGTGGGTGGAATGCTGTATGGTGGGGCCATCCGCCAGTGGATCTGAAAATGGCACCCCCAGTTCGATCAGGTCTGCTCCGGCTTCAGCCATGGCTTCAATCACTTCCAGTGAAGTGGGGGCATCCGGGTAGCCAAGCGTGAAGTAAGGCATCAAAGCCGCATATCCGGCCTCCCTGGCCTGCTGGAAGGCCCGCGAAATCCGCTGTATACCGGAGCCGGTGAGTACCGTAGAAGCTTCAGAGATTGTCACATCTCCTCCTTTCCAAGAGCCTTCAGAATGGTCTCCAGGTCTTTGTCACCCCGCCCGGAAAGATTCACCAGCAAAATATCATCGGCTGAAAGTTGCGGCGCCAGGCGGATGGCCTCAGCCACCGCGTGAGACGACTCAAGCGCCGCCAGAATGCCCTCACTGCGCGCCAGGTACTGAAAGGCCCTCAGCGCACTGCGGTCGTCAGCCGTGGTGTATTCGGCCCGCCCCTGATCGCGCAAAAAGGCATGTTCTGGCCCCACCGCGGCATAATCCAGCCCGGCAGAAATAGAA
The DNA here is from genome assembly GCF_001050195.2 of Anaerolinea thermolimosa. Lineage (GTDB taxonomy): Bacteria > Chloroflexota > Anaerolineae > Anaerolineales > Anaerolineaceae > Anaerolinea > Anaerolinea thermolimosa. The sequence goes on from NZ_DF967965.1 coordinate 3,194,098, forward strand.
TGGGTCTCGGCCACCTGGCCGTCTTCGTCCTGAAGAACCCAGGTGTAGGTACCGTGCAGCACGCCGGGACGCCCGCGTTTGGGATCGCTGAAGCGCGAGGCATGGCGCCCGCTTTCCAGGCCTTCGCCGCCGGCTTCTACGCCAATCAGGCGCACACCGGGGTCATCGCGGAAGGCATGGAACAGGCCAATGGCATTGGACCCGCCTCCCACGCAGGCAATGCAGGCATCGGGCAGGCGGCCAGCCTGTTCGAGAATTTGTGCACGGGCTTCCAGACCAATCACCGCCTGAAAATCGCGCACCATGGTAGGGTACGGGTGCGGCCCCAGGGCAGAACCCAGCAGGTAATGGGTATGGCTCACATTGGTTACCCAGTCGCGAATGGCTTCATTGACCGCATCTTTGAGCGTGCGGCTTCCACTCTCCACCGGGCGCACCTCGGCCCCAAGCAGGTGCATCCGCTGTACATTGGGCTGCTGACGCGCCATATCCACCGACCCCATATAGACCACACACTCCAGGCCGAGCAGCGCTGCCACCGTGGCGGTGGCCACCCCGTGCTGGCCGGCGCCAGTTTCAGCTACCACCCGGCGCTTCCCCATGCGCTTCGCCAGCAAAGCCTGCCCCAGAGCATTGTTGATTTTATGTGCCCCCGTGTGCGCCAGGTCTTCCCGTTTCAGATAAATTCGCGCCCCACCCAGCTCGTCACTGAGGTGGGCGGCAAAGGTCAGCGGGGTCGGGCGCCCCACATATTCTCGCAGCAGGCGGGCAAACTCAGCCTGAAAGGACGCATCAGCCTGCGCTTCAAGATAAGCCTGCTCCAGCTCGGCGACCGCCGGCATGAGCACTTCGGGGATAAACTGCCCCCCGTAAGGGCCAAACTTGGTCGAAAGTTGGGTAAGAGATTGGGTTGAGGTAATCATGGAAGATCTCCTTTTCCTTCGGCGGCTGCCATTCTGGCGGCCTGAACAAATTGTTTCATCCGCAGCACATCTTTATGCGGGGGAGAACTTTCTACCCCCGAAGCCACATCCACCCCCCAGGGGCGCACCTGGCGCACAGCCCCGGCGACATTCTCAGGCCGCAACCCGCCAGCCAGTAAAACAGGCGCCCGTCTGGCAAGTTCGCTGGCCAGCTCCCAGCTGGCCGGGGTGCCTGTACCACCGTACTCTCCGGGGCGATAAGCGTCCAGCAGCCAGGCGGGAGCCTCACCCCGCGGCGGGTAAAGCCTTGAAAGCGCCTCCAGGTCTGATGAATTGGCCGGGCGCAGAGCTTTGAAAGCCCGCTTTCCAAGCGCGTTCACAACCTCGGGTGGCTCATCTCCCGAAAGCTGGGCCAGATCCAACCCGCAGGCATCCAGAATGGCCTGAATCTCGTCCAGGGGGGCGTTTACAAACACCCCTACACAGGTCACCCCCGTGCCGCGCAAACCGGCCACAATCTCTGCGCAAACCCCCGGCGACACAAAGCGCGGACTGGGCGGATAAAAGTTAAAGCCCAGCAGATCAGCCCCGGCCCCCACAGCTGCCAGGGCGTCTTCCAGCGAGGTAATCCCGCAAATTTTGACCTTCATCCCACCAGCTCCCTCACTTTAGCCGCGGTATCCTGTGCCGCCACCAGCGCCTCGCCCACCAGCAGTGCATCTACCCCGGCCTCGGCGAGCACGTCTACGTCGGCTCGCGTGTGAATGCCGCTCTCGGCCACCACCACCACTCCCGGCGGAATATGCGGACGCAGGCGCAGAGTGGTCTCAAGGCGCACCTCAAAAGTACGCAAATCACGGTTATTAATCCCGATGATCTGTGCCCCGGCCTTCATGGCTACCTCAAGCTCAGGAAGGTTATGCACCTCTACCAGGGCGGCCATACCCAGCTCCTCTGCCAGTCTGGAAAAATCGCCGAGCTGTGCGAACTCCAGGCAGGCCACGATGAGCAAGATCGCACTGGCACCTGCCGCACGCGCCTCATAAATCTGACTTTCCTCCAGAATAAAATCCTTCCGCAACACGGGGCGTCGGGGTTGCAGTGCCGCCACCTGACGAAGGTGCTCCAGGCTCCCCCCGAAAAAACGTTCATCGGTAAGCACACTGAAGGCTGAAGCCCCGTTATCACGGTAAGCCTGTGCCAGGCGGAGGGGGTCGAAGTCAGCCCCGGCCAGAAGCCCGCGCGAGGGAGAGGCGCGCTTGATCTCAGCGATGAGACGTGGCCGGGCATGGAGCGGGCGGCGGATGGCGGCCTTAAAATCCAGGGAGGGCAGGGCGTTCCCGGCCGCCGCTCGCACGTCTGCCAGCGAGGTTAACGCTTTTCGCGCGGCCAATTCGGCGCGTTTGTGGGCAAGAATCTCGTCCAATCGGCTCATTGCACAAAGCTCCCGGAGAAGGCAACCAGTTCTTCCAGTTTGGCCAGCGCTGCCCCGCTGGAAAGGGAGTGTTCGGCTTCGGCCAGCGCCATACGGAAATCACCACTATCAGCCGCCAGCGCCGCCGCACTGTTGAGCAAAACCACATCGCGGCGCGGAGAGTCATCCTCCCCGGCAAGCAGGTCACGCAGCATGGCCGCGTTCCGGGCAGGTTCTCCGCCGCGCAACAATTCAGGGTCGGCCCGGCGCAGCCCCAGTTCTACAGCATCGAGGGTGAAGGTATCCACCCGCCCATCATGCAGATGACTGATGCGGTTCGGCCCACCCGTTGAGAGTTCATCCAAACCGCCGTGCCCGTGCACCACAAAGGCCGCCTGCCCGCCCAGTTCACCGAGCACCTCGGCAATCGGATCGGTGAGGGTGGCATCGTACACCCCGATCAATTGATGCGTGGCCCCTGCCGGGTTGGTCAGCGGTCCGAGCAGGTTGAAAATGGTGCGCTGCCCCAGTTCACGGCGTGGGCCAATGGCATGTTTCATGGCAGGATGAAAGCGGGGAGCAAACATAAAGCCAATCCCTACCTGCTCAATACAGGCGGCTACCTGCTCAGGGGTGAGCTCAATATTGACTCCCAGAGCGGCCAGCACATCGGCACTTCCACACTGCGAAGAAGCCGCCCGGTTGCCATGTTTGGCCACCCGGCGACCCGCCCCGGCGATGACAAACGCGGCGGCAGTGGAAATGTTAAAGGTATGGGCTCCATCTCCCCCTGTGCCAGCCGTATCCAGCAGAGGGGTGCCGTCGGGACGGTAGGGCACCCGGCTGGCCTGGGCGCGCATGGCACGCGCCGAACCCACAATCTCATCCACCGTCTCGCCCTTCATGCGCAGGGCCACCAGATACCCGCCGATTTGTGCGGGGGTAGCCTGCCCGGTCATGATGATGGTCATGGCCTCTTCGGCTTCCGCAGCAGTCAGGTTTTCGTGACGAATGATTTTATTGAGGAATGGTTTCAACATCGCAATTCTCCTTTTCTGGCAAACCACTTACCCGAGTGGCTTCAGTTGTAAGAAATTCGAAAGGATCATCCGCCCGGCCTCCGTGAGGATCGACTCCGGGTGGAACTGCACCCCAAAAATGGGATATTCCCGATGGCGCAGGCCCATCAATTCACCGGTACGGGTAAAAGCCGTCGCCACCAGGGGTTCTGGCAGGGGCTCGGCGACCACCAGCGAATGGTAACGGGTAGCCTCAAAGGGACTGGGCAACCCCGCAAAGAGATCCTCTCCATAATGGTAAATGGGAGACGTCTTGCCGTGCATCAGGTGCGGGGCGCGCACCACCTGCCCACCAAAGACCGCACCAATGCACTGATGCCCCAGGCATACCCCCAGCAATGGTCGGCGCACTCCCAGACGGCGAATCACAGCATTGGAAATCCCCGCATCCTCTGGTTCGCCCGGCCCCGGTGAAATAACCACACGGTCGGGGTTAAGCTCCTCCAGTTCATCGACGGTAATGGCATCATTGCGGAAAACACGCACATCTTCTCCCAGCTCACCCAGCAGCTGGGCCAGGTTATAGGTAAACGAGTCGTAATTATCGATCAGAACCAGCATATCGCGCCTCCTTTTCTTCCTCCGTCAGGCCAGCGATGATTTTTCAGCCATTTCCACCGCCACCGCCAGCGCACGCGCTTTATTAAGCGATTCCTGATATTCCAGTGCAGGGTCTGAATCGGCCACCACCCCTCCTCCGGCCTGTACAGAAACGGTTTTCCCGCGCATTACCATGGTGCGAATGGCAATACAGGTATCCATAGAACCATCGGCGGCGAAGTAACCCACCGCCCCGGCGTAAGGGCCCCGCGGGGTCGACTCAAGCTCATCGATGATCTGCATGGCGCGAATCTTGGGGGCCCCGGTAACCGTGCCCGCCGGGAAGGTGGCGCGCATCAGGTCAAACGCATCTAACTCCGGGCGTAAACGCCCTTCTACATGCGAGACGATGTGCATCACATGTGAATACCGCTCCACCTGCATCAGTTCCGAGACTCGCACCGTGCCATATTCACACACCCTCCCCAGGTCATTTCGCGCCAGATCCACCAGCATCACATGCTCCGCCCGCTCTTTGGGATCACCCAGCAGGTCTTGCTCCAGAGCAAGGTCTTCAGCGGGGGTTTTCCCCCGCGGGCGGGTACCGGCAATGGGGCGAATGGCCGCCGTACGACCCTCCAGGCGCACATGCATCTCTGGCGATGCACCGATCAGCCGCAAAGGTTCACCTCCTGCCAGGCTGGCAAAATCGAAAAAGAACATATAGGGCGATGGGTTAAGCCGCCGTAAAGCACGGTAGATATCGAAAGGTGCGGCTTCGGTTTCACGGCTGAGTCGCTGTGACGGCACCACCTGAAAGATATCCCCCGCGGCAATATATTCTTTGGCTTTCAAAACATTGGCCATATACCGCTCACGAGGCACATTGGAGCGCATCTCGGTAGAAACAGCCGCTACACCCCCCGCAGGTACTGCACGCGGCGGCAACGGCGAGGCCAGGCGGGCTTCCAGTTCATCCAGGCGAGCCTCAGCCGCGGCGCGGGCCACAGATTCTGGCCCATGGGGGGCGGGGTTGGCAATCAGCAGGAGCCGCCCGAAGGCATGGTCAAAGGCCACCAGGGTATCGGCCAGCAGGAAGATTGCATCGGGTAAATCGGGGTGCGGGCGCAGGGACACGCTCGGTTCAAAGAAACGCATCATTTCATAACCAAGGTAACCCACCAGACCGCCCGTGAAGCGCGGCAGTCCGTGCAATGGTTCACGGCGCAGAGGTTCAAGCTCGGCCTTTAAGGCGCCTAACGGGTCAGAAACAATGCGCTTCTCCACCTCATCGGCAGAATGAATCTCCAGGGTGTTCCCGCGTACCACACAGGCGCGGGCCAGCCCCGCCCCGATAAAGGAATAGCGCGCCACGCGTTCACCGCCGGTCACCGATTCCAGTAAAAACGAAGGCCCCGTTCCGGCCAGCTTAAGATAGGTGGAAACCGGCGTTTCTAAATCTGCAGGCAATTCACGCACCAGAGGGGCGCTTGCCTGGATCGTGGTTGGTGAAGAAATTGGTTGGTTCATCCTTTTCACCTCATCATCGTTCAGATAAAACAAAAACCTCTCCCGTCGTATGGGACGAGAGAGGTTTCCCGTGGTGCCACCCAATTTAGGCCGCTGTTCTTATAAAAAAACCCGTCGTGACGACGACGGGTAAGAAAAGCCAGCCTCACTCTGGGGTACGCCGGACAGGTCCGGTTATACCCTTTGCCCGGATAACGGCGGCAACTCCGGCGCGGGCTACTCGGCCAGGCCTTTCACCCTGCAGCTCTGAGAACCATTCCGCGCCACCGTGCGGGCAGCCCTTTCACCGTCTGACTGCTCTCTGTGCCGCCTGTGCGGCGCGTACTCTTTCTCTTCACAGCTTTTCTTCGTTCAATTGTTGCTGCTGTTTATAGCAAGGTTAACTGCATTTGTCAAGGATGATTTTCTCCCATTTTTTTCAACTGCTGGCACTGCTGTAATTGCGCAGTCCGCGCTTCCAGGCCAGTCGCACCAACCCCAGCAAGAGGAAAGGCAGCAACAATGCCCAGCCCAGGTAAACGGAGGGCATTTTCTTCAACACAAACATCGGCGGAAAATTGGTGACCACAAAAATCGGCAGAATGAAAACCCCGATCTGCTGGATCCAGCGATTGTAAATATCCATCGGCATGTTGTTGAAGTCCCAAAACGAGTCGGTGATCTCGGCAATGGCGCTGGTGTTCATCAACCAGAAAGAGAGAATCTGCGGCAACAGGAAAAGGCAATAGCTGACCACCGAACTGATCCCCAGAAAACCCAAATAGCCCCCCACCGTCACCAGGTTTACCGGGATGCTCAACCGTGCCCAGGCGATACAGACCATCACCGCCCCCGCCAGAGCATCCACACTGAAAATGGTCAGGTCAGCCTGGCGCAGGGTAGCCATGAACTGCAGGGATACCGGCTTGGTGAGGATCAGATCAAGATCGCCGTCTTTGATCTTCCCGCGCAGGCCAAAGTTGTTGATCATGTACAACCCGGCATAAACCGCCGTGAGGAACACGAAGGTGCCGATAAAAAGCAAAATTTCATCCGGTGAGAGGCCATGAATGCTCACCCCCGAACGGTACACCACCACCACATACGAAAGCTTCACCAGCAAATACCCCGATTCCATTGCCAGATTGCCGATGAAATTGAACCGGTATTCCATCTGCGCCATCAGGCTATTCTTGAGGAAAAGCCGGTAAATGAGCCAGTGTTTTTTAATCTCACGCCAGAGTTCGTTCATCCTATCCCCCCACCGCCACATACCGTCGTCCGCCCACCCGCCAGAGCAGGTTGGCCGCCAGCAAGATCACGCCGATCCAGATCATCTGTAACAGCATTCCCTGCAGGGCTTCGCTTCCGGTCAGTTTTCCATTGAGGACATTAATGGGGTAGTTAACAGTGTATTTAAAGGGCAGCAGGCCAGCCGCCCGCGCAAAGCGATCACCAAAAACCTCCAGCGGGAAAATACCCCCGCTGAGCAACACGGTGACAATGCGAATTCCCTCGAAAAGAAACCCCACCTCGATAATCCAGAAGGAAATCGCGCTGAAGCAGTAGAAAAGAAGGAAGTTAAGCACCGTGGCCAGCACCAGGGTAACCAGAAAAGCCAGCACCCGCAGCGGCTCGATCTGCATCCCCCAGAATACGTTTAACCCCACCAGCACCAGGCCGAGCAGCCCAAGGATCATCCCCTGCCCCGGCACCTTTTGCCCCAGAAAACTCGCCAGCCGGTACGGGAAATACCCCATGGGTTGCACTAAAAACTTGCTGAACTTTCCATTCTTCACATCGTCCATGATCTCATATTCAAACCCCGTCCGGACGAGCCTTGCCACCAGGCCAGCCATGAACGTGTATGCGATCATTTGCCGAAAGGTATACCCGTATACCGATGAACCCGCCGAGGCAGCATAAATGGCCGACCACAGGAACGACTGAATGATAATGGGATAGGCCGCGCTGATCAGAGAGATCATAAAGTTAAAGCGGTATTCGAGAGCCGTCTCAAACCCCAGCTCAAATGCCTTGAGGTATTTCTTAAGCCAGGGCATGGTTCACCTCCCGCCGCCGGTAAAGCTGGGCAATCCCTTCTTCTACCGGAATATCCTCAATGTTGAAATCGGAAACGGGAAGGTGGTCAAGGATGGCTTTAGAACGTTCTTTCACCTCGGCGCGGGGCACTTCCAGGGTTACAGTGAACGCATCGTGGCTCTTTACCCGGCCAAAGGCTTCCAGTTCATCCACCCGCACCGGAACAGCCAGCTGTAATTTGATCAGCTTGGTGTGTGCGAAGGCGTCATTGACGCGATGCAAATCTCCATCATAGACCAACTGCCCCTCGTTGATAATGATCACCCGTTTACACAGGCCCTCGATATCCTGCATGTAATGGCTGGTAAGAACCACAGTGGCCTTCTTCTCCAGGTTGTAATACCGGAAGAACTCGCGGATTTTCATCTGCGAGAGGATATCCAGCCCGATAGTGGGTTCATCCAGAAAAATCAACCGCGGCCGGTGGATCAGCGCCGCGATTAGCTCCATTTTCATCCGCTCTCCCAGCGAAAGACGCCGCACCTGTACGTTCAACAGGTCTTTCACGTCCAGCAATTCGGTTAATTCTCCCAGTGTTTCCTGGTACTGGCGGTCATCCAGCTCATAGATGCACTTGTTGAGGTAAAGTGATTCGTTGGCGGGCAAATCCCACCACAGCTGGTTCTTTTGCCCCATGACGATGGCAAATTGCATCTTGAACGCTTTCTTTCGTTCCCAGGGTGTAAAACCGAGCACCTGGGCCTGTCCCGAGGTGGGGTGCAAAATTCCTGAAAGCATTTTCAGCGTGGTGGTTTTTCCGGCGCCGTTCGGGCCGAGAAAGCCTACCATCTCACCTTCCTCGATTTCGAACGAAATTTCCCTCACCGCCTCTTTGATCAGCTTTTCGCGGTAAAACAGATTGCGAATCGAATTCCGCAGACCGAGCTCTTTCTTGTAATACTCAAACGATTTGGATAGACGATTGACCTTGATGACCACTTGATTTGCTCTCCCATAGATTTAATCGGATGACCCATGCCCGTCTGTGAACCCGGGCATGGGTATAGCTGCTTCGCGGGGGTGAATCGATTCGTTTCCTTCAGGGGGTGAAAGGGAAATCCGGTGAATTCTTCCGTGCTGGCAGGTTTTACCGCCTCAATTATATCCAGACTCACCCCAAGGCAGGACAATTCATAAAAAAAACACCCTCTCAGGCAAACCTGAGAGGGTGTTTGCGTTGCCCCGCTTCTGACGGGGCGGAGGTTCAGTTAAACCGGATTAGCGGGCAACCACTTTGGCGGCCTGCAGGCCTTTGGGGCCGCGCTCGACCGTGAACTCGACCTGCTGGCCTTCGTTCAGGCTGCGATACCCCGAACCTTCAATCGCCGAATAGTGTACAAACACATCCGGGCCGTTCTCCTGGCTGAGGAACCCGTAGCCTTTTTCGCCATTGAACCATTTAACCGTACCGATGATACGCTCTGACATTGAATTTGCCTCCTTCTGGCAAGAAAAAAAATTGATTTTGATGCCTTCTTCGTTCCATCGGTTTTCGTTAAAAAAAACCGGTTCGAGGACGAATGCCTGCGAACCGAGTTGCTTTGCTACAACCAACCAGAACTGTACAGCATCCTACGCGCAAGAGTATACCACAGAATGCAAGGATTTTCGAGGCAATTTTCAACCAATTTTCGACCAATTTCCGGGCCACATTCATCCTGTGCCCTTTGGACGGAAAAGCTCAGACCATTTTTACGCTACAATCAATACAGCCTGTGTTTTAGGGAGGAAGCGCATGCCACTGTTCAAAGATTGGCTGGCACAAAAGTTCAACGACTGGGAAAAGACCCAGGGGCGCAAGCAATCTTACTACGCATTTGCCCGTTATCTGGGAGTCAGCCAGGCCAACCTGGCACAATGGATGGAAGGAGCAGCTCTTCCGTCAGGGGACGATCTGCGCACCCTGGCCGAGCTCCTCGGCGCCGAGGTGTATGACCTGCTCCAGATGGATCGCCCCGACCCTCAGCTGGAGCGCCTGCTCGGGGGCTTCCCTGCCCTGCCGTCAAGCCTGCGCGAACGTCTTTCGGTAGCAATCTGGGAAGCAAGCCAGTACCTCAAAAAGCACGGGTTGTCTGCCGAGTCGGTGGAAGCCAAAAAAGCCATTCTCGAAATTTTCGCCCGCTTTGGCATTCGCCTGACCAATTAAAAACCAGAGAGGCGCGGCTCACCTCGCCGCGCCCCAGGCTTTCTGGCGGTTTCACACCCTCCGGAAGGTGTGAAATGCCGCCAGACGAGCTGGTCTCTGACTCACTTTTTACCAGTTGAAACCGGGCGCACCCGCACCTTGATCGGGAACGAAGCCCATCCCGCCGGGCCCGCGGAAGTGCCCCCGCCCGCCAAAGCCAGACCAGTACCCCTTATCGAGGCCTTCCAGCAGCCAGTTCGCTTTATCCTGCGTCATGGTGCCGTCTTTCACTGCCTGAGCAATGGCATCACGCGTGGCCTGAAGTTGCGCCTGTTCTACCGCATTGCGCAGATCCGATAGGCTCACGCCCGCTTTCTCCGCCAGGTCGGCCAGGGTCCGGCCCGCCCAGAGCTCGTTAGAAAGCTCATCCGTGGTCATCCCCAGGGCTTTGGCGGCAGCTTCCAGGGTCACGCTATCATAACGCAGCCCTCGATGCCACCCCTTGCCCGGAGTCTGAGGCGCCGTGGAACCGGCCTCGGGTGTAGGGGTCGCCTCCTGAGCAAATACGGTGTTTCGGGCAGTTACCGCTAAAACCGCCACAACAACCAGACCTGCCAGTCCAATAATCAGCGATTTCTTCATACACAATATACTCCTTTCCTTGAGAGGTTTTTCCCCGCTTGTTCTCCGGGGAAGCGCCTTCATCATAGCAAAGGAGTATTTAGAAATAAGGTAGATTCCCTGAAAAATTGGGGTATCCCCGACCGCACCCGAACCGATCAATCCAGCGGATAGATGACCACCCCTCCCAGGTGCCCTTCTTCCACACGGCAACGCACCCCCCGAATATAACATTCCTGTGCAGGATAGGCTTCATCGTTTTCGCGGTATTTTCCCTGAAGACCACTGCTCAAGCCTTCCTGGAAAAAGACCACCGGCTTTCCGGCTTCATCGGTGGCCTGAGCCGCACAGTCTTCACATACCGCGCGCGGGTAACGGGCACTCACCGGCACAGGGTTTTTACAGATCGGGCAATATTGCGAGGTCACTTCCAGGCGAACATCTCCCGCCCGCCGGATGCGCCGGAGGCGATCGGTGCGGGCGCCAATAGCTGTGGCCAGCGTCCCACAGATCAACATTCCCAGAATGAGCACCACTCCCCCCATCGTGCTGGCAATTTCACTTTCCGGCAATCCGGGTTTTAACACCAGCGCTTTAATGAGCAGGAATGTTGCTCCCTGAAAAAACCCGAGCAATATCCCGGCAGTTCCGGCTTCCAGCAGACGCAACCACAGGCGCTCACTGCGAGAGCGAATCACCACACTCCGCCCAACGGGTAATGCCAGCAACCATGCCGCCGGTGTGGCAAAGATGATATCCGGGTAGCCAAGAGAACTCACCAGCCAGGATACTCCCAGCCAGAGTAGCGCTGGAGCGATGATCACCCGCAACACCACCCCCAGGTCGAAATTGCGATTCATGCCGCCTCCCTGACGGTTTCATACAACGCAAGAAGGTTTTCGAGCGGTACTCCCGCCTGCACATTATGCACCGTGGTAAACACGTACCCCCCGCCTTCACCAAAAATCCGCAGGTGCTTCCGTACCTCGGCACGCACTTCATCGGGTGAGCCAAACGGCAACGTGTGCTGGGTATCTACCCCGCCGCCCCAGAAGACCAGGTCTTTGCCGAACTCCCGTTTTAACCAGGCAGGGTCCATGCCAGAGGCAGAAACCTGCACCGGGTTGAGCACATCAAACCCGGCTTCAATAAAATCCGGAATCAACGCCGCCACCGAACCGCAGGAATGGATGAAAGATTTCCAGCCGGTGTTCCGGTGAATCCAGTCATTGACCTGTTTGTGAAAAGGCTGATAAAGCGTGCGGTAGGTCTTTCGTGAAATAAACGGCCCCGTCTGAGTACCGAAATCCGTGCCGCTGATGAACACCACCGACACTTTCTCACCTACCACCGCATATAACCTTGCCAGGTTGGCCAGCCCAATCTCACATTGTTTTTCAAACACCTTCCAGACGTATTCACGGCGGGTGACGGTTGAGATATACCATTCTTCAATGTCACGAATGCCTTTGGGATATTTCAGCCAGGGCGCCGGCACCAGGGCAATATCTCCGAAGGCCGTGCCGCCAAAGCTGGCCAGAATGGCCCGGTCGCTCTGGTGCCAGAGCTCATCGGCTTTGCGGGCAAAATACGCCAGGTCTTCCTCAGAGATGGGGGTAAATTCCTCCAGGTTGTCGGCGGGGTCGAGCTTTTCTTCATGGATGGGAGGCTGGCGCACAATGGCATCGAAGTAAAAGCCCCCCTGCGGCATCCGTCCGCTGGGAGGAGCCGAGCGGTCTCCCTCTGGGTACATCAACAAATCACCATTTTCTTCCACCTGGGTATTGAACCCCTCAGGTACCAGCACCGGTGTACCATCAAAGGTTGTCCAGGGCTTCCAGCCCTCATTGCGGAACCCGAACATGGTGCGCGGGGCAAACAGCCCCACCACATCCACACCCAGGGCATCCATCAGGTCGGGCTGGATTTCACCGAGCATCTGGTACGGCTCAACCACCTTCACCGGTGTACCGGGGGGGTCGAGATGCAAGGCCTGACGCAGGCGGTACACCGAGCTGACGTGCATCCCCGTCACGGCACTGCCCCCCAGGTCAAGCGGCACCCGGTCGGACTGGCGATGATTCAATGCGGCCAGAACTCTTTCACGTGCGTTCATCCCGTATTCTCCAATCCATCCCCGCAGGGAATTACCCGGTCACCATAATCTTATATAATTACCCTGCCTTTTATTGTACTCATCTTTTCCATCCTTTACTTTACAACCCACCGAAAGGAAATGTTATGTCTTCACCGATTCCTCGCCCCGAATACCCCCGTCCTCAATGTCAGCGTGATGAATGGCTCTGCCTTAATGGCGAATGGGAATTCGAGATCGACCCTGGCAACAGCGGTCTGGAACGCGGCCTGACCGAACGCCCCCTCTCAGGGCGCATCCTTGTGCCGTTTTGTCCCGAGTCAACCCTTTCAGGCATTGGCAACACCGACTTCTTGAATGCCGTGTGGTATCGACGCGAAGTGACCATTCCCCCCGCATGGCAGGGGAAGCGAGTTCTGCTACACTTTCAGGCCATCGATTACGACGCCACCGTCTGGGTTAACGGGCAGGAGGTAGCCCGCCATCGCGGAGGGTTCACCCCCATCACCTGCGACCTCACAGGGGTAGCCGCTCCCGGAGAAAAGGCTGTCATTGTGGTGCGGGCGCGCGATGATCATCGTGAGTTCAAACCACGCGGCAAGCAGGAACGCCAGTATGCCAACCACGCCTGTGAATACACCCGCACTACGGGCATCTGGCAGACGGTCTGGATGGAACCGGTAGGGCAGGTGTATTTCCTGCGCCCACGCATCACCCCCGATGTGACGCGTGGATTGTTCCATCTGGAATTGCCGCTCAGCGCCAGTATTCCGGGCGCAACCCTGACGGCAGTATTGCGGGATGACCGGGGCGAGGTATCACGGGTGCGCCTCGAAACCGGGCTGGAGCGCGCCCCTCGTTTTGAAGTCCCCGTGCCCGCAGAACGCCGCCGCCTTTGGCAGCCTGGCCAGCCCCACCTCTATTCCCTGGAGTTAACCCTCAGCGGTGCAGATGGCCGGGTGATCGATACCATCCAGACGTACGCGGGTTTACGCTCGGTCACCATTGATGGGCTCAAAGTGTTGATCAATGGTAAACCCATTTTCCAGCGGCTGGTGCTTGACCAGGGTTACTACCCTGATGGCATTCTCACCGCCCCCAGTGAAGAGGCCCTGGTGAAAGACATTGAGCTTTCCATGCAGGCCGGGTTCAACGGGGCACGGCTGCACCAGAAAGTCTTTGAAGAACGTTTCCTGTACCACGCCGACCGAATGGGTTACCTGGTCTGGGGAGAATTCCCCGACTGGGGCGTGAGCATGGCCGGCCCCATGCCCGAACACCAGCGCCCAACCGCCACCTTCATCACCCAGTGGCTCGAAGTGCTGGAACGCGATTATTCTCATCCGTCCATCATCGGCTGGTGCCCGCTCAACGAAACCTGGCAGGCCCTCACCGATTCCATTAGCGCGCTGGATGAAGTGACCTGGGGAATGTTCCTGGCGACCAAAGCCATGGATCAGAACCGCCCTGTGCTGGATGCCTCAGGCTACTCGCACCGCGTTCCCCAGTCCGACATTTATGACTGCCACGATTACGAGCAGGACCCCGCAAAATTCGCCGCCAACCATGCCGGCACGCGTCACGGGAAGCCGTTTGTGAATAAGGCCTGGTACGACCAGTCCGAAATTTCTATTCCCTATCGCGGCCAGCCGTTCTTCGTTTCGGAATTCGGGGGCATCTGGTGGAACCCGCGTGCCGCCGCCGATGAATATTCCTGGGGCTACGGTGAACGTGTGCGTAACCTGGATGAATGGTATGCGCGCTTCGAGGGGCTTTGCAGTGCCCTGCTGGATGACCCTTCCATGTTCGGTTATTGCTACACCCAGCTGACGGATGTCTTCCAGGAGCAAAACGGCATTTATTTCTTCAACCGCGAACCCAAGTTCGACCTGGCTCGCCTCCGCGCCATTCAAACGCGAAAAGCGGCCATTGAGGAATAAAACCAACCGCCTCAGAAGGTTTTCCATCTGAGGCGGTTTTCTTTTAACAGGCAAACTTCAGCGCCCGCTTCTTACTCGCGGCGCGCCAGCAGACCGTTGATCTGGAACAGGGCATTGACCGAATCACCGGCCATCTTCAACCATTCCAGCACCTGGGTGGCGTTTTTCTCTTCCTCCACCTGCTCGTTGACGAACCAGTCGAGGAAGTGCTGGCTGGCGTAATCATTATCCTTCACAGCAATGCTGTAGAGCAAGTGAATGCGGGCCGTCACCTTCTGTTCGTGCTGGAGCACCTGCTCAAAAATTTCCACCGGTTTACCGAAAGACGCGGGCGGTTGCGCAATGGCCTGCAGGGTCACCTTGCCACCGCGATCATGGATGTAAGAGAAGAACTTCATGGCGTGTTCTTGCTCTTCTGCGGCCTGTTTGGTCATCCATGAGGCAAACCCCGGCCAGTTGGCCTCTTCAAAATGAGCCGCCATGGCCAGATAAAGATACGCTGAATACAACTCTTCGCGAATCTGGTTGTTCATTTCATCCAGCAAAGTTTTACTGAGCATACGCACACTCCTTTTCTCAATCAAACAGCTTCAGAGAATACAGCCAGTCGGCCTTACCTGGCCCAGCTCTAATTATAGATTGTTTCTCGAAATAGACAAGATTATGCCCAATCTCCTTAACCGGGCTGGCTCACCCCTCACGGTAAAGCTCGTTGACCGCCAGCACCGTGAAGATATAAGTAGCCGCCCCGCCGATGACGTATTCCTTCTGCTGCCAGAGCCACGGGAAGGGATCGAGCAGTTCGGGGTAATTCGGACGGATGAGCGCCGGCCCCGAAACCACGCCCCCCGGCTGGTACGTCCAATCCGCACGGTTAATCCCATACGCCACCGTGAGCGACTTTGCCCCAACCCCCGAAGCCAGAGAAGCATTCGAAACCGGGTGACACCCCAGCACATACCCCAGCACCGCGGCTACCCATTCGGCCTTAACCAGGCCGGGGAAAGCCCGGTGCAGGTAATAAAACTGGACGGCACGGTCAAGGAATGACCACGCCACTCCCCAGATCGGCCCCTGCTTCCGCCACGTCTCGGCGGAGTACGGTACGCCGAAGGGGTTGCGCTCGGCTTCACTGGCTACCCGGGCCGCCCAGGCTTCAACAGCCGCGCGCACTCTGGTTGTAAAGGTATCATCCTTCAGCGAAGGTAAGGCGCGGGCCACCGCCCAGCCCACACTTTCCACATGCTCCACCACTCGCTCTGCCAGTGAGAGCAAATGTGTGCGGAATTGCTCTTCCCCGGTTGACAGGAACAGCTCCACGGTGGCCAGCACTTCGGCCAGCTCATACCGCGGCCCAACATAACAATTGGGTGCCACCACCGGAGAGTGACTCTGTTCATATTCCCAGGCAAGGCGGGCAGTTTGCAGGCACTCGGCGGCCAGGGCTTCATTCCAGCCCTTCAGCACCCGGCTCGATGCCGCCAGTGCCGCCGCCACCTGATATTCCAGCGTGGTATGCCGGTGAGTGAAAGCCCAGCGGTCATCCGAACCCTCGCCGGGGGTTACACGGTTATCGGTGAGCAGAGAAATCTCGCCCAGCTGTTTATACTGTTCAAGGCTGTTTTCAATAATGCCAATAAAACTGTGCCCCGCCGCTCGATACCCCGAAAGCAAATTCAACACCCCATGTTCCACCTGCTGGACAAAATCGGGGACGCCATCCGGCACATGCATGATCACCAGGCGCCGCGCCTGATCAACCGTGGTCTGATCGCTCTGCACCCCGAAGGTCTCATACGCCAGTGCCAGCACATGCGTGGTGTGCGCCTGAGAACCCGCCGCCAGGTCAAAATCGCCGGCATCGTGCCAGCCGCCCACATTAAGGCCAGGGATGGGTTCGTACGGTTGAAAGGGCGTCTCGGTGGAATCACGCTGAACGTAGCTATCGAAGTGCTGATGATGGAGCGGTGCCTGCAGGGCATCATCGAGGTGGCAGGCCCCATGCCAGACACGCGCCACCTCGCGTACTTCCATGTGGCACATCTGCGCTGGCAGGTACTGCTCCAGGGTAGGCTGCCACACATCCTGTTCGTACACCTGCTCATCAATGCGGAAAGGCTCACTGTGCTGGTCTTCGTATTCCAGGCAGTAAAGCCCCGGCTGGCGCACATCACTGAAATCAAAGCGGGCGTAATGGAAGCAAAGGTACTTCCCCCACAGAGCGAGTCGTTCACGCCTGACCACCTCCTGCTCTCCATTCGGAAGGATGCGTACCAGCCTTGCCTCTCCCGGTTGTGACACCCGTGCATCCAGTTCAATCACCGCGATTTTGGGCTGCCGGGGGTGGTATCCTACCTGCGAAAAACCAATCACGGGTGTCCGCATCCAGGTGGTATCCACGGTAGGGGTGATCCGCCATTCGAGGACCGTACCTTTCTCCCCGCCAGGTAACACCCCGCGCACCACAAACCAGCCATTCTGAGCATACGCCCGGCCATCGAGCAGGACGAGCTCTCCGCGCAAAGCACGGATCACGATCCGGGTAGCGGGGTCATCCGGGGTGAGGATGAGCTCCTGCCCTCTGGCGAGGGGAAGAGGCTCAAGTTTTTCGCCTGCCCCGCTAACCATCGCCGCATTGAACTGACGGGGAAACACACCCGCCTTTCCATCCATGAAAAAGGCCTTTCCCATGTAGGCGCCGGGCATCAACTCCAGGTTGAAGCCCACCTGCCCCACCCGGTCTTCGGGAATGGGATCTACCAGTGCCACAGTGAGCAAAAGGTCATCCTCTTCGGGAGCCAGGCGTACCGTGTAGCGAATGGAAGGCTCATGATACTGGCACTCGATACGCAGCGCCCGCCCGCCTTCTTCCACCTGCCGTTCCCCGTTTTGCGGTAGGACATCCCACTGTTCGGCGGCTGGAACCAGGCGCAGGTTACCGTTCCCGGCAATTCGCTGATTGCGCTGAAGAATTTCAAGCCCGCCCTGTTTGCCTTCTTCGTATACATTATGGTAGAAGAGCACTGCCGCAGCCGGCGCTTCGAAGACTTCATCGGTGTTCAATTTCCAGATCGTCATGGTTACCCTCACTCTGTTGAAAATGCGCTGAAATGATTATACAGGCGAACCGGTGAAGAAAGACCTCGATCAACCGGGGAGCATCACGGCCCGAATCTGCCCGGCCAGATCATCCAGTTCACTGCGGAGCGGCGCCTGCCCGTAACCGGGGCCAAAACGTAGCCTGAATCCATCCCCGGCATACCTCGGAATCACATGGAGATGAACATGGAAGACTTCCTGCCCCGCCGCTTCCCCGTCGGCCAGATAGAAGTTAACCCCCTCACAGCGCAACCCGCTGACACGCAGAGCAAGTGCCAGCCTTCGGGCAGTTTGAAACATAGCCGCCCCATCCAGGGGGTCAAGCTCTGCCAGGTTCGCAGCGTGTCGGCGCGGGATGACCAGCGTATGCCCCGGATTAACCGGCCGGATATCCAGAAAGGCCACACAACGTTCCTCTTCAACTACCACGCTTGCCGGAGCACGCTGGCTCAGGATATCGCAAAAAACACACCTCATGACAACCACCTCCGTCATTTCAGACAGGTCTCTCCTTCTCAGGACGCGAAACCAGGGACGAGTTTTTTCGACCTGCCTTCTCCAGACTGAACCGCTCTGAAAACCACTCTCACTGATGTTACAATTGTACCTGCCTGTCAACTGATCCTTGCTTTTCAGGGAGGTGCGTATGGGCCTTTACTCAGAAATCCTCGAACAGCCCGAAGTCCTCAGCAACCTGCTTGCCCGGCAAATGAAAGAGGTGGAGCGCATCGCCTCTGCCCTGCGCCAGCATGAAATCCGTTACGTCTTCCTCGCCGCACGCGGCACCTCTGACAATGCCGGGCGCTACGCCAATTACCTGTGGGGGGCTTACAACCGTTTACCCCTCGCCCTGGCCACTCCCTCGCTGTTCACCTATTATCATCGCCCTCCGGCCCTGAGCCAGGCTCTGGTGGTGGGAGTGTCGCAATCGGGACAATCACCCGATATTGTCAGCGTGCTCGCCGAAGGCCGCCGGAACGGCTGCCCCACCCTGGCTATCACCAACAACCCGCATTCCCCGCTGGCCGAAGAAGCCGATTACGTCCTCGACATCTGCGCCGGACAGGAAAAGGCCGTGGCCGCCACCAAAACCTACACTGCCGAGTTGATGGCCATTGCCATGCTTTCGGTGGCACTCGCTGGTGACCGCGAAAGACTGAAGGAATTAGAGAGTGTGCCCCTCTGGGCACAACAGGCGTTGAAACTGGATGAGCACTTACAGCGCATCTCCGAGCGCTACCGCTTCCTGCGGCAGTGCGTGGTGCTGGGGAGAGGGTTCAATTATTCCACTGCTTTTGAATTCTCGCTCAAACTCAAGGAACTTACCTACACCCTGGCCGAACCCTATTCCTCCGCCGATTTCATGCACGGCCCCATTGCCATGGTGGAACAGGGCTTCCCTGTGATGGCGGTGGCCCCGGGCGGCGCGGTTTTCGATGGCCTGCTTGAAGTGTTACGTAAAGTGCGGGTAGAAGAAAACGCCGATCTGCTCGTCATTTCCGACCGGCCAGAAGCCCTTGAGCTGGCTCAATCGCGCGTGCCCCTGCCAGGCGGAATTCCCGAATGGCTGACGCCCATCATCAGCATCATTCCGGCACAGTTGTTCTGCTACCACCTGACGGTGACCAAAGGCTTTGATCCCGAAGCTCCGCGCGTCATCCGCAAAGTGACCGAAACGACCTGATCATCTCCCCCGGTGTTCCGGGGAACGGACAAGGATCTTTTGGTAAACCTCGATCAGCTCGTCCACCTCCTGAGAGGTTGATCTAACCGGCTGAATGCCATCCTGCAGCCGTCGGAGAAGGCCGCGGTCTTGATTCAATCGGCCAATACACGCTGCCAGGCTTTTCGCATTCCCATGCTCAAAATGCAATCCATCCACACCATCCTGCACCATCTCGGCCATGCCGCCCTGATTGGAGGTAATCACGGGCGTTCGATGAGCAAAGGCTTCCAGAATAACGTTAGGGCTGTTTTCATACCACAGGGAAGGCACAATTTGCACATCCATTTCCTGGTAAATTTTCCAGAGAGGGGTTCCTTCGGGGAATGCACCCATCAGGTGAATGCGCGAGTCCCGGGTACTTGCCTTTTCCAGACAGTGTGCATATTGGGGATAACGACTCATGTCCCCGTAAATAACAACCGAGAGCGGTAAACCGGGGAGCATTTGCAGGGCCTTGATCAGTAAATGCACACCCTTATGCGGGGCAATCTGGCCGGTGTAACCCAGGCGTAATTTCTCAGAAGGCGTTTTAACCAGATTTTCAGGTGTCAATCCCGGAAAATCTCTCCCCTGACGGCAGAAAACAATGCGCTCCGCCGGAATTCCCGCCCGAATATACACCGAGCGTAGAAATTGAGAAGGGCTGATCATTAAATCCACCTGGGCAAGTACCCTCTGAAGAAAAGCCTCACGCCGGATAATTTGCTCCTTCTCGGCGAAATGCAATTGCCAGTACAGGGTCATCAGGGGTGGGAACACCTGATCCAACACCCGGTACCGGCGCCTGTGTTCGGCCTCACAACGCACACAATCGACCCGGGAAACAGACAGCGGGCAAAGCCTGCCGAGAGGGGTTAATTTATTAATTTCTCTGCACAGAAACCAGAAGTCGGTGAGCGAAAGACACACCGGAAGGCCCGCTCTCTTTGCCTCTACAATGACACTTCCCGAAAGGAGATACCCGCTGAACAAATGGAACAGCTGCGGAGCCAACCGGTGGATGAGCTCTCGCGCCGTTTCTTCAATCCATAAATTTTCGTATTCAAAACGGTGAGGGTCAGGATACAAATGAGCATTGAGGAATAAACGCGTGAGAGGGAGGCCTTCGTAGACCTCCTCTGTCACAAAGCACCCGGGGCTGGAACCAAACTCGATATCTTCCACGCAGAAAACATGCACATCCATGCCTCTGGATTGTAACTGCTGCGCCGTCCGCAGAGCACGCAACTCAGCCCCTCCCTGATGAACAGGCGGGAAATGGTGAACCCCAAGAAGAATACGCATGAGATTATTCCTTCACAACAGACGCTCTCTTGATCAATAGCTGGCGCGCCGAAACCTCCATGCGTTGAAGATCGTCTTTATCCAACACTCTAAACCAGAGAGCCAGAAGCAAATAGACTGCTGCTCCAGCCAAAACCACAAAAATAAGCGGCATTTGCCGAATTGGCCAGATAACCGCCCCCATCAGGAAAGCCGCCATGACCGTTCCTGAAAACTGGCGGAATGAAAGAAAGGGCTCCCCAAGTTTTCTTCGAAACAGAAGCACAAATTGTAGCGCGCTGACCACATCGGTTAAAACAGTGACCAGCGAAGCTCCTATCAGACCAAAACGAGGAATCAGGATCAGGTTCAAGACCACATTCAAGAAGGTATTCACCGAATAAATCCGTGCCGCAGAGCGTTCCTCATTGGTAATCGTGGTCATATTCCCGGCAAAGGCCGCAAGCACGACAAACGGAAAATCCCACGCCAGAATTTGAAACGCTAAACCAGAAGGCAAAAACTCCGTTGTATATAACCAGGTAATCAACTGATAAGAAAGAATAGACCCGCCCACAGCGACAGGCAGCGAGAATAACCAGAGGAATCGCATCGACCATCGATACCAGCGCTTCACCTGATCGATATCTTCCCTGTACACCCGCGACAAAGTAGGCACAATGGCGGCCTTAAACCCATTCATGAAAAGCATCAACGAAAACACAAGGTTGTAAGCCACACCATACCAGCCCACTTCGGCAGAGGATACAAATTTAGAGAGGATAACTGTATCAATAGAATACGCCAGCGACAGCATCAGAGAAATAATGCCAAAAGGTAAACCGGCACGGATCAAAGGCGGCCAGGTGAACGGCTCGATGTGAAAGCGGAATCCAGAAATCCCCAGCCTGCGGATAAAAAGACTCGCCAGTAAAATAGATACCATCAGGCTGATCAGATTTCCCACAATAAGCCAGAGAAACCCCAGACCACTGAAGAGAAAGGCTGTTCCAAGCAAAATGACCACACCCTGAGTGATCACATCCAGAAGGGTGACATAACCCAGCTTTTCGTATGCGGTGAGCACAGTGGAAAGCGGCACTCCAACCGCAGACAACAAAAAGCTGGTGGTGTAAATCCCAATCCCCAGCAAAACATCCCCCGAATATCCAAAGCGAGCGCCCAGGAACGGGATCACCAGCAGATTGACCAAAGCCAGAACGAATCGGATCGCCACCAGATTCCAGAAATAAACGCTCATTTTTGCACGGTCGCGGGCAATTTCCCGCATGACGTGCTGGGTTACCCCCAGTTCGGCAAAAATCTGGAAAATCCCCACAAAAGCCAGTACCGTGGCATACTGCCCCATCCGGTCATCGCCCAGCCGCCGTACTACAAACACGTTATACAGAAAACCAACCAGCTTCAACGCCACAAGGCCAAGCGTGACAAACCCGGCATTTTTGAGGATTGTGGTTGTCTCTGAGAGAGGTGTTGAATCTTGACTCATAGATGCATCCACGGTCTTAACCGCCCTCTCTACTATAGAAAAAAACGGAACGTTTGTCTATGCCCATTCGAGCCGGGGAAAGGGAAAGTTTGTTATAATCCCCGCGTGAACATTCTCCAGGACCTCAACCCCCAGCAACAGGCCGCTGTGGCCGCCGAAGGAGGACCGGTGCTGGTTCTGGCCGGCCCCGGCTCTGGCAAAACGCGCGTTCTCACCCGCCGCATCGCTTATCTGATCAACCAGGTGGGTGTATCTCCCTATCACATTCTCTCGGTCACATTCACCAACAAAGCCGCCCGCGAGATGCAAACCCGCGTGGAACAATTACTCGGCCAGCGTGTACAGGGGCTCTGGCTGGGCACTTTTCACGCCGTCTGTGCGCGCATCCTGCGCCGGGAACAGAAATACTTACCATTTACTTCCTCCTTCGTCATCTTCGATGACGATGACCAGCAATCGCTGATCAAACGCGCGATTAAAGAGTTGAATCTGGATGAAAAGCTGTACCGCCCAACCAGTGTGCACGCAGCGATTTCCACTGCCAAGAACAATCTCCTTTTCCCGAAAGATTACCCCACTTCCACCTACCGTGATGAGGTCATCGCCCGCATCTATCAGCGGTACCAGGAACTCCTTCTGGCAAGCAATGCCCTCGATTTCGACGATCTACTCCTTTATGCCTGGCACCTGTTCGAGGAAAACCCTGCCGTGCGCGAAGATTACAGCCGTCGCTTTGAACACGTGCTGGTGGATGAATTTCAAGACACCAATACCGTCCAGTACGAGTTACTGCGTCAGCTGGCTTCCTTCCACAATAACATTTTCGTCGTGGGTGATGAAGATCAGTCCATCTACCGCTGGCGCGGCGCCGATTACCGCAACGTTCTGCGCTTTGAACAGGACTACCCGGCATGTAAAAAAATCCTGCTGGAACAGAACTACCGCTCCACCCAGGTGGTGCTGGACGCCGCCCAGGCGGTAATCAACCGCAACCGAAACCGCACACCCAAAAGGCTGCGTTCTCTCCCCGAGAAAAGCACCGGAGAAAAAATCACCCTTTACGAAGCTGTCGATGATTACGGCGAAGCGGCCTACGTGGTAGATACCATTCAACAACTGGTGGCTTCGGGGCGCGCGCGGCTGGGTGATTTTGCCGTGATGTACCGCACCAATGCCCAGTCACGCCTGCTGGAAGAAGCCTTTCTGCGCGCCGGGTTGCCCTATCGCCTGGTAGGGGCCATGCGCTTCTACGGACGGCGTGAGGTGAAGGATATGATCGCCTACCTGCGCCTGGTGCAAAACCCCGCCGACGAAGTAAGCCTGGGGCGCGTCATCAACGTGCCGCCGCGTGGTATCGGAGATAAAGCGCAAATGGCCCTGCAGATGGCCGCGCGCCAGGCAGGGGTCAGCACCGGGCAAGTATTGTTGGAATTGGCCGAGCAGGGCAAAGATTCACCTCACTGGGAAGCCATCGGGCGCCCGGCGGCGTTGCTGGCCGATTTCGGCGCCCTTCTCGCCGGGTGGCGTCAGCAGGCCCAGACCCTGCCGTTACCGGTGCTCTTCGGGCGCATCCTCGAAGACCTCAATTACCGTGAGTATATTGATGACGGCACCGAAGAAGGCCAGAGCCGCTGGGAAAACGTGGAAGAACTGCGCCGCCTCACCTATGAGTATGAAGACCGCGATCTCACCGCCTTCCTGGAAAGCCTGGCCCTGGTTTCTGATCAGGACACCCTGCCTGAACAGGCCGAAGCCCCCACCCTGCTCACCCTGCACGCCGCCAAAGGGCTGGAATTCCCCATCGTCTTCATCGTTGGGCTGGATGACGGTCTCCTGCCGCATAATCGCTCCCTCGACGACCCTGAAGAAATGGCCGAAGAGCGCCGTCTGTTCTACGTGGGGTTAACGCGCACACGGAATCGCGTCTTCCTGGTACGGGCGGCCCAGCGCAGCACCTTCGGTTCCTTCCAGGATTCCATCCCCTCGCGCTTCCTGGAAGACCTGCCCGACGAGCTCATTGAACAGAATGGCAGTAGGCGGCGCAGTGCCTCATCGCGCCGCGGGGGAGCATCGCTCTGGGAATCGCGGAATTTACGCCAGTCGGCCTATGCAGGAACGCCGCAAAGGGTTCAACCCGCTTCTGCACCCATTCTCCAGCCCCGTTACCGGGCTGGTATGCGCGTCCGCCATCCCTCCTGGGGAGAGGGGCTGGTGGTTGACAGCCGCATTCAGGACGACGACGAAACCGTGGATATTTTCTTCGAGAGCGTCGGGTTTAAACGGGTTGCCGCTTCGCTGGCCAACCTCGAAGTACTTTGATGTGTGTTCACCGAACTGTCGGCTGTCTCATTTCAGCAAACTGGCTTGTGGTGCAGTAAAATTATAATTAGGAGTACAGTATGGCCCAGCAACCCCTAACAGAGGTTTTTGGCTTTCCAATAAATAATTTTTCTCAAGAGGCTAACCGCCATAGGACGAAACGATTGTGCCCTTATAACAATAAAGTTCCCAATTGCACAAAGGATAAAGCAAAAGATCCTCTGGGAGTTTGTAGCATTTACGATAACTCAAATATTGCTATAACTTGTCCCGTTCGGTTTAGGCAAGATTGGTTAATTGCCGATGATGCAGCTACTTTTTTCTTTGATAAGGACATTGCATGGACATCTTTAACGGAAGTACGCCTGCCTGACAAACATGGCCGTTCGGCAGGAAATGTTGACGTGGTTTTAGTGGCGTACAACGAACAAGGGCATGTAATTGATTTTGGAGCATTAGAAATACAGGCAGTTTATATCTCTGGAAATATTCGTAATGCTTTTGAGTATTACATGAAAGACCCTGAAAAGCGACATGGCATGAAATGGGAAGGACCATATTATCCTCGTCCTGATTACTTGTCGTCATCGCGGAAACGTTTGGCACCTCAACTTATATACAAGGGTGGCATTCTCAATAAGTGGGGAAAGAAAATAGCGGTTGCTGTAGATAAGAGTTTTTTTTTACAACCCTTCCTGAATTACCGCAAACGCAACCCGATAAAGCGGATATAGCATGGTTAGTATATGACCTCGTTTTTGACCAGTCTATAAATCGATACAACTTAACCAAATATCAAACTGTATTTACAGAATTCCTACCAGCGCTTGAAACAATCACAGTCGCTGAACCTGGACCTGTGGAAGATTTTATCGAACACTTACAACAAAAACTTGGTGAAAAACTTGAAAACGGTTATTCTCCAGATGCTCCTACCCTGACAGAATTCGTTGAGCAGTGAGAAGATAATGGAAATTCGCGATTTTCAGCTAAGGTTGTTTGGCAGCCTAGATACCAAGAGAGTGGTAAATGTAGCATCAGTAAATCAATATAGCCCATTCCGCTATCCAGGCGGAAAAACCTGGCTGGTTCCTTTTGTTATTCAGTGGTTAATCAGCCAACCAAAACGCCCAATGGAGTTCATCGAACCGTTTGCTGGCGGGGCGATTATAGGTTTAACTGTTGCCATCGAGGGACTGGCCCAGCATGTGACTCTTGTGGAAATAGACGAGCAAGTGGCAGCGGTATGGAAGGCTATTATTTATGGTGATTATCGTTGGTTGGCAGAGCGAATTGCGAATTTTGAGGTAACGCAAGACAATATAGAAGTTGTATTATCCAACACATATACATCCATCGAAGAGAAGGCTTTCCAAACAATACTACGAAATCGTGTCAATCGTGGAGGAATATTAGCGCCTGGTGCTGGGAAAATAAAAACCGGTGAAAATGGCAAAGGGCTAAAATCTCGTTGGTATCCTCAAACGCTACGCAATCGAATATTGAAAATTGGTGAGGTGCGTGAACGAATAACTTTCATCGAAGGTGATGGATTACAAATCCTAGAACAAAACGCCACCCGTCCGGATGTTGTTTATTTTATTGACCCTCCTTATACTGTTGCGGGGAAAAAAGCAGGAACTCGTCTCTATACTTATTTTGAAATTGACCACGAAAA
Source organism: Anaerolinea thermolimosa (assembly GCF_001050195.2). Classification (GTDB taxonomy): domain Bacteria; phylum Chloroflexota; class Anaerolineae; order Anaerolineales; family Anaerolineaceae; genus Anaerolinea; species Anaerolinea thermolimosa. The sequence goes on from NZ_DF967965.1 coordinate 3,220,042, forward strand.
GTTATTCGCAATTGCTAAAACATTGCAAGGCGAATTTCTAATGACGTACGACAATGTGACTGCTGTTAAAGAGATAGCCGAGCAACACGGATTTGTCATGGAAGTAATATCCATGAAAAACACACATAATAGAGAAATGACTGAATTGTTAATTGGTCGCAGCTTGGAATGGTTATCAGGTTAACAAAGAGCCAGTCAAGACGCGCTTCTACCTGACGCACCTCTGCTGTTCTTCGCAACGCAGGTGAAGCATAAACCAATTACTAGCTCTCCTCTACGGCATGACCGTGGAAGAATTCTTCGCCCGGCAGGCCAGCTGAAAGGTTACCCCCGTAAACCCGCGCCCCACCTGCCAGATTTCTACCCCAACCTCTCACAGGGAACAGCCCTATCTCTTCCTCCTGCCAGTACATTCCTCCCAGAAAGTCATGGTAAGATCAAAACGTGACCAACCAACCCTCTTCACAGTCATTCACTCGTTCGTTCCTACGGATTTTCCTGCCCTCCGCTCTGCAAATTCTCTTCTTCAACCTCATCAGCATTCTGGACGTGCTGATGCTGGGGCAGCTGGGAGATGTACCCGTGGCCGCAGTGGGGCTGGCAGGGCAATTTTATTTCCTCCTCAGCCTCACCCTTTTTGGCACCACCGGCGGGGCTTCGGTGTTTGCCGCTCAATACTGGGGCGCCGGTGACCGGGCGAACCTGCAACGGGTGCTTGGGCTTTGTCTGGTGATTTGCCTGGCGGCGGGCGCCGGGTTCGCCGTCACGGCGGTGGCTTTCCCGGGGCAGGTGATGGGGCTCTTCACCCGTGATCAGGATGTGATCGAGCGGGGGATGTCTTACCTGCGCATCATTGGCTGGAGCTATGTCTTCTCAGCGGTGACTGTGGCCTTCTCTTCCATCGTCCGTTCCACCGGCAACACGCGCCTGCCTATGCTGGTTTCGGTGGGCATGATGAGCCTGAATACCGTGCTTAATTACACCCTCATCTTCGGCAAACTGGGGTTGCCTGCGCTGGGAGTGCGCGGGGCGGCCCTCGGTACAGCCACCTGCCGGATTCTGGAATGTATTCTCCTGCTGGCCATTCTCTACATCCGGCGCTCACCGGTGGCCGCCGGCCCGCGTCAGCTGTTCCAGCTGGATTTACCTTTCCTCTCCCATCATCTCCGGTTGATCCTGGTGGTATTCTTGAATGAGTTCCTCTGGGCGCTTGGGGTCAATCTTTACAATGCCATGTTCGCCCGCCTGGGAACCTCGGCTTATGCGGCCTACAACATCACCAACACCCTCCAGGGGCTGGGGCTGTTCTTTTCGATGGGTTGTGCCACAGCGTGCGGCATCCTGGTGGGGCATCTCATCGGCGCCGGCAAGGGCGATGAAGCCTTCCAGACAGCCCGCCGGATTTTGATCATCAGCGTTTCGGGCTCCCTCATCCTCGGAAGCCTTCTGATCGCAGGGCGCTTTACCCTCATGGATTTCTACCGTGTGTCAGATACCGCCCGCGCCGATGCCTCTGCCATGCTCTTCATTGCCGGCCTGCTCCTCTGGCTGCGCAGCCTCGATGCCATGTTCATCGTTGGCATTTTACGTAGCGGCGGTGACACCCGCTACTCGGCCCTGCTCGACGTGGGAGCCATCTGGCTGGCAGGCATCCCGGCGGTGGCGCTGGCAGCCTTTGTCTTCCATCTGCCAGTGCCGTGGGTTTACCTGGCGGTCTTCGCGGAAAACCTGGTAAAAAACATCCTCGGCATTCGCCGGTTTCTCTCGCGAAACTGGATCCACAACCTGACTCAACCGCCCCCCCTGGCCGGTGAACCACTGGTCAGCGGTGTGCAGTAACCGCCTACGCCGAAACCACCCGGTTGCGCCCCTCCTGTTTCGCCCGGTAAAGCGCCTGGTCAGCGATGCTCAACAACTGGTCAATGGTCAGGTCACTATTCGCCGCATACACGCCAAAACTGGCGGTGATTCGTAAATTCTCATCCTGCTTCAGAACCGACCAGCTGGCCAGTGACTCGCGCAACCGTTCAGCGACTCTCACCGTGGCTTCCAGGTCTGCCCCAGGCAGGAAGACCGCAAATTCCTCACCTCCGTACCGCCCCAGGAGATCAACACTCCTCACCCCTCTGCGAAAGCACTCGGCCACACTTCTCAACACTTCGTCTCCCGCTGCATGCCCGCAGGTGTCATTGACGGATTTGAAATGGTCCAGATCAATGAGGATGACTCCCAGAGGCAACCCGCTGCGGTGAGAAGCCTCCAACTCGCGGGCACCCATTTTCATCAGGTGGCGGCGGTTCAACAGACCAGTCAATTCATCCACATTCGCCTGATAACTGAGCTGGTGCAGCAAACCGACGGTCTCGGTTACATCGCTGATCAAAACGGCCTGCCCATTGTACTGTGAACGCTTCCCATAAATGGGATAAGCCTTCGCCCGGTAATACCGCTCCTCCCCGCTCGATTGCTCGATAAAAAATTCAAGTTCATCCTGGCCTTCATGAAGCAATGGCCACAGTTTCTTCACCAGCGGGTTATCCATAGGCAGAGGCTCGCCAATTTTTAAAGCTTCGGCTCCGGGCAATGCCGTAATTGCCCGGTTGAAATCCTGCACCTGGCCAAAAGCATCTACCACCAGAAACGCATCCCGCACAGCATCGATAGCCAGCTCACGCGCCGCCGGAACCAGTTCAAAGAGCTTCAACTTAAACAGCGCAAACGCGAACAGGACTCCCGCCAGAGAGAGTGCGAACGGGATCGGATCAATGTGGAAAGGGATGAAATCCAGAAAATAAAATACAGAACTCGCTACCGGAAAAAGCGCCCCCAGCGCAATGGTCTGAGCCTGAAGCCTGTACCTTGGTGAAACACGGAAAGCATGGACAATCAACAGCACCAGACCCGAAAACTCACATACCAGCGCGTAAAACATGGTAAGTACATACCCAATGCCGCGTTCAAAAGAGAGCGCCGGGTAGAACCCCGTCATGGTTACACGCGGATGGATGTAATAGAGCTGGTGATGTTCCTGAGTAAACACCAGCACCACCGTGATCACCGGCATGGCCAGCAAGCCCGCAATCAGCCCCGGCGGGGTGGGGGTGTTTCGGGTGAAGCGAATGGCAAAGAGCAGAAAGAAAGCCGGGACGAACGCCAGGCCCATGTATTCCAGCCGAATGGCCTCAAGTACCCCCCGTAGATCGGCCCGCGACAGTTCAACAGCGTATCCGAGAGAGTAGAGCGCCGCACTCAGGAGTAAAAAAGAAAATTCGCGCGCCGACCCCACCCCGCTGTGGAACTGAGCCCACGCCGAAAGATACACCAGAAGCATGGCAGACAATCCCAGCAATATGACCAGTGTGGTAGGGGCCTGAGGCAACATCCATAACCCCCTTCAAGACCATCGCGCAAACGCAGGTCGGATCGAGAACCGGAGGGCTTAACATTCCATTGAAAAACCGATTGATCATGAGTATACCTGAGAATGGCAAACCATGGTCAGCCTCCCTGTTACCAGAACGCGGCCAGGCCCGAAGGAGGGGTATTTTTCTCTTGTCCCCCACCCAATCTCCCCTATAATTGAAACATCATCACACTGGAGGGGAAAACTGCGGGGAGTCAGAACCATTCCAACATCATCGTAACCCGGGTTTCCCGTTAACCGGCGCCGGAGGGGATGGAGGGGAAACGGGAGACCGACCAGGAAACAGCACACGGGGGGAAAGAAGCTTTTTCTCTGCATCAAGAGCGGGTCTATCCGGCCAGAACATCGCGCTTCCTAAACACCACTCCTACCAGGGATTCAACCGATGGACCCCAGACGTTCGATGATCCGCAGATTTCTCGCGTTCCTTGCCGCCGTATTGATCTCAGCCACGGGTAGCACGGCGCAGGCCGCCGCCGGTCAGATGACCCTCATTTCTCTCACACCGGGGGGCCAACCGGGCAACCTTTATTCAACCGCTCCCTCCATCTCCGCTGACGGGCAATGGGTGGCCTTCGAATCAGAAGCCACCGACCTGGTGAGCGGCGATACCAACGGCGAGAATGATATCTTCGTTCGTAACCTCGCCGCAGGCACCACCACCCGCGTTTCGGTCACCAGTGCCGGGGCGCAGGCCACCGGGGGCGGCTCTTTTGCTCCGGTGATCTCTGCCGACGGGCGCTTTGTGGCCTTTCAGTCTTTTGCCACCAATCTGGTGAGTGGCGATACCAACGCCAGAGCTGACATCTTCCTCCACGACCTTCAAGCCCACACGACCATCCTGATCTCCTCCGCCGAGGACGGATCGCCAGCCAATGGCGACTCCTACGCCCCGGCCATCTCCACCGACGGGCGTTTTGTGGCTTTTCAGTCTCAGGCCAGCAACCTGGTAAAAGATGATACCAACAATAAAGCTGATGTTTTCGTCCGCGACCTTCAAACGCACACCACCGTCCTCGTCTCCGTTGCCACAGATGGATCACCCGCCAACGGCAACTCCGATGCCCCCTCTATCTCCGCCGACGGGCGCTATGTGACGTTCCAGTCAGACGCTTCCAACCTGGTAGCCGGTGATAATAACGGTAAAACCGATATCTTCATTCGCGACCTGCTTACCCGCACCACCACGCGCATCTCGGTTTCCACCGCTGGAGAAGAGGCCGACGGCAATTCCTTCATTCCCGTCCTTTCGCCCAACGCTCGCCTGGTTACCTTTCAGTCCGATGCCAGCAACCTGGTGAACGATGACACGAACAGCAAAGCTGATGTTTTCGTCCGTGACCGGCAGGCAGGCACCACCCACCGTATTTCAGTTGCCTCAGATGGCTCGCAAGGCAACGCCCCTTCTTTTGCCCCGGCCTCGATCAATGACAGCGGCATCGTGGTTTTTGCATCTGACGCCAGCAACCTGGTGAATGGAGACACCAATGCCCAGCCCGACATCTTTGTCCATCATCTTGCCGACGGCAGTACCCACCTCATCTCCACAGGTATCGGGGGAAGCCCCGCCAACGGTTATTCTTATATGCCGGTCATTTCAGCCGATTCGCAGTGGGTCGCCTTTTACTCCAACGCCAGCAACCTGGTGAATGGCGATACCAACGGCTGGAGTGATATCTTCCTCTACGAAACCGGCTTCGACACCACCCCTCCCACTGTAGTCTCCATTATTCGCGCTGATGCCAGCCCCAGCAATGCCGGAAGTGTATCCTTCACCCTCACTTTTTCAGAAGCCGTGACCGGTGTCGATACCGGTGATTTTTCCCTCGCCGCTTCTGAAGGTCTTTCGGGCGCCAGCATCCTCGAGGTAAGCGGATCGGGCACGTCCTATACCATCGCCGTCAGCACTGGCAGCGGTGATGGTACCCTCCGGCTGGATGTAAACGCCAGCGGCACGGGCATTCAAGACGCCGCGGGCAACCCTTTGAATGGCGGCTTCACCACCGGTGAGGTATACACCATTGATAAAACTCCACCTGCGGTTGTCTCGGTCACCCGTTCCGATGCCAGCCCCACACATGCCGACAGCGTGGGCTTTGCCGTCACCTTCAGCGAGCCCGTCAGCGGGGTAGACGAAGCCGATTTCACCCCCTCCGGGGAATTAAGCGGCGCCTCGGTTACAGGGGTAAGCGGTTCAGGCGCCCTGTACAGCGTTACTGTAAACACCGGGACAGGTGACGGCACCCTGCGCCTGGACGTAAACGCCAGCGGCACGGGCATTCAAGACCTCGCCGGGAACGCCTTCAGTGCGGGCTTCAACGGGGGTGAAGCCTATACCCTTGACCGAACCGCTCCCGTCGTTCTCTCCATCACCCACCAGGGCCCCGGCCTGTCTGGAGAGGTGATCTTCACCGTCACCTTCAGCGAGCCAGTCAGCGGGGTAGACCCGACTGCCTTCACTCTTTCGGTGCTTGCAGGTGCATTCCCCGGCGCGGAGATCCACCAGATCACCGGTTCGGGTGCCACACGCAGCGTAACCGTCCTACCGGGCTGGGGCAGCGGCAGGTTTCGGCTGGATGTCAATGCAAGCGGCACCCAAATTCAAGATGCGGCGGGCAACCCGCTAAACGGGGGCTTCTCGGACGGCGAGGAATGCGTGATCTACCACCTCTTCCTCCCTCTGATTCGCCGGTAATGAAAGGAACCAGCCTTCAGGAACGCTCTAAAGAAGAAGCAGAAGGGGTTTTGCGTTTTCCCAGGGGGCGGGTAAAGGTAATCAGCGCCACCGCCCCCACAATGATCGCAGTCGAGAGCCCCACGCGCAACGTCAGCGGCTCATCGGCCAGCAGGTTGCCGATCACCACCGCCACCACCGGGTTCACATAAGCATAGGTTGAAACCAGCGTAGTCGGAGCCACCCGTAAAAGCCAGGTGTAGGCCGTGAACCCCACCAGTGAACCGAACACCACCAGGTAACCCAGCCCCAGCCACGAAGGCCAGGTAATGGCGGCCAGGTTCAGACGTGCCCACTCGCCGCTCAGCGTACCCAGCACGGTCAACGCCAGCCCGCCGGTCAACATTTCCATACCCGTGGCCAGGAGAGGCGATGATGGCAGGGAAGCATTGCGGCTGTAGAGAGAACCTGCCGCCCACAGGAAAGAAGCCAGCACCAGCACCGCCGCCCCCAGCGGATCAATGGCGCCGTGCAGGCCGATGATTTCTGCCGGGCCAATCAGCAGGGCAATTCCCACGAACCCCACCAGCACCCCGGCCAGGGTGGGAAAAGCCGGGCGGTAAATTCCCCGCACCCAGTCGATGAGCACCATCCACAGGGGGGTTGCCCCAACCAGCAACGCCGCCACCCCCGAAACCACGCGTTGTTCGGCCCACACCACGCCCCCGTTGCCCCCCAGCAACAGAAAAAGCCCGATGATCGCCGCGGAACGCCAGTGAACCAGCCGCGGGCGTTCATCCCCCTGCATTCGCCGCCAGAAGTAAAGGATGAAACCGGCAAGCAAGAAGCGAAACCCTGCCATAAGGAAAGGTGGCATCGTTTGCACGGCAAATCGAATGGCCAGGTAGGTTGAGCCCCAGGTGATGTACACGCTGATCATCGCCACCCAGATGGCAGTGGCACTTGCGGACCGGTTCTCAAAGGAATTCATGGAAAAAGGCCTTTCAAAAAGAATAAGCCGCATTATACGCGGGGGAGAAACCATGCGTCAATGCGCGCCAGGTGAGATCAAGGTTTCGTCAATGGCGCTCCCGATTCTGAAAAATTCGTTACAATGAACATGAGATTACCGCCCCCGCAGGCAGGATGAGAAAAATTGAGGTGGACGATGGAAGACCCGCTGGCAAAATTAAACGCTGAACAGCTTGCCGCCCTGAATGAGGAGCAAAAAGCCATTTTCTGCGCCCTCAGTCCTGCCGACCAGGATTTTTTCGCCAGCGCTTTTAAACCCACCGAGCTTGCCGGTGCGTTGATGCGTAAGCGCGAAATCATGCAGCGCAACCAGGCCGAACGCGAACGCCTGGCCAAAATGATGGAAGCCCTGCGCAAAGGGGCCGAGGCCCACGCCCCTGATGAGGACTCCGCAGAAGATGCGCTGGCGGCTACCGCCCTGGGCGCGCTCGGCCTTGGCGCGGCCGCTGTAATCGCCACCGATAATACCGCCTTCTACCACGGGGTTCAACCTGAGGCGCTGATCTCACCCCTGCGCGCCGAATTCGAAGGCAAAGCCACCACCATGACTGTCGGCGGTCAGGCGGGGGCTCTGCTGGCCACAGTGGTCATCCTCAGCGGAAGCGAAGCCATCCCTGCCCTGACCATTCATCTCACCGCGGTAAATGACGGGGTAGAGGTGAAGGTCAACGATCTGACCACCCGCGGCGTGCTGGAAACGGTCAAAGAAAGCGGAAAAAGATTGCTCGACGTGGCCGGGAAAGGCCTCGATCTGCTCAGCGGCAGGGCACGCTCACCCCTCGAACTGGCCGACAAAGCCGGGCGGGTGCTCTCCAGCGGCATCAGCCTGGCTGAAGCCGCCAGCAACCTCAACCTGAAGCAGCGTGCCTGGAAGACCATCAAGCAGGCCGCCGAGGCCATTGAAAAGAAATACCTCAGCGAACTCGACGAAGCCCGTCAACAGCGCTACGCGCTGGAAAAAGCCTGGGATAATTTCAACAACTGCCCCGGCTGTGGGGTCTCTTTTGCGCCTGAAGACACCCTCTGCCGCGTCTGCGGCACAGCCCGTCCACCCCACCACACCAGACCCGCGCCTCCCCTGAAGCGCTCAGCGGATGCGAATGGCGATGCTTTGCTCGGCCAGCCAGGTGCGGATTTTACGGTCAATTTCATCCCGCACAGTGCGAAAGCGCGCCAGCTTTTCAGCATCGCTTCCCTCAAAAGCCGCCGGGTCTTCGAACGACCAGTGCAGGCGCTGATGGACTCCCGGCCAGACGGTGGGGCAATTCTTCTCCGCCTTATCGCACACGGTGATGAGAACCTGCACCAGCGTTTTCCCCAGGTAACGCTCTACCCCTTTCGAAGTATGCTCCGAGAGATCGAAGCCCACCTCTTCCATGACCTTTATTGTGAAAGGGTGAATGCCCCTGGGTTCAAAACCGGCGCTGTGCACCTCAAAGAAATCTCCGGCATACTGGCGTAAAAAGGCTTCAGCCATCTGGCTGCGCGCCGAATTACCCGTGCAGAGAAACAAAACACGCTTTTTCGTATTCATTGCTTCACCATCCAATCTACCGCTAACCCTCATGCAACCCATCAGCCCACCCCGGGCGGCACCCCCACCCCAACCCGTTCGAGAAAAGGAAGCACCCGGCGGCGGATATCGTCCCGCACCTGCCGGAAAACCGCCAGCCGCTCCTCCTCAGTGCCCCTGGCTTTGGCCGGGTCCGGGAAACCAATGTGCACGCGCTTCCCCTTACCCAGCCAGACCGGGCAATTCGCCTCAGCATCACCGCATACGGTGATCACCACATCGAAATCAGTCTGGCGAAATACATCCACCGATTTGGATTCACCCGCATGTTGAATGCCAAGCTCAGCCAGCACCTGCAAAGCCATCGGGTGCACATACCCTGCCGGTTCGGTACCGGCACTGAAGGCCACCCACCGCCCCTTAAGGAAATGATTGACCAGAGCCTCAGCCATCTGAGAGCGGCAGGAATTCCCCGTGCACAGAAATAAAACACGTAAAACGCTCATTGTTCACCCACTTTTCTCCTGGCCTCATCAACCTGCGGAAGGCCCATAAAGGGCCTGCTGTGCACCTTTGATTATAGGCTCCAGAGATTGACAACAGTTTAAGGCGGGGTTAAGAATGAGGTTCCCGGGTTAAGATTTCCAGAATTTTAGACCGTTCTCTGAGAAATACCTCTACCACCTGAGGATCGAAGAGCCGACCCGCGTTGGCGCGGAGATACTCCGCCACCTGCTCTTCAGGCCAGCGCGGGCGATAGGGACGATCAGAATGCAGGGCGTCCCACACATCGGCCACCGCAAAGATACGCGCCGCGAGCGGAATTTCTTCCCCTTTCAAACCTTTGGGGTAACCAGAGCCATCCCAGCGTTCGTGATGATAGCATGGAATATCCAGTGCTTCCTGCAGGAAGGCTACATGCGAAAGGAAGTTTTCGGCATATACCGGATGCATGCGCATCACCTGCCACTCGGCTTCATTCAGGGGGCCGGGCTTGAACAGAATTTCATCCGGTACACCCACTTTGCCAATATCATGCAACAACGCTCCCCGGTAGAGGTGGGTAAGGCGCTCTTCAGGCATTCCCATCTCACGGGCTATGGCCACTGCGATGGTCGCCACCCGCTGAGAATGTCCCTGCGTCTCGCGGTCGCGCAGATCGAGAGCACGCGACCACCCCAGAATCGTTTCATCGTAAGCATTAATCAAATCCTGATTGGCGCGGATAAGCCCCGTAAGCACCGCATGATAATCAATGGCAATGGCCGCCTGGTTGGCCAGAGTCTCCAGGTGATCCATCCATTCCTGATCGGCCACGAACCCCCGTGCCATAAAGACTTCCAGCGCCCCTTTGACCTGTCCTTTGGTCACCAGAGGAGCGGCGAAACCGACCAGGCCCAAAGGCTGAGAATCCTCCCCATCCTCTTCCACGGCAGAAAGGATACGCCGTTCCAACGCACAGCGCTCCACCAGGCTTTCACCAGCAGCCATCGGCGGCAGGGAACCCTCCACCCCGCCATCTCCTGCCCCCTGAAAGAGAACGAGATGCTCTCCCTGCATCAGAAAAAGGCGCACCGCCCGCGCCTGCAGTTCTTCCAGAACATGCTTCAACAGCTGGCTGACGACCTCCTGAAATTCACTGCTCGAGGTAATCGCCAGGTCAATCTGATGCAGGGCCTGAACAAAGCGCAGGCGCATCTCCGTCTGCCGGAAGAGACGAGCGTGTTCTACGGCACTCGCCGCCTGATGCGCCAGGGCCTGAACCAGGCGAATTTCTTCCGCCTGAAATTCTTGAGGCTGTGGTCTGAAGATCACCAGGAAACCCACCAGGTGGCCATGCGCCTGCATGGCCGTTATCAGACAGGCATCGCGCTCCCCGTTAAGGCAAATCTCTTCCGGGCAGGGCTCGGCCAGGGGCGCCTCCGAAACCCAGCGCGCCGTAATTGGCAGGTGTCCCAGCTGCCTGAAAGCCGCCATCCAGGCAGGCTCGCCTCGCACTGCGGCGGGATGCATCCATCCCCCCTCACCCAAAAAAACCGCCGCCCGGCGGTAGGAGATGGCCCGCGCGAGAGAATCGAGCAGGCTTGAGAGCACCGTATCCAGATCGAGAGAAGAAACCAGCGCTGAGGCCGCCTCTCTGAGCATCTCCGCCTCGCGGGTGCGGCGTTCCAGGGCCTCCTGCGAACGTTGAATGGAGAGGTAATCGCGGCGGAGCAATTGATGAAGCAGCAGGGCGGTCATGAGCACATAAAACCACCCTTTATACGTCTGCGCCACAGCAAACTGATGCGGGGTTGTGATCACCTCAAGGAGACGATCCGAAAAGAGAATCCACGCCCCACCAAAAAGGATGTACAATCCAATCGTACGAATTAAGGATTTGCGCATCAGGCCATTCATACGACCCCGCTGTTCACGTACTGCCATTGTACACGAAATTACTCCACTTCATCAACCTTTGAAAATCTTCGTGTCTGTCCTAAAAATGGTGGGCGACTTTTGAAACCCCACATATGGGGGCAAATCTGCCTGATTTACAACTTTTTATCACCATATGTGGCAAGCAATCAAAAACCAACCAGATATGGGACAAACACAAATCTTCCGCCTCATCCGCACCACATCCTTTTGGAGTCCGCGATGAACAAACGAGAAATCATTCATCAGGTGATGGAAGGCAAGCGACCCCCGTATACCCCCTGGTCGCTCAGCTTCACCCTCGAAGCAGAAGAAAAACTCCGCAAACATTATGGCGTTGACGATCTTGAACCCGTCCTTCACAACCACCTGCTCAACCTGGGCAACGCCATCGGATTCTTTGATGAGGTTGGTGAAAATCGCGTCCGCGATGTATTCGGCGTGGTGTGGGATCGCAGTGTGGACAAAGACATCGGCATTGTCGTCGAAACGCCCCTCAAAGCTCCTTCTCTGCAGGGATACACCTTCCCCGATCCGCTGGATGAACGCTTCTTCGCCGATATTCCAGAGAAAATCGCCCGCTACGGTGACCGCTTCCGCGTGTTTCAAATCGGTTTCTCGCTCTACGAACGCGCCTGGACGCTGCGCGGTATGGAAAACCTGATGATGGACTTCCTCGATCATCCCCGGTTTGTCCATGATCTGCTCGGTCACATCGTGGAGTACAACCTGGCTCAGGTACAGGAAGCCCTTCGGTACGACATCGACGCGGTTTACTTTGGCGACGACTGGGGCGCCCAGCGTGGATTGCAGATGGGCCCGCGCCTGTGGAAAGAATTTATCTATCCGGCGCTTAAACGCATGTACGCTGCCGTGCGTCAGGCGGGAAGGTATGTCTTCATTCACTCCTGCGGCGATGTGGATGAACTTTTCCCCGACCTGATCGAGCTGGGGTTGAATTGCTTCAACCCCTTCCAGCCTGAAGTGATGGACGTGTTCGCCCTGCTGGAACAATACCGCGGCAAACTGGTATTCCATGGCGGGCTTTCAACCCAGCGCACCCTGCCTTACGGCAGTGTGGACGACGTGCGCCGAGAGATGTTGAAGCTGATTGAAGTCGGCCGCAAAGGGGGCTACATCTTTTCACCGGCTCACGCCGTGGAAGGAGATGTGCCGCTGGAAAACATGCTGGCCTTCATCGACCTGCTTCTTACCCAGCCGGGTTTCACCTCCTTCAAGGTCTCACCCTCGGCTCCCTCTCCGCGGTAAAAAAGCGTACCTCCTCCTTGACAGGAAATGCGTTTGGATTTATGATGGTAACGATACCACATGGTATCGTTACCATACAGGAAAAACCGCTCATGCCCACCATTCAGGATGTTGCCCGCCGCGCCGGGGTGGCCCCCATCACCGCTTCGCGCGTGATCAACAACAACGGTTACGCCAGCCAGGACGTTCGCCAGCGCGTGCTCCGCGCCGTAGAAGAACTGGGATACGTCCCCAACACCCTGGCGCGCAGTCTGCGCTCGCGGCGCACCAACACCCTCGCCCTCATCCTCACCGATATCACCAATCCCTTCTTTACCACCGTGGCCCGCGGCGTAGAAGATGCCGCCAGTGACGCCGGTTATACGGTGATCTTCTGCAACACCGACGAAAACGAAGATGAGGAACAAAAATACCTTAACCTGCTGTTGCAGAAACGTGTGGATGGCATCCTCCTCGTCCCGGCGCGCTCCGGCCACGGCGCCATTCAGAGTGCCCTGGCTCAGGGCGTGCCGCTGGTGGTGATTGACCGGCGCGTTGCAAATGAGCCGGTGGATGTGGTGCGGTGCGACTCAGAAGGCGGCGCTTACGCGCTTACCCGCCGGCTTATTCGCTCTGGCTACCAGCGCATCGCTTTGCTCAACGGCCCGAAGGGGGTCTCCACCGCTGAAGACCGCGCCGCAGGATACCTCCGTGCCCTGGCCGAGGCCGGTCTGCAAGAGCACGCCCTCGTGTTTTATGGCCACTTCACCCAGGCCAGCGGTGCCGAAATGACCACGCGCGCCCTGCTCCACCAGCCTCCCCCTCAGGCGCTTTTCGCCGCCAACAACTTCATCGCCATTGGCGCCCTGCAAAAAATCCGCGAGTTGGATGTACGTATTCCTGAAGACCTGGCCCTGGTGGGCTTCGATGACCTGCCCCCTGCCCTGGTAACCTTCCCCTTCCTCACCGTGGTGGCACAACCTGCGTATGAAATGGGCCAGCGCGCCGCCCGTATGCTCATCGACCGTCTGGAAGGCCGCCTTTCGGGAGAATGCCGCGAGATCATCCTGCCTGCCGAGATCATCATCCGCCAATCCAGCGGACCCATTCATCTTGAGGAGGAAACCACCCCATGACTCAGCCGTTCCAACCCACCTGGGAATCACTTTCCACCTATACCGTCCCCGACTGGTACCAGGATGCCAAATTTGGCATCTTCCTGCACTGGGGGCCCTACTGCGTTCCGGCTTTCGGCAACGAATGGTACCCGCGCAATATGTACCTGCCGGGCACACCCGAATTTGAGCACCACGTCCAGACCTATGGCCCGCAGAGCCGCTTCGGGTACAAGGATTTCATTCCCCTGTTCAAAGCGGAGCATTTCGATGCTGAAGCCTGGGCCAGCCTTTTTGAAGAGGCCGGGGCAAAGTACGTGGTGCCGGTGGCCGAACACCACGATGGCTTTGCCATGTACGACACCTCTCTCTCCCGCTGGTGTGCCGCGCGGATGGGCCCGCGCCGCGACGTGCTGGGTGAACTGGCCGGTGCAGTACGCCGCCGCGGGCTGGTGCTGGGTGTCTCCAGTCACCGGGCCGAGCACTGGTGGTTCATGAATGGCGGGCGCACGTTCGATTCTGACGTGAACGACCCTGCCTTCGCCGATTTCTACGGCCCTGCTTCCCCCATCGATGGACTTGCTCCCCAGCCGGGCTCTGGCGTCTGGAAAAGCCGCGACTGGACCCCCCGCCCTCACGCCCTGTTCCTGGAAGACTGGCTGGCACGCTGTTGCGAACTGGTCGACCGTTACCAGCCGCAGGTCTTCTGGTTCGACTGGTGGATCGAGCAGATCGTCTTCCAGCCCTATGTACAGCGCTTCGCCGCCTATTATTACAACCGCGCCCTCGAGTGGGGCAAGGGGGTGGCCATCAATTTCAAGAACGAGACCTTCCCCCGCGAAGCCGCCGTCTGGGATATCGAACGCGGACAGTTAAGCGACCTTCGCCCTTACTTCTGGCAGACCGATACCTCTGTTTCGAAAAATTCCTGGGGGTATGTAGAGCCGCAGGATTACAAAAAATCCTCCGACATCCTGCAAGACCTGGTCGATATCGTCAGCAAGAACGGCTGCATGTTGCTGAACCTGGGCCCCCGCGCCGATGGCACCATCCCCGAACCCGAACAGCGCATCCTCCGCGAGATCGGCGCCTGGTTGAAGCCCCACGGCGAGGCCATCTACGGCACCCGTCCCTGGCGTCTCTTCGGTGAAGGCCCCACCCGCCTGGAAGAAGGCCACTTCACCGATACCAAACGCCCTCCCTACACCGGCGCAGACCTGCGCTTCACCCGCCGAGGGAATGTTCTGTATGTCATCGCACTGGTCTGGCCGGGTGAAGAACTGCTCGCCCGCTCTCTGACCCCCGACCGCTTCGACGCCTCATCCATCCAGTCCCTCACCTTCCTTCCCGGGGGCGAGCCCCTCACCTGGCGGCAGGATGCTGACGGCCTGCACGTGGCTTTACCCCAGCGGAACGAATCGCTCATGCCGGTTGTGCGGATTGAGTGCAACCGAGATTTGTAACCTTTTGATCTGGAGAACGTATGTTTCAACAAAATAAGACAGCTACCGATGTATTGCGTAAAGACGATCTGATCGTCATCACCGGGGCGGGCGGCTTCATTGCCGGCGCGCTCACCCGCTATTTTCATGATCAGGGCTTCACCCGCATCCGCGCCATCGACCGCAAGCCTCTGCCGGAGTGGTATCAGCGCGTTGACGGTGTGGAAAGCCTGTGCATGGACCTCAGCGAGTATTCAAACTGCGTCCGGGCCGTTGAAGGCGCCGCCGAGGTTTACAACCTGGCCGCTGATATGGGCGGCATGGGGTTCATCGAGACTCACCGCGTGGAATGCCTGCGGTCCATCCTCATCAACACCCACATGATCGAAGCCTCCTACCGCGCGGGTGTTCAGCGTTACTTCTTTTCTTCCTCAGCCTGCGCCTACAACACCCTGCTTCAGCAAGATCCTAACGTGACCGCGCTCAAAGAGTCCGACGCCTACCCTGCCATGGCCGAACGCGGTTATGGCTGGGAGAAATTGATGTCTGAAATGTTCTGCCAGGAATACTGGGCCGAACGCGGCCTTGAAACTCACATCGCCCGCTTCCATAACATCTACGGCCCCTTTGGCACCTGGTTTGGCGGGCGCGAGAAGGCCCCCGCGGCCATTTGCCGCAAGGTCATCGAAGCCAAAGATACCGGCAACCTGGAGATCGAAATCTGGGGCGATGGCAACCAGACGCGCTCGTTCTGCTACATCGACGACTGCCTGGTGGGCATCGATATGATCATGCACTGCGATCAGCTCATCGCCACCCCCATCAACCTGGGCTCCAGCGAACTGGTCTCCATCAATCAACTGGTCAGCCTGGCTGAAGAAATTGGTGGGGTAAAACTGGCCCGCCGCTACGATCCAAACGCCCCCAAGGGGGTGGCCGGGCGTAATTCCGATAACACCTTCATCCGCTCGGTGCTCAACTGGGAACCCAATACCCCCCTGCGGGTAGGCCTGGAAAAAACCTACCGCTGGATTGAAGAACAATACCAGCGCCGCAAGGCCGGAAAACAGGTAGTCCATGATTGAGTCGCGTCCCCATCCCGCCATTCAGGACGTCATCGGGCACATCCCCTACCGCATGGCCCTGGCAGGCGGCTGGATTGACCAGCCTTACATATCACGGCATAACCCCTCGCCGCCCGGTTCGATGGTGGTAGTGGGGCTGGAACCCGACTTTCATTTTATGGAGCGAAGCGGGATGGCCTCAGGCACGCGCAACGTCGCCCGCCGCCTCTGGGGAGACCGCCTCCCCCCGGGCGACCCGGCCACCCTGGTGCGCCAGCTTTACGCCGCCGAAAATGAAGGCAAAGCCGATCCATCTGGCTCTCAGGACATGATCGGCCTGATCTACCCCGGCATCAACCGCCTGGATTACGATTACGCCGTGGAGGGTGGGGTCTTCCCCGCTCACATTGAGACCTGCCGCGACGAAACGGTGATCGCCTGGCTGGAAAAAGTGATCCATTTTCTTCCCGTAATGCAGCGCCCCCCCGGCTACAATCCGCTGGAAATTATGAACCTTGAACCCGCCTGGGTGGAACGCCTCGGTCAAACCGGCCAGCAGTGCTTCGCCGCCATTCTGGCGCGCGACCTCAATGCCCTGGGAGCCTCACTCAATGCGTGCATGCGCTGCTGGGAAGCCCTGCTTCCCGCCACCGTGCGGCACCCGACCATCTCCATGGACCTGTCAGCCCTGCTGGCCTGTTACCAGGCGCGCTACCCGGGCGCCATGTATTCCGGATGCGGCGGCGGGTACCTGCTGGTAGTCTCCGAAGACCCCGTGCCGGGCGCCTTCCAGGTGCGCATCCGCCGGTGAGGCCAGGAAGAGAGGCCCTGCGCAGCCTCCTTTGGTTTATAATGCACCCCGGCACGGTAAGGCCTTCGCCACCGGCCTGATTTCACTTTCGGGGATAGAGTTATGATCTGTGTGACTGGCAGTTTCGATAATTTACATGCACGCGAGGTGCGGTTCCTCGAAGAAGCCTCTCATCTCGGGCCGATTCAGGTATGGCTCTATTCCGATGCGCTCGTTGAATCATTCACCGGCCGGCCTCCGCTCTTCCCGCAGGCCGAACGCCTGTATTACCTGCGGGCCATCCGCTATGTAGATCAGGTCATCCTGCTCGAACAGGCGGCTTCACCTCACACCCCGCCCTGGCCTGAGGGTGAACGCCCTCTGGCCTGGGCCATCACCGAGAAAGAAGATCACCCCGAAAAACGCGCCTGGAGCGCCCGGCACGGTGTGCCCCTCCACGTCCTTCCTGAAAGCCAGCTGGAGGGCTTTCCTCCCGCGCCCGAAATGGATACCACCCGCCGCCCTGGCCGCAAGAAAGTGATCGTCACGGGCTGTTACGACTGGTTGCACTCCGGCCATGTGCGCTTCTTTGAAGAGGCTTCGGCCTACGGCGAACTGTATGTGGCCGTCGGCAACGATGCCAACGTGCGCAATCTGAAAGGCGAAGGACATCCCCTCTTCCCGCAGGAATTGCGCCGCTACATGGTTGGTTCCATCCGCTACGTCCATCAGGCCCTGATCACCTCAGGCTGGGGCTGGCTAGATGCCGAGCCGGAGATCGAACGTCTGAAGCCCGATATCTACCTGGTTAATGAGGACGGCGACAAGCCCGAAAAGCGCGCCTACTGTGAAGCCCACGGGCTGGAATATGTGGTGCTCCGCCGCCTCCCGGCGCCCGGTCTGCAACCCCGCTCAAGCACCGAATTGCGCGGTTTTTAACCCCCGGGTCTTTTTCATAGCCTTTCAACCACCCATGCGAGGGAGACGCCATCTAAAAGATGGGTGATTCCTCGCATGAGTGGTTGGATTTATATCCAAAATAAAGTATACTTATAAGATATAAAAAATCTAATAATCCAGACATCTTCCAGGAATCCCCATTCCCTGGTTTGGCTATTAGATCATCTTGCCCTCCCAAAGAAGGAACCATGTCATACACAACACATAAAACCGGGAATGCTTCGCAAGCAAAGGAACCTCATCGAGGATCGTCCGAGCCTCAAGAGGAAAAGCGTACAGAGGAGGAATCAACCCTCCCCATAACCCCAAACC
>NZ_DF967965.1:3238973-3339733 GCF_001050195.2 Anaerolinea thermolimosa
CCCCTGCACACCCCCCGCCTCAGAAGTTATTGCACCCCAGCATGATTGCAATGAAAGAGGCCGCCCCCGCCGTCGACCGTCCAAAGAACAGATCACCGATATCCTCAAACACATTCCCGGCATTCACCCGGAGGATTTTCACAAACCCAAACAGCGTTCCGGAAAGAAAGCCAGTGATCTATGCTGTGATTTGCCCACCGCAGATGCCATCTTGCCGCTCATGGTAGAAATTTTCGACCGCTTCCGTGCCGAAGATCGGCCTCGCGCCGGCTTTGAAGAGTATGTATATGCCGGGCTCGGAAAACTCGATTCCCAAAAGCTGGAAGCGCTGGAAGCAGGCTTTGAGGGGTACCGGAATCTATCACCCCGGTTACGGGATTGTCTTTTCTCCGACCATCTGGCCAGGAAAATTCGTGAAGATGGGGTGAGCCCTGCCGAAGTCATCGAGGCTTTCATTCAAGAAGGATTGGCCTACACCGGACAGGTTCTTTTCTCCCATTCCAAAGGAGTAATGGGTCCGGGGCAGGTACGAATGTGGGATGCAGTTCTCCCGCCAACCCCCAACGGCTCTCAACAGCCCCGCATTTTCACCGGCCCCTGGCCGTGGATTACGGCTATTCGCCCGGACATCGGAGATTATAAAGAATACGGGAACAGGGCCAGTTATCAAACCTTATTTTCAACCCCTCCCTACACCTTTCAGCCCTATCAAATCGCCCGAGATTGTCAGGTTTCACAGAACCCCAATAAACCCGGTGAATTAATTGCCCGGTGCGTTCCTCAAACCCCGCCCCCTCCTCCACCAGGGGCCCTGTTTCCCAGCTTCTGTGAAGGGGGCGAAGACTACACCTACAACGGTCAGTGTTTGCAATTTCCGATAGTGGAGCCCGGTGCCACCATTGGCATTCGGGGGTTTAACTTTATTACAAGTACTGTCAGGGTATGGTTTGAGAACAAAGATACCGGGCTGAAAATATCAGTTGATGGAGCACCAGTTTTTGGAGATCTGGAAACTCCCGTGAAGGACGAACAGGGACATGTCATTCATGACTGGCGCGTCTCTGATACCGTGGTGGTTACCTTACCCAATGCGCACCCTAATCAACCAGGGGCTCCATTACCACCTGGCCTTTATACAGTCACAATCGAGGTGGATAATATACTGTCGGCAGTTTATGCCGGTGGAGTTGCTCCACGCCTGAAGACCAACGCCCTGATTCTCCAGATCGAACCTGACCCAAATGTCCACTTTCACTTCTGGAGTGAGCAGGGTCATTGTTACGAAGAAACCGATGGGCTGGGTTCCGATGAGATATGGTTCGATGCCTGGGTAGCCCATCTGATCCCTGCAACCACCCCGACCGGAAAGCACACATTGCAACCAGTGAAACACATCGAGTTCGACCGCGCCGCATGGGATGATATGGATTCGGGAGAAGATGCCGGAGGATACAGTGCAGACTTTTGGAACGGTTCTTTTAACCGCGGTTTCATGGTTGCCGGATTGATCGGTTTTGAAGTAGACAGTGAAGCCGCCGCCCGGGACCAGATTCGCGATTTTGGCTCGGCATTTGTCCATTATCTGGAGAGTATCTGGTCAGGGGCGCTTGCTGCAGAAGGAGCTGCTGCTTCAATTGCTAAAATGATCTCTCTCACCCTGACGCAGGGGTTAATCGCGCTCGCGGTCATTGCGGCGATTCTTCTGATTGTTGGGCTTGCATGGGCAAGCTGGGCACCAGCTGACCGCATCGCCATGGATCTGATCACCCTCAATGCCCGCGCCGCATGGAATCTTACCAGCAAGAACGGGCAATTTCCTCCAGTAGAAAGGTATCGGTTCGAGGAAGTGACTACCAGCCACAACCCCAGACCCAAGACCACCGATACACCCTCCTCAGTACGTTACGTGACAGAACATCGTTATACCACCCCGGAGGATGGCGAAGATTCAGACTACGGGATCACCTTTTTCCTGACCCGTGGATGAACGAAGGATAACCAGGAGAGATGTCATAATCTGAACCATCTCCGTTTCAACGATCAAAACAAGGTCTGAGGAAACCAGCCGGACCCTTTAAAGCGAGTCTGGCTGGCTTCCTCATCATTCTTACCCGATCACTGCGCTTGCAGCCGCAATGTGGTATCTTTCAAACCCTCGGCGCTGGCTTTCAGCACAATCTCCCCGGCCTGGCCGGTGGTGCGCACCACGGCCATCAGACGGCCCTGGTAAGCCTTACGCTGGTTTCCAACATACGGCTCTTCTGAAACCGGGTTGGCCGAGCCTACAGCGATCAGCTCACCTGCTCCCTCAACCTTCAGTGAAACGAGCGTATCGGCATAACGAACCACCGCTCCCTCACGGTCAACAATTTCCACAGTCACGTAGGCCAGGTCACCATACTCAGCCCGGAGGGCAGCGCGGTCGGGTGTTGCCCGCAGCGCAAACGGATCGCCGGTGGTCTTCAGGCTGGTTCTGCCCGCCTCCTGGCCATGGCGGTAGCCTATGACCTCCAAAACACCGGGCTGGTAGGTCACTTCAAAGGCCACTTTGTTCTCACTGGCCGCCCCGGCCGGTTTTCGCCCCACAGAGACGCCATTCACCAGCAGTTCCACTTCATCATCCACTGAGTACACATACACCAGCGTTGGCTTACCCTCAGAACCTGGGAAGCTCCAGCTGTCGATCACCGGTTCCCACCCCCACGGGCTGAAAGTGATCTTTTTCCCAAAATGCCGGGGGTCGAGCACTGCCAGGAAAGGCGCCTGCCGCACCCCCCAGAGGAGATCGCGGAAGTACGATTGCGGGCGTTTGAAACCACAGATATCAATATCACCGCAATTGGCCAGATGATAGGGGTAGGGGGCGGCAAAGCCTGCGTCTTCGTCAAAAGACACCCGTCCAATCCCCGCTTCACCCAGATAATCTACCGCCGTCCAGACGAAATCTCCGATCACGTAGGGCAAACGAAGAGTCGCATCCCAGAAGGCAAACGCGCGGTGCGGAAAAGTCTCGGTGCCGCAGATCACCCGCCCGGGGAATTTCTGGCCGTCTGACTCGTACCGCCTAACCAGGTAATTGTAACCAACCACGTCCAGAATCTCATTGAAGGGACGGGTTACCCTTCCCCAGCGGTCTTCCTGCTGGTCGGCTGAACCGGACTCGAGAAGTTCGAAAATATTATTAACCCCACCCTGCGCCATCAGAGGGATAAAATCTTCAAAGAGCGCTGGCACTGCCGAGGTGACCGGGCGGGTTGGGTCAAGCGAACGCACAAAATCGGCCTGCTTCTTCGCCCAGGTATAACCGTCGGATGCGCCCGTGCGTTCTCCGACCTCATTCCCGATGGACCACATAATCACAGAAGGATGATTGCGGTCGCGTTTTACCATCGACTCGGTATCGCGTTGCCACCAGTCCTCAAAATAGAGGTGATAGTCATTCGGGTTCTTCCCCATACGCCAGCAGTCGAAGGTTTCATCAATGACCAGCATCCCCAGCCGGTCACAGGCATCCAGAAATGCCGGAGCAGGCGGGTTATGGGCACTGCGCACCGCATTGAAGCCCGCGGCTTTCATCAGCTCAATTTTGCGCTCCTCTGCGCGGTCATAGCTGGCCGCACCCAGCAGCCCGTGATCGTGGTGGACGCAGCCCCCTTTGAGCTTCAGAGGCACACCGTTGAGGCGAAAGCCCTGTTCGGCATCTACGGCGATGGAGCGAATGCCAAAGGGGGTACGCTCAACATCCAGCACCTGCCCGTCAGCCAGCACCTCACTCACCAGTGTGTAGAGGGCAGGTTGTTCCAGCGACCACAACGTTACCTGCCGCACCAGCAGGCTCTGATCGACCTTCACGGTCTGGCTGGCTTCAAGCACCACCGGGCTTTCCACCTGACCCATCACCCGCCCCTGAGCATCCAGCACACTGGAGCGCAGGGTTACCCGTTCGGCAAGGGTCGAATAACTGGTAAGCTCCGTGGCCACCTGCACGGTAGAAGCCGCCGGGTCTGCCACAGGCGTGGTAACAAAGACCCCCCAGGGGGGAATGACCACTTTTCCACCCACCCGCAGCCAGACGTGCCGGTAAATGCCCGTACCGCTATACCAGCGGCTGTTAGGCTGGGCACTGTTATTGGCCACCACCGTGAGGGTATTCTCGCCTTCAAAGATAAGATAGGGGGTAAGGTCCACCACAAAACTGGTATATCCATAGGGGTGCAGGGCCACCACGTTCCCGTTGAGGGTGACTTCGGCGTTCATGTACACCCCTTCCAGCTCCAGCTGAACCCGTTTGCCCTTCCAGTCTTCCGGGGCGGAGAACTTTTTGCGATACGTGACCACACCACTCCAGGCATACCCACCGCCGCTTCCCGTAGGGTAACTGGCGTTTCTGGGCCGCGAGATCGAAGCATCGTGCGGTAAGTTCACCGGCTGCCACTGAGCCATCATCGCGGCAAACATTCCGCTCTGGTCGGTAAACTCCCAGCCTGAATCAAAATTCGTTTTAATCATGGTTCCCTCTCTTTTCAGGTGGATTCTGGTTTTAATCCGCGAATGTAGGTGCGGTAAATTTCCCGGTAGATTTCCAGGGCCTCATGATGGAACTCTCCGCGAATGTTCTCTTCCAGCAACGCCAGGCGGCTGATAACGCCGTTGATCAGGTTTTTAATCGCCACGGCGGCCAGTTCGGCATCCAGATCAGGGCGAACGGAGCCATCGGCCATTCCCTCACGGATCAACTGCGCCTGCAGAGAATACGCTCCCGGCCAGATTTCTTCTACCATCTCCCGCAGACGCACGGCGTTGCCCTCGCGGGCATAAAGATAGTTAAACTGGGCGATGAAACGCAAATGTTCCGGTGATGTCTCCAACAGCTCCTCGTAAAGGGCGAAGGATCGTTCGATTTTTTGCAGGCCGTTCCCCCCGCGTTGTAACACCTCTTTCTCCATCGTCTCCCGCATTTCTCGAACGATCTCCCGGAAGACCGCCCAGGCAATTTCTGGTTTGCTGGAAAAGTACTCGTACAGAGTCACGCGCGAAAGCCGGGCCTCTTCGGCAATGCCGGCCAGGGTCACCCGATCAATGCCATGCTGGATGAAGAGCTTCTCAGCCGCGGCGAGGATACGCTTCCGCTGGTTCTCTCGATGACTCTGGTAAATTCGGGGAGATTTGATATTCATGGTGTGGCAAATGCTATTATAATTCAAATTACAACATGCAGTAAAATTTTTAACAGCGTGTACGTTTTCAGTCCCGTGAAAAAGTAAGCTTCCAGAGACGAAGGGGCTTCAAGGAATACATCCTCATCCCGTGAACGTCTCCAAAGTCCGCAAAAACAGACTCATTTCCTTCTCATCCCCGCTTTTCAGGAGTTTTTATGATCAGACAATCCTTCAACCACGATTGGCGCTTCAAGCTCTACGATGGAAAACCTCTGAGCTGGTGGCGCCAGCCCGATTATTCCACCTGGCGCACCCTCAACCTGCCCCATGACTGGAGCATCGAGCTCCCGCGCAACCCCGACAGCCTTTCTGGCAGTTCCGGGGGGTACTTCCCTACCGGGCGCGGCTGGTACCGCAAGACCTTTACCCCACCGGAGGAGTGGCGCGGGAAGAAGGTCTACCTCGAGTTCGAAGGAGTCTACATGAACGCCGAGGTGTGGCTCAATGAGCACTACCTGGGGCGCCATCCTTACGGGTACACCAGCTTTTTCATGGAACTTACCGATGCGCTGGAATTTGGCAAAGAAAACGCCCTGCGCGTGCAGGTCGATAACGCCAGCGAGCCCAACAGCCGCTGGTATTCAGGCTCGGGCATTTACCGCCCGGTCTGGCTCCTCGTTGCCGATCCAGTGCATGTGGCCCCCTGGGGTGTTTATGTGACCACCCCCCAGGTGACCCCTCAGGCGGCCTTAGTGCAAATCCACACCCGTGTCCTCAACCAGCGCGAAAGCGATCACACCGTCACTCTGCGCTCCCGCATCCTCTCCCCTTCCGGTGAGCAGGCCGCCCTCGCCGAGAGCATCACCCCCATTCCGGCCATGGGCGAACACGAATTTTCTCAGACCCTGAAAGTAACCGATCCCCGGCTCTGGTCGCTCGAAACTCCCCACCTCTACCAGGTAGAAACCGAGGTGTGGGTCGACGGAACCCGTGTGGATTCGGCAACGACATCTTTTGGCATTCGCAGTATCGAATTTGACCCCGAAAAAGGCTTCCTGCTCAACGGACAACCCGTACTGCTCAAGGGCGGCTGTGTTCATCACGATAACGGTGTGCTCGGTTCCACTTCTTTTGCCCGCGCTGAAGAGCGCAAGGTCGAAATTCATAAAGCCAGCGGTTTCAACGCCATTCGCTGCGCCCACAACCCCCCTGCACCGGCTTTTCTGGATGCCTGTGATCGCCTGGGAATGCTGGTCATCGATGAGGCCTTTGATTGCTGGCGCGAAGGTAAAAACCCCTACGACTACCACGTGGTCTTTGATGACTGGTGGCAGCGCGACCTCGACAGCATGGTTCTGCGCGACCGCAATCATCCCTCCGTCATCATGTGGTCGATCGGCAACGAGGTTCTCGAACGCGATGGCCGCGGCGGTGGCGCACAGATTGCCGCCATGCTGGCCAACCGCGTCCGTCAGCTCGACCCCACCCGCCCGGTCACTTCAGCCATTTGCGACATCTGGGGCTCCGACGGGAAGTACACCTGGGAAAGCACCGACGTGGTCTTCGCCAGCCTGGATGTAGGCGGCTACAACTACCAGTGGAAACAATACCGCCCGGATCATGAACGCCACCCGCGCCGCATGATGATTGGCACCGAATCCTTCCCCATGGAAGCCCTGGATAACTGGAATCTGGTCGAGGAAGAAAGCTATGTGCTGGGCGATTTCGTCTGGACGTCGCTGGATTACCTGGGAGAGGCCGGTATCGGCCGGGTAGAATACGGCGAACCGATCACCTCCTTCCTGCCAGGGTACCCGTGGCATCAGGCTAACTGCGGTGATCTCGACCTGTGCGGTTTCAAACGGCCCCAGTCCTACTACCGCGACATCGTCTGGAAGACCGGCACCCGCCTCTATATTGCCGTGCATACCCCCGCCCCCGAGGGCAAAGAAGCGCACATCTCGCGCTGGGGCTGGCCCGACGTCTGGCCGAACTGGAACTGGCCCGGCCACGAAGGGCAGACCTTGAAGGTGGATGTCTACTCGGCCTGCGAACAGGTGGAACTGTTCCTCAACGGACGTTCGCTGGGGGTAAAGCCTTCCAGCAAGGCCGAGCGCTACACGGCCACCTTCGAGGTTCCCTACGAGCCTGGCCAGCTCAAAGCCGTTGGGCTTGAGGGTGGCAAACCGGTAGCCGAGGCCGTAGTAGAAACCTGCACTGAGGCCGCCGCCCTGCGCCTGACCCCCGACCGCTCCACCCTGCGTGCCACTGACGATGACCTGAGCTACGTCACTGTGGAAATTGTGGATGCGGCAGGGCGGGTTCACCCAACCGCTGACCGTCCGGTGTTCTTCACCGTTCAGGGCGAGGGAGTGCTGGCCGCCGTGGGCAGTGCCAACCCCATCAGCGAAGAGCCCTACCGTGGAAACATGCGTACCCCCTACCGCGGGCGTGCTCTGGTAGTGGTGCGCACCACTGGCAAACCCGGAGAGATTATCCTGCGCGCCCAGGCCGATGGCCTGACCCCTGCCGAGGTGACTCTCAGGGCCGGTTAATGGCATGGTTCTCACGCCGGGTGGAGGATACCCTCCGCCCGGCTTCTTCAAAGAGGTGCATGATGCGAGTGGGAGTGATTTTTCCGCAATTCGAGTTTGGAAATGACCCGGCGGCCATCCGCGACTACGCCCAAACCGCTGAGGCTCTGGGCTACACCCACATCGGGGCCGATGACCATGTCATCGGGCCAAACCCGCAGCGCCCCGGCGGCTGGAACGGCTGGGTTACCTTCCGCACGCCGTTTCACGAACCCTTTGTGCTCTTCAGCTTTATGGCCAGCATCACCCGGCATATCGAGTTCGAGACGTGTGTTCTCCTCCTTCCCCAGCGGCAAACTGTGCTGGTAGCCAAACAGGCCGCCACGCTCGACGTGCTCAGCGCCGGGCGGCTGCGGCTGGGGGTCGGCATCGGGTGGAATATCATCGAATACCTTGCGCTGGGAGCTGACTTTCACACCCGCGGGCGGCGCGTAGACGAGCAAATTACCCTCCTGCGCCAGCTCTGGACACAGCCCCTGGTTACCTTTGAAAGCCCCCACCACACCATTCCCGATGCTGGCATCAACCCCCTGCCCGTACAGCGCCCCATCCCCATCTGGATCGGTGGACAATCTGAAGCGGCCATCCGGCGGGCGGCCCGGCTGGGAGATGGCTGGATGCCACTCTATCCTAACGCCGAAGAGGCCCGCCCTGGCCTTGAGCTTCTTGACCGTTATCTGGCCGAGGCTGGCCGCAGTCGGGACAATTTCGGGCTGGAGGCCCGCATTCCTTTCGGCGAGGGCAACCCCACCACCTGGGAGCATCTCATCGAGGGCTGGCAGAAGGCCGGTACCACGCACCTTTCTTTGCTCACCACTTCCTGCGGTTTTACCTCCCCGCAGGAACACCTGAACGCCCTGCGGCATTTTGCCTCAGCCATCGGGCTTTCGGCTACAGGTTAATCCAGCGGCACCATCTGCCAGGCAGGCAACCAGCCCACCCGCACTCCACGCTCTCCGGCCCAGCGCTCCAGCGAGTCCAGCACAGGGCGAATATCATCCATCCAGCGCGGCATGGGGCGGGGGAGAAGCTCAAGCGGGCGGAAAAAGTCATCGTAATGAAGCGGGTAAATCACCTTCGCCCCCACCGCTCCGGCGGTCTCTGAAAAATAGGCGCGGCGGTAGCTATCGGGATGGCGGCTGAGCATGGCTATGGAGATCATCGCAATCTCTGCGCGAATACCGCTCAGAGCGCCCCTCACGAACCCCGCGCTCTCCTGAATCAGCAGGTTTTTCCCGCTCTCGTGCTCGATGAGCAGGCTGAAACACCCGCCATCTCTGAAGGCCCGCGCCCGGGCCGGAAACTTCAACGGCGCGGTGATCTCTCCTGCCGCCGCATTGGGCAGTACATGCCTGGAGGGGTAAAACGTGACGCGAAACGCGCCAAAAACGAGAGGCTCCCCCGGCATAACCACCCTGATCTGCGCCTCAGGCAGGCCATAACCCCGCGCAAGGTTGGCCGTCGAGGACGACCCCACCACCAGCGCCCCGCTTCGGCGAGCCACCTCGGGCGCATCCAGGGCATGATCATAATGCGAATGCCCCACCAGCACCGCCTTCAGATCGGTCACACCCGCCCGCGCAAGCCCCTGTTCAACCTGCGTCGCATCGGGTGCCAGCCGCCCCAGCAACACCCGGTGAAGGGCCGGACGGCTGAAAAACCCATCCGTGAGCAGACGGGTGTCTCCGTCATCCAAAAGCACACTGGTGACGCCCAGAAAACCAGCGCGCAATTCCTTCCGCGATGAACTTTGCATCCAGCCAAGTGTAACACAGCCAGCCTGCTCTTTACGGGGCTCTGTTTGGATGAGCACCCCTTGACAGAAAGGGAAGACCCCTTTAAAATGAAAATGATTTTCATTTTCGAGACGCCCATGAACACTTTACCTCTGGAAACCACCCTCACCGACTGGTTGAACCGCCTGCAGGAAAGCGGCTACCGCAGTACTGACCGCTGCGAGGCCATCGCGCGCGTCATCCTTTCCAGTCAGCGTGCCCTTGACCCCGTGGAAATTTTCGATGCCGCCCGCGCCGAAATCCCCGGCCTGGGGCTGGTCACCGTGTACCGCACCCTGCAAAAGCTCGAGGAACTCGGCCTCATCCAGCGCCTGCACCAGGAAGAGGGCTGCCGGCGGGTGCTCCCTGCCGTAAAGGGACACCAGCATTTTCTGGTTTGCTCTTCCTGCGGCATGGTGCGGTATTTTGAAGGGGATAACCTCGCCCCGTTATTTGAAGAGATAACCCGTCAGACGGGTTTTGCCATTCAGAATCACTGGCTCCAGCTTTTTGGCCTCTGTCCGGCCTGCCGCGCGGCCAGTGCTTGAGCTTCATTCTAAAGATATTGTTTCGATCAGGAATCGCCATGAAAAAGGTTTTCATTTTCATGCTTCTCGTCACCCTGCTCTGGGGGAACGCGGCCTGTCAGCCGAAACCTTCCACCTCTCCCCACGCCTCCGCTTCTCTCAAAGTCCTGGCTGTGGAGACCTTCCTGGCAGATATCGCCCGGCAGGTGGCCGGAGACCGTCTTTCAGTAGAGTCACTCTTGCCCATCGGGCTCGATCCACACGCTTTTGAGCCCACCCCGCAGGATGTGGCCCGCATCGCCGACAGCCAGGTGTTAATCATTAACGGCGCCGGTTTCGAAACCTGGTTGCAGAAGGTGCTCCAGAATGCCGGCGGCCAGCACCTGGTCATCGAGGCTTCTGCCGGTCTCACCCCGCGCCAGCCACAGCCCGGCGAACCCCCCACCGATGAACACGAGACCGACCCTCACTTCTGGCTCGACCCCACGCTGGTCATCCATTATGTAGAAACCATCCGTGATGGCCTGATCCAGGCCGATCCATCGGGCAAAGAGGTGTATACCGCCAACGCCGCCGTCTATATCGACCAGTTACGCGCCCTGGATTCCTGGATCCAGGAGCAGGTAAACACCATTCCCCCGGAACGGCGGATTCTTGTCACCAACCACGAGAGCTTTGGTTACTTTGCAGACCGCTACGGGTTTCGCATCCTCGGCACACTGCTCCCCAGTGTGACTACGGGCGCCTCTCCATCTGCCATGGAACTGGCCAGCCTTGCTGACCATATTCGCCAGAGCGGTGCTCCGGCCATTTTCCTTGAGACTGGCGCCAACCCCCAGCTGGCTGATCAGATCAGCCGTGAGACTGGCGTGAAGGTGGTGAGCGGCCTGTTCACCCATTCCATCACCCCACCAGACGGCCCCGCCCCTTCTTACCTGGCAATGATGCGCTATAATGTGACTGCCATCGTCACCGCTCTGCGCTGAACTCGCCGGGAAGCATTCTGTTATCCTCAAGAGGAACCCCTGTGACTGATCTCGACCTCACCCAGCCCGCCCGCCTCGATCTTGAAGACGTGAGCGTAGGCTACAACGGGAAAACCATCCTGCAGAACCTGACCTTTCAGGTTCCGCACGGGCATCGCGTGGCAGTCGTCGGGCCAAACGGCGCGGGTAAGTCTACCCTCTTCAAGGCGCTGGTCGGGCTTTTACCCCTCCGCTCGGGGAAAATCCACATTCACGGCCAGCCGCTGGGGCGCCACCACGATTGTGTGGCCTACGTGCCCCAGCGCAGTGAGATCGACTGGCGTTTTCCGGTCACCGTGGAAGACGTGGTGATGATGGGGCGCTACGGCCACACCGGATGGATGCGGGCCCCTTCCCGCACGGATCGCGCCATTGTGCGGCGTTGCATGGAACAAATGGGGATTGCCGACCTGGCCAGCCACCCCATCGGAGACCTTTCGGGCGGACAGCAACAACGTGTTTTCCTGGCACGCGCACTGGCTCAGGAACCACACATCCTCTTGATGGACGAACCCTTTACCGGTGTGGACGCCACTACCCTGGAAACCGCCCTGAACCTGCTCGATGACCTGCGCACACGCTCGGTCACGGTTCTCGTCTCAACCCACGACCTGACCATGGCTGCCCAGCGTTTCGACGAGGTGCTCTTACTCAACCGCCGCCTTATCGCTTACGGAGCGCCTGAAGAGGTCTTTCAGGCCGAGAATATCCGAACGGCTTTTGGCGGGCAGGCTCTCACCATTGACGGCGTCATCGTCACCGATCAGTGCTGCCCCGGAGAAGAAGAGCATTTCCATCTCCACCCGGGAGGACAACGATGATGCAGTGGTTCCTCGCCCCCCTGGGGTACACCTTTATGCAGCGCGGACTGCTCGCCGCCCTCATTGTGGGTGTGGTCTGCGCGGTGATCGGCAGTTACGTGGTCTTACGTTCCATGGCCTACCTGGGAGACGCCCTGGCCCACGCCATTCTCCCGGGGGTGGCCGTGGCTTATCTGATGGGAGGGAATCTGACGCTCGGCGCCCTGGTGGCCGCCATCCTCGTGGCCCTGGGAATTGGCGCCCTCTCACGGCAGGGCACGATTAAAGAAGACACGGCCATCGGCATTCTCTTTGCCGCCGCTCTCTCTCTGGGTGTGGCGCTCATCTCCTCCATCCGCTCTTACGCGGTTGACCTCAGCCACATCCTTTTCGGCAATGTCCTGGGCGTCAGCGATAAGGACTTAATCCTCACCGCTCTTCTGGGAGCGGTCATCCTCCTCACCATTCTGCTCCTTTACCGCCCCTTCCTGGTGCTCTCTTTCGACCCGGTGCTGGCCACCACCCTGCGCCTGCCCCGCGAGCTTCTGCGCAACCTGTTACTCGTGCTGCTTGCCCTGGCCATTGTGGTCTCTCTGCAGACGGTTGGCGTGGGGCTGGTGGCAGCCATGCTGGTGACGCCTGCGGCCACGGCATATCTTCTGGCGCGGCGTTTACCGGCGATGATGGCACTGGCGGCGCTCTTTGGGGCACTCTCAAGCGTAACAGGGATGTATGCCAGCTACTACCTGAATGTAGCCTCCGGAGCGGCCATCGTGCTCACCGCTACGGCCTTCTTTTTACTGGCTTTCTTCCTGGCCCCACGCAAAGGGGTGCTCTGGGGGTGGGTGCACCGCCTGCGCCGCTCTGATTAATCCAGGGCGAAATCATCATCGCCGCCCAGGCCCTCTGAGCTTTCTCCGCCCTCGGCCAGTTCAGGCAGTTCTTTTTCGATCTCCTCGGGGCTTTGTCCGGCTTCCAGGCGGTCGATCACCTCATCAAACTCAGGCCCCATGTCTTCTCCGGCTTCTCTGCTCATCTCACGCATCATCCGCCCCAGGGCACGCGGGTCGTCT
Organism: Anaerolinea thermolimosa; assembly: GCF_001050195.2. GTDB lineage: Bacteria > Chloroflexota > Anaerolineae > Anaerolineales > Anaerolineaceae > Anaerolinea > Anaerolinea thermolimosa. Next base: position 3,251,927 of record NZ_DF967965.1, read on the forward strand.
TCCAGCCCGGCCAGGTTAGAAGGATCTGCCAGGCTTTCCAACCGGCTTTCTTCCGAGCGGGCGATCCGCACGCGGTTAATGCGGCGCTGCACGTTCTCGCTGTGGCAGTGTGGACAAATGGCTGGCTTTTTTCCATATTCCGCGTAAGTGAAGAAAAGCGAAAACCGCCGCCGACAGTCGAGACAACGATACTCGTAAGTGGGCATGAAACCTCCGAAATCAAGAGTTGCGCTTTTCTATTATAATCAAGCCAATCTATGAATTCTATAAACGAACCGAACCGCGAACATCTTTCTTTTGACCTGTATCATCCACAGCCTCTGGTGGTGGTGATTTCAGGCCCGTCGGGAGTGGGGAAAGACGCCGTGCTGAAAGCCATGCAGGCACGCGGACTACCCTATCATTTTGTGGTCACCATGACCAGCCGCCCGCCCCGCGAGAATGAAGTCGATGGGGTAGATTACTTCTTCACCACCCGCGAGCATTTCGAGGAGCTCATCCGGCAGGATGAGTTCATCGAATGGGCGCTGGTGTATGAGGATTACAAAGGGGTGCCGAAATCGCAAATTCGCCAGGCCCTGGAAAGCGGGAAGGATGTTATCCTGCGCGTGGATGTACAGGGAGCGGCCACCTTCCGCAAGCTGTGCCCCGAGGCTGTGCTCATCTTTCTCATCCCGCAGGACGAAGCCGAGTGGATGGAACGCCTGAAGAACCGGAAAACCGAAACCCCCGAAAGCCTGAAATTACGTCTGGAAACCGCCCGCGCCGAACTGGAACGGCTGAACGAATTTGATTATGTGGTGGTCAACGCCAACGACCGCCTCGATGAAGCCGTCGACACCATCGTGGACATCATCAACGCCGAACACCACCGCGTACACCCGAGAAGGAGCTGTCTGTGAGCCTGCCACCCTATTCAGGCGATGAGCCCCAACCACCCCGGCCCGCTTCTGAGGGGAACGAGCTGGGGCAAATCCACCCCGTTCAGGTCATGGTGCGGCTTCCTCAGGTCAGCCCCATCGTCACCTATCTGATCCTGGGGATCACCATTTTTGTCTTTCTCCTCCAGTTGATCAGCCAGAACCTGCTGGGAGCCGATTACCCCCTCGCCCTGGGAGCCAAGGTGAACACCCTGATCCGCCAGGGAGAAGTCTGGCGGTTTTTTACCCCCGCTCTCCTGCACGCGAGCATCTTACACATTGGCTTCAACATGTACGGGCTGTGGATCTTTGGCCGCAACCTGGAACGCAGTTACGGGCACCTCCGTTTCCTGCTCCTCTACGGGCTGGGAGCGTTTGCCGGAAACGTGCTCTCCTTCCTCCTTTCCAACAAGCCCTCGGTGGGAGCCTCCACCGCCCTTTTTGCCCTGGTAGCTGCCGAAGGGGTGTTCATCTATCAGAACCGGCAGATCTTCGGGCGGGAGCGATCCACCGCCATGTTGAGCAATGTGGTCATGCTGGTGGCAATCAATCTCTTCCTTGGACTGCGCCCCGGCATTGATAACTGGGGGCACCTGGGCGGCCTGATCGGCGGGGCGGTCTTTGCCTGGCTGGCAGGGCCTCAGTTCTTCGTCGCCGGAGAATACCCCCAGCTTCACCTGGCTGACCGCCGGGAACCGGTTCAGGTATGGACGGTGGCCGCCCTTGAGGCCCTGGCGCTCGCGGCTATCGCCGCGGCCGGAATTCTCTGACAGCAAACGGGGTTGCTCCCACCCAAAAGAGCAACCCCGTTCTTTTTTATCGGAAGATCAGGAGATCTCCCTTGCTCCGGCCTTCCACCTCAGGGAAGTAATACTGATAGGCGTGCGCCGGGATGACCTGAAAATCTCCGGCCAGTGCCGGTGAAAGGCGGTACACGAGGGTGTAACTGCCTGCAGGCAGGTAGGGGGCCACCCAGCGCACCCGGTCATCATAGACCTGAGCCTGCCCAAAATACCACCAGCCCCACCCACTGCGGAAAGGTGCCAGCAAGTCGTTTTCGGGCTGGGGCAGGTCAGGGGTGGCAAAACCCTGGCGGCTCGTTTTCAAATTGGGGTTGATGATCTCGGCTCCCGCGGGAATAAAATCTTCCACCACCACGTAGTACAGGTCTTCCGGAAGGGTGAGTGTCAGGCGCACCACCAGCCCGTCAGGGTTACCCACCTCGGCTTCCTGCACCGGAGCACAGACCTGCGCGCGGCAATCCACCCCGCCGCGGAAGTACTCCCGCTGGAGGAAAATGCCGCGTGAATAGGCCGGGGCCTCAGCCGCGGCGCGGCTCACCTGCAGATAAACGCGGTAATAAAGGCGCCCGTTGCCTGCCGTGCGGCTGATCTCCAGAGCGTTGGGGGCATCGGCCAGCAACTGGCTCAGCGGCGCAGTGACCGTCACCCCCTTGAGCGCCCCCTGCGGGCCATCAACGTTTCCGCTGGCAAAGAGCCCGCCGTTCAGGTCGGCCTGATAGGAATAGCTGGCCTGCAAATCTCCGGTGGATTGGAGCGCCTGGCTGAGACCCAGCAGGCTCCAGGCCGAATCGTAGCTGGAACTCCAGCAACCAGAGGGACGCCGGTGGAGCACCAGGTAGCGCACCGCGTCGGTGAGCAGTGGCGAAGCCGGATCGACGGAAGCCAGCGCGTACACGACCACCGCCGTGGTGTAGATGGGCGTGGCCCAGCTGCGCCAGCTCACTTCACCGGTCTGCCAGTGAGCGCCGGTGGCACTGCGTTGAGCCAGGCCCGCCAGGTCAGAAAGCAGCGTGCGGGCACGTTCATCTCCAGGTTGGATACCCTCCAGAGACATCGCCAGCATGGCCTTGTTCCACGGCGTTAACCTCTCGCGCAGATCGTAAAGAGCATCGAGGTTAAGATCGGTCATGCCGCTCTGTTGCAGGGCAAAGGTCACCAGAACTTCATCATCGAGGACTCCCCCGGAGACTTCGGGGCGCACCGACACCAGCGTCGCCTTGAGGAACTGCTGAGCACGGTTAATTGCGTCGGCGGTGACGAAGAAACCACCCTGAGAAACCTGATGAAGGGCAATCAGTGCGTATGCCGTCAAACGGCGATCACTCTTTTGATCGGTCACCCCTCCCCAGCTCCACCCGCCATCGGGTCGCTGCCATTGAAGCAGGTGGCCAAGATCCTGGCGAATGGCACGCTCCAGAGAGCTCTGCAGGTCTGGCGCCTGTAAATTGAACCCCTTAAGCGCGCGGTAGGCAGCGGCATTGGCCATTAACCGTGAAATTACCGGCTCGGTGAAATCTGTGGGGAAGGCGTCCATAGCCTTCAACCCCTGCAGAACTGTAGAAGCCAGCGAAGGGGTTAACTCAAGGCGTAACTCACCACCCAGCGGGGTGAAGCTGCGCGGCAGACTGACCACTTCGAGGCGCTTCCCACCTTCTGCCAGCAATCCGGCAGTGGCGTAGGTCTGGGTGGCCGTATAGCGCAATACCGGCAGGGCGCCCAGTTCGGTATGGGTCACGTCCTCCAGATCACCCGAAGCCGCCCGGAAGATCGGATCGACCGAGGGAACATCCTGTACAGTAGCCCACCAGTCAACCCGTTTGCGGCTGTTTGGCGGTACATCCACCTTCTGAACCGTTTCCACCCCTTCATCCAGGGTCAGACCGGGAGCCTCCATGCTCACTTCAACCCTGAGCGGCGCGCCGGTGTTATTCTGCACCACTGCGCCGAGCTGCACATGATCACCTACCACCAGGAAGCGCGGAGTGACGGGGCGCACCAGCAAGTCACGGGTGACGATAAGCTCTACCCGGGCCTCGCCAATCTGCATTGAGGCGTTCAACCCGCGGATGTCGGCCACCCAGGTCGTCAGGTTATCCGGCAGGCGAATTTCCACCGAAGCCAGCCCGTCTTCGTTGGTCTCCAGGGTAGGCACCCACAGTGCGGTATCTTCAAAGCGGGTACGTACTCCCGGAGAAACAGCCGCCTCTCCACCTCCGCCACCGCCCCGTCCCGGAGCGGCCGCGGCCTGTAATCGGCCAGAGTAAACGGTCAGGTTAAGGCTGGTCTGCACTCCCAGGGGTTGATTGCCGTAAAAGGCCTCAAAAATGGGCAGGCTGTTCGGATCACTCAGGGCAAGCACGGCTTTATCCACCAGGGCAAGCGAAAACTCACCCTGCACCGGGCGCCCTTCCGAGTCGGTGGCGCGCAAATTCAGACGCACCGTATCCCCCGGCCCGGCCTGCGGCGGGGTAAAGGAAGCCTCCAGCTTCAGGCGGAGTTCATCGGGGTTCACCGTCACACCCAGGTAGCCCTGCCGGAAGTCAGGTTTTCCATCCTGGGTACGCCCCATCAAAATCACCGAAACATAGATATTGGGCGCGTCGATCGATTCCAGCGGAAGGCGGAATTCATACAGAGCTTCGTTGACCTCTACCACATACGTGCGCATCACCCGGCTCCGCTCTACCGAAACCAGCGCCAGTGCCCCCGCCCCGAAGGGGTTGGGAATGCGAATGCGGGCGGTCTGTCCGGGGCGGTATTCGGTGGCATCGGCTTCAAGGCGCAGGCGTTGATTGGGCAGGGTCGGCCAGGGGGCCATCCCCGGACCGCTCACCCACACCAGCACCTGGGTGAGCGCCCCTTCTCCGCTCACCTCCAGCTGGTAAGTGCCCACTTCCGGCGGCGTAAAGGCCACCCGCGCACGCCCCAGCGCATCGGTCCGCAGGTCACTGCTGCCGACCTCCGTGAGCACCTTGCGATAAGAGGGATATCCAAACGCCGACTCCCCCTCAATGTCCCATTCCACCCGGCTGAAGACCGCCCTTAACGTATGCGCACCGGCGGGCTGGTTGGCCCAGTCGAACGTCTGGATCGCGAATCCAATCTCTTCCCCCGCCTGAACACTCCAGGCCTCAGGCCGCACCCCGATATAAAAACTGGAAGGGTGCAGGGTCGCTTCTGCCCGGGCGCTGATCATCTGATTACTCTCATCCTGTGCAGTGAGTTCAATTACCAGCTGGCGCCGGTTGGTCAGGGAAAGCTGAGCATAAGCTTCAGCCGGAATCAGAATCTGAAGCGTGCCATCGGCGCCGGTCTGCCCCTGTCCCTGGGCCACAAACTGCCCCATCCCGGGGGCGAAGAAGTCGGGCGGATAGAGCCAGGAATCATCCATAGCGCCCGATTGCATATTCTCAGGCAAGAAAACCCAGTCCGGGCGTGCGTAGAGCTGCCAGTTCACCGACAAATCGTTCACCGGCGCACCAAAGTAATACTGAGCCCGCACGTTCACCGCAAGTGCTTCTCCGGCCTGATATTCGGGTTTCTCAAAGGCCACCTGCAGGTCAAACGCCGGTTTGCGATATTCTGCCACCTGCACCGGCAAAGAAGCCTCAGGGCTGGTGGTCTGAAGGGTGTAATACCCGGGCTGGGCATCGGCAGGCAGATCAAAACTGCCATCGGCAGTGCCAAGCGCCGAAACCGGTAGCCGCAGCGTAACCAGAGGTTTCTGTTCAGGCTGAGTGTAATCGTAAGGGGGCAGAACTTTCACCTCCACCTCACCCTGATCGAGCGGGGTATAGCGGGCATTTTCTTTGTGCTGCAACACCACCTTAAAATGAACCGTCTGCCCGGGCCGATAGATGGGACGGTCGGAGTAGAGATAGACCAGATTGCGGTCTGCTTCAACCTCAGTGGGAATCCCCAGTTCCCAGGCGTTCAGGCCCACGCTCATACTGCGTGAAACGAAGGCAAAAAGTGCCTCTCCGGGGTTGCCCGAAACCGCATACACATCTTCATACGGGTTGTCTCGCGCTGGCAATTCTGCACTGCACAGGCCATCTGCGGCGGTCACACAGGCCGCCAGCCGCTCACCGTTGGGGTTCAAAAAGGTGAGCGGCAACCCTTCGAGCGGGGCCCGGGTGGCCAGGTCGACCGCCCAGATCACTGCCTGCCTCTGGCTGACTTTAAGCGTCAGGTGAACCCGGCTGACTACCAGCAGGTAAGAGTTTTCCGTTTGCGGGGGCATTCCTGGCGCGGCAATCTTAAGGTGATAGAGACCCGGGGCAGGCGGCTGACCCGCAGGATCGAGGGGCAGTTTTTGCGGGGTACTGCGGTTGGGGGGCACCTCAAACCCGGCACTCCAGCGCTGAACATTCGATCTCCGCAACACCCCTCCGAAACTCTGCTGTTGAATAAAATCCGTCACCGAAAGTGTGCCCCGCTCAAGCTGTGCCTGGCTCAGGTTGGTTACCCGCACATCCAGCGTGGCCTGCCCGGCGGGGACGAAGATAGCCGATGCCCCAACCTGCATGATGGGAATCACCAGCGAAGGCGGGGGTGTCTCGGTAGTCACCTGAAGTTGCACCACCTGCCCCAGGGTTCCGCCCCAGCGATCGCGCAGGGCGGCATCCAGTGTGATGGTGTACGTGGTAGAAGGCTGGAAAGCTCCCTCCACCGCCACCCCATAATGATCATACGTTGGGGTAACCCGCAGGCTGCTGATAGAGGGCTCCACCCTTACCAGAGCTTTCAGATCCTGATCGGCCAGCGGGGCCGTCAGATTGATGACATAAAAAGCCTGGCCATAATTGGCGTTGAGCAGTTCGCCGATCGCCGGAGAAGTAGATTCCACCGCCAGCGGTGGGGTTGTCTCAATGGTGAAGCTGGTATCCACTCCTATGGAAGCACCGCCCAGGCTACGCGCCGCCGCTGAAATCACCAGCATATAATGTGCACCGCGCGCCAGCAGCACCTGGGGTTGCAGGGTTACCTCATTGCTTTCTTCGTTCCATTCCCAGCTCAGGGGTGTACTCCTGCCGGCGTCGTCCAGCAGGCGCAGATTCTCTTCCACACTCTGGCGATCCATCGGCTGGTTAAACGTCACCGTCACCTTGCCGTCCAGTTCCAGCTTTGATCGGTCACCCCATTTCGCCCCCACCACGGCAGGCAAAGCGGTTGAGAAACTCCATTCTTCCGGTTGCAGTCCTTCCAGGCTCAGGGGCACCCCATCACTGCTGGTCAGGCTCTGGTTGAGAAGCACGGTATAGCGCACACCACCCGCCAGCGCCGGTTCAGGGTAAAAGATGTAAGTGCTGGTATTCAGCCACTCTCCCCTGCCGGGAGCTTCGGGCTGAAGGGTAAAGGCCGCCGGGGCCGCCGCCGGATCTTCTCCCAGAGGAACCACCGGGCGGTTAAAGGTCACCACCACGGCGGCGGCGGGGTTGGCATCGCTCACGCCGGGGGCGGGAATGCGTTCAGCAACCCGCAGGCTATCGGCCACCTGATAGGCAAGCTCAACCTGCTCCTGAAGCGCCTGCCCGTTGGACGCACGCGCACTCGCCGCGAAAGTCAACTGCAGTGAAGCCCCCGCCGGGAAGGGCTGATCTGAAACAAAACGCACAGTTGAGTCATCCAGCCATTCAAAACGGCCCGAAAGCGGCGGCTGGCCCTGCAGGGCCGCCTCGACAGAAGGGCGATCCATTGGCTGATTGAAGAAGAACACCAGCGGAGAAGTGGGCGAAATTTCGCTCCCGGGCGGCGGGTCGGTTTCGACCAGCACCGGCGGAAGGCTCGATTGGGCGAGCGGTTTTCCACCTGCTGCCAGGGCCGGTGTGGGGGTTGGCTCTCCCGATGGCGGCGACTCGACCGCCTGCCGCCCGAGGGGAAACAGAGAACAGGCCAGGCTGACTGCCACCAGGGCGGCAAGCACAGGATAAAACCGGATAACAACCGGGAACCGGCGTGAAGGGGTCATCGGAGCTCCTCGAAACATGGACAACTTAAATTCATTATACACAGCCTGTAAAGCACAGACGCATCGGCCCCATCACAGGTTCCCGCAATCCAGAACACCTTGCGTTGTTAACCTCACTCCGTTTTTTCGGCCTGCGCTATGCTATAATCCCTCCCCAGAGATTAATCGAGGAACGTATGCTGAAACAAATTGTGAATTTTCTGGGGGGTGACCCCAATAAACGAGAACTGGAGAGGCTCTCGCAGATCGTGGAGCGTATCAATGCGCTGGAGCCCGAATACGAAAAACTCTCCACGGACGCCCTGCGCGCCAAAACCGACGAGTTCCGCGCACGCCTGAAGGCCAGCCTCGAAGCCGGGCAAAAGCTTCAAGAAGCGCTCGATGCCCTGCTCCCCGAAGCCTTTGCCGCCGTGCGCGAGGCCAGCAAACGCACCATTGGCCTGCGCCCTTATGACATCCAGCTTATCGGTGGTATGGTATTGCATGCCGGGAAGATCGCCGAAATGCGCACCGGCGAAGGAAAAACGCTGGTAGCCACCCTCCCGCTTTACCTTAATGCGCTGGCCGGGCGCGGTGCACACCTCGTCACCGTCAACGATTACCTTGCCCGCCGCGATGCCCGCTGGATGGCTCCCATTTACCACGCGCTGGGGCTTTCGGTAGGGGTCTTACAGATGGCCGCGCGCACCGAGAATGGCCGCAAAGCCTTCCTCGTCGACCTCACCCTCGAATCGCCCCACGAAGACCAGCACCAGCTGCGCATGGTTCACCGCCGCGAAGCCTACCAGGCTGATATCACCTACGGCACCAACAGCGAATTTGGCTTCGATTACCTGCGCGATAACCTCACCATGAGCCTGGAAGAACGCGTCCAGCGCGGGCATTACTACGCCATCGTTGACGAGGTGGATAACATCCTCATCGATGAAGCGCGCACCCCGCTGATCATCTCTGGCCCGGCACAGGACGACTCGGCCAACTACATCCGCATGGCGCAGGTGGTGCGCCAGCTACGCCCCGAAGACGTGGAAGTGAACGAAAAAGACCGCTCTGTCAACCTGACCGAGCTGGGTGAGATTCACGTCGAAGAATTGCTGGGCGAACCCCTGCGTGACCCCGACCGCCCCGAAGACATCACCCCGCAGCAGGCACGCTTGATGGGTTATCTGGAGCAGGCCCTGCGCGCGCAATATCTCTTCAAACGGAATAAAGATTACCTCGTTCAGGGCGGGAAGGTTGTCATCATCGACGAGTTCACCGGGCGGCTCATGCCCGGGCGGCGCTGGTCAGACGGACTGCACCAGGCGGTGGAGGCTAAAGAAGGCGTCAAGGTAGAAGCCGAGAACGTCACCTACGCCACCATTACCATTCAAAATTACTTCCGCATGTACGAGAAGCTGGCGGGCATGTCGGGTACGGCCCAGACCGAAGCCGAAGAGTTTTACAAAATCTACAAGCTCGACGTGCTCCCCATCCCGACCAACCTGGAATATCAGGCATCGCGCCCCAACTCTCCCTACATCATCATAGACGCAAAGGACGAACAGGGCTACCGCTACACCTATTACGCCCACCGCGATGATCCGCAACGCCGGCCGGTCTTCTGGAAGCGTAAGGACTACCCCGATGTGGTCTATCGCACCGTCGAGGCTAAACTGCGCGCCATCACCCTGGAAATTCTTCACTATCACATCCTGGGGCGCCCCCAGCTGGTGGGCACCACCTCGGTGGAACACTCCGAACACCTTTCCAACCGGCTGGAAGCCGATCTCTTGCGCCGCCTGATGTTCGTGCAGATTCTCCGCGATCTCTATCAGGAAATCAACAAAGTAGAGATCACCGAACGCGCCATTCCCCAGCTTGCCCCCCTGAACAAACCCCTCGAACAGCTGGAGGTCAACGAAATTCGCCAGCTGGCGCGCAGTCTGAACATCCCCATGTCCTTCAACCTCGAAGATCCTGAGAACATCGCCCGCCTGCGCCGCATCTTAGAAATCCCCCCCGAAAACGAAGAACGTATGATCCGTGCCCTGCAGGGAGGCATTCCACATCAGGTGCTTAACGCTCGCAAACACGATGAAGAGTCGCGCATCATCGCCCGGGCCGGTGCCTTTGGCGCCGTGACCATTGCCACCAACATGGCCGGGCGCGGTGTCGATATCAAGCTGGGCGGCGAGCTGGATGAAGAAATCCTCGGCGATACCAACCGCGTGCTCGAACGCGCCGGTTACGACGCCTACAACATGACCAACCTCGAGCGCCGCGATGCCCTGCTCCGCATGAAGCCCGAGGACTTCTCTATTTACGAAGAACAGGTGCGCGCCTTCCTCCAATATATGGACGAAATGGAAAAGGTGCGTGAACTGGGCGGATTGCACGTCATCGGCTCTGAACGCCACGAAGCCCGCCGCATCGATAACCAGCTGCGCGGACGTTCAGCCCGCCAGGGCGACCCCGGTTCCTCGCGTTTTTACCTCTCTCTGGAAGACGACCTGATGCGCCTCTTCGGCGGGCAACAGGTCACCGGCCTGCTGGAACGCCTCAAAATTGACGAAAGCATCCCCATCGAGTCGCGCCTGGTGGGGCGCCTGGTGGAGCAATCGCAGGAACGGGTGGAAGGCTCGAACTTCGATGTGCGCAAGCACCTGCTGGAATACGATGATGTGCTCAACGCACAGCGGAACCGCATTTACGAACAGCGCGACCGCGTCTTCACCAAAGAAGACCTCAGCGAAGACATCGAAGAAATGCTGCGGGTTGAGCTGCAACAGCGCATTCCTCAAGAACTCAACAACCCCGAAGGCCCCTGGCGCCTGCTGGCCTACCTCGAAGACATTCAGCCGCCCATCAGCTGGAACGATCTGCGCTACCCTTCCTTCACCATGCGCCTGCTGATCAGCGAAATTGAACGCCGCAAGCCCGCCGAGGGGGCTACGGCGGCGCATCTGCGCCGTGTGCTCCTCGAACTGGCCGAGAATGCCTTCGCCGCTGAGCGAGAGCACGTGATGAAAAGCTTCAATGAGCTGCTCGATAAAACTGCCGGGACGATCGAAGAACAGCGAAAAGAGCGCCTCGACAGCCTCGATGCCTTCTTTGAAACTCTGGAAGACCGCCTGGAAGGGGAGCAACCCGTCAGGCCGCAGGAACTGGCCGAGGAACTGCTCACCCTTGCCCGCTTACCAGGAACACGTCTGAGCAATGAGCAGGTTCGCTGGCTGACGCAAGACCCGCAACGCCTGCGTGAGGCCATCGAAGCAATGATCGACACCTACCTGCTTAACTTCAACGCCAGCCGCATGGTCGCCGCCCTGGAACGGCGAGTCGGCGAAAGCCTGAACCTCCGTCCGGGTCAGCTCAACGGCATGGACTGGAACGAGATCGCCGATACGCTGGAACGGGAGGCCGAAGCGCTCTTCGACCGTATCCACGAGCGCCTCTTTGGCCCGGCCGGGCAAATTACCCGTGACCTCGATTCTGCCCTGGAAAAGACCGATGACTACCTCACCGAACCCGACCAGCTTCTCGACCTGCTGTCGATGATGGCCACCGGATCGCGCCTGGTATTCGACCGCAAAACGCACCGCCAGGGGCTGCTGCAAACCACCCGCCTGCGCTGGGTGTACCTGGCAGCGCAATTACTCGGTGAGGTCAGCCCTCAGGAAATTACCCGCCAGGTGCTGGAACATCTGGAAGGTGCAGGGGAAGTGCTTCAACAAATCTTTGGCGCGGTAGATGCCATGGTTCTGCAACAGAACCGCGTTACCCTGCGTCAGACCGACCCCCGCCTGCACACGTATTTCAAAGATGCCCTTGGGGAGGAAGAATTTGAGCAGGTGGCCGACCTGCCGCTGGAATCCCTGAGTGAGGAACAACGCGAGATCGTTGAATCGGTGCTTGGCTGGTGGCGGCAAAACGAAATTTACCGTCAGCTCCTCCTGAGCGCCATTTCCGAGCTCTGGGTCGATTACCTCACCCGGGTAGAGGCCTTGCGCGTTTCCATCGGGCTCGAAGCCTATGCCCAGCGCGACCCGCTGGTGCAGTACAAGGCCCGCGCCTCCGAAATGTTCACCACCCTGCTCAGCGAAATTCGCTCGGCGGTCATCATGCGCATGTTCAACCTTCGCCCGCGCCAGGCAGGCGCCGCTCCTGCCGCTGAAGGGGCAATGGCTCAGCCTGCCCCTGCAGTGAGCAATACGCCCGCCGGGTCAAACGACCGCGGCACCAAAAAGAGGCGCCACCGGCACTAGCTCGGCCCTGGCATCACTTGCCGGTGATTTTCCGGGCCACAAAATAGGCCTGCTCCCCCACCCCGAGCAATAACCCCGATTTTTGGCCCGGAAGCCAGGGCATGCCGCAAAAATAAAGCCCCCTGGAAGAGGTTTCACCGTTCTGAGAGCGCGGGAAACCCGTTTCATCAACCACGGGGAACTTCACCAGGCTGAAATCGAAGTCATATCCCATCGCCCAGATAAGCGTGGTGACTCCGGCGTCTATAAGGTCGAGCTCGTTCATCGAAGGCGTTTCATACCCATCTTTCAGTTCTGGCACCGTTTCGGCGGGAGCCTCCAGACCGGTCAACCGGATATACCCGTCAATGCGCTGGAGCAGGTTTCTTTCAAACTGATCCGAAAAGGCCAGGTTTTCTGCCAGGTCTGACGCAAAAAAGACCCTGCCAGCCAGCGCCCCCTGAGCACGGCCAAACAGGTGCATCCCATCACGGGCAAACCGGTGCAGGTTCAATGTGTGGCCGCCATCCCTGCCCGAAACCAGCGGGTTCGAGGCGAATCGCTCCTGCGGAGAGCGCAGCTGTGCTGAGGTGCGATCCAGTAATCCAATCAGACTGGCCCATTCATAAATATCCTTCCCCCGAAAGCGGCGCGGGGCGCGCCCGGCCCGCCCGGTAGATAGATACACCTCACGACCAGATTGCAGCAATTCTTCGGCGATCTGACAGCCCGATTGCCCCGACCCCACCACCAGCACTGCCCCCGGCGGGAGCGCGGAGGGGTTGCGATATTTCCCGGAATGAATCTGGAAGACAGATTCCGGCACCTCGCGGGCCCATGGAGGGATGGCAGGCTTCTGGAAAAGCCCGGTGGCAATCACCACCTGTTTCGCCCGCAGCCTCCCCAGGCTCGATTCCACCCGATACCCCCCATCATCGTCTGCCTCCACTTTGTCAACCCTCACCCCGAACTCCACCGGCAGCCGGTTGACCCGGACATAACTCTCAAAATGTCCCACGATATCGTCTCGCGGCATAAAACCATCGGGCGAATCACCCCTGTATTCCGCGCCTGGCAGGCGAAACGACCAGTTAGGTGTCACCAGCGTAAAGGAATCCCACCGGTCATCCCTCCAGGCATGGCCTGCCTGAGACGCCTGCTCAAGGACAACGTGCTCACGCCCTGCATTGGTGAGAAAATAGCTGACGGCCAGCCCCGCCTGCCCGCCGCCCACAATCACGGTTTCGATTTCCCTGTCCATGGGTTCTCTCCAGTTGGATATATATAGATATTATTGATCTATAATTTCTGATTATACCCCTCCTTACGGATCTCCAGAGAGCCTGCGCTGGCATTTTCGGGAACTTCTGGTGCACCCGAACGGGAACTCAGGATCGCTCACAGCCCCGCTTTAAAACCAGAAGCCCGGAAAGGGAGAACTTTCCGGGCCGGTATCTGCCTCTATTAAGAATTATCCGAGGATATCCTGGAAGGCCACCATGCGATTGTTGTTCGCCTCATCAATCAATTGCAGCCGCACCATGCGCAGTGCTTCAAGGAAGCCAATTTCTTTGACCTCCTGCTGGAAAATGGGGTTGCTGGCATAGCACGCCTCCAGCCGGTAGTTGGGAATGCGTGGGCTGAGGTGATGGATATGATGAAACCCTATGTTGCCGGAGAACCATTGTAGCACCCGCGGCAGGCGGTAGAAGCTTGCCCCGCGTAAGGCCGAGGCCACATAATTCCATTCGGGGTCACGCGCCCAGTACACCCCTTCAAACTGGTGCTGAATGTAGAACAGCCAGATTCCGAACATCCCCCCCAGCCAGAAGACCGGCAGTTGCACAAGCAGGAAATTCCAGAAACTTCCAAAAAGCAGGCTGAGCCCGCCAATGTAAAAGACCAGCGCAACGTTTGTCCAGATTACACTCAGCGTCTCCTTCCGCGAAAAGCGCGGCGTGGCAAACCGATGATGGATGAAAAACATCCATAACGGCCCCAGACCGAACATGATGAACGGGAACCGGAAAAGCTGATACGCCACCTTCTCCACCCAGTGCTTGGAGCGGTATTCTTCCACGGTGAGGGTCGTCACATCGCCAATGCCGCGTTTATCCAGGTTCCCACTGGTGGCGTGATGAATGGCGTGCGACTTCCACCACTGTTCTGACGGGGTAAGCGTGATCACCCCAAGGAAGAAGCCAATCCCTTTATTGGCCTTTCTCGAGGGCGTGAACGAGTTGTGCCCGCAATCATGAAAGAGGATAAAAGTACGGATGAGAAAACCCGCCGCCGGGATCGCCAGGATCAGCGTTAACCAGTAAGAAACGCGCAAACTGAAAAACATCGCCGTAAGCAGTGCGAAATAAGGCAGGATGGTGTTGATCATCTGCCAGATCGCTGGCTTCCAGGCCGGGGTCTGATAGGGAGCGAGCAGGGGGTTGAGCTCCTTCATAGTGGGGAGAGCAGAGGGAGAATCAGCCATAAGATTGTTTTCCTTTCAGGTCAATATTGTAGCTTTTGTCCCCGTTCTCCACATCCCCCCTGAGGGCTATTTTCCTCACCCCCCGGGATATGACCCCGCCAGCCAGGGCATATTACCGGCTGCCCGTCCGCGCCAGGTTGCCGCGCCCGGTGGGCCACTGCAGGTTACACGCCCCTGATCCGGGCAGGTCGTACACCAGCACCCCGGAATGCGCCGAGTTGATCACGGCTTCAAGCTGGGGGTCACTGTCCACGTTCGCCAGTGTTGGCGCCGCCATGGCGCCATTCCAGCTGGCGTTGAACCCCGCCGGCAGGGATACTTCGGCGATGACCTGGCCAAGATAGTTCAGCAGGTGCAACTTCCCCGTCTGATTGCTCCCCTTCTCCACCCACGAGGTGAACAGCACTTCCGCTTTGCCATCACAATCCAGGTCGGCCACCACCGGCTCAGAGGCGAAGCGTTTGATCCCTTCAGAGGCTCGGAACACGGCATACGGCCAGGAACCGTGTTCGCTTTTATCCAGCCAGAAAGCATGCACCCGGCCATCGTACGAAGCAAAAAGCATTTCCTGCCTGCCGTCGCCATCCAGGTCTGCTACCACCGGGTTCGGCTCGGCGCTTTCGATCACATTGTAGTCTTCTGCAATGGGCGCACCGGTATCCACAGGGATATTCGTCCAATCGAACTCCGAAGCTTTAAAGCGGGTACGGTCGGGGTTGAAAAGGAAGAGAGCCATGTAACGGCTGGGCGGGTACCCCGCTTTACAGTCCACCATATTTCCCACCGTGACCACCTCACGCGATCCATCCCCGTTAACATCGGCAATCACTGCCGGGCCATCGGCAAAATTCGCGCGATAACTCTCTACCCGCACCCCATCGCAGGCACCCCAGCCGCGCAGCTCGGTCGCGGCGCTCTCCCATACACCCACCTGTCCCCAGGTTTTCCCGCCGTAAATACCCCCCGCCGGTAGAGACGTGCCATCCGGTCGATAAGCCTGGATGTAATGTACATCGGAGGGAATCACCAGCTCGAGCCTCGCATCCGAGGTGTCCAGGTTGCCGGCGGCCCCGTTAGCGTTATAGACGCCCCAGGCATAGCCATCGTTGCGGGTAAGCTGCGGCCAGCCACCGCGCAGGGTGCCGTTGGCATTGTACACCCAGGTATTGGTCTTGCTCCCGACCGCAGCAGTGACGATGACTTCGAGAGAACCCCCATCACCATCAAGGTCAGCCACCAGCAGGCCGCGAAGCTCAGCCGTAGTGGGGCGTTGCGGCCAGCCGGGTTTAAAACGCCCGTTGAGGTCGTACACCGCCACCCAGCCCCCCGAATGCGCCGTGACAATCTCCGGCTGACCCGTGCCATCCACATTGGCCACCGCCACCCCGGGCCAGGTGCGCCCGACGTTAGACACACTATCGAAGTTCTCGGTAGTGTCATGCCCCGAGCGGGTGCGCCAGAGAATCGCCCCCGAATCACCATCGAACGCCCAGATGGAGTACGCCGAAGCGACAATCTCCCCTTGCGGGTCGGCATCCAGGTTGACCACCGCCGGAGAAGAATACCAGCCGGTCTCGCACCAGGAAGAATAGCATCCCAGCCTTTGCCACTTGAGCACCGGTGCGCTCAGCGGGTTGATGATGAGGGGTAAATATTGAACGTACGGGGGCGTCGTCTGGGCCGAAGCCAGGGTGAACAGGGCAAAAGCCAGGATCACAAGAAGGCCGGGAGAAAACGTCGTTCGGCGCGTCATAGAATCATCGTATCACACCGGTTTCGCTCCAGGTGAGAAAAAATTCTCATCCACCCTTCAGAGGGCCGCTTCTCTCAGCGCTTCAGGGCTTTTAACTGGCGCTGGAGCTCTTCCTGCACCACCTGGGGATTGGCCCGGCCCCTGGCGGCGCGCATCACCTGCCCGTAAAACCAGTTGGCCACCGTCTCTTTCCCGGAGAGGTATTTTTCCACCTCCGCCGGATTGGAGCGCAGGGTTTCCCGCACCAGATCAGCAATCCACGCGGCATCCGAAACCTGCTCCAGCCCGCGTGAGCGGATAATTTCAGAAGCATCCGCGCCGCTCTGGAGCATTTCGGCCAGCACCGCTTTGCCCGTGTTCAGGGTCACCGTCCCCTGCGCCATGAGATCCAGCAGGGCGGCCAGCCCCCGGGGAGAAACCCTGATCTGCCCGAGCGATTGCCCGCTCTGATTGAGCCAGGCGAAGAGTTCGCCAGTAACCCAGTTGGCGGCCATGCGGGCCGGTGCAGAACGCAATGCCGCCGCTGTGGCTTCAAAATAATCGGCTACAGCAGGATCATCCACCAGCAGGCGTGCGTCTACCACGGGCAGGTCGTACTGGCGCTGAAGCCGTTCCAGCCTGGCCCAGGGTAATTCTGGCAGTGCCGCGTGCACCGAGGCAATCCATTCCTCCTCCACCACCAGCGGGGGCAGGTCAGGTTCAGGGAAATAACGATAGTCATGCGCCTCTTCTTTACTGCGCTGTGAAAAGGTCACACCGGCGGCCTCGTCCCAGCCCACGGTTTCCTGAGCCACCGGCAAACCTGCCTGAAGGGTCTGGGTTTGCCTTTCGATCTGGTAGGCCACCGCGCGTTCGAGGGCGCGGAAGCTGTTGAGGTTTTTAATCTCCACCCGCGTACCAAAACTCGAACTGCCTTCCGGGCGAATGGAGATGTTCGGTTCAATGCGCAGCGCGCCCTTTTCCATATCACCGCTGCTGGCTCCCACGTAACGCAGTACAGCGCGCAGGGCCTGAGCGTACGCGCGCACCTCTGCCGCACTGTGCAGATCGGGCTCAGAGACAATCTCCAGCAGGGGCACCCCCGCGCGGTTGAGGTCAACCAGAGAATACTCTTCGCCATCCTTCCGCACGTGGGTCAGTTTACCGGTGTCCTCTTCCAGGTGCACTCGCCGGATGCGTATCTCACGCCAGCCGGTGGGCGTCTCAATCGGCAGGCGCCCCTCCACGGCCAGCGGCTCCTCGTACTGTGAAATCTGATACCCCTTGGGCAGATCGGGGTAAAAGTAATTTTTACGTGCAAAAAGGCTCACCCGGTTGACCCGACACCCCAGCGCCAGCGCCACCCGCAGGGCCAGCTCCACCGCCTGACGGTTAACCACCGGCAACACCCCCGGTAAACCTGAACACACCGGGCAGACGGCCTCATTGGGGCGCGAACAGGTGGGATCGACTACCGGGCAGGCACAGAACATCTTGGTACGGGTGGCCAGCTCGGCGTGAACTTCCAGACCGATTACAGGTTCGTAGCGCATGGTTGGGTCTTTCAAACGTTGAAGCGAATGTTCAGGATATCCCCATCCTGGACGATGTATTCCTTACCTTCCAGGCGTAATTTACCATGGGCTTTAACTTCGTTCATGCCGCCCAGAGCAATCAGATCATCATAAGCCACCACCTCGGCACGAATGAACCCCTTTTGCAGGTCAGTATGGATGACACCTGCCGCCTCAGGAGCGGTGGCACCGCGGCGCACCGTCCAGGCGCGGCATTCATCCGGCCCCACGGTGAAGAAGCTCTGCAGACCGAGCAAATCATACGAAAGACGAATCATCCGGTTGAGGCTGGGCTCCTCAATGCCATACTCTGCCAGGAAAACCTGGGCCTCCTCCGGCGGAAGCTGGGCAATTTCCATCTCCAGTTTTCCCTGTAAAGCCACCACCTGGCTGTGCCGATGAGGATAGTGGATCACCGGTGGGGTCTGCCCTTCGGAGAGGTTGAGCACCACCAGCATCGGTTTGCGGCTGAGAAAGCCAAAGCTCGTCAGCGCCTTTTCTTCTTCTGCATCCACATCCACGTCACGCAGGGGAATTTCTTCAGCCAGCGCCGCCCTGAAACGCTCAAAGAGGTTTAATTCTCGCTCGATGACAGCACGGTCACGCCCGCCGCCTTTTTTCTTTTCATCGGCAAGGCGCTCCAGCTTCCGCTCCACTGAGATAAGGTCGTTGAGGATCAGCTCACTTTCCATGCTGGCGATATCCCGCACCGGGTCTACGCTCCCGGCCGGATGCGGCACGGCATCATCCTCAAAACAGCGTACCACCTGAATGAAGCCATCCATCTGCGTAAGCTGATTGAGCAACGCTCCCGAAATCCCCGTCTTCGCGGCACTGCCCTCCAACCCGGCCACATCGGCATAGGTAACCTTGGCATAAATCGTCTTTTTGGGTTTGAACATCGCCGAGAGCCGGTCAACACGCGGATCGGGCACATCCACCACCGCGGTATGCACCTCAATCTTCCCGGCAGAAAGGCCGGTGGGCTGCGTGCCGCGCGTCAGCGCATTGAACAGTGTGGTTTTTCCCGATTGGGGAAGGCCGATAATGCCCAGCTTCATGAGAACGAAATACCTTGACCCTTCCGTTGAATCTGTTTATACTAACATCAACCTGCCGAAGTGGCGGAACTGGCATACGCGCGCGACTCAAAATCGCGTTCCGAAAGGAATGTGGGTTCGATTCCCACCTTCGGCACAACCCCTCTCAGATGAGGGGTTTTTTGATGCGCTCAGGACACCGGAAATTGTATCACAAACCCTCTGCCCAGAGCAGCGCACCCAGGGCCGTGCCCATGCCGGGGCGCTCAGGAACGTATATTGTAGCCTGATAATAACCGGCCACCTCGTTGAGCACCCGCCGCAGAGAAGGCAAATCTACCAGGTGACCGATGACCACAATCGGCTCCAATCCCTCGGCACGGGCGGCATTGATGGCCACCACTGCAATCACCTGCCCCACCAGCCGCACCAGAGCAGCGGCCAGGTCGGGCTGGCTTAACTCCAACGGCTGGCGGGCGAGCCTCCCAAAGTTGACCGCGTTGGCGTCTGGCGGCAGGCGGCCCACAGTCCCGCCGACGGCTTCTACCAGCGTGAGATCAGCCCTGTTGGGGTCGCCCGCGAGCGCCAGGCGGTCAATTTCAGGTGCATCTGCTGTTCCTACCAGCAGGCGGCCCAGCCCCTGCAGGGTGCCGCCTCCCACCGCAATGCCGGTGATGTGCGTACAGTCGCGCCCACGTGCCGCCACCATGGCTGTCCCCGAACCGGCGCTCACCACCAGGGCGCGCTCTACCCCGGCCAGCGCCAATCCACCCAGGCCGATGGCCTGTACCTCCGATACCCCCACGATCTCCACCGCGTCAAAACGCGTCGCCAGACGGCGATATTGCCCGCCCGTCACAGCGATCTTCGCAGGCTGGCAACCCTGGGCTTGCAGGGCATTCAGAGCCGCTTCCATTTGCCTTTCCACCGGCTGACCGTTGGCCGGAAGGCGTACATGCCCGTACGTATCTCCCTGATGGAATACGATATCAATATTGGTGATCCCCAGATCAATGGCAGCCAGCATGAAGTTCCTTTCCACCCATCCTCAGGCGTACCGCTCCTCTTTCCAGATGTCGGCCTCGTTGTGGTAACCGGCCTGCTCCCAGAAACCCGGTCGGTCTTCTGCCATAAATTCCAGGCCGCGCAGCCATTTGGCGCCTTTCCACAGGTAGGGGGTTTTCAGGTCACTGCGGCCAGGAATGGCCCCCACCACTCCCCGCAACGGGTATCCGTGTTCCGGTTCCAGGGGCTTCCCATCATAATGGGTGGCGAGTAAAAAGTTCTCCTGCAGAACCACCTCCAGAGGGAGATTGGCTGTATAACCATTCTCGGCGTGCTGCATCACGTAGCGCGCGGTGGGTTTAAGCTTCACCAGCCCCAGCTCCATCAATGTCCGCACCAGAACGCCCTCCCACAGCATATCGAACTGACTCCAGCGGGTAACACAGTGTAAATCCAGCGTCACCTGGCTGCGCGGAAGCTGGTTGAACGCCTCCCAGGTGAGGCGCAGGGGCTGTTCCACCTCACCCCACACGCGGAAATCCCACGTCTTCGGGTCAAAGGTGGGCACCGGCCCGTAATGAAGCACCGGGAAGCGGTTGGTCAGTGCCTGCCCCGGTGGCAAACGCCCTTCTTTGCGTTTTTCCTCCTCATCCTTCTTGCGCCTTAAAATACTGTCCAGCATAAACCACCTCCAATTGAGGCTGATTATACGGTTTGCCGCTCAGAAAAGAAAGGTAAACCCTCAGGATTTCTCCCTGGCCGGTGCCAAAGCTCTGACAGGTTCGTCAAGAATTGGGTATTTTCGGGTAAAATATCGTTATTATGGAACCTGGCCTGCTGACCCGCGAACAACTGGAAGAACGCCTGGCAGCGCTTCACCGCGCCAGCCTGGAACTGGTTCAGGAAATTTCTCCCGAAGCGCTCATGGAACGTATTGCTACCCTGGCCATGGAACAGGTAGGGGCGCAGTACGCCGCAGTGGGCATCCTCAACGAAGAAGGCCAGCTCGACCGCTTCATTCCCATCGGTATGAGCCCTGAAGAAATCCGCCGCATGGCCCATCCGCCGGTTGGCAAAGGCCTCATTGGCGCCCTCATGCGCGGTTCGAGCACCATTCGTCTGGCCGATCTCACCACCGATCCGCGCTCCGCGGGCTTTCCGCCTCATCACCCCCCCATGACCTCCTTCCTCGGCGTACCCATCCGCCGCGGCGAAGAACAGCTCGGCCAGATTTACCTGACCAACAAGCTGAACGCCCCCGAATTCACCGCCGACGACCAGGTGGTGATTGAAATGCTGGCCTCGTATGCGGCAGTTGCCCTGTTTAACGCCCGTCTGGTGCAGCGCCTCACCGAACGCGAGAGCACCCTTACCCGCCGTAATGAGAACCTGGCCCTGCTCAACGACATGGCCCAGACTCTGGCCTCGTCGGCAGATATCGACACCATGATCGACCGGGCGCTCACCCAGGTGATGGATTATCTGAAACTTGAAGCCGGAGAGATTTTCCTCCGCCATGACGATGGCAACCACCTCAGGCTGGCCGCCCATCGCAGTTCAACCCTCCCTGCTCTCTGGTCAAAAACCGAATTCAGGTTCGGTGAAGGTATCATCGGCCAAACCGCCGCCAGCGGCCAGGCTCAGCGCCTCGATCTCCCTGCTCTTCGACCCAGTGCTGATGAAAACCATCACTTCCTGAACGAAGCCATCCTCCAGAGCACCGTGCGGCAGATTGCCTGCACCCCGCTCAACGGGGCAAGCGGGGTCTTCGGAGTACTTTGCGCCGCCTCCAGCCACGAAAAAGCCCTGGACGAGCTTGAAATGCAGTTCCTTTCGGCGATCAGTTTCTGGGTGGGCACGGCCATCGAAAACACCCGCCTGAATGTGCAACAGCGCCGCCTGGCCGTTCTGGAAGAACGCGAACGCATTGGCATGGATCTGCACGATGGCATCATTCAGGATATTTACGCCGTCGGGCTCACCCTGGAGCATGCCCGCCTGCTCCTCGGCGATGACCCCGCCGCGGCGCGCCAGCGCATCGACCAGGCCATTGCTGACCTGAACAGCACCATCCGCGACATCCGCGCCTACATTCTCGACCTGCGCCCGCGAAAACTCCACGAAGAAAACCTGATGGACGGTTTGCGCCGCCTGGTGGCGGAATTCCGTGCCAACACCCTGGTAGACGTCAACGTGAGCGGCCCCACCCCCGAAGAAGCCAGCCTCATCCCCCCTTCTGCCGCCGTGGCGCTTTTTCACATCTGCCAGGAAGCGCTGGCCAACATCGCCAAACACGCTCACGCCAAGCACGTGCATGTGAGCCTGTGGATGACCAACGAACGCGCCGTGCTTGAAGTCAGCGATGACGGGCGCGGCTTCGATACGAGTAAAGTCCAGCTCACCCTGGGTCACGGCCTGAGCAACATGCAGACCCGCGCCCACAACGCTGGAGGGGATATTGAGTTAACCTCCGAACCGGGCGCCGGCACCACCATCCTCGTCTGGGTTCCGTTGCATTGAGCCTTTCCCTCCCCCCCGAAGAAGAACGCGCTCGCGCTGTTCAGCGCATGTTCTCCCGCATTGCCGCCCGTTATGACCTCATGAATCGCCTGATGACCGGGGGAATGGACCTTGCCTGGCGGCGAGAGGTCATTCGCCGCGCCGCCCTGCGCCCCGGAGAACGATTGCTCGACCTCGGCGCCGGTACAGGTGACCTGGCCCGCGAAGCTCTGCACCAGCAGCCACATTGCCGGGTGGTCGCCGCCGATTTTACCCTTGCCATGATGCTCGCCGGGAAAACGCGCCCCCCTGCCCCTTCGGCCTGGGTGGCCGCCGATGCCCTCCGTCTGCCTTTCCCCGATGCCGCCTTCGATGCAGTCGTCTCTGGCTTCCTCCTCCGCAACGTGACCGATCTGCCGCAGGCTCTACGCGAACAGATGCGCGTCCTGCGCCCGGGAGGGCGGTTCATAGCCCTCGATACCACCCGTCCACGCCCCGGCCTCCTTTCTCCGCTGATCGGCTTTCACATGCACCGCATCATCCCTTTCCTCGGCGGCCTGCTCACCGGCGACCGCGCCGCCTACACCTACCTGCCGCAGACTTCTCAGCACTTTCTCACCGCCGAAGAATTGCTTTCCCGCCTGATCGAAGCCGGGTTCACCGGCGCGGGCTTCCGCCGCCTCAACTTTGGCACTGTAGCCATTCACTGGGCCACTCGCCCCGCCTGAAACTCCCTTTTTTTTTCATCTGCCCATCGAATTTATCCCATCTTTATAGATTTTTTATCCCCTCTCCATGCAAAATAACCTTATTGAATGTGTGAGGAGGGCCTGAATGATGTCTTGGATTCGCAACCTTGGGGTAAGCATAAAAATCATCCTGGTCATCGGGGTCATTTTGCTGTTAATGATCGCCGTCGGCCTGAGTTCAATCATCGGGATTAGCCGGTTGCAGGGCACCGTCAGCCGCCTGGTAGATAACCTGGCCGCTGAGCAACGGCTGATTGACGATCTGGTGGTGAGCGAAGCCACCCTTACCGGAGCCGCCAACCGCTACCTGGCCTCTCCCGGTGAGCAGGCCATGCAGGCCTATGAGCAGGAATTGACCCGCTTTCAAACCTTGCTGGAAAATGCCTCTTCCCGCATCACCAACCCCGAGCGGGCAGAAAAGGTGCAGCAAGTATCAGAACAGCTGACGGCCTATACCGATGGATTCAAAGCCGTCCAGATGCAGATCAACGTGATTCAGGCCCAGATTAAGCAATTTTTCGGGGCCATCGGGCACAGCACGCAGGAAATGATCGACCGCATCCCCGAAGCGGTGGAGGCTACCACCACAACCACCACAACCACCACCACTACGTCTACCACCCAGACCGCTGAGCCGGTTGTGCCGCTGACGCCTCTTGAGGAAGCCCAGCTGAAACTGGAAATTCAAAAACAGGTGGCTAAAACCAGCAGCCTGGTGGCAGAACTGCGCCAGGATGTGAGCCGATACTTCATCGAAGGGAGCGCCTCGCAGTCCCTCAAGGACTTTGACAATCATTACAACCAGACCCTGAGTGCCCTCGACCAGCTTAAAGAGCTCAAGCTAAACACCGCTCAGCGCAACCAGATCACCAACGTCGAACAATCGTTGAGCATGATCGACCTCGGCTTTGAGAATATCCGCAGCCGCCAGGATGAACTGGCCCGCGTGAAAGCCGAACAGATGGACGCCACCGGTGATCAGCTCCGCACCCTGCTCGACGAACTTTCGGCCAGTGTTCGAAGCGATTACGAAGCCGAGCAAAAAGCCAGTCAGCTCCTCACCCGCAATCTCCAGACGATGCAGATGATCGTGCTGGTGGCGGCGCTGGGGGTGGGGCTGGCCTCAGGGCTGGCTCTGGCCCGCAGTATCCGCAACCCGCTGGTACGCCTGGCTTCCAGCGCGCGCCAGATTGCCGAGGTAGACCTGGCTCACCTGGTCGATGAAATGCGCCTGATGGCCAGGGGAGACCTGACGCGCAGTGTAGAAATTGCCTCGATGGAACTCCCCGTTACGAGCCAGGACGAGGTAGGCCGCATGGCCCAGGCTTTCAACCGGATGAACGATCGCCTGCAGGAAATCGGGCGGGTATTCAGCGAGCTGAACCGGAACCTGAGCCGGGCCATACGCGAAGTGGCCCTGAGCGCTACCGACCTGGGAGCCGCCTCACTGCAACTGGAGCAGGCCTCCATGGGCGCTTCTCAGGCCACCGGGCAGATCACCACCACCATTCAACAGGTGGCACGCGGCGCCGCCGAGCAGGCCGATGAATCGAATCGCATCGCTGCCGCCATGATTCAGATGAACCAGGCCATCGAAAACGTCACTGCTGGTGCCCGCGACCAGGAAAAGTCAGTGGAGATGGCCAACCGCGTCACCACCGAAGTGGGGCAAATGATCGAGCAGGTGGTACGCAACACCGAAGCCGTCCAGCGCAGTACCGATGAAGCCACCCGGGCCGCCCGTGAAGGCGCCAGGGCGGTTGAATCTACCATTCAGGGCATGCATACCATCCGCTCACGGGTGGGGCTTTCGGCGCAGAAGATCCGGGAAATGGAACAGCAGTCGGTCAAAATTGGTGATATCGTCGAAACCATCGAAGACATCGCCTCGCAGACCAACCTGCTGGCGCTCAACGCTGCCATCGAGGCGGCGCGCGCCGGAGAACACGGCAAGGGGTTTGCCGTGGTGGCCGATGAGGTGCGCAAGCTGGCCGAAAAAGCCGCGCTTTCGACCCGTGAAATTAACGGGCTGATCAAAGATATTCGTAAGGCGATCGATGAGGTCACTCGCGCCATGCGCGAAAGCTCGAGCGAGGTAGAAACCGGGGTAGAGCTGGCCAACCATTCGGGAAATGCCTTAAACGCCATTTTGAAGGCCATTGAGGCCGTCAATACCCAGGCAGAAGAGGCCGCGCGGGCTACCGAGCAGATCAGCCGCACTTCCGGGCGCATGGTTGAAGTGATGGATGCGGTCGCCACCGTCATCGGAGAAACCACCGCCGCCGCAGAGGCCATGGCCGCGCAGTCGGGCAAGGTGAACCAGGCCATCGAGAACATCGTCAGCGTGAGTGAAGAGAACAGCGCCGCCGTCGAAGAAGTCAGCGCTTCCACCGAAGAGGTGCTCGCCCAGGTGGAAGACGTGCATCATTCGGTGCGAAACCTGGCCGAAACCGCCCGGCACCTCGAGGCACTGGTTTCACGTTTTCGCCTCAACGGGCATGAACTTACCGCCGCACCCGGGGATGCCCCCGCTGAAGAACCCCTTCCAGAGGCCCTTTCAGAGGAAGAAACCGGCGAAACCGTACAGGGAGAAATAGAGGTGCAGGAAGCAGTAGAGGCACAGGAAGAACAGGAAGAAATAGAGGCCGAAGATGAAATCATCGAAGCCCCTCCGGAAGAGGCAGAAGAACCGCGGGCAGAGGAAACCCTCGCCCCATAAGAGAACCCTGCTCAACCGGCCTGAAATAGTGTGGGAGTACAATTAAATCCGGGTTACCATGCCCGGATTTTTTCGTGAACCTTTTCCTCAGAAACAGGGAGTAGAGACAATGCCAGAGAACCAAAAGCTTCCCCCGCCAGGGATGAAAATCGCCATGCAGGCTTCACCCGAACCTACCGAAACCGAATTGCAGTGGATTCGCCAGATGGGGCTGGAATACGTGGTGCTATGGACAGGCGGTGATAAAGCCAGCTACGAATATTATGCCAGCCGAAAAGAACTTTTTGAACGGGCCGGGCTGAAGATCTACGGCTTTGGCAGTTTCAGCGTGCACAACCAGGACGCCATCGTCCTCAACCTGCCCGGGCGCGATGAAAAAATTGAGGAATACAAAACCCACCTGCGGAATCTGGGGCGGGCCGGCATTCCCTACACCACCTATGCCCACATGGCCAATGGTATCTGGAGCACCGAACGCGAGCTCACACGCGGCGGCGCTCCGGCGCGTGCCTTTGACCTGCAAAAAGCCACCACGGGCTACTGGGTGGGGCGTGAATACCACGGCCCCCTGACCCATGGAAGGCGGTACTCAGAAGAAGAAATCTGGGATAATTTTGCCTACTTCATCCGGCAGGTGGCGCCGGTGGCCGAGGAAGCCGGTGTGCGCATCGGCATACACCCGGATGACCCACCCGTGCCCGAGCTGGGTGGGGTGCCGCGTTGCATCTTCAGCAATTTCGAGGGTTACCGCCGCGCGCTGGAACTGGCCGACAGCCCCAATGTGGGCATCTGCCTGTGCGTGGGTTGCTGGCTGGAAGGCGGCCCGGCCATGGGAAAAGACGTCTTCGAGACCATCCGCTATTTTGGAGAGCGGAAAAAGATCTTCAAAGTACACTTCCGCAATGTCGACCGTCCTCTGCCGCACTTTGTCGAGACTTTCATTGACGACGGCTACATGGACATGTACCGGGTGATGAAGGCCCTGCGCGAGGTAAATTTCGACGGCGTTTTGATTGCCGATCACATTCCCCTCATGGCCGACGACCCGCGCCTGGGCACAGCCTATACCATCGGCTACATGAAAGCCCTGCTGGAGCGGGTAAACGCAGAAGCGCAGTAACCGCCCTGAACGCAAGTGCGGTTCCGGTCTACTGACTTCCGTCCATCTCCAGCATTAAGCGCTGAAAGAACCCGTCCAGGTAGGCCTCACGCCCGGCGGCCAGAGCGCGCGCTGCGGGAGTGAAGAGGCGTTCTTTCACCCGCCGCAGTTTGAAAAGGTATTCGTGGTAAGCGCTGTGCGGCTCGCCGGGTTCCTTCTCTCCGCTGGCAAGGAACCGTGCTGAAGGTTGAGCGTACACCGGCTGATGGTTGAGGGCGGCGTAGGCCACCACACGGGCTACCCCGATTGCCCCGAGCACGTCCAGTTTATCGGCGTCAAAAAGCACCCGGGCTTCGGGAGTGCGCGGCATTTCACCATCGCCGCGATAACGATGCGCCCGAATGCAATGCTGTACTGCGGCAATCCGCTCCGCAGGCCAGCCCTCAGCCGAAAGCACTCCGGCGGCAAATTCTGCCGAAGCCAGGTGATGTTGCTTGCGGCCCTCACTGCCGGGGCTGGCACCGCTGGCGTCATGAAGCAGGACGGCAGCGCGGAGAATATCCATATCGGCCCCTTCAGGCGGGCCAAGGCGCTCG
Organism: Anaerolinea thermolimosa; assembly: GCF_001050195.2. Taxonomy (GTDB): domain Bacteria; phylum Chloroflexota; class Anaerolineae; order Anaerolineales; family Anaerolineaceae; genus Anaerolinea; species Anaerolinea thermolimosa. The sequence continues at coordinate 3,279,345 of NZ_DF967965.1, forward strand.
GCAAGATGATAAACACGCAGGATATGGTCGAATCCATGCACCGCATCGGCTGCGGCATACCATTCTCTGGCCTGTTCTATAGTTGGCATGCGCCGGATTGTATCAGAAGCTCATGCACCGGGCAAGCCGTACACTCAAATCTTCCAGAGGATGAAGGGGCGCAGCGGTGAGAGGTCTCCGGCCGGCGGCTCGCTCTGATGGAAGGTAAGCAAATGATCCAGGCTCAACCCGTCAAAGTACCGGAAGAGGGTCAGCCGTTCCGGGTTTTCGGTCTGGAAGACGTATACATCTCCCAGGTGATGCTGTAATTCCCCGAGCAGGGTTTGAGAATAAGTAGAAGTGATCGCAGAACCAGCCGAAGGGGCAAAGAGGAAATTCCGCCGCGCCGGTATCGGGGTGAGCAAACGCACCGCGGGTGTAGCACTGGCCACCAGGCGGTTACCCAGATGGTCAGCGCGGGGGTCGAGATAATGGAGAAAGCCCAGCACCGAATTTTCGGGCTGGCTGGCCAGCAGGGCTTCGGTGAAGTGCCACGTGAGAACGCGCATCAACAACCCGGCCAGCTGTTCGGCACTCAACGCGGGATCATCCAGGGCCACCTTCTCTCCCTCCCGGGCAGGGTCGGCCACCCGGAAGGGTAAGGTCTGGTTGGGCACTGCCGGGGATTCCCGGTCGGCCAGCTCTTCGATGGCCAGCGCCAGCTGCATGGTAAGCTCCTGGCGGAAAGCATCGAAGACCAGCCGTGAACGCCGGGTTTCATACCCCTGGTCAAGCACCAGCTGTTGTACGCGAATCGCCGCCTCGAAACGCTTCTCACGCTCCAGCCGCAGTGACTGGTCGAGGGCCATGTTATACACACTGTCTGAAATCAACGCCAGGGCGTTCACCAGCCGCTCCCCAAAAATCAGAAGCTGGTGCGTGAGGGAATGCATCAGGCTGGCCGAGTCCAGGATCCCCCGCAGGATGGTCTCCCGTTGTTTGTACTGCGCCTGTAATTGCCGGGCCTGGATATAGCGCTCCTGGGCATCCTGGGCCGCCTGCGGCATGAGGCGCCCAAGCAACGAATCGCGGCGCTGTTCCCAGCTCCGCCGCGTTTCCTGCAGGGTGCGCAGGAGCGACTCGTTCTCTGCCGATTCTCCCCGCTCACGCCAGCTTTCCAGCACCGAGTCGAGGTCTTGCATGTAGGCCGCCAGAGCCTGTTCAAGCTTGCGCAGATATTCAAACGGAGCCCCCAGCCGGGGATCGGGGTTGGCCACCCGCCGGGCGACCTCTTTGAGGAAAACCAGCCCATGCCGGTTAATCAGCGGCTGAAGCGGCTCAGGGAGGGCATTCCCCTGCGAAAGCAGGGCCTCAGCACCTTCACACTGGAAAAAGATCGCCTTCCATTCATCCAGGCCACGGCTCTCCATGGCTTGCAGCGCTGCCCGGCGTGCCGGCTGATCGCGCCGGGCCAGCAGGTCGGCCTGACGCATCACCTCCTGCAGGATGCCCGAATGATGAGGTTCGGTAATCCAGAATTCCAGCTTGCCGTAAGGGTCATCCGGGCGGAGGTGAAGCGGCTCGGCCAGACGCAGAGGGCGGCCCGTGTTGGGGTCTTTTTCCAGCGGCAACCAGTGATCGAGCGTGCCGATGATCAGGCGTTGAACGGCTTCTTCCAGCGCGATCCGTCCCGGATAGAGCAGGGTGAACACCCCGAAGGTACTGAATACCTGTGTTCCCTGCACCCCGGCGAGCTGAGCGGCCTCTTCGAGCACAGCACTGGCCTGCGGGTCGAGCTGACAGAGGATGCCCTCCGCCGTCAGTGGAATTGCCCCGGCTTCGGGCGCTGTGTTCAACTCCTGCCCCTCCACCACCTGCACCGAGTCCAGCGGACGGCGGGTGAGCACTCCCGGCAGGCCTCCCAGAGGTTTGCCGCCATACAACGAGGCTCCCTGTTCCCACGAGCGCTCACGCTGCCACAATTCCAGCTCTCTCAAGACCACATAATGCGTCAAACGGTGCGCCTGCGAGGGGAAAAAGGCGCGTTCGAACGCCTCTGGAGTGAGCAGAATAGCATGGATGCGAACTTTAATGCGGTTACCGGCCAGATGCCGGACAAGATAGGCCATATCCACCAGCCATGCTGATCCGGTGGCGCCAAAGGACGAGCTCACCAGGAAGACATCCGCCTGAGTCACCCCGGCTCGAGAGAGCGCATCCAGCTGCGTGGCCAGCGCCCGCAAAACCGAAGAGTTGACCACCCCCTGCTTCAGATCAGCCAGCAGGGCCGCACGCGCCACCTGCCGCACCGGAGCACCGGCCGGCGCTTCCACCGGAGCGACCTGAACTAAAAAATGATACGATTGCGGCAGCCTGCCCGTAGCCGGAACCGGTTTACGAAGGTCAAAAGCCAGCAGACGGATCGAATCGGGCGGGCGGTTCTCGGCGCTGGCCGTGAGAACCTGGCGCACACGCTCCACAACGCGCGTGCCCACCCCTCCCAGACCAATCACCAGCCCGCCACGGCTCATACCACCACCTCGCCCCGTTTGATAACCCGTTCCACCAGATTCCCACCAAAGCGATACCCCAGATGACGGTAATCGGCCACCGAAAGCACCACGAGATCGGCCTGCTTGCCCACTTCCAGCGAGCCGACCCGATCCGACATCCCCAGCGCAGCCGCCGCGTTGATGGTGGCCGCCGCAATCGCCTGCGCGGGAGTGAGATGAAGGTAGCGGCAGGCCAGAGCAATGGCAAATTGCATATTCTCACACCAGGCCGTTCCCGGGTTAAGATCGGTGGCAATCGCCAGCAGGCCATCGGCCTCCAGGAAGGGCCGCACCGGCGGATAGTGCGCCTCAGCCAGCCCAAAAGGCGTGCAGGGCAGAGCCACGGCCACCGTATCGCTCTTCGCCAGGGCACGCCATTCTTCCGGCGAGGTCTTCACCAGATGATCTGCCGAGGTCGCTCCCAACTCTACTGCCAGCGCCGCCCCTCCCAGGTTATCAAATTCATCCGCGTGGATTTTCAGGGGAAAGCCGAGCCTGCGCGCCTGTTCCAGGATGGCCCGCGACTGCTCCAGAGAAAAAGCCCCCGTCTCACAGAACACATCCACAAACGGCAGATGCCTGCCGGGGGCATGGCTGGCCCACCACCGCTGAACTGCCGGCAGCATCTCCTCCCAGACCAGATGGGTATAGGCCTGCGGGTCGTCCCGGTACTCGGGCGGAATGGCATGTGCTCCGAGAAAGGTGGGACAAATCTCCAGCGGCCCTTCGGCATCGAGGCGGAGTAAAACTTCCAGCTGTTTCAACTCGGTCTGCACCTCCAGGCCGTAACCGGTTTTGGCTTCGGCGGTGGTGGTGCCATACTGGAGCATACGCCGGGCGCGTTCGCGGGTTTGTGCCAGCAAAGCTTCAATCGAAGCCTGGCGAGTGGCCCGTACGGTAGATACAATGCCCCCACCTGAGGCCATGATTTCCATGTATGTTTTGCCCTGCAGGCGCAATTCAAACTCAGCGGCACGGTCGCCAGCCCAGACCAGGTGAGTATGCGGATCGACAAAACCCGGCATCACCACCTTCCCGTGGGCACTGATCGACGGCTCATCGGGATAGGCGGCAAGCAGTTCAGCGCTTTTCGCCACCGCGGTGATTTTCCCCTGGCGCACGAGCACCCCGCCGTCCTCCAGGATGCCGAGCCGGCCCAGGTCTCTCCCCCGCTGAGGCCCCCCCGCCAGGGTGAGTAACTGCGAGGCGGAGTGAATCAACATACTTTCATTATAGCCCTCCCTCCAAGCGAACACCCCGCCTGCGGGCGGGGTGTTATGAGATTGCAAGGTAAGGCCGGGCTTACCGAGCGATCACCGGCAGGTAGCTGTTATAGAACTCCACCCCCAGCGGCACGATGAGCGCCTGGCCCGTCCCCGGCCTGCCATTGTAATCCACCACCATCATACCTCTGGGCCTCGCCAGCCAGAAGCCCGCCGAATCGTTCAACCCAACCTCCAGCGTAACCGGTGCGCCGGTGGAAGGGGTGAAGTCGCTCAGGCCCCAGACAAACGGAGAGCGCATGTAATCAAACACACCCGCCGGGGTGCTGTCCATGGCTCCACTGCTGTCGTAGCTGAAGAACTGGTAACCAAAATCACTGCGGGAGAGCGGGATCCAACCCACAGGCACATACCATTCCGAAAGGCCCGAATTGAAGTCGCCATAAATGAGATATGGGCTGGCCAGGAAGATGCTGGGCTGGCCGGAGGAGGCAGTCATATCGGTGAGGAGCACGATCCATTCATTGGTCTCATCCCCTCCGCCAAACCAGCCATAGTTAAAGTTCCACAACACATACTCGGTCTTTCCATCGCGGTTGGTGTCGATTGCCAGGTCAGTCTCATCGAAGTACGGTTGCAGGGTATGCACGGACCCCCACTTCGCAATACCTACTCCCAGCATATCTCCATAGGAACCACTACCAACATAATCGATGCCTGCGGCCCGTAGATCAGCCATATCGTTCACCTCGGGCTCATTGCCGTCAATCACCAGCGCCGGCCAGGCCCACAGGCTTGCCGTCGCCGGGCCAGTGTTGGTATAGGTGACCTGAGCATCAGTGTTGTTGACCACGCTGATGCTTTTGACGGCTCCGCTTATCTCACTGAGGGTGCTGTAGGGGCGCGGGACGAAATAAAACGGCAGCCGCACCGTATTGCCCCCTCCCTGCGGGGTGAAGGTGATAAATCCGTAATATTCTTCCATGCTGGCATCGAATGCCACCGGCAGAAGCGCCGGGTTGAGCGTGAGCGTCACCGGCACCCCGACCGTGCTGCCTGCCGGTACCGTCACACTGGTGGGCACCCCCAGCGTGGCACCCGTCATCTGCGGGTCGCTGAACTGCACCGATACGTCGTAGGTATGGGCGGTGGCATCGAGGTTTTCCAACCGAACCTGTTTGGCCTCTGGCGCCACATAGGCAGAAGAGGTGTCTCCCACCTGCACCACGCCCCAGCTCAGGCTGACGAGGTTGGCATCTCCGGTGGCGAGAGTGCGGGTGAACACGGCCGCTTCAGCATCCACGCGCCCGGCGCCGGTGAGCGGAACTTCACCGCCCACGTCCACCGCCGTGCTCATCAGCGCCGCCTTCACCTTTTCGGGGTTCCAGCCCGGGTGCGCCTGACGGACCAACGCCGCCACACCCGTCACGTGGGGCGCCGCCATAGACGTGCCGCTCATGCTGACCCCGCTCTTTCCACTGCCGATCGCCGCGGCATAGATCAACACCCCCGGCGCCGAAAGCTCCGGCTTGAGCTTCGAATCGTACCCGCGCGGCCCGCGGCTGGTAAAGCTGGCCGTAGCATCCGGGTCGCCCCATGCAAAGGTCGCCGGCTGAGAGTCAGGCCCCACCGTCACCTGGGTATTGTGGAAACCTTTCAACATCAGCCCGTAACTGCGCAGGGTATGCCCGGCCGGCAGGGTCGCCGTGCCGGTTGCCATCGAGATAAACTCGTCTGCCGCCGCCGCATGGTTGTAGATGATGACCCCTTGAGCCCCCAGAGCCGCGGCATTGTTAATCTTTGTCTGAAAATAACACTCTTTTCCTCCTCCTCGCTGGATGAGCGCAATAGCACCCGTGAGCGCCCCGGGAATTACACCGTCGGTGGTGCATAACTCCCCGGTAGCCGCATCGCCATCCACAGCATCTACATCGACGAGCGTCGCCGTGATGGCTGAATTAAACGGATTGGCCGGCTGGTAAGGCACCTGCTGGGTGCCATTATTATATTGAACTCTGGGCATCGTCACAGAACCGGTCGTAGTCGCCGCCACCGAAATCGCCGTATCGGCCACTGCCGGTGCTCCGGTGATGTAGGAGCTGTTTCCCTCATTCCCGGCTGAGGTGACCACCACCGTACCCAGCGAGGAAATCAGGTTCAGGGCCACCTGTTCGGGGTCGTCTGCCGAAGCCACGCCCCAGACCGAACCCAGCGACATATTGATCACATCCACCCGGTCCGAAAGGTCGCCGTCTCCGTTGGGGTCCATCGCCCATTCCAGGGCGTTGATCACCAGATCCGTCGAGCCCGAAGCCCCAAAGACTTTGAGCGCATACAGGCTGGCCCCCGGGGCCACCCCCGCCCCCACCAGCACGTTACTGCCTTCTTTCACCTCCAACCCGGCAGCAATCGAAGCCACATGCGTACCGTGGCCATTTTCGTCCAGAGGATCGGGGTCAGGCGCGGGAATGGCCGCCGTCGGATTACTGGCGTTGTAGTTTGTACCGGCAAAATCATACCCGCCGATCACCTTTGCCGTCGGGAAGCTCCCCGCTTCCACGATTCGGGGATTGTTCCCCGCATAGGCCGAGGGTGTCCCCGGGCCGCCAAAGCTGGCGTGGGTGTAGTCAATGCCCGTATCGATCTCCCGTTGTAGCCGGTTGGAACAGCATTCCAGACGCTCGGCGCGCCAATCAGGGGCACACTGGCTACCAGGTCAATCGTATGACGCGGGGCGCGATGGACGGCCTTTACCCCGGCCACCTGGCGCAGAGCGTTGATCTCACGGGCATTGATGCGCACAAGTACCCCGTTATACACCCGGGTGTACTGCCCGAGCACCACCCCGCCCCGTGCCTGCACCGCTGTTACCAGAGGGGCCTGGGCCTGCCTCAACATATCGGTATACTGCTTTTGTTCCGTAGAACGCATCGGGGTACCCGCCCCACCGGCGGCGGCCATGCGCTTGCTCAAAGCCGGTTTTTCCATTTCTACGATCACTGAAACCGGCTCATCCACCACATCCCACAGAGCGGCGGGGATGGGCCCGTTGTATTTGGAAAGAAATTCTTCTACTGTCATCCCGCCCTGGAAGGCATCTTTCACTTCCCCGGGAACTTCACGGAGCTCCCGTCCCGGCGGGAGCGTCTGGGCTGCGATGACGTGTGCCCCAGAGGGCACAGGTGCAAGGAACAATGAAAGGACGATCAGCACACTGATCGCCGGGAGAAAAACTCTGCGCATTGAACCCTCCTGAAAAAGAGACCGATGAGTGAAACTGCAAGGCTTTCTCTATTATCCTCAAAACCGAGGAATCGTCACAAAAAAAACACCCCCTGATTTCCTTAAAAGTGCAATTCGGCTCACCTCCGGTATAATCATAGTATGCTCTTTCCGCAGGCAACCTCTCTCTGTATCATCCCGCCAGCTGAAATGTGCGATGAAATCGACTCACTGCGGCGGCGTTTTGGCCACCCGGCAACTTACGTGCCCCCCCACATCACTCTGGTGTACCCGCCTTTCATTCCCCCGGAGCGCTGGCCCGTGTTTTGCCTGGAGCTGGCAGAATTTTTCACCCAGACCCCACCTTTTGAAGTAACTTTACACCGCATCGAGCGTTTTCATGGCCTCTCCATGGCCCTCTGGCTCGTCCCCGAAGACCCTGCTCCGCTGATCGCCCTGAGCCATGGCATCCGTCAGCGCTTCAGCGGGCCCATTGAACCGTTACCCCCCGATTTTCTTCCGCATCTCTCCGTAGGCTCCTTTGATGACCTTGCTTCCCTTGAAGCCGCTCATCACGCCATCGAGGCGATCTGGGAGCCTCGAACCTTCATGGTTGATCGCCTTTTCTACCTCGTCCAGCAGCCCGGCGGGGGGCTCTGGGCCGTACGCGGCTACCTGCGGCTGGGGCAAAACCCCTGAGCCAGAAACCCACTCCTCGCACCACAACCTGCCAGTTGGCGGTATACTTGAAGGAACTTAACCACAGCCCGGAAAACCACAATGACCGAAGCCATTTCGCCCGAAATTTTTGACCACCTCGTCGAGCTGGCAGCGCTGGAATTAACCCCCGCAGAAGCCACCTACCTCCGCCAGCAGCTCAACCACCAGCTCGATGCCATCGACCAGCTCGAGTCCATTCCCCTGGACGCCAGCCTGCCCATCACCTCGCACGGCGTGCCCTACACGGCTCAGATCAGCCAGCCGCCCCGTGAGGATACCTGGCAGCCCTACCCCGCGCCGGACGAAATTCTCGCTCAATCACCGCAATTCGAAGATGGCTACATCATCGTTCCCGATATTCCGCACACCTCTCTGGAGTAGGCAACCTCATCATGGAACTGTGTGACCTCACCGCTCGAGAACTGTCTGGCCTGCTACGCCAGCGCAAGGTTTCTGCCGTCGAAATCCTCGAATCCTGCCTGGAACGCATTGGCCAGGTGGATGGCCGCCCGGGGTCGCTCGATGCCGGCCCCCTCACCCCGGAAGACGAGCAAAAAGTCCATGCTTTTATCACCCTCACCGACGACCGCGCCCTGCAACAGGCACGCGAGGTAGACCGGAAACTGGCCGCCGGAGAAGACCCCGGCCCTCTGGCAGGTATTCCCTTCACCGTAAAAGACATCTTCTGTGTGCGCGGCACCCGCACCACGGCGGCATCCCGCATCCTGGCCAATTACATCGCCCCCTACACCGCCACACCGGTCGAACGGCTGGAAGCGTCTGGCGGCCTGATGCTCGGCAAAGTCAATTTGGATGAGTTCACCTACGGTTCTTCGAGTGAATCCTCGGCTTTTCAGCCCAGCCCGCGCAACCCGTGGAATCCTTCCCGCGTGCCCGGGGGGTCGTCCGGCGGCAGCACTGCTTCGGTGGCCGCCGGGGAAGCCGTGCTCAGCCTCGGCACCGACACCGCCGGTTCCATCCGTCAACCGGCGGCTTTCTGCGGGGTGGTGGGGCTCAAACCCACCTACGGGCGTGTCTCACGCTACGGGCTGATCGCCTTTGCCTCTTCACTCGACTGCCCCGGCCCCATCGCCAGAGACGTCACCGGTGCGGCGATGATGCTTCAGGCCATGGCCGGGCCCGACCCACGCGATGCCACCACTGCCGACCTCCCGCCAGAAGATTACCTCAGCCAGCTGGAAGCCGGGGTGAGGGGATTGCGCATCGGCCTTTCACCCGATTATTTCCGCATCACCTTCCCAACCCCGGATGGCGGCTTTGAGCAACAGCCCCTGCCGGTAGAGATCGAGGCCAGCGTTCGCAAGGCCGCCGACCTGCTGCGCGCGCTGGGCGCGGAGATCATCGAAGACGTCCCCATGCCCAACACACGTTATGGCATCCCGGCCTATTTCGTCATCAGCCGGGTAGAGGCCGCCTCGAACCTGCACCGCTACGACGGCGTCAAGTACGGTTACCGTACGCCCGAACCGGTGGCCGATCTGCGCAGCATGTACCGCAAGACTCGCGGCCAGGGCTTTGGAGTTCAGCCCAAACTGCGTATTCTGATGGGAATGTACGTCTCCGCGGCGCAGTACAGCGAACAGTATTACCAGCGTGCTCTGCGCGTGCGCACACTCATCCGGCGCGACTTTGAAACCGTCTTCGACCCGCAGGGCCCCTACCGCCTGAATGCTTTGCTCACCCCCACCACCCCCACTGCAGCCTTTGCCATGAGCGCCGTATATGGCGACTCGGTGCTCATGCAGTACGCCGACCAGCTCACCGTGCCTGCCAACCACGCTGGCATTCCGGGGCTTTCCATACCTGCCGGGCTCGATGCCGAAGGCCTGCCGCTGGGAATTCAACTGCTCGGCCCCGACTTTTCTGAAGCCACCCTGTTACGCATCGCCCGCGCTTACGAGCAGGCCACCGAAGCAGAGGTATGGAGAACACAAAAACCAGCCGTTCTCTCTTGATCCATCCATAATCCACAGGGGGGATCTATGCTGTTTTCCAAGCTGAATATGCATATCATGAACCCTTCAAAAAAGGTCTCATACCTTCTGGAGATGGGAATCATTGTGGTTTGGGCGTTTGCAGCGGGACGGGCATTGTTGGATTTTCGCCCTAATTTCTGGCCACCTGGAGCAGAGTTTCCCCTCTCTATTCGTGAAAATTTTTTCTGGCCCAATTTTCTGCGGTGTGGAGTATGCGCCTTGTGGAACGGTAACATGAACGGTGGTTACCCGGCTCTAATAGACCTGCAGGGAGCCCCTCTCCATCCGCTGATGGCAATTCCAACCCTGTTATTCGGTGTGATTAATGGGGCGAAAATCACCATTATATTGGGTCTGGCCTTGGCAGGCTTCGCTCAGTGGTGGATCGCATATTTACTAGGGCTGGGAAGGGTTGCCCGTGTTTGGTCAGCATTAATTGCCGTGGTTGCCGGGTCAGTCACAGGGAAAATGGAAGACGGAATGGTCACCCTGGTACTTTCTACAGCCTGTGCCTCATTGGTTATACCCGCAGGAATGAATCTCGCCAGGAAAAACAACCTGCGATCCATTTTAATCCTGTCCGTCACTCTGACATCTATGGTGATGTCAGGGCAAGGTTATCTTCAGATTGGTACATTCTTAAGTACCTTACCTGCCTTGCTGATCCTGTACATAACCACCCCAACAAGAAAAGAAGCCTTCCGAGGCATTCTCCTGGCTGGCATTTTCACGGTATTAATGGCAGGGGTCTTCCTTGTGCCCTTATTGCACCATTTAGGGAGTGTTATTAAAGACACGGACGGCAACTTTACCTCTGTTCAGCCTCTCGAGTATTTGCCATTGAACCTGGTGATTCGAGATACCGATTATTATTATCAAAACTCCCTCCAAAAATTGCCATTTCCATACCTGTATGTCAACTATATCGGATGGGTGCCAATCTTTTTATCAATACTTGCCTTTCGACTTATTCCCAAAGAGCAGCTAAGGACTTTATTTTTCTTCTTGGTTGGTATTTTGCTGGTTTATCTGAATAGCGCCATGATTCTGCCAAAATGGTTTTTTGGTATGATTGCAGAGAATTTTTTGATCGGTATCCGCCACCCACCGTTATTCGCCGGACTGGCTGTACCCTATATCCTTGGTCTTAGTGCATGGGGATTGGACCTCGCCCTGCACAAAGGACCTTTCATCTATCTCCATGGGGAAAACCTGGTCACCCCGAAAGTGCGATTAAGCTGGGTCATTTTAGCCATCCCATTAGTCTGGGCCGCTTTTTCTGCCTTTAAGTTTGGCTCTTCATGGTTACAGCCTGTTCAGCAACCCCAAGAAGTCGGACCAGTGCTTAACGCCATTAAAATTTCATCCTCCGAATGGGTCCAGTTACCGGGCAGCGAGTTATACTGGAGCGTCTTTGCCACTCAGAGGAACATAAAACTGGCAGATTCATTTCATCCCTGGCATCTTCGCGACCGTCAAATGATACCCCCGGCAGGTATCAAAGCCGAACGTATTTCTTCAGAAATCACCCAACCGGCTACAGGCTTGGTGATTTTTGGCATATTAATCCAAGAAGATCCGCAAATTCATTACGCAGCAATCACGTCACAGGATGAAAACACTATTCCCTGCAAGGCTTCGTCTATCGGTGGGTGGATCAGGGTATTCTGCCAATCAAACCAGTCTGGAACCTTAACAGTCTTTGAACACTCCTGGCCAGAATGGAAAGCCTGGATCGATAACAAACCTGCCCAACTGATAGAGGGCGAATGGTTGCAACTCGAAGTGCCCTCTGGCAGGCACCAGATCACCTTCCGCTACCTGCCCTGGGATGTGCCTTCAGGGCTGGCGCTCACGCTCATCGGTTTTGGGTTGGCCGCCTATCTGTGGAAAAAAGAGGCCGCACCAGATCAAACCGGCAGGAATGAGGGCGGCCCACCCCTGCCGGTTACCGGTCAGTCAGCGCAGGAGCATGGCCGCACCCAGGCCGAAGATGGCCAGGATGCCACCTAACACAGCGGTGATGATGAGCTGCACAATCAGCGCCACCACCACGCTCACAATCACACCCACCCAGTCCATACCGGTGGCCTCACGGATAGAAAAGAAGTAAGCCACCAGCCCTGCCAGGCCCGCCAGCAGGGTCACAGGCGAGAGCAAGCACGCCAGCGCCGGTGTCATGGCCGAGAAAATTCCCAGAAAACCGATCACCCGCCAGACGTTGGCCAGCCCCATCGCGCGAGCCAATTCTTCAAAACTGGCCGTAGCCTTGAACATCGATCGCCCCACCCAGCTGACCAGGAAAGCCGAGAGGGCAAAACCCGCAATGGAAAGTAACGTGCCAAGAATGACGGTGATTAAAAAACCCAGGAAGCCGCGCTCACCGCGCAGGGTAGCCGCACTGCTTCCCAGCGTGGCGATAAAATTCACCACCAGCACAATCAACCAGGCATCGGTAGTGAACTGAGCGTCTCTCGCAGCATCGGCATACACCCCTTTGCGAAACGTAAACGCACCCACAATCCGGTCGGTGAGCATCCTTTCCTCCTTGAAATCAAACATGAATGGCAAACAGGTTGATTATAGATGAGGTCTTAAAAATCAACCTGCAAAAAGAACTCACCAGACGCGTTCCAGGTCAGGGTTATCCAGGGCTCTGCGCCCCACTTTGGCCATGTCAATCCACTGCCCTTTGACTTTAATGCGTACAACATCCGCGGTGAAATCGGTGACCGTAGGGCCGTGGTTATCGAAAAGGGAAGAGCCTACCGCGTAAATATCTGCCGGCACTTTGAGTCGCTCAAAGCGCTGGATCTTTTCGGGGTTGAACCCGCCCGAAACCACAATCCGCACACTATGGCAATAAGCCCGGGCACGGTCGTGCCACTCAGCAGGGAGATCCCAGCCTTCCCAGGCAGTATCCAGCGCCTGCCGCACCAGGAAGACCAGCCGCGGGTTCACTCCCAGGTCAAGCTGAGGATCGCCCAGCGGAGGGACAGAGACGTCGCGCAGACTGCCGCTGGTATCCAGCCGCACCCCATACAGGCGGTAACGCTCGGCTTCCTCAGGCTGGCCGGCTTCACACAGCGCCCGATACCGTTCGAACATCTTCCGGCACACCAGCAGAGAGTCGCCGACACAATCGTTATTGAAGTCCACCAGAGCAATCCGCGGAATGCTCACCGGCAGGACCTCGGCAAAAGCCAGCATGGCCTCGGCCGTGTCTCCCAGAAAGCTGGCAATCGCCGCATGCGCCACCGTGCCACCCCCTGCACCCCCCCACCAGTCACCCTGAGCATCTGTAGAGACAAACGGCCCAAGCGTGCTGGCGTAATCCATATTAAAACGCTGTACCGCAATGTTATACGCATAACCGTCAGCGGCCTGCACTTCATGCACATCAAACCGCGCCGGGAAGAACAGCACCGGTTTTCCCCGTGCGGCGATCAGCGTCTCGTACACATTGGTTGCCACCCGGCTGGCACGGGTGAGAATGCCCAGGGTGGGGGTTTCCAGAATGGCAAAATCACGGTAACGCCCGCGCACACGGATCACCGGGCGCACATTCAGCGGGTCACCATTGCCATTGACAATGGTTCCATCGTGCACTGCCCACACCTGCAAATGGTCTGCAGTATTGACAAACTCGCCATGCTCATTGAAGTACCCCGTGCAGTGGCGCAGCATGGTGAGGGCTTTATCTACCCCCACCACCAGTGTGGCCCCGGGGCGGCGGGTGAACCACTGCATTTCAACCTCGATGTCGCCCACGGCAATGCCTTCTGGTGAGAGCCCCGGCGGCAGGTGGTGATGATCTCCCCGGTAGGTATACCCCGCTTTCGAAAGCGCCGAGAGCATGGTGGCAATATTGGTAAAGTATTTATCCGTATACCAGCCCCGGCGCATCCGCTCGATATCCAGTTTGAATGTGGTGTTATCTAACCGCCGACCGTCGAATATACTCATAGGAGACTCCTGGTAAAGCGCGAGACTTTGTGTAAATTGTACACTATTATACCCCTTTTCCCATGTCCGTCAAACAAAAGAAACCTCTCCCGCAAGAAGTCGGTGACATGGTCACCTCCGCCGCAACCCTTTCACCCTCTGATAAAAAATTCCCCGCCCTTCAGGCGGGGGATTCAGGGGCACCTGGCTATCTCTACCCGACGAACAACCAGGCAGGTCTGTGTGAAAGTTACGCGCGGTTCAACGGCAGGACAATGGTAAACGTGGTGCCTTTTCCTACAATCGAATCTACCCACACCCGCCCGTGGTGGTTTTCCACGATTGATTTAACAATGGCCAGCCCCAGCCCCGTGCCCGACATTTCAGGTGCGGCGTTGCTGGCGCGGTAGAATTTATCAAAAATATAGGGCAAATCGAGCGCCGGAATGCCAATCCCATTATCGCTCACCTGCAGGATAATCTGGTTCTGCTCAACGTGCCCCGAAACGGTAATCGTCCCGCCCTGGGGGGTGTATTTGATGGCATTATCGAGCAAATTATCCACCATCTGGCGCATCTGCACGGGGTTGGCCAGCAGACCCGGCAGGTCAGGCGATAATTGAATTTGCAAATGATGCCCTTTTTCACCAAGTTGCTTGCGCATGCCATCGGCAGCGTAATGGATAATCTGATCCAGATGCACGGTTTCCATGCGCGTGTCAAAGCCCGCTTCGATGCGCCCCAGATCAAGCAGGTCGTCGACCAGGCTGGTAATGTTGTGCACACTCACCTGTACCCGCCGGATGAAGTCGCGCTGAAGGTCATTGATGGGGCCGGCCCGCTCAATTAATTCAACGTATCCCAGAATGGCCGTAAGCGGCGAGCGCAGGTCGTGCGAAACCGTGTGAACGAAATCGCTTTTAATCTGGTCAAGTTTCTTCAGATTCGTGATGTCGCTCAGGGTGAACACGTACCCCACCTCAGGAATGGGCGAAAGCTGCACACTGAAAACCCGCCCGTCCTCTACGGTCACCTCGGTGCGGTTGGGCGTTCCCTGGCGAGCAGACTCAAGCAATTCGAGCAGAGCCGGCTGGTTGAAAATTTCTCGCAATGGCCGCCCCGAAAGGCGCTCTTCTCCCAGCCCGAAAGCCTGACGTGCCACCTGGTTGACCAGGAGCAGCCGTTCATCTTGATCGATCAGAATAACCCCATCGCGCACTTCTGTGAGAACAGTTTCCATTTTTCGACGCTCGGCAATGGTATCGGTGAAGAGGCGGGCATTTTCGATGGCGATCACTGCAAACTCGGCCAGCGCTTCCAGAAGGCGAGTATGGTGCTCGGTGAACGGCAGGCGATTCTGGCGGTTATCTACCCCCAGCACCCCGAATACCTGCCCGTTGATCATCAACGGCACATAAAGCAGGCTCTGCACCAGATAGGCCGTCTTGATCTTCTGGGGGGTGTTTTCATCCAGCAACACCGATTGCCCGTTACGGATCACCGACCCGGCCAGGGTATCGGTGACGGGGATGCGGAAAGTGCGCACAAACTCTTCCTGAAAATTTCGCGCCGCACGCATATAAAGCTCGCCGGTTTCCTCATCCAGCAACAGCAGGCTGCCTTCTTCTGCGCCGGTTAGCTCAACCGCCGCTTCGACAATCGAACTCAGCACATGATCCAGATCCAGCGAACCGGTAATGGTTCGGCCCAGACGAGTAAGGGTCTCCAGCTCATTCAGGCGCTGCTGCAACCCTGCCGTCACCCGCCGCGACTCGAGCAACACCGCCTCTTTCCGCTGCCGGGCGAGTTCCAGGCTGTTGCGAATCGCCCGGTTGAGGTCTTCAGCCCGCAGGGGCAGGCACAGGTATTCGGTGATCCCCAGCCGCATGGCCGCTTTGAGCACTTCGGTTGATTCCTGCGAAACAAAAAGGATGATTGGCGTAGCCGGGAAACGCCGGATGATCTCGCTGGCCAGACTCAGCCCTTCACTGTCAGGTAGTTTTTCCCCCAGAAAGACCAGCACCGGGTTAATGCGCGGGAGAATCTCCATCGCATGGGCGCGGTCTGGTACCGCCTGCACCTCAAAGCCCATCGACTGGAGCATGCGCTCCAGTAAAAAGGTCACCTGGGCCTCCGAAAGGATCATCAGAATGAGATCACGGTTCTGGGTTGTCATTTCAATTTTTTCGCCCCGGTTGTATGGATTGGGTCAGTGGCAGGCTGAAGTAAACCGTCATCCCCTGACCCGGCGAATTTTCCAGCCACACTTTTCCACCCAGGCGGGTGAGCACTTCACGAATCACCGCCGGTCGAATACCTACCCCGCCGAAGTGCCTCCCCTCACTCGTTGAGCGGGTAGTACGCTCGAAGAAACGTTCCGCCTCTCGCGGATCAAGGTGTACTCCAACATTGCGAAAGGCCACCTGAGCCTGCCGCTGTGGGGTCTTTTCCAGCCGAATGATGATCTGTCCGCCTTCTGCTCCATATCGAATGGCTTCGCTCATCAGCCCGTGCAGTACCTGCCCCAGCACCCGCGCCTCCACCCCCACAACCACCCCTTCGGGGGGCAGGTCGGTGGTTACCACCAGGCCGGCCTGCTGGGTGAAGGGCCGCGCCCGTTGCACCACCTGCCGGATAAGCTCATTCAGGTTAGAGGTGACCCCTTCTGACCCGGCGGCAGAGGATTGCAGGGGCTGAATGGCCTCCACCACGCGCTGGAGTTGATCCAGCTGGTCTTGAATAGCCGCCAGCCATTGCCGCTGATCAGACCGCCAGCGAGCGGTTGGATCCTTGCCTAATTTTCCCAGCGCCGCTGAGGCCGCAGCCACCGGCCCGCGCAGTTCTTCCTGAAGGGCCAGCAGAACCTCCTGATTGATCTGCTCCCCCATCCGCATCTGCTCTACCAGAGTCTGCATGGAACGGGCTCGCTCTTCGGCGGCCCGGAAAAGATGGGCATTAATGACGGCGATAGAAGCGTAATCGGCCAGAGCTTCAAGCAAATGCTGCTCGCTGGAACCAAAAGCCACAGGTTGGCGGCGGATCATCGTCAGCAGACCGATCACCGTATGCTGGGTTTTTTTCTGAGCTTTGATAGGTGCAATCAACGCCGATTGCCCCAGGCTGGAAACCTTGAAGCGTTTGAGGGGTTCACCGTGGATGGTGAGCGTTTCGGCAGAAAGCGCCACCAGTTTACTGATGCCATCATCCCAGGGCTGGCCAAAAAAACCTTCCAGCGAAGCAGGCAGATTGGCCGCCGCAGTCAGCACGAAAGGTTTTTCATCGCTATCACGCATCAGCAACCAGCCAAGGTCTGCACGGGTGACCTGAACCGCCGCTTCAAGGATCTGATCCATCAGAAGCGTCTGATCCGTAATCGAAGTGACCGCCTTCCCGATGGAAAAAATGGTGGTCAACTCGCGCACTCGCGCCTGCAATTCCTGGTTGGTTTGCTGGAGCTGCTGACTGAGGCGTTCGCGTTCACGCCGCTCATGCACCTGCTGGAGCACCCGCTCCACCGCCGAGACCACCTCAGCCTCGCGCACCGGCAGCAGCAGGTAATCGGCGGCTCCCAGACGGAAGGCCTGCACAATATCCGATTCCTGCCCGCGCTGCGCCAGCAATACTACCGGGGTTTGCACCCCCTGCGATTTGAGCGCCACAAGCAGGTCTTTCCCGCTCAAACCGGGCAGGTTGATATCAGTAAGGATCAGATCAGGCACCCATTGAATGGCGCGGGCGATGGCCGAGTTGGCGTCTCCTACGGTAGCCACCTGAAACCCCACCGACTGCAACGCCTGCCGCCCGATGAGGTCAGCCACCACAGGGTCGTTTTCCACGATTAAAATACGATCGCGCCCATTCGCCATGCTCTTAATCATAGCATGGTTGCATGGAAAATAGATGTGCGAACGATTTGCCTTAATGAATCTGTTAAGTCTTCCCCCTGCCAGAACCGGAAAGGAGACCCATCATGACCGAACCGTGTTGCATGATCCTCACCACCACCGATGACCCTCAGGAAGCCGAGCGAATGGCCGAATTACTGGTGACCCGCCGGCTGGCCGCCTGCGTACAGACCACCGGCATTACCAGCCGGTACATCTGGAAGGGCAAATTCACCCGGCAGGACGAAACCCTGCTCATCATCAAGACCACCACCCGCCTGGCGATTGAGGTTGAAAGGGCCATCCGTGAAAACCACAGCTACGAAGTGCCCGAAATCATCCAGGTTCCCATTGAGCGGGGCCTGGATGCCTACCTTCAATGGATCGCCGAAAGCACCCTCTGATGACAGAAACCTCACTGGCGGCCCTGTCACCTGCCGGGACGCTTCTCGGTGCCCACCCAGATGCCGTAAGCCGGTAATATACGCCGATGGATCAGTAACACCAGCCCGGTGAGCGCAAAGGCCACCCCGAAGACCAGGAGCGAACTGCTCAACCGGTTCATCAGGGCCGGGTTGAACACCATCACCCCGGCCAGGGTGACCATGAGCATCCCACCGATCAATTTGAGTATCCGCCCGTGTTTCTCTTCCAGGCGGCTGGCCTTAAGCGTGTAAACCGCGCTGAAGAAAAGGATCATTTCATCAAGCTGGTAGATCACCAAGTAGAGCAACAGCAGGAGTACGAACGTCAGCGCACTCACCTGCTGGGTGGTAAGCAGATTCGTCCAAAGCACCGGGAAGCCCGCCGTGCAGGAGAACTCCACCAGCGAGACGCCTGCCGCCATCACCACGGTGGCCCCTGCCAGCCCCCAGAAAGACTGGCTGGCATCCATCACCCGGCGAATCCGCTGATAAATGCCCGGTTTCTTCGCGTCGTCGATGGTAAAAGAAATTCCTTCCTTGTAAAAGAAATAATCCTTGACGTTCACCGCGCCAAAGAAAAGCGCCACCAGCGCCACCACCAGGCGAATCCATCCCACAAAGCTCACCAGGCTCAGCACAGTGAACAGGCCAGCGATGAACAGGGCGTACACCCCCGCCGTCACAGTGAGGAAAATCAGACCGATCAGAAGCACCTTTTTCCGCGAACCCGTGTGCAGGGTGAGGGCCAGCAACATGGTCAGCACCCATACTGAACAGGGATTGACCCCATCCACAAAAGAGATCAGCACCGTGCTGATCCAGACTGACTTTCCCGTCAGGTCTACCGTGCCAAAGAAAGGCAGTTCCAGCGTTTCACGGCTGGCTTCCACCGGTTGGCCGCTCCCCGCCGGTGCCAGAGAAACCTGCCCGGCTGGCACACCGGGAACGATTCCCGCGCCAGGGTCGGGGCAGACCTTGCCCAGGCATGCCTGTACCGCCGCCTCGACCTTTTCCTGAGTCTGGTCGCTAAAACCCTCAAAATACTGATCTCCGATGAAAAAAGTGGGCACAAAACGTGCCTCAAACCCGTGTGCTTCGGCCATTTTCTTGAACAGCGCCAGGTTTTCTTCGCTATTCCAGATCTCAAACGCGCGCACCTCGGCCTGTGGAATGCGCTGGGTCAGGTCGGCCAGAAAGGGTTTGGCTCTGGCACAGTGCGGACAGCCATCTCCCCAGAAGAAATAAATGGGCACTTTGTCTGAAGGCTGGGGAGCCTGGGCAAACACCCCTGAAAAACCACCCCACACCATAAGCCCGGCCCAGATCAAAGCCAGGAACACCTTCCAACCTTTCACGGTTTACTCCTCACCACTGGAAATTTGCACCAGGAAGCACAATCTCGTTCAGTTTACCCGAGATTGTTTTTCGGAAAATGAAAATTATATGAGAAACCGCCCCTGATCGAAAAGCCACCCGCTGGTGCTGATAACAAACAGGGCGCCATCTTTCTGGCGCCCTGTGAAGGAATGCCCGTCCTGAAGGTTACGGTTTTCTCCCTCCGCTGCCGTTTCCACCGCCAGGGGACGGGTTCACCGGTTGCGGGCCAGGACCCTGAGGAGTACACGTTGTGCAATCACCGGTTCCCGGGCCCGGTCCATACCCGCTCCCCGGGATGGGGGTATTTTCTACCCACGGATTCCCCCCGGCCTGATTTCCCTCACCATAACCACTGCCTGGCGTCGGGGTGCCGGTCGTCCAGGGGTTGCCGCTGCCAGCGGGCTTTTCACTGCCTTTGCCCTGGGGAGTACACTCCGGGCAGGTACCCGGCCCCGGGCCGTAGCCGCTGCCAGGGGTGGGTGTTTCTTCTGTCCACGGGTTGCCTGGCGTGGGGTTGCTTTGATCCTCGTAATGACCGGCCCGCACGCGCACCCGATAACCCGCCGGATCGGTGATTCCCTCTTCAACCAGGCGCAGGCGGGTTTGCAGGCGGCTTTGCACCCGCAATAGCTGGGCTTCATCGGATGCAGGGGCGGATAATTTCCACTGTTCTACCCGTTGAAGCTGGTTTTGCAACCGTTCACGCAGGCGCGCCAGCTCCATCGTCATGGACTCATCCCCGGCTTCTGCAGCCTGGCGCAGGGCAAATTCCACCTGCTGTTCCCAGCGGGCTACCAGCCATTCGGGAATGGTCTTTCCTGCGCGAATGAGACCATCGATTTCATCCATGCGCCGCTCCGCAAACGCCATTGCCAGGTCAAGGCGCGTTTGTTCGCGGGTGGTCAGTTGCAGGCGGGCATCCTCACTGGCCAGTTTAATCTCATATAGAGGCTGGTCAGGCGCACTGCCCTGCGCCGCGGCGACGGTTACCCCGGCGCCTCCAAACAATAACGAAAAGATCAGAATCAGCGTTGCCAGAACGTTCATACGAATTGGCTCCTTTCTCCACGGAATGGGTATGTTCCACTCTTTATGACGCAAAGACGCCCGCGGAGATACGGCCACCATGGTCTGAGAGATTTGCTCTGCCTGGGAAAGGAACCGCGCCCGTCCCTGTGCCTGAGCGCGGGGATCACGCGGAGAGACGTCCTTTAAAACCCGCAGCAGGCGCGAGAGCTCTCGCTCATCAACGTCAGAGGTTCGATCACTATGGTTCATCGAGTACAGCTTCTCCTTCCACCCGCAACATACGCCGCAGCGCCGCCAGCGCGCGGTGCTGCAGAGATTTCACAGCTCCCACAGGTTTGCCCAGTGCCCGGGCAATGGCTTCATGATCCCAGCCTTCCAAAAACCTGAGCACCACCACCTGACGCTGATCAGGGGTGAGGGAAAAGAGGGCCGACCTGACACGCTCCCGCTCAATCCGCTCCTCCACCAGGCCGGGATGATCATGCTCCACCCCGATGTCTTCCGTCAGTTCCTGCATGGGCACCGGCTGGCGGCGGTAGTAATCGGTAATCCAGTTATGGGCAATGCGATACAGATAAGCCTGCAACTGGTCCTGCGGTCCGCCGCCATTCCGCAGGGCGAGCAGAAACCTGCTGAAAGTTTCAGCAGTACATTCTTCCGCCAGGGATGAATCACCCAGCAGCCGCGCGGCATATCGATACACACCCGGGCTGTAATGATCGTAAATTTCAGCAAGCGCCGCCAGGTCAAAACGCCTGGCTCGTTCCAGCAGGCCTTCATCCGCCACGGATTCACCTCTGTTTTCTATTATGACGCAGAGGAAAGGAAGAGGTTACGGGGAATCCAAAATTCATCCCTCTACCCTTGTCAACCGGCATTTTTTAAGATAAAAATAAAAAATATTACGACCGACCGGAGGAATCATCATGGTGGGATTGCTTTTTTCCGGCCTGGCCGCAACGCTCATTGCGCCATTCATCGTGCGTCTGCCTGTGCGACGGGCTGCCTGGTTGCCCGGAATTTTCCCCGCGGCCATCTTTGCGTACCTGCTTTTCAGCCTGCCGGCCATGCATACCAGCCGGGAAAGGATCGCCAGCCTGGCCTGGGTGCCTTCTCTTGAGGTCGACCTCACCTTTCGCCTCGATGGCCTGGGGTTCCTGTTCTCCCTGCTCATTGCCCTCATCGGCCTGCTGGTGGTCCTTTACGCCAGCGATTATCTCCAGGGCCACCCGCAGCTGGGACGTTTCTATGCCGCGCTGATGCTCTTCATGACCGCCATGCTTGGCGTGGTCTGGAGTGATCATCTGCTGGGGCTGTTTGTTTTCTGGGAACTGACCAGCATCAGCTCTTATTTATTGATCGGCTTCAACCACGAGGAAGAATCATCGCGCAAGGCGGCGCTCCAGGCATTGCTGGTTACCGGCGGCGGCGGGCTGGCGCTCCTGGCGGGGCTGGTTCTCCTCGGGCTGAGCGGCGGAACCTTCGCATTGAGCACCCTCAACCTGCGCGGAGAAGTGCTTCGTGCCAGCCCAGCCTACCCGCTTGCCGTCGGGCTGATTCTCCTCGGTGCGCTGACCAAATCGGCACAATTTCCGTTCCACTTCTGGCTACCGGGGGCCATGGCCGCCCCGACCCCGGTTTCAGCTTACCTCCATTCAGCAACCATGGTTAAGGCCGGGGTTTATTTGCTGGCTCGCCTCAACCCGGCGCTGGGAGGTACTCCTTTATGGAACACGCTACTGGTCTGCTTCGGGCTGATCACCCTGGCCGGAGGGGCCTTTCTGGCCCTATCCCAGCATGACCTGAAACGCCTGCTGGCCTACACCACGGTGGGTGCACTGGGCGGTATGGTGTTCCTTCTTGGCATTGGCACACCCCTGGCCGTAAAAGCGGCTCTCACGTTCCTGCTGGCTCATGCGTTGTACAAAGGAGCGCTCTTCCTTGTGGCCGGTGGCATTGACCATGCCACCCATACTCGCGATATCCGCAGTCTCAGCGGGCTGGCGCGTGCCATGCCCTGGACGGCTTCAGGAGCACTGCTGGCGGGAGCCTCCATGTTTGGTCTACCCCCCACCTTCGGGTTCGTGGCCAAAGAATTGCTCTACGAAAGCACCTTGGCCCACCCTGCGGCAGGCTGGCTGATTCTGTTCGTGTTCCTGGCCATGATCGGCATGGGGCTGGTATCAGCCTGGGTGGCAATCAGGCCGTTTCTTGGCCCTCTCTCCTTCCATCATGCCCACGAAAATTCGTGGTTGCTCTGGGGGCCGCCGCTGCTCCTCGGGTCGCTGGGAATCCTGGCCGGATGGCAGGCAACCGCCGTGGGTGAGCTGTTGATTCAACCTGCGGCAACCGCCATCCTGGGGGAGGCGCAGAAGGTGAAACTTTCTCTCTGGCACGGGATCACGCCCTATTTCCTTCTCAGTCTGGCCACCATGGCCCTGGCCGCCATGGCTTACCTCTGGAGCAAACCGGTGCAAAAGTCCATCGAAAGATTCTTCGCCCACCTGGCTCCGCTTGGGCCCGAACGCGGCTACCGCCGCGCCATGAACGGTCTGATCCACCTGGCCAATTTTCAGACAAACCTCTGGCAGAACGGCTATCTGCGCGTGTACATCCTTTTCATCATCCTCACAACCCTGGCGCTGGCCACAGGGGCTCTGCTGTTCAACGCGCAGGGGCTGCATCTGCCCGCCTTTACCCCGCCGCGTTTTTACGAGGTCTTGCTGATCGGAATCATCCTTGCGGGGGTGGGGGCTGTCGTACGCACCACCTCGCGCCTGGCAACCATTGCCCTGCTGGGCACAGTGGGGTTGAGTATTTCGCTGATCTACCTCCTGTATAGTGCTCCCGACCTGGCCATCGTGCAGTTCGCTGTCGAAACGCTCACAGTGATCCTCTTTGTGCTGGTCATTTACCGGTTACCCAAGTTCACCCGCATTCAGGGGCAACCAGCCCGCTGGTTTGACCTGTTCGTAGCCCTGGCCGGTGGCACCCTGATGACTCTGCTGGTGTTGCTGGTCACTTCTGAAACGTTTGTCTCGCTGGTCTCTCCGTATTTCAATGCCAGCAGCCTCCCGCTTGCCAAAGGGCGCAATGTGGTCAATGTCATCCTGGTAGATTTTCGTGGGTTCGACACCCTGGGTGAAATTACCGTACTTTCTCTCGCAGCCATTGGGGTTTTTGCCCTCCTTCGGCTGGTTTCTCAAGACAGGAAGAAACCCTGATGAACGGTCGTTCTTTGCTCCTCAATGTTGCTGTCCGGTATCTCATGCCGTTGTTGCTCATTTTCTCGGTGTTCCTGCTGCTGCGTGGTCACAATGAAGTCGGCGGCGGGTTCGTCGGGGGGCTGGTGGCCGCGGCGGCCTTCATGCTCTATGCCATTGCCCATTCCCCTGCCGAAGTACATGACTTATTGCCTGTTTCACCCCGCACGCTCTTCACCCTCGGCCTTTTCATGGCGCTTCTGAGCGGGTTACTGCCCGTGTTTGGCAACCAGCCATTCCAGACCGGCCTGTGGTTGCCCGAGCCACTGCCCGTCCTGGGCAAGGTAGGCACGCCATTCCTCTTCGACACGGGGGTATATCTGCTGGTGATCGGCGTAATCCTGCACATTTTATTAACCCTCGCGGAGGATTGAAGCCATGAACATCCTGATTGCCCTGGCCACTGGCGCCCTTTTTACAGGAGGTCTCTATATGATGATGCGCCGCAGCCTTGTTCGGGTGCTGGTGGGCATCCTCCTGCTTGGCAACGCCATCAACCTCACCATCTTTGCCGCGGGGAGACTCGTGGCGTTCACCCCTCCCATCATCGCACCCGGCCAGTCGCGCCCCCCTGATGGTGTAGCCGACCCCCTCACCCAGGCTCTCATCCTGACGGCCATCGTCATCAGTTTTGGCATCACCGCCTTTGCCGTGGCCCTGGTACGCCAGACGTACTCACAGACCGGCACCGATGATCTCGACCTGCTGCGCTGCACCGATGTACCCTGCCCCCCCGAACCGGACTGGGAAGAGCCTCAGGAGGGAAACTCATGAATCTGGCAGTCATGGCCCCCATCCTTCTACCACTGACCAGTGCCATCCTGGCACTGGCGGCCTGGCGTGCCCCAGGCCTCCAGCGCTGGGCCGCCGTAGCTGGCACCTTCCTTCAGTTCGGCGCAGCACTGGCTCTGTTGAACCGCGTCAACCAGTCAGGCATCCAGACGTTCCAGGTTGGTTCCTGGCCAGCCCCTTTTGGCATTACTCTGGCCGTCGATCTCTTTGGGGCCATCATGCTGGCTGTTTCAGGGCTGGTTGGCCTGAGCGTGGCTCTTTATGCCCTGAACGGAATCGACGATGAACGGGTCGCTTACGGCTTCTACCCCCTGTTTCATATCCTGCTCATGGGAGTCAATGGCGCCTTTGCCACTGGAGACCTCTTCAACCTCTATGTATGGTTTGAAGTAATGCTGATGGCCTCCTTCGTCCTCATGGCACTTGGCGGTACACGCGCTCAGCTGGAGGGTTCGGTGAAATATGTGGTACTGAACCTGCTGGCTTCTTCGTTGTTCCTCTCGGCTACCGGCCTGCTCTACGGCCTCACGGGCACCCTCAACCTGGCGCAACTGGCGCTGGTTCTCCCGGAGACCCAGCCCCACGGCCTGACCCTTGCCCTTTCCATGCTCTACCTGGTGGCTTTTGGCATCAAGGCCGCCATCTTCCCCCTCTTTTTCTGGCTTCCGGCCTCCTACCACACACCGCCCGTGGCAGTGACGGCTCTGTTCTCAGGACTGCTGACCAAAGTGGGGGCTTATGCCATGCTCCGGGTGTTCACCCTCATCTTCCGCACCGATCCGATCTTCACCAACACCCTTTTCCTGGTTCTCGCGGGGCTCACCATGGTCACCGGGGTGCTCGGCGCCGCGGCCCAGTGGGACTTCCGCCGACTGCTTTCCTTTCACATCATCAGCCAGATTGGCTACCTGGTGATGGGGCTCGGGTTGGCCAGCCAGGCGGCCCTGGCAGGCGCCATCTATTTCATGGTGCATGTCATCCTTGCCAAAACAGCCCTCTTCCTCATCGCCGGAATCGTGGAACGCCTGCGCGGGAGCTTTGATTTGCACCAGCTGGGAGGGCTGTACCGTTCTCAACCATGGCTGGCGCTGGGTTTTGCCCTCCCGGCACTGGCGCTGGCCGGTTTGCCGCCCTTCTCAGGGTTCTTTGCCAAGCTGATGCTGGTGCGCGCCGGGTTAGAAGCAGGGCAGTACATCATCGTCTTCACGGCCCTGGGAGTGAGTCTGCTCACCCTCTTCTCCATGAGCAAGGTTTGGGGTGAGGTCTTCTGGAAGCCCGCCGCCATGGAACCGGCTGCTGTGGCAGACCGGGGCGGTGTTCCAGTCTGGATGATTTTACCCACCGCACTGCTGGTGGTGGGTGGTCTTTTGCTGGGTCTCTTTGCCGAGCCTGCCATCCAGTGGAGTCACCAGGCGGCCTTCCAGTTGCTCCACCCTGACCTCTACATCCAGGCTGTGCTGGGAGGGTTGCCATGACCATTTTTCTCCTCAATGTACTCCTGGCAGTGGCATGGGGAGCGCTGATCGGCGACTTCAGCCCCATCAACCTGGCCTTCGGCTTCGCCCTGAGCTACCTGACGCTGTGGGTGGTGCTGAAAGAACGCCAACGGCCAGCTTACTTCCGCCGCTTTCCGCTTGCGATAGAGTTTATTTTCTTCTTTCTCAAGGAACTGACACTGGCGAACCTGCGCATGGCGCGCACGGTGCTTGCCCCGCGATTACCTCTACGTCCGGCAGTGGTGAGCATTCCAGTCGAGTTGCAAAGCGATGCCGCCATCGCCTTGCTGATGAACCTCCTCACCCTCACCCCGGGTACCCTCTCACTGGACATCTCCGGTGACCGAAAGACCCTTTTCGTCCATACCGTCTGGCTGGAAAACGAAGAAGACTTCCGCCGTGAAATCAAAGAAGGATTCGAGCGGCGGGTCAGGGAGTTGTTCGAATGATGGTTGAAATACTCTGGATGCTAACCCTTTTTCTCCTCAGCACAGCTCTGGTGCTCGGGTTTCTCCGCCTGGCACGCGGGCCGCGCCTGCCCGACCGGGTCATTGCCCTCGATTTAATCACCATCATCGTCATGGGCTTCATCATCGTCACCGCGGTGCGCACCCGGCAAACCGCTTTTCTGGATGCCGCGATTGTGCTCGCCCTGATCTCTTTCCTCGGAACGGTGGCTTTTGCTTACGCCATCGAAAGGAGAGTATGAGCATGTCTGAATGGATCATCGCGCTGGTGATGTTTGGCGGAGCTTTCTTCATCTTCCTGGCGTCGGTGGGCATTCTGCGCATGCCCGATCTCTTCCTGCGCATGTCGGCGACTTCCAAAGCGGCCACCCTCGGTGCCGGACTGATGCTCGGTGCCACCGCTCTGGCTTTTGGCGAATTCAGCGTGGCCACACGCGCTCTTGCCACGATTGTGTTTTTGTTGATCACCACCCCGGTTGCGGCCCACATGATCGCCCGCGCAGCCTACTTTGACGGCGTGCCGCTTTTTCCGGGCACCCTCTTGGATGAACTGCGCGGGCATTACCATCTTACCAACCACACGCTTGACAGTGTGGTGCAGGATAGCACCGACACCTGGATCCCCGAAATCGAAGGGGATGATTTTCCTGAAGTGCGCTAGGCGGTCTCCAGCACGCCATTCGTCACGTAATTTAACAGCTCATGACTGCTCAGATCAGCGATGCCCAGCTTTTCCACCGTGCGGCCCTTACGCCAGTAATCAGTGCGGTGGATGATGCACGCCAGGCGGATGATGGCGTCCATTCCACGGACTGAGACCCCAAACCGCTGCCCCAGAGAAGCAATCGGCACCAGGCTCATGGGCACATCCTCAAAGATATAACGGTGGTTGAGGGTGGGCGGCGCTTTGATGCCGTAGTAGCCCGGCTGATTGTGGATGGCCTCGTTGAGGTCTTCTCCCTGCGTATCATAGGCCAGCTTCAGCCATTCCAGCGCCGTGCGGGCTCGAATGCCCAGTGAAGCCGCCACCGTAACCCGCTCCCGATCAAGCGCCTCAAGCACCCGCGCCACAGAGGGGGTAACCCCGTCAATGTAAAACTGATAATCTCCATGCGTGGCTTCGATCCATCCCGCGTTGAGCAGCGCCAGAGCCGGATGAAAGATCGCCCCCATATTGTTCAGCCCCGTCTGCAAGACATTGCCGCCATCGATGAATTGAGGGTAAGCCACGTGGATCATTTCCAGCACCTGCTCGTTGCGTACCGAGGGAAGCGCCGCCAGCGGCACCGCCTCTTTAACCCGGAAAATCCGCGCCTGAGCCGGGCCATCGGAGCGCGAAGCGTAAATGAAGGTTTCCGTTTCGGCGATGGTCACATCAGCCTGACAGCCCTGATCGCGCAGTACCTTGTGGAACTCAATCGCCCCACAGGTGCGCCCGGGATGGAGCACCACCATCTGCCCGTCTTTCAGGTGGGGAGCCAGGCCACGTGCCAGGTCAGCATGTGCTGAAGAAGGCACCACCACCATGATCATATCGGCGTGCTGCGTGGCCTCCTCGAAACTGGACGTGACACATGCCAGTTTTCCAAACCCGCGCAGTTCAGAGTCTGGCGCCTCCAGATCGATCCCCCCACGCCGCGCAATCGCCGCAACATGCTCGTAGGTACGGTTATACAGGGTCACTTCAAAACCCATCAGCGCCAGATGGGCAGCCATGGCTTTGCCGCCGTGCCCGGCGCCTACTACGGTGAACTTTGGATTCTGGTTCATAGATTCTCCCTCCCGGAAAAGAAATGGAAAGCAGAAAGCCGCCGCCTGGGCAGGCGGTCACTGGAGAAAGGATGCAAGGCGTTCAGCCTCACTCAACGGGCGGCCCATTTCATCGACCGCCAGACAGGCCCCATTGACGATCTGCGTACGAACGGCCCCGCGCGCAAAGGGGTTGTTGCGCAATTGCGGGGCATCCAGAATGCCCGATTGCACTGCACGCGCCAGGCAGGCGGGGTCGGCCAGAGGATCCCGGCTTTCTGACCCGGCCAGATTGACCATGGCCTGCAAGGTGATATGCGCCTCACGCACAAGCTCATCTTTCCGCGCCACCACACGCGGGTCGGCAGTCATATCGGGGGCGCCTTGCAGGGCATTTTCGATCGAACGGCGCGCCAGCCCGCAGGCCTCGATGACATCCTCGGCCGTAGCCGCATGGTGA
This sequence comes from Anaerolinea thermolimosa, assembly GCF_001050195.2. Classification (GTDB taxonomy): domain Bacteria; phylum Chloroflexota; class Anaerolineae; order Anaerolineales; family Anaerolineaceae; genus Anaerolinea; species Anaerolinea thermolimosa. The sequence goes on from NZ_DF967965.1 coordinate 3,307,925, forward strand.
GCTTCTGTGTGACCCACCACGTGAACAATATGCGGGTGCAATGCCATTTGCAGGTAAACACTGGCCACCAGGTGGGCACGGGCGGCCACAGGATCAAGTGGATAGCTGAGCAGACCGGTGCGCGTTTGCCGCCAGATGCGGAATTCCGGCCCCTCCAGCGGGGCAATCAGTTCGAGCACGGCCAGCATCTTGGCCAGGTCCATCGCATCCGAAAGCCCTGGCGGGCTGTTGAACATGAGTTGAGCGATATAATCCTTCACGCCAAAAGCGCGCGCGTTGTATGCCGCAAGGTAGGCCGAAACGACAAACACAACATCGGGGGCATCGCGCATACCCCAGTGGTGCGGTTCATTTAACTCCACCGGGATTCCCCTTGCCCCGTACCAGGCCATTACCTGCTGGTGTTCGCGAATCGAACCTTCCAGATCCCACGGCCCGCGGCCATCCATCTGATTGAACCAGAAGAGCGGAATGGCACACCAGGCAATGTGAATGGTTTCAAGGTACATTTCTGCCAGCCGGATGAAGTCATCCGTGCCCGAATAGGTGCGCAACAACGGGAAGTTCCCCCTTCGGCTGGCCTGATAAAGCAGGCGGTAATCGTCAGCAGAGCGCACCGGCACACCACCCGCACCCCGCCGCCGCACATCCTGGCGTTCAGGGTGGAAAAAATTTTCCTGAGCATCCTGGTCAATGCCCAGCGAGATGACATCCAGCGCACGCGCCTCGGCAATCCGAGCGATTCCGGCGCGCGTTTCTTCCAGATCGGGCAGGCCAAAATGGTGGCGCAGAAGAGGGAAGGGAGCCTTCCAGGCAATGCGCTCGACGGTGGTCTGCGGATAATCGGACTCTTCCTGCCCTACCTGAGACTGCCCTTTGAGGTACGCCAGCACTTCCTCAGCCGAGTCGTGCCCATCAAAGACACGTTCAAAAAAACCCATGCGGGCGGCCCTTTCGGCCACCGGGGGGGTGCCGCCAAAAGCGAAGCGCACCCCGCGCTCGCGTAAATCATCGGCGGCCTCAGCAAACTGCGCCAGGAGGCGCTCGCCGGTCTCGGGGGTGAGGCGATATGATACCCCTACCAGGTCAGCCTGCTCACGACGGGCAGCGTTGAGCACTTCTTCTACCGGAACCGCCGGCCCCAGGAAGATCGTACGCCACCCTGCCGATTCGGCCAGCCGAAGGAAATTCATCACTCCCGCCACATGCACGCACTCTCCGAGTGCGGCAGCCACCACCGTTTTCATCACCATCCTCCTGTCTGGTTTTCCTTTTTTTCCAAAACGTTTTGGAAACCTTCCCCATTATACCGCGTTTTTCACCGTCTCAACCCTCCGCTTCGGTTAAAGGTTGCCGCGTCTCTTCTCCCCGGGCTTTAGACGTATAATTTTTAAAGCGGAGGCAGGATATGAAAATAAGTGCCTGTATGAAACGCAAGGTCATCTCCATCCCGGCTCACGCCACTCTGCGCGAAGCGGCAGCCCGGCTTGTCGCCCATCACATCGGTATGCTGCCCGTCGTTGATGAAGCGATGCACCCGGTGGGTGTGGTGGCGTTGAAAGATTTGCTCAACCTGAGCATGCCCGATTTCGTCCGCCTGGTAGAGCACCTGGATTTCGTCCATGAGTTTGGCGCGGTAGAATCCTTCATCCCCGATGCCGCAACCCTCGCCCGCCCCGTGAAAGACTACATGCGCCCGGTGACCACGGTTAAAGAAGAGTGCGGCCTTCTGCGTGCCTTCGCCATCATGCTGAAACACGATCTGCACGACCTGCCCGTGGTTGATGAGCAGGGCAGGCTCACCGGCATTGCCTCTCGCGTAGATATTGGCACGGCCATTCTGGCCACCTGGTCGCATGGATGACCCACCCATGACCGCCATCCTCCTCTCCTCGGCGATTTTTATCGCCAGCCTGGTGCTCATCTTCACCGAAAAAGTCAACCGCGTCATCGTCGGGCTGGGCGGAGCAACGCTGATGATGATTGCCGGAAGGATTTTTAATTTTTACACCGAGGAACAGGCTATCGGCGCCATCGACTGGAACACCCTCGGCCTGCTGACAGGCATGATGGTTCTGGTCTCACTTCTTGAGCCTACGGGGGTCTTTCAGTTCCTCGCCGTCTGGGCGGGGCGGGTCTCACGGGGGCGCCCTTTTCTCCTCCTCGTGCTTCTGGGCAGCGTCACCACCGTGCTCTCCATGGTGCTGGACAACGTCACCACGGTGGTATTGATCGCCCCGATCACCATTCTCATCTGCGAGGTACTTGGGATCAGCGCCACCCCTTACCTGCTCTCTGAAGCCCTGCTTTCGAACACCGGCGGTGTGGCCACCCTCGTAGGCGATCCACCTAACGTGCTGGTCGCTTCAGCCGCCCATTTTTCGTTCACCACCTTCCTCACCCACGCTCTGCCCGTGGTCATCCTGGCGTGGATGGCCGCTTTATTCCTCCTGCGCTTTCTCTTTCGGGCTGAACTCTCTCAAACCCCGCCAGCCCGTGAAGCCATACTCGGGCTTGATCCATACGAGGCTCTCGATGATCCGCGCTCTGCCCGCCGCGGGCTGGTCGTTCTGGCAGGGGCCATTTTGCTCTTTTTCTTCGAAAGCCAGCTTGAGGTAAGTACTGCGTTTATCGCCATGGGAGCCGCCGCCGCAGGGCTGGCCTGGATTCGCCCTCCCGTCGCCGAAACGCTTAAGCGCATCGAATGGAGTGTGCTGGTTTTCTTTGCGGCGCTGTTCATCATGGTGGGCGGGTTAGAACACGCCGGAGTGTTCAACCTGCTCATCCAGGCCCTGCTGGGCATTCAAAAATTCCCTCCAGTGCTGCTTGGGGTTCTGTTGATCTGGGTTGTGGCTATCCTCTCCGCTGTGGTGGATAACGTCCCTATCACCATTGCGCTCATCCCGGTGATCCTGGGGCTGGGAGAGGCGGGCATGCAAATTAACGCCCTGTGGTGGGCGCTGGTCTTTGGCGCCGGGTTCGGGGGCAACGCCACCATTATTGGCTCATCGGCCAACATCGTCGTGGCCACCCTCTCTGAGCGGACACGCGCCCCCATCACCGGGCCCCTATGGTTAAAACGCGGCCTCCCCGTGATGCTTCTCACCTGCACCGTTGCTTCAATCTTTTTTGCGCTGGCGTACCCGCTCTTTAACCGCTAATCACTGCCGCCCGATCTCTGGCCCGCATGGCCCCGCCGGGTTTACCCGCCCTCACCCCCGCGTCGACGCACGAATGATCAGCTCTGGCTGAATAACGATCACCTGTTGTTCCACAGGGAGCCGGTTAACTGCCGTGTGGAGCAGGGCACACACCTGCCGGCCAATCTCGTAAGCCGGACGGGCAACGGTGGTCAACGGCGGATGGGTATATTCGGTCTCTTTGAGTCCATCAAACCCGGATATCGCCAGTTCACTCCCGATGGAAAATTGAAGTTCTCGCGCCGCCCGCAGGGCGCCCAGAGCGGTGAGATCATTACAGCACACCAGCGCGGTCGGTGGTTGTGGCAGGCGAAGCAGATTCAGAGCAGCGCGATAACCACCCGCTTCGGTCAGGTCACCCTCTACCACCAGCTGGGGGTTCCATGCAATCCTCGCCCGGGCCAGAACGTCTCGATACCCGGCCTGCCGCTCGCGATCCAGAAGCAGGTAAGCCGGCCCCCCGATATAGGCAATCCGCCGGTGCCCCTGTTCAATCAGATGCGCAACCAGCTCTTCCATGGCCCGGCGATCCTGCACTTCGACACGAGGCGCAGGAATTTCACCGCTGGCAACAGGGCTCACCACGGCAAACGGAATGCGATTCTGAGTCAGATACGCCACCCGCCAGTCTTCCATCCGCAGGCGGTTGAGCACAAAACCATCCACCCGCCGGGTCTGCACCCAGTGATGGTACTGACGTTTTTCCTGTTCACTTCCCGGAGCGGCGGAAGAAATGACCAGATCCACCTGACGGGTAGATGCCTCATCACACAGGCCGGTGATGAAATGCACCGAATACGGGTCAGAAAATTGAGACGGCCCGGAAGGCAAAATATACCCCAGCGCCCCCGCCTGGCGGCGGCGGAGTTGCCGTGCAGCATAACTGGGCTCATAACCCAGCTCGCGTGCTGCCGCGATCACCCGCTGGCGAGTTTCTTCCGAAACATCCGTATAACCATCCAGTGCCCGCGAGACGGTGGTGATGGAGAGGTTTAAATGACGCGCCAGATCACGAATGGTTACCGGCATGGCTCAACCCGGGTTCCATGTACCCTGAAAAACCTGTTGATCATTGCTTTAGCGCAACGCACCTTTCCTGCCCATTCATTATACTTTGGCTTATGTATGATCAATTGAGTTCCGTCTACGATCACTTTGTAAACTGGGCATCTCGCCTTGCCTTTGAGATGCCCTTCCTCCTTGAACAGCTTCAACCCCTGGGGTCACTCGAAAGGCCGCTCAACATTCTGGATGCCGCCTGCGGCACAGGAATGCACGCCATCGAACTGGCCCGCCGGGGGGGCCGGGCGGCGGGCGCCGACCTGAGCGAGAAGATGATCGCCCGGGCGCGCCTCAACGCCGCGCAGGCCGGGGTAAGGGTGGACTTCCGCCCGGCAGGGTTCGGGGGTTTGCAGGCCGCCTTTGACGATGTGCTCCCCATGGATGCTCTCCTCTGCCTGGGGAATTCCCTCCCCCATGTACTCTCCCGGCCAGAGCTCCACACCACCCTGACCGACTTCGCCACCTGTCTGCGGCCAGGGGGGCTGCTGCTCATCCAGAACCGGAATTTCGATGCCGTGCTTAACCACCGCCAGCGCTGGATGGAACCTCAGGCGTATACGGAAGGAGATGCCGAATGGATTTTCCTGCGGTTTTACGATTTCGAAGCCGATGGGACGATCACCTTCAATCTCCTCACCCTGCACCGGATCGGAAGAGAACCCTGGATTCAGCAGACGAACGCCACCTGCCTTTACCCCTGGCGGCGAGATGAACTGGAAACCGCCCTGCGCGAGGCTGGCTTCACTTCGATAGCGGTCTTCGGAGGGATGGATGGCTCTCCCTTTGATAGCTCAACCAGCGGCAACCTGGTGCTCGTCGTCAGGCGGGGTTAGGCCGTTCCACCTGTCAGAGGCACATCTTTGCGATGGTCAAGCCGCGCGTCGGTTCGCAGCCGGTGTGCGGCCTCCTGAAGTGTCTCTCCCCCCGGCCCGGTCAGCGGGTAGGGCCATACCTCAGCTACCGGCACTGCCACATGCACCCATTCCCAGATTCGCGGTTCAAGCACCTGTTCTCCCCACAGCACCAGGTCAATATCGATCGTCCGTGGAGCGTTTTTATCCTCACTGCGCACCCGACCCATTTGAGCTTCCAGCGGTCGGAGAACCCCTCTTTTAATCTCCTCCGGGCTGAGGGCAGTACGGATGCGCATCGCCGCATTGAGGAAGGGTGGGCCTGCCGAGCCAACCGCCGGTGTCTGCCACACACGTGAAACCCCCTCCACCACAAAAAAGCCGTGCAACTGCCGCACGGCCAGAGGAAGGTAATATTCAGGCTGGATGTTCGATCCAAGCAGCAAACAGGCCGGTTGTTCCACCGGAATCATGCAAAATCCTCCCGGGTGCGCTCAATTTCAACCCCCACCGAACGCGAAAACCGCACCGCACCGGGCTTTTCTACCCGCACGATCACCCGCTGTACTCTGGGGTCTTCCAGGCATAGTTTGGCCAGGTCTGCCGCCAGCGCCTCCACCGTAAAGCGCGCCGCGCTCTCGGCGTGCGCGAGGGCTCGTTTGGCAATCGTCCGATAGCTCACCGAGTCGTCCAGGCAGTCACTTTCACCCGCCGCACGCAGATCAACCAGCAGGGTGATGTTAATGAGAATCTCCTGTGACTTCTCACGCTCCGAATCATTAACCCCGATAATGCCGCGGGCCACCAGATCGCGAATGAAGATTTTATCCATCCTGCCTCCATTAAATCAAATGTCTGCCGCCATCCACATGGAGAATTTCTCCCGTGATATACGCGGGGCCACCCAGCAGAAAAAGCAGCGCCTCTTCCACCTCTTTCAATTCTGCCCAGCGCCCTGCAGGCACCCGCGCCAGCAAATCTCCGGCATCTTCACCGCTGGCGGAGGGTAGAATGGCCCCCAGCGCCAGACCATTGACGGTAATGCGCGGTGCAAGCGCCACAGCAAGCGAACGTGTCAGAGCGGCCAGCGCGGCCTTGCTAACCGAATACGGAAAGTGATCACCCCCCGGGCGCAGGGCGCGCCAGTCGAGCAGGTTGACATTACGGCCGGTTTTCTCTTCGGGCAAGCGACGGGCAAACTCCTGGCTGAGCAGAAAGGGTGCAGTCAGGTGAATCATCAGGTTGCGGTTCCAGTCCTCAAGCGTGGTAGAGCACCAGTCAAGCGCCTCAAAGACCGAGGCGTTGTTGACCAGCCCATCCAGCGGACGCCACTGCCACACCTGCTCAAGAAGCCGCCTCACCTGCGAGGGGTCATTCAGATCGGCCTGGAAGAGTGCCGCAGTGCTTTCCAGGGTTTCGATTTCCTTTTTTAGGCTCTCAGCCTCATCGCGCGATGTGCCGTAATGAACCGCAACATGCGCCCCGGCGCGGGCACAGGCGAGGGCTAAAGCACGCCCCACCCGCCGCGCCGCGCCGGTGATCAGGATCGTCTTCCCCCGCAGTGTTATCGGCTCAGTCACGGTGGTAGGCCCGGTTGACCTGATCGAGGAATTCCTGCCGCAACGCGCGGTCTTCTTTGAATGCTCCCAGGAAGGTGCTGGTGGTCATGTTCGTTTCGGGCTTTTTCACCCCGCGCATCATCGCGCACATGTGCGAACCTTCCACCACCACAGCCACGCCGCGGGCATCCAGCGTATCCATCAAGAAATGGGCGATCTCGGCAGTCATCCGTTCCTGCACCTGCAGACGGCGGGCGTACATCTCAACCACCCGCGGGATTTTACTCAACCCGATCACCCGACCGTTGGGGATATACGCCACATGCGCCCGCCCAAAGAACGGCAGTAAATGGTGTTCACAGAGGCTGTAATACTCAATATCCTTCACGAGCACCATTTCGTCGTAATCCACGTCGAAAAGCGCACCGTTAATGAGTTTCTCCGGGTCGGTATGATACCCGGCGGTAAGCTCTTCCCACATACGGGCAACTCGCTCCGGTGTTTTCAACAGGCCATCGCGTTCGGGGTCTTCACCGATCGCCAGAAGCAGTTCACGGGTAGCATCTTCGATGACCGGCTTATTCACCGCAAGCGGTTCGGGAGCCAGAATAAATTCCGGGATAGCCTGCGCTACCTCGGGTAGAATACGTTTCCGCGGATTGTTTTTGTTACCGTTCATGATGATCCTCCATAGAGCTTCATGCGCCCCATCTACCGGTAAGTATTCAGGAGCGGTTGTTTGTTTATGCGATCAACATTATACCCTTCAGATCGAGTTGTGTCAGCATTGTACAATCTGTGTATAATGTTTACTGGGCATCAATCTACACATAAATTAGATAAAAATTGGCGCAAAACGTTACCAGGAAGGCTTCTCTCAAACCTCCCCCTACCGCTTCCGGCCTTTCTCTTCAGTAGACCCATGATAGAATAGCCCTATCCCGGAGCGACAGCGGCCTCCAGCACCGGCAGTTTCCGGCATCCTCTCTTTTTCACAGGCAGGTCAACGTGGAAACCAGACGTTTCGATATTATTACTTTTGGCGATCTCTGTGTCGACCTTATCTTAAGCGGCGCTGATGTCACCCCTCAGTTTGGCCAGGTAGAAAAACTGATTGAAGACTACACCCTCGAAATGGGCGGATCATGCTCGATCTTCGCCTGTCAGGCTTCCCGCCTGGGATTGCGTACCGCTCTGCTGGGGCGGGTCGGAGCAGATAGCTTCGGGCAGCTGGTGCTCAACCGCCTGAATGAAGCGGGGGTTACTACAAGTTACGTCTCAATCGACTCCTCCCTGAAAACCGGCCTGAGCCTTGCCTTTTGCCCTCCTGGCGACCGCGCGATCCTGACCTACCCCGGTTCGATCCATGCCCTTACCCCATCCGACGTCAGCGATGAATTCCTCTCCTCAGCGCGCCATTTGCACCATGGCAGTCATTATTTGCACACCGGTTTGCTCCCGGTAATGCCAGAAATTTTCCGGCGCGCCAGAACCCTGGGGTTGAGCATCTCTCTGGACACCAACTGGGACCCTGCCGAGACCTGGAACGGCAACCTGCCCCAGTTGTTATCCATGACCGACCTTTTCATGCCCAACGACCAGGAAGCCCTGCGCATCAGCCGAAAACCGACCCTCGATGAAGCCGCCGAAACCTTTTTGAATTTTGGCGTACAGGCGGTGGTCATTAAAGAAGGCGCACGGGGCGCGCGCGTCTACACGCGCGATACTTTTATCCAGCGCCCCGTTCAACCGGTGAGCGGCGGAGACAGCATCGGCGCGGGAGACAGTTTTGACGCCGGATTCCTCGCCGGATGGTTGCGCGGCCTGCCCCTGGAGCAGTGCCTGCAAATTGCCATGGCCTGCGGGCGTTCTGTGGCCAGTAAAATCGGCGGCGTAGCCGGACAGTTACGCTGGGAAGAAATCACCCGCTCCCTCTCCCTCCCATAACCGGCGATCTGCGCTTTCGCTAAACCTGTTCCGTCTGGCTTCTTCTATAAAAACAGGGGCTGTCTGACCTTACCTGTCAGACAGCCCCGCCTCACATGGAACCCCCTCGAATCATTTGCCGCGGTTGCGGGTGGTCACATCAAAGATTACCGCAAAGGCCAGCACCGCTCCTCTCACAATATACTGAAGAGAAATATCAATGCCCATCAGGTTCATCCCGCTGGTCAGCGAGGTCATCACCAGCGCGCCGATGATCGAACCGATCACCTTGCCCACGCCACCTGCCGCCGAAACCCCGCCCACATACGCGGCTGCAATCGCGTCAAGCTCAAAAAGAGTTCCGGCAGTGGTGGTCGCCGATTGCAAACGCGAGGAGAAGAGGATCCCCGAAAGCGCCGAGAGCATTCCCATGGAGCCAAACACCACGTAAATGAGCTTCTTCACGCTCACCCCGCTCAACTCGGCGGCTTCAGGGTTGCCGCCAATGGCATAAATATGCCGCCCAAGCACCGTCTGAGTGGTGACGAAATGATAAATGGCCACCACCACCAGCACCACTACCACCGTCCACGAAAGACCGTTGTATCCGGCCAGCACCCAGGTGATGGCGCCAATCAATCCGGACATGAAAAGCAACTTGAGGATGAACATGTCAGTGGAAAGCACCTCAAAGTTGTACGCCAGTTTCTTTCGCCGGTCGCTGATTTCGTTGACGATGAACAACAGAATAGCCACCACCCCCAGCAACAGAGTCAGGTTGTGCACCCCCGGGATCACCTGAATATCGGGGATATAACCATTGCCAATGGCGTTGTAGGTGGCATCGGGAATGATGATGGTGCCCGTGCCCGCCGTCACCAGAAGGATCGCCCCCCGGTAAATGAGCCACCCCGCCAGAGAGGCCACAAACGAGGGGATCTTCAGCTGAGCCACGAGGAAGGCCGTAATGCACCCCGCCAGCACCCCCAGCCCCAGCACCAGCGGAATGACCACCCAGGTGGGGAGCTTCCAGAACACCAGCGCGATGGCCGCCACTGCCCCCAGGAACCCGGCCAGGAACCCCACCGAAAGGTCGATGTGCCGGATGACGATCACCAGCGTCATTCCTACCGCCAGCACGGCGATATAGCCCGTCTGGTTAAGCAGGTTGCTGATATTCCTCGACGATATGAATGTTCCTCTGGTTGTGATCGTAAAGATGGCCATGATCACAAACAGGGCAATATACATGCCGTATTCGCGGATATTTTCGCGTAACACCTTCTGCGCATTGCGGAATAACGACATCTCCGATCTCCTCAATCCGTTGCAAGCTGCATGATTTTTTCCTGAGTAGCCTCTGAGGCAGACAACTCACCGGCGATTCGGCCGGAAGAAACCACATAAATGCGGTCGCTCATCCCCAGAATTTCAGGGAGTTCGGATGAGATCATGATGATGCTCATCCCCTGCTGAACCAGCTGAGTCATGATGGTATAAATTTCGTACTTGGCACCCACATCGATCCCGCGGGTAGGCTCATCCAGAATGAGCACCTCGGGTCTGGCAAACAGCCACCTCCCCAGACATACCTTTTGCTGGTTTCCCCCGCTCAGGTTCATTACCTTCTGTTCAACGCTCGGTGTTTTGATGTTCAGCACCATCTTATACTGGTTGGCTATCTTCACCTCGGCGTTGTTATCCACTATTCCATTCCTCGAAATTTCTTCGAGGTTCGCCAGCGAGATATTTTGCTTCACATCTTGAATCAAAATCAGCCCGTTGCCCTTACGATCCTCGGTAAGGTAAGCCAGCCCGGCGCGGATAGCCTCGTGCGGGTGGCTGAACTGTCTGCGTTGCCCATGAAGGTAAAGCTCCCCCTCCAGATGGTACCCCCGCGAATTTCCAAACAGGCTCAATGCAAGTTCGGTGCGCCCCGAACCCATCAACCCGGCAATGCCCAGAATCTCCCCTTTGTGCAGTTTGAGGTTGATATTTTTAAGGATCTTCCGCCCCAGATTCGGGTCATACGCACCCCAGTTCCGCACCTCCAGCACCACTTCGTCTGAAGGCTGGTGCTCTTTGGGTGGGAAAATATGGTTGATCTCTCGCCCAACCATGTTTTTGATCAGGACATTTTCCGAGACCTCGCCTTTGTGAGCATCCAGCGTACAGATCGTCCTTCCGTCGCGCAGCACCGTGACCGCATCGGCAATGGCAATCACTTCTTTGAGCTTATGCGAGATCATGATGCAGGTAACCCCCTGGGCTTTCAGATCCCGCAGTAAGTTCAACAGGTTCTGGCTGTCATCTTCATTCAAGGCTGATGTCGGCTCGTCCAGAATGAGAATCTTCACCTCCCGGCTGAGGGCTTTCGCAATTTCGATTAACTGCTGTTTGCCCACTCCGAGGTCCTTCACCCTGGTCGCGGGGTTGATGTCCAGTCGAACCTTCCTGAGCATCTGGCTGGCCCGCCGGATGGTCTCATTCCAGTCCATCACCATTCCCCTGCGAATTTCATTCCCCAGAAAAATGTTCTCATACACCGTCATTTCAGGAACAAGAGCCAGCTCCTGATAAATAATGCCGATCCCGGCTTTTTCACTGTCTCGTATTCCTGAAAAACGCTGTGGAACCCCTCGAATGAGAATTTCACCGCTGTATTCGCCGTAGGGGTAGACGCCGCTCAACACCTTCATCAGCGTGGACTTTCCCGCGCCGTTCTCGCCAACCAGGCAATGAATTACACCCTCCTGTACGCTAAAGCTCACGTTATCCAGGGCCTTCACACCCGGAAATTCCTTGGTGATGTTCTTCATTTCCAATATAGGGGGGGTCATATCCGCTCCGCGAAACCCTGCTATGGCGTACAGGAATAGTGATGGAAGTCTCCATCACTATTCCTGTTGAGATGCACTACTTCATTTTACTGCAGGCCGGTGAAATCACTGGCGCTGTAATAGCCAGAGTCAATCAGAGCCTCTTTGACGTTGTTCTTGTCCACCGTTACCACCGGCGACTGAATGGCGGGAACGTCGATCTTGCCATTGTTATAGGAACCTTTAGCGGCGGGGGCTTTCCCTTCCAGCAGTGCCACCGCGGCGCTGATGGCGTCCTTCACCAGGGTGCGCACATCTTTGAAGACGGTCATCGACTGCTTGCCGTCCAGAATGTATTGCACCGAGGCTTTTTCGGCATCCTGCCCGGTCACGTAATATTTGGTCACGTCTTTGTCGGCGGCGAATGCGTCGGCAATGGCGCGAGCGGTGCCATCATTGGGGGCCAGGATATACACCGTGCCTTTATCGGCGGCAGTGGTGGCGGTCAGGTTGGCTTCGGCCAGGTTCTTGGCGGTGTTGAAGTCCCAGTTGGTGGTGACCTGCCCGATGATGCGCGCCATCTCATCGCGAGTCAGCTTGGGTTTGTCTTGCAGTGCCACAGCCTCGCTGGAATTCTTGATCACAAAGGTGCCATCCGCAATCTTGGGCTGGAGCACTCCCCACGCACCCTCAAAGAAGATGAAGGCATTGTTATCTGAAGCCGCCCCTGCGTACAGATACAGCGGGTTGCCCTTGCCGGTGGCGTTATCCACCAGGTACTGCGCCTGCTGGGCCCCCACGGCGATGCTGTCGAAGGTCACATAATAATCCACCGCGTCGGTATCACGGATCAGGCGATCATAAGAGATCACCTTCACCCCGGCCTTACGGGCTTCTTCCACCGCCGCAGCCGCCGCTGTTCCATCCTGCGGGCAAATGATGAGCACTTTAATGCCCTTGGTCAGCAGAGCTTTGACGTTCTCCTTCTCCTTGGCCGAAGAACCCTGGCTGAAGAGAATCTCTACCTGGTAACCGGCAGCCGAAAGAGCTTCTTTGAAGCGTGTTTCATCCTGAATCCAGCGCGGTTCATCCTTGGTAGGCAGAACGATCCCCACAGCCAGCTTTTCGCCTGAAGCAGCTGGCTGGGTAGCGGCTTGCTGGGTGGCTGCGGGCTGGCAGGCGGCCAGCAGGGTGGCAGCGATGACCAGAATGGCCACCAGACTGAACAACACTCTCTTCTGTGACATTACACGATCCTCCTGAAAAAACGAGAAAACAGATTGAAATGAGAAACACACGCTTTACGTCGTACGATGAAAAACCGAAGTGTCCATCTGGGCTCCCTGCGCGGAAGGACGAACCATTCTTGAACTCAGAACCACCCATTCCAGCACCCGGAGCCTCACTCTGGGGAGTCCTCCTTTCTTTACCGTACAACAGCCTTCCACTATAATCAAAACAAAAATGGGTTCACACTACAACCCTTAATCTTCCCGATAAACCCTGGGGATATTTCCCCCTTTTTCCGGGGGGTTTCCCCTAATGAGGCTTAATGAATCCAGGCAACCAACCCGTACGCACTTTACTTGCCGATGACCACGCCCTCATCCGTGCCGGCCTTCGCGAAGCCCTCGCCAGCCTCCCCAGGCTGGAAATCGTCGGCGAAGCCGGAAACGGCCCCGAGTTGACTGCCGCCCTGCAAACCCTGCACCCTGACCTGCTGGTAGTGGATGTCAACATGCCCGATTTCGACCCCGTCGCGGCAATTCAAAACATCCGTGCCGCATACCCCGATTTAAAAATCCTGGTCGTGAGCGCTTACGATGACCAATCGTATGTGGTGGGGCTGCTTTCTGCCGGGGTGAACGGTTATCATCTCAAAGATCAGCCCCTCTCGGACCTTTATCTGGCCATTCAACGCATTCTGGATGGCGGACGCTGGATTTCTGACCCGCTGGTCAACCGGCTGGTGAATCACTCAACGGCCAGAGCTGAGCCTGTACCTTCTCTCACCCGCCGACAGCGCGAACTCCTCTACCTGCTCTCCCAGGGATACAACAATCATCGCATCGCCCGGGTCATGGGTCTGAGCGTGAAGACCATCGAGAACCATCTGACGGCTCTTTATCGCGCCATTCGGGTAGAAAACCGGTTAGAGGCAAACCTTTTTGCCATTCACTACCCCGAATATCTCTCCCCGCCCGGCCAGGAAAAGGCCTCCCTGCGCACCGAGAAAACCCAGACCGAATTAACCGTACTCCTCGTAGATGACAATCCGCGCTACCGCACTCAAATGGGAAAGCTCCTCCAGAAAACCTGCCCCACCGCTTTTCTTTACGAAGCGGGCGACAGCAGTGAAGCCATTCAGATCGCCCGGCAGGTCAAACCTCACCTCGCCTTTGTGGACGTAGTCCTGCACCAGGAAGATGGCATTCAATGCACCCGCCGCATCAAAGAAATTTCGCCGAACACGCGGGTTATCCTCATCAGCGCCTACCCCGACCGCGAGTTTCGCCGCCTGGGGTTGGATGCCGGCGCCGTGGCCTTTCTGGATAAAAAAGACCTCGATGCCGCCACCTTCCGTCAGGTCATCGACGATGCTCTTGAGACGCATTAGTTCATCGTGGAACTGGGATAAGGACTGGGAATTTCAATGATCAGCTCCAGCCCACCGCCTGGGGATGAATTGACCTTCATCGTTCCCCCCAGAAGCGACACCCGCTCACTGATCCCCACCAGCCCAAAATGTTTCTCCTGAGAAAGCGCCACCAGGTCTACCGGGCGAAGCAGCCCCTGGCCGTTATCCGCCAGTTGCACCACCAGGCTGGCGGTGGGAGTACGCCGCAGAGAGAGCTTCACCAGGGTGGCTTTGGCGTGCTTGCGCACATTGCGAAGCCCCTCCTGGATAATGCGAAAAACAGAAAGCTCAATCGGCTCTGGCATTCGCCCCAGATTCGGGTCGATCTTTAACTGTACCTGGATGCCGTTCTGCTCTTCCCACTGATGCGCCAGGGAACGTATAGCCGCTGAAAGGCCATGGCTGTCAATGGTAGGCGGACGCAGATCACTGCAAATCTGGCGTAAACTGCTGACTACCTGCCGGATGCCATCTCGAATTTTGGCCAGATTCTGGCGCTGTTCTTCATCGGTCAGCTGGTTTTGGGCTTCTTCCAGGTCATAGTTATAACTCAACAAATCCTGAATAATCTGATCGTGCAAATCCTGGGCAAGGGCTTTTCGTTCGGCTTCACGTTCGGTCATCAGGCGCCGGTTGGCTTCTTGCAGGGCAATATTCAGGCGGTCGAGGGCTTCCATCTGGTCGCGCATCCGTTCGATCAACTGCCGGTTGAGCGAATCCTGTGCCTCCAGGCTCTCCTGCAATTGTTGCTGGTGTCGGCGCAACTCCTCAGCCTGTTGCTGGGCAGCGTGATAGTTCTCGAACGCCCAGATGACGGGCGTCACCTGTTCCTGTCGGCTCGATCCCACAATCAACTCGACAATCTCGCGCGGTGTAGTCTCAGAGGTCAGACGCACTCTGGCCGGGTTGCCCCGATACAGCACCAGAATGCGGTCGGTGACGGAGAAAATATGATTGAGGTCGTCACTGCTTAAAATAACGGCTACATTTTGCAGAGACAGTTCTTTAATCCGCTCCAGTAACTTAAGCTGGCGTTCATAACTCAGAGACGGCAACGGATCATCCAGCAAAAGCAATCTGGAGGGCCGGCAGAAAGCCCGCGCCAGGGCAACAATTTGCCTCTGTTCGTCCGAAAGATCGGGCATCCGCTCGTAGATCAACTCAATCGGCGCCCCAAGGGCGGTGAACACCTCCCGGGCTTTCTCAAGCATCGCTCCAAGATCGGGTTTTCTCAAAAAGCGAGAAGAGGCAATCTCACGCCCCAGGAAGACGTTGTGCAGCACATCCAGGTTCTCTGCCAGCTGAGGGCTCTGATGCACCATTTCGATCCCCAGCTTCTGAGCATCGGCAGGGGTTCTGAAGGCCACGCGCCGCCCCTCAAAGGTAATTTCTCCCCCGCTGGGCTGAATGACACCCCCGAGCAAATGAAACAGAGTCGTTTTCCCGGCTCCACGCTGGCCGACTACCCCCAGCACTTCTCCCGGTTCAATAGAAAACGACACCCCCTCCAGAGCGGCCACTGCCCCATAATATTTGGACAGATTACTTACGCCGAGAAGTTCTACTCGTGCATTCATGTTCCCGCTTTGTAACCATTATACAGCACGCCTCAAAATTCCCGTGAATTTACTCCCCCGGGTTTTGGGGCACTGCTTCTTCAATAGCGGAAACAGAGCACCTCTCGGACGGGTTAAATCTCGCTGACCCTGCTGGAATAGATAACCGCGGACATATCCCCCACAAATTCCGGC
The DNA here is from genome assembly GCF_001050195.2 of Anaerolinea thermolimosa. Taxonomy (GTDB): domain Bacteria; phylum Chloroflexota; class Anaerolineae; order Anaerolineales; family Anaerolineaceae; genus Anaerolinea; species Anaerolinea thermolimosa. Next base: position 3,323,731 of record NZ_DF967965.1, read on the forward strand.
AAAGGAGCATGGCCAAGCAGCTGACGCACAGCAAAGGCTTCTCCGGTATGAAACCAGTAGTGGAAGATATTCCGCTGAAGAAGGGTACCGATGTTTTCGCGCATGGGCCTGCCTTCTTCATTGAAAAAAGCATCCAGCTTTTCGGGGGTGAGTGTATCCAGATATTCGTCGGCGGCGGCAGTGATCTCCTGCCAAACCTTCCGCATTTCACCGTAAGGCGGCTGGGAGGCGGGCTGTCCGTATCCCACCAGACGATACAGCTCAGGGTACAGTGCTTTACCCTGCGCAATCCACAACCACAGGTACTGTTCCTGATTGGCCAGATGCCCCACCATCCAGCTGATGCAGTTCATGGGCGGGAGGCGCTTCAGAGCGTCTTCTTCACCAAGCCCCTCCAGACAGCGCATCAACTCACTGCGCGTAAAACGCAACTGACGTACCAGATGCAAAGTAGCCATTTCCTTCCCTTTTCCGGATCAAGCTCCAACCAGTTCGGTTTCTTCCTTTTCCAGCGCCTGCCGCAGGAAACGCGCTGTATAGCTTTCCTCCACCTGGATAATCTCCTCCGGCGTCCCCTGCGCCAGGATATACCCACCCCGCTGGCCCCCCTCAGGCCCCAGATCGATTATCCAGTCCGAGGTACGGATCACATCCATCTGATGTTCGATGACGATCACCGTGTTACCGGCGTCAGCCAGGCGGTGAAGCACATCCAGCAGGCGTTGAACATCGGCAAAGTGCAACCCGGTGGTCGGCTCATCCAGAATGTACACCGTATCGCCGGTGGAAACGCGCCCCAGCTCTCTGGCCAGCTTGACACGCTGAGCCTCACCCCCTGAGAGGGTGGTAGCGCTCTGCCCCAGCTTGATGTAATCCAACCCCACGTCGTGCAGCGTCTGGCACACACGGGTGATGTTGGGAAACGCCGAAAAGAACTCCAGGGCTTCCTGCACGTCCATGGCGAGCGCTTCGGCGATGTTCTTTCCCTTGTAGGTGATCTCCAGCGTGTGCCGGTTGTAGCGCGCCCCTTTACATTCCTGGCAGGTCACCCAGACATCGGGCAAAAAGTGCATTTCGATGCGCTTCAGGCCATGCCCCTGGCAGGCCTCACAGCGCCCCCCTTTGACGTTAAAACTGAATCGTCCGGCACCATACCCCCGCAGGCGTGCCTCGGGCACACTGGCAAACACCTTGCGAATTTCATCGAAGATGCCCACGTAGGTGGCCGGGTTTGAACGCGGGGTGCGCCCGATGGGATCCTGAGTGATGTCGATCACTTTATCCACCTGCTCCAATCCCTCCACGCGGTCATACGGGCCGGGCGAGGTCTGCGCGCCCATCAGAGCGCGCGCCAGCGCCGGGTAGAGTGTTTCGCTCACCAGGCTGCTCTTTCCACTGCCGCTCACCCCGGTGACGCAGGTGATGGCTCCCAGCGGGAAGCGGGCAGTGACATTCTTAAGGTTAAAAAGGCGCGCCCCCGAAAGTGTGAGCCAGCCCCGCGGGGTGCGCCGCTGACGTCCATGCGGCGCAGTGATGCGCAGGTCGCCGCTGAGGTAGCGGCCGGTCAGCGAACGCGGGTTCGCCGCCACTTCGGCGGGGGTACCGGCGGCCACCACTTCGCCGCCCAGCACTCCGGCCCCGGGGCCGAGGTCAATCAGCCAGTCAGCCGCGCGCATGGTTTCCTCATCGTGCTCCACCACCAGCACCGTGTTCCCCTGATCTCGCAGTTCGGTAAGGGTTTCGAGCAGGCTGTGCTGATCGCGTGCATGTAAACCAATGGAAGGTTCATCCAGAATGTACAACACCCCCACCAGTCCACAACCCAGCTGGCTTGCCAGGCGGATGCGCTGTCCCTCGCCACCCGAAAGGGTTGGCGCCGGGCGATTCAGGGTGAGGTAATGCAGGCCAACGTTGAGCATGAACTGAAGCCGGTTGCGCAGTTCTTTGAGCACCTCTCCCACCACCTCAATCTGCTCCGGCTTGAGGTGCGTGGTAACATCCCCGCCGTTCGACAGCCCCACCACCCAGCGGTGAGCCTCTTCGATGGTCATTTCTAACACCTCGGCGAACCCCCTGCCGCCCACCGTCACGTGGCGCGCCTCAGCACAGAGCCGCGTTCCGCCGCACACCGGGCAGGGCTGGTGACTCATAAAGCTCAAGTACCAGCGGCGGGTATATTCAGACTTGGTCTGGCGAAAGAGCCGGTTGATGTGATAAACCGCCCCGCGCTCCTCGGCGTAGTTCTCTCCCTTCCACGAGCCGTCCTGGCTCTCCCAGCTGAAGTGGATTTTCTCCCCGCCCGACCCCCACAGGATCACATCGCGGAATTTCTGGGGCAGATCTTTCCAGGGCAATTCCAAGTCTACCCCATAATGGTCGGCCAGTGCCTGCAGGTGACGCACATGCCAGCCTGGTTTCTTGCGCACGTTGCCATACCAGCGCGACGCACCATCGAGAAGCGAAAGATCGGGATGCTCCACGATTAACGCCGGGTCAACCTCCATCTTGGTGCCCAGCCCGTTACAGGCCGGGCACATTCCTGCCGGTGCATTGAAGCTGAACAGCGCCGGGGTCAATTCGGGCAGGCTGATGCCGCAATGCGGGCATCCGTTCTGCTCACTGAGGAGCAACACCGGGCCATCTATCAGTTCAACCTGCATCAGCCCCCGGCCAGCGCGCAGGGTGGTCTCCACCGAGTCGATCAGGCGCGCCTCAAAATCTCTGCGCTCCTCTGCGGGGTAATCTGCGGGGGGCAAAGTGAGGCGATCTACGATTACCTCCACGGTGTGGGGCTGGCTTTTCGGCCAGCGCGGCAGCCTAGCCCCTTCCAACCACTCCACCATCTGGCCATCCACCCGCGCCCGGGTAAAACCCTCTTTTCGTACCTGATCCAGAAGCGCCGCCGGATCTCCTTTCCGGTTACGCAACAGAGGCGCCACCAGCAAAAACCGCTGTCCGGGCGGCAGGCTGCGAAGCGCCTCTGCCGCCTGCTGGGGACTGGTGGGCTGAATCGCCCGCCCGCACTGCGGGCAATGCTGGGTGCCGGCCCGCGAGAAAAGCACCCGCAGATAATCCATCACCTCTGTCACCGTGCCCACCGTGGAACGCGGATTCTTGCTGACCGATTTCTGCTCGATGGCAATCGCCGGGCTGAGACCGCCAATAAAATCAACCCTGGGCTTGTCCATCTGGTCGAGGTAACGGCGCACATACGCCGAAAGGCTTTCCACATAACGGCGCTGTCCTTCAGCATAAAGAGTATCGAACGCCAGCGAAGATTTACCACTCCCCGAGACACCCGTCAGCACCACCAGTTTATTCCGCGGGATGGTCACATTGATGTGCTTGAGGTTGTGTTGTTGCGCCCCACGGATGGTGATACTATCCGGCTCACTCAGATGACCATTTACCTCTTGATTTTTAGAGCGGGGAGCCTCGGCCGCGCCCGCTGTAGCCGCCTTTCCATTCCTCCCCATGGCCAGCAACCGTTCCCGATCAGAGGGCAACAGATGCAACCCGGGCCCGGCGCCAGAGGTCTTAACTTCGGGAGCCGGTGTGTTCTCTCCCAGGTAACCGAGGAGCTTCAGTTTGGAGAGAACCGGCTCGCCCAACCGGTGATCGCCCTCAAACAGCGCCTGCATTTCTTCAAAGCTTTCATCCAGTTGTTGAATGATCCCGGCAATCTGGTCGAGGAGATGACGGTCTTCAGCATCAAGGCGCTCATAATCGGTGGCAGAAAGCTGCCAGAGCGACTCACCGGCGAGTAATTCCAGCTTGTTAAGCGAAGCCAGGTCGAGGAGCAGTTGATTCTTCAGGTAGTTCCACCCACGCCGCTTGCGGTTGAAGCCAAAATCACCCGATTTCGCCTGATGTTTCCGGCAGAGCATCCAGGCGTCTGCGGCGGTGTAAAACGCATTGGCCGGCAGATCGAGCGTATCCACGGTGATGTTGTGCGCCTTGCGTTGCTCGTCATCGATCTGCGCGTCGATCCGGCGCCAGCGGCCTGCCACTTCATCCCACACTTCGGTCACCCAGTGATCGGCGATCATTTTCTCGGTGAGATAGGTGGCAAAACCGGCACGCAACCGGGCCGGGCGCCCCTGGTGGCGCAGGAAGGCGCAGAAAAGGAGAGCATGGTCGCGGCAGTTACCCACCAGCCGCTCTGCAGGCAGGCGTGCCTCGCCAAGAGGGCGAGAGTCCAGCTCGAGAATGCGTCCCAGCATCTCTGAAACCGACCGCAGGAAGACTTCCTTACGCTGAACTTTGCTCAGCTCAACACCGTAGATATCAATCTCAAACGGATGAATTAACACCCCCTGTACCACTTTTGCCAGGGCAGCGAAGTCGGTAGGCAGGTCTGCCAGGTAGCGGGCGTGCTCACGCGCATCCGAAAGAATGCTGTGAGCGGCATAATAGACCAGGGAGTTGGAAGCAGGCATAAAAACTCCAGCAAGGATGACATGCCGGGTCGGGTCGGGTCAAAAAGACTGGACTGATCGGCAAACGGGGAAGACCGGAAGGGGAAAGGAAAGTTCCTGTTTATTATAGAACATTTGTAAAAGAATAGCAAGAAGTTTTAAGGTCGGCAGTTTTTTTGCCCATTTTCCTGTTCTCTGCTATACTGAAAAAGATCCTTGATTGGATCGGCTACCGGCATCCTCGAACACTCTCCGGCCAGGTGGCACAGGTTTCCCGCAGGAGCCGCATCTTTATCCCTGCGGGCATCCACTTGAAGAGCTTACGGTAGCGCCATTTCATATCTGCTTAAGAGAGCTTCACCACCTTGCCGACCGACCGGGGATAGCGAGTTCCGGCGGTTATTTTATCGTCAGGGGATCAAAATCAGACCATCATGGAACAAACCATTCGATTGCTCCAGAAAAATGGCCCGCAGAAGGGCATTGCGCCGGTACTCTGGCGCTGTTACAGCTACCTGCGCCCCTACTGGAAACTTTCTCTGGGCGCTTACCTGTGCATGTTTGCCATCACCGTGATGAGCATCATCAACCCCCAGCTCATCCGCTGGATCATCGATCGCGGCATCGGCCAGGGCGATCTGCGGCTCCTGGGATGGAGCGTGTTCATCCTGCTCGTTCTCACCATTCTTCGCGGCTTCTTCTCTTACTTCCAGGGCCGCTGGAGTGAGGTGGCCTCGCAAAATGTCGCCGCCGACCTGCGCGCCGAAATCCAGCGCAAGCTCACTGCTCTTTCATTTTCCTACCACGATAAGAGCCAGGCAGGCGATATCCTCTCCCGCGCCATTCAGGACGTTGACCGGGTGCGCTTTCTCACCGGGCGCGCTTCTCTGCGGGTCATTGACGCCACCGTGCTCATGCTTTTCACCGCGGGCATTCTCCTCTGGATGAACCCCCGGCTGGCATGGCTGGCCATTGCCACCATGCCGGTTCTGGCCTGGCGCGCCATCGATTTCGGGGTCAAGTTCCGCCCCCTCTCGGCCCAAATTCAAAAACAACTTGGGGTACTTACCACACGGGTGGAGCAAAACCTGCGCGGGGCGCGGGTGGTGAAAGCCTTCGCCCAGGAAGCCCGGGAGATCCAGCGTTTTGACATTGAAAACGAAGCCTGGTACCGCCTCTCGGCGCAGTCGGCGCGCGTGCAGGCCACAGGGTCTTCTATGCTCACCCTGATTGCCAACCTGGCTTCCGTGTTCATCCTGATCTACGGCGGCGCACTGGTGATGCGCAACCAGCTTACGATTGGCGAACTGGTGGCCTTCACCACTTACCTGGCCCAGTTGCTCAACCCGGTACGCCTGCTGGGTATGTTCATTCCCGCCATTGCCATGGCGGGGGCTTCTGCCGAGCGTGTCTTCGAGATTCTCGACGCCGTCCCCGAGGTGCAGGAAGACCCAGACGCCATCGAAATGCCACCCCTCAAAGGGCACGTGCGTTTTGAAAACGTCTCTTTCTCTTACGGGCGGCGGCGCGAGGTGCTGAAAAACATCAATCTCGAAGCCCACCCCGGGCAGATCATTGCCCTGGTAGGCCAGACGGGCTCCGGCAAATCGACCATCATCCATCTCATCCCACGCTTTTACGATCCCACCGAAGGCCGTGTTCTGATTGATGGGCAGGATATTCGCCACGTCACCCTGCATTCCCTGCGCAGTCAAATCGGCATCGTCCTGCAAGAAACAACCCTCTTTGCTGCATCAATCCGCGAAAACATCGCCTTTGGTTGCGCTCATGCCACCGACGAAGAGATCATCGCCGCCGCAAAAGCCGCTCAGGCCCATGATTTCATCATGCAGACCCCGCGCGGTTACGATACCCTGGTCGGCGAGCGGGGCATCACCCTTTCGGGCGGCCAGAAACAGCGCATTGCCATTGCGCGCGCTTTGCTCATCAACCCCCGTCTGCTGGTACTGGATGATGCCACTTCCAGCGTTGACTCAGAGACTGAAGAGGAGATCCAAAAAGCTCTCGACCGCCTCATGCAGGGACGCACCTCGTTTGTCATCGCGCATCGTCTGAGCACCGTCATCCAGGCAGACTGCATCCTGGTGCTGGATAAAGGGCGCATTGTGGCACAGGGCAGGCACGAAGAATTATTGCGCACCTCGCCGCTTTACGCTGAAATTTATCAGCGCCAGTTAAAACCCAGAAAAACCTCTGTCCCCGAAGGGCAGAAGACCGCATTTTGAGAGGACGATAGAATATGAGTTTTACCATCGGTTCTGGCGGGATGGGCATGGGGCCCGGGTATCTGCTGGATACCTTTGGCTCGACGGCAGAGCACCGTGGAAAGCCCTTCAACCCCCGTGTGGTGCGGCGCCTGCTGGCTTTCCTCCGGCCTCACTGGCGCACGTTACTGGTAGCTTTTGTCGCCATGTTGATCGCAACCGGCCTCACCCTGCTTATCCCCTACCTGCTCAAACTGGCCATTGACCAGTACATCGGGAAAAACGATTATCCCGGTCTGGTACGCATTGCACTGATCACCGGCCTTGCCTACCTGGGCCTGTACGCCTCCAGCGCCGGGCAACAGTACCTGCTTTCGAGGGTGGGGCAGCGCCTGTTGAGCACCATGCGTGCCGATCTTTTCCGCCACCTGAATAACCTTTCGCTCAGTTACCACGATACCCACATCGTCGGGGTCACCGTTTCGCGGGTGATCAACGACGTGGCCGTGATCAACGACCTGCTCTCGCAGGGCTGGATCACCTTCATCGGCGATGCATTTATTCTCGCCGGGATCATCTGGATCATGTTTTCCATGAATGTGAAACTGGCCATCATCGCCCTGCTGGTGGTGCCGCTCATGATCCTGGCGACGGTGATTTTTGCCCGCCACGCCCAGGCAGCCTTCCGCGAGACACGCTCCAGCGTGGCGCGTGTGGTGGGCAACCTGGCCGAAGAAATTGCCGGTATCCGCGTCATTCAGGCCTTTGCCCAGGAAAACACCATCGAAGAACGCTTCCGCGAAGTCAACCGTGCCAACCGCGACGCCAACATCAACGCCATGTCGCTTTCTTTCATTTACATGCCCACGATCGAATTCCTCAGCACCCTGGCCACCGCGCTGGTATTATGGTTTGGGGGGCGAAGCGTCATCGCCGGTGAGGTTACCCTGGGGGTGCTGGTGGCGTTCCTCTCGTATGTTTCTCGATTCTTCCAGCCCATTCAGGAACTCAGCCGGTTGTACACCACCATGCAATCAGCCATGGCTGGCGGCGAGCAGGTGCTCAACGTGCTGGATACCCCTCCCGACGTGCAGGATGCACCCGATGCCGTGGAAATGCCCCCCATCCGCGGGCGGATCGAGTTTCGGAACGTCTCTTTCCGCTATCGGCCCGATGCCCCGGAAGTGCTTCACAACATTAACCTGACCATCGAGCCGGGCACCCGCGCCGCCCTGGTGGGCCCGACCGGCGCGGGTAAATCCACCATCGCCAATCTGGCGGCCCGTTTTTACGAGGTTACCAATGGGGCGGTTCTCATCGATGGTATCGACGTCCGCACTGTGAAACAGGGATCGTTGCGCCGCCAGGTGGGGGTGGTGCCGCAGGACTCTTTCCTGTTTGCTGGCACCATCGCAGAAAACATCCGTTTTGGGCGCCCTGAAGCCTCTGATGCTGAAGTAGAAGAGGCCGCGCGCATGGCCAATGCCCACGATTTCATCATCTCGCTCCCCGATGGGTATCAGACGCCCATCCTGGAAAACGCCGCCAATCTCTCGGTCGGGCAGCGCCAGCTCATCTGCATTGCGCGCGCCATTCTCGTCAACCCGCGCATTCTGATTCTCGATGAAGCCACCGCCAATATTGATACCGTCAGCGAGGCCCTCATTCAGCAGGCGCTCGAACGCCTGCTCCAGGGGCGGACGGCCATCATCATTGCCCATCGTCTGAGCACCATTCAGAATGCAGATATCATTTACGTCATTCAGGATGGACGCATCGTGGAACAGGGGCGGCACGAGGAATTGCTCGCCCTGGGCGGGGTGTACCGCACCCTGCACGGGAAACAGTTCAAAGGAGAACAGGTATGACGGCATTCCCCCAGACCCCGCGCAACCGGGTGCGGCGCATCCCCGAACGCGCCCGTTATGAGAAAAACGAAATTTACACCATTCTGGATGAAGCCCTGGTCTGTCATGTGGGCATCGTTACCGAAGAGGGGCCTCTGGTCTTACCCATGCTGCCGGGAAGGCTCGAAGACACCCTGTATCTGCACGGGGCTCCGGCCAGCCGGTTGCTTAAACACATCAGCCAGGGTGGGGAAGTATGTATCACTGCCACGCTGGTCGATGGGCTGGTGCTGGCACGATCCATTTTCCATCATTCGGTGAATTATCGTTCGGCCGTGCTCTTCGGCAAGGGGCGTCCGGTAGAAAAAGAAGACGAAAAACTGCGCGCACTGGAAGTCATCAGCGAACATGTCTGCCCGGGCCGCTGGGATGAAGCTCGCCGCCCCAGTCCCCGGGAACTGGCCGCCACGGCGGTGGTGGCTGTAGAAATCGAAAGCGCCTCCGCCAAGGTGCGTTCAGGGCCCGTCAATGATGACCCCGCAGATGCCGCCTGGCCTGTCTGGGCCGGGGTGCTTCCCCTCGAACTTCATGCCGGAGAGCCCCTCCCCTCCGAAGGGGTAAACCTGCCGCCCCCTCCCACCGTCACCTCCTACCGGCGGGGTAAAAGAGCAGGTTAGTTACTTTACCAGGCTCTCCCTTAAAAGCTGTAACTCGCTGGTAAGGCGCTCCAGGTCTTGTTCAGCCAGGCGTGAACTGCGCCCCAGGTCGTCGCGCACCAGTTCGAAGAGCTGCTGGAAGGTCTCTTTCTTGGCGGCTCCGAGTTTCTCCATCTGTGCCATGCTTCCCTGAAGGGTTTGCTCTGCCTGGTTCAATGCCAGGCGGGCGGCCGAGGTATCATTCCCGGCCAGTTTGAGGCGTGCTTCACCCACCTGTACCAGCGCCTGCAAGACTACCACCTGCGCCTGCGCACGCTCCAGATCTCCAGAAAGTTGTTCATTGAGCTTCTCAACCCCCAGAAAAGTGAGCGCGGCTTTATCCAGCTCGGCCTGTTTTTCTTCCAGGCTGGCGCGCAGCCGGGTTACCTCAGCCTCCGCTACCCGATTCTGGCGCTGTAACGGTTGGTAAAGCAAGGTATAGGCGGTAAAGAAGCCGAGGGCATACAGACCGACGATAGTCCCCAGAGTGCGGATCAATGCCCGCATGAAACGCCCGCGGCGGGTTTCTTTATCCAGCAGGCGCGCCCAGAGGGATGGCTTTTTAGGTTTCGGGGGCTCAGGCGGTAAAGAAGCCGCTTTGGCAGGGGAAACACGTGGAGCCCCGGCATTGGGAGCGGGGGCACCGGATGCTTGATCGTTCATGAGATTTTCTCCCAGAAACACCCACCAGAAAGGGATAAAATGGCCTACCGCTCTTCACCCCGCCCTGGAATGGTAGGGCGGAGAGGATACGGCATGGGCACGTATTCCACCGAGGGGCGCCGCTGTACCGTTTGCGGGTACAGATTCATCAGCTGATAAATTTCCGGCGGCATCTCGGTGCTGATGTTCATTCCAAGCTCACGCGCCTCTTCCACAGTGATGGGATAATCGTGCGTCCAGCGCCCCGAGGCCAGCTCTTCGGCCAGTTTCCCGGCCACTTCGGGTGAATAGTGACAGCAGGCAATGCGCCGAATGGTATCCTTCACCTGCGCGATGGCCTTGCGAGAAACATCGGCCAGGATGAGCGTCTGGTCATCTACTTCATTGACATTTTTGGCTTCCACCGCCGCGAGGATCGAAACTGCCGGGTACTGCCCGATTTGCGGGTCAACCGGCCCCAGCACGGCATTTTCATCCATCACCACTTCATTGGCGGCCAGGGCGATCATCGTCCCGCCAGACATGGCATAGTGGGGTACAAAGACGGTCACCTTACCCTTGTGCCTGGAGAGGGCATTGGCAATCTGTTCAGCCGCCAGCACCAGCCCGCCCGGGGTATGCAGGATGAGGTCAATCGGCAGATCATCATCAGTCATTTTAATGGCACGCAAAATCTGCTCAGAGTCATCGATGTCGATGTACCGCCCCACCGGGAAGCCCAGCAACGACATACTCTCCTGCCGGTGAATCAGGGCAATGACGCGTGAGTTCCGCTTTTCCTCCAGCGCCCGCAGCAGGCGCAACCGGGTAGCCTGAATGATCTGCTGTCGAATAAGAGGCACAAGAGACGTGACGACCAGAAAAATCCAGAAGAGGTTGAGCAGGTCCATGGGTTTCCTCCGTGTACAGCTTACCAGGGATAGTATTCATCGAGATAAAAGGGACGCACGCGCCGGCCCGCAGCAAACGGGCGGGCAAGGATCAGCCCGGCAACAAACCCGCCGATATGTGCCCACCACGCTACCCCGCCCATGGCCATCCCGCCCGCCACTGCCAGCGATGTCACTCCTGAGAAGAGCTGAGAAACGAACCAGAAACCAAGGTAAACGACGGCGGGAATTTCTACAAACCAGGGCAGGAAAAAGAGAGGAATGAAGGTGATCACCCGGGAATGCGGGAAGAAGAAGAAATACGCTCCCAGCACCGCCGCGATGGCCCCGCTGGCCCCAAGAGCCGGAACCGTGGAACCCGGAGTGAGCAGCGCCTGCGCCAGGCCAGCCAGCACCCCGCCCAGGAGATAGAAAATCAGGAAGCGAAACGACCCCAGCCGGTCTTCGACATTATCGCCAAAGATGAACAACGTCCACATATTGCTGATGATGTGCAACCAGCCGCCATGCAAAAACATGTGGGTCAAAAGCGGCCCCCACGTGAGCGGGTTGGCAAGGTCGAGCCGCGCCGGCACGATGGCGAACGCTTGCACAAACGCGTTCAGCCCCCGTGGACTGAGGCTGGTTTCAAACAGGAACACCGCTGCGTTGACCAGGATCAACAACCAGGTGACCACCGGGAACGAGCGGGAGCGGATGGTGTCTTTAATCGGAAACATCTTCCACCTCCCAGAATAACTAAATTATACCCAAGAAAAGAATGAATGCATCCGTGATGTTAAAGCATTTTTCTCGGGTTTTCTTCCGAACCTCGCGGATGGAGTACAATTAACTAGCCGCACATCACAACCGGCCCCCCCCGAACCCATCCCTTCAACCACTGGAGGAGCATGAATTCTTTCATCTACCCATTTGCATTCACCGAAGATGACACCAGTCAGGTGCGAGGAGCGCTGGAGCTGGAAGAGCCGCTTCCCTACCGTCATCACGGACAAGGAAGCGGCTTTTACCGTCAGGGCAGGATGATCCTGGAAGACGGGCACCGGCTTGACCTGGTGCTCTACCACAGCCAGGCCACCGAAACCTTTATCTACCTGCGAAAGACGCCCCTCAACCGAAACCTGCTGGAGATCATCGGCCTGAACCCGTCAGAAATCCCCACCCTCCCGGAAGTGACTCTGCCGGGCCAGCTCTGCCTGGGAGCCGAGCGTGTCCATCAGGTGGGTACCGCCATTCGAGACGTGATCGGCTCACCGGTGTTGCGCTCGACCTTTACGCATTACCAACAGCAGAACATCGCCGTCTTTCCCATCGTCCGCGAGGGTCTTAAATACCAGGTCAGCGAGGCCATCTTCGATGAATATGGGAATTATTGCGATGAAATCGTACTCGATGCTCACCATGTGTTTGACCGGTCAGTGCCCATCTACAACCGAAAAGTAGAAATGACCCTTTTCAAAGACAAGGATTTTGACCAGGTACGCCGTGAGAACATTCATGTGGCGTTTGTCGCCGACAGCATCGCCAGTGGCCTGGTGATGAAAGAGGTTATCGCGCGCATCCGGGAGCGTTTTGACCACCTCCGGCAGGTAGAAGTGGTTGCCCCGCTGGCCACTATCCGTGGGCTTTGCCGCCTTGCCCGTGCCGAGACCACGCGCGATCTTCCCATCCGCCTGCACGTCTTCGAGACCCTGCTCAACGCTCTGCCGCCCGATTATTATTATTCGGCTCACTACAACGTCCCGCAACTGCATTTCGATCCCCGCCTGGAAGAAGCCTACCGCGCCTGGTGGGGGCAGGACGGGTCTGGCCGCTGGATTGCCGACACCGCCTGTGCCGGTTATGGCTGGAGTGAGGTTTTCTTCTCACCGCGGCGGCAGATTGAAATGATAAATGCCGAACTGGGCTCACGCCATGGTCTGACCATTGCCGATCTGGTAAAGCGCAGGATTGTTCAGTCTCTGGCGATTCAATCCTAGGCTTTCATCTTATAATCACCCCATGACTTCGTCTGCTCCTCCTTCTGCGGGGCGGCAAATCGCTCGCGCCGCCGGAACCGTCATGCTGGCCTTCCTCCTCACCCAGCTCATTGGCCTGCTGCGAGTGGTGGTGGTTTACCGGGCTTTCGGAGCCAGCGCCGAGATGGATTCCTTCAATGCGGCCAACCGGGTGGCTGAACTCCTTTTCAACCTGGTAGCTGGCGGAGCGCTGGGTTCGGCGTTTATTCCCACCTTCACCGGCCTGCTGGCGCGTAAAGACCACGACACTGCCTGGAAACTGGCCTCAGCCGTGGCCAACCTCCTTTTTCTCGTCCTCACCCTGCTGGCCGTGCTCTGCATGGTCTTCGCCCCGCAGATCGTGCGCCACGGCCTGTATGTGCTCGCCCCCGGCGATTCGCCGGGCCAGGAGGCTCTCACCACCGCCCTTCTGCGGTTATTGCTCCCCACCGTGGTGATTTTTGGGCTGAGCGGACTGGTCATGGGCATTCTTAATGCCCATCAGCGCTTCTGGCTGCCGGCCATCGCCCCGGCCATGTATTCGCTCGGCCAGATAGGCGGGGTGCTGCTTCTGCCCTCAGGCCTGGGAATCTACCGCCTGGCGGCGGGAGCGCTGGCGGGGGCGCTCTTTCACCTGCTGGTGCAACTCCCCGACCTGGTACGCCTGCGCGGGCGGTACTGGCTGTTGCTCGGCGGACGCATGGCCGAAGTGCAGGAGGTGGCCCGCCTGATGGGCCCGCGCGTGCTGGGCGTGGCCGTGGTGCAACTCAACTTTATCGTCAACACCATCATTGCCCTCAGCCTGCCCGAAGGTTCGGTTTCGGCAGTGACGCTCGCGTTCACCTGGATGTTAATGCCCCAGGTGGCCATTGCTCAATCTGTGGCAGTGGCGGCCATGCCCACCTTCTCAGCTCAGGCCGCCCTGGGCCGCCTGGATGAACTGCGCACGGCACTGGCGGCCACCCTGCGCGGGGTGATCCTGCTGGCACTACCGGCGGCCCTGGGGCTGATTCTCCTGCGCACGCCACTTATTCGCCTGCTGTATGAAAATGCCACCTTCACCCCCCCGATGACCCGCATGGTCACCTGGGCACTCCTCTGGTATGCTCTCGGATTACCCGCGCACTCTTTGCTTGAGGTCATCGTGCGGGCATTTTATGCCCTGCGCGACACACGTACACCGGTGAGCGTGGGGGTGGTGGCCATGTCACTCAATGTGGGGTTCAGCTTTGCCTTTTCAGCCGGTTTCAGCCGCCTGGGCTGGATGCCGCACGGCGGACTGGCACTGGCCAATTCGCTGGCCACCCTGCTGGAAATGAGCACCCTGCTGGTACTGCTGCGGCGTCGGCTCGGCGGGCTGGGGGGGCGTAACGTACTCATGGCGCTCGGGCAGGCCGGGGTGGGGCTGGCCTTGCTGGGTGCAGGCCTGTGGGCCTGGCTGACTTTTGGAATTTCTCTGCCAGACTGGCTGATCGTCGGGGGCGGGGCAGCCCTGGGGGTGCTGGCTTATGCTGTCGGGCTGGCTTTGCTGTGCGTGCCCGAATGGCATGCACTGCTGCAGGCAGGCCGCCGCCTTCTCGCCCGATGGCATTTAACCCATATCTCCTGATGCTCTGGCGTTGGGCAATACTGCCCTGCGAACCTTTTCTGGAAATGGAGGGATGACCATGAAAGACTTTTTTGCCGAATTTCTCAAGAAGACGTCTTACCCGTTTTTATCACCCAGCCCACAGTCGCAGGGGGCGCCTCAACCTCCGCTGGAAATGCCCCTGCCAGACGACGCCGCACTCATCTCCCTGCCGGCGCCAGAAACCTTTTCCATCCCACCGGTTGACCTGCGTACCCTCATCGAGCAGCGCCGCACGCTGCGCCGCTACGCTGATACCCCCCTCACGCTGGAAGAACTTTCCTACCTTCTCTGGCTCACTCAGGGGGTCAAACGCGTCACCGCCCGCCCTGCCACCCTGCGCACGGTACCCTCGGCCGGAGCGCGACATGCCTTCGAGACCTTCCTCCTGATCAACCGGGTGCAGGGGTTACAGCCGGGCCTCTACCGCTTTGCAGCCAGCCGGCATGCTCTGGTGCATCTTTCAGCCCCGGCAGATATTGCCGAGCGCATTTTTACGGCCACTCACAACCAGGAACACGTCCGCCTGAGCGCCGTGACCTTCCTGTGGGTAGCCGATACCTGGCGCATGGCCTGGCGGTATGTGGAACGTTCCATGCGTTATCTTTTCCTGGACGCCGGGCACGTCTGCCAGAATTTGTACCTGGCCGCCGAATCGATTGGCTGTGGGGTGTGTGCCATTGCCGCTTTTGAGGATGAGGCCATGAATGCCGCCCTGGAGCTGGACGGCGTGGATCGGTTTGCTATTTATCTGGCGACGGTGGGCAAGAAGGAAGCCGATCAATCATCGGCGTAAGACAACCCCATGTCATCGGGTTGAACGGAGACCCCCTGCAAGGCCCGGAAACTGAGATCAGAAGGGGGAAGGCCAAAGGTTCGGCGCACCTCTTCAAATAACGCCAGGTAACTGAGCGCGCTCCGGGCCTCCCAGCGCAGGCCAAGCTGTTCTGCCAGCCGGCGAATCTCATCCGCATTTTCCCCTTCGATCTCCACAAAATGGCCGTAGGGCATTTCATCCAGCACCACCACCGTTTCACCCAGGCGGTAGGTGGTGCGGTATTTTTCATAACGAACAACCACATGGTAGCCCAGGGCCTCCAGCAAATGCTGAGCCGCGGTGAAATTACTCACCTCGAATTCAATCTCCTGGCGCATGGAAACTTCTTCACCGATCCGCGCCGGGCCTTTGAAGGTCATCACGGCGCGATGATCACGCCGCAGCCGCAGTACCTGACGTGCCTGAGCCAGTTCTCCCCTTTCGTTATCAAAACGCAGGTTGATCTCATAAACCCGCGGGCTTTCCAGCTGCGCGCCTAACGCCTCCAGGCGGGATTGCAGGGCTTGTAAATTTCGCACCATAAATTTGGCCTCAATTTCTTGTTCGTTGCTTGCCATGGTATCCCTTTCCTTCCAGCGCTGTCCGCACCACCCACTCCAGGAAAAGCCATCCGATGAGAGTCACGCCCAGAGAGAATGGCCAGTTAACCTGCATATCTGGTGAGCGCGTGAACGCCAGCCGGTCGACCCAGTAAGACAGGGTGAAGACCAGCCCGATGATCCTCACCGCTGCCACCCGCCAGGGGGTCGAATGAACCATCAACGCCGCCCCTGCCAGCCCGGAGCCCCCCCACAGCACACCCC
>NZ_DF967965.1:3340706-3349826 GCF_001050195.2 Anaerolinea thermolimosa
GCCCCCCCACAGCACACCCCCCGCCGCCAGGTAGCCCGGCCCCGGATGGATGCCCAGGCTGGTCAGAAGTGAAGCGTCGGAGAGGGCTAACCCAAGGCGTAACCAGCCCAGCAGTGAAAAATACAGAAACACCAGCCCCAGCAGGCTTCTCCGGCCTCTTCCCCTGGCCGGGCGGAGTTCGCCTTCTTCCTCCTGCACGGCATGAAAAAGCGGCTCAGGCATGGGGTGAGATCCTCGGCCAGTCCAGCAGGGTGACTTCAGCCAGCAGCCGTGCATTGACGTTGGCATCCAGGCGCGCCAGGGCATCCATCAGGCTGTGCACACACTGGCGAGCCGCCTGAAAACCCGCCTGTTGCGCAACCTGCCGGATGACTTCCGCCCGGTCAGGATTGACCAGAGGAAGGCTCGCTCCAGAGGCAACCCGCAGGGTATCTCGCCAGGCAGTGAGCCACACCTGTAAGGCTCCGCGGAGAGCTTCGCGGGTGCGTTCGGGCGCCCCGCGGGTGAGGCCTTCGATATAGGTGAACCGCTCTGTCCGGCCGGTGGTGAGCAGGTGAAGCCAGTCGTCCAGAAAGGCACTGCGTTGTTCCAGAAAGGCGCGGTCTTCGCTCAATCGCAGGGCGTAACCCAGCCGTCCTTCCGAAAGGTGTGCCAGCAGATGGGCTTCGGCCTGCGGAAGACCGCGTGCGGTAAGCTCTTCTTCCAGCCGGGGCACAGCCAGGGGGCGCAGGCGCAACACCTCACACCGCGAAACAATGGTGGGCAGCAACAGATCGGGAGAATCGGCTGTGAGCAGGAGAATGACGCGCGCGGGGGCTTCTTCCAGCGTTTTCAGCAGGGCATTCTGAGCACTGGGGTGGGCTTCCTGAAAACGGAGCAGCCATGCCACGCGGTAGGGAGCCTCGTAGGGCAGGAGTGAGAGCGTTTTTTGCAGCTCACGCACCTGGTCTACTTTAAGCGTGCCCCCCTCGCTCTCAGCCTGCACGATGCTCAGATCGGGGTGTTGCATTTGTTCTACCTGACGGCAGGTGCGGCAGGTTCCGCAGGGCTGGCCCGGAGATGTGGATTGCGGGCAGAACAGCGCCTGGGTCAACCGCAGTGCCAGTGTGCGCCGCCCCACCCCGGGCGGCCCGCTGAAGAGATAGGCATGGCGCACATCACCCTGCCGGATGTGCCCAACCAGCAGGCGCTCGGCCCATTCGTGACCAGTAACATTCCAGGGCATGGATGGATTCTACCAGAGAACGCCTGCTCTGCTGATAGAGGCTTACTTCCTCTGGCGATGAATACCCCAGACAACCACTCCCTCTACCTGACGACGCTCTACCGGCCCGAAGGTACGGCTATCAATGGACCCCCCGCCGCTTCCCAGCACAAAGAGCTTCCCGCAGGGTTCGATCGATGCGATACGTTTGATCAACTGCCCGTAACCCGGCTGGTGAAACACAATCACCTGGCCAGGGCGTGGGCGCCGAAAAAGAAGGGGCAGGGCCGAGACGACCACGTAATCGCCATCGGCGAAGTCGGGGGTCAGGCTCGAGCCCTGCACACGCAACACTTTTAAAATCACAATACCGGGTAGACGATCTCTTCTTCGGGCTTATAGGGGGCTTTCACACGTTTGGTGGGGATGCCCTTGATCTCCCAGAAGATTTCGGCAAAGCGGTTGACCTGGGCAAGCAGGTCGAGTGCGGCTTCGCGGCTGGCCGACTGACGTGCCTTAGACCCAGCTTGCATGATCTTATGCACCAGGGTGGGCAGTTCAGGGTACTTTTCTACGTGTTCTTTTTTGATAAAATCGCCAAAGATGACGCGCACTTCGCGCTTGCACAGCTCGGCGTGCTCCTCTTTAACCGCAATATAGCGCGACATGCTGTTATGAAATTCGGCGTTGTCTTTCTGGGCACCTTTCACCAGATCGGTCATCAAATCGACCATGCGAATGACGGTGAGAGCCGCCACCTGCGCCTGATGGGGATCGTAGATGCCACAGGGAATGTCGCAGTGGGCCCGTGCCACTTCAAAGTGAAAGAGCCGGTCGAGAACCTGGAAGATTCGGTGAAACATAGCATACCCTCCTGATTAGATGAACACAAAACACAGAGAACGCTGTCTTAATCATAGAAGTTTACCGGGGGCAAGTCAAGCCTGGATGCCCGTGAACCCCGCCGCCTGCCTGTGGTATACTTTCAGCCAGATCAAGGTATGAAACTGATCATCCAGATACCCTGTTACAACGAAGCCGCCGTAGTCGGCGAGACGATCCGCCAGCTTCCTCGTCAGATCGATGGGGTAGATGAGGTAGAGGTGCTGGTGATCGACGATGGCAGCACCGATGATACTGCCCGGGCCGCCCGGGAAGCCGGGGCTGACCATATCGTGCGGCTGCACCACCAAGGGCTGGCGCGCGCCTTTGCCGCCGGGCTGGATGCCTGCCTGCGCCTGGGCGCCGACCTTATCGTCAACACGGATGCCGATAACCAGTATTACGCGGGGGATATTCCGCGCCTCATTGCCCCAATTCTGGAAGGCCGGGCCGAGCTGGTGGTAGGCGATCGCGGCGTGGCCACCCTGGAGCATTTCGCTCCCCTCAAGCGCCGCCTGCAGGTATGGGGCAGCGGGGTGGTCTCGCGGGCTGCCGGCATCGACATTCCAGATGCCACCAGTGGGTTCCGGGCGCTTTCGCGCGAGGCGGCACTGCGTACCCTGGTATTGAGTGATTACTCGTATACGCTGGAAACGCTCATCCAGGCGGGTAACAGCCACCTGCCGGTGGCCTCGGTGCCGGTGCGCACCAACCCGCCCACGCGCCCTTCGCGGCTGATTCGCTCCCTGCGCACTTACCTGCGCAACTCCACCGTGACCATCGTGCGTTCTTATTCGATGTACCGCCCGCTACGGGTGTTCACAGTGATCGGCATACTGCTCATCACCGGGGCAGTGGCCATCGGCGCGCGCTTTGTGATTATGCGTTACCTCCTCGGGCGCGACGTGAATCAGCTCCAATCGCTGATTCTGGCGGCGGTGCTGGGCATCGTCGGCTTTCAGACGCTCCTCATCGGCCTCGTCGCCGACCTCATCGCCTTCAACCGCAAAATGCTGGAAGAGGTGCTGTATCGGATGAGGAAGGGGTAGAGTGTTAGAGATAAGTATCGGTTGAGGTTTGTACTGATTTTTCTTCATGAGAGATAAGTTTTTCAAAGAGTTATCATCCCATTTTTTAATAAATCCTCGTTTTCAGCACATGAGGTTTGCATTTCTGATAGCGGATACCACTCGCCAAAATTGCAAAAGTTATCCTACTTTCTACTTTCCCTTTGAGCATCCATTAAGAATAAGAAGATGAAGATCGCTGTGTTGACAAGTTCTTATCCTCGATATCCTGGCGATGGGACTGCGCCATTTATCCAATCATTGTGTACTACCCTTAATAAACACGGACATGATATTGAGGTAATTGCACCCTATGACATCGATATCCGTCAAAACCAATCATCGGATGTGATTGTACATCGATTCAAGTATGTTTGGCCAAAACGCTTCCATATTATGGGCCATGGGCGGTCTTTGTTATCAGATGTAACTCTTAAACCATTGACATTTGTATTATTGCCTTTGTTTATATTTGCAGAAACTCTTAAACTTCTTGATGTTACTGCAAATCAAAAATCCGATTTAATTCACGTTCACTGGGTACTACCGAATGGCCCAGCTGCTCTTGTGGTTTCGAAAATCCGGAAAATTCCTTATGTTTTGAGTTTACATGGCTCCGACATCTATGTTTCAACGAAAAATAAGGTTTTTAGCTGGTTCGCCAAGAAAGTTATTAAGCATGCCTCTTTTATCAGTGCTTGCAGCCCCGATCTATTAATAGCTGCAAAAAGACTTGGGGCCGGAGACAAAGTTGCATTACTGGCATGGGGAGCAGATCCTGTTCACTTCACACCTCAAAGAAGAGATATTACTTTCAGGCAAAGACATCAATGGGAAGTGAATAAAATTGTTGTATTTGCTTTAGGGCGAATGGTATTCAAAAAAGGGTTCGAAATATTAATCCGGGCTTGGGAAAAAATTCAAAATGACCAAGATAACATATTGCTTGTAATCGGTGGAGAGGGACCAATACGTACCCAATTACAAAACATGATCACCAAGGAAAGGATTATTAATGTGGAATTACCCGGGAGAATTCCATGGACTGATGTTCCAGACTACCTTGCGAATGCCGATATTTTTGTAATGCCATCGATAAAAGATCAAAAAGGAAATCTTGATGGTCTTCCAACTGTATTACTGGAAGCGATGAGTTCCGGATTGCCTGTGATTGCAAGTAGAATTGCAGGTATTCCGTTAGTAATCCAAGATAATCGGAATGGCATTTTAGTAAGTCCGGGTAATTCGAATGAATTGGCTGAGGCTTTACTGAAATTAATCAATAATCAGGATTTACGAAGAAGATTAGGGGAAAATGCAAGAAAGGATATAATCACTCAGTTTAATTGGGACTCTGTTGCAAGCAAATTTGAAGAACGTTATTCGAATGCAGTCATAACCTCGAAACATAGTTAAGGAAGGAAAATTACCAAATGGAAAACTTTGATCAAGGATATTACTGGAATAAATGGAAACTATGGGATGAAATGAAAACATATGGGGCGGCAGCGAGACATACCAGAAGAAACGTGTTCAAGATTATTAAAGGTTGTGACTTTCAAAGCGCAGTCGATATTGGTTGTGGCGGTGGACATTTGTTGGCAGAGTTTAGATCAAAATACCCTGAATTAAAGCTGGCAGGTACTGAATTTATAGAAACAGCTGTCATCGAAAACAGAAAACGCTACCCATCTATTGATTTTTTTATGCTTGATATAACTGAAGGATCACTAGATGCATGTTATGATCTTGTTCTCTGTATCGATGTGTTGGAGCATATTGACGATGATATTAAGGCATTAAAGAATCTTCGAAAAATGACAGGGAAGTTCCTAGTGGTTGGTGTTCCCATTGGAAAAGTATCCAAATCAGAACGATCGTCTCTTGGACATGTTCATGGATATACAATTAATGAGGTATCCATGAAGGTATATAAAGCAGGTTTTCAAATCCTTAGGTCACTCGAATGGGGTTTCCCATTCTACAATCTGGCAAGATTGGTTACTAAAAATATGAGATCAAGCCCAGCAGAAGGTAAGTTCACTGTAGTAAAGGGTGTACTATTTTCGTTTCTCTACTATCTATATTTTATTAATTTACCAATTTTTGGGAACAAATATTTTCTTTTATGTGAACCGAAGGAATGAAAAACTATTGTTAAAACAAATTAAAAAAGTATCATTCTTTATTGGATTAACTCTTGGTAGTATTCTTTTTATTATGCAACTATCCAAGACTATTAATGCTATTAAAGGTATGTCCATATCTATACGATATCCAATTTTATTAATTGTGGGTTTATTTTTAGAGATTATTGTCTACTTAAACCAAATGTTAATTTGGGGGAGAATCATGGAAAGCCTTGGTTCAAATTTAAGGCTTTCATCGTTTTTTTCCGGATATTGGCTCTCGTATTTACCAAGATATTTACCGGGTTCATTATGGGGGTATATGAGTAGAGGAGCATGGTTAAGTAGCTCTTTTAATATTGATCTAAGTGTATCGTTAATGGGATCAATTATAGAAGTTATAGTTATGGCTTTATCTGCCGTTTTATTTTACGCATTCTCAATATATGTGAATCAACCATTTATGGTAATAATATATTTATCAGTACTGCCTATAACATGGCTAATAATCAAGAAGGTCGCGCATTTAATATCAAGCTCAAATAATAAGATTCTAAAACAATTGTATGGAACAAACAGTCTGGAAAGAACTTTTTCTTTGATCGATTGGATGTTTATTTTTTTGTATGCCTTTGTCAGTTGGTTGATATTCGGATTTATTTCCATTTTGATTACTTTTTCAATCACAACTTTTCCATTACCGATATTGCTAAATTATTTCATTACTTTTTGTGGAATATATGCACTATCATGGCTAGTTGGTTTTCTATTCGTCATAGTACCCTCTGGCCTTGGTATCAGAGAGTATTTTCTTGCTAGTATTTTAATGACGACTCTTAATGTCTCGATGGATGTTGGAAATGCAATATCTGTTGTTTTACGATTACTGGGTTTCATGGCAGAGTTTTTTTGGATTTTAGTGGGTGTGATTGTGGAAACAAAGAAAAATATTTGAATTATGGATTAATACTCCAAAATAATTATTGAAAACCAACTATTAAGTAATATGATTGTCTTGTAAAAAGTATCAGGAGAAAAAATATGAAGACAAAGCTATTTTCCACCTTCTCTATCGTTTTAATGCTTTGCTTAATAATCGGTACAAGCAGAGACGTCTCTGGCGCAGCAACCTCAAAAGTATTATCGACCACATATACTTTAGCTAATATGGGCTCTACTGAGGCCACAGTAAGTGTCCAATATCTAAAGGATGATGGTACACCATGGACAGCTGACCCTGGTAATACTACCTTTACATTAGCTGGAAATGGAGGACAAAAACAAGTCCGACAATATTTTGATTCTACAATGGCGAGTGGTAGAGGCTCAGCGGTAATATCATCAAGTCAACCACTCGCCGCCATTGTGCTTATGTTGGCAAGAAATCAAGTACCTACTTCTGGAGGATATGAGGGGTCTTACATGGGTGATACGAAAGTATATGTCCCCCTTGTTCAGAAGAATTTAAATACAGCTTCTGGAAAAGGTAATAGTCAGCTAATTATCCAGAATATGGATACACGTCCATTGAAAGTTAGCATTGAGTTTATCCCGAAACCAGGCTCCGGAAAATCTGGGGCAACTAAGAACTTCAATAACTACATTGCCCCTGGCGTTTCTCAATATTATGATCTGGATAGTGAAACGCTATTGGAAGATAACTGGATTGGCGCTGCGGTTGTAACAGCAAAAGACAGCTCTGATGTAGCCGGAAGGACCGGAGTTATTTCTAACCTGTTTGTGGGCCCCGATATGCTTTATACCATAAATGGATTTGGGGCATCAGCGGTCAGAAAAAAATGGTTCGTTCCTTACTTTACATCTAAATTATCAAATGGACAAAACACATCCATAGCGGTGCAAAATTTGAGCGGCGCTGAATTACCAATAGGGGCAATCAATCTTAGCTGTATACCCGACTCTGAATCGGCAGTGGCCACACCCATTAATTTATCTAATACAGTTATTGTAGCGGATAAGGCTAGCTATGAGTTCAATTCATTAGCTCTATCAACTACAGATGCACCGGCGGGATGGCATGGAGCATGCGTGGTAACAACATCAACAGGAGATAAAGACCTCGCAGTAGCTGTTTATGTGAGACATGTAGGGAATCCCGGTAATGGCGGTGGGGCTGGTTTTAACGGTATTGGTGAACCCCTTCCTGCTGAAATTAACAATTACAAAACAATCGTTCTTCCCTATGTGAATAAACGTCTGGAAAATGGCATTGCCACGGTGATCAGTGTTGAGAATATTGGTAATGCAGATGCAACTGTTACTCTAAAATATAAGGCATCGGAAGAATTTACAGGCAGTCCACAAGAGCTGGTTATTAACGGTGTTTCGATTAAAAAAGGTCAGTCGTTAGTCAGAAATTATCGTATGGCCACTGGGGATATTTCTGAACCCGCTTTACCAAATGGTTGGTTTGGTTCATTGACTATAACATCTGATCAACCATTACAAAGCTTTACTTTCGTGACGAATTATAAGTCGGCAATTGGCGATACATACTTCGGATTCAATGCGTTTCCAATCCAATAATTCTACCTGGAAATAAGATGTGTTGAGGCCAAATCACCTTCGGTTTGGCCTCATATACATATCGAACATTGACAATTATGAGAAAACAAATTTTACAATCGTACATTTTAATTATCTTGTTGATAATAGTTGGCTGTGTTCATTCTCAACCAATTAACGAACCTCCTGCATCAACCACAGATGCTATAACTGTTTATCCATCCATGAGTGGAAAAACCGAAACTGATGTGTATCCTGCACCTGAAAATGCCGACCTAAAATTAACTCCAACCTTAAGCCATTTCATTATCCCAACACCCGAATCCGGGAAAGCATCTGTTTATGGGGTGCTGGTTAATTTCGCTACATCTGCTTTGATGAACAACGTTGATATTTATTTAACCAGAGCTGTTGGTGAAGATCATAATCAGGTTCCCCCATTTTTAGTTGGAGCAATCGAGAAAAATGGGGATATTAAAGGGAAAACGAATAATGTTGGCCAATTTATGTTTACCAACATACCACCAGGTAATTACTATTTAATTGTTTCGATGGATTTATCTCCAGTAACCCCAAAAGATACAACTACCATACCTCTTCTGATTCAATTGAGACCAGATACTATAACAGAATTAGGTACCATATACTATAGTGGGAACTAATTCTAATAAACAAAAGGATTACTTATTATGTGAATTATTCTACCAGGCAGTCAAATCCGAGAGGCTTTTTAACAGGACATTTCAATATTGTTCTTTTTCAGCAGTTGTGAACTGTACATGAAAATTATAAAATTAGCGTTTTATTATCCTTCAAAATTCTAATTTTGCGAGTTAGATTATCACAGATCAGTAATTCTTTGCACAAAATTAAGCTTAAGGGAGGAAGTCACCTTATAGTAACTCTTGCTTCTTCCCCCCTACCCTCCCCCCTCGGTGAACTCCACGCGCCAGGCGCCGCCGCACCCCGGCACCGAAAGGCCGCCCACCGCCTCGCTGGCTTCGCCCACGCGCAGGGTGTAGCTCACCCCGGCCTCCATCTGAAAGTCGGCATACCCCGGGCTGATCTCTGGCGCCAACCCGGTATAAAAGAGAGAAGACTTTCCCTCTCCCCACAGCACCAAAATGGGCACACCCGCCAGCGGGTTGCCATCGCGCCCGGTCACCAGCACCACCAGCCGGCCCGCTGGCAGGCTTCCGTCACACACCTCCTGCCGGTTCGTCAGCACAAAGGGGGCATCCAGCACGCGCGGCGGGGTGGCAGTTGGCCGCGGGGTAAAGGTGGCGCGCGGCGTGGGTGTAGGCAGGGGGGG
>NZ_DF967965.1:3350891-3442441 GCF_001050195.2 Anaerolinea thermolimosa
GTGGGGGTCTGCACTGCCGCTTCAGCCAGGCGCGTCGCCTCGGCGGGGGGTAATTCCGTCGCGGGGTTGGGCGGCAGGGTTGGCTGGTCGCCGCTGGCCGGGGTAGAAACCGCCACCTGCTCCACCCCACTCAACGCCGCGGCCAGTGCGGCCAGAGCGCGCGCCTCATCCGGTGAACCGCCCTCCCCCAGCACCCGTTGAGCCTGGGCCGCCAGCGCCTGGCGGGGGTCGGCATCCTGCAGCAGGTTTAACCGCTCGCGAGCGCGCGGCAGGTTGCCATCTGCCTGATAGGCCAGAGCCACCCACTGACGAAACTCATTTTTATAACGCTCCGCCAGGGCCGCCGGTTCGGCATCCACATAACGAACCGGGCTCAACACCAGCGAAACCAACAGCCCCAACACCAGCCCCAACACCAATCCCGTAAGCAGGTACCAGTGCCCGCGCCGCTCCTCGTTCATGGCGTGCCCTCCGGGATGATCATCGTCTCCTGCAGGGCAGGGGTTTGCTCTCCGCCTGTAGCCTGAACAGCCCGCGCCAGGTTCGAGAGCGCTTCCAGGTCTGGCGGGGGATAGTCCAGCTCGCGTGCGGTCAACAACGCTTCGGCCACCAGCAAAGCCGGGGGACGATCAGGTGCGAGGATCGAGAGCCGCCGCAGCGCCTGTGGCAGGCGGCCATCTGCCTGGTAAATCTCAGCCACCATCAACACTGCATCGGCGCGAAAATCGGCGCGCAAACTGGCAGGTTCAAGGTCACGGTACGGCGGCGGGCTGAACACCCAGCCGTAAGCCAGCCCGGCCCCCACTCCGATGGCAATACTCAAAAAGAAAAGGATCACTCTCCCGGCGCGCATCTCACTCCAGCATGGGGATCTTCACCCCGTGTTTCCGCGCGGCGGCAATCGCCTCGGGGTATCCAGCATCGGCATGACGAACAATACCCATCCCGGGGTCACTGGTGAGCACCCGTTCCAGCCGCCGTGCGGCCTCAGGAGTGCCGTCGGCCACAATCACCATCCCCGCATGTTGACTGAAGCCAATTCCCACCCCTCCGCCGTGATGAAATGAAACCCACGTCGCCCCGTTAGCCGTATTGATCAGCGCATTGAGAATTGGCCAATCGCTCACCGCATCTGAGCCATCGCGCATTCCCTCCGTCTCGCGGTTGGGTGAAGCCACCGAGCCGGCATTGAGGTGATCACGCCCGATGACGATTGGCGCCTTCAGGATACCCTGAGCCACCATCTCGTTGAACTTCAACCCGGCGCGGGCACGTTCGCCGTACCCAAGCCAGCAAATTCGGCTGGGCAGCCCCTGGAAGGGCACCTTCTCACGCGCCATTCGCAGCCAGCGCTGCAAATGCTCATCCTGAGGGAACAGCGCCATCACCGCCTCATCGGTGCGGTAAATATCCTCCGGGTCACCCGAAAGCGCCACCCAGCGGAAAGGCCCCTTGCCCTCACAGAAAAGCGGGCGGATATACGCCGGCACAAACCCCGGGAAGGTAAACGCATCCTTCACCCCCTGGTCGAAAGCCCGCTGGCGCAGATTATTGCCATAATCAAACACCTCACTGCCACGGCGTTGGAATTCGAGCATGGCCTCCACATGGCGTGCCATCGAATGCAGTGAACGCTTTTCGTATTCTCCGGGGTCATGACGGCGCAGTACCTCCGCCTCTTCCACACTCATCCCGGCCGGTACATAACTGAGTACATCATGCGCGGGCGTCTGGTCGGTAACCACGTCGGGCACCACGCCGCGTAGCACCAGTTCGGGGTAGACCTCGGCGGCATTACCAATCAGCCCAATCGAACGCGGGCGTTGCTGTTCTATGGCCTCCTCCACCAGCGTCATTGCTTCTTCCAGAGTATCCACCACCACATCCACATAACCGATCTCATGGCGGCGACGCGCCCGGGCAGGGTCAACCTCCACAATCAGCCCAACTCCTTCGTTCATGGTGATGGCCAGCGGCTGGGCACCGCCCATACCTCCCAGGCCCGCCGTGAGCACAAAGCGTCCACGTAGCGACCCCCAGCCGCGTTTCCGCGCCAGCGCACCGAGCGTCTCATACGTCCCCTGTAAAATGCCCTGCGTGCCGATATAAATCCATGAGCCAGCCGTCATCTGCCCGTACATCATCAGCCCTTTACGCGCCAGCTCATCGAAGTGTTCCTGCGTGGCCCAATGCGGCACCAGGTTACTGTTAGCGATCAGCACCCGCGGCGCATCCGGGTGGCTGCGGAACACTGCCACCGGCTTTCCAGATTGAACAAGCAACGTCTCGTCGTCTTCCAGCTCGCGCAGGCAACGCAGAATGGCGTCGAAAGCCTCCCACGAACGAGCCGCCTGACCGCGCCCCCCATACACCACCAGGTCTTCGGGCTTTTCGGCCACTTCGGGGTCGAGGTTGTTCTGAATCATGCGGTAGGCGGCTTCGGTCAGCCACGATTTACACGAAAGCTGCGTGCCGCGAGGAGCGCGCACCACACGAGGACCCGATGTACCCATAACCAGCCACCTCCTCCGGAGAAATACTGCTGCCTTCCTTCCTACAAATTATAACCCGAAGCCTCCACAGCCTCACCGGAATCGCACTTCATGGTACACTTGACCCGCAATGGACGAGAAGACCACCGTCACCCTGGAATTTCCTAAAGTGCTTGAGCGGCTGGCCGGATACGCTTCCTTCAGCGCCTCAGCTGAGCTTGCGCGCAACCTTCATCCGGTGAAAACCCTGGAAGAAGCCCTGCGCCTGCAAAAAACCACCAGCGAAGCCCGTTTACTGCTCAGCCTCAACCCCGACCTCACCGTAGGCGGAGCCACCGATATCCGCCCGCTGGCCGAGCGCGCCGCCCGCCACGGCGTGCTGGAGCCCTCAGAACTGCTCGCCATCAAAGACACGCTCATCAGCGCGCGCACCCTGACACGCATCTTTGAGCGCGCCGCCGCCCAGTATCCTCACCTGGCCGAAATCGCCGCTGGTTTTCCTCCGCCTCCCGGCGTTATCGACGCCATCTCCCGCGCCATTTCTGAGCGGGGAGAAATCCTCGACCAGGCCTCCGAAAAACTCGCCCGCATCCGTCACGATGTGCGTATCGCCTACGAACGCCTCATGGCACGCCTGCAAAAGATGGTCACCGACCCTAAAATCGCCCCCATGTTGCAGGAAGCCCTGGTCACCCAGCGCAACGGCAGGTACGTCATCCCGCTCCGTTCCGAATTCAAAAGCCAGGTGCGTTCCATCGTACACGATCAATCCTCCTCAGGCGCCACTCTTTTTGTGGAACCCCTCGCGATCGTGGATTTGAACAACGAATGGCACGAGCTCCAGCTGGCTGAGCGCGATGAAGAACGGCGTATCCTGGCCGAATTGACCGACCTCGTCGGCGCAAATATCGAAATTATCCGGCGCCTGGTTGATGCCCTGGCCCGCTTCGACTTCGCCCTGGCCTGTGCCAGATACGCCGAAGACCTGCGCGCCAGCGAACCCCTCCTGGTGGCTTACCGCCCCACCACGCGCGAGCACCCCGGCAGTACCATTCAACTCATCCAGGCCCGCCACCCCCTGCTCGACCCGGCCAGTGTGGTGCCCATCGATCTCGAACTGGATGAGCAGACTTTTTGTGTGGTCATCACCGGACCCAATACCGGCGGGAAGACCGTGACCCTTAAAACCGTGGGCCTCCTGGTGCTCATGGCCCAGTCGGGTCTGCACATCCCGGCACGGTCAGGCTCGGCATTGAGCATCTTCGAGAACGTCTTTGCCGATATCGGTGATGAACAATCCATCGAACAGTCGCTTTCCACCTTTTCCGGGCACATCAAAAACATTGTGCGCATCCTGCGCCGCGCCAACCATCACACCCTGGTGCTCCTCGATGAACTGGGCGCCGGCACCGATCCGCAAGAAGGTGCGGCCCTGGCGCGCGCCATCCTCGCCGACCTGGTGGAGCGGCGCATCCCCAGCCTGGTCGCCACCCACTACCCCGAGCTTAAACTTTACGCCCACAACACCCCCGGCGTGATCAACGCCAGCATGGAGTTCGACCTGCACACCCTGCGCCCCACCTACCGACTCACCCTGGGGCTACCGGGGCGCTCCAATGCGCTGGCCATCGCCGCCCGGCTGGGGCTGGACCCCAAAATCATCGAAGACGCCCGCAAAGAGATCAGCCCGGAAGAACTGCGCGCCGAAAACCTGCTCAACGAGATCCACCGCCAGCGCGAACTGGCCCGCAGGGCGCGCGAAAAAGCCGAGCGCGAACAGCGCGAAAGCGAAAAACTCAGGGCCGAACTGGCCGCACGTCTGGAAAAGATCGAAGACGAGCGGAGAACACTCCTTGAAAAAGTGCGAGCCCAGGCCGAAGAAGAAACCGAAGCCCTGCGGCGCGAGGTAGAAGAAGTGCGCCGCCAGCTCCTGCGTGCCCGCCAGCCCCTGGAAGCCCTCAGGCCCCTTCAGGAACGCGCCGAATCCCTGCTGAACCAGGTGCAGGAACCGGTCGTGCGGCAGCCCGTGCCCGAAAGCCCCGAAAGGCGCGCCCTCCAGCCCGGCGATAAAGTACGCGTGCGTTCCATCCAGATGGATGGGGTGGTTACCGCCATCGGAGAAGGCGATGTAGAAGTCCAGGTGGGCAATTTGCGTGTGCGTGCCCGCCCCACCGACCTGCTTCGCAAAGGGGAGCTGGAGCCCACCCCCACCGAAGAACCCCGGCCAGCGCAGGCAAAAGGGAAGACCACCCTCGCCAGTGCGGCCTTACGCCCCACTACCCCCTTCTACGCCTCTCCAGGAATGGAAATTGATCTGCGGGGACAGCGCGCCGAAGATGCCCTCGAAGCCCTCGATCGCTACCTCGAGTCAGCCTACTTGGCTGGGCTTCCCTTTGTGCGCATCATCCACGGCAAAGGCACCGGAAGACTCCGCCAGGTGATCCGCGAAGCTCTCAGCGCTTCTCCCCATGTAAAGCACTGGGAAAACGGCCTGGAGAAAGAAGGCGGAGATGGCGTTACCGTAGCTCATCTGGCGGTTGACTGAACCGGCCCGGAAAACGCTGGATCTTAACCTAAAAAGCCGAGCGCAAAAGGATTCCCCCCTCCTTCGCGCTCGGCTTTCTGCACAAGTCCCCTGATTGCTTGTGCCCCATCATCGGTTGTCGTACTGTCCTCATTGTACCGATGGGGCGTTGACAAAACATTGCCAGAAACCCCTCCCTGATCGTGGGGCAGAAGCAGCTACCCTCCAAGAATATCTGCTTTACGCTTTTGAAAGAGCTCCGCCAGAGCCGGAGAGCAGGCCCGTTCCTCAAGCCGGGCAACCAGGCTTTGCAACCGGGTTGAAAAGGACGTGGAATCAACCCCCAGATTCTGACTGGCCAGAATCACCAGCCGCAGAGCAGTAGCCTCAACCAGCGGGCTTGTTCCGCCGGGAATCTGGCTCAGCAAAGCCAGCGCCTTCTGGCGGGCATCATCGGCCTGCCCGTTTGACAGGGCTATCTCCGAGAGGAGCCAATAAGCCAGCTGGTAGTACCAAACCAGTTCCCGCTCGGTGGCCCGGGCTGCCACCTGAGACGCCAGCCCACGCGCCTCCTCCCCCTGGCCGAGAAGGTACAAACCCCGCGCGCGAGAGAGCAGTCCCGCCAGGTAGAATGCCCCCAGATCATGTTCTCGGGAAAACGCCACCGCCTGATCGATGAACGACAGCCCTTCTTCCACCCGCCCTCTTTGCACCAGCAGCAAACCGAGCCGATGCATGGCGTCTGCAGAAACATACGTGAGCACACCTTCGATACTTTCTCGATACCGCCCCTCAGCCCGTTCGAGATCACCCAGCCAGTGCAGAATCATTCCCTGAATCATGCACGCCTGTGAGCGCACCCGCCCAAATGCCAGCCCCTCCACCAGGTCACCCGCTTCAACCGCATGTTGCCAGGCATCATCCAGGTGCCCCAGCGCCATCTCTGCCTGAGCCAGAAACGTAAAAATCGTTCCCTGCAGACGTGGATTGCTCGTAGCCCTGGCCATATCCAGCGCCGTCAGGCCATACTGAAGCGCCTCTCTAAAACGCCCACGGAAAAACTCCACCGCCACCAGGCTGGTCAGAGCGCGCAGACTGCCCAGCCGGTTAAAAGTCAGGCGGCTTTCCTCGTAAGCCCGGCTGGCATGCTCGAACCCCCTCGCCGGCAGGCCGAGGAGCTGGTAAATCAGCGCCAGCCGATAGCGAATGTTATGACACCATTCTATCTGCCTGGCGTCTCTGGAATCCTCCAGCAAACGCAGAGCATATTCAAGTTCCCGGGCAGCCTCGTGGTATTGATGCCTGAGTACCAGGAACACTCCCCGCTCATAATAATACCGCCCCCAGTCAGACGGATCCGGGTTGATCGATAGGTAAGGGAATACCGCTTCCAGGTCACGCAGGCCTTCATCGGCATCCTCACAGAGGTCCGCGGCAACCGCCAGCCCCAGCCATCCACGGCGGATCAAGGCCACATTCTCACGCGCCTGCCCCTGAGAAAGCAAAGCCTCGGCCGCAAAACGCACTTCAGAAGACTGAGCCATGTCAAAACCGTACTCGATCCAGGCAGTATAGAGCTCCATCACCTGCGCGTCCGGGATTTGCCCCCCGAGCGCATCCAGCAGATGAGCCGCCCGTTGGAAAGCCGCCCTTGCCTCCGGTGCTGAAGACAACCGCCGGGCGTAACGGGCAGCCTCCAGCCAGTAACCGAAAGCCAGTGCGCCTTCACCGGCTTCCTCATAATGGCTGGCCAGGGTTGCCGCCAGCCCCGAATCCATCACCGGGAACATCTTCTTGAGCGCCTCGGCAACGCGCAGATGAACCAGCCTGCGGCGGGCCGGGCTCATCTCTTGCAGAAGCACCTCACGGATACGCTCCTGAACGAACTCATATTGAATCAGGGTTTCGCTCGACTGCACCACAATCAGGTACAGGCGTTCCAGTTCTTCCAGTGCGGCCAGTACTTCTTCCGCGGCGAGGCTGCAGGCGCGTTCCAGCACGTCCACTCTGAAGCTCGTTCCAATGGCCGCCGCCACACTCAACACATACTCCGCCCGGGGAGAAAGCCCCTGCAAACGCTGACGAACCAGCGCCTGCCAGCTCCCCGATACAGGCAGAGAAGTCAGCCTGGCGGGGTCTTGCAACAGAAACGGAAATGCCAGTAATCCGCGCAGGCTTTCGAGCAGGAAAAGAGGGTTGCCACCACAGGCCTCCTTCAGACGCTCAACTGTCTCAGGCGGAAGCTCCCTGCCGCAGACAAAGGCCGCAAGCTGAGCCACTGCCGTCGTCGAAAGCGGCAGGAGGCGCACTTCATCCATGGCCTCACCCTCCGAGCATTGAGACGCAAATCGAAAAAGGGCCGGGGTAGATTCCGCAACCCGGGCAGTGACCACCAGTACCCCGCGCTGCTTGAAAAACCCGTGATCTTTCAGGTAAAGCAATGCCGTCAGGCTGGTCTCATCGCTCCAGTGAGCGTTTTCCAGCAGGAAGAAAAGCCGCCGCCCCCGGCTGAAGAGAAGCAACGCCTGGTGAAGCGCCTCAAAAATCAGGGAGGGGGCAAAGGACGGCGCAACCTCCTGAGGCGAGATTTCACGGAACATCACCTTCAGTTCGGGCAACAACAGGCTGAGCACGCTCAACCAGGTTTTGGGCAATTCGCGCCACTCTTCGGCAGCCACCTGAGAACGGAGCATTTCAATGAAAGGTTGAAAAGGCAATCCGCCTTCCAAGCGACGGGCTGTCGCAACCATCAAACGGGGCGATGGAGTGATGGAATGATAAAGCTCCCGCACCAGGCGTGTCTTACCGCTCCCGGCTTCCCCCCAGACGAAGAGCACCCCTCCCCTGCGCCAGCCAGCCTGAAGCAGGCGCAGTTCGGCCTCCCGTCCGAAGAGGGGAATCTGCGGCAGGCGCTCAGAAGACCACACCGCCGCATTTCGCTCACGCGGCGAAAGCAACGCCTGTCGAAAGCGCCGATCGGCCCTTTCCAGCACCTCGGGCGTTTCATCCAGCCCTTCCTGCTGATACAGAGCACGCACCTTTTTCAGGTAACTTAATCCTCCGGTGAAATCCCCCAGTCTCTCATACACCTGCACCATCCGCTCATGGACAGCGTCATTGAGCGCATCGATGATTGTAGCCGTCTCCAGCCAGTGCCGCGCCTTCTCCAGGTTTCCCAGCGCCAGGTCATGATCGGCCAGCCGCTCCAGCAACACTCCGTAGCGGTGCTCCAGCTCCATGCCGAGGCGACGATGCCACTCCTCTAACAAGACTGAACCCGGCAGGCGGGCCCCGGCGAGGAAGGTCGGCGCCCGCCAGAGGTTGACGGCTTCTTCGATCTTCTGGTAAACAGGTGCAGGTAAGGGGTTGGCAGCCGGGAGCTGGGCCAGCGGCAGAGAGACTTCCTCTGCCTGCCTTTGAAACAGGCGAACATCCACAAAGAGCCCTTCTGATTTCAACCAGACCTGCTCGCTTGAGGTTTCAAGCAGATCCCCATCCAGCGCCTGGCGGAGCCGTGTGAGGGTTTCTCTCAGGCGCTTGCGGGCCAGCTCCTCAGACGAATCAGGCCAGAAGAGGCCAATCAGCTCATCCCTTGAAACTGCTCTATCCTGGCTGGCCAGAACATAAAGCAAAGCACGCACTTCACGGCGGGGAATCTCTACCCTGGTTTCGCCCCTGAATACTACCGGTGGGCCTAACAGAAGGATGCGCACCGGTTCGTTCATGATCAGCGGTCCTGCAACTGGCGAGCACGAGCCTGAGCCCAGGTGAGGGTTTCACGGGCAGCGTTGAGGTTTGCCTCGCCCGGGCCGCCGAGCATCAGCGCCAGTTCCTCCAGGCGTTCCGCACCCTCCAGGGGCTTTACCTGGGTCAGCGTGCGCCCCCCCTTCACCAGCTTGCGCACGCTGAAGTGCTGGTCTCCAAAGGCGGCCAGCTGCGGCAGATGCGTCACACACAGCACGGCATGGCGCCTGCCAAGCATCCACAACTTTTCACCTACCACGCCGCCCACCCGGCCGCCAATTCCCTGGTCAATTTCATCGAAGATGAGCGTGGGGATAAAATCGGCCCGGGCAAGCACATTTTTCAAAGCCAGCATCAGGCGCGAAGTTTCGCCGCCTGAGGCAATCTTTACCAGCGGCTTGAGCCCCTCTCCCGGGTTAGGTGCAATGAGAAATTCCACCCGGTCACAACCGGTAGCATCGAAAGCCACCCGCTCTCCTCCCGGCCAGGGCAGACCTTCGGGGAGAGGTTCGGTACGGAAGTCCACCGAGAACCGTGCTCCGGCCATGCTCAGCTCGGCCAGTTCCCGCTCCACACCCTCTTCCAGGCGGTGGGCGGCCTCCTTGCGCTTTTCAGAAAGAGCCAGCGCCGCCCGGCCAAGCTCTTCCAGCAGGCGGGCTTCTTTTTCCTCCAGTTCGGCAATACGCTCGGTGGCGTGGGCGATTGTCTCCAGCTCTTCGCGGGCCTTTTGAGCAAAAGCCAGCACCGCCTCGATCGAGCCGCCATACTTCCGCTGGAGCTTGATCAGCAAATCGAGGCGTTCTTCCACCTGAGCCAGCCGCCGTGGGTTAAATTCGATCTGATCGAGGTACGAGCGTAATTCGTGCGCCAGGTCGCCAGCCAGCTCGGCAATGGTGTCGGCCTGTTCGGTGAGCGATTGCTGGCTTGGATCGATTCGGCTGATCCCGCTGACCAGTTGAAGCACCTGCCCGGCCAGATCGGTCAGTGCGGGAGCATCGGGCGTGCCTTCGTCAAGCAGAGCGAGAGCCTGCTGTGCGCTGGACGCCAGGTGCTCGGCATTGGCCAGGCGATCGCGCTCCTGGCGCAGGGCGGTTTCTTCGTCGGGTTTGAGGTGAGCCGCTTCAATTTCCTGCAGCTGATAGGTTAACAGGTCGGTGCGGCGTTCGGCATCCTGCTCGGCCAGGCGAAGGCGATGCAACTCACGGCGAACACCCTGCAATTGCCCGTAGATCGATTGATACACCTCCAGCTCAGGCTGGCAGGCGGCGAAGCGATCGAGCAGGTGGATATGCTGGCGTACATTCAACAACGAGAGGTGTTCTGACTGGCCGTGAATATCTACCAGGTGCGCCCCCAGCTCTCGCACCAGAGCAAGGTTGGCCGCCCGTCCGTTGATGCGCGCCACACTGCGGCCTTCACGCCTGATCTCCCGGCTCAGGGTGAGCTGATCAAGCTCATCGAGCAACCCTTCACGCTCCAGAAGTTCCTGAACGTCGGCCTGAGTCTCAGGGGTGAGGTGAAAGCTGGCCTCCACCAGGGCGCGCTCAGCCCCTGCGCGGATCATCGTGACATCCGCTTTACCACCGATCACCGCGGCGATCGCATCCAGAATGATAGACTTGCCCGCCCCCGTTTCACCGGTAAAGGTGATCAACCCGGGCCGGAAATGCAATTCCAGACGGTCAATGATGGCAAAGTTTTCGATGCGCAGTTCAGTCAACATAATCTCGTCAACGGATTTGAATGCCACTCAGCCGGTAGAACGTGGTGCTGGTCACCAGAAAGGCATACAACCCCATCCACAGAAGCCCCCAGAGGCCACCCAGCCCGCCGCCGCCACTTAACGCCGCAATCACACCGATCAAATGAAACCCCAGCAGGGGCAATGCTCCAACGGCGGCGCCAACCGCCGCCAGTCTGTAGAGCGCCTGGGAACGGCGCTTCCCAACCGCCCAGCGCACCGCCTCAGAGATGAACACCCCGACAATCGGCGCGATGAAGATGGTAAAGAAGCCCAGCGCCCCGGCAATGAAGCTCCCGCCCAGCGAAAGGCCCATGGCCAGGAACAAAGCCACCGGGTAATCGTGCCACAGGGCCGTCTCGAAGGCCTTCTGCTGTCCACGGACACATTCCTTACAGCGATAACCGGTAGGGGTCAGCACAGCACATTCCGCGCAAATGGGGCGCTCACAGCGCGCACAGCGCAGCATGGTTTCACGGTCGGGGTGACGGTAACAAAAAAGCGGAGCGGAGTCAGAGGGGGGAATGCTCATCAGCGGCTACCTGCAGAGGGGTTTTGTTCCATATAGGCGGTAATGTTCCGATAAAAATAACCAGCTTCTTTGAAGCGCACAAAACGCACCGAAAGCTCACTGGCTTCCACGCGCACTTCATCACCATTGAGCAGAGGGATGGGCGTTTGCCCGTCCACACTCATCACGGCTTCATGGTCAGTATAGGTAATAAAGGCCACCTGAGCGCCCTCCGAAAGGATGATGGCGCGATCCATGGTGAGGTGTGGCGCCACCGGGATAATGAGGATGTTGCGCAATTCAGGCGGCATGATCGGCCCACCGGCGGCCAGCGCATACGCCGTGGAGCCCGTGGCTGTGGCCGCGATCACCCCATCGGCCACGTAATGGGTAAGGGTGTAGCCATCGATGCAGGCCTTCACCCTGATCGGCCTGACGAATTGCCCACGGCACACCACCACATCGTTGATCACCTGCCAGTGCCCAAGGCTCTTCTCGTTGCGAAAATGCTCCGCGCGCAGCATCATCCGTTCTTCGATGCGGTACTGCCCATCAAGCAGGCGTGTGAGGCCCGCCTGCCACTCCCCCCGCTGGATTTCGGTCAGGAAGCCGAACCGCCCCAGGTTGATCCCCAGTAGAGGAATCCCCAGAGGGGCGCAAAGATGCCCGGCACGCAGCATGGTGCCATCGCCACCCAGGGCAATCATCAGGTCAAATTCGCCCGCTTCCACACGCTCCAGGAGCGGCCGATCGAGGAAGCTCCCCGCCGCCACCTGGCGTACACCCTGCCCTTTGAGGAAGGACGCGATCTCATGCGCCTGCTCGGGGCCTTCGGGCGTACCAGGATAGGCCAGAATGACAATTCGTTCCAGGGGGACTGCCTGTGTTTGCATGATGGAGTTAATTATACAGGCGAAGCGCCTTCAGCGGGAACATTCACCCGGAACCCCCGGAGAAAACAGGGCCGGATGAGCATATCCGGCCCCGCCATATAGCCCGCCCGCTGATGGACAGGGTACGGTTCATCCCATGAATTGCTCGGCAAAGTGACAGGCCACCCAGTGCCCCGGGCGTAACTCGCGCTGCTCTGGCTCCACTGTCGAACATTCAGCCCGCGCGTAGGGGCAACGCGGATGAAAGCGGCAGCCCGAAGGGGGATGGATGGGGTTGGGAATTTCCCCTTCAGGCATGGGCATCGTGCGGCGCTCGTGCGGGTTGGGCACCGGTACAGCGGCCATCAACGCCTGGGTGTAGGGGTGCAACGGATGCGCATACACCTCTCGCAGTTCGCCCACCTCAACCAGCTTGCCCAGGTAGAGGATGCCAATACGGTCGCAAATGTATTTGGCCGTCGCCAGGTCGTGAGTGATGAACAGATAGGTAAGATTGTATTCGCGCTTCAGCTGAACCATCAAATCCAGCAACAGAGCACGCACCGAAACATCCGCCATGGCGATCGGCTCATCGGCCAGCACCAGCTCTGGATGGGTTACCAGCGCACGCGCGATGACCACCCGCTGACGCTGCCCGCCAGAAATTTGGTGAGGAAATTTATTGAAAAAGAACTGGGGGGGTGTCAGGCCAACCCGCTCCATCACTTTCATGGCCGTCTCACGATGCGAATCGGCGGACTCGGGGAAGTGAATCTTGAGGCCCGCCATCACCGCTTCGCCCAGCGACATGCGCGGGTTGAGCGAGGCCATCGGGTCCTGAAAGATCACCTGCATTCGTGCGCGCAAACGGCGCAGTGATTCGGCATCCAGTGAAGCCAGGTCAATGCCGTCAAATAAAACCTGCCCCGCGGTGGGCTTCTCCAGGCCGATCACCAGCCTGCCGATGGTTGACTTTCCGCTACCGCTCTCACCGGCCAGCCCAAAGGCTTCGCCCCGCCGGATGGTAAAGCTCACCCCATCCACCGCCCGGACGTAATCAACCCGCCCGGCCAGGAACTGGTCGAGAAAACTTTTCTGCACGGGGAAATACTTCTTCAGTTGATGAACCTCAACCAGATTCTCGGTTTTTTTGGGAGTAGAAAGGACCTCGCTCATTCGGTCACCTCAAGGGTTGGCGATTCTTTTTCGGGGTGATCCTGATACAACCAGCATTGCACCCAGTGGCCGGGGGCAACCTCGCGCAATTGAGGTTGAGACTGCGAGCAAAGACCCATCCGGTCGGGGCAGCGGGGATGAAAACGGCAACCCGAAGGCGGGTGAGTGAGGTTGGGCGGTTCACCCGCCATTTTATAAAGCTCTTCCTGATCATCCAGCTTGATGCTCGGCACCGAACGAAGCAGTCCGCGGGTGTAGGGGTGCAGGGGATGATCGAAAATCTGGTAAACCGAGCCCATTTCCACCAGATGACCGGCGTACATCACCGCCACCCGATCTGCAATTTCGGCCACCAGCGCAATATTATGGGTGATCACCAGGATCGATACCCCGTACTGGTCGCGGATCTCGCGCAACTGGTCAACCAGCTTGGCCTCCACGATCACATCCAGCGAGGTGGTGGCTTCATCGGCAATGATCAGGTTGGCATTGAGCACCAGCCCCAGCCCGATCATCACCCGCTGGCGCATCCCGCCGGAGAGCTGATGCGGATAATCGTGGATGCGCCGCTTTTGAATGCCCAGCCTTTCGATGAGGGTGGCCACCCGTTCGAGCACGTTCGCGCGATCCACTTTCTGCTCATGGACTTCCACCGCTTCCACCAGATGATCTTCCACCCGCTGCACCGGGTTGAGCGAAGTCATCGGATCCTGAAAAATCATGCTGGCCTTGCGCCCGCGAAAATCACGCAGGCGGCGTTCATCGAATGTGAGAATATCTTCCCCTTCGAAGAGAATCTGACCGCCGGTAATTTCAGCCGGGGGTGCGATCATCCGCAGGAGCGCCTTACCCAGCGTGCTCTTCCCGCATCCACTTTCACCCACCAGCCCCAGAATTTCGCCGCGGCGGATATCGAAGGAAACATGATCCACCGCGCTCACCGGCCCAAGGCGGGTGTGATAGGTCACTGAAAGGTCACGGATTCGAACGAGGATTTCATCACGATCGTTCATGGCTATAACTCCGCCAGGCGGGGGTTGAGGATTTCAGAAAGGCTCTCTCCCAGCATTGAGAAGGCCAGCGTCACCAGGGTGACCATCAACCCGGGGAAAGTGATCAACCACCAGGCGCGCTGGAGATAATCTTTGCCCCGCGAGAGATCGATCCCCCAGTCGGGGGTGTCGGGGGGCAGGCCCAGCCCCAAAAAGCTCAGACCGGCTTCGGTGAGAATGGCATCGGCAACATTGACCGAGAAAATAATCACGACCGATGGGATGACGTTGGGGAAAATATACCGCCAGAGAATATCCCACGGGCGTGTGCCCAGGCTGCGCGCCGCTTCCACATACAATTCCTGCTTCACCGAAAGCGTCTGCCCGCGCACCACCCTGAAGTAGGTGGGAATGTAAAGCACAGCAATGGAAATGATGATGTTGCCAATCCCCGGTCCCAGCACCGCCGCAATGGAGATGGCCAGAATCAGGCCGGGGAAGGAATAAAGACTGTCCATGAGCAGGGTCAGCAAACGATCAATGGGGCCACTGATGAACCCGCTGACCAGCCCCAGCGGCACACCGATCACAAAGGCAATCACTGCCGAACTGAGCCCCACGATCAGGGCAATGCGTGTGCCCCAGATGATGCGCGAAAGGATATCCTGACCGATCTGGTTGGTGCCCAGCACGAAGCCGCGTGTGCGCGCTTCATTGAGACCGCCTTCCAGCACAGTGACGTTGGCATATTTACCTGCCACTGCTTCAAGTTCAGCCGGGGTGGCCACGAAAGCATCCAGCTTACCGGCATCCAGATCGGCCAGGCCTTCTTCCAGGGTGTTGTACCGGCGCGGGCGCGGTTGATAACGAATGCCCTCGCGCTGTGCCTCTTCGGACTTATTCAACCGGTCAACCGCCTCACGCAGAGCCTGGCTGGCCGCACTGCCCACCACAAAGCCGATGCTGTTCGACGAACGCCCGATATCTTTGAGCGATTCCACCCCGCTGCCCTTCTGCACAGCCAGCACAAAGTCGGCGGGCACTTCTCCAGGAGCCAGCAGGGAAGGCCCCACCTCGGCGCGCGGGTCGTAAGGGGCAAACGCCTGGGGAAACAGCCCCACAATAATCACAAAGAGCAGCAAAATGGCGCTGATCAGCACAAACCACCAGTCGCCGCCGTACCATTTGCGCGCCAGTAAAAGACGGCGGACAAACCCCGCCTGATCGATATCGATCTGCCACTGGGGCACCATCTGAGGTGACTTTTCATCTTGTTGCATGGTGAATCCTCACTTTCAGGTACCTAGTAGCGGATGCGGGGGTCAATGAATGCATACAACACATCCATCACCAGGGTAATCAGCCCCACAAACAGCGCGAAAACGCCAATGGTGGCCTGTACGGCGGTGTAATCGCGCAGCTGGATGCGTTCCACCAGGTAACGCCCCATTCCCGGCCAGGAGAAGGTAGTCTCAGTGAGCACCGCCCCCGCCAGAAGGATGGCAAATTCCAGGCCAATGAGGGTCATGATCGGGATGAAGGTATTGCGCAGGGCATGCCGGTACACCAGCCGCGGCTCTGGCAGGCCGCGCGCGCGTCCCGCAGTGATGAAATCGGATTGCAGCATCTCGATCATATTGATGCGCGTCAGCCGGATGTATACGCCCGTCAGCGCAAGCCCGAGTGTGACCGAAGGCATCACCAGGTGCGCCAGCGCCGAACCCAGCGCGGGCCAGTTGCCGGTAAGGATCGAATCGATCACGTAAAAATTGGTGATCGGCTTAAACGAAGTCAACAGAAGCGTGTTCATCCGCCCGGCCAGCGGAAGGATGGGAAGCCGAACGGAAAAAATAATCTGGAAAATTAACCCCATAAAAAAGATGGGGATGGAATAAATCACGATACTGAACAATCGAATGGCAAAATCGATGGGCTTCTTACGGTTTTTGGCCGCAAATGCCCCCAGCAGGATGCCAAACGTGGCCGTAAACAACATGGATGGAATGGTCAATTCCAGCGTGGCTGGCAGCCGCTCCCCCAGCTCATCCTTGATCGGCCGTTCTCCCTGAGTCAGAGCGGTGCCAAAATCCAGCCGGATCATTTTCCAGAGGAAGTCAAAATACTGCTGATACAGGGGGCGGTTCAATCCCAGCCGTTCGCGCAGTTCATTTGCCTGTGCCTCGCTGATTTTGGGGCCAAGCTGGGATCGAATGGGGTCTCCCGGCAAAACGCGCATGATGATGAACACCATGGTTATCAGGATCAAGACCATGGGGATAGTTAACAGAATGCGGGTGATCAAAAAATTACGCAGAGAAGCGGACATGCAAACGCTCCAGAGAAGATAAGCCGTTGTCTTCAGGCCACCGGAAAAATGGCTGTGGGGGCAAGGTCGCCCTCGCCCCCACAGGGATCAGGCTCATCCGGAAATCGCCTCCCCGACTCGCCAGGTCGGAGGTTTACAGGCCCGGATTACTGGCCGCCACCCACCATGTAGGTATGGTTGAAGACCAGGTAGCGCAGCGCCGGGGCATTGATGGTGGTC
This sequence comes from Anaerolinea thermolimosa, assembly GCF_001050195.2. GTDB lineage: Bacteria > Chloroflexota > Anaerolineae > Anaerolineales > Anaerolineaceae > Anaerolinea > Anaerolinea thermolimosa. The sequence continues at coordinate 3,367,489 of NZ_DF967965.1, forward strand.
ACCGTCAGGCCCTGAACGCTCTGAAGGCGCACTGCTTCCACGGGGCCAACCGTGCGCCAGGCAATATCGATGGTGCCGTTCTCCACCGCATTCGCCATGGTGGTCGGGTCAGCAAAGTATTTGATGATGACCGTCTTGATCTTCGGCTTGTCCGCACCGGTGTAGTAGGGGTTAGCTTCCAGCACCATCTGTTCGCCGACCTTATGCGAGACCATGCGGTAAGGGCCGATGCCGTTGAGGGTTTCGGGGAACTGCACGATCTTATCATCGGGGAAGTCAGGCGGAACGGGGTTGAAGGGGGCAGTTGCCGCCAGCGCCGGGAAGAAGGCGAACGGAGCTTTGAGCTCATAAACCACAGTCAGGTCATCGGGAGCGGTGACGTTGGCCACATACCCGGTAATCAGACCCTTCACCTGGCCGTCAAGCTTGTTCAGGCGTTCCCAGGCGCGGAGGTAGTCTTTCGAAGTCACGGGCGTACCATCGGCGAACTTGAGATCACTGCGCAGTTTGAAGGTGTACGTCTTGCCGTCTTCGCTGATGGTGGGGGGTTCCGCAGCCGCACCGGGCACCAGATCAGCCGTGCCGGGCACGTAGCTCATCAGGGTAATGCCGGTGTTCTTGATGATCTCCCAGTCATGCGTGGCGTAAGCATCGGCGGCGTCCAGGCTGTTGACCTCATCGGTGGAGCCGATGATGATCGTGTCGGTGCTGCCGGAAGCCGGTTTGGCATCGGGGCCAAAGCTGAGAATGTTATAGTTGAATTCGAAGGGCGCGCCAATCTTGATGCCCTCTACACCGGGGCGATTGATGATGAACTCGGGCTCCCAGAAGAGCGGGATGGTGGGAACTTCCTCGGCGTACAGCTCACCGATTTGCTTGTAGAGCTCAGCGCGCTTGTCGTGGTCGGTGGTAGAAGCCGCCTCAAGCAGCAGCTTGTCCATTTCGGGGTTGCAGTAGTTAACGCCGTTCCCCGGAGACTGTTCGCAGGAAGCGAAGGGGCTCAACCAGGTTTCGGGGTCAACAAAATCTGGGAACCAGCCCAGGATGAAGACGGGCAGTTTCCCGGCCACGAAGCTGTCAACGTACTCGGCCCAGTTCTGGCTCTTGAGGTTCACCTTCATCAGGCCGGTCTCTTCAAGCTGTTCCTTGATGATCTGCATCACATCGGCGGTGGTGGTGCCGTAATGCTCCGGTGGGTACCACAGGTCGAAGGTAAAAGGCTTATCCGGCGTATAACCGAGATCGGTCAGCAGTTTCTTGGAAAGCTCCAGATCGCGCTGGCCGTATTTATCGAGGAAAGGTTCGGTGGCGAAGGGATAATCCGCCGGGACCATGTGATAAGCGGGGGTGTTGCGGCCCTCGAAGACGCGGTCCACAATGACCTCACGGTCAATGGCCGCGGCGATGGCCTGCTTCAGCTCTTTGTTCCACAACGGCTTGGGAGCTTCAGTAGCGGCCTCGGTGGGGGTTGCCTCGGCTACCGTGGCGGTAGGTTGCGGGGCAGTGGTTGCCGTTGGCTCCACCGGCGCCTGCGGCGCCTGAGTGGTGGCCTGCTGAGCAGGCTGGCAGGCGGTCAACGCGAACGCCAGCACCAACAGCGATGCAAAAACAGCATACACAAACCTGGATTTCATACGAACACTCCTCCTTTTGACGATCCTTGCAGGGATTTAGGATGGACAGAGACTCCCCTGTGAAGCCAGAGACAGCGCTCCAAAACAGAAGGCTGTCCTCCGGGGTCGGTTGGCGAATCCGCCCCCCAATGCCTCACGATGGGTTTGATTATACAACGCCTAGCCTATTTGTCAATTGTTCCAAAATACTGTTCCATACCGGCGCGAGAGTCACCCCCTTGCTCTCTTTGCCCCCCGGAAAAAGAAGAGGGGATAACAGGCCACAAGGATGCCATGGGTTGCCAGACGACCATGAGAAGCCCTCAACCCACCCCGGGCAGAAGCAAAGTTTCTTGTGTCGAAAAGACGGCAGAAAAAGGGACTTTTTCTAAAACCCGAATGGATATTTAATAGAACAGGGTTTTCCTCTTGAAGGTTTTCCTCAAACACTTTATAATGATGTAATAACAGGATTACACTAAAACAACGTTCATTCCCATACCCACGAGGTTCTATGCCATGAAGCTGATCCGAATCTGTCTGGTGGGGGCCGGGCGAGCCGCAAAAGTCCATGCCGCTTCCCTCACCCGCCACCTCCCTGCTGGAAGGCTGGTGGCCATTGTGGACCCCCACGCCGAAACCCTGCAGGCCACCGCAGATGAGTTTGGGGTCGAACAGCGCTTTGCCACCCTCGAAGAAGCTCTCGACCACATCGAACTGGATGCCGTGGTGATCACCACACCCACCTTCACCCACGCTGCGCTGGCCGTCACCGCTGCCCGCGCCGGTAAGCACATCTTCCTCGAAAAGCCCATGGCTCTCACCCTGGAAGAATGCGACGCCATTGCCCGGGCCGCCGCGGAGAACCATGTTTTCCTTCAGCTGGGGTTCATGCGCCGCTTCGACCCCGATTTCTCTGCCGCCTTCGAACGCATCCAGGCGGGAGAAATCGGCCAGCCGCTGATGGTCAAATCGCTCACGCACGGGCCGGGGCTGCCGCCTCCCTGGGCGCGCGATCTGAAGACCTCCAACGGCAACCTCGCCGAGGTCAACAGCCACGACTGGGACTGCATCCGCTGGCTGATGGGCTCTAACCCCCGGCGGGTGTACGCCGAAGTGGCAAACCTTAAAGGCTCTGCGCGGGGGGTGACCACCGAGCATTTTTACGATCACGCTCTGGTAACCGTGCGCTTTGAAAACGGCACTCTGGGGAACATTTCCAGTATTTGCCCGTGCGACTACGGCTACGACGCCCGGGTGGAAATCATCGGCGAGAAGGGCATCATGCAAATCGGTGAATTGAAAGGGCAGGCGGTGGTGGTGTGTACCGACCGCGACCACGGCCTGGTGACGCCCATCTTCCGCACCTGGCCGCAGCGTTTTGCATGGGGATACATCCGTGAGATGGAGCACTTCCTGCACGCCATTCAAACCGATACTCCCCCAAAAGTGGGCGCTGAAGACGGGCGCTGGGCAGTAGCCAGCGTGCTGGCGGCCACCCGTTCCTTCCTGGAAGAACGCCCCGTCTTGCTCAGCGAGGTGATGGCATGAGCCAGACCATGCTCGCCGCCGTCTATTACGGCCCGGAAGACCTGCGCGTCGAAGAACGCCCCATCCCCGCAGTTGGGCCGGGCGATGTACTCATCCGCGTCGTCAGCACCGGGATTTGCGGCACCGACCTGCGCATTTACCACGGCGGGCACCGCATGTATGCCCCGGGAGTGGTGCGCATTCCCGGCCATGAAGTGGTCGGAGATGTGGCCGCCCTGGGAGCGGATGTGGAAGGGTTAAAAGAAGGCCAGCGCGTCTTCGTGGCCCCCAACTTCGGCTGCGGCCACTGCCGCCAGTGCATCACCGGTAACAACAATCGCTGTGCCCATTACGGCGCGCCGGGTATCACCCTGGATGGCTCCTTTGCCGAATACATGCTCGTTCCGGCGCCAGCCATCCGTCAGGGTAACCTTATCCCCATTGATCCGGCGGTAGACCCTGCCGGCGCGGCGCTCATTGAGCCTTTCGCATGTGTGCTGCGCGGGCAACAGGCTCTGAACATCGCCCCGGAAGATGTGGTACTCATCATCGGCGCCGGGCCGATCGGCATCATGCACCTCATGGCAGCCCGATTGCAGGGCGCGCGGCGCATTATCCTGAGTGAGATCAACCCCGAGCGCGCCGCACAGGCCGCGTCCTTCGGGGCCGACCGCGTGATCAACCCCGCCAGTGAAGACCTGAACACCGCGATCCTGGAAGAAACCCACGGTGAAGGTGCCGACGTGATCATCGTCGCCGCGCCGGCCCATCGCGCGCAGGAAGCCGCCCCCCGCCTGGCTGCCATCGGCGGACGGATCAGCTTCTTTGGTGGGCTCCCCAAAGATCAGCCCACCATTCAACTCGATGCCAACCTGGTACACTACCGCGAATTGATCGTCACCGGCAGCACGGCTTCCAGCACCTTCGATTGCTGGCGGGCGGCTTCCATTGTGGCAGCAGGTCGGGTAGACCTGAGCCGCCTGGTCAGTGCGCGTTTTCCCCTGCGTCAGGCGGTGGAAGGCCTGCGGGTAGCCGAGTCTGGCAGGGCACTGAAAGTCATCCTTGAACCCCAGAGAGGAACCCCGCAATGACCCAGCCCGCCTCATCGCTGCTCGCCCATGTGCCCTTCACCCTGGAGATTCTCCAGGGGGCCGAAATAACCCTCAGCCGCTTCGATCATCACATTGTGCGCCGCCTCTCTTCAATGAAAGGCCAGTTTCTGGACGTCTCCGCCTACCAGGAAATGCTCGCCCGGGAAGACGTGATTCTCTACGAAGTGCTGGAAGTGGAACGCCCCGAACACCCCGGCGAATTTCGCTTCGGGTTGTCCATTGTCCACCCCGGCAAGGTCGGTGCAGAATACTGGATGACCAAGGGGCACTTCCACGCCATCCGCGACACTGCCGAACTGTACTACTGCCTGCGCGGCGAAGGGATGATGGTGATGGAAACTCCCGAAGGGGAGTGGAGTGTGGAAGAACTGCGCCCGGGCAGGCTGCTCTACGTGCCCCCGCGCTGGGCACATCGCTCGGTCAACACCGGCCATCATGAAGACCTGGTCACCTACTTTGCCTACCCCGCCCATGCCGGCCACGATTACGCCAGTATTGAAAAACAGGGCTTTCGCAAGTGCATCGTTGAGCAGGAAGGCAGGCCGCAGATCATTGACAACCCCCGCTGGTTATCTCCGGAGGAACGTTGATGCCCAAACCGCTTTATCAATGCCGTGTGCTGGTCACCGCTACTTCGTACGGGGTGCACGACCCGGCCCTGAAAACCACGCTGGAGTCTCAGGTGGGAGAAGTGGTCTACAACCAGAGCGGTAGACCCTTCACCGCCGAAGAGCTGGCGGCTCTGATCCCCGGCTTTGACGCCTGCATTGCCGGCCTCGACCGCTTTGACCGGCAGGTGATCGCCCGCGCCGATCATCTGCGGGTAATCGCCCGGTACGGCACCGGTGTAGATAATATAGACCTCGACGCCGCCCGCGAGAAGGGCATCATCATCACCAATACCCCCGCCGCCAACGCCGATTCGGTCGCCGAACTCACCGTCGGGTTGATCCTGGCGCTGGCGCGCAACATCGTCGTTGCCGACCGTGAGACCCGCGCCGGCCTCTGGCCGCGCCTGCAGGGCATCTCGGTCAACGGGAAAACCGTGGGGTTGATCGGTTTTGGCGCCATCGGTCGGCGTGTGGCCCAAAAACTGAGCGGCCTGGGGTGCCAGATTCTGGCCTTCGATCCCTACACCGACCCGGCCTCTGGCGAGGGGCTGGCGCACTTCACCAGCCGCGAAGAGGTGATCGCCAGCGCCGACTTCCTCTCCCTGCACTGCCCGCTTACCGGGCAAACGCGCGGCATGGTAGACGCAGCCTTCTTGAAATCCATGAAGCGCGGAGCCTTTCTGATTAACACGGCCCGCGGCGAACTGATCGATGAAGCCGCCCTGATTGCCGCCCTGAACGAGGGGCACCTGCGCGGCGCCGCCCTGGACGTGTTCACCCGTCAGCCGCCTGGTGCCGATCACCCTTTGCTGGCCATGCCGCAGGTGATCGTCACCCCGCACATGGGCGCACATTCTGACCACGCCGCCAATGCCATGGGCTGGGGCGCGCTGAACAACTGTCTGGCTGTGCTGCGCGGTGAAGAACCTGAAAACCGTGTGGTGTAAACCGCGTCAAGACGTATTCCTGCGACAGGAAGGATCATCCGATGAGCTCTCAACCCTATCCCATCGTAACCAAAACCCAACCCACGTTTTACTTCGTCGGAGTCACCACCACCCGTTCGGCCATCATGCGGGTTTTCCCCCGCTGGATGGAAGCGCTGGGCCGGCCCGAGGTGGTCATCGAGGGCATCGACCACCCCATTCACGACGCTCCAGAAGCCTATCGCCGCACCGTGGCTCAGATCAAATATGACCCGCTTTCTCTGGGAGGGCTGGTGACCACCCATAAGATTGATCTGCTCGAAGCCGCGCGCGATATGTTCGACGTGCTTCACCGCTCAGCTCAACTCACGGGCGAGGTTTCCAGCATTTCCAAGCGCGATGGCCTGCTGGAGGGCTGCGCGAAAGATCCGCTGACCTCAGGCATGAGCATGGACGCCTTTCTCGGCCCGGGGTACTTCGGGCGCACCGGCGGGCATGTGCTTTGCTTCGGCGCGGGAGGATCGGGCAAGGCCATGGCTTTGCATCTGATCGGTAAAGCCGACCCCGCCGATCGGCCACGGCGCTTCATCGTGGTCAATCGTTCTCCTGAACGGCTGCTGGCGATGAAAAAAATGGTCGAACAGATGGATACCGACATCACCTTTGAGTACATTCATAACGCCGACCCGCGCGTTAACGATCAAATTATGGAAAGGCTCCCCGAGGGCAGCCTGGTGATCAACGCCACCGGCATGGGCAAAGACACCCCCGGCTCGCCCATCACCGATGCCGGGCGCTTCCCCATGCACGGCATCGCCTGGGAGATTAACTACCGCGGCGAACTGGATTTCTGGCACCAGGCCATGGCGCAGAAAGAATCGCGCGGTTTGCGCGTCGAAGACGGCTGGCTGTACTTCTTACACGGGTGGACACAGGTCATCGCCGAGGTACTGCACATCTCCATTACGGAGCATTTCAACCGGCTGGCCGAAATTGCCGAAGAACTGCGCCCGCCGCTGGTGTACGTGCCCCGCGCCGAGAGGTCAACCCGCACAGAATAATCAGGGAGGTTCAGGGTGAAGCAAGCCTATCTGATCGGAGTAGACCTGGGTACCAGCAGCACGAAAGCCGCACTTTACACCACCGAAGGCAGGCTGGTCGCCGAAGTCACGCTGGAAGTTCCACTTTACTACCCCCGCCCCGGAGTGGTGGAACAGGAAAACGATGACTTTTACACCACCGCCGCTCAGACGGTGAAGGCCTGCCTGCAACAGAGCGGCATTGACCCGCACCAGGTGGCGGCTATCGCCTTCGACAGTCAGATGGCCGGTATCGGGGCTGTGGATGAAGACTACCGCCCGGCCATTCGCTTCGATTCCTGGCTTGACATGCGTTGCCAGCCTTACATTGATTACCTGAACGCCCACCATGCTGAGCAGATCACCCGCCTGACCGGCTGCCCTCCCACCTGTGATCACGGCCCCAAAATCCTCTGGTGGAAAGAAGAACAGCCCGAAGCCTACCGCCGGATCGTCAAATTCCTCACCCCCTCGGCTTACGTGGCCGGAAAAATGGCCGGCCTCCGCGGTGAAGAGGCCTTCATGGACGTAACCTTCCTGCATTTCACCGGCTTCAGCGATGCTCAACGGGGGGTCTGGTCGGCTGAGCTTTGCAGCTTGCTGGGTGTTGACCAGAACAAGCTTCCGCGTATTGTTGAACCCTGGCAGGTAATCGGCGAGGTGAAGGAACAGGCCGCGCAAGACTTCGGGCTGGTCGCAGGCACGCCCATTGCCGCCGGGTGCGGAGACACCGCCGCCAATGCACTGGGTGCGGGAATCACCCGGGCGGGCATGCTCTTCGATGTGGCTGGCACGGCGGCGGTGCTGGCCGGTTGCACCGATCGCTTCGTGGCCGATACTGCTCACCGCGCCCTGCTGACCATGCGCTCGGTGATCCCCGGGCTGTGGCACCCGCTGGCCTATATTGCCGGGGGCGGCCTAGCCCTCCGCTGGTACCGCGATCAGTTCTACAACACCGGGCGCGGCCAGCCGCTTCCGGCTGAAAATGACCTCTACGCCGCGATGATCGCCGAGGCGCTCAAGGCTCCCCCCGGTTGCGACGGCCTGTTCTTTTCACCGCATCTGGGCGGGCGCATTTGCCCCGCCGCGCCAGAAATGCGCGGCGCCTGGCTGGGCTTTTCCTGGGGGCATACCCAGGCGCACTTCATCCGCGCCATACTGGAAAGCGTGGCCTACGAATATGCCTATTACCTCTCCATCCTGCGCGAACTTGTCCCCGGCCTGCAATGGCAGGAAGCCCGCGTGGCTGGCGGCGGGGCGCGCAGCGGGCACTGGAATCAGATCAAAGCCGATGTGCTGGGCGTCCCATACCGGGCCTTACAGGGGAGCGAATTTGGCGCATGGGGCAGTGCGTTGATTGCCGGGAAAGCCGCGGGGCTGTTCACCGACCTGGCCGCAATGGCCGAAAAGCACGCCCGGCTTATCGAACCGGCCTGCCTGCCCGACCCGGAACGCCATTCTCTCTACATCCCGCTGGTGGAGCGGTACATCCACTGGCAGGAACGGCTGGATAGGGGATTTCGTACCTCTTAAGGGGTTGTTTTTTTTGACAGCTCCCCTATAATTTGTAATAACAAGCATACAACCCGGAAGGCCTCCATGCCCCGAACGATTGACTTCAACAGCTACGTTCCTTACTATATCCAGCTCATCGATATTCTCAAGGAAAAAATAAGCTCCGGTGAGTGGCGGCCGGGCGATCAAATCCCCAGCGAGCCCGAACTCTGCGAACTGTATGGCGTCAGCCGCACGGTGGTGCGCCAGGCTTTACAGCAAATGGAATACGACCAGCTCATCCAGCGCAAAAAAGGGAAAGGCACCTTCATTGCCGAGCCCAAGATTAATGAGAGCCTGATTCAAAAACTGACCGGTTTTTATCAGGACATGCGCGATCGGGGTCACAACATCACCACCAACGTCCTGCGCAATGAGATCATCCCCGCCCCGCCTAAAGTCGCCCGGTTTTTGAACATCAATGCGGAGGATAAAGTTCTGTGCATCGAGCGCCTGCGCTTTGTGGATGACGAGCCCATCGTGCTGGTGACCACCTACCTGCCCGATGCTCTCTGCCATGAGGTGGTTCGTTTCGACCTCAGCAAACGCTCGCTCTACGACATTCTGGAAAACGAGCTGGGTTTTGAACTCTCTCACGGGCGGCGCACCATCGAGGCCGTACGCGCCAACAAGCGCGAAGCCCTGCTCCTTCAGGTCAACGAGAACGACCCCATGATTCTGCTCGACAGCGTCACTTACCTGAAGAACGGCACTCCCATCGAGTATTACCATGCCATCCACCGCGGTGACCGCTCGCGCTTTGAGGTGGAACTTTACCGCGTGCGGCCCGATCAGCTTCCCTGATTGCTTCCCTTCCTTTTTAACCATCCTCCCCGCGTGCTTTCCGGCCAGCGCAACCTCTGAAAGCACGCGGCCTTTTGTTATTAAACTCCCCCATTCTCTTCAAATTCCAAACCGTGTACAATTCCAGTAACCTTTGGTTCTTTCTGGATTAAGCCTGCATTTTAGGGAACCAAAAGACAAGAGTGTACGTCTTCTTCTTGATGCATTTCAAACCCGAGTTTTTTTGAGGTCAATATCATGGCAAATATCGAAGAAATAGAAGAGATTCAGCAACCAAAGAAACCCCTGCGGTTTGACTGGGTTCTGCCGGTGCTCTTTCGTCCGGCCAGAGCCCTGCGCGAAGTAGTGCAGTCCGAATCTTCCACCTGGCTGACCCCCCTGCTGATCCTCAGCCTGCTGGCCATCATCTCGGCGCTGGTTGCAGGCCCCATCCGCACCCAGATTGCGCTGAGCAAACCGCCTGAGCTCCCGGCAGACTTCCAGTACTGGAGCCCTGATGCCCAGCAAAAGTACATGGAAGCCAACCAGCCCAACACCAGCCCGCTGTTCATGGTGGTGTTCCCGGCGCTGGGTGCACTGGCGTGGGTGTGGATCGGCTGGTTCCTGCTGGCGGCCATTCTGCACATGATTCTCACCCTCAGCGGCAGCCGGGGGTCACGCTCAGCCGATTTCAGCCTGGCGGGTTGGAGTATGCTGCCTTATGCCATCCGCACGCTGGTACAGATCGTGGCCATGCTCGTCACCCACCAAATGGTCACCCGCCCGGGGCTTTCGGGATTCCTCCCGGCCGACGCCACCGGCGGGCTGGCTTACCTGGGGGCATTCCTCGGGCTGATCGATGTGTACCTGATCTGGCAAATCGTGCTTTTGATCATCGGGGCAAGCGCTGGCTCTGGCCTGCAGCGCGCACGGGTGAGCGGGGCCGTGCTGGCCACCCTGCTCATCTTTTTAGCCCTCGAAGCCTTGCCCGGGTTTATCGGCGCCCAGCTCAGCACCCTCACTGTCAACCGTCCCTTCTTCCTGTTCTAGAGACACCTCAATGGCGGAACCTTCAGCCTTCATTGTTACACGTAATTTGCGAAAGACCTTCGTCATGGGGCGCACCCGCGTACATGCGCTGGCAGGGATAGACCTGGACATCCCCGAAGGAACCTTCACCGTAATCATGGGGCCTTCCGGTTCGGGCAAAAGCACCCTGCTGTATCTCATCGGCGGGCTTGACCGCCCCACCAGCGGCACCCTGCTGGTCAACGGGCAGGACTTGAACATGCTGGATGAAAATGCCCTGGCAGTCTACCGGCGCAACACCGTGGGGTTTGTCTTCCAGCAATTCAACCTCATCACCAGCATGACCGCCCTTGAAAATGCCGCCTTTCCCATGCGCTTTGCCGGTATTCCCGGCAAAGAACGCGCCCAGCGCGCCCGAAAGCTGCTCGAACTGGTGGGGCTTGAAACCCACCTGCGCCACCGCCCGGTAGAAATGTCTGGTGGGCAGCAACAACGGGTAGCCATCGCCCGCGCACTGATCAACAACCCCCGCCTGATCCTGGCCGACGAGCCCACCGGCAACCTGGACACCACGACCGGCTTCGGCATTATGCAATTGCTCAGCAACCTGCACCGGGATGGACGCACGGTGGTGGTGGTCACCCACGATCCGCGCATGTTGCGTTTTGCCACCCACGTGCTCTACCTGCTGGATGGCAGACTGGTGAGCCGTGAAGAATACGAAGCCAGCATTCAAACTGAACCAACGGGGTAACCCATGGAGGAATCGTTTATGTCGAAATCATCTCTGCTCCGCATCCTGACCATTTTCACCCTGCTGATCGGGGTGCTTGCCCTGGCCTGGCCGGGCGCCACCGTGCAGGCCGTCGAGCCGCAACAGACCGCCACTCTGGAGGTCTCTGTAGACCAGACGGCAAAATCGGGACTGCCCGGCAGCTCGGTGCTTTTCAATTTTTCGGTGAAAAATAACAGCGCCGTGGATGTGAATGTGACGATCTCGGCCACCCCCAGCGGGCTGGGGAACGTCTCTGCGCCGGGCAGCGTTTTCATCCCCGCAGGCGGCACTCAACCGGTGCCGGTAGCAGTTAACCTTTCCGTTTCGGCTCTGCCGGGCAGTTCAGAGGGAATCACCGTGACCTTCACCCCCGCCGATCCAACCATCCCGGCGGTTTCCAAACTCGTTTCCGTCTCTGTCAGCGCTCCACCCACCGCACAGCCCACCATTCCCCCCGGCGCAGCACGGCCACTGGTGGTGGTGAGCGGCTATTATCTGGATAAAGACACCATCGCCGTAGGCGATTCCTTCAAGCTCTTTGTGGAACTGCGCAACAACGGCTCCCTCAACGCCAGCAACCTGATCCTCTCCTTCGTCAACGAAAGCTTCCTCCCGCAGGATACCGGCGGCGTGGTGGCTCTGGGCAGCCTGGATGTGGGCAGCAAGCGCGAGGTCTCTCAGCGCTTCCTGGTAAGCTCTGCCCTGGCCGGCCAGGGGGTGGGCATTGTACCCGTTAAGCTCACGTACACCGATGCCAACGGCACCGCCTACAACGAAGCCTTTTCCATCACCCTCCAGTTGCGCGTCTACTCCGGGGCGGCCGCGCCGACCCCCACCCCCACCCCGGCCCAGATCTTCCGCCCCCAGCTGGTCATCGCCTCGTATCAAACCGATGTTGACCCCCTGCAACCGGGCACCCAGTTCAACCTCGACCTGGAAGTTGGCAACCTGGGCAACGCAGATGCCCGCTCAGTGACCATGGTGCTGGGGGGTGGCGTCACTCCAGATGCAAGCGGCACCCCCCAGCCGGGAGGTGTCTCAGGGGGCAGCGGCGACCTGACGAACTTTGCCCCGGTAGGTTCTTCGAACCTGGTCTACCTGGGCGATCTGCCAGCCAGTGCAACCGTAAAAACCAGCACCCGGCTCATCGTCAACGTCTCAGCCAACCCGGGGGCTTACACACTCAAAATTTCCTTTGTCTACACCGACCCCAAAGGCAACCGCCTGGTGGATGATCAGGTCATCACCCTGCTCATCTACCAGCTCCCATCCGTCGAAGTCAACTTTTACCGCGATCCCGGCCCCATCTATGCCGGGCAAATGGCCACCCTGCCCCTGCAGGTGGTTAACCTGGGGCGAAAGCAGGCCGTGCTCGGCAACATGACCGTCACCGCCGCCGGGGCTGAGGTGCAGAACAACACCACCCTGGTGGGGCCGCTCGATCCGGGCGGGTTCTTCACCCTCGATGCCATGCTCATCCCGCCCCAGCCGGGCTCTCTGGAACTGAACGTGGCCATCAACTATACCGACGACTTCAACCAGGCCCGCCAGATCAACCAGACCATCACTCTTAACGTATTGGAGGGTGCCCCCGTGGGCCCGGAAGGCCCCGGCATGAACGGCACCCCCGGCCCTTCCATGCCAGACGTCACCCCGGTAGTCGAAGAGACCTTCTGGCAGAAGGTGCTGCGCTTCCTGAAGGGGCTCATCGGGCTGGACAGCGCCCCGCCTCAGCCTGAGACTTTCCCCGGCGGGATGGAGGGCACCCCCGTCGAAGGACCGGTTAACGCCCCGGTGGAACAGCCCGTGATCATCCCCCCTCAAAAGGGGCCGTGAGAGGCAACCATGCGTTTGTTTGATCTCCTTGCCTTGATTTTTTACAACCTCAGCCGCCGCAAGGGACGGGTGGCGCTCACCGCCATCGGCGTGGTGATCGGCACTGCGGCAGTGGTGCTGCTGGTGGCTCTGGCCACCGGCCTGCAACGCAACGCCACCCGCAACTTCGCCGGAATCACCGACCTGACCATGGTGCAGGTTTACCCCAAATATGGCGGCGAGGGAAATATCATGATGGCTAAGCCCGGGGGCGGCGCAGAACAGCCTTCTCAGACCAAACTGCTCACCACGCAGGCCATCCAAGAGCTGGCCGGGCTGGAGGGCGTGCAGATGGTTATCCCCCGCGACTCGCTTCGCTGGCCCGGGCGGGTGAAGGTGGGCAAACTGGAAGCCTATCCCTACGTATTTGCGGTGGATACCGAGGATCTATCGGTCATGGGGTATGAATTGCTCGATGGCACACTCAAGCTCGAACGCGGCACAGCGCTGATTGGCGAATCCGTGGCGAAAAGCTTCAACGACCCCAACTGGCGCCCCGGGCAGCCCCAGCCCGAACAGCCCCAGCTCCTCGGCCAGCAGGTGCGCTTCATCCTCACCCGCTGGACTCAGGAAGGCACCACGGTAGAAAAGACCATCCCCCTGCGCATTGTGGGCATCCTCAAACAAAAGATGGGCGAAACCGATTACGCCATGGTGGTGCGCATGGATGACCTGACCGCCTGGAACGAATGGGGCAACGGCAAGCGCATCAACCGCAATAAAGAAGGATACGAAATGGTGATGGTCAAAGCCAAAGACTCTCGCGACGTCACCAAACTGGCCGATACCATCAACAATCTGGGGTATCAGGCTTCCACGCCCATGGAATTTGTGCAGGGCATCAACAACTTTTACACCATCATCCAGATTGTTTTCGGCGGCATCGGGGCCATCGCCCTCCTTGTGGCAGCCATTGGCATCGCCAACACGATGACCATGGCCATCCTCGAGCGCACCCGCGAAATCGGGCTGATGAAAGCCATCGGCGCCACCAATCGCAACGTGATGACCATTTTTCTGGGAGAGGCCGCTGGCATCGGCCTGATCGGCGGGCTGGGCGGAGTGCTCCTGGCCTGGGGGCTGGCGCAGGTGGTAAACGTGCTGGCCGCGGGCTACCTGGCCAGCCAGGCGGCCATGATGGGCGGACAGGAAGCCGGACAGGCGGCCTATATTGCCCCCTGGTTGCCGCTTTTCGCCCTGGCGTTTTCAACCCTGGTGGGGCTGGTTTCCGGGTTGTACCCGGCCCTGCGCGCCGCCACCATGGTGCCGGTGCTCGCCCTGAAATACGAATAAACCCTAATTTTGCAAAACGCCGCGGCAACCCCGGGCCGTCCATATAACTGGCTCAGGGTTGCCGTTCATTTCAGGGACGATTCAATCGGTGAAGACGGGCAGGTGGCCGAGCGAGATGATCGAGGCCCATTTGGCGCGTTCACCCTCGGTGAGGATGGCCGCCTCGGCCACCACCTGAGCACCGGCTTTTTGCAGTAACATGCGCATTCCCTGCAGGGTCGAACCCGTACTGATCACATCATCCACAATAACTACCCGCTTACCGGCAATCAGCTGGCGGTCTTTCTCATCCAGGTAGAGGGTCTGCGGCTGGCCGGTGGTGATCGAAAGCGTTTCGGCGCGCAGAGCATCGCCCATGTAGGGTTTGTACGATTTACGTAAAATCACATAGGGCTTGTGAGTCTCGTACGACAGGCCGTGCGCCAGCGGGATACTTTTGGCTTCAGCGGTCACCAGAATATCATAATCTACCGACGCCAGTTTCTCGGCCAGCGCCTTTGAGCAGGCCGTGACCAGTTCGGTATCGCCGAGGATATTCAAAATGGCGATGCGCAGGCCGGGCTTGATCTCGAACAGGGGCAGTTCGCGATGCACTCCGGCAATATCGATGGGATACGTTTCTCGTTGGGTCATTGTCAACCTCTTAAAAAGGGAATTACCCTCCACCCGCCCTGAGCAAGGTCACCTCTGGCTTTCGGCCAGCGCCTTTTTCTGGGCATGGGTAAGGTTTTTCAACTGGCGCTCACGCCGCATGGCCGCGGCGCGGTCAAATTGCTCTTCCACATAAACCAGGCGCACCGGACGGCGCTGACGGGTATACCGCGCACCCCGCCCGTCGTTATGCTGAGCTTCGCGGCGCCGGGGGTCGGTAGTCCAGCCGGTGTAATATGTGCCGTCGGCACACTCCAGGATGTAGCAAAAGCAGGTCATCGTCTATCGATCCCTGTTGCGCTTTTCCTGCTCACCCTTCGGACGGATGCCAAACAGGCGCCCGAGCGTCTCGCCGAACGAAGGCAGAGAGGCTGGCTGGGGGCCTTCTTCCCATTTACCTGAGGTGCGCTGGCGGAACCAGGCGGCATGGAGCTGACGGGCACGTTCCAGCCGCTCGTGAAAGGTAGCCTCGTTGCCGCTGGCCAGGGCTTCGCGTATTTCGTAAAGCTCACCGATCAGATTGTCCAGCGCGCGAAGGGTGTTCTCACGGTTTTGCAGGGCCTCTTCCCCGGGCCTTTTTCCGCCGCCGGGGTAAGCCGCCAGGTCGGCAATGCGCGCATACCGGGCATTGGCGATCTTTCGCCCGTCATTCCAGCCGGGCATACCGGCGGTGACGTTGACCAGTGCCGCCGCAATGAGGCCGGGCAGCACATGGCTGGCCGAAAGCAAACCATCCACCTCATACGGGTCGGAAAAAACCGGCGTACTGCCGATCAGTCGGGCCAGGTTTTCAGCCAGTTGCACTGCCGATTCGTCCACCCCCGGCGCGCTGGTGATCATGATGATGTTGTCCTTGAACAGGTCTGCATGCGCCGAGCTCGGGCCCCGGTCCAGTTCTCCCAGATAACGGGCATTCGCCGCCGGAGTAAAGGTCAGGAAGTAGCACTCAGGAGAAGTAAGCAGCTCCTGCGCCCAGCGGGTGGACTGCACCGTGGCGGAAGAAGTATCCAGCACCACCACCCCCGGCTTGAGATGAGGTGCAATGGCCTGGAGGGTGGAACGCACCTCATCCACTGGCAGTGCCAGAATGACCACATCTGCTCCGCCAACCGCATCGGGCAGGGAGGGGGCAATCCGATCTACCACATTGAGCTTCTGTGCCTGTTTGAGGACTTCCGCTTCCCGGTCGTTGCCCACGCGCGTAATTTGATCTCTGGCCGCGGCCAGCGCCAGGCCGATGGAAGAACCCACCTGGCCCAGCCCCAGAATACTGATCTGAACGGTCATCTTGCTTCTCCTTCCAGTGAACTGCAACGCACCTTTAAATGTTACCACCAAGCCCGCCGGATACCAATATACGCAGACGTTTCTTCAGGCAGGGGTTCTTCCTGCCACCCGGCGGATTCCCGAAAATTGATACAACGTTGAGATGAAACCGGGTATCCCTCATGTATAATGAATAAGGGATGGTGACTTATGATCAACAACATTCTGTTGGATCCGAACGTCGGTTTTGTGCTCCTGGTGGGAGGGTTTGTCTTCGCCATTCTGGCTCTTTTTTCGCCAGGGACGGGCATCCTTGAAGTGGGAGCACTGTTTGCGCTGCTGCTGGCCGGTTACACCCTCGTCACCCTGCCAGTAAACGGCTGGGCCATTGTCGTGATGATCGTCGCCGTATTCCCGCTGGTATTTGCCGTACGTGGGCCGCGCGGCGGCGGCCAAGGAAGGTCGACCCTCTTTCTGATAGCCGGGATCGTCCTGCTCATCCTGGGATCAATCTTCGTCTTCCGCACCGAGCAGGGTGGCCCGGCGGTTAATCCCATCCTGGCAGTGATCATCTCAGGAGGTTCAGGGCTGTTGCTATGGTTCATGGCCCGCAAGAGCCTGGAAGCCGCCCTGGCCACCCCACGGCACAACCTCGACCGGTTGATCGGTATGACCGGCACGGCTCGCACTGACCTTCGCCCGGAGGGCACCGTATATGTGGGGGGAGAAGAATGGACTGCTGTCAGCAGTAGTTATATCCCCAGCGGGGCTACCATCCGCGTGATCGCCCGCCAGGGGTTGGTTCTCACCGTTGAACAAGTTAAACCGGAGGAATAACCATGGAACCTGTTTCATCTTCTTTAACGCTCCTGTGTATTGTCGGAGCTATCATCCTGGTCGTGTTGATCTTCCTGGTCAATGCGATTAAGGTCGTGCCGGAATATCAGCGACTGGTGGTGTTCCGCCTCGGGCGGTGCATCGGCGACCGCGGCCCCGGCCTGGTGCTGTTAATCCCGATCATTGACCGCGCCGTGCGGGTAGACCTGCGCGAGCAGGTGCGGGAAATCCCACAGCAAACCTCGATCACCAAGGACAACGCTCCCATCTCCATCGACTTCATCTGGTACTACAAGGTGCTCTCACCGACCGATTCGGTACTGCAGGTAGGGAACTTTGAACTGGCCGCCCAGGGTATGGCCACCACCACCCTCCGCTCGGTCATCGGCGGCATATTACTCGATGATGTGCTCTCAGAGCGCGAAACGATTAACTCCATCCTGCGCACCCGCCTGGACGAGGTCACCGGGCGCTGGGGGGTGAAGGTCACCAATGTGGAAATTCGCGAGATCATCCCGCCGCGCGAAGTGCAGGAAGCCATGAACCGGCAGATGTCTGCCGAGCGCATTCGCCGTGCGGTCGTCACCGAGTCTACCGGTACCCGCGAGGCGGCCATTAACGTGGCCGATGGTGAACGCCAGAGCGCCATCCTGCGCGCCGAAGGCGAGAAACAATCCGCCATCCTGCGCGCCGAAGGTGAAAAGCAGGCCCAGTTGCTGCGCGCCGAAGGGTTCGCCGCGGCGCTGGAGCGCATCTTTGCCGTAGCGCAAACCATCGACCAGAAGACGCTCACCCTGCAGTATTTTGAAACGCTCAAAGCCATGGCGGCCAGCCCATCGACCAAGTACATCTTCCCGATGGAGTTCACCAGCCTGATGAGCAATTTCCTGCAGGGACAGGCCAGAAAAGAGGAGTAAAACGCACTGATCGCTGAAGTGCAAAGCGGGTTTATTCTCACGGGCGCCGGTCTGGGTGATCTGAACGCGCTGCGCCGGTTGGAGCAGGAATGCTTCGGCGGGGACGCATGGCCGCTCTGGGACCTGATCGGCGTCCTGATTCTGCCCGGCTTGGTGCGGCTGAAAGCCGTCATCGGGTCAGAAATGATCGGATTTGTCGGCGGCGACCCCCATCCCGCCGAGGGGGTGGGCTGGGTGGCCACGCTGGGGGTACTGCCTGCCTACCGCCGGCGCGGGGTTGCCAGCGCCCTGTTGCAGGCCTGTGAAAAAGCCATGGGCATGCCCACCATACGCCTGAGTGTACGCCGCTCCAACCTGGCCGCCCTTCAGCTTTACCACAACCATGGTTACCATCTCGTCGATGTGTGGAACGCCTATTACTTCGACGGTGAAGATGCCCTGGTGCTGGAAAAGAAAATGCAATTTCCGCCAAAATCAGGTTGACTTTCATCAGAAGTGGTTATATACTCGATTCAAGATGCGAAAGGGTAAGATCAGTCTGAAGATTGAACAAAAGCACGCGGGTTTTCGCGTGCTTTTTGCTACCCGGCTTCTTCCCTTCAATTTTAGAAAAGGAGTTGTGCCCAATGGACTATGGCATGATTGGCAAAATTGAGAAGGCCAAGCGCTATGCGCAGGAAAAGGACCGCATCCATTTTAACCAGTTGACCGTCACCTTTGAAGGCGAAAACAATGCCCACACGGTTCATTACCAGACCGGCGAATGGAATTGCGATTGCGAATTCTTCCAGAGCCGGGGACGCTGCAGTCATACCATGGCGCTTGAAATGATCCTGGAAGGGATGCTTTCTTGAACTTAAAATAGACGAAGCCAATCCAGACCGGATCGCAGGAAAGCGATCCGGTCTTTTTTATCTCCCCGGGGAAAAACTGGCGCGATTCCTGCAACGATTCTCATGCAGCCCCGCCGTGCCGGGCAGGCTTCAGGCGGTGCACCTTCCCTGCGCCATGCCGGGCTGTCTGCGACCCAGCAGGCAGAGGCAGGTACGCCTATTTCACCGCTTCACTGGATGGTTTCATGCACAGAAGGCCGTCTTCCATTCGAAGAAGAATCACCACCCTCATCCTGATCGCTTCCCTGATCCTGACGGCTGTGAGCGCCCTGGCTTCTGTCCTCGTCCTGCTCAGCGAGTTTTCCCGGCTGGAAGAAAACCTGCTCCGCGACGATCTGCAATCGGTGGTCGCCCTTGTTCAATCTCAGAGCGAGCTTCTGTTACAGGCGACCCGCCTGGCCGCCCTCTCCGAAGGGGCAGGCGCAGCCCCACCCGGCCTGCCCGAATCATGGCTGGATACCCTCAGGATCGAGGTGCTGGCCTCGGTAGACTCATCCGGCAGGGTAGAACGCATCCGGTCATCGGGCGGCGGGCCTGCATCCCCCGCCTGGGTGGCCTTTCTTGAAGCCAACCCGCTCACGCCTGAGCAGGCCCGAAGCGGGCAAACCGGCCTGGTGATGCTGGATGGGCAGGTCTGGCTGGCGGCCACACAGCCCTCTGCAGAAGGCGCACTGATCGCGGCGCGCCGCCTGGATGAAGGCTTCTTTCAGCAGATTGCAAACCGGGTTCAGGGGGGTATTCGCCTTTACGGCTTCGATGACCCGCAACTGCCTGCCGATTTCGCCGCCGCGCGTGAAAACTTCCTCCAATCGGGGCAGGCGGCGCTTCAGACCCTCCCGGATCATTCCCTGGCAGCTTTTCACGTCTTCCCTGGCCTTAACGGGCAACCGGCGCTGATCCTGCAGCTGGTAAAACCCCGCAATGGCTTTCAGCAGGGGCGATGGAACATGGCCTTCTTTGCCCTGGCCACCCTGGCCGCCGGAGGATTGCTCGCTCTGATCCTTTCTCAGCAAATCGATCGACAGGTGACTTCACGCCTGGAAGAGCTTTACACCGGGATTCAACGCATCCGGGAAGCACGGGACTTTTCTCTGCGCCTGCATCTCTCCGGCGACGATGAACTGGCTCACCTGGCCGGTGGGATCAACGAAGCCATTCAGGCGCTGGAAACCTCCACGCTGGCTCTGCATGAAAACCAGGAGAGGCTTTCGTACGAGGCCACCCACGACGCGCTCACGGGCTTCCCTAACCGGCTGTTCTTCACCCAGCGGCTCAACCAGGCCCTCGCTCTGCTGGAAATGGGGCGCACCCCTCAGGTGGCCCTCTTGTTCATTGATGTGGATGCTTTCAAGTTAATCAACGAAAGTTACGATCACCCCTTTGGCGACCGTGTTCTGGTGCTTTTTGCCGAGCGGCTCAAGGGCTGTCTGCGCGCCGATGATGTCCTTGCCCGTCTGGGAGGAGACGAGTTCGCCGTGCTTCTGGAGAATGTCCACGAGCCCGAGGAAGCCGAACGCGTAGCCCGGCGCATCCTTGAAGAAACCCGCCGCTCCTTTGAACTGGAGGGGCATTCGTTGTTCCTCACCTGCAGTATCGGCATTGCCACCGCCTCACGGTTAATGCGCGGAGAAGAACTCCTGCGCAATGCCGACATGGCCATGTACTCGGCCAAAGAGCGCGGTAAAGCCTGCTACGCCCTGTTCGATGAGACCATGCATCATCAGGCCATTCACCGCCTGAACCTGGAAAACGACCTGCGCCGTGCCATCGAACGAGAAGAGTTCGTGGTCTATTACCAGCCCATCGTCTCCATGTTCGACGGGAGAGTCACCGCCCTCGAAGCCCTGATGCGCTGGCAACACCCGGAACGCGGCCTGCTCCTCCCGGAGTCTTTCCTCAACGTGGCCAAAGAAACCGGGCTGATCAATGCGCTCAATTTCATCCTTTTCCGGCAATCCTTCAGACAACTGCGGCAGTGGCGAGATCAGGGGTTCAAAGACATCCGCCTGGCGTTGAACATTTCGGCCCGGGTGCTGCCTGAGACCTCTTTCTGGGCACTGTTTGAGAGCGAACTGGAAGCCGCCGGGGTGCCGCCCACGGCCATCCAGATCGAAGTGGTGGAAAGTGAAATGGCCGCCAGCATCGACAACACCCTTCACGCCCTCGAAAGATTACAGCAAATGGGGGTGACCATTTCGGTCGATGATTTTGGCACGGGGTATTCCTCGCTGGCCTACCTCAAACGCCTGCCCATTCACAGCCTGAAAATCGACCGCACTTTTATAAAGGATGTGATCAACGACCGGGATGACGCGGCCATCGTCTCAGCAATGATCGTCATGGCCCATGTGCTTGATCTCGACGTGGTGGCCGAGGGGGTTGAAACCGAAAGCCAGTTCCGCTTCCTCCTCGATCAATCCTGCGAAAAGGCGCAGGGATTCCTGCTGGCCCACCCTCAACCTCCAGAGACGGTCACGCAACTCTTGCATTCAGGTAAAGCCCTGCTTCCCGACCAGGATTAATTCACCCGATTCGATATATACTATGCTTACCCGCAGACCGGGTGAGCCTCTCTTCAGCCCCACCGTTCACGCCACCCGGGCGGGTGAGCAATTTACCCCAAAAACAGCGTACCCCTGCAGGTTGAAACCATGCCCCCGGGAGGAGTATGAACCTCGACGCCGATTTACGTACCTTCCTGTCACCCAGGCAAATCCTCACCCGGCCCATTGATCGGGTGGCTTTTGCCAGCGACGCCAGTTTTTATCGCCTGATTCCGCAGGCAGTGGTCCAACCCCGCACCCTCGCTGAAGTCCGCGCACTTTTTGACTACAGCCGCAAGGTGCGCATCCCCCTGTGCTTTCGCGCCGCCGGTACAAGCCTGGCCGGACAGGCCATCACCGATGGCCTGCTGGTTGACATTTCTCGCTACTGGCGCAAGATCGAGGTGGAAGAAGGCGGGCTGAAGATTCGCCTTGGCCCGGGGGTGGTGGGAAGTGACGCCAACCTGGCCCTCAAGCCCTATGCCCGGCGCATCGGCCCCGACCCGGCATCCATCGACGCCGCCATGCTGGGCGGGATGGTGGCCAACAACGCCAGCGGCATGTGCTGTGGAGTGGTCGAAAACTCTTACCACACCTTGGCTTCTTTAACCTTTATGCTTCCCAGCGGTGTGACCATCGATACCGCCGCGCCCGATGCCCGCCAGCAGTTTGAAGAACAGGCGCCAGAGGTGGTGCGCGGCCTGCTTGAACTGCGTGATGAGATTCTGGCCAATCCTGACCTGGTGGAGCGCATCCGCGCTAAATATCGCCAGAAGAACACCACGGGATATTCTCTCAACGCCTTCCTGGATTTCGACTCGCCAGAACAGATCTTCGCCCACCTGCTGGTAGGGTCGGAGGGCACCCTGGGGTTCATCGCCGAGGTGGTACTGCACACCCTGCCAGCCTACCCCCTGAAGTATACCGCCCTGTTGCTTTTTGAAACCGTACGCGATGCGGCCGCGGCGGTCTTCCCTCTGCGCGATTCGGGCGCGCGGGCCATTGAGATCATGGACCGCGCCGCCTTACGCTCGGTGGAAAACGAGCCGGGTATCGCTGAGCTGCTCCAAGACCTGCCAGAAAACGCCGCTGGCTTACTGGTAGAATATCAAACCGAAACCCCGGCCAGCCTGGATTCTTTCAAAGAGGCGGCGGCAAAGGTTTGCGCCTCGCTCCGCCTGCTCAGACCGGCCAGCTTCACCACTGACCCGGCCCAGCAGGCAGTGCTCTGGAACATCCGCAAGGGGCTTTTCCCATCCATCGGCGGGATGCGCCGCCAGGGCACTACGGTGCTCATCGAGGATGTGGCCTTCAGGGTAGAACAACTGGCCGATGCCATTCTCGACCTGCAGGCGCTTTTCCAGGAACACCACTACCCCGAAGCCATCATCTTCGGCCATGCCAAAGATGGCAACCTGCATTTCGTGCTGACGCCTTCCTTCAACGATGAAGCATCGGTAGAACAATACGCGCGCTTCATGGACGCCCTCGTGAATCTGGTGGTGAATAAGTACGACGGTGCGCTCAAAGCCGAGCACGGCACTGGCCGCAACATGGCTCCCTTTGTGGAAGCCGAGTGGGGGCGCACCGCCTGGGAAATCATGGCGCGCCTTAAAAAACTGGTTGACCCCGAGAACCTGCTCAACCCCGGTGTGGTGATCAACCCTGACCCGCACTGTCATCTCGATCACCTTAAACCCTGGCCCATCGTGGAAGCTGAGGTGGATAAATGCATCGAGTGCGGCTTCTGCGAGCCCAAATGCCCCAGCCGCGACCTCACCCTCACCCCACGCCAGCGCATCGTGGTGCGCCGGGAGATCACCCGCCTGATGCAGTCCGACGGTGAGGCCGACCTGCTGGAGAGCCTGATTCGTGATTACCAGTACTCCGGGTTAGAAACCTGTGCCGTCGATGGCTACTGTGCACTCGCCTGCCCGGTGCACATCAACACGGGGTTGCTGGTCAAACGCCTGCGCGCCGAACACATCTCACCCCGCGGACACGCCGTTGCATCGGGCGTTTCCCGGCATTTCAAAGCAGTGGAGACCGGCCTGCGCCTGGGGGTGGGGCTTGGCCACGTCGGCGCCAGCATCATCGGGCACCGGGGAGTGGCGGCCATCACCCGCCTGGCCGAGAAAGTAGCCGGTACGGCCCTGCCCAAATGGAGCCCGGTGGTGCCGCGGCCCAACTTCAAACCGCTCCCCAGAGGGCAGCGGAAAGAAGCGGAGATCGTTTACTTCCCTTCCTGCATCGTACGGGCCATGGGAAGTTCACCCCGCAAAGGAGAGCCCACCCTGATCGAGGTCTTCACCACCCTCGCGGATCGCGCCGGTTTGAAGGTGTGGATTCCGGAAGACAGCCCCGGTAATTGCTGCGGAATGCCCTTCAGCTCCAAGGGGTACGTGCAGGCCTTCCGCGAGACCCTGCACCGCACCGTGGAACACTTCTGGGACTGGTCTGAAGAAGGGAGAAAGCCTGTGGTAATCGACTCCAGTTCCTGCGCTTATACCCTGCTCACCAGTCAGGATTACCTCGCCCCTGAAGACCGCTCCCGCTGGGAACGCATGACCCTGCTCGACCCGCTGGAATTTACCCGGCAGATGCTCCTGCCCCGCCTCACATTGAATCGCGTGCCCGGCGCAGTGGTACTGCACCCCAATTGCAGTGCCGTCAAGCTGGGATTGCAGGACGTAATGCTGAACATTGCCCGCGCCTGTGCCGAAGAAGTGGTGGTGCCGCAAAACCTCAAATGTTGTGGCTACGCCGGAGACCGCGGCCTGCTCTTCCCCGAACTCACCGCTTCAGCCTCAGCGCGCGAGGCCGCCGAAGTGCTCCAGCGAGAATACACCGGGTATTACTCCAGCAACCTCACCTGCGAGATGGGCATGGCTCAGGCCACCGGCCGACCCTACCAGTCGATTCTCTATCTGGTCGAAAAGGCCAGCCGCTGATGCTCAACCCGAAGGCCAGCCATATTTGGAGAGGTCAACGCAACCCTCAGCATCAAAAACCACCCCTTCCTCTTCCAGCAGCTGGCGCTGAATGGCACTGCCAAACCCGTATCCGTGCGGGCTGATCTTTCCTCTGGCGTTAATCACCCGTTGCCAGGGCACTTCCTGCCCTGCCGGGCGGTCGCGCAGGGCGGCCAGGGCAAAGCCCACCAACTGTGCCGAAATGCCCCCCACCAGGCGGGCGACCTGGCCGTAGGTGGTCACATGCCCGGGTGGAACCTGCCGCACCACCGCGTAGATCCGTTCATAAAGAGAGGTGTCGCTCATGGAAGGAGCTCCTGTCAGGCCTGCCGCCCCTGGTAGAAATCCTTTGCGAACCAGCCACAGCGGCCTGCAAATCATTCACTATTTTCATAAACGGAGGGTTCGTTTGTTGTACAATCATCACATACAGAAGAACCTCGCTCAAGGAGGGAAAAACATGCTTCAAGACTTCAAGGCCTTTATTGCACGCGGCAACGTGATCGACCTGGCAGTGGGTGTCATCATTGGCGGAGCGTTCGGGAAGATCATCAGCTCCCTGGTGAACGACCTGCTCATGCCGCCCATCGGGCTTCTGCTGGGCAAAGTTCAATTCACCAACCTGTTCATCGACCTTTCGGGCAAAGGCTACCCCTCTCTGGATGCCGCCCGCGCCGCCGGGGCGCCGGTACTGGCTTACGGCAACTTCATTCAAACCGTGGTCGATTTCCTCATTGTGGCATTCGTCATTTTCCTGGTGGTGCGCGCTTACAACCGCCTGGTAGGCCTTAAACCGGCTCCAGCCCCCGCCCCCACCACCAAAGAATGCCCCTACTGCTTCACCACCATTCCCATTCGGGCCACACGCTGTCCTAACTGCACTTCAGACCTCACCACAGCCAGTTAAAGGCCCCCTGCCGGGTTGTTCATTTTCCTGGCCAGGTTCCACCGTTGCGTTTTCGATACCGCGCCGCATACATGACGCTATCGGCGCGCTGGAACACCGTATCCAGCTCCACGGGATTTTCAGCGCTGGCATAACCGATGGAAAGCGAAAGCGCAGGCCCTGGCTGACGCATGTTGTACAGATTGACCAGTGAAAGGACACGGTTGATCACGTGCTCGGCGGCCTGTGCTTCGGCATGTTTGAGTAAAATACAGAACTCGTCGCCCCCGATCCGTGCCACCGTGTCGTCAGACCGGCACGCCCGCCGCAGAATATCCGCGGTCTGGCGGAGAATTTCATCTCCCACCGGATGACCATGCTGGTCGTTGATCGCTTTGAGGCCATCTACATCGGTGATGATGAGGGTGACGGGGAAGTTCCGCCCCAGTCGAAGGCGGCGTAATTCATTTTCAAAGAAAGTGCGGTTATTCACCCCGGTAAGAATGTCGTGGGTGCTGAGGTGGAGAAGCTCCTGTTCGCGCCGCGTCTGCTCGGTGTAGTCGGTGAAGGTCCAAATGCGGTAAACCGCGTCGCTTTGGGGCAGGACTGTGGTAAATGAGCGGCACTCCAGCCAGCGACCGTTGGCCATTTCGAGCATTTCAAGCGTCTCACCAGTAGATTGCTGGATGGTCTGGTCGAGAAAACGATGAAAACGCGCGGGGTCTTTCATCACCTGAGCCATCTGGTTGCGCCAGCCGAGCAGGCCCGTATCGAAGGCCCGTTCGGGCAGGTTGAACGTGCGCAGGAGATTGGCCGTGCGCAGAATGACCCGCCCGTTCGCGTCAGAGACCATCAACCCATTATGGTGGGTTTCGAGCGCCGATTCGAGCAGAGCGCGATCACGGCGCAGATCGGCATTTTCTTTAACAAAGCGGGTGTTGTCTTCCAGGGTGATCAGGCGGATGACCTGCCCATTTTTCCATGGTTCTTCGCTGAGGTGCAGGTGGCAGAAGCGCGGGGGAGTAAACTCGTTCAACGCCAGATCCAGATCGAGCGAGATCCCGCGGCGCGATTCGAGCAGAATGCGCCCGATCTCCCGGCTGTAATCGAAAACCAGGCGCCCGATCAGCCCCTGGCGGGCCATCCCCGCCCACAGGGCAGCGCTTTCGTTAATATCCACGATCCGCCCGCTCGAATCGATCGCCAGCACAGCGAAAGACAGCCGGTTGATCAGGCTATCTTCCGGCCCGAACACATTCCCCGGTTTGGGGAGTGGACTGGTGCCCGCCAGCATGGCAAAGAAAACCAGATTCAGGCTGAGGAGAAGGGGAGCGGCTTCAAGAATTTGCTGAAAATCTCTCACAAAGATCACCGCTAAAAGCGGCAGTACGGCGATGGGGAAGAGCCAGGTGCGCCGGGCAGGACGGTGCACCCAGACGTAGCGCACCAGCCCGTAAAGGGCGAAGAGAAGCAGGGGAAGGGCAAATCCCATCACGAACCCCAGCGAAGCCGGGGGCGCCAGGGATGAGACGCCCATGGCCGAAGAGGGGCCCTCGCCCCACGAAAGCGCCGTACCAAGCACCGGAACGCTCAAAATGCCGCCCCATTGCCAGCGCGGCAGACAGTGCAACTGACGGTTAAGGTCAAAAATACCCACCACCCCCAGCACGGGCAACGTTCCAAGCGTCACCAGTTTCAGGGCCCACCACAGCGCTTCAGGCGTCAACGCCGGAAGCCCTCCCTCCCAGGCTTCGAGCAAACACCAGAAAACCCCAAAACCGGCGATCCATGGGTACAGTCGGTAGCCGGGTAATCCTTTTCGAGACCAGACCAGGCGCAGCGACCACAGTACAAGAAACGCCGAGAGTACAAAGAGTACCGGGCTCAAGGATAACCCCTATCTACCCACCTTTTTCAGGCAGGTTGGCTGAAACGAGAGCGACTGAACTCCTTCGTCCCTCAAGGCGCGAACGAGCTTTAGATAAGTTTAATGGAAAAAGATTGGAAAATCAACACAATTTGGATTAAGAAATGAGCACTTCAGACATGCCGCCCGGCTGATAGATGCGCAAATCGAGCAGGGAGTGCAGGCGATGATGGTCCTTCAGCGCGCCCGAATCCACCCCGAGCACCTCCAGAGCGGCGCGGTAGCGGCCCGGGTTGGCGTAGATCTGCCGCATGGCCTTACGACTGAGCAGGTCAGCCCTGCGGTTCAACCGGCGCGGCGCCCACCGCCAGACCAGCCGTTGAAAGCGCCCCGCCAGGCGCATGGCGCGGCGATAGAGACGCCGGGTGCTGGCCGAATGCACCGCCACCACCCCCTGCATCTGATCGATCACCGAACGGGCATCGCCAATGATTTGAACGGTCTCACCTTCGCACCCCAGGTCTAAGAGAGCACTCAACCCTTCGATAAGAGCCAGATATTCGGCAATGTTCGAAGTGGCTTCTACCGCGCGCACGTAACCGCCGTGCCCGCGGGCAATCATCACTCCATCGCGCTCGATGAGCCAACCATAACACATCACTCCCGCCTGAGACCCCCGGGGGTGGGGTTCGGTCAGGGCCTGGTAGAGTCCGTCAAAGCACAGGGTGAGCATACCTCTCCTTCTGGGTCAACCATATTGACGTTAAAAGAAGCCGGTCGGCGCTGAAGTCGACGCCGACCGGACCGTTTGCGTTGGATGATCAAAGGGCTGGGTTGAGGGAAGTTGTATAGACCAGGCTGCATGGTTGATTCTATTATCTACCAAATTTCGCAGGGGTCAACTAACAAATGATTAACAACCGCTTAAAATCTCCTTCAGAATGGCCCCGGGCGGGGTTCTTCAGGGTAGAAAAGCCAGAATGGTCACCGGCGCTCCGGAGCCGCCCTCTATCCTCAACAGGCCGATGACCAGCGTAGCCCCCGAAGCAGGCAGGCGATCCACCCGGCACAGGTTTTCCAGGGCAAGAGCGTTGCGTTCCAGCAAATAACGATTAACGCTGAAGGCCTCATCCAGGCCAGGCTCCAGGCCGGGGCCATCACTGGCCAGCCCGGCGGCCCCGCACTCTTCGATTAAATATCGGGCCGACTCCAGAGAAAACCCCGGGAAGTGCAACCGTCCTTCCGAATCACCATTCCAGTAACGGATGGGCGCATCCCAGCGATCTTCCCATCCGGTGAAGAGGATGACCAGAGAACCGGAAGGTACACGGCCATGTTCTCTTTCCCACGCGTGCACCTCCTCCAGGGGCAGGGCAAAATCGGCATTCACCGCACAGGCGGCATGGACATCAATCACCACGGCAGGCAGCACCAGCCGTTCCGGGGGAAGCTGATCGACCGCCAGTCCCTGAGGCAGAAAGTGCGCCGGGGCATTCAGGTGGGTGCCGCTGTGCTCTCCCAGGTTCAGGCGGCGTAGAAAATACCCCTCCCGCTCCAGCCGTGCATGGTCTGAAATCTGAATGGGAGGGTCGCCCGGCCAGACGGGCACCCCCGCATGAAGCGAATGATGCAATTCAATGAAGGATGTAAAGGAAAGCGTGGGCACAGGTTGACCTTTTCGATCACAGAAAACGCGCCATGGCCATCACCACCAGCCCCACCAGTCCGGCCAACGCCAGGCTGTGGAAAAACACGTAGCGCAGGATTTGCCCCTCTCTGCCGCGCAGGTTGACGGCCGTCCCGGCGACCACCACACTTTGGGCATTGATCATTTTACCCATCACCCCACCCGAACTGTTGGCCGCGGCCATCAACACCGGTTGAATGCCCAGCTGTTCGGCTGTGATGCGCTGCAAACTTCCGAAGAGCACATTGGACGATGTGTCAGAGCCGGTGATGAACACCCCCAGCCAGCCAAGCAGGGTGCCAAAAAAAGGGTACAGCGGGCCGCTTCGCGCAAAAGCCAGCCCCATGCTTCCATCCATGCCCGAATAACGGATTACAAAACCGGTAGCCATCATGGTACAGATTGTCAGCAACGAAAGGCCTACCTGCCGGAAGGTGGCAGCATAACGCGTCAGCAACTCGCGCGGGCGATACCCCATCCAAACCCCGGCCACCACTGCCGCAAGGAGAATGGCCGTACCAGACGCAGAAAGCCAGGCCAGGTCGAAAACCGCCCCCTCTGGCCGCGCCGCGGCAACCACCGGCGGCATACGCATCACCATGCCATCCAGCCCCGGAACATGCACGCGCACCAGAGAAAAACGATCCAGAAAGGCCTTTACCCCCGGCAACCCCCAGACGAACATCCACAGGCTGAGCAACAGCCACGGCGCCCACGCCCTCAGTACCAGCGGCCGGGGATGCGCCGGAGAAGCCGAGCCCGCCCCTGCCTCTCCGGGCAGGTGCCACACCTCGGCCGGGCGCCACAGACGCAAAAAGAGCACCAGCGCCGCCATCGAAGCCAGCGCCGAAAGAATATTCACCAGCCACGGCCCGTGCCACCAGGCCACCGCCAGCTGCACCGCGGCGAATGTTCCTCCGGCCACCAGCAGGGCCGGCCACACCCCGCGCACACCCTTCCAGCCAGCCAGGGCCCAGACCATCCAGAAGGGTATGAGCACGTCGAACAGACTCAACTGCAGAGCCACCGTGCGCGTCAGGGCGTGCAGATCAAGCCCGGTAACGCCCTGCAAAGCGATGAGGGGTGTTCCCAGCCCCGCATAGGGCACCGGGGCCGTGTTGGCAATGAGCGAGAGCCCGGCCGCCGGTAGAGCCGGAAAGCCCAGCCCGATGAGAATGGAAGCCGAAACGGCCACCGGCGTACCGAACCCGGCCGCGCCTTCAAGAAACGCCCCAAAGCAAAAAGCCACCAGCACCAGCTGCAATCGCCGGTCTCCGCTCAGCTGGCTGAGGCTGTCGCGCAGGATGCCAAACAGCCCTTTCTCTTCGGTGAGACGAAAGAGAAAGATCACGTTCAACACAATCCAGCCGATGGGCAAAAAACCGTAAGCCATGCCATACACCGCACTAGACGCGGCCATGAGGGGGGGCATGTTGAAAGCCAGAACAGCCACCAGCAGGGCGGCTCCCAGGCCTGCCAGCGCCGCCAGGTGCGCCCGCATCCGCAGCCAGCCCAGGCAAACCAGCAGAAGCCCTGCCGGTAAAAACGCCACCAGGGTGGAGAGCCACGGAGCATGAAGGGGATCGTAAACCTGTTGCCAGGGCATAGCACGGATCAGGAAGGAGAGGTGATACCGTCCAGGCGAGTCAGCCCGGCGCTTCGAGCCGCCTGCAGGGCGGCCTCATACTCTTGCGGCGTGATCCGCCGGTTCAATTGCACAAAAGCCGCCGCCCGGTAAGCCGGGTGATACTGAGCCATCACATTCAGATAGGTATTCGGAGAAACTTCCTCTGCCAGGAAACGCGCAATCTGAGTCGTCCCCGCCAGACGGTTGGGCAACACCAGGTGCCGTACCAGCAGGCCGCGCACAGCCAGCCCTTCCTGATCCAGCACCAGATCCCCCACCTGACGGTGCATTTCCTTCACCGCGGCCCGATTGACGACGGGGTAATCTCTGGCACCGGAAAAGAGATGGGCTGCTTTCGCATCGGCATATTTCATGTCTGGCATGTAGATATCGATCACCCCATCCAGCAGTGCCAGAGCCTCGAGCGAATCGTAGCCACCAGAGTTATACACCAGCGGCAGGCGTAAACCGGCCTGCGCCGCCAGGAGCACACCGGCCAGAATTTGCGGCACCACATGGCTGGGCGACACCAGATTCACATTGTGGCATCCCATGGCCTGAATTTCCAGAAAAATGGAAGCCAGCGCTTCCGGTTCCACTTCGGGGCCGGCATCGGCCTGGCTGATTTCATAATTCTGACAAAACACGCAACGCAAATTACACCGGCTGAAAAATACCGTCCCCGATCCGCGCCACCCGCTCAGGGGGCGTTCCTCGCCATGGTGGGGGCCATAACTGGCTACCCGGGCTTTCTCTCCACAACGGCAAACCCCCAGTTCTCCCTTAAGGCGGTTGGCCCGGCAACGCCGCGGGCACAATGTACACGAAGCCAGCGCCGCAAAGGCCTGTTCAACCCGGTGTGCCAGTTCGCCGCTTGAGAGTAGAGAAAGATAAGCCGGGGGCATACCTCCATTATAGCCAATGGAGCTCAAAAGGGGGAGAAACCCTGATCGATCTTTTGAACAAGATCACTCCCCATACCCGCACAGCGCCAGCGCCCGCGGGCCGGTATTGAGCCCCAGCACAGGGCCGGTGAGGTGAACAAACAATTCCCGGGGTGCGAATGCTTCCCTGATGCGCGCTTCCAGCTGGCAGGCTTCTGTTTCGGCCATCCCGTGCATCACGGCCACATGCAACTGTCCTCCCGCTGGCATCCTCTCGAAGAAGCACCACACCATCCATTCAATGCTCCGCCGCCGTGAGAGTGCCATTCCTGCGGCCTCAACGATGCCGGTTTGATGATTGACGTAGATCACCGGCCTGGCATGCAGCAGGGTTCCCAGCAGACGGCGGGCATTCCCAATGCGCCCGCCACGATACACGTATTCCAGGGTATCCAGGCAGGCGTACACCTGCACCCGCTCGCGTACCTTCTCGGCGGCGGCGACCATTTCTGGCAAACCACCACCGGCCTCACGGGCACGGGCGGCGGCCAGCACCTGCCAGCCCAGGCCCATTGAGGTGCTGCGCGAGTCGTGAATCACGACCGGAAAATCCATTTCTTCAGCGGCCAGCCGCGCCGAGGCAAGCGACCCGCTGAATTGCGCATTAACCAGTACAACCAGCGCCCCTTCTGCCCCCTTTTCGCGCACCTGCCGAAATAGCGACACAAATTCTTCCCGGCTGGCCTGGGCCGTGGTCGGGAAGGTTGGACTCGAGCGCAGACGGGCATAAAACTCTTCCGGCTGGATCGTCACGCGGTCGCGGTATTCCTTTCCATCCCAGATCAATACATACGGCAACACCGTGATCTGATACTGCTCGATAAAACGAGAGGGAAGATCACAGGTGCTATCGGTGATCAGCGCAATGGGGTGCATGGAAAACCGGTAAACCGCTCTCTGAAGCGAGAATTACTCGCCAGCGTAACCACACAACGCCAGTGCCCGCGGGCCGGTGTTCACCCCAAGCACCGGGCCCGTAATGTTGATCAGTAATTCCACCGGTGAATACTGTCGTAAAATTCGCCCGGCCAGCTCTTCGGCTTCTTCCAGAACGTTCCCATGTAACACGGCAATATGCAGGGGCCTGGTCAGATCAATCATCGAGAAGAATTTTTCAACCATCAGATCGACCACTTTCCGGTGCGTCCGGGCGCTTCCCACCGACTCAACCAGGCCTGTCTCGTGGTTGATTTTCACCAGCGGCTTGATATTGAGGAGCGAACCCAGCCAGTGCGTGGCGTTGCCAATGCGCCCGCCCTTATACAGGTATTCCAGCGAGTCCATGCAAACCAGCTGCACCAGAGAACGGCGTACCTCATCCACCTTCTCCAGAATTTGCTGAATGGTGCGGCCCAGGTCACGCTGACGGGCGGCCGCCAGCACCTGCCAGCCCAGGCTCATGGTGGGGCCTTTCGAGTCCACCACATGGACGGGGACATCCACCAGGCCCGCCGCCTGCGTGGCCGCGTTGAAGGCTCCGCTCATCGCACTGCTCACGGTAAGCACAAGCACTTCACGGGCACCTTCTTCGGCGGCCTGCCGGTATGCGGCGGCAAATTCGGCTACCGACACATGCGCCGTGGAAGGGTATACCGGGTCGCGCGCCAGCCGCTCGTAAAAATCGGCAGGTTGCATATCGACTCGATCGCGGAACTGTTCATTCCCCCAGATAATAGTATGGGGAAGGACACGAATACGATATTGATCAATCAGCTCCGGCGGAATATCGCAGGTGCTATCAGTAAGGATGGCAATTGTGTCGCTCATAGGGAATATTTTAATCCTGATCGGGGCAAACAACCTGTGCCAGAGAAAAAACAGGGAGACTTTGCGCCTGTAAAAGGGTACAAAGTCTCCCTGTTTTCTTTCGTCCCATCCCCGTCGAGAGGGATCGGGCAAAGCGCAGACCGCACCCCGGGCGAGAGGTTTTAGATCCAGCCGCGCAACTGCATCGCCTTGACTACCCGGTCGATGGCCACCATGTAGGCGGCATCGCGCATGCTCACCTGCTGCTGGAGGGACATTTCCAGCACGCCTTCAAAGGCCGTGGTAATTTTGTCATCCAGCCGGCTGAGGGCTTCGCCCTTCGACCAGTAATAGTTCATGTCATTCTGCACGCTCTCAAAGTAAGAAACCGTCACCCCTCCGGCATTGCAGAGAAAATCGGGCAACACAAAGATTCCGCGTTCCCTGAGCACTTCATCGGCTTCAGGTGTGGTGGGGCCGTTCGCGCCTTCAGCCACCAGTTTGACGCGCTCGTGAATCAACTGGACGGTTTCGGCGTTGATCTGCCCTTCAAGGGCCGCCGGGATGAGCACGTCCGCTTCTTTACGAATCCACTCACCGCCCTCTTCGATCCTGTACCCTGCGGCTGAGGCCTGGCTTTTGTTAATCGTGCCATACTGATCCGTGATCGACATCAGGAAGCGCGGATCAATGCCATCTTCTTTCGATACGGTGTACGGACAGCGATCGTCACGATCCCAGTACGAAACACACACCACTTTTCCGCCAAGCAACTCGGTAAAACCAATGGCGGCGTATTGCGCCACATTGCCGAAGCCCTGAATGGCCGCCCTGCAGCGCGCAGGATCGAGCTTGAGGTGCTTCATCGCCTCACGTACCGTGTAGATGACGCCAAAGCCGGTGGCCTCGGTGCGTCCCATCGAGCCCCCGCTCCCCAGGGGTTTGCCCGTAATTACCCCGGGAGTATACTGCCCCACCAGCTTGGAGTATTCATCCATCATCCAGCCCATCATCTGCGGTGTGGTGCCCACATCAGGGGCAGGCACATCGGTGCGCGGGCCAAGGTTGCGCCACATCACGTCGATATAACCGCGGCAGAGGCGTTCTTTCTCCGGGGTTGAAAGAGTTGCCGGGTCGACGATTACCCCGCCTTTGCCGCCCCCCAGAGGGAGATCAGCCACGGCGCACTTCCAGGTCATCCACATGGCCAGTGCGCGCACGGTATCGATCGTCTCAGCCGGATGGAAACGGATTCCACCCTTATTGGGGCCGCGCGCATCGTTGTGCTGCACCCGGAAACCCTCAAAGACGCGAATCGAGCCGTCATCCATACGCACCGGAATGCGGAAATGAAATTCACGCATCGGCCAGCGTAAAATCTCGGCTACCTGTGGGTCGAGGTGAAGCAACCCGGCAACATGATCGAACTGTCGTTGCGCCATTTCAAAAGCGTTGGTTTGTCCTGCCATACGGTTCACTCCTGGTTAAGTGGAAAGACATGGAAATGAGAAGCCAAAAAATAAGCGGGCACGACGGATCGCGCCCGCTTGCTTTCGCTTCTATGGTCGGCTCGGAAGCTCATAATGCTCCTGCACCCTCCGTACTCTTTCCCTTTTACGATACCATCTTTGCAATGGTCTGACAATGGATGAACCTCCATGTTCTGGATGATGAGCATCGTAAAACTCGGGTGAAATGTCAGGTCTTGTAGATTTTAAGCGGTCAGAGCATCACACCGGGAAATTCTTTCCCGCAGGTCAAGAATGCGCGGATGGTGCGGCGGGAAGACCTGTGAAAGCACCTCCAGCGCCCCCGAAAAGGCCGCCCGGGCCTCAGCCCACCGACCCAGCGCCTGGAGAGCCGTACCACAGTTGGTTTGAATGCTGGCCTGCTCCACCGGCTGGCGGGCAAAGGCTTCACGCGCCCCTGCCAGCGCCCGCTCAAAAAAGCCCAGCGCCTCGGCGGCCTTTCCCTGAGCCAGAAGCGCCATTCCCACACCATTGAGACGGCTCACACAGCGGGGATGGGTTTCTCCAAAGGCGGGTAGCTCAATCTCCAGGGCCTGCCGGTAGGCAGCCTCGGCGGCGGCATATTCGTTGCGCGCCATGTGAATGCGCGCCAGGTTAGCATAACGCACGGCCACGTTGGGGTGGTTCTCTCCCAGCCTGGCCTGGTCAATCGCCAGCGCCCGCTCTACAGCAGCCTGCGCTCCGCTCAGATCACCGCTCCGGCGCAGCACCTCACCCAGGTTGCTGATGAGCGCGGCCACAGTGGGATGGTCATGCCCCAGGGCCGCCTCACAGACGCGCGCAGCGTGGTCAAGCGACATGCGCGCGGCCATCAGTTTGCCCTGCATCTGCATTACAGCCCCCATGTTGCCAATCACCAGCCCCACGCTGAGGTGCTTTGGCCCGTACAATCCCTGCAGGATCACCAGAGCCTGATTAAACGCGTGCAGAGCCTCGTCCAGCCGCCCCATTTGCTGGCAGGTATGACCCAGGTTATTCCACAACGACCCAACCAGGGGATGGCGTTTGCCAAACAATCCCGCAAAGGTCTCCAGCGCGGCCCGGGTCGCCTGCTCAGCGGCAGAGAAATGGCCCTGAGCGCGCAGAATCTCTCCCTGGTTGGCCAGGTCTCGTGCGGTGGCCGGGTGCCGGTCGCCAAATACCGTGCGGTCAATCGCCAGTGCCCGCTCCACCAGGGTCTGAGCCTCAGACAGCTCGCCCGCCGAGAGCAAAGCCACAGCCAGATCGTTGGCGTCACGTGCAGTGGCCGGGTGTAAAGGCCCGCGGTGAGCTTCATCGAGCGCCAGGGCCTGGCGGTGATGTTGAATGGCCGCATCGAGCTGGCTCAGATCGCGCTCCATCGTTCCCAGGTGGTTAAGCACGGTAGCCAGAAGCGGGTCGGCCGGAGCCAGATGAGCTTCGGCCAGCTCCAGCGCCTCCTGCAAGGATTGCAGGGCTTCTACCGGGCGGCCCTGTTCCTGCCGGAGCAGCCCTTTCTCGACCAGCCCCGAGATGCGCTCCGAAACACCCACTCTGCCGTGGGTTTCGATGCTCTCCCATGCACCATCAAACATGGCTTCAGCCGCGGCAAGCTCACCCAGTTCACGCAGGAGGGCGGCCAGGTAAAGGCGGGTTGAGGGAGTATCCGCCAGGTTGAAACTGCGTTCCAGGGCATTCCGTGCGGCCGGGAAATCCGCCACTGCCTGATACATCCGCCCGAGGCACTGCCACAGAGCCGCCGCAGCCGGGGGGTCTTTCTCTTCACCTGCCAGCGCATGGGCTTCCAACGCCGGCAACGATTCCCGGAAGGCGCAGGGCGTGGCCGACTCAACACACCCGCACACCACCTCCGCCAGCCGCGCCAGGGGCGGGGCATCGGCGGTGAGGAGTTCCTCAAGAGAAGGCTGAAAAGCACTCACAAAGTTACTTTACCACATTTTCTGCACCGGGAGCGCGCCGGATGGCGTCGGTCATCCGCGCAACCTGTACGATAAACCCCACATCGTGCACGCGCAGAATGTCGGCCCCGTGGAGAATTCCCACCACGCAGGCCGCGGCAGTGCCCGGCAGACGTTCGGCAGGGGGCACATTCAGGGTATACCCGATGAAAGACTTGCGAGACACCCCCAGCAACAGAGGAAAGCCAAGTGCCTTGACCTCATCCAGCCGGTTGATGAGCTCCAGATTCTGCTCCACGGTTTTCCCGAAGCCAATACCGGGGTCGAGGATGATCTGTTCATCGCGCACACCCGCCTCCCGCGCCAGGGTCACGCTTTCCATCAACTCGGCCTTCACCTCACCGAGCAGATCTCGGTAGGGCATACCCACGTAACGCCCTCCCAATCGTTCCTGCAATTCGGCATACGCCGGTTGACTGCGGTTGTGCATCAGCACGATGGGAACGCCGTACCGCGCGGCAACCTTCCCCAGCGCGGGATCTGCCCGCAGGCCCCATACGTCATTGATCCAGTCGGCACCGGCCAGCAGCGCCTCTTCGGCCACCCGCGCCTTGTACGTATCCACAGAAATGACGGCGGGGGTTTCACCGGCCAGGGCGCTGACCACCCGTAACACGCGGGCGAGTTCATCTTCGGCACTCACCGGCTGTGAGCCAGGACGGGTGCTCTCCCCCCCCAGGTCGAGGATATGCGCCCCGGCCTCCACGAAGGCGCGCGCCTGTTGCAGGGCAGCCTCCAGCGGGTTCACCGCCTGTAAGAGGCCATCGCCTGAGAAGCTGTCGGGCGTCAGGTTAAGGATGCCCATGATCAGAGTCTGCGCGCCAAAGTTCAGGCGCCTGTAGGGGCGCACGCCGCTTTCTCCGATGGCACTGGCAAGCTGTTCCACCGACTGCCCCAGGACGGGGTGCACGTAATCGGGCGCCAGATGACGCAGAGGTGTCAGGACAAAGGCACGTTGATGAAGCTGTGGGTGCGGAATTTGCAGGGCGGGGTCGTCCAGCACAAGATGGTCGTAAAAAAGAATATCCAGGTCAATGAGGCGCGGCCCGAACCGAAAGCTGGGGGTGCGCCCCATGGCGGCCTCGATGCCTTTGAGGTGGTCAAGGAGTTCCAGGGGGGGCAGGTCGGTTTCGGCCAGCAGGCATTGATTGAGGAAAGCCGGCTGATCGACATATCCCCAGGGGTCGGTCTCGTAGATGGGTGAAGCCGAAAGGACGTCAACCTGCGGCGCAAGCCGCTGAATGGCCCTCCGCAGGTTTCCAACCCGGTTGCCCAGGTTGCTTCCCAGGGCAAGCATGACTTTATGTTTCATGGGTTAAATCCTCTCAATCAGCACAGCCAGCCCACCCCTGCCTGTGAAGCCAGCCAGCAGGGCCGCAGCGGCTCTGCTCTCCTGCAGGGCACGCATCAACCGCGCCGCCAGCGTCAGATCGGCCTCACCGGGAACCAGAGCCGCTCCCGCGAAACCCTCGGGTAACCGTTCTTCGTTCAGCCCTTGAACGCCGACGAACGCGATGCGCGTCTCTTCTGGCAGGGTTTGCCCCACCTGACGCACCAGAGCGGTGAGGTAAGATTCCTGAGAGGGCCCGCCCGCCGGAAAAGGGGTGACTCGCCCCAGCGGAGGCAGATTCCAGCGTCCCACCACCGCCGGAGCCCCCATTAAAACCGCCAGCGCTCCATCAGAGCCGTTCTGCCCGAGGATGGCCAGCGTCGATGCGCCAGCCTGTAAAGTGCGCGCCAGGGCCTGCAATTGAAACAACGCCGCCAGTGGCACGGGCGGCCAGATGAAAACCGGGCACGAGACCGGCAGGCGCGGCAGATCATCCCCAAGCCAGTGGACTTCACTCAGCCACTCAGCGCGCGCCCCACCGGCCTGCAACACCGCCTGAACGGCGGCGGCAGGCTCTGCGGCTTCAGCAAAGGCAAAAAAATAGGCCTCCATAAGAAAGATTACACCCCGCGTAGCGCGTTGATCAGGTCAGCCAGCAGGCCAAAAGCGGTTGTCTCGGGGCCGGGGTCGCTTTCGACGATCCCCAGTCCCGGCAGCACATCCGTTTCGAACTGAACGTAAGAACTCGTCCCCCCGATGCTGTAAAGCGGCGAATCCGGGCCCACCCGCTGGGGGGCCACCCTGCCCGTGACCACTCCGCCCTCACGCCGGGCCGAACAGACCAGCTTCCAGCGTTCGCCCGAAGCGCGGGCCTCGGCGATCATTGCCGGGGTAATGCCACGTATGCCGGTGCGTTCTACCTGCTGGGGTTTGAGGGGTACCCCCATTAGCACCGTGGAAAGGGCCGCCACTTTGATCGCCGCATCCCAGCCATCCACATCGCCTGAGGGATCGGTTTCAGCAATGCCGATCTTCTGGCAGTAGGCTACCGCCTCATCAAAAGTTTTTCCCTCTTCCATCATTTCCAGGATCATGTTGGTGGTGGAGTTAAGGATCCCCCGAAAACCGCGCAATTCAGCCGCCGGGAGCGAGCCGCGGAAGAGGGAGAAAATAGGAGCACCGTCCATCACCGCCGACTCGAAGAGAAACCGCCGCCCCTTCTGAGCCGCCAGGGCGCTCAACTCGGCAAAGGCATGCACCACCGGGCCCTTGTTGGCCGTGATGGCGTGCATACCGCATTCGAGCGCCGTGCGCAGATGATCAATGGCTGGCTGGCCGGTTTCCACGTTGACAGGTGTATTCTCGAAGAGCACATCACCCTGGCAGGCGCGGATAAACTCAGAACGGCTGGCGGGCACCGGGAGCGCCGTGAGGGCCTCCAGGTTCTGGCCACTTTCCACCAGCGCAAGGGCGCGCTCCAGGTCAAGCCCGGCAGGATCGATAGCCGCGCCGCGCCTTCCGGTAGCAATGCCGTTCACCTGAAAGGTAAAACCATATTGATCGGCCAGCAGAGAGCGCTTGCGTAGAAGCAGGCGCGCCAGGGCGCGTCCCACATTCCCAAACCCGACCATAACGATGCGAATGTGTGTCATAAATCCTCCAGAAAACCAGTGATATCCACCACGCAGATTTGCTTCAGACCGGCGGCCACGGGTAGGGGCGACGGCTGGCCGGAGGATGAGGGAAATGCCCCCGCTCCAGCAGGCGATGCGCCCGTGCCCTCAGCGCCGCAATCTCCGCCGCGCTCAGGTGGCGTTCCAGCGCCTCACAAAGAGGCTGACCGGCGCCCAGTTTCTCTACCAGGCGCTGAAGGTCTTCCTGCAGGAGCGGTGGAATCTCTTCTCCGGCGAAGTCCCAGATTACCGTGCGCAGTTTATCCTCCACGTGAAAACATAACCCCTGATCAATCAACCAGATATGCCCGGAAGCGTCGATGAGCACGTGCCCGCCCTTGCGGTCGGCGTTGTTGGCCAGCAGATCAAAGAGGGCTGCCGGGCGCAGGCGTTGTTTTTCTTCCGGAGTGAAGTTAAAGTAATGGTGCTCGGGGTCGTGGTCAACAAAGTATTGCAGAGAACCCGGCCCCAGCGGAGCCTTGCGCCGGTAAACAGTGGGGGGCACCAGCTCCCAGCCCAGGGCCTCACTGAGCAGGTAGGCCGCGGCTTCGCGATGTGCCAGACTGCCGGAAGGGAAGTCCCACAGAGGTTGCTCGCCGCGCACCGGTTTATACACCACTTTAAAAGCCGCCTCTGCATGGTGCACCTCGCCCAGAAAGGTGTAATTGGAGCCGCTCAGGAACTGCCCCTGAAGCTCCACCTTTCCTTCTCGAAGGGCGGTCAGAATCAACCTCTTATCCATACGGATGATCGCTTCGTGCCTCTGCCGTAGCAGAGGGATGAGCCCACCGGCTTACGAAAACCAGCCTGTACTGCCAGCCAAAACGGCGATCAGTGCTTGTGACCGTTACGTTTGGGGCAGAAGTGCCCCGATGGGTCCATCGGCTGGCCACAGTAGGGGCAGATAGGCCGCCCCTGGGCCGCCACCTGCAGCCCCCAGCGGCACATGGCGCGCAACTGGGAACGCGTGCACCAGAGACGCACCACCCCCGCCTCCGATTCTTCTTCGGATTCCACATCCTCATCAGCGCGTTCTACTTCACCGGCGATGAGCTCACGGGCAATGAGCACGACCCGATCCTGATCGGAGTCGTACGCCAGGGCCAGTTCGCCGACCCGGAAAAGCGGATCAACCGGTGGATGAATCCGCATGCGGGCTTCGTCGTACTCGGGAGAGGCTTCAGGTAAATGGGGAAACTGCTGGGCAAGCTCCGCCAGAAAATCTTCCACGCCCAGAGCGAGGGTTTGAATTTGCACTTTTTCAACGATCAGGGTCACCGTCTCGGCACCTTTGGTAGCCTGAATGTAAAACACACGCTGACCGGGCTTGCCGATGGCGTCTGTGGTGATATGATCGACCGGGTTCAGGTCCAATTCAATACGTGGCATGGGTTCTCGCTCCTTGCGCTAAGTATACCAATCATTCCAGATGTTGATCTTTCCAGTGTACTACCTCAATCATGTCCGACGCCAGAGGGGGCAGCTCACCATCCAGCAAGCGGGCAATTTGTCCGGCAAACGGTTCGGCCTGGCCAGTGGTGAAAAACCTCACCGGCGCCGGGGGACCAGGTGGTGCCAGCCAGCCGCGCGCCGCCAGCACTCGCCCGGTCTGACGGGCAACGGCGGGGGCAGGGTCAATAACGCGCACTCCCGTTCCGGTGATCTCCTGGATGAGGGGGATGACAAAGGGATAATGGGTACATCCCATGACCACTGTATCCATCCCCTGAGCCAGCATGGGGTTGAGCGCCGCCGCAAGAATGGCGCGCGTTCGAGGGCCATTCAAATCGCCGGCTTCAATCTGTCCCACCAGCCCCGGGCAGGTATCCTGCAGGAGTGTGACCCCGCTGGCAAAGCGCTCCACCACCGAGGCATAGAGTTCTCCCTGAAAGGTTGCCGGAGTGGCCAGCACACCCACCACTCCGGAATGGGTGCTTTCTGCCGCAGGTTTAACCGCCGGTTCCATGCCCACAAAAGGGACATCCGGGAAAGTGGCGCGTAAATGGTGCAAGGCCGCTGCCGAAGCCGTATTGCAGGCCACCACAATACACCGCGCTCCCTGCCGGAGTAAAAAGCGGGTAATTTCCACCGAGAAGGCGCGCACCTCTTCCAGGGGACGAGGGCCGTAGGGCACATGCGCCTGGTCAGCCAGGTAAAGGATGGGCTGTGCGGGTAACTGCCACCGCAACGCGCGCAGCACCGAAAGCCCCCCTACCCCGGAATCGAACATGCCAATGATCACGAATTGATTTTAACGGCAAAGTAAACACGCGGGAGAGCCACAGGCCCCTCTTTTTTAGCCACAGGCCTCAATAAATGCGCGGAAAAGTGCCCGTTGTTCAGGGTGAGCCTGCAGCCACTCCGGGTGCCACTGCACCCCCAGGCCAAAGCGATGCCCCTCCAGTTCCACGGCTTCTACCAGACCGTCGGGGGCAAGGGCGGTTACCTGCAAGCCAGGCGCCACACGCTCCAGCCCTTGATGATGCAGGCTGTTGACCCCAAAACGCCGCCCGCCCAGAATGCGCTCCAGACGGCTTCCCCCGGTAATCGTCACGTCGTGGGCGATCAGGTCGCGCGGCTCACCGGTGGTGTACCGATCATGGCGGCACGCCCCGGGCAACTGATCGGTAAGGTCGGTGAAGAGCGTTCCCCCGAGGGCCACATTGATCACCTGCACCCCACGGCAAATTCCCAGGAAGGGCACCCCCTTCTCAACCGCCTGCCGCACGAGGAAGATTTCACTGCGGTCGCGCTCCGGCTCGATTCCATACACCCGGGGATGGGGCTTGCCGTTATAGAGCTGTGGGTCGAGGTCTCCTCCGCCAATCAACAGCAGGCCGTCCAGCTTCTGCAGCGCCCGGGCAAGCTGGGCTTCTGAAAGGCTGGCAGCGAGCAAAACCGGCACGCCCCCTGCCTCGCTCAGCGGCGCGAGGTACGAAAGGGGTGTAGCATATTGATCCGTCTGACCTTTGGAGCCGGGAATGCGGCCGGTCGTTACACCAATGAGCGGATTGGGCATCGGGTCACCTCACAAATAAGAAACCGGGTGCCAGAACCGGGGAAGAACGCCCCATCAAACCAGGCACAAAAAGGGCGCAGCCAGCAAGGCTGCACCCTGTTAAGTTTACCATCAGGCCCGGTTTATGAGAAGCGCTGTTTGAGGCGTGCGCTTTTCCCGGTGCGCCCACGCAGGTAGAAGAGGCGCGCGCGGCGCACTTTGCTGTGGCGCTCGACGACCACTTTATCGATGCGTGGAGAGTAGGTGAGGAAAGTGCGTTCCACCCCCACCCCGTTGCTGGCAACCCGCCGCACGGTGAAGGTTGAGTTCGCACCCGCGTTCTTGGTAAAGAGCACGGTTCCCTTAAATTCCTGAATGCGCTCGCGGTTCCCCTCTTTGATTTTCACATGCACGCTGACCACATCGCCCGGTCGCAGCGGGGGAACGTTCGGGTTGGGTTGAGGCTCGATTGCCTTAATTAACTGTTCACTCATGGCCTGATCATCCTTACTTTAAATGATTGCTCATGCTGCCCGTAGGCGCGAAGAGGGATTATAACACGGGCAGAGAGAATCCGCAAGCGCTGAAATCTTATCTACCTTTTTCACCTCTCTACCGCAGGATTTTCTCCATGGCTTTCCCTCTGGCCAGCTCATCGATCAACTTATCCAGGTAACGGATCTTCTGCATCAACGGGTCTTCGATTTCTTCCACCCGCACCCCGCACACCACCCCCCTGATCAGAGCACTGTTGGGATGAATGGCCGGAGCCCGGGCAAAAAAGGTCCGAAAATCACTCCCCTGCTCCAGTTGCCGTTGCAGCCCGGCCTGGTCATAACCGGTCAGCCAGCAAATAATCTGATTCACCTCTTCTTTGGTGCGGTTTTTGCGCTGGGCTTTTTGCACGTATAAGGCGTACACCCCGGCAAACGGGGTGGTGAAAATGCGGGGTTCAGGCATGGCCCATCCTCCAGTCAACCATCCTCTCGAACCAGGCAGACGGCGCACCATCCGCTGAGGCCTGGTTCACCGTAAAAGCTCCCCCTGAGAAGAACCTCTTTATGTTTCATGGCTGGCTCCGTATTAAATCAGAAGCCCTTTTTTGAGGGTGCGGCTTCCATTTGCCGGTGAGCCCCGGCAGAAAACCCCACCCGGTCACCCAACCCGCCGGTTAAACCCATTCACCCTGCGCCACAAGGATGCTCTTCCCGCCGACGTAAACATCGATCTGCTCGCTCTTTTCTTCCGCCTTTAAAAGCAAAAGGGAGGGCCTGCCGATTTCATATCCCTGTTCACTGCGCACAGAGAGGGTGTTTTTCCCAAAGTAACGGTACTTCACCAGATACCCGGCCAGGCATCCATTGCCGCTACCCGTGGCCGGGTCTTCGGGTACGCCGTAGTAATCCACAAAGACACGCACGCTCAGGTCGTTGTGCGGTTCATGCGTTTCAGGGCAGAAAACCAGAAGGCTCTTGGCAGCCGTGTGACTGACAAAGTCAAAATAGCGCTCTTTATTCACCCGCGCCTTTTTCAGCGCCGCGATCGATTTCAGCGGCACAATGCAAAAGGGCAGCCCGGTGGATACTTCCTGAATGGGGTAACGTTCGTCCATTTCTGAGGCGTCCAGACCCAGTATGCTGGCCAGGGCTTCGGGCGGATGACATGCGCCGAATGCAGGCGGCATCTGTTTCATCCAGCCATTCTCATCTTCGCCAAAGGTAACCGGGATTTGCCCCGCCTTTAAGTTGAGAATCAGGCGCTCGGGCTTTCCCTGAAGGATGAAATTGCGGATGATCTGCGCCGTCCCCAGGGTCGGATGCCCCGCAAAGGGGATTTCTTCTGCGGGGGTGAAAATTCGCACATCAAAGCCACCCCGGTTAGGCTCATCGGAGAGGATGAAGGTGGTCTCTGAAAAATGAATCTCCCGGGCAATAGACTGCATTTCTTCGCTCGAAATACCGCCCGCCCCCCGAAACACCGCCAGCGGATTACCCGCGTACTTTCTTTCGGCAAAAACATCCAGAATGTAAAAAGTAAGCTTGCTCATGGTCTATGATCTCCGGTTGAGGAACAACTCACCCACTGTGCATACTCGCTTCCGACAAAAGCGGCTCTGGCCTCAATGAACTTCTCGTTCCCTTTCCT
Source organism: Anaerolinea thermolimosa (assembly GCF_001050195.2). Taxonomy (GTDB): domain Bacteria; phylum Chloroflexota; class Anaerolineae; order Anaerolineales; family Anaerolineaceae; genus Anaerolinea; species Anaerolinea thermolimosa. Next base: position 3,412,117 of record NZ_DF967965.1, read on the forward strand.
GCAAATTGGCCAACCCGGGCAGCGAAACTCAAGGGGTGAAATTCCTGCTTTTCGATACCCCTCTTCCAGTTCGCTTAACATTTTCTGACCAACCGGTCAACAAACTCTATGGGCAACAGAGGAGGGCAACCCGCCATCCGGTGGCAGTGTGGAAAACTGCCCACAGCACACCATTAAAAACCCGGGCATATCGGCCCAAGGGCTGACTCCTGCCGCGGAAGCAGATACCCCCTCCACAGGCCAGTTTACCAACTTGACGCACTGCGCACCTCGGATTATACTCTACACAGTCTCGGGGTGTAGCGCAGCCCGGTAGCGCACGTGCATTGGGGGCATGTGGTCGGCGGTTCAAATCCGCCCACCCCGACTGACTTCTCCAACCGCCGGTGCTGTTCGGCGGTTGATTCCATCCAGGTGCATTGAGGCAGGTCTCTTCAATCATGAAATCGTCCAGCAAGATCGATGGTGTGATCGAAGCCGTCCGGTTTGCTCCCGACGGGCGCATTGCCCAGGTGCGCGTATACGAACGCCGCGGCGTCACCTTTGGCGACCGTGTGCTCCTCACCCGCCAGCAGCTCATCGAGCGCCTCAAAGCCGGTAAACGCCTGGTCATCGGCAGGCGCAAAGAATACTGGGGAACCACTTTCGAAACCGGCCCCGAAGTTCACCTGGTACAGGACGGCGGCAGTGACTGGGTTCGGCTGGCCCAGGCCAGCGGCAACGGCGATACCCTGCCCGGCGTTCCCCTCTTTTAAGCTTACGGATGCCCCTGCGTGACCGACCAGCCGTTCCTCTCCATTATCCTCCCTGCGCACAATGAAGAACACCGCCTGCCGCCCTCTCTGGAGCAACTGAGCCAGTTCCTCAGCGCTCAGCCTTACGCCGCCGAAGTCATCGTGGTAGAAAATGGCAGTCAGGACCGCACCTATGAGGTGGCCTGTGCCTTCACCGACCGGCTCCCCGGCCTGCGGGTAATCCGTGAAGTGCAACGCGGCAAGGGCCTGGCAGTGAGGCGAGGGATGCTCGAAGCCCGTGGAGCGTATCGTTTCTTCTGTGATGTTGATTTTTCCATGCCGGTGGAGCAAATCAACCGCTTCATCCCTCCGGCTTTGCCAGACGTCGATATTGCCATTGCCTCCCGTGAGGCCCCCGGTGCTGTACGTTACCACGAGCCGGAGTTGCGCCACTTCATCGGCCGCGGGTTCAACGCGCTGGTTCGCCTGATGGCCCTCCCCGGCCTGCAAGACACCCAGTGCGGCTTTAAATGCTTCCGCGCTGAAGTGGCTGAACGGGTGTTCCCCCTTCAGACCATTCATGGATGGACCTTCGACGTCGAAGTGCTCTTCATCGCCCGCCTTCTGGGATATCGGATCATCGAAGTGCCCATCCCCTGGTATTACAATGCCGAAAGCAAGGTGCGTGTGTTCAGTGATTCGTGGCACATGTTCACCGACCTGGTAACAATCCGCCGGAATGCCCGGCAGGGGATGTATCAAGATGCGCCGCCTCGACCCCGCTGAAATTCCCTCTGCTCCCGATCTCACCTTCGAATCCTCCCTCTGGGCCAGCGGGAAGACCCACATCGCTGGCCTGGACGAAGCCGGGCGCGGTGCCTGGGCCGGGCCGGTGGCCGCCGCGGCGGTCATCCTGCCCCCTGACCCGGAGATTCTCCACCACCTGAAGGGAGTGCGCGACTCGAAGCAGATGACCCCCGCGCAGCGAGACCGGTGGGCTGAAATCATCCGTGTTGAAGCCCTGGCCTGGGGGGTGGGCCTGGCCGCCAGCGAAGAGATCGATGCACTGGGGATCGTCGCCGCCACCCGGCTGGCCATGCAGCGTGCTTTGCAGGCCCTGAACACCACCCCCGAACATCTGCTCATCGATGCCCTGCGCCTGCCCGCCATCCCCTGCCCGCAAACCGCTATTCTCAAGGGCGATGCCCGCTCGCTCAGCATCGCCGCCGCCTCGGTGCTCGCCAAAACCTCACGCGATGCCCTCATGTACCAGCTGGATGCCTGCTTCCCCGGTTATGGTTTTGCTGTGCACAAGGGATATGGCACCCTCGCCCATCGCCAGGCCCTCGCTCGCCTGGGGGTGAGTTCGCAGCACCGCCTCACCTTTGCCCCCTGCCGCCTTGCCTGCGCCGAAACCCCGCCCTTGCCTCTCAACCCCGATCAAGGAGCCTCGTATGTCTGACATGATCATGACCGTCACCGGCCCTGTAACCCCTGATACGCTCGGTATATTCCTGCCCCACGAGCATGTCATGTCTACCTTCGGGGCAGATTTCGCCCGCTACCCATTCTATCCTGTGGCCGAGGTGTGGAGCCGGGTGATTCCTTACCTGCGCCACCTGAAAACCCTGGGGCTGGGTGCCGTTGCCGATTGCACTGCCGCGTACTTTGGCCGCCACCCTGAACTTTTACGGCGCATTTCGGTCGAGAGCGGCCTTTCCATCCTCACCAATACCGGTTACTACGCCGCCGCCGGCGACCGCTACGTGCCACCGCATGCTTTCACCGAAACCCCAGCCCAGATTGCCGCCCGCTGGACGCGCGAATGGCAGGACGGCATTGATGAAACGGGCATCCGTCCCGGCTTCATCAAGACCGCCATTGACGAAGGCCCCCTCTCAGAGGTTGATGCCAGGCTGGTACGCGCCGCCGCCCTCACCCACCTGCAAACCGGCTTGCTCATCCAGACTCACACCGGAGATAATCCCCCGGCGGCCACCCAGATCCTCACCATCCTGCGCGAAGAAGGGGTTTCTGCCAGCGGGTGGGTCTGGGTTCATGCCCACCAGGTTCGTTCTGCTGAACCCCTGCTGAAAGCCGCCGAACAGGGAGCCTGGGTTTCGCTGGACAACCTCACCCCTGAAAACGCCAGCCATATCCTCGGCCTGCTCCAGGCCTTCAAACACGCGGGCAGGCTGGGGCAGGTGCTCCTTTCGCATGATGGCGATCTGTACTGCCGGGGAGATTTCCGTCCCTTCGAATATCTCTTCACCGATTTCCTCCCCCAGATGCGCACCTCTGGCTTCTCGGATGAGGAAATCCGGCTGGTCACGGTAAGCAACCCTGCCCGCGCCTTCACCGTGCAGGTGCGCCAGCTCTGAAGCCCCTCACCGACAGGGTGCAAAGCCGCGCTTCAGGTGCCAACTATCAGGCGGGTTAAATCAATCGCGGAATAATCTCCGGTCACCAGCAGCACCCCCGGGCGCCCGGCAAGCTGTTCTGCTGGAAAGGTAGTGGCAAGCGCCACCGAAACCATCCCTGCCCGGTGAGCCGCCTCTAAACCGGCGGGCGAGTCTTCAAAAACCAGGCAGGCTTCCGGCGGCACACCCAGTTTTTGAGCCGCGATGAGGAAAATCTCAGGGTCGGGCTTCCCCCGGTGCACATCCTCTGAGGTCACCAGTGCCGAGAAATAAGCCGTAATCCCCAGTCCATCCAGAATAAAACGGGTGTTCTCCAGCCCGGCCGAAGTGGCCACCGCCATGGAAATGCCACGCTGATGCGCCTTCTGGAGAAATTCCCGCACACCGGGCACAGCTTTTTGCGTGATAAGCGGGGCAAAACGCTGCCGGTAAAGTTGTTCCTTGCGCCGCGAAAGCTCTTCAATCTCAGCATCGCTGAGATCGGCCCGGTAGAGATCGCGCAAAATTTCGGCGTTCACCTTGCCCACCGTGCGCCGGAAGAAGGTCTCCCGGTCTACCGGGGCCCCCAGAGAAGCCAGAAATTCGCTCCATATAGCCCCATGGAACCCCATGTTGTCTATCAGGGTGCCATCCATATCGAAGATATAGGCAGAAAAATGCATGGGTATACCTACCATTCTCCAGCGTTGGTTGATTTTAAGATCCGCACGGCTCAACCTCTACAGCGAAGTGCCTGTTCCACCACATCTCCGGGGGCAAACAACTGCCGAAACGCCGCGAACGAATCGGCTTTCTGCTCAGCAGAGAAGGGCAGGAAAAAGATATTTTCTCCGTAGTCGGCAATCTCCTGAAGCACCCACTCCAGAGCGTAGTATTTAAGCAGGTCTCGCCGGGGAGGGTGTTGCAGGCCGTACGCCCGGGCTATCTCCTCCCAGGCAGGTGAATCGTACCAGAAGCTCAGGTCGCGTTCCGGGGGAGCCAAAAGGAGGCCATCCCAATCGATCACCCACCAGCGCCCATCCTCACCCACCAGGATGTTGGCCGCATGAAAATCGGCATGACAGAGCACCAGGGGCAGTTCCTCCCGACGCAGGCGCTCGCCCAGATCTTGCGCCTCTCCAAGCACTTGCTGAAGGAGAACCCCCTTTTCTTCGATGAGTTCTGCCAGGGCGGCCTGGATAGAATCGGCAGGCCAGGGCTGACGGGCCGCCCGCAAGACTTTTAGAGCCATTTCGCGGTGACGGCGGAAGTTCTCCTGAGGGAGAAGCTCCCGCAGAGCACCGGGCAAACCAGATGTGGCCGCATGAAGCTGAGCCAGCAACCGGCCAACGTGCCCGCCCTCACCGGGGAATAGCCCGCGCGCCATCAGCTCCGAGCCTTCAACCCAGGGGGTAAGGGTGAGCCAGAATTCCCCTGCCGGAACCACGTATCGGCCCGTTAGCGATGGGCGGGGCGCCACCACCCACTCCAACCCGGCATGATCATGCAGCCAGGAGGCAACCTCAAAAGCGGCCCGGGCAGGTTCCTGTTTCAGCCCTGCCAGCCAGCTCGTCCCATCCGGGCCATGAGCACGGTAAACCCAGCCGTCTTCACCGAGAGGTAAGAAGGTTAATCCATCCGGGGCCAGACCAAAATGTTCTTCCAGCAGGCAGGCCAGGGTGGAATCGGGCAGGGTTGGGCGAAAGCGCATCTCCCCTTCAACCCCCTTTTTGGCCCAGGTAACTTCCCAGGGCAGAGAGCACTTCGGGCAGGTTGCGGCGGCCAAGTCCCACGCGGAAGTGCCCTCCACCATACCCAAACATACTGCCGGGCACCATCATCACCCCGGCGCGGGTGACTGCTTCTTCGGCCAGTTCTTCCACAGGCTTTTCACCCAGCCAGCGCGGGAAGGCCACTGAACCGGCGCAGGGATCGATCCATGCAAAACGCCCTCCCTGAGCGCCAAAAAAGGCCCGCGCAGTGGCCAGATTCTCACGCACAATGGCCAGGTTGCGCTCCACAATCATCTCCTGCGAGCGCAGAGCAATGATCGAGAGCACCTCTGAAGGCGCACTGGAACAGATGGTGGTGTAATCTTTGAAGATTTGAAATTTTTCCATGCCTGCCGCATCGGCGCAGGCCAGCCAGCCCATCCGCAACCCCGGCAACCCAAAGGCTTTGGATAACCCCGCCAGGCTGATCGCGCGCTCATAGCAGGTACAGGCCGGGGGCAAACGCATGGAGGGGTCGTATTCGAGCAAACGATACATCTCATCGGAGAACAGGAATGCCCCCGAGCGCCTGACCAGCGAAATGAGCTCCTCCCACTCGCCGGGTGTGGGCAGGTAGCCGGTGGGGTTGTTGGGAAAATTCACCACCACCAGGCGGGTGGACGCACGGAGCAGGTCTTGCAGACGGTTCAGGTCGAGGCTCCAGCGCCCCCCCTCCACCACCAGAGGCCAGCTCTCCACCCGGGCACCAAGCGCTCTCGCCACCGCGTGCAGTGACTGATACGCCGGTTCCAGCACCACCACGCGGTCACCCGCATCCAGAAGCCCATTCATGGCGATGAAAATCGCCTCTTCGGGCGCCGCCGTGAGCACCTGCCTCGCTGTAAGGGGAGCATAAAACCGCGCAATTTCATCCCTCAGGAGGGGATGACCTTCCGATTCGGTATATCCCAGGCGCAGGTTTTCCCAGAGCAGGCGCGTTTCAGCGTCGGCCAGAGAGAGCAAATCGCTCATCCGCCAGCTTTCGCAATCGGAGGGGCTGAGCAGGTAACGCGCTGAAAATTCATGTCGGGCAAAGTAACGTTCGAGGGCAAAAGGTTCAATCTGCATGGTGCATCCTCCCGGGGTCAACGGATGAAGCCGTTCCTCCCATTGTACTCCACGGGGTCTGGTGCATTAAATTCCCCGCGCATCTCCGGCGGCAGCAGGCGGGCAATGGCCTGCATCACCTGTCGCGAAACACAACGATCCAAGTGTTCTTTCTCGCCGTGACACAGGTTGAGCGCAACCGACCGTCCGATGGCCAGCCGCAACCGTCCCTCTTCTTCCCACACCCCCACCGGCCAGAGAGCGGCCCCCAGCGCGGTCAGGTGAACGATCCAGCGGCCTGTCCCCGGTGGCGGCCACCCCAGCACCCCGCCGGGGATGTCGCGCCCTTCGGGCGAAAGGGCCACAAAACCCTCAGGGTGAGAACGCAGCCACGCCACTACCTGCCGAACCGCCACTGCCCGCGCCGCCTGCTCATGCGGACGTGGCGGCATGGGAGGCATGGCGGTCAACCCGTAAATGGCCGCCAGCCGGTGAAAAGCCCAGGCGGTCAACGGCTCAAGGGTGGCCTGGCGTAGCCGATCGGAATACGTCCAGCCGCCGGCCATCACCCAGTGCACCGGGCCCGGGAGCACGGCGCTGAGTGCCAGCGCCCCCCACCAGACGTTCAACCCGGGGCGGGAATAGTGGTTGAGCACCAGCAGGCCCGGCCCCGAGGTCAGGTTCTCAAGCCCGGTGACCAGCGGCGGCTTCTGTAATGTAGAAAGCGCTGTCAGGGCATCGGGGCGCAGGCTGCGCGGACGGTTGCGCAGTACATCGTACGCCACACGGAGGATCAGACGGCGCGGGAGGCGATACCTCTGGTTCATCGGCTGGTGACACGAATCGAAAGGAGACTGGCCGCAGCCACCAGGGAGGCCATCTGTTCGGCTGACGGAGGTGTGAGCTCCGCCGCGGCATCATCCATGCCCAGACTGCGGTATTTCTCCCCGGCCAGCCGGTGGAAGGGAAGCAATTCCAGCGAAATGGGTGGCGCGGCCGGGCCGCGCCGGAGGTTCAGCCCGTGCACGAATTCAGCGATGGCCCCGATCTCTGCGGGAGTATCATTGACCCCTGGCACCACCGGAACCCGGAGGGTGAGCGGCCGGTCTGTTTCTGCCAGGCGACGGATGTTCTCCAGAATCTGGCGGTTGGATACCCCGGTTGCCTGGCGATGTTTCTCAGCATCGAGGTGTTTGATATCCACCATCCAGAGGTCGGTCACCGGTAGAACCGCCTCCATGGCCTCCCAGGGGCAGCAGGCGCTCGTTTCAACCGCCGTATGCAGGCCCTCCACTTTACAGGCGGCCAGCAAAGCCCGGGTGAACACCGGCTGTAAGAACGGCTCCCCGCCTGAGAGCGTCACTCCCCCGCCAGAAGTCTCATAAAAAGCCCGGTCAGCGAGCACCTCAAGCAGGGTTTCTTCCAGGGTCACCCTTTTCCCTACCAGCCGGAGACTTTCGGCATAACAGACCTCAACGCACGTCCCGCACTGCGCACAGCGCACCCGGTCGTAAAACCGGCTTCCATCCGCCAGAAACTGCTGTGCTCCCTGCGGGCATACCTTCTCACATTCTCCGCAACCCACACAGCGGCCCGGGAAAAATTGAACTTCAGGCCAGGGATGCAGGCCCTCGGGGTTGTGGCACCAGAAACAGTGCAGGGGGCAGCCTTTGAGAAACACCGTGGTGCGAATCCCCGGCCCATCATGAAGCGAAAACCGCTGAACGTTAAAAACGAGACCGGTAATCTGGGGCATGCGCCCATTATACGCTGAAGTGAGGCCAACTCACCCCGCCAAAAACGCTTAAAATTTCCTCCATGCCTTTGTTAAAAACCTGAAGTTTAGACATGAACCGACACAGGGAGGATGATGGCGTGAAAAGCAATTCCAGCCGAAGAGGCGGCCTGGCAAATTTCTTGAGGCGAAAGATTGAGCCTGATTTTACCGAACACAAAAGGGCCGGAGAAGGATGGATATTTACAGCTGTCTGGCGGAAAGAGTCTGGCACGCCGACTCACCGAGGATCAAACTGACGGCATAAACAATCCACACTCACGCCCGCATTTTCTCCATCCAGGTGCGTTTTTGTACATCGGTTTTTGCAAACTGAGCAAGGTTTGCTTATCCTGCAAAGTCTCTCCGAGTTTCATCCGCTGGAAATAAATCTGCAGTGTTGGATCGCTGATCACAACCCTGGCCTGTTCCTGAAACAGCCAACCCGGAATTTTCCTAAAAACTCACCAGGATGGGTATACTTGTTCATTGAAGCCTTCCTTTGCCGGGTTGATTTTCGAAAACCTGTTATTCAGCATGGAAAGCTTCTTTTCTATCCAAATTCCTGTCTGAAGATCAGGTGGAGGAAAAATTAGATGCATCCATACTTTAAAGAATATAAATGGTCTAATGTCTTCACCATGATTCATAATCTGAAATTAGATCCCAAAATTTGCACGGATGACTTTCCTCATCGTTTAGTCGTCATAACCGGAGCAACTGCAGGAATTGGACGTGCCACCGCAAGAAAATATGCCTCTCATGGAGCGGATTTAGTATTAATTAATCGAAACCCGGAGAAATCCGAAGAAATTTGTGAGGAACTGAGGCGTGAATTTCATGTCAACTGTACTTCTTTCATTGCCGATTTTTCCCGATTGTCCGATATTCATCGAACAGCCCGATATTTATCCACTCTTGAGAGGGAAATTGATGTCTTAATTCATAATGCGGGCATCTATCTGACCAGGAAAACATTTACGCAGGATGGTATTGAAGCGGTTTTTCAGATCAATTATCTGAGCACGTTTATTTTGAATGATTACCTTCTGGAAAAGTTTAAAGCCCAAAGCCAAGGACGTATTCTCTTTGTAAATTCTGAAGCATACCGTTTTGCTGTTTGGGGGCTGGATTTTAATGATCTGTTCTGGAACAAACGGCGCTATTCTGGTTTGCAGAGTTATGGTGCAGCGAAATTGGCTCAATTGCTTTCCATGATTATATTGAACGAATATTTTCAGGGAACGGGCATTACTGTAAATGCTATGCATCCGGGAAATGTTAAGACAAATAGCGGACAAAATAATGGCTGGCTTTATAAAAAGTTCAAAAGCCTGGTGATTGATCGGTTTGCTCGACCCGTAGAAGATGCCGCAGAAGCCCTCTATTATCTAGGGGTTTCGCCGGAAGTGGAAAATGTTTCAGGTAAGTTTTTTAACCTCACTACTGTAGAAGAACCTGCTCCTCCAGCGCTTGATCGGAACGCTGCTTTGAAGCTGTGGGAAATCAGTATGAATTTGAGAGGTCTTTATGAAAAAGGATAAAGAAAGAGTGGTCGTTGTGGGTGCGGGCATGGCGGGGCTCACTGCGGCGGCATATTTGGCTCGGGAGAATTTTGACGTTTTATTGCTGGATAAAAATGATCGGGTTGGAGGGCTGGTTGGTACTTTTGAGAATAAGGGGTTCTTCTTTGACTCGGGTCCCAGGGCGGTGGTCAATTCCGGTATTATCCAACCTATATTAAAAGATTTGGGAATTCAATGGGATTTTGTCAGGAATGTGATTTCGATTGGAATAGAAGACCATCTGTTCAGCATCCATTCGATGGATGATTTACAGGAATACCGACGAATATTAATCCAACTCTATCCTGAAAACAAAGAGGATATTGACCAGATCATCGCTGAGATTTCCCGAATTTCTGAATACACCAGAGTGCTGTACGAATTTGACAACCCGAATTTTGTCGATTTGAAGCATGATAGGGCTTTTATCTTTAGAAAACTCATTCCCTGGACATTCAAGTTCTTAAACGCGCTTGCAAAACTCCATCAGTACAATGTACCGATGGAAGATTTTCTCAAAGCGCGCACAACCAACCCATCCCTGATGGATATCTTAATCCAGCACTTTTTTAGAAAAACCCCCGCGAATTTTGCCCTGGGATATTTTTATGTGTATCTGGATTATCTCTACCCCAGAGGGGGAACGGGAGTTTTGAGCCATCTTCTGAAGGAGAAAATTCTTGAATGGGGTGGGGAGATTCAGTTAAATAAGACCATTGTGGAGATCGTTCCATCTGAATCAAAAGTAATAGATTCGGAAGGTAAGATTTATCCCTATGACCATCTGATTTGGGCGGCAGATTTGAAAACCATGTACCAAAGGCTAAATCCGCTCAAACTGGATGCAACCACCGCCGCCAAAGTTAAAGCCGAGGCTCAGCGTAAACTGTCTTCCAAAGGGGCTGAATCGGTTTTCATCCTGTATCTGGGTGTAAACCGTCCGCCATCATTCTTCCAGCAAAATGGCGGAGAGCATTTGTTTTACACGCCTTCCCGGCAGGGGTTGGGGGCCATCAAACAGGAAGAAAGGATTCGCATCCTTGAAAAATTTGATCAATTATCGAAAGCCGAAATTCTCGCCTGGTTGGAAAAGTACCTGACACTGAATACCTTTGAAATTTCCGTGCCGGTACTTCGAGACCGCTCGCTGTCGCCGGAAGGGCAAAGTGGTGTCATGGCGAGTTGCCTCTTCGATTATGAAATCACCCAAAGGGCAGAGCAAGCGGGTTGGTACGATGAATTTAAAGAATTCTGCGAGAATCGTATCATCCAAATTCTCTCAGAGTCAATTTATCCCCAAATCGAGAAAGATATCCTCTTTAAGTTTTCTTCCACCCCACTCACCATCCAGAAAATATCCGGGAGTTCTGAGGGGGCCATTACCGGATGGTCGTTCGAAACGCCTTTACCAGTGATCAACACTTTGAAAGATATTCCCAATTCAGTTCTGACTCCCCTGCCCAATATCTATCAGGCCGGGCAGTGGGTATATTCGCCTGCCGGTGTGCCGACGGCAATGCTGACAGGCTGGTATGCAGCCCAAAGGGTCATGAAACAGACCAAGAAAATGAAAAGATGAGATTTTCTCTCTCTGTTATTCCCGGGCGTGAAAGCCAAAGCGGAAAGGTCTTCTGATGGTTTTGTGATACCAGGAAGGATTTTCCTCATCTTTGGGAGACCATTGTTCAGTATTGGGATGGGCATGATGTTTGCAAAAATCGTTATCGTCGTTTTTGTTTTTCTGGAATTATCCAATCTACTGGCTTTGTATTTCTTTCCGGGCTCAAAAAGAGCCAATGCGGTGGGGGTGTTTTCTGCCTGGGAAAAGTCCAGGCAATATCCAGAAATCCATGATTTTATCCAGTATCTGGTTTACTGGGTGGCAGGCGCAAAATTAATCTTTATTTTTCTTCTGCTTGGGATTGTCTTGTTTGGTGACCTCACCTTGCAACGGATGAGCCTGCTTGCTGTGGCAATTGCCACCCTATCTTTTTACTGGCGTTTATTCCCGCTGATCCGGAAAATGGACCGGAATGGACAAATTGAGCCCAGGAATTACTCGATAACCTTGGGAGTGATGATTTTTTCGTTAATCCTTTTGTTTGTCCTGGCGGCTTTGATTTGAATCATCGTTTTACCCGAAACAGGCCTGGTTTCCGGAAAGAAACGATATGAATCTATAGCCCTTTAAGGTGTGTTTTCCCGGCCATATCGTCAATGTGCCACGTCAATTCGATGGAATCCCTCAAGCCTGATTTGCTGAATATGTGATTGACCACCCAGCCTCGATTAAGCGTCCGCAAGCGTGGAAAACCGAATATGTGCGCACGCTCAAAGACGGCAAGGCCAGGGGGTTCCGGGCAAAGGCGTCGGCGACGCCCTGTCGCGGGTGAGCGATCCCCTGTGGCTGGATCACCTGTTCTTCGAAGGCCATTGCCACCGGGCTGGCTTCGAAGAATCTTACCCTTTTGCGCACCTTTGCCGGACTGAAAAACCTGCCGGGTGAGCAGCCTTTGGTACTGAATCGCAAGTTCAGTGGTCTGGAATGGTTGCTCGCCCTGATGGAAGAAGTTTGAGCCTTTTCATGGCCATTGTTCAACCTTCTGTCCAAACTCATGTCTGAAACTTCAGAAAATCCCCTTGACGAAGGTTCGGGAGCGACCTATATTAAGAATATGTACTGATTAAGTCTACCTTCAAAGCGGGTTCTCCTCCGAGGTTGCGGCCTGTTCTTTGCAAATCGGAGAAACCCCCGGCGGGCCGTCCGAATGAGAAACGGACGGCTTTTTTATGCTCTGGAACTGGTTTTCAGGTTCTTTCTTTATGGGAGGGAGCGATGAACAAGCAAGTGACTGTCAGTGTTATCAAAGCCGATATTGGCGGATACGTGGGGCATTCGGCCATGCACCCCGGCCTGCTTGAGCGCGCCAGCCAGATGATGGAAGACTTCCGCTCGCGCCGGGTGCTGATCGACTTCCACGTCACATCCTGCGGCGATGATCTTCAGCTAATCATGACCCATACCTTTGGGGTTGATCACCCCCAGATTCACCAGCTGGCATGGGAGATCTTCCGGGAATGCACCGGCACGGCCAGAGAGCTCAAGCTCTACGGTGCCGGGCAAGACCTGCTGGCCGACGCCTTTTCGGGGAATGTGCGTGGTATGGGCCCGGGTGTGGCCGAAATGGAGATCACCGAGCGCGAGTCGGAACCGTTGCTCATCTTTATGGCCGATAAAACCTCGGCCGGGGCATGGAACCTGCCGCTCTTCAAAATGTTTGCCGACCCGTTCAACACCGCCGGTCTGATCATTTCACCGGCCATGCACGCGGGCTTCCGGTTCGAGGTGCACGATGTGAAACAGCATCAGCGCATCTTCTTCAACACCCCTGAAGAAATGTACGATCTGCTGGTCTTCATCGGCGCCACCGGCCGCTACGTGATCAAAGCTGTGTACACCCGCGAGGGAGAGGTCGGCGCCGTGTCTTCTACCCAGCGGCTGGCGCTCATTGCCGGAAAATACGTCGGCAAGGACGACCCGGTTTGCATTGTGCGCTCGCAGGGTAAGTTCCCGGCCGTGGGTGAGGTACTGGAGCCGTTCACCATGCCCCATATCGTCGAAGGCTGGATGCGCGGTTCACATTACGGGCCGTTGATGCCCACCTCTGTTCGGCAAGCCACCCCGGCGCGCTTCGATGGCCCCCCAAGGGTGATCTGCCTGGGGTTCCAGCTGGCAGAAGGCCGGCTGATCGGTCCGCGAGATATGTTTGACGACCCCAGCTTCGATGAGGTCCGCCGTCAGGTAAACATCCTGGCCGACCAGATGCGCCGCCACGGGCCCTTCGAACCCCACCGCCTGCCTATGGACGAAATGGAATACACCACCCTGCCGCAGGTGATGGAAAAACTGCGCGACCGCTGGGAGGCCCTGCCAGAAACTTTGACCCCCGCCTGACCCTGCCGCCTCTGAAATAAAGCCCCTGAGGGTGAAGAATCACCTTCAGGGGCTTGCTGTGTGCTCCACCCGGTGGGGGGGTTACTTCCAGAATTGCGGGAGATGCTCGCGGTAGGTAGTGAGGTAATCGTCCAGAATCTTCCCGGCCACGTCCAGGTCAGTAATCACAGGATCGAGTAAAAGACATTGCAAAGCCAGCTGGCGGTCTCCGTGGACGGCGGCATCCACACACAGGCGCACTACCGTCAATTCACGGCGGAGCAGTTCAGCCACCCCTTCAGGCAGGGTTCCCATCGTAAGCGGGCGTGGGCCAAGGCCGGTGAGCACGGCAGGCGTCTCTACAATGCTCCCCATCGGCAGGTTGGCAATCTGTCCTTCGTTAGGCAAATTGACCGCCAGATGGTAGCGGTTTTCCGCTCCCACAGCCGCCTCAATGACTTCCTGTGCCCCCTCACTGCTGGCGTCTTTAAGCGGCTCAAGGCTCAGCGTCCCTTCACCCATCTGCCGGATCGCCTCATGGCCTTCTCCCCGGTGGCGTTCGTTGGCGTCCCAGTCGTAAAGTTCAAGTTCGTATTTTTCCCACGGGCGGGTTTGCGGATCGGAGCACCACGGCAGATATTCATCGAGGTGCTCATCGCCGGGCACGGGCATTAACCCAAAAGCATCCATCACACGCCGGGTGAGGGGTTCCACCTGGGGCGGGGTACGCTTCCAGGCCTCGCGCAGAGCCGGGTAGAGGTCTTCACCTGTGCGCCGGTCGCGGATATCCACCACCCAGGTAAAATGATTCAACCCGGCGGCTTTAATATCTACAAGCTCAACCGCCTGACGTGCCAGCTGCCCCACCATGGGCCAGTATTTTTTATCCGCATGGGTAGAGAAATGTCCCTCTGGCCGCTCAATACCCAGCTCTTCGGCCATCACATAACCGACCATACCATAGGCGGCATAAATCTGATGGCACAACCCCACCACACGAATTTTAGAGTAGCGTGCGATGGCATCGCAAATGCGCACCATGGGGTTGGTGAAGTTAATGAACCAGGCATCCGGGCAGGCACTCTCCATATCGTGGACAATTTCCAGCACCGGCCCGATGTTGCGCGCGGCGTGGGCAAAACCGCCCGGGCCGCCGTTTTCGGCATAGGGCTGGCGCACGCCATACTTGAGCGGAATTTCGTAATCCATGCGCCAGAGGCGTTCACGCGGGGGAACTTCGATGGCCGAGACGACAAACTTCGTACCGGGGAGTGCCTCGGCATGATGGGTATGCGTGGTAAGGGTCATCCGGGCATCCCACTCGCGGTTGAGGCGCTCTGCCAGGCGGTGCATAAGGCCCAGTGCCTCGGCATTACGATCTACCAGCGCGATATGACTCCCGCGCAGGGCAGGGCTTTTCATCAGCGAGCCCAGGGTATTCAACCCAAAACTGGCACTTCCAGCGCCGATAACAGTGATTTTAGTCGGGGGCATAAAAAATCCTTTCGCAGATATCGTATCACCGCTCTACCAGTGGAGAGGCGGCAAAACATCCTTTTGCAGTTCACACATTTCATTAATCATTGCCACCGCATTGCGATAGGGCGGGGTGGTTGGGTCAAGGAGCACCGCCTGAAGCAGTTTGTTCCGCGATTGCTCCACGTAAGCCTCAATGATCAGCTGATGAATGACCCCTTGAAGGCGGATCATTTCGGTGATTGCGGCCGGGAGGGGGGCCATCTGCCGGGGATGAAGCCCCGATCCATCGACCCGCGCCGGTAATTCCACCACCATATCCTCAGGCAGGCCGGGAATGCTCCCACGGTTGGGCAAATTCACCGCCAGCAATTCCCGCGGCGCATCGAACGCCATCGCTTCGATGATGGGAACCCCCATCTCATGAGAGGGGCTCAATTCCTCCACGTTCAAAACGAGTTTCAGCAACAATCGAGGTAGCCCAGGGTTCTCCGCGCCGCGCGGCATGGAAAACATCCTCGGCGCTCAACGCGGCAAGTTCCTCGGCAGGCCGCAGACCTTTCAGAACTTCACGGGCACGCGCGGCAATGCCCGTGCCTGAGGCTTTCTGTTCCAGCGCTCCGAAGCCGGGATACGTCTGTTCCAGGCTGAGTCGGTCGGGTAGCAGGTAGCCGATCTCACCGGCCATGTGATGCTTTCCACGATAGACCACACCGTCGATGATCACCCCCGCGCCGATGCCCGTCCCGATGGCAATCAACACCAGGTTATAGAGGTCTGCCTCGGTGCCAAACCACAGCTCACCCAGCGCCGCCAGGTTGACGTCATTCTCAACCGCAACCGGATAGGCATAGAGCGCAGAAAGGCGCTCTTTCAGGGGGAATTCATCCCAGCTCAGGCTGGGGGCCATGGTGACCACCCCCGTTTCGGGATGGGTGATGCCGGGCACCCCCACGCCGATGCCAAGCAATTTACAGCCGGTACGTTCCGCGGCGGCAATGAGGGCATCAATGGCACGTTTTAACTCCTGAAAGCTCTCTTCGGCGGTGGTCTGATGATGGTTGAAGTACATCTCTTCCAGAATAGTACCGTTAAGGTCAGCTACCGCTCCAAAGAGCTTGGTGCCGCCCAGGTCAATTCCCACAATGACAGACTCGCTTCCGTTGAATTCAATGAGGGTTCGTTTACGCCCGCCGCTCCAGGCTTTCTGATTGGCATCGCGCACCAGGCCCTCGGCCATCAGCTCATCCACAACGCGCATGACGGTGGGCAGGCTGATCTGCAACTGGGCGGCCACTTCAGTACGTGAAATTGGCCCGTTGGTGCGGATCAGGTCGAGGATCGCGGCGCGGTTGATCCAGCGCATATCGGTTGCCGTAATCGTAGGGGAAAGGGGTCTTTTTCCAGACAAGTGTGTCTTTCCTTAAAATAATTCAGGGGGGAAATTTAATTATTTTCAGCGTGTAATACTTACTTAAGTTAAGAAAATAATAGCGAAGAGCCTCTTAAAAGTCAAGAGGGGAAAAGTTTAAAGGCGGATCATCTTTTTTGTGACAGAGTTTGCCATGAAAATCCCACACTGGCGTCCCCGGGTTTCCAGGGGGGCTTAAAACCTACTTGCGTTGCCCCAAAGATATGCTATACTTGGATTATTCCGCTTTATTTCTTTTGAATCCGAGTGAACGTTCTCATAAAAAGGGTAAAAATACTGAACGATTTTGTTAACGTTCTCTTGAACCTCCAGGGCAGATTTTTGTCTTCCATTTCAAACGAGCTTCGTCAAACCAGGAGAGGGTAAACCTGATTTTCTTCCAATTTTATCGAACCCATCGCTACATTCTTTTGCACCTTAATCAAGTGAGCTCATGATTTGTAAAGGTTACCCCTGAGGCATGGACCATCTTGCTCTCTTCGCCCCAACCCGATCTGTGCAACCCCAGGGGTATGACCTGGCTGGAAGCGGTGATCTTTCGTTCCTTTACGGTGATGAAGCAAATTCCACGATATGGCAGGTTGTCTCCCCAGAGCAACCCTGACAAACTGCTGAATAGTCATCGCAGAAAGCCTGATGTTTCCTGAAACTGAAACAGCCGTTTTGATCGTTCAACTGGGAGGATCCTCAATGTCTGTTGAAACATCTTCTGTGGCAGAACCGGTCTCAAAGAAACGCAAAGGTTGGGGACAAGATAAGATTTATACCAACCTCTCCTATTTGACCATGGTCCTGCCGGGTGCAATCTGGTTATTGTTATTCGCGTATCTGCCTATGCCCGGCATTATCCTGGCCTTCAAAACCTACCGTTTACAAAAACCCCCTGCCGATTTCTGGATCCAAAACAAATTCATTTACAGCCTGATCAAAAGCCCCTGGGTTGGTTTAAAGAACTTCGAGTACCTCGTACTCCCCTCAAATATGGAGAGCACCATCACCTATATCCGCAATACGGTGCTCTACAACCTGCTTTTCATGGTGGTGGGGCTGGTGCTCTCGGTGGCGCTGGCGGTCATCATCTATGAACTCACCAACCGCTTCTGGGCTAAACTCTATCACTCTATTCTGTTCCTGCCCTACTTCATCTCATGGATCGTGGTGGCTTACGTGGTCTATGCCCTGGGCAGTGCCAACGGCATCCTCAACAACCTCTTCCAGGCCATCGGCTGGCAACCCCTCGAAGTGTACAAGCTCAAAAGTGCATGGCCGGTCATTTTCTTACTTGCCAATATCTGGAAATACACCGGCAATGGCTCCATTATTTACCTCGCGACTATCACCAGTATCGACCCTGAACTCTTTGAGGCCGCGGCTATCGATGGCGCCACCAAATGGAAACAGTTTGTCCACATCACACTCCCACATCTGATCCCGGTGATTGTGCTGCTGCAAATTCTGGCGGTAGGGCGCATCTTCGGCTCTGATTTCGATATGTTCTACACTCTGCCGAACGGCGCCGCCACAGTGAAAGACGTTACCTACACGCTGGATGTGTTTGTCTACAGCATGTTACGCAGTGGCGCCCCGGTGGGTTACCCGGCGGCGGCGGCTTTCCTCCAGTCCATTGTCGGGTTTGTCCTCATTCTGATCACCAATTACGTCGTACGCAAGACCCGCCCCGAACTGGCGTTGTTCTAGGCTCGATCTCCTGAAGTGAGGTTTACCACCCATGGCACAAGAAGAAACTTACCTCAACCCCAACCTGGACCGCACCATCAGCCTGGATAGCACCCTCCTGGCGAACCGCAAGAGCCGGAATATGATGGCCATTTCTCCGGCCACGAACGCCGTGCTGAACATCCTCATGATCATCGCCTGCCTGCTGACGCTCATTCCCATTTATGTGATCGTCATTTCCTCGGTAACCTCTGAGGCAGCGCTGACGAAAAATGGCTACCGCCTGTGGCCGGAAGAATTCTCCACCATGGCCTATACCTTCCTGTTCAGCCGGGGGTCCATCGTCATCACTTCCTACATCAACACCATTATCTCCACGCTGGCAGGTACCGTTCTGGCGGTGGCCATGGTGGGGTTGTACGCCTATGCCATCTCGCGAGACAATTTCAAGTTCAAGACCTTCTTCACCTTCTATGCGTTCTTCACCATGCTCTTTAGCGGAGGGCTGGTCTCTTATTACATGGTCACCCGGCAGGTATTGCAGATTCATAACTCTCTGTGGGCGCTGTTCTTGCCTTCGGCATTCAGTCCCTTCTGGGTGATCGTCATGCGCACCTTCTACAAAGCAAACGTGCCCAATGAAATTATTGAATCGGCCCGCATCGACGGCGCCAGTGAGTGGCGCACCTTCTTGCAGATCGTCCTGCCCCTTTCGGTGCCGGGGCTGGCCACCGTGGCCCTCTTCAGCGCCATTGGCATCTGGAACAACTTCTTCAACTGCCTGCTCCTGGTAGATGAGGCCCGGTATTACAGCCTGCAATTTACCATTTACACCACCCTCAACAACATTCGCTTCTTACTGGAAAATGCCGATAAGATGGTCGGCCTGGTCAACGTTTCTACGCTGCCCTCACAGACTTTCCGCATGGCCATGGCCGTTGTAACGGTAGGCCCCATTATCTTTGCATATCCGTTCTTCCAACGCTACTTTATTCGTGGCTTAACGATTGGCGCAATCAAGGGTTAGGTATTTGCCTCGGAACACACTCCGTATGTGTGAACAGGCAATGAATACCGCTGTGGATGGGTTAGTGTTCAATGAAGTAAAAGGAGAAGAAAGTGGCTAAGAGGATCTTTTCGTTACTTGTCATGGTCGCGCTGTTGATCTCCGTCATCGGATGCTCAACGGCCCCCCAGGCGACTCCTCAGGAGGAGGCTCAGCCGCAGAACCAGCAAGAACCAACCGCTGCCCCGGCTGAACAGAGCCAGCAGGAAGAAGCGACCAAGCCCCCCGCCGCACCGACAGAAGTGGTCATGCTTGACTACTACATCGTCGGCGCAAACGATACCGACCAGCGCCCGCTGGTTGAGAAAGCCATCAACGAATACATTGGCCCCCTCATTGGCGCCAACGTCACGTTCCATATCATCCCCTGGGCTGACTGGTCATCCAAAGCCGTGACGGCCATTGAAGCTGGCGAGAAAATCGACATCTTCTTCACCGCCGACTGGTTCCACTACAGCAAGCTGGTCAGCGAAGGCCTGCTCACCCCGCTGAACGACCCCAACGGCCCCAACGGGAATCTGCTTGAGAAGTACGGCCAGGATATTCTCCACAGCCTGAACCCGGCCTTCATCGTCGGCTCTCAGATTGACGGCGTGAACTACGCCGTGCCCACCAACAAAGAGCTGGCAGTGCCATGGGGTTTTGTCTACAACGCCACCATCGCTGATGCCATCGGCTTCACCGATGAAGAAGCCGCCAAGATCAAGACCCCGGCAGACCTGGAACCCTGGCTGGCCAAAGCCAAAGAGAAATATCCCGACATCTACCCCTATCTCACCGATGGGACCATTGGCTTCATGCCCTGGGTGCACGGGTTTGCTTCCAGCATTTCGGACTACGTGGTCAACATGGCCATCGCCCCCGATGCCAGCGGCAACTGGGATGAAACCATTCTCGTTCCGTTCGAAACCGACTGGATGAAGAACTACCTTGCTACCATGCGCAGCTGGTACCAGAAGGGCTACATCCATCCGGATGCCGGCCTGACCACCTTCGATACCAACCAGCTGATGAACGCGGGCAAGTTCTTCATCGAGCCCATGCCCCTCAAGGGTTACAACATCAAGGCTCAGGAGCTGGTCATCGCCTCGGGCAACCCTGATCTCAAGCTGAAGGAAATTTATGCTCAGCCCAAGGTCGTCTGCACCAACGATACCGGTGGTTCCATGCTTGCCATCCCCGCTGCTTCCGAGCACCCCGTTGAGGCCATGAAGCTGATCAACCTCATGCACAGCGACCCCAAACTGATTAACATGATGCTCTACGGTGTGGAAGGCGTGCACTGGAACCTCGATCCGGATGGCCGGGTCAACATCCTCAACAGCGGATGGATCAGCGCGCATCCGGGTGCGTGGGTCTGGGGTGACGTTACCCTCCAGAAGGTCACCAACAAGGAAGACCCCAACAAGAATCAGATGCTGATCGACTACTCCAAAGACGCACTGCAGCATCCTTCTCTGGGCTTCCGCTTCCGCACCGAGCCCGTGGCGGCTGAAATTACCGCCATTCAGACGGTGGTAGACGGCATGCAGCGTGCATTGCTCACCGGCTACGTTGACCCCGAAGTCGAACTGCCCAAATTCCTCAAGGCATTGAAAGACGCCGGCCTCGACAAGGTGAAAGCTGAAGTCGAGAAGCAGTATGCCGAATGGAAGACGAAAAAAGGGCAGTAAGTAAGTTCGTTTCTACCTAACCCATCCACGTCAACAAGTCCTCACGGGACATCCCGTGAGGACTTTCTTTATGATACCGTTCACAATTAACCGGGGCTACCCCAGCAGTGCATCGAGGTACTTCTCGACCATCCGATCCAGCCCAAACATGGCTTCGGCGCGCGCCCGGGCCCCGGCCCGAAACCGGGGCTGATTCTCAAGCACGGAACGAGCAGCAGTGGCCAGGGCGGCGCAGTTGGGTTTTTGCAGCCTCCAGATGTTCCCCCCCCAGGGGGTCATCCGTCCCGAATCGGCGTCCAGCAACTCAGGCAAAGCCCCCGCGGCAAAGCCAATCACCGGCAAACCGCAGGCCAGGGCTTCGATCACCGCATTGGGGCAGGGGGGATTGATCTCAGCAGAATAGAGCAGGTGCGCCGAACGGTCGAGGGACGGAATACGGCGCCGATCGATGACTCCCAGCCAGCGCACCAGCCCCGGCGCGCGCAGTTCCATGGCCGAACGCAGCGCGGGAGAAATATCCCCGGCCACCCACAGTTCTACTGGCCGATCAGCGCCCTGAGCCAGCGCCCGGGCTACTTCGATGGCATTTTCCAGAGCCAGGATCTGAGCGCGGTTGAGGTGCCCCTCCACCACCAGCAAACGCCACCGGTCGATGGGGCGTTCGTCGGCCCCTGCACCTTCAGGGGTATATTCCTGCAAGTCTACCCCGTTATAAATGACCACACCCGGAGCAGGGGTAGGGCCGCGCACGGTGTGCCACCAGTCTCGGGTGAAGTTCGATTGATAGACAATGCGGTCGGCCAGCCAGCGGCGAATAAACGCCAGCAGAGCGTTGTTGGCTTCAGAGCGCAGGTAATGCTGCGGCCCCGCCCAGCGCAGGCGGTGCAGCCAGTTCATTCCATCCAGACGCTGGACAATGCGCACTCCCCGCCGCCGGGCACGTAAAAGCAGGTCGAGCCGCCGTGTGCCGCCAATGACCAGAACCGCACGGCAGGTGGGGTCTTCGGGATCGGAATGGGCACGGATTCCGCGCGCCGCCAGGCCAGCCGTCAGGCGGGCGCGAAAAGATGCCGGTCCTCCCAGGCCCTCCAGGCGCGGCAGGATGCAGATTGAGTCCTCACTCATACTGACCGCTCAAGCAGGGCACGGACAATGCGTTCTGAGGCATGCCCATCTCCGAAAGGATTGGCCGCCTGCGCCATCCTCTGGTAGGCGGATTCATCTTCCAGCAAGCGGCGCGCTTCTGTCAGGATGCGCTCGCGATCGGTACCCACCAGGCGGAGCACCCCGGCTTCCACCCCTTCGGGGCGCTCGGTGACCTCGCGCAAGACGAGGGTGGGTTTACCCAGGCTGGTGGCTTCTTCCTGAATCCCACCCGAGTCGGTGAGCACCAGGTAAGCCCGCTGGAGCAAATGCACCATAGGCAGGTAATCGAGCGGTGGGGTAAGGAAGATGTTGGGCACCTCGCCGAGCAGACGGTAGACCGGCTCTTGCACGTTCGGGTTGCGATGTACGGCATAAAGCAGCGCCAGCCGATCAGGGTAGGCACAGGCCAGGTCACGCAGGGCCAGGCAGATGTTTTCCAGCCCCTGGCCAAAATTCTCCCGGCGGTGCGCTGTGACCAGCACCAGTTGCCGTCCGCCTGGCCCTACCCCCATCTGCTCCAGCAAACGCTCGGCCTCTGGCGGGCACGGACGCGCCGCGATCTGCCGTAAGGCATCAATCGCGGGATTACCCGTCACCACGATCGCCTCAGGCGGCACGTGCTCGGCCAGCAGGTTGCGCCGGCTGTGTTCGGTCGGGGCGAAATGCACATCAGCAACCACCCCGGCAATGCGCCGGTTGATCTCTTCGGGGAAGGGCTGCCAGCGGTCATTGGTACGCAGCCCGGCTTCCACATGCCCCACGCGGATACGGTTATAGAAAGCCAGCAGGGCGGCGGCCATAACAGTGGTGGTGTCTCCCTGAACCAGCACCCAGTGCGGTTTCACCGTCTGAAGCACCGGTTCCAGGTGGATGAGAATGTCGGCGGTCAGCCGGGCAAGGCTCTGGTTGGGTTTCATCAGGTTGAGGTCGTAATCTGGCCGGATGGCAAAGACCTCCAGCACCTGGTCGAGCATCTCACGATGCTGGGCCGTCACACATACTCGCGATTCCACCCCCGGCGTACCGGCCAGCGCCTGCACTACCGGTGCCATTTTCACGGCCTCGGGGCGCGTTCCAAAAATAGAAAGAACACGGAGCATAGGCTTAGTGGTTTTTTCCATCGCCGAGGCGGAAGAGATGGAAACCATTACCCTCCCAGGCGTCCCGCGGCCACCCGTTGACACAGTCGATCACCACACGCGCCGCGGTGAGCTGTGCCACCACCACAGGATCGAGGTTCTTCAGGGGGGTGTGTCCCACCAGCAGGAGCAGGCAATCGGCATCGTCGAGGATTGATGCCAGCGTGGGGGCGGTCTTCACCCCTTGGATCATGGCATCAGGCTTGTAGGGTTCGTAGGCCCGCACATCGGCCCCTGCGGCGCTCAACTCGCGGCAGATTTCAATCGCCGGGCTTTCACGCAGATCGTCCACGTCCGCTTTGTACGAGAGGCCCAGGGCGGCCACACGCAGGCCCTGCAATGTGCCCATAGCGCGCCGCACCAGCCCGACGACGTACCCGGGCTGGCTGTCATTCACCTGACGGGCCGTGCGGATGAGCGGTGACAGATCGGGAGCGGCCTCAACCAGGAACCACGGATCCACCGAGATACAGTGCCCTCCCACACCCGGCCCAGGGTTGAGAATACGCACCCGCGGATGGCGGTTGGCCAGGGCAATGGCTTCCCAGGCGTCCACTCCAAAGCGCTCTGCCAGGCGGGCAAATTCATTGGCAATGGCAATGTTGACATCGCGGTAGGTGTTCTCCATCAATTTGACCATCTCGGCCGTGGTGGCATCGGTAAGGATAATCTCTCCGCGCACAAATGTGGCATAAAGATCGCGCCCGGCACGGGCTGATTCCGGGTCAATGCCGCCGATAACACGCGCATTTTCAATTAACTCGCGCAAAATTTGCCCCGGTAGAACCCGCTCTGGAGAATACGCCAGGTGGAAATCTTCTCCTGCCTTAAGGCCAGAGCGTTCCAGGATAGGCCGCACCACGTCAATCGTGGTGCGGGGGGGCGAGGTCGATTCCAGAACCACCAGGTTGTTGCGCCGCAGCACCGGAACAATGGACTCAGCGGCGGCAATCACGTAGCTCAGATCGGCGCGTTTCTCCTCTTTGAAAGGCGTGGGCACCGAAATAATAAAGGCGTCTGCCGGTTCGGGATGATCCTGAACCTGCAAATTACCCGATTTTAACGCCGCCTGAACCAGCGTGCGCAACCCGGGTTCGTAGATGTGTAATTCGCCATGTTTAAGCAGGTCAACCACCTGAGGGTTGATATCTACCCCGATGACCCTCAGGCCGTGCGTGGCAAAAGTACTGGCCGTAGGTAAACCAATATACCCCAGGCCAAGAATGCATAGCGTTTGATAATGCACAGACACCCCCGAAGCATGTAGAATGTAAAAATTATCCCACAAATTTTTCATCCTGTGACGGGTTCACCCCCTGTTCCTTACCACACTGATTGTATAAGACGCTTTAAGAACCTTCTTCCCCTGCCATTCTCCGAAATCAGAGAAGGGCAACAGAATGGAAAGGGTGTTCTCGCCACGGCAAGAACACCCTCTTTACTTTTTCCAGAGATCGAATGTTTTTTTACAGCGCGTCGGTGGAGAAGAAAGGAATCCAGCGGTAGAGCAGCTCCAGCACGGTGGGCCTTTCGGCCAGGCGCAATTCGGCCAGCCGCCGGGCGCTTTGCGCGGCGAGCGTTTCGATCCGCGCGGCCAGCGCTTCAGTCGCCGCCTGGACAAATTGGCGGTCTTCGGG
The DNA here is from genome assembly GCF_001050195.2 of Anaerolinea thermolimosa. GTDB lineage: Bacteria > Chloroflexota > Anaerolineae > Anaerolineales > Anaerolineaceae > Anaerolinea > Anaerolinea thermolimosa. Next base: position 3,436,588 of record NZ_DF967965.1, read on the forward strand.
GTCTCCATGGAAGAACATGGGCTCTCCCACCGTCACGGCGTAGGCGCCGTTGAAGTACCAGGTGCCCACCTCTGGTTTTCCGTCGATCATCGTGCGGGTGTAGCGCAAGCGGTTGCGCTCAAGAGCAATGCCAACCGGGTAGACGGGCACGCCTGTGGCGGCGGCCATGCGCACTGCACCGGTGCGAGCGCGCGCCAGGCCGCCGGTCTCCGGCGAGATCACCCCTTCGGGGAAAATCCCCACCGTGCGTCCCTCTTGCAGATAGCGAATGCCCTGCTCCAGCGCCTTTGCGCCCCTGCCAGATTCCACACAAATCTGCCCGGACATGCGCAGCGAGGCTCCCACCACCGGAATTTTAAACAGCGTCTCAATGATCAACGTACTGATCTGCTCTGGAACCAGCGTGGTGAGCAGGAAAGGGTCAACTGTGCTCGGGTGATTGGGCGCCAGAATCTTGGCACCGGCAGGCAATGGAACCTGGAAGAGGATATCAGTTCGGTAGAATACCCGCCGCGCCAGGCTGACGATCAGCCTGCCCAGATGATACCAGATGCGTTCGAAAAGCCTTAAGGGAGAGGGAAAACGAAAAGGGATCAAAGTTGAAAAGATATGCTGAGCGTTCAATGCGCTGTCCTTCGTACCGGCAATTCATCCAAACGCCTGCAGCATACCCGGAAAGTGGAGCAAGTCAACCGAGAAATGAATGGGCGGATCAGAATGCCGTGATGAAAATAACGAATGTTCCCCTTCCCACTCAGCTCCACGTTTGTGGGAAGTTACTCATTATAACCCTGTTTCTCCCCCGCCGTTACGGGAACCCACCTTACAGAATCCTGACGGAGCACCCCCTGCTCCCGGGCCAGCAGGTATTTTTCAATCTCTTCAGCCACCAGGCGCGCTCCCACCCGGTTAAGGTGAACTGCATCGGTAAGCAGGGTAAAGCCCTTACGGGCCGAAAAGTTATGAAAATCTTCCGCCGTGAAAAGCCAGCGCAGGGCAAACTCGATGGTCATAAACGCCGAGCCATGGTACACCCGCGCCGGACGGCGCCCGTTGGCGTGCAGATAGGCCGCCATGCGCTCGAAGACCGGGAGATAAGCCACCTGATAGGTGGCACAAATGCGCCGGACGGCGGCATTATACACCCGCACCAGCGCCATCGGTGCAGAGCGCATTTCCTCACCCAGTGGGGGGATGGAAGCCAGGGCAAGATCAGCCCGGGTGTGCTCTTTAAGATAGGCCACCAGCCGGGTCAGATTGGCGGTAGACTCGGGAATGCCAGGGCGGTGCGTCATCCCTTTGATGAGAGCAAAGAACAACGCGCTGAAAGGGCGGATGGTGGAGATGATATCGTTGGTGCCGATCAAAATGGTAATGACATCTGGCTGTAACGCGGCCACCCGCTTCATACGGCGTAAAAGGTTGATGGTAAGGTCACTGTTGACCCCCCGGTTAATGAAGCGGTAATGCTGTAAGTTGGGGCGGTCGGCCAGCACTTCCACATAGCTGGCGCTCACCTGGCCGCGAGTAATGCTATCTCCAAAGCAAACAACGGTCTGCATCTTTAATCCATGTCCATCTTTGAAATTGATCCACTTTTAGAAACCCGCCAGTCCCGGGCTGGCCCCGTCTCCCCGGCGCAATCTCATAAAGGGATTATACGATGAAAGCGATAAAAATAACCCGAAGATAGCCCGCAAAGAAGATCGGTTTATGCTATAGTATAAAAACCGTACGCTTTGAGATACGGGATCGTTCCGGGTTTGAGAAGAGTGGGTGTGAAGATTCTGCGCAGCCTCCGGTGGGTCTTGCTGGCTGTCTTCCTGATTCTGGGGGGGTGGCTGACTTGTGCTGGCACCTTACCAGAGCCTGTACTGGCTCAGGAAGCCCCGCCCACCGAAGAACCACCCGTGCGAAAGGCGACCATCACCTACACCTTTACCCGCACCTTCTGGTGGCTGGTGGAGTGGGAAGACAATGAAGTCTTCTGCCGCCTGGCCGTGGAACACGAAGGACAGCCCACCTATAACGAGATCGAAGGGCTGTGCGGCAAGAAAACCGCAGAATACTGGCTGCAGAGCCGTCCCTGCAACCTGGCCGAGACCCCTGCCAACCGCTGTCCGGGGCTGTACCTTCTTGAAATGGGCTCTGAACCCGGCTCACGCCAGATTGAAGTGGAACTGCCGATCCCGGAAGTGTGGGTCAGCATTGAAGGCTGTGACCCCCTCCCCGGAGAACGCAAATGCACCCGCCTGCCTTCTTTGCTCTTTACCGCCATCGAGCCGCTCCCCAACGAGACCATCATCTCCATTCAGGGCACGTTCAACGGTGAACCGTTCTCCTGCATGGGAGCCGAATGCCGCCTGCCCCTGCAACCCACTCCCATGGAAGGGGTAACGGTAACGTTCTGGGCCGATTCCAGCTTTGGCGATTCCAGCCAGCAATACACCGCCCGCGTGCGGCTGGTGCCCTGGGGTGACTTTATGAACCCCGACGGGGGCTCCAGCGACACCGGCGCATGGTTCGTGGACGTGCTCAGTTCTCAATGGGTAGGCGGTGAAATTGCCAGCTGTGCTTACACCTGGCAGTCTTTTCCGCCTCTCGAAGGCCCCCCCGCATGGCTTTCCAAAACCGTCACCCCTGAAGACCTTGCCACCGATACCGGTTATTATTACCTGGCCGGGGCATTAATCCAGAACGGGGTGGTTCAGCCCACCGGTTGCCTGGATGGCGGCCTGGCGGCACCTCATGTGGCCTCGGCCTGCGGCGTCGAAGCGGCGCGCCCATACCTGGTGGAATGGCAAAATCGCTTCGATCAGGATATCCTCCAGGTTTCGCAGGATACGGGGGTTCCGGCGCGTCTGTTGAAGAACGTCTTTGCCCGCGAGAGCCAGATCTGGCCGGGCATTTTCTCCAGCTACAAAGAAGCCGGTCTGGGACAGCTCACCGAACAGGGTGCAGATACCGTTCTGCTGTGGAACCCCAGCTTCTTTGCCCAGTTCTGCCCGCTGGTACTCAACCAGGCTTACTGCGACCTGGGCTGGGGCAACCTGGACGCTCCGGAACAGGCCATGTTGCGCGGCGCACTGGTGAAGAAAGTCAACGCCGCCTGCCCGGATTGCCCCACCGGCATCGATATTTCTCAGGCCCAGTACAGCGTGCGCATCTTTGCCGAAAGCCTGCTGGCCAACTGCGAACAGACCGGGCGCATCCTGCGCAACCTCACCGGGCTGGAGCCGGGCCTGTCCAGCAGTTATGAAGACCTCTGGCGCTTTACCCTGGTGAACTACAACGCCGGGCCGGGGTGCCTCTCCAGCGCCATTCAACAGGCGCTTGCCAGAAACGAAGCGCTCACCTGGGCCAATGTCACCGCGCACCTTGAGCCTGCCTGCCAGGGTGCCATCGGCTATGTGGAAGATATCAGCCGGGTTTTCAAAGCGACTCCCACGCCCACCCCCTGGCTGCAAATTGGAGAACCCCTTCCCACCGCAACTCCCCCGGCGCCCCTGCCGCTTCAGCCCATCTTCACTCCCACACCGGGCGGGGGCGAAATCTTCCTCACCCCCACCCCCACCCCTTCAGGCTACCAGCCGCCTGAGGCAACCCCCGACGAGACGGCTTACCCCTACCCATAGAGCAGGGCAAACTTTCGACTCGGCGTCGGGGAGCGCCGAGTCACACCTCAATCCAGCGCGGGTATCCCGGGCCGGTCAGGCGCACCGAGGCCGGGTCTTTGGGCCAGATGCCGGGGATGGTTTGCCCGCAGGTGGGGCATTTGCCCTCAGGGGTAAGATGATAGCCGCGAACGATGTACCCACGCCGCTCAATCAGCAGGGTATGACAGCGCGGGCAGCGGGTGTCTTCGTAAGTGCCCACCCGTCCGGGGAGGTTCCCCGCATAGACGTACTGCAGCCCGGCTTCCTGGCCGATTTCAGCCGCGCGAAGCAGGCTCGTGACACTGGTGGGTGGAGCATCCATTTTATAATCGGGGTGGTAGGCTGTGACGTGCCAGGGAATATCTGGCGAGACCGAGACGAGGAACCGCGCCGCCTCCCACAGTTCCTCGGGACTGTCATTGAAGCCCGGCACAATGAGCGTCACCACTTCAACCCACAGTCCCAGCTCATGGGCCGTGCGGATGGTGTCCAGCACGTGCTGGAGCACTCCCCCGAGTTTGCGGTAATTCTGATCCTGCATGCTCTTCAGATCCACCTTATAGGCGCTCAGATAGGGTCGCAGGTACTGCAGCACTTCAGGGGTGGCATTCCCATTGGAAACGTAAGCGCAGAGCAACCCGTGTTCTCGGGCCTGCTTGAAGATTTCCACCGCCCATTCGGAGGTGATCAGCGGCTCGTTGTACGACGAAACCACCGCCGAACACCGCTGTTGCAGGGCATATTGAACCAGCTGCCCGGCGCTCACCGGCCGAACGTACGCCAGGCTCTGCTCGGCAGCCGGATCGCGCAGGGCCTGCGAAGTGAGCCAGTTCTGACAGTACGAACAGTGGAAATCACACCCCAGCATCCCGAAGGTAAGCGCATCGCTCCCGGGCAAAACGTGGGAAAAGGGCTTTTTTTCGATAGGGTCTACCTGCAGGGCGGCCACATATCCCCAGGGCACGCGCAACTCGCCGTCGCGGTTGAAGCGCACCTGGCAGATTCCCCGCCGCCCCGCCCGGATGAGACAGCGGTGGGCGCAGGCAAAACAGCGCACCGCCCCATCGGCCAGCTTTTCATAAAGCTCCCCCGGCGCCGTCATACGATCAAGAACTGTCGCCAGATCGGTCATACACCACCTCTAAACGATTCAAATTTCACCAGAATCAATATACTCCAAACGAGCGCCAATTTCTACGGGTGAATCACAACTCAACCGGCCCTGACGGCGAGAAAAGCCCCTGCCTGTAACTGAATTGAAAGGATTTTCTAACCCGGCCCGGGGTATAATGGAGTAGAAAGATCAATTTTTGCACTTGGGGGTGCTTATGAAAGATGTCTTTACCTTCTTTTAATGCCCCACGCCGCGCAGGGCCAGTTTACATTTCTGTAAACTCGTTGAAACTTTCCTGAGATTTTGACGTTAATACTCATAGATGATGAAAGCGCACGCCGGCGCATTCATCGAAGTCGCTCTGGTTTAGCGGGGTTGTTTTCCGGAGGAGGTGGGTATGTGGATCATTTACCTGGTGGTCATTTTGATGATGGTCTTGTTTGGCGCCATCAGCCTGATCAACCTGAGATCTGAAAGCTGAGATGCAGGATCAGAAAATGGATGGAATTCGCCCGTTCGGTTCTAACCGCACCCCATATCCGGGGTAACCGGTTCATTCAACCTGCCGGTTGTTCCTCACGGACGCCGGTCTCATTGCCCCGCGGCATTCCCGAAGCCGCGGGGCTTTTCTTTACATCTGGCTCAACGCACCTGTTTAAAATTGACCAGGATCAGGTTTTTCTCACAATCGGCAAAAGTATCAAACGTCACCCGCGGCGAGAGCGGCAAACCTTCCTGATCCAGCAACTGCACCCAGACGCTCCCTTTCGAATCCACGGCCTGTTCGGCCAGGGTGAATTCGTAGCCTCCCTGCCCGTACTGCAGGGCAGTGCCCGTAAGGCTGAGCAGGTAGACGGGTTTATCCAGGTACCCTCCCAGCTGTACGGTGATCCCAACCACCGGGGAGCCTTTCATATCAAAAGCCTGCCCCGCCACCCACAGTTTACAGCCTTCATCCGGGTGAATGACCTGCCCCGAAAGAACCACCGGCGTGCCGCGCAGGAGATACCGGTACGCAGAAGCCGGGGGGGTATCCGTTGGCGTGGGCGTCTCGGTGGAGGTGGGGGTGAGGGTAGATGTGACT
>NZ_DF967966.1:0-3618 GCF_001050195.2 Anaerolinea thermolimosa
ATAGAAATGTCCCCTGAAATGCAAAATAGAGATGTCCCCTATGAAGACACATCTGGCATTGTCTCACCACTCTTCATAGGGGACATCTCTATTTTGCATTTCAGGGGACATTTCTATTTTGCATTGACAGGAAAACCCTGCAAAAATATCTCTCACGCGGGAACTTCTGGCAAGGAACAACGTCTCATTTTTAACTGACATTAAAAAAACGAACCGGGGGTGTTCCCCGGCCCATCTTCAGGAGGTACAGTCATGTTGTTCCAATGGTTATCGCGAATTCCTCGCATTCTGGCAGGGTTAGCAGCAGCGGCCTTAATCGCCGCTTCTCTCCCTCAGGCCGCTCTGGCGGCATCCGTTCCCACCATCACCATCCTCTCCGTCAAAGCCGGTGAGAGCGTGAAAATTCGGGGAGAGAACTTCCCCAAAAACACCGATTTCACGGTACGGATGGATGTGGTTGGCCATCAGGGCATTGGCGGGACGGTAGTCACCACCACCAATTCTGGCAACGGGTCGTTTGAGGCGGAATACACCATTCCCGCCACTTTGAAGAACGAACGCACCATTGCCATCCGCCTGGAAAGCGCCTCAGGGTGGTTCAGTTACAACTGGTTCACCAACAACACCAGCAGCCCCACTGCCACACCCGCGCCCCTCGCCGGAGGTGGAAAGCCTTACATTGACATCATCGGGGTTGAAAAGAACAAAACCGTCACCGTGCAGGCCAACCGCTTCCCTGCCGGGCAAACCTTCACCGTGCGGGTTGGCCCCTTCAAAGATTTCTTCAAGAAATATGTTGAAACAGGCACCCTTTACTCCGGAAACGGCGGTTCGTTCAAGTTCTCTGTGAACCTGCCCGAATCGGTCAGAGACGTGGATATGATCACCATCCGTCTGGACAGCAACCAGGGTGCATACGCCTTCAACGCCTTCAAGAATGTCAACAGCGGCACGGTGGTCATCGTGGACCCGCCCCAGCCAACCGGCACGGCCTGCTCGATCACCGCAACCGCTCCTTCGAAGACCCTCAAACCCCGCGAAGACTTCGATGCCACCTGGACGGTGAAAAACACCGGCAGTAAAAACTGGGAAATGACTTCGGTAGACTATAAATACCTCAGCGGGAGTGAAATGCAGAAATACGGCAAGGTGTTCGACTTCAAACAAACCGTCAAACCCGGCGAAAGCATCAAGATCATCGTAGACATGCTCGCCCCCGACAAAGCCGGCACCTACACCACCACCTGGGCCATCGTGCAGGGTAGCACCACGCTGTGCAACCTGCCCCTCACCATCGTGGTCAAATAACCCCTCAAGCGTGCTCAACCCAAACACAGGCGGTTTCCACCGCCTGTGTTTGATTCTCCACCAGAGCCTTTTTCACAGGCAATTCATGCAAATTCATCCGCTTCTACATCACTTCTAAATACAAATTACTTATAATGGGTTTTCAAATTCTTCCTTTCCGATGAGGTTTTCTGAGAAACACCTCGATGACAACCACGAAAACCCGCACCACCCCGAATCCCCTCGAAAGACTTCCCTTACATCCGCTTCTCTGGGGGTTTTATCCCCTTCTGGCGCTCTGGCTGGCCAACCTTTCGCAGATTCCCCCCTTTGCCGTCGTACGCTCGGCACTGCTCACCCTGGCCCTGACCGGCATCGTCTGGCTGATAAACCTCCTCCTCTTCAGAAACTGGATCAAAGCGGGGCTGGGCTCCAGTCTCTTCCTGCTGGCCTTCTTTACCTACGGGCATTTCTACAACCTGGTTAAAATGGCACCCCTGCTGGCGCCATGGCTGGGGCGGCATCGCACCCTGCTGGCTGTGGTGCTGGCGGGGCTGATAGGGCTGTATTTTCTCCTGTGGCGCACCCGCAAACCCCTCTACGCTCTCAACCAGATCGCCAGTGTCATCGGCTTATTTCTGGTTCTTTTCGTCTCACTCCAGATTCTCATTTTTCAGCTCGGGCGCGCTTCTTCACTGCAGGCTCAGGCGCAAACCCGGCCTGAGAAGCCTGCCAGCAACCAGGAAGGCGGAAGGGACGTCTATTACATCCTGCTCGACACCTACGGCCGCCAGGATTATCTGGCCTCGATCGGCATTGACAACAGCGAGTTCGTCCGTCAGCTGGAAGCGCGCGGCTTCGTGGTAGACTCCTGCGCTCAGGCCAATTACGACCTCACCGCCTTTTCTCTGGCGGCCTCGCTGAACATGGACTACCTCGACGCACTCCAGGTGCCCATGCACCCGGAACTGGCCGATGAAAAAAGTGAAGAGCTGGAAGGCTTGCTTAAGTACAGCCGGGTTCGCCGGGAATTCGAACAAATGGGGTATCAAACCGTGACCTTCAAGGCGGTTTACCCCTGGATCGACATCACCGATAGCGACGTGTACTTCGACCCCGAGCAAGACACCTCTATCCTTCAGTTCCATCACGGCCGCCCAATGCTGATTGACACGCTCTCCTTTGAGGTGATTCAGGAAGGCAGCCCGTGGGTGGCTTACCGGCAATTCTGCCAGCACTTTCTGGCGCCGCTGGCATTGATGGCCCATCGGGATGTGCGCCTTGGTCAGTTGCTTCGTGTGTACATCGACGGCATTCCCCTCGACCTGGCCAGCCGCCTGCTCCCACTGCACACCCGGCTCAACCCCGGGCTGGCGGCTCATCTTCACCTCCATGCGGGGGCGCAGAAGCGGTTTGCCGGAGAGTCCGTCACCCGGCGCACCATGAGTCGCCTGGCGTTGCAGGGGCTCGTCGAAAGCCTGCAATCGACCGTGCGCGCTCTGCGCTGGAACCCCCAGGGAACTGCCTGGGCCGATTACTACGACTCCACCAACTACACCCGGCAGGCCTTCGAGGCCAAAGAAGCCGCAGTGGCGGCGTGGGCGTCTCGCATTCAACCCGGGCTCACCTGGGACTTTGGAGCCAACACGGGAGTGTTCAGCCGCGCAGTTGCACGCGCTGGCGGGCTGGTAGTCTCCTGGGATATTGACCCGGCGGCGGTGGAGAAAAACTACCGCCAGGTACGGCAGGTAAAGGAAAAAAACATCCTCCCCCTGGTGATCGATCTGACCAATCCCAGTCCGGCGCTGGGATGGAGCCATGCTGAGCGCGCGTCGCTCCTGGAACGTGCCCCGGCCGACCTGGCCCTGGCACTGGCATTGATCCATCACCTGGCCATCGCCAACAATGTTCCCCTCGAGGATATCGCCCTTTTCTTCAGCCGGGTATGCCGCTGGTTGATCATTGAATTCGTCCCCAAGGGCGACTCTCAGGTACAGCGGCTACTGAACTCACGCGAGGATATTTTCCCCGAGTACACCCCCGAAGGCTTCGAACGCGCCTTCACCAGGTATTTCACCCTGCATGAGAAGCACCCCCTGGAAGGCTCCGCACGGGTGCTTTACCTCATGGAAAAGAAATAAAAAAAACCGGCCAACCCCTCGTAGCCCTCTTCCCAGAGATATCCCCTGTATGCGCCTGCCGAACCTCTTCCGATTGCTCCAGAAAGCCTTCCAAAGCAGAGGGTTCTGGCTGGTATTGCTGGTGAGCCTTGTGAGCTGTGCCCTGCCAGAAGCCCCGGGGTTCACCCCGCCCACCCCTGCGCCCGGGGGT
>NZ_DF967966.1:5200-19520 GCF_001050195.2 Anaerolinea thermolimosa
CCCCACTGCCTTCTTTCACTCCCACCCCAACCTCCCTTCCCTGCCGCCAGAAAGCCGGTACTTTTTCAAGCTTCAGCCTGCTCTCGCCCTATCTGAACGAAGAACTGACCTACCGCATTTACTTTCCGCCCTGTTATGATGACTCGGGCCAAACCCGTTATCCCGTCCTGTACATGATCCACGGGCAGACCTACAACGACGATCAATGGCAGCGTTTGGGGATCGGTGATGCGGCTGATGGGATGATTAACTCCGGCCAGGTACGCCCCTTCCTCATCGTTCTCCCCCGTGAGGCAAACACCTTTGCCGACCCCTACGCCCCGGGCTTTGGGCAGGCTCTCATCGAAACCCTCCTTCCCTGGGTAGACGCCTTCTACCCCACCTGCACGGAACAGGCCTGTCGTGCCATCGGTGGTCTTTCCAGAGGGGGAGCCTGGGCCTTTCTTCTGGCACTTGAACACCCCGGGCTGTTCGGCTCAGCCGGTGGGCACAGTATGGTGCCTTTTGGCGGCATGGCCGTGAGGCTGCCCAATCAACTGCGCGCCACCCCCGCCGGGCAACTCCCCCGCCTGTGGATCGACATAGGGAAAAACGACCTCTACCTGCCCGTATTACAAAAATACGAGGAACTGCTCACTCAGCTGGGGGTAACTCACGAATTCACCCTTCAGCCTGGCAATCATGAAGAAGCCTACTGGGCCGAACATGTGGAAGAGTACCTGCGCTGGTATGCAAAAGGATTCCCGGCAGAACCGGAACCCTGATTACCGTTATAATAAAGGTTTCAGGAGTGACTTATGAGCCTTACCCGAGCCGAAGTAGAGCACATTGCAAGACTGGCGCGCCTGGAATTGACGGAAGAGGAGCTTTCTCGCTTCAGCGAGCAACTTTCGTCCATCCTGGATTATGCCGCACGCCTGCGCGAGATCGACACCAGCACCATCCCTCCCACAGCCAGCGTGTTAGATACCGGCCTGCCCCTGCGTGAAGACATCCCCGCCCCCAGCCTGGATGTAACTGCCGTACTGCGTAACGCCCCGCAGGTAGAAGACCATCAGTTCCGCGTTCCACCCGTGCTGGAGTGACCTCATGGCCGACCTGCCCTCCTTCAACCTGTTCGACCTGCTGGCCGGGTTGCGCCGGGGAGATTTTTCGGCGCGCGAACTGACCCTGGCCACCCTGGAACGCATCGAACGCCTCGAACCGGCCCTGCACACCCTCATCACGTTCACGCCTGAGCTGGCCCTGCAACAGGCTGAAGCCGCCGACCGGCGCTATGCCGCCTGGCGGCAGGATGACCCCTCCGCAGGCTGGGGTTTACCTGCGCTCCTGGGAATCCCGGTGATGATTAAAGATGTACTCTGCCTGAAAGACGTACCCTGTACCTGCGGGTCGCGCATTCTGGAAAACTTCGTCCCCCCGTACACCGCCACCGCCGTTCAACGCCTGCTGGATGCCGGCGTGGTGGTGGTAGGAAAGAGCAACACCGACGAATTTGCCATGGGCTCTTCTACCGAGAACTCGGCTTTTGGGCCTTCGCGTAACCCATGGGACCTCAACCGTGTGCCGGGGGGCTCCAGCGGGGGGAGCGCCAGCGCGGTAGCCGCACGGCTCGTCCCCGCAGCCACCGGCAGTGACACCGGCGGGAGTATTCGTCAACCGGCGGCCTTCTGCGGGGTCACGGGGCTCAAACCCACCTACGGGCGAGTTTCACGTTACGGACTGGTGGCTTACGGTTCCTCGCTCGATTCGGTCGGCGCCTTTGCCCGCAGTGCCGCCGAAGTGGCCGAGCTGTTCCGCATCATGGCCGGGCACGACCCGCTGGACTCCACCAGCGCCAACCTTCCTGTCCCTGAACTGCACCTCGGGCAGAGGAACCTGCAGGGGCTGCGCATCGGTGTGCCCGAAGAGTATTTCATAGAAGGCATCCAGCCAGAGGTTGAACAGGCCGTGCGTGTGGCTATCGATCAGATGCAGGCCCTTGGCGCCCGGGTACAGACCGTCAGCCTGCCGCACACCTCCTATGCCCTGCCCGTGTATTATCTCATCGCCCCTGCCGAGGCTTCGGCCAACCTGGCCCGCTACGATGGCGTGCGTTTTGGCAGACGCGAACCGGCAGAACGTATGATAGAGATGTTTTTCAAGACCCGTGGAAAAGGGTTCGGGGCTGAGGTCAAACGCCGCATTATGCTCGGCACTTATGCCCTTTCGGCTGGTTATTACGATGCCTACTACGGCCAGGCTCAAAAGGTGCGCACGTTGATTAAGCAGGATTTCGAGCGCGCCTTTCAACAGGTCGATGTCATTGCCTGCCCGGTCACCCCTACTACGGCCTTCCCCATCGGAGAACACACTGACGACCCCCTGGCCATGTACCTGGAAGATGTCTTCACCCTGCCGGCCAACCTGGCCGGGGTTCCGGGGCTGGCCTTCCCGGTCGGGTTCGACTCTCGCGGCCTGCCTGTGGGCATGCAATTGATGGGCCCTCACTTCCGAGAAGATATCCTGCTCCAGGCCGCATACGCTTACCAGCAGGCTACCGACTGGCACCTGCGAACTCCGGCCACCCGTTAAAAAACACACGTCTGCCCCTTCATGATACAATCGGCTCAATCTTATTGAGGGGAGAGAGACACGCATGACCGGAAAGAAATTGACCATTGCCGTCCCCATGGCCGGGTTGGGCACCCGGATGCGCCCGCATACCTGGAGCAAACCCAAACCGCTCATCTCACTGGCCGGGCGAACCGTGCTCGATTTTGTCCTCGATCAATTTTCCACAATACCTGCGGAATTTGAGGTGGAATACGTTTTTGTCATCGGCCCATCGCAGGGAGAGCAGGTGCTTGAGCACATGGAAGCCTACCACCCGGAGAAGAAGGTGCACTACGTGGTGCAGGCCGAAATGCGCGGCCAATCGGATGCATTGTACCTGGCACGTGAGTACCTCGACGGCCCGATGATCATGGCCTTTTCGGATACATTAATCGAAACAGATTTCAGCTTCCTTAAGGATTCTCCCCCTGAAGCCGCCGCGTGGGTCAAAGCTGTGCCCGACCCGCGCCGTTTTGGGGTAACGGAATTGGATGAGGATGGCTATGTGCGCCGGCTGATCGAAAAACCCACCGATATGAGCAACAACCTGGTGGTGGTGGGATGTTATTATTTCCATGACGGGTGCGCGCTGATTTCGGCCATCGAAGAGCAGATGTCGCGTAAGGTGTTGCTGAAAAATGAGTACTTCCTGGCCGACGCAGTCAACATTCTGCTGGAACGCGGCCTGCGCATGGTGGTACGCCCGGTAGATGTATGGCTGGACGCAGGCACCCCCGAAACCTTGCTGGAAACCAACCGCTACCTGCTCGATCACGGGCGCGATAACACCTTTGAGGCCGTACGCCCGGGGGTGACGATCATTCCCCCTGTGTTCATCCATCCCACCGCGCGCGTAGAAGCCTCGGTGATCGGTCCGCACGTCTCCATCGGCGCCGGTTGCACCCTGCACCGCGCCATTGTCAGCAATTCAATCATCGATGAAGGCTCAGAGATTCGAGATATCGTCATCGAAGGGTCACTCCTGGGGCGGCAGGTCAGCCTCACCGGTCAGCCCCTGCATCTCAACCTGGGCGATCAATCGTGGGCAGTGCGCTGAGCGATGGAAGAAGGGCGAGTCGAATGCCGTGCGGAATACACCTACCCCCAGCGCCCCATAGCGGTATGGTGGGCAGGGCAGCGGCTTCCTGTAACCGCCGTGGAAACCGAATGGCGCACCCCCGGGGGAAGGGCCTTTCGGGTGCGCTGTGAAGGCGGGGAGTGCTTTGAACTTTTCTATCACGAAGGGGAAAATCGCTGGCTGGTGAAACTTCTTTGACTCATCCGGCCAGATTTCCAGTATCATATACCAGAGCGTTCTTCGGTAGCCGCACGTCGGCAAATCCGAACCATCCCCGGTAAAAGGATGAAGAATATGAGCCGTTCTTACTTCGCCAGCCGCATGGAAGGGCTGAAACCTTCCGCCATCCGCAAGTTCTTCGATATCGTCGCCACCATGAAGGACGTGATCTCGCTTGGCATCGGTGAGCCAGATTTTGATACTCCGCAACCCATCGTCCAGGCGGGGGTACGCTCCCTGCTGGAGGGGCAAACCCATTACACTTCCAACGTGGGCATTCTGGAACTGCGCCAGGCGCTCTCGGCGCACCTTGAACGCCTCTACGGCGTGTCCTACGACCCCGCCGAAATGGTCATCACTGTGGGCGGTTCAGAAGCGCTCTATCTGGCGGCAACCGCCTTCGTCAATCCGGGGGATGAAGTCATCATCCCTACACCATGCTTTGTATCGTACCAAGCTCAGGTGCACATGGCAGGGGGGGTGCCCGTAGAAGTGCCCTGCCGTATGGAAAATAACTTTGAAGTCGACCCACGGGATGTCGCCGCTGCCATCACGCCACGCACCAAGGCCATCCTGCTGGGGTATCCCTCCAACCCTACCGGCGCCGTGGCGCGCCTGGAAACTTTGCTGGAGATCGCCAGCCTGGCCGAGAAGCACGACCTGCTCGTTTTTTCGGATGAAATATACGACCGGCTGGTCTACGGGGTCAATCACGTGTGCTTCCCTTCACTCCCCGGCATGTGGAAGCGCACCGTGTTGCTGGGGGGGTTTTCTAAAGATTACGCCATGACCGGCTGGCGCATCGGTTATGCAGCCGCACCCGCCAACCTGATCCAGGGAATGCTCCGCATCCACCAGTACACGGTGATGTGCGCCTCCACCACAGCACAGGTGGCCGGTATCGAGGCGATTCTCCACGGTGAAGACTACGTTCAGCAAATGGTGGCCGAATATGATCGCCGCCGCCGCTTAATTGTGGACGGACTCAACCACATTGGTCTGCCCACCTTTGAACCCCGCGGCGCATTCTACGCCTTCCCGCAGGTTTCACACACCGGGCTGGATGATGAAACGTTTGCCAGCCGCCTTCTGCAGGAAGAACAGGTGGCCGCCATCCCGGGCTCAGGTTTTGGAGCAGGCGGGGCGGGGCATTTGCGCTGTTCTTATGCTACAGCTTATGAGAAAATCGAAGAGGCCCTGCGGCGAATCGAGCGATTTGTCAACCGCCTCTAAAGCAATAACGGCCAGTCGCCCCCGGGAAAACGCCTGCCCGACCCTTCCAGCTTACAACATCCAGAGAATTAGGTAGTACCCCAGCGGCGCGGCCCACAGCCAGGAGTCGATGCGGTCGAGCACCCCACCGTGGCCCGGCAAGAGATGGCTTGAGTCCTTGACACCAAACCCCCGTTTGAGCAAGCTTTCACCCAGATCGCCCAGCGGGCTAAGGGTGGCCACCACAACCGCAACCCAGAGCGCCTTTTCCACCGTCACAGCAGGCGCCTGCAAATGCCACAGTGCCGCCAGCCCTGCCGCCCCGAGCATACCGGTGACGATCCCGGCCAGGTAGCCTTCCCAGCTTTTCTTCGGGCTGATCAGCGGCGCCAGCCGGTGACGCCCCAGCCGGCTTCCCACCAGGTACGCCCCGGCATCGCTCAGCCAGATGGTCGGCATGACCACCAGAAACCACCACTGGCCATCGGGCAGGGCGCGCAGAGAAATCAGATACGACCCCAGCCAGCCCAGGTAAAGCAGACCACCCAGATTGATGTTGAAGTCTACCGCGGCGGTCTTCTCGCTCTTCTGATATTCGAACACCTGCACGGCCATGGCAAGCATCACAGCACCAGCCAGCAGGGCTTCGGCAGGCAATAACCCCCAGGCAACCCGGGTAAGGGCCAGGGCCAGCGTGCCGCCCACCAGAAGCAAAGCCGAGGGGCGATACCCCCCGGCGCGAAACAGCCGCCAGTACTCCCATGCGGCAACGGCCAGCACCAGCGAAACAAAGAGGCCAAAAAACCACCCCCCAAGCACGATCAACCCGACGCCCGGCGGCACCAGCAGGATGGCCACGAGCAGGCGCTGAGAGAGCGTGCTGAGTTTATTCACACGCACTGTCACCTGTTGAGATACGTCCATAACGACGGTCGCGCCGGCCATATTCCACCAGCGCTTTGTAGTATTCGTCACGATCAAAATCTGGCCAGAAGATGGGGGTGAAATACCACTCCGCGTAGGCCCCCTGCCAGATGAGAAAATTGCTCACCCGCAACTCGCCTGAGGTGCGAATGATCAGATCAGGGTCGGGCAGCCCGGCAGTGAAAAGGTAGCGGCTCACCAGTTCGGGCGTCACCTCATCGGCTGAGACCCCCGCGCGGATCATCTCCTTAATGGCGCACACGATCTCGTCGCGCCCGCCGTAATTGAAGGCCACATTGAGGACGAGCCGATCGTTGTTCCGGGTAAGCGCAACGGCATCTTTGACCTTCTCCTGCAAGGAAAGGGGCAGGCGATCGAGATGACCGATATGCCGCAGTTGAACGCCCTGCTGGTGCAGTTCGTTTAATTCCCGGTCGATCACATCCTCCAGAATATTCAATAATCCTTCAATCTCTTCCTGCGGGCGTCCCCAGTTTTCGGTGGAGAAGGCGTAGATGGTGAGGTACTTCACACCAAATTCTACGCTGGCGCGGATAATACGCCGCAGGTTCTCGGTCCCCGCACGGTGACCGGCCAGGCGGGGCAAGCCGCGCTTGGCGGCCCAGCGCCCGTTTCCATCCATGATAATGGCCACATGCGTGGGAATTTTCGTTAGGGTTCCAGCCTGTTCTTTACCAGACATGCATCGACCCGCTGTGGGTCATACCTCCATGATCTCTTTCTCTTTGCGCTGCCCGACTTCGTCGATTTCCTGGATGAAACGATCCGTGGCCTTTTGCAGTTCCTCTTCTGCTTTCTTGAGATCGTCTTCAGAGATCAACTTTTCTTTTTCAAATTCGCGCAGTTCTTTCATCAAATCGCGGCGCACATTGCGCACTGCCACCCGGGCTTCCTCAAGGCGATTGTTGACCACCTTCACCAGCTCGCGGCGGCGCTCTTCGGTGAGAGGCGGAATATTCAGCCGAATGGCTTTGCCGTCGTTATTCGGGGTGAGCCCCAGTTCTGAGGCCAGAATGGCACGCTCAATCGCCTTCAGGCTGGACGCATCGAAAGGCCGGATCAGCAATACGCGCGCCTCAGGCACACTGATGGATGCCAGCTGCATCAATGGGGTGGGAACGCCGTAATATTCCACCTGAAGCCGCTCAACCAGGGCCGGGCTGGCACGCCCGGTACGAATGCCCGCCAGGTCTTCCTCCAGCGATTGGAGTGCGCCTTTCATCCGGGTCTCAGCTTCTTTGATGGTTTCTTTAATCACGATGTCCTCCTTCACAGGTCAAGACTCAGAGGCAGCCGCGCAGAGCGGGCAGAAAACTCTGGCTTAAGCATACCCTAAATTTGCCATTTTTGCTATATACACAGGTTTCACACATCGCAAACGCGAAAGGCGCTTTCCAGCGAAGCGAAAACGTCTCCTCCGGGGCGGTATTCGTGCGCCACATAGAGATCATAACCGGCCCCGGCAATGGCGCGGCAGACGGCCCGGTATTGAATCTCCTGCGTCTCGTCCAGATCTCCACGCCCCGGCACACCGCCCGTATGGAAATGCCCAATCCACCGAATGTTGGCGGTGATGGTGGCAATCAGATTACCTTCCATAATCTGCATGTGATAAATATCATAGAGAAGTTTCACCCGCGGACTGTTGACCCGCCGCACCACCTCAAGGCCCCAGGCCGAGTGATCGCACTGATATCCGGGGTGATCCACCAGGCTGTTGAGCAGCTCAAGGTTAAGATTGACGCCTTTCTGCTCAGCGTACGGGGCAACCCGCCGAAAACCCTGAACACAGGCCTCTATGGCCTCTTCTTCATTCTGCCCGGGGCGGCGGTTGCCACTGAAGCAGATCAACCCGGGCACGCCGTAGCGCGCCGCCACGTCGATGGACTCGCGCAACTCGGCTTCGATGCGCTCGTGCTGGGCGGGGTCGTTGAGCCCTACCGCCAGACTGTCGTGCCCCACCATCTGCGTGATTACCAGGTTGTGGGCGCGCGCCAGGCTCACCAGCTGGGCAAAATCCTCTCCCCGCTGCCAGATTTCTACCCCCGCATACCCCATGGCGGCTACCCGGGGAACGAAGACCTCCAGCGGAAGATTCTGCGTATTGAGCATGGGAATACATACCGATTGTTTGATGGGCATTTCAGGGCCTCCTGGAAGGATTGGGTCTGCTTTTGCTTTGAATGATACGCCTATTCCAGCCCCGAGGCAAACCTGCCAGGCGCGAGATGTGTCCCGGGCAGGTTTCGGCTCCCGTGAGGTTGAAGTTTTCTAATTTGACTTTAATCAAAGACATCGGTTATTCTAAATCATAGAATACAACCAGACGCGGTCACAGGCCGCCCTCACTTTAAACCCTGACAGGAGGTGTATGAAGGTACCCGTCATTGTTGGTCTTCTGGCCCTCGCCGCCGTGCTGGGTGTGCTGCTCTACACGAGCAATTTCACCGTCTATCTGGGGAATGACCCCACGGCCTGCAACAATTGCCATGTGATGGATGCCGTTTACGAGGGCTGGTTTCACGCCAGTCATCAGCCCTGGGCGGCCTGCAACGACTGCCACACCCCCCATGCGCTCATCCCAAAATACTTTGTCAAAGCAGTTTCAGGGATGAACCACGTCACCATGTTCACGCTGGGCTACATCCCCGAGCCCCTGCGCGCCAAAGAATCAACCCGCCGGATCATTCAAGCCAACTGTATCCGCTGCCATGAAGAAGCCGTATCAGCCATTGCCGACGGACAAATGGATTCGGGCCGCTAC
Source organism: Anaerolinea thermolimosa (assembly GCF_001050195.2). Lineage (GTDB taxonomy): Bacteria > Chloroflexota > Anaerolineae > Anaerolineales > Anaerolineaceae > Anaerolinea > Anaerolinea thermolimosa. The sequence continues at coordinate 14,014 of NZ_DF967966.1, forward strand.
TGTTTCGAATGCCACCGCGATGTGGCGCATGGCCCACGGGGAATTTCCATCCTGCCTTACCAGGATAAAGGCCGCTGGAGTCTGCAAAAACCCTGAATTTTCCATCTTAATAAGAGGAGATGTATGAAGAAATTTTCCGGAACCACCCTGATTCTTACGGGAATCATCGTCGTCCTGGCGGTGATTCTGGTGGGAGTGTTGCTGTTCATGCGCAACCTGCCTTCGGCCCAGCGCGGAGTAACGCCCATTGTCCAGGTCAAAGCCATGGAAGCCGATAGTTCCATCTGGGGCGAGAATTTTCCCAACCAGTACAGCACCTTCCTGCAAACCGAAACCAATGCCACCCGCACCACCTACGGCGGCTCGGTGCCTTTTGAAAAACTCGATGCCGACCCCATGCTGCGCACACTCTTCGCGGGTATGGCCTTTTCTAAAGGGTATGGCGAGGACCGCGGCCACATGAACGCCCTCACCGACGTACGCAATACCCCCCGCCTTTCGGAGAAAACCCCTGCTACCTGTTATTCCTGCAAATCTGCCGATAACCCTGCCCTGTGGGCGTCAATGGGCATGGCCGCATACGATGCCCTCTCCTTCAAACAGATGAGCGACAAGATTTCACACTCCATTGGCTGTGCCAACTGCCACGAGGCCGGCACCATGCGCCTGATCGTCACCAACCCCGCCCTCGATGAAGCCCTCAAAGCGCAGGGCAAAGACTGGCGCACCTTCACCCGCCAGGAGATGCGCACGGTGGTGTGCGCCAACTGCCACGTGGAATATTACTTCAAAAAAGAAGGAAACTACCTGACCTTCCCCTGGGAAAAAGGCACCCGCGTGGAAGACATGGAAGCCTACTACGATGAAATTGGCTTCTCAGACTGGACACACCCTGCCTCTGGCGCGGCCATGATCAAGATGCAGCACCCCGATTATGAGCTTTATACCGCCGGGAGCACCCATTACAACGCCGGGGTTTCGTGCGCCGACTGCCACATGCCCTACACCCGCGACGGAGCGGCCAAGTTCTCGAATCACAACGTGCAAAGCCCGCTCGTCAATCCGGCGGCCTCCTGCGGCACCTGCCACACCGACGTAGACTACGTCGTCGGGAGGGTCAATATTATTCAGAAGAACGTGCACGACACGATGATGGCCACCGAAAAAGCCCTCGTAGCGGCTATTGAGGCCATTCAGAAGGCCGCCGAAGCCCCCGGAGCTGACACGGCCAAAATCGAAGAAGCCCGAAAACTCCATCGCGCCGCCCAGCTCCGCTGGGATTACATCGCCGCCGAGAACAGCATGGGCTTTCACAATTCTCAGGAAGCCCTGCGCATTCTGGCCGCCGCCACCGACCTGGCGCGTCAGGCTGAACTGAAGGCCTACCAGGCGGTGAACACCGCCAGCGCGTCCCGTTAAAAACCTGCGGGGCGGAGGAGAAAGTTTAAGGGGCTGTCTGAAGGGGAGACAGCCCCTTTCATCATGCCGCTGTACCACATTTCTATTTTCCACAAAAGCAATGGCCCTGATGCAGTACAAATGCGAGCATTTATCTGGACAAAAAGGGGGATCCGTGCTACCATAATAAAAACAGACCGGTCGGTATGTTTTTATAAACCTTCCAGAAACGAAGACCATGCTATGTCCATGAAAATTTCTCCCCTTACCACCCCCTGGCGCATTCCTTCTCCCACCCGCCCCCTTTACCGGGGCAGCGACGGTCTCTGGCACGTCACCGGCTACCCTGAAGCCCGTGCCATATTGCTGGGCGATGTCGTTCAGGCTGGCTTCAAAGCCGAAACCATGCAGCGCATTCCCCGCCGCTGGCGCATTGAGAAACCCGTCCTTTTTCAGGACGGCGAAGCCCACCGCGAGCAACGCCGTCAGACGGCGCGGTTCTTCACCCCGACAGCAGTTCAGGAGCGCTACCTGCCCCTGATGCAAAAGGTCGCTTCACAGGCCGTGGAAGAGCTCAACCATAAACGCCAGGCAGATTTGAATCGCCTCGCCGCGCACATGGCCACCGGCGTGGTGGCCGAAGTGGTAGGCCTCACCGAAAGCCCGCTTGAGGCCATGGCCGCCCGTCTTGATCGTATTCTCCATGCCGACCTCGACATTGCCATCACTTTCTCGCGCCTGCCGGCATACCTGCGGGTGCAATGGCTGATCTTCCAGTTCTATCGTAAAGATGTGAAACCTGCCATCGCCGCGCGGCGCACACATCCGCGAGAAGATGTGCTTTCTCATCTTCTCGCACAGGGGGCCAGCGAGCAGAGCATTCTGGTGGAATGCATCACCTACGGCGCGGCTGGCATGGTCACCACCCAGGAGTTTATCTGTGTGGCGGCCTGGCACATGTTGCGTGAACCCGCCCTGCGCGAACGGTTTCTCTCCGGCGACCGTGAAGCCCGATATGCCATCCTGTACGAAATCCTGCGTCTTGAGCCGGTCGTCGGGCACCTCTTCCGCCGCGCGGTAAGCGACCTGACCATCGAAAGCGAAGGGACGCAGGTGATCATCCCCGCCGGATCGTTAATCGACCTCCACCTGCACGAAATCAACGCCGATGCCCGGGTGGTGGGCGCCGAGCCTTTCACCTTCAACGACGCGCGCCCGCTGGAGAAGGGAGTCAACCGCGCGGTGATGGGTTTTGGCAATGGCCCGCATCGCTGTGTGGGTGAATACCTGGCCATGGCCGAAACCGAAGTCTTCCTCGGACAGGTCCTGGCGCTGCCCGGCTTGCACATTCTGAAGGAACCTCGCCTGGGCCGCAACGAGACCATTCAGGGGTACGAACTGCGCGACTTTATCGTGGGGCTTTAACTTCTCCGTTCTGTGGATAACCCCCCACAAATTGTGGATAACTGGCGTGAAACCTGTGGAAAACCCTTCCTTCCCTGTGGATGACCCGCCCCATCCCCCGGAAAACCCTTCTCCCCGGGGGTACAACCTGTGGAAAACCCGACGAAACCCTGTGGATAAATCTTCCAGTTCTGTGGAAAAGTGACCCGTTCAGGGCACACTGCGGGTGATGCCGAAAGAAGCGCAAATTTCTTCGCTGGCGTTGACGATGTTCATGATCGTCTCATCGTTCGAGAATTTCGACCGCACGACGGAAAACACCTCCAGCGCCTGGTTGCAGTAGCCAGAGGTCTTCCCGACCGGGCGGTAAAGCCCGGCCAGTACCGAGCCGTAGGTATAGTAATACACTGCGGTTCCAACATCATTTTCGGTCAGCGGGATGCCTTTGATCTCAATCGGCGGGTCAGTGGCAGGGTTACACTCACGCACCTCACAGCTGGTCTTGTCATCACAGCCCAGGGTGGCGCACTGCAGGGCAGGGATCGCGCTTTCGTAGTTTCGCGCTTTGAAATACACCATCCCCAGCTGACCGTACAGGTCAGGACTGTACGGGTTGATCTGTAAGGCGCGCTTCATGTTCAGCGAAGCGATAAAAAACTCGCCCATCTGGGTATAGACCTTCCCGATGGCGATATACGGCACGGGGTCTTCGATACCCAGCTGCTTGTTCAGGTTCACTGCTTTGGCAAAATAATCCAGCGCCACATCATATACCTTGAGATGGCGATAAATGATCCCCACATTGATGTAGAGGAAGGTGAGATTGGGAGAGATTGAAATGGCCTTTTCGTAAGCATCAATCGCTCCCCGGTAGTCGCCCTGGGTTTCACGGATATTGGCCAGCACACGCTGCACATCCATCAGGTTGGGGTTACGTTCCACCGCCAGCTGGATCGACTGCTGGGCAAGGTCCCACTTTTGCTCATCGTTGTAAATTTCGGCGGCATAGGCCAGGGCCAGCACGTTGTTTTTATCCAGCTGGAGCGCCCGGGTGGCCGCCTGTTCCGCCGCCACCAGCAGGCGCTGACGTTCGTTTGCGTCATCGGTAGCTGTGGCATTCCAGTCGAGGGTGAGTGCACGCACCGCATGTGCCGTGCTGTCATCAGGAGCCAGTTCAACCGCCTTCTCTGCCGATTGCAAGGCTTCATTCAGGCGCGCGCGCTGTTCCTCTCTGGTGGTAAGCAGGTTGGATGAATACGTCTGGATTTGCGCCAGTTCAGCCCACAAAAGCGCATTCGAGGGATCGGTCTGCAGGGCCTGCTGGTAAGCGGCGATGGCCTTATCCAGGTTGCCAGCCTGAAAGTGCGTCTGCCCTTCAAGGGCATACGAATGAGAAGTGCGCGTGGGGGTAGGGGTGGGCAAAAAAAGGGGTTGAATCTCCTGCCGCTGAAAGCCGCGCAGGATGAATAACCCTCCCACCACCAGTACCAGTAATATCAACACACGGTAAGGGTCGGAACGAGCACGTTCTTTACGGAAGATGTATTTTTGTGACATTTTCAAAGAACTTATGGAGCGGGCGTGGCTTGAGAAGTCTGTGCAGGGGTGGTCTGGCCGCCCGCCTGTTCTGAACAGATCTTGATGATTTCGTTGGCATTACCCAGGTTGGTCTCATCGGCAGGGAAAGCCTGAATGAGCGCCTGAGAAATTTGCAGGGCTTCACCGCACTGGGCAGTATAAGCCAGAGAAATCCCAAAGCGGGCATACATGTACATGGTGGTGTCATCGAGGGGCAGGCCCTGCACCTGCACCCCTTCATCGGTGAGTCCGCCCCGCGTCGCCAGACGCAGCGGCTTTACCGCATTGGGATAATCCTGCTGGCGGAAATAAATCGTCCCCAGATAGCCATAAAGCAGGGGGTCATTCGGCTTCAACTGTACCGCCTGCTGAGCATACTGAACGGCCTTGGCATATTCGCCCGTGCGCAGATAAGTCAGCGCGGTTTCAACGTAAGGTTCGGGGTCTTCGGGGCTGAGGGCAATGGCGCGGTTGAACTGGTCAATGGCGTTGACGTAATCATCCTGCGCCTTGTAATTGCGTCCGAGGGCGAGGTGTAAATCGGCCAGGTTATCGTTCATCGAGACCGCCTGCTGGAAAGCCGCCACGGCCTCGGCGCTGTTGCCGGTCATCTCCAGCACCAGCCCGCGGGCACGGTAGGCTTCCATCAAATTCGGGTTCAACTCCAGCGCCTTGCGCGAGGCACTGGTGGCCTTCTCCACCGTGGTCAGGTCACCTTTGCCGTCCAAATGCTGGCGGGCGAGCACCTCAGCCAGGTAAGCGTAGGCCAGCGCGTTGCCGGGGTCTTTCTCGATGGCACTGTTGAGAGAAGCCAGCGCAAGCTGATAATCTCCCCTCAGGCCCAGCGCCCACCCCCGCACCGCCAGCGCCAGACTGTGGTTGGGATTGAGCAGAAGGGCATTTTCGGCGTTTTCCACCGCGCCATCGTAATTCCCTGAGAACACCTGCAGGCGCGCCGCTTCAATATATGAGTTAATGTTGCGCGGGTCGGCCTGAATGGCCTTCTGGTAAGCTTCAATCGCCTGCCTGTACTTTCCTTCGGCGGCAAAGGAAAGCGCTTCGCTGATGAAGGAATCGGGGGAGCGCGTGGGGGTGGGGGTAGGGATAAAAAGCGGCGGGGACGAGAT
>NZ_DF967966.1:20117-129203 GCF_001050195.2 Anaerolinea thermolimosa
GTGGGGGTAGGGATAAAAAGCGGCGGGGTGGCCGGCACCACCACCTGGTTGACGTAAAGCGCCGCACCCACCAGCAACACCAGCACCACCAGGCGGAAAGGGTTGGCGCGCCGGCGGCGGCGGTTCATGCTCCATTTACTTCCACTTAAATACATATTTTCATCTTAACGGAGAACCCCGGCAGCGTCAAGAGAAGCTCACCCCGGCTGACGGCTTTCTCATCCCCGCTTAATTCCATTCCATTGTACAATCAAACCATGCGCTTCGATGTTTTTACCCTCTTTCCCAATCTGATCCATCCTTACCTTTCCGAAAGCATCCTTCAGCGCGCCCGCGAACGCGGCCTGCTGGAGGTATTTGTTCACGATATCCGTGCCTATACCACCGATAAACACCACATCACCGATGAACCTCCTTATGGCGGAGGCGGTGGGATGGTGATGAAATGTGAGCCCATTTTCAACGCCATCGAAAGTGTGCTCGGTGCACCGCCATCCTGCCCGGTCATCCTGCTCACCCCGCAGGGACGCACCTTCACCCAGCAGGTGGCCCAGGAACTGGCCCGTGAACCGCACCTGGCTCTGCTCTGCGGGCGTTACGAAGGGGTGGATGAGCGCGTGCGCGAACACCTGGTGAGTGATCAGATCTCGGTGGGCGATTACGTCCTCACCGGCGGTGAACTCCCCGCCCTCATCCTTATCGATGCGATCACCCGCCTGCTCCCCGGCGCCCTGGGCGACCCGGACGGCGCCACAGACGACTCCTACGCTTCTGGCCTGCTTGAATACCCTCACTACACCCGCCCGGCAGAATTCAGAGGCTGGAAGGTGCCCGAAGTGCTCCTTTCGGGCAACCATGCGCAGATCGCCCGCTGGCGGCGCGAACAGGCCCTTCTGCGCACCCTGCTCAAACGCCCCGATCTGCTCCAGCGCGCCGACCTGAGCGAGCAGGATAAAAAAATCCTCAAGAAGCTTTCGGAAAACCCCGAAGAAAACTTCCCCTCCTGATCTTCACCCCCTTCTTCCAGAGTGCTTTTGATCTTCGAGACCCATCTTCTCTGCGAGGCCCCCATGAAATTCAGCTTTTCCAAAACTTTCCTCCTTGGCTTCGGTTTTTTTGGTGTGAGCGTGATCTGGATGGTCTACAACGCCTTCGTCCCACTTTTCCTTGCCAACCGCTTCCACATTGAACCCTGGCTGATCGGCCTGTTCATGACCTTTGACAACATCGCCGCCCTGTTCATCCAGCCACCCGTGGGGGCATGGTCCGACCGTCTGCGCACTCCAATCGGGCGGCGCATGCCGTTCATTCTCATCGGGGCACCCATCGGAGCGATCGCCTTCGGCTTCATTCCGCTGGCCGCCGTTCTGCCGCTCTTTGTGGCCTGCACCAGCACCCTGCTCCTCAGCATGGCTTTCTGGCGCACCCCGGTAGTGGCCCTGATGCCCGATATTACTCCCTCAGCCTATCGTTCGCAGGCGAACGGCATTATTAACTTTATGGGCGGTGTGGGAGCCATCATCGCCACCCTGGGCGGCGGGGCACTCTACAAGCTCAACCCGGCTTATCCCTTCTGGATGGGTTCCATTCTGGTGATCGTGGCCACCCTGCTTCTATTCCTCTTCATCCGGGAACCCCGGGAATACGAAATTACCTCCAGCGAGCGCCCGGCTTTATTCCGCAGCCTCAAAGAAGTGGTCAAAGACCCGGATAAGAGCGCCTTCCGCATTCTCCTGGCGATCTTCTTCTGGTTCGTCGCCTACAATGCCATCGAGGCCTTCTTCACCCTCTACGCACAGAATCATCTCGGCCTGCCCGGTGGTGACGGTGCCCGTCTGCTGGGGCAGCTTTCGCTGATTTTTGTGCTCTTTGCGCTTCCAGCGGGATACATCGGGGGCAGCTGGGGGCGGCGGCGCACGATCATCACCGGCATCCTTCTCCTCTCGGCCTGCATGTTACTCATGTTCCTGCTGCCTGCGCCAACCCTCCTCATCCAGGTGACCCGGCTGCCCGTGCTGGGGGTGGTGCCGATCATCGGCGTGATTCTCATGATTGCGGGGGCAAGCTGGGCACTGATCAACGTCAACTCCCTCCCCATGGTCGTCGACATGACCGACAACCTGCGCGTGGGCACCTACACCGGCCTGTATTACCTCTTTTCCACGCTGGCGGCCATTGTCGGACCCAATATCAATGGATGGATCATCCAGCTCACCGGCAAGGATTACAACCGGGTGATGCTGGTTGGACCCATCTTCATGTTCATCGCCCTGCTGATGATGATCGGTGTTCGCCGGGGCGAGGTTCAGGGAGACTGACGCACCCGCCCCGGGCAGAGAGGGCTTTCACCGCCCGTACGAACCGGTAATGTAGCCCTCCAGATCGTGAATCTTGTGCAGCTGGTCATCGATGACCCAGCGCACCACATCACCGATAGAAACCAGCCCCACCAGGCGCCCCTCTTCCAGCACCGGCAGGTGGCGGATGCGTTTCTCGGTCATAAGCTTCATGCAGTCATCCAGAGACTGGCGTGGGGTCACTGTGATTACCTCTCGCACCATCAGCTCATGCACAGGCAGATCGAGCGGGCAGACCCCTTTGCGTGCAATCATGCGCACTACATCGCGCTCGGAGAGGATGCCTGCGATTTTCTCCCCATCGGTCACCAGCAATGCCCCCACGTTCTTTTCCGCCAGCCGTTGCAGGGCTTCGAGCAGGGGGGTGTCGGGGCTCACCGTCCACACGTTGTGCCCTTTTTCCTTCAAAATATCGCTGACCAGATACATACTTACCTCCTGAACCCTCACCTGAACAGGAACGCTGATTTCATTATAGCAAAATAAAGATTAATATCATAACTTTTGTCATATTGTGAAAATTATCACAAAATCACCAGAAAACAAAAAGCCCCCGGTTGTCTGCGGGGGCTAAACATTCCCTGAAGGACCTCACGGGCCTTTTTGCAGTGAACGGACGTAGTTTACTACATCCCAGCGCATTTCTGGCGTGGGCAGGTTTTCTTTCAAAGAGGGCATTTTCCCCACCCCGTTCGTAATGGTCATAAAAATTTCACCATCCGAAAGGGTGAGCGGACGTCCTTCCAGCAGGCTGGGGGGTTTCTTCTCCACCAGGAAAGCCGCAAACGGCCCGTTGCCCTTGCCAGTTGCCCCGTGGCAAATAACGCAGTTGATCTCAAACTGGGTCTTTCCGCGCTCCAGAGAGGCGGCATCGGCGGGCACCGGGTTGGGGGGTGCGCCCAGTTCAGGGATATACGCCGCCCCCTGGATGGGCACCGATCGGGCTGGAAGCGGCAGAGGGGCTTCCTGAGCGATGAAGGACGGCTGGATCTCCATGAAGCTGATCCACTCGATCTTGATAATATCGTACGTAAACAGCAGGCCGATCAGCAGGGGGGTCACTGCCAGCCCCAGCACGATGAGCAGACGTTTCAGAACAGCCATAACTTTTTTGCCTCCGCACCATGAATGATCTCCGCACCCAGGCCAGTCAGAGCCTCATGCAGGCGAGGGTCGAGTTCCGGCGGGGCCCAGAAGAGCACACCGATATGTCCATCGGTAATGCGTGGGTCGTACCCCTGTGGGCCAAAGGAAGGGGAGATCATCTCCACAAACACCCCCAGAAACGTACTGATGAGCAACCCCAGCATGGTGAGCTCAAAAAAGACCACAAACGAGGTCGGCAGGGTCTGATACGCCATACCCCCCACGCGGATGGGGTAGAGCAGCGGGGTTCCGAAATTGAAAAACAATGCGGTGAGAAACCCCATCAGAGCTCCGGCGATGCCGATGATGGAAATCCGCGTCCAGGCCATGGGGCGCCCGAGCATCTTTTCGGAAAAGGGCGTGCCCGAAATGACCGTCATATCGCGGTCGGTAATCCCCATCCCGCGCAGGGTTTCCAGAGCCTCTGCGGCCTGGTCAAGCGCGTCTTCGGGGAACAATGCCAGGTGTATGATCCGTCTGGACATATCGCCCTCCTCACTCCAGCTCCGATACCGAAGGCACCACCGTCTTTCCCACTTTGACCACCTTGTGCGCTTCCTGCCCCTCACGCACCTCCCACACCGGCACCAGCGGGATCAACCGCGAGGCCAGCAGATAGAGCAAAATAAAGAGGCAGAGCGTCCCAAAGGCAATGCTGATCTCCGGCAGGCGGGGGGAATATTCTCCCCAGTCGAAGGGGAAACGCTGATGGCCCAGAGTCATCGGAATGATGGTGTACCGTTCGAAATACATGCCCACATTGATGAGCACGGTGATGATAAACATGGCCCACGGGGTGCGGCGGATTTTGCGACTCCACAGCGTGAGCCACGGAATCACCACATTGAAAAACAACATACAATACCACACCCACGCCGTCGGCCCGGTGGCATGGAGCGTAAGGATGCGGCGCGTGACCTCATACCCCCCGTACCAGCTCACCAGGTAGTCGTTGAAGAAGAAGTAAGCCCAGGCCATGGAGAACACCAGCACCAGTTTTCCCAGGGCATCGAGGTGCTCGGGACGGATGAAGTAATCCATGTGTTTGAGGGTGGCGCGCAATATCACGAGGATGGTAATCACCGCCGACACACCGGAGAGGATGGCGCCGATGATGAAGTAGGGGCCGAAAATCGTGGAATTCCACCCGCCAACCTGCCCCACAGCGAAGTCCCAGGAGACGATGGTATGCACCGAGAACATCACCGGGATGATGGCAAAGGCGAAGATGTTAATCGCCTTACGCAAACGGAACCACTCCGCCTCGGTGCCGCGCCATCCCAGCGCCAGGGCTTTATAAACGGCGTGGCGCCAGCCCTGCGTTCGGTCGCGCGCCATGGCCAGGTCTGGCAGAAGGGGCAAATAGAGGTAAATGGTGCTGGAAAGAAGGTAGGTGGTGATGGCCAGAAAATCCCATACCAGCGGAGAGCGGAAGTTCGGCCACAACCAGCGCGCATTGGGATAAGGGATCATCCAGTAGAAGACCCACACCCGGCCGAGGTGAATGAGCGGGTAAAGCGCACCAGCGGCCAGGCCAAAGGTGGTCATCAATTCGGCGGCGCGGGTGAACGGGCGGCGAAATTCTGCCTTAAAGACGCGCAAAATGGCCGAGACGAAGGTACCCGCGTGGCTGATGCCGATCCAGAACACGAAGGTGACGATGAACACCCCCCAGTAAATCGGTTTGCGAATGCCTGCGATGCCGATGCCGGTGAAAATCATATATCCCCACATACCTACCAGGCAAACCAGTACGAGGGCGGTAAGCACGCCCACGGCCACCCAGTAGCGCGGCGAGGTACTGTACATGGATTCCATCACCATGCGATTCAGTTCCTCACGCGGGCGCGGGTCGAACATCAATTGTTCACGCAGGGCTTCCTCTTCTTCCCGTGCGGGCTGGTTCAGAGCCGGTGAGACAGGTTGCGTTTCAACCGCCATAATAACCGCCTCCCTTCAGATAAGTCACTTTGGGCTGGGTACCCAGCTCTTCAAGCAGGGTGGTTCCGCGCTGACTGCGGGCCGCTTTGCTCACCCGGCTTTCGGGGTCACTCAGATCTCCGAAGATAATGGCATCTGCCGGGCAGGCCTGTGCACAGGCGGGGATGACCTCACCATCCTGCAGGGTGCGCCCCGCGGCTTTGGCCTGTTCCTGGCCGGCACGGATGCGCTGAACGCAGAAGGTACATTTTTCCATCACCCCGCGCCGCCGCACGGTGACGTTAGGGTTAAGGTAATAATTCATGGGCGCGGGAATCTGATAGGTATAGTCGTACCAGTTGAAACTGCGCGCGGTGTAGGGGCAGTTGTTGGCACAGTAGCGCGTTCCAATACAGCGGTTGTACACCTGAAGATTGATCTGCTCCTCTTCACTGTGAACGGTTGCAAAGACGGGGCAAACCGGCTCGCAGGGCGCGCGCCCGCACTGCTGGCACATCACCGGCTGGTAAGCAGGCGACACCTCCGGGTACTCCCCCTCCCAGGTACGCTGGACACGAATCCAGAACATGTTGCGCCCGTAACCGGCTTCTTCCTCTCCTACCCAGGGAATGTTATTTTCCATCGCACAGGCGGTGACACAGGCATTGCAGCCGGTGCACAGGTCTAAATCTACCACCATTCCCCAGCGTTCTCTGGTTTCCTGTTGTTCAGCCATGGTTTCAACTCCTTTGGTTTCCAAGTACCGTTAATGTTCACCGTACACGCCCGCCCGGCTCTCCAGGCGCGAAAGGGGGCGCCGCCGCCCGGTGGGCGACAGAGTCACAAGCACATCTCCGTAAGCCAGATCGCCCGCCTCGTTGAGCTGTGCCCCCAGCAAAACTGCCGGGTTGGCACCCCGCCCTTCTGCCCAGCGCCCCAGGGCCGTGTGCCCCTGACCGAAGGGAATGGCCACGGTATCGGGCCGGATCGCCGGGAAGAGATACACCACGGCTTCGATGGAGCCCGATGGCGAAGTAACCCGAACCACATCATCATCCTTGAGGCCCAGCTTCTCGGCCAGCTGAGGGTGCACTTCAACCCAGGTGTTCCACATCACCGTGGTTGAGGGCGAGGGTGTTTCTTGCAACCACGGGCGGTTAGCCCCGCTGCCGTCTCCCAGGTGGGTGGGATAAGTGATCAAACGGAATTGCCCTTCAGGAGCCGCCGCCCCCTGAGCCATCTCCACCTGCAGGTCAGGCTGGTTGGTGGGAGTCGTCAGACCGGCCTGCTGGGTCCACCAGCCGCCAGCCTGCAGGTAACGCGCCCAGAAGGTGGCAATTTCGGTAGCTTCTACCGTCACCCCCGGTTCATTGAGCAGGGTGGCCAGCTTGCTCTGCAGGAAGGTTACCTCGTCATTGTACGGGAGCTTACCGGCTGAAAGAAGCACATCAGCCGTGGCCCGAGTATCGTAGAGAGGAACAACCACCGGCTGGAGGCTGGAAAAAATCATCCGATCTGACCCGGCCAGGGTGCGCTGATACCCCCACGATTCAAGCGGGGTATGATCGGGGAGTACGTAATCGCTCTGAAGGGCGGTTTCATCAGGGAAGGAAGCAAAAGAGATGACGCGCGGAACGTTGGCCAGCGCCTCCGTAAAGCCCAGCGCAGGGGGCAATTCAAAAACGGGGTTGGCGCCGTGGATGAAGAGAGTCTCCACCTTTCCAGCGCGCATCTGTTCGATGAGCGCCTGCACATCTCTCAACGAGCCAGAATCCGGGCGGGAAGGACTGAGGAAGATACCGCCGGGGCGCCCCATGTTTCCTGCGGCCAGGTTGAGCAGGAGGATGTTCCGCGCCGCCACCAGCCCACCGGCGTGAGCCAGAGCCTGCCCGCCGGGGAGAAACAGAGGGTGCTCCGCACGGGCGATGCGGTCGGCAAGCTGTTCCAGCCTTTCCATAGAAATTCCTGCCGCGGCAGCGCTGGCCTCCACATCCACCTGACCTGCGCCCAGGGGCACCTTCCACCCCCTGCTCTGAAGCAGGCTTCCCAGCGCCAGCGCCACCTGACCTTCGGTGCCCGGCGGCACCGGCAGCCATTCATCCGCCACACCTGAAGTGAGCGAGCGGCGCGCTTCAAAAGAGATGAGATACCCGCGTTTCTTTCCATCCGTGCGGCGGAACTGGCTGAAGCCGCGGGTATACGCCACCGGAGAAAGCCAGGTCTCCAGGAAGTTGGCTCCAAATGAGACCACCACATCGGCACCGGCCAGGTCGAAGTAGGGGAAGCGCGCCTCGCCGAACACCTGTCGTACGGCTTCCACCAGGGTAGCGCGCGCTTCGAACATTCCCAGGGCACCAAAACGCACCGGCGGGGGAGCGCCAATGGCCTGAGTGAGCTCAAGCACCAGGTCATAGAGATGATCAGGCGCCAGCCCCAGATAAAAAGCCACCCCCGCCCCCGCACCGTTCAGCGCCTCGCGGACCACACCCAGCGCCGTGTCCCAGTCCAGCGGCTCCAGAGTCGGGTTGCCGCGGCGGGCACGTTTACCCGGGCGCTGGATGCGGTCGGGGTTATACAGGCCCTGCACACCGGTTAAACCGCGTGAGCAGAGTTTCCCGTGGTTGACCGGATGGGCAGGGTTGCCTTCGGCTTTGATCGCCCGCCCCTCAAAGGTGCGCATGATCAGGCCGCAGCCAGCCGGGCACTCGATGCAGGTGGTGGCAAAATAGGTGCTTTCACCTAAAACGGCATATTCGGGCATTTCATAGTAGGGGCGGCGCGTCACATAGCGCGCTGCCGGGCCACAACCCGTCAGCACGGCAGCAGCGGCGCTCAGTCCGCTCAATTTGAGAAAGTTTCGCCGAGAAATCGTATCGCTCATGCAAACGTCCTTGTCTAGCGGATCAATAATGGCAGAGGGAACAATCCGAGAGGCGCGTCCACTTCTCCGGAGCCTGCTTTGCGTGGCAGGAGAGGCACCAGCCCATGTTCTGGCGCGGAATCGGCTGCGCCACCGTGACCTTCTTCATATCGCCGTGGCAGGTTTCACAGGCTACCCCGGCGGCCACGTGCGGGCGATGGTTGAAGTGAACGAACTCCGGTTGAATGAAAACCGGCACCCAGGGAATGCCCTCGCCCTTTTCCACGTAGGCCACCAGTTTTTGAAGCTCTGGAGATGTTTTGGTTTTGGCCACCTGTTGATGACACCCCCAGCACTTTTGCGTGGAAGGCAGGCCAGCCACCGGCCCCCACTGGGCCCCTGGATGACAGTACAGGCATGGGATGCCCGCCCCCACATGAAAGTTGTGCGGGAACTGAATGGGCTGTTGAGGGACGGTCTGGGTCAGGTAAATACCTCCCACAGCGCCCCCCAGCAGGATCAAAACGATCAGTCCGGCAGTCACCCGCACCCAGGGACGCAGCCACCATGGCAATGTTTTTTTCATGGACGGGTTCCTTTCTTTGGTCAAAGTCGCGATGCGTTGCGTCTGAAAATCCACCAAGGCGCGGAGCTACTCATCCTTTTTTGCCACTTCCGCGCACAAGCCAAACAATGACGAAGAGCACACCCACCAGGAAGACCCCCAGCACCACAGCAAAACCCAACCCGGTGGCCACCGCTCCGAGCGCAGTGAGGATGCCCGTCAGGAAGCTGGTTGCCGGGCCGCCGGGCCGCGCCTGGGTTTCGGCCGGGAGCTCACCCAGCGCCCCACCCTGCTGTTCAGTGACCAGGCCACTGGGCAGGCTCTGAGCATAGAGAAGCACATCCCGCCCGTCCTGCGGCGTCCAGCCGAGGTCAAAACCCACCACCATGTCGGTTCCGGGGGTGCCAAAGCGCGTCTTGTGCAGAAAACGCCACGGGTCCACCACCGCCAGCGTTCCAAGGGTGGCATCGCGCCCCTCGAAACGAAAGGCAATTTTCGCTCCATCCGCGCCATGACAACGAGCACACTGGTCATTGTAAAGCTGGCTCCCATGCCCGGCATTTCCACCCTTCACCCGCAGGGTTTGCAGATCAATGTACTGAGTGTCATCGATGAGCGCGCTCTTGAGAAAAACCGCCAGGTCATTCAGGCTGGCATCATCGAGATAGGCGGAGAAATTATGCTCGGGGTCAGCGCTCCCTTTAAGGATAGCCACCAGTTCTTCGGCGCTCTTGCTCTGGGCCGCGGCATACACTCCCGGAAAGCCCGTGTATCGCCCGCTTCCCTGCCGGTAGGCCCCGTCTTTTCCCTGGTAATCCCACCCATGGCAGGAAACACACCGCCAGGTCTCTTCTCCACTGCGTGTGTTGGTGGTTTGCCGCCCCCAGATGGGCATGTTTCCCGAAGGGGGGGTAACGCCCAGGGTTGCGTACCAGTTGTCGTAGAGTTTGGCCCCACGGGTGATGCTTCCCTGTTCCTGGGCCAAGCGCCCTGCCAGCACCGGCCTGATGAACCCGGCCAGCACCACCAGCACTGCCAAACCCGCCGACAGGCCCCAGATGATCAGACTCCTGTGTTTCATGGGCAGTCTCCTCTCTCCAGGCTCAAGCCTTGCGTTTGGGAAAAAATTACCCCATCTTTTGTAAATTATATCCAACATTAACCTTTTCTAAACATCCAGTTCAGGGGTGATCTTCGGGTGATTACCCCGGATGATCCACCAGACACCAAAAGGGGCGACTCTTCCCCGCAGGGCCGCGCCCAAATATAGAAAAGGCCATCCCATCCGTTGCAAGCAGGTGAGCACCCTCCCCACCCGGTGCGCGATGGGGTTGATCAGGTTCGACATGGCCTGGTTTCTCCTTGATCAAAGGGGTTGCACCCTTCTATAATTACAGAGCCATTCAAGTTATTCGCCGCTTTCATAATCCATCTTTTCATGCATGAGGAATCCCTTCGATGAGTGCATTATTATCCGGTAAAGTTGCCGTCATCACCGGCTCAAGCCGCGGACTGGGCCTGAGCATGGCTCAACGTTTTGCGCGCGAAGGCGCTGCGGTGGTCATCTCTTCTCGCGGACAACAGGCCTGCCAGCAAGCCGCCGAAGACCTCTCCCGCCAGGGATATGCCGCGGCCGCCTGCGCCTGTGATGTGGCTGACCCTCAACAGGTAGAAGCCCTGGCCGATTTCGCCGTGCGAACCTTCGGCAGGCTGGATATCTGGGTCAACAACGCCGCTCTTTCCTGTGCGTACGGGCCTACCCTGGCCATTGACCCCCGTGAGTTTGAGCGGGTGACCCGCACCAATATTCTCGGCACTTACTACGGTTCTATGACGGCCCTGCGCCGCTTCACCGCGCAGGGTTCAGGTAAACTGATCAACCTCGTGGGGCGGGGCGCCGATCGCCCGGCTCCTTTCCAAAATGCCTACGCCTCGAGCAAAATCTGGGTGGTGTGGTTCACCCGCGCCCTGGTGGAAGAAACCCGCAACCGCGGAGTTGAGGTTCATCTCCTTAACCCCGGGCTGATGTTCACCGATCTGGTCGGTGAGGTGCAGGCGGTTGAGGGTTTTGAGGACAAACTCAGGCCTTTCGAGACGGTGCTCCGTATGTGGGGGCGCCCACCTGAGCTGGCGGCAGAAAAGGCACTCTGGCTGGCCTCTGCCGCCACCGATGGCCGCACCGGGCAATACATCAACGTGCTCACCCCGGGGGTGATCCTCAGCGGCCTGTTCCGCGAGGGCCTGCGGCGGTTGTTCAGACGCCCTCAACCCGGGGTTGATATTCACATCACCACCGTTCCTGAATTCAACGGGAAACAACCCCATTAATCGGTTATCATACCTTTATGATCTATGAGATTGAACTCACCACGCTGACCTACGGCGGCGAAGCCCTGGGACGATTGCCCGACGGGCGTGCCGTGTTTGTACCTTTTGCCCTGCCGGGAGAACGTGTTCGGGTGGAACTGGTGGAAGATAAACGCGGTTACGCGCGCGGCAGGCTGGTTGAGGTGCTCCGTCCGGCTCCCGGGCGCATTGCCCCGCGTTGTGCCCACTTTACTGCCTGCGGCGGATGCCATTACCAGCACCTCTCTTATGCCGATCAGCTGGAGGCCAAAACCAGCATCCTGAAAGACCAGCTGGAACGCATTGCGGGGATAACCAACCCGCCCATGCGGCCCATTGTGCCTTCAGCCAGCCCCTGGTACTATCGAAACACCGTTCAGTTTCACCTCGACCCGCAGGGGAAACTGGGGTTTCAGGCCGTGGATGGAAAGACGGTTGTGGCGATCAGGGAATGCCACCTCCCTGAGGAACCCCTCAATGAGCTCTGGCCACAGCTCGATTTCGAGCCGCTCCCTGGCCTGGAACGCATTGCCCTGCGGCTGGATGCGCGTGGCGAAGTACTGGTGACGCTGGAAAGCACGACCCCCGAAGCTCCTGCCCTGAGCGTGGAAGAACTGCCGGTTTCGGTGGTCTTCCTCAGCCCCGAAGGCCCCACTGTACTGGCCGGCGAGGCCTTCGCCGTGCTGGAGGTGCTCAGGCGTCCCTTCCGCGTCTCAGCCGGGTCTTTCTTCCAGGTCAATACCGCCATGGCCGGGGCGATGGTGACCCATCTGCTCGAAACGTTGCCCCTGAAAGACGGGCAGACCATCCTCGATCTCTACTGCGGGGTGGGCCTGTTCAGTGCGTTTCTCGCTCCGCGCGCAGGGCGGCTGATCGCCGTGGAGTCGGCCCCCTCTGCCTGCGAAGACTTCATCTTCAACCTGGATGAATTCGATCATGTAGAGCTCTACCAGGGAGAAGCCGGGGTGGTGTTGCCCTCTCTGGAGGTACAACCCCAGATCGCCATCGTCGACCCGCCGCGCGCCGGATTGGAGAGGCCCGCCCTCGACGCCCTCCTGCGGTTGCGACCCGACGTGCTGGCCTACGTCTCCTGTGACCCGGCCACCCTGGCCCGCGATTGCAAGCGTCTGCTCTCCGGCGGGTATGCCCTGCAACAGGTGACCCCTTTCGATCTCTTTCCACAAACTTACCATGTGGAGAGTGTGGTATTGATGACAAATGTAAAAAACAAGTGAGCGCCTGAAAAACGGCTTCAATTCAGGGTTTTCCCGTGATTTGCCGCCCGCGGGAAATTTGCTTTTTGGCGACGGAGATGCCGGGAAGCCCTGTATTTTTATGTGTTTGATTATTCAAGGAAACACATCTACAGTCTTTGGGAGCGGCTCTCGGCGGGCGGGGTTGTGTAGACGAAAAAGACGGCGGTTGATTGTTTGCGGGAACATGTCTACTGTTATTTTAATTTATATGAGGTTTATGAATTATCAAGGCATGATTAAATGAATATTAAAGAACCGTATCATAAGTAGTCGATTTTATAATAGTCAAGACTTAACAAGGTTAAAATTGAATTAGACAATTGCATGAATTATTATGTGATTCATACAAATGTATGCTTTTAAAAAAGGTGGTATTTGCATGTATACTTGTTTTATATCATATGGTTTGTAACAACCTGAGAGATCCCCTCCTGATAAAGTTATTCTTAAAAACTTTAAATAAAAGGAGGATATGACTGTGAAGAAAATATTAGCAAATAAAGAATTATACGATTCCTTGATTAATGAAGTAAACGAAAAGTTTGAAGGATGGGATTTTATATATTTGGAATCAACCAAAAGAATGCAAGAGTTCCCACTGAGTTGGAATTATAGAAATAAAGTGAAGACTAGAATGTTCGGAACATCTTCGTTATTAGATATGGGAACAGGTGGCGGAGAGTTTTTATCTTCATTAAGTCCATTACCTGAATATACTTGTGCCACGGAGGGATATGAGCCCAATATAGTCATTGCAAGGAAAAGACTAGAACCTCTGGGTGTAAAAGTATATAAAGTTGATGATGATGAATCCTTGCCATTTAGCGCTGAAACTTTTGATTTAATAATAAACAGGCATGAATCTTATTTTGCGCGGGAAGTAGAAAGGATTCTCAAAAAACAAGGAACTTTTATAACTCAGCAGGTTGGCGGCTTAAATGATAAGGAAATCAATGAACTTTTAGGTGCCCCTAAGAGTCAGTATTATAACTGGAATTTAGAAACTGCAGTTAGAGAGTTAAGTGAGGCTGGATTAAAAGTAACTGAGCAAAAGGAAGATATAGTTAAAACGAGATTTTATGATATTGGAGCCATTGTATTTTATTTAAAAGCAATACCGTGGCAGGTACCGGATTTTACAGTAGAAAAATATTTTGAAAGACTTAAAGAAATTAATAATCTAATCCAAAAAGAAGGATATATCGACTTTACGTGTCACAGGTTTTTTATTATAGCAAATAAACAATAATAATTTTTAATACCCTGACTTTTATTTATATCAGGATTTCCCAAGGCAATTGAGCTTCTGGAGAATGGATTGGAGGATTCTCTGGCTTTCTATGCGTTTCCGGATCTGGACGCTCGCAAAATCTCTTCCACCAACATGCTGGAACGGCTGAATAAAGAAATCCGCCGCAGAACCAGCGTTGTCGGAATCTTTCCGAATCCGGATTCATACCTGCGGCTGGTGACGACATACCTCATGGAATATGCCGAGGACTGGTCCGCCTCACGCGCGTATCTCAGTCCTCAAGCTCTTCAGGCACCATCTTAGAGTCGCAATGTCATTTACACTGCCGCATGGCAACAAAACAGAAATTTATTTATCGATAATTAGTTTCATTGCATAATGGGATGATTGTGCATACGCCTTATAAATTATGCTTCTGAATTTATTAGATAGGCGAAGTTAAAATATACTACCCATCCGCCCTTACACCCGTTTCCCTACGCATATCGAGACGGTAGTATTGATGTCAAGAGTGGAAAAGCAGATGTAAAAAAGCCTTTTAAGGCAATGCTTTTACCACACATGGTAATAAAAACCACCAGTCGAAAACGAGATTTTTTCACTTTGAGGGAATAAGTCCATTATGGCAGTCTTTGATAGTTAAGTGGTCAGTTTAGATGTCAGTGCCCCGCGAATATACAGGTTAGATGTCAGTCTTTGTGAGTGGTCGATTTGGATATTTTTCGGATTTGACAGGGGTTGTGTGGTCGGGTTGGATATTAGTATAATGCTGTGTTCATGATTAAAGCGATAAATCGGAATTTGTCTTTTTATTAGATAAATAGATGATGCCGAGAATAATTTGCAAGACTTTAGTTCTTCCTCGGCAACATATCAAACATCATACCACGACTAAAAAATTCGAATGTTAATAAGCGTTGCTTGTGGCAACGGGCAGTTCTTCATAATAATAGTGCTAACGACTGAAAGAAATGAGGTTATCCACAATGTTAAAAGAAAACATTAAAGCAATCAGAAAATCAAAAGGACTTTCGCAAGAAGAACTTGCTATAAAGTTGAATGTGGTGCGACAAACAATCTCTAAATGGGAGCAAGGACTGTCAGTTCCTGATTCGGAGATGCTAATTTCCTTATCGGAAGTGCTTGAAACACCCGTAAGCACTTTGCTTGGGGAAACTGTTATGGAGTCGAAAGTTGATGATTTAAAAGCGATTTCCGAAAAACTGGAAATTATAAACTTACAGCTTGCACAGAGAAAGACCACGCGAAGAAAAATACTTCATTGGCTACTTATCTCATTGTGCACGGTCATAATAATAATTTCTGCGGTCTTAATAGCATTAAACAGTCCTTACTTAGCCTGGAGTTATAGTGACCCTGAAACTGCCGTTGCCGGAGCAGCTTTTCACGCATTTGAATGGCTGTTTGTCAGATTAGCACCGATTATACTTATTGGGGCAATCGTTGGAATTTTTTTGACACGGAAGAAAGTATAAAACGGCTCTACTTTTGGGATACCGCTCAAAATCTTGATAACGATGAAGTTGACAGCAACCTCATGATATCGACGACGGAATCCTTGGCTCAGGCTGAAAATGAAAGCCGAAGCGGTAATATTCTGATCTTATGAGTAATACCGAAAGAGGCCGACTGGCCGAATTTATAGTAGCCATGGCGCCTGGTATTACAGAGGGTATTAGCACATCATGGGATCAATATGATTTGCTTTCCAAAGAAGGCATTCGTATAGAAGTCAAGACTTCTGCATATCTTCAGTCCTGGAACCAACAGAATTTGTCAAAAATTAGCTTTAGTATTCAGCCTACCTACGGCTGGAATAGCATTACAAACGAATATGATGCAGAACAAAAGCGCCAGTCCGACGTCTATGTGTTTTGCGTCCTGAAACATATAGATCAGGCGACCCTTAATCCGCTTGATCTGTCCCGGTGGGAATTTTATGTCTTGTCAACAGCTGTTTTGAATAAAACTGTGCCGGGGCAAAAAACGATCTTGCTTAACAAGCTTTTCAATATTGGAGTCAAAAAGTGCGAATATGCTGCATTGAATAAAACTATTAAGCATGAGGCAGCGCATTAATGGATATTAACTCAATCAGACTTCCTCCCCCATCTGTGAAGCATGAGGCAGAGTTTTTTAAGGTTCGAGCGTCTCTTTGCGCGCTATGATAAACCTTAAACCGTGCGCTTCGCCGCCTTCTTTGCCCCCTCGAACCGACCCTTAACCGTGCCTTCCGGGAGGTTGCGATGATTACCGAGAAAGCTGAAACCGAAGCGAAGGAACTGACCCTCCAATTGCTCCAGCGCCTTTTCAACGGCGCGCCCGAACTCAACGTCCGCCTGTGGGATGGTACTTTCTGGCCCGACTCTACCCCTCACCGCGTAACACTGGTGCTCAACCACCCGGGGGCGCTGCGCGCCATGCTCCTGCCCGGTACCGAAGTTGGTCTGGTTGAAGCCTACCTTTACAATGACATCGACCTCGAAGGTGAGATCGAGAGCGTTTACGGAGCGGCTGAGCAGCTTGCCGCCCAGACCGATAACTGGAAGAAGAAACTCGGCGTGGCCCGCGACCTGTTGCGCCTGCCCGACCAGCAAAACCCCCGTATTTCTCGCCGCGGCCCGGCCAGGTTGAGCGGGAAGCCTCATTCCATCGAACGCGACCGTCAGGCCATTGCCTACCATTACAACGTCTCCAACGACTTTTACGCTCTCTTCCTCGGGAAGCGCATGGTGTATTCCTGCGCGTATTTCCGCACCCCGGAAGACGACCTGGATACCGCGCAGGAGCAAAAATTGGAACACATCTGCCGGAAACTGGGCCTCAAAGCCGGGCAGCGCTTGCTGGATATCGGTTGCGGCTGGGGCGGGCTGGTGATCTACGCGGCTGAGCGCTACGGGGTCGATGCCACGGGCATCACTCTGAGCCAGCCCCAGGCCGAGCTGGCCAGCCAGCGCATTGCTGAAGCCGGGCTCGAGGGACGTGCCCGTGTGCTCCTTAAAGATTATCGCGAGGTAAACGACTTCGGCGCTTACGACCGGCTGGTGAGCGTGGGAATGTTCGAACATGTGGGTGAGGCACTGTTACCGGTGTACTTTGAACGCGCCTGGCGACTGCTTAAGCCGGGCGGGTTGTTCCTCAACCATGGCATCGCCCGACGGGCTGTGGCCCGCGGGTGGGACCCACAGTCGTTCAGCAACGCCTACGTTTTCCCGGATGGAGAGTTATTGCCCATTTCTCATACCCTGCGTGTGGCAGAGGAGAGCGGCTTTGAAGTCCGTGACGTAGAGAGCCTGCGCGAACATTACGCCATGACCCTGCGCCACTGGGTGCACAACCTCGAAAGCCATCACGACCGGGCCATCCAGTTTGTAGATGAACCCACCTACCGCGTCTGGCGGGTATTTATGTCGGGCTCAGCCCACGGCTTTGCCAGCGGACGACTGAATGTGTATCAGAGTCTGCTGGTAAAGCCAGACGAGCACGGCGCGAGCGGCCTGCCGCTCACCCGCGAGGCCTGGTATCGGGCTTGAATCGACGTATGACTCTCACACCTGGCAGGCCGGGCAGATGAAACTGCTCGTACTGCCGGTTTTTATTTTCTGGATCGAAGTACCACAGCGGGGGCAGGGTTGCCCCTCACGATACCCCACGATGACCCTCTCAAAGGTGAAACCGCCCTTCTTCCCGTCCAGATCCACTTCATAAAAGGCTCCGCCCAGCTCAAGGCTGGGGCGCAGGCCATCCTGAATGGCGCGATAAAGGCGCTGAAGGTCGGGCAGGGTAAGGGTATCGATCTTCCGCAGAGGGTGAAGGCCAGCCAGCCAGAGAATATCATGAATGTAGGCATTCCCAATACCGGCGATTTTACTCTGGTCGAGCAAAAAATCTTTCACCCTCCCCCGCGCCCCGTTCATGCGCTGGATAAAAGCTTCCTCACTCAACGCCAGTGCGTTGGGGCCAAGCTTCCCCAGCAAGGGGTGCTGTTCCAGCCCATCTTCAGGGGCGTAATGAGCGTAGCCAAACCACCAGAAGTTTACCGAGAGACAGGTGTTATCGGAAAAATCAAAAATCAGGCGGCGTTTGGCCGGCAGGCTGGCGCGGGTGACGAGCAGAATTTCTCCCCCCATGCCTAAATTAAGCAACAGCCAGCCGCGATCCGTGTGGATTACAATCCATTTGCCACGGTAGTGAGCCGGGCCGATCCGCGCCCCGATCAGTGCGGCTTTAAAGGCTTCCTCGGGTAAATTCAGGCATCTGGGTTGCGCTACTTCGATATCTACAATCTGCTTTCCGGGCAGGCGCTCATGAATCTGCCGGGTGAGGTTGGCAATTTCGGGTAGTTCGGGCATGGCAGATCAACCTCGTAAAGCGTCAAGGGTATCTTTGAGCTGAGGGGCCATCTGAAAAAACGCGCGAATGGTTTCGCAATCGTAATCGGGGCACTGCGCGCAGTGCTCCACCCCGTGTTCGATGGCACACGCCCGCACCGGGCAGGCCGGGCAGTACCCCCCAAGCCGCCCGCTGGTCGAAGTACAACCATCACAGGTGACGGTCATGATATTGAAATCCGGGTTGTTGTATTCCACCCGCCATTGCGCCGCAATGCGCTCCTTCCAGGCCGGGTCATCCGCCTGAGTTGCCTGGTAGGCTTCACAGGTGGCGCAGTCGAGCCCACAGTAAGCCCGTAAAATGGTCATGGCTCCCTCCTCTGAAGCAGACAACAAAAGAAAAATATTGCATCAATTATAGAACTTATGTTCAAAATAATCAAGTGGTTTTGGGGCGTTCTTCCCTGCTGTTGATATAATCGTGGTTATGGTGAGATGTGGGCAGCGCTCTTTTCTCTTTTGCTTCTTGATTTGGCTTTTGACCTCCTGCCAGCCCCTGCCCGGGCAACCCGCTCCTCCTGCCCGGGCCGATCTTCCCACCCCTGTTGAGGCAACCTTCACTTCTGCTCCAACCCTTACCCCGCAACCCACCATTCCACAGCCCACCCCCCAGCCCACTCCCATTCCCACCACAGTGTACGCCGGGCCAGCCGGATGCCTGACCGCCGCAGAACAAACCGGGCGGTCAACAGCGGAGATGCTTGCCTACGCCGACCAGCTCCTTGGATGGAAACAGCCTCTCGCGCGCCGCCTGCTTCCGCGTGCCCGAAATGCGCTGACGGGAGCATACGTCCTCACCGGAGAGGATGTGCTGGCATTGTCTACAGCCGATATTCAAAACCGCTACCTGATTCAAGACGCACTCAACGCCCTGCACGTGGCCGGTTTCGTGGCCTGGTTGCGGAAAGATGAGAAACTCGGCGAGCACATCCTGGCTGTTCCTCTGCGGCCTGGGGTTCTGGATAGCCCCTGGAGCGAGTATGTGCGCGCCTACTTTGCCAGCAGTGACACTTTCCCCGAAGACAATGCTCTGGTAATGGGCACGCTCAGGCTCACTCCCTGTGAATGGATGGTGCAGGCCGGGCTGGCACCCCGCCTGCCTGCCGGAACGCTGGAAGAGGCCGACTGGTCTCAGCCCGATTTCGCCACCGCGGCGCTGGCTTACCTGGCGCCCGCCCCTGCCGAAGCCGACGCGGTAGCGCATCGCATCGGCTGGCTTGATGGGCGCACCGAGTCGCCAGCGCTCATGTGCGGCCCGCTGGCCTGGGCCATCCTCAACGATGCCCGGGCTTTCCCGCCAGGATACGGGGGCTGGGTGGGCACCCCCAAATCTTTCTGGTTGCCCAAACCCAGCGAAAATGGCCGCCCCTGGTCACTTTTCCCACCTGATACGTACACCCTCCGTCACTTTGACCAGCCTCTGGGCACCTTCGACCTGCATACCTTTCCCCTGGAAGTCGGAGACCTGTTATATACCTATTCAGGCAGTAACGGGTTCGATCATGTGCTGATCGTCAGTGAACGCGATGCCCGGGGTAATCGTTTTGCTGTCACCAACCTGGTTCAGGTGGAACCGGTGAAGCAGGTGACCATCCAGCGGGTGTTGCTTTATAACGATCAGGACCCCACTGCGGGCATCCTGCGGAACGCCTGGGCGCGCGATCTGGTCAACGGGCGCACCGGCGATAAAGCGTTCGAGGTCTTCCGCTGGAACTGGCGAGAGAAAGATCTCCGCCAGCAGGCGGCGCAGTACCGCGTCAAGCCCGGAGACACACTTCCCCTCGTGGCTGCGCGCTGGCATACTCCCCCTGAGGCCATCGTATCAGCCAACCGGCTCGATCCTTCCCTCCCCTTAAAAATAGGGCAGGAACTGACGATCCCGCCCAACCCTTGATTCCTCTCCCGGGCGGCACGATCAACCGGTGTTGCGCAAACCGGCGGCAATACCGTTGATGGTCACCATGATCACCTCACGCAACGCCCGCGCTTCTTCGCTTTCACCTTCGGGCAGGGCACGCAAACGGCGCAGCATTTCAACCTGAATATAGTTCAACGGGTCAACGTAGGGGTTGCGCAGGCGAATAGAACGTTGCAATACCGGCTCGGCCTGCATCAGTTCACTTTCGCCTTTGATGGCCATCACCCAGTGAGAGGCGCGGCGGTATTCGTCCTGGATATCGGAAAAAATGCGTTCCGCCAGGGTGCGGTCAGGAACGAGGTCAGCATAAAGCGAGGCAATGGGCATATCAGCCTTGGTCAGAGATAGCTCGGCATTGTCCAGCAAATTTCGGAAAAACGGCCAGCAGGCATACCATTCCTGAAGCATGGCGAGCGCCCCCGGCTGAGCCTGCAAAAGCGCCTCCAGGCCTGCCCCCAGCCCGTACCAACCCGGCAGGTTAAAGCGGCTCTGCATCCAGGAAAACACCCAGGGAATGGCGCGAATGCGGCTCACATGCACCACCCCCGGCTGACGTGAAGCCGGACGTGAGCCAATGGGCATAAGCTTAATTTCTTCCAGCGGAGTGGCGGCCTTCCAGAATTCCAGAAAGCCGGGCGTCTCGTATACCAGCCGACGGTAGGCCGCTTGAGAGGCAGTACTCATCTGCTCCATGGCCATCCGCCAGGCTTCCGGAATAGTCCGGGGTGAGACCTGCTTCTCGCGCGGGATGGAATGCGTCGATTCCCCCTTGCAGGGAATTTCGGCAGAGGCCACCAGAACCGCCCCGACGATCTGTTCCAGGTTGCGAAGTGCCAGCGGAATGCTGGAATAACGCGAAGTAAGCACTTCACCCTGCTCAGTAAGGCGGTAGCGCCCTGCCACCGAACCCCCGGGCTGAGCCAGAATGGAGCGGTTGGTCGGGCCGCCGCCGCGCGCCACCGTCCCCCCGCGCCCGTGAAAAAGCGTCAGTTGCACACCAAACGTATGACACACCTGCACAATGCGTTCCTGGGCACGGTAAATGGCCCAGTTCGACATCAAAAATCCCCCATCTTTGTTGCTGTCGGAATATCCCACCATGACCATCTGTCCATCGGGGCAGGTGGCGAGGTGCGCCCGGTAAACCGGCAGGCGGAACAATTCTTCCATCATCAGGGGGGCATTTTCTAAGGCGCGAATAGTCTCAAAGAGAGGCACGATCTGTAATCCCTCCGCACAACCCGTCCAGCGGGCCATGAGCAACACCCCCAGCACATCGGCGGTACACTGCGCCATGGAGATGATGAATGGACCAAAAAGATCTGCGCCATAAATGGAACGTGCGCGGGCGATAAGGCGAAAGAGCGCCCAGGTTTCGGCAGCCTCCGGTGAGACACCGGGATTGAGCGAAAGGGGTGGGGCGGGCTGGTCGAGGAGGCGCAATAAAAGATCGCGCCGCGAGCGATCATCGAGCTGTTCGTAGAAGGGTTCAATGGCCAGAGCACGCAGCACTTCACCCAGTGATGCATTTAAACGGGTGGCGTCTTCACGCAGGTCAAGCCGGGCGCCATGCAGGCCGAACATCTCCAGCTGCCGCCGCGCCCTCAGCAAAGGTCCTTCGGCGATGGCCCGGGGAAAAACCTCCGCCATCGCTTCCAGCGGTGCGAGGAGTTCTTCAAGGTTGACCTTTGCCGAATGCGGCTCCTGAGAGAGCAAGCGTGCGGCCATGTCGTCCTGCGAGGCCTCGGCCAGGTCAGCGGCCAGGGTGGCCAGGATCAAGCGATACGGCTCTGCCGGATAACGCTGGCGGATCATGGCAAGGTGTGGAGAAAAGTTCTGACGGCGCTCTAACCAGCTGCGGAGCAGGGGCGAGAGAGGTATATGCCGATCACTCACACTTAACCGCCGCGAGAGTTCCTGAAAGGTCTGACGGTGGGTTTCAATGGCCAGGCCCCGGTGCAAGCGGAGCGTTTCAGCGGTGACCCGGGCGGTGACATTAGGGTTGCCATCCCGGTCACCCCCGATCCAGGAAGCCAGGCGTAACCAGCGAGCGGGGGGCTTCAGACCGGGGTAGTGCCGATCGAGGGCTTTTTGCAGCATTTCATGGATACGGGGCAGAGCCGTCCAGAAAACCTGGCCGATGAAATACAGTGTAGTGCGCACCTCATCGGTGACAGCGGGCTGGCTGGTACGGGCGCGGTCGGTGAGCCAGAGCGCACTGATTTCGAAGTGAAGCTCCGCCATCAGGTTCTCTTGCTCTTCAGGGAGGAGACGGGTTTGGGCCAGAGCTTCGAGGATGGCGGCCACGCGTTGAATTTTCGAAAGGATGGTACGCCGCCGCGCCTCGGTGGGATGAGCTGTCAGCACCAGTTCTACCTGCAATTTCGAGAGCACTTCAGCCATTTGCTCTGGCAAAACCCCCTGAGCTTTAAGGTACCGAATGGCCTCCTCAATCGAGTCATGCACCGGAAGTGGGGCTTTCTCCATGGCTTCTCGACGCAGGCGTTCCAGCCGCTGGTTATCTTCAGCCACATTGACCAGATCAAAATAGAGAGCAAAGGCACCGGCTACCTCACCCGCTCTGTCAACCGGAAGCGAAGCAATGGTCTGGGCCAGTTCGCGCCCGGCGCCCCCGGCCTGAGGGGAAGCCTCACTGCGCCAGGCTTTGGCCAGTGCCCGGATGCGCTCCTCGGTATCATAAAGCTCCGGCGACTCCAGTTCCAAAAGCACGCGACCGAGGACGTTTCCCAGCAGGCGAATGGTATCAGCCAGTTCCATGCTCTAAATATAGCATTCTTTTCTTTCAATGGGGAGAGATTTTATACAATTTACCGAATTAATCCATATTCGGCCTTCTACCCCATCGCCAGAGACCCATTCCGGTCAATCGTGACATTCATGCCCCCGATTTGATGACAATCGGCCAGCCGCATCCGTTGACTCACCCCTTGCCTTTGTAGTATCCTACACTCAGCAAGTCGGGCAATCATTCAGGATTGGTTGATCCATTTTTATCAAGGAGTGTGCTATGGCATACGTAATTTCGAAAGATGAGTGCATTCAGTGCGGCGCCTGCGAAAGCGAGTGCCCCGAGGGAGCCATTTCGCTGGAGGGTGAATATTACGTCATCGATCCGGCCAAGTGCCAGGATTGTGGTTCCTGCGCTGAAGTATGCCCCACGGGCAGTATCTCCAAAGCCTGATTTCTCCTGCGGAAGTCGCCCGGAGCCCCCACTCAGGGGGCTCCTTTTTTTCTGGCGTGCAGGGGGGAATCGTTCAGGCGTTTCTTCGGTATAATCGGACGTATGGACACAGAATTACCCGAAAGCTCTCTACCGGCAGGAGTTCCATCTGAGACAACTGCCAAACCCCGGCGCAGCCTGCGCTGGCTTTACTGGTTGCCCCTTGCCTTTGGGCTTGGAATGGTATTAAGTTATGTGCTTTTCTCACTCCCGTTGCGGAAGCAGGTCAACAGCCTGCGCATTCAACTGGCTTCAGCACAGGCCGCACTTGAAGAGCAAGGAGCCGCCCCCCAGCAGGTCAAACGCTACGATGTACCCCTGGATAACGACCCCATTTACGGCCCGGCCAATGCACCCATTACCATCATCGAATTCAGCGACTACGAATGTCCCTTCTGCCGTAAATGGCATAATGAGGTCTGGCCGCGCATCAAAACAGAGTATGGAGACAAGGTACGCCTGGTTTACCGCGATTTTCCTCTCTACGGCCTGCATGCAAATGCCGAGTCAGCGGCGCTGGCGGCCAACTGCGCCGGTGAGCAGGGAAAGTACTGGGAATACAACGATGCCCTGTTCGCTACCACCGAGCGCTTCAGCCGCGATACTTATGAACTGCTCGCCGCTCAACTCAGCCTTGATGTTGCCTCCTTCAAAACCTGCATGGACGAAGAACGCTACCAGAACGAAATTCAGGCCGATTACCAGTATGCCGCAGAGCTGGGGATCAGTTCTACCCCCACCTTTTTCATCAACGGTCTGGCGCTGGTCGGTGCACAGCCGTACGAAGTCTTCAAACAGGTTATCGACATGGAACTGAACGGGGAAATCCCAAAATAAGCAGGGAAAAGCAGGATGAAACGTTACATCACCGTGGCTGGAAACATTGGAGTGGGTAAATCTACCCTGGTTCAGTTGTTGTGTCAGAAGCTGGGCTGGCAACCTTTTTACGAGCCGGAATCCCGGAACCCCTACCTGGCCGACTTTTATCAGAACATGGCCGCCTGGGGTTTTCATTCACAGGTATTCTTCCTGGCCAACCGCCTGCAAATTCACCGTCAGATCATCCGCTGTGCCGAATCGGTCATTCAAGACCGCAGCATCTACGAAGACGCAGAAATTTTTGCCGCAAACCTTCACCAGCAGGGACTGATTGACGCACGTGACTGGGAGACTTACCGCGCCCTATACCACGGATTGATTGAATTTCTCCCCCCGCCCGACCTGGTCATCTACCTGCGGGCCACCCCTGAGACCCTGCTTGAACGGATTGCCCGGCGCAACCGTGATTATGAACGGGGCATCAGCCGGGCCTACCTCGAGAGTCTGAACGAGTTATATGAGCGGTGGATCGAGAACTTCACCCTTTGCCCGGTGCTCACCGTGCCCGCCGATCAATTAAATTACGTTGCGCGCCCCATGCACCTGGAGCTGGTGGCGCGCAAAATCCATGAAAAACTGGCGGGCAAAGACGTGGTCATCTTTGCCCCCGATGAAATCGCTCAGATTTAGGTTCAAACATCCATATATCAGCGTGGCTCAACCACCAGCTTGATGGCGGTACGCACCTTCCCTTCAATTTCTACATCTACAAACTCCGGTACGGCAACGATGGGAATTCCATCCTCTGCCAGGTACCCTTTTGCCAGCACCAGCGCCTTAATGGCCTGGTTCACTGCACCTGCGCCGATCGCCTGCACTTCAGCACGTTTGTGCTCCCGAACCACACCGGCAATCGCCCCCGCCACGGCTGCAGTGCGGGAATTTGCTTTGACCTTGATCACGTCCATTGCAATGGTTCTCCTTCCTTGAAATCGATGACGCGCGCGAAGCTATTTTCATGCCAAGGGGGCATTACGCCTGCATTCTGATTGTAACGAAAAGCTATTCGAGATTCAAGAGATAATCTATATCAAATGGATACAATTTGGCCATGAGAAGATTCCAGACTGAGCTGGCAGGCTTTTCCCTTATCCATGCTCATTAATCAATGATAAGGATGGATTCGTATTAACAGTAGGGGCTGGGGATATGTGGATAACTCGTAAATCTGGCTTTAAAAACGCCAGATATGGGGGATACTCCCCCTTAACCACCGGTATCCGGGGTTTGAAGAGGCCTTTTTTATCCACAGGGCGTTTGGGATAGTTCGGAAATAAGTTATCCACATTTTCCACAGGGTTTTCCGCACAGAAAAGATATGGCGCGGTGTGAAAATACCCCCCCAGATCTGGGGGGGTGGGCTGGAAAGGCCGGATGAGTTTTCGGACAAAATTTCTGGACTTATCCACATTCAAAGGGGGTTATCCACAGTTTTCCTCATTTTATCCACAATTTTACCGGGTTCTTACTGTGCGTGAACGTTTCCATATCTGGGGGTGGTTCACTCTTGAAAGGGTATGACGCCATGGTTTTCTCCCCAGGCATCGAGGATTTCTTCTACCTGATCAAGATAGGCATCCAGGGCCTCCAGACGGCTTGCGAAGTGGTTTCGATCCAGGCCCACCATCTGGCAGGTTTCCTGCCAGGGTAAAATAACCGGAGAGTCTGCCGGAACGTGCGCCACAGAGAGCGTCCAGATGCGCATTAAAACCCAGAAGGCCGCTCCGGGGTTTCCTTCCCACAGGGCACTGGCGGCGCGGCTGTAATACGCACTGCGGCAGGAGTGTAAGCGGGTGGGGAAGGTCTCCTGCGAAGAAACCTGCTGGAAGGCTTCATCCCAGTGACGCATCCAGCTTTGCCAGACATCATCGCTCACCTCCACTTCACCGGCCAGCAACGCAGAGAGGCTGGCCGAAAGCTGTGGCCTGCCCAGTGCTGCGGCCCGACGGGGAAGCTCCAGTAAAAAACGCCGTTCGGTGAGCGGTGGGCCGGTGAGAACGGCGAAGGCGTTCCCGGCGTTCTCAAGTGCCTTCAGAAAACCAACCACCCGACGGCGATGGTCAGAAGAGGGGGCAAAAGCGAGATTGCTCCATTCCTGGCGGGCGAGGCTGGCCAGAGCCCGTGCTCGCGCCAGCACGTACTCTGGCTGGAGGAACTGTGCCCCCGTGGCGGCCTGGATGTAATCGAACCAGTGACGCGAGTCGTAAAGCACCAGGGGTTTGTTATAGATGAAAGGCCCCAGCCAGGGGTGAGTGCGTAATTGCCGCGGCTGGCGGAACAACGCTTCGGAGTAGTGACTGATATCCAGGTGGATTTCATCGCTCAGTCGCACCATTTCGCGGGGTTCGAGGGGTTCACTGTCGTGGATGATCACCAGATCAATATCTGTGGTACCCCCCAGCAGGGGGTCTTCGCTCAGGCAGGAACCCACCAGGTAAATACAGATCAACCTGCGGCTGATCTTTGCCCGTTGTTCGGCTGTTTCGCGGGCAATGCGGAGCAGAGTATCGCGAGTGATGCGCATGAAACCTCCCTGATTTGAATGCGCCGTCTCCAATCTACTCGTGCAGGGGCAGGGGCAGTTCGGGCTGGTAGGGCGCCAGCTCTAACGCCTGGCGGATGCGGTTCTCGATCCAGTGCAAATCTTCGGGAAAACGCACGAAATCGAGCCGGTCTGCCTCAATAACCAGCACCGGAGCAGTGTGCACGTGCCGGTGTAAGAAGAATTCGTCGTAAGCCCGGTTAAGCTCAGCGATGTATGCGCGTTCCATGTTGCGTTCGTAAGGGCGATCGCGCTGGGTGATGCGTGCCATGAGCAGGTCGGTGCTGGCGCGCAGGTAAACGATCAGATCAGGCGATTGGACTTTCTCGGCCAGGGCCTCATGCACCCGATGATACATTTCCAGTTCGTCTCCCTGCAGGTTGATGCCCGCGAATAGCGCGTCTTTCTCGAATGTGTAATCGCTGATCAGATTTTTCCCGTCACGGGTCAGCTCTGGAATGCCCCGCCGCTGCTGATGGTAGCGGCTGAGGAGGAAGAAGATCTGCGTCTGAAACGCATAACGTGCACGATCTTCATAGAATTTACTGAGAAATGGATTTTCTTCGAAGACTTCCAGCAGCAGATTGGCCTGGAAGGAGGGTTGAAGCAGACGCGCCAGGGTGGTCTTTCCGACGCCAATCACGCCCTCAATTGCAAGGTACATGCTCATCTCCTGAGGTGATCTCACTCAATATATACCATAGTTTTCTCCACAGACTGTGGAGAACTCCGAATCGGAGAAGCTGCTCGCGTTTGCTGAGTTGCTTCTCCTTTACAGGCAGGTGCCGAACCTTCTGGCCGGTGAAAACTTCATGAAACAGGGATCTGCTCTAACTGGCTCACAAGTTCGTTGATGACGGCGAAGCCGCCCTGCCAGAAGTCTGCCTGGTGAATATCGATTCCGGCTTCGGCCAGCAATTTTGCGGGTGCCATCGAGCCGCCTGCCGCCAGGATTTTCTTGAACCGCGGTTTAAAAGCCTCTCCTTCCTGCTTGAACTGCCGGTAGAGCGAAAGCACCAGCAGCTGGCCGAAGGCATAGGCGTACACATAGAAAGGTGTGGAGAAAATATGCGGGATGGAAACCCATTCCCAGCGGAATTCGTCGCTCACTTCCACCGCCTCGCCAAACTGTTCCTTCAGGTTTTCAAGGTAGGCGGCGGCCATCTCGTCCACCGAAGCGTTCTGATGTACCATCTCGTGCGCCTGTTTTTCGAAGAGGGCAAAATAGGCCTGCCGCTGGATGGTGGCGTAAGAGTCGTCCACCTGCCGGAAGAGAATATCGCGGCGCACGGCTTCGTCTGTTTCCTCGGCCAGCAGGCGGTCAACGAGCATCATTTCGCCGAAGGTTGAGGCTGTTTCGGCCAGTGGAAGCGAAGCATGGAAGGTGAAGATACTGTGATCGGCGGCCATCATCGAATGAATGGCGTGTCCCAGTTCGTGCGCCATGGTAGCCACATCATCGGCCCTGCCCTGATAGTTAAGC
Source organism: Anaerolinea thermolimosa (assembly GCF_001050195.2). Taxonomy (GTDB): domain Bacteria; phylum Chloroflexota; class Anaerolineae; order Anaerolineales; family Anaerolineaceae; genus Anaerolinea; species Anaerolinea thermolimosa. The sequence goes on from NZ_DF967966.1 coordinate 48,295, forward strand.
AATACCCACGGGGTGATGCGCGGGTTGACTGTTGAGCAGAAAGCCCCGCTTTGTTTTCCTTTGCGCACTTCACTATCCAGGTGGTTTTCCTCGAAGACCCGCCTTGCCAGCGTGCTGAATTGTGGGTCAAACTGCTGGAACGAGTCGAGCACCATTTCGGCGGCGTGCTCGAATGCATAGCGTTTATCAGACCTGGCCACCGGCGCATAAATATCGTAACGGCGAAGGCGTTCCATGCCCAGCCAGCGTGCCTTGAGATTAAAGTAGCGCTGGAAGACGGGGGTATTCTTACGGCACACATCCAGCAGGGTTTCAACCACATCATCGGGAATATCGTTGGCCAGGTTGCGCACCGCGATGGGTGAGGAATAACCGCGCAGGATCAGGTTTTCATTGCGCCAGTCACGTGCCAGCGCCTGATACATCTGCCCCAGGATGGCGCCATCCTTCCCGTAAACCCGGTAAAGCTCCTGGTAGGCACGGGCGCGCAGATCGGGGTCGTGCTGGCGCACATAGACCATTAACTCGCCGCGAGTTAGCTCTTTCACCTCGCCGTCCACCTCCAGGGTAAAGGTGTAACGGTTGGTGTACGAGTCGTAAAGGCGTTCGATGGCGCTGGCGCCGGTGACATTTTTGAGATTGATGATTTTCTCTTCCGGTTCAGAGAGGGTGTACGGCTTGAAGTGCCGCATCTCTTCCAGCCAGTAGGTAAAATCACCGGCATCTTTCATCAGGCGGGCGGCGTTTTCATCATCAAGAGCCTTCCACCACAGACTGAAAAAGAGAATGCGATTGCTCATCTCAGCCAGGAACTGCTCTACCCGGCCGATCAATGTCAGCGCGTTTTGATCCTGGGTATTGGCGGCGAAGGAAAGCCCCGCATACCCGTAGAGGCGGTAGCCAAGCTCCTGAATGGCTTCCATTTTTTGCACCATTTTCAGGAACTCCTCTGAGGAAATCTCGGGGCGCAAAAGCGGACGCAGGCCCTCAAATTCCTGCACCAGAGTTTCCAGCGTGGAGAAAGCAGCTTCGATCTCCTCGGGTTTTCCCGAAAACAGATCATTCAAAGACCAGCGTGTGCTCTGATAAGTTGATGGCGTGCTCATTTTTTCCCTTTCCTCAAATCATGGTGGTTCTGTAGGCCGGGTAAGGCACCTTCGGCATGGATGGTTTGGAACAGCACATCATGTAAAACAGGGTTGGCCGCCAGGATGTTACAGGGCGGTGTGAGATAATCTGCTCCACCCTGCAAGTTGGTGACGAGCGCACCGGCTTCGGCGGCAATCAGTCCTCCGGCAGCCAGGTCCCAGGGCTGAACCGAAACCTCCCAGTAGCCATCCACCCGCCCCGCGGCCACATAACACAGATCGAGCGCGGCTGAACCCAGCCGGCGCACCCCTTGAGTCAGCCGCTGGAGGCGGTCGAAGAGCTTAAGGTTGGTGTCAATCACCCAGTCGTCATAGGCAAAACCTGTGGTGAGAAGACTCTGTAACAGGTCTGAAGCAGGAGACACATGCAGGGGCTTCCCATTCAGCCAGGCACCGAAGCCGCGTTCGGCGCTGAACATCTCATCGCGAGTGGGGTCGTAGACTACTCCCAGACGCACACCCTGCCGGTCGGCATACGCGATGGAGACGGCAAAGATGGGCAGTCCGTGAGCAAAGTTGGTGGTTCCATCCAGGGGGTCAATGTACCAGCGATGATCTTCATCTCCCGGGTGCGAGCCCGTTTCTTCAGAAAGAATGCTGTGACCGGGAAAGCGCGAACGGATCATTCCGAGGAGGATCTCCTCGGAGCGCTTGTCGTACTCTGTAACGAGGTCGATACGTCCTTTGTGTTCGAAGGTGTGTTGAAGCCCGTAGCCCTGACACAAAAATTCACCGGCCTGACGGGCGCAGGCCTGTAGATCGGCAAGAGTGGGTTGCATAGACCCGTATTATACCCCCTGTGGCCAGTGCAGGCCAAAGGGCCGGGCATGGTTGGATACGCTCCTCAACCGGCCACCTGGCGAGCGGCTCAAATGCCCTTCCATGGGAAGAGGAGAAAGAGATAAGCAGGCTCAAAAAGGGATGGAGGGGATCAGCCTTGAGGAGGAGAGGTTTTCCACTCGTCAAGAATCTGGAGGAGCTGATCGAGTTCACGCTGAATTTCGTCGCGGTCGGCGATGGCACTTTTGAGCAGCGCCTCGAAGGCTGGCTTTTGTTCTTCAGGGAGGCTGGCCAGCAGCCGTTCGGTGCGGAGGATCTGGGTGTTCTTGTGGCGCAATTTTTGCTCCAGACGTTCGCGGTATCCCTGATAAAACTCTCGCTCCTGCATGGGCGGGGGCAGGCTGGGAGCGCCGGAGGTTAAAATCTCGGCCACGGTGAGCAAGAATTCTTCCGTATCGATGGGTTTTTCCATGAAGCGCACGGCCCCCAGGCTGAGGGCAAACTGCTTGTCTTCGGGGGTCACGTAGGTGGCCGAGAGGAAAATGATGGGGATTTGCCGGGTGAGCGGGTCTTTCCTCAGGTGGTGTGCCATGGCAAACCCGTCCATCCTGGGCATGAGAATATCGGCAATGATCAGGGCAGGCTTCTCACGCGCTACCTGTTCCAGGGCTTCTTCGCCATTACGCGCTGTGATGACCGGATAGCCCTTGAAACGCAGGGTAACTTCCAGCAGTTCCAGCACGTGCGGAACGTCTTCCACGACCAGAATTGGACCGTAAGGTACACTCATGGTTTGATTTTAGCCGAGCTTTGCCCTCTCTTCAAGAAAATTGGCTCTACAATATTGAAAGGTGAGCGACCTGCTGAAGATTTCACCCCTGTTATATTACAATCGAACCATGAAACAGGCTTCACGTTCTTTCTTTCTCCTCCTTGGCGTAGCGGCTGGTTTTGCAATCGCGGGCAGTTTTCTGCCGGGTGGTTTTGATGCATTGTATTTCTTTATGCGTTCTCCTCGAACCGACACAGTAGTTCCTGCTCAGGCTTATCTTTTCACGGTTCCGCTTTCATGGCTGGGGTGGCCCCGTAGCTGGCAGGTGCTCATTTTCCTCACCATCTTGGGGGCTGGCCTTGCGGCTCTGGCCTGGGATAACCGAAACTGGTGGTTTGCGGTTTTCTCTGCGCCTATGGTGTGGAATATCTGGCTGGGGCAGATTGAGATTTTCTCGATTGCGGGCCTGCTGGTTGCGGCGCTTCTGATCAAAAGGCGGGTTCATCCTGCATGGGTCGGCCTGATGTGGCTTCTGTTTTCGGTTAAACCTCAGGTGGGGCTGGGGCCATTGTTGCTTGTCTCGTGGTGGGTAGGGCGAGACCGGGGGTTCAAAGCTTTGCTGTGGGGGTTGCCGGTAGCTGGGCTGGCTTTAGCCCTCACCTTTTTGTTCTGGCCCGGCTGGGTCGAGCGATGGCTGGTTAGTCTTCAGATTGTTCATCCTAATCCAGCCTGGGTTGCAGCTATCTGGCCTTATGGATTGGTGTTTATTCCACTGGCGGTGTTGCCGAGGGTGGCTGATCAGAAGAAGCGCCTGCGCATGATTGCCGCGGCAACCTTGCTCGCCAGCCCTTATTTTACACTTTATCATTCCTCAACATTGCTGGTCCTGGTTTCTTCTCCGCTGGGGCTGCTTCTATCCTGGGCGCTTGTATATCCGGCCAGTGCCCTTGCTGAGACCTGGAGAATGTGGGGCTGGGTCTTACCGGCAGCCATCCTGCTGGTGGATTTTACTTCGCATTATCAACCCATTCTTGCTCGCTTTTTTCACCGCCTGTGGCCTGACCATAAAAATACAGTCATTTAATTTCTCTTGAGGTGTAATATTCATGGTTGTGGCACGTCTTCCAGCTTACCCTGAAGCTGAGTACAATGGGTTGTGTCTATCCTGCCTTTTCTGGAGAATCCCCCACCATGCCTAAAAAAGTATTCGTCAGTGGCTTCTTTGACCTGCTTCACAGTGGCCACGTGGCTTTCCTTGAAGAAGCAGCCCGTTATGGGGACGTGTATGTGGCCGTAGGTTCTGACCGCACGTTCTATGAGCTTAAGGGGTACCCCCCGGTCAACAGCGAAGAGGAACGCCTGTACATGCTGCAATCATTGGGGAGCGTTAAACGGGCTTTTCTTTCGCAGGGTTCGGGAGTGCTCGATTTTCTCGACGAATTCAAACGCATTCGGCCCGATATATTCATCGTCAACGAAGACGGTAACCTACAGGCCAAACGCCGCCTGTGTGAAGAATATGGCGTGGAATACATTGTTTTACAGCGCACACCGCGCCCCGGGCTGATTGCCCGCTCTTCTACCGGGATGCGCTCGGTGGTGACCATGCCGTTCCGGGTGGATATTGCCGGGGGATGGCTCGACCAGCCCTTTGTTTCAAAATTTTATCCCGGCCCCGTCATTACCGTATCGATTGAGCCAACCGTTGAGTTCAACGATCGGAGCGGCATGGCTTCCAGCACGCGCCGCGCCGCGCTTGACCTGTGGGGGCCGCGTTTACCCGTGGGCGATTCCGAAAAGCTGGCGAAGATTCTTTTCTGCTACGATAACCCCCCAGGTAAACCCTTTATCTCAGGCTCTCAGGATAGCATTGGCATTGTTTTTCCGGGACTGAATATCTCGCATTACCGGGGAGAGTACTGGCCAGAGCGTATTGAATCGGTGCACGATGAACCAACCCTGCAATTCATTGAACAATCGCTCTACCTGGTGCCCCTGGGGCCCCGCGGGCAGGAGTTCGACGTACTCTCTCGCACACACATTGACCGCGACCGCGCCAAAGCCCTCTCCGATGCGGCGCTGGCCTGCTGGGATGCCATCCTGGCGCACGACATTCAACGCTTTGGACGTCATTTTCGCGAGTCCTTCGAAGCTCAGGTGGCCATGTTCCCGCTCATGATGACCGATATGGTGGCTGAGATGATCGATCAGTATCGGGAACGCGCCCTCGGCTGGAAGCTCTCCGGCGCGGGCGGCGGGGGGTACCTCATCCTCGTGGCCGACAAACCCATCGAACAGGCGATCCGGATTTTGATTCGCCGGAAATCCGATTAACCCACTTTTTCAGGAGCAAACATTCATGGAGAAACTTCGTATTGGTGTCATTGGGCTGGGCATGGGGCGGCATCACATTGCCGGTTATCAGGCTCACCCCGGGGCGGAGGTTGTAGCCGCTGCCGACGTGGACGAAAAACGCCTCAACGAGATCTGTGATCAATACCATGTGTCTCATCGCTATACCAGCGCCCAGCAAATGCTGGAAGAAGAGAAGCTGGATCTGGTGAGTGTGGCAACCCCCAATAAATTCCACCGCGACCTCACGGTGGCCGCTTTGGAGGCGGGGTGCCATGTGCTGTGTGAAAAACCCATGGCTATGAGTGCGGCAGAAGGCCGTGAAATGCTGGCCGCGGCGCAGAAGGCCGGTAAGCGATTGATGATCAATTTCTCTTACCGGTTTTCCGAGCAAAGCCGGGCGCTCAAACAGCAGGTGGATTCGGGCATTCTGGGCGATGTTTACTTCGCGCGCACGGTCTGGCACCGCCGGCGGGGCTTGCCGGGATTTGGTGGCTGGTTTGGTCAGAAGGCGCTTTCGGGAGGTGGGCCGCTCATCGACCTGGGGGTGCACCGCCTCGACCTGGCGCTGTGGCTGATGGGATACCCCAGGCCGGTCTGGGTGTTGGGCAGTACATATAACCCCATCGGTTCTGAACTGGCTGCGCGCATGGGGAAAGCCTTCGATGTGGAAGATCTTGCCGTGGGGTTGATTAAATTTGCCAACGGCGCCACCCTCGTTTTAGAGGCTTCCTGGGCGGCGAATATCAAAGAAAGCGAATTGATGGAAACACGCCTCTACGGCACGAAAGCCGGCCTGGTGCAACGCAATGTGGATGAAACGTATAAATTTGAGGCTGAGATTTACCTTGAAAAAGACGGCGCCCAATTTGACATGAAATTGCATCCACCTCTGCCCGGCGCGGTGAGTTCTTATTATCATTTTGTCGATGCCATCCTCAACGACCGCCCGCACACAGCCACCGGCGAAGAAGGCCTGCTGGTGATGGAAATTTTAGATGCGCTGTACCGTTCAGCGGCGGAAGGCGGCCCGGTGCAGATTGCCTGAAAGGGATATGGCCGGGGTTTTTCCCTTCAGCCAGCCAGGCGCTGGAGCACGTTTTCGCCCAGCATAGCCTGCACCTCCGCAGGGTTGAAGCCCCGCTCGAACAGGCGTGCCCGGATGATTGAGGGCAGGCTGGCCAGCCCCGGCCCTTTGCCGGTGGAGGCCCACATGGAAAGGTCGGCCAGGTCGGTGGCGAGCGCTATCGAGCCGCACAGGTCGGCCTTTCCCATGGCCTCGAGCAGGGGCCAGAGCCTTTCTTCAGGATGATACTGGGGGCGGAAGAAGGTATCATATTCGAGTAAGACGCCCGCCCGGGCCAGTTCCTGGTGCAGGAGAGGATCGGGGCGCTTATCCATATGGCAGAGCATTAACCGGGTGGGTGGCAGACCCTGACGATGGAAAAAATCTACAATTTGCTCAGCGCTGGCGCCTTTTTCGGTGTGCACGGCCACCATCGCCCCTGTCTGCCGGGCCGCGCAGGCTGCCGCCTCGAAAAGATGGCGGGGCGAAGCCTCCAGGGTGGCTTCACATGCGGCTTTGATGAACCCCGCCCGCACAGGGGCCGGGTCTCTTTCTGAAAGGGTTTCCTCGGTGCCCAGGGTAATTTCTCTGATGAACAGATCAGAGGCGGCCTCGGTTGAAAGCTCCCACAGAGGGCTTTCGGGGGGGTAATACTTGCGCAGGTGAAAGCCCGTGCAGGTGATGAGATGCACACCGCTTTCGCGAGCCAGTTGCCGGAGGACGCGCGCATCGCGCCCGCAACCATAGGGCTGAAAATCCAGCAGGGCTCTGCCGCCCGCCTGATGAAACAGGAGAAGTTCTCGAAGCGAAGCCCCGTAATCGTTTAAAACCGGGGCGCCGGGCGCCACTCCGGCTGGCGGATTGATCCAGACGTGGTTATGGGCGTCGGTCAGGCCGATGGCATGCAGCGGCACCACTCCGAGAACGGTAGACACGGTTTTTGAAGTCGGGAGAGGTGGGGTTGAAGAAGGGGAAATCATCCTTGTTCCTTTTTGGCACGTTTTTCAGTGTACATGCGTGCGTCGGCGCGTGAAGGGGGTGGGTGGCGTTGAACTCTTCCACCTGCTCCGCCAGCCGCCGTGCCAGGGGGCCGGTCTCGGGCTTCTCACTCATCATTGCCAGCACGGCAAATTCATCTCCGCCCATACGCGCGATGACATCGGCAGTGCGGTACGTTTGCCTGAGAATGTGGGCGGCGTCTTTCAGGGCCTGGTCGCCCATCTGGTGACCGAGGGTATCGTTGATCTCTTTCATCCCGTCAATGTCGGCAAAGATGAGCAAAAGCCCCGAGTTGAGCCGCTCGGCCACGCGGATTTGCTGCTGGGCCAGGGTGAAAAACCCCCGCCGGTTGTACAGACCGGTCAGTTCGTCCATGATGGCCAGTTTTTGGATTTCGTTATAGAGCCGGGCGTTTTCTAAAGCGGCGGTGACCTGACCGGCAAAGACGGTGAAGGCGGGCACATCATTTTCGACCAGGTCATTGCCCCAGATGAGCAGGGCGCCTACCGGGCGGTCCTTCACCATCATTGGCAAAAAGATGGAACAGGTCTCAGGGGTGATGCGCAGTTTGGCCAGCGCGGTATGGATGACCTCGCGGGGTATATCTCCGAAGGTACTGGCGAACATTTGCCATACCTGGTTGTTGAAGCGCGGCTTCCGTTCTTCCAGCAAACGCAGGGGATGTTGAAGCACATCACCCCGGTGCAGGCTGGGGATGGGGTGGCCGACCAGAGCTTCGGCTTCGGCCAGGGCGTGTTGATCCAGTGAAATGTACTGAACCACCAAATCCCCACTTTCGGGATCGAGGCGGGCAATTTCCAGAAAAACCCCCAGGTTTTGTAATTCAGCGCCTACCGTTTCCATGATCTGTTCGGTATCCATGGTGGCCTGAAGGCGGCTGGAGACCCCGTTCAGAGCGGCGATCACCCGGTTCGAACGCGCCAGTTCCAGGCTGCGCTGTTTTTCTGCTTCCAGAAGGCGGGCTTTCTCAACCACAAGCGCGGCCTGGTCAGCCAGCATACTCGCCAGGCGCACTTCATCGGCGTCGAACAGGCCGGTGTGACGGTCGTCACTGATGTGGATGACCCCGATCACCCGGCCCTGTACCTTCAAGGGAATGGCCAGCACGCGCTTGAACGGTGCACTGGCAAATACCGCCGCGTGATACGGCCAGTGCTCATAATCGGGCACGTTCATGAGCTGCCCCGTCTGGGCGACTCGCCCGGTCACCCCTTCACCGGGTTGAATGACTGCTCCGATATAGCGTGCCATCTCATCATGCGCCACGGTGAGAATCAGACTTTCATCTTCTGGGTTGAGCAGGAACAACCCCACCATGGGGGCATTGATGAGGTGTGCCACCCGTTCCACGATCGAGTTTAATACGGTGGAGAGTTCGAAGCCTGTGTTGATCTCCAGAAAAGTCTGGTAAAGGGCTTCCAGTTCGCTGGCGCGCCGGTTGAGCGCTGACTCGATGCGTTTCCGTTCAATGGCATACCGAATGGCGCGTTCCAGCAGCGCGCTATTAACCTGTCCTTTGACCAGGTAATCCTGTGCACCGGCCTGCACGGCCCTGAGGGCCAGTTCTTCATCATCATTGCCGGTCATCACCAGAATAGCGGTATTCGGGGCCAGGCTGCGCACTTTGAGGAGGGTATCTAAACCGCGGCTGTCAGGTAGATTCAGGTCGAGTAAAATGGCGTCAAAGGTCTCAGCCACCATGTGGGCCAGTCCCTGTTCCAGGCGCGGCACCCAGTGGATGTGGATGCTCTGGGGAGGACGCGCAGGCATATCTGGAAGGGCCAGTGTTTCCATCAACAAATCGGCATCCGCCGGGTTGTCCTCAATGTTCAGCACGTGAAGGATCTCTCTGCTCAAGGGCGCCTCATTAATAAAGGGCTTTCCCGGTTTGGGGGGAAGGCAAGCGGGCTGTCTCCAGCCAGAAGGAACGAATGGATTGCACAAACTGGGCGAATTGATCCAGGCCGGTTGGTTTCACCACATAGGCGTTGGCGTGCAGTTGATAACTGCGGTCAATATCTTCCTGGGCCGATGAACTGGTCAGAATCACCACCGGGATGCTTTGCAGGTTTCCATCGCGGCGGAGCTCCTGGAGAAAATCGAAGCCGTTCATACCGGGCATTTTGAGATCAAGCAGGATTAAATCGGGCATTGCTGGCTGGGCCGGTGAAACTCCCTTTAAAATGGCCATGGCCTGGCTGCTCCCGCGCGCCGCAAAGAGTGTTGCGGCAACTGCCTGGTCTTCGAAGGACTCGCGAACCAGCTCAATATCTGCCGGGTTGTCATCGATCATCAAAATATTCACGTGCCGTTCGGGCTTGGCTCTCATGAGCTATCCTCCTCAGGCTGATCAGGAATGGTAAAGAAAAAGGTAGAACCTTTTCCGGGGGTGGAATCAAACCAGATCTCTCCGCCGTGTTTACGGATAATTTTTCGGCACAGGGCAAGGCCGATGCCTGTTCCGGGGTATTCATCAGGGGTGTGCAGGCGTTGAAACAGGTTAAAGATGCGCTCTTTGAACTGAGGGTCAATCCCGATGCCGTTATCGGCGATGGCAAAGCGCCAGGCCTGCGCTTCGCGGCTGGCCGAAACCTGCACCAGCGGAGAAACCCCCTCACGCCGGAATTTGAGGGCGTTGCCGATCAAATTTTGAAATACCTGAAAGAGCTGAGGCTCGTCTGCCTTGATTACCGGCAGTGGAGAGACCTCCACTCTTCCGCCGCTTTCCTGGAGGGTTGCCTGCAGATTGAAAATGACCTGCTCAACCAGCCGGTTACAGTCCACGGCTACCAGTGGCCGGGCGTGGGTGCTTACCCGTGAATAAGCCAGCAGGTCATGGATCATTTGTTGCATGCGCTGGGTTCCCTGGACAATGTAGCCCATATACTTTCGGCCGCGTTCATCCATCTGGCCGCCGTAGCGGCGTTCGAGGAGCTGGGTAAAGCTTGCAATCATGCGCAGGGGTTCCTGCAGGTCGTGAGAAACGACCGAGGCAAACTGCTCCAGTTCAGCGTTGGAGCGCGCCAGTTCGGTATTCAATGCCGCCAGACTCTGAGCTGTGCGTTTAATCTCAGTGATATCCTCATAAGTACCCAGTACACCAAAGACGTGGCCATCGCGTTCGCGCAGGGGAATTTTACTCGTCTGCAGCCAGAGAGTGTGCCCGTCGGGGCGTGTCTGGGGCTCTTCATAGCCCAGCTTTTCTTCCCCGCTTTCCATGACGGCGCGGTCGTCCGCCTGGTATTGTGCGGCGTTGGCCTTCCAGGGGAGGTCTGTATCCAGTTTGCCGATCAGCTCCTCGACGGAATTCAGCCCGGCATCTTCCAGAAATGCCCGGTTGGCTCCCAGGAAGCGCAGTTGGGTATCTTTCCAGAATACCCGCTGGGGGATGTGGTCGAGGATCAACTGCAACATGTGGCGAGAGCGATACAGGTCTTCTTCGATCTGTTTGCGGCGCGAGACGTCCCGCGAGACCCCCAGTACATGGGTGAGATGGTTTTCCTCGTCGTGTACGGGCACCAGGATGGTATCCAGCCAGAAGGGTACGCCGTGGAAGATGTTTTTACTTTCAAAAGCCAGAGCCTGGCCGCTCCGTACCACCTGACGGATACGCTTCCAGAGGCGCTGACCGGCGTCTTCGGGGAACAGGTGGATCACCGACTGGCCGTTCAGTTCTTCCACGCTTTTCCCGAAGAAAAACGCCGCCCGCTGGTTGGCGTATTCGATCTTTCCCTCGGTAGAAATCACCATGACGATATCGGGCGCGGCCTCGGCCAGGGTGCGGTAAAGGGTTTCACTGCGGCGTAATTCGGCGGTGCGCTCGGCCACGCGTTTTTCCAGCTCATCGCGTGCGCGGCGCAGTTCTTCAGCCAGGCGATGCGCTTCACGGGTATCACGGGCATGGAAAGAAAAATGGTTGATCGTGCCGCTGTCGGACGAGTGTGCCAGCAGGACGAGGGAGACGGGCATCTCTTCGCCCCCTGCCGAAAGCAGGGCGGCCTGGCTGCTCCAGAATCCTTCGCGCAGGGCGGCGGGGATACCCTCCTGCTGGATACGTTCGACTTCCCTGCGGGGGGCCAGGTTTTCCAGCGAAAGGTGATTCAGGCTGCCCATGCCCACCCCGAAAAACTCGCGTGCTGCCCAGTTGAGATAGACCACTTCACCGCTGGTGGCAAGGGTGCCAATGACATCGGGGGTGCTCTCGATGATTTCGATCAGCCGCAGTTGTTCCTCTTCCTCCCGGTGCTGTTCATGGATGCTCTGAAGGGCGCTTAACACCTGAGTTGCTTCACCGCCAGGGGCGCGTGAGAAGGCTGTCTCGTGAATGAGAAACCAGCGCCATTCGCCGCCGGTGTGGGGCAAACGACATTCGAGGGTGTGTACTTCTCCATCGGCCGCACCCGCCATCGTCCGGTCATGCGCCTGCAGGCGTTCACGATCTTCAGGGTGGCAGAGGGTGTACAAAGAGCTTTTTTCAAGATCATCCGACAGGGGCAGCGGAAACCGGGAATGAACCCCCGGCGGCCAGGTGAGAGGATGAAGCTGACCGGTATGGAGGGTGCGTATCACCACCGGAAAGGGGAGTTTGGCCAAAATATTGAGGGGATCAACTGGATCAGCCTGAGGGAACGTCTGCCCGGCGATCAACAGCCAGCCGGGTTGGCCGGAGAGCGGCTCAACGGTCAGACGGGTTGAAATTGGATGTCCCGCGGATGAACGCCAGGATACCCAGAAAGCCCCCGGACGGTTCGTCTGGCGCACTTCATCCAGCCTTTTCTGGAAATGAACACCATCCCCTTCTGAAAGCCAACGCTCCAGGATCGTCCCCTGGAGCGTTTCCCATTCGATATTCAGGAGAGACAACAACCCCTGGTTGGCGCGCCGGATGCAATTCGATTCATCCAGCACAGCCAGCAGAACCCCTCTGGCCCCGGCAAGAGTTGCCCACACCGATGTTCCGTTTTCTTCAGCCAGGCTTCCCTCCCTGAGCGTGCTCTGATCGTCCAAAAGTTTCCTTTCTGTGGCCGCTCCCCCTTTGGCATGTCTGCAACATGGCAGGATTGCGGGTAAAAAATGATCTACTTTATTAAACTATAACAAGTTCCCTGTGATTTGTCCACTAAATAGCGAGGGTTTGGGTGAATTTCAGGCCTGAGGTGAGACTGCCCTTCCTGGAGTCGGGGGTGAAAGAGAAAACCGTGGCGGGTTTATCCGCGCTCTGGACTTCCCTTTTGGCTTGTAGTAGACTCAATTCCCATGAAGCCAGGAAGTCCAACGAACGAATACGTTTCTCTTTCCCTCCCCAGGGTCATTCGACCGGTTGAACCTTCGGGAGATGCCCTTACCTCCCCGCTGCAGAGTCATGCCTGGCCCAGCATTCGAGAGCATATCGCCGCCGAGTGGCGCGCTATTTTGAATGCCGATGAATTCATCGAGCGCAGCCACCCGCGTCCGGTCACTTTTCGCTGGGAGCCGCCAGCCGGTGAACCTGACCATGCCCGTTACGATCTGATCATCTCCCGCTATCCCGATTTCCAGGAGCCCCTCATTCTTGCCGGGCTCGACAGCACCCATGCTGAGGCGAAAAACCTGATGGTAGGCACCCGCTATTACTGGAAAGTCATTCAGCACCGCGAGGGAGCACCTGCCGCCGAGTCGCCGGTGGCATCGTTCGTCACCCATCCCGCCCCGCCGCGCTGGATTCGGGTGCCGGGTATTCCCAACGTGCGAGACCTGGGCGGCTGGAAAGTGGGTGATCATCACCGGGTGCGCCAGGGGTTGATGTATCGCTCGGCAGAACTCAACACGCACACCGTGCTGCTGCCCGAAGGCGAGCGGGTGCTGGTTGAGGAATTGAACATCCGCACCGACCTTGACCTGCGGGGCACCGCCGAGGATGAGTCTCCGGCTCCTGCGCTCAATCCGTCTCGAGTGAACTGGGCGCCCTGCCCGCTCTATGCCTATCGCGATATCTTTACCCCGGAAGGCAAAGAATCGATTCGCCGCGCCTTTCAGGTGCTGGCCGATCCCGATCGCTACCCGGTGCTCATCCACTGCTGGGCCGGTGCCGACCGTACCGGTACGCTGGCTTTTCTGGTCAACGGTATGCTCGGGGTGAGCCTGCCCGACCTGATCCACGATTACGAACTCACTTCGCTTTCGCGCATCGGTCTGCGGCTGGATAAGGGCTTCGGGCTGGACGATATTCTGGAAGGGTTGAAGGCTTACGGCGGTGACGGAGCCCCCCTGCAACAACGCATCGAAGCTTACCTGCACGAAGCCGGAGTGCCCCACGAGGCGCTGGAAGGTATGCGGTTGCGGCTTATTGAACCTTTCGAGGTTTAGCCCGCTTTTTCTCATACTGCCGATTGATGTACTGCCCCGCAACGCTGTTGAGCTGGCGGGGTATAATATTTTTAGAACAGACTTTCATCGATGATGCTCTTTTTCAGGCAGTTTCAGGAGGTGAGTGATGTTCACACCCTGGTTGATTCTGCTGGCGGCTTATCTGATGGGGTCATTTCCTACCGCGCTGATCGTCTCGCGGCAGGTGGCGGGAGTGGATATCCGGCAAATAGGCGATGCGAACATGGGCGCGCGCAATGCCGCCCATGTCCTCGGGTTTAAATACGGGCTTCTGATCGCCATCATAGATATTTCCAAAGGCGCCCTGGCTGTGATGCTGGCCGATGCCTTTGGTCTCTCGCTCGCCTGGAAGATCGGGGCGGCTGGTTGTTCTCTGCTCGGGCATGACTTCCCGATCTTTGCCGGGTTTCAGGGCGGGCAGGGGCTGGCCACCCTCACCGGCAACCTGCTTGCCTTTGCTCCGCTGGAGACGCTGATCGGTCTATCAGTTTACGGTTTGCTTTATGCCGTGGTGCATAATTCCAACATTGCCGCGGCCAGCGCCATGGGTCTGCAGGTGGTGCTGATGATCCTCTGGGCCGAAGCCTGGCCGGTGATTGCCTATGCTGTGCTGGCAAATCTTTCCATCCCGCTGAAAATGTACCTTGACCAGCCGCGCCGCGAGCGTCTGCGCCGCGCCTGATGCCGCCCAAAACCCTGGGCGGAGAACGTTTACCGCCCCCGGCCTTTTTGAGGCAGGGGGCGGCTCTTTTTGGGGAAACTGGATTATCGCTTTACCCAGCGCAGGCTGACCACGCTGAGGGCAAAGAGGACAGCGTAGGCGGCGAAAAGGGCAAAATACCCCACGCCGGGAGCATAGCCATTGAGCAGGTCGGCTACCGGACCGCCAATGCCCGATCCGACCATGCCGGCCCCCGCTCCGGCCAGATTGGAAACCCCCAGATAGCGTCCGGCTTCTTCCTGAGGTACCAGGTTGGTGCCCAGGGCCCAGTTTGAGGCGGTAAATGACCCCACGGCCAGCCCCAGCACCACGCCAGCGGTGTAGAGCAACCAGGTTTCGGGGCGCCAGATGATGACCAGGATCAGGATGGTGCCGATGACCGCAGTGACTCCACTCCAGGCAGTCATTCGCCGGTGGCCGAAACGGTCACCCAGCCAGCCGCCGGGGAGGGCGGTGATCATGGTGGCCACACCCACCGCCGCCACTAGCTGGCCGGTCATGCGTGCGGCTTCCTCACGTGAGATATGGAAGGTATACATCAGGAAGAAAGGCGCAAAGGCCTGAATGGAGGTAATGGCGCTGAAAAAGAAGAGGCGGTTGACCACCCACCAGACGAACGGGCGATTCTGAAGCACGGTCTTCCAGCTGAGGGTCGCCGCTGTGCCTGCCCAGACGCCTGCCCCCACCGCCACAATCATCGCCACTGCCCCACCCAGGCCAATGCCCACTGCTCTTGCCAGAGGACTCCCCCCCAGGGGTGAAACCATCAGCCAGGCGATTCCGCCAAGGATGCCGCCAGCCACCAGTCCGGCGGCCGCTCCGGCGGCGATGCCCGCGAGCATTCCCAGCACGCGCAGGAGCGTGGGGGCAAGGGGCAGGTCGGGTTTCTGGCGCAGGGGTTCCTCTTTAACCAGCAGGACGGTGATCAACATAATGATCAGCAGAGACAGTCCGGTGACGAGCACAGCCAGCCTGAAGCGCCCTGCCCCAACCAGGTTGGCAATGGTCAGGGCTACCAGGATGAGCGGGAGAAGCTCCATCACCCCTTTGATGCCCGAAGCCACCCCGCGCTGTTTTTCGGGAATCAGGTCTGGAATTAACCCCTGCACGGCGCCGTGCGAAATGTTTGCGCTGAACTGGATCAGGAGGGTGGCTACCAGCAGGGCCCAGAAGTCCCAGGCGTAGGCGATCATGGCCAGGAAGAGCAGGTCGAGCAGCACACCCACGAAGATAAAAGGCCGCCGCCTGCCAAAGCGAGAGGTGGAACGGTCGCTGAGCAGGCCCATGGCCGGTTGCACCAGCATGGCGATAATCAGCCCGGCGGTGCGGATAACCCCCAGCGACGTGTTTCGCACATCTTCTGAGACGAAGGCCGCCAGCAGGTAGGGGGTGAAGATGGTTCCCACCGCATTGTTGCGGATGTTCAACCCCAACCAGAAAAGATTGACCAGAAGAAGATCGTACCAGTGCGCACGTTTTTCCATGAGGAAGAGTATAGCAAAAGATGAGAAAAGGGATGCCCCGGAAAGGGCAGTTTTTTGAGCCAGAGATGGAGCTCACCCCTTCCCTCCCCGCGAAGGTCAGAACCGTTTACAATGGAAGCATGGAATCGATTCGTGAACTCTACCGCATCGGGCATGGGCCTTCCAGCAGTCACACCATGGCGCCGCGGTTTGCAGCGGAACAGTTTGGTGCGCGAAACCCTCAGGCACATGCGTTCCGTGTCACCCTTTATGGCAGTCTGGCCGCCACCGGGCGCGGCCACCTGACCGACGTAGCCATTCAGGAGGCGCTCTCTCCCCGCCGGGTGGAAATCGTCTGGTTGCCCGATCAGGAGTTGCCGCTTCATCCCAACGGTATGGAATTTACCGCGCTTTCGAAAGAGGGGGAAACCATAGATTTCTGGCGTGTTTATTCCACGGGTGGAGGGGCGCTTCGCGCAGAAGACGAACCCTCAGAGCGTCCGTCCCCTTACCCTTTCCAGACCATGGGTGAGATCCTCAAATATTGCACGGCCAACGGTTTGACCTTCTGGGAGTATGTTGAGCAATGTGAGGGGAGGGAAATCTGGGATTTTCTGGCCGAAGTTAACCGGGTGATGCATCTGGCGATCGAGCGTGGACTGCAGGAAGAAGGGGTGTTGCCGGGAGGGCTGGGGGTTTCACGCCGAGCCTGGGCTTTTTACCGAAAGATCGACCTGAGCGGTGGAAAGATGGTGCGGGAGGGCTTTCTGCCTGCCTATGCCCTGGCGGTGGCCGAAGAGAATGCCACCGGCGGATTGATTGTCGCCGCTCCCACCTGTGGTTCCAGCGGTGTGTTGCCGGCGGTGATCCGGCATATTGAGGATACGCTCTCGACCACCGAGCGCCACATACTGCGGGCACTGGCCACCGCCGGGCTCATCGGCAACCTCATTAAACATAATGCTTCTATTTCGGGGGCCGAGGTGGGCTGCCAGGGTGAAATCGGCGCGGCCTGTGCCATGGCTGCAGGCGCCGCGGCCCAGCTGATGGGCGCAACCATCCGTCAGATTGAGTATGCCGCAGAGATGGGGCTGGAACATCACCTCGGCCTGACCTGCGACCCCGTGAACGGCCTGGTGCAGATTCCCTGCATTGAGCGCAACGTTTTTGCCGCCACACGCGCCCTGGATTGCGCTACCTTCGCTCACTACTCCGATGGCAGTCATCGGGTTTCTTTCGATGAGGTGGTCAAAGTGATGAAGCAAACCGGCAGTGACCTGCCCCGTCTCTACCGTGAGACCGCCGGTGGCGGGCTGGCCATCACCTATCGCTTTCCGCCGAAGACTGGAATCCCGCGCTCCCCGGCGCGTTAATCCTCACGGGCTTGCCCAGACCTCAATGTACACCGGGCAGAAAGAGAAGGCAGTCTCTACTTCTACCAGTTTCCAGTCGGTTCGGTAAGGGCCGGTGATTTCAGGGATCTTCAGGACGACCACCACTTCGACTGTTTCTCCCGGTTTGACGGTCTGGGGCAGGTCAATGACCCCTTTTTCGGCGATTTTTGCTCCCCCCACCTGGTAAAAGTCAATCGCTTTGGCATCCCAGGTGGCCGTGCCGATGTTCTTGAGCGTCCAGCGCACGGTTACCTTGCTCTCAGGTTTGACGGTAGCCCCATCCCGGGGTGATTGTTCTACCAGCAGGCACGTATAAGGAGAGGGCGTGCCTGTGGGGGTCGCTGAGGGTGGCGGAGTGGGGGTTCTGGAAGGGATGCGCGTGATGGTTGGGGTGAAGGTGGGGGTGGGTGTGCGTGTGTGGGTAGGGGGCAGGGTGAAGGTAGGGCTGGGGGTGACCTGCTGGTTCAATTTGGCGCGTGCAGTGAGCAGAGCGGCCTGTTCAGAAGCGGCCACCGTTTGCCGGGCCGCGGCCTCCAGCGTGGCTGCTTTGCTGTCAAACGTGGGCGTAGTATTGCCCCTGCAAGAAGCCAGCCCCAGCACCAGAATGACCATCCCGGAAGTGATCAGCCAGTTCCATTTCCACTGCATGGGTTGCCTCCCCACTGTTTCTCTACTGAATTTGGGCCTTTTTGCTTAAGATCGGGCAGGGATCAGGTTATGTAAACACGCACTTCATCGCCATCGGGTTCGTTGACCTCGACGGCAATGGGATCGTGGTTTTTATCCATCTCTTTCAGGAGGGGATCGATGTTTTCGAGCACGGCCTGCTGTTCGCTCAGCCCCGGAATGCGATGCCCGAAAAGCTGGAAAGCCCAGCGCGTGAGGCGGAGAGGAAGGGGGAAGCTAAGACTCACCCGGTGCCCGCTGTGCTCCCGAATGCGCAGATGCACCCAGTGGGCTCTCTGGCTCCACCAGGCCACCAGCATGGCGGCCAGCCCGAACAACAGAGGAAAGAAACCGCAAACAAACCAGAACTTCCACTGATAGAGATCTCCCAGAGCAATCAACGCCGCCCCTATGGCAAAG
Organism: Anaerolinea thermolimosa; assembly: GCF_001050195.2. Classification (GTDB taxonomy): domain Bacteria; phylum Chloroflexota; class Anaerolineae; order Anaerolineales; family Anaerolineaceae; genus Anaerolinea; species Anaerolinea thermolimosa. Next base: position 66,463 of record NZ_DF967966.1, read on the forward strand.
ACTCCCATTCCTGCCCACAGCGGGATCATCCACCAGCGTTTCCAGAAAGCCAGACGCTCTTCGAGATCGTCCTCGATAGCCTGCCCGGCAGGCGGAGGTGGCTCATCGGGTGGAGGCGGGGTAGCCTTGCTTCCACCAAGGAGGGCCGCCCCTTCCTGGACGCTCAGTTCACCCTGTTCGACCTTTCGTAAAATATCGCGCAAATCCTCACTCATGCCAATCCTCCTCCTGCTCTCATTGTACATCAAGTTAATACGACAGCCTCCGCTGAGGGCGGTGAAAACTCAGCGGAGGCTTTCGCCAAAGGAGGAGACAGCCATGATCAAAACGGAGGTGTGTTCTTGATCGTCTCCGATGCCAATCATACCGCGTTTCAATCTTCCGGGTAGATGGATTTTGTCATTCTTCAGGCGTGATCTTACTCACGGAACAACCTGGCATTCCTCTTGCAACGCAATGGATCATCAATCGGTCATTTTGAAACGGCAGATGCGCTTGACGCAATCGAACGCTTATGCTACTATCGAATCGCAATCTTAATAGATATACGTTTGGTCCTTTTCTTAAGGATGCGAGCCGCGTTTGTCCGCTCCTCTTTGCGGCAGGCGCCTGCCATTCACAGAAGGAGAATACGAAGATGAAAAAGGGAATGCAATTTGTTGTTCTGGCGGGCCTCTTCCTTGCGCTGATGTTGACTTCGGCGTGCACCCTGCGCGCTTCCAAAGCGCCTGCCCTTACCCCCTCGCCGACCAGCGAGTTGCTCTTTCTAACCTCCACGCCGGTAGCCGACGCCCTTGCCACGCAAACTGCCGCGGCCAAACCGGCGGTGGCTACTGCCACCCCTGAACCCCTCCCGCAGCCAACAGAAGCGCAGGCAGGCGGTGGGCAGGAACAGGGCGCGGCTCAGCCAGCGGCCAATCCCATTCCCACACTGACGCGTCCCACCACCTATACCCTTCAAAAAGGCGAGTGGCCCATTTGCATTGCCCGCCGTTATGATCTCAATCTGAGCAGTTTCTTCGCGCTGAATGGCCTGAATATGAATTCGCGCCCACAGGTGGGAGCGGTGTTGAAGATCCCCGCGACCGGCAACTGGGACACCAGTGCACACGGCGCCCGTGCCCTGCGCGCCCACACCGATTACACCGTCAAATCGGGGGATACTATCTATACCATCGCCTGCTATTACGGAGACGTCTCTCCGGAGGGAATTCTGGCGGCGAATGGTCTCAGCAGCCCGGCGGATATCAAAGTGGGGATGAAACTGAAGATCCCATAATCCACATACGGGGCCGGTCAGGATTGAAGCCCTGAATCCAGAATCAGGCGGGGCCAGCCCCGCCTTTTTTCTTTTCGGTTCGGCTTCCAGGAGCCTCCCTTTTTCGGGTTTCTTCCCTCGTCTGGCGTACCGTCTTCGGGCAGGGTAAAATAAAGCTCTGAGAGAGGAGATCCCCGCGATGAAGCATCAGCTTTTGCAACGATCCGTCGTTTACAATGGAAGGGCCTTCAGTGTGGCCTTGCACCAGTTGCGCCTGCCCGATGGCCGTACCCGTTCGTATGATGTGGTGGAGCATAACCCCGCCGTTACCGTGGTCCCATTGACCGCTGAAGGCGAGGTGCTCTTTGTGCGGCAATTCCGGGTTGGGTCTGGCACCGAATTGCTTGAACTGCCCGCCGGTGTACTGCAGGATGGAGAAGATCCTGCCGAAGGGGCGGCGCGCGAAATCCGCGAAGAGACGGGCTTTGCCGCGGGCCAGCTTCATTCGCTGGGCGGGTTCTTTATGGCTCCCGGTTACTCTACCGAGTACATGCACCTGTTCCTCGCCACCCATCTTTCACCCGATCCCCTTCCGCAGGACGATGACGAATTTTTACAGCTGGTGCGCCTGCCAGCCGGTCAGGCCGTGGCGATGGCTCTGGGGGGAGAAATTCAGGATGGAAAGACCCTGGTGGCCCTCCTGCTGGCGCGCTCTTTCCTCCCTCTCTAAAGCGTATCTTCTCTGAAAGGCATTCCAGTTATGTTCCTTACCACCCGTTTCACCTTCGGAACCCATCTGCTAGAGGCGTACGTGCCCGGCGCGTTTATCTCGCTGGCGCATCTCAACCGTCAGGATCGCGTTTACACGTTCACCAGCCCGGTTTTCGAGGTCAACGGAGAAACGCGCGGAAACTTCCTCTTCCATCATGTCACCGGTCAGCGTACTCACAAAGGAGGCTGGGAAGACCTTCAGCTGGGCTTTACCTCTGTCGGTGATCCTGATCTTTACCTGCGCATTACCTTCCGCAGTTACCATAATTCAGAGATCCTGCGGATGCGCTTCCGCCTGACGGCTTCTGCCCCCTGCCAGTTGACCAGGGTCAGCGGCCAGAATCACCTGACGTACTTCGGGTTGAAGCTGCCCCCGGGCCTGGTGGAGGGGCTTTCTGAGGTTGCTTTCAGTCAGTATGAGCCGGTGCTTCATTCGTACCTGCCCGGGGTAGAGTATTACCCGCTGGAAGATACGTTTACCGGGCAGGTCTTCCCCGGCCCGCTCCTCCTGCTGGATAGCCCGGAATCCAGCTTTCTGGTGGCTTACGAACATGGGGCGGATTACCCCGATTCATTCCTTGCCTTCACTTTAACGGAGGACGAAAGCGGGGGGCGTCAGCTTCTCCTCAATGCCCGAAAAGGCAATTACTTCCACGGCCAGCCGGTTGGCCCCGACCAGGCCTTTGAGTCGGTCTGGTTTGAAGTCGGGTTAGTGGAAGGCCAGCTTGGAGACCTGCTCCAGCGGTATCGAAGCTTTTTGCACCACGAAGTCAGCATGAGCGTTGCCTCGCGCCAGCCCTTCCTTGCTTACAACACCTGGAATTTTCAGGAGCGCAACCACCTTTATCACGGCAAGCCGTACCTTGAGTCCATGCATCTGGAGCGTATTCTGAAAGAGATCGATGTGGCGCACCGGCTGGGCATCGAGACGTTCGTCATCGATACTGGCTGGTTTGATCGCCCCGGCGACTGGAACGTGAACCTCACGCGCTTCCCGGATGGGTTGAAAGAAGTAAAACGCCGGCTGGAGGACTGCGGAATGAAGCTTGGTCTGTGGTTCAACCCGCAGGCGGTGGGGGTGCGATCGAAGATTTTTTCGGAGCACTCTGAATATGAGATGACCTGGCAGGGGAATCCCCACGATCACTGGGTGGTCTGGGAAACCGAGGAGAGCACTGCTTTCTGCCTGGCTTCCGATTACGCCGATGCTTTTGCCAGTGTCATGCTGCGCTTCCGTGAGGAGCTGGGGGTGATGTATTTCAAGTGGGATGGCCTCGGGCAATTCGGGTGCGACTCGCCCCATCATCACCACGGGAATGAGAAGAACTCCCCGGAGGAGCGGGCCGATAGTTATGCTTATCAGATGGGTCTGCATCTCATCCAGATCGCCGAAAAGGTCACCTCACGTTACCCCGATGTGGTGATAGATTTCGATGTGACCGAATGCGGGCGCTTTATGGGCCTGGGATTTCTCTCGGTGGGGCGGTATTTCCTGATTAACAATGGTGCGTATGCCAGAGATTTCGATACGCCCGAATCGCTGGGTATAGATGCCTGGATGAACATGTTCTTTTACCCCGGTGCGGCGCGGGCGCGGGTGTGTCGGCGGAACGCATTGTATGATCTGCTGGCTCCGGCCAACCTGTTTATGGTGCACTTTTTACCCGATGGACCCCGGCTTTCGCTTGAGAACAATCTGGCTTCGCTGGTGCTGGGCGGGAATGCTCTGTGGGGCGACCTGCTTTCTCTCTCGGAAGAAGAAATCACATTCTGGGCGCAGGCGCTGGCCGATTACAAGCGGGTTCGGCAGGCCACGACGCGGGCCTATCCCCTCACGCGCGGTTTTATCGGCGCCAGCCCGGAGATCCACGAAAAGATTGACCCAGAAGCGGGATGTGGCCTGGTGACCTTCTTCACCACCACTCCGGGCGAATTTACTTACCTTACCCGGAGCCTCAACCTTGAGAAACTGGGCGAGATCAAAGGCGCCGATGCCTGGGAGATGACCCATGACGGGCGCCTGAAGCTCACCGTGCACCTCGGCCGAGACGGTGCGCGGACGGTTTTCCTGCTCCCGAAAGAATCTACCGACAGACAAGGAGGGTAATCGATGGGATATTCTTTTTTGCTTCCTCTGCACAACCTGCTGCGCTGGTTGCTGCTGGCGGCGGCCCTGTTTGCCGTGATCCGCGCCGCGATGGGCTGGTTCGGAAAGAAGAGCTGGGCCCCCCTGGATGATCGGGCGGGGTTCTGGTTCACGATGGTGATGGATTTGCAGGTGCTGGTAGGGCTGATTCTGTATCTTTTCTTCAGCCCACTGACGCTGAGCGCCTTCCAGAACTTTTCGGGGGCCATGCAAAACCTGACGATGCGCTTTTTTGCTGTTGAGCACATCGGGATGATGATTGTGGCGCTGGTGCTGGCGCACATCGGGCGCGCCAGGGTGCGAAAAGCCAGCGATGCTTCCCTTCGCCATCGCCGCGCCCTGGTGTGGTATGGGCTGGCGTTGCTGGTAGTGCTTCTGGCCATCCCCTGGCCATTCAGCGGGGTTCCCCGCCCCTGGATTCGTTTTTAGCAGGGTGTTTTTCCGGCGCGGTAAAAATACCGCGCCGGTTTGTTCATCCTGCAGGGGGGAATTACCCTCTGGAGCTGACGATCTTCACCAGTTCTTCGCTGACGAGCGAGCCATCCAGGCGCACAAGGGCGAAGTTCATTTCTTTGTACGACCACACCGCCCGGCCGATGCCATGCTGGTTGAGCAGATCGCAGAAGGCGCGGTGCCAGTTCAACCGGCTGGTCAGCGGCGCATGATCAATGGCTCCGTATTCACCGCAGTAAAGGGGCAGATGGGTTTCGTTCAGGAAGTCCACCGCTGGTTGAAGGAAATAACGCAACATGGCTTCATCCATGCGCTTGCCGCGGTAAGCGGCGAAGGCTTCCTGATATTGCGGATGGTTTTGTAAAAATTCTTCCAGCCCGGGCAGGTCGCCGGGGAATTCCGTGACTCTGTCGTAGGCCTTCAGGAAGTCTACCCAGGGGGCGCGCTGATGGGTGAAGGGCATGGGTTCGTAAAAATGGAAGGTGTAGACGATGTGCGGGTCATCCACACGTGCGATCTCTTTGAGCTTCCAGGCCGAGTTGTACCAGTTGCCCCCGATCATGATCCAGCGATGACGATCCACGGCGCGGATGCGCTCCACGGCGCGGTGCGCCAGGCGATTCCACGGGTCGCTGGTGGGCAGAACCACTTCGTTCATTAGCTCCAGGATCAGCTCCGGCTTGCCCACACCGGCATATCGCCGGGCGATGGCCTCCCACAGCGCCAGGAAGCGCTCCTGAGCGGCGGGGTCGTCGAAAAGGGTGTTGCGATCGAGGGTCGAAAAGCTGAAGCCCGGCGCATGGTGCAGGTCGAGCACCAGGTTCAACCCGGCTTTGCGGCACCATTCGATGCAAGAGTCAATATAGGCGAAGCCGCTTTCTTTGTAGACAAAGGGGTGTTCATCGTCTTCCAGCACAGGGTAATCAACCGGCAGGCGAACGTGATCCATACCCCAGCTGGCGATGCGCTGGATATCTTCTTCGAGGATGAAGCGCCGAAAATGTTCATGGTCATAATGCCCGTACTGAGAAATCCATCCGCCCAGGTTGACCCCTACCTGAAATCCACTGAAGTTTTCCATAGATTATCCTCCCGGTGAAAAAGGTGAATCACAATTTTCGATCCTCAAACGCCCCACCATACCCCGGCCAGTTCTTCCAGGCTTTTGACCCGGCTCAGAACAGCGCGGCAGGCGGGGCTGTCGAACACGTTGAATAGATGGAGAAGGCTGGCGCTCATGGCGCGATGAGCAAATGCCGTGCCGGTGGGGCCGCAGTAGCCATAGGCGTCGAGAAAGGCCTCCAGCAGGGGTTTTTCACCGCCCCATCCCTGAAGGTGCAGTGCGGGCAATTCATAGAACAGGCTTCCGGTGCGAGCGTCGCCAAAATCAATGATCCCGGCGGTTTCCCAGTGGCCGTCAACCAGCCGCCCCAGAAGGTGATCGGCGGTGAGGTCGGCGTGGACGAGGTGAGGGGCTTCTCCGGGCAGAAGGAAATGATGGGTTGGGCAAAGGAAAGACTCGATCTCATCACAGAGGGAAGCGGGCAGGGTTCCCCACGCACGCTGACGTCCGGCACAGCCTTTGCGCTGACCGTCCAGAAAGTGGAGATACGCCCCCCAGTCGGTTTCAAAAGCGCCTTCTGCCGGTAGCGGCAGGGAGTGCAGTGCGCGCAGCCAGGCGCCCATCTGGCGGGCGATGGAGAGGCGCTCGGCATGGGAGATTGCGGCCCAAACCTCCCCCAGGCTCACACCGGGGAGCAATTCAAAGATCAGATAGGGCCAGTGCCAGTCGGCGCCGGGCGGTTCAAGCGCGCCTGAGGCCAGTAAGGCCGGGGTGGGCAACACCGGACGGGCGCGTAAGAGTTCGGCGGCGGCCTGTTCTGCCATGAATCCGCGTTCACCATCCAATAACCGCCCATAAAATTTGACCAGCCAGCGCTCTTCCACGATGAACACCGGATAGGTGCCGACGATTCCGGTGCGGATGACCTCGCAGGGAGTGAAGCGATGGCGACGGCACACCTCACGCACGTAAGGCCGCCAGAAGGCAACGTCGGCAAACAGGCGCACGTAGCCCTCGCGGGTGGAGAGGTGATCGAGCGGGTGAGTCATGGCCGGTTTCTACGGGTCATAACCTCCGGTATTCTTCCCAGGCATAGAGGTTGGCCGGGTCGAGGGCGAGCACCAGGCCGAGTGCGCTCTTTGCACCGGGGCGGTCCTTCAGGGCGGCGGCGGCCAGCCCGGCGATGAGAGTCTGATTAAGGCGATGAATTTTTTGCTGATCGTCATCGAAAACCGGGCTGGGGTGGCCGGAATAGAAATAATTCCAGCGGAAGGGCTCTTCTGCGGCTTTTTCAGCGCGGCGTTTTAGTTCCTTCAGGGCGGCGCGGCCTTCATCGGGGCGGCCAAGCTGGATCAGTGCCAGCCCAAAGCAGGGAGAAAAGTGCTCCAGGTGCCGCTTTGGGTCAATTATCCATTCAAACGCGGCGCGGGCGTCATCCCTCCGGTTCAGAGCCAAAAGCGCCAATCCCCGGTAGTAAACGGCATGGGCGATGATCCCATCCCACGGGTGCTCACCGAGGTTCGCCGGGAAGCGGGTGGCTTCCTCCAGGTGGTGAAGGGCGGTCAGGGCATCGCCGCCTTCCAGCGCGCGGCGGCCAATGAGCCAGTGGGCATCGGTGTACTGCCCCGAGACGCTCCCCTCACCGCCTTCCCAGGCATGGAAGGTGCGCCGGGTGGCGATCTCGAGGGTTTTTTCGGGTTGCCCCAGGCGGTTGTAAAGGCTCATGAGGGTGACCACGAGGTCGTCACGCTGGTCTACCACCTCCCGACGGCTCTCCAGCAGGGCCAGGCGCTCTGCCGGGTCAACCGCTTTTCGGCGCAGCAGTCCGTCGTACTCCATGAGCAGACGTGGGTCCTGTGGGGCGGCCTGCAGGGCCTTCTGGTAATGTTCCAGGGCGGTATCGAGGTCTTTTTCAAGGTTATAAGCGGCCAGCCCCAGGTTGCGCCACGGGATCGAAAAGTTGGGTTCGCCCCGAGCGGCTTCTTTCCAGTGGGTGACGGCCTCAGCGTGGCGGCGTTTATCGTACAAAAGGTTGCCGAGGTAAGAATGGGCGCGGGCATCCTGCGGGTTGGCTTTAAGGGCCGCTTCCAGCACGGTCATTTCTTCCAGCCGCCACGGAAAACAGTACTTCGGGCTGGCCCCGGATGCCTGCGCATACCACCTGCTGGCCTGCTCTGTTTTGCCCTGTTTCTCAGCCAGCCAGCCCAGGGTGTAGGCAACCATCGGGTAAAGGGGAGAGATCTCAGCCGCCAGCTCCAGCAGAGAGGTGGCTTCGGCGTAGAGCCCGGCTGAGGCATAATCGAAAGCGAGATCAAGGTAAAGCTGGATATCATCTCCGGTGATCTGGCGGAATTCTTTCAGGTACTGTTCCGCCAGCGCAGTGTTTCCCTGCGCTCTGGCGATGAGGATTCGCTCAAGGCGTGACCCTGCGTCCAGCCGGTCGAGGGCGGCCGTCTCCGCGGCTAGCTTCTCTGCGGCGGCCAGATCTCCCTGTCGCCGCAGGGTTGCAGTCATGAGATGACGCGTTTTAAGGCATTCCATGTTCACCGAAAAGGCCTGCCGCAGGCGCTCCAGGGCGGCGGCCGGGTTGCCCTCCCGCAGATCGAGCTGAGCCAGTGCCAGAGAAGCCGGGGCTTTCCATCCGGCATTCCAGGTGGCTTTGGCAAAAGCCGGGCGGGCTTCATCGTATCGCTGCTGGTAGAAGAGCGCCAGCCCCAGCCCATAATGAGCTTCGCCGTCGTAGGGGTTATAGTTCCAGGAAGTAAGGCGCTCCACCGCCTTATGGAAGTGCGCTTCAGCCTCGGCGAACAGACCGCGCCGCAGGAACGAACGCCCCAGAGCAATGTGGCAACGCGATTCGCCCGGGTCGCGGCGCAGGGCTTCTTCCCAGTAAGCTTCTGCCGAGAGGGTTGGATGGCGGTATTGCTCGATGTGCAGGCCGCTCAAATAAAGCTGTTCAATCTCCACTGTTTCTTGCGGAGAGAGCGGGGGTTTGTAGGGTTCGGCCATAGTGCCATCCCAGGGTGGTTCAGGCCGGTACTGGATCAGTACCTCGCCGGTGGGGGAGAGCAGGCACAGGCAAAGTTCCTGTTCAGTGATCCCTGCGGGCAGGGCCACACGGGCTGTGAAGGGACGACCCGGCCCCAGCGAAACGGACTCATCAAGGAGGGTCTGCGCTCCGGCAGTCAGCCGCACTCGCGCGTCCTCCAGGGCCTCTACGGCGTACACACCCACGCTGGCTTCTCCCTCGAGCACCTCCAGGTTGAGCGCTCCATGCAGATTGGCGTTTTTCACCCCGCCGATCTCCTGCACAGGGAACCAGAACTGGCTGAAGGTTTTCGTCTCGTAGGGCATGATCCATGAGAAATCGGGCTGGTTGTCGGTGTAGACCCCGGCCATCAGCTCCAGATATTCGCCGGTGTCGTCCATGAGGTTGCGTTGCCACTGATGCCCGAAATCTCCATTGCCCCAGGTGAAGAATTTTTTCCCCGGTGAGATGCCCGGGTCTGCCACGTGCACCACCCCGGCGCGGCGGGCATGATCGTACCCGCCAAAAAACGGGTAACGCGAAGGCCCGGCAAAGAAAGAAGTGGCCACCGGTGAATTGGCCCAGTAACTGATGTCGGTGCCCTCGCCGTAATCCCAGCCGTTGAACTCGCCGCGCGCGATGGGGTAACTGGTGACCGGGTTTTTGACATGGTAGACCGCGTAATGCACGTCAGGAGGGAAGATGACCTGGTACTGTTCGTTGATGTGCACCCCGGCGTTGGCCCACCACATGAAGGTCTGCGGGAAGGGGGTGCGGTTATAGAGCCGCGCCTTTGTCTCGACAAAGGCCTTGCCCGGGTGCAGGCAGATTCCCACCATTCCTTTGGTGCGCTGGAGCGGCTCGTGTTCACCCATCCACACAGTAATGGCGCCATCGGGGTGTTCTTCGATGGCAAAGTGGGTGGGGTCGAAGGTGGTGGGGCGATGGTGCTGGGGCCAGTTGAATTCCACCCCGCCCGAAATCCACGGCCCGAAGAGCCCGATGAGCGCGGGCTTGATCACCCTGTGGCGGTAGAAAAAGTCATACCGGTTGGTTTTGTCCAGCCCGGCGAAGATGCGCCCGCCGAGCTCAGGGAGCAGGATCATCTGAAGATATTCGTTTTCCAGCACCACGGCGGTGTAATCCCGCTCTACCTTCTCACTCGAAAGACGGTCGATGTAGGGGTGGGGGTAGATATTACCTTTCGCCCCCTGGATGTTACGGTTTTCGAAGAACATGGGGTTAGGATCGGGCGGGAAGGCCGGGTAGGTGGGGATGGTCATGCGTTCAACCCGCACTGTGACAGAATTCCTGGATGCTCCCATAGCAGATCACCTCATGCAGAAAAACGGGGGAAAAATCGATGGGTTCGAGGACGGCATTAAGAATCGTATAATGGATTATACGGGCCGTCAATTGAAAAAAAGCGGCTTTTTTGAAAGGAGCAAAGGATGAGCCGGTTCCAGAAGTGGGTTGTGGGCTGGTGGGTGTGTTCCTGGTTTATAAGCCTCATGCTCACCGGCTGTCAGAAGCGCCCCTGGCAGGATGTGCCTTCGGACGTGTGGTGGAAGGATGCCGTGTTTTATGAGGTTTTCGTGCGTAGTTTTTACGACAGCAATGGAGACGGAATCGGTGATTTCAAAGGGCTGATAGAAAAACTGGACTATCTCAACGATGGTGATCCTCAAACCACGACCGATCTGGGCGTAACTGCACTCTGGCTGATGCCCATCCATCCTTCACCTTCGTATCACGGGTACGACGTCACTGATTACCGCACGGTCAACCCGGATTATGGCACGCTGGATGATTTCAGAGCCTTGCTTCAGGCGGCTCATGCGCGGGGGATGAAGGTGATTATCGATTTTGTGATCAATCATACCTCGGTAGAACACCCCTGGTTTAAGGCTTCAGCTGCGGGGGATGAACGTTACCGCAACTGGTACCTGTGGGCTGACGAAAACCCGGGTTATCCTGGTCCGTGGGGTGACCCGGCCTGGCATGAATTTAACGGGCGTTATTACTACGGGGTGTTCTGGTCGGGAATGCCGGATCTGAATTACAACAACCCGGAGGTCACCGCTGAAATCAAGTCGATTGCTGCCTTCTGGCTTAAGGATGTGGGGGTAGATGGCTTCCGCCTGGACGGTGCGAAACACCTGATCGAAGATGGGCAGACTCAGGAGAACACCGCCCAAACGCATGCCTGGTTGAAATCTTTTCACGCCTTTGTGAAAGGTTTGGCTCCTGAGGCCGTGGTGGTTGGCGAGGTCTGGTCACCTTCGGAACAGACCGCCCCTTACGTGCAAAACGGTGAGCTGGACCTGGCGTTTAACTTTCCGCTGGCCGATGAGATGATCTCAGCAGTCAGCTTTTACGACGGGCGGCGGATGAGCACAGCCTTGATGCAGCAGGCGCGAATTTACGGAGATGCCCCCTACGCGCCTTTCCTTTCCAACCATGATCAGCCCCGGGTGATGACCCGCCTGCTCGGAGATGAAGATCGGGCGCGGGGGGCCGCCAGCCTTCTGCTTACCGCTCCCGGAGTGCCTTTCCTTTACTACGGAGAAGAAATTGGGATGAGCGGCGGGAAACCCGACCCTTCCATTCGTACCCCCATGCAGTGGTCTGCTGATGAGCAGGCTGGTTTTACCACCGGTGTACCCTGGGAGCCGGTCAACCCGGACTACCCGCAGAAGAATGTAGCCGTGCAGAGCAGGGATAACGCGTCTCTGCTTGCCCATTACCGCCAGCTCATTGCCATTCGGAACCAGCATTATGCCCTGCGTAGCGGAGCCTATGTGCCCGTGAAGGCCAGCAACAGCCGCCTGTTCGCCTCGCTCCGCACCGCCGAAAAAGAAACCATCCTGGTGCTGGTTAACCTGGGGAAAGAGCCTGTCTCAGCTGCAGCGTTGAGCTGGGAAGAAAGCCCTCTGCGCGGGGAATACAGGCCAGCTCTGTTGCTGGGGAAGGGCACACCCGCCCGGCTCAGGGTGGGAGCGAAGGGAGAGGTCAGCGAGTTTCGCCCTGTTGAAGAGATCGCCCCTTTTTCAACGATCATCATCCAGTACCGTCCGTCCGAGTGATCGGGCCGGGCCTGAGGTGGCCCTTTGCACGCTGGGCGAAGGATCGGCTTTGAGGAAGTTTTGTTCAGAAAGAACATTCAACTGGAAAAAGTTGACTCATTAAGTTATGATTGACCCCGTCGTCTTTTGATCCGAAAGGGGTCTCCTGTGCCAAATCTTTCACGACGATCTTCCATTTTTATCCTCTTCTCCGTCCTCTTGCTGGTGGGGCAGGCCTGTGTGCTGGGCTCTCAGGCTTCTACCCCTGACTCTGCCGCGCCTGCAAGCCCCCGCGCTGGAACTGCCACACCGGTGATCAGGACTTTGCCCTCAGCGACAACCGATCCGGCATCGCGCTGTCCTACGCCCTCCGGTGCAACCAGCCTGTTCCTCAGCCGGGAAAACGGATTTTGTTTTCTTTACCCATCGGATTATCCCATTCAGCCCGATGGATTACGCCCTGAAGAAGCTTTTTCCATCCTTGGGCCGCACGAGCCGGGAGATTTTATGGAGCCGGTCGCACTGGTTCTGGGTATTTCTTATAATGGCCCTGCCGATGGCCTGACCAGTGCGGCGTATGCCGAACGCTGGTTTCAGCTCTATACCGCCGGGAGCGAAGCTTCTTATGAACCCTCCTCTGCCCGCATGGATGGTCAGGAGGCGGTCATCCTGTCCAACCTGCCGGGCTTTCCCGCCAGAAAAGCGGCTTTTGTGGTGGCCAACGGCATAAAGTATCAGATTTCTCTCTCCCCCCAGCCCGAGGCCTCAGCCATTCTGGCCGAAGACGCCACGCATTTATGGGAGACCGTCACCGGTTCGCTGGTGTTTTTCCCGCCTGAAAATGACCGTGTAACCGTGCGCGCCGATGAGGTGTGTCCGTCTCCAACGGCGGATACAGCGCTTTACCGCAATGATCTGGAGGGCTACTGTTTCCTTTATCCGGCAAGCTTTCAACCCGATCCGGCTTTGCCCGGCAGGGTAGAGGGTGGGCCGGTGGTGCTCAATCACCCGGACTTCGGTGAAGTGCGCATCTCGCTGACTCTGGGAACGATGGGGGTTTTCCCCGGTAAGACCCCCCGCCAGGTGATCGAAATGCGCGATGGTGGGATTGAATCGCTCAGCGAAATAACCATCGGGGGGTACCCGGCGGTGACCTTCCGCAACACCGAGGGGCCCTGGGCATCGCGGCAGGCGCTGATCCTGGTGCATGACGCGGCTTACACCATTGTGGCGCAACCCGATGAACCGGCGGCCTACGCTACGGAGTTCCCTTATTTCAATCAATTGTGGGATACGGTGGTGGGATCGCTGGCTTTTTTCACGCCCTGGCGCTAGGTGCGGAGGGTTCGGCCCCCTGCTGAAGGGCATCCCACTCGTGCAGGCGGGCATCAATGGTGGCCTGCAGTTGCACATATTGCTGGCCCAGCTCCTGCACCCTGGCGGGGTCGGGCGGGGGAGTTTCTAACAGGCGCCCTACCTGCGCCAGTTGTTTTTCCAGGGTTTCAATCTCCTGTTCGAGCTGTTGAATTCGCTGCTGGCGCTGGCGTTCGCGGTTGGTCGAGCGTCCTTCGGTGCGGCGGGTGGGAGGGGCAACCGGACGGGCGGGTTTTTCAGCGGTGGTTCGCGCGGCTTCTTCTTCGGCCAGCGTCTGTTTGTACTGGCTGTAACTCCCTTCGAACAGGCGCAGCGTGCCTGCTTCGGGGAGTACTTCCCAGATCTGCGTGGCCAGTGCATCGATCAGGTAGCGATCGTGAGACACGAGCAAAATCGTGCCTGAGAACGCCGCCAGTACGGCCTGGAGCACCTCCTGTGAGGGCAGGTCGAGGTGGTTGGTTGGCTCATCCAGGAGGAGCAGGTTGGCGTTGCTGAGCGCCAGAATGGCCAGCGCCAGGCGGCCCCGTTCACCGCCTGAAAGCACCTCCACCTTTTTAAAGACGTCTTCGCCGGTGAAAAGGAATTTTGCCAGGTAGTCACGAATTTCAGCCGGGCGCATTTGCGGGGCCGCGGCGCCAATTTCTTCCATGAGGGTTCGCTCGGGGCGTAAACCTTCGTGGGCCTGAGCGAAATAACCGATTTCCAGGCTCGAGCCGAGCAGCACCTCACCCTGCAGGGGTGGAATTTGCCCCAGAATGGTCTTCAGGAAGGTGGTCTTACCGGCGCCGTTCGGGCCAATGACTGCGGCGCATTCGCCGCGCCGCAGGGTGAGATCGGGCACGCGGAAAAGGATACGTCCCTCATCCTGATACCCCACCCCCAACCCTGAGGTGCGTAACACCAGATCTCCGGAACGCATGGCCGGGGTAAGGCGGAACTTCAGACTGCGCGGCTGAACGGGCGGGGTGATGAGCGCGGTTTCGAGCAGGCGCTCCAACCGCTTGAGGCGTCCCCGCGCCTGTTGCGTGTTTTGCCCGGCGATGTTCCGCCGGATAAATTCGTCCTCTTTTTCGATCAGTGCCTGCTGGGCTTCGTATTCTTCCATGCGCCGTCGATACCGTTCTTCTCGCTGGCGGAGGTAGGCGCTGTAGTTGCCGTTGTACTGTTCCAGCGCGGGGGTCATCTCCCAGATTTCGTGGACTACCTGGTCGAGGAAGTACCGGTCATGAGAAACGACCACCACCGCACCGGGCCAGTCGCGCAGGTAATTCTCCAGCCATTCTACGGCCTGAATATCCAGGTGATTGGTTGGCTCGTCGAGAAGGAGCAGGTCGGGCTCGCTGAGCAACAGGCGCGCCAGAAAAGCCCGGGTGCGTTCCCCGCCCGAAGCCCGGCTGAGCGGACGGTGGTAGTCGGCTTCGTCGAATCCCAGACCGGTGAGTGCCTGGCGGATGCGCGCTTCAAAGGTGTACCCTCCTGCCCGCTCAAAGGCTTCCTGCAGCCGCCCATAAGACTCGATCAGTTCATGATCGCCGGGGCGCTGGCTCATGGCGTGCTCCAGCCGGGCCAGCTCTGCCTGTTGATTAAGCAGGGAGCGGAAGGCGCTCAGGCATTCATCCCAGATGGTGCGGGTGCTCTCCAGAGTAGGGTTCTGCGGCAGATAGCCGATCTGCACCCCTCTGGCAAGGTGAACCTTTCCCTCCGAAGGCTCTTCTTCTCCGGCCAGCACGCGCAGCAGGGTGGTTTTACCCACCCCGTTGGCCCCCACCAGGCCGATGCGCGCCTGCCGGGGGATCGAGAGGTTGAGGTCTTTGAAAATATCCAGAGGGCCGTAGGATTTCCCCAGACCGGTGGCAGTTAAAAGGGACATAACAACCGACGTTGAAGGCGGGGGTTAGAAATCACGCAGGAGCACTGCTTCAGGGCCACGCCTGACCTCCCACGGGTAAACGATGTGAGCGTCGGTCACGGCGGCGTAATAATCAGGGCGCAGGGTTCCAAACAGACTGCGGTAGGGGTTGAAGTGGAGCACGCAGGTATAGGCGATCCCGGCGCTGCCGGTAATGCGATTCTTGACAGCGGTCATGGTGCGCCCCGAACCCCAGACGTCATCGACCACCAGAATGCGCCGACCACGCAGCAGGGTTTCATCGGGGAATTGCAGGAATTTAGGCCAGGCCAGCAGACGGGTTTTTTCGCGCTGTTTTTCCAGTTCCATCTCTGCCGGGAAATCTACTGAAGCCATGAAAAGATCGTTGATCTTAAGCGCTTCGGCCAGGATACCTCCGGGCACAATACCGCCATGGGTGATCACCACCATGGCTTCAAATTCCACCTCGAACTGCGGGATGAGATGATCGATTAATTGATCTACATCGTTCCAGGTTAAGATTTCTCGCCGCATGAACCGATCCTGTATGGATTGGATAAACAAATAATGGCTTTCGCAATTATAGCTTATAACAACGAAAGCGGGTCAACCTGAACATACCACTCGCCCAGGGGACGCCCGCGCAGTACCGAGGCCGGGTCGGGGCCGCGGAGGATGATTTGCCAGCGGTATTCTCCTCCCCGGCGGCTGAAGAAGCACGGCGCCGGGCCGATGATCTCGGTGGCGCGGAAGTCGCCCTCGTCGAGCCAGGTCTGAATCTGCTGGCTCATCCGGCGGGCTTCCTGCTCCAGGCGGCGTTCATCTCGATCACGCAGTTCCAGGCGCACCAGGCGCGCGAAGGGCGGATACCCCAGCTTTCGGCGGTAGGCCAGCTCTTGCCGCATGAAGCCCTCAAAGTCGTATCGGCTGGCGGCCTGGATGGCGTAGTGGTCGGGCAGGTAGGTCTGGAGCACTACCTTGCCCCCCAGCGGGCTGCGTCCGGCGCGCCCGGCCACCTGAGTGAGCAGTTGAAAACCGCGTTCCGCGGCGCGGTAATCGGGCAGTTGCAGGCCCACATCCGCGAGGATCACCCCCACCAGGGTGACGAGGGGCAAATCCAGACCTTTGGCCACCATCTGGGTGCCGATGAGCACATCGGCGCGGTGAGCGGTGAAGTGGGAGAGGATGAGGTCGTGGCTGTCTTTCTGGCGGGTGGTTTCCCAGTCCCAGCGCAGGGTGCGCACACCGGGGAAGCGCGCCTGCACCTCGGCTTCAACCCGTTCAGTGCCCAGACCCATCTGCCGAATGGAGGTGCTGTTGCAGGCGGGGCAGCGTTCGGGGAGCTTTCGGCGGTAATTGCAGGAATGGCAGATGAGGGCTTCTGGCCCGCTATGGTAGGTGAGGGGCAGGTCACAGCGGGGGCACTTCAACACGGCGCCGCACGCCCGGCAGAAAACATAGGTGGCCGCTCCTCGCCGGTTGAGGAAAAGGATGGCCTGCTGACCGTTTTCCAGCACCTGCTCCAGCTCTTTTTGCAGGATGCGGCTGAAGATGGTGCGGTTGCCGGCCTTCAACTCCTGGCGCATATCCACCACCTGCACGGGGGGAAGGTCGAGAATGGCGCGCTCCCCTTCCCGGGTTAACTCTGGCAGGGGGCGCCCCAGCTGCCGGAACTGGTGTGCCACAGCCTGGCGATGAGCCAGGATGCGCGTGGGCAGAGAAAGTACCGGCCACTGGCGTTGACGGGCACGGTAGAGCAGGTTAAGGTCTGGGGTGGCTGAACCCAGCAACACCACTGCGCGCGCCAGCCGCCCCAGCGCCAGGGCGGCTTCGACCGCGGAGTAGGCAGGGGGGAAGTCTTCCTGGTAATAGGATTCGTCGTGAAATTCATCCAGCACGATCAGCCCGGGATGAGGCAGAGGCATGAAAAGGGCACTGCGCGGCCCGATGATGATGGGGAGCTCACCTGAGCGCGCCCTGCGCCAGGTATCGTAACGTTCACCGGGGGAGAGGCGTGAGTGCACCAGCCCCACCTTGCCCGGGAAGCGGGCGGCGAAGCGCCGTACGGTTTGTGGGGTGAGGGCAATTTCAGGCACAAGCACCAGGGCCTGGCGGCCCTGCCGCAGGGTTTCGCCCACGGCCTGCAGGTAGATTTCTGTTTTTCCCGAACCGGTGATGCCGTGAAGAATGTGCGGGGGGGGCGCTTCTCCCTGCGCCGCCCGTTGAATGGCCGCTAGCACTGCTTCCCAGGCGGCTCCCTGGTCGCGCGTCAGATCGGGGGCTTCGTTGAGTACAAATTCAACCCTTTCCAGAGGGTCTCGCCAGATTTCCACTTCCTCGTAGGCGATCAGTCCGGCTTCAGCCAGGCGCTGAAGGTCAGTCGCGTTGCCGCCGCCTGCACTGGCAAACACCCAGGCTGGTTGCACCGGCTCATTCTGCCCGGCCAGAAAAGTCAAAATAGCCTTCCGGCGTGCCAGGACATGGGGCTTTTGACGGGGAATGGCCGCCAGACGGGTATCGATCTCTTCGGGAGGGATGGCCAGGCGCACCGCACGCGCCTGTTTGGGACGTGCAGTGGGCGGCAGTAACACCGCGTGAGCCACCAGCCAGCCGCGGCGCACCATGGCCTGGGCCACTGGCCGCCAGTTGACTCTGGGCAGGTGGGCATCAATCTGCCTTCTCCGCAGAGGGCCGCGTTCGCGCAGTAGAGCCACCAGGCGCGCCTGCACGGGGGTAAGCCCTTCTGAGGGGAGAGCCGGTTCGTTAAGGCGGTAAAGCAGGTCCACCTGCTGGCTGAGCCCCGGCGGGAGCATGAGGTCGAAACAGGTGGCCAGCGGGTAGAGCGTTTCATGCGCCATCCATTCGGCCAGTGCCAGCTGGATGGGGGTGAGCACGGGGGAGGGGTCGAGCAATTGCAGTACCGGGCGGGTTTCGGCCACTTCGGGATGTTCCAGGGTGCGCCAGACGATGCCCTGCACCTGTTTGTTTCCCAGAGGCACCACCACCAGACTGCCCGGGGCAACATGGTGCGCCCAGTCCTCCTCAGGCAGGTGATAGTGAAACATCCCGACGGTCACCGGCAGGTTTACCGCCACTTCAACATACACGGCCATACCTTCATTGTAATCGAAACCGCACCCTGTATTTACCCGGGATCTTCTCTGCCGGTGTTTGTCTGGCCGAATGTTTTGCAATTCCTGGTGGAGCCGTTCCACATCCATCCCATCTCCGCACCAGTGCAAGACATGGCGGCGGCTTAGTCCTGAGCCTTGTTCAATTCACCGAGCCGAAAAGGTCGGTCTTCACTGGCCGACCTTTTCGGAAGAGAGCCTGCTGAGTGATACCCGCGCAATGCGCAGGCGATCCATGCTCTCGACTCGCAGGCGCACATTTTCTTCGGGCACTTCCACCACCTCGCCCGGTTGAGGGATGTGCCCCAGTTTTCCCAGAATATAACCGGCGATGGTGTCGTAGTTGGGGTCTTCGAGGTGCAGGCCGAAGGTAGCATTGACTTCTTCGATGAGCATCAGACCGTCGAGAAGCGCCGAGCCATCGGGTTGCGGCTGAATCTCCGGCAGTTCGTGATCGAAGGGATCCTGCACCACGCCGACGATTTCTTCCAGCAAGTCTTCCAGCGTCACCAGCCCGGCGGTGCCGCCGTATTCATCCAGCACGATGGCAATGTGCTGGTGCCCTTGCCTGAATTGCACCAGTAGATCGTTGACGGGCAGGCTGTCGGGGATGAAAAGCACCTCACGGACGAGGTCACGGGCCACGCCTGAGCGTAATTCGTCCTGAAGCCAGCGCGCCATCAGGTCACGCAGGTGGATTACTCCGGTCACCTGGTCGAGGTTTTCTTCGTAAACCGGAATTTTCGTTACCCCTTCCTGTACTGCCAGGCGGATGACCTCACTGAGGGGGGTGTTCGCTTCAGCCGCCACGATCTCCGTGCGGGGAATCATCACCTGGCGCACCAGCAGACCGCTGAAGTCGATCACCGCCGAGAGCATCTCTCGTTCGGGCGGCTCAACGATTTTTTCGACTTCAGGAGAGGACACAATCTGACGCAACTCTTCCAGCGAGCTGACCGCCGCGTGGGCATTGCCATCCTGCGGCATGCCGATCAACCGCAGGATGCTCCGCGTGGCCCAGTCCAGCAGGTCGATAAACCCGCGAAAAACGACGGTAAAGACGTGCATGGGCCCGGAAGCGAGCAGGGCAAAACGTTCGGGGTTGCGGATGACGGCCACTTTGGGAACCTGCTCACCCAGCACCACATGCAGGCTGGTAATTACCACCAGCGAGAGCACGAGGGGAAGAGCCTGAATGATCCCCTGGAGGAAACGCAGTTGCGCTGGCAGGAGCAAGTTATGAAAGAAAGGGGCGAGCCAGGCTTCAAAGGCATTTTCGCCCACCGCACCCAGCGCCAGGCTGACCAGGGTGACGCCGAGCTGAGACGCGGCAATAAGCCGGTCACGTGAGGCGTCGTTTTCCAGCCATTGAGCCACCCGCCGGGCGGCGGGACTGTTGGCGTCGCTCAGCACTTCCAGCCGGGTGCGCCGTGAGGTGACCGCGGCAAATTCTACCCCTACGAAAAATCCGTTCAGGGCGATGAGGACAAGAATTAATAAAATTTGGCCTGGAGTCATTCAGTTTTTATCGAAGCACTGCGGCGGCACCGTAGCCAACCACAGAAGAGTCATCTCCGGTTTCTTCTCCGGAGTGGCTGTAATGTAAGACAACCACCTGCTTTCCCCCCAGTTCGCGGCAGGCCCAGAGTACGGCGGCCACCGCCGCCACGCCGCAGGCAAAGCCCTTTCCCTGGCGCTCGGCCTCAAAGAGAGCCTCTGGGGTGAAGCTCTCGAAGCGGCGGAGCATCTCGGCATCGAGCTGGCGGGCCACTTCGGCAGGGTAAAAATGAGAGAGATCGGTGCTTGCCACCAGCAGCGTGCGCCGCCTGCCCGCAACCCGTGCCAGGGCCTGCCCGGTGAGCTGTGCCACCCGGGGCGACTGACTGCGCAGCATCACCGGTAGCAGGCGGAAATCTCCCGTCAGCGCCGCCTGCAGGAAGGGGATTTCAATTTCCAGCGAATGCTCGGTGTCGTAGGCGACGTGCGTCAGGTCGATTTCCAGGTCACTCAGGGCTTGCTCCAGCTCGGTGCGCGCGGGCTCATCCACCCAAACCGGCCCCAGCGGTGTGGCGTAGGCGCGGTGCGCGGTGGTCAACACGGCACCAGGGTAAGGCGCGTGCATGGGCGAAACAATGATTACCAGCTCCGGGGCTTGCCCGCGCACCGCTGCGAAGGCATGCCCGGCGGTGCGCCCCGAATAACGATGCCCGGCGTGAGGAGCAATGACAGCCAGAACTTCCCCTTCCAGTGCGGGTAGCCGGGCGCCATCGAGGTAACGCTGTACCTCGCGGCGCAGGCGAGTGGCATCGCCGCTGTACCAGGTTCCGGCAATCGGTGAGGGTCGAATCTCAGCGATCGTGCTCATCGTTTTTATTTCTGCAAATAATTGTGCGGATTGACGCGTACCCCTGAGGCGTTCATCAGCTCGAAGTGCAGGTGCGGCCCCGAAGAGCGCCCGGTGCTTCCCATCGCACCGATGGTTTCGCCCTGAGATACACTCGCTCCGCAGCCGGTGTAAATTTGACTGAGATGGGCATAGAGGGTTTGCCAGCCATTGCCATGATCAATGACCACCACATAGCCATATCCCCAGTCATTCCATCCAGAATAGACCACCACACCCGAATCGGCGGCGTAAATGGGGTTGCCCAGCGCGCCGGCAATATCGATGCCCCAGTGGTTGGTTTCGGGAGAATAGTCATAGCCAGAGAGCCAGGTCTGGGTGGTCGGCCAGACGAAAGTGCCCTGCCCGATGTACCCGTCGTATTGCGTGCCACAATAACCGGGGCCGAAGATTTTCGCCTTGGCGGGGTCTGTCCGGCTGATCAGCGGGGCGCTCCAGGAAATGAAATCTCGTTTGCCACCCGGCACAAAAATGGGGGTGTCGGGAGGAATGTTGGGCTTGGAGAGATCGCCCAGGGTTTCACGGTTCAGGCGGTTGCCTGGCCAATCGATGATCACGTCCGGGGTGACGCTGAAGAATTCCGCGACCTTGTTAAGGCTATCTCCGGCATGCCATTTATAAAGCACACCATCCATGGGCAGGATGTTCAGCTTCATGCCGGGTTGGAGGCGGTGGGGGTCGTCGGCGAGCGCGTCAAAGTTACCCCAGAGGATGGTTTGCGGTTTGAGACCAAATTTTTCGGCGATGGCAAAGACGGAATCGCCTTTCTGGACTTCGTAAGTGGTGATCTCGAAGCGCGGCCGGCTCGGTCGCGAAGTGTGAATCTGCGCCAGGCGTGGAATGCCTTGATCGTATGCCAGCTCCGCCAGAAGGGTCAGCGGAGGCGCCGGGACGGTGGGGGTGGCGGTGGGCAGGGCCGCCGCCAGGGCAGCAGAGTCATGGTCATTTTCGATTTGCCCGTTTAAATACAAACTTCCCATCACCCAGATGACCAGCAGCACCAGGATAATGGAAGCCACTACGGTACCGACGCGCAGAGCCATTTCGCCGAGCCCCAGCCGCAGCAACCTTTCCCAGATTTCATTCCAACGGTTTTTGTTTTCGGCCGCTGGTTCCTGCTCGTCAGGAAGCTGGGCGGGGGAAAGACTCGAATCCTCGCTCATTGTTCTATTGAATACCTCTTTGAGCATGATAACACAGGCCGCATGAGTGGTCAAGCCGGGTTCGGTATGTTTGGATACAGGCTTCTCTCAGAAAGGGTGGAAGGTTCAGGGGAACAACCGCCTGGCTTTGATTT
Source organism: Anaerolinea thermolimosa (assembly GCF_001050195.2). Taxonomy (GTDB): domain Bacteria; phylum Chloroflexota; class Anaerolineae; order Anaerolineales; family Anaerolineaceae; genus Anaerolinea; species Anaerolinea thermolimosa. The sequence continues at coordinate 88,323 of NZ_DF967966.1, forward strand.
CGGCCACGGCATCGGGGCGGTAGCGATAAAGGCGCGCGGGGCGACCTTCGCCGGTGCGGAGGGTGCCCGTAGGCTCGATAATCTGCGCTTCAAGGATGCGCCGCCGGAAGTTGCGCTTATCCAGCTGTTCGCCAAGGATCATTTCGTAGGTCTGCTGAAGGTCGCTGAGGGTGAAGGCTTCGGGGAGCAGTTGAAACCCGACGGCGGTATATTCCAGCTTGTAACGCAACCGGCGCAGAGCGTAGGCCAGCACTTCACGGTGATCTTCAACCAGGGGCGGGAGAGCATCCACAGGGAACCATCGAATCGAAACGTCGTCTTTAACTGCAGGAGAGGCTACTGCCCCTGCGGGGAGCAGAGCGAAATACACCACCGAAATGACCCGATCCTTGCCGCCGCGCCCGGCCTCGCCGTAGGTGTAGAGTTGTTCGAGATAGGTTTCACGCAAACCGGTCAGACCATTCAATTGCTGACTGGCAGCTTCTTCGAGGGATTGATCCTTCAGAATGCGCCCGCCGGGAATTTCCCACAGCGGGGAGGGCGTGCTTCCTGCCGAAACCAGCAAGACGTGCAAGCGCTCCTCGCGCAGGCTGAAGGCGATCACCCGCACCTCAAGGTTGGGGAGAAAGCTATCCTGATCGATCATTCCTGTTCGTTTTCCCGCTTTCATTATATCCGAACTCTTCTTCCGGCGCCCCGCCCTGTCATGAGGGCGGATGTATTTGGGAGAGTATCCGCCGGGGTTGCCCATTTTCACGTATTTCGAGTTATGATACAGAAGATGCACCCTGTTTGGGGAAGGAGGATGGCATGAAGAGATCACGTCTCATGATTCCGCTGGTGGTTCTGCTGATGGCCGCCCTGGCCTGTAATTTTCCCGCTCAGGCTACGCCAACGCCGGGGGTGCTCCCCCTGGAGCTGACCGTGACCGCCCTGTTCCGTACGGCTGCCGCCCTGCCCCCCACCCAAACGCCGCTTCCACTGGTGAGTACGGCTACCCAGCCGCCCCGTGACCGCCCTGTTCCGTACGGCTGCCGCCCTGCCCCCCACCCAAACGCCGCTTCCACTGGTGAGTACGGCTACCCAGCCGCCCCCTACCCAGCCCGCTCCTACCCAGCCGCCGCCCACCCAGCCTCTTCCTACCGCTACCCAGCCGCCAGCTCCCACGGCCACCCAGGTGCCGGTGCGCCCGGGGGCCAGGGTGGAGGCGACCTTCATGAGCACTCCGCCAGTGATCGATGGCGACTGGAGTGAGTGGAAAAAGGTGGCCAGGGAGTACCCGGCCACGCATGTGGTCTTTGGAAAAGCGAACTGGAAAAATGAGGACGACCTGGCCGGGTCTTATTATGTGGGCTGGGACCTCTCCTATCTTTATCTGGCGGCCAAGGTGCGCGATGATCAATACGTGCAGGTTGCCCAGGGGCAGGATCTGTACAAAGGGGATAGCCTTGAGCTTCTGATCGACCTGGACCTGCTGGGCGATTTTTATTCTGCTCAGCTGAACGGTGATGATTATCAGATCGGTATTTCACCTGGCCGTCCCACGATTGGCGACAACAACCCTGAAGCCTATCTCTGGTATCCATCGAGCAAAGCGGGCAAGTTGAACCATGTGGCGATCGCCGCGCGGTATGAAGGGGCCATCTACCGCGTGGAGGCCGCCATCCCGTGGAGTGTTTTCGGGGTCATTCCCTATAAAGGGATGCGCATGGGCTTTGCCTTTTCGGTCTCTGATGATGACCGGCCCGGAAATGCCGTTCAGGAAAGTATGGTCTCCAGCGCAGCCGGACGCACCCTGACCGACCCAACCAGCTGGGGTGAGGTGACGCTGAAATGACCCTTTATCATATTGCTTCTGAAGCTGACTGGGCACGTGCCCGGATGGAGGGCGAATACACCGCCGACTCATTGAAAACGCAGGGTTTTATCCATTGCTCCACCCGGGCACAGGTGATCGACGTGGCCAATGCGCTTTTTAGAGGGCGCACCGACCTGGTGTTACTGCTCATTGATGAGAGCCGCCTCCACGCACCGGTGCGCTACGAAAACCTGGAAGGCGGCACCCGGCTTTTTCCGCATCTTTATGGTGCGCTTAACCTTGATGCCGTGGTGCAGGTGCTGCCCTTCCGGCCCGATGCGGAGGGGAGGTTTTTGGTAAATTCATAAGGATAGAGCAAATCAAGCGACTCTTTTTAACTTTTGGAAAAAAAGATTGTTGCGTTTATGTCTTAAAAGGGCTACTTTAGTGGTTAATGCTATTCGTGATCATTTATGGTTTGATGGTTATTTTCTTGTTGATGAAAAGTCTGCTGGCAACTTTGAAATGCACTTGGTGAGATCCAGATTCCTGGTTCTACCTTGATGTAATGAGTATCAAGATAATTAATCAGAGTTGATAAATAAGTTTTAACTGGGTAACCCCAGATTACGCCATCCAAACCTATTATAACTACTGCTTTTTTGGTAATAGATAAATCATTTATAACCTCATTCTGACCAATTTCGGCTACCCAGGGGGTCATAAAGTGGTATTTCGAAGCAGGATATCGATTTGCTATAAAATAAAATAATGGGTCAAGTGGGTAAATCAAGTAATCAAACCTATGCCCTTCACATTCATACTTAAGATAGTTATTTTTTCGTTCATAATAACTTTGAAGTTGATCTTCAAAATTTTTTTTATTTTCCTCGAAATCAAAAACAATAGTTCGTGCTGCACTGAATAAAAGAGCAATTAAAAACCATAGTAAAGTGAACTGCATTCCAATATATATAATCTGTGGAGAGAATTTACGCTTCTTGGTTTCCCAATTAGAAAATGTGAATATTGTAATTGTTGATATAGCGACCATAATAAAAGCCAAAGCTTGAAATCCTACACCTGTCCTAGGAAATAAAGTACAGGTAATGAGATATAAAAAGAAGCCTCTAAAGTCTTTCTTGATGATTACGAGTGCAATTGAAATAATAATGATTCCGAGGCGAAAATAGAACCCTCCAAATAGCCAATGATCAATCGTGGTTTGAATTGGGAGCGATAGGTCTCTTACTAATTCGTTATAATTTCTGAAATTAGGATTTAGAACAAATAACCCATTTACAAATTGGCGCAGTGCAGAGGAAAATGGGTTAAGTGAACTAATTCTTGTATAGTGGGAATATATATTAACATTAAAGAGTATTGCCTCGTTTATAAAGTCATTTAATGAACCATTTATAATAAAAACCAAGGATTGAATTCCAATAACGAGGATGAATGGGAAGAAAAGTATCGTGACGAATTTAAAGATTTCCTTTTTCGATAATGGTCTGAAATTAAAAATTATAAAAAAAGCGCTGCCTAAAAGTAAAATTCCTGATGCTGGTAAAGCTTGAGGGTCTGAAAGAGTTGTCAACCCACATAATAGACTTATCCAAAGGATTGGTGCTACAGATAATTTTTTGGACAATGATAAAAACGTAATTACTGATGCAGCCAGGAAAGTACCCGTGATAGCATGATATAAAACCAGATTCCCTAAGTAAAAAAAACTTAATCCACTCCATATAAAGACAAAAAGAGCAACGGGCAAAAAATTTTTTATTAGAAAAGCGGTGATTAAAAATATTATTATCCAAAGACCGACAATCGACATTCTGATAGCAACAAAATCATTACCAAGTAATTTAACCATACCAGCTACCCAGTAGTAAACCAAAGGTGGATGGTGAGAAAAAATGTCTGAATATAATTTAAATCCTTGGGTTATTAACCATCCAGTAGTGATATGATCTCCCTCATCAACGAATAAGATGGAATATTTAGTCAAAAGTGAAATAAAGATACCTAAAACAAATAGGACGATTCCCAAAATAGTTTTCGCAGTTTTAATTTGAGGTGACGATGATTGGGGTAAATTGCTTTGTACTTTGATATATTCAGAAAGCAGGTATAGTTCGAATAGAAAAATACTTACCCAAGAAAGAAAGGGCCATAACTTTGAAATATAAAGTGGTGATATTGAGTAGAGATAGAGAGAAGTTATTTCGGTTAATACAAATAGGGACAAACTAACAACTTTAATTAGATGATGTTTATTAAGAAGAATCTTTTGAATATTATTTTCAAATATAGAATGGTATTTAAACTGAACAAACAGCGTTAGCCCTAAAATAAGAATAGATAAAAAACAAAAGATTAATAGGGAGAATTTTTCGATCGAATATCCTAGAATAATTGGTTTCTCAATAGATTGTTCGGATAGTAATAGTCCTATACTAGCCAGGCCTTGAAGGATATTCATTATTACAAAGAGGGTTATTGCATTAGTGTTTTTTCTCATGAGTTTTCAAGTCGGGTCCAATATTTACTTTGCAATTTTACTTCGCCTTTCCAGTCTTGATCTAATGTTCCTCTCCTGAAATATGTCATGCAATTTACTGATAATTCACCAATCCGTTCAGCTCATCAGCAGAAAGTTTGATCGTTTTTAGTTTCCACTTTACTCGGCCTTTATCTCAAATATTACTATGGTGGTTGTTTTCGGAATATTAAATTCTGCTTTGTGTCATTATTCACCAATCCATTCATAAAAGTGGAATTTTTCCCAAGATTTTTAGGGCAAATACGGTCGTTGGTTCATAGGTTGACACATCAATATAACTTTTGTAAATGAAGCATAGAATTGCAAGCTCCGGGTATCACCTGTGATTGGGATTTTTCTCATACCACGGAGCTTGCAAAGTTTGGGTCGAGATTGTGTTTTGGGTTTAAAAAGTGTAAATTAATAACTCGTTAGCTTTTCCACCTTCACCACCCGGGTTGCGGTACGCCCTTCGGTGCAGACCAGTCCCACGGCGCCGCTGTGCAGGGGGTGTTCAGGGTCTTCCGCTTCGAAGAGCTTTTCGCCGTTCACCCAGGCGCTCAGATGGTTGCCGTTGCCTTCCAGGGCCAGCAGGTAGGTTTGCCCGTATTCCCACGCGAAGGGGGCTTCGGCGAGAACGCTGGTCTGGTCGTACCACTGTTTGATGAGGCGTGCCCTGCCCCCCGGAGCGAGCAGGAGGGCATAATAGCGCCGCAGGCCCTGAACGCGGATCGCCAGCCCCGCCGCATTGACCATGTGCGGGGTTACATCGGCTTCTGCGCGGTAGTTCTCCCAGTCCAGTGTGCCCTGAATAAGCAGACCGGTGCCTTCGTTCTGGATCAGCCGGAAAGGTTCATCCCAGCTCATAAAATCGGTCACGGCATTTACCCAGGCCAGTCGCCAGGCGGGGTTGGTACCCTCGGGGCGGGTGAAGAGCACCGTTGGGGCGCCTTTCCAGTCCAGATAGTCAAGATACAGTGTGCCGCGAGCTCCCTGGGGTGATTGAATTTCCAGCCCAATTTCGGCGATGGGCCAGCCACCGGTTTCGGGAATGGGCCAGGTGAAGGTATATTCCTCTCCGGCGACCAGGGTGGTTTCGGGGCCGTAGAGGCGTGTCAGCCCGCCTTCTGGTGCGTGGCATTGCAGGTAGAGCCGGCAGACGGCCGGCTGGGCGTTGTTGGCATCTGCCACTATCCCGGCGCTCACTACCTGCCCCGGGTAGAGGGTGGGGCTGGCAAAGAGTGAGTAACTGCGCATCTGAAGCGCTTCAGCGGGGAGGAAAGTTGGGGTAGCCACCCGTGCTGGCTGTCCGGGGGCTGTGTGTGCATAATGGATCGCCAGGCTGTGACGTCCGAGCCGGCTGTGGCCGATGACATTTTCGATCTGGGCCGGGCCGCGCCCCTCGACCAGTGGCTCAACGCGAAAGCCCTGCACCGCCCCGGGTAACTCAAAGTGAAAGCGTGCCCCGCGCTTGGGGTGCACCGGGGGCAGGCCAGCCAGCGTGCGGCCAATATTGGCCACCCGGAAGGCCACCTGAACAGCATCGGTAATGCATGAGCCGCCTTCAGCCGTGGGCAGGTAAAGCCTGTCAGCCACCGGGCCGCGCCAGTCGGGGCCGGCATGGATGCCCTGCAGACCATTCTTGATGCCCATCAGGCACCCCACATTCCCGCTGTTGCAATCGGTGTCCCACCCGGCGGTGTTGGTGATCATGAGCGTCTTCTGGAAATCATCTTCTCCGTAGAGCAGTCCCAGAAGGATGAGCGCATGGTTGGGTACCATGTGGCAGTTTCCACCATAACGGTCATAACCGTAATGTTGCACAATGAGCTTTCGGGCTTCACGCCAGTCGGGGGTTTTCTCACGCCAGTCACGCAGGTCGGCGATCAGGCGGTAGATGAGCGAGTCGCGGGGGATGAGAGAGGTAGCCACATCCAGCAGGCGGTTGAGGCTGGGTTCAATGAAGGCCTGGGATTCCATGGCGGCCAGCACTTGCGCACCGTAAATGGCTTCACCATCATGGCTGACCGAAGCAGCGCGGCGCGCCAGGTCGGCGGCCAGGTCGGGCTGGCCCGGGGCCACCATGGCCCAGCCATCGATGAAAATCTGTGCGCCGATTTGCTCCGCAACCACCTTGCCGTTCAAGGCTATCGACCCGCTTTGCGGGGCTGGAATGCCCTTCTTCAGGCGCAGATAGGCTGTATGCTCGGTGGAGTTACCCAGCCCACCCCACCAGAGCACGGTGCGCCCTTCGATCAGATAGTTCAGCCAGGTTTGACCGATTTGCGCCGGGGTGATGTTTCGGTCGTGGTCAAAGTCTGGCAGGGCGCGCAAGAAGGTGAAGGTGCCGGAGATATCATCATCGGTAACGACCAGGGGAACACCGCGCTTCTCGTGGACGTAATACCACACCTCGCCCAGCTCAGCCATAATTTTGTCGTACGTCCAGCCTTCAAATGGCCGGCCCAGATAGACGCCGATAATCTTTCCCAGCACACCGGCGTAGACTTTTTCTTCGTAATTTGCAGGAAGAGCCATAGTATTACTCCTTTTACCCCTTCAAGCCACCTTGGGTCAATCCTTCGATGAACCTTCTTTGCATTAACAAGAATAACACCACAAGAGGAAAGATCATCATCACTGCACCTGCGCTTGTGAGACCCCAATCACGCCCCCCGTACGCGGTGGAAAAATTATAGTAGCTGGTTACTACCGTAAAGAGTTCCTGCTTGGTTAAAAAGACCGTCGCCAACAGGTATTCATTCCAGACGCTGAGCCCTACGACCAGTCCCACAGTCAGGAAGGCCGGCCAGGCGAGTGGTACGACCACCCTTTGAAAAACATCCCACTCACCGGCCCCATCGACCCTGGCAGCATCTTCAAAATCGCTGGGTATCTGAATCATGTATGAGCGAAGCAAAAAAATGGAGAAGGGAGCATTTGTTGCTACATAAATGATGATCAACCCAAGCAGGTTGTTTACCAAACCAAGTTTTCTCCACAGGAAAAAGAGCGGCACGAGGAAGAGCTGGATGGGTAAGCTGGAAGAGATCAGCATATACATGGTAAGAATTCCTGAGCCGGGTAAATTCAATTTAGCAATGCTGTAAGCAGCCATCCCACTCAAGATGAGTGTGGCAACAACGGTACCGGCCACTAAAATTAACGTATTGGGCAGAGTCTTTCCAAACTGGCCGACAACCCACGCTCGTGGATAGTTTGAGAGGATGATCTCTCTGGGAAACCCTATGAGGTTTCGGCCAGCATCGGCAGGGGTTTTCAGTGAATTAAATACCAGGATGACAAGCGGCCCAATAGCAAAGATTACCAAGAGGAGTACAATAATGTAATTGGGTACCAAACTGGAAGTTCGGCGTGGGAACAAAAATCGCATCATATTTCCCACCCTCTCTTTCTAAGGATTTGGAATATTCCAATAATAATACCTGCGAAAAAGCTCATGGTCAGGCCGATCGCTGCGGCATAACCTGCGTTGAAACGCTGGAAGGCATTTTTGAATACAAGAATGCTCAATAACTCTGAAGCGCCTGCCGGGCCTCCTTGGGTTGTAATCCATACGTAGTCAAAGGCCAGGAAAGACCAGATTCCGGTCATGAGTAACATGAATACAAGGGTGGGGCGAATACCAGGTAATGTTACATGGATAAATTCATTCCATCGATTCGCGCCATCAATCTTTGCCGCGTCGTACAGTTCCTGCGGAACGCTTTGCATTGCGGTCAGGAACAGCACCATTAAAAATCCCCACCAGTGCCAGTTATCCACAAAGGCAGCCGCTAATAATGCTGTGTCGGTACGGCCAAAATACGCAATGTTTAAGAAAGGCATTCCCAGGCGAGCCGCCACTCCTCCCAACCCAATATCAATGTGAAGCAAATCTTTCCAAATACTTGCCGTGATCACACTGGGCAAAATATAAGGAATAAATAGGATGGCCCGGAAGAAGAGCCCTCCCTTTTTCAGGGGCGCAATCAGACTGGCTGCAATGAGAGCCATTGCAATGGGAATGGTCAGGAAGAATAATAACCAGATCAGATTATTCTGGAAAGCGTGGATATATTGCCTGTCAGTGGTAATTTTTTGGAAATTCGCGAGCCCGATAAATTTAGCGGGTCCAATTCCATTCCACTCTGTTAATGAGAAGTAAATTGAACTGATGGATGGACCAAGTACCACCGTCATGTGAATGAGGAGAATAGGCAGTACAAATAATACAGGAATTACTTTTCGATAAAAAAACTGCTTGGTTATCTTCGGTCTTGTGGGTGAGGAAAGGTCTTTCTTAATTAAGGTTCCCATAAAAGCCCCTTATCAATTTCTGTGGGCGGATATCGAAAGGATACCCGCCCACAGAAGGTTTCTCAAGTTACAGGTTACTTTCGTTCGGGAATAGGCGGGATGTTCCCTGCCTTGAGTTCTTCCTGGAAAAGATCGTTCAGGCCTTTGAGGTAATCCTGTACGGTTACCTGTTTTGCCCAAACCTTCTCGATCTCATCGTAAATATATACGTCCGATTTCGGCGGCCAGAACGTCCAGGTAGTATACCCATACTGCCCATTTGCAGCTGCTTTACTGAGCTCTTCGATCAGGCGGGCGCGTCGTGGATCAATACCCTTCAGCTGTTGGGTGGTAAGGTTAATGGGGGCTGGAGCGATACCGCATTGAGTGATGCTAATAGATTGGGCTTCAGGAGAGAAGTAATAGGTAAGGAACTGGGCTGATTCTTTAGGGTATTTGGTCGCTGCATTGATCGAGTATGTAGAACCGATCCCTAAGGTGAATAGGGGAGAGCCATCTGTGGTTGGGAAGGGCACCCAATCCCAGTCATTGGAATTGTTGGCTTTTTCACCAAAATAGTTGCCGATGGTTCCCATCCACCAGGTTCCAGATGGCGCCATGGCAGCTTTTCCATCACCCAGAGCTGTTAGGAATTCAGTGGATTTTGTTGTGTAGTATCGGTCCAGGCTTCCCATGAAATCGCCATTCATAAACAGTTGATTCATGGTATCGATTGCTTTTTCAAAATCTGGATCCGTCCATGGGATTTTTCCGGTCAGAGCATCATAGACTTTCTGGGGACCAGCCATGTGATTGACGAAGATACTCCAGTAGTGTTCATCAGCGGGTTTCCAATCGGAGTTACCCGCAGCATTGGGGATTAAACCGGCCGCTTTGATATCTTCGACGAGTTTGAGGTATTCGTCAATGGTTTTTGGCGGTTTCCACCCATGCTGTTCAAACACTGTTTTGTTGTAATAGAGTACCAGGGTTTCAATTTCATGAGGGATGCTGTAGAGTTTACCATCCACCTTACCAAGGGAAAGCGCCCATGGTAAGAATTGTTTATCCCACCCGAATTCCTGGGCATATTGATCGAGGGCGAGCAACTGACCGGCTTTTGCCATCTCATAAGCAAAAGATGGGCCTGGGGTAATCACAATATCAGGGCCACCGCCTCCTGTGATAGCAGTGCGGGTTGCATCCCACGAGTTCGCCAAAGGCTGGGCTTCCACAGTGAAGCTGTTGCCTTTTTTGTTGAAATTGCCCACAATGTTATCAATCATGCATTGCAATTGTGTGGCGTCGCCCCCGGAGTCTAGCCACAGGGTAATGGTGGGTTTTTTCTCAGAGGTTTGCCCGGATTCAGTCGTCCCGCCGGTCTGTTGCGAAGCCGGTGCCTGGGTGCTGGAAGGTGCACACGAAGCCAGGAGTAACGTGGCAACAACGAGCACAATGACGAAGCGTCTCATAAGGTTCATTTCTCCTCCTGTTGAGCAGGTCAATACAAAATGGCTGATTGATCTGAATGATTTACCGGTTAAGCTGCCGGTACATCAACAAAAAAAGATGGTTACTTCCTGATATTCATCACCTCCAATTTCTCAGGCTGATTCTCTTATGACTAACTCATAGGGCATTTCCACCACTCTTCCCCCCGCTGGGGCATGACCGTTCAGGCGCTCAATCACCAGCTGTGCGGCGCGGGCTCCCATCTCATGCTGGAACTGACGAATGGTTGTGAGTGCAGGGGTAACTAAAGAAGCGGCGGGAATGTCGTCAAACCCAATAACACTGAGGTCATCGGGCACGCGTAGTCCGGCCTCGCGGATAGCTTTCATAGCCCCAATGGCCATGAGGTCGTTGGCGGCAAAAATGGCTGTAGGGCATTCACCGGGGGGGCGTTGTAACAATCTGTGCATTCCTTCGTAGCCCCCACGCTCATCGTAGGTTTCCACTTCGATGATGTCAGACTCGAGGTGCTCTTCAACCAGGCGCAGTGCCTGTAAAAAGCCTTCGCGGCGGGCTTCACGTGGGCCGAAAAAGCCGGTGATCATCGCCAGCCGTCGATGTCCCTTGCGAAGCAGATAGGTTGTGGCGTCTCGTGCGGCGGCCTGATTATCGACATAAATATTATCCAGGGGAAGTTCTCCCGCAGAATGCCTGCGAACTTCCAGGCGAGCTACGGCGATGTTTTGCTCGAAGAGCGATTGCAGGTCTCGCGCGTGGAGGTGGAAGAAAACACCCACCACCCCATCTGCCCGCCCCTGTCGTGCCAGATGGATGACTTTGGCTTCCCGGTTAGCATCAGCCTGGGTGTTGTAGATGATGATCTCGTAGCCATTGGCTTCGGCGGTATTTTGCACCCCGCTTACAAATGCCGGGTAAAACGGGTTGGTGATAGAGGGGATGATGCAGGCCAGAGTATGCGTGCGGGTGGTGCGCAGGGTACGAGCGGCGCTGTTGGGAATATACCCCAGTTGCCGGATGGCCTCGAGGACTTTGGTACGTGTCTCTGGAGGCACGGATTGGGTATCAGGGTTGTTGAGTACCAGCGAGACGGTGGTTTGAGACACTCCCGCAACCCGTGCGACATCAAATTGAGTGGGTTTCCTCTGTTTCATTCTGGCTGACCGGGGTTCGGAAGGGGCCTGCTTCAAGAGATAATACGTAACACTAATACGTATTATAACGAACTAAAAAAAAGAGTCAAGCGTTTTGGGTCAATGTGTCTGTCCCAAAAATGGTGGGCGACTTTTGAAACCCCACATATGGGGGCAAATCCACCTGATTTACAACTTTTTATCACCATATGTGGCAAGCAATCAAAAACCAACCAGATATGGGACAAACACGGGTCAATGGATGAGCCCATCCACACGAATGGCATGAGTGGCCAGATGCCCTTCGAAAACCGTCAGGGCAATCCCCCCTTCCAGCAAGGGTCGGTCGGAATCAATCTCATCAAAAAAGAGCGTATTTTCAACCCAGGCCTGCAGGCGGGGACCCGCCGCTGTGAGAGTCAGCCGGTATGGATGCCAGATTTCCCAGTCGAATGGCATTTCTGCCAGAATATGCTCTCCATCCCGGTATTTGCTCAACCGCACTTTTCCCCCCCGTATCAACTCCAGTGCGTAAAAACGTTCCAGCCCCTGGACCCGCACGGCAATTCCACCTCGCTCAAACAGGGCTGAGGTGATCACCGAACTGGTTGTGTAATCTCGCCAGCTGCGTGTTCCGGTGATGATCATTCCCCGTCCGCGGTCCTGGATGATCCGAAAGGCGTGGTGAAAACGATTTTCCCAGTGATCCACGGCCTGCACCCAGGCTCGTCGCCAGATCTCAGGGTATTTACTATCAGGGCGCTGCGGGCGGCGGAATTCCACCCGGGGGCACCCATCCCACCCCAGGCGGTCCAGCGTGATCCTGATGGAAGTGGGGTGCGCGGGCAAGGCCTGCCCTGCGGGTACCCTGGCCTGAAGGCCAATTTCAAAGATGGGGCAACCGTTAAGTTCAGGAATCGTCCAGAAAAGCTCCACCTCTTCTCCGGGGGGCAATGGAGCCAGATCTCCAGCGAGAAGTTCTGGTTGATCCAGTGCGTTGTAAAAACGCAGAAACAGCCCAACTTCCAGGGTGCACACGTTGGCAGGGTTAGCTGTTACCAGAGCCACCACCTTTTGCCCCGGGTAAAGGGCGGGTGAGGCCAGTAAGGGATAATTTCCGGTGAGTTGAAGATCCTCGGGCAGAATAAAGGTTGCTGTAGATGCACGAGACCACACGTCGGGCCGGGCAGGTGTAAAGTGAACCTCTAATCCTTCCCCCAGAGGATTGGACAGACGTGCATTCTCTGCCCGAAACCCCTGAACACTCCCGGGCATACAAAAATGAAAGTGTGCCCCTTCTTTTGGAGAAATTGGGGGCAGGTGTTCCAGAGCTCGCCCTATGTTCACCACATGGAGGGCTTCCGTCAGAGCATCGGTGATAGCCCGGCCACCATCGGCTGTAGGGAGGAACAAACGATCGGCAACCGGTCCCCTCCAGTCTATTTGGCCATCAAAAGCAGATAACCCATTGCGGATGCCCAGCAGGCAGCCCAGGTTCCCGGCGTTGCAATCGGTATCCCAACCGCAGGAACAGGTTACGCTCAGTGATTGTGAAAAGTCGCCCCGCCCGTATAGCAAACCGAGCAGGAAGAGAGCGTGGTTCGGGATGATGTGACACCCCCCGATGTATTTTTTGTATCCGTAATTTTCAGAAATTCGCCTGTACGTTTCACGCCAGTTGCCATCTTGAGCAACCCAGCGTCGCACGTCCTGAGCCAGTTTACTGATGAGGGATTTGGGTGGAATAAAAAGGAGACCTGAATCCAACAGGTGATCGATGTCTTTTTCGACAAAAGCCAGCGATTCCATCGCGGCGATCAACCGGGCGGCGTTGATGGCCTCATCATCATGGCTGACCCGCGCCGCGCGCTCGGCAAAATCTGCTGCCAGTCTGGGGTTACCCGGAGCAATCATGGCCCAACCATCGATGTAGATTTGAGCGCCGATCTGGTTGGCAATGACTGGGCCATTCAACTCTATCGAACCGCTTTTGGGGGCCGCGATGCCCCGTTTGAGATTGAGATACGCTGTATGTTCGGTAGAATGGTATAACCCGCCCCACCAGAGGATGGTGAGGTTTTCAATGATGTAGTTCAACCAAGTTTGGCCAATTTGAGCGGAAGTAATGGCAGGGTCATAGTCATAATCTTCGATGGCTCTCAAGAAGGTAAAGGTTCCAGCGATATCATCATCGGTAACCACGATGGGTTTTCCCCAGCATGGGCTCAAATAGGAGTGTATCTCACCGACCTTCTCGACAATTTCCTGGTAACGCCAGTTTTCTACGGGCCGGCCCAGATAGACGCCGATAATCTTTCCCAGCACACCGGCGTAGACACGTTCGAGGTAATCGGGAGGAAGACTCATATTCACCACCGGAAAATATAAAACTAATGGGCGATTCGCGCCAGCGGATGCGCAAAGACGGTGTACGCCAGCCAGGTGGGGTCACCCGCGGGCTTGATGGCCAGCCGCGCCTCGCGCACAGCCCGCCCAACCGGCAGACCGCCGAGCAGGCGTGGGTACAGCTCGCGGGCGAAGAAATAAGCCGTGCGGTCGTAAATAGCCCAGTGAGCACCGATGAATGCTCCGGCCCCGGCGGCGAGAAATTGCCTTGCCCATCCACCTGCATCGGTCAGCGAGATGCCCCCCTGGCCAATCTGGCAGGCATTCAGGAAGACGAGCGGAGAGGTACGCCCAAGGTTGGCGGCTTCACCACTGAGGCGAATGGGGGTGAGTGTTTCCTGTTCGTCCAGGATCATTTCTGCCTGGTTGGGGTCTTTGCCGCGCGCCGCGCCATGCCCGCTGAAGTGCCAGCCATCATAGCTTCCGGTGCTGAAGGCTTTAAACAGATCAAGATAACGTGCCGGGATGGGTTCCACCTGCCGCCCGTTACCGGCCAGGCTGAGTAAAAATTGTAATTCAGCGGCACTGTAGGGCAACCCTGAGGAGGCAGGCACTACCACGGCGAGCCTGCTCAAATGCAGGGCCGGTTTGATGCCCGTCCCCGGGAGCCAGCGGGTCATCTCGAAAGCCTCACAGAAGAACGCTCCCTCGGTTTTTCTTCCATGTTCCATGCCGGTCAGCCGGCACAGCTCCCACGGCACCCACGGTTCGGCAGATTGAATGAATACCGTACGAATGCGCTCCCTCAGCGACCAGAGCAGTTCCTGCACCTCAGATGGAAAGAGATGTTCAAAGAGGAAAACCCCCCATCCTTCAAGTTCACGAGAAGCGCGGGATTGTTCATCCACAGAGGTCAGGGGCAGGCCTTCGATTTTTCGGTAGAAATCACTGAAAAACGCCCCCGGCTCAGACTGGAAGAGCACCGGCCCGTACTTTTTCAGGTTGAGGTTAAGGGAGGTGTCGCTGGCGCTCAGATACATCACGAACCCGCTCCGCCCGGTTCCATCACGGGTTTCTTCGATGTGCAATGAAAGGTCCGGGGTCTCTACCTGTACCTCGGCCAGAGGTTGGCCGAATTGCACACGTTCTCCCCCGGGAGGAGCTTCAGCCGGGGCAGGCACCACCTGCGGGTTCAGGCGCAGATACCCGATCACTGCTCCCTCGCGAAAGACGATCACCCGCAAATCGCCTTCGCCCGGCTCGATGGCCCGCAGAGTGAAGCGTAAGGGAAGGTACTCATCAGGGCTTCCCACCACCAGCCGACCGCGCGGCTCTCCTTCTACCTCAAGGCCGCGGCGGGCCTGAACAATCACGTCCAGCACACTGCCTGCCGGTTGCTCCACTTCAAGCCCGGGCCCACCAGGGCGGCCTCTCCTGCGAGAGAGCTTCACCCTGAGCACGGCTCTGGTGCCGAGGGCCAGGCTGGCGGGAAAATCAGCCTTGAGGTAGCGCTGCAACAGGCGTGCCCCCCGGGGACGCCCGCCTTCCAGAATTTCGGCGCGAAGAGCGCCTGCCAGCGGATGTACATATCCTACCGGGCGCCCATCTTCAAGGACCACCGCTGGCTGGTTGCCTGTGGTTGCTTCTCCCGCGCCAAGCACCGGGCTTGCGCGCCACTCATGCAGGTCGAGTACAACCTCTACCGGCATCTCCGGTGGGGCGGTGCGCAGAAAGTCTTCGGCTTCGTGCCGGGTGTAGAGGTAATAATAATCCTGATCTCCCTGGAGCCGATGCACCACTACAGCCACTGATTGACCGGCCTCCAGGAGGGCCAGGCTGAATCTGACCGACCAGTTTCCCTCCAGGAGGATGAAATCGTCTCGCGAGAGCTCGCGCGCAGATTGCATGGTTGGTTCTGCCTTCTGAAGGCTCAATGTTCGCGGGTCATTCGGCGCAGTTCTTCAGCGCCGGCGGCCCATGCCTGCAGGGCCTGACTCATATCAGCCTGGGCGCGAGGAGCAGGGGCGGCCTGCATCTGGCTGGCCAGCTGGTTGGCCTGCTCAGCCAGTTCCCCGATGCGCTCTCCCATTCTTTTGCTTTGCGCTATGGCCTGTTCCCCTTTTTGAATGGCCTGTGCCGCCTGTTCCTGAGCCTGGGCGGCGCGCGCTTCTGCCGGGATGCGCCCAAAGTAATATCCGAGCACCACCCCAAGCAGACCGGTCATCACGGTAAGAATATCTTTAGCCTGGTTGAAGCGCGCTTCATCGCCAATGGTGCCGATCAGGGTCCTTACCAGGGAGATGGTCGTCCATACCAGCAGGATGGCGATCAGCGCAGTCACGGCTTCTTTAAAAATCTGGATAAAATCCTCGGTTTTGAAACCCCGCGGTGAGGGTTCAGCAGGGGCGGGCTGAGGAACAGGGGTAGCAGGGGGCATAGGTGATTCTCCTGAAGGGGCAGAGGGTGGGGTCTCGGTTGACGGCTGGGAAAGAGCGAAAGGATCAGGTTCAAGAAGGCGGGCAACCGCCGGAAATTCCATCACCAGCTGGCGCAACTGCCCGGCGACCTGCTCCGGGTCATCGCCCGCAGTGAGGGCATCGGTCAGGGCAAAGTAGCGTGCCTCAAAGGTTTGCCAGCCTTCGGGGGTGAGCACCTCTCGGATTTGCGTGCGGTGCGATTCGATTTGTTCAATCCATTCTCTGGCAGTGGTCATGCTTTTAGTGTAGAGAGTCGGGAAGGAATTGTCAATCGCCGGGGGCGTGGAATCAACCCATCATACCCGCAACGACACACCGATTTCGACCGGCCATTTTCGCCTGATACAGGGCATCGTCTGCCAGACGGATGAGTTCTTCTGCATCCCTGGCCTGGGCTGGGAAGGCGGCCAGCCCCAGCGAGAAAGAACCCCGAATTGTGGCATCCTTATAGCGAAGTTCACTTTCGGCAAACGCCTGACGCCACCCCTCAGCTCTGTGTCGGGCGGTCTCAATGTCCACCGAAGGGAGTACCACCAGAAACTCGTCTCCCCCCATGCGCGCCAGGATGTCTCCTTCGCGGGTTTGGGAGGACAGAATCTGGCAGAGGTTTACCAGCATCATGTCTCCGGCGGGGTGACCGTAAGTATCATTCAGCCGTTTAAAGCCATCCACATCGATCATGGCCAGGCTGAGGGGCTTTTGTTCCCTCTGTGCCCGGGCCAGCTCACGGGGCAGAGTCTCCTGCACATAGCGCAGGTTGAACGCGCCGGTGAGCGGGTCGCGAATGGCCAGCTCCCTCAGGCTCACCTGCAAGGCCTCGATCTGCCTCAGGCGGGCTTCGGCATGTAATTGCGAAAGCTTTTGCTGGGTGATGTCGTGACAGATGATCAACCTGCCTGTAAGGTGCGAGATCGGATCTTGAATGAGGCGGATCTGGACTTCCAGATAAACCGATTTCTCAGATTGAAGGTTTAACTCAAAGGAAGCTTCGCCTTCGAGCGTCAGGTAAGCCAGCAATCTGGGGAGGTGAGCCAGCACATCCTCGATGGGCTGGCCAATTTCTACCTCAGGACCAAGGCCCAGGAGGGTACGAGCGGCGGGGTTGAAATCGAGCAGGAGCTGACGGTCATCCACCAGCAACATGGCTTCGTTCATATTTTCCACCAGCACGTCACGCCCGATAGGCACCAGATCCAGCAGACGGTAATAAACCAGCCCCATCGCCAGGAAGATTCCCGTGAGGGTGAAGGCTATGGGGGTGAGGTCCAACCCCGGAAAAGGTTTGAACCCCAGGAAAGTCGCAAGGTTGATGATTGCCGGAGCAACGCATCCCAGCAGGAGCAGTCGGGTCTGCATGCGATGAATAGAGCGACTCCTGCGAAGAGTATCGGCAAGTAACCCGATAGCCACAGCGATCAGGCTGTAGGAATAGATCACGTTGACCCAGAACCACGGGCCGCCGTCATAGATCAGACTCTGGTTGGCCAGACGTTTGCCGCCATAAAAAAGGCCGTGCAGGGGATCTGTCCACATCAGCAGAAGGGTAACGATGGGTTCAATGGTCAGAAGGGCAATTCGCCACCCGCGGAAGAAACGTCCGCGGCGGGTAAACTGCACCAGAAACGCCAGCATGGCCCCCGGGGTAATCACAACGCCAATGTATGTCATATCCAGCCAGAAACGCTTGGCCGTCGAAGTCAGAGAAACCCAGTGCAGGGCATACGTCAGTGACCAGATCAGTGTGCCGAACAGGAACAGAGCCAGGGCGCTGGCACCGGGTGCCGACCAGCGGCGTAAAATGATGCCCCCGGTAAAAGCAGAAACAGACCCGGAAAGGAATAAAAAGATAGCATAAAGCACGTCAATGGTGTGCATGAAGCCGGTGCCGTTCCTTAAGTGAGCCGAAACAGGGTGGTAGAAACGCCGGGTGGGATGGGGTGAATCGTTGTTGCCCCTCAGTGGACCCCGAATCAACGGATATAATTTTATCAAGAAAGTACATGGTTCGCCGACCAATTTTTTCTCGTCTGACGGGGATCATCCTCCTGATTCTCTCGCTGGCCTGCAACCTTCCAGCGCTGGGTGGTTCGCGGTTTTCCAGTCCAGGTGGTGAGGTGCATTCGTCGCCGGTTCCCTTTCCCACGGCTTTCTCCGGAGGAAGCGCGGGAGCCATTGGCGCTGCCCCTCTCCCTGGTGCCGGGAATCAGCCCGGGCAACCTTTTGCCGGCCTGACACAGGCGGTACCCGGGAATGTACCGCCCCTTCGATCTGCCGACCCACCCGGCTCGTTGCTTCAATACCTCACCCAGCCCGGGGATACGCTCGCCGCCCTGTCTCTGCGTTTTGCGGTACAGCTTCCGGGTTCCTCGCTCCCTGCGGGCACCTCCCCTGAAGCGCTCCTCCCTGCCGGTATTCCTCTTACCCTGCCCTCGCCTTCCGTGGAAACCCTTCCGGCACTGGCGTTGCTGCCCGACAGTGAGGTCATTTACGGCCCCCCTGCCGCTGCTTTTGATCTACAGGCTTTTATCAATGCGTCTGGCGGGTATCTGAGCACCTTCCGGGAGACTATCGATGGCGAAGAAATGAGCGGAGCGCAGATCGTCCGCCGCATTGCTCTGGAAACGTCGATCAATCCCCGGCTGTTGCTGGCCGTGCTTGAATGGCGCTCTGGCTGGGTGACCGGCTCACCGCGTAACCCTGACCCCGACTATCCGATCGGTTTTGGCGCTCCCTCGCATCGCGGTCTTTATCGCGAACTTGCGCTGGTGACTCGCCTGCTCACCCAGGCGTATTATGGGTGGCGAAGCGGTACTTTTTCGAAGATAGAATTTCTGGACGGTACCACCCTGCCGCCGCACCCGGCGCTCAATGCGGGTTCGGTGGCGGTGCAGAATCTTACTGCCCGCCTCAACTCTCCCGTTGACTGGCCCACTGCCGTATACGGGGAGAATGGTCTGCTGGCTGTGTATGATGCTCTGTTCGGTGACCCCTGGAAGCGCGCGGCGCAGTACGAACCGCTCTTCCCGCCTGATCTGTCTCAGACGCAACCTCACTGGGAGCTTCCCTTTGCTCCCGGTGAGGTCTGGAGTTTTACAGGCGGGCCACACATGGCCTGGGGAATAGGCAGCCCCGCAGGAGCCCTGGATTTTGCCCCTGCCGATGAAGCTAAAGGGTGCACGCCATCGGTGCGCTGGGCCACAGCTGCGGCCGACGGGGTGGTCGTCCGATCGGAACGCGGCCTGCTCGTTCTGGATGTAGATGGTGACGGGTACGAGCAGACGGGCTGGTCGCTCCTTTATCTGCATCTGGCAAACGAAGGACGCCTGTCGGTGGGCACACGGGTAAAGCAGGGTGAGCCGCTGGGGCATCCTTCCTGTGAAGGAGGCCCGGCTACCGGCAGGCACGTACACATTGTCCGCAAATACCATGGAGAATGGATCGGCGCCGGGGCAATCCTGCCCTTCATTCTCAGCGGCTGGCTGGTTAAGGCGGGGGAGCTCCCCTATCAGGGCCAGCTCCTCAAAGAAGGGCAGGTCATCGAGGCACGCCCCGATGGTTCAGCCCCGGCGCGCATCGTGCGTTGATTTACAGCACCGAGTCGTCCAGAGGCAGGCCCAGGGCTTCATACATCTTCCGCCGTGAGGCCTTATCGCTGCTCATTTCCTGATGGGCGTATCTGGCTACCTCTCGCGCCAGGGCGCGTGGCACCACCACCACCCCGTCACCATCGGCTACCACCACATCTCCAGGGTATACCGTCACCCCGCCCACTTCTACTGGGATGTCCTGAGCATCGAACTGAAGCCGCCCCTGTACCATGCTCTGCGAGCAAAAGCGCGACCAGAAAGGAATTTTCTGCAGGATCAGTTCGTCTGTGTCGCGTACCCCGCCATTCGAGACCAGCCCCCTTGCTCCACGCCGCAGGCATTCCAGTGTGTTGTTCGAGCCGCACAGGCCTACGTTGCTGTTGCTCTGATCAATGACAATGAAATCGCCGGGCTGGATGGCTTCGACCCACGGGTAGGTGCAAACGTGGTTGTAGTACCAGCCCACCCATTCGGTGTACTCCTGTGGTGAGAGTTTTGGAATGGGCTGATTATAAGGAAGGTAACGCGCCGTGCGGGCAATGCCCACCGCCCGCGTGCGCCAGATGGGACGGATATCCGGGCTCATGGAACCCTGAAAGTGAAGCATATTCCAGTCCATGCCGTCGCGTACATCGGCCACACGCAGGTCCTTAAAGAGGTTCAACAGTTCTTCTCGCTCGGTTGGGTTCATATTCACAGGTTGGTTTCCTCCTTGGTTTCGGGTTTTAATCAACGGATTTTCCCCGTACAGCCTTTGATTTGCTTAAAACCATTCTATAATAGGTTTGAGCATCTACAGGCTATGCCGGGCGGGTCAATCGGCGATTCTATGGATGTAATTCTGGAGGAAGACTATGCAATATCGACCTTTAGGCCGAACGGGCTGGAATGTTTCTGCAATTAGCTTTGGGGCATGGGCCATTGGCGGTACCTGGGGAACCGTACAGGATGAAGAATCGCTCGCGGCACTGCATCGTGCGGTGGATCTGGGGGTCAATTTTATTGACACGGCCGATGTTTATGGCGACGGGCGTTCAGAGCGGTTGATTGCCAGTCTGAAAAAATCGCGCAAGGAAGAGATCATTGTGGCCACCAAAGCCGGGCGGCGGCTCAACCCGCACACCGCTGAGGGCTATAACCGGGCTAACCTGACCGCTTTTGTGGAGCGCAGTCTGAAAAACCTGGAAGTGGAAGCACTGGATCTTTTGCAGTTACACTGCCCACCCACCCAGGTTTACTACATGCCAGAGGTTTTTGGCATATTAGATGATCTGGTTCAGGTGGGTAAGCTGCGTTATTACGGCGTGAGTGTGGAGAAGGTCGAAGAGGCGTTAAAAGCCATCGAATACCCCAACGTCCAGAGCGTGCAGATCATCTTCAATATTTTCCGAATGCGCCCCACCGAGCTGTTCTTCCCTGAAGCCAAACGGCGCAAAGTGGGCATTCTGGCACGGGTGCCGCTCGCTTCGGGGCTGCTCACCGGTAAGCTTAAGCCCGATACGTCCTTTGAACGCGATGATCATCGCGCCTTCAATCGCAGTGGCGAGGCCTTCGACCGGGGAGAGACCTTCTCTGGAGTGGATTATGAAGTGGGTCTGGCGGCAGTGGAAGAACTGCGCCCGCTGGTCCCCCCCGGGATGACGATGACACAGTTTGCTCTGCGCTGGATTTTGATGTTTGATGCGGTCACCTGCGCTATCCCCGGTGCCAAGCGGCCTGCCCAGGCCGAAGAGAATGTGGCCGCGGCCGATCTGCCGCCGCTCTTGCCTGATACCATGGAAAAGGTGAGAGCCATTTACGAAGCGCGTATTAAACCTCTGGTGCATCATTACTGGTAAACCTTGCTGCGAACGTTTCTCTCGGCTTTTCGTCTGTTTCGAAAGTTCTTCCCTGTCCTCGCTGTGTTGCTTGGTGCGTGCAACACGGCGAGGACGACTCCTTCCCCCACGGCATCGCCGGTGGCGCCAACCCTGCCACCGCCGGTGATGTCTTCGGAGGTTGAGCCTTCTTCAGCGCCGCAAATCACCAGCACGCCAGCCGCAATCGATCTGCCCGCTCCGGCTTATACCCTGACCGCGGTATATGATGACGCGCGTCACACCCTGAGCGCGCTCGAGGAAATCGCTTATACCAACCGTAGTGGTGAATCGATTGCCGAAATACTGCTGGTGGTGGATGCCAGCGTGTATCCGGGGGTCTTCCGGCTCAATGCCATTGAATCGAGCCAGGGGCCGGCTGTCACCCGGACAGGCTGGGAACGCATCTGGCTGCATGTGGGTCTCGACCGCCCCCTTGCACCGGGTGAAGTCATTCGTCTGAGCCTCGATTACGAGTTGATTTTACCGGCGCGGATTGCTGATGCTTCTCTGCGCCCCATGGTTTTCGGCTGGTCAGAGCGGCAGATTAACCTGGTAGACTGGTATCCCTATCTACCACCTTACCGGCCCGGCCAGGGATGGCTGGTGCATCCGCCGGGATTTTACGGAGAGCATCAGGTGTATGAGGCCAGTGATTTCACGGTGAATCTGCAGGTGATACATGCACCGGCAGAGCTGGTGGTTGCGGCCAGTGCACCTGAACGCCGCGAAGGTGAATGGCGGCATTATCAGCTTCTTCAGGCGCGCAC
Organism: Anaerolinea thermolimosa; assembly: GCF_001050195.2. GTDB lineage: Bacteria > Chloroflexota > Anaerolineae > Anaerolineales > Anaerolineaceae > Anaerolinea > Anaerolinea thermolimosa. The sequence goes on from NZ_DF967966.1 coordinate 110,604, forward strand.
GTTTGCCCTTTCTCTCAGTCCGCTGTACCAGACGGTTACCCGTCAGGTTGGTGGCGTGGCGGTGAATGGTTATTTTTTCCCGGCTCATCGCATCGCCGGGGAAGCGGCCGTTCAAACAGCAGCAGAGGCCCTCGAGCTGTTCGGGAATCTGTTTGCTCCTTATCCCCGCGAAACCCTGGCCGTTGTCGAAGCAGACTTCCTGGATGGCATGGAATACGACGGCCTGTTTTTCCTCTCCAACGGTTTTTACAACCTTTACAGTGGCGCCCCGGGCGATTATCTGGTCGCTCTGGCCGCACATGAAACCGCGCATCAGTGGTGGTATGGGCTGGTGGGGAATGATCAGGCTCTGGAGCCCTGGCTGGACGAGGCGCTTTGCACCTACAGTGAGAAGCTGTATTACGAATCCCGCCATCCCGAAGCGCTTTCCTGGTGGTGGGAGGTGCGTGTGCGTTATTATCAGCCGCGCGGTTTTGTTGACGATTCGATCTACAACCCTCACAGCGAGGCACAGGCCTACCGGACATATCGAGATGCAGTTTATCTTAATGGGGCAATCTTCCTTGATCGACTCCGTCAGCAGGTGGGGGATGAGGCTTTCTTTGCCTTTCTCAAAGATTATGCCGGTCGCTTCTCAAAGCAGGTTGCTACCGGAAAAGATTTCTTCAGGGTGTTGAGGGCGCATTCCAGTGCAGACCTTTCGGGCTTGCTGGGCGAGTACTTTCAGTCCACTCCCTGACCGCGCATTCTGTTAGGCTCCTGTAAGGTGAAAGTTATTTCTTTTTTGTGGATTTTATCTATAATGATGTTCAGAGATTCCATTCAGGAATTTATCCATCATCATTTTTCAGAAAGGGGTTATACCATGTTATTCGCTCCGAAGGAAAAAGGTCAAGGTCTGGTGGAGTACGCGCTGATCCTCGTACTCGTGGCTGTGGTGGTGATTGTCATCCTGGCCCTGCTCGGCCCGGCCATCGGCAACATCTTCAGCAACATCGTCAACCAAATTTAGTCATCTCGCTTTCGCCGTTGCAGAAAGGCGCCCGCTGAGGGCGCCTTTCTGGTTTATACTTAAAGGGTGGAAATTCGGGGCAAGACAGCACTCATCACCGGTGGTGCGGTACGGGTAGGCAGGGTGATCAGCCTGGCTCTGGCGCAGGCCGGGGCCAATATTGCTGTCCATTACCATACTTCCAGGGAAGAAGCTGAAACCGTGGTCGCCGAGGCGCGTTCACTAGGGGTGCAGGCGGCTTCTTTTCAGGCAGATCTGGCAGAAGCCGGACAGAGTGTGGCGCTGGCCGAGCAGGTGCTGGCATTCTTCGGCGGGGTGGATATTCTGGTTTACGGGGCGTCGCTCTTTCAGACGACACCCTTTCCTGCCGCTGACCCGATGCTCTTTCGGCGCATCACGGCGGTATCCATTGATGGGGCGTTTCACCTGGTTAATGCTTTGGCTCCCGCGATGCGCGAACGGGGTGCGGGGTGTATCATTACCCTGATCGATTCCTCTGCCTGGAAGCCCTGGCATAATTTCACGGCCCATGCCGCAGGCAAGGCTGGTTTGCTCGCCCTCACCCGGCAGTTTGCGCTGGAGCTGGCCCCCACAGTGCGGGCGAACGCCATTGCCCCCGGGCCGGTGCTCCCCCCGGCGCATTACACGCCGGAGAAGATTGCCCGCGATGCCAGCCGCAACCCGCTGGGACGCTGGGGCAGCCCGCAGGATGTGGCGGATGCGGTTCTTTACCTGGTGAAAGCAGATTTTCTCACGGGTGTGGTGCTCCCTGTAGACGGCGGCGAGTCCCTGCGTTGAACCAGGCTCGATGAAGATGGGAAGGTATAATACGAAGGTGAAACCGGAAATTTCACGTCGATTTCCAGGCGTGTTTTGGAAACAGATATGTCCTTTTTAGAAAAGAAACAATTCGCGGCCGCGCTTTCGATGTTTAACCTTTATCGTGATTTCTCTCCGGCGTATCTCATGCGGGGGCAGGAATATGTCGAGGGTGGTCTTCTTACCCTGGTAGAGCATGGAGATACCTTTCTTCTTTGCGAGTTTAAGGGAGATTCCGCGCACCGCATCCGCCTGGAATGGCGAGACCAACGGCTGGTCGGTCGGTGTGCCTGCCCGGTGGCTGCGAGGAATGTTTTCTGTGCCCACCTGGCCGGTGCGGCCATCCTGGGGCGGAATATTCTGAATGAAGAAATTAAGAATTCCTGGCAAAACCAGCTGGTTTTTATTCAGGAAACTCCCCTCAAACATGAGAAAAAGGCCCCGGCAACAGGCGGCGACTACTTTTTACTCTTCATGCTCATCGAAAGCGATCATGAATGGTCGATTCGTCCGGCCATCGCCGCGATGCGTAAATTGTCAGGTGCACTTCCAGATGAGATTCTTTCCTCTCCGCAGGAAATGCCTGCCTTTCTGGGAGAAAATCCTGAGCTGTTGAATCAATTCACGATGCGCCCCAATCGCTCCCTGGACGCAGCGCATTGCGTCAACCTTCCGCCTGAGGCGGTGAGGCTGGCAAAGTTACTTCAGGCGGTTCGTTCTGTTCAGGGATATAACCCCTACGCTTCTACCAATACCCTGCATCAGGTGATGATCCGGGAAGCCCTTGTCCTTCTGCGGCAAACAGGCTGGCCGCTTTACTGGGTGGAAGAAAGTTTCAACACCCTTCATCTGGTTGCGGGTCCACTGCGCCTTCCTGCGGATAAACTTCAAGTAGTGCTGGATGCTCGAAAAAAAGAGAACGGCGATCTGATGGTGCGTTTTGCTTTCCACCTCAACCGTCAACCGTGGAAGAGCCGCTCTAAACCCCGGGTTATTCTGGAATCACCGCTCTGGCTGTTGAGTGGGGATATGCTGGCCGAAGTGGAATCGACGGTGGAGGCAGAACAGCTGGATAACCTTCTTAAGACCAGAGAGTTACTCATCCCCGCCGCTGAGACGCCGTTATTCATGGAAGAATATCTTCCAAGACTGGCGGAGCAGTTCCCGGTAGTGGGAGATGGCATTCGTCAGGTGCTGGTTTGCGAGTCGCCATTACCCCGTCTGTATCTGGAAGAGAAAAAAGGCCAGTTGAACGTCTGGCTTCGGTTTGGTTATGGCGAGTATGAGCTACCCTATGAGGATGCATCTCCGGAAATACACACCCGGTTTGATCTGGAGCAGAACGCCTACGTAAAGATCCAGCGCCAGCTTGAGGCCGAACAGGAAGCGTTCAGGAAGGTGTCTCAATACGGGCTCAAACGTGCCGCCGGATCGAATGGCCTGTTCAATCTGCGCGCCCGGGTTGACGTGGTGGACTTTCTGATGAAGTACCTGCCCCGCGCTGTGCAGGATGGCTTTGAAATTTACGGCGAGGAAAAGATCAAAAGCGCACGGGTCAATCGCCTGAAGCCGACCCTCTCATTTTTCATTTCCTCGAATATCGATTGGTTCGATCTTCAGGTTTCGGTCAGGTTTGGCGATGTGGAGGCGGCCTTTGGTGAAGTCTACCGGGCGCTGAAAAACAATCAGCGTTACGTCAAGCTGGCCGATGGTTCCATCGGGGAGCTGCCGGAGGAATGGGCTGAGCGTTACAGGCATCTCTTTGGCCTGAGCAAGGAAACTGCCGGTGGCTTACGCTTCGAGAAGAACCAGATTTCTCTGCTGGATCAACTGTTGAGAGAAGAACCTGAACTGACAACCGACGAGGAATTTCAACGCCGCCGCGAGCGGCTGCGGGCGGTATCCTCGATTGCCCCTCAGCCACTGCCCCGGGGTCTGCAGGGTGAATTGATGGCTTACCAGAAAGCCGGTTACGACTGGTTGCACTTTTTGCATGAGGTGGGTTTCGGTGGTTGCCTGGCTGATGATATGGGGCTGGGAAAAACCCTGCAGGTGCTGGCTTTTCTGCTTTCTCTCAAGGAGCAGGGGGCCTCGACCCATGCCAGCCTGGTGGTGGTGCCGCGCTCTCTGCTTGCGAACTGGCAACGGGAGATTGAAAAGTTCGTGCCATCGCTGCGCGTCCTGCAATATCACGGTCAGTTGCGCGTCAAAGAGGTGTCCCTCTTCGATCAATACGATCTTATCCTGACCACGTACGGAATTGTCGTGCGAGACATCAAAGAATTGCGCGGATACACCTTTCATTACGCTATCCTCGACGAATCGCAGGCCATCAAAAACCCGCTTTCGCAGGCGGCCAAAGCCTGCCGACTGCTTAAAAGCGATCACCGCCTGGTGATGACCGGCACGCCTGTCGAAAACAACACCTTTGAGCTGTGGTCGCAGTTCGAATTTATCAACCCTGGCCTGCTGGGGAGCATTCACTCTTTCCGTGATCAGTTCAGCCGTCCCATTGAGGCTCAGAAGGATGAAGCCAGCGCACGCCTGTTACGGCAAACGGTTTATCCCTTTATCCTGCGCCGAACCAAGGAACAGGTGGCTCCATATCTGCCGCCCCGCAGTGAGGAAGTGGTTTACGGCGAGATGGAAACGTCGCAGAAACGGCTTTATCATCAGGTGCGCGAGGAATACCGCAACCAGTTGCTTAACCTGATTGAGGAAGAGGGCCTTCAGGATTCGCGGATGAAGATTCTTGAAGGGTTGTTGCGGCTTCGGCAGATTTGCATCCATCCCCGGCTGGTGTTCTCCAATTTCCGCGGCGAATCGGCGAAGTTCGAGCTGGCGCTGGAACACCTCACCACACTTCAGGCCGAAGGCCATAAAGCGCTGGTCTTCTCGCAGTTTGTGGAGAGCCTCAGGCTGCTGCGCGCCGAACTGGATGCGCGGCAGATTCCGTATGCTTACCTGGACGGACAGACCAGTGACCGGCAGGGGCAGGTTGACCGGTTTCAGAACGATCCGGCGATTCCGTTTTTCCTCATCAGCCTGCGAGCGGGCGGGGTAGGGCTGAACCTGACGGCGGCCGATTACGTCATTCACCTTGACCCATGGTGGAACCCGGCGGTTGAGATGCAGGCCAGTGACCGCACGCACCGCATCGGGCAGGATAAGCCGGTCTTTATTTATAAATATATCCTGCGCGATACCGTAGAAGAGAAGATCCTTCTTCTTCAGGAACACAAACGACAGCTGGTGGAGCAGTTGATCCAGACCGATGGCTCCATCTTTAAGAATCTGGGCGTGGAAGACGTGCAGTATCTCTTCAGCTGATTGCCCCCTTTGATACCTCCATCCTTGACGCTTTCTTGATCTTGAACCTCTTGACATTCATGACCAGCTCTCATACAATTCATTCAATGATACAATGATACATTGTATGGAGGTCAGACGTTGACCGTTGAACTGCACTTTCAGCTGGATTTTCGCTCTGGAACTCCGATTTACGAGCAGATTGTAGAGGAAGTGCGTCGGCGTATCCACGGCGGGCAATTGAAACCAGGCGACCAGCTCCCCACGGTGCGTCAGCTGGCGCTGGAATTGCGGGTCAATTTCAATACGGTGGCGCGTGCTTACCGCATTCTCGACGAAGCGGGGATGATTTCTACCCAGCAAGGGCGCGGCACGTATATCCTTGCCCCGCCGGATGCCGATCATGGCGAGCGCCTGCGGCAGGTCACGTTAGAACATCTGGCTGAAGATTTTGCGCAGCAGGCACTGCGATTGGGATACTCCCCCCGAGTCATTCGGGAAGCCTTTGAGAAGGCGCTTCTCAGAGGGTTATCAGATGAGTCGAATGGTTGAGCAAAGTGAGGGTGATATGGCAAAAACAATGACAACTCCGTCTGGAGAGGGTCAATCTTCCCGGTTGACGGCGAAGAAAAGTGTCGATGAGCATATGAATCCGGCGGCGCTGGCGCTCTTTATCATTCTGTTGATAGCCGGGGTGCTGGTTGCCATTCTTATGGATACGGCCGGAGTGCCTGACGGGTGGACCGGGTTGACCTTCGCACTCTTTCTACTACTGGGCACCTATATTTTGTTTGCCTTTAAGGTGGCACGTCAGTGGGAGAAAGCCGTGGTTCTGCGGCTGGGGAGGTTCCATTCCCTGCGCGGGCCGGGAGCCTTCTGGATTATTCCGGTCGTCGACAGCATTTCGAACTGGATCGATCAGCGCGTGCTGGTAACCCCCTTTTCTGCCGAGAAAACCCTCACCCGTGATACTGTGCCGGTAAATGTGGATGCCGTCCTCTTCTGGGTGGTGTGGGATGCCGAGAAAGCGGCACTGGAAGTGGAGGATTACCGGACGGCGATTGCCTGGGCGGCGCAGACGGCCCTGCGTGAGGTCATCGGGCAGATGCCCCTGGCCGATATTCTCATCGGGCGGGCGCGGATGGACGCCGAATTGCAGAAGATCATTGACGAACGCACCACCCCCTGGGGAATCACCGTGCAATCGGTGGAGATTCGGGATGTGATCATTCCTCAGGGGCTGGAAGAGGCGATGAGCCGTCAGGCGCAGGCCGAACGTGAACGGCAGGCGCGCGTCATCCTGGGCGAGTCTGAAAAACAAATTGCCGAAAGCTTCGCTGAGGCTTCACGGGCCTATCAGAATAATCCCACAGCTCTGCACCTGCGCGCCATGAACATGCTCTTTGAAGGGCTTAAAGAGAAGGGCGCGCTGGTCATCGTGCCATCCAGCGCGGTGGATACGATGAACCTGGGCGGCTTAAGCGGGATGGTTTCGCTGGCGCAACAGAACCTCTCTCCCGAACCCGGGGAGTAAGCCTTCTCGTCGGGAAGCTTAATCTTGAAGAGGGCAGCGTTTGGGCTCCCCTCCAACTTCGATCTGTTATGGAGGAAAACAATGACCATTCGAAGGACGTTGCTGATTCTTGTGGTGTTGACCGTACTGGGGCTGGCTGGCAGCCTGCTGGCGGCCCCGCTTCTGCCTGAGAGGGTGCCCTCTCACTGGAATGCCGCCGGGGAGATTGACGGTTATTCTTCCCGAAATACCGCGCTCTACCTGATGCCCGCCTTGATGTTCGGGTTGGGGGTGATGATCCTTTACATTCCGCAAATTGACCCGCTGCGTGCCAATGTAGAGAAATTCCGTACCACCTACAACTGGGCGGTGGTCGGTTTTGCGGTCTTCATGCTTTACATGCACGCGCTTACCCTGCTGGCGGGTCTGGGAGTGGCGTTTAACATGTCGTCTGTGATGCTACCGGCGATGGGAGGGCTGTTCTTTGGGCTGGGTTTTCTGCTCGATCATGCCCGGCGCAACTGGTTTATTGGCATCCGCACCCCCTGGACGCTCTCCAGTGACCGCGTGTGGGAGAAAACCCACCGGCTGGGCGGGCTGTTGTTTAAGGTCGCCGGTCTGCTGGTGATTGGCGGGGCGCTTCTGCCCGGAGAAATCAGTTTCTGGGTGATGTTCGGCCTGATTATGGTGGCGAGTTTCGTGCCGGTGGCTTATTCGTATGTGGCCTTCAGGCAGGAACAACAGAGGGGCGGGTAAATGTTTCACGTGAAACAACCTGTCCATTTCAGATGGGTTCTGGGGGTCAAAGGCCCCGTAGCAATCCATGTTTCACGTGAAACGATGCAAGGAGTACCCTCAGGGAGGGAATGATGGAAGCCATGGTCTCGGTTCAAAACCTGGTGCACACCTTTGGCGAGCGCCGGGCCGTCGATGGGCTGACCTTTGAGGTCGGACGGGGAGAAATTTTCGGCCTGCTGGGCCCCAATGGTGCCGGAAAAACCACGACCATCCGTTTGCTCAACGGGCTTTACCGCCCGCGGAGTGGAACGATGAAGGTGCTGGGATTGGACCCGGTTTCGGAGGGGAGCCTTGTGCGCGCCCGTACCGGTGTGCTCACCGAAACTCCCGCCCTCTACGAACGCCTGACCGCCTGTCAGAATCTGGAATTCTTTGGCAGGCTGGCGGGTATGGAACCCGGGCTCCTGAAACAGCGCATGGAAGAGCTTTTAACGTTTTTCGAGCTGGATAAACGCGCTCACGATAAGGTGGGTTCCTTCAGCAAAGGGATGAAACAGCGCCTGGCTCTGGCACGCGCCCTGCTTCACCGGCCAGAATTGATCTTTCTGGATGAGCCCACTTCAGGCCTCGACCCGGAATCGGCGCTTCAGGTGCGTGAATTGATCGAATCCATCTGCCGCCGTGACGGACACACCGTCTTCCTTTGCACGCATATTTTGAGTGAAGCCGAACGCCTTTGTTCGAGGGTGGCGATCCTGAATCACGGGCGGCTGGTGGCGCTGGGGAGCCTGGATGAACTAAGTCGGCGGCTCCAGGAGGGCCTGAAGGTGCGGATTACCTTTCTGAAAGAGTTCACCCCGCCGGTTGATCTTCTCCGCCTGCCCGGGGTTCGGCGGGTTGAAAGCGAACCAAAAGGATTGAATTTGGAAGTGGAGGGAGAGTCCGCCATCGCCGGTGTGGTCACCGGCCTGGTGCAGGCAGGAGCGCAGGTTGTGCGAGTAGAGCCGGAAAAGATGACCCTTGAGGATATGTATTTCAAGCTGCAAGAGCAGTCCCGCGAAGGTGAAGTATGAACTGGAAAGCGATTTTCACGATTGCCGAGAAGGACATCCGTGAGGCCAGCGGTAACCGGGCGGTCTGGGTGCCGATGATCGTCGTTCCGGCGATTTTTATCGTCATCATGCCGTTGGCGTTGATTATCGGTGCCATTGCCGCGCCACAGGCCACGTCTTCGGCGCTCAACGACCCCGACCTGGCCACATTTCTCCAGCGCATGCCAGCCTTTATGGCCGAACCGCTGGCCAGAATGAGCGGACTGCAGGGGATGATCTGGCTGATGCTGGGCTATTTTTTTGCCCCCTTTTTTCTGATTATTCCGCTCATGTTTGCCACGGTGATCGCGGCCGAGTCGTTCGCGGGTGAAAGGGAGCGCAAAACCATCGAGGCGCTTCTCTACACCCCGGCCAGTGACGCCGAATTGTTCCTCGGTAAGGTGCTGGCGGCGGGTCTACCGGCGGTGGGTATCTCGTGGGCATGTTTTCTGGTCTATGCTCTGGTGGTGAACATTGCCGCCTACCCGATCATGGGGGGCATCTGGTTCCCGCTGCCCACGTGGTATGCACTGATCTTCTGGGTGTCTCCGGCGCTTTCTCTGCTGGGGATTTCAGCCACCGTTTTAATTTCGTCGCGGAACCCTACCTTTATGGGGGCGTACCAGTCGAGCGCCTCGCTGGTGCTGCTGGTTGTGGCCCTGCTGGTGGGGCAGGCCACAGGGGTGCTTTACCTGAGTGTTGGGGTTGGACTGGCGCTTGGGCTGGTGATCTGGCTGGTTGCGGCCGGGTTGACGGTGGTGGCCGTACGCACCTTCAACCGCGCCTCTTTGCTGACCAGCGTACAATAGGGGCTTATTTTCAGGGTTACTGGATTTATCGTCCCCGTCCCCGCCCTGAAGGGCGGGGATTTTTTATGGAACGTGAGATTTCGCAGGAAAATCGTTTTTCCTCTCCCGGGCAACAATTGCCCGTGAAGAGAAGGCCTGGGTGGAGAGGCAGGGTGGAAAATACCCTCTCAAAATGTAGAGGCGCTTCTCCCGACGGGTTTTACCCCTTCTCATGGCTTCGCTCTTCATAAAACTGGACGATTTGACGGGCATAATCGAGGACACTCTTGCGCAACGGGAGGGGATCGATCACTTCGGCGGCGCGCCCCAGAGATAGAATACGGCCACGAGCTTCGGCAGGATCGCTGAACCAGAGGGTAATTTCGCGCCAGCCCTCTGCATCGGGCGCTCCGGCGCGGCTAAGCGCCCCGGCGGCCTGTTCTCCCAGGTGCCAGGTCAATTCACGCGCCAGGTCAGGGGAGATGCGCAACCGCACCCCGTAGATGCCGCGTTCGGCTTCTACCCGGGCACAGTAGGCTTCCCAGAAGGCTACCAGGTTGAAGTCTGCCGGGCGTTCGAAGGCATCTTCCAGCATCTCAACTGCTGTCAGGTCTGCCACCCGGTAAACATGCGGGCGGCCACTGCGCAGGGCAACCAGGTGCCATTCACTGGCTTTGGCCACCAGCCCCAGGGGTTCGACGATTACGTCGATCTCTCCTCCGAAAAATGTCCGTACTGCCACCCGCAGACGGCGTTCCTGCCAGATGGCCTGCTGGACGGTGGCCAAGTGCGGGAGCACCTGCCCCGGTTGCCCCCACCAGCTTGTATCCAGATAAATGCGCTGGCGGGCCATCTCGCGGTCAGGCAGCCGGGAGGGAGGGAGGGCCGCCGCCAGTTTGCGCAGAGCGGAACGCAAAGTCTCGCCCACCCCAAGCTGGAGCAGGGGCGAAGGAATGCTGAGCATGAACAATGCCTGCACTTCATCGGCGGTGAGGCCGGTGAGGTTCGTGCGATATTCCTCTACAAGGGCAATACCTCCGCCCGGGCCGCGTTCGGTGTACACGGGTATGCCTGCGGTGCTGAGCGCCTCAAGGTCACGGTAAATGGTGCGTTCGGAAACTTCCAGCTCTGCGGCCAGATCACGGGCGGTCATCCTGCCGTGCGTTTGTAATAACATGAGGAGAGAAAGGAGGCGGTCGGCGCGCATGGGAAACCCGGTGGGGAAAGATACATCCAAGTATAACATAATACATGACAGGAGATGTCAGGTATTTCAGGTATGATCAGGCAGGATCGATCCGCAGATTCAATAACAGGAGAAAACAAATCATGCACGACGAAGAATTGCCCGTTCGCATTGTTCGGCTGGAGCCTTTGCGGGTGGCGTGCCTGAATGGTTATGGTGCGTCGCCAGAACGAACAGCCTTTGAGCTGCTGCGTGCTTATGTACGGGAAAAGGGTCTTGACCGGGATGGGAAACCCCACCGCTATTTTGGGTACAACAACCCGAACCCTTCACCCGGCAGCCCGAATTACGGTTACGACGTCTGGGTGACGGTCGACGAAAGCATCCAGTCTGAAGGGGATGTGCGGGTGTTTGACTTTCCCGGGGGGCTGTACGCAGTGATGCGCATCCATCCGAAGGATGGCGACGACATTCACCGGAGCTGGATGAAACTGGTGGCATGGCGCGAACGCAGTCCGTATCGGATGGGAAGCCACCAGTGGCTTGAAGAGCACTTCGGCGATCTGGAACAGGGCTTTCCAGACCTGGTGCTCGATCTGTATATGCCGATTGCCGAATAACCCCGTTGGTTGAGGGCTCTGACAACCTCAGCGTTCAGAGAGGGGCTGTCCGGACAGGGGCAGCCCCCTTGATGGTATTTTTCGCTGGATTAGCGATTGCGCGGAGGATCGGCCTTTTCAGATTCCAGGTAAGCTACGGCCTGGCTTTTCTTGTCGCTCATGACGATGCGCAGGTAGGCGCCGGGGCGAAAATCCTGCACGCGGATGAGCCGCAGGGCCGGTTTGAGGCGCTCATCGATCTGAATGAATTCTTCCACGCGGTTGGGGGTGCCTTCAAAGAAGGACCGGTTGAAGATGGACGCCGGGTCATCCAGGTAAATGGCCAGGGGGTAAATCTGCGATTCGAGTAAATCCTGGAAGAAGTGCGTCCCGAGGGAGGGTTCGGGCACGTCACCCACGCCCTGGCCGGCCAGTTCCACCAGGGCGCGGGTGTTGTAAATATCTCCATAGTTAACCGGCACACCCAGGTCGGCATTGGCGCTTCCCCAGCGGCCCGGTCCAACGCAGATGAAGAGGTACCCCTTGAGGGCGGCGTTCAGGCGTGCTATGGCCTGTACGAGCCGCGAACGCAGTTCCATCGTTTCGAGGGCAAAGTAGGCCCTGGGAGGAATGTACACCACATAATCCACCCGCGGCACCACCCCTTCGGGCACCACGAAGCGGGTGGAGAAAATAATGTCTTCGTGCACCAGGTTGATGGGCAGGCTCACGGCTTCTACCGGCAGCAGGCTGCTCTGGGGACGGCACTGCAGGAGGGTGATGTGCAGGCGGGGTTTGCCCTTCAATGCATCTTCCAGCTTGAGGGTGAACTCTACATCCACGGGGGTGTGGTAATTCTCTTCCAGGACGTGCAAAATGTGGCGCATCTTCTCGGCAAAGGGGGTGCGCAGAATGAGATCCTCAAAGGTCAACACCAGGTCCTGTGTGCCGCCGGGAAGCAATGCCGAACGCAGCGACTCGAAGTATCCCTCGCGGTAGATTTGCGCCAGATAACGCAATGGAGGATAGGAAGGAGAAAGGACCTCGTGCACTGGGAGCGTCTTGAACTGATTGTCTTGCAGATCAATCAAGTCCACGTACTGCTGGGCGTAACGGCGCATCATTTTGGGGTCGGTGGAGGGGCGCAGGTTGGGATGACTCAGGGCGATGAGGCGGGGGTAATCATTGCCGACGCGTTCCACGGCGCGGGTGCCCAGCCCCCACACCAGCCGGACAAACCCATCTTCGCGGCGGATCTGCGGCGCCCAGCGGTAGAGGTTGCGGCTGAAGGCCACACCTGCCGCGTGGGGCAGGTAATAACGCCCAAAAGGCTCTCCCTCGACTACCTGAATGAGGATGGCCATGCGCTCATCGTAATCCTGCAGGCGTTTACTGCGCCGGTAGAGGAGCGCGGCGGGGTTGACGGTGGAACTGTATACCCGGGCAATGGCACGTGTGAGCTCGCGCAGGTTGCGGGAGGGGTTCCCCTGGTTGGGGCAGAAGACGCTCTCGTATTTCCCGGCAAAGGAAGTGCCAAAGTTGTCTTCCAGCAGGCTGGAGGAACGCACAATGAGGGGTTTTTTCCCCACGGTCTCCAGCAGGCCGCGGAGCTGGTCGAGAATATCTGGGGGGAATTGCCCTGCCTCGAATTCCCGAATCACGGTGGGGTAATCGGCGCGCATTTCTTCTTCGGTCTTGTACTTCTGGTCGTTCCAGTGCACCAGATTGTTGATGGTCATAAAGGTGTAGAACACATCTGAACCGATGAAGAAGGATTCGGGGGTTTTAATGCAGTCGACAAGCTCCGGGTCTCCGGCGCTTTGCAGAATGCGCAGAGCCAGGAGCATCCCGGCGGCCTTGCCACCGATGCGCCCGGTGCCGATCTTGCGGCGGCGGATCTCTACCAGATCGGCGACGGTGAACCACTCCTTGGCCACCTCAAGGTAGCCGAGCTGGTCGCTGATCATGGTGCGAATGATCACCACTTTGGATTCTTTGAGGCGGGCTTCCAGAGGGGCGCGTTCCTGCGGAGGCATGCGCTCCATGGCGATGGCCTGCTCGAAGACCATTTCCAGGGGGGCTATTTCGAGGTTGATGCCCAGCGTCTGGTCAGAAAATTTGATGCCGCGTTCACGCAGCACTTCCCAGACGAGCTGTTCAAACAGTTCGTAGCTGAGAAACTGGCTGAAGAGAAAATCGGTATGCTGATCGCGGACGCGCGACAGGCGCACTTCCCAGAGATCGGAGGGTTCCTCGCTAAACGGGTTGCGCAACCCTTCCCATTCCTGGGTCTGGATGGCCAGCTGGCGCACCTGGGCCTCGAATTCGGCCTGGGTGATCACTCCGCGTTCGAATAACTCGCGCCGCATCCGCGCGCGGATGCGACTGCTCAGGATGGGATACTGGCTCAGGGCCAGATAGATGCGAAACTGGCGACCTGGATGGGCACCTGCCTGCGGCATTTCAACCTAAGTGCATGGGCATAATGATATGCTGGAAGCTCTCATCACCCACCGGTTGAACGCGCGCCGGAGATTTCTGGTCGTTGGTATCCAGTACCAGGTTGGGGGTTTTGATCACCTCCAGCACTTCGCGCAGGAAGCGCACATTGAAGGCGATAGCCAGGGTGGGCCCTTCGATATTGGCTTCCACCTTCGCTTCGCTTACCCCGGTTTCTTCGGTCTGCGCGGATACCTCAATTTCACCCGGGCGGTCTTCGTGTTTTTCCAGGCTCAACCGAACCACATTGTTGCCGCCCCTGGCGATGATCTCGGCCTGCCTGCAGGCTTTGAGCAGGGCCTGGGTGGAAACAATGGTGTGCGTTTTGTAAGCGCGCGGCAGAATCGCCCTGTAATCGGGAAAGTTGCCATCGATCAGCTGTGAGACGAGTTCGGCATTATCGAGGCGGAAGATGATCTGCCCGCGCCCCGGGGGAGCACTGAGGGTGAGCATGGCCTCGCCATCCTGGGCGATGCGGGCCAGTTCCGAGAGGGCGCGCGCCGGAACGATGACCGAAATGGGCCTGGAAACAGGCTCTGGAAGTTCGGCTTTGCGCACCGAGATGCGGAAGCCATCTGTGGCGGCCAGGGTGATCTCGCGCTCGGCGAGGGTCATTTGAACCCCCTGAAGTACCGGGCGCGCTTCATCGGTAGAGGCGGCAAAGGCCACCTGGCTGATCATTTCTTTGAAATCGGCCACTTTCAACTGCACGCCGTCGGAGAGGTCTCCGGCGGGCATGGGCGGAAATTCCTGCGCGTCGATGCCCTTAATTTCGGTGGAGGAAGTTCCGCAGCGAATCGAGAGGGTGAAGGTGTTGGGGTTGACCCCCAGGGTTACCGTATCGTTGGGCAGAATGTTGACCAGGTCTGAGAACAGGCGCGCCGGGACGGTGATGGAGCCTTCGTCTTTGATCTGCGCGCCGATCCAGCAGGAGATGCCCAGCTCAAGGTTGGTAGCCGCCAGGCGCAGACGGCCTTCGTCGGTGGCCAGCAGAACATTCCCCAGCACCGGCAGGGTGCTGCGTGGGCTTACTGCCCGCGAAACGATACTGAGTCCGTGCGCCAGCTGCTGCTGTGAGACCGATACTTTCATGACACCCTCGCGTTTGGAGAAAGTAGTTAAAAGTATATCATGAAACATGCCCGGTACATGATCGCCTGGGGATGACGTTTCTATGGAGCGGGGGCAATTCCCCGGAAAGGGGATGCCCCCGGTGGTGAGCACACGCGACGCGGTTGATTCAGGTAGCGTCGTTCATCAGGACGACCCGTTCGGTCAGGTCAGGCCGGGTTTGCTCGCGAAAGCGAAGGACATCGATGCGGCTCAACATGACCAGTGAGATGCCCAGGAAAACTACCTGCGTGAGGAAGACCAGGGTGTAACCCATCACGGTGTTGCCTGTAACCAGGGTGAGCAGATCGCGGAAGATGCCGGCCGTGAGGGTGCCGATGAGGCGTGAAAGAGCGTTGGCCACGCCCCAGGCCCCAATGAAAAGGCCCACCTGCGCGGTGGTCATATCCAGCATGAGTGAGAGGTTAGAAACAGTAGAAAGCCCTGTCCCCAGCCCCAGGAGCACCACACCCCCGTAGAAGATCCCGCGCTGGTCAAGCCAGCCACCGCCCACAATGGCCAGCAATCCGGCCATGGCGGTCAGAGCGCCGATGCGGGCCACGCCTTTTTTGCTCAGGCGTGCTTCCAGCAGGTTGGCCAGCAGAAACGCCAGCAGTACGCACCCGCCCCAGATAGAGGTAATGCGGGTGGTCTGCTCCACGCTCAACCCCAGGGCTTCACCGGCAAAAGGCTCCAGCAGTACGTCCTGCCCCAGAATAGCCGCCAGCAAGATCACCAGATAGAAGAAGAAGCGGCGCGCCTGCGGGTTGCCCAGCACCCCGCGCAGGAGAACGCGCCAGTCGGTGCGGGAATCGTCCATGGCGGAAGGTGCAGGCGGAAGGGTCGCGGAATGGCGCGGTTCCAGCCGGGCCAGGCCCAGCACGCCCAGGCCAAGCGCGGCCAGGGCGATGATCTCAAAGGCAGTTTGCAGGGCCTCGGGTGAGTACGCTCTCAACAGGTGGCTGAGGGTGGCCGCGGTGACAATTATCCCGACGATCATAAAAAACCACATGATCCCGATGGTGCGTGAACGCCCGCCTTCGCCCGAGAGTTCGGCCGCCAGAGAAAGATAAGCCACACTGGCCAGGTTATAGCCCATTCCCCACGCCATGAAGACCAGCAGGCTCAACGCAAGGCCGGGGAGCGGCTGCCGGGGAATGAGAAACACCGCCTGCGGAGCCAGCGCCACCCCCGCGGCGCACAGCCCCAGCCCCAGGGTAATATAGGGCGTACGCCGCCACCCCAGGATGGGATGACGGTCAGAATAGGCGCCGATGAGCACCTGCAGGGGGGCAAAGAAGTAAGGCAAGGAGGCCAGAACCGCCACCAGTGCGGCGGAGAGGGTGAGCTCTTTGATCATGATCCGGTTCAGGGTGCTGTTGATGGGCACCAGGGTCATGGCTACGGCGGTGTGGATAAGGGCGAGTTGCAGTCGTTTGATCAGCATAAAAATTACCTGTTTTCTCGATCTTGATTGTTCCACCGGCAAGTATACGCGGTCAGGAGGGGTTTTTCAAATCATCCAGAGAAAGAGTTTTTTAATCTGGAGGATGAAGGTCATCGTACCGGTAAACCGGTTGCCCACGGACGGCTTTTCCTGCCCTGCCCGGACACCAGTCAATGCCGGTGAAGCGTGAAATTCATGGGATAGAATTTTCGGCAGGATTAGGTCAGATCGGGTACAATCAGGGGCTGGGTTTCCGGCATGGCATCTTTTTCGCTCCCATTTACCCGCACACGCACTACCTGGCTTGGGTATTTTCTCCTCGGCTATCATACGCTGCTTCAGGCGCTGGTAAGTGCAGTGGTTCCCTTCCTGCGCAGTGAATTGCAATTGAATTACACCCGGGCCAGTCTTTACATGAGTGCCAACGCGCTCGGTATGGTGCTGGCAGGCATCACAGGCGCGCGGCTGGCTGATCGTCTGGGAAGGCGAACGGCGCTGTGGGGAGCGGCTGGCGGCACGGTGCTGGGACTGCTGGCCCTCACCCTGGGGCAGGCGCAGGCCATGACCCTGGCGGGAGCGCTGGGGTGTGGTTTTGCTGGCAGTCTGTGTATGGTTATGGTGCAGGCCATCCTCTCGGATGAGCATGGCGAGCGTCGTTCGGTGGCCTTGAGTGAGGCCAATGTGGCCGCGGGTCTGGGTTCTCTGGTTGCACCCCTGCTGGCCAGTGGTGCGGTGGCCGCAGGCCTGGGCTGGCGTGCCGCTCCAGGGTTATTGCCCGGCCTGTTAATCGTGGCGGGGTTGAGCTTCGGGCGGGCACCCATCCCCACCCCGGTTTCTGCGGGCGGTGTTCACCCTGAGCCTCAGCGACTGGGGCGGGTTTTCTGGATGCTCTGGGGGGTGCTTTTCCTCTCGGTGAGTGTGGAGTGGGGGGTTATTTTCTGGAGCGCCGATTTTCTGGAAAAGATTGCTGGCTTTCCACGTGCGGTTTCTGTATCGCTGCTGGGGGTGTACTTTGTGGCCGCGGTGCTGGGCAGGTTCCTGGCCAGCCGGCTGGTACGGCGGTGGGAAGCCTCTTCTCTTTTGTTTGGAGCCATGAGCCTGGCGGCGCTGGGGATTCTGACCGTGTGGCTTGCACCGTGGCCGTTGATTCGCCTGGTGGGGTTGTTTCTCTGCGGGCTGGGCACGGGCAACCTTTTCCCTCTCGGAGTGATCGAGACGGTGAGCGCGGCTTCACGGGCGGCCAACCTGGCCAGCTCGCGCGCTACTCTGGCGGCTGGTCTGGCCATCTTTTGTTCCCCGTTGATTCTGGGGCTGGCGGCGGATGAGGTGGGCATTCGCCTGGCTTTCGGGCTGACGTTACCCCTCCTGGTTCTGGCGGCGGCCCTGGCATTCTGGGCTTTTCGGCAGCGCGGTGATTGCTGACCCTTCCCGGAAGATTCAATGCGAGTCAGCCTCGCAGCGGCTCCACCACACCCGGGCCGCGCCCAGCAGGCCGGCCTGCCCGCCCAGCCGGGCGCGTTCCAGGCGCACCTGCGTATGGGGTACCATACGGCAATTTTCGTGAATGGCTGCCTTCACCGTGGCGGCGAAATCATCCCAGCGCTCCATCAGCCCTCCGGCCAGGCCGATAACCTCCGGGCAGAACATCGTGATGAGGTTTGAGATGCCCAGCCCGAGGAAGTGCGCGGTGCGCTCAATGGCCTCGCGTGCCTGCGGGTTGCCGGCATCGGCGGCGGCAAAAATCCGTCGGCCATCCCACCAGGATTCTTGCGGGTGGTTCTGGTTGAACCAGGTTTCCAGAGCCGGGCCGCTGGCGTAGGCTTCCCAGCAACCGTGTGCCCCGCAGGTGCAGGGGGTGCCCTGCGGCACCAGGATGAAATGCCCGATTTCGGGGTGGGCGCCGCCTGCTCCGCGGTAGAGGTGGCCATCGACAATCAACCCGCCGCCGATGCCCGTGCCCACGGCTACAAGCAGAAAACTTCCCGCCCCTTTGCCCACCCCAAAGGCGGCCTCGCCGAGGGCGGTGGCGTCAGCATCGTTTTCTACCACGGCCTGCAGGCCGGTGGCGGCGGTGAGTGCGGCCGTGAGGGGTTTACCCTGCCAGCCAGGCAGGAGATTGACCTCGCCGAGCACCCCGGTGAAAGGGTCAACCGGGCCGGTGCACCCGATGCCGATGCCCGCCGGGCGGATGGATAACTGCTGGGTGCAGTGCTGGAGCATGGCGGCCATCCGGTAGATGGCGGCCTCGAACCCGGCCTGAGGCTCGGTGGGGGCCGTCTCAGAGACGAGGATACGCCCGTCTTTTGAGACGAGTCCCACGGCAATTTTGGTCCCGCCGATATCTATGGCGGCGGCAATTTCTTGCGACTCGTTCAACATGCGCGGTTCACCCCTGATTTGAAAAATATTTAACGTGAATTCGGGATAAGACGAGGATCTCCAAAGGGAGTAAACTTTTGTCACCACAACAGAAGTCGAAACCCAAGGAG
>NZ_DF967966.1:130166-193434 GCF_001050195.2 Anaerolinea thermolimosa
TCGCTTACTGCCGCCGACCGTCAAAACCTTCTTTGGGCTTGGACAATTGCCTGCCCTTGCCCGCCTAACCCGAACTCACGTTATTTAAGCGCTCTCCCCGGTTATGACAATGTCCGCAGGATTTTAAGACCAATATTACTTCATTCCCCGGGGAAACCGGTCTAAAATCTATAGGTTGAGATTAGCATAGCTTAACCCAGAAAAGCTTCTCAGGCAAAGGATCTTGCCGGGATGACCGGCAGATGGAACTCAATTTGTTACAGGAGTATTCTTCATGAGTACACGCCAATATGTTACGATCGACGGCAATGAGGCGGTTGCCCATGTGGCTTACCGTCTCAGCGAGGTGATTGCCATTTACCCGATCACCCCCTCTTCTGCCATGGGCGAATGGTCTGACGAATGGTCGGCCAAAAATGTACCCAATCTGTGGGGCACCGTCCCAATGGTGGTCGAGATGCAATCGGAGGGTGGCGCGGCAGGTGCGGTGCATGGTGCTTTACAGACCGGTGCCCTGACGACCACTTTCACGGCTTCGCAGGGCCTCTTATTGATGATCCCGAACATGTTCAAGATCGCCGGTGAATTAACCCCGGCGGTGATCCATGTTTCGGCCCGCACACTGGCAACCCATGCGCTTTCCATCTTCGGGGATCATTCGGACGTGATGGCCTGCCGCTCCACCGGCTTTGCCATGCTGGCTTCGCGTTCAGTTCAGGAAGCACACGACCTGGCGTTGATCGCCCATGCGGCCACGCTTGAGGCGCGGGTGCCCTTCCTGCACTTCTTTGACGGCTTCCGCACCTCGCACGAGGTTCAAAAGATCGAACAGCTCAGCGAGGAAGATTTGCGCGCCATGATTGACGAAGAACTGGTGGCCGCGCACCGCGCGCGCGCCCTCAACCCCGAACGCCCCGTTCTCCGCGGCACAGCGCAGAACCCCGATGTGTATTTCCAGGCGCGCGAGACGATCAACCCCTTCTATATGCGGGCGCCCGAAGTGGTGCAGAAGACGATGGATAAATTCGCCCGGCTGACCGGCAGGGCCTATCACCTGTTTGAATATGCGGGTGCGCCCGATGCTGAACGTGTGATCATCGTGATGGGCTCTGGCGCTGAGACTGCCGAAGAGACGGCGCTCTATCTCAATCGCCAGGGCGAAAAAGTGGGTGTGATCACCGTGCACCTTTACCGCCCCTTCTCAGCAGATCATCTGCTCAAGGCGCTGCCGGCCACGGTGCGTTCAATTGCAGTGCTCGACCGCACGAAAGAACCCGGTGCGATGGGCGAACCGCTCTACACCGACGTGGTCGCTGCGATCAACGAAGGCCTGGCCAACGGCAAGGCGCCCTTCCAGCAGATGCCCCGGATGATCGGCGGGCGCTACGGGCTTTCTTCCAAAGAGTTCACCCCGGCTATGGTCAAGGCCGTCTTCGATGAGATGAAGAAGGCTGAACCCAGGAACCACTTTGTGGTGGGTATTGTGGATGATGTGACCCACAACAGCCTGGACTTTGATCCTTCCTTCTCGATCAGCGATCCCACCACCGTGCAGTGCGTCTTCTTTGGTTTGGGTTCCGATGGTACGGTGGGGGCCAATAAGAACTCCATCAAGATCATCGGTGAAGAGACCGAGAACTACGCGCAGGGCTATTTTGTATACGACTCGAAGAAATCGGGGTCGGTGACCATTTCGCACCTGCGCTTTGGCCCCAAACCGCAGCGCGCGCCTTATCTGATCGACCAGGCCGATTTTGTGGCCTGCCACCAGTTCTCCTTCCTGGAGCGGCTCGACATTACCCGCTACGCCAAACCGGGGGCGGTCTTCCTGCTCAACAGCATTTACGGGCCGGATGAGGTCTGGGATCATCTGCCGCGCGAGGTTCAGAAAGATATTATCAAAAAGAAACTGCGCTTCTACGTCATTGACGCCTACGAAGTGGCGCAGAAGACCGGCATGGGCGGGCGCATTAACACCATCATGCAGACCTGCTTCTTTGCCATCTCCGGGGTGCTACCGCGCGAACAGGCCATCGAGGAAATCAAGAAATCGATCAGGAAGACCTACGGTAAACGCGGCGAAGCTGTGGTGCAAAAGAACTTTGAAGCGGTGGATAGCACCCTGGCACACCTCTTTGAGGTGAAAGTTCCGGCGCAGGTGACTTCTACCTTCAGCCGCCGGCCGGCAGTGGCGCCGGATGCGCCTGAATTCGTGCGCGCAGTGCTTGCCCCGATGATGGTTTTTGAGGGTGATAACCTGCCTGTTTCGGCGATGCCGGTGGATGGCACCTTCCCCACGGCCACAGCTCAGTACGAGAAGCGCAACATTGCACTGGAAATCCCTGAGTGGGATCCGAACATCTGCATTCAGTGCGGTAAGTGTGTCATGGTCTGCCCCCATGCGGTCATTCGCATGAAGGTTTACGATCCGGCCCTGCTGGAAGGGGCGCCAGCCACCTTCAAGTCTACCGAGGCCAAGTTCCGCGAGCTTCCCGGCACCCGTTACACCATCCAGGTGGCCCCTGAGGACTGCACGGGTTGTGCGCTGTGCGTGGAAGCCTGCCCGGCGAAAGATAAGACGCAGGTTGGGCGCAAGGCGCTCAATATGATCCCTCAGCCGCCGGTGCGGGAGCAGGAACGCGAAAACTGGAACTTCTTCCTCACCCTGCCCGATATTGAACCGGGGAAGATCTCCGTCTCGACGGTGAAAAATGCTCAGCTGCTGCGCCCGCTCTTCGAGTTCTCGGGTGCCTGTGCTGGCTGTGGTGAAACTCCTTACCTCAAACTGCTCTCTCAGCTCTTTGGGGACCGCACGGTCATTGCCAATGCGACGGGGTGTTCCTCGATTTACGGTGGAAACCTGCCCACCACCCCGTGGGCGAAGAACGCCGAAGGCCGCGGCCCGGCCTGGGCGAACTCGCTCTTCGAAGACAACGCCGAATTTGGCCTGGGCTTCCGTCTCACGCTTGACAAGCTCGGTGAATATGCCCGCGAACTGCTGCTCGCCCTGGCGCCGCAGCTGGGCAGCCAGCTTGTGGATGGCCTGCTCAACGCAGACCAGAGCACTGAACCCGGAATCCGCGAACAGCGCGAGCGCGTGGCTGCCCTCAAAGAAGCGCTCAAGAGCGTTAAAGACCCGCGCGCCATTAGCCTTGCGGCAGTGGCCGATTACCTGGTGCGCAAGAGCGTGTGGATCGTCGGTGGGGATGGCTGGGCCTACGACATTGGTTATGGCGGCCTTGATCATGTGCTGGCTTCGGGGCGGAACGTGAACGTGCTGGTGCTCGACACCGAGGTCTACTCCAACACGGGTGGTCAGGCTTCCAAGTCCACCCCGCGCGCGGCGGTGGCCAAATTCGCCGCCAAGGGCAAGGGTTTGCCCAAGAAAGACCTGGGGATGATTGCCATGGCCTACGGCTATGTTTACGTGGCGCGCGTGGCCATGGGCGCTTCTGACCAGCAGACTCTGCGCGCCTTCCTCGAAGCGGACGCGTATGAAGGGCCGTCGCTGATCATTGCCTACAGCCACTGCATTGCTCACGGCATCGATATGCGCAAGGGCCTCGATCAGCAGAAGCTGGCGGTCAATTCGGGTATCTGGCCGCTTTACCGCTACAACCCGATGCTCATTGAGGAGGGGAAGAACCCGCTGATCATCGACTCGAAAGATCCCTCGGTGGATCTCCAGGAATACGCGTATAATGAGACGCGTTACCGGATGCTGGTTCAGGCCGATGAAGCCCGCGCTGAACAGCTCTTGAAGGAAGCGCGCGAGGACGTGCGCAAGCGCTGGAACCTCTATAAACAAATGGCCGCCATCCAGTACAACGGCCACGATAAAGAAGAGTAACCAGATTTGAAGCCCGGGCTCCACTATCCACTGCTGGAACAGTGGAGCCCGGCGGCATTGCTTGAAAGGAGGCCCTTTATGCCAGATTTGACGACAACATACCTCGGTTTGCAGTTGAAAAACCCGGTGGTGGCTTCGGCCTCCCCCATTTCAAAGAAGCTGGAGGGCATCCAGCGCCTTGAAGAAGCCGGCGCCTCGGCAGTGGTGATGTACTCGCTCTTCGAGGAGCAGATCACCCACGAGAGTCTGGCGCTGGATCACTTCCTCAACCGGGGCACCGAGACCTTTGCCGAGTCGCTCACCTATTTCCCCGACCTGGAGCGCTACAATATCGGGCCTGAGGATTACCTTGAGCTGATCCATAAAGCCAAACAAAAGGTCAGCATTCCGGTGATCGGCAGCCTGAATGGAGTCTCTACCGGAGGCTGGGTGGAATATGCCCGAAAGATCGAAGAAGCCGGCGCCGATGCCCTGGAATTGAACGTCTATTACCTGGTTACCGACCCGGCCATCACTGGCGCGGAACTGGAACAGAATTATATCGAGCTGGTCAGGAACGTGCGCGCACAGGTCAGGATTCCTCTGGCGGTCAAGCTCAGCCCCTTCTTTACTTCTTTGCCCAATCTGGCCGCACAGCTGGCGTCTGCCGGGGCCAACGGGCTGGTGTTATTTAACCGCTTCATGCAGCCTGACCTGGATATTGAAACCCTGGAAGTGACCCCCAATCTGCAATTGAGCACGTCGGCTGAGCTGCGCCTGCCCCTGCGCTGGATTGCCATTCTCTACGGGCGTGTGGCGTGTGATTTTGCGCTCACCTCAGGGGTGCATACCGGGCAGGATGTGCTCAAGGCCATGATGGCCGGAGCGAATGTGGCCATGCTGGCCTCAGAGCTGTTGCAGAATGGCATCGGGCGCATCAGTGAGATTCTCGGCGAGATGACCGCCTGGATGGAGCAATATGAGTACGAATCCATTCAGCAGATGCACGGTTCGATGAGCCAGAAGAACGTCGCTGAACCTGCCGCTTATGAGCGTGCCAATTACATGAAGGCCCTGCAGAGCTTCGATAACAAAAAGTTGTATTAAACAAACCACTGGATCGCGTTTGACCCGGGGTAAACGCCCCGGGTTTTTTTATCCTGTGTGTGAGGAGCGGGGGAAAAGTACGTCAAAGATCGGTCAAGGCGAGACCAGCCGTGAGATCTGCTTGTTATAATGGGGAAGGATTGAGGGTATCAGGGAGGTTACCATCCATGTTTCCAGGCCATCCGCTTATCGAGACGGAACATCTGATCAAACGTTACGGTGAGAAGACTGCCGTCGATGACGTCAGTTTCAGCGTTTCAGGGGGAGAAATCTTTGGTTTTCTGGGGCCGAATGGCGCCGGGAAGACCACCACGATCAAGATACTGGTGGGGTTGCTCCAGCCCACCTCAGGGGTGGTGAAGGTAGCGGGTTACGATGTGCTCCGCCAACCTCTGCAGGCCAAGGCTGCCTGCGGGTATGTGCCTGATGAACCCAACCTCTACCCGAAGTTGACCCCGCGCGAATTACTGCGTTTTGTGGGCGACCTCTACGGGCTGGAAAGCTCCCTGGTTACCCGCCGTTCGGAAGAACTGCTCCGGCTTTTTGGTCTGAGCGAAGCCGCCAATGACACCATCGATTCGTACAGTCATGGGATGAAACAGAAGACCTCGCTGGCGGCGGCGCTCGTCCATGACCCACGGGTGCTCATTCTGGATGAGCCAACGGTCGGGCTTGATCCCCGTTCGGCGCGTTTGATCAAGGATATTCTGCGGCAGATGGCCGACCGGGGCGCGGCGGTGATGCTCTCGACCCACATTTTAGAGATCGCCCAGGCGATGTGCGACCGCATCGGCATCATCAACCAGGGTAAGCTGATTGCCGTGGGCACCATGGAAGAACTGCGTCAGCTGGGGAAGGGAGAAAGTAGCCTGGAAGATATCTTCCTCAGCCTTACGGGTGGCGTGGAGTACGCCGAAATTGCCGAGGTGCTTCAATGAATGAGCAGGGAATGCCCTTTCGTGAGCCCGGCCTGTGGGCGAGCGTCTGGAAGTTGCTGCGCCTGCGCTTGCTCATTCAGGTGAATGGCTTTCGGCGGGCAAAATTACGCACCAAAATTGCCCTGATCCTTGGGGTTTTGGGTGTGCTGGCGCTTTCGGGGTCTGTGCTTTTTATCAGTATCTCCCTGCTTCAATTCCTGCGCTCTCCAGAACTGGCCCGGCTTACCGGAGATTTAACCGCCGTGCTGGAAGGTTTCCCGGTGATGCTGGTGAGTGCGTCAGCGGTGGGCATTTTAGTCACCGGGTTTGGGGTGCTCCTGCAGGCACTTTACCTGGCCGGAGATATGGATTTTCTGATGAGCGCGCCCATTCCCATTCGCGCGGTGTTCATTGCCAAGCTGGTGCAGGCCATCCTGCCCAATTTCGGCATCCTGAGTTTGTTTACCCTGCCGCTGCTTTTTGGGCTGGGGGCTTCAGGCGGGTATCATTTCCTTTTCTACCCTTTAACGGTGCTCATGCTGGTGATGCTCACCCTGGCGGCGGCTTCTCTGGCTGGCCTGCTGGTGATGGTTGCGGCGCGCTTTGTCCCCGCGCGGCGTCTGGCTGAGGTGCTCGGTTTTGTGGTAGGGACGGCAGTGTTCGCGTTCTCGCAGGGGTCGCGCTACTATAATTTTGAGCTCAATCCTGAGCAGATGCACTCTCTGCTGAGGGTGGTGGAGCGCTTCGATCAGCCGTGGTCACCGCTGGCATGGGCCGGACACGGGCTGATTGCACTGGGAAAGGGAAACTGGCCTGAGGCAGGGGGGTGGTTGACGGCGGCAATGCTGGTCACCGGCGGGGTGTTTTTCACGGCGCTGAGGTTGAGCGAACGGTTGTATTTTACCGGATGGTCGAGGATGCAGAACAACCGGCGCCGCAGGCTTCCGTCGGCTTCGGAACAGTCGGCGGCAGGGGAGCGTGGACGGCTGACGCAGAGACTGGGCAGGATGATCCCGGCGTATGTCCGCGCCATTCTGGTGAAAGACTGGCTCTCATACCGGCGAGATTTGCGCAACCTCTCGCGCCTGATCACCCCGCTGATTGTGGGAGTGGTGTACGCCATCGGCCTGCTGCGCCCTGAAGGGCGAGGAATCGAGGGAGAGGGGAACGCTCCCGCCTTTGTGACGGAAATGCTACGCGGGATTCTGCTTTACGGCGATGTGGCCCTGGCGCTTTTGCTGGGATGGATGCTGGCGGTGAACCTGGCCGGGCCGAGCATTTCGATGGAGGGAAAGTCGTACTGGGTGATTAAGTCGTCGCCGCTCAGCCCGGGACAATTGCTCACGGCCAAATTTCTGGTGGCTTACCTGCCCACCCTGGGGGTGAGCGGGGTGTACCTGATGGCTCTGCAGTTGCTCAAGGGAAGCCCGCCCCTGACCATGGTCATCAGTCTGTTTGCGGTTGCCCTGGCCTCAGCCGGTCTGGTGGGGTTGTTCATGGCGCTGGGGGTACCCCGTTCAAAGTTTGACTGGGAAGATCCGCGGCAGACCAATACCGTCGGGTGCCTGGGCTCGCTCATCGGGTTTGCTTATTTACCCGTGTGTTTTGGGCTTTTTATTGGCCCGGTTTTTCTGGCCAATCTTCTGAAATTCCCCACCCTGGCGGGGCAGCTGGCAGGGCTGGTGCTGGGTGGAACGCTGGCGGTGATGCTGGTGGTTGTGCCGCGCCCGTGGTTGATCCGCCGCATCCCCCGGCTGGGAGAATGACGGCCCAGGGCAGAAAAAGACGCCGGGAGAAGGTGGATGGGTGAGCCACATTCTCCCGGTTTTGGTTTGCCGGGGGTCTCTCTGACCAGCCCGGCGCCTGCTTGCTTCTCTATTCGGGGAAGTTGCCGATGATCTGCTCGATGGTTTCTAACACATCGTCGGTAAGGCGTTCGACGAGGTCGGCGGCCTGCAGGTTTTCATCGAGCTGTTCCAGACTGGAGGCGCCGGTGATGACCGAGGAGACTTCTTTGCGGCGCAGTACCCAGGCGATGGCCAGCTGAGAGGTGGTTGCGCCGATCTCACCGGCCAGAGCGGTGAGCTGGCGCACGATCTGGATCCGTTCGGGGGTGATACGGTCGCGCATCCAGGCCATGCTTTCAAGCGAGGCGCGACTGCCTTCGGGGATGCCGTCGTTGTACTTCCCGGAGAGGATGCCGTAATACAGCGGGCTGAAGGTAGTCAGGCCGATGCCCTGTTCGCGGCAGACCGGAGCGAGGAAGTTCTCTACCCGTTTGCGGTGGAACATATTGTACTGGGGTTGTTCCATGGTGGGGCCGATGAGGTGATTGGCGCGGGCCACTCCGATGGCTTCCATGATCTGGTGCGGTTCCCATTCAGAGGTGCCCCAGTACAGAACTTTGCCCTGATGGATCAGGTCATTCATGGTGTAGACCACTTCTTCGACCGGGGTGTCGGGATCAAAACGGTGGCAGAAGTAGAGGTCGACGTAATCAGTTTGCAGGCGCCGGAGTGAGGCGTGAATCGACTCGGTGACGTGTTTGCGTGAAAGCCCCCTTCCATTGGGGCCGGGCATGGTGGGCCAGAATACCTTGCTGGAGATGACCAGGGCTTCGCGGGGCAGGTCGCGGATGGCTTTGCCCATCAGCGTCTCAGCCTGCCCGTTGGCGTACATATCGGCGTTATCGAAGAAATTCACGCCCTGGTCATAGGCGGCATGGATGAGTTCGTCGGCAAGTTTTTCGTCCACCTGGTTGCCAAAGGTTACCCAGGCGCCGAGAGAAATTTCACTGACTTTGAGGCCCGAACGGCCCAATCGACGGTAGTGCATGGTTTCCTCCAGAAATGGGTTGGTATGAATCGGCAGACCCTCAACGAGGCCCGCGGTTGAAGGATGGGTTATGGCTCATCAGGATGGTGCACATCTCCGATGCCCAGGGGCTTCCATTTTTCGTCATTGGCGCGCAGGCGGTGAACTCCGCCGCCCCGATTGTGGAGTTCATCGAAGTGCTCCGGTTTGATGAACATGGCTTCGCCCTCCAGCAGGCCGGTGATGCCCGACTGGCCAGGTTCGACGCGCGGGTTCTGGCAATAGGGGCAGGTTTTGGGATCGTGAGGGTGATATTCGATGGGTTCTTCGTAGGTGGTGATGAACCCCTCGTAATTGCGCAGGACAATTTTATGATCAGACATGCTCACCAGGTAGTTGGGCATGAGCGGGATTTTCCCGCCGCCGCCGGGAGCATCTACCACATAGGTGGGCACCGCATACCCTGAGGTGTGCCCGCGCAGCCCTTCGATAATTTCGATGCCTTTGGCCACAGGGGTGCGGAAGTGCCCGGCTCCCTCGACCAGGTCGCACTGGTAGAGGTAATAAGGGCGCACGCGAATGCGCACCAGGTCTTGCACCAGGCGGCGCTGGATGTGCACACAATCGTTCACCCCGGCCAGCAGCACGCTCTGGTTGCCCAGAGGAACACCCGCGCGGGTAAGCCGGTCACAGGCATCGGCCAGTTCCTGGGTGATTTCGTTGGGATGGTTGACGTGAATGTTCATCCATAAGGGATGATACCGGGCCAGCATGTCGCACAATTCCTGCGTCACCCGCTGGGGTAAAAAGACCGGCACACGGCTGCCGATGCGAATGATCTCGATATGCTCAATCTCACGCAGGCGGCTCAAAAGCTCTTCGAGCAGTTTGGGAGCCAGGGTTAGCGGATCGCCACCGGAGAGAAGCACATCGCGTACCTGTGGGGTGCGGCGCAGGTATTCGAGCTGCATTTCAAATTCGGCGCGCGAGAAGGTGGCGCCGGGGTCGCCAACGATGCGGGAGCGGGTGCAGTAGCGGCAGTAGGAAGCACACTGCGTGGTGACCAGCATCAGCACCCGGTCGGGGTAGCGATGCACCAGGCCGGGCACAGGCGAGTGGCGGTCTTCGGCCAGCGAATCTTCCATCATCCCGGTGAAGGGGACAATCTCTTCGGCGCGCGGCACCACCTGCAGGCGGATGGGATCGTGGGGGTCTTCGGGGTTGATCAGCGAGATAAAGTAGGGGGTGATATCCACGCGGAACAGCCCCTGAGCATTGAGAGCTTTGCGTTCGCTTTCGGTGAGGGGGAGAACTTTCTCAAAATCCTCTACCGTATTCAGGCGGTTGCTCAATTGCCAGCGCCAGTCGTTCCATTTTTCATCCGGCACATCGCGGTACAGAGGGGCGCGCTGGTTGGCTTTGAATTTGACTGGAGACATAACACCTCGTAAGATCTTCGCACAGAAAAATCTGTGGATAGAAAGGGCCGCACGGATGCAGCCCTGATATTCACCGGTAGCAAAACCCGGTGTGGTAACTGCTCAACTTGATTCTACGAGACAAAACCTTTCAGGTCAACAGCGTATCGGCCAGGGGTGCGCGGCGGGTTTCGAGGGGTAAAAGCAGGGCGGCAACACCGGCCAGGATGTAGCTGATGGCAAAAACTGTGAGGGGCAGTACCAGCCCCGAACCGAGAAGCACCGCGCCCAGGCTGGGGGCGATGGCGCCAGCGATGCGGGTGAAGCCGCTGGCCGCACCCATGCCGCTCCCGCGCAGGTTGGTGGGGTAGGCTTCAGGGGTGTAGGCATACAGTGCTCCCCATGCTCCCAGGGTGAAGAACGACATCCAGATTCCCATGGCTACGATCCAGTTCAGGGAGGTAGCGGCGGCAAAGAGGTAGGTGAAGACGCCGCTGGCAAGCAGGTAAAAAGCCAGTGTACGGCGGCGCCCCCAGCGCTCTACCAGCCAGGCGGCCGAGAAATACCCCGGCAGCTGCGCCAGCGCCAGGATGAAAGCATTCTGGTACACCGGCAGCAGCGTCATGCCGGAGGCGCGGAAGAACCCCGGCAACCAGGTGAACACCCCGTAATACCCCAGCGAAATGGCAAACCAGATGAACCACAGCAACAGCGAGGTGCGCCGGAGGCGGGGATGAAGCAGGTCGGTGAGGCGGCCTGGGGCCGTTTGGGGGGGCGGGGCCAGGGTGAAGTCGGCCAGGGTACGGCCATTTTCAGCCGCTACCTGCCGTAAAACGGCGGTGGCCTGCTCAGGCTTGCCGCTGATCATCAGGTAGCGCGGCGACTCGGGGATGTAACGGCGGATAAAGAAGATGATCAGGCCGGGAATGGCCGAAATGCCCAGCAGCCAGCGCCACCCCAGGTGAGGGACGATGAGCCAGGCCAGCCCTGCGGCAAAGACGGCCCCCAGTGCCCAGAAGGCTTCCAGCAGTACCAGGTAGCGTCCGCGTTTTTCGGCGGGCAGATATTCCGCGAAGATGCTGTAATCGACCGGGAGCGTTCCCCCCACACCGAAGCCCGTGAGCGCGCGCAGTGCCACCAGCCACCCGAAGCTGGGGGCAAAGGCCGAAGCCAGCCCGAATATGGAATCGATGGCCACAGTGGAAATAAAACCAATTTTTCGTCCAATCAAATCGCTCAGGCGGCCCCACAGCCAGGCGCCGGCCAGCATTCCCAGGAAGATAGCCGTACCCAGCAGGCCCTTCTGAGCGTTGCTCAATCCCCATTCTTCTCCGATGGCGGGCAGGGCGAAAGAAATGAGCAGCACTTCCATGGCGTCTGCTGCCCAGCCAAGCCCGCAAATGATCATCAATTTACGCTGGAAACGACCCAACCCGGCGTGTTCAATCGCCTCGTCAAAGGTTAATAAAGTGGTCATGACGTCTTTTACCTCCGTTGGGGAGGCATTATACACCCATTGTGTGAAAAATACACTAACTATGTGCGAGAAAACCTGGCCCGGTGAGGGTGATTTTTCTCCCCCCGGAGGGGTGCTTCTCCCTTTGTTTACCGCCCAAAGAGCACGTAGCTGACGAGCGCGGTTGCCGAGCCGAGGAGGACGCCGGAGAGCACCTCCAGCGGGGTGTGGCCAATGACTTCTTTAAGTTGTTGCTCGCTGATCGGCTGGCCGCTGAATAACTCCTGGAAAAGCAGGTTGATACGTTCAGCGTGACGCCCGGCTTCGCGGCGCACCCCGGCGGCGTCGTACACCACCACCATCGCCAGCGCCAGCGCCAGCGCAAACAGGGGGGTGTCGAAACCCACAAAAAGGCCAATGGCGAGCATGGCGCTCACCACCAGCGCTGAATGCGAACTGGGGTTTCCCCCTGAGCTGAACCACAGTCCCCACAACCACCGGCGTGTTTCCAGGTACTCCAGGAACGGCTTGAGGAATTGTGCCAGAAACCAGGCGGCAATCGTTGTCCAGAGGACCTGGTTGCGTAATAATTCAGCCAGCATCATCCAGAATCCTCATCGTTTTCTTCCACAACCACCTGCCGCACGCGCAATTCAGCCTGATCGAGCAGGGCGGCGCAATGTTGCAGGAGCGTCTGGCCGCGCTCGAACAGAGCGAGCGACTCTTCCAGCGAAGCCGGGTTTTCTTCGAGGGTGGCAATGATCTCTTCCAGCTTCTGCATGGCTTCTTCATAACTCAGTTGATTCACAGGCTCAAGGGGTTCGCTCACGGTTGAATCTCCACATGGTGAATCTGGGCTTCCAGGGTGCCATCGGCCAGGCGCAGACGAACCTCGTCACCGGGCGCGGCCTGGGCGGCGCGCGTCACCAGCTCGCCGGTAGGGCGCTCAATGACGGCAAAGCCGCGCTGAAGCACTGAAAGGGGATTTAAAGATTGCAGGCGTGCCCGGTGCGCGGCCAGAGATGCCCGGGAAAGTTCGAGACGGCGGTAGAGAGCACGTGCAAGCCGTTCGCCACGGGCATCGAGGCGCTGACGTTCTTCGCGCACCAGGCCCAGGGGTGAACGGCGTTGCAGGCGTTCCCGGTGGAGCGACAACGCTGCCCGCGCCCACGTCAGGTGTTGCCGCATGGCCCCTTCCAGGCGGCGCTGCTGGCGTTCCAGCTCGATGCGCAAATCGGCGCGGTCGGGGGTGGCCAGCGTGGCGGCGGCGGTAGGGGTGGGGGCACGCAGGTCAGCGGCAAAATCGGCCAGGGTAAAATCGGTTTCGTGCCCCACACCGGTGATCACCGGCACTGCGCACGCGGCGATGGCGCGTACCACCTGCTCATCGTTGAAGGCCCACAGGTCTTCGAGAGAGCCGCCTCCGCGTGCCACCAGAATCACATCCGGCTGTTCTTCGAGGCGCTGCAGGGCCTTCAGGGCGCGCACAATTTCGGCGGGGGCTTCTTCTCCCTGCACCGAAGTGGGGGCCAGCAAGACCTCGGCCAGGGGGTACCGGTGCCGCAGGATATTGAGCATGTCCTGAAGGGCGGCGCCAGTGGGCGATGTAACCAGCCCAATGCGGCGGGGAAAGGGGGGAATCTTCCGCTTGCGGGCGGGATCGAAGAGCCCCTCGGCTTCGAGGCGAGCCTTAAGGCGCAGGAAAGCCTGGAAAAGGGCCCCCTCACCGGCTGGCCGTACAGCATCAATGTAGAGCTGGTAAGCGCCATCGCGCTCGTACACGCTGATCGCCCCGTGTGCTTCGATGGCCATCCCGCTCTGTAAGGCGATGGGAAGATGCGCGGCGGTGGTGCGCCAGATGACACAGCGCAGAGCCGCCTCGGCATCCTTGAGGGTTAGGTAGATATGCCCCGACGTGGCGCGGGTGTAATTGGAAATCTCGCCCTGCACCCATACATCCTGCAGAAGCTCGTCGCCTTCCAGCAGGTCACGCAGGTAACGCGTCAGTCGGCTGACGGTAAGCGAGGGGGGAGGAAATAAGGGTAGGGTTTCCAAGAGGCGGTGCGGCTCCTTGTGCGGTATTAAGATACCAGCCCTGCTTCAAGCTGTCAATTCAAATTCAATTGTATGCTACAATTGGCGTGAGGGTTGGTCGAATGATCTCAAATTAAAGAGAGGATGTAGCCTCGAATGGAAACGTTATGGTCTCCATGGCGCATGAAATATATGATGAACCCGGACCCAGTGCAAGATTGTATCTTTTGCAAAGCCCTCCGCGAAGAAGATGGCCCTGAGAATCTCATTGTTCTTCGTCGCAATCATGCTTTTGTCATCCTGAACCGGTATCCCTATACCACAGGGCATATTATGGTGGTGCCTTATGCCCATGTCGATTCGATTGAGGCCCTGACTCCTGAAGCGCGGGCCGAATTAATGGACCTCATGGCCGAAATGATGGTTCTCCTGCGTGATCTTTACCAGCCTCAGGCTTTTAACATCGGTGCTAACATCGGCAAGGCCGCCGGTGCCGGTGTGGCCGGGCATGTGCACATGCATGTTGTGCCGCGCTGGTCGGGAGATACCAATTTTATGTCCACCATCGGCGAAACCCGTGTCCTCCCGGAGGAGCTGGAGGTCACCTATCGCCGGATTCGAGAACGATTGGCGCGCTGAACGTCAGCGGGAGGGGTGATAGCCGCCCCTCCCGCTCTGTTTTTAGAGGTGGATGCCCTGTTCGGCACGGATCTGCGCGATGCGCGGATGGCCGCTGTAAAAGCCGTGGTAAGAATCGGGCAGGAGGGCGGCGATGCGCAGCATGATCTCGTCGGCGTACGCTTTCAACTGTTCGCTGCGGTTTTCCCGTGAGAGGGGTTCCAGCCAGAAGGGCTGGCCAAAACGCAGGGTGACCTTCGGAAAACGCAGGGTGAGCGCTCTGGCGAAGAAAACTTCTGATCCGGCGATGCCCACCGGAACGATCGGCACATTGGCGCGTAAGGCCACCAGCGCTGTACCCGGTTTGCCCTCCTGAAGTTGAGCATTCCGGCTGCGGGTTCCTTCAGGGGCGATCCCCAGCGCCAGCCCCTTTTTCAGAGCCTCGACGGCGGCGCGCATGGCGCCAAAATCGGCGTTCTCGCGGTCGAGCCAGATGATCCCCCCTGTGTCGAGAATCCATTTGAAAAAGGGATAGCGTTTGTATTTGTCGGCCACCAGGGCGGTGATGTCGGTGCGTACGGGGTTAATGAACAGCATGAGGGTATCGATGCGGCTCATGTGGTTGGTGGCAATGATGACCCCGCCGGTGGGAGGGATGTTTTCTACCCCCAGAAAGACAGGACGGCTGAGGGTGTGTAGCAGACGGTGTAAAATGCGGCGAAGCGTTTCTCGTTGCATAAAGGTTCAAACCTACTCAGCAGGCGCTGGCCTTGCTTTGAGTTTCTCTTTGACAAACTCAAAAACGGCCGGCATCAATGAGATCAGAATGATGGCGATGATCACCAGAGAGAAATTGTTTTTGACGAAACTCAGGTTCCCGAAGAAATACCCCAGGCCGATGAAAAGCCCCGTCCAGACGATGCCCCCGATGACGTTGTAGCTGATGAAATAACCGTAGCTCATGCGCCCGATGCCCGCCACAAAGGGGGCAAAGGTGCGGATGATGGGGATAAACCGCGCCAGGAAGATGGTCTTCCCGCCGTGTTTCTCATAAAAGGCGTGGGTTCGTTCCAGATATTCGCGCTTGAACCAGCGCGACTCCTGGGTGAAGACTTTCGGTCCGACGAAGTGACCGATCCAGTAATTGGCGGTGTCTCCCAGAATGGCTGCCCCTGCCAGTAAAAGGAACATGGGAAAGGGAGAAAGGTGGGTGGTGGCCGCGACTGCCCCGGCGGCGAAGAGGAGTGAATCGCCGGGAAGGAAGGGGGTAACCACCAGCCCCGTTTCGATGAAGATGATGACGAAGAGCACCAGATAGGCCCAGATGCCAATATCGTTGACGATCTGCGGCAGGTGCTTGTCCATGTGAAGGACAAAATCGATGAACCAGTGGATCAGTTGTAAAAGTGTTTCCATGGGATGACCTTTATCGGATGAATTAACCCGCCTGCGGAGGGATAGTGACGCTTAATGATCGCCGCAGGAAGCGATTGAACGACAGGAGAAGCACGAAGCAAAGCCCGGCCAGCAGACCCAGCCCATAAGGGGCCAGTTGTCCCAGGGATTGAAGGACGGGTGCTTCACCGGGAGAAGCCAGTGCGGCCAGGGTGTTGAGCACGCTGAGGGCATTCCACAGGCCGTGGAGGCAAACCACGCCGAAATAGATCAGGCCGAGGCGGAGGAAGCGCCCTTCAGACCAGGCTGATACCAGAGCATAGCCCATCCATGCGGCGGTGGTGATGTGCAGCAGGCCAGTCCCTGCCCGACCGATGGCCAGCCAGAGCCAGCCGTCTCCGAGGGGGGAGACGAGGGAGAAGAGCGTCTCCAGCAGGGCAAAACCTGCCCCTGAGAGTGCCCCCACCACAAAGCCCCCGGCGGGGGTCAGCTTCCGGGCTCCCAGTGCCCACACGGCCAGAGGTTTCAGGGCTTCTTCAATGAGCGGAATGACCCCGCACAGACCGGCGAGCAGGGCAAAAATGACCCACGGGTTGGTCAGGAAGGGCCGGTAGAGGCGCAGAAGTGCCTCAGGGTTGGAGAGTGAATTGAGAACCCGGCGTGAGAAGGCTTCGAAGGCTTGTTGTAATTCGGGCGAAGTGCTGATGACAAATACCCCCACGGCCAGGACGCACAGGGCAAGGATCACCTCCACCAGGATGACCAGCGGGGTTGAGATGAAGAGGCTGAAATTAAGCACGCCCCAGGTGCGCTGTGGACTGAAGTCCGGCAGGTGGTGGCGTGCCAGTTCTACCAGCCACCAGAGCGGCAACCCCACGGCCAGAGCCTGCAGGGGGGGTAAAAAGATCCAGGCCAGCTCGCCGCTTTTAGAGAGGGCCTGCCCGGCTGCCAGCACCACAGGCCAGAGCAGCATGGCCAGGCTGGCGCGCCGCAGGGAAGACTGCCCCGAATGGCTGGCTGGCGGCTGGCCTGCGATCTGACGGGAGGCGTGTACCAGAGATGGCAACCCCACCAGCGAGAGGAGGGTTAACGTCCAGGTGAGGGAGATGAGGATGCCGGCCTGCTCGCGATAGAGAGCGTTGCCCGAGGCCAGGAGCATCAGCGCAGAGACGAGGGTGAAACCGGCGCCCACGGCGCAGGCCGCCACCCCCAGGGCGCTGACGAGCGCCTGGAGGAGCGAACCTGTGGGGAAACGGGAGGCCGGTGGGTTCATTTACTTCTCGACGATGGTCACGGTGAGGATCTTATCTGCGGGGGGCAGGTTGCCGCCCTGTTGCGGGTCGCGCGGGGTGAGGTTTTTCACCACGTCCATGCCGTTGATGACCTCGCCAAAGATGGTGTACCCACCGTTGAGGTTGTCTGCCGGGGCATAGGTGATGAAAAACTGGCTGCCGTTGGTGTCGGGCCCGGCATTGGCCATGGCCATCAGCCCTTCGCGGTCAAATTTGGCCTCGGTGTTTTCATTCTTGAAGAAATATCCCGGCCCGCCATAACCACTTCCAGAGGGGTCTCCGGCCTGAGCCACGAAGCCGGGCAGCACGCGGTGGAAGGGAACGTTGTTGAACCAGCCCTCGCGCGCCAGGAAGACGAAGCTATTCACGGCCAGCGGGGCTTTATCGGCATAAAGTTTTACGGTGAATGCGCCTTTGCTGGTCTCAAAGCTGGCTTCGTATTGCTTCTTGGGGTCGATGACCATGGGCGGGCAGGCGGTGTACTGGCGCTTTTCCAGTTTGAACAGTTCTACAATGCCGGTCAGCCCATCCAGGCTCATGTCTGACTGGTAAGGCAGGCCGTTGATGAACAGGAAAGGCGTGCCCGGGAGCTGGGCGGCGGTTGCTTCGTCGAGGTTGCGCTGTACCCGGTCTTTGACCTTCTGGCTGTCGAGGTCGGTTTCGAACCGGGTTGTGTCGAGCCCAAGGGCGCCTGCCTGGTCGATCACCCATTTGCGGGCGGTTTCAGCGTCACTGCCGGCCCATTGATCCTGGCTGGCGAAGATCACTTTTTCCATCTCGTAAAACTTGCCCTGCAGGGCGGCGGCTTCGCTGGCGTAGGCCATGAGCAACGAGTTGGGATGGGTGCTTAACGGAAAATGACGGTTGACGATGAGCAGATCATCCGGGTAGCGTGCGGCAAGCTGTTCCATCACCGGCGCCACCATGGCGCAGTACGGGCACTGGAAGTCGCTGTATTCGATGATGGTAATGGGGGCATTTTTTGGCCCGCGGGTATGGTCATCGGCCTGCACGGGGGGGATTTTCGCCTGCAGGGTGGGGTCGGGGGTGGGGAGCAGAGGCGTGACGGAACAGCCTTCCATCGGCGGCCCGCTGACGGGCTGGCCGGTGCTCTTCTGCGGCTGGCAGGCCGTCAGCAGGAAAGCAAGGATGAAGGTTAAAAAGAGAACGCGCTTGATCATGCGGTGGTCATCTCCTGAGTTTCGAAATGCGGGAAAGTTGCGGCAGGAAAGACACCGCAAAAGCCAAACGGATCCATCCTGTACATCCCCGCTGGGGATTCTAACAGAGAAATCTTAATTTTGTTTAAGCCAGCTTTCTCTCTGTTCATCGTTCTTCGATGACCACGGTTTGCAGAGTATCGCCGTCGGGTAACGCATCGGCGGCGGAAGGGTCGCGCGGGGTGAGGCGATGGAGCACGTCCATGCCTTCCAGCACCTGCCCGAAGATGACATAGCGGCCATCCAGCTCAGACGCCTGGCGCATGGTGATGAAGAACTGACTGCCGTTGCTGTTGGGGCCGGGGCTGGCCATGGCCAGCCTTCCGGGGCGGTCGAAACGCAGGTCGTTGACGTCGTCGGGGAAGGCATAGCCCGGGCCGCCGAGGCCGGTGGCGGAGGGGTCGCCACTCTGAGCCAGCAGGCCGGCTACCACCCGGTGAAAAGTCAATCCATCAAACCAACCCTGGCGTGCCAGGAAGACGAAATTATTCACTGCCAGCGGGGCCTGCCGGGGGAAGAGCTCGAGGGTGATTTCTCCCTGTGCGGTTTGCAGGCGGGCAAAATACCGCTTCTGCGGGTCGATGATAAAAGGCGGGCAGGCCTCGAACTGGCGCTCTTCAAGCAGAAGCAGGCGTACCAGCTGATCCAGTGAGCGTTCGTCACGCGGCCCCTGGTAGATCTTCCCGTTGACCAGCAACCACGGCATGAGGGGAATGCCGGTCTCGATTCCGAACTGACGGGCGCGCAGAAGCTTTTGCTCTACGGCGGTGTCTTCAAGGGTGGCAACGAAGCGAGCCACGTCGAGACCCATGCCCTGCACCTGATCCGTCAGCCAGGAGCGGAAATCTTCTGTCGAAAGGCCCACCCATGCTGGCTGGTTTTCCAGCAGAAGCGCGTTCATTTCCCAGAAATGCCCCTGTTGTCCGGCGGCTTCGGCGGCAGCGGCGGCCAGCAGAGACTGATCGTTGCCGGGCAGGGGGTAGTGGCGAAAGACCCGCCTGACCCGGGTGGGATATTTCTGGAGCAGGTGGGAAAGGCTGCGGTGAAGGATGGCACTGGCTTCAGTGGTGTAGTCGGTGTATTCCACGAAGGTTACGGGAGCATCCGCGGGGCCAAGAGACCAATCTTCGGGGGAAGGCGGGGGGAAGAGAGAAGGTTCGGTGGTTTCAGGGTCAGCACGGGCAGAAACCACCACGCAGGTCATTTCGGCGGGCAACGCGGTGATGGCGAGGCGGAGCGGAGGGGTGGGGGTGATGGAATTTTGCGGCGAAGTCAACGGGGCGCAGGCCGCCAGCAGGGGGATGGCAAAGCTCCACATCCAGTGGAAACAACGTTTGAAAAAGGTTACCGGGAACACTCCACCCCCCGTGATCATCGCCTCAACTTCTTCAGGATGGTTGCAATCGAGCGAGCACGGCCCGGCGGATGGCCGCCTGGACTTCCTCGCAGGGGCGCGATGCGTCAATGATCACCCAGCGTTGCGGGTCGCGCGCGGCCAGTTCCAGGTACCCGGTGCGCACCCGATGGTGAAAGGCTTCGGCGTAAGCATCCAGACGGTTCCATTCGCCGCCGTGCCGTTTTCGCGCCAGCCCGATGGCGGGGTCGATATCCAGCAGGAGGGTGAGATCGGGCCAGAGGCCATCGGTGGCAAATTCGAGCAACAGGCGCAGGCGGTCGAGGTCGTAGCCGTGACCATACCCCTGGTAAGCGAGGGTGGAATCGGCATAGCGATCAGAGATTACCACGTTTCCCGCACGCAACTGCGGGCGGATCACCTCTTCCACCAGCTGGGCGCGGGCCGCCAGGAAGAGAAGGATTTCGGTGCGGGGGTGCATGGCGGTGTTTTCCAGGCTGGTGAGAATGGCGCGTATCTGATCGCTGATGGTTGTGCCGCCGGGCTCGCGAGTGGTGCACACCCTCACACCCAGAGATTGCAGGTGGGCCTGTAATGCTCTGATCTGGGTGGTCTTTCCGCTGCCTTCCGGGCCTTCAAAAGTGATGAACATGGGTTGGGGTTCCGTTGGACGTGACCGAAAACAGGGCTTCAAAATCCTGCAGCCGGAAAAACCTTTCCGGCTGCAGGGGAGAGTCATTCGCGGTAAATCCGCACCCTGCGGTTGGGTTCTTTGCCGTAGGAGTGCGAGGTGAGGTCGGCCTGGCGGGCCATTTCGTGCTGCATGCGCCGGATGGCGGCTGAGGCGGGGGCCAGGTCTACATACCGTTCGCCGTTCATCACCAGTTGAATGGCGCGCTGGGTTTGCATGGCGGTTTCTTCCCAGTTGTCCAGCGCGGAGGGGTGGTACGTGAGGTTGAAGAGCTCGGCGAGCATCTGTTCGATCTGACTGTTGGTGTTGGCGCGGAGCACGTAAATGGGCAGACCGCGTTGTTCAGCCTCCAGGATGGTTTGCTGGCGTCCGCGGTAATAGGTGCGCAGGGTGATGAGCGCCTCGGCTTCGGAGAGTTCTCGCACCACAATTGCCGGCACGCCAAGCCGCTTGGCGCTCTGTTGCAGGCGGTTGCGGGCCACACCGTAGGGGTAAATGTGCACCGGCTGGAGGGGAGCTCCGGGCTGGGCGCTGGCGGCGGGCAGCTCAAGGTTCAGGCCGTTGGCCGAGCGGAGGGGTTGTTCCGCGGCGGGGCGGGGCTGAGTGGGCTGTTCAACGCCGCTGGAACGGCGCATACCCCCCAGCGGGGCGGGTGCGCTGCTGGCCATGCCCATTCCCACGGGGCGTACTGTGGTGGGCGGGGCTTTTTCGATGTGAATTTCGCCGTTCTCGTCGCGGTAGCGGATCTCCGGCGGGAGCGGGTAACTGCGCACCAGAGCGTCTACCGCGGCGGCCACATCGGCATGGATGGCCAGCCGGTCGCGTTCCTGAATTTCGATGAGCACGTCAAAGGTGGGCGGGGCCCGGCGTTCGAGAACGGTCTTCTGGGTGCCGCGGCGGCGGGCTTCGTCATCTGAGAGCGTCACGGCCTCAATCCCCCCCACCAGGTCTGAGAGGGTGGGGTTGAGGAGCAGGTTCTCGAGGGTGCGGCCGTGCGCTGTGCCGATGAGTTGCACGCCGCGTTCGGCAATGGTGCGTGCGGCGGCGGCTTCCAGTTCGCGTCCGATCTCGTCGATGACGATCACTTCGGGGTTGTGGTTCTCAACCGCTTCGATCATCACCTCGTGTTGCAGAGAAGGTTTGGCCACCTGCATCCGGCGGGCGCGGCCCACGGCCGGGTGGGGGACATCGCCATCTCCGCCGATTTCGTTGGAGGTATCTACGATGATCACCCGTTTTTTCTCGGCCAGAATACGCGCCGCTTCGCGCAGCATGGTGGTCTTCCCGATGCCCGGGCGCCCCAGAATGAGGATGCTCTTGCCGGATTCGATCAGGTCTTGAATGATGTCAATCGTGCCATAGACGGCACGCCCCACCCGGCAGGTGAGGCCCACAATATGCCCGCGCCGGTTGCGGATGGCCGAGATGCGGTGAAGGGTTCGCTCCAGCCCGGCGCGGTTATCGGCATCGAATTCACCAATGCGCGACACCACGTACTCGATCTCAGCATGGGTCACTTCTTCCTGGAGAAGCTCGTGTTCACCGGAAGTGAAGCGCACCATCGGGCGACGCCCCAGATCGAGGACAATCTCTAAGAGATGATCGCTATCGTTTGCCTGGATGACCGCCTGCGCGATTTTTGGGGGCAGTACCCCCAGCAGGGCTTGCAGGTCATCGGTTATTCGTCGTTGAGTCATAAGTTTCTGTCTTACCTTCAATCCACTTTCATTAATTATCGTGAATGGTCGAATGTTGAACGAGAGGAACAGTTACCTCAGGATTATACAACTCTCTCCCGGATTGGCGGGCAAGCAAAGCCGCACGCTGTGCCACGGCCAGGTGCCGCACCAGAAGCGCCCGGCGCGAGGAGGCCCGCCCCTGCAGGCGGTGAAGAGAGGGTTCGAGCCACGCCTGATACGAACGCGCGGCAATGTATACTGGCCGCTGCGGCTGGAGAGGCTGACGTGCCAGCAAGCCGCCGAGGACTTCGTCGAGGTTTTCCACGGCGGGATGAATCACCGGTTGCAGGTAGATGCCCTGTGGGCCGAAGACGGCATCGGCATAGGCTACCAGCTCGTGCCCTTGGTGGTAAACCAGCCGCAGCCCTGGCTGGAGCGGGATGGGTTCGGCGCTCTGCACGAGGGGCGGCACGAGGAGCTGGTAAAGGCTGCGCACGGCGTTTTCATCGGTGGCAGACGCCGGTTGCCAGAGCTCACTGAAGAGGCTTTCGGGCCGGGTGAGGAATTGCCAGTTGGTCTGCCAGGCATACACACTGAAGCCGTTCTCGCGGATGGCATCCAGCGCCGGGCTGTGTTCTTCTACCTCGATGAGCAAATGGAATGCCCCCCACCCACCGGCCGTCTCGGACATAGCCTCGAGGAGATCGGCCAGGTTGGGGTGCTCCAGCCCGTCGGCGGGGAGCAGGAAGGAGATGCGCGCCGAACGTTCACCGGCGGGGTAGATCATCTGCCCGATGAGGGCGGCGCGTCCGTTGCGCGACGGACAGACCCCCGTAAAGATGCCGCGGGTGGGGTCGAGGTGGGTGAGGATGGCCAGTGCCCCCACCGGGGTGCCGCGGGTAAGCGCGAGGGCGCTATCGGTGCAGAGGATGCGGTGGCGGTACCGATAGAGGGTAATCAGATCATGCCAGGCGAAAGATCGAACGTTTATCGTGCCAGCTCCAGAAAATAACGATGAAACCGGTTGTCTCCCGTAAGCTCCGG
The DNA here is from genome assembly GCF_001050195.2 of Anaerolinea thermolimosa. Lineage (GTDB taxonomy): Bacteria > Chloroflexota > Anaerolineae > Anaerolineales > Anaerolineaceae > Anaerolinea > Anaerolinea thermolimosa. The sequence continues at coordinate 153,035 of NZ_DF967966.1, forward strand.
GTGAAACGAGGTGGCCAGCCAGCGTCCCTGCCGCGCCGCCACGATGCGCCCATCAGGCAGGGTGACCAGCGCCTGCGCCTCTCCTCTGACCTGCTCGATGATGGGAGCGCGGATGAAGATGGCCCGGAAGGGGCGTTGATTGGCCTGGCCCATGAAGTGTACATCCAGATCGGCCTCAAAGCTATCCACCTGGCGGCCAAAGGCGTTGCGCGCCACAACGATGTCCATGAGCCCCAGCAGAGGTTGCTCACGGCGGGCATCGGAAGAAAGGAAGATCGCCCCGGCGCAGGTGCCCCAGATGGCGTGTTCCTTGCCAAAGGCACGCAGAGGCTCGATGAGGCCGAAATCGACGGCGAGCTTGCCAATGGTGGTCGACTCGCCTCCGGGGATGATCAATCCCTGCAGGCCCTCCAGATGGCGGGGGAGACGCACCTGAACCACTTCTGCCCCCAGGCTTTCCAGCATGGCCTGGTGTTCGTGGAAATCGCCCTGTAATGCTAGGACGCCTATTCTCATGGATACCGACTACCACCCCCTCCCGGCGAGCAACTCGGCCTGCGGAATGGCGGAAACCTGGCGCCCAACCATGGGCTCGCCCAGGTTGCGGCTTACCTCGGCCAGAATCTGCGGGTCGTTGAAGTGGGTGACGGCTTTGACAATGGCGGCCGCCCGGCGAGCGGGGTCGCCAGACTTGAAGATGCCGGAGCCGACGAACACCCCGTCTACCCCGAGCTGCATCATCAGGGCGGCATCGGCCGGGGTGGCCACACCGCCAGCGGCAAAGTTGACCACCGGCAGACGTCCGAGCTGCTTCGTCTCAACCACCAGTTCGTATGGAGCGCCGATTTCCTTGGCGAAGGCCATTAACTCTTCTTCGGGCATGGTTTGCAACCGGCGGATTTCACCGAGTACGGCGCGGGCATGGCGCACGGCTTCAACCACATCTCCTGTGCCCGCTTCACCCTTGGTGCGGATCATCGCCGCTCCTTCCCCAATACGCCGGAGCGCCTCTCCGAGGTTGCGCGCCCCGCACACAAAAGGCACTTTAAAGGCGTGTTTGTTGATATGGTGTTGTTCATCAGCCGGGGTCAGCACTTCAGATTCGTCAATGTAATCTACCCCGATGGCTTCAAGGATTTGTGCCTCAACAAAGTGACCGATGCGGCATTTGGCCATGACGGGAATGGTGACCGCCTCCATGATCTTCAGAATCAGCTCGGGGTCACTCATGCGTGCCACGCCGCCCTGAGCGCGGATGTCTGCGGGGACGCGCTCCAGGGCCATCACGGCCACAGCACCGGCGTCTTCAGCAATGCGGGCATGTTCCGGTGTTACCACATCCATGATCACGCCGCCTTTGAGCATCTGCGCCAGACCCTTTTTAACAGCAAATGTTCCGGTAATGGTCTGGTCCATGAAACAATCCTCCATAAACTAAGTCAATCTTTCATTCTGATTCTACCACGCAGGGAGAGGGCGATCAACCGGGTGGCCGGGTTCCAGAAACGGCGGCAGATTAGGATTTTATTAATGAAAGGAAGGATGGCGGGTGGGGTCTTCACGGCGTAAGAGCAACGGGCCGAGGAGATCGATAACCCCGCCAAAGAGCCGCTCCAGCCAGGGGCTGAGTGCCAGGATAGGGGGCACGTAAGCTACCCTGCGCGGGTGGTTCATCACTGACCAGAGACACTCCGCCACCCGCTGCGGCGGCACAGCGAAACGTTCGGCGGGTACGGCGCGCCCGTTGGGGTGGCGCAGGGCCTGCTCAAAAAACTCGCTGGAAACCGGCCCCGGGCGAATACTGCACACCTGCACCCCGCTCCCCCGGGTTTCACGGTAAAGCGAGGTGGTGAAGCTATCGAGAAAGGCCTTGCTGGCGGCATAGACGGCCACACCCTGGTTGGGCATATTACCGGCAATCGAGGAAATGTTCAGAATACAGCCCCATCCGCGGGCCAGCATGGCGGGCAGGAAGAGCCGGGTGAGGTGGGCCGGGGCTTCTATGTTGACGCGGATCATGCTCTGCGCGGTTTCCCAGGGCATGTCATGATAGTAGCCGTACCAGCCGAACCCGGCGTTGTTGACCAGCACATCCGGGCAACCGGTTGATTCCATCACCGCCTCTGCCAGGCGCTGACGTTCCTCTTCCACAGAGAGGTCGGCAGGCCTGACGTCTGCCTGACCACCGGCATGGATGATTTCTTCCGCCAGGGCTTCGAGCCGGTCAACCCGGCGGGCGGTAAGGATCACCCGCAGTCCCTTGCGGCTGAGGAGACGGGCGGCGGCTTCACCAATGCCGCTGGAGGCACCGGTGATGAGGGCGGTTTTTCCCTGCCAGGATGGAATGCGTTTCATCATGCCTCTGTTGAAAATCAGACCGATCGGTCTTATTTTACTCCGGTTTGCCTTGCAGGGAGAAGATGGCCGCGAGTAAACCTGGCAGATTGGTTTATACTCAAGTCAGGTGTCCAATCCTCTTCAGGGGCATAGAGATGGATCTGCAGGAGGCGCCTGTTTGTGGCCAGGGGGTGGTGGTAGATGCCTGCCCGGTGATTCCCGGGCCGAAAGGCTGGCACCGGTATGGAGCTTGATGGGGGTGCGGGCGATCTTCGAACGTGCAGGCCTGGTGGAATGCCCCCGGCCCCCAGACAATCAAGCCATCCTGCACGGTTTTGTCGAGCCGGAAGCAGGAGGGGAGATGGAGAAAGTTCAGGGGTTGTGAAAAACCCCGCAATCTTGACTAAAATGATCAATGAATTTACACTGAGGATAGTCCAGCTTTTCGTTTCACGTTTTTGACTTCTAAGGAAGGTAGTAGGGCTCTATGTCTCGCCATCCCATTTCATGCATTCTCCCACCGTATATGCTCGATCAGATCGCGCAAAATGGTACACCCGAACAGCGCCAGAAAGCTGAGGTGACCGCCACACTCACGGCTCAATTCCGTGCCAGCCGGTTAGAAATGGCCGCGCGGCCTTCCGCAGTTCCCCGGGCGCCGGGGGTCGCCATGCGCCAGCGTGCAGTGTACACCGCCAATTTTGGCTCCAGCCTGCCCGGGCAGCTGGTGCGCGCCGAGGGCGCCCCGCCTTCAGGAGACGCGGCTGTCGATGAAGCCTACGACGGTTCAGGGGCAACGTATGACCTGTACTGGGATGTGTATCAGCGCAATTCCATTGATGGCAGCGGGATGCGTCTGGATTCAACCGTGCATTACCAGCAGGGCTACGACAACGCCTTCTGGAACGGCCAGCAAATGGTCTATGGCGATGGCGATGAAGACCTGCCGCCCGCTCAGCGCCTCTTCAACCGTTTCACCATTTCAATTGATGTTATCGGGCATGAATTGACCCACGGCGTTACCCAGTTCACCGGCAACCTGATCTATTCCAATCAGCCGGGGGCGCTCAATGAATCGTTCTCTGATGTGTTCGGTACGCTGGTGAAACAGCGCGCGCTCGGGCAAAGCGTTGATCAGGCCGACTGGCTCATCGGGGCAGGGCTGTTCACCGCCAACGTCCAGGGGGTGGCCTTGCGTTCCATGAAAGAACCCGGCACGGCGTATAACGATCCGGTGCTGGGGAAAGACCCACAGCCCGGGCACATGAGCGGTTACGTGAATACAACCAGTGATAATGGGGGGGTGCACATTAATTCAGGCATTCCCAATCACGCTTTTTACCTCACCGCTATGGAAATCGGCGGCTTTGCCTGGGAGAAGGCCGGGCGCATCTGGTACGTGACTCTCCGCGACCGCATCCGCTCCACTACCAATTTTCAACAGGCTGCTGACCTCACCTATACGGTGGCGGGAGAGCTTTTCGGCGTCAACAGCCTTGAGCAGATGGCAGTGAAGCATGGCTGGGCGGGGGTGGGAATTACCGTGGGATCATCTTCAGACGGCGACACTCCTCAGGGTTGCCTGCAGAGCGTGCTCAAAGTGTTTGGCATTCGCTGACCCTGGCAGAAAGGCGCGGGGCAGGAAAGGGAGGGTTCGGTTGATCATTATCTTCGAGCGGACGGGCGGATTTGCCGGCATCACGCAGCGTGCCGTGATTGACACGGCCAGCCTCAGCCCGGAAGAACGGCAGGCACTGGAAGCCCTCCTCGAACAGGCGGGATTCTTTGACCTTCCTCCCCGGCTGGCCCGGGAGGGGGAAGGCGTGGATCGCTTTCAATATCTGGTGACGATCGAGCATGGTGATCGAAAGCACACCGTGGTGTTGAGCGAAGAAGCCATGCCAGAGAGCCTGCAACCGCTCATGCGCAGGCTATCTCTGCTGGCACGGCGGTTTCGTTCACCCTGAACCAACCCCGCCTGGCAGGGGAAAGACCCATTTGTCAGACATGAAGGATGTACCCCCTTGCAGGGGAGGGTTATCACTATCCTCCCCTTCTTCTTTTGTTCATAATGAAGGTGTGCGGGAATCCGCATCATTTTTGCCCGATTTCTCGAACTAAGGAGGAATCTGAATGCCCGTTCAGGGACGTGTGGTGATCAGCGAGTTGTATTGTAAAGGCTGTGAGCTGTGTGTGGGGGCCTGTCCGCAGGAGGTCTTGCGGCTCTCCACCGAGCGTATCACCTCTAAAGGCTATCATCCGGCTGAGCTGGCCGGAGAGGGCTGCACCGGGTGCGGCATTTGTGCAGTGGTTTGCCCGGAAGCGGCGATTACGGTCTATCGTCAGGTGATTCGCCGTTCTACAGCGGCGGTGGGAGCGTAGGAGGTTCCAATGGCCAGGGAACTGCTGAAAGGAAATGAAGCCATTGCCGAAGCGGCCATTCGTGCCGGATTACAGGCCTACTTTGGGTACCCGATTACCCCCCAGACGGAGCTTCTGGAATGGATGGCCCACCGTATGCCCGAGCTCGGGAGGGCCTTTGTACAGGCAGAAAGCGAGCTCGGGGCGATCAACATGGTCTACGGGGCCGCATGTACCGGGGCAAGAGTGATGACATCCTCATCCAGCCCCGGTATTAGTTTAATGATGGAAGGATTGTCCTACATCGCCGCCACCGAAGTCCCCGCGGTGCTGGTGGATGTGATGCGCGGTGGGCCGGGGCTGGGGAACATTGCCCCCGCCCAGTCAGACTACAACCAGATGGTGCATGGCGGCGGTCACGGCGATTACCACACCATTGTGCTGGCCCCGGCGACGATCCAGGAGGCCATTGACCTGACCGTGCTGGCCTTTGACCTGGCCGAGAAGTACCGCTCCATTGCGGTGGTGCTTCTGGATGGGAGCCTTGGCCAGATGATGGAGCCGGCGGAACTGCCCCCCATGCGCCCGGTGCGGCAGACCTTCCCGGCCTGGGCGGCCACGGGAGCGGCTGGGCGTGAACGCAATGTGCTTACCTCCATTTACCTTGATCCCCCCAAAGAAGAGGAGGCCAATCTGCGCCTGTTGCGCCGCTGGCAGGAAATTCAGGCCAATGAGGTGCGCTTCCGCGAGTATTTCATGGAAGATGCCCGCTTTGTGGTGGTTGGTTTTGGTTCAGCGGGGAGGGTGGCGCTTTCGGCAGTACGGCAGGCGCGTGCTGAAGGTATCCCGGTGGGGTTACTGCGCCCCATTTCGCTCAGTCCCTTCCCCACCCGGCAGATTGCCGCTCTGTGTGAGCGCGCCGAGGCTTTCCTGGTGGTGGAAATGAACGCCGGACAGATGCTTGAGGATGTGCGCCTGGCGGTGAACGGGAAGCGCCCGGTGGAGTTCTACGGGCGGATGGGCGGGGTGATGCCCTTCCCGGATGAGATTCTGGGTGAGATTCGCCGCCTGGCCGCCGGAGAAGCCAGCTTTGAGGGGCATCCCCGCGACCGCTGGCTTCAGCGCCTGACTGGATCCAATTAATTACGAGGAATAACGATGGTCGTCGAACAGATCGTACCTGAAGAAATTGTCTATCAGCGGCCCAGATCGCTGGTGGAATGCGCCACCCACTACTGTCCCGGCTGTACACACGGGGTGGCTCATCGAATTATCGCGGAGGTGATTGACGAAATGGGCCTCCGTGAACACACCATCGGGGTGGCCTCGGTGGGATGCTCGGTGTTTGCCTATAACTATTTTGATTTTGACTGGGTGCAGGCCCCCCACGGGCGTGCTCCGGCCATGGCCACGGGTGTCAAGCGGGTGCTCCCCGACCGCATGGTGATCACCTATCAGGGCGACGGCGATATGGCCTCCATCGGCATGACGGAAGTCGTTCACGCTGCCGCGCGTGGTGAGAATATCACCGTGTTTTTTATCAACAACGCCAATTACGGTATGACCGGTGGCCAGATGGCTCCCACCACCCTGCCCGGTCAGAAGACCACCTCTTCGCCGCACGGGCGTGATGTGGAGCTGGCGGGGTATCCCATTCGCGCCAGCGAATTGCTGGCCACCCTGGAGGGAGCGGCTTACGTCGTCCGCCGCAGTCTGCACGACCCGAAGAACATCCGCCTGGCCAAGAAGGCCGTACGCACCGCGCTGGAGGTTCAGCGCCAGGGGCTGGGCTTTTCGATGGTAGAAATGCTTTCCATTTGCCCCACCAACTGGGGCATGAGCCCCAACCAGGCGCTGCAATGGCTGGCCGAGAAGATGATTCCCTACTATCCGGTGGGCGATTACAGGGTCAGTCCTTCGGTGGCTCAGCTCAAGGTGTAAAGGAGGCGGCAGATGCAAACGGAAATCATCATCGCCGGTTTTGGCGGTCAGGGTGTGTTATTTGCGGGCCAGTTGCTGGCCTACGCCGCGATGGACGAAGGGCGCGAAGTCACCTGGATTCCCTCTTACGGGCCCGAGATGCGCGGAGGAACGGCCAATTGTACGGTGATTATTGCCGATGAGGAGATCGGCTCTCCGCTGGTCAGGCACCCGGCGGCGGTCATTGCCATGAACCTGCCATCCCTGGATAAATACGAAGCGCTGATCCAGCCGGGCGGGGTGCTGGTGGTGAATGCCTCGATGGTCAACCGGAAACCTGCGCGCGGCGATCTGCGCGCGGTGATGGTGCCGGGCAACGAGATTGCCGAAGCAATGGGGGATCGCCGTATGACCAATATGGTGCTGCTGGGGGCGCTGCTGGTCAATTTGCCCGTTCTGCCGGTAGAAGCAGTGGAACGGGCGCTGGAGGCGCACCTGCCGGCGCGGCACCACCGCCTGTTGCCGCTCAACTTCCAGTGCCTGCGCAAAGGGGCCGAGTTTGTAGCTGAGACCGTGCGTTAGGTTCGTAAAATCACTCCGGGCGGGGTTTTCTCCCCTGAATCAGCCCCGCCCTGTGCCCCTGCTTCTGAGGCAGGGGCTTTTGATTCCTTTGCCGGGGCAGGTTCAGGGATGCCGGGGTTCGTCCTCGTCTTCTTCTTTTCCCAGGTCGTACATGTACCAATCGCGTGGGCGAGCCAGGCCGGTGAAGGCGGCCATGCGGGTGAGTTCACGCGGGGGTACCCCTTTGGAAATGGCCCAGGCGCGCCAGCGTTTGGTAGAAATGGACCACCATCCCCACCCTAAAAGGACTGCCCCTATCAGGGCAATCCACGGGTCGTTGGGGAAGAAGATGCCGCTGAGGATAAAAAGAACAAGCACGATGAGAAAGAGGGGAAAATTCACCACCAGTTGACCGATGAGAATGGCACGCATGACGCTCATGCGGGGGCGATCGGGTTGAGAAGGAGAAGGGTTCATGGTTCGTTTCCTGTCATTGAGGGTTGGGGGTGGAAAGCGGATGGAGCACAACGGAAAGCGAGGGGCTGGCTCTGCTTTTCCGCCCGGTGTTCCAGAAGGATTATACGCTAACGGACGGGTGAACGGGGCGTGAGGCCAGCCTGTGTTTAAAAACTCTGGCACGGGCCTGCCCGCCGATGCCTGGCCTGCAGAAATACAGTACAATCTTAACATCTCTTGCGTTGTTTTTAAAGGGGTAAGCCGGGGTGGTTTTACCCGTTGGCTCTGAATGAGGGCGGAGCTGGTTATGGAAAACAGAAAGCCGTACAACATTTTTGATATGGCGCAACAGCAGTTCGACCGCATTGCCGATTTGCTCGGGCTGGATCAACCCACGCGCGATTTTCTCCGCATTCCCATGCGGGAATATCAGTTCAGTTTGCCCGTCTTCATGGATGATGGCGAAGCCAGGGTTTTCCGCGGGTATGTGGTGCAATACAATGATGTGCTCGGGCCTACCAAAGGTGGAGTTCGCTTCCATCCCCAGGAAACCATTGATACCATCCGGGCGCTGGGAATGTGGATGACCTGGAAATGTGCCGTCACCAATTTGCCGCTGGGTGGGTCGAGCAGCGGGGTGGTGTGCGACCCACACACGTTAAGTTTTGCCGAGCAGGAGCGCATTTGCCGGGGGTTCGTGCGCAGGGTGGCGCACCTCACCGGGCCGACGTGGGATGTGCTGGGCCCCGATGTGATGACCGGGCCTCAGCACATGCTGTGGATGCTCGATGAATATGAAGCCATTCATCAACAGAAAAGCCCCGGTTTCATCACCGGAAAGCCCGTCGGGCATGCCGGGTCGAAAGGACGCCAGGAAGCCTGCGGCTACGGGGTGATGATCACCGTCCGCGAGGCTCTGAAAGACCTGGGGCTGGCCATTGACCAGACCAGCGCCAGTTTTCAGGGCTTTGGTATGGTCGGAATGTACGCGGCTCAGCTTTACCAGCAAATGGGCGGAGTCATTGCCTGTGTTTCCACCTGGGATCATGCTGACCGCACGGCCTACGCCTATCGAAAGAAGGGCGGGATTGACTTTGAGGAGCTGGCTTCGATCACCAATCCGTTTGGCGAGGTGGATAAAGCCAGGGCTGAAGCCCTCGGTTATGAGCGCCTGCCGGGTGAAGCATGGCTGGCGCAGGATGTCGATATCCTCGTGCCGGCGGCGCTGGAACATCAGATCCATGCAGGCAATGTGGGGCAGATCAGCCGGCGGGTGAAAATCATCGCCGAAGGTGCCAACGGGCCGACCGATTCGGATGTGGATGAGGTTTTGCGTGAGCGGGGAGTGATGATCATCCCCGATATTCTGGCCAATGCGGGAGGCGTGGTTTGCAGTTATTTTGAGCAGGTGCAGTCGAACATGAATTACTTCTGGAGCAAGGACGAAGTATTGAGCAAGCTCGATTCGCACATGACCTCGGCGTATATCGATGTCAGTACGTATGCCAACCGCCACCGGCTTTCACTGCGCGATGCGGCCTACATCCTGGCTGTGGATCGCGTGGCCCGTGCCTGTCACGAGCGCGGCTGGGTCTAACATTTTTTCGCCAGGAAAAGCCGATGATTTATGGTGATGCTCCGTTTCGTCTCATTTCAATGCGGCGTGGTTACCGGCCTGAGGAGCCCCTTCTGGATGGACTTGAGGAAATGGGAGGGAAGGCCCATGGCCTGCTGACGATTCAACAGGCGATTGCTGACCTTTCCATGAATGAAATTGTGGTCAGCATTCCCCGCATGACGGTGCTGGGCACGAGCGTCTTCGATGCGTTTATGCAGCGCAACCGATTGTGGGATGTGGCTCTTTCAGACTTGCCCGATGAGCGCATTGCCTACGCTTTTTTACGCGGCGATTTGCCCTTTGAGGTGCTGGGCGAACTGCGTGCCCTGATTCAGGAATGGAAGACTCCCCTGGCGATTCGCTCTTCAGGGCTGATGGAAGATACCACCCGCAGGCCGTTTGCGGGTGTGTACAAAACCAAGATGATCCCCAACAACTCGCACGATCCTGATGTGCGGTTTCAGAAGCTCGTCGAGGCGATCAAGTATGTGTGGGCTTCCACGTTTTTTCAAATTGCCAAGGATTACTGCCGGGCCACCGGGCTGCACCTGGGCGATGAAAAAATGGCGGTGATCATTCAGGAGATCGTCGGCAAGCGCTATCATGATCGCTTTTATCCGGAGCTTTCAGGAGTGGCGCGCTCGTTCAACTTTTATCCCGTCTCACCGGCCCGGCCAGAAGACGGGGTAGTGAGCCTGGCGCTGGGGCTGGGAAAGACAATTGTGGATGGTGGCAAAGTGTGGATGTATTCGCCTGCTTTTCCTCAGGCGCCGCCGCCGTTTAAATCGATGCAGGATATGCTCGAAGAAACTCAGAATGAATTCTGGGTAGTCCACATGGGTGAGCCGCCTGAATATAACCCGGTGAAAGAAACCGAGTATATGCGCCTGGAAAACCTGATGACCGCCGAGCGGGATGGCGCATTGAAGTATCTGGTTTCAACGTATGAGATAGAATCCGGGCGGCTTTCGATGGGAATGGGCGCCCGCGGCCCACGGGTGTTAACCTTCGCGCCCCTGCTGGTGTTGAATGAAATCCCTTTTAATGCGATGATTCGCGACCTGCTTGCCCGGTGTGAGCAGGTTCTTGACGGGCCGGTAGAGATTGAATTTGCCATGACCTTCGACCCGCACCGTCTGGGTTTTCTCCAGGTGCGCCCCATGATGATCCCGGGCGGCGAAATGAACCTTTCTCTGGAAGAGATGCATCAGCCGGACGTTTTCCTCGCGTCCGAAACGGTTCTGGGGAATGGGATCACCCGGGAGATTGAAGATGTGGTTTATGTGATTCCAGAACGGTTTGAATTGAAAAATACCCGTCAGATTGCCGATGAGCTGGAGAAGCTGAATCGACACTTGCTGGATGAAAAACGTCCCTACGTGTTAATCGTTTTTGGCCGCCTGGGGACGCTCGACCCGTGGCTGGGCATTCCGGTGACGTGGGGGCAAATTTGCGGGGCGCGTGTGATCGTTGAGGCCACCCTGGAGAACGTGAGGGTTGAATTGAGCCAGGGCTCCCATTATTTTCATAACATCATCAACCTGGGCATTTTGTATTTTTGTATGCCCTATACCGGGGCCTATCGGGTTGACTGGGAGTGGCTCAAAAGTCAGCCCGCCTGCTACGAAGGTGAATTTGTCAGGCATGTGCGTTTGCCTGCCCCGCTGGATGTGAGGGTGAATGGCCGATCCAGACGCGGGGTGATTTTCAAGCCCTGAGGGTTCCACCCGCAGGCAGCAGGGCCGGGGAAACTCAGGCCGCACAGACCCCCGCCCCGGCTTATGTTCTTCAACTCGGGTTTAGTATAGAAATTTACACCACTTTTTGGCCAAATGTGATATAACTGGCGAAATTAAAATCCATCCCCACCGCTAGATTGGAAAACTAAATATGAGCGCGATTCAGGACGTCATCGCCAGAGTTAAGGAGAAGGACAGCGGCCAGCCTGAGTTCCTTCAGGCCGTGCAGGAAGTCCTCACGTCGCTTGAGCCTACGGCTCAGAAGCACCCCGATTTTGTCAGAGCCAAAATTTACGACCGCATTGTCGAACCTGACCGGGTGATCATGTTCCGGGTTGCCTGGGTGGATGACCGGGGCGAAGTGCAGGTTAACCGGGGCTTTCGAGTTCAATTCAACAATGCCATCGGGCCCTACAAAGGCGGCCTGCGCTTCCATCCGTCGGTCAATCTTGGGATCATCAAATTCCTGGGGTTTGAGCAGACCTTTAAAAATTCGCTCACCACACTGCCCATGGGTGGCGCCAAGGGTGGTTCTGATTTCAACCCCAAGGGTAAATCGGATCAGGAAGTGATGCGCTTCTGCCAGGCTTTCATGCGCGAGCTGTACCGCCATATTGGGCCCGATACCGATGTGCCTGCCGGGGACATTGGTGTGGGTGAGCGCGAGATTGGATATCTGTACGGCTATTACCTCAAGATCGTCAATGCCAACACCAGTGTGCTCACCGGAAAAGGGCTGGAATATGGCGGAAGCCTCATTCGTCCTGAAGCTACCGGTTACGGGGCCGTCTATTTTGCCGCCGAAATGCTCGCCACGCGCAACCTGGATCTGCGCGGGAAGACCGCCGTGGTGAGTGGTTCCGGGAATGTGGCACAGTACACTGTGGAAAAACTCCTTCACATGGGAGCTCGCCCCATCACCCTTTCGGACTCGGACGGCACGATTGTGGACGAGGCCGGCATTGACGGTGAGAAACTGCGCTTTGTTTTTGAATTGAAGAATTATCGGCGGGGACGCATCCGGGAGTATGCCGAAAAATACAACGTGCCTTACTTTGCCAACCAGAGCGTCTGGGATGTGGTGCGTGAGCAGGGTCTGAAGGTGGATGTGGCGTTCCCCTCAGCCCATGAAAATGAGATTGATGGCCCCAGCGCCGAAGCCCTGGTGAAGAACGGCTGTTATTGCGTGGCCGAAGGTGCCAACATGCCCTCCAATCTGGACGCGGTGCGCGTTTTCCAGGAAAACCACGTGCTTTACGGGCCGGGCAAAGCCGCCAATGCGGGTGGAGTGGCAGTTTCGGGGCTGGAGATGGCGCAGAATGCCATGCGGCTTTCGTGGTCGCGCGAAGAGGTTGACCAGAAATTACAGGGCATCATGCGCAACATCCATCGGGCGGCGCTGGAGGCTTCGGAGGCCTACGGTTGCAAGGGGAACTACGTGATGGGGGCCAATATTGCAGGATTCCTGAAGGTGGCCAAAGCCATGCTGGCCTATGGGATTGTGTGAGTGACATCGCTTCAGCGCCGGGCTGACTGTGCCCGGCGCATGACCTCACCCAGCCGCCGGATGCCCTCTTCGATGCGCTCAGGCGGCTGGGTGGCAAAATTGAGGCGCAGGTAGCGTTCGCCTTCTACGGGGTCAGGGAAGAACCAGCTCCCCGGTGTAAACTCAACCCCGGCCTGAAGTGCCAGAGGGAGCAGCTGAAGGGTTGAGAAACCCTCAGGCAGGCGCAACCAGAGATACAACCCCCCCTGCGGGGGATCGAAGTGCACCCCCGGGGGCAGGTATCGGCGGATGGCGCTGAGCATGGCATCGCGGCGGGTGCAGTGAATGCGGCATGAACGCCTCAGGTGTGCCTGGTAGCGCCCCAGGCTTACATATTCGTCGAGCGTCCTCTGGATGAGCGTGGATGTGGTGAAATCGGTGACCCATTTTTCACTCAGCAGGCGGTAAAAGATGGGGCCACTGGCAATGAGAAAGCCCAGGCGTAACCCCGGCATCAGCATTTTGGAGAAAGTCCCCGTGTAGATGACATCGCCGCTCTGGTCGAGGGCTTTAATGGCCGGCAGGACACGCCCTTCATAACGCAGGTCTCCAGCGTAATCGTCTTCGAGAATGGGCACGTTGTAGCACCGGGCCAGCTCCAGGAGCATGCGGCGGCGCGCACTGCTCAGGCAAACCCCGGTGGGGTTCTGAAAGTTGGGAATGGTATAGATGAGGCGGGGATGCCATTTTTGCAGGAGAGATTCGAGGGTTTCTACCTTCATCCCGTGCTCATCGACCGGCACCCCCAGGATTTTAAGCCCCAGCGAACGGAACAGCTCCAGCGCCAGGTTGTAGGTGGGGCTTTCGACGAGAATGGTATCGCCGGGCTTCAGGAGCACCTGGCAGACGAGAGCAATTCCCTGTTGAGAACCTGAGGTGATGAGCACTTCATTCGGAGAGGCCCGAATCCCCTGACTGGCGAGGATGTGGGTGATGGTCTGGCGTAAGGGAGGATACCCGCTGCCAAATTCTCCATAATCGAGGGCTTCGACGCCATCACGCCGGATGACGGTCTGGATGGCTTTGAGAAAATCTTTCACCGGGAAAAACCGGGGGTCACCCACGCCCGTAAAGCGGATCAGGGATGGGCCCAGTTTCTGGTAATCGGGGATGGGTTCCTGATAGATGGCTTTGGAGAACACCGATGTATTCGAAGCCTCTTGCTGCCAGAGGGGCCAGGGAGCTTCGGCTTCTGAGCGGGGAGTACTGGCAGGGGTGAGGGGCGGGGCGACAAACGTGCCGCTGCCTTCGCGGGCAACGATTAACCCATCGCTCTCCAGGTTAATGTAGGCATTCTGGATGGTGATGCGGCTGACGCCAAGCTGGCGGGCCAGCTCGCGTGTGGCCGGCAGGGCGGCGCCGGGTGGCAGGCTGCCAGAGAGGATGCTCTGGCGCAGGTAGTCCTCAATTTGTCGGTAGAGGGGAATTTCACTCTGGCGGTCGATTGGGATACGCACGGGAACTCCGCAAAGGATTGAAAAGGCTAAAAAAGACATATTCATAATACCACTTGGGCTGAAATTGGCAAGTGGAATTAATAAAATTGCCTAATTCTGGCACTACCAATCGTTCCACTGATCCTCTACAATTCCAGAGCATCAAGTGAGTGTGCCAAAGGAGGTTGTCATGATCAGTCCCTGGATGTTTGCCTGGCTGGCCCGGGAGCGGGAGTTTGAATTGCGGCGCGAACTGGAACGGTTGCGCTGCCAAAAAGACAGCAAAGAGGTGTGCAAAGAGCCCCGAATTCGGGGTACGATATTGATGACGCTGGCAGGGTGGTTTCGTCAGCGCGCAGAGCGTATTCCTGCGGATAAGTTGGGTTGTTAATCAAAGGAGGTTGTCATGGAATTTCGTTTTCTTGGAAAGACCGGTTTGAAGGTGAGTGTTCTCTGTCTGGGGGCGATGACTTTCGGGCGCGAAACCAGCGAGGCCGAGAGTTATCAGATGCTGGATCTTTTTGCCGAAGCCGGGGGTAATTTTATTGATACGGCGAATGTGTACAGCCGCGGTATTTCGGAAGAGATTGTCGGGAAGTGGTTGAAGGGAAAGAAGCGCTCAGACTGGATCATTGCCACCAAAGTGCGCTGGCCGATGGGAGATGGCCCCAATGAGGTGGGTTTGAGCCGCAAGCATATCCTGGACGCGGTGGATGCCAGCCTGCGCAGGCTGGGCACCGATTATATCGATCTGTACCAGACACACGGCTGGGATAGCGCCGCCCCGCTGGAGGAGACGCTCAGTACGTTGAACACCCTGGTTCAGGCGGGTAAGGTACGCTACCTTGGGGCGAGCAATGTCTCGGGCTGGCAGCTTCAGAAGGCGGTTGACCTGAGCCGGGCGCACGGCTGGGAGCCTTACGTTTGCCTTCAACCCCTCTACAACCTGCTCGACCGTGAGCTGGAATGGGAACTGGTGCCGGTTTGCCTGAACGAGGGGATCGGCATCATCCCATGGAGCCCTCTACGGGGCGGGTGGCTTTCGGGGAAGTACCAGCGGGGGATGCAGGCCCCGCCGCCGAACACGCGTGTTGAAGATGCTGGCAAGTACAACTGGGGCGAAGCCTGGGAGAAGTATAACAACGAGCGCACCTGGAAGGTCATCGATGCGTTGATGGAAGTTTCGCGGCGCACGGGCAAAGAGCCCGCACAGGTGGCCCTGCGCTGGCTGCTGCAGAAGCCCGGCGTCACCGCGCCTATCATCGGGGCGCGCACCCTGCGGCATCTGGAGATCAACCTTGGGGCCACCGACTGGACGCTTGGCGCAGAAGAAATGGCTCTGCTGGACGGGGTGAGCGAGAAGGAATTACCTTATCCCTACGGCATTGCGAACAGCCGCCGGGAGTAAGCCCCCGGAGGGGATGTTATGGCGGGGTGGATGGCTGGCGGGCAGCCGGTTCTCTGGAGAGGCTCGGACGTGCAGGCCAGCTACCCACCACCGCCCCGGTTACGATGAGCACCAGGGCCGCGCCATGCACCCAGGTGAGGCGCTGGCCGGCCCAGAGCGCCAGGTTAAGGGTGGAGAGGAGCGGGGTGAGGTAGGCCAGGGCGCCGATGGTGCGCGGATCGCCCTTTTTGAGCGCCGCATCCCAGAAAAAGAAGGCCGCGCCCATGGGGCCTGTCCCTACGAGCAGGAGCAGGAGCCAGTCGTGGAAGGGGAGCGTAGCCAGTGCGGTCAGAGAACCACCGCTGGCCAGGTGAAAGGCGAGCGCCAGCAGACTGCCCGCCGCACAGAAAGCAGTCACCGCAGCGGTTGGAAAGGGCGACAGGCGCCGGGATAGAAGGGAATACAGCGCCCAGGTGAGGGCCGCCGCCCCTGCCAGCAGGTAACCGGGCAGGTAGCGAGCCTGGAGCGACCACTGCCCGCCGGTGATGATGAGCGCTGCGCCTGTCAGCCCGAAGAGCGCCCCCCACGCGTGCCGCCAGTGCAGGCGCATCCCTGGAAGCACCAGCGGCGAGAGCAGGACGATGAGGAGTGGCCAGAGGTAGTTGATTAAATTGGCTTCCACCGCTGGCGCCAGGGCGAAGGCGCGGAAGTAGAGAAAGTGATAGCCGAAAATGCCTCCCACCCCTACTGCCAGGGTCTTCCATGGAATTTGCCAGGCCTTTGGCCAGAAGAAGCTGACCAGCCCGCTGACCCCCAGGGCGATTCCCAGCACGAGGAAGGGCGGCAAATGGGTTAGCTGTGATCCCAGCAGTGCCAGGGTGCTCCACAGCAGGATGGCGACCAGAGCGAAGAGCGTGGGCATCACGGGGCGGGGTCAGCGCGAGAAGGCGCGGAAGGGGTTGTCCACAGTGAGGGCGTGGATGGTGCCCGGGTCGGCGCCCGCAGCGCGTAATTTTGGCAGGAAGATTTCACTCAGGTAATCGTAGGGTTGAATGTTTTCGCCGCCGGGGTGGGCGGGGTCGTACCAGCCGCGGTCCATGCTGAGCAGGATCTGATCGCCAAAACCGGCATCCAGCAGGTCGAGAATACGCCGGATGGTTCGATCATCGTCATCGCCCCAGCCAATGCCGTCGTAAGAAATCCACGCCCCGCGGCGGGCCACCTCAAGGTTGAGGGAGAAATCGGCCTCAGCCTGGGCGTGAATGGAAATGAAGCGGTGGGGATCGAATCCGCAGCGTTCGAGGATGTCCAGCTGGTCATGCACCACCCGCCCGCGAATGGTATGGCTTCCGATGGCCGCGCCACTGGCGGCCCCGGCACGCCCGGCCGCCCGCAGGATTTTCTTTTCGATCTCGGTCAGGCCTTCATCTCCGGCGCTGACCTTGATGAACCCCGCGCGCACGCCGGTTTGCCCGATGCCCACTTCCAGTTCGCCGAGCATCCAGCCCTGCAAAATGTCTTCCGGGGCAGTTCTGGCCCAGTCGGGCACCCATGGTTCACGATAGATGCCGGTTGCCACTACCACCGGCAGGCCTGCGGCCAGTGAAACCGCCTTTACCAGGTCAACCCGGCGCCCCACACCTTCGGGGGTGCATTCCACCAGCACCGAGACGCCCAGAGAACGGGCGCGCGCCAGCTGTGGCACCATGAGCGCCAGAACGTTGTCGATGCGCGCCTGCCCGTGCCCGGGAGCATCGAGGGTGCGCAGGTCAACAAAGATATGTTCATGCGGAAGGATCATGCCAACGCGGCTGGCATCCAGGGCTCCAAACGTGGTGTAGAGAACGCTCATACGGTGCTCCTTTCCGTTAAAGAAGACGAGGGGCAAATTCCGAGAAGGTATTCCAGTTCAGGGGCGAACGTTTCGGTCAGCGGGATGGCTTCGGCGGCGGGACGCAGGCAACTGCCTTCTTCGCTTAACAGCGCCTGGGTTTCATCGAGGGTGATGCGTCCCTCTTCGTCCAGATCAAGGGGATGAAGCACGCAGTAAAAAGGTTTAAAGCGCCAGGGGTGAAAGCCGGCGCTCTCACCGGCCACCTGAAGGGCGCATTTGTAATCATCGCGCAGGAAGATACAGGCCGTTCCACCGTAGTGAGCCGGGTCGGGTAAAACGGTGGTGTGGATGACCCACCCGCTGGGAGAGAATTCATCGGCTTCCTGCGGGCCGCTGAACCAGGCGGCCGGGTCGCGCAGGGCGGGCGGCAGGTGGGGGGTGATCAGTTCTGCGTGCGCCAGCAGATCGGCCTGTTCAGTAAGGTCTACCCAAACCCCGTGCAGGCAGCAGGCGCCGCGGCATTCGTGCAGACGGCAGCGCTGCATGGGTTCAGCCCGCAACATGCGCGGGTTCAGGCCGGTGGGGAAACGACGAGAGGTGTGCATAACCGGCTCGATTCTAGCATGAATCGGGCCGGGGTTGAGGGACGGCTGACTGGGTCAGCTCCCTGGAAAGGGGCTGAGGCGCATGGGCCTGCTCCAGCCGGTGAGGGAATGGTGCTGCTTGTCTAGACATTAAATCGAAGAAAGAGCACCCAAGTTTTCGGATGTAAGGTAAAATCATAAATTGAGTGTGCTCTCAAAGACCCAATTCCCAGCAGGAGAAGATGCAGAATGACCCCTTGGAAAATTCTCATCACCGACGGACTTGACGCGAAGGGCAAGGCCGTACTGAGCGAGGTCGGTGAAGTCATCGACCGTAACGGTATCACCGCCGACGAATTGCTGAAAGAAATCGGCGAGTACGATGCGCTGATCGTGCGCAGCCGCACCAAAGTAACCCCGGCTGTTTTTGAAGCCGGGGTGAAGTTGAAGGTGGTGGGGCGGGCCGGCATCGGCGTGGATAACATTGACCTCAACGCGGCCAAGGCTCACGGCGTGCGTGTGGTCAATTCACCGCTGGCCACCACCATCACCGTGGCCGAGCTGACGCTGGGCCTGATGCTGGCCCTGGTGCGCGAGATTCCGCGTGCCGATAGCGCCATGAAGGCTGGAAAGTGGCTGAAGAAAGAGCTGGAAGGGGCCGAGCTCTACGGGAAGACGCTTGGCATTGTGGGGTTTGGGCGCATCGGTTCAGCTGTGGCTGACCGGGCGCGCGCGTTTGGAATGCGGATCATTGCTTATGACCGCCTGAAGGCCGCTGAAGCCATTACCCAACGCGGCGGTGAACCGGTGAGCTGGGAACAGCTCCTTGAACTTTCAGATGTCATCACCCTGCACCTGCCGCTCACCAACGAGACCAAAAATATGCTCGATGCGAATGCCTTCGCCCGGATGAAGGACGGGGTGTACCTGGTCGATGCGGCGCGGGGCGGCATTGTGGACGAAGATGCCCTGCTGGCCGCGCTGGAGTCGGGCAAGGTGGCCGGGGCCGCCCTGGATGTTTTCACCACCGAACCCCCCGGTGTGACCGCCCTGGTGAGTCACCCGCGCGTGATCTGTACGCCGCATATTGGGGCACAGACCCAGGAGGCTCAGGCGCGCGCCGGGTACGACATCGCTACTGAGATCATCGCCGCGCTGAAGGGAGAGCCCTTGCGCTGGCGGGTCATCTAAACCCATCGCACAGCCGCCTGGAAGGGCGGCTGAATCTTCATTGTAGAGAGGATGTACAGGAATGGAAGAAAAACTGCAACGTTTGAAAGGCCTGCTGGCAGAGATCGATGATCTGAGCCACGCCCAGGCCGTGCTGGGCTGGGATCAGCAAACGTATATGCCACCCGGTGGTGCGGAAGACCGCGGCAACCAGCTCGCCACCCTGGCGCGGCTGGAGCATGAGCGCTGGGTCTCGGATGAAATGGCCCACCTGCTTGACGATTTAGCTCCCCTGGCCAGCCAGCTCGATCCGGACTCGGAGGAGGCCTGCCTGTTGCGGGTTACCCGCCGTTTGCAGGAAAAACATGCGCGCGTTCCCGCGCGCTGGGTAGAGGCATTCTCGCAGGCTACCACCCTCGGGCAGGAAGCCTGGGTGAAGGCGCGCCGGAACAATGATTTTGCATCTTTCCGCCCGTATCTGGAAGAGATCATTCAACTGCGTCGGGAATATTCTACCTTCTTTGCCCCTTTCACGCACATTTACGATCCCCAGCTCGACGATTATGAGCCGGGCATGAAGACGGAGGAAGTTCAGGCCATTTTTGCTCGCGTGAGGCCCGTTCAGGTGGAGCTGGTGAAAGCCATTGCCGCGCGCCCGCAGGTAGAAGCAGGCTTCCTGCATCAGGCGTTCCCCGAACAGGCCCAGTGGGATTTCGGCGTGGAGGTGATCACCCGCTTTGGGTATGACTGGGAACGCGGGCGCCAGGACAAAGCCGCCCACCCCTTCACCACCAGCTTCGGCCTGGGTGATGTGCGTATCACCACCCGCGTTGATCCGCAATTCTTCAACACCATGATTTTTGGCACCATGCACGAGTGCGGTCATGCCCTCTACGATCAGGGGATCGGCCAGGCGCTGCGCCGCACACCCCTGGCGACCGGGGCATCGATGGCGGTGCACGAGTCACAATCGCGCATGTGGGAAAACCTGGTCGGGCGCTCTTTGCCTTTCTGGAAGTTTTTCTATCCGCGGTTGCAGGAGATCTTCCCGGGTCAGCTGGGGAACGTGAGCCTGGAAGCGTTCTACAGGGCGGTGAACCGTGTGGAGCCTTCTCTGATCCGTGTGGAAGCCGATGAGGCTACCTATAACCTGCACATTATGCTGCGCCTGGAGCTTGAAATTGCACTCATGGAAGGCAGCCTGGAGGTGAAAGACCTGCCTGAAGCCTGGAACAGCCACATGCAGGCCTTCCTCGGCCTCACCCCGCCCGATGATGCGCACGGGGTGCTTCAGGATATTCACTGGTCGAGTGGGCTTGTGGGGTACTTCCCCACTTACGCGCTGGGGAACCTGGTTTCGGTACAGCTCTGGGAAAAGATGCATCACGATCTGCCTGACCTGGAAGAGCAAATTGCCCGCGGGCAGTTTGCCAACCTGCTGGCCTGGCTGTGCGAGAAGGTGCATCGCCATGGGGCAAAATACGAGCCGCAGGTGCTGGTAGAAAAAGCAACCGGCTCTCGAATTGACCCGCAGCCTTATCTGCGTTATCTGCGGGAGAAATTTGGCCAGATTTACGGTCTGTAATCGTTAATCGGAGGGGCCGGGGAGGGAAGGCGAGAAAGCCCCCGGGTGCGTTCCCAGTCCCTGGCCCCTCTTACGTGCAGATGGCGCTTTCTGGAAGGATTCGGTGATGAAGTTTGGCGTGATTCTCCCCAATTATGGCCCTCAGGCCGGACGCCTGGCGGTACTCGATACCGCCCTGGCCGCTGAAAGCCTGGGCTTCGATTCGGTCTGGACGACCGATCATTTTGCCCAGCCTGAGAGCGATGGCCCCACTTATGTTCCCATTCTCGAAGCGGTTTCTACCCTGGCCTACCTGGCGGCCAGCACGGGTTCGGTGCGGCTGGGAATTTCGGCCCTGGTGTTGCCGCAAAGAAACCCGGTTGAAATGGCAAAGGTGCTTGCCACCATCGATGTGCTTTCGGGAGGGCGGCTGGTGGTGGCAGTGGGGATTGGCTGGTCCAAGGGAGAATATGCCAACCTTGGCTACGATTTTACCAACCGTGGCAGGCGGATGGATGAGGCCATCCAGGTTCTGCGTACCCTCTGGCGGGGTGGGCGCATCATCTCTTTCGAGGGGCGGTATTATCACTTTGAGCGGTTGCAATTTGCACCGGCACCGGTGCAGGCGGGGGGGCCGCCTCTCTGGACGGCGGGGAACTCTCTGCGCGCCCTGCGCCGGGCGGCCCTGCTCACCGATGGCTGGCATCCCGTAGGACTGACCGCCGGGGAACTCGGTGACCGGTTGCAGATTGCCCGGCCCTTCCTGGCAGGGCGCCCCTTTGAAGTGGCTCCAAGGCTGACGGTGGCGCTCAACGGCGAACCTCGCGAGGGAGTGGCGCTGGGGGGAGATGTGGACGTGCTGGTGCAAGGCCTGCGCGCCTATCAGCAGGCGGGTGCCACCTGTGCTGTGCTGCATTTTCTGGCCGAGACTCAGCCAGAGCGGGAGCGCGCGATGCGGCTCTTCGCGCGCGAGGTGATGCCGCAACTGGAAGGGTGAAATGAAAGCCCGGGGCTGGTTGTTTCTCGGGTGGATGACTCTGG
Source organism: Anaerolinea thermolimosa (assembly GCF_001050195.2). GTDB lineage: Bacteria > Chloroflexota > Anaerolineae > Anaerolineales > Anaerolineaceae > Anaerolinea > Anaerolinea thermolimosa. The sequence continues at coordinate 174,589 of NZ_DF967966.1, forward strand.
CAGTGGGGCTGCTGGCGGGGTGCGGTGAAAACCTTTCGCTCTCCAACCTGTTCACCCCCACCCCCAGCCCGTCGGTGACTGCCACAGTTACCTTCTCACCTTCACCTGAACCCAGCCTCACAGATACCCCGCCGCCGCCCACGGCCACGCCTGCGCCCACGTTTACCCCCGAGCCCAGCGCTACGCCCACGCCGACTCTTACCCCAAGCGAAACCATCACTCCCGGGCCAAGCCCTACCCCCACCCGCACCCCTACGCGCACGCGCATTCCCACCCGCACGCGCACTCCCACGCGCACGCCTACCATCACCCTCACTCCCACCATTACCAATACCCCCACTCCACCGCCACCGCGCCTGGGCATCCTGCGGCCGGGGCTTCTCTCCCGGGTGCTTTCGCCCATTCAGGCGGAGATCAACGCCATTCCTGGCGAGGACGGGGTGGTGCGGGTGGAATTGCTCGGTGAGGATGGGCGTACCCTCTACCGGGAAGATTTCAATTATGTTCAATATCGCGGGCGTTCGATTTCTTTCTACCCCCAGATTCCGTATCAAATTGTAGCCATGGCCGAAACGGGCCGACTGCAGGTTTCAACACGCGACCGATTCGGGCGGCTCATGGATTGGATGTCGGTGGAGGTGGTGCTCATGCGCGTGGGTCGGGCGGAAATTTACCCCCCGGTCATCACCCAGCAGCCGTATCTGATACGCTTTCCTCAGGAAGGACAGCGGGTGCGCGGAGGTTCTCTACTGGTGAGCGGACTGGCAAGGCCGGTGAACGAGTCGCCCATCGTGGTAGAATGTATTGCGGAAGATGGCCGGGTGGTGGCTTCTCAGCAGTTTACGGTAGCTCCACCAGGCGGAGATCAGAGCCACACTCCCTTTTTGCTGGAAATTCCCTACCGGGTAGAGTCCCCCACGCCGGTGCGCCTCACGTTTTATCAGGAAGACCCGCGCATTCCCGGGCTTGCTGCGCTTGCCTCGATGCAAGTCGTTCTTGAACCGTAAAACCCAAAGGATGGTTGCCCATGGAAAAGCCTTCACCAACTTTCTGGCGCGTGCTGGATACGGATTATCTTTCCACTTTTTCTGCTACCAGCATTGGCACCGTCTGGGGAATACTCGTGCTCTTTAAGATTTTCCGCTGGACTTTCCGCGATGAAACATTCTATTTGCTCTTTGCGGCGGGGGTCAGCGTGCTGGCGCTGGTGGTCATTCTGTGGCGCTTTTTGCGCATCCGACATCTTTTTGAGGTGGGGCAGGAAGTGCGTGCCAGGGTGGTGAGCGCATCTTTCTACCGCGACCGCGGGCGGGTGGTGGTTGAGTACGGGCAAAAGAAAGAAAAAGCCCGTGCGGTCTGCCATCTGCACACCAACCGGCGTACCCGAAAGATCCAACCTGGAGACTGGGTGACGCTTTTGGTGGACCCGGAGCATCCGCGCAGTACGGTGGTTCGCGAAGCCTACCTGGACGTTTGAGAGGCGGGTGGTTGCCTGCTGCCCGGCCGTGAGAAACGTGATTTTAATCACGGCGAATCATCTATCAATGATCTGATTCATCGTGTTACATTCCGTTTATAATAGGGTATCCCTGGAATACGGAGACACAGGAAACCATGGATCCCCTTTGGATGGTGGCGCTGATCACCGGCCTGACTACAGGCGGTTTGAGTTGTATGCTCGTGCAGGGCGGGCTGTTGACCACTTCGCTCGCCAGCCAGCTGGAAGCCGAACTGCGTACCCGGAAACCCGCTCGCTCGGGCCAGGGAACGCGGGGTTCTGCCGCGGGGCGCAACCTTTTACAGCCCATTCTCCTGTTTTTGGGAGCAAAGCTGTTTGCCTATACAGTGCTGGGGTTTGCCCTGGGAGCGCTGGGTTCGGTGCTTTCGCTCACGCCCGGGATGCGCGGGGCACTTCAGATTGCGATTGGCATCTTTATGGTGGGCAATGCCCTGCGTATGCTTCAGGTGCATCCGGTTTTCCGGTATTTCAACCTCGAGCCGCCCGCGCGGGTAACCCGCGCTCTGCGCAGAAAGTCCAAACAGGCCACCGGGCTGACTCCGCTGGTGCTCGGAGCGATGACAGTGCTCATTCCCTGCGGGGTGACTCAGTCGATGATGGCGCTGGCCATGGGGACGGGCAGCCCTCTGCTGGGGGCGGGCATCCTCTTTGCGTTTACGCTGGGCGCCAGTCCGGTTTTCTTCGGGCTTACTTACCTTGCCATGCGCCTGGGGGCACTGCTGGAGAAGAACTTCGCCCGGGTGGCTGCCGCCGGGTTGATCCTGCTGGGACTCTGGACGCTGGATGGCGGGTTGAACCTGGTGGGTTCGCCGGTGTCGCTTTCACGCCTGCCGCGCATGGTGGCCGAGGCCGTTTCGCCGGGGACAGGCCTGCAGTCCTTTTCAGCCTCTGGCGACGGGGGGATTTCTCCCTTCGCCCGGCAGGACGCGGTCCCCGTTTCGGATAAAATCACCATTGAGGTGGGTGACAACGGCTACACCCCCGACCGGGTGCGGGCTCCGGCCAACCAGCCCGTCCAGCTCCAGCTGGTTACCCGGGGAACCTATTCGTGTTCGCGGGCGTTCCTGATCCCATCGCTTGATCTCTCAGCTCTCTTGCCTGCCAGGGGCGTCGAGACGCTGGATATTCCCCCTCAAAAGCCCGGTACCCGCCTGCAGTTCACCTGCTCGATGGGGATGTTCACCGGGGTGATTACCTTTCAATAGGGCGAGGCGAATGATGGTGAAGAAAACCTTTGTCATTTCAGATATGCACTGCGCTAACTGTGTCATGCGCCTGGAAGGGTTGGAAGATGACCTGCCGGGCATCCGGTACATCCGGGGGAGTTATCACCGCCAGACTCTGGAAGTGGAGTTCGACGAAACACAGTTAAGCGAGGAACAGCTGCGCGCAGCCATTGCCCGGCTGGGATATACTGCGCAGGCGTAGCGCCATTTTTTAAGTTTTGGGGGTTTCACCTTCAGGTATAATGAGCCCTCGCACCACGGGTGCGTCTGGATCGAAAAATCACCCATTTTCTAATCAGGCTTACAGGCCAACATGATTATAATGAGCTTATCGAGAGAGGCAGAGCACTCTGCCGCTGATGGTCTGATCCTGCCTTCCGAACTCAGGGGCACAACCCGATGACGTCCTTCGTGCATTTACACGTCCACTCTCAATACTCCCTGCTCGATGGCTTCTCTGACCTGAAGAAGCTGACCGCGCGCGCCAAAGAACTGGGGATGCCTGCTGTGGCTCTCACCGACCACGGTACGATGTTCGGGGTGATCGAATTCTACAACGCCGCGCTTGCCAGCGGGGTGAAGCCGATCATCGGGCTGGAAGGCTATATGGCCGCCCGCGGGATGAAAGATCGCGACGCCCGGCTGGATAAACAGTCGAGCCATTTGCTGCTTCTGGCATATAACCAGACGGGCTACCAGAACCTGCTGAAAATTGCCAGCGCCGCACAGCTGGAGGGGTTCTACTACTACCCGCGTATCGATCACGATTTCCTGGCGACTCACAGTGAGGGGTTGATCTGCACCACGGGGTGCCTCTCGGCAGAGGTGCCGCGCATGATCCGCGAAAAAGGCCCCGAAGAGGCTACCCGGTTGCTGGACTGGTATTACGAGGTCTTTGGCGCAGAAAACTTCTTCTTTGAATTACAGGAACACGCCATTCCTGAATTGCAGGAAGTGAACCGGGCGCTGATGCAACTGGGGAAACGTTATCGGGCGCGCTATATTGCCACCAACGATGTGCATTACATCCAGCCGGAAGATGCCCGCCTTCAGGACATTCTGCTGTGCATTCAAACGGGCAACCTTCTCACCGAAGCCAACCGCATGCGCATGAGTGTGGATAGCTTTTATCTGCGCCCGCCCGAAGAAATGGCGCGTTTGTTCGCCGAGGTGCCCGAGGCGCTCAGCAATACTCTGTTGATTGCCGAGCGCTGTAATGTGGATCTTTCCAACAAGGGGTATCATCTGCCGCGCTTTCCGGTGCCTGAGGGTCACACGGCCGAGACTTACCTGCGGGAATTATGCGAAGCAGGCCTGAAGCGGCGCTTTGGTGAACGCGCCGGTGACCCTGAGGTGCGCCAGCGGTTGGATTATGAGCTGAGCGTCATTCACCAGATGGGCTTTGATGCCTACTTCCTCATCGTCTGGGATCTGTGCCGCGAAGCCACCCGGCGGGGCATCTGGTACAACGCGCGCGGGTCGGCAGCCGGATCGCTGGTGGCCTACACCCTCAATATCACCCTGGTGGAGCCGATCCATCACGGGCTGATCTTTGAACGCTTCCTGAACCCGGGGCGTATTTCCATGCCCGATATTGACCTGGACTTTCAGGATGACCGCCGCCCTGAGATGCTCGAATATACCGCGCGCAAATATGGCGATGACCGGGTGGCGCAGATCATCACGTTTGGCACGCTGGGCGCGCGCGCGGCCATTCGCGATGTGGGCAGAGTGATGGATATTCCCCTGACAGAAGTAGACCGGGTGAGCAAGCTCATCCCGAACATCCCCGGCAAGCCGGTGAGTGTGAAGGATGCTCTTGAGCAGGTGCCTGAGCTGAAGAAAATCTATGATGAACAGGATTACCTGCGCACCTTGATCGATACGGCGGCCAAAATGGAAGGGGTGGTGCGGAATGCCGGTACCCATGCGGCGGGAGTGGTCATCAGCGATGAGCCGGTGATTAACTATATTCCGTTGCACCGCCCTACCGGCAACGCCGATGAGAGTTCGCCGATCAAGACGGTCACTCAGTTTGAGATGTCGATCATCGAATCGCTGGGGCTGCTCAAGGTGGATTTCCTCGGGCTGGCAACGCTCACCATCATGCAGCGCGCCTGCGACCTGATTGAAAAACGCCACGGGGTGCATTACGATCTGAGCACCATTCCCATCGATGACCCGGAAACGTTCGAATTTCTCAGCCAGGGGCACACCGCAGGGGTCTTCCAGCTGGAAGGCACGGGGATGACGCGTTTTCTGGTGCAGATGCGTCCGCGCAACCTCGATCATGTGATCGCGATGGTGGCGCTTTACCGCCCTGGACCGCTGGAGTTCATTCCCACCTACATTCGGCGCATGCACGGTGAAGAGCCGGTGAAATACCTGCATGAAAAGCTGGAGCCGATCTTCCGTGAGACGTACGGCATTCCGGTTTACCAGGAACAGATCATGCGCGCCGCGGTTGATCTGGCGGGCTACACCCTTTCGGAATCGGATGAGCTGCGCAAGGCAATCGCCAAAAAGCAGAAGGATAAACTGGTCAAACACCAGGAGAAGTTTGTTAAAGGGGCGGTTGAGCGGGGCATACCCCGCGAGACGGCAGAAGCCATCTTCGCCGAGTGGGAAGAATTCGCCCGGTACGGGTTCAATAAATCGCACGCGGCCGATTACGGCGTGATCGCCGTGCAGACGGCTTACCTGAAAACCCACTTCACGGTTGAATATATGACCGCCCTTCTCTCGGCCTCCAAGAACGATTCGGCCAAGGTGGCGTTTTATGTGGCCGATTGCCGCAGTATGGGCATCCCCGTCCTCCCGCCGGATATCAACACCAGCGGGTATGATTTCACCATTGAAGATCTGCCGGACGGCAAGAGCGCCATTCGTTTTGGGTTGGGGGCGGTGAAGAACGTCGGTCAGGGGCCGGTAGACCTGATTTTGCAGGCGCGTGAAGAGGGTGGGGCTTTTACCTCGCTTCACGATTTCGCTTTGCGGGTGGATCTGCGGGCAGTCGGGAAACGTGCCCTGGAATGTCTGATCAAAGTGGGAGCGCTGGACCGTTTTGCTTCACGGCGCGCCCTGCTGGAAGCTCTGGACCAGATTCTGGCGGTCAGCGCCAGCCATTTCCGCGCGTTGCAGAGCGGCCAGCTGAGCATTTTTGGTAGCCTCGGTGGAGAGGTCGATTCGATCTCCCTGCCGTCCTTCAGTGCCTCTACCGATAGCCGTGAACAGCTCGAATGGGAGCGGGAATTAATCGGCCTGTATGTTTCAGATCATCCGCTCAACCCGTATCTGCCGGTGTTACGCCAGCGGGTGACCCATTTTTCCGCCCAGCTGCACGAGGCCCCCAACCGTGCCTCGGTGACGGTGGCCGGGATGGTGACCCGTTTTCGCAACCACCAGACCAAGAAAGGCGATACGATGGGCTTCGTCACCCTGGAGGATTTTCAGGGAAATATTGAGCTGGTGATTTTCCCCAAAGCCTGGGAAAAATACCATACGCTGGTGCAACCTGATGCCGTGCTGATCGCCGAAGGCAAGGTAGACCAGGAGGGAGCCGACCCCAAGGTGCTGGTGGATAAGCTGAGCGAGGTGCCGCTCGAGGAACAAAACCTGGCAGGTGAGGAACCGCTCTTCCTGCCCTCGAACGGTTTTGCAGTGGACGAAGAAGAAAACCCCGCTCCGGAGGAGGAAGAACCGTACCCGGTTCCCGCTGTGACCGGTGAAACCCACCGTGTGGCCGAACCCTCTCCGGTCTCTGCTCCCTATCAGCCGGTGGATGATCTGGTGCCGCCGGAAGAACCGCCGGATTGGGAACAGTACCTCCCCGGCTGGTCGGCCCCGGTAGATACCCCGCCGCCCGCTCCGCAGAAGGATGAGAAACCGGCTGTGGAGCAGAAGATGGCCCCAGAACCGCTGGCGCCTTCCAGAGCCGCGGCGCTGCAGGGGTTGGAACAACGGGTGATGGGGCAACCCCCGCCGCCGATCCTCGCGCCGACCATTCTGCCGGTGGTGGACCCTGAGAGTGATGAGCCGCGGATGGTGGTGGTGGTGCTTCACGCGACGGGTGACCGCGAGCGCGACGTGCGGCGCTTGAAGATGGTCTACGGGCGGTTGCGCTCCTTCCCCGGGCACGATCGGTTTGCGTTCCTCATCTGTGAGGGGAGTCGCCGCTATCAGCTGGAGTTTCCCAATGACTCTACTGGCATTTCGCCGCTGCTGCTCCAGAAACTGGCCGAGCTGGTGGGCGAGGAAAATGTGCGCATCACCCCGTTGCGCATTCATTAGATCATTCTGCATTCTTTTGAGGAGGAAGCCATGTTTCGCTCCAACATTCATACAATCGGTGTTATGACTTCGGGGGGAGATTCACCGGGGATGAACCCCGGCATTCGGGCTGTGGTGCGCGCAGGCCTGGCGAATGGGTTGCGGGTGATTGGCATTGAAGACGGGTACGAAGGATTGCTCAATGCGCGCTTCAAGGAACTCGGCGCGCGCGATGTGGGGGGAATCCTGCAGCGCGGCGGTACGTTCCTGCGCACTGCACGGAGCATGGAATTCAAAACCCCGGAAGGCCAGCGCAAAGCCATTCGCAACCTCAACAATGCCGGGATCGATGCGCTGGTGATCCTGGGTGGAGATGGCTCGCTCACCGGTGGAATGGCGCTGGCCGCCCAGGGGGTTCCGGTGGTGGGTATTCCGGCCTCGATTGACAATGACATTTTCGGCACCGATATGTGCATCGGGGTGGATACGGCGCTCAATACCATTGTGGATGCCATCAATAAACTGCGCGACACCGCCTCTTCGCACAACCGGGCTTTCCTGGTGGAGACAATGGGGCGCCACTGTGGTTACCTGGCGGTGCAGGCAGGCATTATTACCGGCGCGGAAATGGTGGTGGTGCCCGAGTTTGAGACCCCCTTTGAAGAGGTGGCCACCGCAGTGGACGAAGCGTATAAGCGTGGGAAGCTCCACTGTATCATTGTGGTGGCGGAAGGCGCTAAACTGAACGCGACCGAGCTGGCGCAAAAGCTGGAAGAAATGAAGCTGGGGTTCGATACCCGTGTGACCGTGCTCGGGCATGTTCAGCGCGGCGGGAAACCGACGGCCTTTGATCGCTTCCTGGCCACCCGTTTTGGTGTAAAGGCGGTTGAATTTCTGCTGAGTGGGCAAACCGGGGTGATGACCGGCCTGGACGGGCGTGAGATTGTGCCCGTACCGCTTTCCCAGGTGGTCTCTCGCCCGCGCACGCTCAGCGAAGAATATATGAAGATGGCGCGGATGCTGGCGCGATGAGGGATTAAAAAGCCCCTGAAGGTTTTGGCCTTCAGGGGCTTTTTTCGTCCATGCTATTATTCGCCGGACTCGCGCAGGTGTGGGAAGAGAATCACTTCGCGGATGGTGTGGCGGTCGGTGAGCAGCATGGTCAGTCGGTCAATGCCCATGCCAAAACCGCCCTGGGGCGGCATGCCGTAAGACATGGCCCGCAGGTAATCTTCGTCCATGGGATGGCGTTCTTCATCCTCGGGGTTGTAGTCGCGTCCCATCTCCAGAAAACGCTGTTCCTGATCGAGAGGGTCGTTGAGTTCGGTGAACGCATTGCACAGCTCCATACCACCCACATACCCTTCAAAGCGCTCGGTAATCTGGGGGTTGCCGGGCATGGATTTGGCCAGCGGTGAAATGTCGCGCGGGTAGTTATAAAGGAAAGTGGGCTGGATGAGGGTGGGCTCCAGAAAATCTCCCAGCAGTGAGTCGATCAGCTTTCCGCGAGAGTAGCCCGGTTTGGGCTGCATTCCATGCGCGCGCATGGCCTCGGCCAGTGAGTCGGCAGTGGGGTGAGCGTCGATGTCAATACCGGTCACTTCGAGGATGCCCTGGCGCAATTCCAGCCGCCGCCACGGGGGGGTGAGGTCAATTTCATGCCCGTTGAAAGAGATCACCCGTTTGCCGAGCACCGTCTCTGCCACGTGAGCGATCATGTTTTCGGTAATTTCCATGATCTTCAGGTAATCGGCATAGGCCATATAGAATTCGAGCTGGGTGAACTCGGGGTTGTGCTTGTAAGAAACGCCCTCATTGCGGAAGTCGCGGCCGATTTCGTAGACGCGATCGAGCATGCCCACCAGCAGGCGCTTCAGGTACAGCTCAAAAGAAATGCGCAGATAAAGGTTCTGTTTGAGCTGATTATGGTAGGTGACGAAAGGCCGCGCCGCCGCACCCCCATAAATGGGCTGAAGGATGGGGGTTTCGACCTCAAGGAACCCCAGGTTATCCAGGTAATCGCGTAGAGCCTTCACCACACGTGCGCGGGTGCGGAAGACCTCGCGCACCTCAGGGTTGACGGCCAGGTCGGCATAGCGCTGGCGGTAGCGGGTTTCGGGGTCGGTGAGGGCCGCGTGGCGCACCACCTCACCATCGACCACCTCGTCTTTGGCGGCAGGCAGGGGGGTGATAGCCTTGGCGAGCATTTTGTAATGGCGCACATGCAGGGTGATTTCGCCCGAACGGGTGCGGAACATTTCTCCGCCGGCCTGAATAAAGTCGCCCAGATCGAAGAACTCGCGGAACTGTTCCATGGCTTCTTCGCCCAGGTCGTTGATGCGGAAGAACAGCTGGAGCCGCCCCCAGCCATCCTCGATATGCGCGAAATACACCTTGCCCATCAGGCGGATGGAACGCAGGCGCCCGCCAACGGTCACCTGAACGGGGTCGGTACGGCCGGCCTGTTCACCCTCGGTGAAAAGGCGGATGGCCTCGGCGGTGGTATGGGTGACTTCACTGCGGGTAGGGTAAGGCTCAATACCCGCCTGGCGCATACGTTCGATTTTTTCAACACGAATTTTTTCAAGATCGGTAAATTTCATCTCGGTTTTTTACTCCTTCAGCTCAACGGGTTACCCCGGTGAGGAGATGCGAGTGGTTTGCGAAAGAAAACCCCGCCCAGATGGTTCGATCCGGGCGGGGTCTGAACACTTCGACCCCGTGGTTACTCTACCTTCAAGATGGTCACTTCAAAGGAGCCCTGAGGGGCATCCACCACGGCCCGGTCACCGGCTCTTTTGTTTAATAAGGCGCGGCCCAGCGGCGACTCATTGGAAATGCGTCCCTGGGTGGGGTCGGCCTCAGCCGCTCCGACGATGGTATAGACCTCAGGCTCGCTGTCTCCTTCCTGAATGGTGACCGTAGAGCCAACCTGAACCGTGCCGCTGGAAGGGGGCTTTTCGTCAATCACACGCGCCGTAGCCAGGAGTATCTCCAGTTCTTTGATGCGCCCTTCGACGAAAGCCTGCTCGTTTTTAGCGGCTTCGTATTCAGCGTTTTCAATCAATTCCCCGCCCTCCAGTGCTTCGTGGAGGCGCTGGGCAATCTCCTCGCGCTTTTTGGTGCGCAGGAACTCAAGCTCCTCTTGCAATTTGGCGTAGCCTTCACGCGTCAGGAATGAGGTGGGCATCTTGTCATCCTTCCAGGTTGCATAGTTGAGTGATTGCACTGGCCTTAAAAGATAAAAAACACTCCAGAGCGGAGCGATAGGCGTTTCTTTTCAGACCAGACGTCCTTCCCCTCTGAAGGACGCTTCTATATTAGCATAGAAGTTGCCAGTGTGCAAGATCATTCGAACAGGTGTCCGTCAGAGCCGCTCGACCACCCAGAAATGAGAAAGCCCCAGCCCGCGCAGGGGGGTGCGCTCCAGCCATTGCAGTAAAGAACGCAGTCCCCGCCCCACCCGGGGGAGGCGAGCGATGATGTTGTCGTAGGCGCCGAAGATGATCGTGCGGGAGACGATACGTACGGGCAATCCGTGGAAGAGGTGTTGCAGATCGCGCGTGGAATAGACGCGTACGTGCGGGGCAAGGTGATTGCGCAGGGCGCGGGGCAGGTAATTGACCAGAGGAATATTGCCAAAGTGATACTCTCCGCGCCAGAAGATGCCATGGGTTTCAAACGGGTAGCCGCGGTTGGGGCAGAAGAGAATCAACCGCCCCCCGGGGCGCAGCACCCGGATGATCTCTTCCAGCGCGCGGCGGTCATCTGCCACATGCTCCAGCACTTCGTGGCTGAGCACCAGGTCAAAGGTTTCGGCCGGGAAGGGCAAAGCCTCGCCAGCGGCGCAGGCCACACATGCGGCGCGAGCCAGAGCCGAAACGGCGCGCTCGTGTTCGTATTCCACCCCCACCGCACAGCGGGCCTGTTCGGCCAGCCTGCCGAGGTACATGCCCACCCCGCAGCCGTTATCCAGAACCATTCCAGAAGCGAGCGCACCGGCGGCGTCCAGAATCATCCTCAGGCGGCGTTCCTGCCCGGCACGCCACACGTAAGAAGGTTCGCCGCGCAGGGCGGCTTTGGCAGAAGGAGTTGTGCTCATCTTTTTCCCCGGTGGGGCGGCCCGATTCTCACGCCAACCCCGCAAGTGCCTGTTCTAAATCGGCAATGAGGTCGGCGGCGTTCTCGATGCCCACCGAAAAGCGCACCAGGCCGTCGCTGATGCCCATGGCGGCGCGGTCTTGCGGCGAGACTGCCGAATGCGTCATGCTGGCAGGGTGGCAGATGAGCGAATCGGTGTTGCCCAGGCTGACAGCCAGTGTGGAGACGCGCACACCTTCCATGAGCTTTTTACCGGCTTCCAGGCCGCCTTTGAGTTCAAAGGAGACCATGCCGCCGTAATCGAACATTTGCCGCCGTGCCAGTGCATGGTCGGGGTGACTCTCCAGGCCGGGATAATGGACTGTGGCCACAGCCGGGTGGTGCTCCAGCCAGCGGGCCACTTCAAGCGCATTGGCGCAGTGCCTGGCCATGCGCAATTCGAACGTCTTCAGGCCGAGGTTGGTCAGCCAGGCATCAAAGGGGCTGGGGCTGCCGCCGTAAATCTTGAGCGCAGTATAGAGGGGGCCAGCGATAAACCCCACATGCCGGCTGATCACTGCCCCGCCAACCACCACGCCGTGCCCGGCCAGATATTTGGTGGTGGCGTGAAGTACCACGTCGGCACCCAGGCTGAGGGGGCGCTGGCAATAGGGCGAGGCGAAGGTATTGTCAACGAACAACCACGCGCCAGAATGATGTGCGATTTCTGCTACAGCCGACAGATCAATCAACCGCAGGGTGGGGTTGATGGGGGTCTCGGCGTAAGCGATGCGCGCGCCGGGGTTCTGGCTGAAGGCCGCTTCCCAGCCAGCGGGGGAAGGATCGTGCACCCAGACAACGCGGATGCCAAAGCGCGGGGCAACATCGTGAAGGAAGTTGTAGGTCGCCCCGTAGAGCGAGTTCTGAGCGATGATGGTATCTCCGGCCTGAACGCAGGCGAGAATGGCACTGGTAATGGCCGCCATGCCGGAAGAAAAGAGACGGGCCGAGACGACCTCTTCCAGCGGGGCAGCTGGCTGATGGTGGATCAGGTCGAGGCCTTCGAGGGCTGCCAGTTTGGCCACTACAGGCCGAAAGCTGGGGTTGTCGTAGCGGGTGTAGATGAAGCCATCTTCTTCGCCGCGAAACATGGCCGCCCCGCTTTCGACGTCAGGGAAGCGAAAGGTGGACGTCTGATAGATGGGTGCGATGTGGGCGTGCAGGGGGTCACCCTGTTCACCGATGTGATTGACCAGGGTGCCCAGACCATGGGTTGGAGAAATGTGCGTCATGCCCCCTATTCTACCGGAAAACCTGCCGCCCGCCACTGATTGATGCCCCCGGCCATGCTGGTGACCTGCTCAAAACCCGCCTGTTTCAACAGGTCACGCGCGGTGGCACTGCGGTTCCCGGAGCGGCACATGACCACGATCTTCCGGTCGCGGGGCAGTTCAGAAAGGCGTGTTTCCAGCTGGTCGAGGGGGATGAGGGTGGCACCGGCGACGTGAGCTTCATCCCATTCCAGCGGGGTGCGCACATCGAGCAGGAAAGCGCCTTCGTTCACCAGTTCACGGGCCTGCTGCACGCTTACTTCGGGGGGCAGGGCTACGGTGGTGGGGTTAGTCCGGGAAAGGACAGCGAAGGCAGCCACAGCGCCCAGCACCAGCAGGGCGATCAGCCAGCCGGCCCAGGCAGGGAAGGCTGGTTTTCGGGCGGGGGTGTGCCTCTTGTTTGCGGGCATAAAAAATCCTCCATGGAGATGAGCGAGAGTTCTCTGGAAACCCAGAGGTGATCAAGATGTCTCTTTAGATGCACCGACCATGCCTGGGGTTACATGGGGGGGCGTCTGCGGAACCAGCCGATCACAATGCGGTAAAAGAGGCCGGTTAACCCAAGGCGGGCGCCGAACGCCAGTACCTGGTTCTTAAAAAACGGCACAAAGACCACCGGCCCGTGGGGCAGGTGGCGGAGTGAGGCTTCTACCACCTTTTCGGGAGGATCCCAGAAGAAACGCGGGATGCGCTCGTAGGCGCGCATGGAAACATAGGCCGGTGTGGCATGGAATTCGGTGAGGGTGAATCCCGGGCACAGCGCCTGCACCCGGATGCCCAGGCAGGATACCTCGCGGGCCAGGCCTTCGGAAAAGGTGTTGAGATAGGCTTTGGTGGCGCTGTAATGAATGCTCCCGGGCAGGGTGATGAAGGCGCTCAACGAGGAAACGTTGATGATGTTCCCGCGGCGGCGGTCGAGCATGCCCGGCAGTGCCACACGGGTAAGGCGCATGGTGGCCAGCATGTGCAGGTTGGCCATGGCGGTCTGCCGCTCCAGGTCTGAATCGGCAAAGAGGCCGCGCACTCCAAAGCCAGCGTTATTAATGAGATAGTCGAGGTGCGGCAGGCGGCGGATGCGCTCTTCCACACGGTGCAGGTCTTCCGGGCGGGTCAGGTCGGCGCAGAGAGGTTCGGCCTTGAGGCCGGTCTGGTGCATCACTTCCTGTGCCAGGTTCTCCAGGCGCTCGGCCCGACGTGCGACGAGGATTAAATCGCAGCCGCGCGCGGCCAGTGCGCGGGCAAAGGCGGCTCCGAGGCCCGCCGAAGCCCCGGTGATGAGGGCAATGGGTGGTTCGGTCATGATGGATGATGCTCCATGCTAGAGGATGGGGTAAGGATGGATGGATGAAGGTTCCGGGTTTAAGTCTATCCCGGTTGCCCGATTTGATCAACCAACAGAGATGTAAGGAGGAAAAGAAAAAAACTCCGCCCCGGATGAAGCGGGGCGGAGGATAGAGCCAGCGGAAGAGCTTCAGTTCGTTTTTAGAAAAGCACCGAAGCCAGCTCGTTGCGGTATTGCCGCGCGGTGGGGTCTTCGGGCTGGTAAAGCTCGAGGATGGCGAGGAAAACCTGCCGGGCGCGGTCGTTGCGGTAATGGCGGTCCTGACGCAGCACATCGAGCAGGCCGTCCATGGCGGCTTCCAGGTTGCCGCGCTGGGCCAGGCGCAGGCTGTTTCGGTAGATGACGTCAAGCTCGGTTTCGTCGGGGAGCTTCCCCTGATCGAGCAAAACCAGGTCTTCTGCCAGCGGGAGCAGTTTTTCGGCGACGGCGTATTCCCGGCTGGGGGGGAAGTGCCGCAGTAAGAAGGCCGCTTCGCCGCCGTGGCCCTGGGCGAGGATGGATTTGATCAGCCCGAGCTGTACTTCGGGTTTGTTGGGGAATTCCTCATCGAGCTGGCGGAAGATGCGCTCGGCTTCGCGCCATTTTTGTTCGCCCATCAGGCTGTAGGCCTTTTCCATGGCGAGGGCGTCTTTGGAGGGCGGCAGCAGGCGGGTGAGAAATTCACGAACGCGGTTTTCGGGCTGTAAGCCGACGAACTCGGCCACAACCTGCCCCTGGCTGAAGGCCTTGACGGTAGGAATACTGCGCACGCCGTAGCGCATGGCGAGCGCGGGGTTTTCATCTACATTCACCCGTGCCAGGCGAAAGGCTCCACGGGCTTCGTGGGTGAGCGATTCCAGCATCGGGCCCAGGGTGCGGCAGGGCTGGCACCACACGGCCCAGAAATCTACCACCACCGGAACATTTTGAGAATACGCCAGCACTTCGTATTCAAAATCCGCTTCAGAAACATCAACGATAAAATCAGAGGCCATCATAGGGTTCTCTCCTCAGGGATTTCCTGTATTGCTGATGATACTATACCCTATCCTTGTTAGAATTATATCGGAATCTGCATTTTATTCGTAGCGCAGGGCCTCTACAGGTTCCAGGTTAGCGGCGCGGTTGGCCGGGTAAATGCCAAAGAACAACCCCACGGCGGTGGAGAAGAGAGTGGCCAGCAGGATGGCATCAACGCCCACCACCGGGGTAAGGAGGGTGTTGTTGGCCGCGGCGATGCGCCCGACGATGAAGGCGATGAGCCAGCCCAGGCCAATGCCGATAATGCCCCCGATGAGGCTGAGCAGAGAGGACTCGGTGAGGAACTGGATGAGAATATCGCGGCGGCGCGCTCCGAGGGCTTTGCGCAGGCCGATTTCGCGCGTGCGTTCGGTTACCGAAACGAGCATGATGTTCATGATGCCAATTCCCCCCACCAGCAGTGAAATGCCGGCAATGCCCCCCAGGAAGATGGTCAGTACCGAGGTGATGGTATTGGCCGTGGCAATGAAATCGTCCTGGGTGAACACGGTGAAGTCGTCGGCACCGATGGCGGTGCGATGGCGTTCGCGAAGGATTTGCGAGATCTCATCTGCCGCACTGCGCACGGTTTCGGGGCTGGTGGCCGAGACGAAAATGACATCCACGCGGTCGCGGCTGCGGCGGATGAGGCGGTTCTGGGCGGTATCGAAAGGCACCAGCACCACGTTATCCTGACTGCCGAAGGCCCCCCCGCCTTTGGGCTCCAGCACACCGATCACGCGGAAGGGCTGCCCTTCGATGCGGATGGTGGAGCCCACCACTCCCTCGCGGGCGCCGAAGAGCTTATCGGCGACCTCGGGGCCGATTAATGCCACCGAGGCGCGCTCTAGCAAATGGCTTTCGTTGATGGGTTCTCCCTCGATGAGGTGATAATTGCGCACCACGAGATAATCGGGGGTGATGCCGTAGATGGTGGAACGAATTTGCTCTCCTGAAAAGGAGACTTCGCGATCGCCCTGAATCACGGGGGCGGCGTTGGCCACCGAGGGGGCCAGGAATACATCCCGAATGGCAGACACGTCGCCCAGGGTGAGCGGTTTGGGGTTGCGCACATCTTCGGTGAAGTTGCCCTGGAAGACAAAGAGCAGGTTGGTGCCAATACCTGAGATGGAGCCGGTGATAGCCTGTTGAGCGCCGCTACCCACCGCCAGCATGGCGATGACCGCACCCACGCCAATGACGATTCCCAGAATGGTCAGTGCGGAGCGCAACTTGTTCGAGGCAAGGCTCTGCAGGGCTTCAATAATGGCCTGGGCAATGTTCATGCTCCACCCTCCACGATTAATCCATCCATCAGGCGGATGACCCGTTGCGTTTGCTCGGCGATGCGCGGGTCGTGCGTGACGATGATGATGGTGGTGCCGCGCTCACGGTTCAGGGTGAGGATCAGCTCCATGATTTCCTTCCCCGATTTCGAGTCCAGATTGCCGGTGGGTTCATCGGCCAGCAGGATCGCCGGTTCGTTGACCAGCGCGCGGGCAATGGCCACGCGCTGTTGTTGCCCGCCCGAAAGCTCGTTGGGGCGGTGGTGGATGCGCTCGGCCAGTCCCACCAGCTCGAGGGCACGGCGGGCACGTTCAGCGCGGCCTTTGGAAACCCCCGCGTAGCGCAGCGGCAGTTCCACATTGGCCAGGGCAGTGGCGCGTGGCAGCAGGTTAAAGCTCTGGAAAACAAAACCCACCTTGCGGTTGCGGATTTCGGCCAGCTGGTCGTCCTTCAGTTTGGAAACTTCCTCACCATCCAGAATATAACGCCCCGAAGTGGGCTGGTCGAGGCAACCGATGAGGTTCATGAGGGTGCTCTTTCCGGAGCCGGACGGCCCCATGATTGAAACTACCTCACCCCGGCGCACTTTGAAGGAAACCCCCGCCAGGGCGCGCACTTCAACGGAGCCCATTTTATAGATCTTGGTGAGGTCGTATGCCTCGATCACGTAATCGTTCATAGCGCGCTCAGTTTCCAAAACCACCCCGCGGCCCGGCCTGGAACTCGGTCGGTGGGTTGAGCACCAGCACATCCCCCGGTTTGACGCCTTCCAGTACCTGGCTGTACTGGTCAGAGGTCGAGCCGAGGCGGATTTCGGTGACCTCTGGAAGCCCGTTTTTCAGCAGGTACACCACCCGCTTGCCGTTGCGCAGGCGAACAGCGCGGTTGGGTACCAGCACCACATCTTTTAATTCATCGGTGACCAGGTTGACCGCAGCGGTCATGCCGGGGCGCACCTGGGAATCGCTGGTGAGCAATTCCACGGTGACGGTGAAGTTCACCACTCCCTGTACGTTGTTGCCCACCTGCCCTACCTCGATGACCTCTCCCTCATATTCCTTGCCCTGGATGGCGTCGAAGGTGAGGCGGGCTTTTTGCCCCACGTTGATACGGTTGATATCCACCTCGGTTACCTGCACGTCTACCAGCAGGTGAGAAAGGTCGTCAATGCGGAAGGAGATGGTGCCGGGGGTCACTTCATCGCCCGGTTTGGAGCGCACTTCGGTCACGGTTCCGGCGAAGGGAGCCTCAAGATCGATCTGATCGAGGGTGGACTGGATGGCCGTAACGCGAGCCTGGGCGGCTTCGATGTCCCGTTTGTCGGGGCCGTCCTTCAGGCGTTCCCATTCGCGCTGGGCATCGGCCAGGCGCGCCTCGGCCATTTTCACGCGGGCATCGGCTTCGGCCACTTCCAGTTCGTCGGGTTTGCCGATCAGATACTCAAGGTTGGCCTTGTTTCGGTCGCGTTTTTTCTTGGCGTCGGCCAGGGCCGAGAGCGCCTGGGCGCGGAGAAGGTCGTTTTCGGGGCGGTTGGCCACCTGGTCGTAAAATTCCTGGGCTTTTTTCACTTCCTCTTCTGCCAGCGCCAGGTTGGCACGTGCCACCTCGATGGTGTCGCGGGAGGTGCGAGCGTATTGCAGGCTGGCACGTTTATCCTGAGCGTCCTTCAATTCCTTCTGGGCCGCCACCAGGTTCTGATAAGCCTGGGCTGAGGCCGTGTTGGAATTCAGGAGGTTATCCAGCTCGCGCTGGGCGTTCACCAGGTCGGCGCGGGCCAGAATGATCGACTGTGGGAGAGAACGCTCATCGAGCCGGGCCAGAGTCTGCCCGGCCTTCACCTGATCTCCGACTTTGACGGTTATTTCACCAATGCGGCCAGTGGTCTGCCAGCTGATGACTCCCGACTGGTTGGCGCGCACCGAACCGGTGGCTCCGACGATGACGGTAAGGTCGCCGCGGGTTACCTCGGCGGTCTGGAAAGCTCCCGAGACGGAGGCCTGGGCTTTCTGTAAAGCCTGGAGACCAAAGTAACCGACTACCGCCAGCACAGCGACGACGATCAAAAGGGTGATGATCCGTTTCATGGTGGTATTCTCTCTTTATTAATCGATCTTTCGTACGCCCGGGGAGGGTTGTCTGTGGTTTGGGCAAGAACTACCCTGCCCTGAGTTTCTTCAGAGACCCCGTTTTTTAATGTTTTCTATCATACCTGGATGTTGGGCAGGCGGCAAGGGAAGGGTTAAGCTTCTGAAGGCATTCTTATAGATTTTTGACACGGGGGCAGCGCCCTGAAAAGCGTGCCCCCGTGTTGAGGTTGGAGAGAAAACCTGTTTTACCGCCGCAGGAACCGGAAATAGACCCCCAGACCGATACCGCCCAGGATCAGCAGGGCGCCCACGATGAGCAGGAGTGGAGAACGGGCACCGTTTCCGTTACCCTGGCCCGGAGGCGGCTGGCGCACGCTGACCTGCGCGCCGAAATCAATGATCGAGCGGTTGCCGGCCAGCAATTTTAGCGGGTAATTGGTGGTGGTGGTGGGGTTGTATCCGGGAGGCACGGCCATGCTGATGTTGTAGTCGCCTTCGGGCAGGTCGGGGAAGCAAAGGGGGGTATCCTGGTCGGTAGTAAGGCCGGTGCGCGAGATACTGCCGGCCCGGTCGGTGATGCTTACTGCCCCGCCCAGAATGGGGCCTTCGCCCTCTTCCCGCACAGCGTTGCCGTTGACATCGGCAAACAGGACGATGCAGATCTCACCGGTGCCGCGTTGCTGGGTTGGGGTGGGCAAGAGAGGGG
>NZ_DF967966.1:193642-246712 GCF_001050195.2 Anaerolinea thermolimosa
CTAGTCTCCAGCGCGGGGGTGGCGGTAGGAGCGGGGGTGACGATTGCCAGCAGCACGTCCTGCCCGACAATGAGGTCACAGGCTTCATTGAGCTTGTTCAGGGTGCGCAACTGTTCCACTTTAACGCCGGTGAGGAGTTCGATGCGCAAACAGCTATCGCCGCTCTGCACTTTATAAAGAATGCGCCCCTGGGCATCGGGGGTGGGCGTCTGGTAAACGGCCTGCCCTGGCAGGCTGGCCCGCGCAGGGGCCGTAAACGCCAGCGCCAATCCCAGGGCGAACACCCCGCCAAGAAGGATGCATAAAAAGAGAGGCTTTCGAGTCATCTTTTTGATTATAACACTCAAGCCGAACCCCATTCAGTGTGGAAGATGCCCTCGCGATCTACGCGGCGATAGGTATGGGCACCGAAGAAATCTCGCTGAGCCTGGGTGAGGTTGGCCGGCAGGCGCTCACTGCGGTAGGCGTCGTAATAGGCCAGGGCAGAAGAGAGCGCCAGGGCCGGGATGCCCAGCTCGATGGCCGTCTGGACGACCCGGCGCAACGCGCCTTGCCGGGTTTCAACCGCTTCGCGGAAGGCATCGTCGAGGAGGAGGTTGGTGAGGCCGGGGTTGCGGCGGTAGGCGTTGGTAATGTTGCCCAGCAAACTGGCGCGGATGATACAGCCTGCGCGCCAGATGCGCGCGATCTCGGCCAGGTCGAAGTTGTACTGATATTCCTGAGAAGCGGTGCGCAACAGGCTCATCCCCTGGGCGTAGGCCAGCACCTTACCGGCGTAGAGCGCGGCGCGGGCGGCCTCGATGAGCTCGGAGCGGTTGCCGGTGTAATGGCCGGTGGGGCCGTGTAATACGCGGCTGGCGGCCACCCGTTCGGATTTCAAGCCGGAAAGGATGCGGCTCTCGACGGCGGCGTTGATGGTGGGGATGGGAGCGCCGATATCGAAGGCGTTCTGACTCGTCCATTTGCCGGTGCCTTTCTGCTGGGCTTCATCGAGGATCACATCCACCAGCGGCTGCCCGGTCCATTCATCAACCCGGCGCAGGATGGCGGCGGTGATTTCGATCAGGTAAGAGCGCAGTTCGCCCTGGTTCCACGCGGCGAACACATCGGCCAGCTCTGCGGCTGAGAGGCCCGCGCCGCGGCTGAGCAGATCATAAATTTCGGCGATGAGCTGCATATCGGCGTACTCGATGCCGTTGTGCACGGTTTTGACGTAATGCCCCGCTCCGCGCGGCCCCATATACGCCACGCAGGGGGCGCCATCCTCTTCGGCTTTGGCGGCAATTTTCTCCAGGATGGGCCGCAGGGCTTCCCAGGATTCGCGGCTGCCTCCCGGCATGATGGAAGGCCCCCAGAGGGCGCCTTCTTCGCCGCCCGAAACCCCCATGCCCACAAAGTGAAATCCCTCAGCGGTAAGGGCCACGCTGCGGCGTTCGGTATCCAAAAAAAACGAATTGCCGCCATCGATGAGAATATCCCCGGGCTCGAGGTGGGGTTTGATTTCTTCGATGACCCCGTCCACTGCGGCACCGGCGGTGACCATGAGTAAGATGCGGCGCGGGCGTTCCAGCTGTTCGACCAGGCTTGTGTATGAGTCGCTACCGGTGATGCGCTTGCCAGCGGCTTCACCCTGTAAAAAGGCGTGCATTTTCGACTGTGTTTTGTTGTAAACGGCTACCGAAAAGCCATTCCGCTCGATATTGAGTACCAGATTGCGGCCCATCACACCCAGGCCAACCAAACCGATGGAAGCTTTGGTCATGGATGCCCTCCTTTGGCTTTCCCGGCTGGCTCGCTGACGGGATGGATCAACCCAGGCAGGAGTGACCGGGAAAGAAATTATGAAGTAATAGGATTTCCAGAGCCAGCTTTTAGGTGGCTGGCTCCATTATACCGCCTTCGCGAAGGCGATAGAGAATTTCACCGGCGCGCGGGACGAGAAGCAGACCCTCTGCCTCACGCCCCTCCCATTCAGCAAGCTGAATCGATGCCGGGTCGAGGTATCCCAGATTAAGGCGGCGGCAACGTTCCTCAGGAATGCCAGTAGCCAGGGTTACCCGGATGCGGGGTGTCTCAATGCCGGTGGCGGCGTCGTATTGTCCTGCGCCTTTCACGTGGGTGGAATGCGCCAGGATGCCCCAGGGATAATCCTTGAAGCGTTCCCATTGCTTGAGGAAGTAATCGCGGGTGTGGTAGCCGATTTCATCCAGAAGGGCGCCGTGGCTGTAACTGACCTCGCGGATATGGGGGGCGTAGATGATCACCTCACCGCCATCGGCCACCACCGGTTCCACTTTGTACATGCCTTTAGCGGCAGTCCACAGATCGTCGTAGAGGGTGGGCATGACCGAAAGCACGCGCCGGAAGGGCTTTTCAACATACCGAATGTGCACCTGTGCCGAAAGCGCCGAGGCGCTTTGCCAGGCTTCCTGCGGGGTGCCGTAGAAACATCCGGCTACCCCTTCGTGGGTGACGACGAGGGCCAGGCAGGCCGCCGGTGTGGGGATGAAAGCCGCCGCGGCGTCGATCACGGCGCGCACCGGGGTTGGAGCGGTGCCGATGATGCGGCGGCTGGTGAGCATGGCCCCCAGCCAGTGAGTGAAGTGAATAATTTCGGGGCCGGCAATGCCCGGGAAGAAATACTTGTTCCCTCCCGAAAACCCAACCACCTCGTGAGGGAAGACTGGCCCCAGAATGAGCAGACGATCGTACTCCAGAACGAGGCGGTTGAGGCGTACGGGCACTTCCTGCGTAAAGAGGCCGCCCGTCAGCCTGTGGATGGTTTTGGCGGTGAGAGTGCCCAGATGGACGAAGGTGGAAGGCTCCATCCAGCCATGGTTGAAGACGCGCCCGGTGGGCAGAGTGCCCTGCACCACGGGAACGCCAAAATGCCGTGAAAGCGCGGCGTCATCCATAGGGCGGTGGGTGCCCAGAGCAATGAGGTAATCCATGGCGGCCACGCGCGGGGCGAGATGCCGCGCAAGGAGCGTGTGCATCTGCGGAAGCGGCATGGTGCGGGTGCCGTCTGGCACGATGACCAGCACGCGTCTACCGGTCAGGTCGAGGGCCTGAAGACCCTCGGCTACCACACCTTCCAGTTCGGCAGGAGAGAGGTATCGATCAGCGAATCCCAGGCCGGGAGGGTTCATGCGGCACCTTTCAGATCTTTGAGCAGGTTACTCAGGGCGGTGTTGAGGAGGAGCGTGTCGGTGGAACAGGCGACCATGGAGAAGCCCTTTTCCATGGCCCAGCGAGCGCCGGTTGGATCGCCCATAAAGATGCCGCACGGGCGGGCTCTTTCCTGGCAGACCTGCACCACATGCTCAATGGCTGCCCGCACTTCGGGGTCGTCGGTAAAGCCGGGCTTGCCCATGCTGGCTGAAAGATCAAACGGCCCTACCAGCACTCCGTCGATGCCGGGCACCTGGAGAATACCCTCCAGGTTCTGGACTGCCTGAATGTGCTCGATCTGCGCAATGACGGTGGTGTACTGATTGGCAGTATCCACATAGACGCGGAAGTTCTGCCCGTAGCGGTGTGCCCGCCCCACCCCCACACTGCGCCTCCCGGCGGGTGGGTACTGGGCGTGCTGTGCCACCCGTGCGGCTTCTTCGGGGGTGTTTACCATGGGGACGATGATACCGGCCACGCCCAGGTCGAGGGTTTTCTTGATCCACACAGAAGAGGAAGAAGGCAGCCGCGCCAGGCAGGCGCAACGCGGCCCGGCGGCCATGGCCATGCGCTGAACAGCGGCGAAGTCGAGCAGGCCGTGTTCCATATCCAGAAAGAGCCAGTCAAAGCCCGCCTGGGCGGCCATTTCGGCGATTTCGGGCAGGGGCAGGCTGAGGACAATCCCCAGCAGTTTCTCGCGGCGTAAAAATTTGGATTTAAAAGCGGCATTCATGGGATGCTACACTCCACTGTATGCAAGGAATCCGCCATCCACAGGGATGACCGTGCCGGTGACGAAACGCGCGGCAGGAGAAGCCAGCCAGAGAGCCGCACCTACCAGGTCGGAGGGGTCGCCAAAGCGGCCCATGGGGGTGTGGCTGATGATGGCCTGGCCGCGGGGCGAAAGCTCACCGGTTTCGGGGTTGGTGAGGAGGAAGCGGTTCTGGCGGGTGAGGAAAAATCCCGGCGCGATGGCGTTAACGCGAATTTCAGGGGAGCATTCGCGGGCCATATAGACGGCCAGCCATGCCGTAAAGTTGCTCACCGCGGCCTTGGCGGCGCCGTAGGCCACCACGCGGGTGAGGGGACGAAAGGCCGTCATGGAAGAAATGTTGATGATGACCCCTTTTTGTTGCTGTGCCATTTGCCGCCCGAAGATCTGGCAGGGATAGAGCGTGCCCATCAGGTTAAGGTCAAACACTGCAGCAAGGGCGTCGGCGGGGAGGTCGAAGAAAGAGAGATCGGGGGCGGTGGCGGCGCGGGGCTGGTTGCCCCCGGCGCCATTGAGGAGAATATCCACTGCGCCGAAGGTGCTTACCACGGCATGGCAGGCTTCTTCCAGGGATGGACGGTCGAGTACGTCGCAGTGGAAGGCGGCGGCCTGCCCTCCGGTGGCCTGAATTTCGTCCACCAGCGCTCTGGCGGCATCCATGGAGCGCGCCAGAATGGCCACCCTGGCTCCGGCGCGGGCGTAGGCGCGGGCCAGTTCACTGCATAGCACACCGGTAGCGCCGGTGATGGCCGCCACCTGGCCTTCGAGGGAGAAGAGAGAAGTGAGATAGGCAGTGTCCATGATGAACCTCAATTCAGAGTAGCAGGGGGCTGTTCCAGCCGGTAGGCCCGGCGCGGGAGATCGTAGGCCAGTTCGCGGGCCATTTCAAGGGCTTCATCGTTGCCGATGAAGCCGCGCACAAGCAGGCCGGCCAGCCAGTTGGCCACGGCGCGCCGCCACAGATCGTGGCGGGCGGGGATGGAGAGGAAGGCGCGTGTGTCGTCATTGAAGCCCACAGTATTATAAATACCTGCGGTTTCCATCACCTGGTCAAAATACCGGCGCATGCCGTTCCAGGAATCGTGGAACCACCAGGGCGGGCCAAGGCGGAGGGCCGGGTAAACCCCTGCCAGCGGGGCCAGCTCACGCGCATAGGTGGTTTCGTCGAGGGTGAAGAGGATGAGCGTGAGGCGAGGGTCGGTGCCGTAGCGGGCCAGCAGCGGGCGCAGGTTGTGGGTAAATTCGGTCTGCACGGGGATATCATAGCCACGGTCGCGGCCAAAACGGGCGAGGGTATCGGGGTGGTGATTGCGGAACGAGCCGCAATGCACCTGCATCACCAGGCCGTCCTCGCAAGACATGCGCGCCATTTCCATGAGCATGTGTGCGGTAAAGCGGGGGGCATCGCCGGGTTGAAGCTGGCCCTGGAGGGCGCGCTGGAAGATGGCCCCGGCCTCTTCTTCGGACAGAGACGCCGTTTGGGGCTGGAAGACGCCGTGATCGGTGGCAACGGCGCCCAGCTGGCGGAAGGCCAACCGGCGGGCTTTCAGCGCGGTGAGGAAGGAGGCATAATCGCCGATGGCCACACCGCTGGCATGGCTGAGAGCTTCGATCTGGGCATGCCAGTTTTCGGTGTCGAGGTTCACAACGGCATCGGGCCGGAAGGTAGGAATGACTCGCCCCGGCCACCCTGAGGCGCGAAGGGCGCGGTGAGCATTCAGGGGATCAGAGGCCGAGTCGGTAGTGGCGAGGACTTTGATGTTGAACTTTTCGAAGAGGGCACGTGGACGGAACTCGGGAGAAGCCAGGCGCTCGACAATCTGGTCGTAGATGCGTGCGGCATTGTGAGCGGTGAGCTGTTCTTCGATGCCGAGGACAAATTTAAATTCGTAGGCCAGCCACAGTCCCGAAGGTGTGCCGCGAAAGAGGTGAAAGTGATCGGCGAAGAGCTGCCAGATGCGGCGATGATCGCGCTCTACCGGTGAACCATCGACGGAGGGCACCCCCAGGCTTTCCAGGGGAACGCCCTGCGAATGGATCATGCGGAAGACGTAATGATCGGGGATAACCAGTAAATCGGCGGGGGTGCCGAAGGAGGCGTGAGGGTCGGCAAAAAGAGCCGGGTCAACGTGCCCGTGAGGGCTGATGATAGGGAGGTTTTGAATGCTGTGGTAGAGGTTGAGTGCGGCGCGGCGGGTGGCCGGCTCGGGATCGAAACAGCGATCTTCAGGTAAATTCCAGGTCGTCACGGGAGAAACCCTCCGGAGGGGATGCTACTACTATGCCCGAAAAGCAAAGGCGTGTCAAGCGCAGTACACAGAGAAAACAACCCTGCAGCGGGTGTGCCGGATTCCTCTGAAACTCATGCCTTTTTTCAGGATGGCATTTTCATGATTTATAGTACAATAATTTCGCAGAAAAAGACAACGTTGTCATAATGCAAAGGATGCCGCCTGGAGGGCTTGAGATGATCTCTTCACGATTCTTCGATTTGTTGCATTCCGGCAAACCGGTGGTTCTGGATGGAGCCACGGGGACAAACCTCCAGGCGCGCGGGTTGCCCACAGGCACCCCTTCGGATGTGTGGGTGCTGGATAACCCTGCCGAGGTGATCCGCCTGCACCATGATTTCATTACCGCCGGGGCTGAGGTGATTCTCACCAACACGTTTGGCTCCAGCCGGTTGCATCTGGCCCATGCGGGGCTGGATGCACGTTTTGAAGAAACCAACCGCACTGCGGTAGCCCTCGCCAGGCAGGCCGCCGCGGGCAGTGAGGTGCTGGTGGCCGGTTCACTCGGGCCGCTGGGCGAGATGCTCGAACCGGCGGGAACGTTGAGCGCCGAAACTGCCGCACAGGTTTACGCCGAACAGGCGCGTCTGCTGGCCGAGGCCGGGGTAGACTTGCTGGTGATTGAAACCCAGTTTGACCTGAACGAAGCCCTGGCCGCTGTGCGGGGGGTGAAGTCGGTGACGGATCTGCCGCTGGTGTGTTCCTTCAGTTACGACCGCGGTACCCGCACCATGATGGGCCTGCGCCCGGCGCAGGCTGCCCAGGCGCTTGCAGGGGCGGGCCTGGCGGCGATCGGGATTAACTGCGGGCGTAGCCTGGAAGATAACCGCAGAGCGCTGGACGAGTTACGCGCGGCGACCGATCTGCCCATCTGGTTCAAGCCTAACGCAGGACTGCCCCACAGCGATGCCGAAGGGCGCATGATCTACGATGTGACCCCGGCGATGATGGGTGAGCAGGTGGCCGGGTGGGTGGCCGGTGGGGCGGTGCTGGTGGGCGGTTGCTGTGGCACCTCTCCCGAACACCTGCGGGCAATTGCAGAGGCGGTCAGGAAGGTGGCATGAACCAGATCACCGTCACCCTGCAACCGGTAGGACGGCGCATTGTCATCGAGCGCGGGGCAACCCTTCTGGAGGCGGCCCAGCGCGCCGGGGTAGAAATGGTGGCCTCGTGCGGCGGGATGGGGGTGTGTTCTACCTGCAAGGTGCGATTGATCCAGGGCAGGGTAACCCCGCCGGTGGAGACGGAGCTTGAGGAACTGGGGGAAGAATTAATCCGTGCGGGTTACCGCCTGGCCTGCCAGACAGAGCCTCTGGAAGATGTACGGGTGGAGATTCCCCCCGAGTCGCTGGTGGCGGGGCAGTCGTTACAGGTGGAAGGGCGCGAAGGCCGGGTAAACCTCGATCCGCCAGTGGTGGCCATCGACCTGCAACTGATGCCCCCCAGCCTGGATGATTTACGCTCAGATCTGACGCGGGTGAACGCCGTTCTGCAGGAGAGGGGGCTGGGGCCGCTCGCCGCCGGGCCGCGGTTGCTGGGGGCGCTTTCACAACAACTGCGCCAGGAAAACTGGCAGGTGCGTCTGGCTGTGCGCCGCGAAGGGGAGGCTTCGGGGCTGGTCTCGGTGCTGCCGCGGGGAGCCCGCCTGGTGGGCCTGGCCATGGATCTTGGTTCGACCAAGCTGGCGCTCTTTCTGGTTGACCTTGAAAGCGGTGCTTTGCTGGCCCAGACCGGGGTGATGAACCCGCAGATCAGCTTCGGCGAGGACGTGGTCAGCCGCATTGCTTACGCCAACCGTGGGGAAGAACAGCGAAAACAGCTTCAGACGCGCCTGGTGGAGATCATCAACCAGACTCTGACCGAACTATGCCAGCGCGAAGGACTCTGTGCCGACCAGATAGTGGATGTGGTGGCCGTGGGCAACACGGCCATGCACCATCTGTTTGCCGGGTTGCCGGTGGCTCCGCTGGGACATGCCCCTTATACCCCGGTAGTGAGTGAGCCGATGAACTTTCCGGCGGCAGAGATTGGCCTGCAGGTGGCGCCCGGGGCACAGATTTACCTGCCGCCAAACATTGCCGGTTATGTGGGGGCCGATCATGTGGCGGCGTTGATCGCCACGCGGTCTTATCTGGCGGCGGGGCGCACGGCTCTTCTGGTGGATATCGGCACGAATACCGAGATCAGCCTGATCCACAGGGGGCAGATTTACGCCTGTTCCTGCGCTTCGGGGCCGGCATTTGAAGGAGCGCACATTCACGATGGTATGCGCGCCGCGCCGGGGGCTATCGAGCGGGTGCACCTTGCGGAGGGGCAGGTGCGGGTGGTGACCATCGGGGGGCAGGCGCCGGTGGGCATCTGCGGGTCGGGCATCCTTAACGCGGTGGCCGAATTGCTGGATGCCGGAGTGATCGATGCGCGCGGGGTACTGCGAGCCGCTCACAGCCGGGTGCGCCCGGCTAACGGGAAGGCCGAATTTGTGCTGGCAGATACCACCGAAACGGCTCACGGGCGCGAGATTGTGGTGACGCGTAAAGATGTGAATGAAATTCAACTGGCCAAGGGCGCCATTCGCGCCGGGCTGGAGATTTTACTGAAAGAGGCAGGGATCCCGGCAGAGCAGGTGGAAGACTTCATCGTGGCGGGGGCGTTCGGCACCCATCTCGACCTGGCAAGCGCCCTGCGGGTGGGGATGTTCCCAACCCTGCCGCTGGAGCGCTTTCATCAGGTGGGGAATGCAGCCGGGGTGGGCGCGCGCCAGATGCTGCTTTCACGCGGGTTGCGCCAGGAGGCGGCAGAGGTTGCCCGGGAAGTCACCTACATTGAGCTAACCACCCGGCCCGATTTCACCCCTACGTTTGTGGAGTGCATGTATTTTACATGATCGTTTAACCCCATTCATTTTGAGAGAGGAGATGAATCATTCATGGACGAGAAGCTGAAAGCGATTTACCAATGTATTGTCGAAGGCGACAACAACGGTGTGCAGGAGCACGTCCGGGCGGCGCTGGAGAGTGGGATGGACGCGGGAACCATCCTCAATGAGGGGCTGATTGCCGGTATGGCCGAGGTGGGGCGCCTGTTTGAGGAAGGGGAGTATTTTGTGCCAGAAATGCTCATCTCGGCGCGCGCGATGAAGAGCGCCATGGCCATCCTCAAGCCGCATCTCACCTCAGAGCAGGTGGGATTTGCCGGCCGGGTGGCGATTGGCACGGTGAAGGGCGACCTGCACGACATTGGCAAGAACCTGGTCGGCCTGATGCTGGAAGGGGCGGGCTTCCAGGTGATTGACCTGGGATCGGATGTGGCGCCTGAGAAGTTCGTCGAGGCGGCGAAGAACAACGATGTCGATATCGTGGCCATGTCGGCGTTGCTCACGACCACCATGGTCAACATGAAATCCACCATCGCCGCATTGGAGGAAGCCGGTGTGCGCGAAAAAGTAAAGGTGATGATTGGCGGCGCGCCGGTGACCGAGGCCTACGCCAGGCAGATTGGCGCCGATGGTTACGCTCCGGATGCCAGCCGGGCGGTGGCTCTGGCCAAGTCACTGCTTTCGTAAGTTTCTGTCGGAGGTTATGAAACCAACACCCCGGCTGATCCAGCCGGGGTGTTGATTCTGGTTCTCTGCTACCGGGGGAGGAGGGGGAGATACCTGCCGGAACCCCGCTGGCTTATTCGGTGCGCAGGGCTTCTACTGGCTGAAGGTTGGCCGCGCGGTTGGCGGGGTATATTCCGAAGAACAACCCCACTGCTGCCGAAAAAACAGTGGCAAGGAGGATGGCGTCCAGATTGATGACAGGGATGAGTGCCGTGCCGCTGGAAACGGCCAGCTGACCGATGATTGTGACGATGCCCCATGACAGAAGGATGCCCATCGCTCCGCCTACCAGGCTGATGGCCGCAGACTCGATGAGAAACTGGGTCAGAATGTCGCGCCGACGCGCCCCCAGGGCTTTGCGCAGTCCAATTTCGCGGGTGCGCTCGGTGACGGACACGAGCATGATGTTCATGATCCCAATTCCCCCCACCAGGAGCGAAATGCCGCCCACGCCCCCCAGGAAAAGTGTGAGCACCCCGGTGATGGATTGAGCCGTGTTGAGAATGTCCTGCTGTTTGAGCAGGCTGAAGTCTTCCGAGCCAACCTGCCGGTGATGGCGGTCGAGGAGGAGGGCGGTGATGTCGTTCCCGGCCCGGGTTACCTGTTCTGAAGAGGCGACCTGGACGAGGATTTGATCCACCCGGTCATGGGGGGTGCGGTTGAGCAGGCGCGTCTGACCGGTGGTCAGGGGAATGATGACCTGATCATCCTGGTTGCCAAAGCCCGACCCCCCTTTACTTTCCAGGACGCCTATCACGCGGAAGGGCTGACTGCCGAGGCGAACCACCTGACCGGTGAGGTTTTCGGTGCGGCCAAAAAGCGTCTCGGCAACGGTGGGCCCCAGCACCACTACAGCCGAGCGGGCTTCTATCATCGCCGGGGTGATGAAGCTTCCTTCGGTGACATTGAGGCTGCGCAGAGAGGCATATTCCGGGGCTACTGCCATCACGGTCGTGCTTTTACTCTTCCCGGCAACACTGACCTGAACGCGCCCCTGCAACAGAGCCGAGACAGAAGCCACCGAAGGGACACTGGCCTTGATCGCCGCCGCGTCTTCAGCGGTCAGCGGTTTGGGGTTGGTGGCTTCGTTATTGGGTGAGATGAAGATCAGGTTGGTACCGATACTGTTGATGGAATTGTTGATGGAGGCCTGGGCACCGGCTCCGATGGCAAGCATGGAGATTACTGCCGCCACGCCGATGATAATGCCCAGCATGGTTAAACCGGAGCGTAATTTGTTACCGGCCAGGCTCTCCAGGGCTTCCAGAATCATCTGCAAGAAATTCATGCGGCCTCCTCAATCAAACCATCCCGGAGATGGATGACCCGTTGAGTCTGCGCGGCAATGGTCGGGTCGTGGGTGACGATGATGACGGTGGTGCCGCGTTCCCGGTTAAGGGTAAGGAGTAGCTCCATGATCTCGCGCCCGGCTTTAGAGTCCAGGTTGCCGGTGGGCTCATCGGCCAGCAGGATGGCAGGATCATTAACCAGTGCCCTCGCTATGGCCACGCGCTGCTGTTGCCCGCCCGATAGTTCAGTGGGACGATGATTCAGCCGTTCGCCCAGGCCGACGGCCTCCAACGCCTGACGGGCACGTGTGTCCCGTCCTTTGACGACACCGGCATAACGCAGCGGCAGGCCGGTGTTGGCCAGCGCTGTGAGGCGAGGGAGCAGGTTGAAGCTCTGAAAGACAAAGCCTACCTTGCGGTTGCGGATCTGGGCCAGCTGGTCATCGCGCAGGTTTGCCACCGGAACCCCATCCAGAATGTATTCGCCGCTGGTGGGAGAGTCGAGACAGCCAAGGATGTTCATCAGCGTGGATTTTCCTGACCCGGATGGCCCCATGATGGAAAGGATCTCACCGCGCTGGATTTCAAAGGAGATGTCTTGCAGGGCCTGGACTTCGATCATTCCCATGCGGTAAACCTTGCGCAGGTGTTTAACGCGGATCACTGGGTCATCGCTCATGGCTGGTTTCCTCCACTGGAGGGTTGTGGTGAACTATTTCCCCGCGTTCCCCCGCCGAAAATACCGCGGAACCCGGTGTTGGACGGAGTGGATGGCGTGGCAGAGGGTGGGTTGGTGATCACCAGCTCTCCTTCTTGAAGACCTTTAAGAATGACGGTGTTGTTTTCATCCGAATCGCCGATCTGCACGGTCACAGCGCGTACCCCTCCCGACTGACCGGGGACGAAAACAAGGTGCTTGTTGTTTTCGGTGCGCACAGCACGGTTGGGGACAAGTAAAACCCCTTCCTGAGTGGAAACCACAACGCTCGCAGAGGCCGTCATTCCGGGGCGTACACGGGGGTCGGGTTGATCCAGTTTGAGGGTGGCGTTGAAATACACCACACCGTTGCTGGAAGTTCCCACCTGCCCCACATCAACCACATGGGCGGTAAACTGTGCACTGGGGGTAGCATCGAGGGTTACCGTGGCGCTTTGCCCCACCTGGATCTTGTTAATGTCAACCTCAGTGACCTGTAAATCGACGTAGAGCGTGGAAAGGTCATCTATCCGCATCGCTACCTGGTTGGGGGAGACAATGTCGCCCGGCAGGACGGAAAGATCGGTGACCGTGCCATCAAACGGGGCCACGATTCGCGATTGATTGACCGCCGCCTGGGCCATGGTGACGCGATTTTCGGCGATTTTCAGATCTTCAGGGGTAGGGCCATTTTTGAGCTTCTCATACTGGCGCTGGGCATCGGCCAGGCTGGTCTCTGCCAGGCGCACACGGGCGTCGGCCTGGGCGATTTCAACCGGGTCTGGCCCGCTCACCAGCCAGTTGTAGTTGGCCTGATTGCGATCTCGCTTCTGTTTGGCGTTGGCCAGCGCCGAAAGTGCCTGCGCCCTGAGCTGATCGGTCTCGGGGCGGTTTTTCACCTGGTCGTAAAAGCTCTGGGCATCGTCCACTTCTTTCTGGGCGAGCACCAGGTTGGCATAAGCCGCGTCGATGGTATCCTGCGAAGCGCGTTTATAGCTCAGGCTTTCGCGGGCAGTTCTGGCATCATCCAGTTCCTTTTGTGCGGCGGCCAGTTTACTCTGAGCCTCGGCTGCAGCGGTGGCGGCGTTATCGTACAAATCTTGCAGGGCTTGTTGGGCATTGATGAGGTCGGTCTGGGCCTGGATCAGATTCTGCGATAAAGAAGTGGCATCGAGTTCAGCCAGGACGGTCTCGGCTTTCACCGTCTCTCCGGCGTTCACGTTTACCTGTCCCACTTTGCCCGATGCCTGCCAGGTTAATACCGCCGATTGCCTGGCGCGCACGGTGCCGCTGGCAAGCACAACCACCTGAAGCGAACCGCGTTGAACGGGCACGGTCTGGTAGGTTTGTGCACTCTGGGCACTTGCCCGGGCGCTGGCGGTGCTGTTGCGCAGCACAGTGGAAACCACCAGCCCCACGACAACGATTGCGGCGATGATCCCGAACCATCGAAGGAAACGTTTCATAGCTCAACTCCAGTACAGAAAATGAACCGGTGTACGGTCAGATAGCCTGAGTGTATCTGGCAGGGTTGAGGGCGGGCAGTCTTGCCAGTCATATCAGGTGGTGATGGCGATCATATCTTTTCGTGATGGGGGTCATCCGGCTGCCAGATTCGACATGCTACAATAAGGTGTATGCAGTCAAAATATCCGGGTCGTGAGGTCATCACGATATTTCGCGTGTTTATTGGAATTCGCCTGCTGGTGGCGTTGAATTCGGCGGCCCTGATCTATCTGCGCCCGGGGACTCGTTTTCAGCTTTTCGAAACATCTGCTCTGGTGGCCATCGGAGAGACGCTTCTCCTGCTGGTTTACCTTTCCCTGCCCTGGCTGCAGCAAAGGATGCAGGCATGGTATCTGCCCGTTGCCCTGGCGGGGGCAACCCTTGGCCCGCTGGTGGAAAATATGCTTCTCCTGCGAGAGTTGATCCAGATGGCCACTCTGGCACCGGCTTCTCAACCATTGTTTACGGTTGAGTTTGGCCGGCAGCTCTTTCTGGCGGGGCAATTTCAACTTTCCATTCTGCTCCTGGTGCCGCTCATCCTGGTGAGCTGGCTCTACTCTTTCCGGGTAACGGTGCTCTATGTGCTGGCCTCTGCGCTTTTTGATACAGCCATCCCGCTCCTTTTTTCGGGAGGGAACGATTTCAACCTGTTCCGCTTTACAGGTGAAGGGGCGCTGCGTTCGCTGATCTTTTTATTCATGGGGTATCTGATTAACCGCTTAGTTACGGCGCAGAAGCGGCAAAATGAAGAGCTGGCTGAAGCCAACCGTCGCCTGGCCGATTACGCAACCACCCTGGAGCAACTGGCCATCAGCCATGAACGCAACCGGCTTGCGCGTGAATTTCATGATACGCTTGCCCACACGCTCAGCGCGCTGGCCGTTCAGCTGGAAGCCGTGGAAGCCTTACAGCAGACCCAGCCGGAGAAGGCCAGAGCCATGCTCCATCAGTCGCTGGATATGACGCGCAACGGGTTAAACGAGACACGCCGGGCGATCCAGGCTCTGCGCGCTGCCCCCCTTGAAGACCTGGGCCTGCGCGGGGCAGTGGAGGCGCTGGCCCGAAGCCATGCTGAGCGGTTTAACTGGCAACTTCATCTGGAACTGCCGGAAGAACTGGGGGGCCTTTCTCATGAAATAGAGCATTCCCTTTATCGCATCATCGAAGAAGCCCTGAGAAATGTGGGTCAACATGCCGGGGCCAGGCGAGTGGATCTGTCGCTTAAACGAGAGGGCGCACGGCTGGAATTAATCCTTCAGGATGATGGGCGCGGGTTTGAGGATCATCCGGGAGCCTCGGATGGCCGCTTTGGGCTGATGGGGATGCGTGAACGAGCGGCAGGCATGGGCGCCACCCTGCAAATCATCAGCGCACCTGGCCGGGGTACGCGGTTGGAACTGGCGCTGGAGGTGAAGAAGTGATCCGTGTGTTGATTGTGGATGACCAGGTCGTGGTCTGTGAGGGGCTTCAGGCGATCCTCAGCACGGTGGCAGATATAGAAGTGGTGGGCGTGGCCAACCAGGGAGAAGAAGCGGTGGCGATGGTAGAGCAGTGGCACCCCGATGTGGTGCTGATGGATTTAAAGATGCCGGTGATGAATGGCATTCAGGCCACCCGCGAGATTCGCTCACGGTGGCCGGAAGTCCGGGTGCTGGTGCTGACCACGTATGATTTTGACGAATGGGTTTTCGATGCCATTCGGAATGGCGCGGCCGGATACCTGCTCAAAGATACCCCGCGTGACCAGCTGATCGCTGCCATTCGTGGAACAGCTGCCGGAAAGGCCTATATTGATCCGGCGGTGGCGGGCAAATTGCTGGAATCAGTCGGGCAGGCACGCCCGCCTTCACCAGATCCCTCTCTGGTGCGATTGTTCAGCGAACGAGAGCTGGCCGTGTTACGTTTGCTGGCTATCGGCCGCACCAATGCCGAAATTGCCAGCCAGCTTTTTCTGTCGGAGGGTACAGTGCGGAATTATGTAAGTTCTATTTTTACCAAACTGGGCGTATCGGAGCGCACACAGGCCGCCGTCATTGCCCTGCGAAGCGGGCTGGCAGACCTCAACGCCTCCTAGCCTGGTCTCCCAGTGGAGGGTATGCCGGGAATATTCTTCTCAGGCTTCTCCGAAGGTGATCACCTATTTGGGATTTTCAACAGGCTGGCTCTGAGCCTCGGTTTCGACCGGCTCTTCACCGTGCAGACCCTCGCGAAAGGCGCGGATGCCGTTCCCCAGTTCCTGTCCAATTTTACTGATGCGCCCTACCCCAAAGAGCAGGATGATCAGCACCAGGATGATGAGTAATTCGGGCATTCCCAATTCCATGGATTCCTCCAGAAGGTGAGATGGCGCCCCATGTCGCTTGCTGATAGGGACAGGCCCATCCTGCGTTTCGCTGTGCGATGAAGGTTCAGGATGGAACGATGCCTATTTTAATCCTGAAGGATTTGTTTGATCCTTAAGAAGACCTTAATCCTGGATGAGACTTTGGGAAGAAGGACTATTCGATCCTTGACAGCCCGTGCGGCGGCTTTATAATTACGCGATCTTAATCATAAAGAGAACTAACCTAATGTCACCTCCTTTATCTCAAATATCTCAAACCCTCAATGCGTGGATCCATCTCGTGATGAAGCATTCCATGCATAATCTGATGCGTTTTGCCAGGAAGCATGGTTTTTCGCTTGCCCAGCTCAATATGTTGATTCGCCTGCATTACCGGGGTGACTGCGGCGTTTCTGACCTTGGAGAAGAGGCCGGGGTCACCAGTGCGGCCGTCAGCCAGTTGCTGGAAAAGCTGGTTCAACAGGGGCTGGTGCTCCGCACTGAAGATCCGCAGGATCGGCGCCACAAAGTGATCATGCTTACCGATGCCGGGCGGCAGGTGGTGCACGAAGCCCTCATCGAGCGCCAGAGCTGGCTCATCCAGCTGGCGGGTTTGCTCACTCCTGAAGAACAGGAGCAGGTAGATGCTGCCCTTCAGTTGTTGATCGACCGGGCAGCCCTGCTCGAAAAATCTTGATCCTGTCAGGAAGAAGCGTTTTTACCCATTGAGGATACTCTTATGCGAAAAATCTTCCCTTTTATTCGACGGTATACTCTGCCAATTCTGATCGCCATTTTGCTGTTGTTTGCCCAGGCTAACATCGATCTGAGCCTTCCCGATTATCTCTCGCGGATTGTCAATATTGGGATTCAGCAGGGCGGGGTAGATAGTCCCATTCCCGCGGCCATGCGCGCCACCACGCTGGAACATGCGGGTCTCTTTTTAACCCCGGCAGAAAAAAGCATTCTGGATGGGGCCTACCGGCGGGTGGACTCCTCTTCCCCTGATTATGCTGACCTGTTGAAGAAGTACCCCGCTCTGAACGGTGATGCGGTGTACGTGCTTCAACCGCTTGACCAGGCTCAGAAAGACGCCCTGGCCCCCATCGCAGGACGGGCATTGATTACGCTTTCTTTTCTTGAACAGGTGCAGGCCGACCCTGCCCGGGCGGCAGCGCTGGGTCAGGGGCTGGGGTTTGACCTTTCG
The DNA here is from genome assembly GCF_001050195.2 of Anaerolinea thermolimosa. Lineage (GTDB taxonomy): Bacteria > Chloroflexota > Anaerolineae > Anaerolineales > Anaerolineaceae > Anaerolinea > Anaerolinea thermolimosa. The sequence goes on from NZ_DF967966.1 coordinate 210,500, forward strand.
AAACTTCCCCCGGGCATGAACCTCCTGGATGTGCTGGGAAAGTTACCCGATGCCCAGCGCGCCCAGATGGTGGCGGCCATGAAGCAGCGGTTTGATACCCTGGGTGAAAGCATGATCACCCAGATGGGCATCGCGGCGGTAAAGGCAGAATATCAGGCGCTGGGGGTGGATACAGCCTCCATGCAGAATGGGTACATTCTGCGTACCGGCGGCTGGATGCTCCTGCTCACCCTCCTTTCGGTCATTGCCACCGTCCTGGTGGGGTTGGTCTCAGCCAGGGTTGCGGCGGGTGTGGCGCGTGACCTGCGCGAAGCGGTATTTGTCCACGTCACCCGGTTTGCCCGCGCCGAGTTCGAAAAATTTTCCACGGCTTCGCTCATTACCCGCTCGACCAACGATGTGACACAGCTTCAGATGGTGACGATGATGATCATCCGCATGGTGTTCTACGCCCCCATCATCGGCATCGGGGGTATGATCCGTGCTCTGGATAAAGCCCCTTCCATGTGGTGGATCATTGCGGCCATGGTAGTCACCTTACTGGGGCTGGTGATTGGCGTCTTTTCTATCTCTCTGCCCAAATTCAAACTGATTCAGACGTTGATCGACAACCTGAACCGGGTGGTGCGCGAGAACCTGAGCGGGATGATGGTGGTGCGGGCCTTCAACCGCCAGGCTTACGAAGAAAAGCGGTTCGATAAAGCCAACCGCGACCTTACCCAGAACATGCTTTTCGTCAGCCGGGTGCTGGTGGTGATGATGCCGCTGATGATGTTCCTGATGAGCTCCATTTCGCTGCTGGTGGTCTGGGTGGGGGCGCATCAGGTGGCCGATGCCCGGATGCAGGTTGGCGACATGATGGCCTTCATGCAATACACCATGCAAATTTTCTTTGCCTTTATGATGATGTCGATGATGTTCATCATGCTGCCCCGCGCTTCGGCTTCGGCGGAACGGGTGGGTGAGGTGCTGGAGACCCGTCCAAGCATTGTGGATGTTCCGCCGCTGGAGCATTTTCCGGAGCCTTTCCGTGGAGAGGTGGAATTTCGCCGGGTGAGCTTCCGCTACCCCGACGCCGAAGAGGATGTTCTGCATGACATTAACTTTGTGGCTCGTCCCGGCCAGACGACGGCTTTCATCGGTACGACTGGCTCGGGCAAATCGACCATCGTCAACCTGATCCCGCGTTTTTACGACGTGACCGACGGCGCCATTCTGATCGATGGTGTGGATATCCGCCGGGTGCCGCAAAGCGAATTGCGCGCCCGGATCGGTTATGTTCCCCAGCGGAGCAATTTGTTTACCGGAACCATTGAAAGCAACCTGCGCCTGGGGAATGAAGAGGCAACCCCTGAAGAATTGCAGCTGGCGCTTGAAATTGCTCAGGCGGCGGAATTTGTGAACGAAAACCCGGATGGCCTGCAGGCCGAAATTTCACAGGGTGGAACCAATGTCTCGGGCGGGCAGCGTCAGCGCCTGGCCATTGCCCGCGCTCTGGTTAAACGCGCCCCCATTTATATCTTTGATGACAGCTTTTCAGCCCTGGACTATAAGACCGATGCGGCGTTGCGGCGCGCACTGAAGAAATATGTGGCCAATAGTACGGTGTTCATTGTTTCTCAACGTGTGGCGACGATTAAAAGCGCCGATCAGATCATCGTTCTGGATGAAGGCCGGGTGGTTGGCAAGGGAACGCACCGCGAGCTGATGGAAAGCTGTGAGGTTTATCGGGATATTGCTTTATCGCAATTGAGCCAGGAGGAACTGGTATGAGCACACCTAACATGCACACTCCCACCCCCGGTGGCAACGGCAAAGGGCCGTCTGCCCCGCTACCCCCCATGAAGGGGCGTCCCCCGATGGGCGGGATGATAGGCCGCGGCGGACCGATGGCGATGATGAAAGGAGAAACTGCACGCGATTTCAAAGGGACGATGCGGAAGCTGATTGCCTATCTCGGCCCGCATCGCATTGCCACGCTGGTGGTGCTTGTTCTGTCCATGGCCTCGACGGTGTTTTCTATCTTCGGGCCCAAGATTCTCGGGCAGGCCACGACCAAGCTTTTCGAAGGCGTGATGGGGCAAATTGCCGGAACTGGCAGTGGGATCGATTTCAACGCCATCGGACAGATTTTACTCACTGCCCTGGGCCTGTATGTGCTTTCGGCCATTCTTGCCTATGTTCAGGGCTGGGTGATGTCCGGGGTGTCGGTGCAGGTCACTTACCGCCTGCGCCGAGATATTGCCGAGAAGATCAACCGGATGCCCCTGCGTTATTTCGATGGCACCAACCATGGGGAGATCCTTTCGCGCATTACCAACGATGTGGATACGGTCAACCAGACCCTTAGCCAGAGCCTTTCGCAGATCATCACATCGGTTACCACGGTGGTGGGGGTGCTGATCATGATGATCAGTATTTCATGGCAGATGACCCTCGTGGCGCTGTTGATCATCCCGCTTTCGCTGGTGATCGTTCAGTTCATTGTCAGCCGCTCTCAGCGTTATTTCCGCCAGCAGCAGGATTATCTCGGCCATGTTAATGGTCACATCGAGGAGATGTTCGGCGGGCACGTGGAGGTGAAAGCCTTTAATGCCGAGAAACGGAGCATTGACAGGTTCAGCAGTCTGAACGCCACCCTGTACAATACGGCGTGGAAATCACAGTTCCTCTCAGGGATTATGATGCCGATGATGGGGTTTGTAGGTAACCTGGGATACGTGGGGGTGGTCATTCTGGGTAGCTACCTGGCGGTGCGGAACCTGATCACGCTGGGAGACATTCAGGCGTTCATTCAATATGTGCGCTCGTTCACCCAGCCGATCACCCAGCTGGCAAACATTTCCAACGTGCTTCAGCAAACGGCGGCAGCGGCAGAACGCGTGTTTGAGTTCCTGGGAGAGGAAGAGGAAGTGCCCGAGGCCGAGAATCCGATTGTGCTTTCACACGTCGAAGGCCGGGTGGAGTTCCAGAATGTTTCTTTTGGGTACACCCCCGAGAAGATGGTGATTAAGAACTTTTCTACAAAGGTGGAGCCAGGAATGCGCGTGGCAATTGTTGGGCCAACCGGGGCCGGGAAAACCACGCTGGTGAAACTGCTGATGCGTTTTTATGATGTGAACAGCGGCGCCATTCTGATTGATGGTCACGATATTCGCAACTTCCGCCGCGCCGATCTCCGCTGTATGTTCGGGATGGTGTTGCAGGATACCTGGCTGTTCAACGGGACGATTATGGAGAACATCCGGTACGGGAGTGACCAGGCCAGTGATGAAGAGGTGATTGCGGCGGCCAGAGCGGCTCACGCTGATTACTTCATCCGTTCCCTTCCGGGTGGCTACCAGATGGTGCTGAACGAAGAAACCAGCAACATCTCGGCCGGTCAGAAACAGCTGATCACCATCGCCCGGGCATTTTTGAATAACCCCGCCATGCTCATTTTAGATGAGGCGACCAGCTCGGTGGATACCCATACGGAGCTTCTCATCCAGCAGGCCATGCGCAATCTGATGCGCGGCCGCACCAGCTTCATCATTGCACACCGCCTTTCCACCATTCGAGATGCGGATTGGATCCTGGTGGTCAACGAAGGGGATATTGTCGAACAGGGTACGCACGATGCCCTTCTGGCGAAGGGCGGCTTCTACGCCGAGCTTTATAATAGCCAGTTCATACCGGTGGAAGCGGTGTAAGCCCTCACCCGGCGGAGCGAGAAAGAAAGGGGTTGCCCGGCAGGTAAACGGGCAACCCCTTTTCAGGTCAACGGGTGGTCGAGGTCTCGGATGGGGCCGTGGGCGGGGTAGACCCGCTTTGCACCGCGGGCTCGCAAAAGCTTCCAGGAGTCCAGCGCGATGGGGTTGTCAAACGCATACGCTTCTAACGGGAGGTCACCCGTAAAAACCGCGCCGTTATCCAGGAGGAGGGAGACACAGTGCTCAGAATGCCCCGGGGTGTGGAGGATTTCACCGGCGATTCCGATCTGGTGGAGGAGCTGGCGGCTCTGACTGCATGGGATGACCACGTTTCCCTCCGGGGTGATCTCTACAAAATGATCTGCGGGTTTGGTCCAGGTCTTCATCCGGGGGATGGCGCTCACCTGAACATCGAGCACCAGAAGGGGAACTCCCTCTCGTTTCAGCTCTTCGGCCAGGCCGGCGTGATCGATGTGGTAATGGGTGGCGAATGCATAGCGAATCTCGTGCAGGGGAATGCCCATCTTTTTGAGGTTCGCTTTCATGGTTCCGAGGGTTCCCGGCCAGCCAAGGTCCACAAGCAGGCGCGCGGTGCCCGCGCTCACCACCCAGTAATTGGTGGAACGATACCCGACGTTGACTATGGTCAGAGAAGAGGGATCTGTCATCATACCGCACTGTGCTTATATTTGAAATTTAGGCTCGTAGTGGACGCCGGGGAGAGTTGTGACGCTCCGCCAGAGAGCTTCCATTTGATGAACGCTCCGGGTGAGCTCCGCCACGCTAAGGCCTGGGTGAGCCAGAATTTGCTGGAGCTGTTCAAGGTAACCGGAGGGCAGAAGGGGAAAGCCAGCAATGACCTCCATGACTTTCTTATCGCGGATGAAATAACGCTCGTTGAGCGCAAAGAGCGCCTGCGTCAGATTCGAGGCCGCCCGGGTGAGGCACCCCACCGTGTTGTATACGTCTCCCTGAGAGGCGAACCCCTGCGCATGGAGCAGGGTAAATTCGACCGCCCAGAGGGAATCGGCGAGAATTTTTTGTTTTAACTTCGGCGGGTAAACCGCAACCTGGCGCTTGAGTTCGGCGATCAGCGATTCGGGGTCGAAGAGGGGAATGCAGATGTGGGTTTCGGCCAGGTAGATCACGCTGTAGAAGCCATAGGTGGGTTGCTGGTCGTAATCGTGCCGGATCAGCCCCTGGTGCGCCTCGGCAATGGTGCGTTGTACCTGCTCCAGGTTGCGGTAGAGAAAGTCAACCTTGCCCTGAGGGGTGTGAACCCAGGCGCCCCCGTTCACCCAAGCCCCCCATTCATAAAAATCCGTGACAGTTACCGCTTCGCGGGTGGAAACATCTTCGGCGATCCGGCGGATTTCGTCGATGGAAAAAGGCCGCTCTTCGGAGTAATACAGGCCGATATCCAGATCGGAGGCTTCATGGTGGGTGCCGCTGGCGTATGAGCCGCCCAGGACGATGGCCTTTATCCCTTCGATCTGGCTGAGCTGGCCTACCAGCTTTTCGAGCAGGGCTTGTTTGGGTTCGGGGAGAGCAGAAGGATGGTTGAGCATACGACAGACAGGTTGATTCTATCTTACCGAACAACGCGCTGGCTCCACCGTGCCTTTGTACCGGGGAGCCAGCACACAGGTCTCAGTGGTTAAATAACGTAATGACCTGACCCTGTTTTAGAAGGGCCGCCGACCAGTTTTCGGCTTTTCCACCCTGAAGCGATTCTCTTCCAGCGGTTCAAGTACCACCGAGGGCGGGTTGCCCCGCGCCCAGGGAGCAAGGCCGTTCCGACGCAGCCACCGCCCCAGTGCCTGGCTCATCAACTCGCATCCTTCTTCGCTCCAGAAAGCCTCTTCGAGTTTCACCTCTTCAGGCCGTGGCTCTCCTTCCACTTCCAGTAAAATCGAAGTCCATTCCTTCTTAAAAAAGGCATCCCGGTCTTCCGGGCTTACCCGAAAGCCATACCCTTTTCCATTGCGGCTGTGTGCTCCGTTATTCCACGCTTTGACAATCATAATGCACTCCTTTCGCGGATAACCCGAAGTACTCTTTCCGATTGTACCTCAAATCTCCCGGAGACATCCGCCGGGGGGATTCGGGTACATTCCCCTTCGGTGATCGTTTCCGCGCTTTCCCCCTGGAATGGCCCGACGCCGGTTTATAACACCGTAGGCAGGATAATTGGGCGTCCGCCCCGTTCACTGCGGATGCGCTGCAACGGCACGTGGTACACCTGGCTCAGCAGTTCCGGTTCGAGCACCATCTCCGGTGTTCCCAGGGCCTTGATTTCCCCTTCCACCAGCAGGCACAGGCGGTCGGCATAGCGGCTGATCAGGTTCAGGTCGTGCAGGGTCATCACCACCGTCAGCCCCTCACGCTTTGCCAGGTCGGCCACGGCGTCCAGCAGGCTGATCTGATACTGCAGGTCGAGGTGGGTGGTGGGTTCATCGAGCAACAGCAAAGGGGCTTCCTGCGCCAGCGCCCGCGCCAGCAACAGGCGTTGTTGCTCCCCGCCCGAAAGGTCTCCCAGGCGTCGGTCGGCCAGATCCAGCACGTGTGCGCGTTCCATAGCACGCCGCACACCCTGCCAGTCGCGTGCCGAAAACTGCCCCAGCCAGTTCAGGTAGGGAGTGCGCCCCAGCTGTACCATCTCCTGGCCGGTGAAGGCTGGCGGCAGGTTGCGAGCCTGGGGCACCACGGCTACCAGGCGAGCGCGCTCCTGTTCGTTCAGGTGGCGGACGTCTCTTCCGGCGATCCAGACCTCACCCCCGGCGATCTCTACCACCCCGCTCAACGCCCGGATCAGCGTGGTCTTCCCGGCGCCGTTCGGGCCGATTACCCCGAACACCTCTCCCCGCTCCACACTGAAAGAAACGCCCTTAAGCGCCCGTCTTTCTCCGTAGCGCACCTCTAGCGCTTCCACCCTGAGCATCGGGGTGGTTTGCATCTCCACCGGGTAGTTCCCGTTTCGGCGTTTCCACATTTTCCACCTCACCTTTTACCAGTACGCCTGACTGCGCGCCCGGCGTAAGATCCAGAGGAAAAACGGCGCACCTGCAAGCGCAGTGATGATGCCCACCGGCAATTCCTGCGGGGCCAATACCACCCGCGCCAGAACATCTGCGGTCAGTAAAACTGCCGCACCGCCCAGCGCCGAAAGCGGCAGAATCCGCCGATAATCGCTCCCCCAGATAAACCGCACCACATGCGGCACAATCAACCCGATAAACCCGATGATCCCCGCGAAAGAAACCGCCGCGGCTGTGGCCAACGAAGCTGCTACCACCACAATCAAGCGTGCTCTTTCCACAGGCAGACCCAGTTGTTTGGCCTGATCATCTCCAAACTGAAACACATTCAACGCATGTCCGGTGGTCATCAAGACCGACAGACCCACTCCCACATACGGCAACATCGCCAGAACCGGCGGCCAGCCGCTCATCGAAGCCCCGCCCAGTATCCATGCCAGGGCGCGACGCACCTCATTGACCGATACCAGCATGAGGAAAGAAGTGGCAGCCGTGGCAAATGAGCTCACCGCCACCCCCGCCAGGATTAAATTGGTGGTGGGAACACTGCGCCCCACCCTCGCCAGCTGATACACCACCCAGACCGTCAACAGTGCCCCCAGGAACGCCGCCGCCGGAACCGCGAACAGGTGTCCCTGAAGCGCCCCCACGCTCATCGCGATCACAGCCCCCAGGCCCGCTCCCGAAGCCACCCCAACCAGGTAGGGGTCTGCCAGCGGGTTGCGGAACAGTCCCTGATAGGCGGCGCCACTGCCTGCCAGACCGGCTCCGGCCAGTGCCATCAGCAGGGTACGGGGCAGGCGCAGGCCGAAGAGGATCACATCGAAGGGGCGCAGGGCTTCTTCGGGCGGCAAACCACGCAGATGGGCGATCAGCAATTCTACCAGCGCCCCCAGGGGGATGAACACGCTGCCCACGGCCGCAGAGAGGAGGAGTGCGGCACCCAGGACGAGAAGCAGGATCAGATACGGGCGGGCAGCGTGTTTCATCACACCTTTTCCTTCGCCGCGCGGCGGCCAGTACCGCACAGCGCTGAAAAACAAGAGAGAACGTTACTTCAGTTCACCGGCCAGTTCGGGGTGGAACACCTTGACCAGCTCCACCAGTCCGTCCACCAGGCGCGGCCCGGGGCGGCTGACCAGATCATCGTTGAACGGGTAAACCCGGTTTTCCTTAACCGCTTTGATGGCGTTCCAGCCGGGGCGCTGGGCTACCTGTTCAGGGGTTACCCCACCGTAGAGCGCATCTCCCAGCAGGATAATATCCGGATTCTGCACGATCAATTCTTCCTGGCTGATCTGTGCCCAGGATCCTTCCAGGCTCGCCCCAAGGTTTCGCCCGCCTGCCAGGCCGATCAGCAGATCAATGAATGTGCCGGGGCCACTCGTCCAGGGTTTGGCCGGGTCGGTGGCATCCAGCTCGTAAAAGACCAGGGGTTTGCTTGCGGCTTTGGCGGCCACTTCGAGGGCCTTCTTTTCACGCGCCTGCAGCTGGTTCACCAGCTCTCGGGCTTCTTTTTCGCGCCCGGTGGCTTTGCCTACCAGTTCCAGATTGGCGTACATTTCAGCCAGGGTGGTGGGGTTGGGCACCACCAGAACTTTCAACCCCAGGTCCTGGATTCCCTTGAGTACTTCGGGGGCAGTCAGGGGAGAGGCCAGCACCAGGTCGGGCTTCAGGCTTACCATTTTTTCCAGGTCGTACTTTCCCATGTTCCCGCCCACCGAAGGCAGCGATTGAGTTTCTTCCGGGTAGTTTGAGAAGTCTTCCCTGGCCACCACCTGTGAACCTGCACCGATGGCGAAGAGAATCTCAGTGTTTGAGGGGGCCAGCGAAACTATCCGCTGCACTGGTGCGGGCAGACTGACCTCTCCCCCCGTGCCGTCGGGCAGAACGATGGGTTCGGAAGTCGGTGTAGCCGTGGGTACCAGGGGAGTTGGGGTAACTGTTGGCTCAGCAAGGGTGGGGGTAGCCGTGGGCGCCAGCGGGGTGGCCGGGGCGCAGGCTGCCAGGAACATCGCTAAAAGCACCAGCAGATTCAGGAATTTCAACGTCCGTTTCATAATCTGTACTCTCAACAGAGCAAAAAGCAAGTTCGAATGCATCCCTGTGCGCACACAAGTAAACAGCACTGGCGCACTTTTAAAATACATACTCCCTGTCGTTACCGGCAGGGAGGTGGAATCAGGCGAGGGTCGAGCCCATCGTGCTTCCCACCTCCTTTCAGCGAGGTTGTGAGAAACGCTCCTCAGGCGGTCGACCTGGCTTACCGAGAACAGCACCCGTCTCGGTTTACAGTTGCGCCACAGCGCCGGACTTTCACCGGCTTCGCCATTCTGCCCTGCCCATCCGGGAGCAGAGCACCTGAGGGCATCTATTCAATTGCAAAAATTGTAGTAGAACTAACGCCTCACGTCAAGGAAAAAAGCTAATCTGTCTTTCTTGCGCGGGGGGTCTTTTTGGCCTGCGCCGGAGCCACGTAGGCCGGGGCCAGAATGCCAAAGAAAGTGCACAGGCGCGTGTCGAGCATGCGGCTGCGGATGCGCGGGTCGAGTTCATCCAGGCGGCTGGCGGTGGTGATCACGGTGGGGAGCTCGGCGGTATAACGGTGATTGAAGATCTGGTACAGCTTTTCGCGTGCCCACGGCGAGGCATTCTGAGTGCCCAGATCATCGAGAATGAGCAGGCGCGCTGATCGAACTTCCTCGAACACCTCGTCATACGAGACTGTGCTGTTCGGGCTGAAGGTCGAGCGCAGGTGATCCAGCAGGTCTGGAACCACCACAAAAATAGGCGGTTGCCCCCGGCTTGCCTGGTAGTTGCCAATCGCCGCTGCCAGGTGCGTCTTGCCACAACCATAAGTTCCCGAAAAAACCAGCCAGCCGCGCGGATTTTCGGCAAAGGTCTGCGCCAGCTGGAAGGCCTTTTCCAGGTTGGCGCGCTCTTCAGGAGAGAGTTTCTCACGCTCGCGCATATTGAAGCTTCCAAAGGTCATGCGGCTGTAGAGGGGGAGCGCCGAAAGACGCGGCTGGGTGGTATCTACCAGCGGCTGACGGTAATCCTGAGCGTTGATCTTCACCATCGTCACCAGTTCGGGGTCGCGCAGGCGCGATTGAATGCGCCCTTCGATCTCTTCCAGGGGCTGGTTGGTGGTCACCACAGTGGGCAGGCGGTTGACGTACCGGTGGTTAAAAATTTGATACAGTTTTTCCTGGGCCCACGGGGTGGCATTCTGCGTGCCCAGGTCATCCATCACCAGCAGTGCAATATTGCGGATTTCTTCAAAGCGGGTTTCAAAATCTTCGTCCAGAGCCCCGTAGGCGTAACGCAGCCAGTCGAGCAGGTCGGGTACGGTAAGGAAGAGGGTTGGCACCCCCATGCTGACCGCGAAATTGGCAATCGCCGCCGCCAGGTGAGTCTTCCCTACTCCGTAGGCTCCGGTCAACAGCAGCCATCCCGAAAGCGTGCGCGCAAAGGTTTGTGCCTGGTCGAAGGCATACTTCAACGAACGTACCTGCTCATCTCCCAGCCCCACGCGCCCCTGCACCTTGAAGGTCTCAAAGGTCATCCCGCTGAAGGCCGTCAGGTTGCTCAATCGATAGACCCGCTGATAGGCCATGCGCGCCACTTCCTGCGCCCGGCAGCTACAGATTTCCACCTTGCCAAAATCGGGGTGGTCAATGGGCACATCGCGCCTGACGAAGCCCACTCCCCGACAAATCGGGCAGTTGGGGTCGCCGGGAAGGCTTTTCGAAGCCGCCGCCTCAGTGTTCGATGAAGTCGGCGAACTCTCCTTCGACATACCTGCGGCGATCTTTCGCAGAGTCTCGTCGATTGGTTTCGTCACGTCCTTCCTCCTGCCACGATTTTAAAATGGCCTCAATATATTTCCAGCGGCGCACGTTCTTCTCCACCGCAATTTTAAAAGCCTCTTCGATCCACGCCTGCGGGTAGGTCTGCTCGGCCTCCTGCAACACTTCCCCGATCAGAGGGGTGAGCGGCCCGATGTTTTGCTCATAAAGGCGGAAAATGTTGGGGCGTTCCACCTCCAGTGAAACCCCCGCCCGTTCCCCTTCCAGCGGGTTCCATTCTCCGCGGTGAATGGCCTGCACTGCCGCCCGCCCACGCGGGCTGTTGAGGAAGTACAGCGCCTCTTCCCCAGCGTCCTTCACCGTCACCCGCAGAAACGTGCCGCGCTGAACCGCCCGTTCGAGAGCGTCCTTCAGCCCTTCTTCACCCAGGTCTTTCAACAGACGCGCTTCATCGGTAAAATCTTTATACGTCAGAAACCGCACCTTCCCTTCCATGCGTTCCAGAAACCACAACGCATACAGGGTGACCTTCAGCTCGGCCAGGGTATCGATCTCGGGTAACAGATCGCTGAAAAACTGGGCCGGCAGGCGCGTCAGGCGCATTTTGCCGTCGGTAAAGCCTGCAAAGGGCATCAGCGCCGACCTCCGGGCAGCTGCGCGGCGTTTTCAAAGCGCGCCAGGTTGTTCAAGAAGACCAGTTCAATCCCGCCGTGGGTTGGGCCATTGCGATGTTTGGCCACGATGATCTCGGCCAGATTGGCCCGCGGGTTATCTTTCTCCAGCGCATCGGGGCGATGAATGAACATCACCACATCGGCGTCCTGTTCCAGGCTGTTATGGACAATAATGTTATTGGCCACAAAATTATGATGTTGTGGAACCGTCAAATCATATACCGGTTCTTCGCCAGTAAAATCGATTGCAACCACCGCATCCCAATATACTTCGCTGTTTGCCAGTGCAGTCAACTTTTCTGAATGGAGAACATTTGCAAGACGGCTTGCTCTGATTCGGCTGATATTTTGTTTGTAGAGTGCTGTTCCACAGTAGGCGTTTCCAATGCTCGCCTGCAATTGACGGCTGGTAATTCCCTCGCTTTGCATAGCTGGAACAACCACCTGCCTCCACACACCGGCTGGAATTATGTCCCGATTGGTGTTAGCGACACGGTTTTGAATATAGTCGCAAACTTCCCGCAGTCGGCGTTCCCGGTAAGCGCCTACTGCCCCAATTTTTTCAGCAAAAAGGGTCAAATCGGGTTTCCCGGTAATGACCACGTTCCACTGATCCATCCCTTTACCATTTTGAGGAACACGCCTCAACAGAGCATTAATCCCTAAGCGGAGCAGGAGCGATTGAACATCCCGGGCCAATTGCTCACTACTGGATGCGTAGTAGGCGATAGCTCTGGTCCTCTTTCCCCGCGTTAATTGGATACTTCCATCGGTTGCCCATAAATAGCGTAAAAATAAGGCAATAGAATGCTCGGATTGGGAGAAAACAATCGGCGGAACGAATTTTTCTGAAGAACGGAGGTTAAAAATACCCAATTCTTTCAACCAATCGGTCACCGGGCTGTGTACGCCATGGGTATGATGTCTTTTTGAAGTGAAAAATACCTGTAACCACGAATTTTGCGCCTGAATGCGCGGCTCAATTTGATCAGGGAAAACCGTCTGAGCAAGCCGCACGGCTTCCTGCGCTAAATCCAGTTCACCCGTGGTAAACTGATGAGCATGATGGGCAAGTATACAGCCATCCCCCAATAACAGCCCCAAGAAGGCCAGTTCCTCTTCACGTAAAGAAGAGTGGGAAGAGGCGGGGACTATCCGCGGCAGAGCAATCTTATCCCCAGGGGTTAATTCATCCAGCCGTTTCCATCCGTCCAATGTCAAGAAACGGTGATTGGCAGTGGCTTCGATGCACCTGCCCAGAGCAGTGGTCAATCGCCATACTTTTTTTATTCCGGTTTCGAATGCTCTGCTAACTGGCACTGCTTCGAGTTTGAAAGTGGTCTCGTTTAATGCCCAGACATAGAAACCGCTCTTGCCAGCCAGTTCTCGAATGGGAACTTCCTCACCGCTTTCTGCAAGGGTGATGCGAGTGTTTCCTGTGAGGCAACCGCTCTCGCGCAAATCAGAAAGCACCGGTCTTTTATCGGCGCGCTGTTCCACCGCGCGCGAAAGCTGGGCGGCGGCCAGCACCGGCACGTTCAACTCGCGGGCCAGCACCTTTAAATTGCGCGAAATATAGGAAACCTCCTGCACACGGTTATCGGTGCGCAGGTCGCCGCTCATCAATTGCAGATAATCTACGATGATCAGATCCAGTTCGTATTCCATGTGAAGGCGGCGGCACTTGGTGCGCAACTGCATGGGGGTGATGGCAGGGGTATCGTCCAGGTAAATGTGGGTGTCGGCCAGCACTTCAATGGCGTGGGTGAAGAGCGGCCACTCCTCTTCGGTTAACTTCCCGGTGCGCAGGCGCTGGGTGTCGATGCCCGTTTCCTGGGCAATCAGGCGTTGAACCAGCTGCTCGTTCGACATTTCCAGAGAGAACATGGCCACGTGTTTCTTATACTTCTGTGCGGCGTTCTTCATCACCGAAAGCATGAAACCCGTCTTCCCCATTCCGGGGCGCCCGGCTACGATCAGCAAATCCGATTTCTGCAGTCCGCCGAGCAGACGGTCGAGATCGGTTAAACCGGTGGGCACCCCCATAATTTCATCGGTGCGCTGTGAAAGCTGATCGATACGGTCGTAGACATCGCTCAGCACCTGTTGAATGGGTTGCAGGTCGTGCCGAACGCGCCGCTCGCTGATTGAGAAGATCTTCTTCTCCGCTTCATCGATCACCGTATCGATGGATTGCTTCTGGTTGTACGCCAGTTGCGCCAGCTCATTGGCGGCATTCAACATGCGCCGCCGCAGAGAGTGCTCCTCCACGGTGTGCGCGTAGGCCTCTACGTTCAAGGCTGAAGGTGTCTGGTTGATCAGGGAAAGCAGGTAGGCCTGCCCGCCCACCTCTTCCAGCTGTCCCTGTTGCTCCAGTTCCTGAGAGACGGTCAGATAATCGATGGCAATGCGCTTCTCATGCAGGCGGGTGAAGGCTTCCCAGACCCAGCGGTTGCGCACGATGTAAAAATCTTCGCCCTTGAGGAACTGAGAAACCGTAAAGTACGCCTCAGGGTTGATCAGCACAGCGCCCAGCACGGCTTCTTCGGCCTGCCGGTTGTGGGGCGGGGCCTGGACTTCGGAAACGGGAATTTCTTCAGGATAAATGTCGCTCATCAGATTATTCTGATTCTAGCAGGAAGTGCAGAAAATTCCAGTCAAGAATCCTCTTTTCCCCCTCTTCAAAATCCGGGTCACAGGGGAGGGGTAGTCAGAGTGGGGTTTAGAAAACCATGCCCATCATTGACAGCCTTACGCACCTGAGGTATCCTTGGAGCGCGTCCGGGTGGGACCGGCGCGGCAGAACCCACCGAACCCCGCCAGGTCTGAGAAGAAGCAACGGTAAGGAGGTCCTTCTGGGCGCCGCCGGCAAACCTGCCCGGCGCACTTCTTTGAAGCGAGAGTCATCCCACCTGCCTGTGCCAGTGCCAGTTGACGAAACGATGAACTCCATTCCCGTTTGCAATTACGAGGGCTCCGATTATCAGCAATCCTTCTGGGAGCGCGGCGGGCGCGCCTATGAAGATGGTTGTGAGCGAATCGCCCTGCGCCGCCTGCTCCCGGTGGGGCAGGAGCATGAGCGCCTTCTTGAGCTTGGTGCCGGAGCCGGGCGCAACACCCTGCGTTACGTTGGCTACGGGGAGATCACCCTGGTAGATTACTCACGCACTCAGCTCGAGCAGGCCCGCCAGCGCCTTGGTGATGGCAGGCGCTTCCGCTACGTTGCCGCAGATATCTACTACCTTCCTTTTGCACCTGCTCAGTTCCATGCGGCCACCATGATCCGTACGCTCCATCACATGGTGGAGCCGCGCCTTGCCCTCGATCAGGTGCGGAGGGTGCTCAGGCCCGGAGCCATTTTTATCCTGGAATATGCCAACAAACAAAACCTCAAGGCAGTGCTGCGCTACCTGTTACGGCGGCAGAGCTGGAGCCCCTTCAGCCCTGAACCGGTCGAATTTGCCCCTCTCAACTTCGATTTTCACCCGGCCACCGTGCGCACCTGGCTGCAGGCCAGCGGTTTTGCCGTCGAAAGGCAACTCACCGTCTCGCACTTTAGAGTGGGTCTGTTCAAACGCCTGTTCCCACAGGGCTGGCTGGTGGCGCTCGACTCGGTCGCTCAGCTCACCGGTGACCTGTGGCAGCTCAGCCCGAGTGTCTTTGCACGTTGTCGTGCGGTAGGTACTCCCTCTGCAGAATCTTCGGCAGAACCGTTCGTCTTTCGCTGTCCGGCCTGCGGTCATGCTCCTCTAGAGGATACCCCGCCGCGCATCCTTTGCCCGGAATGCAGGCGTGAATACCCCGCCGAAGACGGCATTTACGATTTTCGCATCCGTTGACCGGTGTTGCGGGAGTGCCAGGAACAGAGGGGGATTCTCTTCGGAGGGCAAAACAACCGACCGGGTTCTATGCTACAATTCACTCTGCTCCATCTTGAGCCAGGTTTTGTTCTTCACCCCCGGAGGTAATATGTCGATACTCGATTGGGGTCCCATCGGGCGCACCCGCCGTAACCATGCCCTCGAACACGCCACCCTGAGCGTGCTGGCCGAACGCACACCCAACCTGCGCCTGGGAGGCTATTCGGATGATCGTGGTTTCTGGCTGGTGGGCAACGTCTCTACCGAAGCCGTGGTTGAGGCCATACAGACCGCCCTGGCGCGGCTTGAGGCGGGGGAACGTTCTCTGGCCATTCATCCTAACTGCGGAACCAATTTCGCCGCCGCAGGTATGCTGGCGGGCACGATGGCCTGGCTGGGAATGATGGGTGTAGGGCGTGGATGGCGCTCAAAACTGGAGCGCTGGCCGATCATCGTTTCGCTGGTGACCCTGGCCATGATCTTTGCTCAACCGCTGGGGCCCTGGCTCCAGGAACGCATTACCACCCATGCCGCTCTGGATGGCCTTCGGGTGGTTGAAATCAGGCGGCAAATGCACGGTGACCTGCCCGTTCACCGTGTGCTCACGCGCGGATGATCTGAGGTTCCGGCGCATGGATTCAAAACCGGTGGTCTACCTGCTCCACGGCGATGACACCCTGGCCATTCATCGTGCGCTCGATGAAATGCTCGCCCGGATGGGCGACCCGGCTATGGCCAGCCTGAACCTGACACGCCTGGATGGCCGCGAGACCAGCGAAGATGCCCTGCGTAATGCTGTTTTTTCCATGCCTTTCCTCACCGATCGGCGTATGGTGGTTCTCACCCACCCGCTCGCCCGGCTCAATTCAGAGGCCGCCCGCACCCGCTTCTGTAGCCTGCTCGACACTCTCCCCGACTCAACGGCCCTTATCCTGATCGTTGAGGATGTTTTCGACCGGCGGGACTGGAAAACCCTTCGACACGACCACTGGCTTCTCCGCTGGGTGCGTTCCGCCGGGCCGCGGGCGTTTTACCTCCTTTGCCAGCTACCCGACCTCTCGCGCATGGCCGAATGGGTGCGCAAAGAGGCCGTTGCCCGGGGCGGGCAATTTACCCCCGAAGCCGCCGCCGCCCTGGTCGATCACCTTGGCAACGATACCCTCACCGCCAGCCTTGAAATTGAAAAACTCCTCCTCTATGTTGACCGCCAGCGCCCCGTAGAGGCGCAGGATGTAGAAGAGCTTTCTGCCCGCACCCGGCAGGCGGATGTGTTCCAGATGGTGGATGCACTTACCGCCGGGAACGCCTCGCTGGCACTAAACTTGCTACACCATTTAATGGAAGAAGAAGACGAGTTCAACCTGTTCGGAATGATCATTCGCCAGTTTCGCCTTTTACTCGTTGGCCGTGAAATGCTCGATGAAGGCCGCAGTCCCGGCGAACTGGCCCGCGGGCTGGCGCACAGCGATTTTGTCGCCCGCAAGGCCATGGAACAGGCTCGAAGGTTTACACAACAGCGTTTGGATGCCATTTACCGCCGCCTGCTGGAGATCGATGCCGGGGTCAAAACCGGGCAAACCACCCTGCCGGTGGAGCTGGATCGCCTCATTGCTGAACTTGCCCATACATCCTGAACCCCTGACCCGGCTTCGTGGCTCCAGCCTTCTCGTTGAATCGGTCGGCGCATGGCGGCTCAGTTCCGGCGCGTGGAGGAAGCAATGAAAGTATTCGTACGGTTAATCGGAGGGGGTGCGGTAGTCTTACTGGTGATGGGGGCTTTCCTGTGGCTGATTGCCCCCACGGTGGAAGCACAACAGCGAACTCCCCCCGCTCCGGAGGTCGATTCGGCATTACGCGAGGCCGTTCATACCGCGATCCAGGCGAACCAGAAGAGCATTCTGGGGTTTCTCATCAACGAAGTTGAAATCAATCACATCGTCTATTCTCAAGATGGCCGCACTGCCCTGGTCTGGTTGCAACAGCGCGACCCCGAGACGGGTGATGTGGTAGGGCAGGAACCCGGACTGGCCATTGCCCGTAACCCGCGCGGTTTGCTGAGCAAATCGGCCAGCTGGCAGGTGACGATTCAGTCTGCTACCGAATTTGCCCGAGAAGTCACCTCTTTACCCCCCGACCTTCAATCGGAGGATCTCATCGAGCGTTTCGTGACCCCGCCCGGGGTCGCCCCCAAAGCCGTACAGACCTTTACCGGCTATAAACTACCCTGGTCAACCGCTCTGAACATTAAAATCACCGGCAGTATCGGCCACTTTCTCGATTACGGCTCATGCTCCGAAACCTCCTGCCGCTACGCGTACGACTTCTGGAACCCTGATGCCAGCAACCGCATGTTCCCTCTGCTGGCTTCCAAGGGAGGGGTGGTCTGGGCGTATAAAGAAACCTGCCCCAACGGCTCCACCGATTGCACCAACTACCTGGTGCTTAAAGATGACAGCACCAGCCCCGCCACCTATCAGCTTTACTACCACCTGGCCTATAAAAGTATCCCCGATCATTTTGTTTCGGGGCAAACCTATGTTCAGCAGGGAGAATACATCGGCAATGTCGATGACACCGGTTACAGCACCGATCATCACCTGCACTTCCACGTCTATACTGCGCCGAGTAATTCCAGCTATTCCTGGGGCAACTCGGTACGCATCCTTTTCAGCGATGTGCCTTTCAACGGCGGTGAACCGCGCACCTGCGGCGAAACCATCCGCTATCCCAGCTACGGCACCGAGTGTTCCGTCGGGCCAGATGGTGTGAAAGGCACCGCCGATGACAACTACCTGCAATCGGGCAACACCGGCGCTTTTCCGCCCAAAGGCGCCTTAAACACCCCCGCCCCCTGGACGGTGGTCACCACGCGCACTGTGGACGTCACCGGTACCGCCAGCGACAACCTGGGGATCACCAAGGTGCAGATTTTGCTCAATTACGACGGCACCTGGAAGGTGGTGGACACGGCTAACTACGCCAACGGAGCTTTCAGTAAATCGCTTGACCTGTGCTCCCTGAATGTGCCCGATGGCCCCATGGGGCTGGCCGTGCGTATTTACGATGTGGAAGGCAACTGGGTGGGGCGATACACCGGCCTGCGGCAGATTGTTAAAAATTATCCGTGCTCCGGCAACACCCCCCCGCCGCCACCCGCCTGTTCGCCGGGGGCAGGGCAAATTGGCGTCTACGCTGGCGCCAACCTCACCGGCACCTGCCTGAAACTGGGCAGCGGGCAGTTCAATGCCTCTAACCTGGGATTGCTCAACAACAATATCGCCTCCATTCAGGTGAGCAGTGGCACCTGTGCCACGCTTTTCGACCGCGACAACGCTGATCCCCTTGGCCGTACCGAGACCTTTACCACTACCGATTACAACCTCAACGATAACCGCATTGGTGCCGGTACCGTCTCTTCTATTGTAGTGGAGCCATGCACGAACCCGGTGGATGAACCTTTCCTGATCTTCCCCGGCAACCTGATTGACCCCGATGGCAACTCGCGCACCCTGCCCAACCCCGCCAACCCCACCAGCACCGATTCGCTGGTGCTTTCCTGGACTGGCGGCGTGGGAGCGCGTGGTTTCACGGCCAGCCTCAGCGGCCCCGTTAACAAGACGATGCCCCAGACGAACACCAATACCTGGTCGGTAGGCACGCTCCCGGCAGGCAATTACACCTGGCGCGTCACGGCTCAGGGAAGCAACTCTACCAACAGCACCGATCTCTCCTTCACCGTGGCCAGTGCTTCGCTTCCTGCTTCGACCACTGTCAGTGCTCCCCTCAGTTTCGATTTTGAAAGCGGCCCTTCTGGCTGGAGCAGCACCGGACTCTGGAAGCTCGATACCCTCGACCGTCTCCTGCGCGGGCCCACGCGCGCCTGGATGTTCTCCAACGGCACGACCTTTAACAACACCACCTACCGCGCTGGCGACCTCACTTCGCCCCCCATCACCATTCCTTCCAGCGGCACCTACTACCTGCGCTTCCGCTTTTTCAGCGATGTCGAGGGCGCCTCCTTCGATGGTCAGCGCCTGGCTACCCCCCACTGGGATCAACGCCTGGTGCAGGTTTCCACCGATAACGGCGCTACTTTTAGTGATCTCTATCAGATCAGCGGCGATACTCAGGGCATCCTCTGGCTGGATAGCCCTGCCCTCAGCCTGCAGAACTTTGCCGGAAAAACGATCCGCCTGCGCTTCCACTTTGATGCGGTCGATAACCTGAACAATGCAGGTTTTGGCTGGGCGATTGATGATGTGCGCATCGATACCACCCCCCCTGAAAACTGCACCGATAATGACAACACCCCTGCCACAGCCCGCGCCATCACCATCAATGGCCCGGCGCTCACCGGCACGATCTGCCCGGCGGGGGATACCGATTACTTCTCCTTCAACGCCACCGCGGGTGCTTCACTGCGGATTGACCTGGACGCCAAGTCTCTCGATCCGAATAACCCGCTGGATTCGTTCATTGCCCTGCTCGATTCGAACGGGCAGGATGTGCTGGCCGCCAACGACGATGAACGCCCCCCCAGCGACCCAAACCCCCTGCAGGATTCTCTCATTAACACCGTCATTCAGCGCACTGGAACGTACTACGTGCGTGTACGCGCCTGGGATTTCCCAGGCGGGGGCGGCACGGCGCACAACTACCGCCTCAGCGTCACTCAAAACACACCTGTTGTCCCCGACTCTGTACGCATGACCAAACCCGTCAACCCGCAGAAAATTCCCACCGTGCCCTTCATCGTCGAGGCCAGTGTGCAGGACCATCCCAACGGTGGGGGCATCCGGCAGGTAGACTTCTTCTGGCATAGCCCCGACTGGGAGAACACCGGATGGGTCAAGTTTGCCTCTGATACCAACGGCGGTGACGGCTGGTGGGCGATTTTCAACCCCACCCAGGATACCACCGGCAGTGCCTTCTATATCATGGCCACCAATGTGGCCGGTGGCAGTAAAGGCGTGCTGGTTACTGACCTCAAACCCGATTTGACCGCTCCCACCAGTTCGATGAACCCCCTGGCTTCTCCCTCCAACAGCACCGCCGTACAGCTGACGTGGAACGCACAAGATCTGCAGGACGACATCGATTACTTCGAAATCCAGTACCGCTTCAATGGCGGTGCATGGACCACCTGGGATCAGAAACCCCCGAAAGCTGCCCGTTCAGCCTGGTTTATTGGCCAGCCGGGAACTTACGATTTCCGGATGCGCGCCGTAGACCTGGCGGGTAACCAGGAGGAATACCCCAATGCCCCTGAGGCCACGGTCGTCATCAACGGCACATGCACCGGAGACAGCTTTGAACCTGATAATACCCGCGATACCGCCAGAACCCATTCCTTAAACTCCAGCCTCTCCCATAACCTGTGCCAGAACGATTCCGACTGGGTTAAATTCGACGCACAGGCCGGTCAGGAATTCCTCATCCTCATCGCCTCCAAAGGCGGCGGGGCAACGGTACGCGCCCGGTTGAGCAACAGCGCCGGTACCCAGCAATATCTGGAGGCCGCCCCGGCAGAGGTGGGCGGAAGCCTTGCCGTGCGCTGGACGGCCCCCGCCACAGGCACGTATGCCCTGGAAATCACCTCCAAAGATAGCCGCATCTGGGGTACAGGGGTTGTGTACCAGCTGTACATCGGCAAACCCAACCTGATGTTCCTGCCGATCATCAGCCGTCAACCCTGAAAGCCGCCCGGAGTATGGAATTTATGCCTGGTAACCGAGGAGGATGATCTGAATGTTCTGGTTGAGCAGCCGGGGAACTGCGCCAGCAACCGGCTGGGATACCTGCCCCAGCGTGTATGCCCCTGCCAGCGGAATGTTCCCCAGGGCCTCATGCAGCGCCAGTGGAATTTGCCCGGCCTGAATTCCGAAGAGGGAGAGCCAGGCCACATCCACGAACGCCAGCGCCGCCATGGGGCTGGCCGGTGCCAGGTTGCTCAATGCCGTGCGCGCGGCCTGTTCCACGGCCAGCAGGCAGGCCTGCGGGTCTCCCAGGGTTAGCTGGGCAGTTGTTCCGGCCTCAATCGGCACATTCATGCGCAGACTGCCGTTGACCTCTACCCGCAGAGGGGAGCGAAGGATGAAATCGGGGCTTGCCGGGTATTCTTGCAAACCAAAGGGGTACAACCGCACCAGTTCATTGAGCGGTGGATAAGCCCATTCACGCGCGGGGTGGCCAAAGGTCTCGGCGTAAAAATCAGCCGGAGAAACATCGTTGATCGCATCCACCCAGACGTCATGGGTTTTTCCAAAACGCACCTGCAGGCCCGAGTCGCGCCAGCCGTGCCCGCACCCACCGGAGAGGCGAAACCTTCCTCCCAGAGTGGCAATCGCCAGCGCTCCGGGGGCGGTCTGAGCGCGGGCAAACAGGGGGGTCTTCCCCTGGGCATATCCTCCGGAAGCCAGACAGCCCCCAATCCGGGTTGGCAGGTCGGCCAGCGCCGAGCAGAGCGGCAGAAGATTGCCCTGCACGCCATCGGCGGCGATAAGCGCCCCCTGGGGTAGCACGAGGTCACTGCGCAGGGTGCGCACGGCCTGACGGGCGGCTTCCTGGCTGTCGGCGCCGTAGCCCGGCCACCAGTGAACCGCCGCTTTCAGGTCATTTCCCGCGATCACCATTACCACCACGGCGCGGGGTTCTTCGCGCTCACCGGCCAGTGCCCGTACTGTGCTCATTCCCCAGAGTGGGGTATCGCCGAGCATCGAAGTTAATCCGGCCAGCACCTCTGAGGGCTCAAACTCTTCCGCGGCGAAGACCAGTGCCAGAACCGGTTGCAGGGTTCCAAGCTCATCGAGGGCTTTCCGGGCGGCCTGCATGGCGGCATCCCGCCCATCTAACCCGTGCCCCACACCCACTACCGAGAGATACGCCACAGAGACCTCCCGCAACTACTGCGCTGACACCGGCACGGTAAAGTGGAAAGTAGTGCCTTTGCGGAACTCGCTCTCGAACCAGATCTTCCCGCCCTGCATTTCTACCAGGCTGCGCGTGATGTTCAATCCCAGCCCGGTACCGGGGGCCTCGCGGGTCTTGGGGTCTTCAGAGCGGAAGAACTTCTGGAAGATCTTCTTCTGATCTTCCTCGCTGATGCCAATCCCGTCATCTTTAACCCAGATGTGAATCACCTGCGGCGCGCCCTGTTCATCCCACCGGTTGGAGCATTGTTCCGCGGCTACATGAATGTGCCCGCCCACTGGGGTGTATTTGTGGGCATTGCTGATCAGATTGACCAGCACCTGTTCGAAGCGGGTGCGGTCGGCCCAGGCGGGCGGCAGTGTGGCGGGCACGTCGAGGGTCAGTTCTTGTTTTTTCTCTTCAATCTGCCGCCTGGTAGAACGCACCACACTATCCACCACCTCGGCCACAGAGATCGCTTTGAAATCCAGACGCAGCCGCCCCACTTCGATTTTCGAGAGATCGTTCAGGTCCGACACCAGCGTATTCATGCGTTCGATGTTGGCCCGAATGGTGTTGAGGAAGTTGGTCTGGGCTTCGTTCACCGGTCCTACGGCACCGGCGGCGAGCAACTCGGTATATCCTTTGACCGAGGTCATCGGGTTCTTAAGTTCGTGAGCCACGAACGAGACAAACTCGCTCTTGGCCAGGTTGGCACTCTGCACGGCATGGTAGAGTTGAGCA
The DNA here is from genome assembly GCF_001050195.2 of Anaerolinea thermolimosa. Taxonomy (GTDB): domain Bacteria; phylum Chloroflexota; class Anaerolineae; order Anaerolineales; family Anaerolineaceae; genus Anaerolinea; species Anaerolinea thermolimosa. The sequence goes on from NZ_DF967966.1 coordinate 233,226, forward strand.
TTGAAAATGGCAATAGAAGCGTGGTCGCTCAAACGCGCCAGGAAGCCCAGGGTTTCTTCGCTCAGCGGCCCGGCGGCATCGCTTTCCAGCAGCAACAGCCCGATGGCAGCGCCTTCGCGCCGGATCGGGATGATCACCTGACTGGTGGCCAGCTTCAACAGGCGCCCTGGATCATCCGATGACCCATCCAGGCGGCGGTAAAACGGGGCCGCCTCTTGAAGCACCTCTTCCAGCTGGAACGCCTTCACCGGCAACAGGCCATTGGGGTAGGCTTCCAGCTCATCGGAATATCCCTGAGAGGCCATCACCTTCAAATGTTCATCCTGAACAATGCCGATCAATCCGGCCTGAGCGCGCGACTGGCGCATGGCCCATTCGAGGGTGATGCGCATGGCGCGCGAGGTGTCGAGGCTGGTATTGAGCTCCCGATCGATGCGCTGCATTACCGAAAGCTCTTCCACCCGGGCCGCCAGTGCCTGGTCGGTAAGGGTGTACAGACGGGCGTTCTCAATGGCCACCGCCGATTGAGCCGCAAAGGCCGAAAGCAGGTCTTCGTCATCCTGGGTGAACGGTGATCCGTCGCGTTTGTTGATCACCTCAATCACCCCGATAACCCGGTCTTTAACAATCAGCGGAATGACCAGGAGCGCACGGGTGATAAACCCGGTGGTCTGGTCTGTTTTGGAATACCATTCGGCTGAGCGCGAGACATCATTGACGATGATCGGCTGGCGTGTTTTCACCGCTTTCCCCACCACCCCGCTCCCCGGCGGCAGGCGGCGGTTGAGCAGATCATTGGCCACCGGGCTTACCACCACCCGGAACACCAGTTCTTCGGTCACTTCATCCACCAGGAGCAAACTACCTGCCTCGCAGGTGAGGATATCCACCGCGCTCTGCAGGATATTCATCAGCAATGGTTCCAGGTCCAGCGTTGAGGTTAGCTGGCGGGTCATCTCGTTGAGCGTGGTCAGTTGCAATGCGCGCCGTTCGGTTTCCTGAAGGAGGCGCGCTTTGACAATCGCCCCTGCCACCTGGTCGGCGATGGCCTGGGCCAGGTTTTGCTGGTCAGCCGTATAGGTGATGCGCGGGTCTTCGCTCCCCATACTGAGCGCGCCAATCGTCTCGGCCCCGGCGTTGAGCGGCACGGCCATCCAGGCGTATATCCCGCTCTGCGGTGCGACCACTCCCAGGCGCTGGCATTCACGGCTGAAGTCCTCGGTGCGCAGCGGGCGCCCCTGGCGGATCACTTCCACTTCCAGCGCCTGCCCCGGCGGAATGGGGCGGTTTTCATGCTCGCTTAAACGCTCGTCCTTCTCCAGGTAAAATGCATACCGGTAAATGTCCTGAACCCGGTCATAAAGCATGATGGAAAAGCGATCCGAGGGGATAATTTGCGTGGATTGAGCATAGATCAGCTCAAGAAGGTCATCCATCGAGAGGGTGATGTTCACCCCCTGTGCCACCCGTGCCAGCACATTGAGCTGGTGCACGCGATTCTGCATATTCGTCAGCACCTGCGCCCGTTCAATGGCCAGCGCGGCCTGGTCGCAAAGGGTTTCCAGAAAATTCAAATCGCGTGAGGTGTAGGGTTCGCCCGAAAAGCGCTCTCCAAGCGTCACCCACCCGTTGAGCCGTTCGCGCCCCGGCAGAGGGACAAAGTACTTTGTGCCAAGGAGGGTCAGGCGTGCCCGATCTGCCTGGAAGGATGGTGGGAGGCTTTCGGGGCTGGTCAGGATGAGGATTGAGTCCTCGTGAGCCAGTGCCTGGATCAACGGACTGGAGCTATTGAAACGCACATCGCTGGTAGGGGCGCCCGTCTCATCCGCGGCGGCCACGTACGTATCTGAAAGAGAGTCCAGCAGAAAGAGGTGAATCCGCCCTGGCGCAAGTGTTTCCTGGATTGTAAGCCGCAGGGTGGCGAGGATTTCTTCCAGGTCAACGACATGCGTTAACGCGTTGCTGAAGGCTGCCACCCGTTCCTGATGTGCCTGATCGCTGCGGAAGAACGCCGCGTCTATCCTGCGCTGAAGGACAGTACGCAGGGGCTGCATGGCCAGAGCAAAGAGGAAGAAAATGACCCCGGTTAACACCGGGTTGGATTGCGAAACCAGCCGCCCTGCCAGCAGCGAAAGCCCCGCTACCAGCAGGGCATAACCCGCTACTGTGAGGATGGTGAGCGCCCCGTAGAGAAGCGCACGGCTGAGGATGAAATCGGTCTGCTGGAGGCGAAAACGCTGAAGCAGGTATCCTGCCAGCGCCGGGAAGATGGCCAGGGGTAAAAGGATCTCCGGTGGGGGCATCTCTACCGGGCGGCCGGCCGCCAGGTGAACCCCCAGCCAGATCATCCACGGGCCGTAAGAAATCGCCCCGCTGAAAACAGCCAGGCGTGCCTGGTCTCGTTCAGTAGCCATGGCAGTGCGCATCTGCCGAAAGGCCATCCACGCCAGGCAGAAAAGGATCATCAGGCAGAACAGGCAGGCCTGCCACCCCGGCACAGCGCGGGCCACTTCGGGCGCGAAGATACCGCCCAGGCTCAGCCAGGCCGTCAGGGTCAAGATCAACCCCGGGGCAAACCCGGCCAGTAACAGGCCGCGGCGCCGGCGCAGAAAGGCTTCTTCACGCGGGAAATGGAGAGCCAGACCAAAGACTGCGCCGGAGGCCACCCCCAGCGCCAGTACCCACAGCCCCGTAAACACTCCGGCGCCGAATAGGTCTCCCAGACCGGCCAGCACCATGGCCAGAGAAGCCGAGAAGAGGGTTAACATCTGGCCTGTCAGGCGAGTCCGGCGCACGCTGAACGTCCAGATCGCGCTCATCAGGTACACCAGCCCGGACAGAAGCGCCGCCCAAGGCAGGGGCACCGCCCATGGGAAGGCTAGCACCGGCTGGGCCACGAAAACCGCCAGCGTCACCGCCAGGTAAACGAGCAGGAGCATTTGCGGCAGCCAGCTTCCTATCGGCTGACGACGCACAGACAACCCACTCACGGCGGCCCCCGAAGACTCCATGCTGTTATTATAGTACGGTGACCCTCAAAAAAAACCGCCTTCGGGGCTTTCGGAAGGCGGCTTGCAAAAGTGTTAAGTGTTTCGACTACTTGTTGAAGAGCACCTGTTCGCGGTAATACAGGCGAATGGCAATCAACGTGAGCAGAATCGCCAGAAGGAGGGTGGAAACGCTCACCAGCAGGAAATGCTGGGGGTTGTAGTTCTCGCCGCGCAAGATTTGGTTAATGAGGATCGACTGCCCGTACGTGGGCACGAGCATTTTCACCCCTTCGGACTTGATTGTGGTAAAGGAGAGAAACATCGAGGGCAGGCCGATGATCAAAGGCAAGAACCCCAGGTAAGTTTGAGCCTCTTTAAAACTGCGTGTGAAGGTTGCCACCAGCATCTGTAATGCAGAGGCGAGAAGCACCTCCGGGATGGCCAGCAGATAAATCCACGCCAGCGCCCGCCCATCCAGTACCATGGGGAAGCCAATATATTCTTCCACCGGGATAATCTGGAAACCCGCCCAGAAAAGCACCAGCACCACCGCCAGAGAAACATACGCAAAGGGCAGGGAAGCCAGCAATTTTCCCAGCACAAACTCCCAGCGCCGGGGGGGATTAATCAGCAGGGGTTCAAGCGAGCCACGTTCACGCTCGCCAGCCGTGGAATCGATGATCACATACACGCCCCCGGCAAAGATGTTCAGGGTGATGAGGAAGGGCATCATATTGAGGAAGATCAACGCCTGGCTTTGCGGGGTGGCCACATCGCGCACGCCAATCGAAACCACCGAAAGCAGGGTTGAATCTACTCCGCGTGCCTGCAGGCGCAAGGCGGCCAGCAGTCTGTTATATTGCGTCAGCAAAATCTGCATCCGCTGGATGGATGCCGAGGCGGTAGAACGCGAACTGTCCAGCACCAGCTGAACCGGAGCTGGCTCGCCGCGGCGGAAGGCCTCGGGGTAGTCGGGAGAAATGATCAGAACCACCTCGGAATCTCCCTCGCGCACGCTGTTCACCGGATCAGCCGGGGCGGGCAACACGTTAACATTATTTTGCTTTAAAAACTGGATCAACCCCGGGGCATACTCTGCCCCTGCAACCGGCAGGAGCAGGGGCTTTTCCTGCGGGTCCACATTAAGGATTCGCCCCATCACCACAATGAGCGCCAGCAGCAGGCCAGGAGTGAACAGAGACGAAAGAAACGAACTGGTCAGCGTACGCCGATCGCGCAGGTTGTCCACCACTTCTTTGGAAAAGATAATCCATACGCGCTTCATTTAATCAATCCTTCCTCACTGCCGATGGCGGCCACGAAAGCATCTTCCAGGTTTTCTTTGCCGGTAACCTGGCGAATTTCATCCGGTGTGCCGCTGGCGGTGACCAGGCCGTTGGCAATGATCACAATCTGGTCACACAGTGCAGTTACTTCCTGCATGATGTGGCTGGAAAAGAGGACGCACTTTCCCTCTTCACGCAGTCTGCGGATAAACTCGCGCATGGAACGGGTGCTCATCACATCAAGTCCGTTGGTGGGTTCATCGAGAAGGACATTCTGCGGGTTGTGTGCAAGCGCCCTGGCAATACACACCTTAACGCGCTGCCCGCTGGAGAAGCCCTCGGCGCGGCGGTCGATGAAGTCCTGCATGTCGAGCAGCGCCGTGAGAGCCTCGATGCGCTCTTCGAGTGCGCGGCCTTCTAACCCATGCAACCGCCCGAAATAGCGGATATTCTCCCGCGCTGTGAGCCGGGGATAAATGCCGTGCGAATCGGTCAGGGCGCCAATGCGCTGGCGCACCTCTTGCGACTGGCGCACAGCGTCAAAACCGTCCACCGTGACCGAACCCGCATCAGGCCGGAGAACGGTATAGATCATCCGCAGGGTGGTGGTCTTTCCGGCGCCATTGGGGCCAAGAATACCGGTGATCTGCCCATCGTGGGCCATAAAAGAGATGTCTTTCACCGCCTGCACCTTGCCAAACGATTTTTTTACATGCTGAACTGAGATCATGGATACCTCGAAAAGGAATGCCAGGGTCAGGGTTGTGGGCCCAGGGCGCTGACGAAAAAGGGCAGAGGGGCGGTGCGTTCCACACAACCCGCGTCGATTCCCTCCACGGAGGCTTTCTCGACGAGTTGCCGTACCAGACCGGGAACACACCCCACGTAGAAGTTTCCATGCCCCATCCCCGGGAGCACCACGTGCAGGCTGTCTGGCAGGTATTTACGCGCCGCTTCACCATTTTCAGGCGGGGTGACGGGGTCGGCTTCGCCCGAAATCAACAGGGTGGGAATCTCCAGCGCAGGGAAGGCCTCATTCGCGTGCGCCTGTGGGTTCGACGGAAAGGCGCGACAAGCCGCCCGCCAGCTCCCGGTGACATCGTAGAAGAAATACTCCCCCGGTTCTCCCTCCGGTGGAAGGAGCGGCACATCCTCACTGCACAACACGGCAAAAAAGAGACCATCCTCGATGAGGGTATCGTTATCCTTAAGGACAAGCAGATATTGGGCCGCCAGTGGTTGCAGGTTCCCCTGCGCGGCGGTATGGATCAACCAGGGCAGTAACACTGCATAATCGCTGGAGTAAGTGATCAGCCGCACCATCGTACCCACGGCTTCGGCGCCCAGCGAGATGGTGGTGGCCTCGCCCGTGGTTGGGTGAGGAACACTGACCTGTGCCGGTGTCTGTTTTAATTGTTGAAGAAGTTGTTCCCATTCTTGTGAGAGTTTCGGGAAGGCTTCCCGGCATGCCGGGTCACCTGCACAGCGCGCAAAGATCAGATCCAGGGCGCGTTGTGCATCGTGACGGAGCGACTGGCCGATGGCCCAGCCCGGCGGAACCACTCCATCCAGGATGGCGGTACGCACGTTCTGCGGGTAAAGGCGCATGTAGGTCAGCGCGGCGCGGGTGCCATACGAAACCCCCAGCAGATTGATCTGCCCGTAGCCAAGGGCCTTTCGCACGGCTTCCAGGTCTTGCATGGCGATTTCGGTGGTATAGAACTGCGGGTCGCCCTGAAGCTCGTCCTCCACGCAGTGACGCATTTGCTGGTAAACCTCATCCGCAGAGGGCAGTCTTCCTCCGAGAGCTTCGTCTTCTGTCCCCGACGTGCAGTGCAGCGGGTTCGACTTGCCCGTCCCGCGCTGATCCACCAGCACCACGTCGCGCTTAAAGGTGACCCGGTCCAGCAGGGAGAGCATGGGCAGGAAAGCTTCCGTGGCGGCCTGGCCAGGCCCTCCAGCCAGCATGAACAGGGGGTCGGGGGCAGGGTTGCTGCTCTGCGCCTTCACCACCGCCACATTCAGCCGGATGGTACGCCTGTGCGGGTCGGCGGGGTTTTCGGGAACCTCCAGCTGGCCGCAGCGGGCCACCACCTGGGTGGAATGCCCCTTTGCACTCAGGAGGCAGTCTTCCAGGCGCAAAGGAGAACCAGCTTCAGGCGCGGCAGGGGTGGCTGCAGGGATGCAGGCAGTCAACAGCAGAAGTAAAACGGCGGCCGTTGGCCAGCGGAACTTACGCGCAAGCCGCCCGGCCAGAAGCAGATACACTGCTCCAGCCATCACAATGAGCACGAGATTAACCATGGGATTCAAATCCTCAATGATGAACAGGCTGGCCGAAGGCAGGGCAGAATCTCTCAGCCCGGCCACCAGGCCCGTATACAGGTTGTTCGCCAGGTGGAGGCCAAATGCCATCTCCAGCCCCTGGCTGTCGAGCGTTACCCATCCCAGCAGTACCCCCATGAGAAAATATTGCGGCAGAGCATACTGCCCTCCCAGGGCGCTCACTTCAGGATTGGGCAGGTGCAGAAGGGCAAAGATCAGTGCAGGGGCCAGAAGCGGCCACCAGACGTGCCGCGCCCGCACCCCAAAAACCTGGGTGAGGTAGCCGCGGAAGATCAATTCTTCTGCCGAGGTTTGCACGGGCATCCACAGCAGTGCTACCCCCAGATAGGGCCAGAAGCGCCGCGCCTCAAAACTCCAGCGGTAATCGCCCGCGCCCAGCAAGGCCTGAACGCCATCCACCGCCGCCGCCAGCAATACCCACACCCCGCCGGAAAGGAAAAACAACCGCCAGCGGAACGCCCCACCCGGTAGAAGCAGACTGCGAAACGAACGCCGATGAAAGGCAGGAAGGGCGTATCCAAGGGTAAGCCAGGCCGCCCCGAACGGCGCCAGGGCGACTGTGAGAGCCAGCGGCAAAGGCGCCCGATTCAAAAGATCAGTGGAAGGGTAAACCATGAGCAGCGGAGTCACCAGAAGGGCCGTGGCCACCGTGAGAGAGGCGAAGACGAGCAAAAGGGTGAGAACCACACGCCACCAGCGATGGTTCCCCGCGCGTGCCGCCTCGAAAAAAGGCCCTCTCAACAACCGTTGGAACGAATCGGGTTGCACCTCTTCCTCCCCGTATTGGTAAAGATAGAGCGATTCTAATCTGAATTTAATGCCTTCAGGATGGCTGCCCGATCACTTTGACCTTTTCTTGATCTTCCCCCTCAGGCGTTCCATCCCTCAGATGCCTGCGCGCAATTGTTGTACGGTTCGGGCCTCCAGGCTGAAGTGGAGAAAGTCGATCTCTATACCCGGCCCGGCGGGGCACTGCGCCACCAGCCCGACCCGGATTGCCTCTGGCACAGGGAGCTGGAATACCCGCACCATCTTCCAGCTCTCGCCATCCAGGGCATAATGCATTCCAAACACATTCCCCACCCGGCAAAGTTGCAGCCAGAGATCGGGCGCAGTCAGGTTGGCGCCGTTGGCGTCATCCGAGAGGCCGTTGGTGACCACACTTACCGCGGCTGTCGTTCCCAGATCGGTTCGCTCATAGCACAACTTGCACCAGTGAGAAGGGTCGGCCCATGCCATCAATGCTCCGGCGTCCCAGGTGGTGGCCCAGGTTGGGCGAACATGCGCCCTGGCCACGAAGTCTCCCTTTGCCATGCGCCAGAGATACGGCGCATCCTCTTTGACGTTAACCCCTGCCGGGTCGCGGAAGTAATCGACCTTTCCCGGAACACGAACACGCATTCCACCCCCGGGCAGGGCTTCCCAGTTGATGGGAGGATTCTCCCAGTGCAAGCCTCTGGCGACCAGGTTTTCTGGGGTCAGGTTTTCAAGCAGATTCATGATTGATTCCTCCTCCAAAAGATCGATGATTCACAGTGTTCCCTTTTCCAACCTTCCATGAGGGCGTTGCCAGATGGTCAGGCAGGGGATCATCCGCTTCACCTGCACCCCGGCGTGTTCAACCCGCCCTCGAAAGCCCTTCTGGATCTTGTACAGTCCAAAGCAGTCTTCCCCGCCCAGCAGACAGGATGAGTCCTCCCAGGCGGTCAGGTCAAAGCACTTCAAGCCGCAGTCACGCACCTCGAACACTGCCGCCAGGTCGGCCTCCACCGCACCCTGCCAGTGATGGAGGGTGGTTTCGAGCACTTCCTGGAGCAGAGCGTCCATAGCCGCGGGCGGCAGTGACGCCGGAGGTTCGACGATCAGGCTCAGATCGAGATCTGAGTCGGGCCGGTACCCGCCTGCCAGTCCGCGCGAACCATGCAGCACCACACGGTCAACGCAGGAATGCACGGTGAGGTGGGCGGCCTTTAGCAGGGCATGGGTTACCGGCAGGCAGGCGACCAGGAACGGGTTGAATTCCAGGATTTCTTCCACGGCAATCTCCTCAAAGGGTTGCCAGCTCACCCTTTGACATAAGACAACTTCTCACAGATCAAACCGTTTCGCACCCGGAAGATATCCACCCCGCGCACGTGCCCCGGCTTACCGGCGGCATCTTCCCAGAAATACACCCAGCGCATCACGCATCGTTCACCGAGGCCGAAGATCTCTTCGATTTCGATGCGGGCGTGGGGTGAATCGGCGAAGAACTGTTCCCAGAAGCGGGTCACCGCTTCTTTTCCTGCGAAGGTACTCCCATCCGGGGGCGGGGTTGTGTTTTCGAACACGGTATCGTCACTCGTGAATTGCATCATCCCGGGCACATCGTGCCGGTTGAAGGCCTCATGGAATGCCAGAACCACCCGCATGGCGGTTTCAAAGCGAGATAAACGGGCAGGGGACATAAGAAAAACCCTCCTTAATCAGTAAAGAACATCGCCCCGGTGGGTTCCCCGGTTGTGGCTTGATGCAAAGGCCAGCGCCGATCAATACTCCCGGGCATCGGGGGGCAGCTCCCGCACGCGGCGCAGATGGGCACTCACCCGGGCATCGTCATCCCGGGGGTAGTTGAACCCCCGGGCTTCTGCCACCTGCAGGGCCACCCTGCGGAACAGGTCGGTCATGGTGAACAGGGCCTCCCAGGTGCGTTCGTAACTGGCGTCTGTATAGGTGGCCAGGAGCATTTCCCACAGTTCCGGTTCCAGGTGGCGCTGAAAGTACTTGCCATCCTTCCCCGGGTTGACGGAAAACCCCGTGCGGATGCCAATATACCAGGTGAGCATTTTCATCAGCTGAGCGCGCACGTACACATCGAGCGCGTGCCTGGCATACAGAATTTCTCTGCGCCACAATCCCTTGGCTACGTAGGGGCTTACCCACCAGAATTCGTTACAGCAATCGGCAAAGGCTTTGGCCGTGGGCGGTTGAGGAAGGTGTGTGCTTTCGTCGGGGGGTGGGAGCGATCCGATCAGCCCATCTTTATCCAGCAAAACCACACTCAGGCTGTCTGAAAGCACATCTGCCAGTTGCTCCAGGGGGTAAAGGCTCAAATCTATGCGGTTGCCATCGGTAAACTGCATCAGATAGGTAAAATGGCCGTCCCCTTCGGGCGGGGGGTCCTGCATGTCTTCGGGCATCTGGAAGATCATCAGCTCACCAAAGCGCCGAATCCAGGCCGGGTTTTTCCGGTAGGGGGCCACGTCCGTCACCAGGTACACCACATCAAAATCCTGAAAGAGGTCCCTCGGAGCATGCGGGTTGACGCGAGAGCCGTTCATGATCACTGCCCGAATACGCTCATCACTTCTGGCCGTCTCAAGGATAAGATGGAGCATTTCCTGTTCACTGCGCATGGGAACTCCGTGGAATATGTACCTATAGCGTGGACAGACTTCCCCCTGAGAAAGCCATCCTTCGTCACAGGCGATCAATGGCGTTGCTGTCCGTTTCTGTATCCGAGTATAGCACAACATCTGCGGTGCTGAAGGCTGCCGGAAAGCCCCCCTGCCTTTCAAATTTCTGGTATGATTTGAAATTATTCTTTTTAAGAGAGCCAACCCATGAACAAAGGCATTCTTTACGGCATCGCCGCCTACGCTATCTGGGGGGTCTTCCCGGTGTACTGGAAGTTCCTGCAGGGAGTGCCGGCCTTACAGATCATGACCCACCGAATCGTGTGGTCATTCATCTTCGTTTCCATTCTGGTCAGCCTGCGCCATGGCTGGAAAGATATTTTCGGGCGTCTCACCCGGCGCATGGTGCTCCTCTATCTGCTGGCTGGCTGCCTGCTGGCGGTGAACTGGCTGGTGTATATTTACAGCGTCAACGCCGGGTTCATCGTAGAGTCGAGCCTGGGTTATTTCATCAATCCGCTGGTCAACGTCTTGCTGGGGGTGATCTTCCTGCGCGAACGCCTGCGACCGCTCCAATGGGTGCCGGTGGGGCTGGCCGGGGTTGGCGTGCTCTACCTGACGATCAGCTACGGACATTTGCCATGGATCGCCCTGGCCCTGGCCTTTTCTTTCGGTTTCTATGGGTTGTTGAAGAAGCTCGCTCCTCTTGGTTCACTGCCCGGCCTCACGGTGGAGACAGCCGTCATTTTCCTCCCTGCCCTGGGATACCTGCTCGCCATGGAATTCACCGGTAGCGGCTCGTTTGGCCACGTTGACCTGTTGCAAAATACCCTGCTGGTGCTTACTGGTGTGGTGACGGCTGTGCCGTTGCTTTTCTTTGCCGAAGGTGCCCGGCGCATCCCTCTGGCGATGATGGGCCTGCTCCAGTATCTTGCACCCACGCTTCAGTTTTTATTTGGCGTGCTGGTATACGGTGAGCCCTTTACTCCCCAGCGGATGGTGGGTTTCAGCATCATCTGGCTGGCGCTGTTGTTGTACTCTGTAGAAGGGCTGGTCGAGCACCGCCGCGCACTGCACGCCGCGCTGGCCGAAGGATGACTCGCGTTTTCACTGGCACTTCAGGATGGACGTACGATCACTGGAAGGGAGATTTCTACCCTGTCGGGCTGGGTAAAGCGCGTTGGTTTCCATATTATGCCACTCGCTTCAACGCAGTTGAAATTAATGCCACGTTTTACCGCACCTTCTCTCCGGCCACCCTGGAGAAGTGGCGCAACCAGGCCCCGGAAGGCTTTCGCTACGCGCTGAAAGCCCCCCGTTCTGCAACTCACGATCGCCTGCTTCTGGATTGTGAAGCCGAGTTGAGCGCTTTTGCCCGGCTGGGGATGATCCTCGGCGAGCACCTGGGGATGTTCCTGCTTCAGGTATCGCCGAAGACCCCCTGCGACCCGTCCCGTTTGCTTGCCGCCCTGAAGGCCTTTCCTGACCCCACCCGGGTGGCGGTGGAATTTCGCACCCCGGACTGGAACTGTCCGGAGGTGACCGGCCTGCTGGAGGCGCTGGGAGCGGCCTGGGTGAACGTGGACTCTCCCTCTGTGTCTCTTGGAAGCCAGTTGACCGGCCCACGTGCCTATCTGCGCCTGCACGGGCGTCAGCGATGGTATGCTTCGAACTACTCTGATGATGAACTGCGCCAGGTGGCCGCAACCGTGCGGGGGCTGTCTGAGCGCGGGGCTGAAGAGGTCTATATTTTCTTCAACAATGATGTGGGCGGGTATGCGCCACACAACGCGGCCCGGCTTCAACACTGGCTCAACGCATAAAAATTACCGCTCTTCCTTACCTCTCTGTGGACTGCTGAAAGCGGGCTACGTCCTCGAAAGATGGAAGCAAATTTTCATAGAGGCGGGTGTAGAGTGCATACAGATGGTCGTACACAGGAACCTGCGCAGGATCAGGCGCAACCTGGCCGTTCACCTGCACCAGCTGCCCCGCCGACTCCAGATCAGCCACGGCTCCCATGCCGATCATGGCCCAGGCGGCCGCTCCCCAGGAAGAAGTCTCGCCCCATTCCGGCAGGAACAGCTGACGGTTGAGCACACTGGCCATGATCTCCAGCCACAACGGCGAATAGATAAAGCCCCCTGAAGCGCGAATTTCTGCCGGTTCACACCCCACCTCGGCGAGCATCTCTGCCAGACTGCGAAAGCGAAAGGCTACCCCCTCCAGCAGGGCGCGCGCCAGGTGAGCTGGCCCGTGCTCCAGGGCCAGCCCAAAGAACACCCCGCGTGCGTTCAGGTTCCAGTTGGGGCTTCGTTCACCGGCAAAGAACGGCAGGCAGAGCACCCCGCCCGCTCCGGGGGGAACTTCACCCGCCAGTGCCGCCACTGCGTCAAAAGTCACCTTTGCACCGCCCGCGCGGCTGAACACTCCACGCAGCCAGTCCAGCGCCACCCCGCCATTGTTAATCGCGCCTCCCACCAGCCAGTGATTGCTGTCGATGGCATAGCACCAGTTCTTCCCCCGCGGGTGCAGGATTGGCCGGCGTGCCACCACGCGCAAGGCGCCACTCGTCCCTACCATCAGGGTAGCCCGGTTGGGCAGCACTGCACCTGCCCCCAGCGATGAATTGACGGCATCCGAACACCCCAGCACCAGCGGCGTGCCGGGCAACAGTCCGGCCTGCGCCACCAGCGGGGTATCTTTCAACTTCAAAAGATACTGCGGGGGAGCCAGGGGTGAGAATTGCTCTTCCCGCAAACCGGCGAGCGCCAGCGCTTCTGCATCCCAGCGCAGGGTATGGGTATCCATCAACCCGTGCCCGGCAGCGATGGAATAATCGACCACCCACTCACCGGTGAGCGCATGGAGCACATACTCTTTCGCCGTGACGTACCGCGCGGCCTGCGCAAACACCCCGGGCTGTTCATCGCGCAGCCAGAGGATTTTATACAGCGGGTACATGCCATGCACCGGGCAACCCGTCCGCTGGTAGAGGGCAACCCCCTGGGGTGTGCCCCGGTACTGCCCGGCCTGATGCGCCCCGCGCCCGTCTGCCCAGGTGATGACCCCCGTCAATGGCCGCTCTGAACCATCCAGCACCAGCAGGCTGTGCATGGCCCCGCCCACGCTCACGGCTTCGATCTGCCGGGCTGACACCCGTGCGGCCATCAGCGCCTGGCGGCTGGCCTGCACCATCCCTTCAAGGAGCGCTTCCGGCGGCTGTTCGTTCCATCGGCGCGGCCCTTCTCCGGCAGGGTAAGTACCCTGCCCGGCCCCGCAAACCCGTCCCTCGCCATCGAGGACGGCAGCTTTACAGGAGCCGGTACCCAGGTCAATTCCCAGAAACATGCTCATCGTGATCGTTCCAGTATTGGTAAAACAATGGTGAAGGAACAGGAATGAGGGCTGCCCCCTGGCGAATTACCAGGGTTACGCCATCAAGTCAGCCAGGTGCAAACCACGGGCCA
>NZ_DF967966.1:248369-256271 GCF_001050195.2 Anaerolinea thermolimosa
CCTCTCTGTTCGTCGGATGTGGGGTGGCTTGCTAACTACTCCTCATCCATTTAACCACCTTTTTACCAGCTTTGGAACGATCACGCTCATCTTCATTCCACGGAGTGAGTATAATGAACGCCATCATTATAATCGGAGAACACCATGAGCATCATCACCATCGTGGGTGCTGGAATGATGGGCACCGCCCTGTGCTGGCCGCTGGCCGATAATGGTCATACCGTGCGCCTGGGAGGTACCCCGCTTGACGAAGAGATTGTTGCTTCTCTCCACGCCACGCGCATCCATCCTAAATTGCAACGGCGTATTCCCGAAGGGGTGACCGTCTACCGTGCGGCACAACTGCCCGAAGCGCTGGCAGGCGCAGAGGTCGTCGTCAGCGGGGTAAGCAGTTTTGGGGTCGACTGGTTTGCCCGAACGGTCGGGGAGTATCTTCGGCCCGGTGTGCCGGTGATTGCCGTCACCAAAGGCCTCGAAGACCAGCCCGACGGCACTCTCATCACCCTGCCCGAAGCCACGCGCCGCCGCCTGCCGCCTGCAATGCGTGAACAGGTCAGCCTTAATGCGATTGGCGGGCCATGTATCGCACATGAGCTGGCGGCGCGCCGCCAGACGGCGGTGGTTTTTTGCGGCACAGACGAAGCCGTGCTCGCCCGCCTGCGCCAAACCTTCACCACCCCTTATTATCACATCTGGCTTTCCACCGATGTCACCGGTGTAGAAGTCTGCGCGGCGATGAAGAATGCTTATGCGCTGGGGGTGGGGCTGGCGGTGGGCATGATGGAGCAGGCCGGAGCTGATGGGCTGGCCCGGATGTACAATCCTCAGGCGGCCCTCTTTGCCCAGGGATGCCTGGAGATGCGCCGCCTGCTTGAAATCACCGGCGGAGGAATGGAGAACGACACCTGGTTGCCCGGGCCGGGCGACCTTTATGTGACGGTTTTCGGCGGGCGTACGGTGCGCCTGGGTAAACTGCTGGGGCAGGGGCTATCGTTTGCTGAGGCGCGCCAGCAAATGGCCGGAGAAACGCTGGAAAGCGTGGAAATTGCCACCCGCGTGGCGCGCGCCCTGCCCAAACTGGCTGCCCGCGGCCTGGCAAAGCTGGAAGACTTTCCCCTTCTGCTCCATATCGACCGCATTCTTAATCACGGAGAAAGGGTGAATCTCCCCTGGGAGGCCTTTTTCAACCGTCCATGACCTACCTCACTGTTGATGCTGGCACTTCTTCGACCAAAGTTTGCCTTTTCCGGCAGGATGGATCGCTCTGGCTCAGCCGGAGTGTCTCTTACCCGGTAGACCGCCCGCAACCGGGCTGGGCCGAGCAAGACCCCCGCGCATGGTGGCAGGCTGCCTCTGCTCTGTGCCGGGCGCTGCTCGTCGAAGCCGGGAATCCCCCGGTGCGCGCGGTATCACTTTCGGGGCAGGCTCCGCTGTGCGTTCCTCTTGATCGGCATGGCCAGCCCCTGCGCCCGGCCATTCTCTGGCTTGACCGTCGGGCCGCACCCCAGGCGCGCTGGCTGCAGGAACACCTGGGAGTGGAAGAAGCGGTACACCTGTCGGGCAATGTGCTCGATCCTTACTTCGGCGGGGTGAAGTGGCTCTGGTTCCGCCGTGAAGAACCCGAACTGTATGCCCGTACCTGGAAGATTGCTCAGGCGCAAACTTACCTTGCCTGGCATCTCACCGGCAAGGCCATCACCGACCCCAGTCACGCCGGGATGTGCAGTCCGTGTTTTAACCCCCAAACCCGGCAATGGGATGAGCGCATCTGTGAACTGATGGAGCTTGATGCTGAACGTTTGCCTGAAATTCATGCCTCAACTGAGATCATCGGCGAGGTCACCCGCCGGGCGGCGGCTGAAACAGGCCTAAAGGCGGGCACGCCGGTGGTCTGCGGCGGGGGTGATTTTGCCTGTGCCTGCCTGGGAGCCGGGGCGCTTAACCCCGGTCAGGGCGCCCTGATGCTTGGCACAGCCGGGAACCTGCTCGTTCCGGCCCTCGAGCGCACCGATCCGCGGCTGATCAACACCCTTCATGTAACGGGTGAACGCCTCAGCATGGGCGGGGTGCTGGCCGGTGAGGTGATCACCTGGGTGCGCGGCCTCTTCGGGAATCCCTCGCTGGAAACACTGGAAGCCGAAGCCGCCCGTGTACCGCCCGGGGCAGAGGGACTGCTCTTTTTGCCCTATCTGATGGGCGAACGCACTCCCGTGTGGGATGCGCAGGCGCGCGGGGTCTATTTTGGCATTTCTTCCCTCCACAACCGCGGGCATTTCTACCGCGCCGCTCTGGAAGGCGTGGCGTTTGCTTTTCGAGAAATCACTTCCATCTTTACCGCACTCGGACGCCCCCTTCACGAAGTGATCATCCTCGATGGCGGCGCCCGCAGCCCCCTCTGGAGGCAAGTCTTCGCCGACGTGCTTGGCCTGCCGGTGCGCTGGCGCCCCACCAGCCCGGGCACCTCGCATGGGGCGGCTTTTCTGGCGGCTCTGGCCATGGCCGATGCTTCCACCCGGGATGCACTTCAGCACTGGCTGGAGCCGACCCTTGATGTGTTCCCGAATCAGGAAGCTCAGCCCACTTATGCCGGGCGGTTCGCGGTCTACCGCCAGCTTTACGGGCGATTAAAAGACCTGTTCTAACTTTGTTCACCCCTCGCTCCCCATTTATGCTACAATTTCTATAGTGTAGCAATTAAGTAGAGAATATGCGGGGAGGTGAGTCAATGTCGCAGTTGCACCAGGTACAGTGGAAAAGAAGAGGAGGTGCCTTGCTGGGGGCCCTGGGGCACACCCTTGGAACCTGGGCCGCGATCATGGCCGTCTGGGCTATCTGGCTGGCCTGGAATGTCTTTGTTCAGGGAGATTTCGCCTTCGACTGGAGAACGCCGCCCGAAGTGTACCGTTTTGGGCTTTCCATAGCTTTACTGTTTTCTCTGCCTCTTTCGGGGGAGTTCCTCATTTTGAGCTTTGTCTACCGCCTTTTCAAGCCCACCATCACAGGGCGGCAGGTCTTTTTAAGTTCTTTCACCCTTGCGCTGAGCAGCCTCCTCCTTGTTCCGTTTCTCCCCGAAGGAGGCCTTCCGCTGTTAATGATGATCATTGTTCTGCCCCTGCTGGCCACCTTATGGCTGAACGGGAAAAATCAGCGCCTCAAGCTGTCTCAAGGTTGAGACCAGAAAAGAGATCCCATGAGTTCATTTCCTCTCATCACTTCAAAAAATTACCCTGTCGAACAGTTGCGGGGTAACCTTCGCTCAGGCTGGGCAGACGCCCTGCTTGCCGGCCTGCCTTTTTTACTGGGCGGCCTGGCCCAGGGTGTGCCGCTGGTTTTATCGGCCCTGGAGATGACGGAACGCACTTCATCCATCCCTTCCATTCTTTCGACCATCTTTATCGGGTTGTTCATCCTCTCTCTGCCGGTCAGTTTCCTGCTGGCCAGGGCTCAAAACTGGCCGCTCTGGTCTGCTGGCTGGGTTCCCTTATGGGTACTCGGAGTGATCATGTTCGAAGAATGGATGCGGGGATGGATTACCGGTGATAATGAGTGGTTTCCGCTGATGGATTTTCTGATGCTGGTGGTCTTCCCGCCGGTCATTGCCTATGGACTGGTGCGTGTGGTGCGCGCTGGCCGGTTGAATGGAATCCTGGCGGCTATGCCGGTCATGCTGGTATCCTGGATCGTTACCAATGAGTTCGTTTCCAACCTCCCCGAAGGCATTGTCTCACTGAGTTCCTGGGTTCTGGCGGGGATCGTTGCCGTGCTCATCGTTCGCTTCCGGGGGGTGGCGTTCGCGCTTCTCTCCGTCACCGGGCTGATGCTTGTCAGCGGTTGGGCCCATACATGGAACGGCATCTACCTGGGAGGAATGCTTCCGTTCTCGGAGCCTGCCCCCACCCCCGGGGCTGTCTTTCGGGCTTTTGTCCCCCTGTTTTCGTTTGTCTGCGCCATTGGGCTTGGGCCGCAACTGGCTCAATCTCTCCGCGATCTGGGGCTGCGTAGCGGGCTTGATCGGGGCCTGCCGGCTTACCGGCTTTCCCTTGGGGGCATCTTGCTCATGATCCTGAGTGCCCTTTTCCATATTCATGCCCAGGTGAACAGCGGGGCTTTGCATGCCCTTTTACCAGCCGCTGATCTTTTCGCACGGCTTGGGACTTATCCGGCAGGGTTGTGGCTCAACCTCATCGGGCTGGGGTTCTATGTTGCCGGTTTTATCCTGGTTGTGCGGGCCGCTCGCCGGGGAGGCAACCTGCCCGGGTGGCTCCCCACGATTTTATTGTTCTTCTCCCTGCCCGGCGTGCCCTTCACCCTCTATCTGGCCAGCTCATCTGTGGGTTCCATCCGGGCCTTTCTCCCTCCCGCTGTTGGGAATACCCTCGGGTTGGGCTGGGTGGCCATAGCCCTCTTTACCCTTCTGTTCTGGCTACGCAATATGAGCCGCCTGAATCTCCTCCCCCATTAAAGGGAGGCGGGGGTATCTCCCTGCCAGCCAAAAGCGGCTTCAAAACCGCGCGTGCTGGCGCTCAGGTTATATCCTTCGGCTACCCAATCGGTGGGGCCAGCCCCATTTTGCCCAATTCGCAGTGAAAGGCGTTCACCGGGGCGTGTTTCACGCACAAAGTTGATCTGCAACCAGGCGAAATTTCCCCTCTCGAAAGCTTCCATTCCCAGCGCATCGCACAACCACTCCACATAGCGCGCGCTATTGGCATGGGCCAGCACATCCACTGCGCTGTACCCTGCTTCCACCTGCAGGCGTTCGGGCAGGTCAGCCGGCGGGTTGATCTTCTCCAGGGTCCAGTCCAGGGCTCTGCGGCCCTCATTGGCTGGCAGGCTGGCCTGAAGCGCCTGAGGGGGCAACATGCGCCGCGCCACCGGGTCGATGAGCACCCATGCCGAGGTGGCCGAAGCCAGCCGTTGACCCCCGGCACCGGTGAGCAGAAAATCGCGCGTGAAGAAAAGGCGCTGTTGCAAACCACACGGCCAGGTTTGTAAAGTCACCGGCTCGTTCATCACCGGAAAGGCGTGGAAGTGAATACGAAAGCGGGAGAGTACCCAGCTCATCCGCCGCGCCTGCATGGCTTCGAAATCAAAGCCAAGGTGGGCGGCGTGATCGCTGGCGGCCTCCAGCATGGCCAGGAACATGGCGGCGGGCTTCCAGCGGCGGTTGAAATCGCAGGCGTGGGCACTGGCACGCGTCTGCACTATCCAGACAGGTTGCAAGGTCATAGCGATGTTTTTACCAGCGCTCCCGGTGGACGATTTCCTCCAGGGGTCGGCGCCCTCCTTTGCGATTGGGTTGAACCAGGACCGAGGGGTCCAGCGGATAACCGAACGAGATGGCAATGCGGAGATGCCATTCCGCCGGGAAGCCCAGCAAAGCCCGCGCTTTTTCGGGTTCGTAAATGCTTGCCAGGCATGAGCCCACCCCCAGTTCCCAGGCGGCCAGCTGCATGTAGGCGGCCGCCTGACCGGCGTCAAACATGACCTGGAATTTTTCGGTTGGATCAGGGGTGAGGATGGCCACTCCCAGTGCCGCTCCGGCCAGGTGCCCGGCCCACGTGCCGCATTCCGAAAGCCCCCTGAGAATATCCCGGTCGGTGATGGCGATAAAATGCCAGGGCTGGGTATTTTTTGACGATTGTGACCGCCGCCCTGCCTGTAGAATGGCGCGGATCACTTCTTCGGGCAGGGGTTGCGTAGAAAACTCACGCACCGCCCGCTTATGTTGAATCGCCTCTGAAACGTTCATAAACTGATTACCTTTCCGGCTTTCTGAAGCGCTTCCAGAATATCTCCCATTCCTCCCACCGTGCCCACCTGTACCTGGTCAGCCAGCCCCAGGTAGTTCAAACAGGTCTGGCAGAGGATCAATTCTACCCCGCGAGCTTCCATCTCGCGCAATACTTCCAGCACGCCCGAGCCTGTACAGGCCAGGTGCACACCCCCGGCATAAAAAAGAATTTTTGCAGGTAAGTCTCCCGATTGAAGGGTGAGGTTGAGAAACTTAAAGGCCAGCATTTTCTGCAGGTCGGCCGGGGCATCTCCCATGCCATTTCGGGTGAAAAGAAGAACCGATTCCTGGTTCATCGTGGAACGCATCTCCGGAAAGATCTATTTCGCCCCCGCCTGCGCCAGCCGGGTGAACAGATCGCGGAAGATAGCATCGCGATCGATGGAATACGCACTGCGAATAAAATGCCGCCGTGGGTCGAAGCTCCAGGTGAGGTCATCGGTGACGATGGGGCTGTGAACCAGAGCGCTGGGCGTCCAGTCAGCATCGATCAGATACGCAATGCTCGAAATGTCCCAGATCACCTTTGACCAGGCAAAGGGGTTCCCCTGGTAAGAGCGGACGATGTCGGTCAGATAATCTCCGATGCGGCTGCGTCCCTGCACATAACGCTCCAGTTCGGCAACCGTCGTATGCAGGTGTGAAACCACCCCCATACAGGGGAGTTGCACCAGAGGCACCCCGCTATCGAAGATCACCCGCGCCGCAGGCACATCCTGCATCAGGTTAAATTCGCGGGTATCAGGCCAGAAGAAAGCGTGCCCTCCCAGCCAGACCACCACCACCCGTTCGATGATCTGCGGCTCCAGCAGGATGGCCGAGGCCACATTGGTAATGGCCCCAATGGCGACCACAAACAGGGGTTCATCTCCCGGGGAACGCCGCATGGCCCGCTCTATCAGGTCAAGGGCCGCAGGGCTTTCGACGGGGTGATCCCAATCGGGGAGATAGGTGGTGGAACCGCGGAAAACCCTGCCATCAGCGGGCTTTCCCAGCAGATCGAGCAGGCGCAAAATCTCCTGATAGCTTTTCTCCATGCCGTTTGCCGGGCCGGTAGAGCGATCGTTGAAAAAAGGCGCGGCGTAGATGGCCTCTACCGTGAGCTTTTCGGGGGAAAGGAGCGCATAAGTCACCGCAAACTGGTCATCCACCTCGTTGTAGGTGTCGGTGTCGAGCACCATGGTTACCCTGCCAGTCGGTGGTTCCAGCCGCGCCAGGCGCATGGCTTCAGAGAGCCGGGGAAACTGCATCGTGATACCTCCTGAGGGGGTCGCCCGGAGCATTTCCGCCTTTACGGGGAAGGTTGGGCTTCTATGCAATTATACCTTTATCAGGATAGATGAAGTTCCGGGTAACCTGACACCCTGGAAGAAGGTCTGTTCCTTTCAAAAGCAGTTATCTCAGGGTGGGCCAAGTGTCACCTCAAAGCGCCAGTTACCAAAGATATCACTTCCGTACTCATCCACGCCTTCGGCTTCGATGCGCACTCTGTAGGTGCCATTGACCGCCGCCGGGCCGCCTTCTCCCCAGGTGAGCTGGTACTGAGTCACCGGCCAGGGGTTGCAGGATGGGTCATCCCCGCCAAAAATGCAGAAAGCCGCCTTTCCTTCTGTCTTTTCGTAAACGGGGTTGCCATCTTTATCTTGCACAATGAATTTCACCTGCTTCACCCCGTCTCCATCCTTTGATGTGCCCGTGGCGCGCAGGGCGATGCGAAGAAGCGAACGCGAGGAGAAAATCAACTCATATTCAAAGCCGTCGAACGTGCCCTGGGGTTGCGAATTGCTCACCGAGGGCGGGCGCGGCGCCGGGGGTGGCTCCACAGCCACCACGGGCAGGGCGGAGACATCAAGATTGCAGGAAACGAACTGAGCCCCCGCGCTCACCCAGCCGGTGCGCCCTGCCCCGTCGACCACCTGCACCCAGCTGCCTGAGGGAAACCCGCTCCCGTTGAATCCGATGGGCCTCACCACGACTTCTTTATCCAGCACGTCGATGGGCGGGTTGAAGGCTGTGCCTGGCCCCTTGCGGAGGTTCAGGCGCTGCAGGACTGTGCACTGAGGGCCGGTGGTGGCCGTGGGCGGGAGCGGTGTGGGGGTGTTTGCCGG
>NZ_DF967966.1:257045-298947 GCF_001050195.2 Anaerolinea thermolimosa
GGGGATGGCAGGGGCGGCGGTGGTGGGCGTTTCAGAGGGCGGAACCACCACCGTGATCACCACCGGCGTAACCTCGGGCTTCGCCGAGGTTAAGGGGGCGCAGGCGATCAGCCCTGCCAGCAATCCGAGAACCAACCTCCATTTTTTCATCATGATCCTCCCTGATCTCCCAGGTACTGGAGCAGGTCCTCGCGGAACGAAAGGCAAAGCTTCTGCGCAATCTCCACACGGGTGATCTGATCCGGTGAGTTTTGGCCCACTTCCACACAGCGGGCATAACGATCGAGGGCCAGGTCGTAATCCTTCTGGCTCTGGGCAAAATTCTTCTCGCTTTCCGAAAGAAACCCAAGCCACTGATACGCTGTGCCCAGCGTTTGATACGTCTGCGCCAGATAGCGTTCGCGCCCGGCCTGCCCGAAAGGCTCAACCAGTGCCTCCAGCTCGCGTACTGCGCCTTCGGCCACAGTACGCGCCGCCGCAGAGTCGCCCAGGTAATAATGAATCTCGGCCAGCAGGCGCATGGCTGTTCCCTTCCCCAGGCGGGCGATGAACTCAACGGGGGTGCCGCTTTCTTCGCTCACCGAAGGCAAGGTCTCTGCCTGGTGATAGGCCTCCAGAGCCTGTTCTACCAGCGCTCTGGCCTGCCTTAGCTCTTCTTCCGGGTGGTTGGCGGGTGGTACCCGCCGCTTGGCCGATGCGAAAAAGACACTCCCCAGCCCGATGTAGGCGTTTCCATAGGCCGGATCGAGGGCAATTGCCCGACGAAAAGCCGCTTCGGCCTCATCGGTGAGGGCTTGCTGGGCCGGTAAATCGCTATCTGAGAGGAAAAGGCTTTCTCGCCCGATAAAAAATTGCACCGCTGCCGAATCAGGAGTAAACCCCTCGGCCTGGCGGAATGCCTGGAGTGCCTCCCGCTCCTGCCCAAAACGCATGCGAGTCAATCCGAGTGCCACCCACGCCAGGGTGCTGGCCTGGCGGTTGATCTCAGGTTGAATCTCGATGCCCGGGTGGGTTACATCGCGTATGAGCAGGTCGCCGCCGGTGGTATAACCGTTCGACGAGACCTCGAAGCGGTAATCCAGCTGGGGAGCCAGCCAGAATTCCAGCTTCAGGCGGGCTGGCTGCTGGCGGGTATCCATATCGCCAAACACAACCATCTGGGCATTCAGGCGCTCGGCCAGCGCCGCGGCAGATGCCGCCCGTTCGGCGGGGGTGAGGCCGGTGACGCGCCCGATCTGCACATTTTGCCGCTGTAATTCGGGGCCATCCTGCCAGACAAGCAGGTTGGGGTCGGTGGCCAGTTCACTGCGCAGTTTGTTGGCCACCCAGCCGCTCACCAGTTTTCCTCCCTCGCCGGGTACCGATCGCTGGTTGCCCTGTCCGTCAATCAGGCCGAACTCGGCCACCGCTATATTGAAGACGCCGTTCATCTTTGCCGGGGTTTTAAAACGGACGTTCAACCCGGTGAGGAAAAACAGCGCCACCAGCATCCCTGCCAGCGCCACAGCTGAGACCGGGAAGACCACCCGCCGCAGTACCAGTGCCTGCCGATACCGCCGCTCGCGCGCCTGTTCCTCTACCAGCGCCTGGCAGCTGGCCTGGAGGAAGGCCTGTTCATCCAGGCTGAGCAGGGTGGGGTTCTGACTGGCCCATTCGTTCACCTGTTGCAGGCGTTTTCCGCGGAAAAGCGCTCCGGGGTCTCGTTGCAAACGCAACCAGTCGGCGGCCCCATCGGTTAACTGGCGGTGCAACAACAACCCTTCGCGGTCTTCTTCCAGCCACTGGCGCAGGGTGGGCCACTCGCGAATGAGCGCCTCGTGGGCCACCTCCACCGTCTTTACATCGCCCGGTTCAACCACCCCCGTGGTCACCAGCCGCGCCTCGACGAGGATGGAAAGCACCGTGTCGATGGTCAATGGATCGATGGCGCGTGTGATCAGTTCAGAAAAAGGCGCACGCCTTCGCGTATCCTGCGCGTCTTCATTCAATTCCGTCAGCCGCAGGAAGATCATGCGCGCCACAGGGCGCTGTTCGGCGGTCAGCCGTTGTTGAAAAACGGCTTCAGCTGTGCGGGCAATCGCCCCGCGCACCCCTCCGGCCTCGGTATACCCTGAAAGCGTCATCGTGCGCTGCCGCCGCCGATTCCACGTCTCGAGCAGGGCATGAGAGAGAAGGGGTAATGCCCCAGGCTCGTTGCCGATGTCATCGAGCATCACCTCGACCAGCCCTTCCTGAATTTTCCAGTTTCCCAGGGCCGCCGGTTTGACGATGGCATCAAACAGTTCATTGCGCGTCATCGCCCCGATGAATTCCTGCTGACTGGCGACCAGATCGCGCAGACGGTCATACTGGGCCAGGCGGGCGTAAAAATCGGCCCGCAGTAAAATCAACACGCTGACGGGCTGGTCATCGGCGGGGTCGCAGATAGAGAGCAACGCTTCAAAGAACACCCGGCGTTCTTCTTCCTGATGACACTGAGAGAACACCTCTTCAAACTGGTCAATGACCAGAAACAGGCGCGGGCTTCCGCACCTGGCGAGAATTTGCCGGAGGATGAGGATCAGGCTGTGGGGGTCTTCCTGCAGGGATGTGACCGTTGCCGCCAGAGAAGCGGGGGATGCGGCGTCGTACGTAAGCGCTGCGGCCAGAGCATCGACGGGATGGGCGCTGGGCGTAAAAAGGCGGTACTCCCATTTCGGGCTGTCGGTAGGCGGCAGGGAATCGTCTCCCAGGCGCACCCCGCGTTTCAACGCCGGCACCACCCCCGCCCGCACCAGCGAGGATTTTCCGCTCCCCGAATCGCCGATCACCGCCAGAAAGCGTGTGCTTTTCAAACGGTTCACCAGCCGGGCGGTGAGCAACTCGCGGCCAAAGAAACGGTCGGCATCTTCCTCGTTGAAGTACTGCAGCCCCAGGTATGGAGGGGCTCCCGGCTCGGGAGGGAGGTTTTCGAGCTCTTTGACTTCCTGAGCGCTGATCAGGGTTGAATGAATGTTGATCGTCGCATGGCGGAAATCACCGGCGAGGTTGTACACATCGCCGGCAGGGTTCTGGTCTGGTTTCTTCGGGTTCTGCCGCGGCGTGGAGGGTTTTCTCATGAACGGGGAAGATTAACGGGTCATTTTTCCCACCGCCAGAACGATCTGTGTGGCGATGGAAAGAACCGTGGGCAGTACATCGGCCACGTTCTGAGCGGCCTGCTTGAGGCCTTCGCCGGTGATCTGCAACATCGTCCGGTTGGGCTTGGGTTCCTTCGCCTGTTCCACCAGTGCTTTGGCCGTCGCGGCCACGGCCTCCACCTGTTCTTTCTTCTCCGCCGGTACGGCAGCGGTCAGCTCTTTTGAAAGCTGGCCAATCAACTGCTGCAATTCGCGGCGCGAATCCTCGTCGCCGGTCTGCATCTGACCGACGGTTTGCTGGACATTCTCCAGAGTGGACGCGATATTGAGAATCGCACCGCGGAAGTCTCCCGAAAGGTTGTATTGATCGGGCATGGTTTTATTGCTCCCTGTCACCTTAAGCCGGTGAAGCTGTGGTTTTATGATATTTTATATCATATAAGTATAGTATATACTATTCACGCGGTGCAGACAAGGAAATGGGAAGGAAAAAACCACCCCTCCGCCCCCCAAAAGAAAAAAGCCCCGGCCATGCCGGGGCAAAAGGAAACCCGGCTCCGGGTGAGGGAGCCAGAAATCAGATGAATGGATGAAAGGGGCTTCTAGCTCTGAGCCTCGCCAGCGCTTTGCGCGGTGGGCGCAGGAGCTTCACTGCGTTTACGCCCCGGTTTGGCCGGTGAAAGCACCATGCTCATCACCCGCCCTTCCATGGCCGGGGGTTGCTCGATGGTAGCAATGTCGGCCAGTTCCTCGGCAATTTCACGCAGGTCTTCCAGCGCCAGCTCGGGGTAGGTCACTTCGCGCCCGCGGAAGCGGATGGTCACCTTGACCTTGTTGCCCTCCATGAGCCAGCGGCGGGCGTCGCGCGTCTTAAAACCGCGGTGATGCTCGTTGGTTTTGGGGCGCAGGCGGATTTCTTTTACCTCGATCTTGGTCTGCGCTTTCTTGGCTTCGCGTTCCTTCTTGGCGCGTTCGTAGAGGAACTTGCCAAAATCCATCACGCGGCACACGGGCGGCGTTGCTCCCGGAGCCACCTCGACCAGGTCGAGTTCAGCCTCTCGGGCAATGCGCAGAGCTTCTGAAATGGATACAACCCCCAGGTTTTCTCCTCCGGGGCCAATCAGGCGCACTTCCGGCACCCGGATCATCTCGTTGACACGAAAAGTCTGTGTACTTATGGTCTTCTCCTCACAACATGTGCTTACCAGATTGAAATCGTCCGACTCACCCTGTGGCGCTTCGAACCGTAAAAATCATACCATAAATGAGGGTGTAGATCAACTTTTCCGGCGCCCCAAACGCTAACAGGTGCGGTAGTTACCCGAGGTGAGGGTTACCCTGAGGGGGCAACCCTCACCGGTCAATATGTGGTTTCATGCCCCTCTGCGGAGCGGGTCATAGCTCTGCAGAACGGGTGCGAATGCGGTCGGTAATCAGCGCGATAAACTCTTCTACTGGCATAACCTGCTGACTGCCGTCGCGTTTGCGCAGGGCTACTGCTCCGGCGTTCATTTCTTTCTCACCGACCACCAGCATGTAGGGCACCTTCATCAATTGTGCTTTGCGGATTTTCGCGTTCATCCGGTCGGGCGTCAGGTCGGCTTCCACGCGCACGCCCAGGTCGTAAAGGCGGTTCTGCAGGTTGACCGCATACTCATTCTGGCTGTCGGTGATGGGAATGATGCGCACCTGTTCTGGTGAGAGCCACACCGGGAAGGCCCCCGCGTAATGCTCCAGCAGGAACCCGATAAGGCGTTCATGGGTGCTGAGAGGTGCGCGGTGCAGGCACAGAGGGGTTTCGGGCTGGCCGGCTTCGTTGGTAAAGGTTAATTCAAAGCGCGCCGGTTGGGCAAAATCTACCTGGTTGGTGGCCAGGGTAAACTCTCGCCCGATGGCACTGCGCACCTGCACGTCGATCTTGGGGCCATAAAAGGCGGCTTCGTCGGCGATTTCAATATACGGGATGCCGTTCTTTTGCATGGCCTGGCGCACCATATCCTCGGTTTTCTTCCAGAGTTCGGGGTTGTTCACGTACTTCTTCCCCAGCCCCCTGGGATGATGCGTGCTGAAGCGCATGTAGTATTCCTGAATACCGAACAGTTCGAAGTACTCCAGGTACATCTTGATCACATCTGTGAATTCCTGCTCGAATTGCGCTTCTGAGCAATAAATATGAGCGTCATTCATCTGCAGTGAACGCACCCGCATCAGGCCGAACAGCTCGCCGCTTTTCTCGTAGCGGTAGCAGGTGCCATACTCGGCCAGGCGCAGAGGCAGGTCGCGGTAGCTCCGCGGGCGGCTGGCAAAAATCTTGTGGTGCATGGGGCAGTTCATGGGCTTGACGTAATAACGCACCCCTTCCAGCTCCATGGGCGGGTACATGCTCTCGGCGTAATACGGCAAATGCCCCGAGTGCACAAAGAGGTCTTCTTTGGCCAGATGAGGGGTGCGCACCCGGACGTAGCGGTGCTTGAATTCCACTTCCTTGGCCAGTTTTTCAATTTCTTCGATGATCGCCCCGCCGCGCGGAGTCCACAGAGCCAGCCCCGGGCCAACTTCCTCGTCGAAGGTGAAGATATCCAGTTCGCGGCCCAGCTTCCGATGATCGCGTTTTTTGGCCTCTTCAAGGCGCCAGAGGTATTCTTCCAGCTCTTTCGGGTCATTCCAGGCCGTGCCATAGATGCGCTGGAGCATGGGGTTGTGTTCATCGCCGCGCCAGTACGCCCCCGAGACGTGGAGCAATTTAATGGCCTTCGGGTTAATCTCGGCTGTGTTCTCCACATGCGGCCCGCGGCACAGGTCCACGAAGGAATCGTGCTGGTAAATGGAGATTTCGGGCTTCTCTTCCACGGGGTTGCCGTCTTCATCTACTTCACCGCGCTCCAGCCCTTCAATCAGTTCCAGTTTATAGGGCTGATCCTTGAAGATTTGCCGGGCTTCCTCCGCGGAAACGACCCTGCGCACAAAGGGATGCTTTCCTTTGATAATTTCCACCATGCGCTTTTGAATTTGCTCCAGATCTTCCGGAGTCAGTGTGCGCGGGAGGTCGAAATCATAATAAAAGCCATCTTCAATCGCCGGGCCGATGGCGATTTTGGCGCCGGGGAACAGTTCCATCACCGCCTGCGCCATGACATGGGCAGTCGAGTGGCGGATGCGATAGAGTTTGGAATCCTCATAACGTTCACGCATTTTTGCTACCATTTCAGCACCTCCTTGCTGACCAGAATAAAAAAACTCCGCTGCCCGGGCTGGTTCACAGACCAGCTTTCTGGGGCGAGCGAAGTTCGCACGTGGTTCCACCCAGGTTCGCGCCCGCAGGCGCGCACTCATCAGGCCGGTAACGGGGCCAATCGTCTTGCCTTACTTCTGGGCCGGTTCGGGCAAGCCGCTCGCGGGTGGTTTTCATCGGCGTCCTTCCCGGAGGGGGTTCTCAGTCTACGACCCCGCTCTCTCTGTCGGTGTCCGCCGGTTACTCGTCCCGGTCGTCGCGTTTCCAGTGGGCGGTATAGGGCTCGAACCTACGACCTCACGGATGTCAACCGTGTGCTCTAACCAGCTGAGCTAACCGCCCGCGTGAGCCTTATTATAGCCAGATTAGGCGGGTTTTGCAATGGTAACCCGATGAAAAAATTATGATATACTCTATCGCTATGCCTCTTGATCGTGAAGTTTACGACTTTCCTACTGCCATTCCTCTCAAAGTCATTGGCCGCAATGAGGACGAATTTGAGCAGTTCGTGATGGGGCTGTTCTACAAGCATGTGCACGTCGAAGATATTCACCGTGTCAGCCAGAGGCTCAGCCGCGGCGACCGCTACCTCGCCCTCACCGTTACCTTTACCGCGCATTCCCGTGAGCACCTGGATGCCGTGTATGCCGAACTGCAATCGCACCAGCGGGTGCTCTTTGTGATCTGAAATGCCCTCGTCACCGCACAGCGCCTGGCGCGCCAACGCCCTGCTCATCCTCGTCACGGCCATCTGGGGCTTTGGCTTCGTGGCCCAGCGGGTAGGCATGCAGCACATCGGGGCGTTCACGTACAATGCCCTGCGTTTTGGCATCGGCAGCCTGGTTTTGCTGGCCTTCGTCCCGCTTCTGCGGCGCTTTAATCCACCTGCCGGCAGGCTGGAGGGGCGGGCTTTGCTTAAAGCCGGGGCAGCGGCAGGAACGTTGCTTTTCATTGCGGCTTACCTGCAGACGGCCGGGCTGGCTTACACCGGCGCAGGCAAAGCCGGGTTCATCACCGGCTTCTACGTGGTGCTGGTTCCCCTGCTGGGGTTATTCTGGCGGCAACGCACCAGCCCTTTCACCTGGGTGGGTGGAGCGCTTTCTCTGGCGGGGTTGTATTTGCTCACCATCAGCGAGAGCTTGCAGGTCAACCCTGGCGATCTGCTGGTGCTCTCCAGTGCTTTCTTCTGGGCGGCTCACATCCAGGCCATCGGGTATTTCTCCCGGCGGGTAGAGCCACTGTCTTTTTCCATTGTCCAGTATGTGGCGGTAGCACTTTTCAGCGCCCTCGTGGCGCCCTTTTTTGAAGGGAACACCCTTTCGCAAATCACTGCCGCCGCAGGCGCGGTGCTTTATGGCGGGGTGATGGTGGTGGGGGTATCTTTCACTCTGCAGGTCATCGCTCAGCGCGAGGCACACCCTGGCCATGCCGCTGTGATCATGGTCTCGGAAGCCATGTGGGGGGTCGTGGCGGGCTGGTTGCTGCTGGGTGAGGTGCTTACCCCGCGCGCGCTGGCCGGTTGTGCTCTGATGCTTGTGGCCATGCTTCTCTCTCAGGCAGGCTCTTATTTGTCTTTCAGCCTGCCCCGTCGCAACACCCAGCCTGAAGTGCTCAAAACCGATCGTTCAACCTCCCTGTGATCTGACGCATATAAGAAAATCGTTAGATCATTCCTCCATTGCTTGACTCTTCCTCCCCCCTGTGCGTAGAATCTAAAATATGGAATACAAAGACTATTACAAAATCCTCGGCGTAGATCGAAATGCCAGCGAGGAAGAAATCAAGAAAGCCTTTCGCAAGCTGGCCATGAAATACCATCCCGACCGGAACCCCGGCGACAAAAAAGCCGAGGAGACTTTTAAGGATATTAACGAGGCTTACGAGGTTCTGAGCGACCCTGAAAAGCGCCGCCGCTACGACCAGCTGGGTGAGTCGTATACCCGCTGGCAGCAGGCGGGCGGTGCTCCGGGTGGCTTTAACTGGAATGAGTGGTTTAGCGGTGCCCCCGGCGGAGTGCGCGTGGAGTATACCAACCTCGATGACCTCTTCGGCGGCGGCGCCGGGGGGTTCTCCGATTTCTTCCAGGCCATTTTTGGGGGTATGGGCGGCGGAGCGGCCACCCGCACGGCCACCCGCACGGCTCGCTCGCGCCCACCTGCGGTAGAGCATCCTGTGGAAATCACCCTGCAGGAGGCTTACCGGGGTACGGAACGCACCGTCACCATCGATGGGCGCCGGTTGCAGGTAAAAATCCCGCCAGGCGCCGATAACGGCACCAAAGTACGCATGGCCGGTGTGGGGCAGCCCGGCCCGAATGGCACCCGCGGTGATATCTACCTCGTCGTGCAGGTCATCCCGGACTCGCGCTTTGAGCGGAAAGGGAATGATCTCTATACCGATTTTGATCTCGACCTGTACACTGCCGTGCTTGGGGGCGAAGCCCGTGTGGATACGCCCGACGGGCAGGTTGTCCTCACCATCCCTCCGGGTACTCAGCCTGGCCAAACCTTCCGTCTGGCAGGGCGCGGCATGCCGCACCTGCGTAACCCGCAAAACCGGGGAGACCTGTTTGCCCGGGCGCGGGTATCCCTGCCACGCAACCTGACCCCGCAACAACGGGAATACTTTGAAAAACTGGCCCGGCTGAAGTGACCGCCGACCACGGATTGGATTTCAAGGAGGCACCATGAAACGCAGTTTTCCTCTGGCTTTTCTGCTGGTTGTGCTGGCGCTCACGGCCCTTTCCTGCCGTGTCAGCCTGCCGGGCGGGTTGCAGTCTGAGACACCCACCCTCATCCCCACCCTCAGGGTGGAGAAGGTTCCACAGGAGAACGCCCAGCCTCCACAATCTCTTCCTGACCTGGTCGATCAGCAAAACACGCTGGTCAACCTCTACGAACGGGTGAACCCCGGGGTGGTCTCGATCCGCGTGTACACCGCAGGCGGCGGGGGGCAGGGTTCGGGGTTTGTTTACGATACTGAAGGCCACATCATCACCAACTACCACGTTGTGCAGGATGCCGAAGACCTTGAAGTGGATTTCCCCTCCGGGATCAAGGTACGCGGGAAGGTTGTGGGCACCGATCTGGACTCTGATCTGGCGGTGGTCAAGGTTGACGTGCCTTCCAGCGAACTCACACCGCTTCCGCTGGGCGATGGCGAATCGCTCAAGGTGGGGCAAACGGTGGTGGCCATTGGCAACCCCTTCGGGCTGGCCGGCACCATGACCGCGGGGATTATTTCTGCCAAGGGGCGTACCCTTGAATCGCTGCGTGAAGCCCCCGGCGGAAACTATTTTTCGTCCGGCGCCATCATCCAGACCGATGCCGCCATTAACCCCGGTAACTCCGGGGGGCCGCTCATTGACCTGGACGGGAAGGTGGTGGGCATTAATCGCGCTATCGTGGCCAACAATGCCTTTGGCGAATCCACCAATAGCGGCGTGGGGTTTGCGGTCAATGTAGATATTGTCAAGCGCGTCGTTCCAGAGCTGATCAAGAATGGCAAATACAGTTATCCCTATCTGGGGGTGACCAGTCAGGAAGAAATCACCCTGCTCATGGCCGAAGAGCTGGGCCTGCCCCAGGCCACCGGTGCCTACGTGCTCCAGGTTACTCCGGGCAGCCCGGCAGACAAGGCCGGAATCCGTGCCGGAACGCGCCGTACCAGTGTGGCAGGGTTGTATGCAGGGGGCGATCTCATCATAGCGGTTGATGGGCAGGAGGTTCGCGTCTTTGGCGACCTGCTCACTTACCTGATGACCAAGAAAAGCCCCGGAGACACCATCGTTTTAACCATTTTGCGCGATAATCAACGAAAGGAGGTCAGCGTCACCCTCGCAGAACGTCCGTAAGCACGTTATCGTATTCGCTTACCCTTTCAATTGAATAGGAGGATGCCATGATAACCGAGCATGACTTGCGGGAGCTGGTGGAATTCACTGCCAACGCGCCGGTGCTCAGTCTGTATCTGAATCTTGACCCCACTCTGGGCAACGCAGATGCGCATAAACTGCGCGCGCGCAGCATTCTCAAGGATATTTATCTGCCGCAAGATGTAGAGGCTATCACCCGTTACCTGGATCATGAGTATAACTGGTCAGGGCGGGGGTTGGCGATTTTCTCATGCGCTCCAGAGGGATTCTTTCGCGCCTACCCGTTAGGTGTGCCCGTGCGGAGCGCTGTTCATATCAGCGACCGACCAAGTGTTAAAATCCTCACTGAACTGCTCGATAACTACGGCGGCTACGGCGTGGTCCTGATCGATAAACAGGGCGCGCGTGTATTTCACTTTCACCTGGGCGAACTGGTGGACCAGGAAGGCTTCATGGGCGAAGAGGTCAAGCACGTCAAACGCGGGGGGGCGTCGACCTTTCCGGGTCGGCGGGGGGGTGTGGCTGGACGCACCCGCGCCATGGAAGAGCAAATTGACCGCAACATGAAGGAGGCCGCCGAGTTCTGTGTGCGCTTTTTCGAATCCCGCCGTATCCGGCGTATTCTCATCGGCGGCACCGATGAGAACGTCAAACATTTGATGAATGATCTGCCTAAAACCTGGCAGAGCCTGATCGTCGGCACCTTCCCGATGAGCCTGACCGCCAACCAGAACGAAGTGCTGGCGCGCGCCCTTGAAGTGGGTGCCCAGGCCGAAGCCGAAAGCGAAGCTCAACTGGTAGATCAGCTTGTCACCGGCGCGGCCAAGGGCAGCGGCGCGGTGGTGGGGCTGGAAGATACCCTGGCCGCCGTCAACGATGGTCGCGTGCAACTGCTGGTGATTGCCGAGGGGTTCCGTAAGGTGGGGTATCGCCACCGGGAGACCGAAGCTCTCGCAGTGAAACCACCCGATGACGATGATCCCACCGCCTGGGAAAAGGTGTTCGATGTCATCGACCTTGCGGTCAACCGTGTCATGCGCAGCGGCGGTGAAGTGGAAGTCATTCACAGTGTAGAAGACTTTGAAAAGGTCGGGAACATTGGTGCCCTGTTGCGTTATTGATCTTCTCAGGCGCCGTTAAATTCGGGGGCTGGTAGAGAAGTGCCAGCCCCCGGATTTTTCATTTCACCATTTGTTGGAGTTGCTCAAAAGAGGTCACCCGGGCAATGGTGTTGAGGAACTCGGCCAGAGAGGCGCTTTTCTGGCGCAGTGCCTGCACAGCCGGGCCTACGGGATCTTCACCGGCGGCCCCACCGCCAGGGGTATCGTTGTAGGCACCGTAGAAGGCAAAATAGGCCTGATTAAGCTTGCGGATGAGATACCCGTGCTCCCAGAACACCTTGCGACGCGCTTCCATATAGGCCTCGGCTTCTTCGATCTTCCCTTCTGCCAGAAGGGCTTCAGCCTGAAGGCGGGTGATGCGCATCTCTTTACGGAAGTCGAACGATGGGGGGGTGGCTGGCTTCTCTGGCCCCGGAGAAGCAGGTGCCGGTACCTCTTCGGGAGGGAGCTTTTCGGGGTAAAAGCGCGCCACCACCGCCCGGCCGATTTCCTTGCCAGCGATGCTTGCGGTGGTTTCGTTGATGGTGCGCATTTCTGGTGAGGCGTCATAGAGCATCCCCAGAGGGCGGAGTGTGAGGTAATTGTGCGTCCACTCGTGCGCCACTACTTCGGTCAGCCAGTTCAGGTCGCTGGTCGATTGCACCATTGTGGGGTAGACCCCCACCCCGCCGATGCCCACGACCAGCGTCGACTTGTTGAGTGATCGGGCCACTTTTTCTTCGATGGCGATGCGTTCTTTCAGCGATAGTCCTGGCACCAGGGAAATGTTTGCCTCCTGTTCGATGCGCTCACGCGGAGATACGATGAGTGCGTAGGGCAGCGGGGTGACACGGTAAAGCACCGGCGGCAGAGGCTGCCCCCCGGTGGTCAGACCCAGGCTGGCGAGCACCGTACTGACCTGTGCCTGAAGGATGGACTCGGCCAGCGGGCCCAGGCGTGCCTCCTCGGCCTGAGCTGCTTCCAGTTCGGTGCGTTTCTCGCGCGAGGCAGTTTCGGGGTCTTTCACCGCCGGGTCAGCGTAAATGGTAGCCACTTCCCGATTCAACCCGTCGATTCTGGCTACCAGATCAAGATAACGGAATACCGCCTGCTTTTGATCTTCCAGGCTCAGGTAACGCGGTGCATCCAGAGCGGCCTGAGTGTTTTTTGTGGCCAGGGCATTGAGCACCCACTGCACGTATTCAAATTCGTCCCGCCGCACGAACGCACGCACCCGGTCGTAATCATCGGTAAACAGCCCATCACTGCGGCTTAAAACCAGCCCCAGCAGGAGCAGGAAGATTGTGCGTTGAAGAACTTCCTGAACAGTAAAAAGAATGCGCACCATGCGCCTGATTATAGCCGCATTCGGGGGTAGTTTTCTTTTTTCAAGGCATTGTATAATGGGTTCAAGAGCGGTGCAAAAAGGATAACAGGAGGAAACCATGCCTTCACTCGATAACATTCTGGCCATCATTCTGGGCGGCGGTCGGGGCAGCCGGCTTTATCCACTCACCAAACTTCGCTCTAAACCTGCCGTTCCTATGGGCGGTAAATATCGCCTGATCGATATTCCCATCAGCAATTGCATCAATTCCGGCATCTACCGCATCGCTGTCCTCACCCAGTTCAACTCGGTCTCCCTGCATCGCCACATCACCCAGACTTATGTCTTCGACGTATTCCACACCGGCGCAGTCTACATCTGGGCGGCAGAGCAAACCATGGAAAACGCTGACTGGTACCAGGGTACTGCTGATGCTGTTCGCAAACAGCTGTTTCAGATTCGCTCTGCCCGCGCCGATTACGTCCTGATCCTGGCCGGGGATCACCTTTACCGCATGGATTATTCTGAAATGGCGCGTTTCCACTGGGAGCACAACGCCGATATTACCGTAGCGGTACAGCCCGTGCGCGCCGATGAAGCCCACCGGTTGGGCATCCTCAAGCGCGATTCTGAAGGGCGCATTTTGCGTTTTGCCGAAAAGCCCAAAGACCCTGCCCTGCTGGCCGATCTGATCAGCCGTGATGACCCCATTCGCCCTTACCTCGGCTCGATGGGTATTTACATGTTTAAAACCAATGTGCTCATCGATGTGCTTGAAAACAACGCCTTCAACGACTTCGGCGGCCAGGTGATCCCCCATGCCCTGAACACGCACCGAGTCTACGGCTTCGATTTCGATGGCTACTGGGAAGACATCGGAACCATCCGCGCTTTCTACGAGACCAACCTTGCGCTGGCGGATCCCAATCCCCGTTTTAACCTCTACGATCCTCAGCGGCCCATTTACAGTCACGCGCGTTTTCTCCCCGGCTCTATCCTCGATAACTATGTCCTGGAGCACGTTTTGCTCACTGAAGGCTGTTCGCTGAAACGTTGTGAGGTGCGCCATTCGGTCATTGGCCTGCGCAGCCAGATTCGTTCTGGCACGGTGATTCTGGATAGCATCCTGATGGGCGCCGATTACTACGATTCTGGCTGCATGAGCGATGACTCAGATGAAGGCCCTGAACCATGCATCGGCATCGGGCGGGATTGTTTCATCCAGGGCGCGATCATCGATAAAAACGCGCGCATCGGGCGCAATGTGATCATCAAGCCCTTCCCCCGCGGTGTGGATATGGAGACCGAGAACTGGACGGTTCAGGATGGCATTGTTGTGGTTCCCAAAGGCGCCATTCTGACCGCCGGAACGATCATCGCTCCGAAAGTCTGACCCCACACCCGGCCACCGCCGCCGCGATGAACCCTGCTTCTTTTCTGACCGCATCCCTGCGTGCGCACCCGGCCGGTGAGGGCATGGCGCGCGTCATGGCCGCTGCGGTTAACGCCGTAGACCCCCGGGAGGCGGTACGGCGCTACCTGCGGCGAGAAGGCCAGCGCCTGTGGGTGGGAGATGAGCTTTATGACCTGCAAAGCGTGCGCCGCGTGTGGGTGGTTGGAGCCGGTAAAGCCGGTTACCCCATGGCGCAGGCGGTGGAAGATATCCTCGGCGCGTGGATCGCGGGCGGACTGGTGATTGTGAAAGATGGGTATGCCCCGGAAGCCGTCCGCCTTCCGCACATCGAAATCGCCTTTGCCGCTCATCCTGTTCCCGACGAACGCGGCGTAGAGGGTACGCGGCGCATCCTCTCCCTGCTTCAGCAGGCGGGTGCCGATGACCTGGTGCTCTGCCTGCTTTCGGGGGGTGGGTCAGCCCTGCTCACCGCCCCAGCGGAGGGCATTTCGCTTGCCGACGTTCAGGCGCTTACCAGCCTGCTCCTTGCCTGCGGGGCGGCCATTGATGAAATCAACGCTCTGCGGAAACACATCGATCAGGTCAAGGGGGGGGCGCTGGCACGCATGGCCGCCCCTGCCCGGGTTGCCGCTCTCATCCTCTCCGACGTTATCGGTGATCGGCTGGATGTCATCGCTTCAGGGCCGTGTTTCCCCGATGAAAGTACTTTTTCTGATGCCTGGAGCGTGCTTGAACGATACGCTCTGGCCGACCGGGTGCCCGAGTCCATTCGGGTGCATCTGCAGGCCGGACTGCGGGGTGAAACAGGTGAAACTCCCAAGCCCGGTGACCCGCTCTTTCAACGTGTACAAAACCTGGTTGTGGCCAGCAATTTACAGGCGGCGCGTGCCGCACTTCACCAGGCCCGTGCCGAAGGCTGGCATACACTGCTCCTGACCACCTTTCTCCAGGGAGAGGCCAGCCAGGCCGGGCGTGCCCTGGCCTCAATTGCCCGGCAGGTGGCCGCTACCGGTGAGCCGCTCCCCCGCCCTGCGTGCCTGGTCGCCGGAGGTGAAACCACCGTTACCCTGCACGGTCAGGGGCTGGGAGGGCGCAACCAGGAGCTGGCGCTGGGCGCCGTGGAAGATATGCGCGGCCTTGAAAACGCCTTCCTCATCGCCCTGGCTACGGATGGTGGTGATGGCCCCACCGACGCCGCCGGGGCGGTGGTGTCGGGTGATACGCTCGCCCGTGCGTTCTCCCGTGGCTTTCATCCCGGGCACTTCCTGGCGCGCAATGATGCTTATCACTTTTTCCAGCCCCTTGGAGACCTGTTGCTCCCCGGCCCTACCCGCACCAACGTCAACGACCTGACTTTTCTCTTCCTGCTCTGATGCGTTTTTGCTGCGTGGCTCTGTCTGGCTGTGGGTATTCAGGAACATTGACGGGGTAAAGCTCGGAAGATTGACCTTAGTACGCCGCCGCAGTTTGGGTTTATACTTCTACGAAGGCGATCTTCCCGGCAGGCGTGTGTAATCCGCGGTGCTCTGCGGCTGTGCTTAAGCCGGGGGTTGCCCACGCATCTTTACCAGCGAGGAGTTCTTCATGGAAAAACAGGTGGTACCTGCATCCAGGGATTCATCGGGCGAAGTGAGCATCACCTGGCACGCCATGAGCGCCAATGAGGTCATCCGTACCCTGAGTACTCACCTCGGAGAAGGTCTGACCTCAGAAGAGGCGGCGCGCCGGTTCGAACAATACGGCCCCAACCAGCTGGCCGAAAAACCCCGCCCATCTTTCTTTCAGCTTGTCCTCTCCCAGCTGAATAATTTTGTGGTCATTCTGCTCATCGTGGCCGCGGTGGTATCGGCCCTCCTCGGCGAATGGGTCGAGGCGGCGGCCATCCTGGCCATCGTCGTTCTGAATGCTATTCTGGGTGTGGTGCAGGAAAGCCAGGCCGAAGAAGCCCTGGTGGCATTGAAGAAAATGGCTGCTCCCGAAGCCCAGGTGCTCCGTGATGGACGGCGAGTGACCCTGCCTGCCTGGCAACTTGTCCCGGGTGACATCGTTTTCCTTGAAGCGGGTAATTACGTGCCCGCCGATGTGCGTTTGCTGGAGGCCGTCAACCTCAGGGTGGAAGAAGCCGCCCTTACAGGTGAATCGGTACCGGTGAGCAAGGTGGCTGTGGATCACATCGCCGCCGATGCCGCGCTGGGAGACCGGAAGAATACTGCCTTTATGGGCACGCTGGTTTCGTATGGACGCGGTAAAGGGGTGGTGGTGGCCACCGGCATGCGCACCCAGCTTGGCCTGATCGCCGGCATGCTGCAGAGTGTGGAAGAAGAAGAAACTCCCCTTCAGAAACGCCTCGACCAGCTCGGTAAAACCCTTGGCTGGGGGGCGCTTGCAGTGTGCGGGCTGGTTTTTGTGGTGGGGATTGCCCGCGAACTGCTGGACGGGCAGTTCAACCTTTCTGCGCTGGTAGAAATGTTCATGATCGCCGTCAGCCTGGCCATCGCCGCCGTGCCTGAGGGCCTGCCCGCGATCGTTACCATCAGCCTGGCGCTTGGCATGCGCGAGATGGTGCGCCGCCACGCCCTTATTCGCCGTCTGGCCTCGGTTGAAACCCTCGGTTCCGCCACCGTCATCTGCTCCGATAAAACCGGCACCCTCACCCAGAACGCCATGACCGTTACCCGTCTGTGGGTTGACGGGGTTACGCTGGAGGTTACCGGAAGCGGCTACAACACCAGCGGAGAATTCCTCCGTGATGGCCAGAAGGTTGACCTGCACGAATACCCGGCTGCCACCACGGCTCTGTGGGTGGGCACCCTGAACAATGACGCCCAGCTCGAACCCCTGGAAGGTGAGAACGGTTCTGGCAGTGTGCGCATCATCGGCGATCCTACTGAAGGCTCCATTCTGGTTGCCGCCGCCAAGGCGGGCATTTTCCAGGGTGAACTTGGCGCCCATTATCCACGCTCGCAAGAAATCCCCTTCGACTCGGCCCGGAAACGCATGGTTACCGTGCATCACATCGAAGAGGTCATTCCTGAAGACAGTTCTCCCATTTACAATGGCCACGTCCGCCAGTGGTATGCGGTGGTCGTCAAAGGCGCCCCGGATGTCGTTCTGGAGCTGTGCAGTCATTACCAGGACCTGCAGGATCATCCGCAACCACTCACTGCGGAGAAGCGCCAGCAAATCCTTGCCGCCAATGACGCCATGACTCGTGATGCCCTGCGCGTGCTGGGGCTGGCCTACCGGCTGGTGCCCGTTTTGCCTGAAGAAATCCAGAGCGAAACCCTCGAAAAAGACCTGATCTTCGTCGGGCTGGTCGGCATGATCGACCCCGCCCGCGCCGAAGTGCGCCCGGCTCTCGAGAAAGCGCGCAAAGCTGGCATCCGTACCATCATGATCACCGGAGATTACCCCAACACCGCACGTGCCATCGGCGAGAGCATTGGCCTGCTCAAGCCCGGGCGCCAGGTGCTGACCGGCCCTCAGATCGTCGAGATGGACGACGCCACCCTCATCCGCGAAATCGAACGTACCGATGTCTTTGCGCGCGTTTCGCCTGAACACAAAATGCGCATTGTGGATGCCCTGCGCGCCAACCACGAAGTGGTTGCCATGACCGGCGACGGCGTCAACGATGCTCCGGCTATCAAACGCGCGGATATTGGCGTGGCCATGGGCATCACCGGCACCGATGTGGCCAAAGAAACCGCCGATATGGTGCTCACGGATGATAACTACGCCAGCATCGTGGCCGCCATCGAGCAGGGGCGCATCATCTACAGCAACATCCGTAAGTTCGTCTACTACCTGCTTTCCTGCAACCTGGCTGAAATTGCCACCATTTTCCTTTCCACGGTGGTGATTGGTAAATCGGCTCTCACCGCCTTGCAGCTTCTCTGGCTCAACCTGGTTACCGACGGCGCGCCTGCCCTGGCCCTTGGCACCGAAAAGGGCGACCCTGACATTATGGAACAACCCCCGCGCCCTCCCCAGGAACCGATTATCAACCGCAATATGCAGATCGGCATTGGCTTTCAGACGCTTGCCATTACCGCGGTCACCCTGCTGGCTTTCTGGATTGGCTCTACCGATCCACAGCACCATCTCTATGCTCAAACGATGGCCTTTGTGACCCTGAGCGTTTCCGAACTTCTGCGTGCCTACACTGCCCGTTCTGAGTACTATCCGTTGTTAAAAATTGGCCTGTTCAGCAACCGCTGGATGAACCTGGCCGTGCTTTCTTCCCTGGTGTTGATTCTGGCGGTGGTCTACCTTCCCTTCCTCCAGGATGTCTTTGGCACCGAAGCCCTTGGGTGGCCTCAGTGGGCCGATATTCTCCCCCTGGTTGTGGTGCCCTCGGTGGTGGCCGAGCTGACCAAGGTGTTCTTCCTGCGCCGCATGCGCCGCGGGTAAACCACACAAAACCTTCGAGCCACAGCGGGCTGGCTTATCTATCAAGAGCCAGCCCGCTTTTCTTTATCAGGGAAATATTTGAACGCTTATTCTCACTGCGAAGAACCGCCCGTCTCAAGCATTTGCTGGCATTCTTTCGTATCCAGTGAATGGACGGGAAGATTCTCTGGAGTGGGCAGGTCTGATGGCCCTGGCTGGGGTGAGGTCACCGAGATTCCTGCGCGGGTACAGGTTACTTTGCCTTCAAGAGACTTTGCCTCTTGAATGGTTGCCAGCTTCTTCTCAAAATCCACTCTGGCCAGGAACCGAAGTGTGCTTTCGATGCGGCAATCCGCATCTTTATAATCGAGATTACCGGTCATCGGAATGTCCACAGAATAATAATGGATCATTTTTCCTGGCTCTGCGATTGGCACACCCTCCATCACGGAGGAACCCTCCATGTGCATGGTATGGCCATCTCCAATGGGACCATCTACCTGCACACGTGCGGCAAATTCAACTGTGGTACAACCATGAACCACTCCGCTAAACTGTAATCCCTCCGGGATGGGTACATCCCAGGTAAAACCATATCCTTTTCCCTGCCACTGCGACTCCGTGTTTTCCCGGGTTTCTGTGGTCTGAGCAGGCGGCTGAGAACCACACCCCACCAGGAGAGTCAAAAAGGCAAAAATCGCCCCACACCACAGAAAAACTTTTTGGGCCATTGGTCCCTCCCATCGCCGTCTTCATTCGGGTGAAGGCTTTTTCATTATAACTCTCGGGGTATGGGAATCAATCATCGTGTTCATCGAAACGGGTACTTACCCTCTTCTGCATACAAAGGGGAGGTGCCTCCAGAGGCACCTCCCCTGCGCTTTTCTCGCCAGGTTGCCGATCAGGCGCGTAACCAGACGCGCATTTCACCCGGTTCGCGGTTATCCCAGGTGCAGTATGGCACCGCGGTGAGGGTGATCTCTTTTTCGCCGGGCGCCTCAGGACGGTAGAGCACCTCGCCCCAGCCTTCGGCTTCGATGGCCCGCCCCGGCCCGTGGATGACCGCTACCCCACCCAGCAGATCAGGGCGATATTCAACGGTGCAGGCCTTCAAGAAGCCTTCTGGGTCGATCGAAATCCGGTCGAGAGGGGTGGTGGGGTTATCCACACTCTCCAGGCAGTACACCACCGGCCCACGCTGAATGGCTACCCGCCCTTCGAGCTGACGCACAGCCGGGTTCGACCATATCAGTTGCACGGGCATATCCATCTCGTAAACCACGGTGTCTCCGCTCTGCCACTCACGCCGAACAGCCAGGTAGCCATCCGGGCCGGGCTGAACCTGCAAAGCCTTTCCATTCACGCTCAGGCGGTAGCCGGGGCACCACTCTGGCACGCGCAGATGCAGGGTGAAGGTTGCCGGGCGCTCCAGTTCCATCTGAAGGGTGACCTTTCCATCCCAGGGGTACTGCGTTTCTTCCCGCAGGGTAAGGGCGGTGCCCGCTACTTCCAGGCTGGCGTGGTTGCTCGCGAAGAGATGCACCCACACATCCTCGGCGCCGGTGGAGTAGAAGTATCCCCCGACGCTGGCGAGCAACCGGGCGACGTTCGGCGGGCAGCACGGGCAGTAGAACCATTCTTCATGATGGCGACTGCCATTGGTCGAAAGCGGGTTCTCATAGAGGAAGCGATCTCCCGAAAGCGTCACCCCGCTGAGGAAGCCGTTGTAGAGTCCACGTTCCATCACATCGGCAAAGCGGCGGTCGCCCTCGAACTGGAGCAGGCGATGATTCCAGAAGATCAGCCCGATGGTGGCACAGGTTTCAGCGTAAGCGGTTTCATCGGGCAGGTCATAATCCTCGGTGAATCCCTCGTTATGGCGTGAAGGCCCAATACCGCCGGTGATATACATGCGCCGGTGGATCAGGTTGTCCCACAAGCGGTCGCACGTCTCACGCAAAGAGGGGTCGTTATTCTCATGTGCCAGGTCGGCCACGGCACTGAAGAGATACATTGCGCGCACTGCATGCCCCACGACCTTATCCTGCTGGCGGATGGGCACATGGGCCTGACAATACTCGTAGGTTTTGGCCCAGAACGAAGCCGGGTCTTCTCCCCGTTCACGCGCTTCGATATCGAAGTAATGGGGCTGCTGTCCGCGTTCATCGACAAAAAACGTGGCCAGCTTGAGATAGCGGGGGTTGCCGGTGGCGTGGTAGAGCCGTACCAGCGCCAGTTCGATCTCCGGGTGGCCGCAATAGCCGCGCTTTTTCCCGGGTTCGGGGCCAAAGGTGGCATCGATGTGATCGGCGTAGCGGGCCAGTGCATCGAGTAATTTGCGCTGGCCGGTGGCCTGCGCATGGGCCACCGCGCCTTCCATGAGGTGCCCCGCGCAGTACATTTCGTGCCAGTCACGCAGGTTCTTCCAGCGCATCTCCGGCTGGACGACGATAAAGTGGGTGTTCAGGTAGCCGTCGGGCTGCTGGGCGGCGATGACCTTATCGACCACCCCATCCAGTGTCTGGGCCAGTTGCGGGTCGGGGTGTGTGGCCAGCGAGTAGCTAACCGCTTCGATCCATTTGGCCACATCAGAATCGCCGAAGATTTCCACAATGGGTGAAGGCACTTTTCGGGTGAAGTTGAGGTCGAAGGCGGCAATTCGCCCCGTCTCCTGCAATTTGCGGTGGATATGCTGCAGGGTGACCCTGCGGTTGGTCTCCTGGCGG
This sequence comes from Anaerolinea thermolimosa, assembly GCF_001050195.2. Lineage (GTDB taxonomy): Bacteria > Chloroflexota > Anaerolineae > Anaerolineales > Anaerolineaceae > Anaerolinea > Anaerolinea thermolimosa. The sequence continues at coordinate 278,230 of NZ_DF967966.1, forward strand.
GGAGCCCAGAAACCATCGGTGAGTTGTACCTGTGTGAAAGGAACAGGCTGAAGGGACCGTTGAACGTTGGGCATGGTCATTCTCCGTAGGGTTAAGAGATCGCGATTGGTCTAAGTTTACTTCAAACCGGTGAGGGTGATTCCCCCGCTTTCAAAGAAATACCGCTGTGCGGCGAAGAACAGTGCAATGACTGGAATGGTCATCGCGGTTGAGGCGGCCATCAGCAAATCCCAGCGCGAACGCATGATGCTGCGGAACCCTGCCAGGCCGATGGAAACCGTAAATAAATCGGGCGATTTAATGTACAGCAGCGGCCCGACAAAATCATTCCAGGTGCCCAGAAATGCCAGAATGGCGATGCTCACCAGTGCCGGTTTTGCCAGCGGCATGAAGATGGTCCAGTAAATCTGGAACTCATTACAACCATCGATGCGTGCCGCATCGCTCAACTCTTGAGGGATGGTGCGGAAGAACTGGCGCATCAGGAAGATGTTGAAAGCCCCGCCCCCGAAGAAGGTGGGCACGGTGAGCGGAAGGTAGGTGTCAATCCAGCCGAGGCGCGTGAACATGATAAAAATGGGCACCATGAGCACGTAATAGGGCATCATCATGGTGGCCAGCACAATCACAAACCAGAAGTCGCGACCGGGGAAGGTAATGCGCGCAAAGCCATACGCACAGAACGACGACGCCAGCAGCACCGCCAGCATGTTCACCCCTACGAGGAAAGCCGTGTTGCGAATATACAGCCCGAAGGGTTTGTATACCAGCGCTTCCACGTAGTTTGACCACATCGGCGGATCGGGGAGAAGCCTGGGGGGGTACTGGAATACCTGTTGTTCTGCTTTGAGCGAACTGCTGATCATCCAGACAAACGGCATGAGCATGATCACTGCCCCTACCACGAGTACGATCCAGATGAACACCCGCCAGAGGGTCAGTTTGGGGCGGTTGACTTTTACTGCGCTGGCCTGGCCTGCCAGAGAAGCTTCTACAGTTGCCATGCTTTTCCTCCTTTGCTCACTTGGCCTCTTCGTAGTACACGTTGCGGCCAATGTACCGGAAAACAATCAGAGTCAGGACAAGGATGATGAAGAAGAGGAGCCAACCCAGTGTTGCCGCATACCCCATCTCCAGATTGCGGAAGCCCACCCGGTACAGATAAAGCACATAAAACAGCGTCGAGTTCTGAGGGCCGCCGTCGGTCAGCAGGTAACCGGCGGTGAACACCTGGAACGAGCCGATGATTCCCATGATCAGGTTGAAGAACAACACCGGAGACATCAGCGGAATGGTAATGTGAATCATCCTCTGCCAGCGGCCTGCTCCATCGATCTCGGCGGCTTCGTAATATACTTCTGGAATGCCCTGCAAACCGGCGAGGTAGATCACCATGCCTCCGCCAACCCCCCACAACCCCATCAGAATAATGGCCGGGAGGGCAAACCGGGTGTCGATCAGCCAGCTGATCTTGGCGAACCCCAGCGCGCGCAGCACGGCATTAAGCAGGCCATATTCGGTGTTGAAAATCCACGCCCAGAGCACGGCATTGGCCACTGCCGGTACAATGCTCGGCATGTAATAAATGGTGCGGAAAGCCCGAATGCCCCGCACCCGGGTATTCATCAACAGAGCCAGTAAGAAACCAAGCACCAGTCCCAGGGGTACCGAGACGAAGGTGTAAATACTGGTGACTTTTAAAGACTGCAACAGAAGTTTGTCATTAAAAAGCCGCTGGAAATTCTGCAAGCCGACAAACTTTGGCGGACTGATCAGGTTCCAGTCCGTCATGCTTAACCAGCCCGAAAAAACCGTTGGCCCCAGGAACCAGAAAAAGAACCCGAGGATGAACGGGGAGATAAAAATATACCCGATCAGCGTTCTTCGAAATTGCAGAGTGTGAAAAGGGTTCTTAAACGGGACTTTCCTGGAAATGGTCTGAGCAATATTCATAATCCCCGGCGCCTCGGAAGCCTCAATGCCTGACAGGCCCTGGCCCTCCTGCGCCTCCTCCTTTCTACGTTTTTACGGAGAGAACCTCTGCCCCCACCGCAAAAAAGGTGCGATCAACCCATCCGCTGACAGCTTCGCGTCTCCGCTAAAAAACATCCTGGCTGGCACTGGCTTCCGGTTTACCATTAATCATAGCGAAACTCAACCGGTGCGCCAGTGCCAGCGCTATGCCTGATGATCAGCGATGATCAGGCATGGGCCTCTGTCTGATCCTGGATGCGAACCTTACGACCCCTTCGTGGCTTCTTCTTCGAGGATCTTATTGGCTTCAGCTACTGCCGGTGGCAGGGCTTCTTCGGCGGTGGCTTCACCAATGCGAATTTTATCCCAGGCGGGCTGCATCACGTCGTTGGTCTTGGGATACCCCGGCGGCATGTAAAGCACCTTGCCGTAGTTGGTCACATACTTGGTGACGATCAGCTCATATCCTTCGGGGTGCACCTCGGGGTTGAGCCAGGTTTTCAGGCCTTCGGGGGTCATCAGCGCGGTCTGGCTCGGCAGCCACAGGCCGATCTTGCAGAACTGGGTTTGATAATACGGTGTGGAGAGGAAGCGCACCCACTTCCAGGCGGCGTCGGGATGTTTGGAAGCGGCCAGAGCCGAATGGAGGTGCGCCTGCATGTTGGTGGCGGGGACTTTCATCTTGGGTAAGACCGCCGTTCCGAGGCGCCCCTTCATTTTGTACATCCACGAAAGCGCCCATGAGCCGTCAATGGCGATGGCCAGTTTGCCATTCTCCAGCATCTGCACCGTGCTCATCCCAAGCTGCTGGGTCACCTCATCGGAAGGCGCTACATGCTGCTTGAGTGAGAGGTCGTACACCCTCTGAATGGCTTCCAGCGCTTCCGGTTTATCCAGGACGAACAATCCCGTGTTGAGGTCGATAAAGTCGCCTCCGTTAGAGGCCACTGCCGAATGCAATGGAATCCACCAGGTAGGCCAGGAAACCCCCCAGCGTTCCACGTTGTCTTTGTCAAAACCGCTGTCGGCGGGGGTCTTCCCGTTGCGGTCAACCGTCAGCTTAATGGCGTAGTCGAGGAAAGTATTCCAGTCCCAGGCTTCGTCCGGATCGTTGCTGGGGAAGGGCACGCCGGCTTTTTCCAGGGTATCGGCGTTGTAATAAATGTGCGGCGCCACCCAGCAGGAGCCAATCCCATACCATTTCCCTTTGTACGTACAGCGCTGTTCTTCCTGCGGCTCGATGAAATAATCCTTGGCGCCGATCAGCGGATCAGATTTGACGTAGTTGGTAATATCCAGCAGCAGGCCATCGCGCGCATAGGTGCGGAAAACATCCGAACCGATAAAGGCCGTATCGGGCGGGGTACCGGCGGCCACGCTGGCCAGGAATTTTTCGGCATACTGTTCGGGCGTGTGGAGCCAGGTTACCTTGACCTCAGATTGTTCCTTCTGGAACTGCTCGATGGCTTTCTTCACGCCTTCATCTTCTTCGGGGGCGCCCCAGCCCATGAAGGTAATTTCCACAGCCTGCGCACTGGCCGGAGCCGCTGTGGGGGCTTCTTCCTTGGGCTGAGAGCCCGCAGAGGCTCCCTGGTTGCTGGCGGCAGGGGTGGCCGTCTTGGGGGCACAGGCCGCCAGGGCCGCCCCAAGGCCCGTTAAAACAGACGCTTTGAGAAAATTTCGCCGATTGAAGGGCTTTACAGTCATTTTTTCCTCCTGAATATGGATCGAGAACCAGAAATGGAAAGACAAAGGGAGAACGAATCAGATGGAACGCTCCGCAGAACACACCTCCTCAATTGGTGGACGAAATGGGATCGCTATGCACGAATCAAAAAACCAACGACACTTCACAGTATAATGAAGGGGCGCGGGCCGACCAAGTTTTTTCAGCCAAACATCAGCCCGAAAGCGGACATAAATCGGACTTAACGCACGGCTCCGGTAGCCGGTTCGGCCAGGAATCAATAGGTGAGGGGCAGCGGTATGAAAATTGACAGCGATCTCTTTTTTCAGGTGGTACGGAGCGCTCTCAACCATCTTTATGATCCTTATTTTCTGCGTACCAGTCCGCTGGTCAAATGGTTCGACCTGGGCGACCGCCCCGATACCCCCGCCGTCCTCCAGCGCATCCTGAATGAAGCCATCAACGAACTGCAACCACGCGAAGGCGACCCCAACGCCGCCCAGAAACGCAAATCGTACGAGCTTATCCTTTACCGCTATGTGCACCAGCTCAACCAGGAAGAGGTTGCCAACCAGTTCGGCTTGAGCGTGCGTCATTTGCGCCGCGAGCAGAATGCCGCCATCGTTCAACTGGCGGCCAACCTGTGGAATCGCTATCACCTTGGCTCAGAATCTTTCGTGGTGAAAGACCCCGACAGTGACGAGCCTTCAGGCACCTCGGTTGCCACTTCTCCCCAGAGTGATCTTTCGGCGCCTCCAGACGTGCCCCGCCGCGATGACTTGAGCTGGCTCTCTCCGCGCACCATCACCCAGCCGGCTAACCTCGGGCAGGTGTTTGCAGGCGTGATCGACCTCAGCCGCAACCTGATGAACCAGTACCAGATCAAATTAACGGTCGAGGTACCCCCGGACCTGCCTGACCTGGCGGTGGAACAGGTTGCTCTGAGGCAAATTTTACTCACTCTGTTCAGTGTGGCCATTTGCGGGCAAACCGGTGCAACCCTGAAGATCAGCGCAGAGGCGCAGGAAAACACCGTGCAGGTAACCTTCCTCTGTGCTTCACCCGGCGCACCTTCACGAGAGATCAGCGCCGATGACCGCGCCAATGTAGATCTGGCCGCTCAATTCAGTGAGCTTTACGGCGGGCATTTATCGTGTTCGAACACCCTCAATCCCTTCCATGCCCGACTGCAATTGCCTGTCTTCCGGGCTCAGACTGTGCTGGTCATCGATGACAATGCCGATTTCATTCAACTGATCGAGCGTTACCTTACGGGAACAAAGTATCGCGTGGCAGGCGAAAGGAACCCCGCCCTGGCCATCGCCGCCGCCGAAAAGCATACCCCTGCCGTTATCCTGCTCGACGTGATGATGCCGCATATCGATGGCTGGGAAGTTCTCGGTCGACTGCGCACGCATCCGGCGACCGCCTCTATCCCGCTCCTGGTGTGCACCATCCTGCCTCAGGAAGAACTGGCCCTTTCTCTTGGCGCCAGCGCTTACCTGAGAAAGCCCATCTCTCAGGAACAACTGCTCACCGTGCTGGAACAGCTGACGGCGCGCGCGGAGCAATCACCTCACTGAGTGCACGGATGCTCGAATACAACTCTCTGGTCGAGAGCCCCCCTTTGCGAATGACCATCAACGAGTCGCTGACGATGGGCGCGCCGGTGGGGTCTTTCGAAGACATCACGATCACCGGAATCTCCCGGATCGACTCGTCTTCCTGTTTCTCTCGCAGCACCTGAAAACCATCCATCTCAGGCATGATCAGGTCGAGAAGCACCACATCGGGTTTCCGTTCTCGCATCAGTTCCAGAGCCTGGTTTCCGTCTCTTGCCCGCAGGATGGTGTATCCTTCCTCTGCCGAATTTAACACGCGCGAGAAAAGCTGAAGCACTTCGATATCATCATCCACCAGAAGAACGGTGCGCACCCCTTCGCCCAGCTGGCGGATTGCCCCGATCAGCCTGGCCCGGCTGATCGGCTTAAGCAGATAGTTTGCCACTCCCAGCCGTCTGGCGGCCTCGTCTTCGCCGGTTACCCAGCAGGTAATTACCGGCGTGAGGAAAGGTAAATGACCGATGATCTGATCCACCGCCTGGGAAGAAACATCCACTGTGGCACCGTTCAGAACCAGCCCCTGAGACGGAGAGCGGCTCAATTCCTCCAGCGCGGCTTCCAGACTTTCCACGGCCACAATTTCCACTTCGTCCAGATAACGGTTGAACACCCGCTGTAAAGCGGCACTGCGATCGAACACCACAAACCGGGGCAGCACCTCGGGGATGGGGGCTTTGGAACGGCGTGCTTCGACTTCAGGCTGGTGATAGGGGGTGACCCAGCGCCGGTAACCGGGCACTTCTCCATGGGGCGTCAATTGCTCCACCATGGGAATGCTGAAGAAGAACGTGGTGCCCTTCCCCAGTTCGCTCTCCAGCCACATCCTGCCACCATGAAGCTCAACGAAGCGCTTGCTGATGCTCAGCCCCAGGCCGCTCCCGCCCTCCCGACGGATGGAGTTATCCAGCTGTTGAAAAGGCTCAAAAAGGCGTGTCTGGTCTGCCTGTGAGATTCCCGGCCCCGTATCGGCCACACTGATGATCATGTTGCTCCCCTCAGAATAGGCGCGAACCGTCACCCCACCGGCGGTGGTGAAGCGCCCGGCATTGCTGAGCAGGTTCAGCAACACTTCTCGAATGCGCGTCCGGTCGCAGAACAACGGAACCGGCTCCTGCGGGATGGCTACCCTCAAATACAGGTTCTTCATCTCAAAGAGGATCTTTGTGGCGTTCACCGCCGATTCCACCAGTTCTTGCAGGGTCGTCCATTCACGCACCAGCGTCATCCTGCCCGCGTCAATCTGGCTGAGATCGAGTACATCGTTCACCAGTTCGGCCAGATGCTGGCTGTTGCGCTGAATGGCGGCGATATCGGCCAACAGGGCGGGGGGTAAATCGCCGTAAACATGCGGCGCCTGGGTGATCAGCTCGCTGAAGCCGATGATCATGTTCAACGGAGTGCGCAATTCATGGCTGACGTTGGCCACAAACTCTTCCTTTACCCGCCGCGCGTCCTCGGCGATCTGCATGAGCGCCTTGAGCCGGTCTGAAAGGCGGGCCAGCTCACGGTTCGCCTGGAGCAGGTCTTCCTGAGTCTGGATCAGCTCCATACGCTGGTGGCGCGATTCTTCCATCTGCTCGCGTGCCATCTGAAATTCTTTGAAGGCTCTCTGCACCACCCCCACCACCGAGCCCGTGGCCAGTGCCCCGATAAACCCGATCAGCACACTGTTCACTCCGATCATCAGGCGCAGAAAATCTGGCATGGGGAAGATCACCGGGCTCTGGGCGGTTGCCACCAGCGTGGCGATTAAAAGTAACTCCGAGAAAATAGCCAGTGTCCAGCCGTTGACGATGACTGCAACCAGCGGAATTGAAAGGTAAAAGAGTGCAATCTCGGGCCGCCTGAAGAACACCCAGCCCAGGGTAATTGCCCCAAACAGGCCGGTCAACCAGAGCAGGTGGGCCAGCGTGGGATGTTTTTCGATCAGCGCGAGGGAGGCCCATACCGAAAGCACCACCGGCAGGGTGATCAGCAATACACTGCTCAGATAACGTCCCGGTTGAGAAGCGCCCAGAAGATAAGCCCAGACCAGGTAGATACAGACCACCGCCAGCGCCAGCGATCGGGTCACCGTCTGAGAAATTTCGCGGATGAAGCTTCGGGTATCTTCGTCAAGAATATGTACATTTCTCAATAAATGCAGCATCCGGGGCACCTCGGCTTTTTTTTTACCATTTTACCGCTCCGCTATCCATTGCGTGAAGTGCCCGCAGAAAAACAACCGCGGGAAAGGTTAAGACCTCCCCGCGGCCAGCGATCAGGGTGCCTTTCAGGCGCGTTATTGCCGGTAAAAACGCCACACGCCGATGCCCAGAAATACACCTGCAAATCCGAGCAGCACACCCACCTCGGGGAGAATGCCGGCGAGACCTTCGCCGCGCAGAGTCAGGTCAATCATCCCCTGCATGGCCCAGGTGGTGGGCAGCACTTTCACTGCCTGCTGGACCGCGGCAGGGAAGAGTTCCAGTGGATACCAGCACCCGCCCAGCAGGGCCATCACCATGCCAAGCAAAATGCTGAGGTTGTTGGCCTGAGAGTCACTGCGGATGATCGTCCCCAGGGTACAGCCCAGCGCCCCGGCTGCCAGCGCAGCAGCCACCAGGAGCACCATCAACGCCAGCGGCTCGCGGCCCCATGGTACCCCAAGCACCACCACGCCAAAGCCCACCAGCAGGAGCATTTGCACCAGCGCCATTGCCACCTGCCCACCGATCGTCCCGAGCAGAAAGGCCGCCCGTGAAGTAGGCGTGGTGATCAGCCGCGCCAGTGTCCCGGCGTTTCGTTCGGCGGCAAACAGGGCCGAGATACCCAGCAGTGGGATGAACACCCAGGTGATCAATTGCCCTGCCGAAGAGTTGGCCTTCGGGTCGTAGAGAATCTCATCGGAGGTCTGCGCCTGGTTCACCACCAGCCGGGAAGGAGCCGACCTCTGCAGATTGGTTGCCAGTTCCATTGCACGGTCAAAATACGCCTCTCGCTCCGCCGCTGAAGAGAAAGGGTGGCGTGTTTCGGCCTGCTGAACGGCCAGACGCGCTGCCTGAAGGCTCAATCCCACCTTTCGCAATGCCGATTGAACGGAGCGCTGTGCCGCGAGGGCGTTCAGGTTATTGGGTTGCGTGTAAAGGGTGATCTCCCGGCTGCCCTCTCGCAGGGTGGCCAGCGTGACCCCCTCTGGAATGAGCAGCCAGAAAGCCACCTTACGCTCTGAAAACCGGCTCTCTGCCTCGGCCCGGCTGGCTTTTTGCGGTCGGACGACGGTGGAGTGCTCCAGTTCGGCCAGAATTTGAGCTGAAAGCTCTGACTGTGCCTCATCTACCACAGGCAGGACGGAACGCGCGTCCGAATTTCCCCCGCCTGTTCCGCCCGAAAGCAGGAAGGTAAAGAGAAGCGGCAAAATGAGGAAGAAGAGCCACTCTGATGGAGAAGAAAACCTCAGGAGAATATCTTTGCGCATGATGGCCAGAATTTTTCGCATCGCTCATTCTCCCTTATTGAACCAGATTGCGGTTGCGTGCGAACAACCCCACCGAGACCGCAAAGAGCACTGCACCCATTCCCAGGAGCGCGGTCAGCACACGACCAAGGTCAGCCAGTGTACCTCCAAGTGCCAGAATGGTGAAGCCGTCCAGCCCCCAGGCGTTAGGGGTGAGGCGGCTGAGGATTTGAACGAACGGGGGGAGCATTTCAAGGTTGATGAAGCTTCCCCCCAGAATGCCGAACGTCAGCATCAGGGCCGAACCGATCGAGGCCACCTGGCCGGGAGTGCGGGCGAAGGCGGTGATCAGCAATCCCCAGCCGGTGGCGGCAAAGGAAGCGCAAAGGATAAGCGCGACAACGCCCACAAAGTCTCCCCACTTCAGGTTGAAAAGCAAACTGCTCGCGCCGATCAAAATGCCCAGCTGAAGCACCCCGGTGAGGAACGTTCCAAGCATCTTCCCGCCGAAAACCTGCGCCACTGTGGTGGGCGTGGTCAGCAGCCGTTGGAGGGTGTGCTGGCGGCGCTCGGCGAGGAAAGTTCGCCCCCCGTAGGTGGCGGTAAACATCAGGAACAAAAGCGCCATTCCTGGTGCCATATATGCCATGACGTCAAAGCTCTGGGGTTCGGCTGCCGCCGTGCCCTTCACAACAAGGTTGAGAGGGGTTTCTCCGGCTTCTTCCCGGGCGGCAAGCTCCCTGCCCATCGAACGGCCAACCGTTTCAGCCTCGGCGGGTAGAAGCCAGCCGCTTTCCAGCATCGAGAGCGTGGCCGTCATTCCGGTGATTCGTCCTTCTTCCACCCGGGTGAGGAATTCTTCCAGAATGGCTTCCACAATGCCGGCGCTGGTGGGGCGGGATGGACTGGCATACAGCTCAATCTGAAGCACCCGTGCTCCCGGGGTAAACACACTGTGCGAAAAACCCGCCGGTATCAGCACAAGCCCGGCTACCCGGTCTTCGTCCACGGCCTGGCGCGCGGCAGCAACGTCTGTGACCAGGCGGGGTTCGAGCAGTTCGGCCAGCGTGTCTGACTGAAACACCTCGACGAGGGCCTGGCCCAGTTCTCCGTCATCCTGGTTGACCAGAAGAACGGGGATGTCGCGTAACCCCGAGGAGGCTCCCGATGGGGCGCTCAACCTGCCGGTGATCAGTCCCAACCCCAGGGTGAGCAGAAACGGCGCGGCCAGCATGAGGAGGATGGCCGCCCGGTCGCGGAAGGCCAGCTTCAGATCTTTGATGGCAAGCAGGAGTGTTTTCTTCACGGCCTGACCCCTCAATCGCGCAGGGCGCGGCCCGTGAGGTGCAGAAAGAGCGCTTCCAGGTTCGGTTCCTGGATCTGTACCGTGCGCAGTCTAAGGCCAACCTCACCGCAGAGCTGAACCGCCGGGGGGAGCATTTTCTCAGCCGATTCGCCAAGCAGAGCCAGGCTGTGATCTTCGGCTTTTACCCGCACCACCCCTGGCAGGCGAGTGAATGGCTCAGCCAGCGCCCCCACACTCTGGTCTTCTTCGAACTGCAACCTCAGGGTTTGTAGCTCTCCCACCTGCCGAACCAGCTCTGCCTGGGTTCCCAGGGCGATCAACTCGCCATGGTCGATGATCCCCACCCGGTGTGCCAGTTCCTGGGCTTCTTCCATGTAGTGGGTGGTGTAGAGAATGGTCATTCCCTGGCGGTTGAGTTCTTTGACGGTATCCAGAATAGCCCGGCGAGATTGCGGGTCGATGCCGACGGTGGGTTCGTCCATAAAAAGCATGCGCGGGCGGTGAAGCAACCCCACCCCGATGTTCAACCGACGCTTCATCCCGCCAGAGAGCGTCCGCACGCGATGATGAGCTTTTTCCTGCAGGCCGGTCTGCGCCAGCACGGCGTTGACCCGCTGGCGCAACTCTTTCCCCGCCAGCCCGTACATTTGCCCCCAGAACACCAGGTTTTCACGGGCACTCAGGTCTTCATAAAGGGCAATTTCCTGCGGGACAATCCCGATGAGCCGCCGCACCTGATCGGCCTGTTTCACCACCGAGAACCCCCCAATGATTGCATCGCCAGAAGTAGGCGGGAAGAGCGTGGAAAGGATGGAGAGGGTGGTGGTCTTCCCGGCGCCATTTGGCCCGAGCAGCCCAAAAATCTCTCCCTCAGCAATTGAAAAGCACAGGCCTTTCACCGCCAGTGTCTCGCCATACGTTTTGACCAGATCGTGGACTTCCAGAATGGGTGGCATGGGTTCTCCTCTCGGGGTGTTCTATTTATTGTACGAAAGTTTTCCTCTAAAGTTTCGCTTCCTGTCCCATTCGAGAGAAAAAGATGAGGGTCTCCGGTCTCTGCAGACGCGAGCATTAACAAAACGTAGGTTGTAATTCCTGACAGAGGTGTATAATATATTTTGGATCGAAAATGTCTATAATTTGGAATGGAGGTTTTCTTATGCTCAAACAGGAGCCGGTGATCACCAAATATCAGGATATTCCCTGCTGCCCCGACCTGAAGACATCATCCACGTGCGATGTGCTCGACTTCCGCCGACACCTCATCTTCCCTACCAGTGTGCGCACCGAGCAGGGGCAAATCGTCCAGGTAGAGGTGATCCTCCATACACGTTTCTCGCGCTGCCCTGGGCCGCTTGCCCTGGGCGATCTGGTGTATTCCACCACCCTCCTCCCCGGAGAAAAGGTGCGGCTCGCCACCACCGACCGACGCAGCCGGTTCAGTTTCGACAGTGAAAGCAAGCTCAGCTATCGCAGCGAACAGATCTCGGAAGATCAGTATCGCCTGCGCTCCCTGCGTGCCTTCATGGCCGATGAAAACGTCACCGACCGCGGCTCCGATAACTACTCCGAACAGGGCAAGTGGGATTTCCACGGTGATGCCAGCGGCTCCATTGGCTTCCTCTCGGCCAGTGCCAGCACCAACGCCCGCGGTAGCCACAGCGCTTCATCCACCCGCGACTATCTGCGTGAGCACCGCGCCCACGCTCAGATGGCCGATAACCTTTCTGTGGAAGCCACGCGCAAAGCTCATTCGCTCTCCATCGGTGAGGTCTCTTCACGCACCCATGCTGAAGGTGAATCGGAGGATCATTTCGAAGCGTCCTCGCGTGAGTTCAGCAATCCCAACCGCTGTCATGCGGTCACTTTCCTGTTTTACCGCCTCAATAAAACCGAGACGATTAAGTTTGAGCTGGTAAGCATCGAACGGCGTGTCCTCGACCCTGTGACCCCCATGCCGGTGCCCGCCAACCCCTTCCGTCCGGTGGGTGGGGTAGCCGCTGTGCCGCAGGAGGTTCCTGCCACCAGCCCCAAACGCCTTGAAATTCAGGAAGCCGCCATTACCAGCGAAGTTCGGCTGCGTTCGCTGGCTTCCGTCAGCTCGAACCCTCAGCAGGTGGCCAACTTGCGCGCGGCGGCATTCGGGCAGGTGCTGGTTGGCACAGCTGCCAGCCCGGTGGGTTTTCAACAACCCATCAGCGATGACCTGCGCGCCAAAGCGCTGGCCGAGGTGGATGCCCAGCTTGTCCGCCAGGGGCTCATCGAAAAACCCGGCGGTGAAGTTTCCAGGCGCCTCCAGACCGAAATCAACTACGAGCGCGAAACCTCCATTCCAACTGCGGGAGTCATTGTTAAAAGCTGTATGGATGATTGTGGCATCTGTGAACCAGAGGTTGTCGAAAGAGAAAAGCTGGAGCTAGAACGCCTGGCGTTGGAGAACAAACTCCTCGCCCGCAAGATTGAACTGCTGGAGAAATCGCAGGAATACCGCTGCTGCCCGGCGGACGAAAGCGAGCCTACCGGGTAAAACAACGACCTTTATTCAAAGTGGGGAGTTCAATTCATACCGGCCAGGGGGCAAGCCGGGTTTTTTAATGGAATAACTGAAGAGGATCAAACTCATCGAGAGCCTGATCCTCTTCTTGTTGAGCTATCCGAAGAAAATAAAATCAATATCGCCCGGCGATTGCCCCCTGGCGGTGAGAAGCTGGGCCAGCTCAGCGTGGTGCTGCATGCCATGCAGAATGACGTGTTGAAGGACGCGCCAGCGGAGAAAATCGTGCATTACCCCATTCCGATCGGCCAGCCGGACGCCCCCGATGATCTCTTCTTCAGTCAGCCGTTCCAGAAAGGCCTGCCAGGCCTGCTCTTCTTTTTCGAACCCTTCCCGTAAGGCTTCGAGGGTTGGGTATGTCTCAATCGCCGGGGGTTGAGGGCGTTCACCGGTTTCCAACCGCCGCCGCCAGAGAAAATCGGTGCGCAGCAGGTGGAAAAAGATGGCATGAATGGAGCCCTGCCCGTAGCCGGGATTTGCGGTAACCTCCGACGGGTTGAGTTTTGCCGCGCAATCCAGCAGTCGCCGTGTGGTATGCCAGTGATAGGCAAAGAGCGTCTGAAACTGCCTCTGCACAAACGAGCTCATGGAGATAATCCTTTCAGGCGGGTTAAGCTCTGGCCCGGCCTATTCCTTCTCGTAAGGGGTGCCGTCGGCGGCAGGCATTTGCCCGCGGCCCACCAGCCCGGCCAGCACTACCATGGTGGTGATGTAGGGAGCCATGGCCATGAACTGGATCGGGATGCCCGTGCCCAGAATGGTCAATTTGGTGGCCACCGAATCGGTGAAGCCGAAGAGCAGTCCGGCGAAGAAGGCCCCGAGGGGGGTCCAGTTTCCAAAGATCATCGCTGCCAGCCCGATGAAGCCCTTTCCGGCGGTCATCATTTCATCAAAGCGCCCCACCGAACCGAGGGTAAAGAACGCCCCGCCGATGCCTGCCACCACTCCGCCGAGCAAGACGGCCATATAGCGGGTGGCAAAGACGTTAATTCCCAGTGTGTCGGCGGCTTTCGGATGTTCTCCCACCGAGCGCAGGCGCAATCCCCAGCGGGTGGTGAAGAGTGCCACCTGCAGGATGATTAGCAGAAGGAAAACCAGGTAAACGAAAAGGTTGGTGTTGAAGAAAAGCGGCCCAAGGATGGGGATATCGGCCAGCAGTGGAATGGGAACCCGCGGGAAGATCGGCGGGTTATTCAGTTCCTGATACGTTTGCAGGAACTTTGAGGAAAGGTAAGAGGTCATTCCGGTGGAAAAGATGTTGATCACTGTGCCGGAGATGATCTGATTGATCTTGTATTTAATCGAGAGGACGGCGTGTACCCAGGCCAGCAGCACACTCGAAGCCACTGCCGCCAGCAAACCCATCCACATATTTTTGGTCACACTGCCCACCAGCGCGCCCACCATGGCCGCCATGAGCATCATACCTTCGATGGCGATGTTCACCACCCCGGCGCGTTCGCACAGCACGCCCGAGAACGCCCCCAGGATGATGGGCACGGCCAGCAATACTGCCGCGCTGAGCATGCCCAGCAGATTAAGCGACTTGCCCGCGGTGGCCCAGGTGAGAAAACTGAACACGAAGAAAGCCACCACCACTCCCAGCACGGCGTTCGTCCAGCGCCCAAAACCACGTACGAGCTGTACCATGCCGAGCAGGAAGTTCACCACGGTGAGAGCCATGAGGGTGCTGAACGCCGGTACCACCCAGTTGCCGGCAATGCCCTGGGTCAGCCCGCCGGGGGTCATCACAAAGGTTGCCATCTGGCCGGGCTGCACCTTAAGGGTGAAGACCAGCAGCATGATCAGCGCAGAACCAAGCTCCACCAGGCCCATTACCCGCTGGCGTGTGGGAGAGACAGCTTCCCATTTTCGATGAACGACGATGGTAGCCATTTACTTGTTTCCTCCTCCCCAGCTTCCAACGAAGACCGCTTCTTCAGCCTCTTTGGGCACTTTCACCCGGTAAATGGTGCGGATGATCGCCGGTGCCGCGACAAACACCAGGATGAGCGCCTGGATGATCGAGACGATGTCATTGGGAATACGCAGGAGTTCCATGCGGGTGGCGCCGTTGCGCAGTGCGCCGAAGAGCAGAGAAGAAAGGATCACGCCCACGGGTGTGCTGTTGCCCAGAAGCGCCAGTGCAATACTATCGAAGCCGTAGCCCGGCGAGAGACCCAGCGCCATACTGCGGTTGACCGCCAGAATCTGATTGGCCCCCGCCATGCCCGCCAGTGCGCCCGAAAGCGTCATGGCGAGGATGATGTTGCGGGTAATGTTCATGCCAGCATACCGCGCCGCGTTGGGGTTGGCTCCCACCGTGCGCAGGTCGAACCCCCAGGTGGTTTTGAAGAGCAGCCAGTGCACCAGCCATGCCATTCCCAGGGCGATAAAGAACCCGAGATGGAAGCGGATGGGGGCGGGAAAGAATTGCGGTATTTCTGCCGTTTTTTCGATCATCGGGCTGATGGGCAGACCACCGGAGCCGGGGCGAGTCATGGGGCCACCGAGCAGCCATTCGGTCAGGCGGAAGGCAATCCAGTTCATCATGATGGTGTTAATCACCTCGTGCCCGCCGGTCTTGGCTTTAAGCCAGCCAGGGATGAACCCCCAGACGGCCCCGCCCAGCGCACCGGCCAGAAAAGCCAGCGGCATGTGGATGAAACCCGGCAGGCCCTTTACTGCATACCCCACATACGTGGCCGCGGCCGCTCCCATGAAGAGCTGGCCTTCTACGCCAATGTTGAACAACCCTGAGCGAAAGCCCAGTGCCACCGCCAGACCCGCGAAAATATAGGGGGTGGCATTCACCAGGCTTTCAGGGATGGGGTTGAGCGCGCGCCGAATTTCCAGCGCGTCGCCCGATTGGAATGCCTGCACAATACGCACGGGGTCACCCAGGGCACCGGTAAACAGGGCCGTATAAGCCTGAACGATGGTATTCCATGCAGTCACCAACCCACTGCCCAGAGAGACTCGAAAAGCCTCCCAGACGGATTCACTGGTCAAAATGATCAGCACAGCGCCCAGTAAAAGCCCCGTTACCACCGCCAGGGCCGGCACCAGCAACACCCGGCCCACGCGCTGCCACCCACGCACCCGTTCGTTCACGGGGGGGCGGGTCACCTCTTCCAGGAAAACTTTACCAACATCGGGTTTATTTTCTGGTTTGCTCACAATTTCACCCCGTTTAGAACGTCGACTCGACGATGCGTTCTCCCTCCTGCGGGGCGCCTGCCTGCTCAGGGCTGACGCCAGCCATCAAGAGGCCAATGTACGATTTGGTGGCGCTCTCTGCCGGCACGATGGCCACAATCTTTCCCCGGTACATCACCGCAATTCGGTCAGAAAGCTCCATGACTTCATCCAGCTCAGGAGAAACCAGCAACACCGCACAGCCCTCATCGCGCTTCTGGACGATTCGCTGGTGGATATATTCAATCGAACCCACATCCAGCCCGCGCGTGGGCTGCGAAGCCACCAGCAGATGAATGGGGCGCGAAAACTCGCGGGCAATGATCACCTTCTGCTGGTTCCCACCCGAAAGAGAGCCCACCGTAGTGGAAGCGCTCGGCGTGCGGATGTCAAAGTCGGCAATCAGCCGGTTGGCAGTTTCGTAAATGATCTCCCGTTGCAACTGCACCCCCCTGGCAAAAGGCGGCTTGTAATAGGTGCACAAGACAATATTCTCTGCCACCGGGAAAGAAAGCACCAGGCCATCGCGCTGACGGTCTTCGGGGACGTGGGCCGTACCCAGTTCAATGATTTCCCGCGGGGTGGCGCGGGTCACATCCTGACCCAGTAAACGGATTGAGCCGCTCACCGGCTGGCGCAGACCGGTCACCGCTTCGACCAGCTCGGTTTGACCGTTGCCCTGCACCCCGGCCACGCCCAGGATTTCTCCCGCGCGCACATCAAAGCTCACCCCGTCCACGGTGATCTGCTTCTGCGCGTCAGTCACCACCAGATCGTGCACTTCAAGCACCACATCACCGGCGCGGGCAATGCGCTTTTCAACCTCCAGCCGCACCTCACGCCCCACCATCATCGCAGCCAGCGTCTGACGGTCAGCCTGTGCGGGCACCGTCTCACCCACCACAGCGCCGCGCCGAATAACCATAATACGGTCGGCCACATCCAGCACTTCGCGCAGTTTGTGGGTAATAAAAATGATCGATTTCCCCTGCCGGGCCAGTTCGCGCATGATGACAAAAAGCTCATCGGCTTCCTGCGGAGTAAGCACAGCAGTAGGTTCATCGAAGATCAGAATATTGGCTTCGCGGTAGAGTAGTTTGATGATCTCAACCCGCTGTTGCACCCCTACAGGAAGATCACGCACATAGGCATTCGGGTCAACTTCCAGGCCATACCGACTGGAAATTTCCCGGATACGCGCCGCAGCCGCGGGGCGGTCGAGAAAATCACCCATACGCACCGACTCGGCCCCCAGCATGATGTTCTCAGTGACAGTAAAAACCGGGATCAACATGAAGTGCTGATGCACCATGCCGATCCCGGCCCGAATTGCGTCAATGGGTGAATGAATGGTGATCTTCTCTCCCCTGATGAAAACCTCCCCTTCATCCGGTTGATACAGACCGTAGAGAATGTTCATCAGGGTAGATTTCCCGGCGCCGTTCTCACCGAGCAAGGCGAGAATTTCCCCCTCGTTGAGGGTCAGATCGATGTGATCATTTGCCAGCACCCCCGGGAAACGCTTGGTAATTCCTTTGAGTTCCAGGACAGGTGGCATCCCTACTCCTTAAACGGAAAAAGGTTGCCTGTATTGTAACATAAACCAGGCAGGAAAAACGCAATTGTCTGATAAGTTAAAACCGAGGGCAGGGCAGGATGAAGCCTGCCCTGCCCTTCCCCACGACCGGCAACTTCCGGCGCTTAACGAATCTGCTCTACCGCCAGCCGTTTGATGTGCGCCACAATCGCCGACATCCCGTTCATCCGCTGTGAGGTGAGCACCTCCTGCAACCCCATGGCGAGGTAAAAATCGGCGGGAAGGTCGAGCACCGCTTCAGGTGAGGCGCCTTTTAGCCCCTCGGCGATAATCGCCGCGAACCCGCGCACCGTTGGCGATTCTTCAGGCACCTTAAAATGGAAGTGCATTCCCCCTTCGCGGATCTCAGCCGCCACAGCGACAGGAGTCATACATTCAGGCACAGCCTCCATTTCCATCTCCCTCCCCTGAAGCCACCCTGGCAGGGGAGGCAGGCTTTCGGCATACTGGAGCAAAAGTTCGAGCTTCTCCCGCCCTTCGCACAGGCGGAAGTCTTCCACAATCTCAGCCAGGCGGGCCGGCAAATTCATGGCGTGGCCCCCTTTCGGATAGGTGCCCCAACCAGGTTGCCCCATTCTGTCCAGGAACCGTCATAATTCCGCACCTGCGGATACCCCAACAGATATTTCAGCACAAACCACGTCAAAGAACTGCGCTCCCCGATGCGGCAGTAGGCAATCACCTCACGATCAGGCCCGATGCCCTTCTCCTCGAACAGTTTTCGCAGTTCGGCTGGGGGTTTGAAGGTGCCCGTTTCCGGGTCTACGGCCAGCGACCACGGAATGTTAACCGCCCCCTGGATGTGCCCACCGCGCATGGCGCCCTCTTGAGGATAATTGGGCATGTGTAACAGTTCACCCGTATATTCCTGAGGTGAGCGCACATCCACCAGAGGTTTATTCGCCGAAACATGCGCAAAAACATCCTCCCGGAAGGCGCGGATCTCGCGCACCGGCGGCTTGGCTTGATAACCTGTGGGCGGGTAGGAAGGAACCTCTTTGGTGAGTGGGCGGCCTTCCTTCACCCACTTCTGCCGCCCGCCGTTCATAATGCGCAGATGCTCGTGGCCGTAATAAGAAAACAACCAGAAAGCGTAACACGCAAACCAGTTATTCTTATCTCCATAAAAAACCACGGTGGTCTCGTTGCCAATCCCCAGCGAAGAACAGAGTTTTTCAAACCCGTCCTGGCTTAAAAAATCACGCCGCACAGGGTCCTGCAGGGTGGTGAACCAGTCCACCTTCACTGCACCGGGGATGTGCCCCGTCTCGTAGAGCAGGGCATCTTCATTGGACTCAATCAGCCGCACTGTGGGGTCATTCAGGTGTTCGGCAACCCACGCGGTTTCCACCAGCATTTCAGGATGAGCATAACTCTCCACCATAGGTAGGCCTCTTTTTTAAGGATTTATTCTTAAATATTATAAAAAATCGGATAAGTTTTGTCAATATTTTGAGGGCGTAAAAAAGGGCAAACGCATTCCTGGAGCATGCAGTCGGAATGCCTCTACCCCGCTAAAAAAAGACCCCCTTCCCTGCGGAAGGAGGTCTCTGATCCAAACCAATCGTACCGACTACTTGATATCGGCCAGTTTGATTTTGCCGTCGATGATGTCTTTCTTGAGCTGTTCGATCTCGCTCTTCAGCTCAGCGGGGACCTTCGAATCCAGGTTGTGATAGGGGGCCAGGCCCACGCCGCCATTCGCCAGCGTACCCACCACGTTGGTGCCGCCCTTGAAGGTGCCATCCTCCACCGACTTGGCCACGTTGAAGGTGGTCACGTCCATGAACTTCATCACCGAGGTCAGGGTGATATCGGCATAGTCCGGGGCGGTGAGGTACCAGTCAGAGTCCACACCGATGATCAGGGCATTCCCGCGTTCCTTGACGGCAGCGGCAGTACCCAGGCCCACCGGGCCGGCCACCGGCATGATGATGTCTGCACCTTCGTCCATCAGGGTGATACCAAATTCCTTACCCTTGGTCTGATCATCGAAGCTGTTGGTGAACAGCCCCTTGTTGGGGTCATTCAGGTCATATCCCAGCACTTCCACGTTCGTGCCCTTCAGCTGGTTGTAGTACTTGACGCCGCGGGTAAAACCATCCATGAAAATGGTTACCGTGGGGATGGACAGACCACCGAAGGTGCCCACTTTGCCGGTCTTGGTCATGCCAGCCGCCAGGTACCCCGCCAGGAAGGCCGCCTCATCCGTGGCAAAGACCTGCCCCACCACGTTGGCAACCGGGGGATCATAGGAAAAGTCCACAATGGAGAATTTGGCATTGGGATTGGCCTCAGCCAGGGCTTTCGTGGCATCGCCCAGCAAGAAGCCCACCGTCACGATCAGGTCGCATTTTTCTTCCAGGAAAGCGTTGATGTTCTTCTCATAGTCGGCGACTTCTTTAGACTCGAGGTATTTGGCTTCCCACCCGAGTTCCTTCTGCGCCATTTCAGCGCCCTTCCAGGCGGTGGCGTTGAAGGATTTGTCATCGATACCGCCCGTGTCGGTCACCTGGCAGATCTTTTTCTTCGCCGCCGGGGCCTGAGTGGTTGCGGCCGGCTGGCAGGCGCTCAACACGAGCGACAGGACTACCACGACGGCCAGAAACAGGGAAAGCTTTTTCATTTTTTTCTCCTCCAAGAGAAAAGAGAATGGAATGACGCTTGGCAGGAAAACCAGGGTCAGCTTGCTGAACCCTGGTTTACCGCTAAACGTTCAACTGGTTTAAGTATAATGAGTATCCAGAGGGTTTACAAGAGAAATTCTGTTCCCCCTGGGGTGAGGTTCATCCTGTTCTTTGGCCAGTTCTCCCCCACCCGGGATCATCAGACGACTTTCTCAACCACCACCGCCGTCCCATAGGCCAGCACCTCAGTCACTCCGTCCATCACATCGTTGGCGTCATAGCGCATTCCAAGAATGGCGTTGGCGCCCCGCTCTTCCGCATGACGGATAAGCAACTCGAAGGCTTCCTGCCGGGCGTGTTCGCACAATTCGGTATATGTGGTGATGTTCCCACCAAAGATCGTTTCAATCCCGCCTACAAAATTTCCCACAATGCTCCGAGAGCGCACCGTTACCCCGCGCACCACCCCCAGGTTGCGCACCACCCGGTACCCCTCAAAACCAAAGGCCGTCGTGACCATCTTTTCATCCATCGGGACTACTCCTTTCTTCTTTTTCGATTATAGGGGAACTGGGAGCACGGGGGTATCAAAAAAGCGTCAAGCCGTTCACTCTGGCTTGATCACAGCTCTTCCAGGCAGGAAAGCCCCTCAGGGGGTGGGTGTAGGGGTCGCCGAGGGGGTGAGGTTTGCACCGGGCGTGATACTGCCAGTAGGCA
>NZ_DF967966.1:299654-332791 GCF_001050195.2 Anaerolinea thermolimosa
GGGGTTGCCGTCCCGGTGGGGGTGGCAGTGGGAGTGGGAGAGAGGGTTGGGGTTGGAGAAACCGTCAGCTCATATTCGAGGGTAACCACCAGATCAGAGAAAGGGGCGGGCTTGCTGGCAAAGTCAATGGCGCGCTCCAGCAATGCCTGAATCGCCGGGCGGTGGGGCAGGAACACGGTGGCCGGGGGCTGCTCCGAGATCTGCCACACCTCTGTTTCATTCTCGCCCATCTGGAAAAACCCCACCCTTTTGGGGTCGGCCAGCCTGAGAACCAGACTGGTGTTGGTTGCCACATCCTCCAGGGTGAGGCTGGTGCGTACACGCCGGTTGAACAGCTGGTACAGCTCAGGCAGGCGGATGAGGTTCCCTCCCCCTGCCAGGCGTTGCAGGACGATGAAAAGGAGTTGTTGTTGCCGCAGTCCACGGGCGGCTTCATCGGTGCCTACCCGTAAGCGGGCATAGCAGGCCGCCAGCCAGCCCTCCATGAAGACTTCACCCGGGTAGATAAAATCGCCACAGGCGTTGGGAATGGCCTGCATGACCGGCACCGTAATCCCGCCCAGCTCGTCAATCAACAGAATAAAGTCATCCATGTTGGCTACCAGCCAGTCATCCGGTCGAATGCCCAGGTTGTATTCCACGGCACCGGTCAGTAGACGAATGCCCCCTGCGGCATAGGCTGAGGACAGACGCTGCATGGTATACCCGGGCAAATAACCGAACAGGTCGGGAGGGATGGATACCAGGCTGGCCTTGGCGAGGCGGGGATGATACAAGACCAGCAACAGGGCGTCACTGCGCCCCAGGTAAGGGCTGAATTGATCCTGCCCGACCAGCAGGAGGGTGTGCATGCCTTCCGGCAGGGCCACCCGGCCGAACGGCGGGGGTATCGGTGTGGCGGGGGTGAGTCGCGGAGCCGGATACGTACTCCAGACGGGTAAGTTCTCGGGTGGAATAGGGGTGGGTGAGGGCGTGGAGGTGAAGGTGGGTGAGGGCGAAAGGGTGAAACGCGCCGGAGAAGGCAAGGCAGGGGTTGCCGCAGAGGGCAGTGCGGCGCACGCGCCGAAAATCAGCGCCACCCCCAGGTAAATGATCCGGGCCAGCCGCTTCACTGCGCACCTCATGGTCTTATTAAACCACACAAACCGCCTGGTAGATGCATCGCGTCAGGCCAGGCGCTGGTCGCAGCTTTTGCGATATCCACAGCGGGCGCAGCGGGCGGGCTCGTTATGCGAACGGTCTATCTCTCCGCGCCGCTGGCAGGCGTGGATCGTCTCGATCAGCTCCAGCAGGGCGGTTTCCAGCCGGGGGGTGTAGTCGATGGCAAAGGTGCGGTTGCGATAGCGAAGGATGCCATACGGCGGGCGGCTTCCGTGAGTGCGTTCCACCAGCAGGCAGTACGCCGCCAGCTGGTAAACGTGGCTTTCATGCGGTTCAGGTGGAGCCCAGCCGCTCTTCACCTCTACCGGGATGAATGTATTTCCCTGCTTTACAAGGTAATCTGGCCGTCCGGTCAGCCCGGTCTGGGGGTCGTAGAAAGGTTTTTCAGGGTGCTTCCAGCCGCCCATATCGGCAGTGATGACCCGCCCAGGAGGCAGGCCTGCCTTTTGCTGCTGACGCACTGAAAGCCACAGAGCCGCCCCCGCCAGCATGAGAAAGACCAGTGCCAGCGCCAGCCAGGGGCTCATTGCAGCAGGAGAGCCGTCAGCCCGACGGCCAGAGAAATTACCCCAAAGAACAAAAGCACCCAGCCTGCCATGCGCAGCAGGCTGGCCATCAGCACTTCCCCTCCATGACGGCGATGGAACCCTGTGCCTTCCACCAGCTCCGCCTGGTTATCAGAGGCAACCCCCTGCTTTTGATACCACCAGGCCCGCCGACAATACAGAAACGAACCAATCTCAGAGGCGCGAATCGTTCGCATGGTTGCCGCGGCTGTTCTCCAGCTGGTCGACGGCCTGCCGAAGGACTTTCTCCAGGTGTTCTTCGCGCATACTGATGGTGAGGTCTCCCCGGGTACGTTCCAGCAGACTGCGGGCCACGTCGGTCTGGCGGCGCAACCCGTTGGTGACCGCGTCGGGATAGTCCATGGTGACCAGGGTATCGTAAATGTCATCCATGCACGCCAGCAGCCGTTCGGCTTCGGGGGAGTAGCCCTGGCGCAGAATATCGAGGATGCGGCGGCGCAGTTCACCCGCGGCCTCTGCCAGTCCGTTCAGGTAGGTGGCGCACTCCACCTCCAGCTCTTCTGGTGAAGGCAGTGGCTGGTTTTCGATCAGTGCACAGGCGATACTGGCCTCGGCAAACTCTTTGATGGCGTCCTGCGTGTACCCGGCGTAATACAGGTCAGGGAAACCGGCCAGGTCGGCCTTTAAGCGGGCCGCGATCTGCCGTGCTGCTTCGAGCTGTTCGTGAGCCACCTCACGTTCCAGCCGATGAATGGCGCGGATGGCGTGCGCCGCATGGCGGGTGAGCACCCGCGCCTGAGCCAGCGCCTCATCCCGGGCGCGGGTGCGTGCCTCCAGAGCCTGATGAATGCGTTCAACGATCTCGGGGAGATGATCCATTCAGGGTTATCTGCCTAGAAGGGGATTTCTGCCGAATCATCGTGGGCAAGACCTTCGTCCAGCGGTGCCCCGGGTTCTGTCTCACCGCGCGCTGAGAGGAAACGAACGGTGTTGGCGGTTACCTCAAACGAGGCTCCCGGGCTTCCATCCTGCCTCTGCCAGATGCGTGGCCCGCCGTTTTTATCGGGGATGAGGCGCCCCTCTACCAGCACCTTCGATCCCTTGTGGAGGTACTGGTTGCAGGTTTCGGCCAGTTTGCCGAAAGCGGAGATGCGAAACCAGATGGTCTCGTCTACTTTTTCGCCTTGCTGGTTGGTGTAAGAGCGGCTGGAAGCCACCGAGAAGCTTGTCACCGGCTGGCCGTTGGGGGTAAAGCGCATCTCAGGCTCGCGCCCGACGTTACCGACGATAATAATGGTATGGAAAGACATGGATAGCCCGATCCTTTCTGAAACACAAACGACAGCGATACTTCTTCTTTAAGATTGTACACGAAAATAGGAAAAATTTTCGATTTTTTCTGCAGGCAATTTCCCCGGGAAGATAGAAGATACCCTTCAGGGGTGATGGATACCCGGTACAGGTGCAAAACGAAACCTTCCAGCGGCGGTATAATGGGGGCGTTGTCGACCACAACGGAGGAATGATCATGGATCTTACCCGGGTACGGCAGGATTTTCCGTTTTTTCAAAAAAAACCGGATCAGAAAACGGGCGCGTACTTTGATAATGCCTGTCAAACCTTACGTCCCCGTCAGGTGATCGAGGCTGTCACCCGCTACTATCAGGAGTCTTCGGCCTGTTCGGGGCGCAGTATGCACCATCTGGCCGCAGAGGTCACCCGCCAGTATGATCAGGCGCGTGCCACGCTCGCCAGGTTCCTGGGTGCGGCAAAGAAAGAGGAGATTGTCTTTACGCGTAACACCACCGAGGGGATCAACCTGGTGGCGCATGCTCTCGATTGGAATGCTGGCGATGTGGTGCTTCTGACCGATAAGGAACACAACTCCAACCTGATTCCATGGCAAATGCTGGCCCGGAGAGCAGGGGTGGAGCTCCGGGTTGTCCCCTCCCGGCCGGATAACACCTTTGACATGGATGCGTATAGCCGATTGCTGGATCGGAAAGTGCGTCTGGTATCCTTCGGTTTTACCTCCAACCTCGATGGCGTGACCCTTCCGGCGGCAGAGATCATTAAAAAAGCCCATCAGGTGGGCGCCCTGGTGCTCCTGGATGCCGCCCAGACCGCTCCGCACCAGCGCATTCATGTGCGGGCGTTAGATGTTGATTTCCTCGCCCTTTCGGGGCACAAGATGCTGGGGCCTTCGGGCACAGGCGTATTGTACGGGAAGTACGCCCTCCTCGAAAAACTCCAGCCTTTTCAGGTTGGCGGCGACACGGTGGCTTCCTCCACCTACACCACCTGCGAATTCCTCCCCCCGCCCGAAAAGTTCGAGGCCGGATTGCAAGACTACGCGGGGATCATCGGGCTGGGGGTCGCGGCCCAATATCTGATGAACCTGGGCTTCGATGCCATCCAGAAGCAGGAATGGCTTCTCAACCGCGCCCTTACCAGCCAGCTCCTCGAAATCCCCGGCCTGCACCTCATTGGCCCCTCAGACCCTGCTCTGCGCGGCGGGATCGTTTCCTTTTTCATCGAGGGGATCGACTCGCACCGCATTGCTCTCATGCTTGACCAGATGGCCGGTGTGATGGTGCGTTCCGGACAGCACTGTGTCCATTCCTGGTTCCACGCCCGTCAGATTGCGGGTTGTGTGCGTGCTTCCATGTATTTCTACAACACGCTCGATGAAGTGTCCTTGCTGGTTGACTCCTTAAAAAAGATCCGAAAGGTTCTCTAACCGATATGCTTTGCATTGTTTCTTTTATTGTGCTTTCCATTCTGGGAATTTTCAGCGCCTCTAACCGCCAGCTGGCCAGAGAGGCTCTCGATTGCGTTTTGCGCCGCGTCACCCTGCGGCCCTGCAACACCGGCTTCGATGAAAAAATCAAGGCGAAAATTCTGGGGGTGGTCATCACCCGCTCAGAAGCCGGTGCGCGTTTCTTGAACCGCCACTTCGAACTGCTTTCGTGGGTGGCTTTCTTTCTCCTGCTGGGCAGCAGTGTGATGGCGGTACGGGGGGTGTACCTCTTCTACGTTACCG
Source organism: Anaerolinea thermolimosa (assembly GCF_001050195.2). Lineage (GTDB taxonomy): Bacteria > Chloroflexota > Anaerolineae > Anaerolineales > Anaerolineaceae > Anaerolinea > Anaerolinea thermolimosa. Next base: position 304,386 of record NZ_DF967966.1, read on the forward strand.
GAAGTTGCAACGGGCTGAACAATTCTGCCTTTTGCGTGTTTGACCCCACCGGCCAGAACAACCAGGTTTCGACCCTCGGTCAAACCTGTTCCCTCAGTGATAACCCGGAACGCGGTGTAACCCTCAAGAATGTTGATCTGAGTGACTGGCCGGTGCTGAATGCCGGGGCGAGCAATCAAATCGTTATGGTGGGGTGTTACGCCTGCGATTACACCCGCAAGGTTTACCCCTCCATCCGCGCCCTGGTGCAAAAATATCGACCTGAATTCAGGTTCGGCGAATATCAGGTGAAGGAGCAAACCGACCTCCTTACCCGCGTCGGTTATTGCGTGTATCATGCCGACCCCGAAAAGTACTGGGCGATGAACGATGTTCTCTTCACCACCGAGAAAGCTAACCTCGATGATCCGTCCTACGTCCATCAATTGCTTGCCAGCCTGGGGCTTGACGCGAACCAGATCGAGACCTGCGCCAGTGACCCGCAGACGCAGACCCGCGTTGAAAAACTTCTGAATGAGATTCGCAGGACTAACTTTCCTGGTACCCCCACTATTTTTATCAATGGGGTGCCCATGGTGGGGCCGAAGCCCTACCGGGTGTACGCCATTCAACTCGAAGGGTTGTTTTACTGGATGAAGTAAGTGAAAGAAAACCGCATCGCCGGTTTGAGCGGGGTTATCCTTCTCTTCCTGTTCATTGAATTCCTCGATGAGCTGGTGTATGGCGGGCGTGAAGCCGCCTGGCCTTTGATCCGGGATGATCTCGGCCTGAGTTACTCTCAGATTGGCCTGGCGATCAGCCTGCCTTACCTGGCGGGAATGCTCATTGAGCCGTTTCTGGGCGTTCTGGGCGATGTCTGGCGGCGGCGTGTGCTCATTCTGGGTGGCGGTGTGGCTTTTACCCTTGCCCTTTTCTGGCTCAGCCAGGGGCAGGAGTATTTCAGTTTCCTCCTGGCATCCTGCCTGCTGGGGCCGGCTTCGGGAGCTTTCGTAAGCCTCTCGCAGGCTTCACTCATGGATGTTCAGCCCCACCGCCACGAACAGAACATGGCTCGCTGGACTTTCGCCGGATCGGTGGGTGTGACGGCCGGGCCACTGGCGCTGGGTGCGGCAATTGCCCTGGGACTGGGCTGGCGGGGGCTCTTTCTGGTTTTTGCGGGGGTAAGCCTGGTGGCCCTCGTGCTCACCTGGCGCATGCTCTCACCCGCCGCCCCGGAGACAAAGGCGGATGAACCGCGGCTCTCCTTTGCGGAGGGTCTCAGAAATGCCCTCCGTGCTCTGAAGCGGGGAGAGGTGGTACGCTGGCTGGTCTTACTGGAGTTCTCTGACCTGATGCTGGATGTGCTTTACGGTTACCTGGCGCTTTACCTGGTAGATGTGGGAGGCCTTTCCCCTGAAACCGCGGCGCTGGGAGTGGGCATCTGGACGGGGGTCGGGTTGCTGGGTGACTTTCTGCTCATTCCGTTGCTGGAAAGGGTTCCGGGGCTGGCCTATCTGCGGGTGAGCGTGGTGCTGGAGTTGATGCTTTTCCCGGCTTTCTTGCTGGTAGAACCGCTTGCCCTCAAGTTTCTTTTGCTGGGATTGCTTGGCTTCTTTAATTCTGGCTGGTATTCGGTGCTCATGGGGCATCTGTATTCAGCCATGCCCGGGCAGAGCGCCACGGTAATGACGGTAAGCAATCTGTTCGGCTGGGTGGGCAAGCTCATCCCGCTGGGGGTGGGTCTGGCGGCCCAGCAATGGGGCCTGGAGACCGCAATGTGGATTTTGCTGGCCGGCCCGGCGGCGTTGCTCGTGGGGTTGCCGCGCGGCAGGCTGGCCCAAACCTGAGGTATGCGCGCCACCCTCACGTACCGGCGGCAGATATTTCGCGCAGGTAACGCTCGCGCAATTCATCGATGGGGCGCTTTTCTCCCGCCGCCTCATCCAGGTAATACCAGTGCAGCCAGCCGTTGCAGGGAGCGTGTAGAAGTTCTCTGCCTACCTGATGGATGGAGCCGGTCAGGCCGTTGCACTGCAGTACACCTTCGGGGGTGATGGTGGCCGTTAGGCGGGCGGAGGAGTCAAAATACAGGGTTTGCCCGGGCTTAAGCCAGCCTTTTTCCACCAGTTTGAGGAACGAAACCCGCGGGCGTGTGCGCCGGTTCTCCCAGGATGCAAGCGAATCGTGCAGAGGGGGCGGTTGAACAGCGGCTATCCGCGCTTCGGCGATGGCCACGTAGGCAGGGTTGCGTTCGATGCCGATCCAGTGGCGGTGGGTTTGTTTGGCCACCGCGCCGGTGGTGCCACTGCCAAAGAACGGATCGAGCACCACATCGCCCGGTCGGGTGCTGGAGAGGATCACCCGATAGAGGAGGGCCTCGGGCTTCTGGGTGGAGTGGGCCTTCAGGCCGTTGACGCGGATGCGTTCCTTTCCCACACAGCGGGGAAGCTGCCAGTCACTGCGCATTTGCTTCCCATCGTTGAGCAATTTCATGGCCTGATAATTAAAAGTGTAACGCGCCCCTTTGATCTTCTGTGCCCAGAGGAGCGTCTCGTGAGCGTTGGTAAAACGCACTCCCCGGAAGTTGGGCATGGGGTTGGTTTTGATCCACACAATATCATTCAGGATCCAGAAATCCAGATCCATGAGAATGGTGCCGACACGGTAGATATTATGGTAAGTGCCGATGACCCAGATGGTGCCTGTATCTTTCAGCACCCGGCGGCAGGCCGTCAGCCACTGACGGGTAAAGCGGTCGTACTCGGCAAAGTCGGTAAAATGATCCCACTCATCATCCACGCCGTCCACCCGGGTCTGGTTGGGGCGCCATAATTCCCCCTCCAGTTGAAGGTTGTAAGGAGGGTCGGCAAAGATCAGGTCTACCGATTTTTCAGGAAGGGACTGCATCACTTCGATGCAGTCTCCCTGGAGAATGCGGTCAAGAGGCAGAGAACTTGCATCCATTCTGGTTTAATTCTACCCTCATTTGGCAGCCACCTGGAACGCACTTCGAGGGTTCAGGGCAGAGATAGTTCCACAAAATTTATGCTATAACAGATTCACAGGCATGAGTATCCAAAGAAGCCGCGGCAGGAAATCACCACCGGAGGGAGTGCATGGCAGGAGAACAGATTCTGGTCATCGAAGACAATGCCGATAACCTCGAACTGGTGCTGTTTCTACTGGAGCAGGCAGGGTTCAGAGGTGTGGGGGTTTCGGATGGACGGCAGGCCCTGACCTGGCTCAGCGATCACCGCCCTGACCTGATTCTGCTCGATATGAGCCTGCCGGAAATCGACGGCTGGGAGCTGGCCGGTCAGCTCAAAGCAAATACCCTCACGCGCGAGATTCCCGTCGTGGCGTTGACTGCTCACACCCTTCCCGGCGACCGCAAACGTGCCCTGGATGCCGGTTGTGATGGGTACATCTCTAAACCGCTCGATGTGCCGCATTTTGCGGAGACCGTCGCGGGGTTTCTGCGCGGAGAGACTCCCGTCTGAACCAACACCGCCCACTGCTCCCCCACCTGCGGGAGGCCCGCTTACCTGTCTCACCCATTTTGATAGCTTTTGCAAGTAACCAGAGGTTATATATCGGCTCATTCAGGCTATGAGTGAGCCGAGCCCTATAGTATATTGTTTGTACAAGGGTTGTCCAAATAGGAGTGAGCATGTCGGATCAAGCGGTTAAGTTCTACAACCTGAGCCTGGAGGAACGCCGCCAGTGGGTTGCGCGGGAAGCAGGGATCGACCTGGCTGAGGTTGAGATTTTGAGTGGTATACGTGGCCTGAGTCAGGAACAGGCCGATGCGATGATTGAGAATGTGATTGGTATCTTCGGGATGCCGCTTGGAATCGCGCGCTATTTTCGGGTCAACGGGCGCGATGTGCTGGTGCCGATGGTCATCGAAGAGCCATCGGTGGTGGCCAGCGCGTCCTTCATGGCCAAACTGGTGCGTGCGGGTGGAGGGTTCTCGGCCACCACCACTGCGCCCGAAATGATCGGCCAGATGCAGATCCTTGACCTGGATGATGCCCCCACTGCCCGGTTAAAACTCCTCGAGCACCGCGATGAACTGCTCGAGGCCGCCAGCGCGGTAGACCCTGTGCTACAGAAGCTCGGTGGTGGAGCACGTGACCTGCAGGTGCGCCTGCTGGAACATCCGGCTCTGGGGGCGTATCTGGTGCTGCACCTGGTCTATGACGTGCGGGATGCGATGGGGGCCAATGCCGTCAACACCGCTATGGAACGCCTTGCACCCCGCGTGGAGCACATTACCGGTGGACGGGTGCATTTACGCATTCTTACCAACCTGGCTGAGCGGCGGCTGGCGCGGGCGCGCTGTACTCTCCCCCTGGAAACGCTTGCTTTCGACAGCTACACTGGCGAACAGGTGCGCGATGGTATTATTGCCGCCTGGGCCTTTGCCGATTCCGATCCCTACCGCGCTGCCACGCACAACAAGGGCATTATGAACGGCGTGGATGCGGTGGTCATCGCTACCGGCAACGACTGGCGCGCCATCGAGGCCGGTGCTCATGCTTACGCCGCGCGCAGTGGGGTCTACCGCCCCCTGAGCACCTGGGGAAAAGACCGCGAGGGCAACCTGGTGGGTACGCTTGAAATGCCCATGGCAGTTGGGATCGTCGGCGGCGCTACCCGGGTGCATCCGGCTGCACGTGTGGCGCTGAAACTGCTGGGGGTACACTCGGCGGCGGAACTGGCCGAGGTGATTGTTTCGGTAGGGCTGGCGCAAAACCTCGCCGCTTTGCGCGCCCTTGCAACCGAAGGCATCCAGCGCGGGCACATGAGCCTGCATGCCCGCCAGGTGGCCATCGCCGCCGGGGCGGTGGGAGATCAGATCGAACGCCTGGCCAGCCGCCTGGTCGAAGAGAAAACCGTGCGCATTGATCGCGCGCAGGAAATTCTGAAAGAGTGGAGTGCTTCATGATGGCCAATCGTGTTATGAAACCTGCCCGGGCGGTCGGTATTGTGGGGTACGGGGCGTATGTACCGCGCTATCGCCTGCCCGCAAAGTATATTTCGCGCCTGTGGGAAGGCAGTGAGAGCGGCGGGCCAGTGAAAGAAAAGGCTGTCGCCGGGCTGGATGAAGATGTGGTGACCATGTCTATCGAGGCCGCACGCAATGCTCTGGCCAGAGGGCAGATCCATGCGGAGGTATTGCGCGCGGTGTGGGTCGGTTCTGAGTCGCATCCGTATGCGGTCAAACCCTCTTCCACCATTGTGGCTGAGGCCATCGGGGCGGGACCGTCGATTCAGGCGGGAGACTGGCAGTTTGCCTGCAAGGCTGGCACCGAGGCGCTGGTTGCGGCCATCGGGCTGGTAGGTTCAGGCATGGCCGATTACGCCATGGCCATCGGCATGGATACGGCTCAGGGTCGCCCGGGTGACCAGCTGGAGTACACTGCCGCATCGGGCGGGGCGGCGTACATCCTCGGCCCGGCTGAACATTCTCTGGCGGTGATCCAGGGTTCTTATTCCTTCGTCACCGATACGCCCGATTTCTGGCGCCGCGCCGGGCAGCGTTACCCCGAACACGGCCAGCGCTTTACCGGCGAACCGGCGTATTTCCGTCACATCACTGAAGCTGCCCGTGCGCTCATGGAAGAGATGGGTACCACTGCGGCGGATTATCGCTATGCTGTCTTCCATCAACCCAACACCAAATTCCCTCAGCGGGCCGGGCAACTGCTGGGCTTTCAGGAAGAGCAGCTCAGGCCGGGGCTGCTTTCTCCGGTCATCGGGAACACGTATGCCGGGGCTGCACTCATCGGCCTCACTGCCGTGCTGGATGTGGCTCAGCCGGGCGATCGCGTGCTGGTGGTCTCATTCGGGTCGGGGGCTGGCTCCGATGCCTTCGACATTGCAGTCACCGCGGCGCTCCCCGAGAAGCGTGACCTGGCACCCCGCACTGCCGATTACATTGCCCGCCGTACCGAGATCGATTACGCCACCTATGCGCGTTTTCGCGGTAAGCTGGCCGAATAAGGGGAGGGAGGTTTCATGCCTGAAGTGGTTATCGCCGGTACAGGCCTGATCCCGGCTGGAGAACACTGGGAACTTTCTCTGCGCTCTCAGGCTACACGCGCCCTGCTGGCGGCCAAGAAGGATGCCGGTGGCCTGGAGCCGCAGGCGCTGTACATTGGGAATTTTCTGGCCTCGACGGTTTCTCACCAGAGCAACCTGGGGGCCCTGCTGACCGACTGGAGCAATCACCGGGGCATTGAAGGCTTCACCGTAGAAGCCGCTGAAGCCTCGGGCGGGGGAGCCTTCCGCATGGGGTATCTGGCGGTAGCCTCTGGCCTGGTGGATGTTGCCGCTGTGGTTGGGGTAGAAAAGGTAACCGACGTGGTGGGCCCGGGGCTGGAGAATGCGATTGCTGAAGGCATGGATTACGACTTTGAAGCCGCCCAGGGGCTAACCCTGGCGGGGCAGGCGGCGCTTGTCATGCGGCGTTATATGCATACCTACCGGGTGCCGCGCCAGGTTTTTGCAGGCTTCCCCGTGCTGGCGCATGAGAACGCGGTTGGAAACCCTCACGCCATGTTCCGCAGGCCCATCAGCCTCAAGGCTTATGAAGAGGCAGCCATGGTATGCGACCCGCTTGGCCTGTTCGATATGGCCCCTTATGCCGATGGGGCGGCGGCGGTGATTCTCACCCGCCCTGAACTGGCCCGTGCAACAGCGGGGCGCGCGCTGGTGCGGGTGAGCGGTTCGGCGGTGGTCATCGACACCCTGGCCCTGCACGACCGCCCCGACCCGCTTGCCTTCGATGCGGCGCGTATCTCGGTACAGCGCGCCTGTCGCCAGGCAGGTATCACGCCGCAGGATGTGGATTTCTTCGAGTTGACCGATTCGTTTTCTATCTATGCGGCGCTCTCGCTGGAGGCGGCGGGTTTCGCCCCGCTCGGAAAGGGCTGGGAGCTTCTCCAGGATGGAACTTTGCGCCGTGATGGAAAGCTTCCCATCCAGACCATGGGAGGGTTCAAAGCCCGCGGCAACCCGCTTGGTGCCAGCGGTGTGTATCAGATCGTTGAGGCGGCGCGTCAGCTGAGGGGTGAAGCGGGAGCCTGCCAGGTGGCGGGGGCAAAACGTGCGCTGGTGCAAAACCTCGCCGGGCCGGCTTCTACAGCGGTGACGCATGTGCTTGAACGCTGGGAACCGAAAGGATGAGAGATTCTTCAGAGCTTTTGATAGCTTTTGAGAGGTATTCATCGGTAAAGTTAGCCTGACCTTCAATGCAGGCATCATTGGATACGATTACCAGAACACGGTTTTACCGTTTGTAGATAAGGAGATCTGTCATGGAAGTGCCACGTCACTGGAGAATTCGTCAGCAACGCTATTCCCTGGTGGGAGAGGTTTGCCCGCACTGTGAGGCAAAGATCTTCCCGCCGCGCGACGTCTGCCCGGAATGTGGGGGAGAGGCCAAAACCCGCTTCGATTTCAGCGGGCGGGGAGAAGTCTTTTCGTTTGCGGTGATGCATGATGCGCCCGCCGGGTATGAGAAGACCACCCCCTACACGGTGGCCCTCGTCAAGTTGGAAGAAGGCCCCGTAGTTACCGCCCAGCTTACCGACCTGGGCGAACAGCCCGTTGAGATTGGCATGCCCGTGGAAATGGTCACGCGAAAAATCCGTGAAGATGAGGAAGAACGCGGAGTGATCCTTTACGGGTATAAGTTCAGGCCGGTTTTGAAATAATCAGAAAAGATAACGCGAAGCGCCCCCCAGGAATGGGGGCGCTTCGTTGATTCAGGCCTGTTGAATCATGGGGTTTCTCGATGCTTCAAGGATCATGCTACCAGTGGGGGCGCAAAATGGCTTAGCTTAACGAATTTGGATTATATTAAGAATAAGGGTTGGTTGCCAGCAGAGGACGCGAGTTAACTAAACAATAATCGCAGTGTAGCGCGCTTTTTCGGGTCAGGTATACGGTAAAAATGCTGTGTATCAGATATCTGTATAGTTATTAGTTGCCAAGTCGTTTGCACAATTAGTAAGTTTTCGTCGTGCTATAATGTGAATGATTGTTCTAACAATGACTTTTGGCGGGTGAAAAATGCTCGAATACGAGAAAAAACTAAAGGGCGCTTTTTTTACTTCTGGTGATGTTTCCCACTATCTGTCAGACAGAGTAATTGAAAGAAAGACACAAACTATTTTAGAGCCTTCTTTTGGCGATGGTTCTTTTATTGATGCCATAATTGACCGCTATATTGAATTAGGATGGAAAGAACACCTCAAGAAAAACCTATATGCGGTAGAAATTCAAGAAAGTGCAATTTCACAATATGCCAATCACCCACTTTTAGATTCGGATAAATTTATTTCAAGTGATTTTATCGCTGTAGAGCCTTTTCCAGTTGATATTGTGATTGGAAATCCTCCCTATATTGGGCTAAATAAAATTTCTAAATCTGAACGAGAACGAGCGAAACGTCTGCTTTCATTGAATGGTTTTAATATGCAATCAAGCGGTAGTTTATGGTTTCCCTTTATCATTCACTCATGCGCTTTCTTGAAAAATGGCGGAACATTGGCTTTTGTTTTGCCATTTGAAGTCACTTACGTTAGATATTCGAAACAATTATGGAAATACCTGAGCCAGCATTTCTCGGAATTAACAGTAGTAAGAGTCTTTGAAGATATTTTTCCCGATGTTGACGTTGAAACCGTTTTACTAATTGCAAAAGGATATAGCGGTTCGACAAATTTTGTGAATTATGAAATTTACGATACAAGAATCCATCTATTCAATGGAATGATGGCTAAAAATGTGACCATTTCAATTGAGTCTATTTTAAGTGGGGAACGCCCCTTTGTATCTAATTTACTTGATACAAGTCACCTTCAAGTTATTAACAAACTTCGCTCTAAAGGTTACATCAAGCCAATCAGCGATTTTTGCAAGTTCAAAATAGGTTATGTTAGCGCAGACCAAACCTATTTTCACCCCACAACCAAAGAAATTAAGTCTTTTAGAATTTCTGATAGAGACTTGATTCCAAGTATTGCTAATGCAAAAGTTTTGAAACAAAAAGATATAGGGCTAGAAATTAAACCTAAACAAGTTGAAACAAGGCTTTTTTATCCAAAACTGGCAAAACCAAATCACCCATATATCAAGCATGGAGAAAAGTTAGGAGTTCACAAAAGATTTAAGTGCCGCCAAAGAAAGCCTTGGTATATCACGCCTGGCATTGAAATCCCAGATATTATTCTGACGGTTTTTGGCGATAAGCCCAGATTGTATATTAATTCGGGCAATTATCTTGCCTCGAACAGCTTTTTATGTGGATTTCTAAAACAAAAAACTATATCTCAAAGACAAGTTGCGTTAAGTTGGTATAACTCATTAACTCTTTTATCAATTGAAATGAAAGTGCATTCACTTGGCGGTGGTGTATTGGTTTTTATTCCTGGCGAAACAGATAAAGTAGAAGTTCTCGACCCTGAAAAACTAAATAATGTTGACAAAAGTTTTTTTACCGAAATTGACTGTTTACTAAAAAATTCCTCATTAGATGACACATATCTATTGGGTGATATATATTCACTTAAGGCAATTGGATTGTCTCAAAACGAAATTCTACTTATTCAAGAAGCAGTACAAATTCTGAGAAAATGGCGGAATTCAAGGCTCAGAAAAAACTTATAACTTACGGAGTAAACATGCCTGCCAACATTCAAAACTTGCTATTATGCCTTGAAGAAATGAAACGTACTTATCTCACTGACCCGACCATAGCGGTAAGGGGACAAGGGTTTATAAATCTTCTGCACGATTATTGCGTTGAAGAACTCGTAAGTATCGGAGTACCGAGAGAAAAAATCTTCAAAGAAGCCACCGTTTTTGGTTCTCACAAACCTAAAGATGTTGACATTGCAGTAATTGATGAAGTAAACGGACCTTTTATCATCGTTGGAATTAGAAGCCAAATGTCATCAGTCGGAAAAAATATTTTGACGTATTATGAAGAAATTATTGGAGATTGTATTTCTCTACATGACAGATTTCCAATGGCGGTTATTTGCTATATTTATTTGCTTCCGACAAAACCAATCAAACCTGGAAAAAGTGAAGAAATGGTTGATTTGGCAAGGGCAGAACAACTTTTCAGGCTTATTACTAATAGGGGGGATTGGCGAAATACAAAAGACAAATATGAACATTTCGCCTTTTTGAAGGTTGACTTTACGCAAGACCCACCAGCATTGCTAGATACAATTCCACAATTGAGAATTGACGAATTTTTTGACAAAATCAAAGATACTTACAATGAAAGGAATTTTTTCAAACCGATATAAATTCTTAAAAGCAAAAGTCGCATGAAATCAAAAGGCTTGCTAACACAGTGTGCAATGGACAGGGCTTTGCCTTGGTGGTACGGGGCGGCTTGGCTGGAATTGGCTCTGTTTGGCCATGGTGTCTCCCCGCCTACCCCGCCGCCGCTAACGCCAATCGTTGGGCGGCAAGCTCATATTGGAGGACATGGTGGGAATCATTCGGCTGAACTTCCATATCAATGCACCTATTGAGCGTGTGGCAACGCTCTACCAACAGATTGAGCGTATTCCGGAGTGGCAGTACGATATTCTCGAAGTAAAGGATGTTGATGGCCCACTGCGTCTCGGCGCAGCGTATACCATGGTGTACTGGCGAATGGGAAGACGACTGGAACAACGAATGACGGTCACACGGTACGAACCTCCCAGTGTCATGCAGCAAACAGCCAATACGCCGCTTGGCGGAGTCATGACATCGACCACTCATCTGCAGCCCTCTGAGGGTGGTACAGACGTAAGGTGGCAGATGGAGTATCGTCTTCCCGGGGGTCTTCTGGGTAGTATATTGGACAAGTTGCTGTTTCGTGCCGCATTTGAGCGTACGGTGACACAGTACAACGCGAACTTCAAGGCTCTGGCAGAGGGTACTGAACTACCATACAAGCCTATACAGGGTCGCGTAATGCGCTAAGCCGCCCAACACGCGACTCGGCTGCATCCTGTTGTCGCTCGTGAAAAAGGGAGGGCATAAAAACCGACAAGATAAGAAAGAAGATGAACAATGCAGGCCATTCAAAAGTTTTTAACGTGGTTTGAAAAACAAAAACCTGCTGGAAAATTGGCGATTGGATGTGCAGGTCTGGTTTTACTGTGCTGTATATGCAGTGTTCCAATTGGACTATTGAATCCGTCCAAATCAACACCCGAAGTTACAAGAACAATTTTTGCCGCAGTGCCAACCGAAACAACAGCGGCAGTTGTTTCACCAACAGGTACGCTTATTTCCCCAACAATTGCGCCATCACCAACTGAAAAAGTTAAAGCCTTGCTTCCTGGATTAATGCCAGCAGATGTAACGGTTAATCTTAAACAACGTGGTTTTACCTGTGGTTCAGTAGAGCAAGGGCAACTTTATTATGTCAGAACATGCGAGAAAGACACGGTTGATTACTCATTAAGAGTTGATACTTATGGACGAGAAGCATTTACCATAGATTTAATTGAGTCTTCAGTTCTTCAGTTTACAAACCCTGACAAAGAGTTTGCGGCTTCCTTTTTAGGTTTTATGGCTACAATGCCTTACGATGGAGCAGTACAACAAGAAGCCCGAGATTGGGTTGAAAGCACATTGCCAACGCTAACGGGTCAAGGTGACGTGAGAGAAAAGGTTTTTGCTGGTGTACACTATCGTTTGTATGGCATACCCACTGCATACACCTTAGAAATGGGTGATTTGCCATAACAAAAACGGGCTAACATCGCTTCCCCCTGACGTTGCTCCGCGTTGTGGCTGAAGCGTGGGCCGTTGGGCAGGGTCTCATGCAGTGGCAAGGGGTGTGAAATATGAAACGTCTTGCATCAATCGTTTTGGGAATGCTGGTTGTTCTGGGGATGCTCAGTCTCTATCGTCTCTACCAGGACTCATCTCCAACCCCCAGTGAGGCAGTTAATAGTTACATCACCAGAATCACAAGTAAATCTCCCCAAAAAATTGTGTCTGTGAATATCGTGTCCTCAATGCCATTCAACAAAGAAAGCGGCGAGCAAGTCTTACTCTTTCAGGCTTATGATTGTGGATTACACATCCATATTGCCGGGTACGCTACAATCAAGAAGAACTTGTTTGGTTGGCATGTTGATCAATTCCAGATGACAGGTAAATCGCCATTGCCCAGGGATGTGATGGCAGGCCTGGATTGGTCAGATGGTATTCCAATCGTTTATGGTCAGGTGTTTCTTGGAGATGTCGTCAGTGTCGAAGCGGTTTTCAGTGACCCGAATCAGGGATTGATTATCGGAAGTGCTGATGTTGCCAGGGGCCACTTTGTCATATTTGGCACTCCGTATAGCGAATTGACCACACTTAAGCTCCTTGACGGCAACGGGAACGTTCTGAAACAGCTGACAGGCGATGAATTACAAAACGGGTAAGAAGCTTCCAGGCAAAGCACCCGCCCATCCTGCGCTTCTATCTGGCGCCGTTCCGACTGCCTATAAAATTACGTTCGATCCTCACCCGGGTTCCTGGTGAAGGGTGAGTTTACTGTCGTTAGCTCCTTCTCTGGTCAATTTCTCACCGGTGCTACAATGATACAGGGATGAGTAACACACATGAATGAATATATTTTAATTGGCGCCTCTGTCTTACTGCTCATCAGTGTCCTGGCCAGTAAAATCTCTGACCGATTCGGTGTTCCTGCGCTCTTGCTCTTTTTAATCCTGGGGATGCTGGCCGGGTCAGATGGGCCCGGGGGGATCTATTTTGATGATCCTGCTCTGGCCCAGTTTATAGGGGTTATTGCCCTGATCCTGATTCTTTTCGCCGGGGGTCTTGATACGGAATGGAACAGTATCCGCCCGGTTATCAAAGAAGGCTTGCTGCTCTCTACTCTTGGGGTGTTCATTACTGCGTTGATCGTCGGTCTTTTCGTAAGCGCACTTCTCGGCCTGTCGCTGGTTGAAGGTTTGTTGCTTGGTTCAATCGTTTCTTCTACAGATGCGGCGGCAGTGTTTTCGGTACTGCGATCGAAAGGTGTTGGTCTCAAAGGTCAGTTGAAACCCCTGCTGGAATTAGAATCGGGCAGCAATGACCCCATGGCCATATTCCTTACGGTTGGCCTGATCCAGTTAATGACTCAGCCTACCCTGTCGTTAGCCAACTTAATCGGTCGATTCATCCTGCAAATGCTTATCGGTACAGTTCTTGGCTACGTCATGGGGAGGGTGATGTTGCACCTGGTTAATCGTCTAAAGTTGGGTTATGAAGGTCTTTATCCTGTTCTGACGTTATCGTTAGTATTCCTTACGTTTGGAGTAACCAATGGAATTGGCGGGAGCGGCTTCCTGGCAGTATATCTGGCTGGCATTGTTCTGGGTAATCATGATTTCATTCATAAGAGAAGCCTGATGCGCTTTCACGACGGGTTAGCCTGGCTGATGCAAATTGGCATGTTTCTGACGCTGGGTTTACTTGTCTTTCCTTCACGCCTTATTCCTATAGCGGGCATGGGCTTGCTTGTTGCAGGATGTTTGATGTTTATCGCCCGCCCTGTGAGCATATTTGTTAGTTTACTGCCGAGTACTTTGAACTGGCGAGAGAAGGCTTTTATATCCTGGGTTGGCCTGCGTGGAGCGGTCCCTATTATGTTAGCGACCTTTCCTCTGCTGGCCAGGGTGCCACAGGCCAGTTTGATCTTTAACGTGGTTTTTTTCGTGGTATTAACTTCGGTTTTATTACAGGGGACGTCCATCCCTCTGGTTGCGCAATGGTTAAGAGTTGGCGTACCGGCAACCCCAAAGCGTATGTATCCTATCGAATATACACCAATGGTTGGGTTGAAAAGCGAGCTTAAGGAACTGGCCATACCGTCTGACTCGTATATGGATGGGAAAACAATCGTTGAACTGGGGCTGCCTGCTAATTTTCTGGTCATTCTAATTGCCAGAGATCATGCTTTTTTGCAACCCAGTGGCGGGACGATCCTGCGAGGCGGTGATACTTTGCTGGTGCTGTCAGATAGAAAGTCTTTCGAAGAGGTTCAAGCCAAACTTAACTTACCCGGGGAGGGAGCAGGGGATTAACCCTTGCTTCTCCCTGGCGCTGCTCCGCGTTGGGTTTGAAGCGTAGGCCGTTGGGTGGCCGTTCTGGTACTTTCATCTTGAGAACCGGGTATGCCTGTGATAGAGATAAAAACCGAAGTTCAACTCGCTGGGGTTTCAGGAAAGACAATAGCAGATTTTCTGCTGCATTGCACTGATCGTGACTATCAGAACTGGTGGCCAGGAACCCATCTCGCATGGCACACGAAAAGACAATCACCAGGTGATACAGGTAATGTGGTTTTCTTTGATGAGTATGTAGGCAAGAAGAGGCTGAAATTTGAGGCGGTGGTGGTCAGGTATACCCCGGGCAAAGAGATCGTCTGGCAGATGAAAAAGTTCGTGAGGCTGCCCGTGTGGCTGGTCATCCGCTTCGAGGATCGTGGGGAAGGCACGGTGCTCACACATGTCCTCAAAGCAGGATTCCCGGGTGTTGGGAGGCTTCTGGACCGCTTGTTGAGCCTGTTTTTTACCCCGCAGTTTGAAAAAGATATGGACGAGCACGCACGCACCGAGTTCAAAAAACTTGCCGCAATCCTTGGGTGACGGCCATTCAGGACTTTCCTGGCAGGTTGCCTGAACATTTCACGTGGTGCCGATGAGCCTTGTATCTGTCCCAAAGCTGGTGGGTTTTGATGGAACAAAGAGAAAACCAGCAAATGTGGCGGTGTAATGGTCCTTCGATCCGCCATGGCGGGTAGTTGAAAAGTTATCCACCACTAATATGACGGGCTCAAATAGGCCTGCATTGCACCTGACCCAGCCAGCAGTGATATAATGTGTATAAAATAAGTACTCATTACCGACTGGTCTTCCACAGATTGAGAGAGGTTATTATCGGTTGTAAATTCGAAACTTAAAGGTAGCAAGGGTCGAGAAGCCGGGGTTTGGTTCGCGGGGTACCGGGGGGCCTATGAAAGTTTTTGTGACCGGTGGAACAGGTTTTATCGGCCAGCCGCTTACTCGAATGCTGCTTCAACGTGGATGGGATGTAACTGTCCTCGTCCGTAAACCAGAAAGCCCTGAGGCGAGGGCGATTCAATCGCTGGGGGCGCAACTGGTAGCCGGGGATGTTACCGATCGTGAATCGATGCGCGAAGCCATGATGGGAGCCGGGGCTGTGATCCACAATGCGGCCTGGTATGAATTTGGCATCCCCAGGCGGGCTCAGAACAGAATGCGCACAATCAATGTACAGGGCACAGAAAACACGCTTGGATTGGCCATGGAACTGGGCATTCCAAAGATCGTTTACACCTCAAGCATACTGGCTTTTGGGCAAACCGGTAACATCATTGCTGATGAGACGTTTCAACGGCGCGCTCCTCCCATATCCTTCTACGAGCAAACCAAGATGGAAGCCCACGAAATGGTGGTGACGTTGCAAAAAAAGGGAGCGCCGATCGTTATCGCATGTCCGGCGGGAGTCATTGGCCCCGGGGATCGCTCTGGCCTGGGGTATCTGGTACGTATGTACGTCCGTGGTTTTCTCCCACCTGTGCTCTGGGCGCAGCATGGCCGGCGTGCGCATGTTTTTGTGGAAGACGCTGCAGAAGGAATTGTGCGCTGTCTGGAGTACGGGAAGGCTGGCGAAACCTATATCCTGAGTAATGGGATCATGCAACATCGAGATATGTTCAGGCTATGGAAACAGACCCCCGGTGGATTCAAGGTGACGCTATTCTGGATGCCATACCCGATGGCGATGCTGTTCAACTGTTTGGCTGAACCCATCGAGCGGCTCTTTGGCCTGCCAGTGGTATTCTGCCGTGAATTTGCGCTCGCCGCCTTTGCAAGCTGGCAGTTTTGTGCCACAAAAGCTGAACGGGAACTGGGCATGCACTTTCGCAGCCTGGAAGACGCCTGGCTGGAGACTCTGGAAGGAGAGCGCGCACTGGCCCGCAAGGGGTAGAAGGGGGTGGTTGCTTTAAACAACCTTCCGGGTACCCTCCGACCCAGGCCTGGATGACCTGAGCCTGCCCAAAGCTGATAGGTTCTGAAAAAAAAGAACACGCTCGGAGCGCTACTTTCTACCCTATGAAACCCATTACTACCTGCAGGTTGAGAAGCGCGGGCTCCCTCAAGACCTCTTCGAAAGCCGCATTCTGGAGCCCGAGATGAAGCCCGATGATGTTCCTGTCCTGCTTTCATTCCTGGAGGGACACGATCGGGTCTGGTTGGTTTACAGCCATGTCCCATATACTGATCCCGATGGGCTCATCCCACAAATCAGGGCAGGTGCTGTTTTCCACAATGATCACCCAAATAGTTGACATAAATGTACCGGCGCTCTACAATGCCCCGTAGAGATTTTGATCACTGAAAGATGAGCCATATGAAGAAAAATACTTCCCCGGATGAACAACAACCCTCGGACGGCTTCACCGCAGAAGAACGCGCCGCGATGAAAGAGCGAGCCCGCGAGTTGAAGGCGGCCGCGCGTGCAGGCAAAGACAGGGTTGATGGAGAAAGCGCCGTGCTTGCCAGGATTGCCGAAATGCCGGAACCCGATCGTACCATGGCTGAGCGGTTGCATGCCATCATCAAAGCCAGCGCTCCAACGCTCATTCCGAAAACATGGTACGGAATGCCCGCGTATGCCAGAGAGGGTAAGGTCATCTGCTTTTTCCAAAGCGCACAGAAGTTCAACACCCGTTACGCCACACTGGGGTTCAGCGACGCAGCCCACCTCGATGAAGGCGCATTTTGGCCGGTCGCCTTCGCCCTGAAGGAATTAACCCCCGCAGTAGAGGAAATGATCGTTGCGCTGGTGAAGAAAGCCGTGAGCTGAAAATCTTTAATTCCGTGAGTGCAATGGGGTGTTTGAAGACCTTCAGTAAAGAAGGCTGAGGGTTCCGTTTCTACGTAAAGGCATGCAGGGGGCATTCTTTGCCGGGTTTGATTTGTCCGGGCTGAAGAACATCATTTTGGATTAACCCCTTCAGGGTATTTAACAAAAAGTAAAAGAACGCACCCTTTCAGGAAGGCTCCAGAAAGACATGCAGGTATAATCACCTTATCTGTCCTGATTCTGGGAATCGGGTAAAAACCTTCCATTGGATTGATCTGGGGGCATAAAAAGAAAAGCGAAGGGAGTTGAGACCATGAGCTACGTCCAGGATAACCTGATGCCGAACGAGGAAGTGCTGTTCACCGCGCGCATTCATCCCGCTATTTTTCTTCCTTCACTGGTTACGTTCCTGATCACCCTGATCGCTTTTATTCTCGGTTTACAGGGGATGATGGCCAGCAACCCGTCTTCAGCAGCTTCTAAACCATCATTGCTTGAGGGTTTCCTGTTTTGTTCTTCGGGGCCTTTATTATTCTATTCCATCCTGCTTGGGCTACGGGCTTTGACCGTTCTTTTCACGACAGAGTTTGCCATCACCAACCGGCGGGTTATTGCGAAATCGGGCTTTATTCGCAGGCACACGCTTGAAATGCTTCTGGCCAAAATAGAAAGTGTGTCGGTAAACCAGACGATCCTTGGCAGGTTGTTAAACTTTGGCACGGTGACTGTAACCGGCACAGGCGGGACGAGGGAAAGCTTCAGAGCGATTGTTGACCCTGTGGGGGTGAGGAAGAAAATCCACCAGATTCTTGAAAGCTATCTCCAACCGTAACTTCTCAGAACGGGCGCCAGTGGCAACGGCAATACCTGCTGGCGGAACCAGCCTTTGAGCCGTTTCTGATTCGAGAGCAAAGAAGAAGCACCACCCGCCCGGGAAGACGCTGAGCCGTGGTTTGAAAAAACTGCGCCAGCTCTTACTGGGCGGCGAACGTTGAGGCCATTCCGCGGTCTTTTTTTTAGAGCATATTCTGGAAAAAATCCTGCCGACGCACAACGATGGGCACCTTCGATCTGCAGGAAAGGTGCTCATCGCTGCGGACAGGGGTCATTTTTGCCCCTCAGGCATTGATGACCCGGGTGTAGGTGTTGAATGAGGGTGGATTTTCAAGGTGTTTTTTGACCGCGCACATGTTGGCCGAACGGACGAGGGATTCGTGGTATTTTTCGGGGAAGGTGGGCGGAACCTGAATTTCTAATTCGATCTGCCCTACCAGGCCGGTTTGCGGGTCGCGGTGGGCGCGCTGGATGATACGGATGCCGTCGGTGGGCAGGCCGCGCTGGCGGCAGAAGCCGAGGACGTAAATACCGGCGCAGGTGCCAATGGAGGCAAGAAACACGGCAAAGGGCGTGGGTGCAGACCCTTCCCCGCCGCCCATAGGGGGCTGATCGGTGCGGACGGTGTATTGATCAAAATGGGCATCCACGCGGGCGCCGCCGGGAAAGTCGATGATCATTTCCATAGGTTGAACTCCAGATGTAGTATATAGAAGTATAAGGCCAAAGGTTTAGATGAACCGCATCTCATTTGGTTACATTCGAGGGGGTGAATCTGCCAGGAGAAAGGTTAATGGGGGTCTTCAGGGGAAGGAGGGTGCGAGATGGGAACCTGAAGGTAAGCTTCCAGGGCGGGGAGGGTTTCCTGCAGGGCTTCCCGGCGCAGGGCATAACGGCGCTCGCCGGAGGGGAGAAGGGTGATCTCAACAAGTCCTGCCAGGCGCAGGAGCTGGAGGTGGTGTACCACAGTGGGCGAGCGCAGGCGCAGGTGGCGGGCCAGCTCACCGGGGGTGGTTGGAGACTCGGCCAGGCGGCGCAGGATGGCCAGGCGGGAAGGGTCGGCGAGGGCTTTCAGACGGAGCACCAGGGGTTCGGGGGCGGAAGCCGATGGGGTGAGTGGCTGATCGGTGGGGCGGCAACCGAAGAGGATGAACAGCCGGGCAGGATCGATGGGGGAATAAAAGACGAGCGGGGTTGACCAGACGGAGGGGGCCAGAATCACCTCGCGGTAGGAATGGAGGCCAGAAAAATGCACACCATGCGAAAGGGCATCGAGGAGGTGCTCGATGGAACGGTGGAGAGCGAGCTCACGGGCACGTTCAATCCCAGAGATCAGCAATGGGCGAATGCGCTGTTCTTCTTCGGTAAAGAAAAGCCGGTAGTAACTCTGGAGGGCTTCAAGGTATTGATCGCCAAACTCGGCGGGGTGTGCCCACGCCTGGCACAGGTTAAGGAGGGCGGTGGGTTTGAGAGGAATGCCCCTGCGCTGGTAGAAGGTACGAATCACCTCCAGCTCGGCTGGAGTCCAGGACTGGCGGGATGAGAGGCTGCGAAGGGTTGCGGTGAACTCCGGAGTGTGCTCTGATGTGTGCGATAGTGTGGCAAGACGCTCGGCAGTGGGAATTTTCGCCAGCGCAGAGACAGCGTCGGCAGCGTCCCTGGCTCCAGCCGGCAGGAGGTATAACCAGCGCAGGGGAACGGGGAGGAAAGACTGGGCTTTTTCAAGGAACTCGCGCTGCCCGGGGGGCAAGCGGGAACGTACCCCGGCTGCCCACGATGGGCGCAAACCGAACCGGTCAGGGTGGTGCAGGACAAAGAGGCTAACGAAGAGGTCGTAAGCGGTTGACAGGTCCCAGGAGAGCGCCGGTGTGAACGTGGACATGGAGTGTTAGATCATTATCTAACTATCTCTATGGTACCTGAAGAAAAAAGATGAGTCAACAGGATGAATGTCATGGATTGGGAGCGTTTCTGTCCTTCCCGGCTCGAGTCGGCAGGCCAGCAAGCGGAGGTTTCCTGGACGGGAGGAGGATGTAATTTGATTAACCGGAGGATTGTTGTCACAAATCATCCGGTGATCATTGTTCGTTGCAGGGGGGAAGACGGTGTATTGATCAAAATGGGCATCCACGCGGGCGCCGCCGGGAAAGTCGATGATCATTTCCATAGGTTGAACTCCAGATGTAGTATATAGAAGTATAAGGCCAAAGGTTTAGATGAACCGCATCTCATTTGGTTACATTCGAGGGGGTGAATCTGCCAGGAGAAAGGTTAATGGGGGTCTTCAGGGGAAGGAGGGTGCGAGATGGGAACCTGAAGGTAAGCTTCCAGGGCGGGGAGGGTTTCCTGCAGGGCTTCCCGGCGCAGGGCATAACGGCGCTCGCCGGAGGGGAGAAGGGTGATCTCAACAAGTCCTGCCAGGCGCAGGAGCTGGAGGTGGTGTACCACAGTGGGCGAGCGCAGGCGCAGGTGGCGGGCCAGCTCACCGGGGGTGGTTGGAGACTCGGCCAGGCGGCGCAGGATGGCCAGGCGGGAAGGGTCGGCGAGGGCTTTCAGACGGAGCACCAGGGGTTCGGGGGCGGAAGCCGATGGGGTGAGTGGCTGATCGGTGGGGCGGCAACCGAAGAGGATGAACAGCCGGGCAGGATCGATGGGGGAATAAAAGACGAGCGGGGTTGACCAGACGGAGGGGGCCAGAATCACCTCGCGGTAGGAATGGAGGCCAGAAAAATGCACACCATGCGAAAGGGCATCGAGGAGGTGCTCGATGGAACGGTGGAGAGCGAGCTCACGGGCACGTTCAATCCCAGAGATCAGCAATGGGCGAATGCGCTGTTCTTCTTCGGTAAAGAAAAGCCGGTAGTAACTCTGGAGGGCTTCAAGGTATTGATCGCCAAACTCGGCGGGGTGTGCCCACGCCTGGCACAGGTTAAGGAGGGCGGTGGGTTTGAGAGGAATGCCCCTGCGCTGGTAGAAGGTACGAATCACCTCCAGCTCGGCTGGAGTCCAGGACTGGCGGGATGAGAGGCTGCGAAGGGTTGCGGTGAACTCCGGAGTGTGCTCTGATGTGTGCGATAGTGTGGCAAGACGCTCGGCAGTGGGAATTTTCGCCAGCGCAGAGACAGCGTCGGCAGCGTCCCTGGCTCCAGCCGGCAGGAGGTATAACCAGCGCAGGGGAACGGGGAGGAAAGACTGGGCTTTTTCAAGGAACTCGCGCTGCCCGGGGGGCAAGCGGGAACGTACCCCGGCTGCCCACGATGGGCGCAAACCGAACCGGTCAGGGTGGTGCAGGACAAAGAGGCTAACGAAGAGGTCGTAAGCGGTTGACAGGTCCCAGGAGAGCGCCGGTGTGAACGTGGACATGGAGTGTTAGATCATTATCTAACTATCTCTATGGTACCTGAAGAAAAAAGATGAGTCAACAGGATGAATGTCATGGATTGGGAGCGTTTCTGTCCTTCCCGGCTCGAGTCGGCAGGCCAGCAAGCGGAGGTTTCCTGGACGGGAGGAGGATGTAATTTGATTAACCGGAGGATTGTTGTCACAAATCATCCGGTGATCATTGTTCGTTGCAGGGGGGAAGATTGCCACTACAAATCTCCTGCGGTGACTCTTATGATTAATCCAATGCTGCGACCAGAATACGCCCGATTGACCCTATTTGATGGGCTCGCTCCAGGTGTGCTCAGTGCGATTGCTCCCTACATGGAAGAGGTGCGTCACCCGCGGGGTACGACGATTTTCATTCAGGGGCAAATTGCCGATTCGCTGTACATTCTGGTGGATGGGGAGGTGCGGATTCGCTTCAAGCCCTACGATGGCCCGGTGCTCACAGTGGCACGCATTCATCCCGGCGGGGTGTATGGCTGGTCGGCGGTCATGGGGCACGAGCTGTATACTTCGGGAGCGCAAACCACGGAGGACAGCGTTTCGCTGCGCATTCGCAACCGGAATTTGCAGCGCCTGGTGGAGACCCATCCGCAGGCTGGTGCGGCACTGCTGGAGCGGCTGGCCGCCTCGATCGCTGAACGGTTGCGGAACACGCACACTGCCGTGCTCGAAATCCTCTACCAGGGGCTTGATCCTTCTGCCAGTGTCGTGCATAATCAACATGGGAACCAGGAAACAGCAAAAACTGTGTAGATGGAGGCAGACAGGATGAGCGAGAGTAATAACGGGATTGAATTCACGCTGGAAGAGCGCGTGCGGGCGCTGGTGGAAACGCTGGACGCGTACATCAGCCAGTATCATGGCGGTTCGGTAGAACTGGTGGACTTTGACGGGAAGACGCTGAAGGTGCGCCTTGGGGGGGCCTGCGATGGATGCCCGCTTTCGCCAACCACCCTCAATGGGTGGGTGGCCGGTACGGTGAGGCAGTTCTTTCCGGAAATTGAAAATGTGGTGGATGTGAATCAGGATCAGGCATAGTCTGAAAAACCGCCAGGAGGGCGGTTTTTTTATGATTCGGACAGGGGGGTGAGGGCTGGTTATTCGATATAGACTTCGACGTGCTCGCCGTCTTCCTCGTCGAGAACATCGACCACTTTACCGGTTTCACCGGACTGCAGGAAAGCCATCAGTTGTTCGGGGTCCATGCCTTCGACCTGGGGAGAGAAACGCGCGCCCATTTTCAGGCCGGCGCTGATCAGGCTGATGGGTAGGCGGACGTTGACGCGCGTTTTACCGGTCTGTGTGTCGGTCACCACCACGCGGAACCATCGGGGAGTGCTGGTCGAGGAGGGGGGAGCGGGCGGCAGAGGAGGAGCAACCCGGGCAGGACGGTCTTCCAGGGCTTCGAGCAGTTCGGCGCCTTCGCGGGCGCTGATCTTTCCTTCCTGGATCATTCTCAAAATTTTCATGCGCTCTTCAGCAGAAGCCATGCCGTTCCCTCGGGGTAAAATCTTTGCCGGGCCAGTCGGCGGCAGTGCGCGTTTTTTGCTGGCTGCGAAGGCGGCCCTCACGGGCTGGTCTCGGGTTGATGAGATATGTCTTTATTGTACTCCCAAAATGCCGGTCAGGTGCAGGAGGCGGGGCGAAACCTGTTCTTCTCAGGGAGCAACGAGAGCTTGGGGGGACAGGGTGGGGGGTATAATCGGGTAATTCTGGAAATCATCTTCGAAGAGGTCAGTATGCACTGGATTTATCTCTCTCCTCATTACGATGATGCGGTGCTTTCCTGTGGCGGTATGATCTGGGAGCAAAGCCAGGCCGGGGATACGGTGGAGATCTGGACGATTTGCGCCGTCTCCCCATCTCGTGGGCGGGCGCTGCCGGCTTTTGCGGCGACGCTGGAAACGCAATGGAATGCAGGCAGGCGCGCGGTCTCTCGCCGGAGGGCAGAAGACCGTCTGGCCTGCGCGGAGGTGGGGGCGGTGCCCTTTTATGGCCGCCTCACCGATTGTATCTACCGCCGGTTGCCTGATGGCGAGGCGTTGATTAAAGCAGGTGAAGATTTGTGGTTGCCGGTGCACCCGGCGGAGATGGAGCTGGTGCAGTCGCTGCGCACCTGGCTGCGCCACAAACTGCCCCATGAAGCCCGGGTGGTGTGCCCGCTCAGCCTGGGTAACCATGTGGATCACCGTCTGGTACGGTCAGCTGCTGAGGGTCTGCGGCGAATGCTGTGGTATTATGCCGATTTTCCGTACGTGACTCAACGGGGAATCCGCCTGCCGCAGGGTTGGCCGGAAGGAGATCTTTACCACCGGCCGGTATCTGAAGCAGGTTTTGAGGCATGGTGTGCGGGAGTGGCGGCCTATAAAACCCAAATTGGCAGTCTCTTCGGTTCTCAGGAGGGGATGAGGGCGCAACTGGAAGCCTACTGGCGGAGCGGCGGGGGCAGCTGGCTCTGGCCGGGGGGATAAAAAAACGGGATTGCCCGGCAGGGGGAGTGCCGGGCAATCTTCAGGGAGGGAATGCCACCTTTGGCTTCCACCGCCCGGGGGGGGCGAGCGGCTGGAGGCTTTCCGGTGGAAGATCCTGCATCTTGTACAATACAGGTTCCTTTCGTTACTATACTCCGATTTTGGGTGGAATATATTAAATAAAAATGAGAATTTTTACCTTATTCGTGATTTTCGAAAAGGCGCAACCACTCGTCAATCTCTTCGCAGGAGAGCGCCGGACGGTCGCGGGAGTCGGTGCGGGGAGAAGCGGGAGGGGAGCTTAAAGTGCGCCGCAACAGACGGGCAAAATCATCTGAAGTCATGGGAGTGGCGCCGGTGACGCGTGCTTCTGAGATGACCTGCCGGTCGGAGGAAACAACTGTGACCTGCCGGGCACGTTCTTTTAAACCATGAAGGCGGTCGGCAATGGCGGCGTCGGCGGTGGTGCGGGCTGAGACGAAATGAGCCCGTACCGTGCCGACGGTGCGCGTCCCGGCGTGCCCGGGGGGAGCGCCATCGAAGAAGACCTCGACCCGGTGACGGCTCAGGCGGACGAAATCCTGCAGTATGCGCAGGAGGTGATCTTCGTCGTCCAGGGTGCTTAAGTGACCGCCCAGCACGGGGATGAGGTTGTGTCCGTCGATCAGGTACATCATCCATCCCATTGTACCCGGATTTTATGCTATGATAGGGCAACCATGAGACGTGGTGGACGAAATTCACTGCTTCTGTATCTTATTCTGAATATCATTGTTTCGGCGGCAACGGTTCTGGCGGTGTTAATGGTGTGGGAGCGCCTGCGCCCACAGGAGACACCCGCTCTTCCCACGGCACCGGCTGACCCGATCCCTGCCTCGGAGGTTGTGGAGACACCTCTGCCTACCCTGACCCCGACGCTCCCCGGCCCTGCAGGAGAGCTGATTGAGATTGCGGCAGTGATCGGCGCGACCGACCCGCAGCAGGAATACGTCCAGCTCAGGCGGCTGGGTGAGGGCGACCTCTCACTGGCCGGGTGGCAATTGAAGGACGAGGACGGCAATGTGTATACCTTCTCGAAAGATCCAGAGTTGATTCTGTACAAGGGGGGAGCAGTGCTGGTCTACACACGGGTCGGAAACGATACCCCCACGGAGGTCTTCTGGAATCGTACTGAGGCGGTGTGGCGGCCAGGAGAATGGGCGACTCTGGTGGACAACCTGGGGCAGGTGCAGGCGAGGTTTCAGGTGCCATGATGGACGGCTGGGGAGAGCTGGTCGAGCGGCAGATTCGTGAAGCCATGGAGCGCGGGGCGTTCAGAGACCTGCCCGGCAAAGGGAAGCCGCTTCTGCTTGACGACTGGTCGCTTGTGCCGGAAGAGGTGCGCCTGGCACACCATGTGATGAAAAACCAGGGTTTCCTCCCGGATTGGATCGAGGCCGGCAGGGAGATTGATGCCGAAAGAGCGCGGTTGATGGGAGGTGAGCAGGGGGGCGCCCGGCGTGAAGAAATCAGCGCTTTGAACCGTAAGATTTTCGAGTACAATTTGCGCGTTCCGCTGCCTGCTCTGCAAAAGCCCATGCTGCCGGTGGATGAAGGCGGCCCGGGTGGTGCAGTGGGCAGGGGTCGTTCGGGAACAGGTGAATGATGTCTCAAGCGTTGTATCGAAAGTGGCGCCCGCGCCTGTGGGAACAGGTCATCGGGCAGGAACATGTCATCCAGACTCTGCGTAATGCGGTGCGCAGCGGGCGGATCGGCCACGCCTATCTGTTCGCCGGGCCGCGGGGAACGGGAAAAACCACCACGGCGCGCCTGCTGGCCAAGGCGGTCAACTGCCTGGATGAAGACCCGGCCAACCGTCCGTGTGATCGGTGTGAGCACTGTGTGGCGGTAAATGAAGGGCGCTTCCTGGACTTGATCGAGATCGATGCGGCTTCGAATACCAGTGTGGATGATGTGCGCGACCTGAGGGAAAAGATTAACTTTTCACCGAGCCAGGGCCGAACCAAAGTGTACATTATTGATGAAGTGCACATGCTTTCGACAGCGGCCTTCAACGCGCTGCTCAAAACACTGGAGGAACCCCCTCCCCATGCGCTTTTTATTCTGGCAACGACCGAGGTGCATAAGATTCCGGCCACGGTGCTTTCGCGCTGTCAGCGGTATGAGTTTCGGCGGGTGCCAGTAGCCGCGATGACAGCTCTGTTGCGGCAAAAAGCCGCCGAAGAAGGTCTGGCGGTGAATGATGACGCCCTGCAATGGATTGCCCGTCAGGCAACCGGGGCGGTGCGCGATGCGATCTCGCTGCTGGATCAGCTTTCGTCCACCGGTGAGCGGGTGACTCTGCAAAGTGCTCAGCAGGT
Organism: Anaerolinea thermolimosa; assembly: GCF_001050195.2. Lineage (GTDB taxonomy): Bacteria > Chloroflexota > Anaerolineae > Anaerolineales > Anaerolineaceae > Anaerolinea > Anaerolinea thermolimosa. The sequence goes on from NZ_DF967966.1 coordinate 330,340, forward strand.
GCTGGGAGCAGTGACGAGCGAAAGCGTGGTGCGGCTGGTGGAGGCGATCCTGGCGAAAGATGCGGCCAGCGGGCTGGCGTGCATTCAGGCGGCTCTGGATGGCGGGAGTGACGCCCGTCAGTATGCCCGGCAGGTGGTGGAATACCTGCGGGGGTTGCTGCTGGTGCGTTTGAACAACGCGGCCATGCTCGATGCTACCCCTGAAGTGCGTGCTCAAATGGCCAGCCAGGCTGCGCGTTTCTCAACCGCCTGGCTGCTGGAAGTGATCCGCCTTTTCAATGAGGTGGTTTCGGATACGCGGGTGAGCTGGCAGCCGGGGCTGGGTTTGGAACTGGCGCTGGCTGAGGCGCTGGAAGAACGTTCACCGGCGGCGGCTGTTACCTCTGGAGGGGGAGAGGCCTCGCCGCCAGCGGCCAAAGCAGAACCGCCTCGGCAGGCAACCCCATCGGCGCGCCCGGCGGGGGCACCACCGGTGGCGGCGAAAGGCGAAGCGGCGCAAACAACGCGGGAATCCACCCCGGCTCAGGGGAAGTCCGTCGGCGCTGTACCGGCGTTGAACGAGATTCGCGCCGCATGGAACCGGGTGCGGCAGGTGGTGAAACAGCAGAGCAGCCTCACGGCGGCGGCGCTCAATTCGTGCAAGACGTTCGATGTGCGGGATGGGGTGTTGATTTTAGGGTATCAGAACGAGCTGCTTAAATCGAAAATGGAAACTGAGGAGAATCTCAACCGTCTGCGCCAGGCGCTCCAGGCGGTTCTGGGGGTGACTCTGCCGGTGCGCTGTGTGGTGATCGGCAACAAGGCGACGATTGAGGCGGAGACCCTGGCCGGGGCAGAAAGTGAACTGGTGCGCACGGCGCTCGACCTGGGAGGGATGATCGTTGATCAACAGGATGATTCAGAGAGGTAGGTGAAGCGATGGCAAAAGGATTTAATCGACCGGCAGGTGGCGGAGGCGGCGGAATGATGTCGCAGCTGCGCAAGTTGCAGGAGCAAATGGAACAGGCGCAGGCCCGGCTGGCAGAAGAAACCGTTGAGGGGACATCGGGCGGCGGCGCGGTGAAAGTGATCATGACCGGCGACCAGCACTGTAAGGCGGTGGAGATTGATCCGCAGCTGCTCCAGGACGTGGACGCTGAAATGTTGCAGGATATGCTGCTGGCGGCTATCAATCAGGCGCTGGAAAATTCACGCCAGCTGCAGGCCGAGCGGCTGGGCCCGCTGGCCGGTGGGTTGAGCGGGTTTGGGCTTTAATGGCCGGTTTACCCGCGCCGTTACAGGCGCTGATCGATGCCTTTGAACGGCTGCCGGGCATCGGGCCCAAAACGGCTTCGCGGCTGGCTTTTTATCTTTTGCGCCAGCCTGAGGAGGTCTCGCGGCAGCTGGCCGATGCCCTGCTGGCTTTGAAATCGGCGACGACGCTCTGCCCGATATGCTTTAATATTACACTGGCCGGGCAGGAGCGTTGTGAAATTTGCGCCGACCCCCGGCGTGATGAGAGCCTGCTGTGCGTGGTTGAGGAACCGCTCGATGTGCTGGTGCTGGAGCGCACCGGCGCGTTTGGAGGGCGATACCACGTGCTCCACGGGGTGCTTTCTCCAATCGAGGGGATTGGGCCAGAGCAGTTGAAGATTCGCCCTTTAATTGACCGGGTGCGCGAAGGCAAGGTGCGCGAGGTGATCGTGGCCACCAACCCCAGTATGGAGGGTGACGCCACGGCGTTGTATCTCCGCCAGCAATTGCTCCCGCTGGGGGTGCGCATTACCCGTCTGGCGCGCGGGTTGCCTGTGGGGGGTGATCTGGAATATGCGGATCAGAGCACGCTGTTGCGCGCGCTGGTGGGAAGGCAGGAGCTTTAGGTTTTCAAATTCGATCCATCCTTTTTAACGGTTTCCTTTTACTGGCCCCTGACTGAAACAAAATAAGCTTGATGGCATTGGTTTTGCAGAAGGAGCGTGGTCATGGGCATGGCAGGCAGTCGGGTAAGAAGGGTCATCGGTTGCGGGCTGGCGCTGCTCTGGGCAGCGCTTTGTCTTTGCTGGGGGGGAGAGCAGGTACTGGCCAGCGGGGGAACCCGTTATGTGGCTATGGATGGGATGGATGCCGGAAACGACTGCCTGGCCCAGGCTTTACCATGCAGAAGTATTTCACGGGCGATCAGTGTGGCAGGGGAGGGGGATGTCATTATGGTGGGGGCAGGGGTCTATGATGGGCCGCTGGTGGTGAAAAAAAGCCTCACCCTGCGCGGCAGTGGGCCAGCCCTGACGCAGGTGAGGGGGAATGGCAGCGGGCATATTCTGGAGGTGTGCGGCGGATCTGCGGTAACACCGGTGCAGGTGAGTGTGGAGGAGCTCAGGATCGGAGAGGGAAGCGCCACCGAGGGCGGGGGAGTGTGGACTTCGGCGGAGCAGCTGACGTTGCGGCGGGTGGAGATCTCCAACATCCAGCCCGT
>NZ_DF967966.1:333410-431281 GCF_001050195.2 Anaerolinea thermolimosa
GGGGGCTTTTCTGCCAGGGGGGCAGAGTGGAAGGTGAGATGGTGATTCTCTCAGGCAATGATGCGCCCGAGGGGGCGGGGTTGTATATCAACGGAGGGTGCACCTTCGATCTGCATGAGAGCGCTATTTTTCAGCACAATCAGAGCAGTGGAACGGTGATCACGGCGGGGGGCGTTCTCGCGTTGACCAATGTGAGCGCCGGTTTTAACGCTGGCACCGCCCTGAAGGTGCTCTCTGGCGGACAGGTCAACCTCAACCATGTGACGCTGGGATGGAACGGGCTGGAAGTGGATGGGGTGAGGGAGGTTCAGGTGCTGGCAGGCGGGCAGGCGCGATTGGCCAACACGCTGGTGCACCATCCTGATGGTATGAATTGCAGTGGGAGTGCAGAAGAACTGACCTCTCTCGGTTACAACCTGAGTGATGATGATACCTGCAACCTCACGGCGGGCGGTGACCTGGCCGGGGTAGATGCGCTTTTGACAGGAATGGAGTACAACGGCGGGGTTACTCCAACCTTCGCACTGCGGCGGGAGAGCCCGGCGGTAGACGCAGGCGACCCTCTGGAAAGCACGCCGTGGGTGGATCAGCGGGGAAAGGCGCGGCGGCGGGATGGCAACGGCGACGGGGTAGCGCGCGCCGATATTGGCGCGTTTGAGTTCCCGATTTTCGAGTTCATGCTCCCGCTGGTGATACGCGCGCCGGGTTTTTAATAGGCGGGAGCTTCAATGAGCTTCCCTTCGGCGCTCACCAGGTAAACTGGCACCCAGAGTAACCCTCCCACCTCAAGGTAGATGTCTTTTTTATAGGGAGCCACGACGATCTCCGAAATCTGTCCGGCGGTACGTGCCCAGCGTTCCTGGGTCTGTTTTAATTCTTCGGCTTTTTGCTGTTCAAGCTCCTGTTTTTGCTTGAGGAGGCTCTCCAGTTCTCGTTTTGCCGTTTGCAGGTCGGCTTTGGCCTGCTGAGCCATGCGGCTTTTGCTGAGCGGGGTTGAAATGCTGCGCCGGCGTTTTCCGAACAGCCCGCCCAGCAGCACCTCTGCACCTGAGGCGAGGGTCTCGACGTTGCGCTGGGTCACCTCGGCTTCGTTCTTGTCAATGATGCTTTTCTGTTTTTCGATTTTCCGTTCCAGAGCCTCGATCCGGGCCTGGTAGGTTTTTTCGATTTTACGGGCTTCTTCGTCAAGGGCGGCGCGCAGGGCGGCATCGCATTTCTGCCGGAAGGCGGCCTGACTGTCTTGAGGGTCGCTGTAAAGCTTGAGAGTCTGATTGGCGTAGAGGCGAATCTCCCCGCTACGGTAGGCCCATTCGAGAAAATCTTTTTGCAGCGAGGTGAGACGGGCGGCAGAGGAAAGCCAGCCGGGTAGCGGAGCAAAACGGGCATCGGGGAGAGGGCGGGTATCGAAACGCTTGGGGTCGATGGGTTCATGGGCGGCGGCGGCCCAGTCGGGGCGGGCGCCGGTGAGCGAGTCGATCAGGGCGGCCACCTTACGGGTGTAATTCAACCCGTAGGTGCGGTTCAGGTATGAGATCTCGGCCTGGCAGAAGAATACCGGGCGGTAGAGCAGGCCTTCGGGGCGTGCCGGGCCGTTAAAGCCACCCCCCAGGCGGGCAAGCGCCTGGCTGAGGCTGAGTTCGGGCGCCAGGAACAGAGCTGATGTTCCGGCGGGTGGGGCGGGAGGGGTGCGGGTGAAGGTATCGGTGGAGGTGGTGGTTGGGCCAGCCGGAGGCACGGCTGCAGGCTGTGTAGAGACTGCTGGCGCGGCAGTGGCGGATGGAACCGCCGCAGGGGGGGTGGGCAGCCCCTCAGGAGCGGCGCCGAGGGGTTTCAGCCCTGCAAGCTGAGCCCGGCTGAGCGGTCCGGCCAGGTAGTTGAGGCACCAGCGAGGCTGGAAGGTGAAGGCTCCGCCGCGATGATGCACGTTGTGGAGCAGGAAAACGCGCGGGCGCAGGGCTGAAATGATGCGGTCGTAAGCGGCGCGGTCTACACCACCCTCCAGGGAGTTCAGACCGTCGAGCAGGCGTTCTTTGTCGCGCTCGGTCTGCAACCGTCCGATGAACCAGGTTCCGGCATTGGAAAGGCCTTTGTAGTCGAGGTCGACGGGGTTCTGGGTGGCCAGCAGAAGGCCCAGGCCGAAAGCGCGCCCCTGTTTAAGCAGACGCAACAACACAGGGCGCGAGGGCGGGTTGGCCACTGGCGGCAGATACCCCACGATTTCATCAAACGCCAGCAATGCACGCAGGCCTGAACTGCCGCGTTGAGCACGCATCCACGATTCTACAGAAGCGAGCAGGAGGGTAACGAAGAACATGCGCTCGTTCTCATCGAGGTGGGCAAGGTAGAAAATGCTCATGCGCGGGCGTCCCTCAGGGGTGTAGAGGAAGTCTTGCACCTCGATGGGCTGGCCTTCGGCCCAGGCCTGAAAGGATGGAGAGGCCAGAAAATTGTTCAGGAGCAGGGCGAGATCAAAGCGTTCTTTGGAAGGGTAGAACGAGTCCAGAGGGAATGCCCCGAGGCGTTCGAAGGGAGGTTCCTGTACCTGATGGATCAGTTCGGCCAGATCGAGAGGCTGGTTGCGGCTCCAGGCGGTTTCCAGAATGTTGGAGAGGAGAATATGTTCACGTGAACGGAGTGGATCGATGTCTTTGAGGCCGATTAAACCGAGCAGGGCAGTGACCGTGGATGAAATCCGCTCACGGAGGATGTCGCGGTGTTCTTCCCAGTTGAGGGCAGGGGGCGGGCTGAAGGAGGAGAGGAGGTTGACGGGCTGCCCGCTGGAAGAACCGGGAGTGAAGAGGACGTAATCTACCGCCTGCTGAAGAGCCAGGAGCTGATCGCGGCCCAGATTCCAGCTCTGGAGGCCCTCACGCCAGCGGGAAGCGGTGGCTTCGGCAAGCTGGGGCACGCTCAGATTGGCGCGGCGGGCGGCTTCGGGGTCGATCCATGGTTCGAAATCGGCCGGGGCAAGGTTGGGGAAGTGGAGGAAAAGGTTGGTGAGGTCGCCTTTCGGATCGATGACAATGGATGGAATCCCGCGCAGAGCGGCTTCTTCGAGGAGGTCGATGAGCAGACCGGTCTTCCCGGAGCCAGTCATGCCGACGATAATGCCGTGGGTGGTGAGATCATCGGGATCATACTGGACGATCTCGCCGGTGGCCGGAGAGGACTGGGCGGTGAGGTCTACGGTACGACCGATGGTGAATGAAGCATTGCTCATGGGGCGCCTTCCTTAAAAAGGGAGTGGATGAGAGAGAATCATCAGGGGCGAATGACCACATGCAGTGGGGCACTACGGATGCGGCGTCCACTGCGGACGCCAACATCGGCGGTGTATTCTCCCTGGCGGATGGCCTTGAGTTGAAAGGTCAGGGTGGTGGTTTCCTGCGGTGCCAGGGGGAGGGAGAAATCGTAACCCACCTGGCCGGTGTAATCGGTTGCACCGGTGCTGGGCGGGGTGGAGCCGGTCAGTTCGGCCCCTTCGAGGAGGATTTTAGGCAGCTGGACTTCGGTGAGGGTGAGCGTACGGTCGCTGTCATTGGTGACGGTGACCGGCAGGGTGAACGATTCACCCACCTGAACGGGCGGCAGGGTGGGGATGGTAACCGTCAGGGGAGGTTCGCCGAAGAGGGAGGAAAGAGCCATGCCTCCCAGAAGAAAGAACCCTCCCAGACAGAGGAATACCAGCATGGAACCGATGAAGCCGATTAAAACCAGCCGCTTACGGCTACCGTAGATCAGGGGTTGGGCAGCGGCCGCTTGCAGGTCTGATGGTTTCATGGTGAGAGGGTCTTTCACGGGCATTCCCTGTTTGAACGGTTATCTTCAAAGAAATGATAAACCACAATAGATCATTGTGCAACCGGGGGAAGAAGAAAGTTTCACCTTTTAACAGGTTGATATTTCACCTGCGGGAGTGATAATCTTGGTTTGAAAATAGAACATATATTCTATTTTCGGGAAGGTGAAATGACTTCAGTGAAGAAGCGTGGAAACCGGCGCATGGCGCGTGAGGTGGAACAGGATCTGCTGGTGGAGAACCTGAACGAAGAGATTGCCACCCTGCGCGGGTTGATGCGAGAAATGGCGGAGGCCTTCGACGCCGGGATGGATGTGCCCGAACGGCTGCGGATTCTGGCCGTGTTGAGCCAGGCGAGTGCCCGGCTGGCGCAGGTGTTGAAGATCCAGAGTCAGCTGGGGGGCGGTACAGCGCTGGTGGAGGAGATTCGCCAGGTGGCGGAGGAAGTGCGCCGCGAGTTAGAGGGGCGCGGCGCCCCGGGACATTCAACGGAAGAGGACAGCGGCGTATGAGCGCAAACACCGGGGGTGGTGGGGCGTGCGGGGCCACAACGCCATGGCGGCCCTGGCTGCACGGCAACTCTTTTCTGGCCGGTTGGTGTAGTGTGATGAAAAAGTCAGCCAATACCCCGGAACCCTGCAGCAGGTGGTCTACACGAGGGCATCCTCACCACCCCGGAAACAAACTGCCGGTTTTTGTGCTCATCAAAGGCGGGCAAAGGAGGGGCTTGTTCAATCGTCAGGATGTGTATGGAGGGCTGGCTTCGATTCGTGCGTTCACCCTGTTCGGGGGGATTCGCCTGCGTGCCTATCAACAGGAAGCAGTAGAAGCTGTGCTGGGCTCGGTTTTTATGGGGCGGGGGGACTCGCTGGTGGTGATGTTTCCCCGTCAGAGCGGCAAGAACGAACTACAGGCCCAGCTGGAGGCGTATCTGCTGGCAGTGTATGCCAGTCGACCGGCGGAGATCATCAAAGTGTCGCCAACGTGGCGGCCCCAGAGCCAGAATGCCATGCGCCGGTTGGAGCGGGTGCTGCAGGCGAATCTGCTCACCCGGCTACAGTGGCGGCGCGAGAACGGGTATATCTACCGGGTAGGCGAGGCGCGGATTTACTTCCTCTCCGCTGCTCCGGAGGCTCACATTGTCGGGGCAACTGCCTCTCTGCTTCTGGAGGTGGACGAAGCGCAGGATGTAGGGGTGGAGAAATTTGACCGGGAGATTGCTCCGATGGCGGCTTCGACTCACGCCACCCGGGTTTTCTGGGGTACAGCCTGGACACCCACTACCCTGCTGGGGCGGGAGCTGCGCGCCAGCCAGCGGGAGGAACAGGCCGATGGGCGGCGGAGGGTGTTCCGGGTGAATGCCGGGGAAGTAGCGCGTGAGGTGCCGGCCTACCGCACGCATGTGGAGCAAATGATTGCCCGGTTGGGGCGGGGGCACCCCTCCATCCGGACGCAGTACTTTTCGGAGGAGATCGAAGCCGAAGGGGGCATGTTCCCGCCGGAGCGGCTGGCCTTGATGGAGGGGGATCATCTGTGGCAAGAGTCGCCGCAACCGGGGCAGGTGGTTGCTTTTCTGGTCGATGTGGGGGGAGAAACGCGTGCCCCGGAGGGGGACGGCGCACCGGACAAAGAGCATGATGCCACGGCGCTGGTGATCGTGCGGGTTGATCTGAGTACGATGGCCGACCCGGCGTTGCGCGCGCCGTGCTACCGGGTGGTGCATTTGCGCCAATGGCATGGAGAAAGCCATTCTCGTCTGTACGCTCAGATTGCCGCCCTGGCCCAGAGCTGGAATGCCCGCCGGGTCGTGCTGGATGCGACGGGTATGGGAGAGGGGTTGAGCAGCTTTCTGGAAAAGGCGCTTCCGGGACGGGTGATCCGTTTTCTTTTTCAGGCGCAGTCGAAAAGCCGATTGGGGTTAGGGTTCATTGAGGTGGTGGAGAGTGGCCGGTTTCGCCTGCCGCGAACGGTAGAGCCGCACGCCGAAGCCCTGGTGGAGCTGTTTCGAGCACAGTGCCGGGCGTGCCAGATGCACATGGGTGAGCGGATGACGCAGGGTATGCGCTGGGGGGTGCCGGAAGGGGCGCGCCACCCCCGCTCGGGGCAGTTGCTGCATGATGATCTGCTGCTGGCGGCGGCGTTGTGCGCTCATCTGGACAGGTTGGAGTGGCCTACGGGATCGGGAGCGGGGATCATTCAGGGGCGCGACCCGCTGGAAGAGAAACTTTCGTTTTGAACAGAGGGAAAGAGAGGAAGGCCTGGGATGTTGAAACGTCTGTGGCGGCGCTGGATTGAACCAGAAGTTTCGCGCCGGGTGAGGCTGGCGCTGGCCGAAACGGAAAATACGATCACAGTGGGGTGGCGGCACAACCAGAGCGAACGGGATCGTTTCGATGGCGACCGTGAACAGACCCTGGAGCTGGCTCTGGAAGCCTGGCGTACCAATCCCCTGGCGCGGCGCATTGTGGAATTGACCACTCAGTATGTGGTAGGGGGCGGTTTACGTCTGAGGTGCGAGGATGAGGCGGGGCAGTCTTTTCTTCAGGAGTGGTGGAATCACCCTCTTAACCGGCTGACGATGCAGAGCGCCGAGTGGTGCGACGAGTTGACGCGCTCCGGGGAGTTGTTTCTGCTTCTTTCTACGGATGCAGGCGGAATGACTTATGTGCGGGCGGTGCCGGCGGCGCAAATCTCGGAGGTGCGTTGCGCGCCGCAGGATATTCAACAGGAACTGGCCTATGTGGAACGCAGAGAAATGCCCGGTGAAGAGCGAATCTGGCCAGCGCTCCACCGGCTGGATGACTGCCCGGATGAATCGGGGAGCTTCCCACCGGCCATGTTGCACTATGCGGTCAATCGGCCGGTGGGGGCACTGCGCGGGGAGAGTGACCTGGCTCCCCTGTTGCGCTGGCTTTCGCGTTATGCTGGCTGGCTGGAAGACCGCGCCCGCCTTAACCGTTACCGCAACACATTTCTGTTTACGGTGCGTTCCAGCTTTGCCAGTGAGGCTGAGCGATTGGCCCGACAGCAGTCGCTTGCGGCCAACCCGCCTGCGCCGGGGAGTATTCTGGTCACAGATGCCAGCGAGGAGTGGGGGGTGATCCATCCCCGGCTGGAAAGCCAGGAAGCCGGAGAGGATGGGCTGGCATTGAAGAAAATGATCGCTGCCGGAGCGGGTGTGCCGCTGCATTTTCTGGCTGAGCCAGAAAGTGCCACCCGTACCACGGCTGAGGCCGCGGGCGGCCCGACATACCGGCGGCTTGAACAGCGTCAACGCTTTTTCTGCTGGCTGATAGCCGATGTTGCCGAGGCGGCCCTGCGGCGCTGGCAATGGGTGCAGGGGTTGCCGGTACGTCGAGTGCCGGTGTATGTGGAGGCAGCGGATCTTTCGGCGAGGGATAATGCTTCGCTGGCGGGGGCGCTTGCCGCCGCGGTGCGTGCGCTGTTGCCGCTCTGGGAGCACAAATTGATCGACGCTGATGAATTATTACGCCTGGTGTATCGTTTCGCCGGAGAAACCGGAAAGAGCCGCGGCTGAGGGAACCAATGGATGGGCATTGGAAACCTGTTCATCTGAATCAAGGAGGTGGTATGCAGGATGATGAGATTCCGGAAGGGGCAATGCGGGTGTGTCTGGCTGCCGAGGGGCAGGTGGGCGCGCAGGGTGAGTTTGAGGTGCTGGCGATTACCGCCGGGGAAGGGAATGGCTGGGTGTTCCCGGAGGCGGTGTTGCGGCATTCGCTTGCCCTGTGGGAAGGGGTGGAGGTTTTCATCGACCATGCAGAGCAGGCGCGCAGTGTTCGAGACCTGGCGGGGGTGTGCGCCGCGCCGAGCTGGGACGCAGTGGCAGGCGGGGTGCGGGTGCACCTGCGCGCGGTAGGGCCTTCGGCAGAAGTGCTCCGCGAGGTGGGCCGACAGATGCTGGCGGCGGGGAAACCCCTCCCGCGCGTGGGTTTCTCGGCAGACGTGGCGTTCACGGCCAGAGGGCGTGAGGTACAGGAGATCGTGCGGGTGTATTCGCTCGATCTGGTGTTCAATCCGGCGCGCGGCGGGGCATTCGTCCGGGCGCTTCATTCAAAAGGAGGGAAGATGACTGAGGAGCGCGAAACATCCATTCGGAAAGTGGCGCTGGCCAAAGAGGAGACGAACGGTCAGCCACAGGCAGAGGGGCTGGCGGGTCAGCGCGCCCAATTGAATCGTTACCTGCTGGATGTGGGACTGCAGGCGGCCAAATTACCCCCTGCCATGGAGGCTTATGTGCGGGGGCAATTTGATGGAAAAGATTTCGAGCCGGATCAGCTTGCACGGGCGATCGGTGAGGCGCGCAGGCTGCTTTCGGACCTGGCCGGTGCAGGTGTGGTGGTGGGGCCAGGGCGCATTTCAGAGATGTATGATACCCGGGATCAACTTCAGGCGGCAGTGGATGATCTGTTTGAAGCCCCGCGCGATGAGCACCTTAAAAGCCTGAAGGCGCACCGTTTGCAGGGTATTCGAGAATTGTACCTGATGCTCACCGGTGACTATGATTTTCATGGCGGATATGACCGAACCCGGGCTCAATTTGCCATGACCACAGATTTCACCGGGCTGGTGAAGAATGCCCTGAACAAACTGGTGGTTAACACCTGGGAAATGCTTGGCCAGGCCGGGTATGACTGGTGGTCGAAGATCAGCGTGGTGGAGCACTTCAACAACCTCAATCAGATCACCGGCATTCTGGTGGGAACGGTGGGTGACCTGCCCACAGTGGCGGAGGGAGCGGCCTATCCTGAGCTGGCTGTGGGTGATTCCCCGGAAACTGCCACATTCACCAAATACGGCGGGTATGTGCCCCTCACTCTGGAGTTGATCGACCGCGACGAAACAAGAAAACTGAAGGCGTATGCCCGGGAGCTTGCCAGCGCTGGCCTGCGGAAGATCTCACGGCTGGTGGCGGCAATCTTCACCCAGGCGGGTGGTCTGGGGCCAACGATGGCCGATGGCGGCACGCTCTTCAATGCCACGGTTGCCACCACAGCGGGCGGGCATCAGAACCTGCGAACGGTGGCGCTTTCGGCAGCAGAATGGGATGCCGTGGGGCAGGCCGTGTATAACCAGCCCATGCTCATTAAAAATGCCGCCGGGGTTTATGGAACCGGGCCCAAACTGGCGATTTCGCCGCGTTATTTGCTGGTGCCGCGCACACTTCAGCTGACTGCAAAGCAGATTCTTTACCCCAGCCTGGAGCGGGCGGCCAATATCTTCAGCGATAACCTGCAACGAGGCGAGCCGGGGGATGTGGTCACTGTGCCCGACTGGACGGATGCCAATGACTGGGCCGCGGTTTGTGATCCGCGTATTGCTCCGGCGATCTTCATCGGCGAGCGCTTTGGAATTATGCCGGAGGTGTTCATCGCGGGCGATGAACTCAGCCCGGCGGTTTTCACCAATGATGAACACCGTCTGAAGGTAAGGCACTTCCTGGCGGTGTGGGTTAACGATTACCGTCCACTGCATAAATCCAACGTGGCCGGGTAGAGAGGGTACGCTTATGGGATACACCCACGATACGGAGTTTGCCCAGTTCATTGCCCCTCATCAGATCATCAAGACGGCGGGAAGCTGGACAGATACCCTCAATGCCGGTGTCATTCGCTCTGAGCGCGCCCAGGCCGCCTCCGGGTTTTCGTTATTCGTCCCTCTGCTGGTTCCTTCTAACGGAGCGCCGTTGCGTGGAGCGCGCCTGAAGAGCGTGGAATTGCATTACCGCATTTCAGGGGCGGCCGCCGGGGCGTTTGCGGTGGAACTGGAACGGATGACGATTAACGCGGCCGGGGTGGTGAGCGGCGCGGTGGTGGCCGTCTCGCTGGACGCCGCACATGCCACTGATATTCAGCGGCGCAGTGTCGGTGATCACCGGATGCTGGTCAGCCTGGATGTGCCCGTCTGGGTGGATGATGACGATGCATACTGGCTGGTGTGTACGCTGAACGCGGCTTCATCCACGGCGTTTGGTTTGTCGGGGGCGGTGGTGCGTTACGATTTTCGCGCCTGATTCTGGTGATTGGTTCGCTGGATCGTTCCGGGAGGGTATATGCCTGAAAAATTGAAGATGTTGCTGATCAGCCGCAAATTCTGGGCGGCACTGGTGGGGCTGGTGATGGTGCTGGTGCGCACCTGGCGGCCTGATTTTCCTCTCAGTGAAGAACAGGTGACCGGCATCATTGCCTTGCTGGCCGCCTATATCCTGGGAACGGCGCTTGAGGATGCCCGGCCTGCTCTTCCACCGGCGAAATAGATTGCAGGTTCAGGCCCGGTGAGAGGGGGACTGGTTTGTGGTCTCCTTCTCACCGGTAATGGAAGGGAAGGTGTGCCTTGGATGTGAACACGGTGGTAGAGCGGGTGGCGGGATTGTTGCTCGACCCGGAACGGGTGAAATATGGTGAGGCTGAGATGCTGGCGGGGCTTCGGCTGGCACTGGGGGAATTATCGCTGAGGGCTGGCGAAGCTTACTTGCTCACCGGTCTGGATGGCGCCATGGAGACTACTTTGCCGGAGACCCTTGAGACGTTGCTGGTGATTGGTGCCGCCGGTTACACAGCTCTGGCGCGTGCCGGTGCGCGGGCTGACTGGGAACTGCAAGATGAAGGGGAGTTCCAGCGTTTACAAACCTGGGCCGAAGGGCGGCTGGAAGATTTTCGCAAGGTGATGCGAAGCCTTTATCCGGCGCATGTGCCCCGGGTACACGGTCAATATCGCAGTCAGGCGCCCTGGGCGGCGTGGCATGGCACCCTGGGAGAAGAAGAGGAGGGAAGCGCATGATGGAGATTTCTCTGATTCGGGGAGCGGATACGCTGGTGCTGAACGGTTCAGGAGCCTGGGCGCGCTTTGTAGATGCTCCTATGCGGACTCTGGAAGTTTCTCTGGCCGGAGATGCCGCCGGTGCGGCCGGGTGGGTGGGGGCGGTCTCGCGAATGCTGGATGAGGCAGCGCGTGCCTTCGCCTGGCCGGGTGAAGAGCGCGGCTATGTACAGGTGGCTCTGGAAGATGGTCAGCGCTGGCGCAGCCCCTACCGTGGCGGGCGGGTTGAGATGACCCGCAATGCGGCGGGGAGGGGATTAAAAACCCCGGCGATGCACCTCTGCCTGGAGCGGGAGGACTGGTGGGAAACCGCCGAACCGGTTTATGCCGCGCTCAGGAATCGCCATGGCGAGTCAATCGGGGCGGGTGGGCTGACCGTGTATAACCACAAGGATGCCAGCCACGATAATTACGTGGATGTGGCGTATATGGAGGGTGACCTCCCGGCTCCGGCGGTGCTGAAGATCTCCGGGGCAGGGATGGGAGGGGTGGAGGCATTCTGCGGGATGGGAAGTTTTCTGATGCTGGATGACTTTCAGGTGAGGTATGAGGGTGAAGGTGGTAGTTCGGGTGCTGGAGTAACGGCAACCCTTCTCGCCGATACCGCCTGCGCGGGGGGGAGCTTTGCGGCATTGAGCTGGGCGGGGACGGTTGAAGTGATGGTGCGGCGGTGGTCGGTATCCCGGGCAGAGGCCGGGGCGCTGGCAGGGCGGGTGTTTCTGCCATTGCTACGTCTGCAGGAAGCGGTGATGGCAGGAGAGTCTCTCTGGCTCAGCTGGCAGGTGGGCTTCAACAACCTGGGGGACATTGAGGTCATCTGGCAGGGTGAAGCAGTTCTGGTACCCGCGGGCCGGCAAATGGTGGTGTTCCCGGCCATGCAATTACCTCCCTGGCCAGCCCCTGCTGGAAGTGCCGAAAGCCTGGAACTTTGCCTGCTGGCGCAGGCCCAGACGGGCGGAGGGCACACCCTGAGGATCGATCAGGTGCTTTTGCTGCCCACCGATTCCTTTCTGCGTTTGGTTCCCGTGCTTTCGGGGTATCCGCAGTTCGATATCGAATATACCTCTGGCGGTGGTTTCTTTAAAAACGGAGGTCGAGCCTGCCCCTCCCATGAGGCCGAGGGGCCGGGGTTGTGGCTGGTACCGGGGCGGGTTCAACGGCTGGTGTTTGCCTTCAGGCAGGGGAACGAGTGGAATATTAACCACGCGCCGCTGGTGAATTTGCTGGTTCGGCCCAGAAGGCGGGTGATCTGATGGGCTGGGGTGTCTATTTTGAAAGCCGCGATTTTTCTCGCCCGTTGCCGGCGGCTGGCCTCACGTTTCGGGTGCAGCGCCTGACATGGAGTGAAGAGGGCGGTCCGCAGCTGGGAGAGGTGCAGGCGGTTGGTGATCTATCGGCGCTGGAGTCGCTGGTGGGACGGCTGCGCTGCCCGGTGACCGTGCTCGACGATTACGGCTCACCTGCCTGGTGGGGCTATGTGCACGCGGTGCAGATCTTCCTGGATGGGGTGGTGTTTCGGGCCACGCTGGAAGGGATGGCAAACCGGGTGGCGGTGCGCTGGGCCGATGAAAACCCACAAATGGAGGAGACCGGGCAGGCTTATCAGCACCAGACGGCCTGGCTGGATGATTTACCCTCTCAGCGGGCTTTCGGAGTGAAGGAGATGATTTTCTCTCTGGGTGAGGCCAGCCAGGCCGAGGCTGAGGCCGCCTGCTACACGCACCTGATGACCCGGCGGCTTCCGCAGGTGCAGGCCCTGCCCGGAGAACGCGTGGGGCGGCCCTGCGCGGTGCTCGATTTACGGGGCTGGTTTGATACGCTGCGCTGGAGATTCTGGAGCGAGCCGCGCGGGTACACCGGTAATATTCAATCTGGCGGGCGAGAAGCCAGTTTTGGCCACAGCCTGGCTGTACAGCGGGTGGCCCAGTCTTTTTCGTCGGGCCTGGCAGGAGGGTGGGAGCTTTCTGAAGTGTGGGTAAAGCTCTGGAAGGTGGGCGCTCCGTCAGATCAGGTGGTGGTTTCTCTGTGCGCTGACCAGAACGGCCTGCCCGGAACAGTCCTTGCCAGCGTGAGCCTTTCTACCGGGGAGATCGCCTCTGAGCCAGGGTGGGTGAAGGTTTTCTTCCCCGAAGCGCTGATGCTCACCGGCGGAACGATGTACTGGGTGGTACTGGCCCGCAGTGGAGTCGCTGGTGGGACGGCTGCGCTGCCCGGTGACCGTGCTCGACGATTACGGCTCACCTGCCTGGTGGGGCTATGTGCACGCGGTGCAGATCTTCCTGGATGGGGTGGTGTTTCGGGCCACGCTGGAAGGGATGGCAAACCGGGTGGCGGTGCGCTGGGCCGATGAAAACCCACAAATGGAGGAGACCGGGCAGGCTTATCAGCACCAGACGGCCTGGCTGGATGATTTACCCTCTCAGCGGGCTTTCGGAGTGAAGGAGATGATTTTCTCTCTGGGTGAGGCCAGCCAGGCCGAGGCTGAGGCCGCCTGCTACACGCACCTGATGACCCGGCGGCTTCCGCAGGTGCAGGCCCTGCCCGGAGAACGCGTGGGGCGGCCCTGCGCGGTGCTCGATTTACGGGGCTGGTTTGATACGCTGCGCTGGAGATTCTGGAGCGAGCCGCGCGGGTACACCGGTAATATTCAATCTGGCGGGCGAGAAGCCAGTTTTGGCCACAGCCTGGCTGTACAGCGGGTGGCCCAGTCTTTTTCGTCGGGCCTGGCAGGAGGGTGGGAGCTTTCTGAAGTGTGGGTAAAGCTCTGGAAGGTGGGCGCTCCGTCAGATCAGGTGGTGGTTTCTCTGTGCGCTGACCAGAACGGCCTGCCCGGAACAGTCCTTGCCAGCGTGAGCCTTTCTACCGGGGAGATCGCCTCTGAGCCAGGGTGGGTGAAGGTTTTCTTCCCCGAAGCGCTGATGCTCACCGGCGGAACGATGTACTGGGTGGTACTGGCCCGCAGTGGAGGAATATCAGCCACGCAATATTTTGGGGTTCGGCGCGAGGAAGATGCCCGCATTCCTTCCGGGGCATTCAAAGTGTTTAATGGCACAACCTGGGTGAATGAGGTTGCTCCGGGGCACCTGGTGATGGGGGTTCTGGGGCGCCAGGAGAGCACCGAACAGTTGGCGGCTGTTGCCGGAGCGGCGGGGGGTGGTCAGTTCCTGCGGGGGGTGCGTATTCGGCAGGCCAGCGGGGTGAAGGCTCACCTTTTTCGGGCCGGAAAATGGAACGCTCTGGAGGAAGTGTGCCGCCTGTTGCAAATGGGCACTGCCGGCGGCGAGAGATTGCTGGCACGGGTGAACCCTGAAAGGGTGCTGGTGGTGGAGAAACGCCCCGGCCCGGAACAGCCCACGTTGCGCATCTTACCCGGTGGTGAGGTGGTTCATCTCAACGGGCGCAGACTGCTTCCGGGAGAGAATCCGGCAGGCAGATGGGCGGTGCTGGATCATCTGGTGAGGATGGAGGGAAAAGTTGGAGCTCCAGAAGTAGTGTACCTGACCCGTGCCGAATGGAGAGATAACGGGGTGCGCGTGAGCTGGGAATGAGGCAATAAACCTTCGGGCGGGGGCTCAGTCAGAGTGGGAGCCGTGGAGCAACTCACGGGCGGTGGCATCGGCTTCTTTCAGAAGGTTCTCGACTTCCTTTTTGATTTCAGGGGTGGCACTGGGGGTGTAGGGAATGAATTTAACCAGGTCTTTGGCCTGTTGCGTAAGCTGCCGGATACGGGCAATGTAGTATACGTCGAGCCGCCCCAGCTCCTCTGGAATGGGAAGTTCCCGCGCCTGCTGGATGAGCTGGCGGGCTTGCTGGATACGTTCAGCCATGGTCAGGGTTTTGGGCGTCATAGGAACCTCTGGCGGAATAAACGTAGATAAGGGTCTGGCCAATTACTCGTTGATAACCGTGGAGTGACCCCATTATAACCAGATTCTCAGCGGATGGTGAATCACTGGCGGCAAATTTTGTTCGAGAGAAAATCTCCCTTCCGATTGGCATGATCTATGCACACTGTGATACACTTTAATTGTGTTCTGAGCGAACCTCTCTGGGAATTTTTACCGGGGGAACTTCCGGTGGATGGTATGAAGGATGAATGACCAGCCGGTAAACGATGCAACTTCTGCCCCACAGCCGAGCCCGCCGCCCGGCTGGCTGGGGGAGGGGCAGTTTGTCGAGTTACTCGCCGCTACCCGGGCGCGGGGTGGTATGCTGGTAGCCCGGGATGGTGTGGTCTTTTCAGGCGGCGGGTTGACCGAAGCTGTGGCACATGAGCTGGAAAAAACGGCACAGCGCTCGCTGGAGCGGTTGACGGGAGAGGGTGAGCACACCGATCTGGTGCGCTTTGTGCGCCTGCCAGGGCAGGGTAAATGGAGAGATCACCTGTTCTATGTGACCTCAGTGGCCCCTGAAGTGGTGCTTGCCATGGCTTATGCTGTCGGAACACCTCTCCGCCAGGTGCGGGAGCAGTCGGCTTTTGTGGCGGGCAGGCTGGCAGCATGTATGGATGCGCCTTTGCCACCCTCCGGTACGGAGATTCTTCCCACACCACCTTCCTCCGAACCTGCTGTTGAACCCGATGCGGTGTTGCCCGTCGGGGATGAGGAGGAGGTGGCCGAGATTGACCTTTCGGCATTGCTCGGGGATGTTCCCCCGCCTGACCCGTACCCCCCGGGAGAAATGCTGTCCCCCTCACCGGAGATTTCTATGTCTCTGCCGCGTCTGGAGGAAGAAAAAGCCCCGGAAGAAACCCCGGAATCGCAGGGAGAAGAGAGCCCGGCCTGGGCCGAAGTGCTTGAAGCCCTCTCGTGGATCGAAGAAGCGCGTAACGCTGGCAACGCCCGGCCCCAGCCTCCGGCTCCTCCCGAAGAGACGCCGCTTTCTGAACCTTCACCGGAGGCTGAAGCAACCCGCCCTGCATCTGTGGAATCCGACACGATGGAGGAAACGCTCCCCACCCCTGTAACGCCGGTCAGTGCGCCGCTTCAACTGGAAGAGCCCCCGCCGGATGACCTGGAAGATACCCGACCGCATGTGTTGACGCACCTGGTCAGTCTACAGCAGGTGGAACCGGTTTCGGCGGCGTTCAGCCAGCTGAGCTATACCTGTGTGCTCATTCCCCGCCTTCCACAGCACACCCTTACCGGGCAGCTGGGTGAGCAATTGAGCCAGTGGATTCAGCAATTGTGCCTGGCGTTTGGCTGGCGGCTGGAGGGGATCGCCGTTCGACCGCAGTATCTTCAATGTACGGTGCAGGTTTCACCTTCCATTGCCCCGGCGCACCTGGTGCGTGTGCTGCGCCACCGGCTTTCGGAGCTGATCTTCCAGCATTTTCCGATGTTCGGGCGGCAGAACCCCTCTGGAGACTTCTGGGCTACGGGGTATCTGATTGTAGGTGGGCCGCAACCTCCGTCGCCACGCCTGCTGCGCGATTACATCGCCGAGACGCGCCGCCGACAGGGGGTGACACCCTCAGGAGAACCGCTGGCTTTGCAGCAACCCTCATCGGCTGATTCTGCGTCCCCCCTTCATTAACAAGATTGAGGATTGTACAGTATGCCTCCAACGCTTTACTTAATTGACGGGCATGCGCTGGCTTATCGGACGTTCTTTGCCCTGACGGGCACCGGTACTCGCCTCACCACTTCGAGTGGCGAGCCCACTGCGGGGGTGTTCGGTTTTGCCAGTGTCCTGCTCCGCCTGCTCGAACAGGAAAAACCCGAGTACCTCGCGGTGGCCTTCGATGGCGGGCATTCTTTCCGCGATGTGGAATATCCTGCCTACAAAGCCACACGCGCCAAAATGCCCGATGATCTGCGCGCTCAGATGGATCGCGTTCGGGAGCTGGTGGATGCCTTCGGAATTCCCCGCCTGGAACTGGACGGATATGAGGCGGATGACATCCTTGGGAGCATTGCCCGTCAGGCAGTGAAGGCCGGGATGGGGGTTAAGATCATCACCGGCGATCGCGATCTCCTCCAGCTTGTGGACGAACGGATCATCGTCAACCTGGCGGGAAACAAGTTATCTGAGGCGCGCGATTTCACCCCACGGGATGTGGAAGAAGTTCTGGGGGTGCGGCCAGACCAGGTGGTGGATTATAAGGCGCTGGTGGGCGACTCTTCAGATAACATACCCGGAGTCAGCGGTGTGGGCGAGAAAACGGCGGTGTCGCTCCTGAAGCAATACTCCACCCTCGACGAAATTTATGCCCACCTTGAAGAACTTCCGCCACGCATTCGCACCCGGCTGGAAGCCGACCGTGAAAATGCTTATCTCAGCCGCCGCCTGGCGAAGATTCAGACAGATCTGCAAATCACCCTCGATCTGAACGCGGCACGGGTGGATGGCTTCGATGTGGCGCGGGTTGAAGAGCTTTTCCGCAGGCTGGAGTTTCGCTCTCTGCTTGAGCGCCTGCGGAAAATTGCCAAAGCCAGTGAGGGTTCTCCTTCTGCAGTTGAGACGAACCAGCGCGGTCAGCTTTCGCTGTTTGAGAGCCTGCCCGGCGGCACAGCTCGAAGTCTGCGCATTGGGGAGCCGCCAGCCTATCAGTTGAACACGGTAGTGGTTGATTCTCCCCGGGGGCTTGCAGAGCTTTCCGCCAGGCTGGAACAGGCGGAATGGATTGCGCTGGATACCGAGTCGACCTCGACCGATCCGTTGCGCGGAGACCTGGTGGGAATTTCGCTGGCCGTGGAAGAGGGAACGGGCTATTACATTCCACTGGGACACCGAACGGGTGAGCCTCAGCTTTCTCTGGAAGCGGTGAAGGCGGCCCTTGCACCGGTGATGCTGAACCCCCGGAAACCTAAACTGGGGCAAAACCTGAAGTATGACATGCTTCTGTTGCGGGTGCATGGGATAGAGACGGCCGGTATTGCCTTTGACACCATGGTGGCCGAATGGTTGATTGACCCGGCTTCGCGCAACCTGGGGCTGAAGGAGATGGCTGAGCACTACCTTGGGGCGAAGATGACGCACATCCAGGAGTTGATCGGCAGCGGTAAAAACCAGATCAGCATGGCTGAGGTGCCGGTGGCCCAGGCGGCTCCTTACGCCGCCGCCGATGCTGAGGTGACCCTGCGACTGCGTCCCATCCTCGAAGAGGGGATGCGAAAAAGCGGCGTGGAGCGGCTTTTTTATGAGCTGGAAATGCCCCTTGTGCCGGTGCTGGCCCAGATGGAATGGAATGGAATTTCACTGGACGTGCCATTCTTCGAGCGCATGAGCGAAACCTTGAGCCAGCGCTTGAAGGAAATTGAGGCTGAGATCTACACACTGGTGGGGTACACCTTCAATGTGAACTCCACGCAACAGCTCTCCAGGGTGCTTTTCGAAACGTTGCACCTTGAACCACCAGACCGCAAACGGAAGACGGCCAGCGGGCATTACTCCACCAGCGCGGATGTGCTGGAAGAGCTTCGAGGTCAGCACCCGGTGGTGGACCTGGTGCTGGAGAACCGTGAGCTGGCCAAACTCAAATCGACCTATGTGGATGCCCTGCCGCGGCAGATCAACCCGCGCACGGGGCGGGTGCACACCAGCTTTAACCAGACCGGTTCGGTGACGGGGCGGCTGGCCTCATCGGAGCCGAATCTGCAAAACATCCCCACCCGCACCGACCTGGGCCGGCAGGTGCGGAACGGGTTCATCGCCGAGCCGGGGTGGTTTTTGCTCTCGGTGGATTACTCGCAAATCGAATTGCGGATTGTGGCCCACGTGGCGCAGGACGAGGCCATGCTGGCAGCCTTCCGCGCCGGGCAAGACATTCACGCGGCCACGGCGGCGGCGATCTACGGTGTGCCGTTGAATCAGGTTGATAAAGCCATGCGCCGGCACGCCAAGGCGATCAATTTTGGGCTGATCTACGGGATGAGCGCCTTCGGGCTGAGCCGCTCCACCGAGTTGACTCTGGCCGAGGCGGAGGAATTTGTGAAAGCCTATTTCCGGCAATTCCCCGGGGTGAAGCGGTATCTTGATGAGGCTCGCCAGCAGGCCGCTCGCCGGGGATATGTGGAGACCCTGCTGGGGCGGCGGAGGTACTTCCCCAATCTGGTCAGTGGGGCCAACCCCGCCCTGCGCAGTCGTGAGGAACGCGAGGCGATCAATGCGCCCATTCAGGGCACGGCCGCCGATATCATTAAACTGGCCATGATTCGCCTGCCCCGCGCGCTTGAAGAAGCTGGAAGCCGGGCGCGCTTACTGCTTCAGGTGCATGATGAGCTGCTGCTGGAGCTTCCACAGGAAGAACTTCATGCCACAACGCGTCTTGTACGCGAGGTGATGGAAAACGCATTTCCACTTTCCATTCCTCTCAGTACCGAAGCGCGGTACGGGGTGAACTGGGGTGAAATGACCGTCCTGGAAGATTGAGGACGGGCACAGATGGGATGGTGAGACATTGCAATTGCCATACATTTACCGGCGAACTATTTTCGAGGAAAGGATTTGTGATATTCTATAACGTATGGCAGGAAACCAGGCTGCATTTCAAAAAGCGATGAACCAGGGCCATTCGGCGGCCTGGGATCAGGATTGGCGGAAAGCCGCCGAATACTACAGCCAGGCGCTGGAAGAGTTCCCGGAGAATGCCCTTGCTCTTTCCAGCCTGGGGCTGGCTTACTTTGAGCTGGCAGATTACGAACGTGCCCTGGAGTGTTATCAACATGCGGCGCGGGTGGCTCCCACCGACCCGATTCCCCAGGAAAAAATGGCGCGCATTTATGAGCGTATGGGGCGGCTGAAAGAAGCCGCTGAGGCTTCGCTCATCGCGGCAGAGTTACATCTGCGCGGACGCGATGCCGAACGCGCGATTGACAACTGGGTGCACGTGCTCAGCCTGTACCCTGAACATCTTTCGACACGGCAACGCCTTGCGGCTGTGTACGAACGGCTGGGACGGCGCGAAGAAGCCGTGCACGAATACATTGCTGTAGCCAGCCTTCTCCAGCATAGCGGAGACCTTACGCGGGCGCTTAAATCGGTGGAGTACGCCGCGCGCCTGGCCCCTGAAAGCCAGGAAGCCCGTTTTGCTCTGCACACTCTGCGAAGTAACCAGGTGTTGCCCCGCCCGGCCCGTCCCAAAGGGGGGACAGGGCCGATGCGTATGGCCAGCGTAAAGGAGTTAGAGAGCAGTGCCCAGAGCGGCGAACAGGATTTGCAACTCGACCCGGTGGATGAGACGCGCCAGAAGGCGCTGGTACAGCTGGCGGCACTGCTTTTTGAACAGGCCGAAGAAGCTGAAGGGGAACCTGCCAGCCGCCGCGGACTTTCTGCGCTGACCCGCGGGGCGGCCGGGCCTCTGGGCGGCGGAAACGATAGAACCCGGGTCATTTTACATCTGGGGCAGGCGATTGACTCGCAGACCGAGGGCGACCTGACCCAGGCCGCGGTGGAGCTGGAGCGCGCCTTCGAGCTGGGTCTGCGTACCCCGGCAGCGGCTTTTGACCTGGGCCTGCTTTACCGCGGGCGCGATGATGAAAAGGCCCTGCGTTACCTGCGCGAGTCTGTGAAGCACCCCGATTACACCCTCGGGGCAAGCCTGCTGCTGGCCCAAATCTACGCCGGACGCGGCCAGTGGAATGAAGCCGCAGCCAGTTACATGCGCGCGCTGGCCATGGCCGACGCTGAGATGGTGCCCCCTGAACAGGCCGACGAATTGCGCCAGATGTACGAACCGATGATCGATGCGCTGGGAAGCGATACCGATCAGGCATCCTTGCAGAGCATCTGCAAGACGATTGCCTCGCAACTGCAACGCGCCGACTGGCGTACCTTCCTGCGTATGGCGCGGCAAAATCTGCCTCCCCAGCCCCCCGGAAGCCCCCTCACGCCGGTGTCTGAGATGCTGCTGGAATCGCACAGCGGCACGGTGGTGGAACTGATCGGCCGGGTGCGTGAGCTGGCCGCCCGCGAAATGACCCGTTCGGCGATGGAAGAGGCTTATTTTGCATTGCAACTGGCTCCGGCGTACCTGCCCGTTCACATTGAGATTGCCGAGCTTCTTCTGCGCGAAGGGCGAATGGAAGAAGCCGTGCGGAAATTCATGATTGTGGCCGATCTGTACAACGCGCGCGGCGAATCGGCGCGGGCAGTGCGCATCTTACAGCGGGTGCTCGAAGTGGCCCCCATGAATCTTAACGTGCGTGAACGATTGATCGAACTGCTCGTGGCGCAGGAAAAAACCGATGAAGCTCTGAAGCAGTGCATGGAACTGGCCGAAAACTATTACCGCCTGGCAGACCTGGATAAAAGTCGGCAGACCTATCTTGAGGCGCTTAAGGTGGCCCAGCAGTCGAAGAACAACCGTGCCTGGGGGGTGGAGATTCTCAGCCGGGTGGCGGATATCGATATGCAGCGCTTGAATTTTCGCCAGGCGCTGCGTATCTTTGAGCAGATTCGCACCATTCAACCGGATAATCAGGCCACGCGAATGCAGATTATTCAATTGCAGTTCCGCCTGGGGCAGCCCGCAGCGGCCATTGGTGAGGCCGACTCGTACATTAACCTGCTGGAAAGCTCGGGCAGGCGGGGGGAGGCCATTGAATTTCTCAACCTGGTGATCAAAGAGGGAAACGATAACCTCGATCTTCGCCGCCGATTGGCCGATCTTTACGCCCGCGAAGGGCGAGTTGATGAGGCCGTGAGCCAGCTGGATACTGTGGCCGATGCCTACGCCGGGCAGGGGAAAATGTTGGAAGCCATCAACATCCTGGAGATGATCGTGGCGCTCAAGCCTAAAAATGTAGAAGATTACCGCCAGGCGTTGATGGAACTGCGGCGTCAAAGTTTACGCCGGTAAGGCGCTCCGCAGAGAGCGGCTCAGCCTTCAAACAGAGGGGCTTTTTCGAGACCGAGGATGACCCGCGTGGCATGGAAGGCCAGCGGCGGCAGGGCATGGCGCGGGAAGAAGGCCGCTGCCCTGGCATCATCTCCGGCCTGCAATTGACCTCCACAGATTTCGGCGCGGTAGGCAATGACCATGTCGGCTCCGGCAGGGTGTTCACGCCCGGCAATGATTCCCAGCAGACGGGTTACTTTTACGGTCAGCCCGGTTTCTTCCAGGCATTCCCGTTCAGCGGCGCTGGCAGGGTCCTCATGGGCATCAACAAAGCCTGCGGGTAATGTCCACAGGCCGGCTCCCGGCTCGTTCACACGCTGTACCAGCAGGACGTGTTCATCCTGTTCCACCAGCACCGCGGCGGCTACTTTGGGATCTTCAAAGTAAATCCATCCGCACGACGGGCAGGTGGAACGTTCTTTTCCAAAAAGGGGACGCTGGATGAGCGCTGTGCCACAGCTGGGACAAAAGCGGACGGGGAAAGAAAGGCTCATGGAGGTTCAGATGCGGCGGCGTGCAAACCAGGTATATACACCGGCCAGCAATGCCACTCCCAGCAGAATGGCCTGAATCAACCGGCGGGCAGGGAAGGCTTCTCCGGGGGCCGGGGCTGGGGCGGTTACTGGCTGAGAAGCGCTGGCGGGCATTCCAGGGGAGGTGGCAATGATCTGCCCGGCCGCCTGGTTTGAGGGAATGCCCAGAATGGGGCCGCTGCCTTCCAGCGGGACAGATAGCGGGAGGGCTTCCGTAGGGGCGAGGGGCTGTTCCTGCGCGGGAGCGGAGATCGGCCCGGACGGGACAGGAGCCGGCACGCCGCTGTAGGTTACAATTCCGCCTGATTGCCCCTGGGGGGGCAAACGTATTGGCAGCTCCACCATCTCCGCCAGCCATGAGCGCGCCGGGCGAGCTCTGGTTGAAGGTGACGATCCCTCCTTCTGCGCCAGAGCTACCAGTACCACCACCTCCACCACCGCCTTTGCCAAGGGCTATCGGACTACCTGTGTCCATCATGTTCGATTGACCGTTCCACACCACAACCGGCGGCGGAGTGCTCTGAGCGGTTGCCTGGACGCTCTCCTGGGGGGCGGCTTCCGGGGCGCGAGAAGTTTGCCCTTCGGTCTTCAGCGAGAGCGCAGGCCCCTGGGTGGGCATGGCCGGGGGCGCCATGGCCACCCGGCTGGCAGGCCCGCCGCCGGGTAATACCTGCAACACCAGCACAGCGATGAGCGCCACGGCGGCCAGTGCCGCTGAAAAGCGGAAGGAAAACAGGGAAGGAAGAATGGGCCTGCGAGCAACCTGGTGGGCCATTTCGGGCGAGAGAGTGAAGTTGCGTGGGGCGCGGTAATGCGGAGCACGGCGCACCACGGCACGGGTAGCGGCCAGCTCATCCAGGGCAAGGCGCCATTCGGGGTTGGCCTTGAGTTGCTCTTCCAGTTTGCGGGTTTCGGCGGGAGAAAGCTGGCCATCCAGATAGGCGGAAAATTGTTCGTAATCTCGTAACGATAAACGGCTGCTCATGCGCTCCTCGTATTTTCAAGACGAAAAGCGGGCGGCAATAGTTCCCAGAAGCGGTGCAGGCAGTCGCGCATTTTTAAACGCGCCCGTGCCAGACGGCTTTTGATGGTGCCCAGGGGGCGGTGAAGTGCGGTGGAAACTTCCTGGTAGTCCATGCCTTCAATATCTACCATGATCACTACCGCTCGAAACTCCTCGTCCAGGCGCTGTAAGCAATCTTGCAGGGCCTGGTTTAATTCTTCGCGTTCCAGTGTGTCTTCGGGAGAAGGTCCATCATCGGCCATCCATGCCGGTGATTCGA
Organism: Anaerolinea thermolimosa; assembly: GCF_001050195.2. Taxonomy (GTDB): domain Bacteria; phylum Chloroflexota; class Anaerolineae; order Anaerolineales; family Anaerolineaceae; genus Anaerolinea; species Anaerolinea thermolimosa. Next base: position 356,706 of record NZ_DF967966.1, read on the forward strand.
CCTCATCGTCCTCTTCATCCAGCGGGTTGAGCGGGGTGGTGGGGCGGCGCTGTCAACGGCGTAACTCATCGTAACAGGCGTTGGTGACCATGCGCATGACCCAGGCGCGGAACGATCCGCCGCGAAAAGTGTTCAGGCTGCGGTAGGCCGAAAGAAAGGCCGTCTGGGTGACATCCTCTGCAAGATAGGGGTCGTTCAACATGCGGATGGCCAGGTTGAAGGCCATGTCCTGATAACTCAACACCAGGCGATTGAAGGCGTCCAGATCTCCCTGACGGGCGCTCTGGACGAGGGCCAGTTCATCCACGGGTATCACTCCTGAACACAAGCCAGCCCCAGAGCAGGCGCCAGATGCCCATTCCCAGCGCATTGGTCAGGCCCAGAACCAGCACAAAGAGGGGTAAGACGGCACTGTTTAACCACAGCCCCCGCAGGGTGGCCGCCAGCGGCGCGGAAAGCAGGGCCGCCAGGGCTGCGCGCCAGGCATGGGCCGGGCGCGAGGCCGTCTCGGGACGATAGACACCCAGCCATGGAGCCACCAGTGCCCAGGCTGCCAGGGTGGGGAGGATGGTGGTCAGCAGGCGGGCGTTGAGATCGCGGTTGTGAAAGAGGAACCCGATCACCCCCAGGATGACGATCGCCAGAAAATCCCCCACCAGAAGAGGGAATGGTATGCGACGGAAGGCAATCATAGCGATATTGTACCAAAGAAATGGACATTACCCCGGTTGCGAGGTTGGGGGCTTAATCTCCGCGGGCTTCTTCACTTTGCAATGCCAGGGCTTTTTGACGGCGGTCGAATTGCCAGGCAAACACGGCCAGCCCCAGCGAGGCGAGGATGAAAAACACAGCCACCATATAGGTGTTGACCACTCCGCTGATCAACGCGGAGGGTGGAGCAGTAGTGATGTCGAAGCCGGGGGGGAAATTCCCGAAAGCCATTACCTGAGCGGTGAAGATTGAACCGATGAGGGGCAGGCCGGTAGTGCTCCCCAGGGTACGCGAAAGGCTGACCAGCCCCGAGGCTACACCCAGCCGATCGCGCGGGGCGGCTCCCATGATGGCGCTGTTATTCGGGGATTGAAAAACACCCATCCCCACCCCCAGTGGAACGAGCCGCAGAATAATCCCGAGCGGAGTGACACCGGGGTGCAGGGTGCTCATGCCCAGGCACCCCCCCGCCAGGATGATAAGCCCCACCAGGCTGATCACCCGCGAGCCGAAGCGGTCGGATAGAGACCCGGCCAGGGGAGCTACCAGTCCCATGGCAATAGGATTGGCCATCATTAATAAGCCCACCATTTCAGTGGAATACCCGAGTACATTTTGCAGCAGGAAGGGAAAGATGAACCCGGCGGAAAGGACGATGAACACCAGGAAGGCCATTAATAGATTGGCGCTGATCAGTGGATTGTGGAACAGGCTCAGGTCAACCATGGGGTGGGTGGTGCGCCGCTCCACGAGGATAAATGCGGTTAATCCCACAAGGGCCAGCCCCAGCAGGAGGAGCACCGGGAGCGTTCGGAAGCCCTGATCCTGGCCGAGGGTCATGCCCAGGGCATACGACCCCATCGCGAAGAACAGGATGAGTGCTCCGGCGGCGTCGAAGCGCTGGCCGCGGCGAAGAATGGTGCTGGGCGGGACGAAGCGCTGGATGATCAACCAGGTGAAGAGGCCGACCGGCACGTTCACCCAGAAGACCGAGCGCCATCCCAGCAGGCCGATCAGCAATCCTCCCAGGGGTGGCCCCACCGCGATGCCTACCGAAACCGTGCTACCCATCACTCCCAGCGCCCGTCCGCGCTCACTGGAGGGGAAAATCTCGGTCACAATGGCCCCGCCGAGGGCCTGCATAAAAGTTGCGCCTAATCCCTGCAGGGCGCGAAAGGCAATCAGCCAGTTTGCGCTGGGAGCAAGGCCGCATAAAAACGAGCCAAGGACAAAGACGGTCAGCCCTCCCAGGTAGAGCTTCTTCTTGTTGAACATGTCGCCCAGGCGGGCGGCGCCAAGCATGAGCGAGGTAAGCACCAGGGTATAACTTAAAATCACCCATTCGATGGTCGCCAGATTGGTATGAAAGCTCTCGACGAGGGTGGGCAGAGAGATGTTGACGATGCTGGAATCGAGGGTGGCCATGAAGACCCCCAGCCCGATACCGGTAATGGCCAGCCATTTGTTGTTGGTCTGATTTTGCTCCATGATTAAATGTATAACCCCTTTGGTTTTTCAGGGTGGGCGGGTAACAAGGGCAACCTCAAGTATACTCCCACCGCCACCAGCTTTCCAGGAGGGGCTCTTCCGAGGTTTCGGAACAGGTTTTCCATTGACCACTCGAACAATTGGTGATTCAATTTAAGGTATGAAATGCATCCAGATTCTTGAACCCAATCATGCGGAATATATCGAAATCCCCACACCTCGTCCGCGGGCGGGCGAGGTGCTCATTCGGGTGGCGGCTTCGGGCATCTGCGGCACCGACCTTCATATTTTGCGGGGGGAGTATATGGGGGGGTATCCGGTGATCCCGGGGCATGAATTTTCGGGCACCATTGTGGAAGTGGGCGAGGGTGTTTCGCGCTTTCGGGTGGGAGACCGGGTGGCCGTGGAACCCAACATTTCCTGCGATAATTGCCCCGAATGTTTACACAACCGCCAGAACTTCTGCCGCAACTGGCAGGCGGTGGGGGTAACCCTGCCGGGGGGCATGGCAGAATATGTGGCTGTGCCGGAAAAGCAGGTTTTTTCCATCGGCGATCTGCCTTTTGAACAGGCGGCCTTCGTGGAACCGCTTTCCTGCGTGCTCCACGGCCTGGAAAAGCTATCCCTTCGCCCCGGTGAGTCGGTAGCTCTGCTGGGGGCCGGGCCGATCGGCATTCAACTTTTACGGGTTGCCCGCCTCTGGGGAGTGACGCACATTGCGGTGGCTGAGCGCAACCCCGAACGGCTGGCGTTTGCCCGTCAGGCCGGTGCCGATGAAGCCTTTACCAACCTGGACGAACTGACCCCCGATGGTTATGACGCCGTCATCGACGCCACCGGTGTGCCGACCGTCATGGCCCGGTGTATTGATCTGGCGCGTCCGGGCGGACGGGTTTTATGGTTTGGGGTGCCCCCGTCGGGCCGGGAAATGAACCTGGAGCCGTTTAAGGTGTTCCGTAAGGGTCTGGCGCTTTACGGTTCCTTTACCTCCCTGCGAAACTCTTATCAGGCGGTGGCGTTGCTGCAAAGTGGGCGCCTGAAGGTGGATGATATCATTTCGCACCGCCTGCCGCTGGAAGCCTTCGTTCACGGTTGTGAGTTGATTGAGCAGGGAGCGGAAGGGGTGAAGAAGGTGCTCGTTCTGCCGGGTGGTTGAGGAATCTGCTGAAGAGGGCTGGAAAGGAAGGAAAGCATGGCCGAAACGTTAAACCCGCATCTGCACAACCCGCATCTCAACAGCGATCCCATCTTCTTTCGAGGTGGGCGGGTGGGGATTCTTTTATTGCACGGATTCACGGCCACCCCCTACGAGGTGCGCCCGGCGGCGGAACGACTGGCACGTCTCGGGTACAGTGTGGCCGGCCCATGCCTTCCGGGGCACGCTACCCGCCCCGAAGATCTCAACCGTGTGCGCTGGCAGGACTGGGTGGAAACCGCCGGTCAGGCATATCGGGCGCTGCAGGGCGAGTGCGAAAAAGTGGTGGTGGGGGGTGAGTCGATGGGAGCGGTGGTTGCCCTTTACCTGGCCACGCAACACCCGGAGGCCGCGGCTGTGCTGGCGTTTGCCCCCGCCATCCGTTTGCGCCTCACGTGGGTGCGGCAGCTCCAGCTGCGCCTGCTTGCCCCCGTGGTGATGGGTGTGCCCAAGGGAGGGTTGGATGCTTCGGAGAACTGGCAGGGGTATCGGGTTAACCCACTGCGCGGGGTGTTGCAGCTGCTGGCGATGCAGCGGGCGTTGCAGGCAAGGTTGCCCCTCATCCAGCAGCCGCTCTTTGTGGGGCTGGGGCGTTTTGACACCACCATTCATCCGCAGGCCGGAGAAATGGTGCTGAAGGGGGTGTCTTCAGCGATTCGCGAAATGCACTGTTATGAACACTCCAGCCACGTGGTGCTTCTCGATGGTGAAATCGACGCGGTGATCACAGACGTGGAGAATTTTCTGCGCCGGGTGCTTTAACCGCTGGCGCGCCACCTCAACTTTCGTATTTGCGCAGCAGATCATCCAGCGCCTCCCGGAGGAGGTGCGCTTCGGTTTTCCCGGTCTTTTTCGCCAGGTCGGCCAGCTTTTCGAGCTGGGTCTGGGTGTAATGGCTGGTTTTGGTGACCATCTGTGAGCTGACGGGCAGGCAGATGCGGTTGCGCCCGAGCCGCTTGGCGCGGAAAAGGGCCTCATCAGAGCGCCGGAAAAGGCTCTCCCAGTCGTTGCCATCGGAGGGATATTCGGCCACCCCACCGGAGATGTGAATGGTAAGGCGGAATTTCTGCTCGCCTACCTGCACGTCGATGGGGGTATCTTCGAGGGCCCGGCGCACTTCTTCAGCCAGGACGAAGGCGGTTTCGGCGCGGCTGTCAGGAAGGACGACGACGAATTCATCGCCGGCGTAACGCCCGGTGAAGCCCATCTCCCGAAAGTTATTCGCCAGCACACGCCCAACCCGGCGGAGCACCTCGTCGCCGGTGTACCGCCCATACTGCCGGTTGATCGAGTCGAATTCGTCAATGTCGAGGTTGATGATAGCCATGGGAGCGTGTGTCCGGTCGGCTTCTTCCCGGGCACGGGCAAAGCGCGCAAGCAAGGCTTCGCGTTTGAGGACGCCGGTGAGCACGTCGCGCTCTTCCTGGGCAGAATAAAGGACTACGGCATTCCCGCCGCTTTCCTTACCGCGCAGAAGCGCATCGTAAGCGCGGCGGATGAGTTCTTCGGCGGTGAGGGAAGGGCCGTCTGCGGGGTAGCTGGCCACACCGATGGTGACGCTAACGCGAAGATCGACTGGCTTTTCTTGATGGGTGAGGTGCAAGGGCTGAGACTCAACGCCACGCCGGATAGCCTCGGCCAGGGTCAGGGCTTCCTCGGCAGACAATCCGCTGGCAACCAGCAAGAACTCGTCACCGGCTATCCGACCGGCGTCGGCGTGAGGGGGCAGGTGTTCTGAGAGCACACCCGCCACATGGTGGATGAAAGCGTCGCCCGCCAGGTGGCCGTAGGTGGAATTTACGCTCAGAAGCCGGTCTGTATCGATGTAGAGGATGGCGAGAGGGTGGTGCTGCTGGCTTGCCAGTGAGAGGGTGCTTTCCAGTCGGGTGAGAATCTCACCGCGGCTCGGAAGGCCGGTCAATTCATCGGGAGGCATGAGAAAACTCCTTTTTGACATACATATATGCTTATATGTATCATTATATATGTATGTTCGCATATGTCAAGGACTTTCCCCCTGGTCTTCTAGACCGGGTGCCGCGGGTTTTTAGAGGTCAGATGGGTTAAAAGGATTCTCAGGAAAGGGTTCTGGGCTATAATTCACGTATGCCCAACCCTCCCACCCCTCTGGTTATCGGGATTGCCGGTGGTACTGGTTCCGGAAAGACCACCGTGGTTGATACGATCCTCAAACGTGTCGGGCGCGAGCGTATTGCCTGCCTGCCGCACGACGCTTACTACCGCGATCTTTCTCACCTGCCCTTTGAAGAACGCCTCAAGGTTAATTTTGATCATCCCGATTCGCTGGAAACCGACCTGCTCATTGAGCACATTCATCGCTTGAAATGCTGGGAAGCCGTGGATGTGCCGGTGTACGATTTTGCCCACCATACCCGTACAAGCCAGACCATCCATGTTGAACCCCGGCGCATCATTCTGGTGGAGGGCATTCTCATTTTCTATGAGCCAGCCCTGCGGGCGGAGTTCGACGTTAAAATTTTTGTCGATACCGATGCTGATATCCGCTTCATCCGGCGCTTACAGCGCGATATCGTGGAACGTGGGCGCACCACCGAGTCGGTGATCCGTCAGTATCTGGAGACGGTGCGCCCCATGCATCTCGAATTTGTTGAGCCAACCAAACGCTATGCCGATATCATCATCCCTGAAGGCGGCCTGAATACCGTGGCGCTGGACATGGTGGTAGCGCGGATCGAAGCCTTGCTGGGCAGGGAGCATCTTTCTGCATGACCCGCTCCCGGCGCACCTTGATCCTGCGCATTCTGGCGCTGACTTTTGTGGTTGGCCTTTCGATTACGCTTTACCTGCTTCGAGACCAGGTGCGCCAGCTGGAAGGGCTGGGTTATACCGGGATTTTTCTGGTTTCTCTGCTTTCCAGCGCCACGCTGATCCTTCCGGTGCCGGGGGTGCTCTTCACCTCGGTGATGGGGGCGGTGTTCAACCCGCTGTGGGTGGCGCTCGCAGCCGGGAGCGGGGCGGCCCTGGGTGAGCTTTCGGGGTACCTGGCGGGGTTCAGCGGGCGCGGTGTGGTCGAAAAGACCGAGATCCACCGTAAGCTGGAAGACTGGATGCACCGTTATGGTGAGGTTACCGTGCTGGTGCTGGCTTTCATCCCCAACCCGCTTTTCGACGTGGCCGGGATGATCGCCGGGGCGTTGAAAATGAAATTGTGGCGTTTCCTGCTCTTTTGCTGGCTGGGGAAGGTGGGGAAGATGCTTCTCTTTGCCTACGGCGGGATGGGAATTTTCCATCTGTTTCCCTGACCCTTTCCTCACCGAAAGACTGGCAGAAACCCCATCCATTCCAGGGTTATGTTTAATCGTACAGGAGGTTATGGGAATGGCTTCACTGGAACACATCGATGCCTATCTGGAGAGCCATCTGAATGAGTCGATTGCGGAGTTATCGCGTTTTTGCGCCCAGCCCAGCGTTTCGGCGCAAAACTGGGGGCTGACCGAAACCGCCGGGATGGTGGCAGACATGTTGCGCAGGCGCGGCTTCAGTGTGGAGATCTTTCCTACCGGCGGCGCTCCGATTGTCTTTGCCGAGCGAAAAGGGCGCAGTGACCGGACTGTGCTCTTTTACAACCATTATGATGTTCAGCCACCTGAGCCGCTCGAATTGTGGGAAACCCCGCCTTTTGAGCCGACCCTGCGCGAGGGGCACCTCTATGCGCGCGGCGTCAGTGATGACAAGGGGCCCATCATGAGCCGTTTGTTTGCCATCGATGCCCTGCTGGCAACGGAGGGAGAATTGCCCTGCACGGTGAAGTGGGTCATCGAAGGTGAGGAAGAAACCTCCAGCGCGCATCTGGCGCCTTTCGTCAGGGAACATGCCGACCTGCTCCGCGCGGATGGATGCGTGTGGGAGTTTGGCACGGTGGACTTTCGCGATGTGCCGATTCAATACCTGGGACTGCGCGGTATCTGCTATGTCGAATTGAGCGTAGAGACGGCCAATCAGGACGTCCATTCGGGGCTGGGCGGTTCGATTTTCCCCAATGCCGCCTGGCGGCTGGTCTGGGCGTTGAACACGCTTAAAGGCCCGGATGAGCGCATTCGCATTCCCCACTTTTATGATCATGTGCGCCCGCCTACCCCGCGCGAGCAGGAGCTGATGGCGGCCCTGCCTGACCCGGCGGAAGAATACAGGACCCGTTACGGCATCAAAGGGTTTGTGCGGGGGCTTCAGGGCGGGCAGGAACTGCGCCTGGCCGAAGTGTACGAGCCCACCTGCACCATCTGCGGGCTGACCTCGGGTTATCAGGGGCCTGGCTCAAAGACGGTTCTCCCGGCCAGGGCCAGCGCCAAAGTGGACTTCCGCCTGGTGCCCGACCAGACTCCCGAAGAGGTATTGCGCCTGCTCCGCGCCCACCTCGACGCACAGGGTTTCAGCGACGTGCAGGTGACCTTCCTGGGGGGTGAGGCTCCCGCCGTCACCGACCCTGACGACCCGTTCGTCAGGCTGGTGGTCGACGCCGCCGAGGAGCCCTACGGGGTAAAAATGCAGGTGGTGCCCATGGTGGGCGGCTCGGGGCCTAACCACGTGTTTCAGGAAACATTGCATGTGCCCATCGTCACCGCCGGGCCGGGGCACCCGGGAGGGCAGGCGCACGCCCCCAATGAAAATATGCGCATTGATTTGTATCTGAAGGCCGCCCGGCACATTGCCCGAATCCTGAGGCAGTTTGGAGGTTGAGGCGGAGGCACCTCACCGTAAAGGTGCATCTTCAGGGGCGTTCTCGTCGGATGAGGGCGCCCCTGTTTCGTCTTCCGGGGTGACCTCAGGGGGCGGTGGGTAGAGCCGGTGAGCCTCCAGCAGGGGCTGGTGGATGACCTCTCCCAGCTGCTGCCAGAACCTCCTGCGCTGCCATGCGTTCCACTGTTCCACAAACCCGGCATAAGCGCGCTGTCGTTCGGCAGTGCGGTCGGCCAGGTAGCCCTCGATGCCCGGCAGAAGCCGCCGGAAGGGACGGGGGTTGCCGTAAAAGGCAATTACCCGGGCGCGCTCTTCTTCGATGAAAACCGGGAGGAACTGCCCCCAAACATCACAATCGTGGATGTTTCCCAGCGTTTCCTGCGTCTGGCGGATGGCCGTAAGCCAGGGTTTGAGGCCGCTGGCGTAGAGGGGGCTGAAGGTCTCAAGGGTGTAGCGCAGATGTTTGGCGGCGATGCGCATGGCATGGAGTTCGGCCACGGCTTCGGGCCGGGCCACGATGGCATCGTAGGAGAGGAACGCTTCCAGGCGGGGCTGGATCGAGGCGGCGGCGTGGCGGTACAGAGCGTGAGAAAAGGGCGGCCCGACGGATGCGGCGGCCATCGGCTCGAGCACGGCGCGCATGACGGGCAGGGTGCCGCTGGCGGCGAAGCGATCGAGGGCATGGAGCACCTCTGGCTGAAGCGACTCGCGATGCTGGCGCAGGCGCAACAACAGGCGTGCCACACCCCGCCGCTGGAGCGGGTCGTTCAGAGTGCTGGCGTAGGTCTGCAAATGGGCCAGCTGTACGTCGGCGTCACGGGCGGCGCCCATAGCGCGGGTGATTTTGCGGATTTCCTTAAGCCAGATCGGGCGCTGGCGGGCGGGCAGGCAGGCCTCGAACAGGGGCAGGGCGGCGCGCAGGCGGCGGGTGGCCACGCGCATGCGGTGGATATACTCAATATCCTCTCCCCCGGAACGCACGCCGTGCATTTCGGTTTCCAGTGCCTGAAGGTGTTTGAGCAAAACGCTCGCGCCAAAGGCGCACAGCTCTTGATCCTTACCAGAGGTCATGCGGGCTTTACCAGCTGGCGGATGTGGGCGCACAGATCGTGGAAGACGTCCTGCACGGGGCGGTTGGCGTCGATGGTGACGAAGCCGTATTCCTCGGCCATGCGGTCAAATTCTTCGATCAACTGCGACTGGTACACGCAGAAGCTGTCGAAGAGGTTGTCGGCGAAGCGCATATCCATGCCGGATTCCCAGTAATTGAAGCCGCGCCCGTTGGCCATGCGGGTGATGAGCGTGTCGAGATTGGCGCGCAGGTAGAAGACAATATCGGGCTTGAGCGCAAAACCGTACACCTTGCGCCCCCAGTCGGGGTCGCCCCCGCGCACGGTATCGCGGGCGACAATGGAGTAGAAATACCGGTCGGAGAGCACGTAAAAACCGGCCTTGAGGGCAGGGATGATGCTGTTTTCCAGCCGGTCGGCGAAATCGGTGGCGTAGAAGAGGCTCATGGTGAGGCGCCCCAGGGTGTGGCCGCTTTTAGCCGCGTCGAGGCCGGGCTGGGTGAGCGTGGAACGGCGCAGGCCGGTATCTGAAACGGCAAAGCCTTCATCTTCCAGCCAGCGGCGTAGAAGGGCCATCTGGGTAGAGCGCCCCACGCCGTCGGTGCCTTCGAGGACGATGAGACAGCCGGGGAGCGAATCGATGTTGCGGTAGGGAAACCCCGCACCGTAGAAAGAGACGGCGGTCATCAGGCTACCTCCCGGGTTTTCTGTTTTTTCTGACGCTTTTTGTTCTTACCGGCGGCGGCCATGGGGTTGGGCAGTCCTTCCCAGCCGTTGAGCACGCGCCGCACCAGGGCGCGAATTTGCTTCTGCTGGGCCTGGATGGGCTGGGTGCCGTTGATGACGGTGAAGTTGAACTCTTCGATCATGCGTTCGTACTCTTCCATGATGCGTTTCTGGAAGAGAGTGAAGCTCTCCACCTTGTCTTCCGAAAGCCCAAGGTCCATGCCAGCCTCATAGTATTTGATCTTGGCACGCGCGGAGAGGATGCGCGAGATGGCCACTTCGAGGGGGACGCGGAAGTAGAGCGCCAGGTCGGGCTGGGGGGCGAAGGAATAGAGGTTGCGCACCCAGAGAGGATCGACCCCGCGGGCCACATCGCGGGCAAAGGCGGTGAAAGCGTAGCGGTCAGCCAGCACTACCGCGCCGGCCTTTAACATGGGGAGCATGTAGTTTTCCCAGCGGTCGGCAAAATCGGTAGCCTGAAGCAGGCTGAAGGTGGTGGGGGTGAAGAGCTTCTCTTTTTTGGCCAGGCGGGTGGTCGATTTAACCAGCTCCGAGGAGTTCCACTCACTGAAGTATACCGTGCGGCCCTGCGCGGTAAGCCACTTGACGAGCAGGTCAATTTGAGTGGATTTTCCGCTGCCGTCGATGCCCTCGACGATGATCAGCTTTCCGTGATAGGGTTGCGGATGGAGCACAGAAGGCCTCTTTTTCAAAAAGATGATTGACTTAGCGTATCTATATTATAGCATTTGGTGAGAAGGAAAAAAGTGGGTGAAGAGGCCGGGATTCCGAAGAAGCAGGCTTTACCGATGTTTTTTCTGATCTCCGGTGTTCGGGTGAGGGTTCAAACCAGAATCGGGGCGGGCCGAAAACCCGCCCTTCCTGCTATTTCTCCAGATCGTCCGATTCGCTCGGATCGTCCAGGTCGCCCAGCTCCAGGAAGCCTGAAAAGTCTTCCTCTTTGGGCGGCGTGCAGTCCTTGCAGGCGTATAGCACGCTAGGCTCGGGCCGCTTCTCCATCTCGAACAATTGACCGCAAAGGGCACAAATCGCTTCATATGGCAGTTCTTCTGTGTTGTTCATGTTTTCCTCCCTGTGCTTTGTTTTTGTCGAAGACAATCCATCCCTGTCAAAAGCTCCAGTCTTGCGGTTCGTCCCAATCCGACATCCAGTTTTCCTCTTCCTCTTTCTTCTTCACCTCCTTCGGTTTCAGGTCATCCAGAGTGAACTCGCCTGCAATCAGCCCGGAAATGACCAGCCCGACTACCAGGGCCGGCATGGCAATGTACGGAAAAGCAAGGATTACCACAAACATCCAGAAAATGAGAAAGATAATGCCGATCGTCCACTGGACCGCCTTGGCTGCTTTGTCAAACATGTTGTTCTCACCTGGTTTATGTTTTCAAGACAGGATAGATGAGGCGGCTGTTTATGGGCTCGCTGTGGTTTCAGCATCCATGAACGGAGCGAGCGAGACCTGTCTAACCCCCATATATTCATATTATAACAGAAAACAAACAACTTGGGATCTACGTATCGATCCAGGGAATGCTATTTGTACCGCAGAAAAGAAAAAGCGCCCGGACGGACAGGCTCCCCGTCATCAGTCCCTTGCAGGTAAGTGGCGCCTGGTTTTCGACACTCGAGCGCAACGCATTTCAGTATCCACTAACGGATCGAGGGGGGTGCAACACAGCCAGCCCAAGCCCGCGATGGACTGCAACGTTAATTTCAGTATCCACTAACGGATCGAGGGGGGTGCAACAGAAACGCGGAGATCTCACGCTTTACTTGATTACAGTATTTCAGTATCCACTAACGGATCGAGGGGGGTGCAACTCGGTGTCCCTCACCGCCCCAGACGGTGAGGTGTCCGATTTCAGTATCCACTAACGGATCGAGGGGGGTGCAACCCGAAAGCAACGGCAATCCGGTTACATCCTTCCTAAATTTCAGTATCCACTAACGGATCGAGGGGGGTGCAACCAGTCAACCTACAAATACACGCTCCAGATTGATTTCCATTTCAGTATCCACTAACGGATCGAGGGGGGTGCAACGCCGCTGCCAAAATCCGCCTGATGGACATTCAAGCATTTCAGTATCCACTAACGGATCGAGGGGGGTGCAACGAACAGAATTGACCGCGCAGCTGTACAGACGCTGCTATTTCAGTATCCACTAACGGATCGAGGGGGGTGCAACTGAAAAGATAGCCCCCTACTCTCTTGTCGAGACCGGATTTCAGTATCCACTAACGGATCGAGGGGGGTGCAACCATCCGCCAGCCCCGTCACTGATGCGCGTCAAGCGCATTTCAGTATCCACTAACGGATCGAGGGGGGTGCAACGAGATATATACGCTGACGCATACAAAATCGCGTAGAGATTTCAGTATCCACTAACGGATCGAGGGGGGTGCAACCGATATTCGGGACGTAGCTCGTCGAGATTACGTCGCATTTCAGTATCCACTAACGGATCGAGGGGGGTGCAACTTACAAAAAAAGGATTATCTCTGAAGCTGAATACAATTTCAGTATCCACTAACGGATCGAGGGGGGTGCAACCGATCTATCTGACATACCGGATGCCAACCCGAAAATCATTTCAGTATCCACTAACGGATCGAGGGGGGTGCAACAAGATCCGGCGCGAGCGCAGTCCAACCAAGACTTGAATTTCAGTATCCACTAACGGATCGAGGGGGGTGCAACCTTCTAAGATGCGCCCCTCGCGCAATGCCTGCATAAATTTCAGTATCCACTAACGGATCGAGGGGGGTGCAACAAAAATACATTGAAAACAAACACAGACATTACAATGATTTCAGTATCCACTAACGGATCGAGGGGGGTGCAACCGTCACGCGCCTTGGGTGGTGAGGGACGAAAAAACTATTTCAGTATCCACTAACGGATCGAGGGGGGTGCAACAACCTAGACGCCTGGGATGTGGTAGTAGACGAAGTGATTTCAGTATCCACTAACGGATCGAGGGGGGTGCAACTGTGGGTGAGGTCTGCTGACAATCCAGACAATCTACGATTTCAGTATCCACTAACGGATCGAGGGGGGTGCAACAAGAACCCTCGCGCATCCTTGCCCTGGGAAAGCAACTATTTCAGTATCCACTAACGGATCGAGGGGGGTGCAACACGTCCACCCCGATGACATATTCCCCGCCTTCAGCATTTCAGTATCCACTAACGGATCGAGGGGGGTGCAACTTGCTCTCGAACGAGAGCAACTCGCTGATCAAAATATTTCAGTATCCACTAACGGATCGAGGGGGGTGCAACTACGACAAGCTCTGCATGAGATAAGCCGTGTGCCAATTTCAGTATCCACTAACGGATCGAGGGGGGTGCAACACCGAGTAAGTCCAGCAGCGACATGTAGATAGAATTATTTCAGTATCCACTAACGGATCGAGGGGGGTGCAACGTGCGCATCAATTACACGCGAATGATTGTTGATAAATTTCAGTATCCACTAACGGATCGAGGGGGGTGCAACGTCCGGTTCAACAACACCGCCCCACTACCGAAAAAATTTCAGTATCCACTAACGGATCGAGGGGGGTGCAACGCTCTGAGCCCGTTTGCGCGATTTCGGGGCTGGGGAATTTCAGTATCCACTAACGGATCGAGGGGGGTGCAACCACTGTTCTCATCGCCATCCTTGATCTTGTCTATGAATTTCAGTATCCACTAACGGATCGAGGGGGGTGCAACAAATGGACCGCTCCCGGCGGTCAGGCACCCTTCGCCAAATTTCAGTATCCACTAACGGATCGAGGGGGGTGCAACGGACTGGTCATCAAGTCGATGGAAAACGGGCTGGTGGTATTTCAGTATCCACTAACGGATCGAGGGGGGTGCAACGGAGATGGAAGCGTTTGCCATATACGACATATGCGAAATTTCAGTATCCACTAACGGATCGAGGGGGGTGCAACTGCGGCATCGATCCAGAGTCGCGCAAATATAATTATAATTTCAGTATCCACTAACGGATCGAGGGGGGTGCAACAATTGGTTTTGGGACATCTACCAGCGGGGCGTTCGATTTCAGTATCCACTAACGGATCGAGGGGGGTGCAACGTATCCCCGACCAATCCAGCCCAGGGCCGTGTTTCATTTCAGTATCCACTAACGGATCGAGGGGGGTGCAACCCTTCACCACCCCGTACACCTCCCGAAGCCGCGCTTCATTTCAGTATCCACTAACGGATCGAGGGGGGTGCAACGTCGGTGAACGAATGGAGCGTTTACGCTGAATCGGTATTTCAGTATCCACTAACGGATCGAGGGGGGTGCAACCCATGCACCCCCGGTGCGTACCTTAACCTGCATCCATTTCAGTATCCACTAACGGATCGAGGGGGGTGCAACAACCAAAACACCAGCCAGAGGCTCTTGCTGAATAAATTTCAGTATCCACTAACGGATCGAGGGGGGTGCAACCGGAGGTGATCACCTCCGGTCTCGCGGACGTCAACGATTTCAGTATCCACTAACGGATCGAGGGGGGTGCAACTGCTGGAGCGTCTTTCCGAGAGGATACGTTATGTCAATTTCAGTATCCACTAACGGATCGAGGGGGGTGCAACTCGGGAAACTGAATGAAGCAAAAGCCTTATCATACTATTTCAGTATCCACTAACGGATCGAGGGGGGTGCAACGACTTTCAACCTGCCGACCGGTTTCAGTTTGACGGGTATTTCAGTATCCACTAACGGATCGAGGGGGGTGCAACCAAGCGGATTGGACGCCGACCGCGACTCCGGCGCTTTATTTCAGTATCCACTAACGGATCGAGGGGGGTGCAACTTGATTTTAAGCTGTCTAGTATTCAACCCTGGGTTACATTTCAGTATCCACTAACGGATCGAGGGGGGTGCAACTTGACAGGCAAACGCGCGCGATATAATCAAAAAAACATTTCAGTATCCACTAACGGATCGAGGGGGGTGCAACAAAGACGGTGGATAATTCCACCATATCACACAGACGTTATTTCAGTATCCACTAACGGATCGAGGGGGGTGCAACTAACCACCATAGGTGGGGGGAGGTATGCTAAAAATCATTTCAGTATCCACTAACGGATCGAGGGGGGTGCAACCTGGAAACCGGCGATGCCTGGGTAGCCTGCGATGATATTTCAGTATCCACTAACGGATCGAGGGGGGTGCAACGCATGGAATGGGTGATAATTATGTTAATGTTACAAGATTTCAGTATCCACTAACGGATCGAGGGGGGTGCAACTGCAAGGGGGCGAGTAATGTGGAAACCATTCTCAAAATTTCAGTATCCACTAACGGATCGAGGGGGGTGCAACGACAGGGGCTCAGACATTGAACATTGAAGACCTGAATTTCAGTATCCACTAACGGATCGAGGGGGGTGCAACTTGACCAGCTCGTAAGCGTATTCCTTGCCCGTCGTATTTCAGTATCCACTAACGGATCGAGGGGGGTGCAACCTGAAGCGGTGCATGTTGAGGATGGAAATCGGGTATATTTCAGTATCCACTAACGGATCGAGGGGGGTGCAACATTGTATGGACTGTAAAAAAGTCCTTAAGTACGTAGAATTTCAGTATCCACTAACGGATCGAGGGGGGTGCAACGTCACCTCTCCGGATGGTAGCCACCGGAATCTGGATTTCAGTATCCACTAACGGATCGAGGGGGGTGCAACCTTGAAGTCGGGCAGCATAGTGTCGAACAGGCGTACATTTCAGTATCCACTAACGGATCGAGGGGGGTGCAACATCCTTGTGGGCGAGGTGAACTACCACCCGCTCAAGCATTTCAGTATCCACTAACGGATCGAGGGGGGTGCAACCCCCCGCGCCGCCGCTTCCCACGGATCCTCTAGTAGATTTCAGTATCCACTAACGGATCGAGGGGGGTGCAACCCGGCCGGTTCGACTGTCCAGGATGGGCCCAGCCGCATTTCAGTATCCACTAACGGATCGAGGGGGGTGCAACAGAAAATGCTAGTCACTGGCAAGTTACAAAGAGAGAGATTTCAGTATCCACTAACGGATCGAGGGGGGTGCAACGGGTGTACACCCCGGGGGGAGTTTTATTTGTTTTTTCATTTCAGTATCCACTAACGGATCGAGGGGGGTGCAACAAATCCGCTCCTGCGCCTGATGGTGCAGGAATGTCCCATTTCAGTATCCACTAACGGATCGAGGGGGGTGCAACCGCGAACTGGCGCGCAAACTTATCGCCTTGTATCGCATTTCAGTATCCACTAACGGATCGAGGGGGGTGCAACAAAGCGCAAAGCGGCGCGAGCGCTGCTGCGGTTGTATATTTCAGTATCCACTAACGGATCGAGGGGGGTGCAACCATTCTGGAAACGCTTGAATGAATATTCAAAAAGCATTTCAGTATCCACTAACGGATCGAGGGGGGTGCAACTTCCAATCAATGACCAGCCCCGCCGGTGGCTTACCATTTCAGTATCCACTAACGGATCGAGGGGGGTGCAACGAAAAGACGGTCAGCCGGTTACATACACTGCAAATGAATTTCAGTATCCACTAACGGATCGAGGGGGGTGCAACAGCCCGTTCCAATTGTCTTCGGTCAGCCCGTCCATATTTCAGTATCCACTAACGGATCGAGGGGGGTGCAACCTGGCAGTCGTATCCATGCATGCGCTGGCCAAACAATTTCAGTATCCACTAACGGATCGAGGGGGGTGCAACCTATAGTCGCAAGACTTGATCATTCGAATCGTCTGAATTTCAGTATCCACTAACGGATCGAGGGGGGTGCAACAACGCCTGCCGCGGGCAACGCGATCTGAATGTGATCCATTTCAGTATCCACTAACGGATCGAGGGGGGTGCAACCCTGCCGCGGGCAGAAGGACATCAACATCATTCGCATTTCAGTATCCACTAACGGATCGAGGGGGGTGCAACAGCGGGAGCGGAGCGCGGACGCACAATTACGCCTGGGATTTCAGTATCCACTAACGGATCGAGGGGGGTGCAACCCGTGCTCAGTTCCCAGATGCCGCCGTGACGTTGCATTTCAGTATCCACTAACGGATCGAGGGGGGTGCAACTGCTGGATGTTGGTGATGCCTGGATAGCCTGTGAGGAATTTCAGTATCCACTAACGGATCGAGGGGGGTGCAACTTCGCTGACCGGAGCCGCGATCGTTGCGGTTTTGTATTTCAGTATCCACTAACGGATCGAGGGGGGTGCAACTTGAGCGCGGTGCATGAGAAGCTGGATCAGATTCGATTTCAGTATCCACTAACGGATCGAGGGGGGTGCAACTGACCCGTACGAGGACATGCCTGACAGAGAACGCGAAATTTCAGTATCCACTAACGGATCGAGGGGGGTGCAACACCGGCGTTATGGAAGAAGACTTGATCGTCCGATAATATTTCAGTATCCACTAACGGATCGAGGGGGGTGCAACGTAATTTGTAGCAAGTGCGGAAAATTTGAAGAGATATTTCAGTATCCACTAACGGATCGAGGGGGGTGCAACGTTGACCAGCTCGTAAGCGTATTCCTTGCCCGTCGTATTTCAGTATCCACTAACGGATCGAGGGGGGTGCAACCGCGTATTTTCGCACCTCAAAACCTATTATACATCCATTTTCGGGGCTCTGCGGGCATTTTAAGGCCATTCTGCAGGGGTACTGCTCGGGGGGGGCGGAGCAGTTTTCGCAAACCGTTTTTTGCTTAAAAACCGGGGAGATTTGCGAAAAGAGTCTCGTTTACAAACGGTCGTTGCAAAACCGGCGGAATTCGCAGGAGACGCACCGCTGAAGCTGGGTGGTAGGCGGCGGCATGCGTTCACTTTCCAGTACGCCCCGCATCTGATCGAGGATTTCTTGCACCCTCTCACGCAAAGCCGGGGTGAAGGGAACTTCTACGGCACGCCGCAGGGGAATTTCGACCAGAAAACCACGGCGGGAGGGTTTACCGCTCATTTCTTCCAGGAGCATCCCGTACGCCACGAGCTGAAGTTTAAAGTGCTCCCCCGCGCGGTGAGAAAACTTAAAATCAACCGGGATCACCTCGCCGGGTGCTGGCTCATCCACCCAGATGACAAGGTCCACCTTACCGCGCAGTCCCCATTTTGAGGAACGCACGGGCACGTCCAGCTCGCGTCTTCCCTCCGTCAGGCGGTAGGCGCGCAGAGAGCGGCGGATTTCGCGCCGGGCTTCTTCTTCTCCCACTTCCTTCCCCACATCCATGAGGTAGGTGCGGGGTTGAACATCGGGCAGGCAGACCAGGTAATAAAGAATGCGCGGACAGTAAGCCCACTGCTTCAGATCGGTCACCCGGAATGGGAACTCCATAATTTCTTCGTAAGGGTCCAGCATGGCGGGGCTTCTTCCTTTCGGCTCAGTCTGGTTTCTGGTCGATCACCCGGCGCTTACGCCAGTCCTCGGCACAGACGGGCACCAGCTGTACATTGCCGGGGCTTTTCCCCAGGATGCGCCGGATTTTGACGAACAGTTCCTGTTGTTTCCCGGGCAACAGCCAGCCGGTAAATGCGCTGAACTGGATGCGGTCCAGGCCGTAATCGAGGCAGACGTCGGCAATTTTGCTCCGTTTACGATCGTTGGGAATATCATAGATCAGGATCAGGTTGGGGGTTTTCTCCATACAGAAGGTCACCAGGGCAGTACGGAGGGGATGTAGGCTTCGCGCTCTCCGCGCAGGAAGGTGGCCATGTGGCGGGCCTGCATCTGGATCACCCCGCGGATGGGGAAGCGTTTGCTCTTGAAGGGAATGAGGCTATCCAGGCGCTCAAGCACTTTTTCGGCAATGGTGCGGCGGGTTTCGAGGGTGAGGAGGTGCTTATCATCCTGCTTGAATTCCATGCCTTTGTTGGCCAGCCCGAGGATGGTGCGGTCGACCACAGTGGGGCGGAATTCTTCGATAAAATCGAGGGTGAGGCTGGGTTTGCCGGGGCGGTCGACGTGCAAAAATCCGGCGTAGGGGTCGAGCCCGGCCAGCACGATGGCGCGTTCTACCTGGCCGTAAAGGATGCCGTATCCGTAATTGAGGGCGGCGTTGACCGGGTCGGTAGCGCCGCGCCCGACGCGCCCCGGGAAGGCGTATTTTTCGGGGATGGTCTGGCGGATGGCGTCCCAGTAGCGTTGCGCGGCGCGGCCCTCGATGCCCAGGATGGACAGACGCAGGTCGTCCATGGTTAGCTTTGCTTCCTGAACTTCAGGCGAGCGGCGAAGGCGTTCAAGGGCCAGCTGTTCGTCGAGCACTTCGGCGGCGCAGCGGCGCAGTTCTTCGTAGAGGGCAGGCTGGCTTTCTTTGCGGTTTTTACTCAGGTATTTCAGGAAGTTGGCCTGGTTCTGCAGTTTTCCGCTGGCCAGCGCCAGGGCCAGCTCCAGCCCCCGGCGGTGGTGGTAGGCTTCCAGCTGAGCGCGGCGGGTGGCGATGGTGCCGGTGAGTGCGGCGCTGTAGAGGGTGGCGTAAGGCGAGCCGCTGGGGCTGACGAAGAAAATAGGAATGCCGCGTTCGGTGCATTCCTGCACGGCATCGGCGCTGATGCTCACCCCCTGGCTGGCAATGACCACCGATTCGAGGTGCATGAGCGGCGCCTGAAGGCGTTTCTCTTCTCCCACGGAGATAATGAGCCGCTCGCTGTGCTTGCCGATGAAAGCGCCAAATTCGTCCACGACCAGATGCTGGATGATCCCCATTTCTGCTCCCTTCTGGTGGTTAACCCGCGCGGCGGAAGACGCCGTTGCCTTTCACGGTGTCTTTTCCTACCTGCACCACTTCTCCCCACAGCAACCACGGCAGCAGTTCTTCCCATGCCGAAACCGGCGCAGCATAACGGGCGCTTCCGACCAGCCCGCTGATCCAGGTTTTTGAGCCAGTGCGGCTGGAGCCGCTGGAGACCTCGACCCAGCGGGTGTGGTTTTCGATCATGCGCACCTCGCGCGCCAGGTTTTGCAGGCGGGTGCGTTCTTCCAAGGGGCGGTGTTCGCCGCCCGAAAACTGCATGGCCAGCTCATCTACCCGCTCCAGCAGGCGGTTAAAGAAGATGGAGAAATCCGGGGCTTTTACCAGCTCTTCATTCCAGATGAGGCGGAGTGGGGTCAGAAATTCGAGCCCAAGCGAAGCAACGCCCCCATCACGCCAGCGGCGGCTGAACTGCCCGGCCTGGCTGAGCAGGTCGGCGTGGGTTGCGGGCTGTTCGGGCAGGCGCAGCACCTGCTCGCCCTCAGGGAGCACCTCTTCTTCACGCCCGCCGGGGAACTCGGCCACCACACGGCGCAGACGGAAGCGCCCCCGCCCTGCACCTACCCCGCCCAGGCCCATTTCTGGCACGGCCAGGACGAAGTAAGGTAAAAAGCGCCGGGCTTCTCCGAAGAGGGTGAGGTGAAAGGCAAAACGCTCACCCGGCATGAGCACCGAAGGCGCTTCCACCGGCGGGGTGAGGATGTAACCCCGGCGTTCTACCCCTGGCTTCTCGTGTGCGGCCACCAGCCAGCACACCGGGCAATGCGCAATATGTTCTGCATCGATAGAGACCTTTTGGCCCGGCACCGAGGGGACACTGTAAGCGCAGGTAGCCCGGCGCATGACATCTACCAGGGCGCCGCGCAGGTTGCTGCCGGCGCGCCACCCTCCCAGGCGCAGGGGGGTCTCTGTGACACACTCAAAACGCAAACGGGTAAAGGTAAGAGGGAATGGGGTCATTCTTCCTGATCATCCTCCATGGCAGGGTTTGCTTCGAGATCGAGGCCGAGATCTTCTCGATAGGGCAGGCGGACAACGGGCGGAAAGCCGCGCTCTCCCTCCACCAGGGCATGGCGCTGTACCAGCATGGCGTAAAGCCCCCACGAAAGCGGCACCAGCAGGCTGTCGGCTTCGAGAGCGCGGTCGCTGTCGCGCAGGGTGAGGTAGTCGTCGTAGAGCGACTCTGGGAGAACTTCGGTGCTGTCGAAGAGGCGATCGAACTGCGCGGCCAGGGTCTGGTTCGAGCGAAAAGGTTGCAGAGAATCCAGAAAAATGCGCTGAAATTCCTGTGCCGCGCGCCGGTACTCTTTCTGCCAGGCGTCGAGCACTGCTCCAGTGTATATGGCATCCAGCCACCGGGGCAGAGAGCGTTCATCCAGCACCACACCTTTCCCGTGAGAGGCGGCAAAGTGTTCTTCCAGCACTTCCAGGGTATGAGTGACCTGTTCAATAGGGCGGTAAACACGGCGGAAGACCTCGTCCGCGCCGCGAAAGACGTACACGGGCGCCAGTTCCCGCCTGCCGAGGCGGTTGATGCGCCCGATGCGCTGCAGCAGGGCTTCCAGCGGAGCGGGGTCAGAAAAAAGCACATCCAGATCAA
Source organism: Anaerolinea thermolimosa (assembly GCF_001050195.2). Taxonomy (GTDB): domain Bacteria; phylum Chloroflexota; class Anaerolineae; order Anaerolineales; family Anaerolineaceae; genus Anaerolinea; species Anaerolinea thermolimosa. Next base: position 377,988 of record NZ_DF967966.1, read on the forward strand.
GGTTCAGGCTCACTTCCACTACCTGGGTGGCAACCAGCACCAGCGGGCGATGATCCGTCGGGTTCAGCCCTGCCGCCTGAAGCATCTCGCGTTCTTTGCGGGCGCGGTCGTGGCCGGTAAAGCGTCCGTGAAGCAGGAAAAAGGGAATTTCAGGGGGAAGGTGGTCACGCATCCACAGCCATACCTGCTGGGCGCGTCGGACTGTGTTGCATACTACCAGCACCCGCCGCCCTTGGCGGGCTTCTTCAAGGGCCTGATTCAGGTTTTTCTCGTCCAGCAAATCACCATCGGCCAGAAAGAGGCGATGGCGGCGCAACCCCGCCAGCAAGCGCCGGGAAGCATGGATGGAAGTGACCTGCCCCAGGGTGTCTTCCAGGGCGGCGCGGAGAGGGGCAGGCAAAGTTGCCGACATGACCAGAAAACGCGCCCCGCAGGTACGTGCCAGGAACCCCATCGTAGATACAATCATCGCCAGCCGATCCGGTTCGTAGGCGTGAATCTCGTCAAAGACAAATGCGGCTTCGGTAAAATCGCTCAGCAGGGCCTCGTGGCCTTTGAGCTGAAAGGCGGCTTTGAGCAGTTGATAGGGGCTGAAGACACGCACCGGGTAGTAGGCCAGCCCGGAGCGGTTATGAAGCAACTGGGCCAGTTTTGCCGCTTCTTCGGGAGCGTAAGATTGTTCCATCAGTCGCTGGAACTGCGCCATGGTGCTGCGCCCGTGCAAAAGCCCAACCTGTTCGGGAAAGATACGCGTGAGCCGGTCGTACATGGCGTTCATGCTGGCTTGATAGGGCAGGGTGTAAAACAGGCGCGGCAGACGCTGATTTACCGCCCACAGAAGAGCGGCTTCGGTCTTGCCGGTGCCGGTGGGCGCCAGCAGCATGGCGTGTCCACCGACACTGGCAGCAGTACGCTGGTGTGCGTATAGACGACGGCGGGATAACCCCAGCGTTTGTAAGATGGCATTCGCTTCCAGGCGCGGGTCGGGTAAAGCCCCCCAGCCTGCCGAAGCCAGATGGTCGGACTGCAAAACCAGCCCGCGCAGGAAAATGCCCAAACGCAGGTTTTCTGCAGAGGGGGGAGTTTCCTCCCACTCACGCAGGTAGCGTTCCATGCGGTGCAAATGACGGCGAATCGCCTGCGGGGTCAATCCGTTCAAGGCCTGTTCCAGCGGCGGCAAGACAGGGCAGGTGACCCCCAGAGGGCGCATCTCCAGCGCATCCACCCAGTGTTCGGCACAGGTTGCGATCCAGCGGTAGAGCGCGGTGGCATCCTCGCGGGTAATTTCCTTCAGCATGAAAGTCAGCGGGTCGAGATCGGGATCATGCTCATCCAGATAATCTTCAATGTCATCAAAGTCCTTGTGGTGGGTGGCAATGGCTGCTGCCAGAAAGGTCGATTCTTCGCGGGAGAGGTCGGCGGTGACCCAATCTACAAATGCCAGAGAGAGCACCTCATGGCGGAACGGCCAGCGGCGCTCTTTGCCGCGCAAGAGGCGCTGAAAGCCCTGCGCGGCCTTGCCCCAGTCGTGCAGGAAAACCGTCCAGAAAAGCAAATGCCACAGGCGTGGTTGCCCGCTGAGAGCGGGCAGGTCGGGGCGCTGATGCGCCAGTTCGCTCAGACGCATCAGCGCCTCCCAGGTGTGCTCTGCCAGCGTCTGCGCCTTTCGGTGAGCCGCCACCGGGCTTTTTGCCCACAGGTGGGCTAAGCCTTCGGGAACACGGGGCATATTCATGGTCATACCCACGAAAGCCACACCACTCCGGGATAATCTCCATCCACCGCCGGTTCGCTGGGATCTGCCCACCAGGGCTCAAGCGCAGGCTGACCCGTGTAGCGGGTGAACTCACGCGTGCGCACACGGCGGTGCAGGACAACATAACGCTCAAAAGCCGGGTAGCGGCGGTTATGATAATCCAGCCAGCGGGGCATCAACACGGCCTGCCCGGCAGCCGTGTAGGCCGCGTAGTCATAGGGCAGAAGGGTGCGCTCCAGCACCACCTGATCGGCGGGCTGAAGCTCTACCACCTCCACCCTGCGGTAGGTAAATAAGTCCTGCGAGCGGCCAAGGCAAACCGCATAACGCGGGTGACAGAACGCCTCCAGCCATTCGGGGCGATTGAGGTAGAGGGTGAGGCGCGGAAAATAGAGAATCTCGCGCTGGAAGGGGTTGGGGTTGCCCTCCAATGCCTTTGGCAGGGATTTGTCGCCGGGCATCTTGCCGGTGGCAGGGGTGAGCAGGTAAGTGGTCTCAATATCCGCCTGTTTGCGGCGGAACTCGAAACGCACGGCAAAACGCACACCCTGTGGATCGAACCACTCGCCCAGGGCGCTGGCGACGTGCCCGTAGAGCGTGGCAGGCGGGGGCATCTCGAAAGTAGGCTGAACGCCCATCATGAAGTGGGGGTAACGGAAAGAGGCGGTCAGCCCTTCGGCAACAATTTTGAGTGCGCGCATGGTGCACCCTCCGTTTACTGCATCCAGTCCGGGTGCGCCTCCAACTCCTGTGCCAGCCGCTGGCAGGCTTCGCGCGGATGGATGAGGTGAATGCGATCCTTCCAATGGGCCAGCAAACCGCCTTCGCCCAGAGCGGCTTCCAGCTTCTCGCGCTCGGCGTCGAGATAGCCGCGCACCCAGCCCATGTACACATCGGAAAGTATATCCTCGCGGTTGACATCCAGAGCTTCTTGCAGGGCAGGCAGGTTAAGCACCGGGCGTTCTCCCTGGGCCCCGATGATGTGCCCGAAAATGTGGTTGCCGCCGCGGGTGACCGCCAGTACAAGAATATCGGGGCTGACATCGGTATAGTGCAAAGCCTGTTTGGCGCCGCCGCCCAGTTCTGCCAGCCCTTCCAGCAACGCATGAACACGGGTAAGCCGTTCCTTGAGCGGCAGGCGGTAGGCTTTGTCCTTTGCCAGATGCTCCAGTGCCATTTCACGCGCCAGTTTGAGGCGTGTCTCATCCAGGTTGAGGTAGCCGGTGCGCTCGGCGTAGGTAAAGGTACCGGCGGCGTGCAAATCAAGCGAAAGAAGCCCCTGCAGGGTGGCGCGGTAGAACTGATGCCCGTGCGGGACGGGGTTGCCTTCCTGGCGCGACATGGTGCCAAAATCCTCTACCAGGCGCACCGGCGCAATGGAAACCAGCGTGCTGACGCGGAAGGGCGAGACGCGGGTCACGGTTTCGGCAGTGAGGGTGCCCTCGGCTACCAGACCGCTGGATTCGCGAGCATTAGCGGCTTCGGTTTTCTTCGAGGGGGCGCGCATGTAGCCGAACAGATCATCATCCCAGTAGAGAATGGGGTTGGCGTCGGTGTAGGCGATCTTGGATTCGCGGAAGACCGGCGCGGCTTTCCAGCCCCAGTTGCCCTGCTCCAGTGTGGTGCGCAGCCAGTAGCGAAAGGCCTGGGCAGAAACATAGGGATAATTCCCCTCGCGGGTGGGGATGTGCTTCACCCCGACCACATTTTCAGTCATACTCCCGGGCATGTTACCCAGGTTGTTCAACGCAGACGCGGGAGCGTCAATCAAGAGTAAACCGGTGACAAAAGACATGGATCCCTCCTTGAGATGACATTACAGGTTTTCTTCTTCGGGTGCGGCTTCGGGCAGTTCTTCGGCATGTGCCTGGAGCCAGCCTTTCTGATACAACTGTTCGAGCAGACGGATGAGCACCAGGTCGCGTCCAAGGCGCCAATCGCTGTTGGGGATGCCCTCGGACTGCTCGAAAATGGCCAGGAACTGATCGAGGTTGATCAGCGGCTTGCGCCCTGCACGTACCTCGGCGGCAGAAGCGCGGATAAGCACTGCGCGCAGTTCGCCATAATTGCGCGCCATCCAGAAGCCGTTGAACACGCTGCGATCATTGCGGTCAAGAATGTACTGGGCAAGGGCATCGCCCAGTTCGCGAATGGATTGAACACGGGAATCTTCCATAAGCATCACCTTCCTGAGAAAGAGCTGGGTCAGCTGCCACGAAATCAAATCAACTTCGCGGCGGGTGTCATAGGTCAACGTGGGGTCCTGTTTATCCGTTCTCTGATGGGATGGCTTGCGGAGGAAGTACAGACGGATGAAACGCGGAGCTCCCTCGGGCAGGGTAAAGAGGTCTTCATAGAGGCGGTTGTAGCGCGGGGTCTCGCCCTCTTTGCGGGTTAACTGCCAGCCGCGGGCGGTGAGCGCCTCCCAATCGGGCTTCAGCAGGTCATTATGCATCACCTCCCTCAAAAATACGCCCACCTCCAGCGGCAGGGGATAGATATCCAGCTCGGCGCCCTGCCCGCTGTTGGTAAAGTAGTAGCCGGTCAGGGTGGGCGCAAGCCTGCCGTTTTCCTTCTCCTGGCGTGTGCGCTCCTTTTCGGCTTCGAGCAGATGCTCGATCAGCACCGTGCGGGCGCGATGCGGGCTGGTATCGGGCAGTTTTTTCTCACCGCCGGCGCGTGCTGTGACCACCCCCTGTAAATTGGCTTTGAGGAAGGTTCTGGCAAAGGAAAGCAGAAGGTCGGGGTCATTGCTGTGCACCGCCAGCAGTTTGCCGCTCACCTTGGCGCACCCCATGGGGAGCATCTGGAACGCCAGCAGGCTGATGCCCGAAAGGGGAATGCCCGCCTCGCCGTAGGGATGGAAGTTAATCACATCCTCCCCGGTGAGCAGAGGCACGTGCTGGCGATAGGTGCGCCCGGGGGGTAAATTGCCATCTGGCTTGAGAACCAGCATCGTTGCCGGTAAACCGGTAAGTGGATCACGTTCCTCTCCGGCTGGCGCGGCAAAAGCGCCGGAAACAATTTCTGCATATCGGTGGCGTTTTTCGGGTTGCTTTTCAAAAGCGGGATTGGTAAACCCCGAATTGGGAAAGGCCACATTAAGGAAGGACTTCAGCGGGTCTACGATGTAGTTTTCGCGGATGTAGCGCCCCGCGTTGTGCAGGTCTTCCTCTGTCAGCAGGGTGGGGTGTTTCTTCCCGGCAAAGGCGGTCAGAGTGGCCAGCCCCACATCTAACAGAGGGTGACCGGTGTAATCAGGGGGAGAAAAAGACATTTCAGGCATAGGCATCCCCTTCTAGAAAAAAAGACAAACTCATGCCCTGCGGCGGCGGGCGGCTTCGTGCTGGGATTGCAGGTTGAGCACCTCGGCCACCTCAAAGCGCGGCGGGATGGCGCCGTTCACCGCGCGTAAACGCACACACGCCGGGAAGTAGCCCATCCTGCCGTGCAGTTCAGCGATGAGCATTGTGGCGCTGAAGTTGAGCGAGGGCGGGTTGATCAACAGGGGGGCATGCTCCCATTCTTCCTGAGTCAGACCAGCCCGGTCTACCATGGCGCTCACCTGCGGGCCGAGGGGCTGGCCTGGCTCAATCTGGCTGTGCACCTCGATGGTGCGTTCAATGGGCGCACCGAGCAAGTTTTGCAGTTGTTCTATCTGGTCGGCAGAGAGGGGGTGCGAGAAGTTGACCAGAATCATCGCTTTGGCTCCTGATGGGTGGGCAGAATTTCCGATACGGTTTGAAACAAACGGTTTTGGTCCTTCTGGCTGAGGGGTTTGCCGGGATAGTACTCCTTCAATTCGATGACCCTCACCCGCAGGGCGGTTGCCAGCGCTTTGTAACGCTCCTCCATCGAGGCCTGGGTCACCATGAAGCGCGCGGCATAGGTGCCCAGGTACTCGCGGGCCGCCATGGTGGTGAGCTGATCTATGGCGTGCTTATCGCTCCCCGTACCGCCGGTCTTGATTTCGAAGACGCCCACATGATTACCGCAGCGCACCAGCAGGTCGATTTCTACCTGATCTTTCACCCCGTCGGGCACCACACTCTGTTTGATCTCATCTACATGCGGCTTCAGGGCTTTCGCAACGGCATCTTCCAGCGGCTTTCCGTCAGTTTCCTTGGTATTGTAATGATATCCATCCAGGTGGGCTTTGAGGTAATCATCCAGGGTGATCAGTGCGGGCAGTTCGCGGGGGTAGCCCTCTTCGAGGTGCAGTTCACGTTGTTCGTCGAAACGATAGCGGTAGAGTGTGCTCTTTTGATCGCGCCCGCGCGGCCCTTCGGTCTGGTAATAGACCACCGGGTAGCGGCGCTGGCGCGCCAGTTCGAACGCCGCCAGCATCATCGGTTTGGTGCCGCCGGTCACGTTGACCACCACTTCATCTTCAGGCTCACCCATCTCGCGGTAAAGCGCTTCCAGGATGCGGGAAATATGGTAGCCGTCACCCACCGAAAACAGGCGGGTGTTGCCCATCAATCCGGCGAGGCGTCTGGCACTCTTCTTCGAGGCTTCCAGCGAGGTGTGGGCGATGAAGGTCTGCGCCGGGTTGTGGTAGCGCGCCGGCAGCAGGTTGGGGATGGGCTGTTCACCAGCAAGGCAGAGAAGAATCATGGGCACCTCATTGGAAATAACCATAACCCGCGCTGGTCTTGGCACCGGCGCCCAGGTTGCGCAGGCCATTCTTCAACCAGGTACAGGCCTGTTCCAGCAAATCCGCCCGGGAAGCGCCGCGCCGCCATGCCATGGCGAAAGCAAATTCCTTATCTTTGGGCACCGCCAGGAAGGTGATGGGGTTGGGGTTATGCCAGTCGCCGGGGGAGTCTTTGCCCTGGTAATAGGGAGCGTAATGCGGGTTCATGATATCGATATCCAGCGGGAACGCTGAGGTGGGGATGGCGTCAAAGAACACCGCCCCGCCCGCCTGCTCCAGCGTGCCAAATACCAGACGCATAGTCTTTGCCAGTTCCTTTGCCTCGGGCGAGGGCTTAAATCGCTCAAAGGCTTTGTCAAACTCTTTATCTTCTCTGGAAAGCGTCTGGTCAAGGTCATTCAACTTCCCTTCGCTAAGGGACAGGAGTGAAGCCAGTTCAAACAGCGCCCAGGTGCGGGCAATGCCCTTGACACTGCTGGCAGGCAGGTAAGGAAAGCCGTAGCGGTGAAAGCCAAAGCCAATTTCCAGCGCGGTTTTACGTCCCAGCCCGGGGATGAAGCGCCAGTCGGTCTTGAGGGTGAAGGTTTGAGCGCGGCAGGCTTGCGTCAGGGCCTGCCAGCGGGCAAAAGCTGCTTTGAGCGCGGCCGGGTCGGGGGCGCTCCGGGCTTTCTTCAGCGCCTGTTCACGCCAGGCCGACTTTTCTCTATCTCCGGCTTTACTCATGTCCGGCGCAAAGCGTTCGAAGACCAGCCCGGGGTTGCTGGCCGGAACTTTTGTGAAGACATCCACCACCTCTTTCGGCAACGGATATACCGGTGCTGTCGAGGAAGCAGGGGGGCCGCCTTTACCCTGCTGCCCGCCGGAGCGGTTGGGGGGAGTGCCATGTTTTTGAGGAATATTCGGGCTCATGGCTTACTCCTTTGTAGAATCAGGTAGTTCAGCCTCGGCAAAGCGTTTGTACCAGTTGAGGTACGCCAGGGCTTCAGCCGTTGCCTGGCGGTAGTGCAAACTGCTGGCCGTGGTGGCAATCCATTCCAGCAGGTCGCGGTTCTCGTCGATGTGCAACTGCTTTTTCAACCAGCCCGAAAGATCGTTGTATAAAGTCAGATGATGCACTTCTTTTTTGGCTTTCCAGAAGGCTAAAGTTTGCCCCAGGCCGTTGCTCTGAATGCTGGCAGGGGCATTGCGGGCAAGGCTCTTCAAGTCCTTAACTCCCTTCTGCCTGGCTCTGGATATCGCATCATAAGCATGACTGGCGCGTTTCTGCTCCAGCGAGCGTTGTTCAGTTACTGTCTCAGCCATGGTATCACCCTCCATACACTTTCACGGCTACCCAACCCTGACCGGTGGTTTCGTCGCCACCTAACTGCACGTGCCCATCCTGCAGGAAGTCGAATTCCTTCAGCACTTCGTCTGCAGGCATCTGGTCTTTGCCGTTGCGCACATCCATGGCCATCAGCGGGGCGTAAAGCAGACTGTCGGCAGGCAGGCTTTCCGCCGTCCACAGTGCCCCTTCGGCAACCGTTTTCTTCTCGGGGTCAATGCGGATGTGCGTTTGAACCTCGGTGGCGTAGAGGCAGAAATCGCGGAAGGCGTCTTCGTGAAGGATGCACAGGCGCGCGGGCAAAGTCTCGCGCCAGTACTGGAAAGCTGTCCCCTGGGGCAGGGCGTTTGCCGCCAGCCACTGGGCAATGGCATCCACTTCACTTTTCGGCCGGGCGTCGAAACTGAATTCTTCCAGCACCACTTTGCCCTCAGGTGCCACCTGAGATTTGCTTCCCACCCAGGCGGCGGTGCCTTCCGGCCCGCCCTGGGGCACATTCCAGCTAACCGACTGGCCGGCCAGTTCAGCAGAACGGCGGAAGGACTCCAGTGCATGCAGGCTGGTTACCCAGGCAAAGACCCCTGCCAGCGAACGTACCGGGAAGAGCAGAATACGTGCGTCGCCAGCGGAGATCGCCCCCGCCCAGTTTTCGCCGGTACTGCCGGCCTTACCGAAGATGGCCTCTACCAGCGCATCATCATCATTTAATTGATGCGCCTGGCGAAACTCCGCCCGCAGGGCGCCTTTGAGGCTTGAAGCCTGCACCATGGGGTATTGCGTTACCCGTTCGCGCTGAATGGGAAGGTCTACATTGGCGCTGGCGCGCCCGGCACCCACGTGCAGAGGGGTTTCGACATAGAAGAAAAGCAAACGTCTGGCTTTAAACATGATCTTTTCCTCCCAAAAACGAAAGTTCCTATCCTTGTTCCGGTTTCCATGAAGCAATCATCACCTGCCCGAAGCCCAGCGCGGCACCGTCTTCGGTGATGGCCTGCTGAGATAACTGCACCCCTCCCGTATGGGAGAAGTAATACACACTCCCTGCAGGGACGAAGCGCCGTGCAGGTTTCTGCTTCCGATTGAGCAGGTCGTACCCGCCCAGGGTTTGATAACGCGAAAGTGCCACGGCTTCCAACCTTACCTCGCCGGTGAAGAAAGCCTGCCACGAAGCCGGTTTCCAGCCCTGCGAGAAGTACGCCGGGGTGGCGAAATACACTTTGAAGAAGCGTGGCAGTTCACCGGTGTATCCCCATGACAATGAAGAGAGTTCTCCATCCTTCAGGGTGGTGTAACGCAGAGCGCGGCCTTCGCCACCGGCACGCATGATGCCCTGCGGGGGGAAATCCGCATATCCCTCTGTGATTTCCACCACCAGGCCGGCATCCTCAACCAGGCGGATATATTCCACCTCGTAGAGCATCCCCTCAACGGTGGATCGGCGTTGGGCATCGAGCTGAATGCCCAACCGCCGCTCAGTGACGAAAAGCTCAGCGGCTTTGACCGGCGTAACCAGCGCGCCCTGCTCCAGATAAGATTTCAACGTCTTTTCACTGAGAAACGCCCCTGGAGCGTTTTTGGTGATGATCCTGTTGGGTTTCTCCAGCAGGCAGGGCAGGGTTTCTTCCTTCCACACGCACCCGCCCGGGTTTGGCACCACTTTCATGGGCACCACCTGGCTGGCTTCAGCATCGGCCGGGTAGGCGTCTGCCGGGGTGGCAAAGTAGCGTATGACCCTGCCGTTCTCGCGGCGGGCAAGGAAAGGCCCGCGCAAACGCAACCCTTTGGAATTGGCCGAATCACCGACCAGCTGGCGAATGGCTTCAGGATCATCCAGAGGGATCTTCCTGTGAGTCAGATAATGTGAGCGAATTACACCCTGGATCACCGAGGGAGGTGGCGGAAAGAGGCTGCGCGCCTCATGATCACTCTCAGCATTGAAGGGACGGCCGTCGCGAAACAGCAGGACATCTTCGGCTTCCATGAACAGGATACTCATTCTGCACCTCCAGAAGCAAGGAACCGGGCGATGATCAACCAGCGTGCAATTTCACCCATTGCGGATACTCCAGTTTTCTCCTTAATGGCTTTGTGCCATTCAGTCAACGTACCCAGCAATGCGTCTTTGCGATCCTTTGAGACCTTCTCCCCCGTGTGGCGATTGAATAGATACTGCAATATGCTTGTCTTGACTTCCTGTTTCAGGTCCTGAAGCATGGCAGTTTCGCGCGCCAGCAAATAAGGGAAGACCGCGGCAACTTCATCGTTTTGGAAAGCCTGCACCCACTCTGCTACCTGTGCCACATGCTCCCAGGGGCTGAGAGCAGAGAGCGCCTCACCGCCGCGTTTGGCAAGCGTGACGCACACCATTCCCTTGTTACCCAGGTCATCCTTTTTGCCCAATTTAGCGCTTTTTTCAGCTTCGTGCAGCAGGCTTAGCGCCCGGGCAAGCGGGGTGAGATGGTGTGCAATTACCACCCCGGCTGATGCGGTTGCCAGAATACCCAAATCCTTTCCCACCGTGTTCTGATATTCCTCCGCCAGCTTTCGGGCAAGTTCCAGGCCTTTTTCACGGGAAGCCAGGAAGAGCACGTCATCCCCGCCGTTGTAGATGAGGAAACCACCCGCCTCTGGTTTCACGACCTTGCGCACCTGATTGGAAAACCTGGCGATGTTCTCGCTGAAACAGCGGTGATTTGCCTCTGCCTTCTCCTTATTCTCTAAAAGATGATCGATTTTCGCACCCACACCGTCGCCGTCGAACTGAATCAGCATGTAGTAGGGCGAGGGGGATTTTCTGGTTTTTTGGATCAGGCTCTTGAGTGTGCCGCGCACCTGCTGAAGTGCGGCCTCATCCACCTTCTCAACGTTATAGCTGTCCTTCATGCGCTGGCGGGTGAGAGTCTCTTCGAAGAAGAGGTCTCCGTCGTAGGGAAAAACTGCATCCTGCTTGCGGGCCCTGTAAAGCGGCAGTTTCTCCAGGGCCTGGCGGTAGCGGCTCAACTCATCTTGGGCTTTTTTCTGCGCTTCCAGATAAAAATCCCACGCCGCCACGGTGCTGGTAGAGGGGAATTCACGATCTCCGACCTCCCAGAAACGCTTGACCAGGGCGATGCTGTCGAGCAGTTCCCGTCCTTCGGGGCGCACCTGGGAAGATAAGATGTGCGGCTTCCTGGACATGGCTTCCCAGTACTTGCGGGCGGTCGCATATTTCTGGGTGCGCAGGGCGGTGCGCGCGCCGCTCAAGCTGTCCTTTTCCCCTTCTTCTTCGCTCTGGTCGAAGAGACGACTGCGCTTGGCGCGCTCCAGCATATCGCGGGCGGCCTCATAAGCCTGAGCATAGTTCTCAGTTTCCGGCGCCACCGCCCAGAAAATTTGCCAGGGCGGTGCCTCCACAACCTGGCGCTTCCAGATGCGCTTCCAAAGGTCATCCTCTTCGAGGTAGGCTTCGGCGCGGGCTTTTTCAGCAATCTCCTGCCATTCCTTCAGTAAGGCTTGCCGCGCCTTTTGGGCAATTTCCGGTGCCTGCTCTTGGGACACACGGGCGACCAGCACGTTAGGGGTGTCGTTCTCCTGCAGTTGGGCGGGGTAAATCAGTTCTCCCGCGGTTTGAATCGCCTTTCCCGCTGCCTGAGCCAGCCGGGAGAGGATGGCGCTCCCGTTGAACAGGTCTTCACTGCGCCGCGCCTCGGCAATGAAGGACTGCACCGGCGAAAAGGTGAAAATTAACACGGCTTTGGTCATTGGTTCCACCCCTTTATTTCGATCTTCTGCCCGCCGAAAGACTGAAGCACATTCAACACACTTTGATAATTGTGCCTGCCAGAGATCAGCCGGGAGGGTAAGACGGTGAGCAGCAGATGGTAGGCCTGAGAAGCATAGAAGATATTCACCCACAGGGGCGACCCCTGGCGGGGAGAGATACCACCCAGATAATCGGCTTTGGGCATATTACGCATGACCATCGTCAGCGCTTCCTGAGATGTCCTGGCCCAATCCTTAACAAAGCGGATTTCTGCACCCTGTGCAGCACAGGGAAAAGCGGTTGGAATGGTTGGTAAAGAAACTACAGGTTGTTGTAATTGTTCTGCTAATTTTTTCCCCATACCAACTGCCGAACGCAAAATTTTATCGATACGTTTTGGGAACATATCCGGATTATCCGGGAACACAGGAATTAACGAAGGGTCAGTGCTCTTGATCACTTGCAAACTCCCTGCGCCTCTCCTGGAACGCAGTCCCAAACCTCCCAACCAGACGGCAAGGTTGAACGCCATACAGGCATTCACCCACACCAGAAGGTCTACCGGGCGCGTGGTGCTCAAGATCACCTCAAATTGCTGTTTGGGTTTGAAAGCGCGGCGACTTCCTGAAGGCGTTTTATGGGGCAGAATAGGGTGTGGATCGGATAGAAGCGGCTTCTGCTGTACCTGAATGGCAATGGGCGAGCCGTACTCCGCATCCCCAAACACTTCCCGCTCCAGTTTCCTCAGCCCGGGTAAATTTTGATCCCCAATCACCCCGCCGAGAGCGGCGCGGAACCAGTAGCGCATGGCGCCGCGGAATGCCGGGGGGCGCAGTTCAGGCTCGCCTCGCGGATCGACCCCTCCCAGAAAGAGGGGGGTCACCGTTTCCAGTTGCACGCTCACCTGTTGTTTCCAGTTGAACATAGTCTCTCCTTTCCTTCTTGGCGCGGTTTTGAAGATACCTTCTTTTTTTTCGCCTGTCGTCACAGACGGTTCCCATTCTCGATAGGAACTTCTTCCTATTCCGGTTCCTGCCCGAACAGGGAGGCAAACTCGGCAATAAAGGCAGCCCGGCTGGCACCCCCTGCGACCCCGTGCGTGCCCTTCCAATCTTCGAAGGCCCGGTAAATCCTGGTCAGCTGATTGGCAATCGTATGTTCACTTTTCCCCAGCCGGCGGGCGATGGCGGCATTGTCCAGGCCTTCACGCACCAGCAGTTCCGCCACCCCGCGCAGCGCAGGCGACAGGTGGTGCTCCCAGAACTCCCGCCGCCGCCGTATCACCTCGTGCAGGGTGAACTCCTGCTGACGGCGCAGGGCTTCCCAGGGATCATCCACCTCGGCGAGTAAGACCTGCACGGTTGCGGCATCGCTCCAGCGCACCACCGGTACTGCCACCACCTGGTAACGGTCTGGCGGGGTAGCGTGCATACGCCGCTCCGTGCCCGCCCAGGGCACCTCGGAGATCATGTGCCAGGCACGATCCTGTTCTCCAAAGAGCAATTGAGCCGCCACCATGGCATACACCGCCATGGTTTTGCGTCCACCGGTCAGGCTTAAATGCACTTTTTGCCCCATCTGGCGCGCCCGGCGGATGGCCCGGTATATGGACTGGAGGAATGCCCAGGTATCTTTTTCTGAGGCCAGGTCTTCGATAGGGCCTTCGGTGCCGCGAATGACTTCGTGACGGAAACGAATGGACGGGTAATAGGCCGGAAATTCCTGTTTCAGTTTTTGCAGAGCGGCTTCTACCACGCTGGCTGAGGTGTGCAAAACGAGAACTTCATCAATGGCAAAGCCCTGTTGCAACAACCAGTCCAGCATCCATGTGACACCCTGCGGTTCGGTGCCCAATGTGGCAATCAATAATTCATTCATATAAAGGGCGCGATACGACCGGTCTTATTTTTTCCCAATCCTGTTGGTCGCATCCGTCTATGCTAATTCTAATATGAGTTTTGAAAAACACTCCTGAAAAAGGGGTAAAAAAACCGGCTCCCGTGGGAGCCGGTCCGTCTGGCATCAGTAGGCGGTTTCTTCGCTATCATCGGTATCCAGTTCGAAGAGCTCGCCGGTGGCAATGTATACCGTTCGCTCGCAAATGTTGGTCACCCGGTCGGCGGCGCGCTCCAGGTTGTGTGCCACCCAGACCAGCAGATTGGCGTCGTCAATAATTTCGGGGTTGGCAATCATGGTGGTGACAATCGCGCGATAGGCCTTATTGTACAGTTCATCGACCTGGTCATCCTCCAGGACGATTTCACGAGCCTTTGCGGCATCTTCATTAATGAAGGCACTGAGGGCGCGGTGAAGCATACTGGCAGCCTGCTCTGCCATCTGGCTGAATTCACGCATGGGCATGGGCAGGGTGCTGTCGCCCAAGCGTATTACCACCTTGGCAATGCCCTTGGCATAATCGCCGATGCGTTCCAGTTCAATGATCGTTTCCAGCACCGAGGCGAGCAGGCGTAAATCACGCGCCATAGGCTGCTGGGTGGCGATGATAATGATGAGCGCATTCTCCAGGGCGTAGCGCTTTTCGTTAATGGCGATATCGTTGGCGAAGATCTTCTGCGCGGCAGAAATATCCCGGCGTTTCAGGGTGTCCACTGCGTTCAGCAGGGCCTGCTCCACCATGCTGCCGAGCAGCAAAACTTCATCCTGAAGCTGATGAATCTGGCGGTCGAGTGTTTCGCGGGGCATCGAATACCTCTTTCCCTTCTTGCCGGTTAACCGAATCTGCCGGTGATGTAATCTTCGGTACGTTGATCACGCGGATTGGTGAAAATCTGGTGGGTTTCCCCATATTCTACCATGAGGCCAGCGCGATCATCATCCATGGTAAAGAAGGCCGTGTAATCGGAGGCGCGGGCGGCCTGTTGCATGTTGTGGGTGACGATAATGATCGTGTACTGACGCGAGAGTTCACGCATCAGTTCTTCGATCTTTAACGTGGCAATGGGGTCGAGCGCCGAGCAGGGCTCATCCATGAGAATGATTTCCGGTTTGACGGCCAGCGCCCGCGCAATACACAGGCGTTGCTGTTGCCCCCCTGAAAGCGAAAGGCCGCTTTTCTTGAGGTTGTCTTTCACTTCATCCCAGAGCGCGGCATCGCGCAGGGTTTGCTCCACCAGTTCATCGAGGTTCCCCTTGTAGCCGTTGATGCGCGCTCCCCAGGCCACATTTTCATAGATCGACTTGGGGAAGGGATTGGGCTTTTGAAAGACCATCCCGATGCGCTGACGCACCATCACCGGGTCGACGTCCTCAGCATAGATATTTTGCCCATGGAAGAGGATCTCCCCTTCCATGCGGAAGGAAGGGACAAAGTCGTTCATGCGGTTGAATGACCGCAGTACGGTGCTCTTCCCGCAGCCGGAAGGCCCGATGATCGCGGTGATCTTCTGGGGGACGATCTGCAAATCGACGTCCTTCACGGCGCGGAAGTTGCCGTAATAGAGATTCACGCCCCTGGTTTCAATGGCGTAGTGGTTGTTGGTTTCGTGAGTCATGTTCCTCGCTTGCTCAAACGGTTGCGCAGCACAATGGCCACAGAATTGAGGGACAAAAGGACGACCAGTAGCACGAGAATGGCAGCGGCGGCAATGTTGCGGAACTCGGGTTGTGGCCGTGCAGTCCAATTATAAATCTGGATCGGTAATGCGGTGAAAAATGAGAAAACCCCGGTGGGATCTTTATTGATCAGGCTGGAGGCGCCCACCAGGATGAGGGGGGCCGTCTCTCCGAGAGCGCGGGAGATGGCCAGAATGGTGCCGGTGAGGATGCCGGGCAGGGCATTGGGGAGTACATGGTGCCAGATTGTTTGCCAGCGGGTAGCCCCAAGCCCATAACTGGCCTGCCGTAAAGAGGCGGGCACGGCGCGGATGGCTTCCTGGGCATTAATGATGAGGATGGGCAGGATGAGCAGAGCCATGGTAAGACCGGCAGAGAGGATGGTACGCCCGTTGCTTCCCTGGATGCCGAATACAGCGCCGCTGGTCAGGTGAGAAAGGGTGCGCACGAAGATGGCCAGCCCCAGAATCCCGTATACAATAGAAGGCACTCCGGCCAGGTTATCGATATTGGTCTGAATGATGCGGTTGACGCGGTTCTCAGAAGCGTATTCTTCCAGGTAAATGGCGGCTCCCACCCCGATGGGGAAGGCGACCAGGATGGTGATGGCAATGATCCACAGCGAACCGAGCACGGCCGTGCGCACCCCGGCCAGTTCGGGCGTGGCCGACATACTGCGGGTGAGAAACCCCGGATTGAGCCACGAACGAAACTCTACCTGCAGGTTGGGGGTTTCAGCGCGCATGGCCGCAATTTCTTGCTCGATGGCTGCGCGCTGGAAGAGTGTTTCTGCCAGGGTGTAGCTCTTTCGAATGGTCGGTTTGACCACCTGCTCCATCACCAGGTTGATCAGGGTTTCTTCATCCAGGGAATCGAGGGGGCCATTGTTCCGCTCCAGGGTGCGCAGACGGGTGCGGGTAAGGTGATCCTGGAGGATGGTGACCAATTCCGGGCGGGTCAGTTCAGTGAGGGGGCGTCCGGCAAGTGAGTTGCGGTCAACTGCATCGGTGATCACCACCAGCCCTGCGGCGCGGTTGAGGATGGTCAAAATCAGGGCGGCGAGTGCGATCAGCCCGATGAGGGTAGAGCTAAAAAAGACACCGCGCCAGAACTTGCCCCGGGCATGGCGTGCGGCCAGGATCGAACGGGGGGAGGTGAAGATGTTGTTCATTCGTAGACCTCCCGGAAGCGCGCCACCAGCCGTCGGCTGAGGATGTTCAAAAGCAGGGTGGCCCCGAAGAGAAGCAGACCGATGGCGAAAATGCTGTTATAGTCGGGGGTGTCATAGGCCACATCTCCACCGGAGATACGCGCGATGTATCCGGTGAGGGTTTCGGCGGAGAGGAAGGGGTTAAAGGTGAAGTTGGGGCCAGCACCAGCGGCCAGAGCCACGATCATCGTTTCGCCGATGGCGCGTGAAATGGCAAGAATAAAGGCGGCAATGATGCCCGAAAGTGCGGCGGGCACCACCACCTGAAGAGCGGTTTCAAGGCGGGTGCCGCCCAGCCCGTAGGCCGCCTCGCGCAGAGACTGGGGGACTGCCGAAAGGGCATCTTCGCTCATGGAGCAAACCAGCGGGAGAATCATAATTCCCATCACCAGGCCGGCGGAGAGGGTGTTATAGACCTGCACCTGGTCGCCAAAAAGCAGGCGCAGGAAAGGCGTCATGGTGGTGAGGGCAAAGTACCCGTAAACCACGGTGGGCACACCGGCCAGAATTTCGAGAATGGGTTTGAGGATACTCCGCGCGCGGGGTGAGGCATATTCACTGAGGTAAATGGCGGCGCTCAGCCCAAGAGGAAGGGCTACCAGCATGGCAAAAAAGGTAGTCATCAGGGTGGCTGTGACAAGCGGAAGCACGCCGAACTTCCCGATGGTGGGCTGCCACTCGGTTCTGGTGAAGAATTCGATCAGCGTCACCCCGGGCATCTGGAAAAAGAGGAGCGATTCTTTGCCAAGCTCGTAGATGATTCCCAGGGTGGTGAGAATTGATACTGCCCCGCAGAAAAAAAGGAACCCCTGGATGAACATTTCTCCGAGACGCGGTTTTTTCTTGAGATGGATCGCTCGAATGGATCCGGCATCGGCCAGGGGAGGATGGGTGATCAGTTCTTTTTGCATGAGTTTCCCTTCCATTTTGAGACATGTTCCCCTTCTCCTCTCAAGAAGGTGGGAGAAGGGGAAATCAGCCGGGAAGCGTTCGCAGGGTAAGCTTACGGTTTCATGGCCTCTTCCCAGAGCTGCATGTTTTTGTCGGCTGTTTCCTGGCTCACGGGGAAGTAGCCAACTTTGCTGATCACACTGTTGACATTTTCAAGGTAGTAGCGAATGAAGGCGGCCACCTGGGGTTTGGCTTTCATGATGCCAGCGTCGGAGTAGATGAAGAGGGGGCGCGAGAGCGGGTAGCTGCCGTCTTCGGCGGTTTTTTCATCGGGTTTGACCCCATTGATGGAGAGAGCTTTGAGGTTAGAGCCTTCGCCTTTGTAGTACGCAAAGCCAAAGTACCCGATGGCATATTTGTTGCCTTCTACGCCCTGGACGAGGACATTATCATCTTCTGAAAGGTTGAGGTTTTTCGCATCCAGCGCCAGTTTCTTGGCATCCTCCAGGCTCTCCAGTTTGAGGGGTTTCTGGATGACAGTTTCAACGAAGAAGTCAAAGGTGCCAGAGTCGGTGCCGGGGGTGTAGCGCAGAATGGGTTCAGCCGGCCAGGCGGGGTTGACGTCGGACCATTTTTCGGCGGTAGTAAAGAGTTTGGTAAGCTCTTCCATGGTGATGTTGGTGACGAAGTCGTTCTGGGGGTTGACCACCACGGTGAGCGCGTCGATGCCGACATGGAAGCCAATGGGGTTTCGGGGCGGGTTGAGTTTCTGACAATTCTCCACCTCACTATCCTTGATGGGGCGAGAGGCGTTGGAGATATCCGTCTCGCCGCTCTTGCAGAACCGTTCGAAGCCAGCGCCACTGCCGATAATATCGTTTTTAACCTGGCCTTTGAAGCCATCGGCGACGAATTCTTCAATGATCGCTTCCGTAAGTGGCCCTACGGTAGAAGACCCTGCGGTATAAATATCGCCTGTGAGACTGGCCGGGTCATAAGGGTCAGCGGTAGGTTCGGGCTGGGTGGGTGCAGGCTGGGCCTGAGTTTCGGTGGGCTGGGGGAGGGTTGCGGTTGCCTCAACCATCGTGGCGGTGGGTTGAGCCTGGGTGGCGGTGGACGCTGCCATGGGAGCGCAGGCGGCCAGCAGGGTTCCAAACGCAACCAGCGCAGTGATGCTAACCTGAATGGATCGACGGAACATGGTTCTTCTCCTTCATAAAAAGTAAGAATTAAATTGAGCAATCTGAGTTTATCTGACAGACTTTAATGGACGAAAAAGGGGTGGTTAATGCGATGTAAACATCCGAATAAGGGTTTTTAAAATTCCAAAACCTCCGGGAGGTTCAAACAGCCCGGAGGGAGGAAGGGGAAGATGAGGAAACTCAGGCGAGGGGGAGGGTGAACGAGAAGGTGCTACCCTGATTCAACTGGCTGGTTGCCCAGATGCGTCCACCGTGGGCCTCTACCAGATGCCGGGCGATGGAAAGGCCAAGCCCCGTTCCGCCGCCTGAACGGGAGCGATCACCTTTGTAAAAGCGTTCGAAAATGCGCGGCAGATCTTCGGGAGAAATGCCCACGCCGGTATCCTGCACTGAGATGATCAGCTCACGCCCGAAAGGCCTGGCAGTGACGGTGATGGTACCCCCCGGAGGGGTGAATTTGATGGCGTTGTGGATCAGGTTCATGAGCACCTGCTGGATTCGGCCAGGATCGGCGCGCACCGCAGGCAGGGGGGTGGGGCAGTCCAGCTGCAGGGTGAGGCCGGCACGTTCGGCCTGCACCTGCATGCGCTCGGTAGCCTGGCGCAGGAAAGCCAGGGGGTCGATCTCGTGC
The DNA here is from genome assembly GCF_001050195.2 of Anaerolinea thermolimosa. Classification (GTDB taxonomy): domain Bacteria; phylum Chloroflexota; class Anaerolineae; order Anaerolineales; family Anaerolineaceae; genus Anaerolinea; species Anaerolinea thermolimosa. Next base: position 396,974 of record NZ_DF967966.1, read on the forward strand.
ACATCCAGCGGGGCCCGCCCCGATTCAATGCGCGAAAGCTCCAGCAGCTCCTGCACCAGCTGGGTGAGGTTATCGATTTCCGTCTCCATTTGCCGCAGGAAGCGCCGGGCAGCGGGGGGGTCTTCAAGGGCACCGGCATTGAGCGTTTCGGCGAGGGCTTTGAGTGAGGCCAGAGGGGTGCGTAATTCGTGGGAGATGTTGCTCACAAAATCGCGCCGGATGTTCTCCAACCGGCGCAGGCGGGTGAGATCCTGGAAGACCATGACCACCGCCCCTTCCATTTCCTGCCCCAGCGGGGTGGCGACGGCCTGGATAAAGAGGTGTTCACCGGCCACCTCCAGCGAGAGGGATTGAGGGCTTTCCTGTTGCCGGCAGGCCTGCCACAGTTCCACAAACTGGTGCTGACGAACGATTTCAGTGAGAGAACGCCCGGGCGCCTGCTCGATGGCGATGTTAAACATGCGTGCGGCGGCGGGGTTGAGCCGCTGCACGATGCCCTCCCGGTCCACGATGACGATTGCGTCGGTCATATTCCTTAACACGGCTTCCAGCTTCTCGCGCTCCGCGGCGAGTTCGGTGAGCCTGCGCTGTAATTCGGTGGACATGCCGCGAAAGGCATTTTGCAGGCGGCTCAGCTCATCTTTTTGAGAAGTCTCGTCAATTTCAGGAAGGATGCCCGTGCTTAATTGGGTTACGGCCTGGTTAAGCGCCCCAAGCGGGCGCAGTGTGGAACGGGTGATGAGCACGGCCATCAGGGCGGCGACCAGGGCGGCAATCAGCGAGGCAATGAAGACCGAACGTACCAGTGCCCGGATGCTATCCTGGATATAGGTGAGGGGCGCGGCCAGGCGGACAATGGCGATCACCTGGCCGTTCTTTTCAACCGGAACGGCGGCGTAAAGCAAGTCGGTGTTCAGGGTGTTGCTGTGGCGGATTTCAGTGGCTTCACGGCCAAGCAGGGCTTGCTGTACTTCAGGGCGATCGAAATGGTTTTCCATTTCGCTGAGGGGCCGTTCGGATTCGCCCACAACCTGTCCGTCGGCAAGGATGATGGTGACCCGCGTATTGAGAAGGAGTGCAGAACGATGTGTGAGTTCGTTGATGGCCGGGTCGTGCGGGTTGACCTCGAGGAGAGGCGCCAGTGTGGTGCGCAGCAGGCGCGCCTCTGAGAGGAGGCTGGATTTCGTCTGGGCCAGGTAATTCTCACGCAGGAAACCGGTAAGGTAGATGGAAAGCAACCCCAGTGTGACCAGAAGGAGCAGGATAAACGGGGTAAGAATCCGCCATAACAGGCTGTGGCGCATGAGCCTACCCCTCAAAGCGATAGCCCGCGCCGCGCACGGTGATGATCCGCACAGGGCGGGAGGGGTCTTCTTCGATCTTTTCCCTCAACCAGCGAATGTGCACATCAACCGTGCGGCTGTCTCCGTAGTAATCCCAGTCCCAGACCTGTTGAAGAATGTGCTCCCGTGAGAGTACCTGCCCCCGGTGCTGGGCGAGGAAGAGGAGGAGCTCGAATTCTTTGGGCTTGAGCGCGATTACCTGACCGTTCAGGCGGGCTTCGCGCCGTGAAGGATCGATCGACAGGTTGCCAAAGGTGAATACCAGGGGCAGGGTTTCACTCTCACTGCTGGCCTGCACCTGAGAGGTTACTTCTTCACGGATCATCCTCACCCGGCGCAGCATGGCTTTCACCCGGGCCATTAATTCGCGCATGGAGAAGGGTTTGGTCATGTAATCATCGGCTCCCACCTCCAGCCCGACAACGCGATCAATTTCATCGTCGCGTGCGGTGAGCATGAGCACAGGAGTTTTCATGTCCTGACGCAGAATCCGGCACAGTTCAAAGCCATCGATGCCGGGCAACATGACGTCCAGGAGGATTAAATTGGGTTTAAAGGTGTGTGCCAGCTCGAGGGCGGTTTTTCCATCGCCGGTAGTGAGCACCTCATATCCCTCGCGGCGCAGGTTGTAAGCCAGGGTCTCCTGCAACGCAATTTCATCATCGACGACGAGAATTTTCTCGGCCATGGGAACCTCGCATTTCTACCAGAAGGCTGTTTAATTGTTCGGCCAGACGCTGGCGGTTGAAATGAGTCTCGATATATTGCCGTCCACATGCTCCCATCTGACGCGCGGCCTGAGGGTCTGATGCCAAGGTCCGCACCGCCTCGGCCAGGGCACGGGGGTTGCCCGGCGGGACAAACAGGCCGGCCCGGGCCTCTTCCACCACCTGCCGGATGACTCCATCAATGGCCAGGATCACCGGCCTGCCAGCGGCCATGTAATCAAAGACTTTGTTGGGGTAGGTGGTGCGGTAAAGCGCGATGGGTTTGAGGATGGCCAGGCAGGCATCGGCGGCGGCCATGACCTCACCCATGCTGGCTTTGGGAACGGGCGGGAGGAAGCGCAGGTTAGTCAGGCGCAGAGCCTCGGCGTGGGCCTGCAGGTGGGGCTTTTCTTTGCCGTCTCCCACGAGAAGGAATGTAATGGAAGGCTCGTCTTGCAGATAACTGGCGGCTTCCAGCACCACCCCCAGATCGTTCGAAAGCCCATGGGCGCCGGCATAGAGCACCACAAACTGACCGTTGAGGCCATGAGCCCTGCGGAAAGCTTCGCCGTGCCCGTCCGGCGAGAACATGAGGGGGTCGGCGCCGTTGGGTACCAGTTCTACCTGGCGGGCGCCGCGTTGCGTAACGTGCTCGATGAAACCAGGCGAATTGACCATGACCCGGTCGGCGTGCCGGTAGAGGAAGCTTTCCAGCCAGAGCGATGCGCGAATCAACAGCGGGTTGCGCAGCACCCCTACAGCTATGGCAAACGCTGGCCAGAGGTCGCGGATTTCAAGCAGGAAAGGCACTCCCTTGAGGCGGGCCAGCATCCAGCCTGTGACTGCCTGGAAGATGGGTGGAGAAGTGCCCCACACCAGGTCGACCTCACGCACCCCCAGCCCGACGAAAAAGGATGAGACCATGAAACTGAGAAAACTCAAAACCCGATGAAAAAAACTGCGGTGCAGAGCGGGGTAGGTGTAGGTGCGCAAGAGTGTGATGCCGGGAGGGTCTTCCTGCCGTTCCACCCAGGCGGTGTGTGTGCCTCTTTGACCGCTCAGATAATTGACCGGGCTGGCGATGATGGTGACCCGATGGCCGCGGCTGACCAGATAGCGGGCCAGTTCATGGTGACGCGTCCCGCCAGCTTCATTCAAAGAGGCAAAGGCCTGATGAATCAGGAGAATATGCATGTTAACATTTTACCAGAGTGAAGGTGTGCGGATTCATTCCTCGCGGCTGGATCATCCCTGGAAAAAGGATGATTTTTAATTCTTTTCGTCCGATTTTCCCTTTTCGGGGAGGATGCAGAAGAAATCAGGTATTTTGCAATCCAAATTGTAACCAAATTCAAACCATTTGTTAACATTGCAACGCAATCGTTACTTGACTCAAGAGATCGAATTTGTTAGACTCAAGTCGGAAAGTTGAACTGCCAAGATCAACTTTCCAGGTTATTCAGGAAAATAACCTTTCGGGAGCCATGAACCGGATACTCAAGTTGGTCGCTTAGCGCGTAGTGCGCAAAGGTATCCGGGGAGCCAGTAGCGAAACCGACGAGTCTGTCTGTTTCGCTTCTTTGTTAATATGGTCGGAGACGAAATTGGGGCGAGAAACCATTCGTCAGACGGGCAAAGAAATACGATAAACAAGCAATACAGTACGTGATTTGCTTTCCCCTAAATGAGAGGGAAGCAAAAGTTCAGGGGCTATTAAGATATTTTTTGTGAAATTCATATCTGTTTATTGGCCTCTGGTGGTGACTGGTGTGAGTTGGTGCTGGGGTTGGTTTCACCGGGCGGTAAAAGCCTGACCTGGTGAGAGAGTCAGAAGGACAGGAGCGGCAATCAAAACCTGTCCGGCTTTGGAAAGAGCAATCGAGATCGGGTGAGATGGGCGGTGGAAATTTAAACCGCCCTGCCGGGTTTGCACAATGGCATCCTGCGAAGCCGCCGCACTTTTCAGGATCGCCTCCATCTCTTTTCTACTCAGCCCAGCCGCTTCCCTGTGCGGGAATGTCGGAAGGGCGGAGCACGGTTGAGCTGTGAATTTCCTCATGGTGGCGCCTGCAAAGCGTTCTTCTGTTTTGAAAAGTCTGCAACTGTACCTCAACCGCCAGGCTTCTTCCCCGGGGCGATATTTGCTCGAGCAGGGGGTGATGGGGCTGGCAGGTTGGGTACCGGGTTTGGTGGGAATTGCCCTGCGCGGAGTGCTGTACCGCCTGATCCTGCGAATGGACGGCCTGGCAGCCATTGAAAGTCGGGTGCGCCTGCGCTTTGCCGGGAATATCCGGCTGGGGCACGGGGTGTATCTCGACCAGGGCGTTTACCTGCACGCCTGCCCGCGAGGCATTGAGATTGGGCCGCGCACGATCGTCATGCACGGCGCTGTGCTGCACGTGTATAACTTCCGGAATATGCCGCATTCCGGAATTCGCATCGGGGCAGATAGCCTGATTGGGGAGTACAGCGTCATTCGCGGGCAGGGAGGGGTCGAGATCGGTGACCGGGTGTATACCTCGCCGTTCACGCAAATCATCGCCGTCAATCATGTTTTCGATGACCCGAACCGCCCTTTTATCCACCAGGGGATCACCGCGCAGGGCATCGTCATTGAAGATGACGTCTGGCTGGGGGCAGGAGCTATCATTACGGATGGAGTCAGGGTGGGAAAAGGTGCAGTGGTGGCCGCGGGAGCCGTGGTGACGCATGACGTGCCACCTCATACGGTGGTGGGAGGGGTTCCAGCGCGGCCCCTTCGTACCATTGATGGTACACACCCGGTTCCCCGGGATGTTCCTGTTTATTTTGATCCAACGGAGGTTAATGGATGACCACGCTGTCGGTTGTGATCCCGGCATACAATGAGGAGGGTGGCATTGCAGAAATCGTCCACCGGGTGCTGGCTATCGAGCCGGAACTGGTGAAGGTGGGTGTAGACCGGATGGAACTGCTGGTGGTAGATGATGGTTCGAAAGACCGCACTGCCGAGATCGTCAGCCAGATTCCGGGGGTGCGGTTGATCCGTCATGCCCGGAACCGCGGGTACGGGGGAGCGCTGAAAAACGGGTTCGCACAGGCCACCGGTGAATTAATCGGATTCCTGGACGCTGATGGGACATATCCGCCGGAATTCTTCCCGCAGTTATGCCAGGCGGCCCTGAATGGAGGCGAACTGGTGATTGGTTCGCGCATGGCCGGTGAGAAAAGCCAGATGCCCCTGACACGCCGGATTGGGAACTTCTTCTTTGCCAACCTGCTTTCACTGGTCGGGCGGCAAAGGGTGACCGATAGTGCCAGCGGGATGCGGGTGTTCTGGCGAGAAATTCTGGAACGCCTCTATCCCCTTCCCGATGGCCTGAACCTCACGCCGGTGATGAGCACGCGCGCCATCCATGAGGGCATCAAGGTGGTTGAGGTGCCCATCCCGTATTCTGAGCGCGTGGGGCGTTCTAAACTGAGTGTGGTGCGTGATGGGGCGGTTTTCTTGCAGTCCATTCTCTGGACGGCCCTTTCCTACAACCCGGTGCGCATCCTCGGTCTGATCGGCCTGGGCGGGGTGGGGTATGCGCTGCTGGTGGGGCTGGCATTGCTGCTTGCCCGCCTTCAGGGGGTGACCACCCTCGGCCCCTGGGCCATTGCGGCTCTCTACTGGGCACTGGTTTCGGGAGTGGCCGGGATTACCATCTTCTCACTGGGGACGACTTTCAATTACCTGGTGTCGTTGTTTTATAAACGCCCCATCCGGCAGGGGCTGTTCGGCAAGCCGATCTTCAACCCGCCCCTTGACCGGCAGTTCGGGTGGATGGGCACGGTGAGTTTTCTGATTGGTCTGCTCATCGGGATTGTCAGCATTGCGCTGGGCGTAAGCGGTTGGGATTTCAACCGGCTATGGCTCTACCTGCTCGGAAGCGCCTTTTTTATCCTTATCGGCATTCAACTGGTGATCTCGTGGATCGTGATGCGTGTGCTGGAAGACCTCAGCCAGCGTGAAGCCCAGGCCGAACGGGATATGCATTCGGCGCATCTGCATTAATTATCGGTTAGGTAGTCAGTCCAAGGAGGTATTGAGATGGACGAACAACAGAATGATATTCGAAAGATTAATCTGGGCACTTCACGCATTCCGGAATTGCGCATGGCGCGCTTCCCCAATGCCGATGAAGCTGTGCGCCAAGCTATGCTCAACAAGCCCCGCTCGCCAGATGCGGTGGATATCTTACTGGTGAACCCACCCACGCCCGATGGTGGATTGTGGATTCGCACTCAGCACCGCGTGGGGCGGCGTACACGTGAGAACATGGTCTGGCCGCAGGTTTCTCTGGCGCAGATGGCGGCCATTCTTCACCCTACGTACACCTTCAAGATTATTGATGCCAATGCTGAACGCATTTCCTGGCCGGAGTTTACCCGCATGCTGGATAAATATCAGCCTAAGTATTACATGTCACAGCTCACCGCGCCCACGCTTGAGAACGATATGTACGGGGTTTTCCTGGCCAAGGCGCGTGGGGCGAAGACGATCGTTTTCGGTACGCACATTACGCCGATCCCTGTGGAGACCATGCGGGCTTATCCGGCGCTGGATTTTGGTCTGGTGGGTGAACCCGACCTGACCATTCGCGACCTGCTCGATCACCTGGAGGGGAAGATCGATCAACGCCCGCCGCTGGTGCAAAAAATGATTGATGAGCACGATCCCAATTATCGTCCTGCGTTGCGGGAAGATGGCAGTGTGGATCTGGCGGGGATCGCCGGGCTGGCCTGGCGGCGCGGAGATGAGATTGTGGTCAACCGCCAGCGCCCGTTCATCAAAGATCTCAATGATCTTCCCATCCCACTGCACGATCAGCTCCCCCTGATGAAATACCGCATGCCCTGGATTAAGGGGCCGTTCACCTTTATTGTCACCAGCAGGGGTTGCCCGGCAGGCTGCATTTATTGTATCAAGCACGTTTCCTATCAGTACACGGTGCGGTTACGCTCCCCTGAAAAAATCATGGAAGAGCTGTGGGTGCTCAAGAAGCTGGGCATTAACAACATCCACATGTATGCAGATCTTTTCACCGTCAGCCGCGACCAGGTGGTGGAGTTATGCAGGCGGATCATCGACGAAAACCTGAAGATCCGCTGGACGTGCAACAGCCGCGTGGATTACGTTGACGAGGAAATGCTCTCTCTCATGGGAAAGGCAGGCTGCTGGCTCATCTCGTGGGGCATCGAAAGTGGAAATGAACAGGTACTGCGCCATGCTCATAAAGGTGCCTATCCTGACAAAGCCGAGCGCGCTCTGCGCTGGGCTCACAAAGCCGGGATTAAAAACTGGGGATATTTCATTATCGGGTTGCCCACCGAAACTGAAGAGACCATCCGGCAGACGATCAATTTTGCCAAGAAACTGCCGCTGGATATTGCCCTCTTCCATGTGGCCGCGCCCTATCCAGGCACGCCGTTCTTCTTCGAGGTAGTCAGGGAAGGCTGGTTCCGTCCCGGCACGCGCTGGGAGCAGGTGGACATGGACAAGGGCACCGTGCTGGATTACCCCGGCCTGCCCGCCGAACGGCTGCTCTACTGGCAAAAGCGGGCCTTCCGTGAGTGGGCGCTGCGCCCCGGGCCGATGCTCACTTACCTGAAGATGCTGTTTTCTGACCCGGCCACCTTCACCAATGCCCTGAGTGTGGGTTTCCAGACGCTTCTGTGGCAGTCTTCGGATGAAGGGATCGGCACGAGCGGAGGCGATTGAGGAAAATAGAGGTATCATTAAAACCTGGGGAGGGAAACCTGTGAACACAGAACCATTACAAGAAAAGCCACCGGCGCGCATTCATGCCACAGCAGAGGTCTCACCGGCGGCAAAGATTGGCGCCGGCAGCCGTATCTGGCATTATGTGCAGATCCGCGAAGGGGCCGAGCTGGGTGAAAATTGTATCGTTGGTAAAGATGTGTACATCGATTTTGATGTGCGGGTGGGAAACAACGTCAAAATTCAGAACGGCGCTTACCTCTATCATGGCCTGACGGTGGAAGACGGGGTGTTCATTGGCCCGCGGGCGGTTTTCACCAATGACGTCTACCCACGGGCGATCAACCCGGATGGCACCCTCAAAGGGGCCGACGACTGGGAGGTGGGGCCAACCCGGGTATGCTACGGGGCCTCGATTGGCAGTGGGGCGATCGTGCTCCCGAACGTGACCATCGGGCGTTTTGCACTGGTGGCGGCGGGGGCGGTGGTCACTCGTTCTGTCCCCGATCACGGCCTGGTGGTGGGGGTTCCGGCCCGGCTGGTGGGGTATGCCTGCCGGTGCGGGCGCCGCATGACCCCCCAGGGGAACGGTTATTTTTGCAGTGTCTGTCAGTGGACTTTTCATCCAGAGGAATTAACCCCATGATCAGCATTTCCAAGCCTCAGATTGGCGAAGAAGAAAAACAGGCGGTGTTGCAGGTGCTCGAATCAGGGCAGCTGGCGCAGGGCCCCAAAGTGAAAGAATTTGAGGAACGCTTTGCCGCATGGTGTGGCGTGAAATATGCCGTGGCCACGTCTTCCGGGACGACCGCCCTGCACGTGGCTTTGCTTGCCCACGGCATTGGCCAGGGGGATGAAGTCATCACCACACCCTTCAGTTTTATTGCGTCGGCCAATTGCATTTTGTATGCCGGAGCAACCCCCGTCTTTGCGGATATCGAGCCGGAATATTACACCCTCGACCCGGTGGATGTGGAGCGGCGCATCACCCCTCGCACCCGGGCGATTATCCCCGTGCACCTTTTCGGGCAGGCGGCGGATATGGAAGCCCTTTCGGCGATTGCCGCCAGACACAACCTGGCGATTATCGAAGACGCATGCCAGTCACATGGGGCCCGGCTGAACGGCAAAATGGTCGGCGCGTGGGGAACCGCGTGTTATTCGTTTTATCCCACCAAGAACATGACCACCATCGAGGGCGGTATGATTACCACCAACGATGAGGGGGTGGCAGAAAGGGCCCGGCTCATCCGCAATCATGGCAGCCCACGCCGTTACCTGCATGAGTCGCTGGGGTTTAACTTCCGCATGACCGATCTGCAGGCTGCCATTGGGCTGGCGCAACTACCCAAGCTCGATGGATGGAACCGGAAGCGGCAGGAGAACGCCGCCTACCTCACCTCTGGCCTGGAAGACCTGCCCGGAATTCAGCCCCCGCGGGTGCGCCCCGGTGGTGAGCATGTTTTTCATCAGTACACCCTGCGGGCGGCTCAACGCGATGCGTTGCTCGAACAGCTTTCGGCGCGGGGGATTGGAGTGGGGGTGTATTACCCCATCCCCATTCATCAACAGCCTCTCTACCGGCAGATGGGGTACCAGGAGAAACTGCCTGTTTCTGAAGCCGCCAGCGCGGAAGTGCTGTCATTACCGGTGCATCCGGCGCTCACCCGTGCTGAACTGGATGAGATCATAGCGGCGGTAACCGGAGCCGTGAAAAGCTGACGCTTCTCCGCCGGGGATGTTATTTCGCGGGGCGCCCTCAGCGATCTGATGGGCAGGGCACCCGGCAGGATAGAAAGAATCACGACACAGATGAACATTTCCATCGTCATTCCTTGTTACAACGAAGAAGAAAATATTGCCAAACTGAAGACCGAACTGCTGCCGGTATTGATGAACCTCAGCCAGGGTGATGAAGTGGAAACCATCTTTGTGGACGATGGCAGTACCGATGCCACCTGGCCCCTGCTCCATCAAACCTTTGGAGATTTAAACCTTCCCGGGGTGCATTTTGTTTTTCTGCAGCATGAGGTCAACCGGGGGCTGGGAGCGGCGTTGCGTACCGGTTTTGCCGCCGTGAGTGGTGACCTGATCGTGACCACCGACAGTGATGGTACGTACCGCTTTTCGACCATCCCTGCACTGCTGGCCTGCCTGACCCCCGGGGTAGATCTGGTCACGGCCTCCCCGTATCACCCGCAGGGCGGGGTGGCCGGTGTGCCACGCTATCGTCTGGTTCTCAGTCAGGGTGCTTCCTTCCTGTACCGGGTGCTGGTGAACTGGAAGGTGCACACCTATACCTGCCTCTTCAGGGCATACCGGCGGAAGGTGATTGACACGGTTTCCTTCCAGTCGAATGGTTTTCTGGCAGGCACGGAATTGATGGTGAAAGCCATGCTCAAGGGTTACCGGGTGGCTGAATTCCCTGCGGTGCTCTACGCCCGTCAGTACGGCACTTCAAAAGCCAAGCTGATACGCACCATCCTGGCGCACTTACGCTTTCAATGGCGGGTGTTCCTTCACCGTCTGCGCCTGGTTGCGCTGGCCTGACTCTCTGAAGCCTTTCTCTGGTGATAGACCTCTATGAAAATTCTTTCTGTGGTTGGTGCACGGCCTGAGTTTATCCAGGCCGCCCCTGTCAGCCGTGCTTTGCGGCAGAGGCATCACGAAGTGCTGGTGCACACCGGCCAGCACTACGATTACCGCATGTCGCAAACGTTTTTTGATGAACTGGGCATCCCGACGCCCGACTATAACCTGGAGGTTGGTTCCGGGAGCCACGCCCGCCAGACGGGAGAAATCCTCATCCGCATGGAAGAGGTGATGCTTCGGGAAAAGCCCGACCTGGTCATCGTGCGCGGTGATACCAATTCCACCCTGGCGGGGGCCCTGGCCGCCAGTAAGTTGCATATCCCGGTGGCGCATATTGAAGCCGGTGAACGGAGCTTTGATCGGCGCATGCCTGAAGAGATCAACCGCCTGGTGGCCGACCGGCTGGCCGACCTGTTCTTCTGCGTCAGCCAGAAGGCGGTGAGGCATCTGGCGGCGGAGGGCATTCACACCCGGGTGCACTGGGTAGGTGATGTGATGCTCGATGCCATGCTGACCAACCGCCTGCTGGCGCGTGAGCGTTCGACGGCCTTAAGAGATTTAGGGTTATCGCCCCGCTCTTATGCGCTGGTTACCGTACACCGCGCCGCCAACACCGATGACCCGGAGCGCCTGGGGGGGATTGCCCGGGCGTTGAACGCGGTGGAAGAGAATGTGATCTTCCCGGTTCATCCCCGCACGCGCAGGGCAATCGAGTCTGCGGGCATTCAGTTTAAGCGGCATGTGCGGTTGATTGAACCGGTGGGGTATCTGGATATGATGATGCTCGAAGAAAACGCCCGCCTCATTGCCACTGACTCGGGTGGTGTGCAGCGTGAGGCGTATTTTCTGGGGGTGCCGTGTCTTACCCTGCGGGATGAAACCGAATGGGTTGAAACCGTGGAGGTGGGCTGGAATTGCCTGGTGGGAGCGGACCCGGAAAAAATTCTTCAGGCATGGCACACCTTCGCCCCACCTGCCGAACGCCCCCCCATTTTTGGCGATGGCCATGCCAGTGAAGCCATTGCCCGGCACATTGATGCCTGGTCGACGCCGGATAATGCAGGTAAAGCTTTTTAGAGGTATTTCATCAACAGCGATGAATGGTTCATTTGACAATTCTTCTTCAACCCATCCCCGCGTGGCTATCATCGGCGGGGGCATTATGGGCATCAGCCTGGGGTACTACCTTTCCAGGGCGGGGGTGCAGGTGGAAATTTTTGAGGCCTCACCCGTGCTGGGGGGGCTGGCCGGGCCAATTCATCTCCCGGATGGGACGGCGGTAGATCGCTTTTATCACGCCATTCTTTCCAGCGATCGTCACCTGCGCCAGTTGTGTGAAGAGCTGGGCATTGCTGACCGGTTGCGCTTTAAAGAAACGCGTATGGGGTTTTATCATCAGGGCGCCATCTACCCGATGAACAACATCGTGGATTTTTTACGCTTTCCACCGCTGGGCTGGGTTGACCGGTTCAGACTGGGGATAACCGTGGTGGCGGCACAGCTCATCCGCGACTGGATGAAGCTGGAGCGCGTGGGGGTGGAAGACTGGCTCATCGGCCTGAGCGGGCGCAACACTTACCAGAACATCTGGCGCCCCATGCTCAAGGCCAAGTTCGATGGCGGCTTTGAGAAGACACCCGCCACTTACATCTGGTCACGCCTGGTCAGGGTGAAGTCTACCCGCAGTGGGGCCAGCCAGAAAGAAGAAGCGGGGCATCTCATCGGCGGGTATCCCACCTTGATGCAGGCCATGGCGGAGAAAATTATTGCGGCGGGGGGAGAGATCCATCTTTCGACGCCGGTGCAGGAGGTGGTCATCCGTGAGGGACGGGCGGCGGGCATTCGGCTGGGAGACCGGGAAGCACCCTTCGACCGGGTTGTCGTCACCCTGCAAACCCCTGTTTTTCAAAAGTTGATCCCCGGCGCCCCACAAGCCTATCACGATTTTCTTTCCCAGACGGATTACATTGGCATTGTCTGCCCCCTGCTGGTGCTGGATCGCCCGCTTTCGGGATACTGGACGCTCAACATCACGGACGACAGCGTGCCCTTCACCGGCGTGATCGAAACCACCACTTATATCGACCCGTCTTATGTGGGGGGGCATCACCTGGTGTATTTACCCAAGTACACCGCGCCGGGCAGCCCTCTGCAGCGCATGAGCGATGAAGAAATTCGCGCCATGTGGATGATGCATTTGAAGCGCATGTTCCCTGACTTTGACGAGAGTCAGGTGCGGTACTTTTTGATTCATCGCGAACGTTATGTGGAGCCGTTGCACTACATCCATCAAACTCATTTGATCCCGGCAGTGAAGACCCCGGTGGAGAATCTGTACCTTTCGACCACCGCGCAAATTTACCCCGCGCTGACCAACGGTGAATCCGTCAGCCGTCACGCTTTCGATTCGGCCCGGGTGGTGCTTCAGGATCTGCAACAGCTCCCTGCGCGGGAAGCAACCTTCTCTTAAACGGGTGGCATTGAACCTTCATACCCATTACCGGTGGCAAAAACAGGCAGACAGGCGCAGAAAAGGCGTAATGACCGTGGCTGGCGCTTTTCTGGTGCTGGTCTTCTCGGCGATGTTTTGCCTTTCGGGGTCACGCGCCCAGGCCACTTCTGCCCCGGTGTTGCTCATCACCAACGGTGGGTATGGGGCAACCCTGGGGGAGATTTTACGTGCTGAGGGGTTGAATCTCTTCGATCAGGTTGTCCTCAGTGCGATGAATGCTTCTCTTCTGGCGCAGTACAGGGTGGTTATTCTTGGGCCGGGAAGCCTCACTTCGAGTCAGGCGGCTGACCTGCGTGCTTACGTGAACGGCGGTGGGCGGCTGCTGGCTGTGTGCCCTGATGCACAACTGGCTGATCTCTTCGGGTTAGGGGCGAGTGCAGGGGGGGCTTTTGGATGGGTATCTGAAAATCTCTGGCACGGCTGCCTTCGACGGAAGCACCCCTGGTGCCGGGCTGACTACCCAGACTCTGCAAATTCACGGCCTGACCGATCAATACGCACTCGCTGGCGGGGTCAAACTGGCGAGCCTCTATTCCGATGCGACGGCTTCCACTTCCTACCCGGCAGTGGTGGGAAACCTGGCTGGCAGTGGCAGGGCGGTGGCCTTTCTGTATGACCTGGGAAAGAATATCGTCCTCACCCGGCAAGGGGACCCGGCCAATGCCGGTATCGATGTGGATGGCGACGGTGTGGTGCGTGCTTTTGAACTCTTCTGGAAATGGTCGGGTGACCACACCACCAGGATCCCGTGGGTCAATCTTGATCGGGTGCCTGTGCCACAGGCGGATGAGCAGATGCGCCTGTTTTCGCGGCTGGTGCGCCAGCTGGCCAACCAGCCCCTGCCGCAATTATGGTATTTTCCGGGGAGCACCCGCACGATGCTGGTTTTAACTGGCGATGCTCATGCCAACCCCACGGCGTATTATCAGCAGGAAATCAACAGCCTGAACGCTTATGGGGCCAGGATGACCTTTTACCTCGTCCAGGCGGGTGAGCCAACGAATGCCAACGTGCAGGCCTGGCGGGCGCAGGGGCACGAGTTTGGCATTCACCCTTATGCAAGTAAACCTGATGTGGGTATTACGAACATTGACCAGGGGTATGCAGTCTTCAACAGCTGGTTCGGCAGCACCTTCAGCAGTCCCAAATCGCGCACGGTGCGCAATCATCAGGTGGCCTGGAAGGGTTATACCGATGCCGTCGAGCTGGAGCGGGACTACGGGATTGCCATGGACACGAATTTTTACCATTCGGGTGCATGGTTGCAGAAGGCAGATGGCACGTGGGCGCACGGGTACATCACGGGCAGCGGCCTCCCGATGAAATTTTCCAGAACCGACGGCACCATTTTGCCGGTTTACCAGCAGGAAACGCACCTTGTGGACGAGCAGTTGATTCGCGATGCGGGGGTAGGTAGAGAAGGCCTGACTGCCGAACAGGGGGTGGCGGTTTCAAGAGCGCTGATTGATGCCAGCCAGAACGGGTTTTATTCGGCCCTGATGACCCAGTTCCATGTAGATTACTACGGCAATGGCGACCCGCGAGGATGGGCCGAGGGCACCATGGCGTATGCTCAGAGCCTGGGTATTCCACTCTGGAATGCGGATCGCTGGCTTGCCTTCACCGAGACCCGCCATGATGCGGTTTTCCAGAACATCGTGTGGGATCAGTCTACCGGGAGGTTGACCTTTGATTTGTTCTCAAACCCTGACCGTGGTGAAGGGCTGACCGTGCTTCTCCCCGCTTCGTGGGATGGAAGGCCTCTCGAATGGGTTCAGGTGGATGCTGGCGCTCCGCTCACCGCGCCTTTCAGCCCGATGGATGTGCGCGGGGTGCCGATGGTCTTCTTTCCGCTTTCAGCCGGAAGCCATTCATGGACTGTGAGTTATCTAACCGCCCATGCCGATTTGCAGGTTGGGCTGGAGGCTCCGTCAACCGTGAATGCCGGAGGGCGACTGACCTTCAGGCTGACCATTACCAACGCTGGCCCTGATCTTTCAGAGAACGTTGTGGCGAGTCTTACCGTTCCGGCAGGGACGACCGGGGTCGGGGTAGAGGCCTCTCAGGGAAGCTGTACCCCGGGCGTGACGGAGGTATCCTGTAATCTGGGGAACCTGTCCGCAGGTAGTGGGGCTACGATTGATCTGACCCTGACTGCTCCGGCAGAGCCGACGACTCTCTCAAGCCAGGGACATGCGGCTTCAGCCGTCACCCCAGACTGGGCGCCCGGCAACAACAGTGCCTCCCGCGAGGTCAGCGTCAGTGCGGTTTCAGACCTGGCGCTCACCCTCACTGATGTTCCAGACCCGGTGCTGGCGGGAAGGCCGCTCTCTTATACAGTGCAGGTGGTGAACGCAGGCCCGAGCACGGCGGGGGGAGTTCAGGTGAGGTTAACGCTGCCGGCAGGAGCGCAGTTTAACCAGGCGGCGGGGAGCGGGTGGAACTGCACCTGGGGCGGGGCAGGCCAGGAGGTGTTGTGTGGGTTGAGTCAGCCCGTGGGGGCCGGTGAAAGTGCTCCCCCTCTCGGGGTGGGTATTTTTGCGCCCGCGAGCGGGACGAGCTTTCAAACTGTGGCGCGGGTCAGCTCCGTAAATTTCGATCCACAGGGAGAGAATAATGAGGTGGTCGCGGTGACCACGCTTCGTTATGCTCTGTTCCTCCCTCTGATTTCGCGTCAGCCATTCCCCTGATCTGGCCACTGCTTTTTTGACCCGTTTCGATTGATCTGCACCCCGTTTACTCTGATCGTATGCCAAAATTATCGACCACCATTTTCCGTAATTCAGCCATTGGGATGGCGGCGCAGCTGATCATTAAGGCGCTGTCGTTTCTGTTTTCGATCCTCATCGTCAGGCACCTGGGGGCGGCATCGTTTGGGCAATATACCGCGGTGCTGGCATTTGGGACGACCCTGGCGATTTTCTCCGATTTGGGTCTGGGTGTGTATGCGATCCGCGAGGTGGCGCGCCTGCGCGAGCAGCCGGGTGGGCATGCCCAGGCCGGGGTGCTTTACGGGAATATTATCCTTCTGCGCCTTCTGCTTTCCTTCTTTACTGCCTTGTTGATGGTGGGGGCGGCCTGGGTGACGGGGCGCCCGGCGGTGATGATCGGTGCGATTGCCCTGAATGCGGTGGGGCTTTTCCTTTATGCGGTGCAGGGCGCCAGCGACGCTGTGCTTTCGGGTTTTGAACGGCTGGATATTACCTCCGGGGGGAAAGTCCTCAATCAGCTGGTGTTTGTGGTGCTGGGCGGGCTGGCGTTATGGCTGGGGCTGGGGTATTACGGATTGATTTTAGCCACCCTCTGCGGGGTGGCGGCGATGACGGTGGTGTGCTGGCGGGGGGTGCGCTCGCTGGGGGTGCATCCGGCTCGTCCATCTCCGTCTCTATGGAAAGCGCTTTTAAAGGCCAGCCTCCCCTTCGGGGTGATCGGCTTTGCGCTTGGACTCTCATACAAGTTCGACACAGTGTTGTTGAACATTTACCGCGGTGATGCTGAAACAGGATTCTATAATGCCGCGTATAACCTGGTGTTTTCGGCGGCGCTCATTTCTAATGTGATCAACACGGCTCTCTTCCCGTCTCTCACGCGCCAGTCGGTTAGCGAACCCCACAACCTGGTGCGCAGTTATGACCGTGCCATGCGCTACCTGATGCTGGCTTCGCTGCCCATCGCGTTTGGAACCTGGGCGCTGGCCGGGCAGATTGTGCCCTTTATCTACACGGCCAGTTATGACCCGGCCATTGTGGCGCTGAAGATCGTGATCTGGGTGGTGCCGCTGATGTTCGCTTCGGAGTTTTTGGGGTATGTGGTGCTCATTTCCGGGCAGGAACGGCGGGCGGCACGTGCGGTATTGACCAGTACTGCCTTGAATGTTCTCTTCAACCTGATGCTGGTACCGCGTTTTGGGTTGCTGGCCGCCTCGACGATGACGGTGATCACCGAGGCTGTGCTGGTGGGGCAGTATCTGTGGTTCCTGCGCGACACCCTGAAGCGAATGAAATGGAACGAGAATATCATCCGACCGCTGCTGGCCGCAGGGTTGATGGGTGTGGTGGCACTTTTCCTGGCGAATCACGTGAGTTTGCTGGTCAACACCTTCATCTGCGGCCTGTTGTACCTGGCTCTGTTGCTGGCTTTCCGTGTCATTGGCAGGGATGAGTGGCACTTTGTGCGCGATTTGCGCGCCAGAACTGAAAAGACGATTCCTCTATGAAGATTTTCCTGGTTTCTCCCCATTACCCTCCACGGTTCATTGGCGGTACCGAAAAAATGGCTCACCGCCTGGCGCGCAGTTTTACGGCTCGCGGCCATTCCGTGGAAGTTGCCGCTGTCGACTCGGTTGGGACGCAGGAAGAGGCCTTGCTTTGCCAGACCGAGGTGGAAGACGGGGTCACGGTGCATCGGCTGCATCTCAATGAGCGAAATCTGGTGCGCCCCCTGGGTTTGAATTTTTGCAACACGGCCATTCAGCAATGGTTCAGAGAACATATTCGCTCCGACCGCCCCGATGTGGTGCACCTGCTTTCAGGGTATTTAACCACCGGCTGTGTTCTGGATGCGGCCTTTGAGGCCGATATTCCCTCGGTGATCACGCTGGTGGATTTCTGGATGATGTGCCCGTTGATTACCCTGTTGCGCAGTGATGGGCAGTTGTGCAGTGAACCGGTGGAACCGGCCCGCTGTGTATGGTGTCTTCGTGCTCTGCAAAGGCGGTATCGTCTGGTAGATCAATGGCTGGGGGGCCTGCCGGGTGCGTTCTTT
Organism: Anaerolinea thermolimosa; assembly: GCF_001050195.2. Classification (GTDB taxonomy): domain Bacteria; phylum Chloroflexota; class Anaerolineae; order Anaerolineales; family Anaerolineaceae; genus Anaerolinea; species Anaerolinea thermolimosa. The sequence goes on from NZ_DF967966.1 coordinate 414,635, forward strand.
ACGTATCTGGGAAAGACCGGCATGCTTGGGAAACACCCCGGATATCGAGAAGAAGAGAGATGGATCCGCCAGCGACGGGAGTTCAACCGGCGGTTGCTTCAAAAGGTGGATGTGGTCATCACCCAGTCTCGTTTCTTCGAGGAGAAATTGAAGGAATACGATATGCTTCCCCGCCGGATGATCTACGCACCGTATGGGTTGGAAAAATCCAATCATCGGGAAGGTTCTGGCAGTCAGGGGAAGAGCGAGAAATTCCGCATTGGCTACCTGGGGCAAATTGCCGCGCACAAAGGGGTGCATGTGCTCGTCGAGGCATATCGTCTGTTGAATCTGCCGCCTGGCCGGGCTGAATTACGTCTGTATGGTGACCTGGGAACCTGGCCGAGTTACGTGCGCTCGCTGCGTACCCTGGCCAGAGGGCGTGAGGACGTGCTCTTCCTGGGGCCCTTCCCGGGGCATGAAATTGGCCGCATCATGGATGAGTGTGATGTCATCGTCACGCCTTCCATCTGGTATGAAAACCACCCCACGGTGATTCTGGAGGCTTTCGACCATGGCAAACCGGTGATTGCCTCTGACCTGGGAGGGATGATCGAGATGGTGCGCCACGGGGTGGATGGTTTCCTCTTTGAGGCGGGCAACCCGCGCAGTCTGGCAGAGCAGCTGCGCAAGTTGATTGAAGACCCATTTCTTTATGAGCGTTTACGCGCTGGCATTCAACCGGTCAGGCGGCTCGATGAAGAAGTGACCGATTTAGAGCTCCTTTATATGGAGCTGGTGGAATCCAGGCGTGGTTGAAAACCAGAACCCCCGGGTTGCGATTGTTGTGATCAACTGGAATGGCGGGGATGACACGCTGGCCTGTCTTGATTCGCTGGCCAGGGTGCAATATCCTGAACGTTATGTACTGGTGGTAGACAACGCCTCGCAGGATGGTTCACCGGAACGCATCCGTGCCTGCCATCCTGAAGTAACGTTGCTGGAGAGCCGGACAAACCTTGGTTTTGCGGGTGGAAACAATCTGGGGATGAAGGTTGCTCTCCAGAAAGGCGCGGATTACGTACTGCTTCTCAATCACGATACGCTGGTCTCACCAGATTTTTTAGAGAAAATGGTCTCAGTGGGGGAGGCTGATCCTTCCATCGGGGTGCTTGGCCCAACGATTTATTACCACACCCGGCCTGAGGTCATCTGGTCGGCGGGGGGAGCCATTGATTGGAAGCACGGGGTGGCACGGATGATCGGGATGGACGAAACCGACCAGGGCCAGTATGGGCTGAAACCGCGCGCGGTGGATTTCGTCACCGGATGTGCCATGCTGGTGAAGCGGAAGACCCTTGAAGCCGCTGGTCTGCTGGATGAAGGCTTTTTTGCCTATTACGAAGAAGTGGAATGGTGCGTGCGCATTCGCCGGGCGGGGTATCAGATCGTTTATGTGCCGGGGGCTACGATCTGGCACAAGATTTCTCCCGAAGCGCGCGAGGCATCTGCCACAGTGCACTATTACATGACACGCAACCGTTTGCTCTTCTTAAAAAAGGCAGGTGCCGGAGGGCGGGCCTGGGCGCATACCCTGTTCAGTGAGTACCTGCGCACGCTGGTTAGCTGGAGCATCCGCCCAAAGTGGCGCCACCGGCGCGAACAGCGGCGGGCGATGGTGCAGGCCATCTGGGATTATTTCCGCGGGAAGACGGGCATGCGGGGTGTTCAACCGTGAAGATCCTGTTCCTTTCTCGCTGGTTTCCGTATCCACCGGATAATGGAGCAAGAATTCGGGTATTTTCCATCCTCAGAGGGCTGGCCCGGAAACACAGGGTAGACCTGATATCCTTTGTGGAGGATCCGCCTTCTCCTGAATCCTGTGAGGTATTAAGGGAATTTCTGGGTGAGGTACTCACCGTGCCGTACCGCGCCTTTCAACCTGGCAGGCTGACGGCCCTGGCAGGGTTCTTTTCGCCCACGCCGCGCTCGCTGCTGGATACGTACAGCCAGGCCATGGCAGATGCGGTTACCGGGCTGGCCATAAAGGAAAAATACGACCTGGTTGTTGTCTCTGAACTGGATATGGCCCCCTACGCGCGCCTGGTGAGCAATGCCCGGAAGGTGCTGGAAGAGCTGGAGGTTACGAAAATTGCCCGGCGTTCTCTGGATGAACCCCATCCATTGCGCCGTTTGCGTTACCGGCTGACGTGGTGGAAGCTCTCGCGTTACCTTACGCGCCTGCTGGAAGAGTTTGATGGTTGTACGGTGGTGTCGGAGCCCGAGCGTGAGGCGGTGATGCGCTGTGCGCCTCAGCTTAAGTACATGGCCGTCATTCCCAACGGGGTGGATCTCTCTTTTTATCAGCCTGCCGATGAAAGGGAAATGGAACCGGAAGGCCTGATTTTTACAGGCGCACTCTCTTACCGGGTGAATTTTGAGGGACTGGAGTTTTTCGCCCGAGAAATCTACCCGCTTATCCTTGCTGAACGACCCGGAGCACGACTTTACGTCACCGGCAAGACAGCCCCGGCCCCCCTGGAACGGTTGAATCTGCGTGAAAAGATGGTCTTCACCGGTTATCTGGCAGATCTGCGCCCGATGTTGCGCCGGGTATGTGTGAATGTGGTGCCGTTGTTGACCGGCGGTGGAACCCGGCTGAAGATTCTCGAAGGCTGGGCGGCAGGAACGCCCATCGTTTCCACCTCCCGCGGGGCGGAGGGATTGTCGTTTGAGGACGGGCGCCATCTCCTGATCGCCGACCGGCCTGCACAGTTTGCGCGTGCGGTACTGCGGATCATCTCAGACCCTGCTCTGCGCGCAAGCCTGAGGGAGAACGGGCGCGCTCTGGTTGAGACGCACTACGACTGGAACGCGATCGTCGACCGGCTGGATGATTTTCTGCTCGCAATCTCTTCTGGAGACTCCCTCCGACGATGAAACAACCCGGGGAACCGCTGATGGATGATATAGACTGGAGAACGCGGTTGTGGCTTGCCCTCGATGCCCGGCGTGCTCTGCTGCTGAAGATCGGCCTTATCTTCAGTCTGTTCCTCCTGACTTTTGGAGTCTCGGTTTTGACGGCATGGAAGAGCCCTCTCTATGGGATGGTGCTGCTGGCATTGCCTTTTGGGGTGGCGTTTGTTCTGATTCTTGAAAAACGGCTGGCTCTGGCGCCGGTGATCATTCTCTTCGCGGCGGCCTTTGTTCCCTTCAGTTTACCGACGGGCACGGGCAGTCGCCTGGTGATCAGCCTGGTGCTGGGAGTGCTGTTCATTTTTCTCTGGCTGCTGCGGATGATACTCGTTGAAAGGCATCTTCACCTGGAGCGCACACCCGCCAATCTGCCGGTCTTCGGGTTTATCGGTGTGGTGATGGTTTCGATCGTGTGGAGCGCGGTTTTTCGCGATCCACTGGTGGTGCTCTGGCGCACTTTTTATTTTGTGCAGATCGCGTCTGCCCTGGTCATGATCGTGTCACCCGCGCTGTTGCTGTTTTCTGCCAACGTACTGCGCGAAGAGAAGTACATTCGGCTGATGGTGTGGCTGATGATCTCTCTGGGTTTAGCGGGGATGGTGGACAACCTGTTGCCGTTCTCTCTTCCGGCCAATACGGGCGGGCTGGCCAGTATGTGGGTCATTGGTCTGGGGCTGGCGCTTGGTCTGTTCGACGAGAAGATGAAAAAAGGCGCCAGAGGGTTTCTCCTCTTTCTGGCGCTGGCCTGGGTGTATCACGGCTTTGTATTGAATATTTCCTGGGTGGCGGGCTGGCTGCCGGGACTGGTGGCAGGTATGGTGATCCTTTTCCTGCGTTCCAAACGCCTTTTCCTGGCGGGTGTTATTGTGCTGGCCCTTTATATCGTGCTTAATACCGGTCTGATTGAAAGCTGGCTGGGTAGTGAAAAAGAAGTAAGTGGAGATACGCGCTTTACTGCCTGGCAGATCAACTGGAAATTCACCAGCCAGCATTTTCTGTTCGGGATGGGGCCGGCCGGGTATGCGGCTTATTATATGAGTTATAACCCCTCCGAAGGGATGGCCACTCACAGCAATTACATTGATATTCTCGCCCAGACGGGTGTGGTGGGGATGGCATTTTACCTGGCGATCTTCGGTGTCCTCGGCTGGCGCGGCTGGGTGGTTTACCGACGGGTAAGGGGCCGGCGCGATTTTCTGGAGGGGCTCAGTGTGGCATTGCTGGGAGGCCTGGCAGGCTGTGTGGTGATTATGGGCTTCGGCGACTGGCTGCTGCCCTTCGCCTACACCCAGACGATCATGGGGTTCAGTTATACCGTGTATAGCTGGTTGTTCCTGGGGCTGATCCTCTCGCTGGATATCCTCACTGGCCGGGAAAGCCTACCGGAGGAGCCGCTTTCTCATGCCTGAGGTCTCGGTGATTATCGTCAACTGGAACGCCCGCCAGTATCTCGCCCGCTGCCTGGCGGCGCTGGTGGAACACGGCGCAGGCGTGGATTATGACCTCTGGGTGGTGGATAACGCTTCTGAGGACGACAGTGTAGCCTTCGTGCAGCAGGCATTCCCTCAGGCGCATTTGATCATGAATGCGCAGAACGTGGGCTTTGCGCGGGCCAACAACCAGGCGATTGCACAATCTACCGGGCGTTTTCTCCTTTTACTCAACAGTGATGCCTTCTTGCAGGCCGGGGCTCTGGAAAGTCTGCTTCAGGCGATGCGCAACCATCCAGACACGGGAATCGCAGGGGCGCAGCTTTTCTATGAGGATGGGCGCCTCCAGCGTTCCTGTTATGCGTTCCCGACCCTGGCGAGTGAACTGTGGCAGACGCTCTGGCTTGACCGGCTCTTCCCCCACAGCCGGGTGTTCGGGGGGTATCAGATGACCTGGTGGGCTATGGACACCCCGCGTGAGGTGGACTGGGTGATGGGGGCCTGTATTCTGGTGCGGCGCGAAGCGCTGGAGCAGGTGGGTGGGTTTGATGAGTCGTTCTTCATGTACTCGGAAGAGACCGATCTGTGTTACCGCATGAAGCAGGCTGGCTGGAAGGTGCGTTACGTGCCTGATGCGCGGGTGGTGCACGTGTGGGGCGGCTCAGCCAACCTCGCCGGTAGAGAAACCCTGGTCCGGTTGTATCAGAGCCGGGTACGGTTCTTCCGCAAGCATTACGGGCCGTTGACGGCCTTTGGTTACAAGCTTTTGCTGGGGTTCAGCAGTCTGGTGCGCACAGCCATGGGCTGGGTCATTTCGACTGTGTTCCGCAGGCCCGGGGTGCAGAATCAGAGCCGGGCTTACTGGTATCTTTTCCGCAGGGTGCACCTCTTTTGACCATGAAAATTCTCCTTCTGACTCAGGTTCTCCCTTACCCTCCGGATAGCGGCCCCAAGGTAAAGACCTGGAATCTGATTCAATACCTGGCCCGCCAGCATGAGGTGACCCTGGTTTCGTTTGTGCGCGGGAATCAGTCGCGTGAGGTGGGGCAACTCCGCCGCCTGTGCGCCGGTGTGTTCACCCTTCCGATGGAACGAGGGGTTCTTCGCGATGGCCTGGCGCTGTTCAGGAGCCTGGCCACAGGGGTGCCGTGGGTTATCGTGCGGGATGCGAGAGGCCCCATGTTCAGGCTGGTACGAGAGCTCTCGGCGCGGCAGTCTTTCGATGCCGTGCATGCCGACCAGCTCAATATGGCCCAGTATGCCCTGGTAGCTCGAGTGGGGAAGAAGGTGCTGGATACGCACAATGCGCTCTGGCTTCTTTACCGGCGCATGGCGAGCACCATGCCGGAAGGGCTTTTAAAGTGGGTGTACGAGCGCGACTGGCGCCTGCTGAGGCGGTATGAAGGGGAGATTTGCCGGGCTTTCGACGCTGTTCTGGCGGTCAGCGAGGAAGACCGGCGTGCCCTTGAAGAAGTAAGCGGGGAAGGGCGTAATTTCCGTGTCGTCCCCATTTCAGTGAATACCGATGAGGTGCAGCCGGTGTGCCGGGTGGCAGAGGCTGACCGCATTGTTACCCTTGGGACGATGTTCTGGCAGCCCAATGTGGATGGTATTCTATGGTTCGTGCATTCGGTCTTACCGTTGATCCGCCGCGAGAAACCGGATGCCGCGCTGGACATCATCGGTGCGCGCCCCCCAAAAGAAGTGGTGGCGCTCGGAGAGCAGGACAGGCTTATCCGGGTCACCGGATATGTAGAAGACCCGCTCCCTTTTCTGGAGCAGGCGGGAGTGATGGTGGTGCCGCTTCGTGCGGGCGGGGGCATGCGAGTGAAAATTCTCAATGCCCTGGCGCAGGGGTTGCCCGTGGTGACCACCTCCATTGGCTGTGAAGGCATTGCAGTGGAACACGGCCAGCATGTACTGATTGCGGATACGCCAGCCGAGTTTGCCCGGGCTGTGGTGCAGGTGTTGCGAGACCGTTCACTGGCCAGCGAACTCGGCCGCCGTGGCCGCCGTCTGATCGAAACATTGTACGACTACCGGGTGGCCTGCCGCCCCCTGGATGATCTTTATCCCCCAGATGGAAAGCGGCTTGTTTGAAGTTTTTCTTTGGCAGGGTTGTTCTGGGTTGAGGTTCATGAGGAGAGAAAGCGATGTATCATCAACAGAAGGTAAGTACTGGAAGGTGGTCGATGGCGTTTTGCCGGAAACCGGATGAAAAGGAAAACTCTCGATCGATCATGCCCAAAATCGGGGCGATTTTCCTGATCCTGAGCATGGTGATGACCGCTCTGGGGCGGCCTGATCAGATTGTCCGGGCGCAAACCGCCAGCGGGAGTATTACCCAGACAACCGCGGGAGATTTTGGCGCTGTGTGTGCCAGCCTCAGCGAGGTAAGCATCAGTGATGCCGGTGGTGGAGAGGTGCGCCTGCGCGCCTCGCTGGAAGATTACTTTGATGGGAACGCCGTGGATACCGGGCGCTGGGTGGTGGGCAATGTGTACTCCTGGTATACGGTACCTCCCACGGTGAGCAACGGAGTGCTCACGCTGGACTCAGCCTACCTGCGCTCGCAGATGAATATGCAATCCCTTCCGGTGCGCTTTTTCGAGGCGCGTGCGCTCCAGCGCGCCGGAGCGAACAACGCGGGATGGCCGGATCTGGGGTTTTACCGTGCCCTGCCTCCGCTGGACCCGAACGCGGTCACCTCAGATACGGCGATGCGCCTGTTCATCAGCCGGGATACCAACACCACGTATGTCCGTGGGCGGGATGGTGATGGCAGCGCACCGTTGTATGATGTGGACATTCCCACCCTCAACCTTCAGCAGTATCATGTGTTTCGGGTGGAATGGTACACAGACCGGACGGACTTCTTTGTAGACGGGGTCTTCCAGGCGACGATGCCGGGGGTGACCACGTTGAACACGTATGCCTTTCTGTATCATCAGACGCCCACCACCCAGGGCAGCAGTCCCATGCAGGTGGACTGGGTGCGGGCGGGGGCCTACCCTTCGACGGGTACTTACACCTCCTGTGTTCTGGATGCCGGGGGTAGCGCGCTCTGGCAGGGTTTCAATTCGCAGATTGACCTGCCCGCCGGAACATCCGTGGTATTGCAGACGCGCACTTCTTCGGACGGAATGGCCTGGAGTGACTGGTCTCCGACTGTCGACGGGCAAATTTCCAGCCCGGCCGGGCGTTTCTTGCAATATCAGCTCACTTTGAACACCACCAACCCCCTTGTTTCTCCAGAATTGCGGGAAATTACCTTCAATTATGAACTCCTGCCGGTGAATACCCCCGAAGCCACCAGCACGTTCACCCCATCGCCTACCTCAACGGCGACCCTGGAGCCTTCTCCAACGCTCACGCTTCAACCCACCGATACCCCTGCGCCGACCCCTACCTTTACAGCCAGCCCGTTACCCTCACCTACCGCTTCTCCTTCCCCGCTGCCCACCTTCACCGCCACTTCACCGCTTCCTACCAGCACTTCCACACCTACCTTCACGGCTACGCTGCCACCTCCTACCAACACTTCCACGCCGACGCCCACTCCCCAGAATTCCGGAGTCACCGATGACTTCAATCGCCCGGATTCTACCAACCTGGGGGCCAGCTGGACTGAGCGCATCGGTGACTGGCAGATTGTTTCGGGTACGTTACGCAATGCCAGTGTGGGCGGCGACGCTGTGGTAACTTATACCGGAACATACAGCAATGTTCAGGCGTCGGCTGATGCACGTTTTGCCAGCAACGCCGGCACCATCTCGCTGGGAGTGCGCCTGGGCGCTTTTTCGGGGGGCGTTCCCAATAGCGGCTATGTGGCAGAATTGTTCAGTTCGGGGCTGGTGATCCTGTGGCGGATTGACAACTGGACTCAGCTGGGGAGCTATCAAATCGCCGGATATCAACCGGGCCAGGCAATCACCTTTGCCCTTTCTGCCTCCGGGAGTATTGTACGGGTAGATGTCAACGGGATCACACGCATAACCGCCACAAACACGGCTTTTACCAGCGGTGCAGTGGGGTTATGGTCGTATGCTTCTACCGCGGTAAACCAGCACATTCTGGATAACTTCAATCTGGTGGATTTCTCACAAACCACCCCCACGGCTACGTCGGTAGTTCAGCCTACCAGCACATCAACCTCAACACCCACCCAGGCACCCTTGCCAACAGCCACGGCAACCCCTGCCTCGGGCTCATCGGGGAGTGTGGTTCACGATACGGTGAGTGATTTTGCTCAGGTGTGTGCTGTTCTCAGCAACGTCACGGTGAGTGACGCCAGAGGCGGAGAGGTACGCCTGGCGGCCCCGGTGGAAGATTATTTCAACGGGAACACGGTAGATACGGCGCAATGGGTGGCCGGGAATGTGTACACCTGGTACACCGTTCCGCCCAGTGTGGGGAATGGCGTGCTGACCCTGGATAGCGCCTACCTCCGCTCGCAGGCCAATTTACAATCGTTGCCGGTGCGTTTCTTTGAGGCACGTGCCTTACAGCGGGCAACCACGGCCAATGCTGGCTGGCCCGATCTGGGCTTCTACCGGGCATTACCCCCGCTGGACCCCAATTCGGTGACCGACGACTCGGCAATCCGCCTGTTTGTTTCCAGAGATACCAATACTACCTATGTGCGCGCGCGCGACGGTGGAGCGAGTGCTCCCCTGATCGATATCGATATTCCAACCATTGATCTGCGCAGTTACCATCTCTTCCGCATCGAGTGGACCGCGACCGAGAGCCGTTTCTATGTGGATGGTGTACTTCAGGCCACGATTCCGGGCGTTTCCACGTTCAATACCTGGGTATTTCTCTACAACCAGACCCCCCAGACTTCGGGGGGTAGCCCCATGCAGGTAGACTGGGTGCGGGCGGGAGCGTATCCCTCAGGTGGCAGTTACACCTCCTGTATTCAGGATGCGGGGAGCACAGTGCCATGGCAGTCGGTGGCTTCAACCGCAGATTTACCCGCAGGTACGGGGTTGAATATCGAGACTCGCACCTCAGATGACGGGGTGAACTGGTCGCCCTGGGCGCAGACTTCAGGAAATACGATTGTCAGTCCGGCGGGGCGCTACCTGCAATACCGTCTGAACCTCAGTTCGGGCAACGTCCTCCTTTCGCCTGAAGTTCAACGGATCGTTCTGACGTATGCTCTGCCCTCGGGTGGGGCAACTGCAACGGCCACAAGTGTGCCCACGGCAACTTCTTTGCCCTCCTCCACGCCCACACCCCTGCCGAGTGCTACCTCTACGGCTTCTCCAACCGCCATCGTTGCTTCTCCGACCTTTACAGCTACTCCACTGCCAAGCGCCACCCCCACAGCGACTGCAACTGCTACCCGCACCTCCACGCCACTGCCAAGCGCCACCTTCACAGCGACTGCAACCGCTACCCGCACCTCCACGCCACTGCCAAGTGCCACCCCCACAGCGACTGCAACCGCTACCCCCACCCGTACTCCCACGCTTACCCCATCGGCCACGTTGACGCCCACCGTGCTTCCTGATCTGATCTTTGCCGATGGCTTTGAAGGGGGGAATTTGCTCGCCTGGTCTTCGAGCGTCACCGGTGGGGGTGACCTCTCAGCAAGTACAGCTGCGGCTTTGAGAGGTTCTTATGGTTTGAGGGCTCTCATCAACGATAATACTGCCATCTATGTGGTGGATGATACACCGGCAGCCGAGGCACGCTACCGGGCGCGTTTCTATTTTGACCCCAACAGCATTAGCATGACCAGTGGAAACGCTCATTATATCTTCTACGGTTATTCGGGAACCCTGGTTACGGCCCGGATTGAGTTTCGCCGTTACAGCGGGGCGTATCAGGTGAGGGCGCAAACGCGAAATAACGGGAGCACCTTCCTGACCACCAGTTATGTCACCATCTCAGACGCCCCCCACTCTCTGGAAATTGACTGGCGGGCTTCTACTGCGGCAGGAGCGAGCAATGGCTGGCTGACTTTCTGGGTGGATGGTGTGCAGGTCGGAAGTATTACCGGAGTAGATAACGATACCCGCCGGATCGATTCGGTTCGTCTGGGCGCGGTAGATGGCATTGATTCTGGCACACGGGGAACAGAATTTTTCGATTCTTTCGAGTCGCGCCGTTTGAATTACATTGGGCCGTGAACCTCACAGAGGCGGTACGATGGTTTCTGAGAGGAATGGGATAATCATCCAGATTTAGATTTTCACCGGTGAAAGGTGAAATGGAGGAAGAAGACAATGAACCCGATTCGAGTGGGTGTGATTGGCCTGGGCCGTATGGGGCAGCAACATTGCCGCGTTTATTCCACGCTCAGGCGAGTGCAGTTGAGTGGGGTGCACGATGTGAACGCCGAGCTTGGCCGGTCGGTGGCTCAGCGGTTAGACGCGCCTTTCTTTTCGCGGATCGAAGACCTGCTGCAGGAGGTGGACGCGGTGAGTTTGGTTACTCCCACGCCCAGCCACTATGACCTGGCGATGATGTGCCTTGAGCACGGAGTGCACCTGCTGGTAGAAAAGCCCATCACCGAAACCCTGGAGCAGGCCGAAGCCCTTACCCGTGCGGCAGAAGAGAGCGGCCTGGTGGTGCAGGTGGGGCATATCGAGCGCTTCAACCCGGCCTACATTGAAATGAAAAATGTGCTGGAAGATCTGACCGTGCTGGCGGTGAATTTCCGGCGTCTCAGTGCTTACGCGGGCAGCAACACCGATGTCAATGTGGTGCTGGACCTGATGATCCACGATCTGGACCTTGTCCTCGAATTGATCGGAGAAGAGCCGGTGGAAATTGCCGCCTACGGGTTGACCGCCACCGGCAACGCCGTAGACCACGTCAACGTTCAGCTTTCATTCTCCTCAGGGCCGCTGGTGTCGCTTACGGCCTCACGGCTCACCGAGCAGAAGGTGCGCGCGATTGATGTTACCGCGTGGGAGGCGTACGTGGAGGCCGATCTGCTCCATAAATCGGTGGATATCCACCGGCGGACGATTGGTCAATACCTCAACCACAACAAGCGCGGGGTGAAATATCGCCAGGAAAGCCTGCTGGAGCGCATTCTGGTGCCGGTGGTTGAGCCTCTGTTTTCTGAATTGCAGCACTTTGTAGAAAGCGTTGCCGAGAAGAAAACCCCTCTGGTAACGCCGCGCGATGGGTTGAAGGCTTTGAGGCTGGCGACGCAGATCTGTGAAGCGGCGGAAAGGCGCATGATTTTTGCCAGAGCGGGTGAACTTTCGCCCGGGCTTTCAACCTCAAAAAGTCAATAGTTCACCATGAGTTAAGAGGAGCGAGAAAAGCCAATGATTGCTTCCTCGAAAGAGGCTGTGAACCGGCAAAAGAGTGGGTGGCGCCGGATATGGATGCTCGTGGTTGCGGCAGGGATATTGTTCCTGGCATTCTACCGTCTGACCGATTATCCCCTGACCTGGTTCGATGAAGGTTCTCACCTGCATGTGTCTAAGGCGCTGGTGAAGTACGGGGTCTATGCCGATTACAGCAGTGAAGGGTTCCGTTACTATGGGCCAACAAATGGGCTGGGCCCGACGGTATTGCTCCCCATCGCCGGAGTATTCCGGTTGTTGGGTATCGGCCTGCTCCAGGCTCGCCTGGTAATGGTGGTTTATTTGCTGGTGGGGCTCTTCCTTTTCTATCGCCTGACGGTGAGCCTGGAGGGAGACGGCTGGCATGCTCTGGCTTTCCTGCTGTTGTTTGCTTCTCGCGGGGTCTCTATCCTGGAGTATGGGCGGCAGGTGCTGGGAGAAGTTCCCGCGCTGGTTTTTCTGCTGGGCGGTTTACTGGTGTGGTGGCAGGCGTGGGAAAAACCTTCGTGGGGAAAGCTGGCGCTGGCCGGGATGTTGCTGGGGTTGAGTGTGGTTACGAAAAGCCAGGTGCTCTTGTTTCTGGGACCAGCGCTGGTGCTGGCCTGGCTGGCCAACCTCGTGTATTATCGCCTGCTTCCCCAGAGGGTTTTTCTCCTGCCGGGACTGGTTACAGCGGGGCTTTTTGCCGCCTGGCAGGCTTTTTTGCTGTTCGGGCTGGATCCGCAGGCCAGCATTGGCAATCTGTCGTTGCTGCGAGAGACCTCGGGGAGTGCGGCGTTTGTATTTTCGGCAGAGCTGATCAGGCGCTCTCTGAGCGAATTGATCAGTGTGCTTGGATATTTTGGCCTGCTGGGGGTGGGGCTTCTTTATGGTGCTACGCTCATACTGCCGCGGCGAATTGAGGCACAGAAGTGGAGCATTCTGTGGATGATGGCTGCCTTAAACCTGCTCTGGTATGTGCTGGCATCGATCAGCTGGGTGCGGTATGCTTTCATCGGTCTGGCGCTGGCGTGTATTTTCACGGCGCGCTTTTTGTACGACCTCACCCGCGAATTAAAACCCCGGCTGAGGGAATTCTGGCAGGCAGTCAGGGAAAAGAGACCTGTGCCCGGGACGGTGGCGGCGCAGGGAGCACTGGCGCTGGCCGTGGCGGGGGTGGTGCTGGGCTCTCTGGCGCTCAACGTGCGCGACGTACTTGCTCCGGGTGAGAATACCCCCATGCTGATGGCGGCTTACCTCAACCAGCACGTCCCTCTGGATGCGGTGATCGAGACTTATGAGCCGGAGATGGGTTTTCTGACGGACCATCGTTATCATTACCCACCCCACAGTTATTTGAATAAAACCATTCAATTCACCTGGCTGGGCGGGAGCTTACCGGGTGAGGGGTATGATTTTATCCAGAAAGAAAAACCGGAGTACGTCCTGGTGGGTAAGTTCGCCGCCTGGGTGCAATTCTATTCGATTCCGGAGATCGAGAGCCGCTACGATCGGCTGATCACGATTGGGCCTTACCAGTTATATCGGCTTCGGGGTGTGTCTTCCAACTTCACCCCGTGAAACTTAAGAAATCATCATTCTCTTTATACGCAAGGAGCATACCTATGACCTATTCCTCTGAAGTTCCGATTGAACGTGCAGGAATCATTGAGCTGATCACCACCAGCGCGCAGGACGTTCTTCAGATGCGAGATGGCGCCGGAGAGCAGCTTCCGGTGCTGGGCGAAGAGACCCGGCTGATCGGGCAGGGGGCCATTCTGGACTCGCTGGGGCTGGTGAGCCTGATCGTGGAGGTGGAGCAACGCCTCTCTGACGAACTGGGTATTAATCTGATCCTGGCTGATGAGCGCGCCATGTCGCAGAAGCGCAGCCCCTTTCGCTCCATTGGAGCCCTGGCCGATTACATCTGCGATTTGATCGCTGAACAGGGGGCCCATGCCTGATCAGGAAGTGGTGCTCATCACCGGCACACGCACGGGGATCGGGCGTTTTCTGGCCGAGCATTTCGTCAGTCGCGGGGCGCTGGTGGAGGGATGCAGCCGCAACCCTCCAGACTGGAGCCTGGAGGGCTACACCCATCACTGCCTGGACGTGGCCGATGAGGGGGCAGTCAGGGCCATGTTCGTGGACATTCAGAAGCGCCACGGCAGGCTGGATGTTCTGATTAACAACGCGGGGATCGCCTCGATGAATCATATCCTGCTTACCCCGCTTGCCACTCTCGAAAAGATCATGGCCACCAACCTTTACGGTACGTTTTTGATGTGCCGTGAGGCAGTGAAGTTGATGCAGCGTCACCGGTATGGGCGCATTGTCAACCTGAGCACGGTGGCGGTGAACATGCGGCTGGAAGGTGAGGCCGCTTATGCCGCTTCCAAGAGTGCCGTGGTCACCTTTTCTCAAATTCTGGCCAAAGAAGTGGCCCCGTTTGGCATTACCTGCAATGTAGTGGCCCCTACCCCCATTGAAACCGACCTCATCCGCCATGTGCCGGAAGAAAAAATCAGGCGGATTGTGGAAAGCCAGGCGATTAAACGCGCGGGCACATTTGAAGATGTGGCCAACGTGGTGGATTTTTTTGTGAAAAAGGAAAGTTCGTTTATCACCGGGCAGGTGATTACCCTGGGAGGGATTCTATGAGTATTGCATGGTTACTGGAGCGCATGGCGGGCTGGCAGGAGCAACCGGCGATGGTCTGGCGAGACCAGCCTACCACGTATGGAGACCTGTTACTCCGGGTGGAGGAATGGAAGGGGGAACTCGATCGGTATGGGATGAAAGAGGGGCAGGTGGTGGCTATCGATGGCGATTACAGCCCCAATTCGGTGGCGGTTTTGCTGGCGCTGATCGATCGGGGGGCCATTGTGGTGCCTCTCACCCAGGCGGCTGCGGCGCATCGGGAGGAGTTCCTGGAGATCGCTCAGGTGGAAGAGGTCATCGCGCTGGATGAGAACGACCAGCACGTCATCAACCGCCGTCCGGTGGTCGCCGATCATCCTTTTATTCAGCAACTGCGCCAGCTGGGTGACCCTGGCCTGGTGCTCTTCTCTTCGGGATCCACCGGTAAAAGCAAAGCCGCGTTGCACAACTTTGCCCGCCTGCTGGAGAAATTCAAAGTGCCGCGCAACAAAATGGTGACTCTCACCTTTTTGCTTCTCGACCACATTGGCGGGCTTAACACGCTGTTCTACACGCTTTCCAACGGGGGGACGGTGGTTTCGGTGCGCAGCCGCGACCCTGACGTGGTCTGCCGGGCGATCGAGCGCCACCGGGTGGAACTCCTGCCGACTTCGCCGACCTTCCTGAACCTTCTGCTCATCTCCG
This sequence comes from Anaerolinea thermolimosa, assembly GCF_001050195.2. Taxonomy (GTDB): domain Bacteria; phylum Chloroflexota; class Anaerolineae; order Anaerolineales; family Anaerolineaceae; genus Anaerolinea; species Anaerolinea thermolimosa. The sequence goes on from NZ_DF967966.1 coordinate 429,657, forward strand.
AAGCCTATAAACGGCACGATCTTTCTTCGTTGAAGCGTATTACCTACGGCACTGAGGTGATGCCCGAAAGCACCCTGCTTCGCATTCATGAGGTTTTCCCCGATGTCCAGCTGCAACAAACCTACGGGCTTTCGGAGCTGGGAATTTTGCGTTCCAAATCCAGAGATAACCGTTCGCTGTGGGTGAAGATCGGCGGTGAGGGATTCCAGATCAAGGTGGTGGATGGCATTCTGTGGGTGAAGGCTGAATCGGCCATGCTCGGCTACCTGAACGCCCCCAGCCCCTTTGATGAAGAAGGCTGGATGAACACCGGGGATATGGTGGAGGTGGATGGCGAATACGTGCGTATTCTGGGGCGGCAATCGGAGATCATCAACGTGGGCGGGCAGAAAGTATACCCGGCTGAGGTGGAGAGCGTTCTGCTGCAAATGGAAAACGTGCGCGATGCAGTTGTCCTCGGAGAGAAGAACCCTATCACGGGGAACATTGTGACCGCGCGGGTCAACCTGAAGGAGCCTGAAGATCCGCGTGCCTTCAAACAGCGCATGCACGCCTTCTGCCGGGAGCGCCTGGCGGCGTATAAAATTCCGGTCAAGGTGGAAATTCTCACTCAGGAACAGTACAACGCGCGTTACAAGCGCATGCGCCGCGCCGACGCTCTGGAATCCAGAGAATGAAAAGTTTTCGAAGGCAAGCTCTCTGGCTCTCGTGCTTCCTTCTTGGGATCATCGGCGCCGTATTCGCGCCGGTGCAGGCCCAGAGCGGTGGAGGGTATGCCCTGCGATTTTATGGGAACGGCGTTGCAGGAATCGACCGGGTGGAAATATCCATCGACAACCCACCCGTTCCGGCTGATATCGGTGCGACCGACTTCACCCTGGAGTGGTGGATGAAGGCCCTCCTTGCCGAGAACCCTTCCACCAGCGTTTCGTGCGGATCTGATGCCGGTTGGATTACCGGGAACATCCTCTTCGACCGCGATATCTTTGGGAGTGGAGATTATGGGGACTTCGGAGTTTCCATCTCATCGGGGCGAGTGGTGTTTGGCGTCAGCCAGGGACAAAGCGGTAACACCCTCTGCGGCACGCGCACTGTGGCCGATGGCACGTGGCACCACGTGGCGGTGACGCGCAGCCGGGCGAACGGCACACTGCGCATCTTTGTGGATGGTGTGCTGGATGCCGAAGGCCCCGGACCGACAGGAGATGTGAGCTACCGGGACGGACGAACAGGCACAAGCTCGAAAGACCCCTACCTGGTGATCGGGGCGGAGAAGCACGATTATGACCGCACACAGTACCCCTCGTATTCGGGATGGGTGGATGAAGTGCGCCTTTCGACGGTGATTCGATATACGGGTAACTTCAGCCGTCCGGTGGCACCCTTTACGCCAGATGAAAACACAGCGGCGCTGTATCACTTTGATGAAGGCCCAGCCGGACCCTGCCTGGGAGTGGTGACCGATAGTTCAGGGGCAGCTGGCGGGCCGAGCAACGGGCAGTGTCGCAACGGGGGCACACCGGCCGGGCCGGTGTATGTGAGCGATCAGCCCTTCACAGGGGGGCAGAGTACATCCACCCCAACCCGTACATCCACCCCCACCCACACGGCTACTTTTACCCCCA
>NZ_DF967967.1:0-83254 GCF_001050195.2 Anaerolinea thermolimosa
GCCTCTCTGTTCGTCGGATGTGGGGTGGCTTGCTAACTACCCCTCATCCATTTAACCACCTTTTTACCAGCTTTGGAACGATCACGAAAATATGAAGCAAATATGGAGAGCAGTATAATCCATTATCCACTTATTCTCCGCACCCAGAAAGCACATCATCCAGTATGTCCATCTCTGAACAGCGCAGAAAGATAGCCGATTTTCTTGGTCTCAAGAAAAGTATTGTCGCCGTGCTTATCATGGTCGTTTTGATCGGTATGGGCGAAAAAATGGCGGAGCGTTTTCTGCCGCTTTACCTCATGGTTTTAGGCGGCGGGACATTTTCTATCGGGTTATTGAACGGTCTCGACAATTTATTGAGTGCGTTGTATTCGCTCCCCGGTGGTTATGCCAGTGACCGATTAGGCCATAAGAAAGCCTTGCTGTTGTTCAACCTGATTGCAATGGCAGGATATGCGGTGGTGATTATCTTCCACTACTGGCAAGCTGTCATCGTTGGCGCAATTCTTTTTATCTCCTGGACTGCCATTTCCCTGCCCGCCACAATGGATATGGTAGCGACTGTTTTACCTAAAAATAAGCGCACCATGGGCGTTTCGGTCAATTCTTTGGTTCGCCGTATTCCTATGGCGCTGGGACCTGTTGTTGGTGGGGCGCTGATTGGGGCTTTCGGGGAAAAGACCGGCATCCTGATCGCTTTTATCGTGGCGTTTGTTTTAGGGGGCGTGTCGCTCGTCATCCAGCAAACGATGATCGAAGATTCGCCAACAGCCCTCAAAGAGAATACATCGAAAAACGGAACTGCTTTACTTACGCCGCAATTGCGAAAACTGCTGGTATCCGATATCCTGATTCGTTTTTGTGAGCAGATCCCTTATGCGTTTGTCGTGATCTGGTGCGTAAGCATCAACCGAATTACGCCGCTGCAATTTGGCCTGCTCACAACCATTGAAATGGCAACGGCGGTTCTGGTGTATATCCCGGTGGCCTATCTGGCAGACAAGAGCACCAAGAAACCATTTGTTGTGACCACATTTGTATTTTTCACGCTATTTCCGCTTATCTTACTTGCGGCGCGATCTTTTTGGGGTTTGGTGATCGCCTTCATCATTCGCGGGCTGAAAGAGTTTGGCGAGCCAACTCGCAAAGCCCTAATCATGGATCTGGCCCCCGACGGCAGAAAGGCAGCCACCTTCGGCGTTTACTATCTCATTCGTGATGTCATTGTTTCCATAGCAGCGTTTGGCGGGGCATTGCTTTGGGACGCTTCTACCGCAAACCTGATTGTTAAGACAATCGGCTTTGGAAACTTTCTTTTACCTTTCTTCAACGCCGTGGCTTCGCCTGCAACCAATTTCCTGGTTGCTTTTGGGTTTGGCTTGATAGGCACATTGTATTTTGCTCTTTTCGGTCAGGATTTAGGGTATGTCCCAGTTTCACAAAAAGAATAGGAGTAAAAGAATATGAAATGGGTAACTCGTGCACATGTTCACGTTGACCGCGTTGCTTGTCCCTGGCTTATCACTCGATTCATTGACTCGGAAGCTGAGTTTATCTTTGTCGCCAGGAATCAGGTGGAACAGGTGGTAAAAGAAACAGGGGCGATTCCGTATGACGTTCCTGATGTTGAACTTGGACATAAGGACGGGAAATGTTCGTTTGAATCCCTGATCGAAAAGTATGGATTGACCGACCCCGCTTTACTTCGACTTGCCAAAATTGTCCATGCGGCAGATATCGAAAGCGAACTTCACACAGATCCAATTGCTGCGGGGCTGGAAGCGATTGCCACAGGTTTCAGCCTCCGTTTTCCCGATGACTTTGAAAATCTGGAAAGGCAATTTGAAGTATATGATGCATTATATGCGTGGTGTCGTTTGCAGGTAGCGGGCAAGCTCTGAGATCAACAAAATGTTCATCTGATACGGCGGATTCTGCGATATTTCCGAGGATTTTTTCTGGCTTCGTGTTTTCTCTATTCCCAAAAGAACCCATAATCGTCTTCCTGCCACTAACACCAGCCGTTGGCTGGAAACCTTTCAGAAATTATAGGCGCTCAAACTTTGTTCGCAAACAAAGTTTATAAAAAGGGAAAAATCAGGAAATGCAAAGGGTTTCGGTTTTGTGGTTGGTTTTCATTGTTTTAACAGCCTGCACATGAGCCGCCCCGGTAGTTCGTGTTTCAACAGACATGCCCACCCATACCCCCATCGTATTTTCCGCCGAAATACCCACACTCACCTGCCCGATGTTTTCCCCTATTCCTGAAGCAGGTTGCAGGCTCGAAGTCTAACGATTGCAATATTGAGTAAACGGATGGATAATAAACAAAATCCCGCATGTTCGCCACAAAATAATTAATCCTCGGTATGCATCTTTACCATGTCTGCTCAATCTTTTCCTTCTGAACATCTTTCCAATTACTGGAGCGTAGAAGCACAACAGCTGCTGCAGGAATTGGGAACTACCCCGGGCGGTCTGAATACAGACGCCGCCCAGGAGCGTTTGAAACGTTCTGGCAAAAACACCCTGGAAGCGCAAACAGAGTTGACGCCCATTGGCTTGTTTCTCAATCAATTCAAAAGCCCGATCATTTTGATTCTCCTGGTAGCCACTCTGATCTCTGCGTTCGTCCAGGACTGGACGGATGCAGTGATTATTCTGGCGATTATCTTCGGCAGTGCACTCCTGAGTTTTGTCCAGGAGTATCGAGCCAGTAATGCGGCAGCCCGGCTCAAGGCTCAGGTGAATGTAAAAGCGAAGGTCTTACGGGATGGTAAAGAACAGGCCATCCCCGCCGAGGAAGTGGTGCCTGGCGATATTGTGCTTCTTTCAGCAGGGAGCCTGATTCCGGCAGATGGAATACTCCTAGAGGCTAAAGATTTCTTTGTCAATCAGGCGGTGCTGACGGGGGAAACTTTCCCGGTCGAAAAACAGCCCGGAACGGTCCACGCCGAAGCGACTTTATCGGAACGCAGTAATTGCATCTTTATGGGAACAAGCGTGCGCAGTGGCAGTGCCAGAGCCCTGATCGTGACCACAGGTACACAAACCTTTTTTGGCCGCACAGCCAAACGCCTGACTCTGCGCCCTCCCGAAACAGAATTTGAACGGGGCATTCGTAAACTGGGGAACCTGCTTACCGAGGTGATGCTCATTCTGGTGATCGTGATCTTCGCCGTAAATGTGTTCTTCCAGAAGCCGGTTCTGGATTCACTGCTGTTTTCCATTGCCTTAGCGGTTGGTTTAACGCCCCAACTTCTTCCGGCAATTATCAATATCAACCTTGCGAGAGGCGCGCGTAGAATGGCGGTCCACGGCGTTATTGTGCGCCGCTTGTCCTCCATCGAAAATTTTGGCAGTATGGATATTCTGTGCACCGACAAAACAGGGACCCTCACCGAAGGCGTGGTGCGGCTGGATCATGCCTGCGATTTCCATGGACAGGACTCTGAGGAAGTGAAGCGCCAGGCATGGCTGAACGCTTATTTTCAGACTGGCATTTCGAATCCCCTGGATGAGGCTATTCTGGCTTCTGTGCAAAGCACTGTACAGGGAGCGGAAAAAGTGGATGAAATTCCCTATGACTTTGTGCGCAAGCGTCTCAGTGTGGTTGTACAGGAACAGGGTACACGTACCTTGATCTGCAAAGGTGCCCTGGAGAATGTCCTTTCAATTTGTACACATGCATTAATCGACGATGCCGTTCAGGGATTAACTTCGGACCATCTGGCAGAGATTCAGTCCAGGTACACCCAGTGGAGTGCTCAAGGGTATCGCGTGCTGGGGGTTGCTTCGCGGGTTGTGGAAGTAAAACCCGCCTACTCTCAGGACGACGAAAGGGAACTGTGCTTCGCGGGCTTCCTGCTGTTCTTTGATCCGCCCAAGGCAGGAATCAAAGAAACCATTGCCCGCTTGCATGGCCTGGGGATCCATCTCAAAATCATAACGGGTGACAACAAATTGGTGGCCGCTCATATTGCCGAATCGATCGGCTTTGAATCGGCGAAAATTTTAACGGGCAGGGAGATGGATCAACTCAGCGATGAAGCCCTGTGGCATGTTGCCGAACAAACGGATATTTTTGCTCAGGTAGACCCCAACCAGAAGGAACGCATTATCCTGGCACTCAAAAAGATGGGACATGTGGTGGGCTATATGGGGGATGGAATCAATGATGCTCCGTCGTTGCATAGCGCTGATGTGGGAATTTCTGTGGAGAATGCCGTGGATGTTGCCAAAGATGCCGCCGATTTTGTGTTGCTCAAGCAGGATTTGGACGTGCTCGATGAAGGTGTTCGAGAAGGACGCAGAACTTTTGCCAATACCCTGAAATACGTTTTCATGGCGGTGAGCGCCAATTTTGGCAATATGTTCAGTGTGGCGGGCGCTTCACTGTTTTTGCCTTTCCTTCCACTTCTTCCCAAACAAATCCTGTTGATCAATTTCCTGACCGATTTTCCGGAGATGACCATTGCCAGCGATAATGTGGATAACCTGTACATTGAACGACCGCATCGCTGGGATGTGGATTTTATCCGCCGGTTTATGTTAATCTTTGGCCCTTTGAGTTCTGTGTTTGATTATTTGACCTTTGCTTTGTTACTCTGGTTCTTGAAAGCCAGTGAAGCACAATTTCAAACGGGGTGGTTTTTCGAGTCGGTGCTTTCGGCCATGTTTGTGGTCTTTGCCGTTCGCACCCGGTTACCTTTCTTCCGCAGTCATCCCAGCCTTCTAATGATTGGCACAACCCTGGTGAGCGCTTTCGTCACTGTTGCCCTGCCATATTCCCCTCTGGGAAAGGTGCTCGGGTTTACTCCATTGCCCATTTTCTATATGCTAATGTTACTGGTTATCGTCCTGGTTTACTTTGTCTCGGCAGAACTGACCAAGCGCTGGTTCTATCGGGCTATCGAAAACAGAGAATAAACTGTGTCGTTCCCTGTTCTTATTGGCTTTATTTATCGTTGAATTTAATTCTGTGAGATAGACCGTAAATCGTTGCCATCCTTATTTGATGCGCCAGGGGAGCAGCAATTGATGAAGCGTTATTCAACGAACTTAAAGAGAATCCCCAGTCTGGAAATCTGGGGGGTAAGGTTTTCCGCTATTTTTACCTTCCTGATGGGAATGGTCAATCTTATCTCAGCCGTTCAGCCGGCTTTACTGGAACGATTGACCATTCTGAGAGAAGCCGCCATCCCGCTTGAAGTGAGGTTTGGGAGTCGGTTAACCTCTGCGTTTGCAGGTTTTGCGTTTTTACTTCTGGCGAACAGTTTGTTTCGACGGAAGCGGGTTGCCTGGATTCTAACCACGATTCTTTTGAGTGTTTCTGTAGTGAGTCATTTGCTTAAAGGGTTAGATGTCGAAGAGGCGAGCATTTCTCTGGCTTTGCTTATCTTGCTGATCCTTCTGCGTCACAGTTTCCATGCCTTATCAGATCCACCTTCTATCAGGCAGGGAATACTGGTTCTTGTCGGGGCGATTCTGTTTACACTGGTCTATGGAACGGTCGGGTTTTACTTCCTCGACCGACATTTCAGCACCCCTTTTAATTTTTCCGAAGCTTTCCGGCAAACCCTGATGATGTTTATTGCTTTTTATGATCCCGGCTTACAGCCCATCACCGGTTTTGGACGTTATTTTGCCGATTCGATTTATATCATTGGCCTTGGCACCCTGGGGTTTGCACTGGTGATGCTGATTCGCCCGGTGCTGGTGCGCCAGCCTGCCACCGCCGAGGAGCGTATGCGGGCTGAAAGCATTATTCAGCAATATGGGCGTACCCCTCTCGCCCGTGCTGCTTTGTTTGAAGATAAGTCTTATTTTTTTGGAAGTGAGGATACTGTTATTGCTTATGCTACCAGTGGACGTGGAGCCATGGCGTTAGGAGATCCGATCGGGCCTGATGATCAAATAGCCACCGCGATCGAAAAGTTTCGAGATTTTTGTTCGCGGAATGATTGGACCCCGGCTTTTTCCTCCACCCTGCCAGACTATTTGGAGATCTACCGGGCATTGGGTTTTGATGCCACCTGTATTGGTTATGAAGCCATTGTAGATTTAAATAGTTTTACGCTCGAGGGCAGCCAGAATAAAGGTTTGCGTAATGCCGTCAGCCGGATGGAGCGCAACGGTTATACTACTGAAGTACATCTTCCACCCCTGCAGGATAAATTGATCCATGATTTGCAACTGATCAGTGATGCGTGGTTAACGGCACGCCATGGGGGAGAGATGCACTTTTCGGTTGGCTGGTTTGAAGAAAAGTATATTCGCCACAGCCCAATCATTACGGTCTGTAGTGCAGAAGGGAGAATGATTGCCTTTGCCAATCTGGTAACGGAATATCAGAAGAATGAACTGACCCTGGATTTAATGCGTCATTTTCCTGGTGTGCCCAATGGCACGATGGATTTCCTGTTTGTGAGAATGCTTCAATGGGCAAAACAACAGGGATATGATAGCTTCAGCCTTGGATTGAGCGCGATTGTTGGAGTGGGGGAAAAGCCAGAAGATCCGCGGGTAGAACAGGCCTTGCATGTCATCGCGGAGTATGTTTCTCGCTTTTATAATTTCAAGGGTTTGCACGCGTTTAAAGAAAAATTTCACCCCCGCTGGGAGCCACGTTATCTGGTGTATCCTGGAGTAGGCAGTCTCTCACTGGTATTAACCACTTTGCTGAAAGTACACTCAGGAGAGGGTTTTTTGTTCAAGTTTTTATGGAATTGAGGCTTTATTGCTATCTCTCACCAAAAGGCAATGCATATGAATCTGTCCACCGCACATCCTGTGAATGTTGATTCAAATAAGCCTGCATTTAACGGCTTATCTGCATCGGAAGCAGCAGAAAGGCTGAAACAATACGGCCCCAATGCAGTTCGCGAGCAAAAAACCAGTTCTCTCTTGCTCCTGGTGAAGAAGTTTTGGGGGCCGATTCCATGGATGCTGGAACTCACCATTTTGCTGGAAATTTACCTTGGCAAAACTACCGAAGCAATCATCATTGGCTCGCTTCTGGTATTCAATGCCATGCTGAGTTTCTTCCAGGAAAGACATGCGCAAAATGCTCTGGAGTTGCTTCGTAAAAAATTAACCATTCAATCGCGGGTGTTGCGGGATGGCACATGGCAGGTTATTCCAGCCGAGAACCTGGTGCCGGGAGACGTGATCCACCTGCGCATGGGAGATTTGATCCCTGCGGATGTGAAATTGCTTGATGGCCAAATCCAGATGGACCAATCGAGTTTGACCGGTGAATCGACGCCTGTCGATGGGGGGAAAGATCAAATGGCTTATGCCGGGTCGATCATCAAACGGGGAGAAGCAACCGGTGAAGTGATGGCCACCGGCGCGCAGACCAGGTTTGGCAAGACGGCAGAACTGGTGCGTACGGCAAAAACCGCCAGTCACCTGGAAGAGGTGGTCTTCGCTATCGTGAAATATCTGGTTGTGGCGGATGTTGCCCTGGCTTTGATTGTGGCCGTTTATTCTATCATCCTTCAACTTCCCTGGCATACCATTTTGCCTTTTATCCTCATCCTTCTGGTGGCGTCGGTGCCTGTGGCGCTACCTGCCATGTTTACCCTGACCACGGCGCTTGGGGCCACGGAGCTTTCTCACAAGGGGGTGCTGGTATCCAGGCTATCTGCCATCGAAGAAGCGGCGGCGATGGATGTGCTGGCAAGCGATAAAACCGGAACGCTTACTGAAAACCGTCTTACCCTTGCGGCAATCAAGCCCTATCCTCCCTTCACGGAAGAGGATGTTTTGCGAATGGCCGTGCTGGCTTCCGATGAAGCTACGCAGGATCCACTGGATATGGCGATTCTCGATGCCGCCCGGCAAAGAGGAATCGCTGTTTCGGCGGAAACGATTCAATTCACGCCATTTGACCCGGAAAAGAAACGTTCTGAAGCCCTGATTAAACAATCTGATGGAACCACCCAGAAAGTCATGAAGGGTGCACCTCTCACCCTGGCAAAACTGAGTGGAACCGGCGAAAAGATTGAAGAAGAGGTCCGTGAATTTGCCCAGAAGGGTTACCGTGTTCTGGCAGTGGCTGCCGGAAACGATGACGAGTCTCTCCGCTTATCAGGGCTGATTGGCTTATACGATCCTCCCAGAAAAGATTCTAAAGAATTGATTCAATCACTCTCTGATTTAGGAATACGGGTTTTGATGGTCACAGGGGATGATGCGCAGACGGCACAGGCGGTGGCTCACCAGGTGGGTATCGCTGGAAATGCCTGTTCGGCAGAAACGCTTAAATCACCTACAGAAAGTGCAGATGGTTCCTGTACGATTTATGCGGGGGTATTTCCGGAAGACAAAATTCATCTGGTGCAGAAATTGCAAAAGGCCGGACACATTGTGGGGATGACTGGAGATGGCGTCAATGACGCGCCGGCTTTGAAGCAGGCTGAGGTAGGAATTGCCGTCGCCAGTGCAACGGATGTGGCGAAGGCGGCAGCAAGCCTGGTGCTGACAACCCCCGGCCTCAGGAATATTTTGAGCGCTGTGGAAACAAGTCGAGAAATCTACCAGAGGATGCTGACGTATACCCTCAATAAAATTATTAAGACTTTCCAGATTGCTTTGTTTTTAAGCCTGGGGTTTCTTTTTTCCAGAGAATTTGTAATTACACCGTTGCAGATTGTTTTACTGTTGTTTGCCAATGATTTTATGACCATGTCCATTGCGACCGATCGGGTTACAGCATCACCAAAGCCTGATCGCTGGAACATCTTTTCCCTCATGAAAATCGCTCTATTCCTTGCTTTGCCGGTGCTGATCCTTTCTTTTGGCTTTTTCTATGCGGCAAAGAGCCTTTTTAACCTCCCTCTGGAACAGGTTCAGACCTTGATGTTTGTCATGCTGGTATTTACCGGGCAGGCAAATGTCTATCTTGTCCGAGAGAGGCGTCATTTCTGGAATTCTATCCCCAGCCGCTGGATGCTTCTGGGAACGCTGGTCGATGTTATCCTGGTAGGCATGCTGGCTTCTCTGGGAATTTTGTTGCCACCCATTTCGTTTTCTTTCATTGTGATAACGCTGATAGTTGTGGCCCTGTATTTACTTCTGGTAGACAGGTTGAAAATTACCGCCTTTAGATGGGCTCGGTTTTGATGATAGGCACCTCCTGGAAAAAGAAAGGATTTGGATATGCCTCATAGAGAATCTCATTACACCGATCGTATTGGTTGGATTCGGGCTGCGGTGCTGGGAGCCAATGATGGGATTGTCTCCATTGCCAGCCTGCTCATGGGCGTGGCTGCTGCTGGGACAGGGCACTCCGGGATCTTAATCGCCGGGGTGGCGGGTCTGGTGGCGGGAGCGATGTCCATGGCTGCCGGAGAGTACGTCTCTGTCAGTTCACAGTCCGATACAGAAAAGGCAGATCTTACTCGTGAGCGAGCAGAACTGGCGGCAGATCCGGCGGCAGAGCTGGAAGAATTGACGCAAATTTACGTTAAGCGGGGCCTGGATGAAGGATTAGCCCGTCAGGTGGCAATAAAATTGAGTGAGCGGAATGCCTTAGAAGCCCATGCCCATGATGAGTTAGGTATGTCAGAAGTCACTGTGGCACGCCCGATACAGGCGGCAATGACCTCCGCGCTGACTTTCTCGGCCGGGGGGATTCTTCCGGTGCTTTCTGCTGTCATTGCGCCGGTTTCCATGGCTCCTCTGATCATTCCACTGGTTTCGCTGGTTGTTCTGGGTTCGCTTGGCGCTCTTTCTGCCTCTCTGGGTGGAGCGCCGATTGGAAAATCTGTTTTGCGTGTGACCTTCTGGGGAGCCATTGCCATGGCCATCACGGCTGGAATTGGAAAACTGTTTGGGGTTGCGGTCTAGGCAATGCCGATTTCCATGATCCTTTAAAACAAATTGGATATTTTAAGGCTTGATTTTTAGAAATCGCGGTAATATTGTATATCCTGTATCAGGGATAAGGGCATCCAGTACAACCGTAAGGGCCATTAATGAATATCTACTGGGTTGTAGCAGTTCTCGTTTTGATTGTCATCATTCAAACCATTCTCATCTTCCTGCTCTGGCGGCGAAGCAAGCGGGTAGTTTTAGGCTTGGATGAGGTTGCCGAAGATGCCCTGAAGGCCCTGTATCATCTCTCCCGTCAGAAGTCGCCCGTCACCCGGAGAGAACTCATCCGTGGAGCAGAGATTCACCCGGACCGTTTCCCCATGATTGTGGAAGAAATGATGCGCCGTAAGTGGATTTTCATGGATGGTGAAAATCTTACCCTCTTACCGGCAGGCGAGCGGCGCGCCGTGGAACTCATTCGTGCTCATCGTTTGTGGGAGCGTTATCTGGCAGATAAGGAAGGGCTGGCTCTTCACGATCTGCATGAAGAGGCCATGCGCCGGGAGCACCTGACTTCTCCTGAAGAAGCAGATCGCCTGGCGGCGGAACTGGGGAACCCCCGGTTCGATCCGCATGGCGATCCCATCCCCTCACGCGAGGGCCTTTTAACTTATGGTGAAAAAGGGGTGCCTCTCACCCGTTGGCCCGAGAAGCAAATTGCTCAGGTGACGCATGTGGAAGATGAGCCCCCTGCTCTGTTTTCTCAACTGGCTCTTTTAGGCTTGACGCCTGGCGCGCAGGTTGAAATTGACGAGCGAGAACCCGGCCGAATCTTACTGTGGAGCGGTAGAAAGCGAATTGCTCTTTCACCCGCCGCCGCGGATTGTGTTTTTGTCATACCGCAACCTCCCCAACAGGTGGCTCTTTCGGAAATCGAGATCGGACAATCCGGCCGGATTCTTCGGCTGGGTGATACCCAGGCCTTGGATCCCATGCTGATCAACGCAGGGCTACGGGAAGGTTCTGAAATCGCCGCGATCCGTGCTGACCCCTTAGGAGACCCGGTTTACTATCGGGTGAACGGAGCTACCATTCCCCTGAAGCGTGTGCAGGCCAATCAAATTCAACTGGATGCAGGCACGATCCGCGAAATTCCTCTCCCCCAGAAACCCTGGTTGCAGGAAGAGTTTGAACGTCTTAAAGAATTAATGCTTCGGTATGGCAGCGGGCCGGTGCTTAAGCGGGCGTTTTTATTCTTTGGCCCTGCTTTCCTCATCAGCGTTGGTTACATGGACCCCGGAAACTGGGGAACGGATATTGAGGGGGGAGCGCGCTTCGGTTACCGGCTTTTATGGGTGATCCTGCTTGCCAATCTCATGGCGATCTTAATGCAAACGCTGTCTGCTAAGCTGGGGATTGCTACAGGGAAATCCTTACCAGAAGTGTGTAGAGACCATTACCCCAAATGGTTGAGCGTTATGCTTTGGGTGACGGCAGAACTGGCCGCTATTGCTACCGATCTGGCGGAATTTTTAGGCGGGGCTGTCGGTTTTTACTTGCTCTTCGGTATTCCTCTGTTCCCGGCCGCCCTGTTGACGGGTGGGATTATCTCGCTCATTTTGCTCTTGGAGCATTACGGCTTTCGCAAACTGGAAATGGTCATCATCGGGTTAATTGCTGTGATTGGCCTGATGTACATGGTGGAAATCTGGTTTTCCAGGCCTGATTGGTCGCAAATTGCGCGTGGTTTGCTCATCCCCACCCTGCCAGACGGCGCCTTGCTGGTGGCAGTAGGGATTATCGGGGCAACGGTCATGCCGCACAATCTATATCTCCACAGCGCCCTGATTCAAACCCGTGTCCGAGCCAGCGACTCATTGAGGCGTAAGCAATCGGTTTACCGCCTGGCGATCTTGGACTCGGTTGTGGCGCTTAACGGCGCCTTTCTGGTCAATTCGGCTATTCTCATCATGTCGGCGGCGGCATTTTCAGGCGGACGGTTGCACGAATACTCGCTGGAATCAGCCCATCAAACCCTCACCCCACTCCTTGGCCCTCTGGCAGGAACGGCTTTTGCCATTGCCCTGCTGGCTTCAGGGCTTTCCTCGTCCACCACAGCCACCATGGCTGGACAGGTGATCATGGAAGGATTCATCAACCATCATATCAATGTCTGGTTGCGCCGGGCCATTACGATGATCCCATCGCTGATCATCATTGGGCTGGGATTGAACCCCCTGACGATTTTGATCCTTTCGCAGGTCAGTTTGTCTTTCCAGCTGCCCTTTGCCATGATCCCCCTGGTGCTCTTTACCAGTAACCGCAAGATTATGGGAGAATTGACCAACCGCCCCTTTACCACTCTTCAGGCCTGGATCACTACGGCGATTATTTTGACTTTGAACATTTTACTTCTGGTGCAGACGTTCTCTTCCGGGGGATAAATCATGATTTTCTCAAGAGTGCTCAGGGCTGTTTCTCTATAGAGAATTGAAGCGTATTCCAGAGCTTATTTTGATTCCCGACTTACTTAGAAAAGGGTTGGGGTTGGGCAAAATGTTCCTCTAACCAATTTGACACTATTTTATTACTTATATACAATCAAGAAAGCAAAAAATAACTAACTTAGGGGTGGAAATAAATGAACTCTACCACATCGCTGAACCGTTCATTGATCCTTGTGGCGTTTGATGATACTCCTTATCAGAAAGGATTTATCCAAATCAGCCAGAAATATTATGAAGAAGCAAAAAGGTTGTTTCCTGAAATAAGCCAATTGCAATTGAGTGATATTTCCCAGGCCATTGGGATTTGGGGGCCATCAAAACTGGGGCATAAAAAAGCACTTCAATTGAAAGTTAAAGAAATTTTCCAAAACCCCAACAGCCTTCAAATCAAGTTTGAGAAAACAGGTGAGGTTCCCCTGACTTCACAGGAAATAAAATTGCACGCCCGAGGTGTGATGAGAAAATCAACTTCCTGGAATGAGAATGGCTTCTTACCCCTGGTTTGCGTGTTTACATCCGAGCAAATCAGCCAGATTCTGGATGATCGTACATCGAGGGTCAAAGAACTATTCTCTGAGAACAATTGGGCCGGAATTTACGAACTTTATCAACCGATCAAGGATCTCCCTCAGAAACCTGAGATTTGGAACAACGCTGAAATATTGAGCAGTATTGGTTTTGCGTGCGGGAAGTTATCGGAGGTTGGCACTCTCCCGGTTGAAATCTCCAAAGACAAGAAAAAGAAAGAGGAATATCTGAAACAACTGGCGAAGCATCGTCAGGAATGCACGCTGTTATATAAAAGATGTGTGGAATTAGAACCTGAGAATCCCCGGCATTATTCAAACCTGGGTTATCACTATTATTCTTATGCTCTTCAACTTAAAGCTTCTCGAGAACGTTTAGAAGGAGATATCAATGAGATAATTTCTCTGGCTTTAAAGTATCTTGACAAGGCGTTATCTTTCTCTTCCGAGCGTCTGAATGACCTTTACCGGAAAGGTTATTTGCTCACCAGCGTTCTTCCTGATCAAATTCAGTACGGAGGTTATAAGGACATACTATCCCAAGATGAAGCCAGAAAACAAGGGATAGCGTGTCTGGAAAAACTCATCGGTTGTTGGGAAGATTGGCCGGAAAACGACGACCGGAAAAAACGTTATCGGAAAGAATATATTAAAAGTCTGTATACCCTTGGGCAGGCGTATTATGAACTCGTCAGGAATAATTGGGATGAGATCACTATCTTGCTGCAATTAAAAAGTACACCGCCTGCTTCTGAAGCGTATCTGGCACGTGACCTTGAAAATGCCCAAAAAGCATGGGATTATTTTTATAAATGCTGGCAGGTAGACCGACCCAATCCGAACCTGAGGTTGGATGAAAGCAATTTGGCTGAAACACCGTCCAGTGGCGAGGCAGAAGGGGTATATCGTCTTTACTGGTTGGGGAAAGTGGCTTTCTTGCAGTACTGGATATTGAGCTGTTATGGGATGTGCAATACAGAAAAGGCTTTACCTTTCGCCGAAAAGTCATTGAAGTTTTTACAGGCGGCGTTGAATTTACCCTGGTCTCCCAAATCCAGCAACCAGCGAAAAGGCTTTGTCGTTGAGCTCCTGGGAAGGGTATATCTTGCCCTGGGGGAGCCGCAAAAGGCAGTACAGATGTTTGAAAGAAGTTTTAAAAACAGGCCGATAAGAGACGCTTATATTCAAAACACCTATGCCATGGGATTGATCCTGACGGGTTGTCATGAGAAAGCTGCCGAAATTTTAGCAGAAGCCGAAAACAACAGATTTAATCTTAACCGAAAGACAACTGTTCTGTTACGAGGATGTAATTACTTATCCGCACGATCATTTGAGGAGGCAAAATCTCCATTCGAAACGATCCTTGAGGATAAGAACAATCCTGGCAAACAGACCCTGGCATATGCCTGGGTTGGCCTGGCCTTTGCGGCATACCATAATCAGGAGATAACGTCAGCGATCGAGAACTTGCAGAGAGCTCTAGAACTCCTTCCATATCACTCAGGCATTCGCCAAAAGATGATCGAATGGAAACAGCAGAATTCTAAAAATGGTTCTACGCACAAAGTTCCCCCTGTTTAATAGAGAAGAACCGGGCGGCGTTGAATTTACCCTGGTCTCCCAAATCCAGCAACCAGCGAAAAGGCTTTGTCGTTGAGCTCCTGGGAAGGGTATATCTTGCCCTGGGGGAGCCGCAAAAGGCAGTACAGATGTTTGAAAGAAGTTTTAAAAACAGGCCGATAAGAGACGCTTATATTCAAAACACCTATGCCATGGGATTGATCCTGACGGGTTGTCATGAGAAAGCTGCCGAAATTTTAGCAGAAGCCGAAAACAACAGATTTAATCTTAACCGAAAGACAACTGTTCTGTTACGAGGATGTAATTACTTATCCGCACGATCATTTGAGGAGGCAAAATCTCCATTCGAAACGATCCTTGAGGATAAGAACAATCCTGGCAAACAGACCCTGGCATATGCCTGGGTTGGCCTGGCCTTTGCGGCATACCATAATCAGGAGATAACGTCAGCGATCGAGAACTTGCAGAGAGCTCTAGAACTCCTTCCATATCACTCAGGCATTCGCCAAAAGATGATCGAATGGAAACAGCAGAATTCTAAAAATGGTTCTACGCACAAAGTTCCCCCTGTTTAATAGAGAAGAACCGGGCAATTTCCATTTAGGCCTGTTGAGAAGATCGCTTCCCTTCCTACTCTGAGTATTTAAACCCTTTATGCCTTGCTCAATGGCAGGGGCGAGCCTTTCTCCATGCCTTTCCCGGCCAGGGTACAGAAGTGATCAGGGCGCCAGCTGCAGAAATGGTTATCGCACCCGGCCAAGCAGGGTCTCTGTATCGACAATAGTCGCAAACTCTTCATGCAGGGTGGCCAGGGAAACCGCGTGAATTTCTTCGGCAGAATACCTTCGGCCATCGTGGCCCGTCAGCGCGAAAGCCGCGGTGGCATCCGAAACGACCAGAGTTCTGAACCCCAGGTTCCCGGCCATGCGGGCTGTGGTTGAAACACAATGAGGCGTGGTCAGTCCGGTGATGACCAGGGCTTCACAGCCCACTTCGCGGAGTTTCTCTTCCAGGTTTGTGCCGATGAAGGCGCTGTTGACGTGTTTCTGAAACAGGGGTTCGCCTTCGGCTGGCCTTGCCACTTCTTTGAGTTCGTGCCCGGGGTGCGCCGGGTTTAAGGGCGAGAGGGGTAACCGGGACAGGTGTTGTACGTGATAGACCGGACGCCGGGTCATCCGCCAGCGCGCAAGCAGGCGGGCAATATTTTCTTCGGCCTGGGGGTTGTTTCTTTCTCCCCAGACCGGGTCATCGAATCCCTTTTGAACATCGATAAGCAAAAGGACGGTTTTCTGGGGGAGAAGATCTTCTGTGACACGGCTGTTCATCGTATCCTTCCTTTTGATGAAGGTTCCACCCTCCACGGTCATGGTTGTCAGGGTCATTAGCGCCTGAGGAGGGTGGAAGGCGCCCCTGGCTGTTGCTGATCGCTGCCCGAAGACCGCCATAAAGAAGGTGTGTATTCCGGGGGCCAGAAAGCGAGGCAGAGGGTTGCATTCTACAAGGTGGGCGAGAGGTTGGGCGGTCAGCCCCCTGCTTCCAATAAAGGTGGGATTGCCTTTGGCTTCCTTTTCTGCGCCTGAAGGCCGATCGCGGTGTGCCGCATGACTTTAAAGAAGGCAGGCATACTTTATGCCTGCCTTCTTGACTGGCTGAAGGGTTACTTCAATCCATCCACGGCGGCCCGTTCAATGACCAGCCCGTCTTTGTAGCGCTTCATGAATTGAGCGAAGCCGGCTACATCGGCGGGGTCGGGCGCAATGGTTGAAACCTTTTCTCCGGCAAAGACCTTCTCCGAGAGGTATTTTTCCAGAGATTCCTGAGACGATTTGCGGAGCATATAAGCGGCGAGCAAGGCAATGCCCCAGGCGCCGCCTTCTCCGGCGGTTTCCATGACCGAAACAGGGACATTTACCGCCGCGGCCATCATTCGCTGGCCCACTTCTCTGGTTTTGAAAAATCCCCCGTGCCCGAGGAGCTGGTCGAGCCTGACGCGCTCCTGCTCGAAGAGGATATCCATGCCTATTTTCAGGGCGCCGAGTGCCGAGAAGAGATGAACGCGCATGAAGTTGGCCAGGTTAAAGCGGCTTTCGGGAGTGCGCACAAAAAGCGGGCGGCCTTCTTCGAAATGGGTGATGTGCTCTCCGGACACATAGTTGTAGGCCAGCAACCCACCGGCATCGGCATCTCCTGACAGGGCTTTCCGGTACAGAGTCTCGTACAGCTGAGCTTCACTCACTTCTACGCCGAGCCCCTGAATGGCTTCCTGAAAGAGGTGGATCCAGGCGTTCAGGTCTGATGTGCAATTGTTGCTGTGGACCATTGCCACGGGTTTCCCGGTGGGGGTGGTGACGATGTCGATCTCTGGATAGACTTTGGAGAGCGCCTTTTCGAGGACGATCATGGCGAAGACCGAAGTACCCGCAGAGACGTTACCGGTTCGCTCTGCAACGCTGTTGGTGGCCACCATGCCCGTACCGGCGTCACCTTCGGGCGGGCAAAGGGGAATGCCCGCCTGCAATTCACCGGAAGGATCGAGCAGTTTAGCCCCTTCTGGGGTCAATACCCCGGCGGGTTCTCCGGCCACAAGCACTTTCGGCAGGAGTTCCTGGATCTTCCATGGAATGTTTTCGCGGGCGAGAAGGCCGTTGAACAGGTCAAGTTTCTGCCGATCATACTCCAGTGTCTGGCTGTCGATAGGGAACATGCCAGAAGCATCGCCTACTCCTAATACTTTTTGTCCGGTAAGTTTCCAGTGGACGTACCCTGCCAGGGTTGTCAGGTGGCAGATATCTGGCACATGCGGCTCTTTATTTAAAATGGCCTGGTACAAATGGGCAATGCTCCAGCGCTGGGGAATGTTGAACTGGAATAACCGGGTCAGGGTTTCCGCAGCTTCTGCCGTCATGGTGTTGCGCCATGTGCGGAACGGAACGAGCAGGTTCTCGTTTCTGTCGAAAGCCATGTACCCATGCATCATCGCGCTGAAACCGATGGCTCCCACCGTGGTGAGCGGGACGCTGTATTTTTCAAGCACGTCTGCGCGCAGATTGCGGAAACACTCCTGAAGCCCCGTCCAGATATCTTCGAGGCTGTACGTCCAGATGCCGTTCTCGTAGCGGTTTTCCCATTCGTGGCTTCCCGAAGCGAGCGGGGTATGATTCTCACCAATCAACACGGCTTTGATACGCGTTGAGCCGAACTCGATCCCCAGGGCGGTTTTTCCGCTGGTAATGGCTTGCTTGATCTCGTGTTTATCCAGTTGCATGATTATCCTCCAGGTTTCTCGTTCCTTCCCTGCGACTCCATCTTCCCGGTTAACCGGATGGGTGCGCGGATAGTTTTACTTTGCTATATAGTATAGAACAAAAGCTTTCAGGGAGGAGCCGTTTTTATAAAAAAGTTGTAACCCGGGAGAAATAAAAATATCGGTGAGGGTTCATTCTCCCTTTGAGCGAAGGAAATAGTGCCGGGCATGCCCCGCGCTGGAGGGTGGATGCATGCCCGGCAGTTCTGCGATCACCTGCTGGGAGGAGGCATCAGGTGCTGAAGGTTGCACTGCTGTGCTCTTCCAGCCATGACAGAAGGTCGCGAACGCTGGCGGTAGCCAGTGCGATACAGGAATCGGCCGCACCATAATACAGGCGCAGGGTATCGCCATCCGGGGCAAGGGTGTATCCACAGGGGAAAACGACATTGTCTACATCACCATGCCGCTCGTAAGGCTCTTCGGGGCCAAAGATCCAGCTGTCGCTTCGCCGCAGGCAACGGGCGGGATTGTCGAGGTCGAAGAGGGCCAGCCCCAGGCGGTAGAGGGCCCCGGCGGCCGTCTGACGTACGCCATGATAAATTACCAGCCACCCCTGAGGGGTCTGGATGGGGGGAGAAGAGAGGCCAATTTTATTGGCGTCCCACCAGGCACCCCGGCGGGCTTCGAGCATCAATTTGTGGTCGCCCCAGTGCTTGAGATCGGGGGAGTAAGAGATCCACATGTGGGCGCCAAGGTAGCCAATGGGGCGATGGATCAGCGCCCATTTGTTACCGATGCGGTAAGGCAGTAAGGCGGCGTCTTTATCTTCGGGAGGCATGATCATGCCATAACGCTCGAAGTGTTGGAAGTCTTCCGTGAGCGCCAGTGAGACTCCCGGCCCGCCCCGCGAATAGGCTGTGTAGACGACCGCGTAACGGTTCAACTCGGCAAGATAGGTGATGCGCGGGTCTTCGATGCCCCAGAGCTCTTCGGGGTAATTTTCGGGGTCGGGTGGCAGGGTGGGAGACGGGTCAATCTGCCAGCCATCCACCCCGTTTGCCGAACGGGCCACGCACAGGTGTGAGCGCCCGGTGCGGTCTTCTACCCGGCACAAGAGTAATGTGGAGCCATCGGGCAACAGGGTGGCGCCGGGGTTGAACACCGTGTTCACCGGGTAGGGCCAGTCGGCGGCAGTGAGGATCGGGTTGCGCCGATGGCGGTGGAAAAGTTCAGGGTATTGATGGTTCATTGGAACGAGCCTCCACCGATTGCAGAGAATTTTCGAGCAGCTTCAACTCGAGCAGAGCCTGAAGGAATGCCAGGGTCGATTCTGCTCCCTGGTTCTCATTGGCACGGTCAGGGTGAAGCCCATCACGGCAGCCACCTGTAGTGGGATCGTAGAGCGACAGGTTGAGGTCATTGCGCCCCAGGAACCATTCAAAGGCGCGTTCGGCTTCCTTCCGCCAGTACGAGTCGCCCGTGAGGCGGTAGGCTTCGAGACAGGCTGAAACCATCGCCTGGGCTTCTACCGGTTGCTGATCGAACCGCGCCCGTTCGCCCCCTTTCAGATAGAAGCCCTGGGTGCCTACCGGCACGAAGTGGCCATTTTCGCCATTGTCACGCTGGAGGTCTGCCAGCCAGCGAAGCGACCTGAGCGCAGTGTCGCTCATGGCGGGGTCAGGAATGGCCTCACCGCAAAGCAACAGGGCATGGGGCAGGCTGGCGTTGCAGTAGGTGAGTCGGTCTTCAAACCAGCACCAGTCCGGCGTGGCGTGAGCCTGATAAAGGGCCATCAGGCGGGCGGCCAGCTCTTTGCGCACCTGGCTTACCATGCGGTCGCCGGTGAAGCGCCGGAGATATTCGTGGATGCCAATGAGTGCAAAAGACCAGGCACGAGGGCTGGTGGTTTCGAGGATGGCGGGCAGGGCGTGCTCAAAGAGCCGTGTGGCCGTGCCCTGGAGCGGGAGAGAAGCTGAACGCCCCAGAACAGTACCCAGGGCCCAGAGCGCCCGGCCGTGGCAGTCGTCTGAGCCGCGTTCTTCCAGCCAGCGGCGTTGATAGTCCATGTAATTGCGGAAGCGGCCATTTTCGGGGTTAAAGGCATACCAGAGGAAAGCCAGATACCGCGAGGCCAGATCGAAAGCCACCCCGTTCCCCAGTTCTTCCAGCAGAACGCTCACCATCAACGCGCGGGCATTGTCATCGGTGGTATAGCCCTCGGCGTAATTAGGAATGGTAAAGATGGCATGTTGCAAGATCCCCGTGCTGTCGGTCAACCGGTGCAGATGGTCGAGTTTAATAAGCGGAAGTTCGTCCGGGCGCTTTTTAAGCGGTCGGAACGTAAAGAGGTACCGGCTGATCTGGCTTCTTTGCTCGCGGGCGCGCTCAAAGGTTTCCATGTACTGCCGGGCTACCTCTGGCCAGATCATGCGGCGGCCAAAGAGATAGGCCCTCTTGCGCATGGCATGCCGTTGGGCTTCATTATCCAGCAGCTGGTTAATGCTTTCGGCCAGGGCCGCGGGGTCACGGAAGGGGACAAGGACACCACGTCCATCGGCCAGCATCTCTTCGGCGTACCAGTAGGGAGTTGAAATCACGGCTTTCCCCATTCCCAGAGCGTAGGAAAGCGTGCCCGAAGAGATTTGCGCCGGGCTGAGGTAGGGGGTAATGTAAATATCCGCCGCACCGATAAACTTGATCAGTTCATCCAGGCTGACGAAACGGTTGTAGAAGAGCACCCGGTCTTCCACTCCCTTTTCATGGGCCAGCCGTTGCAAGGAAAGGCGGTAAGTTTCTCCTTCGTGCTGTCTGACGTGCGGATGAGTGGCACCCAGGACGATATAGACCACGTTGGGATGGCGGTCCAGAACGGCTGGCAGGGCCGAAATGACGTTTTCGATGCCCTTGTTGGCCGAGAGAAGCCCAAAGGTGAGCAGGACGATCTGATCTTCTACCCCGAAATGGTCCTTGTAAAAGGCGGGGTCCACGAAGGGTACATCGGGGATGCCGTGGGGAATGATATCGATTTTTTCAGCCGGAACACGGTAAATTTCCTGCATAAACTCCGAGGCGCGGTTGCTCATCACCACCAGCCGGTCCGAAAGCGCGGCGATCTCTTCCATCACCCAGCGCTGGTCTGGATCCGGTTCGCGCAATACCGTGTGCAGGGTGGTAACAATGGGCATACGCAGTTCACGCAGCAGGCCCAGGATGTGGCTCCCGGCGCGTCCGCCGAAAATACCATATTCATGTTGCAGGCACACCAGATCGACATTGTTGATGTTCAGGAAATCTGCTGCGGAGCGGTATGAATCGATATTTTTCTCTTCCAGTTCAAAACGGACACGGGGCGGATAGGCATATCCGCTTTCTATATCGTTGACCGGCAGGGCAATGCAGTTGGTGTCGGTGAATTGCGTTGCAAAGGATTCACACAGGTCGGTAGTGAAGGTGGCAATACCGCACTGCCTTGGCAAATAATTCCCGATGAAAGCCACATGACGGATCGCTGAAGATGCAAGCCTCTGCTCCATAACAACCTTTCTCCTTTCCTTATGAGATTACCCTGCATAAGGGTTCAGCGAAAGCTTGAGTTGGATGATTGCGTCTTCAGAGAGTGTATTGCTCGTTGGCTCTTGCCGTACAGCTGGAGGATGTACCTTCGGTTAATTCTCCCGGTTGCCTTCCGGCGGTTTGAGCCGCAAATTGGCCAGAACGATGGGTAAGATGCGCCCCACATATTCCTCGGCTGCGGGACGGTTCTTTTCGTGGCTCCACTCTTGAGCCAGCCCGTAGACGACCCAGCTGGCGGCGGTGGCGGCGATGGCGGGGTCAAGCTCGGAGCCGACCTGGTTCAGCCATAATTCCAGCAGAAGGCGAATCTGTTGCCTTACCTGGGTTTCTACCAGCGACTCGAACTGACTCTCGAGCGATTTGCAATGGCCGCTTGAGCGGGCGATAAATTCGCACACGGTCACCAGCAGGGCGTTCAGGTTCTGTTCACTGTAATGGCAGGCGTTCAGGGTGCGTTTTTCCAGCTCTTGCCGAAAGGCCTGCTGAATGCTGGACTCAAGCAGGGCATATTTATCTGAAAAGTGGGCATAAAACGTGGCGCGGTTGATCTCTGCCCGTGCGGTTATATCCTGCACAGTGATGGCATGAAAGCCTTTTTCCGTGAGCAGTTCACTGAAAGCCCGTTCAATGAGCGCCCGCGTGCGCCGCACACGCGGGTCGAGTTTTTCCTGGGGAAGAGGGGTTGTCAACATTTTTTCTCCTCTGTAGCTTATCCAACAAAGCAGATAAATTGATGGTTGACCCGCCTGTGCATCGGATGTTTAATAAGCAACAGTCGTTGTTTATACGATGATTGTATCTTATCATACCGCCGGGAGCGAGTCAAGACCTTCCCGGTGTGCCGGACCAATCATCAACATCATTCACTGGAGGAAAGATGACCGAGAAAATGGCAACCATCGATGCAAAGTATGCTCAACTGGCTTCAGATGAGCAGATCGAGCGCACCAGGCAGGCGCTTGAATCCAATGGAATTCGTACCGTGGTGGTTGAAAACCGCCAGGAAGCCAGAAAAAAGCTTCTGGAACTGCTCCCCGAGAAAGCAGAGGTGTTTCTGGGAAGTTCGGTGACTCTGCAAGAACTGGGGGTGAGTGAGGATATTGACCATTCCGGGCGGTACGACTCGGTGAGGGTCAGGCTGGCAAAAATGGATCGCGCTACCCAGGGCCGGGAAATGGTTAAGATGGGCGCTGTGCCGGAGTATATGGTTGGGAGTGTGCATGCGGTGACCGAAAGCGGTAGTGTGCTGATTGCCTCTAACACGGGCAGTCAGCTGGCGGGGTATGCGGCCAGCGCGGCACATGTAATCTGGGTGGTTGGAACCCAGAAGATCGTCCCGACCCTGGAAGAAGGGTTCAGGCGCATCGAAAACTATTGCCTGCCTCTGGAAGATGAACGGGCCTTGCAGGCTTACGGGATGCACAGTAATATCAGCAAGGTCCTCATCGTTCACCGCGAGGTCATGCCTGGCCGTACCACCATGATCCTGGTGAAAGAGAAACTGGGTTTTTAGAGGTGTGTTCCGGTCCAAAGCACCGGTGAAAGGAACGAAGTATGGGCTCCGTATGGAGTGAAAAATTCGGTCAGGGGATTCAATGTGCTGAGAACAGAGCCGCACCCGGGGCTACGGGCATTCCATGAGCGCCTCTTTTGTGCCCCAACCTGTGGCGATTGCGCCGCACCGCATTCATCCTGAGACTCGCCCGGGTATGGTTCACCTGAAGGTCGCCAGCCTGGAACGGCAGGTTCGGTTTTACCAGCAGGTATTGAGGCTGAGGTTGCACTGGCGAGAAGGAACGAGAGCTGGTCTGGGGGCCGGAGGTGCCGACCTGGTGCGCCTGAGCGAAATTCCTCACGGGCGGCGTTACCGCGGAGTGAGTGGGCTCTATCACTTCGCCATTCTTTTCCCAGACCGCCGCGAGCTGGCCCGCGCCATTGCCCGGCTGATGGAACTGCGCTGGCCGAACGCCCCCACAGATCACATCATGAGCAAGACCACATATCTGGATGATCCTGAAGGGAACACCATCGAGCTTTATTGTGAATCAGCAGAAGACGGCTTTTTTGGCGTGGAAGGTGAGGAGTTTGTTGCGCGGCGCGCGGATGGATCGCTCAGCGATGGGCGTGAACCTCTGGACCTGCGGGCGCTTTTCGCATATCTGCCAGAAACCGAGCCGTTAGATCTGCCGATCCCGTCTGAGGCAAGGATAGGGCACTTTCATCTTTACGTGGCCAGTCTGGAGGAGACCCTGCATTTCTATCACGGTCTGCTCGGGTTCGACCACATGGGGTTGATGCGTTCATTCCGTATGGGAATGGTTTCGGCGGGAGGGTATCATCACCACATTGGTTTCAATACCTGGCAGGGGGAGGGTGTCCCTCCTCCGCCGCCAGATGCGCTTGGCCTGAAGTATTTTTCGTTTGTGCTCCCCAGCGCTGACGAAATGGCACGTCTTACGGCTCATCTTCAGCATGTGGGGGTGCCGTTCCAGCAGAGAGATGGAGAACTGGTACTGCACGATCCATCCCGGAATGAGCTGGTTTTTACTCTGGGGGAAGTCAGGTGAGGGTACGGAGCGTGTCAGACCCTACTCATGCGCCAGCCACTGGCATTCTTCCAGTTGCAGGTGGTCAAAGCAGGCCTCGAAGGAGGAATGAAGCGGGCTGCACGCATAGACACCGAAGGAGATTGGCCGTTCTGTCGAGGCAGGCGGGTTGCTTTTGCCTATCTCAGGGGTGGTTTCTCCCAGCGGGTGCAGGTGGAAAATCCGCATCTGGTGAAAACTGAGCCCGTCGGCAGAGGCCTCGATAAGAAAATCGGGGCCTCTGCGGCTGAGGCGATACCACATTTCGGTGGGGGTGGAGATATCGGTGGTGGCCCAGTCTGAATAGCCGAAATGAGTCACCACACTTCCCAGGCGCGAGAGGGTTTCCGTTTCGTATTCAACGGAGGCTTTGAACCAGTGATCGTGATCGAAATACAGGATTAACCCGCACTGGTCGAACCTGCCCCGATAATGAAACGAAGCTCTGGCAGTCAATGTGAAACTGGTTGTGCTTTCCCAGAGCAGAGCATGGCCATTCTCGTTGCGAAAGCCGTAGTAGGTGCGCTGCCAGAAATCGGTTTGGGGGTCGGTGATAATCCTGACACTCTGGCTGGTGATTTCGAAGGAACGGGGGCGGTTAAGCCATCGGGCGGATGATCCATCGAGGTTCATACTGTCTCCTTTTGATGATTGCTGTTAACCGATGAGTATGGCGAGGTTCTCTCCTCTCGACGTGTGCGGAAGCGGTCAGATGAGCACCTGAGCCCCTTCCAGCGAGGTGGTGAGGTGGAGGATCCGGGTAGAAACGCCTGCCTGTTCGAAGGCGGCCTGCATGGCCGCACCGATTTCAGGGTGATGATGGTCGGCAAAGGCGATCAGGCTGGGGCCAGCCCCCGAAAGAGCTACCCCCGCGGCTCCAGCGTGGCGGGCGGCCTGCATGGCCTCTGCGGCACCGGGGATGAGCTGAAGGCGGTAGGGTTGATGCAGGCAATCGTGGATGGCCCGGCTGAGGAGCTCCAGGTTGCCGGTTGTAAGAGCTTCGATCATCAGAGCGGTGCGCCCGATGTTATGGATGGCGGCTTCGCGGGAGACTTGTTCGGGCAGTGCTGCCCGGGCAACCCGGGTGGGGAGGTTTATCGCTGGCAAAGCAAGGATCACCTGCAGAGGGGGAACGGGATAACGCCGCACCAGCCAACCCTGTGCTTCATGAATGGAGAGCGTGAGCCCGCCATATAAAGCCGCCGACGTATTATCGGCATGGCCTTCCACTTCGCAGGCCAGGGTGAGGATTTCTTCCAGGCTGGCCGGTGACCCGTACAACCCGTTGGCGGCCAGAAGCCCAATCAACAGCGCCGATGCGCTGGAACCCAGCCCGGAAGCGGGTGGAATGCGGTTACGGCAGAGGATCTTCAGTCCCGGGGGATGCGGCAGATGGCGAGCCTTCAGGAACAGGAAGAATCCCTGTGCCACGGCATTGCTGGAATCTATGGGCAGGCTCCCGATGCCTTCTCCCTGCAGTTCGATGCACAACCCGCTGCCTTCCAGGGAGAAGTCGGCCTCATTCCACAGGTTGAGGGCCAGCCCCAGACAGTCGAAGCCCGGCCCCAGGTTGGCCGTGGTGGCAGGGACGCGCACCGTGATCGCCGTGTTCATCAGGCGGCCCCCAGGAGGGCATCTTCGAGGGCGGCAAGACGGGCGGGCAGGCGACGCGGTGCAGGCATGCTGTGAGCGATAATTTCGGGGTCTTTCAGGCCGTGTCCTGTGCAGATGCCCACCACCCGTTTTCCCCGCAGTTCTGAAAGTTCCAGCTGCCCTTCACGAAGCTGGCGTGCCAGCCCGGCCAGCCCGGCGGCAGAAGCCGGTTCGACCCAAACACCGCTGGCCGCCAGTCGGCGCTGCATGTGGAGGATTTCCTCATCGGTCACGGCAATGATCCGCCCCTGAGACTGTTCAGCGGCTTCAAGGGCCTGTTCTCCACGCGCAGGTTTGCCAATGCGAATGGCCGTGGCCACTGTTTCGGGGTGTTCTACGGGGTGCCCCAGCACCAGTGGCGCTGAACCGGCCGCCTGCACCCCCAGAATACGCGGCAGGCCGGTTCCCTTCAGGGTATGGTACTGGCGGAATCCCATCCAGTACGAGGTGATGTTTCCAGCATTGCCCACCGGCAGGCAGAGCCAGTCCGGGGCGGTGCCCAGCTGGTCGCAAATTTCGAAGGCGGCGGTTTTTTGCCCTTCCAGGCGGTAGGGGTTCAGAGAATTGACAAGCGCGATGGGATGATGCTGGGAGATCTGTACTACCAGAGAAAGGGCATCGTCGAAAGAGCCTTCGATCTGGATCACTTCAGCCCCGTAGGCAACGGCTCCGGCCAGTTTGCCAGCGGCCACTTTTCCTTCGGGGATGATTACCACGGCACGCATCCCGGCGCGGGCGGCATAAGCTGCGGCTGAGGCGGCTGTGTTACCGGTGGAGGCGCAGATTACCGAGCGGGCGCCCCGCCCGAAAGCTTCGCTGATGGCTACCGTCATTCCCCGATCTTTAAAAGAACCGGTGGGGTTCATCCCCTCAAATTTAACAAACAGCTCAAAGCCGCCTCCCAGTTCTTCGGCCAGGCGCGGCATGGGGATGAGAGGGGTATCTCCCTCTTGCAGGGTCACAGGTATGGTGTGGGGTGGAAGGTCAAGGAGGGCGCCGTAACGCGCCAACACTCCCGGCCTGGGTGAGTTGCTTAAGTTGGGCACGTGATCTCCGGGAAAGGGAATTCGCCCTATTTTAACCCCGTTTTTGAATTGAAGTGACACGTGCGGATGAGAAATTCAGGATTCGATGATTTCGTAACTGAGGCTCACCTGGGCGGTAGGTTTCACCGTGGACGAAACCGAGCAATATTTCTCTTCCGCCAGATGCAGAGCCTGTTCGGCTGCCTTAGGGGTGAGGCCTTCACCCTTCAGGCGAAAGTGAAGGTGGAACTTCCGAAAAGTCCAGGGCGGGTCGGCGTCTTGCTCGCTGGTCACCGTCACTTCCAGCAGGCTGAGCGTAATTTTCTTCTTGCGTAAAATTTCCACCACATCCACGGAAGGGCAGGCGCCCATGGCCAGGAGCAGTAAGTCGGAGGGTTTAACCCCCACTCCTTCCGCAGGGGTGGAAATGGTTACTAAGTGTTGGGTGGAGTCAATGCCGACGTAGGTTTGTCCACCAATCCAGCGTACGGTAGCTGTGCCCACAAAGTCCTCCTGATGGCGGGGTTGGGATACTCCCTGAGGGTAACGCCCTCAGGGGGCCCGGTTGAGTAGCTCGATCAGTTCACGAAGGTTGCGTTCCTGCTCCTGCCGGTTGAGAGGCTGGCCTTCTTCGGGCAGGAGACAGGAAAGCGCGTAATCTTCCAGCAGAACCCGGCTGAAGCTGTGAAGCGCCGATTGAATGGCGCTCAGCTGTTGAATAATTTCACGGCATTCACGCCCCGAGGTGATCATGGCTTCCACGCCGTGAACCTGGCCGCCGATGCGGCGCAGGCGCTGAACCAGACGGGTTTGGGTTCTTGGGTCTGTAAGTTTCATAGAAGTAGGGTCAATCCGGCGCACGGCCGGAAAAAGGGTTAACCTGCTCAGCTGAATCGTCCGCCAGTGGAACAACTGCCGCCGGAGGAAGGAATGCCGGGCGCGCCTGAAGCCGGAGAAGCGAAGGTGGAGAGGCGTTTGCTGGTTTGAAGGCTGTTGCAATGGGGGCAGGGTGGGTTGGTGTTGGCCTCTGAGAAGCGCACCATCTTTTCGAAATCGGCGCCGCATTCCTGGCAATGGTACTCGTAAAGGGGCATAACGATTCACCTCCAGAAAGATATACTATACTGGAGTATAGCATAGGCGATGGATCTGTCAAGGGAAGACAAACGGTGCCTGCCCGGCTTGCATTGAGCCTCTCCTTTTTGCTATACTGTGATCATCCAATAAGGTTGGAGGGTTTTTCCATCGATTCACTGCCCAAGGAGGGTGCCTATGCAATTCAGAGTGCGCGACTGGATGATCGATCTGGTGGTCTTTGTTGACCCGGATACGCCGGTGACAGAGGCACTGGCCACGATGCGCCGTCGGTACATCAACAGTGTCATCGTCAATAAATCGGAAACGAACCCGGATTACGGAATCCTCACCTCCACAGATATCAGCGATAAGATCGTTGCCAAAGAACGCAACCCTGAAGAGGTCAAGGTGCGCGAAATTATGACCAGTCCGCTCATCACCGTTCCACTGGATATGTCGATTTTTGAATGCGCACGGTTGATGAACGAGCACCGTATTCACCACCTGCCAGTGGTGGATGACCATGGCATAGTGATCGGGATGATTTCGGCGACGGATTTCCTGGTGGTGGCTGAAGCGATGGGGCGCAAAGGCGATCGCTCGCTCAGCTAATCAAGGTTCAGAAGCAGGCTTTTGATCTCGGGCGCGGTCGAGCTTTCGATACTGCGCCCGAGATTGATTATGATTTGCCCATGGCCCGGAAAGTTTTTTACACCGGAAGCAGGTCTGGGGCTGGTTGGTGAGGTGCACAAAAAAAGAAACGTTAACATTAAGGGCTGATTTTCTTATTCATTTCATACAAAAAGGGGGTATAGTTGCGAGTGTCGTGTCTCAGAAGTCTCTTGTCAGATGGCCCGAAAGGGTCGTATAATGAAGGGACTGTGCCGGAATATGGAGGCACGGTAGTTCTTGAGAGTTCGAGGTGGTTATGCCAATCTATACCTACCGGTGCGAGAGTTGTGGTGTGCGGTTTGAACAGAACCAGAAGTTCAGCGACCCCCCGCTGACCCGTTGCCCGGAATGCGGGAAAAAATCTCTACGGAAGGTTTACCAGCCGGTTGGGATTGTTTTTAAGGGGTCGGGGTTTTATGCCACCGATCACCGCTCCCCATCTGGCGGCGGGAAAGTGGGCAACCACAACGAGGGAAAATCTGAAAATAAAGGCTCGTCAGAAACGAAAACCGCTTCCTCCTCTGCTGAGAAATCGGAATAAACTCATCGGATGCGAAGATGATCTTCTGGTGCCCGGCTCCTGCCGGGTTCTTTCTTTTGGAGTGAATAACGCTTAAAAATCTGCAATCGTTCTGTAATGCGCATAACTAAAGGCAGTCTCTATAATGAAAATAGAGGTTTCAGGGTGAGGGTGTCTGAATTTCTGCGGGGCGGCTCCTGTGATTTACTCTCTACAAAAAGATGAACGATTGACAGGTGGGGGTGAATGAATTCACCGCTCTACATCAGAGGGCAGGCTGGATTTTTTATGGTATTTTTATCCTGACGGAAAGGTTAACGAATACAATGGGGATAGCTTTCTTTATCAGGAAACCATGTTTCAGATTTGAGGATGGGTGAGTGATTCGGCAAGGGATACGGCCGCTGAGAAAATATGGGGCGGCATATCCGAAGATTGGGTAGATTTCATTGCGGTGCGGTTTCTATCCGAACCCTGGCAGGGGGAGACGAATGAATTGGGTCAATAGGAAGGGTCGATATTACCTTCAGATAATCCTTCTCCTCTGGCTGGTGGCCTGTGGGCCGGTGGGGGCCTTTGGCCCGACTGAGCCCCAGATCCCGGTCAGTGCACTCTCGGTTGACCCGCTCTTCAAGGAGTTTTACCAGGCCCTTGGCGGTCAGGAAGTGCTTGGTTTGCCGCTCAGCGGGGTGGTGGAGCTGGAGGGTAAAAAGTGCCAGTACGTTGAAGCAGCTCTGATGTGTTTTTATCAGAACGAACTGGAAAACAGCCGACGCTATGCCCTGGAAGGGCTGGGGTATCGGATGGGAGTGAAAGATGACCCGGGCATTCCGGTACCGCTTGACCCCGGAGATCGAGACCTGGGGGGTGGATACTCACTGTATCATGAATTCATACCCCTTTACGACCGCCTGTATGGGGCTCTGTATGCTGGGCGGCCACTCACCCGCGTTCGGGTAAACCACGAGACACGCCGGTTTGAACAATTTTTTGAGAACGTGGGGTTCTACCGCCGTTTCGACGATCCGAAAGGGCAGGTACATCTTTTGCCTTACGGGGAATATCTCTGCGGGGCGGGGTGCTCGCGAAATTTAAAAGAGTACTGGTCGATTGTGCGCCAGGGGGAGATAACCCAGCCCTTTGAACTCGCCCTCTATCGCCTGGGCTGGAATGGCTTTGGGCGCCCGCTCGGTCAGGCACGCCGGGCTGATGATGGAATGATCGAACAGCTCTACGATCGTGCTTTGCTTTATGCCGCGCCGGATGATCTGGCTCATCCGCATTTGCGACCGCTGGCTCTCTGGCTGGGGGTACAGGCACAACCCCTTACTACGGAAATCTCGCACGAACAGCTGGTATTTTATGGGGTGGAAAATGGACTGGGGCACAACGTGCCGGTTTTCTTTGACGCGTTCATTGCCGCCCATGGCGGGCGGGAGAACGCCGGGCATCCGTTGACCGAATTTTATCCTGTGGAAGGGGGGCGGTACCGACAGTGTTTTGAAAATTACTGTCTTGAGTACGATCCTTCGGCTCCGTCTGACCGGCGGGTGCGTCTGGTCGATCTGGGCTGGGAGTATGCCATGGCCACGGAACCCGCGCAAATTGCCCGCCGACGTTTCGATGCTGAAACGCTGACCCTTCAACTCTCCGAAGCTCATCCCCAGCTTGCCCGGGGTGCAATGCAGGTTATCCAGATTCAGGTGATTTCGTGGCAGGATGGGCAAGGCATTGCTCTGGCCACCGGAACGATCAGCCTTCATTTGCCCGGCCAGGAGGGCCGTCCCTTCCCGCCTACCAACGAAGAGGGCCGTTCAGAAGTAACCCTCCCTCCGCTGGAGGGATTGCCGCCCATGAGTGTGGTGGAATACCAGGTTTGCCTCGATTTTACCGACCCATCCCCGGTGTGTGCGGTAGACAGCTTTGTTTATCGCGGGGATTGAGGTGAGGTCTGTAAGCTACACATTCTTGACAAATAAACGGAAGCGTTCTTCGCTCCCCAGAGAGGTTACTTTCTGTTTGATGCGCTCGCTCAACTCAACAATGGCCTGAGAGATATCGGCATTGGGGTTGCTCATCAGAAGTGGATTGCCCAGGTTTGCCGCCCGCAGTGCCGCTTCATAGTCTTCCGGAATGGTGAGTTCTACGGGATGGTTGAGGGTTTCGCTGATCTTACGGGCGGTGAGTGCGCCAGATTTACGATATTTATTAAGCACCAGCACCAGTCGGTCGCGCTTCATGCCCAGGCCGTCCCAGAGTTCAAGGAAAGCGCGCATGGATTTGATGGCGACAATTTCCTGTGTGATGACCAGCACCACCAGGTCCGCCGTGTCCAGTGCGGCCAGGCTCGATTCGGTGAGTAAACTGGTGGTGTTGAGTACCATGTAGTCAAAGAAATTACGAATGTAATCCAGCACGCGGGCGATTTGTTCGCCGCTGATGGCCTCCTGGATGACCGGACGTTTGGGGGGCGCAAGCAGAAAGATGCCCGAAGAGCGATGCAACATCATCACTTCTTTGACCACTTTGGGATCAAGCTCGTAAGCGATGGGAACCAGATCCATGAGCGACACCTGCCCCACCTCGTTGAAAAGGATGTCCACGTCGCCGAACTGGAGGTCGGTGTCGATGAGGGCAATCTGACTTTCGTTGTCGCGAAAGGCGAGCGCCAGGTTGTTGGCGATGGTGGTCACGCCACTTCCCCCGCGCGGGCTGTACACGCTGATTGCATGAGCTCTGGAGGTACCCGCGGTATCATCAGGTTTGATTGTTTCGGGAGCGAAGTAAGGGTGATACTTCGTGCGTTCGATGGCGGCCTGTTCGGCGGCGCGAAGAACGGCCTCCCGGAATTCGCCCACCGAGACATCATGAGCCAGAAAATCGGAGGCACCAGTACGCAAAGCCCGCAGGACGGTTTCGTAGTTTTTATCCTGAGAGATGATGATGACCTGCGTGGTGGGGTAGTCACGCCGAATGATTTCGGTAAAGCTGATGCCATCGATGTCGGGCAGGTGCTCCTCCACCAGCATAATGTCGGGCTTCATCTGGCCGACCAGTTCAAGCGCCTCCTGGGCGGTGGAGATAAAATCGAGCACTTCGATGTTTTCGATCAGCGAAAGCAGCTTGCGAAAATTCTTGGCTGCCTGGGCGTTGTTTTCTACGACCAGAACACGGGTAACTTTTTGCGGACTCATGACTCCCTCCAGGTCACAGCAGAAATATGCTGATGAAAAGTATTGTATTCAACATCGATTGAAAAGGCAAACCCTTTTACAACTCAAAGGGGCAGAAGCGCAACTGATCTGTGATGAAACTCGGAATAAAAATAGAGTTATAATCAACCCAGAATAGTTAGGTTTCGCCAGGTGAGCCTTGTGGATCGATTTCATGGACGGGGGCATGAATGGGGAGTAAGCAGTTACACTGGACGGAGAGATCCGACGTGAGCGAAGAAGAAAGACAGCCAGCCGAGGTCAGCCAGACGAAAGCGGAACGAGGTTTCAGGCGTTTCACCTCCGAATTTCGAGAGTGGCGGGGGTTGAGGGCGCGTGTGTCCTCTTTCCCGGAGCAGGTGGAAGAGAAGATTCGGGCGCTTGAAGATAGCCTGAGTGAATACCGCCTGGTCATTTCGGAGTTGGATTACAAGGCTCCCGATACCGATCAGCGTGTCTGGGATTTATATGACCATATTCAAACTGAGAAACAGCGCCTGATCACAGAGATGGAGCGGCGGCCTCTGTTCTTGCGCGGGCTGAAAGAATTGCGCTCTCTGAACGATGCCTGGGAGAAACTCCTGACGGATCAGCAGGCTTTGCAGGAGATGATCGCCAGGGCGCCGGCAGAACTCAAGGAATACAATGAACGGCAGCTTGAGCGTGAGCGCCAGCGGCAGGAAGAACAACGCAGGGCTGATCTTCAGTCGCGAATTGCGGCAGCGAGGCGCTCGTTAGACCTGGCGCTGGGCTACATCGAACAGCTTGACCGCGAGGGGCGAGTGACCTTTGGGTCGCAGGTGCTTCAGCTGGAAGAGGCCCAGAAGTACTGGATTGATCATCTCAACCAGATTTTACGGAAAAACGAAGTGGGGGAGCTTCACCCTGATGAGGTGGTGCTTAACATATACAACCTGGAATCGATGATTCGCGATGCGCCGAATCTTTCGATGCGGGTGCGAGAAGTGGAAGAGCGCTTCACGCGGCTGGTCACCAAGCACGATATGCTGGTTTCCTTTGGGAAGACGGTCATCTCGCAGCAGGAGATCGCCCGGATGACGATCAAACTGCATGAACAGGTGCCGGAATTGTGGATCACCGGCCAGCGGCAGGAGCTGGAGCGTGCTCTGGAAGTGCTTGAAAGTTTTGTGGCCACTTATGAGTCCACCATCGAGACCGAACTGGCCTACCTGGAGCGCCGCCGGCCCGGATTGACCCGTGCCCTGGCGACGGTTTCGGAGGGAGACGAGACGGCGCTGCTCCAGATGAGCGCCATGGCGCGTTCGCTGATCTCGGCCATCGATTCGCGCGACCGTTATATGCGCGGACATTCCGATGTGGTCAGCCGTCTGGTGGTTAAAATGGCGCGGAATGCAGGCTGGAATAAGACGGACATCGATTACTTGATGATCGCGGCTCTGCTCCACGATGTCGGGAAGGTTTCGATCCCGGAACATATCCTGAACAAGACCGATCCTCTTACGGAGGATGAGTGGCAGACCATTCAGATGCACCCGTATTACGGGGCGCAAATCCTCAAACCGGTTGATGCGCTGTCGCGTATCATTCCATGGATCTACCACCATCAGGAGCGCTGGGATGGGCGCGGTTATCCTGATCACCTGACCGGGCGACAGATTCCTATCCCGGCCAGTTACATTGCCGTGGCTGAGGCCTTCTCGGTGATGACGGTGGATTTGCCCAACCGTCCGGCGAAGAGCAAGGAAGAGGCCATCGATGAACTCCGAAAGGCGGCCGAGACGCAGTTCAGCCCTGAGGCGGTTGAAGTGCTGGCGGATGTGGTGGCCAAAGAGAAGAAACAGGCCGAGCCCGAAAACGAATAAGGAGAGAAGCCAGCCTCGGAGCAGGCGATATTCTATATAATAAGCACAACACGGCAGATGCTCTCTGCCGTGTGTTATTCTGCCCGGAGGTTCCCCGGAATTTTACTACCGGGGGGTAGGGGTTGCCGTGGGTTGTTCGGGCGGCGGGGTGGGGTTAGGAGCTATTTCGGGCATATAAATGATCTCTTCAACATACCCCTTGGCGCTGGCGCAGTAATCGGGCAGGTTGGCGGCGACGAGTGCCCAGGTGAGGTCGTAGCCCTGGGTTTGCGCGGCGCGAATGGCTCCCGCCAGGCACCCCGAACCGGCATGATAATTCACCAGGGTAAAGAGCCACAGGTCTTCATAGGTGCTGATGCGGTTGGGCGGGCGTTTGGTCTCATTCAGGATGATCTGAGCCACCTGGCTGCAATTGGCCACCAGGTTTTCGGCAAAGACGCGCACACTGAACTCTGCCAGGAAGGGATCCACGCCCTCGGGGCAGGTGGGGCAGGTGGCGTTTACCATGCGCACCAGTGCGCCGGTGAGCATTTGCTGTTCCTGAACGGTCAG
Organism: Anaerolinea thermolimosa; assembly: GCF_001050195.2. Lineage (GTDB taxonomy): Bacteria > Chloroflexota > Anaerolineae > Anaerolineales > Anaerolineaceae > Anaerolinea > Anaerolinea thermolimosa. The sequence continues at coordinate 34,401 of NZ_DF967967.1, forward strand.
GTTGGTGTATCCTTTGCGGCAGGCTTCGGGGATGAGCACCTGTGGACAGAATTGGTTGTAAAAATTGGGGTTCCACATCAGGAGCACGTCGGCGCCGCTCACCGTGAGCTGTCCGAACCCGGCTTCTTCCAGGGTGGTGAAGATGCCCGGCCAGAACTGGCTTTCGCGGCTGAAGATATTCTTCATCAACTGGGCCGGAACACCGGTCTCTCTGGCGATATTAAGGATGACCTGGTTGAAGCGGTTTTGCCACTCGATGACCGCCGGATAGGCTTTTGCCAGACCACAGTTGTTGGCCACCCACATGTTGTTGGCGGAGATTCCCCCGTTATCGCATTCTGAAGCGTCTACAGCTTTGTTGCGAATCAACATGGCCGCCAGGAAGTAGAGCGAGACTTTGGAATAAATTTGTTCCGGGCGGTCGGGAGTGGTGAGATAGTTGGGCAGGCGGGTGTAATCGGGCACCATTTCCCAGATGGCTGCACATCCCCCGCCATCCTGAAGGGGGCGGAAACTGCGGGCAAAACGGTAAATATACTCATTGGCCGGATCGATGGGAGCGCTGGCCGGTTGGAAAACCTGCAACGGGCTCTCAGCCAGGGCGGGCTGCACAGCGTTGGCGTCAGGGGCATGGCTGGCCGGGGCGGCCAGCGGGGCAACAGGAACTTCAGCTGCCTGAAGAGCCCCCATGATCACTGGCGTTGCAGGAAGGGGTGTGCGGTGTTCGCGTGGTGTGGCCAGCCCGGGTGCGGGCAGTTCTGCCTGAACAGCGGATGGCTGGCGCGATTGCCAGGCAATCCCGGCTCCGAGGAGTACGACAATCGCACTGAAGGCGGCGAAGCGTTTTAGAGCGCCCAAGATCTCCCCCGCAACAAAAAGTATGGTAATGATTTTATTCTACATCAAAAACAGAAGTATGAATCCTCTGGAAGAATTGAAGGTACAATACAATTTATGGATCTGTTCGACCATGCCATGCAGGAACGGATGGAAAAAGAGGCCCCGCTGGCGGCCCGGATGCGGCCGCGTACGCTGGATGAGGTGGTCGGGCAGGAGCATATCCTTGGGCCGGGGCGGCTGTTGCGTCGGGCGATTGAAACAGACCGCCTTTTTTCTTCCATCATTCTCTGGGGGCCGCCGGGGACGGGGAAAACCACCATTGCCCGCCTGATTGCCCAGCATACCCGGGCGTATTTTGAAAGTATTTCGGCAGTGCTGGCCGGAGTGGCTGAACTGCGCCGTGTCATTACCGAGGCCGAGGAACGCCGCCGATTGTATCATCAACGGACGATCCTTTTCGTAGATGAGGTACACCGCTGGAACAAAGCGCAACAGGATGCTCTGCTTCCGCATGTGGAAAGCGGCATGATCACCCTGGTGGGGGCGACCACCGAGAACCCTTACTTTGAAGTGATCAGAGCGCTGGTTTCACGTTCGCGGATTTTCCAACTGCAACCTCTCAAAGAGGAACACCTTGCCACCCTGCTCGACCGTGCCCTGAGCGACCCGGAGCGCGGCTACGGAGGTCGGGCGATTGAGATCACCCCTGAGGCGTGCCAGCATTTACTGGACGTGAGCGGCGGCGATGCCCGAAACCTGCTCAATGCGCTCGAACTGGCCGTGGAAAGTACCCTGCCAGATGAGCACGGTGTTCAGCACATCACCCTGGAGGTGGCGCAGGAGTCGATTCAGAAGCGCGCCATCCTGTATGATAAAGACGGTGACGCGCATTATGATACCATCTCGGCGTTCATCAAGTCGGTTCGCGGCTCAGACCCCGATGCCGCGCTCTACTGGCTGGCCAAGATGCTGGCTGCCGGAGAAGATCCGCGCTTTATCCTGCGCAGGTTGATCATTTTGGCCGGAGAGGACATTGGTCTCGCGGATCCGCAGGCGCTGGTTGTGGCCGCTGCGGCGGCACAGGCCTTCGAATTTGTCGGGCTGCCTGAAGGTGTGTACCCCATCGTAGAGGCCACGCTTTACCTGGCCACTGCCCCCAAGAGCAATTCGACCGGCGCATATTTTAAAGCACTGGAGCTGGTCGAGAAAGAGGGGGCCGGAGCGGTTCCGACCCATCTTATGGATGCTAACCGCGATGCGAAAGGACTGGGGCACGGAAAGGGATATCAGTACCCGCACCAATTCCCCGGTCATTTTATCCCCCAGCAATACCTGCCCGATGGCCTGCTGGGCACGATCTTCTATGAGCCGTCGGATCAGGGATACGAGGCGAAGATCGCTGAACGTCTGGCGGCCTGGCGAAAATTACAGTTAGAAGGGCTACGACCCCGCGGAGACCAGGAAGAACATGACCACCCTGATTCTGATTCGTCACGGAGAGAATGATTTTGTCGGGAAGCGCCTGGCTGGCCGCCTGCCCGACGTGCACCTGAACGAGCGCGGCCAGCAACAGGCCCTGGCGCTTGCGCAGGCACTTGCCGGGGCGCCTGTACGGGCCATTTACAGCAGTCCGCTGGAGCGTGCCCGCGAAACCGCCGCACCGCTGGCAGAGATGATGGGGCTTGAAGTGCTCATCGAGCCCGGGCTGAATGAGATCGATGCGGGGCAGTGGCAGGGGCGGTTCCTTCGCCAGCTGCGCCGCCTCAAAGCCTGGAAAGCAGTGCAAAACCAGCCTGCGACCTTTCGCTTCCCCCAGGGAGAGACTTTTGCCGAGGCTCAGGCGCGCGCTGTCGAGGCGCTTCAGCGCATTGCGGAACGTCACCCCGATGAGCTGGTGGCCTGTTTCACTCATGCAGATGTCATTCGCCTGGTGACGGCCTATTTCCTTAACATGCCGCTGGATTCTTTCCAGCGTCTTGGGGCTGATACAGCCTCGATAACCGTGGTGCATCTCGGCAAAGATGGCCGGGTGGGGGTTCCGCGATTTAACCAGGTGGTGGGGTTTGTGTGGCTCGAAGAAAAGAAAAAGCCCGCCTCAGCAGGAAAGGCGGGCAGGCAACCCCGGCAGGGCTCTCCCTCCAATGGGAAGGAAAGCCCACCGGGCAAGAGCGCTACACCATGATGAGTGGGACGGGGATGAACACCAGCAGGAATACGATCAGTGCCACAATGGCCAGGAGCTTCCGGGGTGTGTCCAGGGGGGTGATCTCGTCCAGGGGTTCGGCGTAGGCACGCCCGAAGAGGAAGATCAGCACAGCCCACAACCACCAGCCCGACCAGAAAAACCCCAGAGCAACCAGCAATACCAGCACCACCGGCAGAAGCCGTGCGGCGCGTTTGCGTCCGAGCAACACATAAAGCACGTGCCCGCCATCCAGCTGCCCTGCGGGGATGAGGTTAAGCGAAGTGATCAACATGCCACCCCAACCTGCCCAGGCCACCGGATGGATGGTGACATCAATCCCGCCGAAGGGGAAGGGCTGCCCGGTAAAGAAATATCTCAGCCAGTAAAGTAATACAGGGGTGTTGCCGTAATCGGCGGGGGCCGGGAGCCACTGGCCAAAACGCAGATACTTCAGGAAGAGGTAAAGCAGGGAGTTCCCTTCCATGGTGATTTGAGGGGTCGCGCCTGGCGATGCCGGCAGGCGGCTGAGGGTGGAGAGCGAAAGGCCGATCGTCAGCACCAGGATGGTCACCACCAGCCCGGCCAGCGGCCCGGCCAGGCCGATATCCAGGAGCACACGGCGGTTCTTGGGCTGTTCCTTCATATTGATGAACGCGCCAAAAGTTCCAAAAAGGCTGACAAAAGGCATGGGGATGAAGTAGGGCAGGCTGACCCGCACCCCGTGATAGCGCCCCACCAGAAAGTGCCCGAATTCGTGGGCCGTCATGATGGCCAGGAAGCTCACCGTGAAAGGCACAGCAGCCAGCAGAAGCCGGGGCAGGGTGGGCTGGGCGTTTTCAGGCAGGCCGGCAGGTGCGAAGAGAGCCCCTGAGATTAACACACTGATCAAGGTGGCGATGAAAAGAAATACATTGACGCGCGGATTCCCGGTCTGGGGGCGTTCTCGCTGGGGGACGATGAGCACGGCATGGCGGTCGCCGTCCCAGCGGAACAGTGGCATGAGGTGGTAGGGCTTGAGCAGATCGCTCAATTGATCATAAGCTGCGGCAGTATCTTCGTTGTAGAGGCGCCCGCGGTAACGCTGCAGGAAAGGATCCTTCTCTCCGCCGATGGTTTTATCTTCGATGCGGAGAACCCGTCCGACGAGCATATCAATGGAAAGTTCATCATAACCGATATTCATGGAATGATCCTTCCTCGGATGATCATGATGTAAACCATTATAACGCTCTGGCGGGTGAATGAAGGGCACCGGTCGACCGGGAAACAGGGCCGGTGAGGAACCCGGAGAGCGTATCAGGCCATGAAGGTGCTGGAGCGAGCGGGAATGGATGGGAGTCGAACCCACCGCGGCCCGCAACGCGACCCGCCAACGGTTTTGAAGACCGCGAAGCCCACCGGGGCTCATCCATCCCCGGATTAAGCATACCTGATGGGTGCGAATACGTCAACCGTTGACGTTGGAACGACCGGTTTCCGGGCACTGGTGGCAGAGAAACGCCAAACCCGGATTACCCCCTGATTAAAAAAACTGCCTTCGATCCAAAATGCACAGCTCATTGATCCATGATATAATAGCCTTCTGGTCACTGAAGCCGGTGACCAGATATTTTTTGCCGTAAAGAGGAAATAAAACGATGGACCTGCAAAAGTTGTTTGAACAAGAACAGGAGCAAGAAGCCGAGAAGCCTCCCAGTCTTCGTCCGCGACCGGCCCGACCCTGGCGGGTGGCTGTGATTGCGAACGTGAAGGGGGAGACAGCACTGCCATTCGATGCCCCGCCGGATGCCGGAGCGGAATTTGATCGAAGAGAAACGGTTCAGTCCATTCAGGACGCCATCGAATCTGACGGACATTCCACCCGATTTTTATCAGCCGATCATACCCTGCTCGATACCCTGCGCGAATATCACCCGGATATCTGCTTCAACATTGCCGAAGGGATTATGGGTGACTCGCGAGAGGCCCAGGTGCCGGCACTGCTGGAGATGCTGCGCATCCCGTATACGGCTTCGCGCGTGCTGGCCAATGCCATCGGGTTGGATAAGACCTTAACCAAGCGTATCTGGCGCGACCAGGGCCTGCCCACCGCGCCTTTCCAGGAGTTTATCACCGGCAGTGAACCGCTCGATCCTGATTTGCACTTTCCGCTTTTTGTCAAACCGGCGCGGGAGGGCACCGGCATGGGTATGGATGAGCACTCCATTGTGGAGAATGAGGTGCAGTTGCGTCGGCGGGTGAACTGGATCATCCAGTCCTATAAACAGCCTGCGCTGGTCGAAGCCTATCTCCCCGGGCGCGAGTTTACGGTGGGGGTGCTTGGCCGGACAGATGCCCCACAATGGGCGTACAACCCCACCCTTTACCGGGCGGATGGGTTTCACCGGTTCCCGATTTTAGAAGTGGACAACTCCAATACCATCACGCCGGGCGTTTATGGCCACCTGGCCAAGACGCTTCATCCCGGAGAAGCTGGGGTGCCCGGCTTTCTGTGCCCGGCGCCGATCGACGCTACGCTGGCCGAGACACTGAGTGGGCTGGCGATCCGCGCGCATCAGGCCATTGGCGCGCTGGATGTGTCGCGGGTGGATATTCGCCTGGATGGCGAGGGGCATCCTCGCCTGCTGGAGATCAACACCCTGCCCGGGCTGACGCCCGGCTTCAGTGATCTGTGTGTTATCGCACAGGCTGAGGGCATCTCGTACCGCGATCTCATCCTGGAAATTCTCTATCTGGGAGCGTCGCGTTTCGGTTTGCTGGTTCAGCCACAGCGGGTATTGAGGGCCACCCTGCGTGCGTCAGAAGTGCATCCGGTAGGGGTGCAGGTTTCGGCAAAAGTGTAGGTTGTTTTGAGATATCCGGCCCGATCCGGGAAGTTTCCGGGTCGGGCATTTTTTTATGAGGAAGGATGGCCCGAGCCCTGTTGTGAGGAAGGGGCAGGGTTTGGGCCGCGCGATAACCACTTTCTGAAGCTAATTGAGATAGAATCGGTGATGGGGAGGTGTGCATGAGCGAAATCGATGAGTTTTTAGCCCGCCCGCTTCTGGCGCGGCTGGCCACGGCTGACCCTGATACCCTCCAGCCGCATGTGGTGCCTGTCTGGTACGGCTGGGATGGGCAGGGGTTATGGATCAGTGCGTTTCGCAGTACCCGCAAGGTCAAAGAATTGATGAGGAATCCGCGGTGTTCCATTGTCATTGATGTGGATGGCCCCACTTCCGGACTGCGTGCCGTGCTCATGGAAGGTGAGGCCAGGCTGGTGACCACCCCACCCGAACTCCTGCGCGAGAAGACCACCTGGGTTTATGCGCGTTATCTCGGCCCGCAGGGGGTGCTGGAAGCTGAGCCGCAATCGTGGATTGAAGACCCGGAGAACCTGCTGATTCATTTGAAACCTTCGTTGATCAAGACCTGGAAGTGAAATCTTACGATTGGAGCTGGAGCGGGGAGAAGGGATTGGCCTGTGGTCTCGATCAACGGATGAGGCTCTGGTAGAGTTGCTGGGTCTGGGGGCTGGGAGGTGTGCCGTATTCCTCCTGAAGCATCCTGGTGCAGGTTTCGTAGAGCCGAATCACCCCGGCGCGGTTTCCCCGACCGGCGTGGATGAGCATTCCCAGGCGGTAAGCATCTTCAAGGCAGGCATCTTCTGCGAGCATGCGCTCCACACAATTCAGGGCGGCATCGAATTGATGCCGTTCCAGCTCCAGCATGCCCAGCCTGAGCAGGGCATCCAGATACCGCTGGTGTAACCGCTGGCGTTCAGGCAGTGCCCAGCTCTCTTTCAGGTCGGGGAGAAAAACCCCCCGGTAGACCTTCAACGCGGCGCGGTAATGATGGATTTTCTGTTCTGCGTCTCCGGAACGGGCGGCCAGGTCAAGTTCGCGCTGAAAGATTTCACTGTCCTCTTCATAATCCAGACTGCGGTTAAAGCGGTAGATTTCATCCTCGAAGAGGATGGCTTCTTTGCCCACCGCCCGGCGCACGCGGTAAATGTAATTTTTGAAACGAATTTTTAGCTCGTCGGGAGATGCATCGGGCCAGAGGATGGCCCCAATTTCTTCTTTGGTCAGGCCTTCGGGATGGAACACAAGGAGGAGGAAGAGATCGCGCGTGCTCTGGGTTGTCCAATCGGTGAGGGTGAGGGTGTGCCCGTTGACTTTGATCTGCACGCGCCCCAGGGTGTGGATGATGAGCCTGGGAGGGCCGGAGGCAACCATTTGCGATTGCCGCCGTAACTGACGGCGCAGGGCGGGAATGCGCTGGTCAAAGGCATCGATGAGTGCCAGCAGGCTGCCAACCGGACGTTCGAAGAGGCTGTCAGTGCGTAAAGCCGCCAGATGGTCGCGCACTTCTCGCCCGGCCACAAGCACCGGGGTGCGGGCGTTTTCATCCAGCGCGGCGATGGAAGCCTTTTGAATGTGGGAGAACGCCGCGTCGCGGTGTTTCAGAGAAGCATGCGCCACCGCAAGGTAAAGGTGTGCCACCATGCTTTCGGCGCGTCGTCCTTCCCGCTCAAAGTAGGTCAGAGCTTCCGTCAGGTCGGTGGTTGCGGCAGTGTAATCGCCCCGGCTGGCGGCCATCTTGCCCCGCTCCAGACGGCACAGATTTACCTGGTAAGCCGAACCGCTCTGACTGGCGGCCTGCCAGGAACTTTCGATCAGCCGCTGGGCGTGTTCGGTGTGGTTCATCTGACGCGAGAGGGAGGCTTCCATCAGGTCGAGGTAGAAAGTGAGGAAGCGATCATTGACCCGCAACGCGATGGCACGTGCCTGACGGTAGGCATCCTGGGCTTCTTCAAAGGCACTCAGGTCGCGGTAGAGATCGCCCAGGCTGACCAGAGCGTAGGCTTCCAGGCGGATGAACCCCCCGATGCGCGCATACTGGACGGCTTTTTCAAAAGAAGATGCGGCATCTTCGAAGGCCCCGCGCCAGTGCTGTAAGACGCCAAGGTTGTTGAGCACATTCCCCTGCCAGATGAGATTGCCACGGGCTTCGTAATATTGAAGCGCCTTCCGATAAGCGCGTTCTGCTCCGGGAAAATCTCCCAGGGCGCGCGCCACCACGCCCAGCTGCATGGAGGTTTTGGCCACACTTTCTTCATCTCCGATTTGTTCGAAAGCCTCAATGGAGCGTACCAGCCAGGCCTGAGACTCGGCCAGGTTGCCGAGGTGAAAGTGGGCACTGCCAATGCCTGCCAGGGCATCGGCGGCTACGGCAGTGGCTTCCGGGAGCTGTCGGGCAATTTCATAAGCCCGGCGCATGTCATCCAGCGATTGTCTGTACTGGCCCGCCAGTTTATGTGCCGTGGCTTTGCGGGTGAGTGTGCGCGCGAGGTTGAAGAGGTCGCCGGTTTGTTCAAATGCCTGGCTGGCCTCGGTGAGCAGTGAAACCCCCTCTTCGCTGCGCCCGTTGATGGCGGCTATTGCCCCCTTCAGGGAGAGCAGGGTGGGGCGGACTTGAACACCCTGGGGGAGGGACTCGATCCATTCGGCCAGGGTGGTAATCTGCCCGCGGGCAATGAGGTCTGCGCCGGCCTGTTCGATCAAACGCGCCATTTCCTCGATGCGCCCGAGCTGTCGATATACCTGGTAACTGCGTTCCCACTCACCGCGTTCGGCCCAGGTTCTGGCGAGGTTGAGCTGGATCTGTTCCGCCTCAAGCGGGTAAAGTTGCTTCATGCGGTCTTGCAGGAAATCGCGGAACAGGTGGTGATAACGCAGGAAAACCGGGTCTTCACCGATGGGTTGAATGAAGAGGTTGGCGTGCAGGGCGGCTGTAATCAGCTCGTGCCAGTGATTATCACCGCCTGTAAGCGGCCCGATGACCTTCTGACAGAGGTCAGCATCAAATTCCTCCAGGAGGGAGGTGCGCAGGAGGAACTGCTGCATGGGCAGGGGCTGGCGCTCCAGCACCTGGCGGGCAAGGTATTCGTACAGCCCCACACCTGGCACCCGGGCACTGCCTTTCTTTTCACCCGTTTGGCCGCTTCTTGCCTGCCGACTGAGAAGCAGGCCGGTGATCCATCCTTCGGTTTCAGTGGCCAGGCGGGCCACTTCGTTCTCTGAAAGGTGCAGGTGAAAGTTGCGCAGCCATAGCTCGCGGATTTCATCCGGTTGAAAGGCAAGTTCCTCAAAAGAAAGTCCGGCTACCTGAGAGCGCGCCACCAGCAGAGGCATGTCGGGCAGGTTGAGCAGGGTGCGCGAGGCGATGATGAAGTGACAGTTCTCATCAACGCTCTGGATGAGCTGGTTGAGCAGTCCCGTCACCGGGCGGCTGTCTTCAATGAGATGGTAGTCGTCGAGGACGATGGCAAAATGTTCGCGGGTGGTTTCGTAGAGATCGTTGGCGATGAGCGAGGCCAGGGATTCGAGGCTGATTTGTTGCTGATCCAGATTCTGGATGGCCGCCATGCTGGTGTGCCCAAAGGATTCAAAGCGGCGCTGAACCGAAGCAATGAGGTGGGCACAGAAGCGTTGAAGGTCCTGGTCATAGGCATCGAGCGATAGCCAGCAGATGGGGAGTTTCCCGGTGGTGGCAAAGTCAACCAGAAGGGAGGTCTTGCCGTATCCGGCAGGAGCGGCGACGATGATCAGGCGGGCATCCATCCAGTCGGTTAACAGTTGAATCAGCCGCGGGCGCGGCAAAATATCCTCGCGCCTGCGGGGAATGAGGATTTTCGTGGTGAGGATGGGTAGCCTGCTATTCATTCAAATGGGCTGCTTCCAGAGCGAGGGTGTGGGAGGCCTGTCAATGAGGTGCAAGGATTTATCTATACCACGGGCAATACTTTTATTATAGTGATTTCGAGAACACACTCCAGCATTTGAATGGGATAAAATTAATCCATGCCCTGGGTTACGTTATCTTTCGATCCGGCTCTGGCGGTCTTGCTCCCACCGGAATACCGTGATGGGCCGTTCCGGCGGCGTTTTCGCGGCCAGGTGACGGTGAAACACCTGGTTGAATCGCTGGGGGTGCCCCATACCGAGGTGGGTCAGGTGCGGATTAACGGTAGAGAAGCGCCGCTCGATGCCCTGTTGCGGAGCGGTGACCACCTGGAGGTCTTCCCACCTTTGCCGTCGGCGGGCAGGGAGCCGCCGGTTTTACCGCGTTTTGTGCTGGATAATCACCTGGGCCGCCTGGCGGCGTTGCTCCGCCTGCTCGGATTCGATGCCCTTTACCGCAATGATTTTCAGGATGAGGAGCTGGCAGAAATTGCCAGCTCTGGCGAACGCATTTTACTCACCCGCGACCACCGTCTGCTCATGCGAAAGGCTGTAGAACGCGGATACTGGGTGCGCAGTCTGAAGCCTGAGGAACAGGTGCGAGAAGTGGTGCGGCGGTTTCAGCTGGCGGGGTACGTTCAACCTTTCCGGCGCTGTCCGCGTTGTAATACGCCGCTGGAGCCGGTCGAAAAGGAGGCCATCCTCGACCGTCTGCAGCCGCTTACCCGGCAGTACTACGACGAATTTCATCGCTGTCCGGGATGCGGGCAAATTTACTGGAAAGGTTCTCATTACGAGCGCATTCGTGCCCGGCTTGACCGAATTCTGCAAGAAGGCTCATGAGGGGCAGCCACACCGGGCTGCCCCTCATGAAATGTCAGCCGATCTGGTAGGCGATGCCGCTTACAGGGGGCAGGCGGAGGAGCCAGCCCTGGGGATGGCGGGTGAGGGCGTCTTTCGGGCCGAAGAGGGTCTGCTGCACTTGCGAGAGCAGGGAGGCTTCCAGAAGCACTTCCACCGGTTGGGCCGAAGGGTTGAGGGCCACCAGGATTTTCTGATCACCGCGGGTGCGCAGGTAGACGAAGGGTAGTTTGCCGCCTTCGGCATAGATAATTTGAAGGTCAGCGCTGGCCTGGAGGGCAGGATGGCTGTGGCGCAAAGCTACCAGACGGCGCACGCGGTTGAGCAGAGAATGGGGGTCTTTTTCTTGCGCGGCCACGGTAGGGCGCCCGGGGGTCTCATCGACCGGCAGATAAAGTTTGCTGGCGGGGGCGCTGGAAAAGCCCGCGTTGAGAGAATCATCCCACTGCATGGGGGTGCGTGATCCGGTGCGCTCGTAACCCCCTTCTTTGGAGGGTAGATCGAGCGTTTGCATGCCGATCTCATCGCCATAGTAGATAAAAGGCGTGCCGGGGAAGGTCATCAAGAAGAGATAGAACACTTCCAGATCGTCCCAGTCCCGGTTCTTGGCCAGGCGGGGGTTGATGTCGTGATTGCCGGTAGGAATGGCAATATGGCCCTTCCCGGCAATTTGCTCATAATAGGCGAGGTACTCATCGAGGAATTCACGAATGTTGCCGTGCCCGGAGCGATCGAAGAAGGGGAAGCTGTAAGGATCGCCGTGCCATCTGGCGTAAGGTTTACGCAGCAAAGCGGTGTAGCCGCGGCTGCCGAAATGCAGGAGAAAATCCATGTGGTAACCGGCCTGCCGGATGGCTACCGGGGGGTTGCTCCATTCCGAAACGAGAACGGCTTCAGGGTATTCCACGTCCAGCCAGTCACGGATGGAACGCCAGAAGCGGGCCGTCTCGACCTGTCCGGGGTCGTTCTTGACCAGAGAACCGGCCATATCTACCCGGAAGCCGTCGGCGCCCAGGTCGAGCCAGAACTTCATGATGTTGCGCACTTCCTGCCGGACGCGCTGAGGCCCGGGGGCATCTACCGGCTGCTGCCAGGGCTTTTGCGGATCGGGCTGGGCGAAGCCAAAGTTGAGGGCGGGCTGGGAGTAGAAGAAATTGGTCAGGTAGTTTCCGTGGCGGTCGGCATACCCATGCACGACATGGAAGCCGGGTTCATCCCACCGCCAGGGATTGTCGTTCCAGATGTACCAGTCGGAATATTCGTTGCGCTCGGCCTTGCAGGATTCTTTGAACCAGCGGCATTCGATGCTGGTGTGCCCGACGACCAGGTCGAGGAGGACGCGCATCCCGCGCTGGTGGGCTTCGTCGAACAGGCGCTTGAGATCATCATTGGTGCCGTAGCGGGGAGCCACTTTGTAGTAATCGGCCACGTCGTAACCGGCATCGAAGAAGGGGGACTCAAAACAGGGGTTGAGCCAGATGGCATTGGCTCCCAGGGATTGGATGTAATCCAGCTTGGCAATGATACCGGGCAAATCACCGATGCCATCACCGTTGGTGTCGTAAAAGGTTTGCGGGTAGATCTCGTAAAAGACGGCGTCTTCCAGCCAGGCAGGGCGGGAAGAGATTGAGGAAGAGACAGGCATGTTTGAACTCCTTAAGGTGAGATTGGATCAAAGGGTTGTACCCTCAGGCTGCAATTGCAGACCAAAGAACTGATTGGCATTCTCAAAGAGCCATCCGCGGGCGATTTCTCTGGCTTCGTCGAGGTTGAGGTATTCCATTTCTACCAGGTTGGCCAGGGCAATGGCGATATTGTCGCGCGCCAGGTCGGCGTGGGCCCAGGCGCAGATGAGAGCATCTCCGGGGAGGTCGGAGCCATAACCATGAATTTTGGCGTGCGGCACGCTCGAAATGGCCTGCGCGAACATTTGCTGGCAGTAAATGGGATCGACCATGTTCGCCCAGCAAAAATCGATGGCCACGTTGGGGTAATTTTTGGCCAGGAAAAGCAGTTCTCCGCTATAGGGCCAGTTGGCGTGAAAGAGGTCGAAGCGCGTCTGACGGTGGAGCTCGATCAACGGGGTGAGATGCACGGCGTTGGTTTTGGTGATTTCGTTACGGATGCCGGCCATGTGCCCGGTGTGAATTTGCACCGGCAGGTCAAGATCACGCGCCATACGCATGAACTGGTGGAACAGGAAATCTCCCAGCGGGCGGTTGCCTTCAGGATAAGAAAGGCGTCTGCGGGGGTCTTCCATGATCCAGTTGAAGGCTTCTTCGGCGGCAGAACGGGTGGGGTTGGTGTAGTCGAGCGGGCGGGTGTAGGCCGACTGATCTTTGAAGGCCACTGCTCCGGCCTCTTTGCAGCGGGTGAAGAGCGTGCGGCAGGCTTCCAGATATTCATCGAGGCTGGTGACAGTGAGGCCAAGCGGGGCAACGTTAGACTGCACCTCTTCATAACTGGTGATGGCGTGGTACGGAGGAAGGCCGATGATCAGGCGTGAACGCGGGGGTTGTTTTAATTTTCCCCGTGCGGCGTCGGGTGCGGCGCCGATGTCCTCCAGCCGGACGAGTATGCCCGCCTGATCGAGCACCGAGAGGTAATTGCGCTCATCGCTGAAGTCGATCATCTTTTCGCTGATGCGGCGCAGTGCGGCCAGGGTCAGTTCTTCTTCACCGTAAAACCGCCGCATGGCGCGGCGAACAACCTGGGCGTAGCCGGTGAAGCGTGTACGCTGCCAGGCTCGTTCCAGCACCGGCCAGCGTTCTTCGAGAGGGCGGGCAGAGTCAAAAATGATTTGAATGTCAGCATCGGAAGAGGCACTGTGCAGATCGCTCTGCATGTACCAGTCGATGACAGCGCGGATGGGATCGGAAGGTTGGGGGCCGGTCTGAGAAGAATGATCGTGACAGTCGATGAGGGGGATGGTTTCCAGGTAGGCACGCAATGCATCGTAACAACGGGCGGGAGATCGCATAAGGGCCTGCACTTTCGTCTGATGCGGAGAGGGAGATTGGTTCTATGTGTATTAAACCACAGGATTAAACATTGAATGTCATGCTTTTCTGCATCGATTGACACGGGAAGGCTGTCGGTGACCCCTTTCAAGAGGCGGGCGAAACGAAAACGAATGAGCAAAAGTGAACGTAAACGAAAGGTGTTTCGTGTGAGGCGCGGCATAAATGCCTGATAGAATGCATGAAAATGATTGAAACCTATTGATTTTTGCGTGAATCATGCTAAACTGAGGGTGTAAGTTGCTCTTTCCCTTCATCCAGCAAGGGAGTCCACCCGATGAAAGTTCACCGACAGGCTCAAATTCGCAAGCTCCTGGAACAGCAACAGCGCGCGACGGTGGCTGAGTTGAGCGCCATGCTCAATGTGAGCGAGGCTACCATCCGGCGAGACCTGGATGAGCTGGACGGCAGCTGGTTACAGCGCACACGCGGCGGGGCAGTGATCCGTCAGGCGAGCACGGCTGAACTGCCCGTCATTCAGCGCATGCCCCGAGAGGCCGAGATCAAACGGCGCATCGGGCAGCGGGCGGCGCAGATGGTCAACCCCGGAGAAACGATTTTCATCAGCAGTGGTACGACTGCGCTCGAGGTGGCACGCCATCTCCCGGTTGAAATTCCCCTCACGGTGATCACCAATTCATTGCCGGTCATCAATGAATTGACGGGCCGGAAGAACATCAGCCTGGTGGTGATTGGCGGCATGTTACGCCCGGATGAGCTTTCGATGGTGGGGCATCCTGCCGAACAGATGCTGGATGAGTTCCGTGCCGATAAAACCTTTATGGGAATGCGTGCCATTGATCCTCACCTGGGGTTCACCAACGATTATCTGCCAGAGATTCTCACAGACCGGAAGATCCTTCATATTTCATCGCAGGTGATTGTGGTGGCAGATCACACCAAGTTTGGCCGGATTTGTTCGGTGTTCGTTGCGCCGGTCACCGCCGCGCACGTTATTGTGACCGATGACCGCGTGGCGCCTTCGATGATCACTGAACTTGAACAAATGGGTGTGCAAATGATCATGGTCTAAAGCGGAGTGAGACCTGCATTGGGGCAGAAGCGTCCCCTGACCTGTAGAAGGGGTGGGGATGCCTGGAAGGAGGTGAAGCGGAAGGAGAAATGAATCTACGTCCAGCAGAACCGAGATCGTGCTTCTAATTTTGAGTCTTTGAATCGGAAATGGAGGATGAAATGTCTGCTCAGAAATCGATGTCCCGCCGTGACTTTCTGCGTGTAGCGGCGCTTTCGACGGTGGGAGGGGCACTGGCAGCCTGCCAGACGGCCACCCCGGCCCCTGCCGGTGGTGAACAACCCAAGCCCGATGCGGGCTCTAAAGAGAAGATCACCCTGCGAATGTGGTCTCATCAAAACCCGTCCTTCGTGGGCGCCAATGAAAAGCTGGTGGCCCGTTACATGGAATTAAACTCGAACATCGAGATTAAATACGAGAACTTCCCCTACAACGACTTCATTACCAACATCCAGACCTCTATGGCGGCCAAAAATGAGGCCGATATTATCGAAATGTTCGGCAGCTGGGTGCAATCGTACGCCAAGGGGGGGACTCTGGCGCCCGTGGATGAGGGTGTGCTGACGCTGGGTAAGGCTCGTGAGCTGTTCTATGCCGCCCCGCTGGATGGTTACGTGTGGGAAGGCAAGCTTTACGGAATGCCCAATGAATACAACCTGGAGAACGGCGCTGTGCTGGTCAACAAGCGCATGTTTTCCGAAGCCGGTGTGAAAGACCCACCCGACTGGCCCTCATGGGATGCGCTGGTGGCCGATGCCAAGAAGATGACGAAATTTGACGGCCCAACCATGACGGTGGCGGGGTTCCACTTTGTCAACGGGGATGGGCTGGGCTTCCTCTTCTGGGAAGGTGTTCTGGAGAAAGGCGGCGAATATTTTGCCAATGATGGGGTGCATCTCAACCTGACCAGTCCGCAGGCCAAAGAAACCGTACAGTGGATGTACGACATGGCGGTGAAGGATAAGGTGGTAGACCCCATGACCTTCAACCCCAACTCTAACTGGGTGGGTGAGTCCTTCTTCCAGGGGCTGGTAGCCATCGGGTTCATCGGGCCGTGGATTGTCCCCGAAGGGCGCCGCAACTATCCGGATTTTGCCGACCCGTGGGGCTACGTCTCCTGCCCGCATTTCGGTTCCGAGCGCAAATTTGCGGCTGACTCTGGCTGGGGCAAGGTGGTTTCTCCGAACAGCAAGGCAATTGACGAATGCTGGAAGTTCGCTGCCTTCTGTACGATGGATAAAGCCAACGCCCGACAGTGGAATGTAGCCACGGGCACCATCCCGGCGCTCATTGAGGTCGCCGAGGATCCTACCCTGCTTCAGGACATCGACTGGATTGGACCCAGCCTGAAGGTGCTCCCGCAGGGGCGTTATGTGGGTTTCCTCCAGGATCGTGACTATATCTGGTACACGGTGCTAGCTACCCGCATAACCGAGTGCTTGCAGGGCGCCCGCTCGGTGGATGAGACCATGCAGCTGATGAACAATGAAGCCAATGCGATGATCGATCAGAAGTTGCAGGGATAACGTTGCGTTTTCACTTCTGGGCGGTGTTCCAGAGGGAACCCGCCCAGATTTTCTTGCTACCTGGCCGCGCCGCGCGGCCAGAGGGAAAGGAAGGCCAGCATGGCGGTTGCGACACCCAAAAAAGGCAGCCTGTTTCGCCGACAGCATCTTTTTGCCGGAGTCACTCTCACGCCGATCATGGTCTACATGATGTTTTTCACCATGGTGCCCATGGTCTGGGGAATTCTCATTACTTTCTTCCGTTACAGCCCCACCCGGGCGGGTGAAGGGTTCCTTGGTCTGGGAGGGGCCAACCCGTTTGTTGGCATCAATAATTACCTGGACCTTTTTGCAAACACCCCCACAGGGCAGTTATTTCGGATTTCTCTGAAGAATACTCTGATTTTCTCACTGCTTTACCTGCCGCTCAACCTCATCGTTACCCTGCCCCTGGCGGTGTTGATCGAATCGGTTTCCAGCCGGATTAAGAGCTTCTTCCGCACCATTTACTTTCTGCCCACGGTCACTTCAGCTGTGGCAGTATCTCTCGTCTGGGGGGTGATTTATCACCCTACCTTTGGCCTGCTCAACCTGGGATTGCGAGCGCTGGGATTCAACGGCTTTGCATGGCTGAGCGATCCCAATACCCGCGTGCTGGGTATTCCCCTGCCGATGATCTGTGTGCTGATCACCTATCTATGGTCGGATATGGGGTACAACATCGTCATTTTCATGGCAGGGTTGCAGGGCATTCCGGATGTGTATCATGAAGCTGCGGTGGTGGACGGGGCAAATGCCTGGCAGCGCTTCAGGTACATCACCCTGCCTTTATTGCGCTCCACGCTGACCTTTGTCATGGTGATGACCATGCTTTCTTCGTGGCAGGTATTTGTGCTCTTTTTCGTGATGACTAACCGCGGTGGGCCGGCCAACCTGACGCGCGTGCTGGTGTTGCACATTTACGAGACAGCGTTCCGCTATCAGGAAATGGGGCTGGCGGCTACGGTGGCGATGGTGCTCTTCCTGATCATCATGATCACCACGCTCATCCAGCTCAAACTGCTGCGTAAAGACTGGGAGTACTAAACCATGGCTGTTCTTGGAAAACCCCAAACACTTTTGAAAGAAACCACCGGCACCGCTCCGGCGAAAACAGGTCTCCATGTCACACTGGGGCAGGTGCTGGTGTATCTGGTATTGACCGTCGGGATCATTTACACCCTGATTCCCTTCCTCTGGATGCTGGGTACGTCCTTCAAATCGGCTACGGAGATCGTGCGCATGCCGCCTACGATCATCCCGGAGAAATTCACTCTCAACAGTTATCTCACCATTTTTAACGATCCGCGCGTGCCGCTGGGGCGCTTTTACATGAACAGTGTCATCGTTACCTTCAGCATTGTAACGATGGTGCTTTTTACCAGCTCGCTGGCGGGGTTTGTGTTTGCCAAGTATCAATTCTTTGGGAAGAATGTGCTCTTCACGCTCATTCTGGCCACGATGATGATTCCCTTCCAGGTGACGATGATCCCGCTCTATCTGGTGCTGGTGCGCCTGGGAATTACCGATTCTCTGCTGGGTTTGATTGTTCCCGGTGCGACGAGCGCGTTTGGCATCTTCATGATGCGTCAGTTTATCGAAGGAATTCCCTCCGAACTGATCGACGCGGCGCGGATTGATGGTGCTTCAGAATTCGGGATTTACTATCGCATCATCCTGCCGCAAATGGGTTCTGCGCTGGCCACCCTGGGCATTTTCCAGTTCATGGGCACGTGGAACGACTACCTCTGGCCGCTGATTGTCATCACCACCACCGAAAAGCGCACCCTGCCCATCATGCTCACCTGGTACAACTCACAGCATGGTTCACGCGCTGACCTGACCATGGCGGCTTCGGTGCTGGTGATCTTACCCATCGTGGTGATTTACTTCTTCTTCCAGCGCTGGATTGTGCGCGGTATTGCCCTTACGGGCTTCAAATAAACCATCAGGAGAACAGGTGTGTCCATGAATCGACGCGAACGCCTGCTTACCGTGCTCCGTGGCGGGATGGCAGACCGTATCCCCTGGAACTGTTACGCCTGGCTGGTGCCACAGAATGAGGCCTCACGCCGCCTGCAGGAAAAGGGCCTGAGCCTGATGGGCACGCGGCGTATCTTCCGTGAGGTGGTTTCGGGGGCTTCCATCCGTGAAGAAACCACCCTGGAAGGTGGAGAGACCATTTACCATACGGTGATCGAAACCCCGGTGGGCACCCTCACCCAGAGGGCCATCCGTGAAAAGGGATATGGCAGTCTGTGGATTCGGGAATATTTCATTAAAGGTGTGCAGGATTATCCCGCGGTGGAGTACCTTTTCAGGCATACGCTCTGCGAGCCGGATTATGCTCCGTGGATCGAGGCAGACCGCGAGATGGGAGAAGCCGGGATTGTGGTGGGTGAGATCATGCCGGTGCCGATTATGACGCTCATGGTGAACTGGATGGGCGTGGAAGGGCTTGCTGAGGGTATCTATGAACACACGGCAGAATTTGAAGCTCTTCTCGATGCACTGACAGGGCTGTATATGCAGCAGATGCAGATCGCCGCTGAAAGCCCGGCGGAGATCATCTGGTTTGGCGATAACGTCACCGGAACGATCATTTCGCCGCGCCTTTTTGAGCGCTACCTTGCGCCAACCTATGCACGGGCGCTGGAGGTGCTGCGACCTGCGGGGAAGATTCCCATTGCGCACTACGACGGTTCTAACCGCCCGCTGGTCAAGTGCCTGGCGCGAACTGCCCTGCCGGTGATCGAGGCCTTTACCCCACCGCCGGGAGGTGACCTGAGTGTGGTGGAGGCCAAGGCCGCCTGGCCCGACAAAGTGGTCTGGGTGAATTTCCCCGCGGGGATGTTCCTGGAAGAAGAAGAGGTGATTTTTAACTACACCCTGGGGTTACTGGAGGAATCGGCCCCTGGCGGACGGTTGGTGATGGGGTGTACAGAGGATTTCCCCTTCGAGCACTTCGAGAAAACCTTCACGGCCATCGGACGGGCGCTGGCAACGTACGAAGGGCGGGAGTGGTAAGTCTTAAACGGGAGGTTTGCATGACATTGGAAGAGAAGATTGTCCTGATCGGAGCCGGGAGCGCCATGTTTACCCGGGGGCTGGTCAGCGACCTGATTCATACAGGAATGCGGGGCGAGCTGGCCCTGGTGGATATTGACCCGGTGGCTTTACGGACGGCCAGCGGGCTGGCCGAGAAAATGATCGCCGCTTCTGGGGCGCCTCTTCGTCTGAGCGCCGCTCTGGAACGCAGAGAGGTTTTGCGAGGGGCCACCATTGTGATAACCACCATTGGGGTGGGGGGCAGGCGCGCCTGGGAGCAGGATGTCTTCGTGCCGCGCAAATATGGGCTGTATTATCCGGTGGGAGATACGGTTGGGCCGGGGGGCACATCGCGTGCGTTGCGCATGATCCCGGCGATGGTGGAAATTGCTCGCGATGTACTCGACCTGGCACCGGATGCACTGTTTATTAACTATGCCAACCCCATGGCAGCGGTCTGCCGGGGGGTGATAAAGGCCACAGGCGCCCGGTTGATAGGTCTGTGCCACGGGACGGTTGACACAGCGCGCTTCCTTGCAAGCCTGCTGGGGGTGAAGCTGGAGAACCTGGCGTACACGGCAGTGGGCATCAACCATCTCACCTGGTTTACCGAGGTGCAGGTAGATGGTCAGGATGCCATGCCGCGCCTGCATGCCATTGCCGATGGGGTGCTGGCCCGGCTGGCTGAGGCTGAAGCGGCTCATGCCGCCGGACAGCCCATGCCGCACTGTGGCAGCCCCTTCGAGTCGTCGCTGGAGCATCCTTTTAGCTGGCAATGTCTGAAGTGGTTTGGGGCCTTTCCGGCACCGCTCGACCGGCACGTCACTGAATTCTTTCCGCAGTTCTTCCGCACCGGGGCTTATTACGGGAAGACCCTGGGGGTGGATGAGTTCTCCTTTGAGGGGACGATTGCTGTGGGAGATCAGGTATACGCTGAAATGCAGGCAGAGGCAGAGGCGCCTGGAGCTCTTCCAGAGGATTACTTTGAGCGGCTTTCGGGCGAGCATGAACAGGCGCTGGAGATCATTCAGGCGATTCGCTCCAACACCCCGCGGCTGTATTCGGCCAATTTACCCAACACGGGGCAGGTGCCCAACCTGCCTCTGGGAGCGGTGGTAGAAGCACCCGCCGTTACCGATTCTCGTGGCCTTCACCCGGTGGCGCTGCCCCCTCTGCCGCCCGCCATTGCTGGTACCCTGGCCACGCGCTTCCAGTGGGTAGAGACGGTGGTCGAGGCGGCGCTGGAACGGAGCCGGGAGAAGTTCATCCAGGCTCTGATCCTTGATGGGGGAGTATCCTCACCGGAGGTGGCGGTGAAGCTGGCCGATGACCTGCTGGCCGCACAGCGCGAAACCCTTCACTGGTCGTAATCAAAGCGGGGCAAACACACGTTTGCCCCGCTTTTTTTCTGCCTTATAACGGCTGAAGAGAATCAGGCCAGGATTTCATCAATCCGGGCCAGTTCTTCAGCACTGAAGGTGAGGTTGTTGACCACGCCGACGGCGTCTTCGATCTGGCTTACCCGGCTTGCGCCGATCAGGGCGGAGGTTACCTGGGGCAGGCGCAATACCCAGGCGAGGGCCATTTGCGCCATGCTTTGCCCGCGGGCAACGGCCAGCTCGTTAAGTTTGCGCACCTTGGCGATTTTCTCCGGGGTGATCGAATCGGGGGTGAGGAAGCGACCATCGGCCACAGCCCGCGAATCGGGAGGAAGACCTTCCAGATAGCGGTTGGTGAGCAATCCCTGGGCAAGCGGGGAGAAGGGAATGCAGCCAATGCCCTCTTCTTCGAGGACGGTAGTGAGGCCGTCTTCGATCCAGCGGCCAAACATGTTGTAATAGGGCTGATGAATGAGGCAGGGGGTGCCAAGCGAGCGAAGGATCTGGGCCGCCTGGCGGGTCATCTCTGCGGAGTAATTGGAAATGCCCACATAAAGCGCCCGCCCGCTCCGCACGGCATAATCCAGGGCCATCATGGTTTCTTCGAGCGGGGTTTCGGGATCGGGGCGGTGGCTGTAGAAGATATCCACATATTCCAGCCCCATGCGTTTGAGGCTCTGGTCGAGACTGGCAATGAGGTACTTGCGCGAGCCCCATTCTCCATAGGGGCCGGGCCACATATAATAACCGGCCTTGGTAGAGATGATCAGCTCGTCGCGATAGGGGGCGAGGGTATCTTTGAGCACCCGGCCGAAGGTTTCCTCGGCTGAGCCAGCGGGGGGGCCGTAGTTGTTGGCCAGGTCAAAGTGGGTGATGCCCAGGTCGAAGGCGCGGCAGAGCATGGCGCGGGAGTTTTCGATGGGATGATCTCCACCGAAGTTGTGCCATAACCCCAGAGAGATCACGGGTAATTTGAGCCCCGAGCGTCCACAGCGCCGGTAGATCATACCCTCGTAACGGTTTTCGGATGCGACGTATGGCATATCAGTACCTCCTGAGGAGTGAGGCCGGTTCCAGAAGAAACCGGCAAGGCGGGGGAACCCCCCGGTTAATCAGGGCAGGCCGATGGCGTCGCGGACTTCAGCCATGGTCTGCTCTGCGATGACGCGTGCCCGGCGTTCACCATCGCGGAGCACGTCCAGAATGTCATCCGGGTTCTGTGCCAGGGCGGCGCGGCGCTCGCGGAAGGGAGCCAGATGAGCATTGAGGTTTTTAGCGAAGAGCTTTTTACAGTCCACACAGCCGATGCCTGCCCGTCGGCATTCGAGATTGATCATGGCCACTTCTTCCGGGCTGGAGAACACCTTGTGCATGCTGAAAACATTGCACACATCGGGGTTACCGGGGTCACTGCGGCGTTTGCGGGCCGGATCGGTAACCATGGTCATGACCACTTTTTCGGTTTCTTCGGGGGTCAGGGCAAGCTCGATATGGTTGTTCAGGCTCTTGCTCATCTTTTGCTGGCCGTCGGTGCCGATTACTTTGGGCACCTCGGTGAGTTTGATATCGGGTTCTTTGAGGACGCTGGTGTTGTAGCGGAAATTAAAAGATCGCACCGTTTCGCGGGCAAACTCGACGTGCGAAGCCTGATCGATCCCCACCGGCACCAGGTCGGCTTTATAGAGGACGATGTCGGCGGTCATAAGCACAGGGTAACCTACCAGCCCCAGGTTGACGTTGTTCGGCTGCATGCGCACTTTTTCTTTAAAGGTGGGCAGATCGGTGAGCTTTCCCAGAGGCGTGACCATGGAGAGGATGGTGAACAGTTCCATTACCTGAGGGACATGGGACTGAATGAAGACGATGGATTCTCGCGGGTCGATGCCAGCGGCCAGCCAGTCGAGAGCCATCTCGTAGGTGTTGTTCTTGATATCGCGCGTGGTTTCGAGGGTAGTAAGAGCATGAACATCGACAATGCAGTAGATACAGTCGTATTCTTTTTGCAGAGCGACGTAGTTCTGGATGGCTCCCAGGTAGTTTCCCAGATGCTGGCGTCCGGTGGGGCGAGCCCCCGAAAAAACACGACCTTTTTTTGTCATAAGTTCCCTTTCTTAAGCAAGGCTTTGAATAACTCAACCACTTCGCCCGGGTTGGCATGACGCCCGGTTTTTAACTTGGAATAAAGGAGCTGGCCGTTCACCACCACTTCGAACCGGCCACCATCAGACGGAATGAGCGTGAGCCGGGCGATCTCGGGCTCGAATGCTTTCAGCAACTCTGCTGCCAGACCGGCAGCGCGTTCGGTGTAGTGTCAGACCGTGCAATAAGTAATTTCAATGGACCACATGAGCTTTTCCTCCCAAAGGATTGAGTGTAATTATAATATAGAAGCCGGTGGGGTTCTGGCCGGCATCATCCACAGGGAGAAGGATGACCTTGGTGTTGTTTCCACGCGGTGTGCCGGTTGTTAAACGTATCCTGGATTTAATCCTGACGATCCCCGCCCTGGTGCTGCTCTCACCGTTGATGGCCTTTCTGGCCTTGTTGATCTGGGCGACCCAGGGGAGACCGATTCTTTTCCGGCAACAACGCCCCGGCTATCGGGGGCAGGTTTTCACGCTGTATAAATTCACCACCATGCGCGATTTACGCACCCCGGATGGCTCTCTGCTTCCTGACGCTGAGCGCCTCACCCCGCTTGGGCGCTTTTTACGCTCCACCAGCCTGGATGAACTCCCTGAGCTTTACAATGTGTTGCGCGGAGAAATGAGCCTGGTAGGGCCGCGCCCGCTCCTGGTGAAGTATCTGCCGCTTTACTCTGCCGAACAGAGGCGGCGCCACGATGTTTTGCCGGGGATCACCGGCTGGGCTCAGATTAACGGGCGCAATGCCCTGCGCTGGGCCGATAAATTTCGCCTGGATGTGTGGTACGTAGACCACTGGTCTCTGTGGCTTGATTGTAAAATTCTGGCGGTGACCCTCTGGAAAGTGCTGATCCGGGAGGGAATCAACGAACCGGGGCAGGCAACGGCTCAGGAATTCAACGGCGAGAACTGATCTTCAACGGTGCATTATTCGCCGGGCACGCTGAGGGGGCTGATTTGCCCACTGATGACCTCCTGCATAATCGCCCGCACCAGCCGTTCACGGCCCGGGGTGAAAAGGTCGGGATTGATGTGGGTCAGATCGATCGGCACCGTAAGCTGACCGGCACTTTTACCTCCGAGCAGACCGGGGAGGGCCTGGCGCAGGGCTGAAGGCAGATCAAAACTGACGCTGAGCGCCCATTGACTCTGGACTTCGGGCGGGGGTGGGAGAATGCCCACCAGCCTGACGGGCGTGTCGAACTGGGACAGTCCGTTCAGATAGGCAAGTACCTCGGGGCGGGTGGCTTCAGGTGAGAGGAAAAACACATCCACCTTGCCCTGGTCGAAGAAGCTGGCGGCCACGGCCTGCCAGGCGGGGCCGTCCTGCGGGGGCTGAGCGCCACCCGCGAGAGGAAAGTTGAACCCCAGCGGCCACCCGGGAGCGCATTCGCCGCAATAATAACGCCCGCCGTTAACGAAAGCCTCCTGAAGCGTGGGAGATTCAGCGGGAATCAGCCCGGCGGCACGCCAGTCATTGGAAAGCAGGGTTGAGGCCAGACCGGCGACGAACATCTGGGCCTCTGAGTCCAGGTGGAGTACCGTTAAATTGGCGGCAGGATCGATAGACTGGTCGGTTACCACCAGAAATTGAACCTGAGGGTTCGCCGTCAGGAGGGCGGGTAGATCGGGCAGAGAAGCCAGGCTCACCACCAGTTGCAGTCGGGAGGGTAATGGCGCAGGATCAAGCTGGGAGGAGGTTTCTACAGTAAGGCCGGCAGGGGCGGTGAGTTCCTGCAACACGGCCAGGGCAGGCTCCGTCCACTCGGGGTGAGAGGGGTCGGGGATCAGTACTGCCAACCCCGGGGCTGAGGTGGGGGTAGGCTCAGGGGTTGAGGTGGGTGGGGTGAGCGCTTGAAGGGATGCGGTTGGATTCACCTCCGGGGGGGGAGAGCTGAAAGGAGAACTGCAGGCTGCCAGCACCACGGCCAGAACCCAGAAGGGGAAGAGGATGAAAACGGCGCGTTTCATACGAGGAGGGGTGTTGTGAAGTGGCCCGGGGAGAGAAGTCATTGTACGGAGTAGTGTGCCACCTGGTCGAGCGTGCCATTGACGTAAATTTCAACTTTATAGGTTCCGGCCGGCCAGGATGAATCGGAGGTGAGGGAAAAATCGATGTTCCGCGTGCCTTCGGTGGTGATCTCGTATTCGGTGATTTTCATATTGCAGGCGGCAGGGTCATCAGGAATGGTCACCGCCCACCAGACGGCCTTGAAGACAGTCCCCCGGGGGGCGTTCTGGATGGTGGCCACGGCGTGAATGGTATCAGAAGCCCCAAAGGTCGTGGTGACGTCTACCGGGTTTTTGGCTTCTCCCTCGGTGCCTCTGGCCAGGGTCAGGGTGGTGATGATCCCTGAAGGCGCAGGAGATTGATCTACCGCCGGGCAAAATTCTGGTGCGGCGGGTGTGTTGCCCAGCGGGAGGGTGGGCGCTGGCAGGAAGGTGGCTGTGGGTGCGCCTGTGGAGGTGGGTGCGGTGATCGGTGCGGCGCAGGCGATCTGAACCAGGGCCAGCACGAACAACCCGATGAGCAGGGCGGGAATGGTATTTCTCATGAGGTCAAGCTCTCCTTTACAATACCAGGCTGGCCGACCATTCAGCCAGACTTGAAAGGCAATTATACGCGCAATCGGGGCAGTGTGCACGGAACGGCCTGGCGGAGGAGTGTATTATAATTGCTTTATGATCGAATTGAATGTGCCCGGCGTGGGGGTGCTTCAGTTGGAGCACCTGGTATTCGACGTCAACGGCACTCTGGCCGTAGATGGACAACTCATTGAAGGGGTGGCTCGCGCAGTTAACCGACTGCGAGATCGGTTGACCATTCATTTGATCACTGCCGATACCCATGGTCACCAGGCGCTGATCGACCGGCAATTAGGGCTGACGGCGGTGCGCATCCAGAGTGGAGATGAAGCGGCTCAAAAAGCCGCTTATGTGCGCCAGCTGGGGGCCGAGCGGGTGGCGGCCATCGGGCAGGGGGCGAACGACTCGGCCATGCTCAGGGAAGCGGCGCTGGGAATTTGTGTGCTCTCGCCGGAGGGGACAGCCACCGTGTCCATGCTTTCTGCCGACATTCTGGTCAGGGATATTCTTGCCGGGCTGGAACTGTTTGAAAGACCTTTACGATTGGTGGCGACACTGCGCAGATGAGTTTACCGGCCAGCGAACCCATTCCCATGCCTGAAGAAGAGCTTCCACCGGCCCGTCGGCGGCGGCTGAACCGCATGGTGCTCCCTGAGGACGGCGATGAGCAAAGCGCCCGTCTGGATGAGCTGGGCAAACGCGCCATTCCAGGGGCCGAGTTTTATCTTTCGGCATTGCTGGCCGGGCTGGTGGCCGGGCTGGGGTTCTGGCTGGATTCTCCGGCGCTGGTGATTCTGGCGGCTTTACTGGTGCCTTTCATGGGGCCGCTGATGGGTCTGGCCGTGGCCACCGTGGCCGGGTCGGTGCGTTTCCTGCTCCGCTCGCTGGGGAGCCTGATGATTGCCGCGGTGATCTTCCTGCTCACCGGTACGCTGGCCGGGTGGGGGGCGAGGCTCTTCCCGCCGGTTTCGCTCATTCAGGCGGGGTATCAGACGCGCTTCACCTGGCCTGATGCCGCTCTGCTGACGGTGGGTGTGGTGGTTACCCTGGCGCTGATGAACCGCTCGCCATCTCAACGTCCGCTGGTGAGCAGTGTGGCGGTGGCGTACACGGTCTTCCTCCCGCTCTCGGCCGCGGGGTTCGGGTTGACCTCCGGGGTGCTACCCGGCTGGGAGATGGGGCTGGTGGTTTTTCTGGCGCACCTCATCTGGGGGGTACTCTGTGGCACGCTTACCCTGGTATTTCTGGGGTTCCGCCCGTTGCGCTTTCTCAGCTATGCTCTGACCGGCGGATACGCATTGCTCTGCCTGGCTGGAGGCCTGGTGTATTTCCTTTCTTCTGAAGGGGCAGTGCGCCCTCCGCCATCCCTGCCAGCGGCTTTACCGCCTGTACTTGAAACCCCGACCGCCTTTACCGGCGAACAAAGCGAGCAGGGACTCACCCCGCTGGCAGAGGTTCCTTCGCAAACCCCATCACCCACGGTCACCCTTACCCCCACTGCCACCCACACGCTGGTGCCGACGCGCACCCCCACGGTGACGCTTACCCCCGCACCGACCCCTGTTTATGCGCGCATTAACGCCAGAGGCGGCAATGGTGCATTTATTCGCGCTGAACCCAGGTATGATGCGCTCATTGTGGTGAGTATGCTCAACGGGAATGTGGTGGAAGTGTTGGAAGACGTAACTGTAAATGAAGGCGTAACCTGGGTGAAGGTGCGCACCGCAGATGGAAAAGAAGGTTGGATTGTCCGGGAATTGCTGGCCACGGCCACCCCGGCTCCGGGCTGGTAGGCCCATATTTTATAAAATCAAAGGAGAACTTTCATGCCGATTCATTTTGGCACCGATGGCTGGAGAGCCGTCATCTCAGACACATTTACGTTTACCAATCTTCGCATGGTCACGCAGGCCATCGCAGATGCTGTGGGGAGCGGTTCCTGGTTGAATGGTGCTGCTCTCGACGCGTCGATTGACCCCCGGAAGATGGTGGTGGGGTTCGATACGCGTTTTCTCTCCGACCGTTTTGCTGTGGAAGTGGCACGGGTGCTGGCGGCCAATGGTTTCACTGTGTACCTGGCCCATGCCGACGCTCCTACTCCGGCCATCTCCTTTACCGTGAAACATTTAAACGCCATCGGCGGGGTGATGATCACCGCGTCTCACAATGCCCCGCGTTATAACGGTGTAAAGCTCAAATCCGCTTACGGCGGCTCGGCGCTACCTGAACAGTGCCGCCAGGTGGAGGTTTACCTGAATGATAATGAGGCGACGGCGCGCGGCCCGAACCTGATGGAATACGAACAGGCCCTGGAGTTGAAGCGGATTGTGCGGTTCAACCCCATTCCGGCCTACAATGACCATTTGCGCAGGCTGATCGACTTTGATGTCATCGGCAGTGCCCCCCAGCGCTTCATTGTCGACTCTATGTACGGGTCGGGGCGGGGAGTGATCCGGGGAATTTTACAGGGGACGGGCTGCGAGGTGTTCGAAATCCGTGGTGAGATGAACCCTGGCTTTGGCGGAGTACATCCCGAACCCATTGCCCGTTACCTGGGAGCACTTTCGGGAGCGATCGGGAGTGGCATGGGAGGGTTTGGGTTGGCCACCGATGGAGATGCCGACCGCATTGGCGCCATGGACGAGAGCGGGGCGTTTGTAGACCCGCACAAAATTATGGCGCTGGCGCTGCGTTACCTGGTAGAAAAACGCGGTCTGACCGGTTCGGTGGTGCGCACGGTTTCCACCACCAGGATGATCGACCGGCTGGCGAATCGATATGGCCTGACCCTGCATGAAACCCCGGTCGGTTTTAATCACATTGCCGATTACATGCTCAAAGAGGATGTGCTCATCGGAGGAGAAGAGTCGGGAGGGATTTCGTTCAAGGGGCATATTCCTGAAGGAGACGGTGTTTTAATGGGGCTGCTGATTGTGGAAATGGTGGCTGCCTGTGGTTGCACCCTGCGCGACCTGGTGGATGACCTTCTAAAGGAAGTTGGGCCGGCATTCTACGAACGCACTGATCTTCGCCTGAAACACCCCGTATCGAAAGCGGCCATGACCCAGAAACTGGTGGATGAGCCGCCTTCTGCGATCGGCGGTGAGAGTGTGCGCCAGATAATCACCATCGATGGTGTGAAGTATATTCTGGCGGATGACTCCTGGTTGCTCATTCGTCCTTCCGGGACAGAACCGGTGCTGCGCGTTTACGCTGAGGGGCGCACCCCTGAAATGGTGCGGGCGTTGCTGGGATACGGGGAGCAGGTGGCCGCTTCGGTTACCTGAAATGCAGGGCAAATCGATTTAAAAGCAAAAGCACCTGGTCGGTGAAGTTCTCGATGACCGGGTGCTTTTATGATTCCGGGGGGTGAATCAGGCTGGTCTGGAGCGAAGCCGCCGCGCCAGGATAATGATCACAACCAGTGCCAGGGTCAGACCGAAGAGGCCAGGCAGACCTACTTCATCGGCAAAACCAGTATTGGGCAGGGCAGTGGAGGTGGCGATGACGGTGGCGGTGAACTTCCCCGAGGCCAGCTCGGTTTGCTGGGCCGCCAGGGTGGCCTTTTGGACATCGGAAATCGAGGTGGCCGTTATGGTGGGGGTGTTCGTTGCAAGCGGCGCCACAACCGGGGTATTGGTGGATGTAGGCAGGAGGGGGGTGTTGGTGGGTACCGGGGTGGCGGAGGGCGTCAGCAGGATGATGGCTTTCATGGCTTCATCGGTAACGAACTGCGCAGTGGCTGTGTTCGCTGCCAGTTGAGCGGCAGTCTGTTGCAGGCGGGCCGCGTTGCGCTGGGGCAGGACGAACAACACCACGACCACCAGAGCGGCTGCGACGAGTACAAAGATGCCCCCCAGAATGCCCAGGGCGACAAGGAAATTTCGATTATCTGGTTTGGGTTCTTCGGGAGGTTCGCCGGGTTGCGAGCTTTCGCCGAAATCGAGTTCTTCCAGGTCGTTATCATTTGAATTAGCCATTTGCGCTTCTCCTCAAAATAGGTTTGCAATCTACACGATGACTTCCAGATTGGCCAGCGGAACGATGACCTGGGTATCCTGTTCCAGGCGTACCTCAGCTGCCGGCGCACGCAAGCCATTGGGTAAGACGGTGAGGCCGGGAAAAACCTGCCCGATGGTGCCGATGCGTCCCCGATAGGGCTCGCCCTGCAGACGCACCGTCTGGTTAGGTGCAAAGTAGGCCGTCTCAGGGGCAGGTTGGCCGATCGAAGGAAGGGGGATAAACAATTCGGGTCGTTCTCCGGCAGCCGGATTGAAGGCGGTAAAAATGGAGGCATCCCGTTGGTCGCTGGTGGTCAGCAAACGATAGGCCAGTTCATTCATGGCGACGCGCCCGAACCCTTCCAGGAGAAGGATGGGCAAATCGAGACCGCGGGCTACGGGGATCAGCTCGGAGGGCATACTGGCGAGCACCAGCCCGCGCAGAGGAAGCTGGGCGGCGAAACGCAGTACTTCGGCATCGGAGCAGTACCCCGCGACGACGATACTCCCGCGCAGGCTAACCTCTAGCTGAGAGATTTTAATCTCTTCGTCCGGGGACTTCAGCTGAACTACCAGCATCCCTTCACCCACGAAGGGGCCGTTTCCCCAGGCCCCCTGGATAAGTCCCCCGCTGCTCTCGATGGCCGCGCCGCGTTCGGGATAAATTTCTGAGACTACCCCGCTGATCCCGGCGAAAACCCGGAGGGGGCGGCTTTCTACCTGAAGCAATACCCGCCCACCGGCGATGGTTACGATTCTTCCGGCGACCGGGGCACGCACAATACGTGAGAACAACCCGCCGGTTTCGGCAATGATGTCTCCTTCCTGAACGCGTTCTCCTTCCTTGCGCACAATGGCACGGTGGGTTTCATCCACCCGCGATAACCCCAGCCCACGCCGAACATCCAGCAGCAGGTGACGAACAGCCGTATCGGCTTCGGCGATGGCATCGCTTGCATGAACACTCTGGCCGGGCGAAACGAGCACCCGCCCACCCACCGGGAGCAAGCGTACCCGCCGGATACTGGTCAGACCGAGAATGTGCGTTACCTGTGCCAACATACAAGCTTCTCCGTTGCAAAGATCATGCCGGGCGGCGGGTTTCCACCGCCTGACTCCAGCGCAGGAGGGTTTCGCGGCGTTTTCCGGGGTCGCCAGAGAGCACCAGAGGCCTGCCGCGGGCGTCAATCCATGCGCCACACACGCCGCCGATGATGCGGAACCCCCCGGCGGTACGCCGGCGTGGATCAATTTCGGTGCCGCGCAGCCCCTCCAGGTAAATGCGTGCGGCCTGTCCATGTCTTACCGGCAGGGGCACGATGCTCCCCTGTTTCACTTCCAGGCGGGTCTCGTTGCCATCCTCAAACACCAGCCGCACCCGTAACACAGGAACACCCGGGCGAGCATTGCTCACCGGTGAGATGACTGCTCCAAGGTTCTGGAAGGCTCCCGATTCCAGGATCTGCACCGGCAGGATGCTGTTGGCTGGGGCAACGGCTCCCAGCGCAGACATCAGACCGTAGGGGTCAATGAAGAAAGTGGTCACCCCAACCGGTTGCAGGCCGTCGAGCAGGGCCAATAAAGCCTGCGCCGGGCTGGCTGCCTGGGCGAAGACGGCTCCCCCGGCGAAAATGGGTTCGAAGGAGAGGTTCAGCGTGGGGTAGCGCTCGATCATTCTGGCCGTGGCCAGGCGTAAGATCTCCCGGGCGGCGGCCAGTTCAATGGCCAGGGTGGTGCCAGTGAGGGGCAGCATGGCAGGGTAGAGCGTTTTCTGCCAGAGAGTATCCATCACCTCTTCTTCCGAGATATCCATCGGAAGCCAGCGTGTCAGATCGGCGGGGCGAATCTGTTTGAGAAGCCCTTCCATGCCTGCCCCAAGCCCAAGGGGGTGGAAAACATTCAGGTGGAGTTTTCCCCCCACTCCTGCCGCCAGGGTGGTGGAGCTGGCTCCCAGGTCTACGCCCAGCACGCCTTTAGAGGCGTCATACAGTTCGCTCAGGAAGCGAATCAGCCGTCCCATGGCATGGGCCGAGAGTGTGACCGGGGCGGCGCTGATTTGCTCCAGCAGGTCGAGGCCGCTCATTTGCTGGCCGCGCAGGCTGATGATCATACGGTTAAGCGTCTCGGCGGCAGGAGCGAGGTCTTCCACGTCGATCCCCGGGCGGATGTTGGGCGCTGTTTGAACCTCAGTGTATTTACCCACCACTTCCTGAATCTTTTTCGCCAGGGCGGCATTTCCACAGTAGAGAACCCGGGGGCGCTTTTCGGAAGGAAGGGCCCGCAGAACAAGGAGGAGCAGTTCGACCATTTTTATGACCGAACGGGTAGCTCCATGTTCTGTGCCACCTGCCAGGATGACGATCTCCGAACCGGATTGAAGGACGGCATCGAGCTGCGTATCTTGCCGCCGCATATCGTTGAGGCCCACCGCTTCGACCACCTTCCCATAGGTGGAGGCAGCCAGGCGCTGTGCTGATTCGAGAGAGACCTCAGAAAGCAGCCCCATCACCAGCATTTGCACTTCTTTCCCGGCTGAGAGAGTCACCACCAGGCGGTCGACTCCGGAGCCATCGGGCTGGGTGGGAATCTGCAGGCGGTTCTCGGCACCCAGCAGCGGGCGCGAGGTGATCTCTTGCAGGCGACTGATGGCCAGATGAACTCCTTCGCCCACATCAAAAAACGGCGCTCCCCAGGTGCTGGGGGCACTACCGGCTGCCAGGAAGTGATACTGCCCATCGACGATATCAAAGAGAATGGCGCGGGTGTTGACCGAACCGATATCAATGGTGAGCAGGGAGTCAGCGTCTACGACGGATGTCATGAGGGGTTATCCAGAAGTGAGTTGGGCAATGACAGTGAGCAAGAACTGGATGCGATCCATCAACGCTGTAAGCGAGGCGGTAAATACTCCCGCAAAGACCGCACCCAGGGCAATTCCGATGAACACCTGTCCCACAAGAGCCAGGCTTTCGACCACGGCGGCCCGGCCTGTTCGCCCGGGTTGCCGGGAAGGGGTGTTGAACTGGAAATAGACCAATGTTCCAATGGCCCCGATCAGCAGGAGCAGACCTTCAAACAGGCCGCTTGCTCCATAAGTGTAGACGTTGAAGGGACGAGTTGCACCGCTTATCTGGCCGATCAGGGTACCAAAAACAGCTCCTCCGATGGCTACTGCGGCACCCACACCTACCAGGTAAGCCATGGGCAGTTTTCCCAGTGGAGCCAGCTGGTTAGAAAGCTTGGTCAGCAACAGGGCGGCCATGACCAGGGGTACGAGCACGAAGAGGCGCTCCGCCAGACTGCCCTGGAGGAGGGGCAAAATCAGGCGAGGGAGAATCACCTGGTAGATCACGGTGACCGCAACGTACCCTGCTGAGACCCCGACAAAAAGGTAAGAAGCAAGGCGGAAGAAGAAATTATCACCAAAAAGGTAGGTGAAAACCAGCAAGGTGAGGAAAAAGCCAACCAGAGTCCAGATCAGATCCTGCATGGCGGGTTTTTAAATCCTCCCTTTCGACTTCGGTTTTCGGGAAGTGCTTCCCAGAAGGGCCGAGACGGTTCCCCCGATCACCAGCAGGATGAGCCCGACCAGGGCGGCGCTCTGATAAGCTCCCCAGAAGCGATTGGCAAGGTTTACCCGTCCTGACCTCTGCTCGTAGAAGGCTCCGCCCTGCAGGCCCACGCTCAACCCCTGGAGTTGCCCGGAGTCGAAGTAAGGTTGCAGAAGAGGCCCGGCCTGAGCACTGGTCACCATGCTCAGGGGGACGCCCTGAAGGGTGGGCTGTACCTGTTCAATCCAGGCGCGGCCGGTTTCGGGAGAGTCGGTCAGAACAAGGATGAGAGCGAAATCTTGCAGGCTCTGCAGGCCAGCTGTGGCCGGGCGTTCCCAGGCGGGGATGCCGTTGAGCGGGGTGTCGAGGGCAGAGGGTGCGGCACCACGCGGATTGTGAGCAAACTCGAGCAATGAAGTGGTTCCGCCGGGCAGATAACCCAGATTGACGGTACGTTCGCTCAGGGCGTAGGTTGGGCGGCGGAGGAGCGCTTCATTCAACAGGTCTTCGGCGAGCACAGGGCCGGTTGGCACGGTAGATACGGTGATCAGCCGGGCGTTTTTAATCATCAGATGCTCGATAATGCTGTTTGCCGCGTAACGCATCTCACCCGAAAGCCCCGGCTCGTAATCGACCGCAAGTAAAACCGCGGCATTTTCAGGCAGGTTTTCCACCCGGGTGTAGAGGGCGTCGGTGCCTGCGGGGATCACCGCGGGCAGTTCGACGAGGTGGAAATCGGGGAGGAGCATGGTGAGAAGGGAAAGGATGAACAGGAGGGCGATTAACACCCGCAGGATCATGGCCGGTGCGCGGGAGGGTTCCGATGGCACCGCGCTGGGTTGCGTTTCAAGGCCGAGGAGGTTTTCCAGAATGGCGGCCTGAGAGCGCTGTCGTTCTGAGATGCGCAGTTTTGCAGAATAGACGGGGGGCTTTCGGTAATGGAAGGGGAGTTCTTCAACCGGTAAAACGCCGCGCATCCCGGAGAGCGGCCCGGACTTCTCGACAAACTTTTCACTCGTATCGGCCTGCGGGGTGGCGGGGATCACGGCTTCAAGAGGGCGCAGGTCTTCGACCCATTCAGGAAGTTCACCCCGTGCCAGTTCTTCACCGGCTTCTTCAGGGAAGGGTTCTTCGGAAGGCGGAGTGGGCTCTCCCACAGGCTGGTTGGAGAGCCATTCGGGCAGGTCGACCTGGAACGGTGAACTGAGCTCCTGAGGGGAGACCTCCGGTTCGGTTTCAAGCAGAGGCGGCACCTGCTCAGATGGGGAGGGTGCCGTTTCGGGCCTGATTTTGCTCAACCACTCGGGCATGGTTTCATCAATGAACGGCCCCACACCTTCGGCTGGCAGTGCGGCCTGGTCAAGCCCCTGGCCGGTTTCAGTCTCGGCGAAGGCATGCAACCAGTCTGGAATTTCGGGCTCGGGCAGGGTTTCGGGCTCCGCTGAGGGCGATGGAGGTTCAACAGGGGGTTGATCACTGCCACCGGCTTCGGGAGAGGCTTCTTCGGCTGAGAAAAAGGTTGAAAAATCTGGCCCGGCCAGTGGAATCCCGGCGGGGGTGTCTGCAGGCGGCGCAGGTTGATCTTCGGTCAGGAAGGCCGGTAGTTCACCTTCCTTTTCCAGGTCTGTCGGAGGTTCAAAGGGAACTTCCTGCCGGGGGGCGGGTTCTTCCAGCCCTGTCAGCC
Organism: Anaerolinea thermolimosa; assembly: GCF_001050195.2. GTDB lineage: Bacteria > Chloroflexota > Anaerolineae > Anaerolineales > Anaerolineaceae > Anaerolinea > Anaerolinea thermolimosa. The sequence continues at coordinate 69,002 of NZ_DF967967.1, forward strand.
AGGCAGGCAATTCCCCTTCCAGGCCTGCCGGGGGTTCAAAGGGAGCTTCCTGCGGGGGAGCGGGTTCTTCCAGCCCTGCCAGCCAGGCAGGCAACCCTCCTGCCGCTTCAGCAGGGGTCTCGTCCTGAGAAGCAGGGGCCTCTGGTTGGAGCCAGTCGGGCAGGGAGCTGGCGGGGGCAGGCTCTACCGGGCTTTCTTCTGCAGGGGCTGTGGACAGCCACTCTGGCAGTTCTTCTTCTGGCGGTGGGGTAGAAGCGGATTCTTCCTCGGGGGGTGTAAACCCGGCCAACCAGGAGGCCAATTCTCCTTTCTCTTCGGGGGAAGAGGCCGGGAGAGAGGCCTCTGCATCGGGGAAGCCGGGCGGTTGAGAAGCCGACCATGGCGGTTCCGGGACGGGTGATTGAGGCTCCTCTGCGTGGGGGGATTCGCCGCGCAGCCGTGCCAGCCAGTCTTCATCGCTGAAATCTCCCGATGATCCACCCGCGGAGCTGCCCAGCCCGGCGAGCCAGTCATCTGCGCTGCCCTCTGGAGCGGAAGTTTCGCTGGTCGGTTCTTGCAGCCAGTCGAAGGAAGCCGGGACGGAAGGTTCACCGGCGGCAGGCTCGCTGACGGGGTGTTCCTCCGGGGAGGGGGGTTGGATGCGCGAAAACCAGTCTGGAAGGTTGTCTTCGGAAGGGGGTTCTTCTCCACCGGTAGGGGTAGAAGGCTCCGCCTGCCAGTTTCCTTCGCGCAGACTGGCCAGCCAATCGGGCAGATCGGCTTCGCTGCTCTCTGCAGGCGGCTGGCTGGCTGCGCCCGGAGAGAGCACCTCACCGCAGAAAAAGCACTTTTCTGCGTCCGAAGCGTTGCTCATACCACAGGATGGACAGCGTATTTCTGGCATAGACTATCCGCTGAAGGGTCGGTCGGCCCCGAGTAAAATGCGCAGCCCGGCGGTGAGACTGCCCAGGGCAATGCCGAGTAAAATGCCGCGGGTGCCTGCAATGGGCAGGCGCTGAATGAATTCAAACAGGCCGCCGATGCCGGGTAGCGATTGCAACGGAGCCAGCAGACCACTGGCGATCAGTATAAAGAAAAAGGCGCTGACGGCAAAAACCACCGCCATGAGCCCTTTGCGGCGCTGAAAGAGGCGAATACTGCCAAAGGTGAGCGTGATCACCAGAAGTGCCATAAGGGTGGCCTCTACAGGGGCCTGGATGGCGGTGACCACTTTCTGGTATTGCGGGTCAGCGGGGGTGAGGTAGAGCCCCAGCCCAAAGGAGGCAAGGAACGCAATGACCAGGAGGATGCTATAGCGGTCAGGATCGCGTCGGGCGGTCATCCGGCGAAGATGCACCATAAAAAGGTTAAGCACTCCCACCAGCGCGGCAACTCCCGCGAGAATCACCGCCCAGCCGATGAGGATGGAGCGCAGGGTCAGGATGAAGGCAAAACGGGTCATTTCAGGGGGGATGAAATACCCGAGGAGGACAATCAATCCGACGGAAATGGCAATGGCAGTCCAGAGGGGGGCTCTCATAGGGCGATCAATCCAAAGAACGAGGCCAGAGCGGCCAGGAGCAGGAGGACGATCACAACCCAGCGCAGCACATCCTGAACGCGCAGGCTGGCTTGATAGATGGCGCCCGCCTGAAGGTAGGCAGGCAGGGCAAACAGCTCTTCTCCGATGAGCGTCTCTTCAGCAGTGGCATAAAACACGGCCTGGGCATCCAGGGCATCGGATGTGGCCAGGGTGAAAGCGTTTTGCTGGTCAGATGCGTCGGCCAGCAGGCCGGCCTCGGGGCCGAGGTTGCCTGCAAGGATGGTGGTGGAAACCCGTTCATCCCGGAGGATGGGCAGGGTGCCGGCCACATAACTGAAGGGGGTTGCACCCGTCAACCGGCCCCGTTCGGCATCGTATTGTTCGGGAACGTGGGCAATCCGGTAGGCGGCACGCAGGGTATCCTGACTGAGAATGGAGAGGGTGCCGTCGCCGCTTGTGGCTACGGGGGGGCGGTCACTGACCAGGCTGAGCTGTGCGATGCGCTCGAGGGTGCTCAACCCCACCAGGGCCGAGGCGTTGGTGGGGCTAAAAATGCTGGCTTTGCCGATCGAAACGTGCAGGCGGGTTCCGTCTTCTACAGCCAGACCAATGGCGCGCTGCAGACGCTGTAATGCAGGGATTGCCCGCAGCCCGCCCCGCCCCTGACGGAAACGCGGCAGGAGGAAGACCAGCATAAGGCCTGCTGCCAGAAGAACGAGCACGGTGCCGAGGATGGATTCGAGCCAGATCACGAGCGTTTTTCCTCCCTGAGAAAGGCGGCAAACGACCGGCTTTCTTCCTGGTTTTCAAAGAGGTTTGCCAGGGCGCTGAACCGTCTGGCAGAAGCGCGTTCCCCGAAAAGGGGCTGACCGATGTACACCAGCTGTGCCAGAAAAAAGGTCAAAGGCCCGGCACTTTCCAGCAGGAGCGCGGCAAGCTCTTTCATACCCCATCGTTGCAAGAGTTGCGCCCATTCCGGCCAGTATTCGCGCTCCGGTTGCATAGTATGAGTATAGCACAAGATATCTAATTGTATGTCAAATAAACAGGGCGGTTCTGGATTGTGGCCCTGTTTACCCCCACCTACAGGGGTGATGCGGGCCGTACCGGCACCGGTGGGGGCGGGTCTGGCGGCATCAGCCATCGGAAAGCAATGCTTCCAGGTCATGAATCAGAGGGAGAGAATTTTGCTGTGCCCAGGCCTCCACACCCTCCCAGAATAGATTGACGGCGCGGCCTACCGCGGCAGGCGGATGGAGCTTTCCTGACAGCACTTTTTCTACAAGAGGGGCATAACCTTCAGGCGGGTCGGGCAGGGTGAGCGACTCGGCCCACACGGTAGTACTGCCGGTATAGACCCGTCGATGGTGAAGCCCGAGCAGGCAGGCGCCAAAGTGCGCGGCATCTACGGCGTACGCCGGCAGGAGCGAGAACTGCCTGAGCGCCAGGGCATTGCGCGTTTTCCCGATGATTTCGTACAGGTCGCCAATGATGGTCTCGATGATCAGCTGATGGAATTCCTCAGGGGTGTGGGTCAGGGCCAGTGCGCGGCCGCGCTCCAGCAGGCCTTCCGGGTCGTAGAGGGGGAGCCAGTGTACAAAAGCGCCGTGGGTCACAGGCCAGAATTCATCCAGTGCGGCGGCCTGCCGGAAGAACTCATCGGCGCTGTAGACGTCTACTTCGGCCTTCCACGGACCGGCGGACCATTCGTAAGGGCGGTCGATGCCTTCCCCTTCTACGATTACGAACATCTCGATATCGGAGTAGGGGCCGTCCTGATCGCGTGCCAGTGAACCATAGATGGCGGTAGCGCGGTGGCGGGTTCCGAAATGACGGGCAAAACGGTCGGCGATTTGCAAGGCGCGGGCCAGGCGTTCTTCGTGAGTGAAGGCCAGCGGGCTGGCTCGAAGGGGAGTGGAACGAGAAGAGGAGGTCATGCTACAATGATAGCATGATCAGTGGTTCGTTCCTCATTGCACGGTTCGCCGGGACGGAAATCCGGCTTCACTGGTCGATGTTGCTCATCATCCCCTATGTGATGACGACCTTCCGCCCGGATTCGCTGGCCGGCGCAGTGCGGGCTTTCCTGCTGGTGGGGCTCATTTTTTTCTTTGTGCTCCTCCACGAACTGGGACACATGCTGGTGGCGCGTGCCTTTGGCATTCGTGTGCCGAGTGTCATTCTCTGGCCGCTGGGTGGCGCGGCGATCACCGAGCGTGAAGCCGGCAGGCCGCTTGCCGATCTGCTCATCGCCGCCGCCGGGCCCCTGGTCAATTTCGCTCTGGGTGGAGGGTTCTTTCTGGGGTATTTCTTCATGGTGCTGACCATCCGCCAGGGGGTGAGTCTTCCCTTGCCAGAAACGGCCACGCAGCGGGCTTTCCTGTTTTTAGCTGTGACCAATGTGATCCTTGCCCTCACCAATCTAATCCCAATGTACCCGCTGGACGGAGGGCGTATCTTCCGTTCACTGGTGCACATGGCCTTCGGAACAGCCCGTTCGAATCAGGTGACCTTCTGGCTGAGCCTGGCGCTGGGGGTGGGGTTGCTGGCGCTTGCGGTGGTCTGGAGAAACCTGCTGCTGGGGGTTACGGCTTTGCTCCTGCTGGCGGGGGCGGTGTCTCTCCATCAGGGGTTGACGACTTCACTGCTGCGCTGGTTTGCACGGCTCACCGGTGATCCTGCACTTTATCTGCGCATTGCCGACTTCGACCCGGCGATGGAGATTATTAACCGGAGAATCGAGGCCGACCCGCGCAACCCTTTGTTGTACCTTCAGCGGGGAATCATCTCTTTCACTCTGGATGATTTGCTTCATGCTCTGGGCGATGCGGAACGGGCGATCAATCTGGCGCCGGGTATGGTACAGGCAGTGCTTCTTAAAGGCGCAGTGGCCTATGCTCTGCAGAATACCTCGCAGGCGTGGGCGTGTGTGCAGGATCTGGAGAAAATGCGCCCGGGTTGGTCAGTAACGTGGTTGAATTCGGCCATTCTGTTGCGCGACGATGGCGACCTGGCGGGCGCCGCACAGGCAATTCAACATGCGTTCGAAGCGGTTGCCAGCGAACGAGATCGGTCGGGGTTGTTATTGATGTACCTGGTGCGGAGTTCGATCCTTTACCGTCAGGGAAGACGTGACGCCGCCCGTCAGGATTGGGAAGAGGCTTTTCGGTTATCCTCACGTGAGGCGATGAGCTTTCCGGTGGATCGGCAACGCATCTTTGCCTCCGACTGGGACTGGGTGCACGATTATTTTGCGTTTCTTGAGGAAAAAGCGCCCGGTTCACTGATGATTCTTGCGGCGCGCGGCGAAACGGCTTTGCGGGCCGGGCAGTGGCAACAGGCCGTGGAGGATTTTACGCGCTTAATGCTTCAGATGCCTTCACTGCAGGATGTCACGCTGTATCGTGGGCAGGCTTATCAACAACTGGGTAACCTGGAGCAGGCGGTGGCCGACTTTCGGCGGGCCAGGGAGATCAGCCGGAGGGCGCACATTCGCCGCCTGGCTGAAGTGCATCTGCGGGCATTGTCTTCATCTTAACTTCAAAGGAGGTCATGAACTATGGAATATCGATCTTTAGGGCGTACTGGAGTGATGGTTTCTCCGCTTTGTCTGGGGGCGATGAATTTTGGAGGCCCTACCCCGGAAGATGAATCCATCCGCATCATCAACCGGGCGCTGGATGGGGGGATTAACTTCATTGACACGGCCAACGTCTATAATGGAGGTGAAAGCGAACGCATTGTGGGCAAGGCGCTCAAGGAAAATGGGCGGAGAGACCAGGTGGTGCTGGCCACCAAGGTGTATAGCCGGGTTGGGGAAGGCCCGAACGACGGCGGTGCCTCGCGATACCATATTATGAAGGCGGTGGAAGATTCGCTGCGCCGTTTGCAGACGGATACGATAGATCTTTATCAGCTTCACCGACCGAGTCTGACGATCCCGGTGGATGAGACTCTGCGGGCTTTTGATGATCTGGTGCGTTCGGGGAAGGTGCGCTACATTGGGGCTTCGACGCACCCGGCCTGGATGGTGATGGAGGCCCTGGCCACCAGCGAAAAGTACAGCCTGGTGCGTTATGTCAGTGAACAACCACCCTACAATTTACTCGACCGGCGCATTGAAAATGAACTGGTGCCGCTCTGTCAGAAGTACGGGCTGGCCATTCTCCCCTGGTCGCCGCTGGCCATGGGGATTCTGGCGGGGCGTTACCCGCTGGATGGGAGCCTGCCGGAGGATTCGCGTGCGTATCGCTCTCAATGGCCTGCCGCGCGAGAACGCCTGACGCGGCGTGGTCTGGAAGTGGGGGCCAAAGTGAGCGAGATGGCGCGTGAACGCGGCCTGACGGCAGGCCAGCTTGCCCTGCTGTGGTGCAAGGATCAGCCGGGGATTACCTCTCCGATCATAGGGCCGCGGACGATGGCTCATCTGGAGGAATTCCTTCCCGTGATGGAAATGCACCTGAAGGATGAAGACCGCCCGCTTTTTGATGCGCTGGTGCATCCGGGGAACGCCGTGGCTGATTTCTTTAACAGCAACGAGTGGATGAAGGCGCGGATTACCGATTAACAGGAGGCCTGGTCGGAGCGTCCATTGACACCCCCCCGGATTGCGGTATAATGGACGCGCCGACACGGCAGCCGGTCCACTAGCTCAACTGGCAGAGCAACTGACTCTTAATCAGTGGGTTCGGGGTTCGAGTCCCCGGTGGATCATTTTTATTTTAATAAGCGGAATGGGTTTGGGGTCCCCGCAGGGGGATGTTATTCGAGTCCCCGGTGGATCATTTTTATTTTAAGCGGAATGGGTTTGGGGTCCCCGCAGGGGGATGCTATTCGAGTCCCCGGTGGATCATTTTTATTTTAAGCGGAATGGGTTCGGCGTCCCCGCAGGGGGATGTTATTCGAGTCCCCGGTGGATCATTTTTATTTTAAGCGGAATGGGTTCGGCGTCCCCATGGGGGGATGTTATTCGAGTCCTGACAGGTTTTCATCCAAACGTCAATTCGGGAGATAAGGCTACATACGATGATGATCGGGTCATCCCTGAGTGTTTTTTGAGGGGCGTGGCCTGCTTCTCCGTGAGCTATTGCTGGATTTCTGGTAAAACTTCGTCTCCGCTCAAAAAACATGCCGTCAGGTGATGGGGGCATTCTGAGCTTTTAACCCCTTTCGCCAGGGATGATGACCATCCTATCCTGCGGATTTCTCAAATTTGCTCTTGACTTAAAGCTGACTCCAACCTCTACAATACGGGATATGCTGTATCCTGTGCGGCCCGTGACTGAGTGTACCTTTTCGAAGATGAAGCGAACCATGTATTCCGGCGCTTGAGGTATGCGCGTTGAGAATCATTCCGATGCCAGGATTATCGAACCTGTGGAGGCCATGCTCAGACCGTTTGCCCCCTGGCGCTACCGCGTTATGCATCCCGTTCCCTGTCCCATGCCAGTGGAGAGATCATGGCTTTGCCTTCATTTGCCATCCCTGGATCGAGTGCCAGACAACCAGGCGCGAGAAATCCCTGTCTTAATGGAGGAATTTATTTTATGGAACAATCATCGTTGATTTTGGAGCAACAGGTTTCATCTGCCAGACGCAGAATCGCCATCGGCGTTGGGGCTGTTTTTTTTACCCAGTTTATCAGCTACCTGTTCATCAACGCGCGTAACATTGCCACACCCAGAATGATTGCCGAATTGAACGGTATGCCATGGTTCTCGTGGTTAATTGCCTTACCGGCGCTGGGGGGGGCGATAGGCACACTGATCTTTGGCAGGCTGTCTGATATGTATGGGCGGCGCAAGATTTTGCTGGTGACCATGGTGTTCCTGGTGGCGGGGTTATGCCTGGTGCCGCTGAGTCGGTCTATGGGGGCGGTGGTGGCCATTCAGACCGTTATGAGCGTGGGCTGGTGGGCTATTGTGCCGCTCTGCTTTACCGCCATCGGCGATCTGTTCCCTCCGGAAGAACGGGCAAAATGGACGGGGTTGCTCAACCTGCCCTCGGGAATTGCCGCAACGATCGGGCCGGTGCTGGGTGGGCTGGTGGCCGACAGTTCCTGGGGCTGGCGGGGGGTGTTCTGGGCATCGCTCCCTCTGGCACTTCTTGCAGGCGTTTTCATTGCGCTGGGACTTCCCAAACACAGTTCTCCCCGCCGCCAAAGCATCGATGGATGGGGTATTCTCAGTATGGCAATTGCCACCACGGCGCTGATCATCGGGTTTTCCTGGCTGGGGGTGCCGGAGAGGCGGGGAGAGGGTGCGTTCCTTATCGGAGTTGCCGGGATTGCCTGGGCGGGGTTCATTGCCATCGAAAAAAAGGCCGAGGCTCCCATTCTGGATCCGCAGGTGTTATTCAACCGCGCTTTCCTCACGGTGGCTGCGGGCGGCTTTCTGTACTTTTTCGGTTCTGTTGCCATGAATGCTTATGCCCCGCTGTTTGCTCAAAATGTTATGGGGGTGAGTGCTACGCTCAGCGGCTCCATGCTGACCCCCTACACGATGCTGGTGGCTTTTATGGGCATCCCCACCGGCTTCCTGCTGGCAAAAACCAGGAAGTATCAGTGGGTGTACGTTTTCAGCTTTGGCGTCATCGGGCTTGCCATGTTTGCCATGGGGCGCTTCACGGCCCATACGCCCATCTGGGTGTATATTCTCGTCACTTCTGTAGCCGGATTAGGGATGGGGGTCATCCCTACGATTAACGCCGTGATGGCACAGCTCACCGTTCCCAAACACCTGCTGGGCGTGGCGGTTGGCGCCATTTTCTTCTTCCAGATGGTGGGAATTGCTGTGGCTCCAGCAGTTCTGGGACTGGTGCAAAACAGCACTTCCACACTCGAAGGAGGGTTGAAACTGGTCTTCCTGGCAGGGGCGATGGCGATGTTGATAGCTTTGTTCCTGATGATGACTCTTCCGCAAATTTCTGCGAATGGTGAGTGAGAAGGGGATGGTTTTCGGTAAATGCCCTGTTCTTGTCCGGTTTAGCCGGGGTGGATGCGCCGGTGGGCTTTTTTCTGGCAGGTTTGGAGGGGAAAATATCCCCATTTTTCATTTTTTTCTTGACTTAGAGTTAACTCCAGGTGTTACACTGGTAATGGAGGTGGATGATGAAGATCGCAGAAGTGAGCGATAAAACAGGCGTTTCTCCCGATACGCTCCGCTATTATGAGCGGGTGGGACTGCTTCCCTCGGTCAGGCGGAACGAAGGTGGAATCCGTGAGTACGATGCCACAGATTTGAGGCGTATTGAGTTCATTAAGTGTATGCGCCGTGCGGGTCTGCCGGTGGAAACCCTCATCGAATACGTCCAGCTTGTTCTGCAGGGCGACCAGACCATCGAGGCCAGAAAGGAGATTTTGCAGGAACAGCGCGATTTGCTCGCTGCCCGGATTGCAGAGATGCAGAAAACACTGGATCTTTTGAACTACAAGATTGGCGTTTATGAGAGTGCTCTTCTGGAGAAGGAAAAAGAAATGCTCTCCAGGGTTGAGGAATTTTAATTCAGAAAGGAAGGAGAAAAAGACATGGAATACACCAAGCTCGGCAACACCGGAATGGATGTGTCGCGGATTTGCCTCGGTTGCATGGGGTTCGGTAAGGCGCCGGGATGGACGCACAACGCCTGGGCGCTGGATGAGGAAGAGAGCCGCGCCGTCATCAAGAAGGCGCTGGAGCTGGGGATTAACTTTTTCGACACGGCCAACATTTATGCCTATGGCGCCAGCGAGGAAATCCTCGGTCGTGCGCTCAGGGATTTTGCCAGCCGGGATGAGGTAGTCCTTGCTACCAAAGTGTGGGGGAAGATGCGCCAGGGGCCGAACGGGGGCGGGCTTTCGCGCAAGGCCATCCTGAGCGAGATCGATCACAGCCTGAAGCGGCTGGGAACCGATTACGTGGATCTTTACCAGATCCATCGCTGGGATTACGAAACGCCGATCGAAGAAACCATGGAAGCGCTGAATGACGTTGTCCGCGCTGGCAAAGCCCGTTATATCGGCGCTTCGGCCATGTACGCCTGGCAGTTCCAGAAGGCGCTGTTTACTGCCGAGAAGCATGGCTGGGCGCGCTTTGTCTCGATGCAGAATCACCTCAATCTGATCTACCGGGAGGAAGAGCGCGAAATGCTCCCCCTTTGCCGCGATGCGAAGATCGGCTGTATCCCTTACAGCCCGCTTGCGGCCGGCAGGCTGACGCGCGACTGGTCACCCGACAGCTCGGTGCGCGCTCAAACAGATCCCATTGCCAGGCAAAAGTACGATGCGAGTGCCGAATCGGACCGCAAAGTTATCGAGCGGGTGGCCGAAATTGCCGAAAAGCAGGGGGTGAGCCGGGCTCAGGTGGCTCTGGCCTGGCTGCTGCAAAAGCAACCGGTGGTTGCACCCATTATCGGAGCCACCAAAGTATCTCATCTTGAAGAAGCCGTCGGTGCGCTGGCGGTGAAATTAACCGCGGATGAGGTGGCCTATCTGGAAGAACCTTACGTGCCGCATCGCGTGGTGGGCGCTTTGTAAAACGAAAAGGAGGAGCCATGCAGAGCGTAGTTTTAAATAATGGGGTAGAAATGCCCATTCTGGGGTTTGGCGTCTTTCAGATATCTGACCCTGAGGAATGTGAGCGCGCCGTGTTAGACGCGCTGGAGACCGGCTACCGCCTGATTGATACTGCGGCGTCTTACATGAATGAAGAAGCCGTGGGCCGGGCCATCAGGCGGAGCGGGGTGCCGCGGGAAGAGATTTTTTTGACCACCAAACTGTGGATTCAGGACGCCGGTTACGAGCCCACGAAAAAGGCCTTTGAAAAGTCACTGGCCAGGTTGCAGGTAGATTACCTCGATTTGTATCTGATTCATCAGCCCTACGGCGATGTGCACTGTTCATGGCGGGCCATGGAAGAACTGTACCGCGAAGGACGGGTGCGTGCCATCGGGGTGAGCAATTTTTACCCTGACCGTGTCATGGACCTGATCATGCACCATGAGGTCATTCCTGCGGTGAATCAGATCGAGACGCATCCTTTCCACCAGCAGGCGGCCACGCAGAAGTTCCTGCAGGAAAACGGGGTGCAGATCGAATCCTGGGGGCCTTTTGCAGAAGGGCGCAACCAGATCTTCCAGAATGAAGTTCTGGTTCCCATCGCCCGGGCGCACCAGCGGACGGTGGCGCAGGTTATTTTGCGCTGGTTGATTCAACGCGGTGTGGTGGTGATCCCCAAGTCGGCGCGCAGGGAACGTATTGAAGAAAATTTCCAGGTTTTTGACTTTGAACTCACCCCCCAGGACATGGCCGCTATCGCCGCTCTGGATACCGGGCGCAGCCTCTTTTTTGACCACCGCGACCCTGAGGTTGTGAAGTGGCTGGCATCTCGTAAACTTCCAGTTTAGCCGAGGTTGAGGCGTTGCTTCCCTTTTCTAATACTCCGCCGGTAGAAATCTTTTCTACCGGCGGAGGTTTGGTTCATCAGACGGTCGTTTCGGCGATCTATGCGGAGGCAGGTTGTGAAAGCAGTGCGCCTGCCTGTTTGGTTTGTGGATACGCCAGACAGGAACAATGGTTTACCCTGGCGGGATTTTCGCAAATCTCCCCGGTTTTTAAGCAAAAAACGGTTTGCGAAAACTATTCCGAAGCCCCAGAACAGTGCCCCTTCAGAATGGCCTTAAAATGCCTGTAGAGGCTTGAAAATGGTTGTATAATAGGTTTTGAGGTGTAAAAATACGCAGTTGCATCCCCCTCGATCCGTTAGTGGATACTGAAATGCGCTTGAGGCATATCTCGGAACTCAGCCGGGACTTGTTGCATCCCCCTCGATCCGTTAGTGGATACTGAAATCCAGGCGCTTACATCCGTGCTGTTGAATGTTCCGCTGTTGCATCCCCCTCGATCCGTTAGTGGATACTGAAATAAAACCGGTGGCGGGGCGCGCATGCCGAATACGCGCGTTGCATCCCCCTCGATCCGTTAGTGGATACTGAAATCCTGGTTGCCCAGGGCCACCACCCTGGTTGTCCCTGTTGCATCCCCCTCGATCCGTTAGTGGATACTGAAATGCATACTATGTGATTCGAGCGCTGGAGCTGGACGGAGGTTGCATCCCCCTCGATCCGTTAGTGGATACTGAAATCACAGATTACTCTTGAGCATCTGCGCGATTTTTTTGGTTGCATCCCCCTCGATCCGTTAGTGGATACTGAAATCTGGCATGGTTACCTCTTTAACGCGCTCCGGGCAGCGTGTTGCATCCCCCTCGATCCGTTAGTGGATACTGAAATTTCGAGGGTGACCTCGTCCCAGCCCTCCGCCGTGTGGGTTGCATCCCCCTCGATCCGTTAGTGGATACTGAAATATCATCCTGGAGGCGACCGGAGCGGGTCTGACAGATTGTTGCATCCCCCTCGATCCGTTAGTGGATACTGAAATCGAACAGTCGTTCCTCTTCGCTTTCCGGCATCAATTGTTGCATCCCCCTCGATCCGTTAGTGGATACTGAAATCATAGTCTCGGCGGCATTCGACCTCATTCGCAAAGAGGTTGCATCCCCCTCGATCCGTTAGTGGATACTGAAATTATAAACGGCATCTTTGAGTTCTTCCAGCAGTCTTTCGTTGCATCCCCCTCGATCCGTTAGTGGATACTGAAATTCTCCCCAGTCCACCAGCGCCGTGCTGCGCACCGTGTTGCATCCCCCTCGATCCGTTAGTGGATACTGAAATTTCGGTTGGAGTGCTGGGCGTTCTCAGGAATGGACGTGTTGCATCCCCCTCGATCCGTTAGTGGATACTGAAATCTGCCGGAGCCCGGCCTTGCGACGCGCGTAATCGGTTAGTTGCATCCCCCTCGATCCGTTAGTGGATACTGAAATGCAAAATTAGGGCGGGCGCGAGGCGCGTTGCGGCTTGTTGCATCCCCCTCGATCCGTTAGTGGATACTGAAATACCGTGCGGCGCTGCGCTTTGTGGATGTTCCAAGCTGTTGCATCCCCCTCGATCCGTTAGTGGATACTGAAATCTTCTGAAACAGTAACAGACAAGATGTGGATACCATGTTGCATCCCCCTCGATCCGTTAGTGGATACTGAAATGTCCTATACTGGAATCACGTAAAACCCTTGCCGTCGGTTGCATCCCCCTCGATCCGTTAGTGGATACTGAAATTTGCTATCTGTGTACGTAACAACATTGCCCGATTTAGTTGCATCCCCCTCGATCCGTTAGTGGATACTGAAATACACGATCAAAGCGCAATTTCCGAATGCGGCAGTCAGTTGCATCCCCCTCGATCCGTTAGTGGATACTGAAATATGATGACCTGCTTGGTTGCAGAAGTAGTCACGAAGTTGCATCCCCCTCGATCCGTTAGTGGATACTGAAATTGCATGTGGGACACCGGCGGTTTTCTATCTAAGGAGTTGCATCCCCCTCGATCCGTTAGTGGATACTGAAATTCAGGCTCTTACACCTACTCCGCGCCTGACGGGATGGTTGCATCCCCCTCGATCCGTTAGTGGATACTGAAATTCAAAAAACTTGATACTCCGACCATCGAAAATCGCGTTGCATCCCCCTCGATCCGTTAGTGGATACTGAAATATTTCAGGATCTTGCTGACGACAAAGCGGCCAACCTGTTGCATCCCCCTCGATCCGTTAGTGGATACTGAAATGCAACTGACGCAGAAATCTATCTATGGAAACTTTTACGTTGCATCCCCCTCGATCCGTTAGTGGATACTGAAATTGTTGCACAGGCGTTGGCAGGAAAGCGCAGTGATAGTTGCATCCCCCTCGATCCGTTAGTGGATACTGAAATCAAGGGCATGTTTATTGGACAGATGTTCATTGAGGGAGTTGCATCCCCCTCGATCCGTTAGTGGATACTGAAATCGATCATCTTCAACTTTCAGCGTGCCGTCCCCGATGTTGCATCCCCCTCGATCCGTTAGTGGATACTGAAATTGCCAGACGACGCCAAACTCGTCCTCAATTTTCCTGGTTGCATCCCCCTCGATCCGTTAGTGGATACTGAAATCGAAATTCTACTTCTGGGGGCGCGTCCCGAAGAAAGGTTGCATCCCCCTCGATCCGTTAGTGGATACTGAAATATCGCGCATATCTTCAATAAAGCGCTTCATCTCTTGTTGCATCCCCCTCGATCCGTTAGTGGATACTGAAATCTGGAGCAGGGTATCCTGTGACACGCCAAGCTGCATGGTTGCATCCCCCTCGATCCGTTAGTGGATACTGAAATGATATCCACGCCGCTTTGTTGTCCCTGGCGGCGTTCAGTTGCATCCCCCTCGATCCGTTAGTGGATACTGAAATAATACTGACATCTATCGGGGGCGGACGACCAGTCTGCGTTGCATCCCCCTCGATCCGTTAGTGGATACTGAAATGCTTGAACCTGGTATTTCGTGAGGAGGTAGTCATGTGTTGCATCCCCCTCGATCCGTTAGTGGATACTGAAATAGTGTGGGCGGATGACATGGATGAAGTGAGGCTTTTAGTTGCATCCCCCTCGATCCGTTAGTGGATACTGAAATTACGTGAATCGCTGGCGAAGGCTGCCGAGAAAGCCAGTTGCATCCCCCTCGATCCGTTAGTGGATACTGAAATCCTTTATTCCCATCCCATCAAAACACAACAGGGTACATGTTGCATCCCCCTCGATCCGTTAGTGGATACTGAAATTTTACAGCAGGTTTTACTAATTTCACTATCTCTACGTGTTGCATCCCC
>NZ_DF967967.1:84603-91515 GCF_001050195.2 Anaerolinea thermolimosa
ATTTATAATCATCTTGCCAGTTCTGTTTCAATCCAATCTGGCCGTCATCCTCCGGATTCACTGGCCGTTTTCACCGGAATATGCAAGTGGATACTGAAATTTATCTCGAACTCTTCCATACTCATCTTTCTTACTGTGTTGCATCCCCCTCGATCCGTTAGTGGATACTGAAATGATGAATTCACCTGCAAGACTGACCATCGTGGGCAAGTTGCATCCCCCTCGATCCGTTAGTGGATACTGAAATTTGATCACCACGCTGGTCGGGCTGGCAAGATTGCCCGTTGCATCCCCCTCGATCCGTTAGTGGATACTGAAATATGAAGTCAAGCAGACCCAGGTGGTCAACGAAGGCGTTGCATCCCCCTCGATCCGTTAGTGGATACTGAAATGTCATCACAGTTATCGTCAGGCTCATGGAGCCGTCGTTGCATCCCCCTCGATCCGTTAGTGGATACTGAAATCTCGAATGGGCGGAAGCGTTGCGGAAAGCCGGCGTTGTTGCATCCCCCTCGATCCGTTAGTGGATACTGAAATGTCAGAATCTCGATGGTGTAAAAACCACCTGATACTGGTTGCATCCCCCTCGATCCGTTAGTGGATACTGAAATCGGAGCGTGAGCTGGAACGCGCACGAGCTGCTCCCGGTTGCATCCCCCTCGATCCGTTAGTGGATACTGAAATTCTGAAGGATGGGTCATACAAAGTGACCCACCCGATGTTGCATCCCCCTCGATCCGTTAGTGGATACTGAAATCGTGCGCAAGGTGCGCGCGGTCGTGGACAATTACCTGAGTTGCATCCCCCTCGATCCGTTAGTGGATACTGAAATCGTTTTGTTTATTCTCGACGACGACTTTGTCGTCGTGTTGCATCCCCCTCGATCCGTTAGTGGATACTGAAATGGGATATTATTATCCGGAAGAAAGTCAAAAAGGTTGGTTGCATCCCCCTCGATCCGTTAGTGGATACTGAAATGGCAAAAAAAGGCAAGGCCCGCGAAGCGCGCAATTTCGTTGCATCCCCCTCGATCCGTTAGTGGATACTGAAATGCTAGAGATTGCGAAGTATCTCCAGCAGGCGGGATACGTTGCATCCCCCTCGATCCGTTAGTGGATACTGAAATGTGCAGTCTCCCCGCAGCCTGGAGCAGTCGCCCCACAGTTGCATCCCCCTCGATCCGTTAGTGGATACTGAAATGCATTACGACTACGTTCTCCTCATATGACACAACATCGTTGCATCCCCCTCGATCCGTTAGTGGATACTGAAATTGTACTCGTGCACAACGTGCCTTGCGCGCGCTTATATGTTGCATCCCCCTCGATCCGTTAGTGGATACTGAAATATGATTGTTTTTCAACATCAGGGCGGCACGGATGTGTTGCATCCCCCTCGATCCGTTAGTGGATACTGAAATGCACGAGCTGGCATGGACTGAATCACGCACGAGCTGGTTGCATCCCCCTCGATCCGTTAGTGGATACTGAAATGAAACATCACCAGGAGGCACAGCGTCATGAAATCAGCGTTGCATCCCCCTCGATCCGTTAGTGGATACTGAAATTAAATTGAATTGCGCAGCTTAATCGGAAAAGTCCCGTTGCATCCCCCTCGATCCGTTAGTGGATACTGAAATGACGATAAAACAGCTGAACATGGGTTCCTCCTTAAAAGTTGCATCCCCCTCGATCCGTTAGTGGATACTGAAATAATGGTAAATCTGGAAAATCAGAATTTTGTGATTCTTTGTTGCATCCCCCTCGATCCGTTAGTGGATACTGAAATTGGACTTTTCGTCATGAACAGTCAAGACATTTAGCGTTGCATCCCCCTCGATCCGTTAGTGGATACTGAAATGTTGAACTGGTAGCTTATGCAACGGATTATGAATTGTTGCATCCCCCTCGATCCGTTAGTGGATACTGAAATAGAGCCGCAGCTTCAGCTTCCAGTTCCAGTTCCATTGTTGCATCCCCCTCGATCCGTTAGTGGATACTGAAATAGAAACTATTCAGCTTGCCAGAATCTCACTGAGGAAGTTGCATCCCCCTCGATCCGTTAGTGGATACTGAAATTTTTCGTCAAACTCGATCTCTGACAGATCAATCAGCTGTTGCATCCCCCTCGATCCGTTAGTGGATACTGAAATTGCGGATGGCCTCGATCTGTTCCTCGCGCACTTTAGTTGCATCCCCCTCGATCCGTTAGTGGATACTGAAATCGAACTCTGGATGAGCCCTAAGCTCAATCGCGGCTCGTTGCATCCCCCTCGATCCGTTAGTGGATACTGAAATATATTAATGACGAAGAAGACGCGAATCTATACGATTGTTGCATCCCCCTCGATCCGTTAGTGGATACTGAAATTTCCTGGGAGGAAAGAGTGGTATCGGGCACGGGAAAGTTGCATCCCCCTCGATCCGTTAGTGGATACTGAAATTTCCTCTGGAGAAAACTCTGGAGGAATTAAAAATCTGGTTGCATCCCCCTCGATCCGTTAGTGGATACTGAAATGGGATTTTGTTATATAAATAAGAGTATGAATAGAAAATGGCTTAAAACTACCAACCCCATTTTCCCCGTTATCCTTTCATTCCTCTGGCTCGCCCTTTTAATTGGGCTGGGATACTGTCTTCTTTCGGCAATGTTTCAACTGTTCCTTTAAGCCGGAATTTCCCCTGTTTCTGCTGTTTTCATAATCAGGTTTATAAACCGCACAGCGCAGGGTTGGTTCGGGAGTGGCCTGCCATGCAGTAAGGGAAGCCCCTATTTTACGCGGTTTTCCGTTCAGGCCGAATGCGATGCCTGCCACCGGGTACTTCGCCGCGAGGGGTTCGGCGGTTAACCGGGGCGGGCCTGACCTGTGGTTGATCTCCTGCCCGAAGAAGGCGGCGATCCCTGGAGATGGGTGATCAGGCGGGTTGGAGCAGGCGTTCAACTTCCTCAACTTCAGAGGGGGTGAGCACCCATTCGGCGGCTCTGGCATTGGCTTCGAGCTGTTCCAGGCGGGTGACGCCGCTGATCACCGAGGATACCTCAGGATGGGCGAGGAGCCAGGCGATGGCCAGTTCGCCCAGGGTGTGGCCGCGTGCCTGTGCCCAGGTGCCGAGACGGTCGATGAGGGCATAATTGGCGGGCGTCATGTACTTCTGCACGTAGGGGCTCGATTCGCCGCGAGAACCGGCGGGGGCGGGCTGACCGGGGCGGTACTTGCCGGTGAGGAAGCCGCCTGCGAGGGGGAAGTAAGGAATGAGACCGACGGATTGACTGCGACAGAAGGGCAGCATCTCAGCCTCAACGCCGCGTTCGAGCAGATGGTAGTGGTTCTGGGTAACAATGAAGGGCGACCACCCGTGCATAGAAGCGAGCAGATTGGCGTGTGCCACACTCCAGGCGTGGAAGTTCGAGGCGCCGATGTAGCGGATCTTCCCGGCCCGGATCAGATCATCCAGCCCGCGCAGCATCTCTTCGAAGGGAGTGGTTGGGTCAAAGTTATGCACGTAGTAGAGGTCAATGTGATCGGTCTGCAGGCGGCGCAGGCTGGCTTCGACAGCCTCATAGAGATGCAGACGCGAGGCACCCCAGTCGTTGGGGCCGGGGCCGGTCTTGTTGTAATACTTGGTGGCAATCACAAATTGATGGCGGCGGCCTTTGAGGGCCACACCGATGGTTTCTTCGGAACGACCGTTCGTATAGACGTCGGCGCTGTCGAGAAAATTAATCCCCAGGTCGGCGGCGGCATCGATGACGCGGTTTACCTCTTCCTGGGGCATCCGTTCGTAACCAAAACGGTTGGTCCCGATACCAACTACTGAAACACGCACACCAGATTTACCCAGCTGGCGGTACAACATGGGGGTGATCTCCTTTCAATGGGAACTGGATAAGAGTAATTTTCTCTTATTTTACGCCAAAAATACCCTGCCCTTCTGTAAGAGAAGGGCAGGGGTGAATTCCGCCGGGCTGTGTGCCACCACCAGGTGTGATGGATGGCGGCTCTAGCGGGTCAGGTAAAGGGCGCGGCCTTCCCACTCGCAGGAGGGGATGAAGTGAAGGGCGCCTTCCTTGATCTCCGGTGCGGGCAGGGTCGAGGGGAACGAGGCGGCCACCTGCCAGCCCTGGCCGGGCAGTGGAATGGAAATTTCAGCGGGAAGGGGGGCGCCAAAGCTGTGTGTCACCACCAGGGCGCTGTTCGCATCTTCCGCCAGGCGCAGGACGGCCTGTGCCCCTTCCAGGTGCTGCCAGCTCGGGTTGATGTGCTGGAAGAGCCGGCTTGTGCCACGGGCGAGGACGGGCGCCACCCGCTGGTAAAAGCGAATGGCTTCCTGAACCAGGGCCCATTGCCCGGCGTCCAGTGAGGTGAGTTCACCCGAAAGGCACAGCCGCCCCAGCATTCCCCCGGTGAGCAGGTAGGCCAGGCGCTGCATCGAGTCGGCGGCATGTAAAACGGCCCAGATTTGCGACTGACGCGGCAGAATCAGGCGGTGGAGGTTGGCGGCAATGACCGGGATGTCGCGCGTTTCGTGTGCATCGGAGAAGGAAGCCATACTGCTCAATGCCATGAAGGAAGGCTCAAGGCGGTGCCCCCCGGAGGCGCAATTTTCGATGACCAGATCGGGCAATTCAGCGCGCATTTTTCGGAAGAAGCCCTGAACGCCTTCCAGGTGCTGGCGCAAGCCTTCTCCTGCCGATTCGGCGCCGTCACAGCCGAGGCCGATGGTTTCGTTGTAATCCACTTTGATGTAGCCGAAGCCGTTCTCGCGCAGCTGGCCGATGACCTTCTGGCTGAGGTAATCGATCACCCACGGGTCCCGGAAGTCCCAGAATCTGCGGCCGGTGGCGGTGATGGGGTAGCCGTCGCGATGGAGGAAGTGAGGCAGGTCGCTTTCGAAGCGCGGTGATTGCTCTCCCACCACTTCCATTTCGAACCAGATGCCGGGGATCAATCCCCGCTCGCGGATGGCCCTGGCGGTAGCGGCCAGGCCGTCGGGGAAAAGGTTGGGATTGGCTACCCAGTCTCCCTGCCCCAGATGCCAGACGCCCGTGTCTCCCTTGTACCACCCGGCATCGATCACTAGGTAGCGCACACCTGTGCCCTGCAGGCGGTCGGCCATGGCCACCAGGTCGGCATGGCGAGGGTTGCCCCAGCTGGTGCACCATTCATTGCAAAGGACGGGGAGGTCGTGTTCGCTGGCGGGGGCGGTCTCGGCGGCAGGCAACTGCATGTTTACCAGGCGGGCGCACAGGTCGTCGAGGTCTCCCTGCACCGTGCTGACGTAAGCCGGGGGTGACTGGAAGTGTTCACCCGGGGCCACCGTTTTCATCCAGTGCCCCAGTTCGCGGTCGGCCAGGCCGCCAGAAAGGGAGAGAAAATCGTCCCGGCGGAAGAACTCCATCTGCCAGGAGCCGGGTATGGCCAGGTGTGCTCCCCACATTACCCCGGCGGCGCGGTCTTCCACTCCGGCCCACGGGAAGTACCCCCGCACCGGCATGGAACCGACCTGACCGAAGCGTTCCACCCTCACTCCGTGGTGCGCCCAGGAGGGTTCTAAGCCCAAATCTTCGGCGAGGCGGCATTCGTGGCGGCCTTCTGCTGACCAGTAACTGCGGAAACGATGTAAAAATAATCTTCCCGGGGCATCGTCGGCGGCGAATGGGGTGATGCCGCTCAACGAGAAGCTCGAAAGCATCTCGAGGGTGAAGGGGCGGTCAGACAGGTTCTTGAAGACCGTAAACATGGTCACGGCGCGGTCGCCTTCACGCCAGAGGAGATGATGTTCAGCGGCATAGCCCCTGGGGCTGGCCAGGTGGGTGATGATTTCGGTTTCGCCGTTGGAGTCTTTCACCTGCTGTTCCGTCAGCCGCAGGCTGGCCAGCGAGGCGCTGTTGCGCAGGGTGAGCCCCTGGGTGTATTCATCGGTTGCGTCGCCCAGCAGTTTAAACTGCACCAGTGATTCGGGATACCAGGCAGGGATGTTCGGGTGATCCAGTCTTTCCCGATGGGGCACAAGCTGACCCTCAAGAGAGGCGGGGATCATGCGCAGGCTGAGGGTGTCTGAGGGGTGAGCGATCAGGTATTCGGCGATCATATCGCCTAAATGGAAGCGGGCGAGGGTGGAAAGTTCGGGCATGGTGTGACTCCTTTTAACACAGAGAATGGGATTTAGTGACTTGCCGGGGTGGTTTGTGGCGCTTCAGGGGCGAGGCGGCGACGCTGAGGAAGCCTGCCGGGGAAAGATCCGCAAAGGTTCTTCAGTCTGCATAATAAATGGCCATGTTACCCAGAATCGACCACGAATTTTCGAATACGCTGGTGGGCACGTCGAAGAATTTTCCGTTGGTCATGTAGCGAAGATGGCTGGCGTTGTAGCCGGTGAGGATAATGGTATGTTCGTAGGCGGCGACGGTTACGCGGTCTCCTTCCTTGTCGGTGTATTCTGCCGGAACGCCGCCTTCCACATTGCCGATCACCCAGACGATGACCGGCTGGTCGTGAGACAGCTCTTCTTTGAGCTGGTCTATCGTCCAGCCTTTGACGGCCTGGGCTGGCAGGCCGTATTTGCGCAACAATTCGGCCACTGGCGGGGCATGAACCCCGTATCCATACGGCGGCACCTGCCCCCATGGAGCGTTGACATCTCCGACAAATCCCTTTTCGGGGTTATCCGAAAGCGGTAATTCAAATTGAAAGTTGTACTCAGACAGGGTAACGCCGAAATAGCCAGCCCAGTCGGTGGCCACAGCAGCCTCACAGCTCAGGCTGAAGTACTGGCGATGGCCGCGGATGGTGCGGATGAAATGCTCTTCCGGATAGGCCGGGGTGGGAGTGACGGTTGGGGTGGGAGTGGCGCTGGCCGTCGGTGGGTCGGGCGTCTCTGCGGTGGCAGAGGGGGATGCGGTTGGTGAGGG
>NZ_DF967967.1:92923-100641 GCF_001050195.2 Anaerolinea thermolimosa
GGTGGGGGTGAGAATCTCGCTGTGTAAAAAGGGGCGAGGCGGCGGGGGGACGTCGGCATGCAGGGAAGTGGTAGGGGCACAGGCGCTCAGCAAGGCCAACATGGCGGTCAGGGGGAGAAGCCAGTATAACCTGCAGGTGAGAAAGGATGGCTGGCTGGTAAGCATGAGCCTCCGGTGAGATGAGTATATCACGACCTCCGAGAAGGAGCGGAGTGCCTTCTCGGAGGTGGCAGGGGGTATGTCCTGTGGAAAGGACAATGCTATACTATTTTTGTTCCATCCGTTGCGTTCTTTCCTTTTTTTCTTCCCATGGCCAGGAGGTTTTTTATGAAGCCGCAGGTCGAGATCGTCCAACCGGGAGCGTTGCTCGATTCTACCGGTGCTCTGGCACAGGTGGGCTGGTCGCGGCAGCCACTGCTCGATTGTAATCTTGAAATGGCCCGTTTTTACCGGCTGCGTTTTTTTCAACGCTTTCGCATGAAGCGCTGGGATTATTATGCCGTTTTTACGCCACGGCGTTTCTTCTCGGCCACCATTGCCGACCTGGGCTATGCCGGCAACGTTTTTGTGTACATTCTTGACTTTGCAACCGGGGAACTGCATGAAGAAGGGCTGGTTATCCCGCTGGCCCGTGGGGTGGTTTTGCCGCGTAATAGTACAGAGGGAGTCTCTCGTTTTGAAAATAAAAAAGTTCGGCTGGATTTCTCGGTCACCCCCGAGGGACGCCGGGTTGAGGTCTGGTGGCCGGGTTTCAACCGGGGGCGGGGGCTCAGCGCGGAGATTCTTCTTCACTGCCCGCCGGAGCAGGAGTCGATGAACATTGTGATCCCGATTGGCAGGCGGCGCTTTTACTTCAACCGGAAGATTAACTGCCTGCCGGCGGAAGGGAGCCTTCAATACGGGGCTGAGACCGAAAGGCTGATGCCCACGGAGAGCATCGGCTCTCTGGATTGGGGGCGCGGGGTCTGGGAGTATCGCAGTTTCTGGAACTGGGCCAGCGCTTCGGGCTTTTTGCCAGATGGACGTACGGTAGGGTTCAACCTTGGGTGCGGGTTTGGAGATACCTCCGCGGCTACTGAGGACGCTTTTATCCTGAACGGACGGATTCATAAACTGGGGGCGGTCAGGTTTGACTACGACCCCTCAGACTATATGAAGCCCTGGCGTTTTTCAGATCAGGAAGGCCGGTTGGATCTGGAGTTGACCCCCTTTAAGGTGCGTGTGGCCCGCACCAACCTGGGAATAATTTTCAGTGAGGTGCATCAAACCTTCGGGCGGTTGAATGGCAGGGTTACCAGTGATGCTGGAGAAACGATGAATATTGAAAATTTAATCGGTTTCACCGAGGAGCACCACGCCCGCTGGTGATGAAAGACGCCGCTCATCCTGTCAGGGGCCTGTTCCATTCGCGCATGGCGTTTTCCATACAGGAAGCGAGGGCGCGGTAGCGGGCGAAGCGCTCATCGTACAGGTGTTTTCGGGCGGCATCGGGTTCAAAGCGGTCTTTCTGATGCACCATGGCAGAGATCCCTTCCTGCAGGGAAGAAAAGCGCCTGGCGCCGACCCCGGCAAGGATCGCTGCACCCAGAGAACCGGCTTCGTGCACCTGGAGACGGACAAAGGGTATTCCCAGAATGTCGGCACTGAGCTGTACCCAGGCGTCGGACTGGCTCCCGCCCCCTGCGGCAGTGCACTCATGAATGACAATCCCTGTGCCGGGTAAACTTTCAAAACAATCGCGCAGGTAATACGTGGCCGCTTCCACTATCCCTTTAAGAATGTCGCCCCGGTTGGTTTCAAGCCTGAGACCGGCAATCACCCCGCTGGAATCTTTGATAAAGCGTGGAGGACCAGTGGTAGTGAAGTGAGGCAAGACGAAGACACTGGAAGGCCCTTCGGGGAGCTCGGCGAACAAAGCCGGATAGAGGCTGTCTCCGCTTTCGGTGGCCTGTCTGGCTTCGGCCCGGGCAAAGGTATTACGGAACCACTTGACCAGCACCCCGCCCTGATTATAAATGAAGCTTACAAACTGGCCGGGGGCGGCATGGTGCTCGGTGTTCAGCCCGCGCTCTATCATGACGCGGGGATCGGGCCGACGGGAGAAAACGGGTACGGCACAAAGGTAAGACCCCATACCGTACATGGCTCTTCCCGGTTCGATCACACCACACCCCACCGCATTACAGCACTGATCATGCCCCCCGCTGATGATGGGAGTTCCGGCTGGAATGCCCAGCTCTTCTGCGATCGGACGGGCAACTGCGCCGATCACCTGCCCGGAAGGAATGGTACATGGGAGTTTCTCGCGCTCCAGACCGGCCCACTGCAACAGTTCAGCGGACCAATCTCCGGAATCAAGGTCAAACAGAAGGGTGCGGTTGGCCAGGCTGTAATCTACACAGGGATCAGCGCCGAGCATGAAAGAGACAAACGCCCCCCAGGGAAGGAAGAGATCGGCACGACGGTAAAGCTCTGGCTGGTGGTTTTTAAGCCAGAGCAACTTGGTCAGGGTATAGGGGCTGCCCAGCGTGTTCCCGTTGATTGCGTAAAGGCGCTGGGGAGACATGCGGCTGGCAAGATCGGGCAGGTATTCATCTCCGCGGGCATCGAAATTGAGCATGGAAGGGCCAAGGATTTCGCGGTTGCGCGTGACCGGCACAACGGCTTCGCCCATGGAAGATACCGAGAGCCCATGCAATGGTTCACCCTTGAACCCGCCGTTTAACCCAACCATGGCTTTGCAAATGGTACGTTTGATTTGCCCCCAGACAAGGGGAGTCTCCAGCTCGGCCCAGCCGGGTTGTGGATGGCAGTAGTCGTATTCCTCGTAAGCCAGCGAACGCAGTTCACCGGTTTCTGAAAATACCGCCACCTTGCAGCCGCTTGTGCCTACATCAATCCCCATCAGGTTCATGCGCGGCCTCCATACCTTCCTTAGTGGGCATTACTTCGAAGTCGATCTGGTATGTGCGGCTCTCTCCCGGCTGGAGGATGGGCAATTCCCCTTTCATTCGGGTAGTGGCACGACCGCCCAGGCCGTTGCAGTTGGCCGGTTCAACACCTACCACATACGCTCCCATGCCCATCATTTTCCACTCCATCAGGTAAGGGAGGCTGGCTGTGGAATACTGCCAGCGAACGCATAACCCCAGCCTGGGGTTGTGGAATGCAACCGTTGCTTTCCCTGATGGATCGGGAATGGGCCGATGAATGAAAACCTGCTCACGGTAACCCGGGGTGGGTGGCTGGAAGCGATCCCATTCTGCCAGACCGCGGAGGGCCTCTTCATCTCGAGGAAGGGTTTCTTGAGTATTGAGCTGTAAACGGCTGTATTCGCTGACCAGTGGAAAGCCCAGGTTGAAGTGGTAGAGGATCATGTGCGGAGTTGCCTCAAAGCCCTCATTGGTCACGGTATCTTCTATCTGAATGCGTGAAGCCCCCAGGCTGGTGGTGATCTTTCGGCGCAGGACCAGGTTCTCTCGGAAGAGCGCCGCCTGACGGATCACCGCGCTGATCTCGAGCCGATAGGTTTCACCGTCCCAGTAGCTTCGCTGACTCAAGGAATCGGCCGGTGTGTTGCTGATGCGCCCGTGTAACCCGAAAGACTGGCTCTCATCTTCTGAAGGGACGCCGAATTGATCCAGTCCGCAGGTGGTGAGCAGGCCGCCGGTGAATGACCGCAACCAGCCAAAGCCCTCTGGTTCATAAAAGGACGGGTGGACCTCTCCAGCCGGGGAATACCAGGCCACCGGTATGCCCTGAAATTCGCAGAAGGTAAGATCCAGCGCCCGGTCTGCGTTGACCTGGAAGCGAAGCCCGCTCCCGGTCCACACATCGAGCAGGCGGCAGCCCCGGGCTTTGCCTTCGAGAGCTTCAACCAGGCGAATGCCCGCCAGCTGATCTATCCGGCCTACTCTGCTGAGCAATGCGGCTTTATCCCATGTTTGATTAAAGAATGGAGTCATGGTGTTGATTCCTGTCTCAGATAGAAAAATAAACCAGGGGAGCTGTTTCTGGACTCTTTCTTCCCCACTTTCTTCTCAATTGATTGTACTTTCCACAACCGGAGAGTGCAAGCGGGGTTTATGATGGTCGACAGGTATTCGTCAGACGGTTCTCGCGTGAAGGGTGAGGAAAAAGCGGGAAGCGGCCATGAAGGCCCGGCAGGGTTCGAATAACATCCCTCGATGGGGCCTGCGACCAAAAAGGGAGAAAAGAGTGGGCCCGGCAGGGTTCGAATAACATCCCTCGATGGGGCCTGCGACCAAAAAGGGAGAAAAGAGTGGGCCCGGCAGGGTTCGAACCTGCGACCAAGCGGTTATGAGTAAGGAAAGGGGCTGTTCCATTCCCCCACCAGCCCCGGTATGACTATTTCGCGATCAGATTCATCACGGGAGAGGCTTCTGCATGGGCCTCGAACACATCCGCATCAACCAGCGCAAGGTATCGTTTGACAATATCCAAACTCTGGTGTCCCAGAATCCTTTGAAGTGCGTAAGGGTTGTGTGTTTTCTTGAGGAAATTCACTGCAAAGGTATGGCGAAAGCGATGGACAAGGTGAGTCCTTCTAACTCCTGCTTGCTGACAAATACGTTTGATAACCCGATGAAGTGTATCGGGCCGAAATGGCTTGTTCTCGTCATCCACTACAAACAGGAAATCATCCTCAGTATAATTCCCTCGTTCTTTCTGAAGGTAGTCCTGTATAGCCTGTAAAGTTACTTCTGAGATTGGGACAACTCTCTCTTTTGCGCCTTTTCCAAACACTTTAATGCTTGAAGGATGTGAGGGGTTGAAATCACAGACTTTCAGATTGCATAATTCAGAATTGCGAATCCCTGTATCCAGTAAAACGAGAAGAATAGCGTAATTTCGTAATGGGTTTGGCTTGGCTATTGTGAAGGGACGTTTCCCTGGAATATTGAACTCTCGTGAACGGTGAAGAACGGAAAACATCCTCTGCAATTCTTCATAGGTGTACGGCTCAATAGCTCTGATTTCTGGCTTTGGGGGTTTAATTTTTCTAATCAGGTGGATATTGGTATATTCCTCTTCTATCAACCATGTCCATAAGGACGATAAGCCAATATAGACATTTCGCAAAGATTTTTTGGATAAATGAGAGAGGCTATTCAGAAAACGGCGAACATCGGTGGTGGTGATCGAGTCTATAGGCGGATCACTTTCTAAGAATTGTTGGAAATTCCTGAGAGTTCTCTCATAGTCAATCATCGTATTTTGACTGAGACATTGTGCCTTTTTGGCTTCGAGGAAGAGAGAGATTGCCTGGTTCAAAGATATTTGGTTGTTCATGGAAATCTTCTTGTAAAAAAAATTGAACCAGGTATTGATAACCCCAAATCATGGAAAACAAATCTGGCCTCACCGCGGACATTGGTGAGGCTGAGATGGCAGTGAAATGGCGGTTTTGAACTTATGCTAGCAAACTTTGAGCCTTCCCGCAAGCAACACAAAATTGGCGGGCTCCTCCTTCCTTGTGTTTGTCCCATATCTGGTTGGTTTTTGATTGCTTGCCACATATGGTGATAAAAAGTTGTAAATCAGGTGGATTTGTCCCCATATGTGGGGTTTCAAAAGTCGCCCACCATTTTTGGGACAGACACCCTTCCTTTTATTCCTTGACATAGTTCCCTGCCTAAGTACAATGGGACAAGAAAAAACTCAGCCCCGCCGATCTCCGCGGCGAGGCTGAGATGGCAACGCGGTCACGGCGCGTTGCGGCAAAAAGAGCATAGCAAACTTTTGCCGCCCGCGCAAGCGAACCGAAATGCATGCGTGGGCGATTATTTCTGGTTGTATTTGAAGGTGGGCAATTTTATTATCTACAAAATATAGCCTTTTCAAAAATCCAGGTGTGCTATGAATAGCTTTACGGCTCAACGAACCCGTGTAATATTTGGCGGACACGAAAAATTCACTTTTCGTTACGGTTGGCTAAAAAAGGGGTTGGATGCTGTTTTAGAAAACCCTGATATATTTTCACAAGAAGATGCTTTTGTCACTTTAGGGGTTGGTAAAAATATGGCGACATCCATTCGTTACTGGATGCTTGCCTTAGGAATATGCGAAAGCCCTTCAGAGCGCACTCGCACTTTACTACCAACTTCCTTAGGAAAGTCGTTGTTTACCGATGATGGGTGGGATCCCTACCTTGAAGATATTGGGTCTTTATGGCTTTTGCATTGGCAACTTGCAAGCAACCAACAACGTGGATTGATATGGCACCTGGTTTTTTCTCGCTACTTTGATATTGAATTTCGTAAAAATTCTTTGACCGAATTCCTGAAAAATCAATTGGTGCAACGAGGGATTGAAACCACAGAAGGTATGATTGAGCGAGAAGTGGATGTTTTTATTCGAACTTACGTTGCGGCGCAAAGTAGAAATAGAGATGGGGAAGAAAATTTGGATTGCCCTTTGGTAGATTTGAACTTGATACACTTCACTCCAGGTGATGGGGTTTACCGTTTTGATATCGGTGCAAAATCATCATTACCCTCTCCCATTATGGGATATGCAATATCCATTTTTTTGGAAGAAAAACTTTCTCATCAGCGAACTGTTACATTGGATGACTGTGTATATTCTCCGGGTAGCCCTGGCCAGATTTTCAAGTTAGACGAAAATAGCATGATTTCTTACTTAGAAGATTTGGAGGATCTTACAGGTGGAGCATTGAGGTTGCAAGAAACGGCTGGTTTACGTCAAGTTTATGTTCATGCGGCATTCAAGAATTTAGGGTGGGATTTATTGAGGAAATATTATGCCTGAATCTTTACTGAGCGAATTTATTCGTATTCGTTCCAACCGCTTACGTGCAGTTAGAATTGAGGATGATTTACCCAATGCTCATTTGTTGGAGGGGTACACCTTAACTGCACAAGCGCTCAATGCTCTAGAACGTATCGTAGATGGATTTGTTAACCATGCAAGAGCATGGACACTAACTGGTCCTTACGGTTCAGGTAAATCGTTTTTTGGGCTATTCCTGGCTCATTTGCTTGACCAACGTCGTCACGGACACGCTGCGGCCTGGGAAATAATCTCAAGAACATCGCCCTTGATAGCAGAACAGTTACAAAAAACTTTAGGAGAAAGAGGAAGTTTATTAACAGTTGCAGTTACAGGAGCGCGTACTACCCTACAGGAATGTTTGGCTCGCGGATTCCTCCAAGTGTTGGAAGCAGAAAATTTTCCCAACGACCTCAAGCAAACCCTCGAAAGTGTTTCCCATGGTGACAGTCGAACTTTCTTGAATTGGGTGAAAACCTTTGTTTCACAAACTGCCCAATTCAGAGAAAAAACTAGCGGAGTATTGATTCTATTTGACGAAATGGGGAAAGCACTGGAGCATGCCGCTTCTCATCCTCAGGAAAATGATGTCTATCTTCTTCAAGAATTGGCGGAATTTGCTTCTCGCAGCAACTCGCACTTATTAGTTTTTCTCGGAATACTTCATCAATCCTTCGAGGGATATGCTGCACTATTGGATCGGGCTACTCAACGCGAGTGGGCAAAAGTACAGGGGCGATTTGAAGATATTCCTTATCAGGAGCCTCCTCTCCAGCAAATTCGACTGCTCGCTAATGCCTTTGAGGATCCACTTATTACATTAACGTGAATTCGGGATAAGACGAGGATCTCCAAAGGGAGTAAACTTTTGTCACCACAACAGAAGTCGAAACCCAAGGAGACCC
>NZ_DF967967.1:101881-116157 GCF_001050195.2 Anaerolinea thermolimosa
GATCGCTTACTGCCGCCGACCGTCAAAACCTTCTTTGGGCTTGGACAATTGCCTGCCCTTGCCCGCCTAACCCGAACTCACGTTACATTATCTACATCCACAGGCGCTTATGCGGAATGGTGTCCGCCCGGTATAAACACAGACGAATTTGAGAGACTTTGCCGAAAGGTGTATCCGCTTCATCCTGGTGTGTTTGTAGCTTTACCTTATGTATTCCGGCGTTTGGCCCAAAATGAGCGATCCATTTTTGCGTATCTTTCCTCACAGGAACCATTTGGGTTCCAGGAATTTTTATCTACACACAATCTTGGGGATACGTTAGGCTTGCCCAATGTATTTGATTACCTCACGGCAAATTACCAGGCAACGATTTATTCCTCAGGGCGTGCCCGGCCGTTAACCGAAGTTCTAGAACGGCTAGAAAATACTCCATTCTTAAGGCCAGTTGAACAAGACTTACTTAAGACCATTGCCTTGTTAAATTGGCTGGGTGAAATCAGTCCACTTCAAGCCAGGGAACGCTTAATCGTCAGTGCACTTACCTATAAATATCATGAGGCAGAAATCCAGACCGCGTTAGAAGCGCTTCAGCAAAAGTCTTTTGTCACTTATCGTCGGTTCAACCAAACGTATGCTGTTTGGCAAGGTAGCGATGTTGATATTGAGGAACGAATGCAAATCGCCCGTTCTGCAATAGAAACCACATTGAGTGTGGCAGAAGTCTTGCAGAAATATCTGCCGCCTCGGCCATTGTTAGCTCGACGGCATAGCTATCAAACGGGTACTCAACGTTTCTTTGATATGCGGTATGTAGATTCGCGGAATAAGGGCTTTGTTTCTCTGGATGCCTCACAAAGTGCTAGTGGCGTGGTATTGTTATGCCTTCCAAATACATTAGCTGAGGTGGAAGAATTTGAGCAATGGGTGCACAATGAAGAAATATCCAACAGGGTGAATCTGGTTGTTGGCGTTTCTTCACGTGCTATCCATTTGCGGGAATTGGCACAAGAATTACGAGGGTTACATTGGATACGGGAAAACACCCCAGAATTGCGCGATGATCCTGTAGCCCGGAAGGAATGGAGAACACGACTGGCTTTTCTTGAACGGGCTATTCGTTCAGACTTAGATGAGGCTTTTAATCTTCAACAAGGGTCTGCTCTGGCAGGTTGTCAATGGTATCACCAAGGGAGAGAGGTTTCATCGAGCGTGCGACGAGGGCTTTCGGCTTTGCTCTCAGATATCTGTGATACGCTTTACCCCTATTCACCTCGGTTGTGGAATGAACTTCTCAATCGCCGTGAATTGACCTCTCAGGGGGCTGGGGCGAGACGCACACTGATCGAAGGGATTCTAACTCGCGCGGATAAACCCTTGTTGGGAATTGAAAAATATCCTCCAGAACGCAGTATGTATGAATCGCTCTTAAATCGCGGCGGATTGCACCGTCAAAAGGGAGATATATGGCAAATTGTTCCGCCCAGTAAAGAGAATCCGATTCATTTGTATCCGGTATGGGAGGCTATGAGCCATTTCATCTTTAACGGTTTGCCCGAACCGCGTCCGGTGACGGATTTATATAACCTATTATTCTCTCCCCCTTACGGGGCAACTCCAGGGCTGGCGCCAGTTTTACTGGCCTTGTTTTATAAGGTGCATGAAAATGAAATTACCTTGTATAAAGAAGGCACATTAATGGTTGATCCGGATGTTGCCGATTGGGAAGTTTTACTGCGCCGTCCTGAATTGTTCTCCATTGCAGGATGCCGGGTAACTGGCTTACGGGCTGCTATTTTGGAAAGGATGGCGAAGGGGTTACGCGTTCAGCCCTTTGTGATGCCGGTGGTTCGTTCTTTAATTGGACGCCTCAAAGCCCTGCCTGAACATGCACAGCGAACTCGAAAACTTCCTGATTCTGCTCTAAACTTGCGCCTGGCTGCTGAAAAAGCTCGCTCGCCAGAACGTTTTCTCTTTGTGGAACTTCCTGAGGCATTGGGGATGTTGCCCTTCGAAGAGGAAGAATTTAATCCTCAACGCTTTGATATGTTCTTTGAACGATTAAATCTTAGCCTGGAAGCCCTTGCCAATGCTACTCCACGCTTACTTGTCTGGGCGCGGGATGTGTGGTTATCTGCCTGCGGGTTACCCAATGGAGAAGAAGGATGGGAGGCATTTCGCGTAGAATGCCAGAAAATGGCCGTTCGGGTAACGCATCCCCAGCTCATCCCACTGGTGAAGCGCGCTGCAGAGGCTCCTGATTCTCGGTCTGCGTTGGAAAGTGTTTTGGCGTTCATTGCCAGCCGACCACCCCGCACCTGGACGGACACCGATGCTGAGCGCTTTGAGGCACAGGCGGCATATATGGGCGATCTGTGGCGCGTTGAGGCGGGTATCTCAATTTCTCCCTCATTACCGCCAGAACTACAAGAGCGCAGTCAGAAAATTGTGAATGAGATGGAAACTTATCTTTGGACGCTGGAATCGGACAAACGGGTGCTTCAATCTGCTTTGCAAATTTTGCTGGCGCGCTTGAGAGAATAATCATGATGACAAACTGCTATATAATTATTAATTATCGGTTCCCTCGAGGTGTAAAGTGACAACTCAACAACCTGTGCGGCATATTGTCTCGCTTTCTGGGGGTAAAGACAGTACGGCGCTGGCAATTTATTTGCGCGATCGTATCCCCAACCTGGAATACGTCTTCTGCGATACCGGTGAAGAACTCCCGGAAACTTACGAATATCTAGATAAGTTGGAAGCAATTTTAGGTAAACGAATTGAAAAGCTTAATCCTGAAAGACCCTTTAGGCATTATTTAGAAGTGTATCGGGGGGTTTTGCCTGATGCGCGGACAAGATGGTGTACCAGAAAACTAAAAATTGAACCTTTCGAAAGATATGTTGGAGATGACCTTGTATACAATTATATTGGCATAAGAGCAGATGAACCTCATCGGAAAGGGTATATATCTACAAAACCGAATATTGTTCCAAAATATCCTTTTATTGAAGATGGTATTGTAAGAGAAGATGTATTTCGTATCCTTGAAGAAAGTGGGCTAGGATTACCCAAATATTACGAATGGAGATCACGGTCTGGTTGTTATTTCTGTTTCTTCCAGCAACGAATTGAATGGATTGGTTTAGCTCAAAAACATCCAGATAAGTTCCAAAGAGCTGTGGAAATGGAGAAATACAATCCAGAGACCGGTGAAAGTTACACCTGGGTTCCAGGAGAAAGCTTAAGAGATCTCATAAAACCAGAACGAGCGGAAGAAATTAAGGCTCACTCCCAAAGCAGACCTACCTCTTTAGAAAAAGCGGCTCCGAATACACCTCTTTCAAAAATTTTTAAAGCAAATATATATGATGACTTGGGGGATGACTCATGTCTAATATGCCATCTATAGATCAAAAAATTGAGTGTCTTAAACAAGAAATCAGGCTTATAAAAAGAGGTAAACACGCCGAACATTATCGCCCTCATAAGCTAGTAATGCTACTCTCTGTTATTGAAATGATAGAAAGGGGTTTAATAACGGAGAATAAGATTTATCTTTCGGATAAATTAATAGAGATTTTTGAGAATATATTTTATTTGGTTAAAAGAAAGGATGATTTATGTCAACCTGGGCCTCCTTTTTTCCACTTGCGAACATCAGGATTTTGGTACCATAAGATTCGCTCCGAGAAAGTGGAGGATTATAGCAAATTAACAACCACAGGTGGTGGTTTACGTCTTATTGACGAGTACATTGAATATGTATATTTTCGCCAAGATGTATATGAATTACTACAGGATCCAAAAGCCCGCAGAGAATTGAGATTGTTTATCTCTGAGTTATTAAATTCTCAAGAAGGTGAATAATGAACATTGGTGATAAGTTTACAATTAGTTTTCATGAAAAGTTCATTCTGTCGCGATCCTCTATTTATCAAATTTTAAGAGAGACACGCCAGAAAGTCAAAGTTGACAAAGAAGTATTACAAAATACCTCATTAGGAAATAATTATAAAAAATCTATGCCCCGATACGCTAAACGGGCAGGGTTGCTGGATGAAAAGAATCGGCTGACCCTGTTCGGGCGCTTTGTGGCGGAGTTTGATCCGCAAATGGAAAAATCGAGCACCCAGTGGCTATTGCATTACCATCTGGCTGCACCGCACCGTTCCACGGCTTTCTGGCATCACCTGGTGACCCAATGGTTCATTCCCGGCAATACTTTTACAGCCGAACAACTTGTGGAAGATCTGACAATGTTTTTGCAACGCAATACAGGAAGAACCCCTGCTCCACGTTCGGTCCGCAGTACCATCACCATCTTTGCCGGAACGTATCTCAAGAGCGATGGTCTAAAGCGCCTTGGTTTGCTCGAGGAATCTGAAAAAGGGAGTTACTATGTACCTCAGGTGAACCCGCCTCCTGTCTGGGCGCTGGGGTATGCCCTGGCGGAATACTGGAAAATGCATTATGGCGAGCGGTTGACCATCAACCTGGATGATTTCACCGGAAAAAACTTCGCCGGGATTTTCCTCTTAGGCGAAGAAGGGTTGACCGAGTTGTTGATCGAACTAAAACGGGAAGGGGTGATTGATCTGTACCGTATTGCACGTCCCTATCAAATTGTTCTGCTGCAACCCGGTTTGGAGTTTGCGCTGGAAAGGATATACATGTAGTGATTTCAGGAAGGATTAGGGGGAATTATGCATAATATTCGTACCCTTGTTCAGCAACTTCGACAGCCTGGTTCACGGGTGAGTGTGGGGGTATGGTTTTTCCCAGTCATGCATCTGGGGCATGAAGAAGATATTGCGGTAAGCCTTAATATGGAACCTTTGGATGCAAGGCAAGCTTACCTGGAACGTCTTCCAGAGGGGGCTAAGCATTCTGGATTAAGAACTCGATATGCTCATGAGAAATTGTTTGAATTCATAAACAGTATAGGAAATAGCACCTATAAACGAAACTGTTTGCTCCTGCATACTTTTGACCTGCTTTTATTGGGTATGGAAGTAGATGCGCGGGAACAATTCTGGAATGCAACACTGGCACTTCCTTACCTTCAAACGAAACTGATCATTGCTTTACCTGAAACCGCACATTACTTGCTGAACAATTCATTGAGATTTGCACCCCAAATTGCTGAGGGGGCTGTTTAAATCAATACTCAGGGAGGAAAATATGCTTATTAAAGAGCTGGTTCATATGGATGAATATGGTTCTTTTCGCTCGGATGTTCAGTTAAGCGATTATGATAACCCCTCTCTGAATCTGGAATTATTAAATAATTATATTTTTACAGTCAGTGCACCCATAACCAGTCAGGCAGGGCGGGATGTGGCAGCGAAAGATGTACTCGACATGCTCAAGAACGCTTTTACGATTGATCGGTCTGGTTCTGATTTCAACCGTATGGTCCTTACAGCCAATTATGGGCGAGGGAAGAGTCACCTGGCACTGGTACTAGCCAATTTACTTAGCCGCCCTGCAAATTCTAAAGAAGTTGAGATCATCTTTGAACGATTGGGGCAGGCCCTTAACAATTCTGCTTTGTTGAAAGGGTACCGAGAGTTCAAGGAAACCAAAGGTGAATTTTTAGTTATGCGCTTACGTGGTGATGCCATAAGCGATTTGCAGGAGGGTTTTTTACGCGCATTGGAACAGGCGTTGAAAGAACATGCTTCTACCCGGGGAGTTTCCCTGCCGTTCTGGTACGCCAAAGCGGAAGAGTGGCTGACCGCTCAAAGCCAGGAGACTCTTAAGAAGATTGATAGTTATCTGCACGACAAAGAACATACCGATTTAGCTACACTGCGACAAGACTATCGAAAAGCTGAAACCTATGAACTTATTCGTGAAGCCATTAAATACGCCACAGGATTGTATCCGGACTTTGGGCGTGAATTAAACTTAACCGAATTAATTCATTGGGCGGTGAATGAAGTATGCATACCCAATCATCTGGGTGGTTTATTGATCCTATTTGATGAATTCAGCCTGTTTCTTCAAAAATATGCTGCCTCTCGAACTCCTGGAAAGTTACAGGAATTACTTAACGGTATTAGCAATCACCCGGGTAAAAGTGCTTTTCTGGCATTTACTCAATTGGACATTGAAAGTGTTGTAGAGACCTATGCTCATGGCAATCGAAGAGAAGATGTTAAACGAGAATTAGATCGTTTACCAAGAGATAGACGCGCCCGCCTTTTCTCACTCATGGAAGGAGTGTTAGAGGCTTATCTCAAACAAGATGATGCTGCCTGGAATGTCTGGTGGAATCAGAAAAACGTGAAGCCAATGATGGTACGCAATCGCGAAATGTTGTTCACGTATTTTCCAAGGAGATATAACGATGCCTTAAAATGGGACCATGGTATGGTTGAAAAGATTGTTGTTCGTGGATGTTATCCCCTTCATCCATTAACCACAGCAATTCTCTCCACGCACACTTTCGAAGCCGGAGCAGGAGAAAATCCACGAACTGCTTTGCATTTCGTACGGGATCGTTGGAATAAGGGCATCCCTGATCAACCCGCCGAACGTGAGGATGGAACTCCCAACTTTATTTTTGCCGTTGAATTGGTAGATTTCTTTGGAGAACAAATCTCTAAGAGATGGTATGAGGCATATCGCTACGCGCTGGAGAATTCTCCCATATCTCTCACTGAGGATCATAAGGCTGTATTAAAGGCCTTGCTGCTTCAGCGTGCGGTGAGTGAACTCAGCTCAGAGGTAAGAAGTGGGAGCGAACAGAATGAGTTGTTGAGCAATTTATCGGGGTTAGATTTGAATCGAGTTCCATCTCTATTAGGGGAGTTAACCAACAATAGGGTGATCCAAAAAAACGGTAATACTTATTCGCTCTTTCCTATTGGGGCTCGTTCTCATGAGGCTGACCGAATTATAGGAGAAGCGGTACAAAAAATACCTGTGGATTACACCTTGCTGGAGGATATGGCCAAAAAAATTCCTCCTTTTACAATTCCCCAAAATTTTGGAAATCCAGATGATTGGGCACCCCGCCAGGTAGTGTTGATAAAAGAATACTTTGAGCCTGAGACACTTCAGGAATTAACCTCCCGATATCGTGTTGGCAAGAACGGTATTGAGGAGAGTCCACGTGGAATGGTGATTTGGCTACTGGCAAGAAGCGAAGAAGAAAAGATGTGGTTTCGTCAAAATGCCCAAGCCTTGTTGGATTCCGTTTCGGGCATGAAACCTAACCCACTACCGGTTCTTATTATTTTGCCTCATAAAGTGAATCCCGGTTTGTTAAATGCTGCTCAAAGAATAAAAGCCCTGATGAGTTTAAATCAGAGTGAACGCGAAAAGATAGGCTCTATTATATGGAATGATGAAAAAACCCGTACTGAGATCGAAATAAAAACTGGTCTTTATACTCTTTTGGGTGATATAGACCATTATTCCGACTTGGATCGGCAATTCCATGAATATATATTACCCGGGGAATATCTGGCATCTGTTCAAACTCTCAGGAAACATTCTATCAAAGAGGTTTTAACAGAGTGCTACCGTCAGGCGTATCAACATCGTGTGGAGTTTTCGGATAAACCAGTTATAACAAAGGGGGTAAACCACTTACGGACAGCTGTCGAAAATATTACCCGCGGTTTATTCGAAGATACTGTAGGACTGAGTATACGGAATTTAAAAAACCAGGATGTGCAATATACGGTTGCAGTCGAATATCTGACGAAAAAATGGGGCTTGTTGGATTTACAAAATTACAACATCCAACCACCAACTTCTCGTTCACTGCGTGAGGCCTGGAATCGGCTGGAATATGCTTTCCCTCCTGGTTGCAGAGAAACCTCAGCCAGGGAGATACTTATAGAATTCCTCAATCCTCCTTACGGACATGATTACAACACACTTACATTACTCCTCGCAGCGTGGATTGGCTTCCATCGTTATGAAATTCAATTGAGCCTTGAAGGGAGACTTAAAACTTTAGAGGAATTCAAAGAAATCTTTAATAATTCGAAGGGACCTAAGGGCTTCCTTGATACACTAATCACTCAAGGATTTACAATTCGTCGCATCGATATAGAGGAACGATTCATGGAAATTGATGCGATCATAGATCAGATCAGGCAGAAGGATTCGCGCTTTAGTATTCTTGAAGCAGATCAAGCCCTCAAAAAACTTGAACAAGCGCAATCCAATCCCCATTTGCCTGCAAACCGAATGGAATTAATCAAAACATATCGCCCATTGTTGGAGCAAGATCTTGCCAGAGCGCAGGAATATGATCGGCAGATCGGGGAGTGGCTTTCGCAATTACATTCGGCTGATGTCGAAAAGTTACTGACCATGGGCGACTCGTTGCGTCGGATTTCTTTTTCTGATTTGGTGGTTCCATCGAAACCCTCATTATCTGTTTTGAGAAAAGAATGGGAAACACGTTTAGAACACGAATTGGAACTTTATTGCAAGCGGTATTCTATGCTCACCGATTTGAGCCATTACACAACCAATGAAAATCAACTACAGAAAGTATTAAGAGTAGTTCAGGAATATCCAATTCTTGTATCTAAAGTTCAAAGGGCTCTTGAACTGCTCAAACAACGACAACAAGATCTCCAACAGCGCGAGAATGAAAAAGCAATTGTGGCTGAAATGAATGGCATGGAACCATCAGCCAAATTAGCGGCACTGTTCCAGTACCGTACAAAGTTGACCGAATTTCACAATCTATCAACGGAAACAGAAATTTTACGGAAGAACAAACTGGAGCAAATAGAAAGCCGAATACGTCAATTTGAAACGCTGGTTGCTAGCCTTCCGTTAGCCGTTGAAAAAGCAAAGAGCCTTGATGAATTGCGAGAACGAAAGACTCTTCTCCTGCGAAATGTAGACCAAACCCAGGATACTCCTCTGTATCAGCAATTGGAGGAGATTCAGAGCAGGATTGAGCGCCTCGAACGCTTTTTTGAGAGCCTTCGGGACATTGCTTCTCTACCATGCCGAACCCCCTCAGATTTGGATACGATTTCCCAGCGAATCCACGAAATTGAAAACCAATACTCAAATTACCTTAGTCAGGCCCAACGCGAGATACTCAATGAACAACGTAGGCAAGTTGATAACATTCGCCAGCAGGAAGAGCAAAAAGCGCGTCAATGGTTAATAGATCTGAGCGTTCGCTTTACCAATGGCGCTAAACCCGATGAATTATTACGTATTGCCCAGAATCCTCCTGAATTTCTCCCGAGCGAAGATCGGAGCAAATTAAACCAACTGACTCAGTTGTTACGACAGAAGGTAGAAAAAGATACTTTATTAAAAATAGAGATGCTGTTCAAAGAACTGAATACTGATACGCGTCGTGAGTGCCTCAAACGATTGCAAGAGCTGGTGGAGCAATTATAGCTATGGAAATCCTCCTCGATCATGAACAAGACTGTCCAGTTCCTGATGGCTATATCCTTGTAGAGAACGAAGTAGATTTCCTTCGTCTTGCTACTTCAGGGCAAAGTCTTTTAATTCGTGGAAGAGAGTTGTGCGCATGGGCAGAAGGCTTTTATAGTTTACGCAATCTGCCTGTACGGGTAGTCGAATCTCCCGGGATAGCTTTGAGGCGTTTTTTCCCTGAATTGACCAATGAGCAAGCCAAAGAGATTGCTCAGAAAATTGGTAAAAATTTTGTTTCTTCTGATGAGCTATCTCCTGTTCATATATTAGATGCCTGTTTTCCAATGGATTATCCTCTGTGGCATGGCAAACCCTCTCTTGAACATGCTGCTCATTGGTTGCTCTGGTGGCTGGGGCATCATCCTACGCCAGCCGAAAAAACCATTCTGGAGAAATTTGCTTCAATTATGGAGCAGTGTGCAGAGGATGAGACTGTAAAAAGCCTTTATCAAGCAACCAATGCTGAAAATGCTAAAGTCTTGTTATGGCAATGGCTTGGTGCTGAGAGGCCTTTCATGAGAGACATGAAAGAGTTTCCTGTTAAATTACCCCCTCAATGGCTGCAGGAACTCAAACAGGTATGGATGAAGAGGATTGTTGACAGTCAGGGGGCTTTCTTCGCGGAGATGAAATTTTTCCCGCTCCCCTCAGATCTTCGTCAGGAATTTGCTCATTTAGCGGCAGAGTATTACATAAAAAATCCACACCGACTAGATCGTACTGTTCTGGGCGATATTCAATTATTTGTATCACATAAGATATTTTCTGAACTCGAAAAACATCTCCCTCCTTCGGAACCTTCAACATTACCCGAGGAAGAAAGTGCCGTCTTGGCTTGGTTTGAGAATGAATATTTCCCGTACCGACGTTGGCAAGCAACCTACGGAGATGAAAATTCACGTCAAATTGTTCTCAAACATGCCCATAATTTTATCCGATGGTTGCTTAAACATTATCCACTTTGGCTGTTGGGTGGAGAAAACATTGCTTATCAAAAATCTGCTCGTTTAACAATAAATTCCTCAGACATGGTTATATTCTGTATCATATTGGATGGCTTACCAGTCTGGGATGCCAGTGTGCTTCTCCAGGAAATTTCCAGAGTGTCTCGATTGACGCTTTTAAAGAAATCTTATATCTTCACAACACTTCCAACAGTGACGGAGTTTGCTAAAGAAGCCCTTTTGCGAGGAGTGCCTCCCAATTTTACAGGTCAAACTCCTTTCCTGGGTGAAACTTTACCGGATAATCGTTCACCTAAGAGACACCTAAGAGATGTGCAGCCTGGTCAGGTGATATTCTGGCGTGTAGAACAACCAGACAAAGCATATCACTTTGAACAGGAAGACAAACGGGAGAAAAAGATATTTTCTGAACTTCAAACGATAGTACGTGAAATTGAAGAAGTTGTAAATACAACACCCGATAATATTCATCTTAACATTTTTATTACCAGTGATCATGGTCGACTGATGAACAGCCATTCTCCACGGCAATTACCACTTGAGGAGGGAATGAAAGCACATGGGCGTGTGGCATGGAAATCATGTGAACGGGCGTTCCCAGAAACCGGTTTTGTGATCTATGAAAAAGACGGATGGATTGAACTTGACGGGGAACGCTTTGGGATGAGGCAAAATCATTGTTTTCGCATTGCCTGGAATGAGTCGTGTTTTAACAGTTCTAATGGTTATGAAGCCTACCCCCATGGCGGATTATTCCCGGAAGAGGTGATCGTTCCCTGGCTCGTATTTGAACGTGACGCCGCAACGCCAGAATTGGATATTTCCATATCCGGTGAAGGTGAAGCAAATATGAGCAGCAAGGTTTTTATCTCAATACTCAATTCCAGCCGTATGTCGCTTGAATGTCAGGAAATAGAAATTTCGGGAGAGAATTATCTTGGTAAAATTACAGCCCATAAAGAAATTCCTCCACTGGACAAAGTTATTTTCCAAGAAATTCTTGCTCCATGGCCTTCTAAAATAATAGAAAGAAATTTGACCGCCAAAGTAACATTTACATTACCTAATGGCAAAATTTATACACAGAACGTTACTCCTGATTTGAAGGTCCAAATTCTGTATCAACAATCTGATGACTTACTCAAGGATCTCTTATGAGCACACCCCTTACGCAAGAAACCCTGAATGAAAAAACGAAAAGGGTTTTTGGAAGTTCGGCAATTGATAAAAGGCGCTTGCCCAGTAGCCAACTTACGAGGCGTAATGTTCCAGCTTATGTAGCAGAATGGGTATTGGATAGCCTTGCACCTGGTGAAGGTAAAGTTACGCAAGAGGAACTTGATAAAATTCAATCCTGGGCTGATCGTTATCTGCCACTTCCTGGTGAGTCAAATATCATTAAGAATCGATTATTAAATGGGGAAGTAGTTAAGGTATTAACTCCAGTAGAAGTAGAAATTGTTCTTACAAAACGAGAAAGGGAACGTGTAGCACAACTAAAACTTCTTGGTTTGCATGACGTCTATATAAGCGATGGAATTGTTGAGGAATATCCTGATTTACTCAAACAAGGAATGTGGGGGGTGGCAGAGCTGATTGCAACCAAAGAAGGGGTTGCAATTGTCTCTTTTAAACCAATGCAAGCCGTCTTAAACTTGGAGTTGTTTAAGCAAAAAAGAGCATATTTTACTTTGGATGAATGGCGTGCGTTGCTTTTAACTTCAATGGGATACAATCCTTGGGCTTTCGACGAACGTGAAAAAACTTATCTGCTTTGCCGTTTGCTCCCTCTTGTGGAAAAGAATCTTCACTTATTAGAGCTTGCTCCAAAAGGAACTGGCAAGAGCTATCTTTACGAAAATATCAATCCCCGGGTCCGTCTTGTAAGTGGTGGAAATGTGTCTCCAGCCGTATTATTTGTTAATAATGCTTCTGGGCAATGGGGATTGCTAGCCCGTTTCGCTGTTGTGGTGTTAGATGAAGTTCAAACATTAAAGTTTGAAAAACCACAAGAGATTGTTGGTGGCTTAAAGGGCTTTTTAGCAAATGGCAGATTAACGCGAGGTGGGTTATATGAAACAGCCAGTCCGTGTAGTCTGGTTATGTTAGCAAATATCCTGCTTGATAATCAACAACAGCCAATCAATAGTCCAATTGTTAAAGAGTTACCTGAATTCTTGCAGGAAACTGCGTTTATTGACCGTCTTCGTGGTATTATACCGGGATGGAAGATTCGCAAATTGAGTAGTGAATCGTTTGCTCAGGGAATAGGATTAAAATCTGATTTCTTTGGAAACGCATTACTCGCATTACGTGAAGATGTTATGGCAAATGAATACACAAATCGTAGACTCTCCTTGAAAGGCAGGAAAGTGTATAAACGCAATGAAGATGCTGTGCATCTTATTGCGAGCGGTTTAATGAAATTGCAA
The DNA here is from genome assembly GCF_001050195.2 of Anaerolinea thermolimosa. Taxonomy (GTDB): domain Bacteria; phylum Chloroflexota; class Anaerolineae; order Anaerolineales; family Anaerolineaceae; genus Anaerolinea; species Anaerolinea thermolimosa. The sequence continues at coordinate 114,717 of NZ_DF967967.1, forward strand.
TACCCTCACGGAGAAATTACTTCTGAGGAGTTTGAAATGTATTGTGTTCGCCCTGCTGTAGAGTTGCGGCAATTGGTTTGGGATCAGTTATATACTCTTGATTCTGAATATCGGCAATATGATGAAGAAATAGGTTATGAATTACGATAACATTCATGAATCAGCCAATTTACCTTGATTACAATGCCACTACTCCCTGCGATCCACGCGTTGTCCAGGCGATGTCACCGTATTTTACGGAGATTTATGGCAATCCGGCAAATGGTTTGCATGTGTTGGGACGCAAAGCTGCGCAGGCAGTGGAAACTGCTCGCGAGCAGGTAGCAGAATTGATTAATGCACTGCCTGGCGAAATCTTTTTTACTTCTGGGGCTACCGAAAGTAACCATCTTGCGATTTTAGGATCTGCAGAATATGCTCCTGCTTCGCGTCGGAAAATTATAACCTGTGCGATTGAACATAAAGCTGTACTTGCTCCTTGTAAACGTTTAGCAGAAAGAGGTTTTGAAGTTGTTATTCTCCCTGTAAATGAAGATGGTGTGGTGTGCCTTTCTGCTCTCGAAAAAGCACTAGATGAAAGAACATTTCTCGTGTCTATCCAGAGTGCGAACAACGAAATTGGGACAATTCAACCTATCTCGGAAATTGTTTCCATGGCGCATTCTCAAGGCGCTCTTGTTCACACTGATGCTGCTCAAGCAGTTGGTAAAATCGCTGTGAATGTTAATGCATGGGGGATAGATTTACTTTCTCTCAGTGCCCATAAAATGTATGGCCCAAAAGGAGTAGGTGCGCTTTACGTGCGTAGAGGCCCGCGCAAAATCCCTATTCGCCCTCTGCTTGAAGGTGGTGGTCAAGAAAGTGGTTTGCGGGCAGGAACATCGAATGTCCCCGGGATTGTTGGTTTGGGTAAAGCCTGCGAAATATCTTACTCTGAAATTTCTACCGAAAGTATCAGGATAAAGTCTTTACGAGATGAATTGGAGGAAAATCTTCTGGAAAACATTCCTCATCTTCGTATCAATGCTCGATTTGCATCACGCTTGCCCAATACAAGTAGTTTAACCTTTGAAGAAGATGCTGATGTATTATTACTACGTCTTCCCCAACTGATGATGAGCACCGGATCTGCCTGTAATACAGGTGCACTTGAGCCTTCTCATGTGTTACAAGCCATTGGGCTGACTCGAAAACAAGCTTCCTCTTCCATTCGTATTTCTCTAGGACGTATGACAACAGCAGAAAATATTCAAATTGCTATAAAACAAATTTCATCTGCGATTTCAAAATTAAACCGATAAAAGATTATACGTTACACGAACAAAACACAAGCCGGGCTCTGGTAAGCCCGGCTTTTGGAACCCTGCACTATGCCGGATGCCTGGCAAGGTACGCCCGCGCTGCAATCTGGAAGGCTTTCGCCGCCTCTGAAGTAGCCTCC
>NZ_DF967967.1:117966-118868 GCF_001050195.2 Anaerolinea thermolimosa
TGGAACCCTGCACTATGCCGGATGCCTGGCAAGGTACGCCCGCGCTGCAATCTGGAAGGCTTTCGCCGCCTCTGAAGTAGCCTCCATCTCGTTGGCGTACCACTCCAGCGATTTGCGGGGCAACTCACTCAACCGCATCCCGCCGTGCTTTTTGAACACCGTGGGAACGATGAAGTTGTCCACATCGTCCACGGTGGCTTCCTCTCCCGTCCGCGGTTGCAAACGGGGACGAGGCGCGGGGGCTGGCGCAGGCGTCCCATTCCCGCCGTTCACCGTGCGGTGGCTCCGCCGTCCCATGTACACCGACTCCTGAAAGCCGATGTTGCTGGCGGCATTGCTCAAGGCACTGGTGATCGCACCCTTCAGGGCATACGCCGGTTGGAAGTTCTCACTGGCGCCGGTGGATTCTACGGTGGCAGTCCCAAGTGTGCCGTCCTCATAGACCACCTTGTACCAGAAGACCATCCGCTTCAGGATCGCCACATAGCGATTGCCTTCCTGCTCCACATTCACGTCGTTTGCCTCGAAAGTGTAGCCCCAGCCCAGTCCACAAAGTCCGAAGACTTCGTTCAGCACATTGCGCATGTGCGCCGGGGAGATGTCGGTCAGTTCGACCGCCCCGGGGACTGGCTTGTAAGCGTCTTCCGGCAGCTCTTCGTCGAGTTTGCGGATGGCTTCCTCCAGCGACAACCCCATCAGGGTAAACAACTTGGATTTGAGCGTAGCGTTCATGGTTTGACCTCCTCGTGAAATGCGCCCCCGCCGAGCGGAGCAGGGGCAAATGTGGATTGATTTGCCCCTGCCGCTCCAGGGTTGGAATTTCACAGGTCGGGTCAAGACAGCCTTGCATCCGGTATTCACTTGTGAAGGTCCCAAAATCACCTGCCCGGAGTTGCACCGGG
>NZ_DF967968.1 GCF_001050195.2 Anaerolinea thermolimosa
TAGTTCGTCCATTCCCTTTCTCGTCCCTCCCATGGGGACATTTTAACTTTGCACAAAGGGGACTTTACTACTTTGCACTAACATTTGCAGGGTTTTCCTTGACATTCGGAGGCGAGTTCGCGTATACTCTGTGAAGAAAAGAACATACCTTCGGGGCAGGGTGAAATTCCCGATCGGTGGTGACAACCCACGAGCAGCCGCCTCAGGCGGGGCATGACCCGGTGTAATTCCGGGGTCGACGGTACAGTCCGGATGAAAGAAGGTATTCTCTGTCAGGATGATTCTACCTGACAGCAGCCCGCCCCGAAACGAAATCGTTTCGGGAGTTTTATTTCAATGCGAGGCTGGTATTCGATATGCCCCGAAGGATGCTCCTTTCGGGGATTTTTTATGAAAGAACTGGCTTTGATTGACACGCTTCCAAAAGGTACGCCGCGTTTCATCCGGCGCAGTCGGCGTTGGTTTGTGCCGATGTCTTTGCTGCTTGGGCTGGCGGGCTGGCACTTCCTGGCCGCCAGTGGATGGTGGGCGCCTTTTATCCTTCCCGGTCCACTGCAGGTAGCGGGGCGCTTCTGGCAGGCACTGATCGATGGCACACTCATCCGTCACACCGCCGCCACCCTGCTGGAAGTCTCGCTTGGCCTGCTGGCCGGCAGTCTGACGGCCACCGTGCTCGGTTACCTCATCGCCCGTTCTCCGGCGCTGGAACGTTTGCTGGCCCCCTACCTGGTGGCCAGCCAGGCGGTGCCGGTGGTGGCCATTGCCCCTCTGCTGGTGATCTGGTTTGGGCCGGGGCTGTTTTCCAAGGTGCTGATCTGCGCGCTGATCGTCTTTTTCCCGGTTCTGGTCAATACCGTGGTTGGTCTGCGGGCGGTGCCGCAAAACCTGCGCGATTTAATGCGCTCATTCCATGCCACGCGCTGGCAAACCCTGCGCTATCTTGAAATTCCCGCCGCCTTGCCTGTCTTCCTGGGCGGGTTGCGCATCGGGGCCACCCTCTCGGTGATCGGCGCGGTGGTGGGCGAGTTCATCGGGGCCGATCGCGGGCTGGGGTTTCTCATCAACGTAGCCCGCGGGCAGTATGACACGGCCCTGGTTTTCGCGGTGGTGCTTACGCTGGTGGGCATGGCGCTGGGGCTTTATGGGCTGGTTTTACTCCTGGAACGGCGCCTGCTGGCCTGGCAATCTCATCCTGAATAGAAAGGTATTTACCGATGCGTCGCTTCTCCCTTCTCTCTTTCCTGCTCATCACGCTTTTTTTGCTGACGGCCTGCGCTCCCAAAGCAACCCCTGGGCTGGTTTCGGTGCGCCTGCCGGTGGGGTACATTCCCAATGTACAATTTGCCCCCCTCTATGTGGCGATCGAGAAAGGCTACTACCGGGCTGAAGGGCTGGATGTTTCCATCGATTACAGCATGGAAAACGACAATGTAGCTTTGCTGGGGGCCAACCAGCTTCAGTTTGCCATGGTCTCGGGAGAGCAGGTGCTGCTGGGGAGAGCGAAAGGCCTGCCCGTGGTGTATGTGATGGCCTGGTATCAGCAATACCCGGTGGGCATCGCCGCGCCGGTGGAGCAGAACATTCAAAAACCGGCGGATCTCAAAGGCAAGCGCATTGGCATCCCCGGCCTCTACGGGGCCAGCTACATCGGGGCGCGGGCGCTCCTGGCCGCCGGTGGGCTGACCGAGCAGGATGTCACCTTCGACGCCATTGGCTTCAACCAGGTAGAAGGGATCACCTCCGGGCGGGAACAGGCCGCGGTGGTGTATGTGGCCAACGAACCCATTCAGCTGGAGGCGCTGGGGCACCCGGTGACTGTGCTGCGGGTTTCCGATTACCTGGAGCTGGTATCGAACGGGCTGGTGACCAATGAACAGACCATTCAACAAAACCCCGACCTGGTGCGCCGTATGGTGCGCGCCACGTGGAAAGGGGTTCAAGAGGCCGCGGCCAACCCCGATGAAGCCTATGCGATCAGCAAGAAATATGTGGAGAACCTCGCTCAGGCCGATGAGAAAGTGCAGAAGAAAGTCCTGGCTACCTCGATTGAGCTGTGGGGAGTCGAAAAGGGCGGGCGTACCAGCCCCCAGGCCTGGGAAAATATGCAGAAAGTTCTCCTGGAGATGGGCCTTCTGGAACAACCCCTGGATCTGAGCAAGGCGTATACCCATGATTACTTACCCTGAAAAGCAGACCCGCTCCGAAAGGGAAGTGCCTGACGTGGCCGATGCTCTGCTGGAGGTGCGGAATCTTTCCATGGTTTATCCCAACGGGAACGGCGGGGTGGAGGCTCTGCGCGATGTGAGCTTTACCCTGGCGCCGCGCGAGTTTGTATGCCTGCTGGGGCCCTCTGGGAGCGGCAAGAGCACCCTGCTTCGCATTCTGGCGGGGCTTCTGCGCCCCACTGCGGGTGAGGTGCGCTTCTGTAGCCCGTCGGAAGAGGCCGAACCTTTCAGGATCAGTCTGGTGTTTCAGGATGCCAATCTGATGCCCTGGCGAACAGTGATCGAAAACATTGCCCTCCCCCTGCTTCTGAAGGGAGTTTCCCGCGAGCAAGCCCTGAACCTGGCGCAGAAGTGGGTGTTTCTGGTGGGGCTGGAGGGTTTTGAAAAGGCCTGGCCGCGCGACCTTTCTGGCGGCATGGCGCAACGGGTGGCCATTGCCCGTGCGCTCATTCAGGAACCGGATTTACTCCTTCTGGATGAACCATTTGGCGCCCTCGATGCCCTGACGCGTGAAAAAATGGCCGCCGAGTTGCTCCGCCTCTGGCAGCAGCAGCGTACCACTGTGCTGATGGTAACACATTCCATCAGCGAAGCCCTGTTGCTCTCCGATCGTGTGCTGGTCTTTTCGGCGCGTCCCGGGCGGGTGGTGCTCGACCAGCCGGTGAACCTGCCCCGCCCGCGTGAAGAAGGGGTGCGCTACACGCCCACCTTTGGAGAGCTGGCGCGCACCATCCGTCAGGCCATTGGCGAGTAGCTAGAGCAGCTGGATGATGTGTTCGATGTGATCCAGCTCATGCCAGATAGCCCGGCGCAGTAATTTCCGCGGGCTCCAGAATTCACCTTCTACCCCTACGACCTTCCGCAAGCCTGCCAGCTGCGGCAGCACGGCTTGCAATTGCTGGCGGGTAGCGGCCAGGCACTCAAAGGCATCGGCGGGTAAGGCCTCGCGGCTCGTGGCCAGCCCCAGACGGTCAAGGTACCACCACTCGGCAGACGCGATGTGCTGGAGGATGCCGCGGATGCTCCAGCGTTGCCCCGGGTAGAGGGCATCGAGTTTTTCGGGTGGAAGCTCACCGGTGATCAGCAGAAGGTCAGAGCGGCTCCAGGTTAACAGCTCCTGCCCAAAGGCCACTTCTTCGGGGCTGAGGGGGCGCCAGTCGTCGCGGAACCAGGCGTTTACCTCGTACCCGTCGGCGGCCGGTTCATACTGGTCGTTGATGGAATATACGTTCCAGGTTTCTACCAGTCGCAGGTCAAAATCTTCGATGTTCAGCCGTTGCTCTCCGGCGTGCTGATTAACCCAGTGCTGGTAACGCAACAGGGCGCGGGGCAGGTTGAGCATGGCTTCACTCTCATCTCTGCCGTAGGCAAATGCCCCCGGGAAGTCCAGCGCCCAGGCCTGCGTACGGTGCTGAGCGGGGTCAACTTCCAGACCGATGCGAATCAACATATTTTCTCCTTTCCATCCCGCGAGCCAGCGGGGCAGTTTTCCTGGCCTCATTCTGGTAAATTTTCGCTAAAATTCCTGTAGTTCATCGCTCTCTCCCGTGGGCATTCCGACCCGGAATGACCTGATGCCTGACCAGGAGGTCTTGAATGTCTTTCCCGGTTTCTCATCGATGGCGGCTGGTTTGCGGCCTGTTGCTCTTTGCGCTGGCTTCGATGGGCTGTCGGCTGGGCCTGCCGCTGGTGCGGGCCCTTGCGCACCGGACCGAGGTGCCCCCCGTGCAGCTGGAGGTGGAAGTGTTCGCCGACCGCCCCTGGACCGATACAGGGGTCTCTGTGCGCCCGGGCGATCATCTCAGCATCGAATATGAGTCGGGCCTCTGGTCGCCCTGGCCGCAGGGTGCTTACGACGCCCTGGGCTTCGGGGGTGACCCGCGGTGCGATTGTAATGTGCTCGCCGGGGCCTCGCATGCGGCGTTAATCGGCAGGATTGACCGTGGCCGGCCCTTCCTGGTCGGGAATGACTTCGCTCAGCCTGTCGGGCAGGCTGGCAGGTTGTACCTGGGCATCAACGATACCCGATTGGAAGACAATGCGGGCAGCCTTACCGTGCGGATTCGGATCACCCGTTAATTTCCCGGCAGGTGCTCCTCACCAGGGCCATTCGTTGCCCAGGTAGTCGCGCATGACCAGCTGGTCTTCGTCGTAAGGAGAAGGCCCGGTGATGCCACTGAGAAAATACTTCAGCGCATAACGGGCGGCCTCTTCGGGCTCTAGGTCGGCTTCCATGTTCTTGGTGCCCGACATGTATGTGCGCATCCAGCCGGGATGATAGACGCGGAAGGAGTAACCATCGCGGCGCAGATCGTTGAAGAGGATTTTGACCGCCATGTTGAGCGCGGCTTTTGACATGCAGTAGCCAAACCAGCTGGTGCGCTGGCAACGGTGGATGCTCCCGGCTTCTGACGAAACATAACACAGGCGTTTGATCTCACTGCGGTCGGTGAGAGGCATAAAGGCGTGGGTCACACGGAGCGGCCCCAGCGCGTTGATGTTGTACATGGCCTGCATTCCGGCAAAATCCTGGGTCTGGCGGATGGGTATGTCGTTGGTCGGGGTGATGATCCCCGCGTTGTTAATCAACAGGTCAACCCGCGCGGTGTGTTGGGCGGTAGCGCGGGCCGCCGCCAGGGTTGATTCTTCTGAACCAACATCGAGAGGGATGATGAAGAGCTGATCTGGAAATTGTTCAGCCAGGTGCGGCAGGTCGGGCCAGTCGGGCAGGTACTGGCCAGCGAAGACTCGCCAGCCACTCTCGAGCAGACCAGCGCACAGAGCCAGCCCAAGGCCGCGGTCGGCGCCGGTGACGAAAGCAACCAGGGGTTCGGGCATGGTGAAATTCTCCTCCAGAAAGACTCAGATAAAGCGCGGCATTACCTCACGGGCGAAGAGCAGAGCCCCCGCCGGATCGGGAAAGTCGGCAAAGCGGAAGATAAAGTGCCTGACTCCCAGTTCCACAAAGGGATGGATTTTTGCCGCCACCTCATCCGGGGTGCCAAAAATGGCGGTTTCATCGAACAGGGGGTGGGCGCGGGCAATCTCCTCGGCTTTTTCGTGCGTCTCGGCCACGGCCACACAGTCGTGGGCCCATGTTTTGACGATATCTTCGTACGGGCGTGAAACCGCGTTGCAATGCTCGCGGAGGGTGTTCAGCAGAGAGGCGTAATTTTCCAGGGTTCCGCCGGGGAAGTTCCACCAGTCGGCATATTTGGCCACCACGCGCAGGGTCAGGCGCCGACCACCCCCACCGATCATGATCGGGATCATGGGATCGGGACGGGGGTTGCAATAAGCCGCCTCAATATGGTAATACGTACCGTGGAAAGAGGGAGACTCCTGTGTCCACATGGCACGAATGACGCGCACGGCCTCTTCCAGCTGGGCAATACGGACACTGGTGGCGGGGAAGTCGTAGCCATAGGCACGGTATTCGTTTTCTTTCCATCCAGCCCCGATGCCCAGGATGAAGCGCCCGCCGGAAAGAGTCTGCAGGGTGGCCGCGCTTTTGGCCAGCAATGCCGGTGAACGATAGGACTGCGAAAGGACGATACTGCCCAGTTTAATCTTGCGGTAGCGTCCCAGCAGGTAGGAAATCGTCGTCCAGGCCTCAAAAACGTCCAGCCGCTGGTTGAGGGTGCTTAACCAGGGGAAAAAGTGGTCAGCGACCCAGGCAGAATCGAAGTGCTCTTCGATGGCGTCCAGGTAGGCGAACCACTGATCGCGTAACTCACGTCCTGAACTGCCGGGGAGAGGCCAATCGGGGGTGCGCCAGCCAAACTGAATTCTAGGGGTCATCGCTTCCTCCGTTCGATCATGATCTCTCTAATTATAGTGAAATTTATAATTTTTTATTCCCGGGGTGTTTGCAGGGATTCAGAGCGGACGTTAAAATCCATGGCGCTTGCATTCTGGAAGGTGCAGGCACGGTCTCTGCCCTGCTGTTTGGCGCGGTAGAGGGCTGAATCGGCGCATTCGATCAGGCGGTCGAGCGTCTCGGCCTGAGAGGTGAAAAGCTCGGCGATCCCTGAGCTGATGGTAACCGGCGCCAGGCCGGGGGGGTTAAAATCGGCTTCCTGCGCGAGACCCATGCGCAGGCGGTCTGCGATGGCATACGCCTCATTTTCATTCGTGTTGGGGAGCAGGAGGATGAATTCTTCGCCGCCGTAGCGTGCCAGAATATCATAGGGGCGCAGGTGCTTATGGCAGTGCCGGGCCAGCGCCTGCAGGGCGCGGTCTCCGGCGGCATGCCCCAGCGTGTCGTTGACCGTTTTAAAATGATCAATGTCCAGGAGGATGATCGAAAGCGGGTGTCTCGTTCGTCGGGTGCGTTCAAACTCGGTTTCAGCCAGGGTGAAGAAATGCCGTCGGTTATAAACCCCGGTGAGGTAATCGGTGAGGGCCATCTCTTTCAGTCGGTCTTCGGCCTGTTTTTGCTCGGTAATGTCGTGAAGCACGATCAGCTTCCCCTGCATGGTTTGTGCGTTATCCTGCAGGGCAATGAAGCGCACTTCAACCCAGCGGCTTTCGCCAGCGGGTGTTAGTTCGAGTTCCTGAACCGAAGAAAAGGCCTGGGGGGCGTTCAGCAATGCGGCAAGCGGCCATTGAATGGCCGAAAGGGGCATTCCCAGGGAGGGAAGGAAGCGGAGCCCAAGCATTTTCTGAGCAGCCAGGTTCATATCGATGATGCGTTCTTCTCCATCCACAACGAGAACACCATCGGCCATGGATTCGACCAGGGTGGCATAAGCCACGGGAATGAGGTCAAAGAGGCCAAAGCGGAACAGCGCCCAACCCACGATGAGGTTGCTGATCCCAAAGGTGAGCGGGGTGATGTCGTGCAGGCGCAGAGGAACAAGATCGAGCCAGGTGATCACAGTGGTAATCCAGGGGATCAAAACACCCACCAGCACGGTGGCGATTTGCAAACGGAAGATGCGCGGGGCGGTGACGTAGTTCACCACAATGCGGTATGTCCCGGCAATGAGCAGGGGATAGCCGATCAGCGGGTAAAGGAAGAAGAGCGGCCCGTTGGTAAAGACCAGTACCGGCAGAGGCTCTGAAGGAACCAGGTGCGGCTGAACCCGGAAAAGGTGATGGAGGGAATCGCTCCAGATCAGCCCCAGAAGCGCCAGCGCGACCAGCATGAGGACACGCCAGCCGGGCAACATTCTGGTTTCGCGGCGCGTATAACACTGACTGAAAAAGAAAAAGGCCAGGGGAGAAGTAACTGCCCCCAGAAACTGAACGTTGTTCCAGAACAGCTGCATGGTGAGCGTGGAGCTGAACCGCTGGAAGATGTATCCGAGCGTCCAGATGGTCTCAGCCAGCGCCAGCCAGCCGAAAGCCTGCCCGCCGGTCACTCCCCGGCGGCGAAACGCCAGTATAGCGATCCACACCGAGGCGAGCGCTGAAAGCAGGTAAGGGAGCGTAAAACGAAAGACGGCTAAATCCATCAGCATGGCCGGATGATCCCGACTATTCCCAAGTATACGCCAGAAAAGGGGCAGATGCCTTACCAAATGTGTAAACTCAGGTTATGCCCTGTGAGGTACAGAAAACCCTGGGAACAGGCCTGAAGGTGTTTTCGTTTTTCCTCCGTGTTGCTGGTACAATTTCAAGGAGGAACAGGTGCCGGGATGATTGAACTGGTTGGCCTCAGAAAAGTTTGCCTGATGGTACACGATCTGGCCGAAGAGCTGGGTTTTTACCGTGATATCCTGGGCCTGAAGGTTGCAGACACGGCAGAAGAGACACCCTGTGCTGAGCTGGAAGCCGGGGCTTTCAGGCTGAGGCTGGAAAGAGGTTCAGCAGCGCCGTTGACTGGCGCGCGCGCCCGCCTGGTGTTTGCCGTGCGAGAAATTGAAACCGCCCGCCAGGAGTTGCTCTCGCGCGGGGTGCCGTTAGGGCCGCTGGTGACGGGTGAGGGTGGGCAGCGCTACTGTGAGGGGAGCGACCCTGAGGGCAACCCCTTCACCCTGGAAGAAGCCGGTTTCCCGGTCACAACCACATACTCTACCGGAAGCAATGTGCCGCGCCCCACCGGCCGCCGGGTGTGGGCCGTTTGAACCCTGCGGGTTTGCCCTGGAAGGGATGGAAGGAACATTATGGATTACGACCCCAATTTTAAATCGGGTTTTGTGGCGGTCATTGGCCGCCCGAATGTGGGTAAATCAACGCTGTTGAATGTTTTCCTGGCGCAAAAGATCGCGGCAGTGTCGCCTCGTCCGCAGACCACCCGCCGCCGCCAGCTTGGCATTCTTACCCTCCCCCAGGCACAGATCATCTTTGTGGATACGCCGGGGATTCATCACCCCGTGCACCGCCTGGGTGAATACATGAATCAGGTGGCGCTGGATGCTCTCCATGATGCGGATGTCATCCTCTGGCTGGTGGATGGCAGCGCCAGGCCCAATGCCGAAGACCAGCTGGCCGCGGACTACCTGAAGGAGGCCGGGAAAGACGAGCCTCTCAAAGTGGTACTGGCGCTCAATAAAATAGATCTGGTGCCCGAAGAACTGCGCTCAGTGCGTCTGCAAGAGTATCTTTCATTGTATCCACAGGCCTTTGCGTTGATGATCTCGGCATCCACGGGGTTGGCAACCGATGCCCTGCTTGAGGCAATCCTCGAAAGGCTGCCCCCCGGCCCGCGTTACTACGACGAGGAGCAGGTTACCGACCTGCAGGAACGGGAGATCGCCGCCGACCTGATCCGTGAGGCGGTGCTGAGGCATCTCAAGGATGAGGTTCCCCATGCTGTGGCGGTGCGGATCGACGAATTTAAAGACCGCAATGAAGAGACCTCCTACATTGCGGCTACCCTGCTGGTGGAGCGCGAATCGCAAAAACCAATTCTCATCGGTAAGGGCGGTGAAATGCTCAAACGCATCGGCACCACGGCCCGCAAGGAGATCGAGGCGATGACCGGGCGCACCATTTTCCTCGACCTGCATGTGAAGGTGATGGAAAACTGGCGGCAGAACCCGGCCATGCTCCGGCAGTTGGGCTACGTGCTCACAAAATAACCGTTCATGTTTTATAAACGGCCAGTGCGTCGGCCAGCATGGGCCGGAAGGTTTCTGGCTGGCAGCGGCCCAGGCATACCTGCGGAGTGGCATGCCAGATGGCGCAGTGTTGCAGGGCGAGGGCCACTGCAGCCGCCAGCTCTTCTCCGGGTTGGATGCCTTCTTCCAGAAAGAACCCCTTAATTTCAAAGACACCTTCCCTGCGGTGAGCCTTGGCATCTGCCCGCCCCACCAGCGCCCCTCGATGGAGCACGGGCAACACGAAGTAGCCGTAGGTGCGTCTGGCAGGTGGCAGGTAGCATTCCAGAGAAAAATCGAATCCGAAAAGCTCCCGGGTGCGTTTGCGGTCCCAGATGAGAGAGTCAAAAGGGGAAAGCAGGGTGGTATGGGTGGCTGGCAGTTGACCCTCAGCCGCGGCCAGTGCCTGTTCCAGGCGCGAAGGATGGATGAGCGCGGGTTCTTCCCACCCTTCCACCGGCACCTCGAGCAGGCGCCCCTCCGCCAGTAGCCAGCGAATGGCCGCCGCGACCTCTTTTCCGGGCAGGCGGAAATAATCGGCCACCCAGGTACGGCGGGCCAGGCCCAGTGCCAGCACGGTGCGCTCCACCAGGGCACGGCAGGCTTCCTCCAGGGTGGGGGTTTGATCATCATGCCATTCGGGTAGTAACCGCTCGCGCAGGTCGTAAACGCGCTGGAATTTTTCCCTCCGGGCAACCATGACCACCCCCGCCGAGAACCAGTATTCCAGGGCGTTTTTCTCCAGCTTCCAGTTCCACCAGCCGCCGGGGTTTTTCTTGCCTTCGAAATCGGCCGACCGCACGGCTCCGTGGGTGCGGATGTGCTCCAGCACGTCATCCGCCGCCTGGCGGTTGGCTTCGTACCACGCGGGGCGGTAATAAGAACGCCTCCCATCGAGCATGAAGCGGCGGTGAAGGGGGTAATCTTCCATGGGAAGGAAACAGGCGGCGTGCGCCCAGTATTCAAAAATTCTCCCCTCAGCCAGGAGTTCATCCAGCCAGGTGGGTGAGTAGGCACCCAGCCGGCTGAAGAGGGCCAGGTACGGACTGCGCGCCACCACATGGATGGTGTCGATCTGCAGCGCGCCGAGGCCGCGGACGACCCGCAGTACATCGTCTCGATGGGCGGGGCGGGCGGGCGGCAGGCGCAGGCCCTGGGCTTCCAGCACCAGAGAGCGGGCGGCGGAGAGAGAAAGGATCGGGTGATTCAGGGGGAGCCTCCAGAACTAGAAAAAATGTTCTCAAATTGTACCACAAAGGTATTGACAAACAGGAAAACTCCGGTATAATCTGAATTGAACATTTGTTCTATTTCGTAAGGAAGACCTTATGACCGAACTCTTTTCCACCCCCCATGCTCCCCACCCGCTGGCTTCTCTCTCGGCCTTTGCGGAAAGGAGACTGCGCATCCCGCGCCTGTTCCAGGCGACAGCCGCCCGCAAGCCAGTGGCGCTCAGCCCGGAGCTGGAGGCTCTGTTAAAACAGCTGGTGGGGCTTCCCCGGGAGACTGCCCTTTTGGGGGTCTGTGAAGATGGCCTGCCCGTGCTGCTCGATCTCAACGACCCTGCCCCGGGCTCTCTGCTGGTGTGTGCGGATAATTACGACCTGCGTATGGGAGTATTGCGCACCCTGCTTCAATCGGCCATGGTGCTCAATTCGCCGCGTCATGTGCAGTTTCTTGTTCTCAGTGCACGCCCGCAGGAATGGCAGGACTGGCTTCCTGAAAGCGAAAACCGTCATTGCCTGGGTGTGGAGGACATTCTGGAAGAGAGCGGCGCCCGCTGGCTGCTTAAGCTCGCCACCTGGGCCGATCAGCGCCGCAGTCTGGGCAGGGATGGGCCATCGGTACTGGTTGTGATTGATGATCTGAGTGCGGCGGCCCGGCTGGAATACGAGGCGCGCGTTAATTTCGACTGGCTGGTCAGAGAAGGCCCGGCAGTGAAGATCTGGCCGGTGGCTTCTGCGGTGGCAGAATCGCTTCCCGGGCTGGGGCGCTGGGCACGCCTGTTCCAGAGTGCCATCCTGGGCACGGCGCTCGACGGTGAGGTGTACCGGAAGTGTTTTCAACTCGGTGAAGAGGAACTGGCGCTCTTCACGGATGCGGAGCGGATGGCCGTCCGCATTCAGGATCAATGGTTAAAATTCCGTCCCCTGGCCTGAGCCTGGTACGGAGCTTGCAATTCTCCGCTCTTGCAGCGGTAACACGGAGGTTTTCATGCGCACTGGAATGCTGTGGTTCGATAATGATCCCCGAACTGACCTGCCCACCAAAGTCATGCGGGCGGCGGCTTATTACCAGAAAAAATACGGGACAGCCCCCAACCTGTGTTTTGTTCACCCGAGCATGATTCAGGATGAGGTGAAACCCGCCAATGGGATCGAGTTACGCCCCAGCCGTCAGGTGCTTCCCAATCACCTCTGGCTGGGAGTCAATGAATTGCCAACGACAACGTAAGATTGTGCCTCCTTCGTTGTGGTGCGGCGGGCGGCGTGTGTCCATGCGTCGCCCGCCAGGGTTTTAAATCCATGAAGGTAGAATCACCATTCGATGATCTGATAACCACAGGTGTTGATTACCCGCGTATCGCCCACCTGGTTCATGCGCGGAATATCCTGCCGGTAGATGTGCACATGACCGTGCAGATGGTAAGTCGGTTTAAAGGTCTGGATCAGCCAGACAAAGGCCTTGATCCCGCGATGGGGCAGATCGTCGGCGTCGTTGATTTTCCATGGGGGAGCATGACTGACGAAAATATCCAGGTAACGCCCGTAGCGGATGCGATTCATGATCAGTCGAGGGATCAGTCCGCGCACCATCCACCACATTTCCTCCTGGGTGTATTGCCGTGGGCCGTTGTTATAGTTAAGCGATCCTTCGATGCCGGCCAGGATCAAACCCGTTGACGGGTCGCGTATCACCCGGCGGTGAAGGTTAATCCCGCCCCAGGGGTGATCTCGCGCTCCGCCTTCGCCGTATTCCACCGGCGGGGCATGATTCCCGTTGACGTAGTAAAGCGGCTTGTTCAGCATGCTGAGAATGTATTCCAGGTAGTAATAGGCCATGTCACCGCAGCCAATGACCAGGTCCACATCTTTAAACCGCTCGGCAATGGAGGCGGTGTAAAGGTTAGGAAGCTCGTGGTCGCTGAGGGCCAGGATTTTCATTGTATTCCATCACCCTCCTCACCAATGGCTACTGCCATGGCCACGGCGTGCTCTCTGCCATGGCTGATACTCACCGTCCAGGTTTGTAACCCCAGGTGACGGGCCACTTCTTGCGCCCGTCCGTGGAGGACGAGGCGGGGTTCACCGGCCAGCCCCCGCTGAATTTCGATCTCACGCCAGCGCACATAGCCAATACCCGTCCCCAGGGCTTTCGAGACCGCCTCTTTGGCGGCAAAGCGTCCTGCCAGGCTGGCCGAAGACCCACCCGCCAGCTCGATCTCGCGCTCGGTGAACACGCGGCGAATAAAGCGTTCGCGGATGGCCGGGTTGACCTCATCCAGCCGCCGAATTTCCACAATATCCACACCACTGCGCAGAATCATGCCGATTCCATTCTAGTAAAAAATGGGACGGGTGAAAAGATTTTTCGCTTCCATGGCCTGAGGTTTGGCAAGGGTTTCACTCCAGCGCTGGCCCCGCGCTGACGATGGCGAAGTGCTCGGGTTGCAGATAGCGCCGGGCCACTTCCAGGATTTGCTCCGGGGTGACGCTCTTCACCATGCCCGGGTATTTGCGGTAGTAGTCCAGCCCCAGCTGAAAGCGCTCCAGTTTGAGCAGGGCATGAGCTACCCCGGCGTTGGATTCGAGGGTGAGGGGGAGCCTGCCGATGTAACTGGCCTGGCTGTCGGCCAGTTCTTCCGGGGTGACCGGTTCAGCAATGAAGCGCCGCACTTCTTTAAGAATCAGATCGATGGCGCGTTCCAGGTGTTCGGGGTGCACTCCGGCAGAAATTTCCCACGAGCCACCGGCAATCCAGCCGTTCAGACTGGCACTGGCGTCGTAGGCCAGGCCTTCCTGCTCGCGCACCACCTCGCCGATGCGTCCCATCATGCCGAATTGCCCCAGAATGTCGTTTCCCAGCGAGGCGGCGAGGTAATCGGGAGAGGTGCGCCCTGGCCCGAGGCAGCCCATGATCAGGTCGGTCTGCACCTTGCCCGGCAGGAAGATGTGGCGGCGCACGGGGTTCTCCAGCGGGCGCAGTTCGGGCAGGGGCGGAGGGGTTGCCTGGGCAGGATGCTTCCAGTCGCCCAGGGCATTGACTACCATGTCCAGCGCCTCTTTCTCTTCAACGGCGCCGACCACCACGATCACCATTCCGTTTGGGCCATAACAGCGGCGGTGAAAGTCTTCGATCTCATCCCGGGTAATGTTCGCCACGCTTTCCTGAGTGCCATCGGTGGGGCGGCCATAGGGGTGACCGGGGAAGATGATTTCCTCAAAGGCCATTTCGGCGCGGTCGGCGGTGTCCTGGTCGCGGATGGCCAGCCCGGTGAGGAGCTGGGCGCGCAGGCGTTCGATCTCCTCTGCCGGGAAGACCGGTGAACGCAGGGTTTCGGCGAGCAGAGAGAGCAACAGGGGCAGGTCTTCGGCCAGAGCCCGCCCGCCAAAACCCACGTGATGCACACTGGCCGCGTATCCCAGCGAAGCCCCCGCCGATTCGAGGGTGTCGTAAATGGCCTGAAAGTCGTGTTGCCAGGTGCCGCGCATCAGCGAAAGCGCCGTAAAGTGCGCCAGCCCCAGCCGGTCGAGTGGGTCGAAAAGGCTGCCTGCGGTAAGGTAACCGCTCACCACCACCGAAAGGCTCTCGGGGTTGTGGCGCGCCAGCACCGTGATGCCATTGGGGAGGGTTTCGCGCAGGGTGTCATCCGGGCCGGGAACCAGCCTGAAGTAGTTGGAATCGTTCATGGTTCTTTCCCCCCTCCATCGGAGCGATCTGGCAGGTAGACCCCCACCACACGGTTTTGCGCCAGGAAGGCCGTCTGGGCCACCCGCATGATCTCGTCCGGGGTCACACGGCTGAGATTTTCCAGATAACCGGTGAACCAGTCGTACGAGGCAAACATTTCTGCATATCCCAGCCAGAAGGCCTGGTTGGTGATGTTTTCGCTCCCGTAGGCAAAGAGGGCACGGGCCTGTTTAATGGCGCGGGCAATTTCGTCACTGCTGACCCATTCTTCCTGAAGACGCCGGATTTGTGCGTCGTAGGCGGCAAGGGTTTCCTGTGGGGTTCGCTGGGGATGGACGGTGATGATGGTATCATAAAGGAAGGGATCGAGCGTGGCCTGAAGGCTTCCCCCAACCGAGACGGCCAGCTCGCGGTCCACCAGGGCGCGGTAAAGGCGGCTGGTCTTATTGGAGATGCCCCCACCTCCAAACATGTTCAGGCTGGAGGGGCCGGTGAGGAGGCTGTCGATAATAGTGAAGGTGGCAAAATCGGGGTGGGCGGCAGCGGGCGAACGGTAAGAAATCTGAATATAGGTGGTCTGGCCGGGGCCGGTCACTTCAAGCTGTTGCTCGCCCTGCGGGGGCGGTTCCACACATGCCGCGGCTACCCGTTCGGGCAGGGGCACCGCTGAGAGCGGCGCGTACAATTCCTGCAGGCGTTGGAGCATGGCTTCGGCCTCAAAGTCGCCCGCCATAGCGATGAGTGCATTGTTGGGGTTGTAGTAGGTGCGGTAGTGCCGGTAAAGATCGTCGCGCGTCATGCGCCGAAGGTCTTCTTTATCGCCGATGATTTCATGGCGATACGGGTGCACCCGAAAAGAGGCCGTCTGCACAGCCTCGCCCAGGCGGAAGAGGGGTTCATTTTCGTGGCCTTCGCGTTCGGCCAGAATGACTGTCCGCTCCGATTCCACCTCTTCCGGGTCGAAGAGACTGTTGACCATGCGGTCGGCCTCCAGTTCCAATGCCAGAGAGATTTTATCGGCGGGGAGAGTCTCGAAATAAGTCGTCCAGTCGAGGTAGGTGAAGGCGTTCCACATGCCGCCTTCCCGGGAGATGGCGCGGTCGAGGACGGTGGCGGGGTAGCGTGGGGTGCCCTTAAACTGCATGTGCTCCACCCAGTGAGAGACGCCCGTCAGACCGGCTGGCTCATCCCGTGACCCCACCCGATACCAGATCCAGTGGCTGATCAAAGGGGCGGTATGAATTTCTTTGAGGTGGACAGTAAGCCCGTTAGAAAGTTGTACTTTCAGGGTGG
Organism: Anaerolinea thermolimosa; assembly: GCF_001050195.2. GTDB lineage: Bacteria > Chloroflexota > Anaerolineae > Anaerolineales > Anaerolineaceae > Anaerolinea > Anaerolinea thermolimosa. The sequence continues at coordinate 15,476 of NZ_DF967968.1, forward strand.
GATCGCTCATGGGGTGTCATCCGGAGTGTATCGAAATGCCCAGGCGCAAAGCACCGAGGGGTGAGGGCCACATAACGCCTCTCCCCAGGTATCGGGGAGTTCTTTCATCAAGCGGTAGTAGGGGCGCACCACTTCCTGTAACCCAACGAAAGGCTGGTGCAATTCGGTCTGGTTGAGAGGAATATCCACCTCCACGTTGAGTTGCACCGGGATCATTTGATCGACCGGCACGATGAGATCGAGTGCCACCGGCAGGCGGGTTCCGGCGGGTAAAACGATTGTTGCCGGGGCATTTTCGATGGAAAGCCCGCCGGTGGTGAGGCGAGCCACCCGTGCATTGGCCAGGGTGGTATCTTCGGTGAGCACCACCACCGTGTGGGTGTTGAGAGGCAGGTCGAATTGAGCCTTCACCTGGGTGCTGACGGGGATGGTGGTCTTGATGTGAGCCTGATCCATCCAGATAAAATTCTGGTACAGCCCGCCCAGCACCTGTTGTTCCACCACCTTTTTAATGGCAAAGAGTTGCCGCCCAAGTGAAAGCAACACAGCCAGCAGGATGAGGTTCACCGCCAGAGAAATCACGCTTGCGGTTGTCCAGAAGGCAGGGGCAAACTTCCAGCCGCGGCGGGGAGAAATCCGGCGCAGTCGCAGGGGCTCACCGCGCCCCGGCGGGCGCGGAGGGGAGGGGTTTCCCATGGCATGAGTCGCGGGAGGGAGAGGTTCTTCCATGGGGTATTTATAGCATGACTTTATAAAAAAGGAAAAACATAAAAAAGGGTATAATAACCACATTATGTGCCATTTTGCACGATCATCACGCGGAGGTTAACATGGAAGCCAATCAGCCATCAACCCTGCCAGCTGCACCTCAACCTCAGGCCGAGACACCCGTTGTTCCATCTTCTTCTGCGGTTGCCCCCCAGCCCGTGGTTGCCGTCATCGGAGCCGGCCCGGCGGGGCTTTTTGCGGCGCGCGAGCTGGCGCTCCATGGGGTTCATGTGTTCGTGTTCAATCGCGATATCAAGCCCGGCGGGTTGGCCGAATACGGCATTTACCCCGGAAAGACGCGCATGAAAGAGGGGTTGCGTGCCCAGTTCCGACAAATCCTCGATACCCCGGGGGTGGAATATTACGGCAACCTGGTGATCGGGGAACATGGCGACCTCACCCTCGACGATCTCCGGGGGATGGGCTTTCAGGCCTTACTGGTAGCAGTGGGAGCGCAGGCTACCAAGTGGGCGGGTATCCCTGGCGAGGATTTAAAGGGGGTCTACCACGCTAAGGACATTGTGTATCATTACAACCGCCTTCCCCCTTACGTGGATATGGAGTTTGCCATCGGGCGGCGGGTTGCTGTGGTGGGGGTGGGCAATGTGATGATCGATATTGCCCACTGGTTGCTGGAAGAAAAGAAAGTGGATGAAGTGATTGCCATTGCCCGGCGCGGCCCCGGAGAAGTGAAGTTCGACCGGAAGGAGCTGGAGTCGATCATCGGTTACCTCGATGTGGCTGCCGTGCAGATGGAACTTCAACGCGTGACCCCGCAGATGGTTCAGCTGGGGCAAGATCCGAACACCATGCATGAGATGATTGCCTCGCTGTTAGAAAAAAAGCCCCCGGCTGCGGGTTCTCCCGCCTTCCGCATTCAATTTTTAGCCTCTCCCGTGCGCGTTCTGGGCGATGCCCAGGGGCGGGTGTGCGGGCTGGAGTTGGAACAGACCATGCTGGTGCGTACATCCAGCGGCGAAACCGTGGCCCACGGCATGGGGCTTTATCATACGCTGGAAGTAGACACGGTGATTTTCGCCATCGGAGATCGGGTGGATTCGAGCCTGGGACTGCCGGTTGAAGGCAACGAGTTCTATAAGAACCCTCAACCGCGTTTTCCCAAAGATGGGATGAGCTACGAGGTTTACGATCCCGTGGCAGGTAAGGTCATCGAGGATGTGTTTGTGGTGGGATGGGCGCGAAAAGCCAGCACCGGTGTGGTAGGGCTGGCGCGGAAAGACGGCGTCAATGGTGCGCACGCCCTGCTGGATTATCTGGCCACCCTGCCCCCGGGGAAGGCTTCAGTAGATGCCATTCGCGCGCGGTTAAGCGCCCTGGGAAAACCCCTGGTAACCCGCGCCGACCTGCTCCGCCTGGAGCAGGCCGAACGCGAGCGTGCCGCCCGGCTCGGCCTGCCGGAGTTTAAATTTGAACACAATCTGGAGATGCTCCAGGTGATGGGGTTGCTCCAGCCGTTAATCGGGTGAGAGGTTTACCCCAGGGTTTTCATCCATGCCACCATCAGGTCTGCCAGGGCCTGTTCGCGGCCGGTATAGACATGGTCGGCGCCTTCCACCACTTCAACCCGGTACCCGGCCGGGGGCGATGAGCGCAGCCTGGCCACCACCTGGCACCAGTCCAGCTCCAGCGAACCGCAGGCCGCCAGAATGGGCAGGTGCAGGCGGGCGAGGTTTTCGAGGGTATCGTCGCCCTGGAGCGAGAGATGCTCGGCGGCAGTCCCGGCAGACATGAGGTAAGGCCAGTTGCGGTCGGCAAAGAGGGTGTTCCCTTTACCCCTGGCGGCGAGCTTCTGGACGCGTTGCAGCCAGCCCTCGGGGTTGCGTTTGCCGAACTGATGGGCAAAATGGCGGGGAATGTCGTGAATGTTGGTGACTGGCGATAGCACACTCAGGCCAACCACGCGGGGGTCTCCGGTCTGGGCCATGTAATAGGCAACTTTAGCCCCGGCTTTGCTGTGGCCGAAGAGTGCCACCCGCGAGAACCCGCGCGCTTCCATCAGGTCGAGCGCCGCGCGGATATCGGCGATGCAATCGGCGAATTTTTCGGTGGCCGCACCCAGCAGCCCCGTGCCGCGGTTGTTGAAAACCAGGGTGGTGTATCCGGCTTCGGCCAGCAGGGGAGGGAGGGCGCTCTCGATCTCGCCGATGAAGCTGCCGGTCATGCCGTGGACGATGACCACCCCCAGGGTTGAAGGGTGGTCGCCTCTGGCGGGGTAAATGGCACCGAAGTGCTTCAGTCCGTCACTTGTGGTCAATCGTACCAGTTCTGCGAGCATGGTTTTCCTCTCCGAAGAAGATCAGGTTGAATCTCGCCGCCCGGGGGGCAGCATCATGAGAAATCCTACCGCGATAACTCCCATTCCCAGCTCCACCCCCCGCGCCTGCCATTCGCCAAAATAGGGAATGCCCGGCAGGGGGTGGCTGCCCATGCCGAAGATATCGGCCATGCCGGTAAACACGGCGATGACGTAGCCCGTGGCAACCAGACGCTGACCAACATCCGCGGCGATGCTGAGGGGGTGTTCTTTCCATAAAGAGCGCAGGCTGATGTACCCGCCCACGCAGATGATCGCCAGCCCGACCAAAAACACGGCGATCTGCACAAAGCCGATCACCGGACTGCGGTCTACACCGAACAGCCCGGGCCTTGCCCCCAGCAGGAAAATCAGAAACCCCACCAGGGTAACCGCCAGCCCTGTGCGCATCCGCCGCCGCCAGAAGCGTAACGGTCGGGTGGGCGATTCCTGAGGCTGAGAAGTCAATGGCTCTGCGGCCCGGTTGGGCAGGGGGGCGGTCATGTCTCTGCCAGGTTCCTTTCGAGGAAATGAGCCCAGTTCTCTCCCATCACAGCGGCGATATCCTCGGTGGCATACCCTGCCTCTGCAAGGCAGGCGGGAAGTTTTTGCAGGTCGGCAATGGTGTTCATGCCCTGAGGAACGGCAGGCCACCCCCAGCCGCCATCAAAGTCGGTGCCCAGGCCCACGTGGCGGGCGTCACCGGCAATCTGGCAGACGTGGTCGATGTGCGCCACCAGGTGAGAGAAAGTGGTCTGTGCTGGGTCGTCCGAGGGAGACCAGCCCGGGCGCAACCAGCGCGCAAAGGGTGAAACACCCATCACACCGTCACGCTCGATGAGCTGGCGGATGACCCGGTCGCTGAAGTGACGTTCGTTATCAGAAACGCGCAGAAGGGCGCGGCAGTTGGCGTGGGTGGCCGCTACCGGACCTTCGTAGCGGTCCAGCGCCTGAAGGGCGGAACGTTCGTTCATGTGCGAGATGTCCAGAATCAGCCCCAGACCGGCCATGACTTCCAGCAGTTCGTAGCCTTCGCGGGTGAACCCCGCGCGCGACTGACTCCCCCCACAGAAGCGTTCCCCATGGGGTGCCCAGACTGGCCCCACCAGCCGCACCCCCCGTTCACGCCACTCTTCCAGTTCGGCGGGGGTGTGCAGGCCTTCGGCGTTTTCCATGAGCAGGGTCAGCCCTACCGGGTGGGTGCGTCCCCAGCCATCACTGCTGGCGGTGTTCTCATCGGGGAGGGTGGCTGGCTGGGTCTTCCAGCGGGCGAAGTGTTCACGCAGGGTTTGCCGGTCGCAGACCCAGCGGAAGCGGTCGGGAAAATCTCCACAGAGGCGCTGATAGTAGGCGATCTGTTTTTCCCAGAGGAGACGCGCTTCGGCGCTGGAGCGATAAGTCTGGCTTTCCCAGTCGTCGACGGTGCCGTGGGCGGCGATGAAGAGCGTGGCAATGACCAGGGCCACCTGCCCCTGCTGGTATTCGGGCCAGCCGAGCATACAATGCCCGTTGCGCTGAGGGATCGCCGAATCCTGCTCGCGGCGGCGGGTTTCTATCGCCGATTGCAGGTAATCGCGCCCAAAGGTCAGGGCGTTGTAGGCCAGGTCTTCGTGCGCGTCGATCACAGGAAAGGACATGGAGGAAAGATCGGGAGAAAAAAGAGCGCACCGGCGCCGGTGCGCTCATGGGTCGATGAAAAAATCAGGCTGAAGTTTCGTCGTCTTCGCCGAGTTCGTCCATCACTTCTTCCAGCGATTGCCAGTCGAGTTCGGCGTAGGCCTGAGAATCTACCCGTCGCAGGCTGAGGCCAATGCGATGATTGACCGGGTCGATCTTGATGATGCGCAGGGTCACCGTGTCGCCCTCTTTGAGGACTTCCTTGGGGTGCTCAATACGCCGCTCGCTGATTTCGGAGATGTGGATGAGGCCTTCCAGGTCGGGTTCCAGGCGGGCAAATGCCCCGAATTTGGTCAGGCGGGTAATCTGAGCCTGCACCAGCATGCCTTCCTGGTATTTTGCGGTGTGCTGAGTCCACGGGTCATCCTGCAGCTGCCGGATGGAAAGGCCGATGCGCTTTTTCTCGCGGTCAATGCTGATGACCTTGACTTTGACTTCCTGCCCCACCTTGAGTACTTCGCTGGGGTGGTTAATGCGCTCCCAGGAGATTTCGGAGAGGTGTACCAGGCCGTCTGCACCGTTGATGTTGACAAAGGCCCCAAAATCGGCCAGGCTGGTCACGCGCCCGGTGCGCACTTCACCTTCGGTCAGTTCTTCGATGACTCTTTCCTTGAGCGACTCGCGGGTTTCACTGCTGGCGGCGCGTTCGCTGAGGATCAGCCGGCGGCGTTCGCGGTCGACCTCGATCACGCATACATCGATCTCTTCGCCAACCATGCGGCTCCAGCGCTGATCGGGCGTCTCGCCCGACATGCCCGCGCGGCGTGAGAGGCTTACCTGAGAGGCGGGCACAAAACCGCGCAGGCCCTTGACCGGCACGATCAGCCCTCCCTTGTTGTAGCCCACGATTTTGCTGTGAATGACTTCCTTGCTCTGAAGCAGGTGTTCGATCTCCTGCCAGCTGACGGCTTCACGCGCCCGCGTGTAGGAGAGCACCAGGTTGCCATTCTGATCTTCAGGGTTAATGATGTAAACCGGGATTTCCTGGTTGACCTTCAATTCAGCCAGTTCTTCGGGGGGGATGCTTTCCAGTTCCCGCCCGCTGATGACCCCTTCCGATTTGGTGCCCACACTTACCAGAATCTGACCGGGGCTGATGCTTGCAATAACGCCTGTGCGGATTTCCCCTGCTTGGGGGAAGTCCATCCCCAGGCCTTCCTTCTCCAGCAAGGATGCCATACTGTTGTGATTCTCGGCGTTGTTCTCAGGGGTTTCGGCGGCCTTTCCCTGCTCGAGCTGGGTGTCATTCTGATCCATACGACTTCTGAACTCCGGAGGTTTAAGATTAACAACCATTATAAATGCGATTAACCGGATTGGCAACCCCGGTTATTGCCCGATATCGTTCACGGGGAGTTTTTTCTCCTCACAGGATAATTCTGGCGGGCTATTTTCAGGGAGATTCAGACGCGTGGGTTGATGGAGGTGCATGGATTCCCACGGGGCGTCTTTCAGGCTTTTGCCTGAGAGTACGGCTGAAGCCGCTTCAATTCTGCCGGCTCTACCGTGAGCATCGCCTGACGGGCCTGGTCGCGAATGCGGTTGATGCCTGAGAAGAACTCGCGCATCATCACCACCAGCAGGTAGCGCCCGTGCGGGGTGAGGGTGATCGCCTCGGCGGTGTTTTCGGCAAAGGCGCCGCTGGCCTGGAAGAAGGCCATTTCCAGCGGAAGTGATTGCTCAATACTGCGCCCGAAACGCGCCTTCCAGGCCCGCTTGTCGAGCCGCAGACCGAACAGATCCATCATGAAACGATAACGCATCTGATCGATTTTGCTGAAACGGCGCTTCCCGGTGATGGGAGCGTGCCCTGAGGCAACCATCCTTCGATAGGTTTCCAGCGAGAAGGTGTTGACGTAAAGCGCGCCCTGAAGGAAGCTGAACGAACCCGACCCGATCCCTACATATTCATCGCTTTCTACAATGTATTCATCAATGAGATGGTTGCCCTTCCGCGAAAACGTCCAGGCGGTGGAAAGGTCGAACTCGCGGGTTAATTCCTCGACGATCAGATGGTACAACTCGGCTTCGCGCCGGTATTCCACCTGACCAACAGTGGCCGCAAGGGAGCGCTGTACAGAGGGCGAGGTCATTAAGGGGTAAAAGGTGGTCTGGTTGGCGCCAGAGGCGATCACCATGGCAATGTCCCGCCGGATGGCAGCTTCATCCTGCCCGGGAAAATTAAAGATCATGTCTACGTTGAGCGAGTCAAAACATCCGGCCACACTGCGCAGGCGGTTTAAAATCGCTTCTCCTGAGCCGAAACGCTCGTAACGGTTGATTTTTTTGAGCAGTTCATCGTCGAAGCTCTGCACCCCAACCGAAAGGCGTTGCACCCGTCCGTCGAGCACATCGATCAGACGCTGGTCAAGGTGATTGGGGTTGGTTTCGCAGGAGACCTCGCGAATGGGGAAGAGCTCACGCGCCAGATCGATGGTCTGGACGAGTTCATCGAGCATCACCGTGGGGGTGCCCCCGCCGATGTAGAGCGTCTCAAACGAATAACCAGCGCGCGCCACCTGACGCATTTCTTCGCGCAGGCTGACGAAATACGAGCGTGCTGAGGCTTCATCCAGGAGAAAACGGTTGAAAGAGCAATAGGGGCAAAGGCTCTCGCAGAAAGGGATGTGGGTGTAGAGCATATAGGTTTGTCCCGGCTTGGGGGGCGGCAAAGATACCCGGCTGGCCGGTTGAATGTTGAGTAATACCTGGGCGGCAATGCGAAAAGAGGTTGAGAATACCCCATCCACAATCATAAAAAGAGTCCCCTCTTTAAGAAACAGACCTTTGAGGCAGGGTGTATTACCCGCCGGGTGCTCACAGAAAACCTTTGCATGAGGTTTTTGTAAGCCATTCCGGGTATTGTACTCGAAAATCCTCTTCCGGGTAGAAGCGATCTGACTTTTCCTCTTGATCTTCCGGATGGAATGCTGTATACTCCTCCAATGTATGAATGTTCGCTCATATATTCAGATGTTGCACAAAGGAGCCCATGGAACCAAAGGGAACCACAATCGATGAACAGGCGGTGAACAGGGTGCGGGCCGGGTTGATTGACGCACTCACCGCCACCCGCCTGGCAGAAGCTTTCGCCGCCCTCTCAGACCCCACCCGTGTGCTGATCATCTCGGCATTGCTGGAGGGTGAGCTGTGTGTTTTCGACCTGGCGGCTGTGCTGGGCCTTTCTCAGAGCGCCACCTCGCATCAGTTGCGCATTTTACGGCATCTCAACCTGGTGCGTACCCGCAAAGAGGGGCGCCTGGTGTATTACGCCCTGGATGATGAGCATATTCGCGATCTTTTTCAGCGCGGCCTCGAGCACGTGCGCCATCGCTGAGTATTTCAATGCACAGAGGTAACGGCTCATGACCATTTCTCATCAAACCTATTCTGTGGAAGGCATGGATTGCGCCGATTGCGCCCGCCATATCGAAGAGGGTGTGTCGCGCCTGCCAGGGGTGACCGGGGCCAGGGTGCATTTTGCGACCGGCCTGCTTGAAGTGGAAGGTGCCCCTGACGAAAAAGCCCTGCGGGCACGGGTAGAATCCCTCGGTTATCGTTTGAAAGACCCTGCAAACCCGGCTGAAGAAAAACCGGGGGCTGGTGCAGGGGGTTTTATTCGTTTTCTGCTCGCCGCCAGCGAAACGCGCCTGGCGCTCATCGGCGGGGCAATCCTCCTCCTTTCCCTCCTGGTAGAACCATTCCGCCTGCCGGCTGTGCTGGGCTCTGCTCTGCAGATCATTGCTCTGGGAGTGGCGGGGTGGCCGGTGGCGCGGGCGGGGCTGGCCAACCTGTGGATTAATCGGAGCATCAGCATCAACCTTTTGATGACCATTGCCGCACTGGGAGCTGTGGTGATTGGAGATATCGCCGAGGCGGCCACCCTGATCTTTCTGTTCGATCTCGCCGAGGCTCTTGAAGGGTATACCACCGAGCGCGCCCGCCGCACTCTCGGAGAATTGCGCAGTCTGGCTCCGCACCTTGCCCTGCGTGTGAGTGATGCCGGAGAGGCACTGGTGGCGGTAGAAGATCTGCGCCCCGGTGATCGTATCCTCGTCCGGGCCGGGGAGCGCATCCCCATCGATGGGGAGGTACTGCGCGGGAACAGTGAGGTTGACCAGTCGCCGATCACCGGTGAGAGCATCCCTGTTGAAAAAGGCCCCGGCGCAAAGGTGTTCGCCGGTTCGGTGAATGGGCGCGGGGTGCTCGAAGTGAAGGTGACGCATCATGCCGAAGACACCACCCTGGCACGGATTGTGCGGATGGTCACCGAGGCCCAGAACCGGCGCGCCCCCAGCCAGCGTTTCATCGACCGCTTTGCCACCTGGTATACCCCGGTGGTGGTAGGTGTCGCCGTGCTGGTAGCGATCATTCCCCCGCTTTTCTTCGGTCAGCCTTTCCTTAATTCCGGTGGAGAGACGGGCTGGCTCTACCGGGCGCTGGCTCTGCTGGTGATCGCCTGTCCGTGCGCGCTGGTCATCAGTGCCCCGGTGACGATCATCTCTGCCATCACTGCGGCGGCCCGGCAGGGAGTGCTCTTTAAGGGCGGGGTGTACCTTGAGGCCCTGGCGCAGGTGAAGCAGGTAGCTTTCGATAAGACGGGCACACTCACCCGGGGTTCTCCCTCGCTTACCCGTTATCGCGCCGAAGATTGCGCCAACGGCGGCTCTTGCGAGCCTTCTCGCCCTTGTGAGGCCTGCGGCGATGTGCTTGCCCTGGCCGCCGCCCTGGAGAAACACAGCACTCACCCCCTCGCGCAGGCTGTGGTAGGGGCGGCACAGCGGGTGGGCCTCGATACGCGTTACCCCCCGGCCGAAGAATTGACCAGTCTTAACGGGCGGGGGTTGCAGGGGCGGGTGGCCGGTCAGCTTGCGACCATCGGCAACCATGCGCTTTTTGATGCGTATCATCCCCATTCGGATCGACTCTGCGCCGAGGTGAACCAGGCCGAAGCTCAGGGACAGACGGCCATGCTCCTCTGTGATGGCCAGCGGGTGCGGGGGTATCTGGCAGTGGCCGATACCCTTCGTCCGGCCAGTCCGGCTGTGGTGGCCGAACTGAAGCGTCTCGGGCTGCGGACCACCATGCTCACCGGCGATAACCCGGCAGTGGCACAGGAGGTGGGCGCACAACTGGGCATTTCTGAGGTGCGCGCCGGTTTGCTCCCCGAAGATAAAGTAGAAGCGGTGCGTCAGCTGGCCGCCACTGACGGCCGCCTGGCGATGGTGGGCGATGGCATCAACGATGCCCCGGCCCTTTCTGCGGCTGAAGTGGGGGTGGCAGTCGGCGGCGCAGGCAGTGCCGCCGCCATGGAGACCGCCGATGTGGTGCTGATGAGCGGTGACCTGAGCCGTCTGCCCTTTGCGGTGCGGCTGGCGCGCCGCACCCTGGGACTGATCCGGCAAAATGTGGCCGTGAGCCTGGGGATCAAACTGCTTTTCATCCTCCTGGCGCTCAACGGTTGGGCCACGCTATGGATGGCTGTTGCCGCCGATATGGGCGTTTCTTTGCTGGTGACGTTGAACGGTATGCGCCCGTTACGCATGAAAGCCTGAGCCACCTGCCGCAGGCCATGGCCTGCGGCAGGTGGCTCAGGCTTTCATGCGTAACGGGCGCATACCGTTCAACGTCACCAGCAAAGAAACGCCCATATCGGCGGCAACAGCCATCCATAGCGTGGCCCAACCGTTGAGCGCCAGGAGGATGAAAAGCAGTTTGATCCCCAGGCTCACGGCCACATTTTGCCGGATCAGTCCCAGGGTGCGGCGCGCCAGCCGCACCGCAAAGGGCAGACGGCTCAGGTCACCGCTCATCAGCACCACATCGGCGGTCTCCATGGCGGCGGCACTGCCTGCGCCGCCGACTGCCACCCCCACTTCAGCCGCAGAAAGGGCCGGGGCATCGTTGATGCCATCGCCCACCATCGCCAGGCGGCCGTCAGTGGCGGCCAGCTGACGCACCGCTTCTACTTTATCTTCGGGGAGCAAACCGGCGCGCACCTCAGAAATGCCCAGTTGTGCGCCCACCTCCTGTGCCACTGCCGGGTTATCGCCGGTGAGCATGGTGGTCCGCAGCCCGAGACGCTTCAGTTCGGCCACCACAGCCGGACTGGCCGGACGAAGGGTATCGGCCACTGCCAGATACCCCCGCACCCGCTGGCCATCACAGAGGAGCATGGCCGTCTGTCCCTGAGCTTCGGCCTGGTTCACCTCGGCGCAGAGTCGATCCGAATGGGGATGATACGCATCAAAAAGCGCATGGTTGCCGATGGTCGCAAGCTGACCGGCCACCCGCCCCTGCAACCCCCGCCCGTTAAGACTGGTCAATTCTTCGGCCGGGGGGTAACGCGTATCGAGGCCCACCCGCTGTGCCGCCCCTACCACAGCCTGCGCGAGGGGGTGAGTGCTGTGTTTCTCCAGGGCGGCGGCCAGGGCAAGCACATCGCCGCAGGCCTCACAAGGGCGAGAAGGCTCGCAAGAGCCGCCGTTGGCGCAATCTTCGGCGCGATAACGGGTAAGCGAGGGAGAACCCCGGGTGAGTGTGCCCGTCTTATCGAAAGCTACCTGCTTCACCTGCGCCAGGGCCTCAAGGTACACCCCGCCCTTAAAGAGCACTCCCTGCCGGGCCGCCGCAGTGATGGCAGAGATGATCGTCACCGGGGCACTGATGACCAGCGCGCACGGACAGGCGATCACCAGCAGAGCCAGCGCCCGGTAGAGCCAGCCCGTCTCTCCACCGGAATTAAGGAAAGGCTGACCGAAGAAAAGCGGGGGAATGATCGCTACCAGCACGGCGACACCTACCACCACCGGGGTATACCAGGTGGCAAAGCGGTCGATGAAACGCTGGCTGGGGGCGCGCCGGTTCTGGGCCTCGGTGACCATCCGCACAATCCGTGCCAGGGTGGTGTCTTCGGCATGATGCGTCACCTTCACTTCGAGCACCCCGCGCCCATTCACCGAACCGGCGAACACCTTTGCGCCGGGGCCTTTTTCAACAGGGATGCTCTCACCGGTGATCGGCGACTGGTCAACCTCACTGTTCCCGCGCAGTACCTCCCCATCGATGGGGATGCGCTCCCCGGCCCGGACGAGGATACGATCACCGGGGCGCAGATCTTCTACCGCCACCAGTGCCTCTCCGGCATCACTCACACGCAGGGCAAGGTGCGGAGCCAGACTGCGCAATTCTCCGAGAGTGCGGCGGGCGCGCTCGGTGGTATACCCTTCAAGAGCCTCGGCGAGATCGAACAGAAAGATCAGGGTGGCCGCCTCGGCGATATCTCCAATCACCACAGCTCCCAGTGCGGCAATGGTCATCAAAAGGTTGATGCTGATGCTCCGATTAATCCACAGGTTGGCCAGCCCCGCCCGCGCCACCGGCCACCCCGCCACTCCCAGAGCAATGATCTGCAGAGCAGAGCCCAGCACAGCCGGCAGGCGGAATGGTTCTACCAGGAGGGAAAGGAGGAGGATTGCCCCGCCGATGAGCGCCAGGCGCGTTTCGCTGGCGGCGAGCAGAAAACGAATAAAACCCCCTGCACCAGCCCCCGGTTTTTCTTCAGCCGGGTTTGCAGGGTCTTTCAAACGATAACCGAGGGATTCTACCCGTGCCCGCAGGGCTTTTTCGTCAGGGGCACCTTCCACTTCAAGCAGGCCGGTCGCAAAATGCACCCTGGCCCCGGTCACCCCTGGCAGGCGCGACACACCCTCTTCGATATGGCGGGCGCAATCGGCGCAATCCATGCCTTCCACAGAATAGGTTTGATGAGAAATGGTCATGAGCCGTTACCTCTGTGCATTGAAATACTCAGCGATGGCGCACGTGCTCGAGGCCGCGCTGAAAAAGATCGCGAATATGCTCATCATCCAGGGCGTAATACACCAGGCGCCCCTCTTTGCGGGTACGCACCAGGTTGAGATGCCGTAAAATGCGCAACTGATGCGAGGTGGCGCTCTGAGAAAGGCCCAGCACAGCCGCCAGGTCGAAAACACACAGCTCACCCTCCAGCAATGCCGAGATGATCAGCACACGGGTGGGGTCTGAGAGGGCGGCGAAAGCTTCTGCCAGGCGGGTGGCGGTGAGTGCGTCAATCAACCCGGCCCGCACCCTGTTCACCGCCTGTTCATCGATTGTGGTTCCCTTTGGTTCCATGGGCTCCTTTGTGCAACATCTGAATATATGAGCGAACATTCATACATTGGAGGAGTATACAGCATTCCATCCGGAAGATCAAGAGGAAAAGTCAGATCGCTTCTACCCGGAAGAGGATTTTCGAGTACAATACCCGGAATGGCTTACAAAAACCTCATGCAAAGGTTTTCTGTGAGCACCCGGCGGGTAATACACCCTGCCTCAAAGGTCTGTTTCTTAAAGAGGGGACTCTTTTTATGATTGTGGATGGGGTATTCTCAACCTCTTTTCGCATTGCCGCCCAGGTATTACTCAACATTCAACCGGCCAGCCGGGTATCTTTGCCGCCCCCCAAGCCGGGACAAACCTATATGCTCTACACCCACATCCCTTTCTGCGAGAGCCTTTGCCCCTATTGCTCTTTCAACCGTTTTCTCCTGGATGAAGCCTCAGCACGCTCGTATTTCGTCAGCCTGCGCGAAGAAATGCGTCAGGTGGCGCGCGCTGGTTATTCGTTTGAGACGCTCTACATCGGCGGGGGCACCCCCACGGTGATGCTCGATGAACTCGTCCAGACCATCGATCTGGCGCGTGAGCTCTTCCCCATTCGCGAGGTCTCCTGCGAAACCAACCCCAATCACCTTGACCAGCGTCTGATCGATGTGCTCGACGGACGGGTGCAACGCCTTTCGGTTGGGGTGCAGAGCTTCGACGATGAACTGCTCAAAAAAATCAACCGTTACGAGCGTTTCGGCTCAGGAGAAGCGATTTTAAACCGCCTGCGCAGTGTGGCCGGATGTTTTGACTCGCTCAACGTAGACATGATCTTTAATTTTCCCGGGCAGGATGAAGCTGCCATCCGGCGGGACATTGCCATGGTGATCGCCTCTGGCGCCAACCAGACCACCTTTTACCCCTTAATGACCTCGCCCTCTGTACAGCGCTCCCTTGCGGCCACTGTTGGTCAGGTGGAATACCGGCGCGAAGCCGAGTTGTACCATCTGATCGTCGAGGAATTAACCCGCGAGTTCGACCTTTCCACCGCCTGGACGTTTTCGCGGAAGGGCAACCATCTCATTGATGAATACATTGTAGAAAGCGATGAATATGTAGGGATCGGGTCGGGTTCGTTCAGCTTCCTTCAGGGCGCGCTTTACGTCAACACCTTCTCGCTGGAAACCTATCGAAGGATGGTTGCCTCAGGGCACGCTCCCATCACCGGGAAGCGCCGTTTCAGCAAAATCGATCAGATGCGTTATCGTTTCATGATGGATCTGTTCGGTCTGCGGCTCGACAAGCGGGCCTGGAAGGCGCGTTTCGGGCGCAGTATTGAGCAATCACTTCCGCTGGAAATGGCCTTCTTCCAGGCCAGCGGCGCCTTTGCCGAAAACACCGCCGAGGCGATCACCCTCACCCCGCACGGGCGCTACCTGCTGGTGGTGATGATGCGCGAGTTCTTCTCAGGCATCAACCGCATTCGCGACCAGGCCCGTCAGGCGATGCTCACGGTAGAGCCGGCAGAATTGAAGCGGCTTCAGCCGTACTCTCAGGCAAAAGCCTGAAAGACGCCCCGTGGGAATCCATGCACCTCCATCAACCCACGCGTCTGAATCTCCCTGAAAATAGCCCGCCAGAATTATCCTGTGAGGAGAAAAAACTCCCCGTGAACGATATCGGGCAATAACCGGGGTTGCCAATCCGGTTAATCGCATTTATAATGGTTGTTAATCTTAAACCTCCGGAGTTCAGAAGTCGTATGGATCAGAATGACACCCAGCTCGAGCAGGGAAAGGCCGCCGAAACCCCTGAGAACAACGCCGAGAATCACAACAGTATGGCATCCTTGCTGGAGAAGGAAGGCCTGGGGATGGACTTCCCCCAAGCAGGGGAAATCCGCACAGGCGTTATTGCAAGCATCAGCCCCGGTCAGATTCTGGTAAGTGTGGGCACCAAATCGGAAGGGGTCATCAGCGGGCGGGAACTGGAAAGCATCCCCCCCGAAGAACTGGCTGAATTGAAGGTCAACCAGGAAATCCCGGTTTACATCATTAACCCTGAAGATCAGAATGGCAACCTGGTGCTCTCCTACACGCGGGCGCGTGAAGCCGTCAGCTGGCAGGAGATCGAACACCTGCTTCAGAGCAAGGAAGTCATTCACAGCAAAATCGTGGGCTACAACAAGGGAGGGCTGATCGTGCCGGTCAAGGGCCTGCGCGGTTTTGTGCCCGCCTCTCAGGTAAGCCTCTCACGCCGCGCGGGCATGTCGGGCGAGACGCCCGATCAGCGCTGGAGCCGCATGGTTGGCGAAGAGATCGATGTATGCGTGATCGAGGTCGACCGCGAACGCCGCCGGCTGATCCTCAGCGAACGCGCCGCCAGCAGTGAAACCCGCGAGTCGCTCAAGGAAAGAGTCATCGAAGAACTGACCGAAGGTGAAGTGCGCACCGGGCGCGTGACCAGCCTGGCCGATTTTGGGGCCTTTGTCAACATCAACGGTGCAGACGGCCTGGTACACCTCTCCGAAATCTCCTGGGAGCGCATTAACCACCCCAGCGAAGTACTCAAGGTGGGGCAGGAAGTCAAAGTCAAGGTCATCAGCATTGACCGCGAGAAAAAGCGCATCGGCCTTTCCATCCGGCAGCTGCAGGATGACCCGTGGACTCAGCACACCGCAAAATACCAGGAAGGCATGCTGGTGCAGGCTCAGATTACCCGCCTGACCAAATTCGGGGCATTTGCCCGCCTGGAACCCGACCTGGAAGGCCTCATCCACATCTCCGAAATCAGCGAGCGGCGTATTGAGCACCCCAAGGAAGTCCTCAAAGAGGGCGACACGGTGACCCTGCGCATCATCAAGATCGACCCGGTCAATCATCGCATTGGCCTCAGCCTGCGACGGGTAGATTCTCAGGCCTACGCCGAACTCGACTGGCAATCGCTGGAAGAAGTGATGGACGAACTCGGCGAAGACGACGAAACTTCAGCCTGATTTTTTCATCGACCCATGAGCGCACCGGCGCCGGTGCGCTCTTTTTTCTCCCGATCTTTCCTCCATGTCCTTTCCTGTGATCGACGCGCACGAAGACCTGGCCTACAACGCCCTGACCTTTGGGCGCGATTACCTGCAATCGGCGATAGAAACCCGCCGCCGCGAGCAGGATTCGGCGATCCCTCAGCGCAACGGGCATTGTATGCTCGGCTGGCCCGAATACCAGCAGGGGCAGGTGGCCCTGGTCATTGCCACGCTCTTCATCGCCGCCCACGGCACCGTCGACGACTGGGAAAGCCAGACTTATCGCTCCAGCGCCGAAGCGCGTCTCCTCTGGGAAAAACAGATCGCCTACTATCAGCGCCTCTGTGGAGATTTTCCCGACCGCTTCCGCTGGGTCTGCGACCGGCAAACCCTGCGTGAACACTTCGCCCGCTGGAAGACCCAGCCAGCCACCCTCCCCGATGAGAACACCGCCAGCAGTGATGGCTGGGGACGCACCCACCCGGTAGGGCTGACCCTGCTCATGGAAAACGCCGAAGGCCTGCACACCCCCGCCGAACTGGAAGAGTGGCGTGAACGGGGGGTGCGGCTGGTGGGGCCAGTCTGGGCACCCCATGGGGAACGCTTCTGTGGGGGGAGTCAGTCGCGCGCGGGGTTCACCCGCGAAGGCTACGAACTGCTGGAAGTCATGGCCGGTCTGGGGCTGATTCTGGACATCTCGCACATGAACGAACGTTCCGCCCTTCAGGCGCTGGACCGCTACGAAGGTCCGGTAGCGGCCACCCACGCCAACTGCCGCGCCCTTCTGCGCGTTTCTGATAACGAACGTCACTTCAGCGACCGGGTCATCCGCCAGCTCATCGAGCGTGACGGTGTGATGGGTGTTTCACCCTTTGCGCGCTGGTTGCGCCCGGGCTGGTCTCCCTCGGACGACCCAGCACAGACCACTTTCTCTCACCTGGTGGCGCACATCGACCACGTCTGCCAGATTGCCGGTGACGCCCGCCACGTGGGCCTGGGCACCGACTTTGATGGCGGCTGGGGGTGGCCTGCCGTTCCTCAGGGCATGAACACCATTGCCGACCTGCAAAAACTTCCCGCCTGCCTTGCAGAGGCAGGGTATGCCACCGAGGATATCGCCGCTGTGATGGGAGAGAACTGGGCTCATTTCCTCGAAAGGAACCTGGCAGAGACATGACCGCCCCCCTGCCCAACCGGGCCGCAGAGCCATTGACTTCTCAGCCTCAGGAATCGCCCACCCGACCGTTACGCTTCTGGCGGCGGCGGATGCGCACAGGGCTGGCGGTTACCCTGGTGGGGTTTCTGATTTTCCTGCTGGGGGCAAGGCCCGGGCTGTTCGGTGTAGACCGCAGTCCGGTGATCGGCTTTGTGCAGATCGCCGTGTTTTTGGTCGGGCTGGCGATCATCTGCGTGGGCGGGTACATCAGCCTGCGCTCTTTATGGAAAGAACACCCCCTCAGCATCGCCGCGGATGTTGGTCAGCGTCTGGTTGCCACGGGCTACGTCATCGCCGTGTTTACCGGCATGGCCGATATCTTCGGCATGGGCAGCCACCCCCTGCCGGGCATTCCCTATTTTGGCGAATGGCAGGCGCGGGGGGTGGAGCTGGGAATGGGAGTTATCGCGGTAGGATTTCTCATGATGCTGCCCCCCGGGCGGCGAGATTCAACCTGATCTTCTTCGGAGAGGAAAACCATGCTCGCAGAACTGGTACGATTGACCACAAGTGACGGACTGAAGCACTTCGGTGCCATTTACCCCGCCAGAGGCGACCACCCTTCAACCCTGGGGGTGGTCATCGTCCACGGCATGACCGGCAGCTTCATCGGCGAGATCGAGAGCGCCCTCCCTCCCCTGCTGGCCGAAGCCGGATACACCACCCTGGTTTTCAACAACCGCGGCACGGGGCTGCTGGGTGCGGCCACCGAAAAATTCGCCGATTGCATCGCCGATATCCGCGCGGCGCTCGACCTGATGGAAGCGCGCGGGTTCTCGCGGGTGGCACTCTTCGGCCACAGCAAAGCCGGGGCTAAAGTTGCCTATTACATGGCCCAGACCGGAGACCCCCGCGTGGTTGGCCTGAGTGTGCTATCGCCAGTCACCAACATTCACGACATTCCCCGCCATTTTGCCCATCAGTTCGGCAAACGCAACCCCGAGGGCTGGCTGCAACGCGTCCAGAAGCTCGCCGCCAGGGGTAAAGGGAACACCCTCTTTGCCGACCGCAACTGGCCTTACCTCATGTCTGCCGGGACTGCCGCCGAGCATCTCTCGCTCCAGGGCGACGATACCCTCGAAAACCTCGCCCGCCTGCACCTGCCCATTCTGGCGGCCTGCGGTTCGCTGGAGCTGGACTGGTGCCAGGTGGTGGCCAGGCTGCGCTCATCGCCCCCGGCCGGGTACCGGGTTGAAGTGGTGGAAGGCGCCGACCATGTCTATACCGGCCGCGAACAGGCCCTGGCAGACCTGATGGTGGCATGGATGAAAACCCTGGGGTAAACCTCTCACCCGATTAACGGCTGGAGCAACCCCATCACCTGGAGCATCTCCAGATTGTGTTCAAATTTAAACTCCGGCAGGCCGAGCCGGGCGGCACGCTCGCGTTCGGCCTGCTCCAGGCGGAGCAGGTCGGCGCGGGTTACCAGGGGTTTTCCCAGGGCGCTTAACCGCGCGCGAATGGCATCTACTGAAGCCTTCCCCGGGGGCAGGGTGGCCAGATAATCCAGCAGGGCGTGCGCACCATTGACGCCGTCTTTCCGCGCCAGCCCTACCACACCGGTGCTGGCTTTTCGCGCCCATCCCACCACAAACACATCCTCGATGACCTTACCTGCCACGGGATCGTAAACCTCGTAGCTCATCCCATCTTTGGGAAAACGCGGTTGAGGGTTCTTATAGAACTCGTTGCCTTCAACCGGCAGTCCCAGGCTCGAATCCACCCGATCTCCGATGGCGAAAATCACCGTGTCTACTTCCAGCGTATGATAAAGCCCCATGCCGTGGGCCACGGTTTCGCCGCTGGATGTACGCACCAGCATGGTCTGTTCCAACTCCAGCCCGCACACCCGCCCCTGGGCATCGCCCAGAACGCGCACGGGAGAGGCTAAAAATTGAATGCGGAAGGCGGGAGAACCCGCAGCCGGGGGCTTTTTTTCTAACAGCGAGGCAATCATCTCATGCATGGTGTTCGGATCTTGCCCCAGCTGAACCATCTGCGGGGTCACGCGTTGAAGTTCCATCTGCACGGCAGCCACATCGAGGTAACCGATGATCGACTCCAGCTCCTTCCGGTCGAACTTCACTTCTCCGGGGCCGCGCCGGGCAATGGCAATCACTTCATCCACTTTCTTTTCTTCCAGCAACCAGTGGGCAATATCGATCATCACATTGCCCACCCCCACCACAGCAACCCGCCGCCCGATGGCAAACTCCATATCCACGTAAGGGGGAAGGCGGTTGTAATGATACACAATGTCCTTAGCGTGGTAGACCCCCTTTAAATCCTCGCCAGGGATACCCGCCCACTTGGTAGCCTGCGCTCCCACTGCTACCAGTAAGGCCTGAAAGCCCATCCCCCGGAGATCGTCGAGGGTGAGGTCGCCATGTTCCCCGATCACCAGGTTGCCGTAATATTCCACCCCCGGGGTATCGAGGATTTGTCGGAACTGGGCACGCAACCCCTCTTTCATGCGCGTCTTTCCGGGGTAAATGCCGTATTCGGCCAACCCGCCGGGCTTGATATCGCGATTGAACACGAACACATGAACCCCATGGAGCGCCAGCTCGCGCGCCGCAAAAAGCCCCGCCGGGCCGGCTCCGATGACGGCAACCACGGGCTGGGGGGCAACCGCAGAAGAAGATGGAACAACGGGTGTCTCGGCCTGAGGTTGAGGTGCAGCTGGCAGGGTTGATGGCTGATTGGCTTCCATGTTAACCTCCGCGTGATGATCGTGCAAAATGGCACATAATGTGGTTATTATACCCTTTTTTATGTTTTTCCTTTTTTATAAAGTCATGCTATAAATACCCCATGGAAGAACCTCTCCCTCCCGCGACTCATGCCATGGGAAACCCCTCCCCTCCGCGCCCGCCGGGGCGCGGTGAGCCCCTGCGACTGCGCCGGATTTCTCCCCGCCGCGGCTGGAAGTTTGCCCCTGCCTTCTGGACAACCGCAAGCGTGATTTCTCTGGCGGTGAACCTCATCCTGCTGGCTGTGTTGCTTTCACTTGGGCGGCAACTCTTTGCCATTAAAAAGGTGGTGGAACAACAGGTGCTGGGCGGGCTGTACCAGAATTTTATCTGGATGGATCAGGCTCACATCAAGACCACCATCCCCGTCAGCACCCAGGTGAAGGCTCAATTCGACCTGCCTCTCAACACCCACACGGTGGTGGTGCTCACCGAAGATACCACCCTGGCCAATGCACGGGTGGCTCGCCTCACCACCGGCGGGCTTTCCATCGAAAATGCCCCGGCAACAATCGTTTTACCCGCCGGAACCCGCCTGCCGGTGGCACTCGATCTCATCGTGCCGGTCGATCAAATGATCCCGGTGCAACTCAACGTGGAGGTGGATATTCCTCTCAACCAGACCGAATTGCACCAGCCTTTCGTTGGGTTACAGGAAGTGGTGCGCCCCTACTACCGCTTGATGAAAGAACTCCCCGATACCTGGGGAGAGGCGTTATGTGGCCCTCACCCCTCGGTGCTTTGCGCCTGGGCATTTCGATACACTCCGGATGACACCCCATGAGCGATCCCACCCTGAAAGTACAACTTTCTAACGGGCTTACTGTCCACCTCAAAGAAATTCATACCGCCCCTTTGATCAGCCACTGGATCTGGTATCGGGTGGGGTCACGGGATGAGCCAGCCGGTCTGACGGGCGTCTCTCACTGGGTGGAGCACATGCAGTTTAAGGGCACCCCACGCTACCCCGCCACCGTCCTCGACCGCGCCATCTCCCGGGAAGGCGGCATGTGGAACGCCTTCACCTACCTCGACTGGACGACTTATTTCGAGACTCTCCCCGCCGATAAAATCTCTCTGGCATTGGAACTGGAGGCCGACCGCATGGTCAACAGTCTCTTCGACCCGGAAGAGGTGGAATCGGAGCGGACAGTCATTCTGGCCGAACGCGAAGGCCACGAAAATGAACCCCTCTTCCGCCTGGGCGAGGCTGTGCAGACGGCCTCTTTTCGGGTGCACCCGTATCGCCATGAAATCATCGGCGATAAAGAAGACCTTCGGCGCATGACGCGCGACGATCTTTACCGGCACTACCGCACCTACTACAACCCCAACAATGCACTCATCGCTATGGCGGGCGACTTTGAGGCCGAAGCCATGCTCCAACGCCTGCAGGAATTGTACGCGCCGCTCTCAGCGGTGCCCCTGCCCGAACGGGTAGCCGCGGCATGTGTGGAACCGCCCCCGCAGGGCGAGCAACAGCTTGAAGTGACCGGCCCCGGCCAGACCACCTATATTCAGATTTCTTACCGTTCGCCCGCTGCCGCCCACCCCGATTTTGCCACCTTCACTATTATCGACAGCCTCCTCACCGGCCCCTCCAGCCTGAACATGTTTGGAGGTGGGGGCATCTCCAATAAGACCAGCCGCCTTTACCGCGCCCTGGTGGACCGCGAGCTGGCCGTCTCGGTTGGGGGAAGCCTTCAGGCCACGCTCGATCCCTTCCTTTATGATACCATCATCACCGTCCATCCCCAGCGAACCCCACAGGAAACCCTTGCCGCCTACGACGCACAAATCCGGCGTCTTCAGGAAGAATGGGTCAGCAGTGACGAAATTGCCCGCGCCATTAAACAGGCCCGTGCCCTCTTTGCCTACGGGAGCGAAAACATCACCAACCAGGCCTTCTGGCTGGGATATGCAGAAATGTTTGCCTCGTACGACTGGTTCACCGGTTATCTGGAAAATCTCAGCCGTGTGACCCCGGACGAGATCATGCGGGTGGCCCAGACGGCCTTCCTGGCGCAAAACCGTGTGGTGGGGGTCTACCTGCCAGATCGCTCCGATGGAGGGGGGAAAGAACCATGAACGATTCCAACTACTTCAGGCTGGTTCCCGGCCCGGATGACACCCTGCGCGAAACCCTCCCCAATGGCATCACGGTGCTGGCGCGCCACAACCCCGAGAGCCTTTCGGTGGTGGTGAGCGGTTACCTTACCGCAGGCAGCCTTTTCGACCCACTCGACCGGCTGGGGCTGGCGCACTTTACGGCGCTTTCGCTGATGCGCGGCACCTGGCAACACGACTTTCAGGCCATTTACGACACCCTCGAATCGGCGGGGGCTTCGCTGGGATACGCGGCCAGTGTGCATCACGTGGGTTTTGGCGGGCGGGCTCTGGCCGAAGACCTGCCCCTGTTGCTCTCTCTGCTCGCCGAAACCCTGCGTTCACCGGTCTTCCCGGCAGAGGAGATCGAACGCCTGCGCGCCCAGCTCCTCACCGGGCTGGCCATCCGCGACCAGGACACCGCCGACCGCGCCGAAATGGCCTTTGAGGAAATCATCTTCCCCGGTCACCCCTATGGCCGCCCCACCGATGGCACTCAGGAAAGCGTGGCGAACATTACCCGGGATGAGATCGAAGACTTTCACCGCCGCTGTTATGGCCCAAACGGAATGGTGATCGTGGTGGTCGGCGCCGTTGAAGAGAAAGAGGCGCTGGACATGGTAGTCAATGCCCTGGGCGACTGGAAGCATCCTGCCCAGGCAACCCCTCCGCCCCTGCCCGAACTGCGCCCGCTGGAGAACCCCGTGCGCCGCCACATCTTCCTGCCGGGCAAGGTGCAGACCGACCTGATCATGGGCTGCCTCGGGCCAGGGCGCACCTCTCCCGATTACCTCGCCGCCTCGCTGGGAAACGACATTCTGGGGCAATTCGGCATGATGGGACGCATCGGCGAGGTGGTGCGCGAGCAGGAAGGCCTGGCCTACGACGCCAGTGCCAGTCTGAACGGCTGGATTGCCGGTGGCTCGTGGGAAATTTCTGCCGGAGTGCACCCCGAACACCTGGAACGCGCCATCGATCTGATTCTTAAAGAAGTGCGGCGCTTCATTGCTGAACCGGTCACCCCGGAAGAACTGGCCGACAGCCAGGCCAGTTACATCGGCAGGCTCCCCCTCACCCTCGAATCCAACGCCGGGGTAGCTCATGCCCTGCTCAAACTGGAGCGCTTTCAGCTGGGGCTGGACTACTACCGCAAATACCCGGGCATGGTGAAGAGCGTCACCCCGGAGCAAATCCTGGAAGTGGCCCGGCGCTATCTGCAACCCGAGCACTTCGCCATCGTCAGCGCGGGGCCAGCGCTGGAGTGAAACCCTTGCCAAACCTCAGGCCATGGAAGCGAAAAATCTTTTCACCCGTCCCATTTTTTACTAGAATGGAATCGGCATGATTCTGCGCAGTGGTGTGGATATTGTGGAAATTCGGCGGCTGGATGAGGTCAACCCGGCCATCCGCGAACGCTTTATTCGCCGCGTGTTCACCGAGCGCGAGATCGAGCTGGCGGGTGGGTCTTCGGCCAGCCTGGCAGGACGCTTTGCCGCCAAAGAGGCGGTCTCGAAAGCCCTGGGGACGGGTATTGGCTATGTGCGCTGGCGTGAGATCGAAATTCAGCGGGGGCTGGCCGGTGAACCCCGCCTCGTCCTCCACGGACGGGCGCAAGAAGTGGCCCGTCACCTGGGGTTACAAACCTGGACGGTGAGTATCAGCCATGGCAGAGAGCACGCCGTGGCCATGGCAGTAGCCATTGGTGAGGAGGGTGATGGAATACAATGAAAATCCTGGCCCTCAGCGACCACGAGCTTCCTAACCTTTACACCGCCTCCATTGCCGAGCGGTTTAAAGATGTGGACCTGGTCATTGGCTGCGGTGACATGGCCTATTACTACCTGGAATACATTCTCAGCATGCTGAACAAGCCGCTTTACTACGTCAACGGGAATCATGCCCCGCCGGTGGAATACGGCGAAGGCGGAGCGCGAGATCACCCCTGGGGCGGGATTAACCTTCACCGCCGGGTGATACGCGACCCGTCAACGGGTTTGATCCTGGCCGGCATCGAAGGATCGCTTAACTATAACAACGGCCCACGGCAATACACCCAGGAGGAAATGTGGTGGATGGTGCGCGGACTGATCCCTCGACTGATCATGAATCGCATCCGCTACGGGCGTTACCTGGATATTTTCGTCAGTCATGCTCCCCCATGGAAAATCAACGACGCCGACGATCTGCCCCATCGCGGGATCAAGGCCTTTGTCTGGCTGATCCAGACCTTTAAACCGACTTACCATCTGCACGGTCATGTGCACATCTACCGGCAGGATATTCCGCGCATGAACCAGGTGGGCGATACGCGGGTAATCAACACCTGTGGTTATCAGATCATCGAATGGTGATTCTACCTTCATGGATTTAAAACCCTGGCGGGCGACGCATGGACACACGCCGCCCGCCGCACCACAACGAAGGAGGCACAATCTTACGTTGTCGTTGGCAATTCATTGACTCCCAGCCAGAGGTGATTGGGAAGCACCTGACGGCTGGGGCGTAACTCGATCCCATTGGCGGGTTTCACCTCATCCTGAATCATGCTCGGGTGAACAAAACACAGGTTGGGGGCTGTCCCGTATTTTTTCTGGTAATAAGCCGCCGCCCGCATGACTTTGGTGGGCAGGTCAGTTCGGGGATCATTATCGAACCACAGCATTCCAGTGCGCATGAAAACCTCCGTGTTACCGCTGCAAGAGCGGAGAATTGCAAGCTCCGTACCAGGCTCAGGCCAGGGGACGGAATTTTAACCATTGATCCTGAATGCGGACGGCCATCCGCTCCGCATCCGTGAAGAGCGCCAGTTCCTCTTCACCGAGTTGAAAACACTTCCGGTACACCTCACCGTCGAGCGCCGTGCCCAGGATGGCACTCTGGAACAGGCGTGCCCAGCGCCCCAGCCCGGGAAGCGATTCTGCCACCGCAGAAGCCACCGGCCAGATCTTCACTGCCGGGCCTTCTCTGACCAGCCAGTCGAAATTAACGCGCGCCTCGTATTCCAGCCGGGCCGCCGCACTCAGATCATCAATCACAACCAGTACCGATGGCCCATCCCTGCCCAGACTGCGGCGCTGATCGGCCCAGGTGGCGAGCTTAAGCAGCCAGCGGGCGCCGCTCTCTTCCAGAATGTCCTCCACACCCAGGCAATGACGGTTTTCGCTTTCAGGAAGCCAGTCCTGCCATTCCTGCGGGCGTGCACTGAGAACAAGAAACTGCACATGACGCGGCGAATTGAGCACCATGGCCGATTGAAGCAGGGTGCGCAATACTCCCATACGCAGGTCGTAATTATCCGCACACACCAGCAGAGAGCCCGGGGCAGGGTCGTTGAGATCGAGCAGCACGGGCAGGCCATCTTCACAGACCCCCAAAAGGGCAGTCTCCCGGGGAAGCCCCACCAGCTGTTTTAACAGAGCCTCCAGCTCCGGGCTGAGCGCCACTGGCTTGCGGGCGGCTGTCGCCTGGAACAGGCGCGGGATGCGCAGTCTCCTTTCCGCAAAGGCCGAGAGAGAAGCCAGCGGGTGGGGAGCATGGGGGGTGGAAAAGAGTTCGGTCATAAGGTCTTCCTTACGAAATAGAACAAATGTTCAATTCAGATTATACCGGAGTTTTCCTGTTTGTCAATACCTTTGTGGTACAATTTGAGAACATTTTTTCTAGTTCTGGAGGCTCCCCCTGAATCACCCGATCCTTTCTCTCTCCGCCGCCCGCTCTCTGGTGCTGGAAGCCCAGGGCCTGCGCCTGCCGCCCGCCCGCCCCGCCCATCGAGACGATGTACTGCGGGTCGTCCGCGGCCTCGGCGCGCTGCAGATCGACACCATCCATGTGGTGGCGCGCAGTCCGTACCTGGCCCTCTTCAGCCGGCTGGGTGCCTACTCACCCACCTGGCTGGATGAACTCCTGGCTGAGGGGAGAATTTTTGAATACTGGGCGCACGCCGCCTGTTTCCTTCCCATGGAAGATTACCCCCTTCACCGCCGCTTCATGCTCGATGGGAGGCGTTCTTATTACCGCCCCGCGTGGTACGAAGCCAACCGCCAGGCGGCGGATGACGTGCTGGAGCACATCCGCACCCACGGAGCCGTGCGGTCGGCCGATTTCGAAGGCAAGAAAAACCCCGGCGGCTGGTGGAACTGGAAGCTGGAGAAAAACGCCCTGGAATACTGGTTCTCGGCGGGGGTGGTCATGGTTGCCCGGAGGGAAAAATTCCAGCGCGTTTACGACCTGCGCGAGCGGTTACTACCCGAATGGCATGATGATCAAACCCCCACCCTGGAGGAAGCCTGCCGTGCCCTGGTGGAGCGCACCGTGCTGGCACTGGGCCTGGCCCGCCGTACCTGGGTGGCCGATTATTTCCGCCTGCCCGGAAAAGAGGTCGCGGCGGCCATTCGCTGGCTACTGGCGGAGGGGCGCCTGCTCGAGGTGCCGGTGGAAGGGTGGGAAGAACCCGCGCTCATCCATCCTTCGCGCCTGGAACAGGCACTGGCCGCGGCTGAGGGTCAACTGCCAGCCACCCATACCACCCTGCTTTCCCCTTTTGACTCTCTCATCTGGGACCGCAAACGCACCCGGGAGCTTTTCGGATTCGATTTTTCTCTGGAATGCTACCTGCCACCTGCCAGACGCACCTACGGCTACTTCGTGTTGCCCGTGCTCCATCGAGGGGCGCTGGTGGGGCGGGCAGATGCCAAGGCTCACCGCAGGGAAGGTGTCTTTGAAATTAAGGGGTTCTTTCTGGAAGAAGGCATCCAACCCGGAGAAGAGCTGGCGGCTGCAGTGGCCCTCGCCCTGCAACACTGCGCCATCTGGCATGCCACTCCGCAGGTATGCCTGGGCCGCTGCCAGCCAGAAACCTTCCGGCCCATGCTGGCCGACGCACTGGCCGTTTATAAAACATGAACGGTTATTTTGTGAGCACGTAGCCCAACTGCCGGAGCATGGCCGGGTTCTGCCGCCAGTTTTCCATCACCTTCACATGCAGGTCGAGGAAAATGGTGCGCCCGGTCATCGCCTCGATCTCCTTGCGGGCCGTGGTGCCGATGCGTTTGAGCATTTCACCGCCCTTACCGATGAGAATTGGTTTTTGCGATTCGCGCTCCACCAGCAGGGTAGCCGCAATGTAGGAGGTCTCTTCATTGCGGTCTTTAAATTCGTCGATCCGCACCGCCACAGCATGGGGAACCTCATCCTTGAGATGCCTCAGCACCGCCTCACGGATCAGGTCGGCGGCGATCTCCCGTTCCTGCAGGTCGGTAACCTGCTCCTCGTCGTAGTAACGCGGGCCGGGGGGCAGCCTTTCGAGGATTGCCTCAAGCAGGGCATCGGTTGCCAACCCCGTGGATGCCGAGATCATCAACGCAAAGGCCTGTGGATACAATGAAAGATACTCTTGCAGACGCACTGAGCGCAGTTCTTCGGGCACCAGATCTATTTTATTGAGCGCCAGTACCACTTTGAGAGGCTCGTCTTTCCCGGCCTCCTTCAGGTAGTCCGCGGCCAGCTGGTCTTCGGCATTGGGCCTGGCGCTGCCATCCACCAGCCAGAGGATGACATCCGCATCATGGAGAGCATCCAGCGCCACCTGATTCATGTATTCACCCAGGCGGTGCACGGGGTGATGAATCCCCGGCGTATCCACAAAGATGATCTGTGCCTGGGGGAGGGTAAGAATGCCAAGCTGGCGGCGGCGGGTGGTCTGCGGACGAGGCGACACTGCCGCGATCTTTTGCGCCAGGAAAACATTCAACAGCGTTGATTTACCCACATTCGGGCGGCCAATGACCGCCACAAAACCCGATTTAAAATTGGGGTCGTAATCCATAATGTTCCTTCCATCCCTTCCAGGGCAAACCCGCAGGGTTCAAACGGCCCACACCCGGCGGCCGGTGGGGCGCGGCACATTGCTTCCGGTAGAGTATGTGGTTGTGACCGGGAAACCGGCTTCTTCCAGGGTGAAGGGGTTGCCCTCAGGGTCGCTCCCCTCACAGTAGCGCTGCCCACCCTCACCCGTCACCAGCGGCCCTAACGGCACCCCGCGCGAGAGCAACTCCTGGCGGGCGGTTTCAATTTCTCGCACGGCAAACACCAGGCGGGCGCGCGCGCCAGTCAACGGCGCTGCTGAACCTCTTTCCAGCCTCAGCCTGAAAGCCCCGGCTTCCAGCTCAGCACAGGGTGTCTCTTCTGCCGTGTCTGCAACCTTCAGGCCCAGGATATCACGGTAAAAACCCAGCTCTTCGGCCAGATCGTGTACCATCAGGCAAACTTTTCTGAGGCCAACCAGTTCAATCATCCCGGCACCTGTTCCTCCTTGAAATTGTACCAGCAACACGGAGGAAAAACGAAAACACCTTCAGGCCTGTTCCCAGGGTTTTCTGTACCTCACAGGGCATAACCTGAGTTTACACATTTGGTAAGGCATCTGCCCCTTTTCTGGCGTATACTTGGGAATAGTCGGGATCATCCGGCCATGCTGATGGATTTAGCCGTCTTTCGTTTTACGCTCCCTTACCTGCTTTCAGCGCTCGCCTCGGTGTGGATCGCTATACTGGCGTTTCGCCGCCGGGGAGTGACCGGCGGGCAGGCTTTCGGCTGGCTGGCGCTGGCTGAGACCATCTGGACGCTCGGATACATCTTCCAGCGGTTCAGCTCCACGCTCACCATGCAGCTGTTCTGGAACAACGTTCAGTTTCTGGGGGCAGTTACTTCTCCCCTGGCCTTTTTCTTTTTCAGTCAGTGTTATACGCGCCGCGAAACCAGAATGTTGCCCGGCTGGCGTGTCCTCATGCTGGTCGCGCTGGCGCTTCTGGGGCTGATCTGGAGCGATTCCCTCCATCACCTTTTCCGGGTTCAGCCGCACCTGGTTCCTTCAGAGCCTCTGCCGGTACTGGTCTTTACCAACGGGCCGCTCTTCTTCCTTTACCCGCTGATCGGCTATCCCCTGCTCATTGCCGGGACATACCGCATTGTGGTGAACTACGTCACCGCCCCGCGCATCTTCCGTTTGCAAATCGCCACCGTGCTGGTGGGTGTTTTGATCCCCTGGATTACCACTGTGATCACCTGGCTCGATCTTGTTCCTCTGCGCCTGCACGACATCACCCCGCTCACCTTTGGGATCAGCAACCTCATCGTGGGTTGGGCGCTGTTCCGCTTTGGCCTCTTTGACCTCATTCCCGTGGCTTATGCCACCCTGGTCGAATCCATGGCCGATGGTGTTCTCGTTGTGGATGGAGAAGAACGCATCATCGATATGAACCTGGCTGCTCAGAAAATGCTTGGGCTCCGCTTCCTTCCCTCCCTGGGAATGCCCCTTTCGGCCATTCAATGGCCGCTTGCCGCATTGCTGAACGCCCCCCAGGCCTTTTCTTCGGTTCAGGAACTCGAACTAACACCCGCTGGCGAAAGCCGCTGGGTTGAAGTGCGCTTCATTGCCCTGCAGGATAACGCACAAACCATGCAGGGGAAGCTGATCGTGCTTCACGACATTACCGAGCAAAAACAGGCCGAAGACCGACTGAAAGAGATGGCCCTCACCGATTACCTCACCGGGGTTTATAACCGACGGCATTTCTTCACCCTGGCTGAAACCGAGTTTGAACGCACCCGACGAACGAGACACCCGCTTTCGATCATCCTCCTGGACATTGATCATTTTAAAACGGTCAACGACACGCTGGGGCATGCCGCCGGAGACCGCGCCCTGCAGGCGCTGGCCCGGCACTGCCATAAGCACCTGCGCCCCTATGATATTCTGGCACGCTACGGCGGCGAAGAATTCATCCTCCTGCTCCCCAACACGAATGAAAATGAGGCGTATGCCATCGCAGACCGCCTGCGCATGGGTCTCGCGCAGGAAGCCGATTTTAACCCCCCCGGCCTGGCGCCGGTTACCATCAGCTCAGGGATCGCCGAGCTTTTCACCTCTCAGGCCGAGACGCTCGACCGCCTGATCGAATGCGCCGATTCAGCCCTCTACCGCGCCAAACAGCAGGGCAGAGACCGTGCCTGCACCTTCCAGAATGCAAGCGCCATGGATTTTAACGTCCGCTCTGAATCCCTGCAAACACCCCGGGAATAAAAAATTATAAATTTCACTATAATTAGAGAGATCATGATCGAACGGAGGAAGCGATGACCCCTAGAATTCAGTTTGGCTGGCGCACCCCCGATTGGCCTCTCCCCGGCAGTTCAGGACGTGAGTTACGCGATCAGTGGTTCGCCTACCTGGACGCCATCGAAGAGCACTTCGATTCTGCCTGGGTCGCTGACCACTTTTTCCCCTGGTTAAGCACCCTCAACCAGCGGCTGGACGTTTTTGAGGCCTGGACGACGATTTCCTACCTGCTGGGACGCTACCGCAAGATTAAACTGGGCAGTATCGTCCTTTCGCAGTCCTATCGTTCACCGGCATTGCTGGCCAAAAGCGCGGCCACCCTGCAGACTCTTTCCGGCGGGCGCTTCATCCTGGGCATCGGGGCTGGATGGAAAGAAAACGAATACCGTGCCTATGGCTACGACTTCCCCGCCACCAGTGTCCGTATTGCCCAGCTGGAAGAGGCCGTGCGCGTCATTCGTGCCATGTGGACACAGGAGTCTCCCTCTTTCCACGGTACGTATTACCATATTGAGGCGGCTTATTGCAACCCCCGTCCCGATCCCATGATCCCGATCATGATCGGTGGGGGTGGTCGGCGCCTGACCCTGCGCGTGGTGGCCAAATATGCCGACTGGTGGAACTTCCCCGGCGGAACCCTGGAAAATTACGCCTCTCTGCTGAACACCCTCCGCGAGCATTGCAACGCGGTTTCACGCCCGTACGAAGATATCGTCAAAACATGGGCCCACGACTGTG
This sequence comes from Anaerolinea thermolimosa, assembly GCF_001050195.2. Classification (GTDB taxonomy): domain Bacteria; phylum Chloroflexota; class Anaerolineae; order Anaerolineales; family Anaerolineaceae; genus Anaerolinea; species Anaerolinea thermolimosa. The sequence continues at coordinate 46,310 of NZ_DF967968.1, forward strand.
TGGCCGTGGCCGAGACGCACGAAAAAGCCGAGGAGATTGCCCGCGCCCACCCCCTGTTCGATGAAACCGCCATTTTTGGCACCCCGGATGAGGTGGCGGCAAAAATCCATCCCTTTGTGGAACTGGGAGTCAGGCACTTTATCTTCCGCTTTGCCGACTTTCCCGATCCGGCGGGGGCTCTGCTCTTCGCCCGTGAGGTAATGCCGCGCTTTATCTGAGTCTTTCTGGAGGAGAATTTCACCATGCCCGAACCCCTGGTTGCTTTCGTCACCGGCGCCGACCGCGGCCTTGGGCTGGCTCTGTGCGCTGGTCTGCTCGAGAGTGGCTGGCGAGTCTTCGCTGGCCAGTACCTGCCCGACTGGCCCGACCTGCCGCACCTGGCTGAACAATTTCCAGATCAGCTCTTCATCATCCCTCTCGATGTTGGTTCAGAAGAATCAACCCTGGCGGCGGCCCGCGCTACCGCCCAACACACCGCGCGGGTTGACCTGTTGATTAACAACGCGGGGATCATCACCCCGACCAACGACATACCCATCCGCCAGACCCAGGATTTTGCCGGAATGCAGGCCATGTACAACATCAACGCGCTGGGGCCGCTCCGTGTGACCCACGCCTTTATGCCTCTCACCGACCGCAGTGAGATCAAACGCCTGTGTTATGTTTCGTCAGAAGCCGGGAGCATCCACCGTTGCCAGCGCACCAGCTGGTTTGGCTACTGCATGTCAAAAGCCGCGCTCAACATGGCGGTCAAAATCCTCTTCAACGATCTGCGCCGCGATGGTTACTCCTTCCGCGTCTATCATCCCGGCTGGATGCGCACATACATGTCGGGCACCAAGAACATGGAAGCCGACCTAGAGCCCGAAGAGGCCGCCCGTTATGCGCTGAAGTATTTTCTCAGTGGCATCACCGGGCCTTCTCCTTACGACGAAGACCAGCTGGTCATGCGCGACTACCTGGGCAACGAATGGCCCTGGTGAGGAGCACCTGCCGGGAAATTAACGGGTGATCCGAATCCGCACGGTAAGGCTGCCCGCATTGTCTTCCAATCGGGTATCGTTGATGCCCAGGTACAACCTGCCAGCCTGCCCGACAGGCTGAGCGAAGTCATTCCCGACCAGGAAGGGCCGGCCACGGTCAATCCTGCCGATTAACGCCGCATGCGAGGCCCCGGCGAGCACATTACAATCGCACCGCGGGTCACCCCCGAAGCCCAGGGCGTCGTAAGCACCCTGCGGCCAGGGCGACCAGAGGCCCGACTCATATTCGATGCTGAGATGATCGCCCGGGCGCACAGAGACCCCTGTATCGGTCCAGGGGCGGTCGGCGAACACTTCCACCTCCAGCTGCACGGGGGGCACCTCGGTCCGGTGCGCAAGGGCCCGCACCAGCGGCAGGCCCAGCCGACAGCCCATCGAAGCCAGCGCAAAGAGCAACAGGCCGCAAACCAGCCGCCATCGATGAGAAACCGGGAAAGACATTCAAGACCTCCTGGTCAGGCATCAGGTCATTCCGGGTCGGAATGCCCACGGGAGAGAGCGATGAACTACAGGAATTTTAGCGAAAATTTACCAGAATGAGGCCAGGAAAACTGCCCCGCTGGCTCGCGGGATGGAAAGGAGAAAATATGTTGATTCGCATCGGTCTGGAAGTTGACCCCGCTCAGCACCGTACGCAGGCCTGGGCGCTGGACTTCCCGGGGGCATTTGCCTACGGCAGAGATGAGAGTGAAGCCATGCTCAACCTGCCCCGCGCCCTGTTGCGTTACCAGCACTGGGTTAATCAGCACGCCGGAGAGCAACGGCTGAACATCGAAGATTTTGACCTGCGACTGGTAGAAACCTGGAACGTATATTCCATCAACGACCAGTATGAACCGGCCGCCGACGGGTACGAGGTAAACGCCTGGTTCCGCGACGACTGGCGCCCCCTCAGCCCCGAAGAAGTGGCCTTTGGGCAGGAGCTGTTAACCTGGAGCCGCTCTGACCTTCTGCTGATCACCGGTGAGCTTCCACCCGAAAAACTCGATGCCCTCTACCCGGGGCAACGCTGGAGCATCCGCGGCATCCTCCAGCACATCGCGTCTGCCGAGTGGTGGTACCTTGACCGTCTGGGGCTGGCCACGAGCCGCGAGGCCTTACCCGCCGATGCCTTTGAGTGCCTGGCCGCTACCCGCCAGCAATTGCAAGCCGTGCTGCCGCAGCTGGCAGGCTTGCGGAAGGTCGTAGGGGTAGAAGGTGAATTCTGGAGCCCGCGGAAATTACTGCGCCGGGCTATCTGGCATGAGCTGGATCACATCGAACACATCATCCAGCTGCTCTAGCTACTCGCCAATGGCCTGACGGATGGTGCGCGCCAGCTCTCCAAAGGTGGGCGTGTAGCGCACCCCTTCTTCACGCGGGCGGGGCAGGTTCACCGGCTGGTCGAGCACCACCCGCCCGGGACGCGCCGAAAAGACCAGCACACGATCGGAGAGCAACAGGGCTTCGCTGATGGAATGTGTTACCATCAGCACAGTGGTACGCTGCTGCTGCCAGAGGCGGAGCAACTCGGCGGCCATTTTTTCACGCGTCAGGGCATCGAGGGCGCCAAATGGTTCATCCAGAAGGAGTAAATCCGGTTCCTGAATGAGCGCACGGGCAATGGCCACCCGTTGCGCCATGCCGCCAGAAAGGTCGCGCGGCCAGGCCTTTTCAAAACCCTCCAGCCCCACCAGAAACACCCACTTCTGCGCCAGGTTCAGGGCTTGCTCGCGGGAAACTCCCTTCAGAAGCAGGGGGAGGGCAATGTTTTCGATCACTGTTCGCCAGGGCATCAGATTGGCATCCTGAAACACCAGACTGATCCTGAAAGGTTCGGCCTCTTCCGACGGGCTACAGAAGCGCACCTCACCCGCAGTGGGGCGCAGAAGCCCCGCCAGAATGCGAAGCAGGGTGCTCTTGCCGCTCCCAGAGGGCCCCAGCAGGCATACAAACTCGCGCGGCGCCAGGGTAAAGCTCACATCGCGCAGAGCCTCCACCCCGCCGTTCCCGTTGGGATAAACCATGGAAAGATTCCGCACCTCCAGCAGAGCATCGGCCACGTCAGGCACTTCCCTTTCGGAGCGGGTCTGCTTTTCAGGGTAAGTAATCATGGGTATACGCCTTGCTCAGATCCAGGGGTTGTTCCAGAAGGCCCATCTCCAGGAGAACTTTCTGCATATTTTCCCAGGCCTGGGGGCTGGTACGCCCGCCCTTTTCGACTCCCCACAGCTCAATCGAGGTAGCCAGGACTTTCTTCTGCACTTTCTCATCGGCCTGAGCGAGGTTCTCCACATATTTCTTGCTGATCGCATAGGCTTCATCGGGGTTGGCCGCGGCCTCTTGAACCCCTTTCCACGTGGCGCGCACCATACGGCGCACCAGGTCGGGGTTTTGTTGAATGGTCTGTTCATTGGTCACCAGCCCGTTCGATACCAGCTCCAGGTAATCGGAAACCCGCAGCACAGTCACCGGGTGCCCCAGCGCCTCCAGCTGAATGGGTTCGTTGGCCACATACACCACCGCGGCCTGTTCCCGCCCGGAGGTGATCCCTTCTACCTGGTTGAAGCCAATGGCGTCGAAGGTGACATCCTGCTCGGTCAGCCCACCGGCGGCCAGGAGCGCCCGCGCCCCGATGTAGCTGGCCCCGTAGAGGCCGGGGATGCCAATGCGCTTGCCTTTGAGATCCGCCGGTTTTTGAATGTTCTGCTCCACCGGCGCGGCGATGCCCACCGGGTATTGCTGATACCAGGCCATCACATACACCACGGGCAGGCCTTTCGCTCTCCCCAGCAGCACCTGCTCTCCCGAGACCATGGCAAACTGAAGCTGGTTGGCCCCCAGCAAAGCTACATTGTCGTTTTCCATGCTGTAATCGATGGAAACATCCAGCCCTTCAGCCCGGTAGTAGCCTTTCTCGATCGCCACATAGAGGGGGGCAAATTGTACATTGGGAATGTACCCCACCGGCAGGCGCACCGAAACCAGCCCAGGGGTTGCTTTGGGAGCGCAGGCCGTCAGCAAAAAAAGCGTGATGAGCAGGAAAGAGAGAAGGGAGAAGCGACGCATCGGTAAATACCTTTCTATTCAGGATGAGATTGCCAGGCCAGCAGGCGCCGTTCCAGGAGTAAAACCAGCCCATAAAGCCCCAGCGCCATGCCCACCAGCGTAAGCACCACCGCGAAAACCAGGGCCGTGTCATACTGCCCGCGGGCTACGTTGATGAGAAACCCCAGCCCGCGATCGGCCCCGATGAACTCGCCCACCACCGCGCCGATCACCGAGAGGGTGGCCCCGATGCGCAACCCGCCCAGGAAGACAGGCAAGGCGGCGGGAATTTCAAGATAGCGCAGGGTTTGCCAGCGCGTGGCATGGAATGAGCGCATTAAATCGCGCAGGTTTTGCGGCACCGCCCGCAGACCAACCACGGTATTGACCAGAACCGGGAAAAAGACGATCAGCGCGCAGATCAGCACCTTGGAAAACAGCCCCGGCCCAAACCAGATCACCAGCAGAGGGGCAATGGCCACCACCGGCACCGCCTGGCTGGCCACCAGGTAGGGGGCCAGCAAACGTTCCAGCGCCGGAGAACGGGCGATGAGGTAACCGAGCACGGTGGCCGTCAGACTGCCGGCCAGCAGGCCAAGCGAGACTTCCAGCAGGGTGGCGGCGGTGTGACGGATGAGTGTGCCATCGATCAGTGCCTGCCAGAAGCGCCCCGCTACCTGCAGTGGACCGGGAAGGATAAAAGGCGCCCACCATCCACTGGCGGCCAGGAAGTGCCAGCCCGCCAGCCCAAGCAGCAAAGACATCGGCACAAACCAACGCCGACTGCGCCGGATGAAACGCGGCGTACCTTTTGGAAGCGTGTCAATCAAAGCCAGTTCTTTCATAAAAAATCCCCGAAAGGAGCATCCTTCGGGGCATATCGAATACCAGCCTCGCATTGAAATAAAACTCCCGAAACGATTTCGTTTCGGGGCGGGCTGCTGTCAGGTAGAATCATCCTGACAGAGAATACCTTCTTTCATCCGGACTGTACCGTCGACCCCGGAATTACACCGGGTCATGCCCCGCCTGAGGCGGCTGCTCGTGGGTTGTCACCACCGATCGGGAATTTCACCCTGCCCCGAAGGTATGTTCTTTTCTTCACAGAGTATACGCGAACTCGCCTCCGAATGTCAAGGAAAACCCTGCAAATGTTAGTGCAAAGTAGTAAAGTCCCCTTTGTGCAAAGTTAAAATGTCCCCATGGGAGGGACGAGAAAGGGAATGGACAAACAA
>NZ_DF967969.1 GCF_001050195.2 Anaerolinea thermolimosa
GGGTGCTGGTGGGAATGAACAGCGTGGGCACCGGGGGGGGCGGCGGGAAAGGATTGAACGCAATATAAGGGTTCAAAAAAATGAGCAGAAAAACCACTCCCTGGAGCACCATGCCCACCAGGAGAAAGAGAGTAAGCAGATCCCAGAACGCACCGCTCCCGCCGGGCCTGCGCCCCCGGCGGGGCGGCCCGGCCTCGGTTTCTTCCAGAGCCATGAACTCGTCATCTACTCCCATGCTGATCTCCTCCCCCCCTCGTCGGTTTCAGGGAACCAGTTCTTCCACCTGAGCCTGCCGGCGCTGATCCTCCAGCCATTGACTGAGCGCCTTACGCCCCAGGGCCCGGCGCACCTCCGGGTCTAACGGGCGGTCAGCCTCACGCGCGATCACCTGAAGGATATGGTAACCAAAATCGGTCTTGATAATATCGCTGATCTCACCGGGCTGGAGGCTGAAAGCGGCTTCTTCCACCGCTGGCTGGGTGAGGTACCCCCGCGGGAACCAGCCCAGGTCACCCCCGGTGGAAAGATCATACCCAAAGGCCAGGGTTGCAAAATTCGCGCCAGCCTGCGCTAACTGTTGTTTTACCTGCCGGGCGGCCTCTTCCGTCAACACCAGAATTTGCCGCGCGTGCACCTGTTCGGCTGAAGATGGAACGGAATCGACGATTCGGTCGCGTTGCCAGGCGGCCTCAAGCCCCCTGCGCAGGGCACTGCGAAACGACTCGGGGGTATACCCCATTTGCGTCTGCCATGCCTCGAAAGCCGCTTCACCGCCCTGCGCAGTGACAATTTCCTGCATGCGTGCCTGGAGGGCAGCCTCATCCACCTGATACCCCGCCGCCCGGGCCGCCTGTGCCAGCAAGGTGGTATCGATCAGATCATCCAGAACGCGGCGGCGCTGTTCTTCAGGGGTGAGCGTTTCTCCAAGGGTTTGCACGGCGGCCTGGATCTGCGTCATCCCGGCCTGGAACTCGGCCAGCGGCACACCCTCACCGTTCACCCTGAGCGCCAGAGGTACCGGCGTGGGGGTAAGGGTGGGTGGGGGCACGGTTTGGGTGGGAAGGGGCGAAGTTCCTTCTGCAACCGGAGGGGTCTCCCCGGTCGGAAGGTGTTGATTGCAGGCCACCAGCAGGGCCAGCCCCACCCCCAGCACGCCGAGCCATCGCCTGAATAAAAAGGAAGCACCCATGAGAAAAATTATACCTGACTTAACCCCACCCCGGGTTGGAAAAAATGCTCATCCTCCGGCTTCTTCCCTGCGGGAGAAAAGAGGAAAAGAAAAACCCCGAAGGTTTTCTTGCGAAGCCTTCGGGGCTGAACCTGTCAGGAAGTTAATTTTAGTACTCAGGCATCGGGGGGTTGGCCGGGGCCTTTTCCTTCTCGGGCACGTCGGTGATGAGCGCCTCAGTGGTGAGGATCATCGCGGCGATGGACGCGGCGTTCTCAAGCGCTCCGCGGGTCACCTTGGCCGGGTCGATGACGCCATCTTTCACCAGGTCGAGATACTCATCCTTGAGCACATCATACCCGATGTACTTGCTCTTCTCGGCCTTCTGGTGCTGGCGGACGTTCTCCACCACCACCGAGCCGTCTTTACCGGCGTTCTCCGCGATCTTGCGCATGGGAACTTCGAGCGCCTTGCGCACGATGTTGACGCCGATCTGCTCGTCTTCGTTCTCCATCTTCAACCCGTCCAGCGCGCTCATGGCATTCACCAGAGCCACACCGCCGCCCGGGACGATCCCTTCCTCAACCGCCGCGCGGGTCGCCGAGAGGGCGTCTTCCACGCGATGTTTCTTTTCTTTCATCTCGGTCTCGGTTGCGGCACCCACGCGGATGATGGCAACCCCACCAGAGAGTTTGGCCAGGCGTTCCTGCAGTTTCTCGCGGTCGTAATCGCTGGTGGTCTTTTCAATCTCCACGCGGATCTGCTCGATGCGCCCTTTGATGGCTTTCTCGTCGCCCTTACCGCCCACGATGGTGGTGTTATCTTTATCAGAGACCACCTTCTCGGCGCGGCCCAGGTCAGCGATTACCACCGACTCCAGCTTGCGGCCGGTTTCCTCTGAGATCACCACACCACCGGTCAACACGGCGATGTCCTGCAGCATGGCCTTGCGGCGATCACCGAAGCCCGGGGCTTTAACCGCCAGCACGTTGAGCATGCCGCGCAGTTTGTTCAGCACCAGGGTGGCCAGGGCTTCACCGTCTACATCCTCGGCGATGATGACCAGCTCGCGTTTGCCAATCTGCACCAGTTTTTCGAGGATGGGCACAATATCGGCGGCGGCGGAGATCTTCTTGTCGTGAATCAGGATGTAAGGCTCATTGATCACAGCTTCCATGTGCTCGGAATCGGTGACGAAATAGGGCGAGATGTAGCCGCGATCAAACTGCATACCCTCGACATATTCCTGCTCGAATTCAAGGCCTTTGGACTCTTCAACCGTGATGACGCCGTCCTTACCCACTTTGTCCATCACCTCGGCGATCAGCTCACCGATGACCCGATCCTGCGCAGAAATCGAGGCCACATTGGCGATTTCGTCTTTGGTGGTCACTTCGATGGCCTGATCGGTAATGGCCTTGGCAACTGCTTTGGTAGCGGCTTCAATGCCACGTTTGAGCAGCATGGGGTTGGCACCGGCGGCCAGGTTCTTCAGGCCTTCGGTAACCATGGCATGCGCCAGAACCGTGGAGGTGGTGGTACCGTCACCGGCAATGTCGTTGGTCTTGGTCGCGGCTTCTTTCAGAAGCTGAGCGCCCATATTTTCGAAGGGATCAGCCAGTTCGATCTCCTTGGCCACGGTCACGCCATCATGGGTGATGGTCGGGGAACCGAATTTGCGATCCAGGGCCACGTTGCGGCCTTTGGGGCCGAGGGTGGTCGCCACAGCGTTGGCGACGGTATCAACGCCAGCTTTAAGCTTGCGTCGGGCTTCTTCAGAGAATACCAGTTGTTTGGCTGCCATAGCGTATGAACTCCTTTAGGTTATAAAAATTACTCGAGGATTGCAAGCAGGTCGCTTTCGCGCAGGATCAACAGCTTTTTACCGTCGATCTTGACTTCGGTACCAGCGTACTTGGCAAACAACACGGTGTCGCCAACTTTGACATCCATCGGGATGCGCTTGCCGTTCTCATCCCGGTCGCCATCGCCTACGGAGAGGACTTTCCCCTTCTGGGGTTTTTCTTTGGCCGTTTCGGGCAGAACGATGCCGCCAGCAGTGACATCTTCCATCTCGATCGGCTCAACGACCACACGGCTACCGAGAGGTTTTAAGTTGAGTGCCATTCGTTTCCTCCTGCTTCAGGTTGATTTTGAAATTGGTCTTTGAATTTTAGCACTCAGGTTGATAGAGTGCTAAATCTGTGGCAAATCTTACCTGCCTTTTGACCCAGAGTCAAGGGGGAAAGCAAAATTCTTACAATTCTCATATAAAAAACTTCCGGCCCTCAGCCAGGTTCCCTCCTTTCTCTGTTTCTGAAAAATCAGCGTAAAATAAAGAAACGTTCTTCATCCATCACGGAGAAGCGAAGCCTCCTGCTTCTCTCTTGAGGTCACCCTCCGTCTGGGCTCTGGAACCGGAAATGAGCGAAACTTTGCAAGCCAAAATGCCACCCGGTCCAACAAAATCACAGCGCCGAACCATCGGTCTGGTCATCGATGGAATCTACGGTCAGGGGGGATACCAGTCGGAGATTTTTAAGGGTATCTGGGAAACCGCCCGGAGCGAAAACCTGAATCTGGTCTGCTTCACCGGTGGGCCTCTGCGCAACCTCCCCGACTCCGAATATGACTACCAGCGCAACCTGGTTTACACCCTGGCCACCGAACAGAGCATCGACGGACTCATCCTCCACAGCGCTACCATTTCTTATATCGTAGGAAAAGAAGAATTCAGCCGCTACTTTAACCGCTTGCGTTCTCTCCCCATCATCAACCTTGGCTTCCCGTTGGAAGGCTTTCCCAACCTGTTGATCGACAACGTCACCGGCACCCGCCAGCTGGTGGCGCATCTGATCGAGGTGCACGGCCTGCGGCGCATCGCCTACATTCGCGGCCCGCAGATTAACCAGGAAGCCGAAACCCGTTTTATCGCCTACCGGCAAACGCTCGAAGAGCACGGCCTGCCCTATGACCCCGATCTGGTGGCTGTGGGGGATTTTCGCCGACCAGGTGGAGAAAACGCCGTACGCGAGCTGGTGGATGAACGTAAGGTAAGTTTTGAGGGCCTGGTGGCCGCCAACGACGCCATGGCGCTGGGGGCGCTGGTAGCCCTGCGGGAGCGCGGTGTTCTCGTTCCCTGGCAGGTGCGCCTGGCGGGGTACGACGACATCGAAGACGCTTCCCACACCTTCCCGTCGCTCACCACCGTGCGCCAGCCCATTTACGAGCTGGGCGCCCGGGCGGTGCTGCACCTGATCCGGCGCATGGAGGGTGAGACCCTGGCCGACCAGGAATTTCTCGCTACCGAGCTGGTGATCCGCAGTTCCTGCGGTTGTTCTCCCCTCCATTTGTCTCCCATTGCCCTTTTCAACGGGCGGTCAACTTCTGCGCCGATCACCAGTGAAGAAGGCCGGAAGCAGGCGGTGGAGCGCATGCTGACCGTGGTGGAATGCCCGCCCTCCCTGCGTGAACAGGCCCGCATCCAGGCCTGGCAACTGCTTGACCTGATCCTGGAAGAAAATGCCCCCGGCGACCCCGCCCTGGCCGGGCGTCTTTTTGTCATTCTCGAACACAACCTTGAACTACCGTGGCACCGGGCCATCCTCTCACTGGCCGAAGATCTTCTGATCGCGGCCGACCAGGGTACCTTCCCCGCAGCACAGTCGCCCTCGTTCTGGCTGCGGCTGGGGTGGCTGGTCAGCGAGGCCGAATGGTTACAGCTCAACACCCGCCGGATTCGTGAAAGGTACCAGAAAGAGAAAGAAGCCGACCAGCTCCGCCGCATCAACCAGGCGCTGGGCACCGCGTTTAACCTTTCAGAATTAATGAACGCTCTGCGGCGTTTTCTACCCGGACTGGGATTTCACCACTGCTGGATTTCTCTCTTCGAAACACCCAACGAACCCCCGGACTGGGTGCGTTTAATGCTGGCATACGACCGCGAGGAAGCTCTCCCGGCAGAGGTGGTGGGACAGCGTTACCCCAGCCGCTGGCTTCTGCCCCATCCTCTGCTGGAAACCAGCTCAGAGCCCCTCCAGCTCTTTGTGAACGCCCTTTACTTCCGCGAAAAGGCTTTTGGCTTCGCCGTCTGGGGCATGGACGAACCCGACCAGACCATTCTTGAGATGATCGCCTCGCAGATCGGCACCGCCCTGCAGGGGGCCTGGTTTGTCAACCAGCTCCGTCACGCCGAAGCCGAATTACGCCGCCAGGCCAACACCGATGCCCTCACCGGTCTGTTCAACCGCCGCCACCTCTTTACCCTGGCCGAACCCATGTTTGACCTGGCCCTGCGCCACCGCCGCCCCTTCTCGGTAGCCATGATCGACCTCGACCGCTTCAAACTGGTGAACGACCGTTATGGCCACCCCGCCGGTGACCGGGTTTTAAAGGCTTTCGCCGCCTTTTTACAGGTCAGCATCCGGGGAACCGACCTGCTCGGGCGGTATGGGGGAGAGGAATTTCTCATCATCATGCCGGAGACCTCCCTGGAGGGGGCTTACCAGGCTGTAGAGCGCCTGCGGTGGCAAATTGCCGAGAGTTCCTTCCCTGCCGCCGATCAGCCCATCCAGATCACCGCGAGTATCGGTGTGGCGGGCATCGACTACACCCAGGATAGCGATTTACCGCACCTCATTGAAAAAGCCGATCGGGCGCTTTACCGCGCCAAAGGCAACGGGAGAAACCAGGTGGCCGTTTACAACCCGGCTGATGATCATCTCCCCCCTTAAAGAAGAACCCTCGCCTCCGCCGGGCAATCATCCTGCGCGGAGAGAAAGAATTTACCTGCCCTGAATCCATTCAAGAAAGGAGTAACGACCCATGCAGTGGGAAGCATTAACCTCCGCCGATTTCGCCGCCGCCGTACAGCAGACAGGGGTGTGCGTTTTGCCGATAGGGGTGCTCGAAAGGCATTCTGAGCACCTTCCGCTCGGCACCGATTTTCTCAACGCGCACCGCATCGCCTGCCTGGCCGCCGAGAAAGAACCGGCGGTGGTCTTTCCGCCTTTTTACTTCGGACAGGTCTATGAAGCGCGCTGTTTCCCCGGCGCACTGACCCTGCGCCCAACCCTGCTTCTCGAACTGCTCCAGGCAGTTCTGGATGAGATCGGGCGCAACGGCTTCCGCAAGATCATCCTCTTCAACGGGCACGGCGGGAACGCCCACCTCCTCCCCTTTCTGGCACAGAGCTCCCTCTGGGAAGAAAAACCTTACCACCTCTACCTCTTCCAGGATGTACTGAATGAAGAACGGGAGAAAACCTGGCAGGCAACCGTAGAAACGCCTCTGCACGGGCACGCCTGCGAGTGCGAAACGAGCATCACCCTGGCCAACTTCCCGGAACTGGTGAGAATGGAGCGCGTTCCGCCGCAACCCGGTGAACCCCGCAGGCGCATGAGCCACCTGAAAGGCAATTACAGCGGCATCTGGTGGTATGCCGACTACCCCGAGCATTATGCCGGTGACGCCCGTAGCGCCAGCGCCGAAAAAGGCCGCGCATTGCGCCAGCTCCTCGTGGACTCGCTGGCCGAGTTCATCGCCGCTGTCAAAGCCGACCAGGCCGTGGAAACGCTGGAAAAGGAATTCTTCAGCCGCGAACGCGCCCTGCGCGAGAAGTAAATCACTTCACCTTGCCTGCCGCAGGCCATGGCCTGCGGCAGGCAAGGTGAAGTGATTTACTTCTCGCGCAGGGCGCGTTCGCGGCTGAAGAATTCCTTTTCCAGCGTTTCCACGGCCTGGTCGGCTTTGACAGCGGCGATGAACTCGGCCAGCGAGTCCACGAGGAGCTGGCGCAATGCGCGGCCTTTTTCGGCGCTGGCGCTACGGGCGTCACCGGCATAATGCTCGGGGTAGTCGGCATACCACCAGATGCCGCTGTAATTGCCTTTCAGGTGGCTCATGCGCCTGCGGGGTTCACCGGGTTGCGGCGGAACGCGCTCCATTCTCACCAGTTCCGGGAAGTTGGCCAGGGTGATGCTCGTTTCGCACTCGCAGGCGTGCCCGTGCAGAGGCGTTTCTACGGTTGCCTGCCAGGTTTTCTCCCGTTCTTCATTCAGTACATCCTGGAAGAGGTAGAGGTGGTAAGGTTTTTCTTCCCAGAGGGAGCTCTGTGCCAGAAAGGGGAGGAGGTGGGCGTTCCCGCCGTGCCCGTTGAAGAGGATGATCTTGCGGAAGCCGTTGCGCCCGATCTCATCCAGAACTGCCTGGAGCAGTTCGAGAAGCAGGGTTGGGCGCAGGGTCAGTGCGCCGGGGAAACAGCGCGCTTCATAGACCTGTCCGAAGTAAAAAGGCGGAAAGACCACCGCCGGTTCTTTCTCGGCGGCCAGGCAGGCGATGCGGTGCGCGTTGAGAAAATCGGTGCCGAGCGGAAGGTGCTCAGAATGCCTTTCGAGCACCCCTATCGGCAAAACGCACACCCCTGTCTGCTGTACGGCGGCGGCGAAATCGGCGGAGGTTAATGCTTCCCACTGCATGGGTCGTTACTCCTTTCTTGAATGGATTCAGGGCAGGTAAATTCTTTCTCTCCGCGCAGGATGATTGCCCGGCGGAGGCGAGGGTTCTTCTTTAAGGGGGGAGATGATCATCAGCCGGGTTGTAAACGGCCACCTGGTTTCTCCCGTTGCCTTTGGCGCGGTAAAGCGCCCGATCGGCTTTTTCAATGAGGTGCGGTAAATCGCTATCCTGGGTGTAGTCGATGCCCGCCACACCGATACTCGCGGTGATCTGGATGGGCTGATCGGCGGCAGGGAAGGAACTCTCGGCAATTTGCCACCGCAGGCGCTCTACAGCCTGGTAAGCCCCCTCCAGGGAGGTCTCCGGCATGATGATGAGAAATTCCTCTCCCCCATACCGCCCGAGCAGGTCGGTTCCCCGGATGCTGACCTGTAAAAAGGCGGCGAAAGCCTTTAAAACCCGGTCACCGGCGGGGTGGCCATAACGGTCGTTCACCAGTTTGAAGCGGTCGAGGTCGATCATGGCTACCGAGAAGGGGCGGCGGTGGCGCAGGGCCAGGTCAAACATGGGTTCGGCCAGGGTAAAGAGGTGGCGGCGGTTGAACAGACCGGTGAGGGCATCGGTGTTGGCCTGGCGGCGTAATTCGGCTTCGGCGTGACGGAGCTGGTTGACAAACCAGGCCCCCTGCAGGGCGGTGCCGATCTGCGAGGCGATCATCTCAAGAATGGTCTGGTCGGGTTCGTCCATGCCCCAGACGGCGAAGCCAAAAGCCTTTTCGCGGAAGTAAAGGGCGTTCACAAAGAGCTGGAGGGGCTCTGAGCTGGTTTCCAGCAGAGGATGGGGCAGAAGCCAGCGGCTGGGGTAACGCTGTCCCACCACCTCTGCCGGGAGAGCTTCCTCGCGGTCGTATGCCAGCATTAAACGCACCCAGTCCGGGGGTTCGTTGGGTGTTTCGAAGAGAGAAATCCAGCAGTGGTGAAATCCCAGTCCGGGTAGAAAACGCCGCAGAGCGTTCATTAATTCTGAAAGGTTAAACGCGGTGCCCAGCGCCTGGTTGATGCGGCGGAGCTGGTCGGCTTCTTTCTCTTTCTGGTACCTTTCACGAATCCGGCGGGTGTTGAGCTGTAACCATTCGGCCTCGCTGACCAGCCACCCCAGCCGCAGCCAGAACGAGGGCGACTGTGCTGCGGGGAAGGTACCCTGGTCGGCCGCGATCAGAAGATCTTCGGCCAGTGAGAGGATGGCCCGGTGCCACGGTAGTTCAAGGTTGTGTTCGAGAATGACAAAAAGACGCCCGGCCAGGGCGGGGTCGCCGGGGGCATTTTCTTCCAGGATCAGGTCAAGCAGTTGCCAGGCCTGGATGCGGGCCTGTTCACGCAGGGAGGGCGGGCATTCCACCACGGTCAGCATGCGCTCCACCGCCTGCTTCCGGCCTTCTTCACTGGTGATCGGCGCAGAAGTTGACCGCCCGTTGAAAAGGGCAATGGGAGACAAATGGAGGGGAGAACAACCGCAGGAACTGCGGATCACCAGCTCGGTAGCGAGAAATTCCTGGTCGGCCAGGGTCTCACCCTCCATGCGCCGGATCAGGTGCAGCACCGCCCGGGCGCCCAGCTCGTAAATGGGCTGGCGCACGGTGGTGAGCGACGGGAAGGTGTGGGAAGCGTCTTCGATGTCGTCGTACCCCGCCAGGCGCACCTGCCAGGGAACGAGAACACCGCGCTCCCGCAGGGCTACCAGCGCCCCCAGCGCCATGGCGTCGTTGGCGGCCACCAGGCCCTCAAAACTTACCTTACGTTCATCCACCAGCTCGCGTACGGCGTTTTCTCCACCTGGTCGGCGAAAATCCCCCACAGCCACCAGATCGGGGTCATAGGGCAGGCCGTGCTCTTCGAGCGTTTGCCGGTAGGCGATAAAACGGGTTTCGGCTTCCTGGTTAATCTGCGGGCCGCGAATGTAGGCGATGCGCCGCAGGCCGTGCACCTCGATCAGATGCGCCACCAGCTGGCGGGTGCCGGTGACGTTGTCGATCAACAGGTTGGGAAAGCCTTCCAACGGGAAGCCAAGGTTGATGATGGGGAGAGAACGCAAGCGGTTAAAGTAGCGGCTGAATTCTTCTTTTCCTACGATATAAGAAATGGTAGCGCTGTGGAGGATGAGTCCGTCGATGCTCTGTTCGGTGGCCAGGGTGTAAACCAGGTTGCGCTGGTAGTCATATTCGGAGTCGGGGAGGTTGCGCAGAGGCCCACCGGTGAAGCAGACCAGATTCAGGTTTTCGCTCCGGGCGGTTTCCCAGATACCCTTAAAAATCTCCGACTGGTATCCCCCCTGACCGTAGATTCCATCGATGACCAGACCGATGGTTCGGCGCTGTGATTTTGTTGGACCGGGTGGCATTTTGGCTTGCAAAGTTTCGCTCATTTCCGGTTCCAGAGCCCAGACGGAGGGTGACCTCAAGAGAGAAGCAGGAGGCTTCGCTTCTCCGTGATGGATGAAGAACGTTTCTTTATTTTACGCTGATTTTTCAGAAACAGAGAAAGGAGGGAACCTGGCTGAGGGCCGGAAGTTTTTTATATGAGAATTGTAAGAATTTTGCTTTCCCCCTTGACTCTGGGTCAAAAGGCAGGTAAGATTTGCCACAGATTTAGCACTCTATCAACCTGAGTGCTAAAATTCAAAGACCAATTTCAAAATCAACCTGAAGCAGGAGGAAACGAATGGCACTCAACTTAAAACCTCTCGGTAGCCGTGTGGTCGTTGAGCCGATCGAGATGGAAGATGTCACTGCTGGCGGCATCGTTCTGCCCGAAACGGCCAAAGAAAAACCCCAGAAGGGGAAAGTCCTCTCCGTAGGCGATGGCGACCGGGATGAGAACGGCAAGCGCATCCCGATGGATGTCAAAGTTGGCGACACCGTGTTGTTTGCCAAGTACGCTGGTACCGAAGTCAAGATCGACGGTAAAAAGCTGTTGATCCTGCGCGAAAGCGACCTGCTTGCAATCCTCGAGTAATTTTTATAACCTAAAGGAGTTCATACGCTATGGCAGCCAAACAACTGGTATTCTCTGAAGAAGCCCGACGCAAGCTTAAAGCTGGCGTTGATACCGTCGCCAACGCTGTGGCGACCACCCTCGGCCCCAAAGGCCGCAACGTGGCCCTGGATCGCAAATTCGGTTCCCCGACCATCACCCATGATGGCGTGACCGTGGCCAAGGAGATCGAACTGGCTGATCCCTTCGAAAATATGGGCGCTCAGCTTCTGAAAGAAGCCGCGACCAAGACCAACGACATTGCCGGTGACGGTACCACCACCTCCACGGTTCTGGCGCATGCCATGGTTACCGAAGGCCTGAAGAACCTGGCCGCCGGTGCCAACCCCATGCTGCTCAAACGTGGCATTGAAGCCGCTACCAAAGCAGTTGCCAAGGCCATTACCGATCAGGCCATCGAAGTGACCACCAAAGACGAAATCGCCAATGTGGCCTCGATTTCTGCGCAGGATCGGGTCATCGGTGAGCTGATCGCCGAGGTGATGGACAAAGTGGGTAAGGACGGCGTCATCACGGTTGAAGAGTCCAAAGGCCTTGAATTCGAGCAGGAATATGTCGAGGGTATGCAGTTTGATCGCGGCTACATCTCGCCCTATTTCGTCACCGATTCCGAGCACATGGAAGCTGTGATCAATGAGCCTTACATCCTGATTCACGACAAGAAGATCTCCGCCGCCGCCGATATTGTGCCCATCCTCGAAAAACTGGTGCAGATTGGCAAACGCGAGCTGGTCATCATCGCCGAGGATGTAGACG
The DNA here is from genome assembly GCF_001050195.2 of Anaerolinea thermolimosa. GTDB lineage: Bacteria > Chloroflexota > Anaerolineae > Anaerolineales > Anaerolineaceae > Anaerolinea > Anaerolinea thermolimosa. Next base: position 11,431 of record NZ_DF967969.1, read on the forward strand.
GTGAAGCCCTGGCCACCCTGGTGCTGAACAAACTGCGCGGCATGCTCAACGTGCTGGCGGTTAAAGCCCCGGGCTTCGGTGATCGCCGCAAGGCCATGCTGCAGGACATCGCCGTGTTGACCGGTGGTGTGGTGATCTCAGAGGAAACCGGCCGCAAGCTGGAGTCGGTGGTAATCGCTGACCTGGGCCGCGCCGAGAAGGTGGTCTCTGATAAAGATAACACCACCATCGTGGGCGGTAAGGGCGACGAGAAAGCCATCAAAGGGCGCATCGAGCAGATCCGCGTGGAGATTGAAAAGACCACCAGCGATTACGACCGCGAGAAACTGCAGGAACGCCTGGCCAAACTCTCTGGTGGGGTTGCCATCATCCGCGTGGGTGCCGCAACCGAGACCGAGATGAAAGAAAAGAAACATCGCGTGGAAGACGCCCTCTCGGCGACCCGCGCGGCGGTTGAGGAAGGGATCGTCCCGGGCGGCGGTGTGGCTCTGGTGAATGCCATGAGCGCGCTGGACGGGTTGAAGATGGAGAACGAAGACGAGCAGATCGGCGTCAACATCGTGCGCAAGGCGCTCGAAGTTCCCATGCGCAAGATCGCGGAGAACGCCGGTAAAGACGGCTCGGTGGTGGTGGAGAACGTCCGCCAGCACCAGAAGGCCGAGAAGAGCAAGTACATCGGGTATGATGTGCTCAAGGATGAGTATCTCGACCTGGTGAAAGATGGCGTCATCGACCCGGCCAAGGTGACCCGCGGAGCGCTTGAGAACGCCGCGTCCATCGCCGCGATGATCCTCACCACTGAGGCGCTCATCACCGACGTGCCCGAGAAGGAAAAGGCCCCGGCCAACCCCCCGATGCCTGAGTACTAAAATTAACTTCCTGACAGGTTCAGCCCCGAAGGCTTCGCAAGAAAACCTTCGGGGTTTTTCTTTTCCTCTTTTCTCCCGCAGGGAAGAAGCCGGAGGATGAGCATTTTTTCCAACCCGGGGTGGGGTTAAGTCAGGTATAATTTTTCTCATGGGTGCTTCCTTTTTATTCAGGCGATGGCTCGGCGTGCTGGGGGTGGGGCTGGCCCTGCTGGTGGCCTGCAATCAACACCTTCCGACCGGGGAGACCCCTCCGGTTGCAGAAGGAACTTCGCCCCTTCCCACCCAAACCGTGCCCCCACCCACCCTTACCCCCACGCCGGTACCTCTGGCGCTCAGGGTGAACGGTGAGGGTGTGCCGCTGGCCGAGTTCCAGGCCGGGATGACGCAGATCCAGGCCGCCGTGCAAACCCTTGGAGAAACGCTCACCCCTGAAGAACAGCGCCGCCGCGTTCTGGATGATCTGATCGATACCACCTTGCTGGCACAGGCGGCCCGGGCGGCGGGGTATCAGGTGGATGAGGCTGCCCTCCAGGCACGCATGCAGGAAATTGTCACTGCGCAGGGCGGTGAAGCGGCTTTCGAGGCATGGCAGACGCAAATGGGGTATACCCCCGAGTCGTTTCGCAGTGCCCTGCGCAGGGGGCTTGAGGCCGCCTGGCAACGCGACCGAATCGTCGATTCCGTTCCATCTTCAGCCGAACAGGTGCACGCGCGGCAAATTCTGGTGTTGACGGAAGAGGCCGCCCGGCAGGTAAAACAACAGTTAGCGCAGGCTGGCGCGAATTTTGCAACCCTGGCCTTTGGGTATGATCTTTCCACCGGGGGTGACCTGGGCTGGTTCCCGCGGGGGTACCTCACCCAGCCAGCGGTGGAAGAAGCCGCTTTCAGCCTCCAGCCCGGTGAGATCAGCGATATTATCAAGACCGATTTTGGTTACCATATCCTTCAGGTGATCGCGCGTGAGGCTGACCGCCCGTTAGACCCGGAGGTGCGCCGGGCCCTGGGGCGTAAGGCGCTCAGTCAATGGCTGGAGGATCAGCGCCGGCAGGCTCAGGTGGAAGAACTGGTTCCCTGAAACCGACGAGGGGGGGAGGAGATCAGCATGGGAGTAGATGACGAGTTCATGGCTCTGGAAGAAACCGAGGCCGGGCCGCCCCGCCGGGGGCGCAGGCCCGGCGGGAGCGGTGCGTTCTGGGATCTGCTTACTCTCTTTCTCCTGGTGGGCATGGTGCTCCAGGGAGTGGTTTTTCTGCTCATTTTTTTGAACCCTTATATTGCGTTCAATCCTTTCCCGCCGCCCCCCCCGGTGCCCACGCTGTTCATTCCCACCAGCGCTT
>NZ_DF967970.1 GCF_001050195.2 Anaerolinea thermolimosa
ATCTCGCCCACACGGCTACTTTTACCCCCACCCGCACACCCACTTTTACTCCTACCCGCACGGCTACTTTCACCCTAACTTTCACGGTCACCCCATCTCGCACGCCATCCTTCACACCCACACCCACGCCAGTTTCAACGCGTACGGCACTTCCACCGCCGCCGGGTGAGAATCGCATCTTTCTCCCTGCGATCTTGAACCAGACGGGGATGATATTCATCGGGTTGTTCACACTGCTGATCTTTGGCCTGGCCTTCTACATCATCCGCGATATACGTCATCATCCGAGAAGCAGACGATGAAGATTTCAGGTAAGCTTTCGCGACGGCGTTTTTTACAGATCGCCGGGATGGCGGGCGGCGGCCTGGCGGCGGCCTCACTGGCCGGTTATGCCGGTTGGAATGCCCTGGATGCTCTGCCTGAGCCGCGGCCTGCTTACCGGGCTGAGAGCGAATCCTCTTCCAGCGGGGGGCCACTTCTTATTCTGCACGGGGATGGCGCAGATACCTTCTCTGGAGAATATCTGGGTGAGATGCTCCGGGCAGAGGGCCTGCCGTGGTTTGCCAGCCTGACCTGGGACGCACTGGGCGAGACCCCGCTGGAAAATTTTGCGGCCATTTTGCTCGCCGGGGGTGCACCTGACCGGGCTGGGGTTGAGAAGCTCACCGCCTACGTGAGTGCAGGTGGTCAGCTGGTGATCTTCAAACCTGACCGGGTATGGGACGCACTGCTGGGCCTGGAGCGGTTGGGCGGCGTCTATGATGGGGGGTATCTCCAGGTCAATCTGGATCATCCGTGGACGACGGGGATGGAAAGTGCCCCTCTCCTTTTCCATGGCGAGGCAGACCTCTTTCGCCCGGCAGGGTGTGAGGTGATCGCCTGGCTGGCCGATGATTCTGCCCGGCCGACGCCACAACCGGCCGTGACGGTTCGCGCGCTGGGCAGGGGGCGGGCGGCGGCCTGGGCTTTGGATTTACCCCGCAGTGTGGCGCTCAGCCGGCAGGGAAACCCGGCCTGGGCCAACCAGGAACGTGACGGACGCGCGGGAATTCGTGCGGTGGATGCCTTCGTGGGCTGGATGGACCTGGAAAGGCTGGATATCCCCCATGCCGATGAGCAGATGCGCCTGCTGGGCCGGATGTTGACCATGATGGTGATGGAGCGATTACCCCTGCCGCGTTTGCATTACTTTCCGGCAGGCAGCCCCGGCCTGTTAATCGCTACCGGCGATTCGCATCAGAATACGCCTCAGGTGATTGAGGAGGTGTTGTCCCTGGCCGAGCGTTTTGGGGGGAGGATGAGTGTGTATCATACCCCGCCGATGGGGCCAAAGTGGCGGCGGGTTATCCAGCGTGGGCGGGCTGAACTGGCGGAGGTGCCGGCGCTGGGGGCGGTTGTATCTCGCGGGATAAACTTCCCCACCCCGGCTCAGGTGGCCGGCTGGCGCCAGAGAGGGCATGAATTTGGGGTGCACCCCTACGTGGAAGAGGGGCTAGAGGCCGGCTGGCGCGCCTACCTGAAGAGTTTTCTGGGATACGGATACGGGCCGGTGCCCCCCACGGCGCGCACTCACCGCATTCTCTGGAGCGGATGGGTAGAGACGGCCCGCGTGCAGGCCGCCTTTGGCATCGGCATGAATATGGATTTTTACCATTACGGCACGGCTTTCCAGAAGGCGTCGGGCGAGTGGGTGTACGGGTTTTTCAACGGGAGCGGCCTGCCGATGAAGTTTGTGGACGAAGAGGGCCGCCTGTTGACGATTTACCAGCAGGTGACCCAGCTGGTGGACGAGCACCTGATGAAAATGCCCTGGGGCGGCGGCTGGGCAGGTTTGAACGCCGATCAGGCGGTGGGCGTGGCTGAAAGTCTGCTCCGGCGGGCTTCTGCCGTGGGCGCGGCGGTGGCGGCGCAGTTCCATGTGGATCCGTTTGCCTTCGAGGAGCCTTTTGCTTCAAACGCGCGGCGTTTCATGGAGGGTTCGCTGAAGGCGGCGGTTGAACGGGGGTTGCCGATCTGGACCGCGGAGGCGTGGTACCGCTTTGCTGAAGCCCGTCAGCAGGCCCGGATGAGCGGCTGGCAGGCTGATGTTCCAGGGGGGAGTTTCTCGCTGGAGCTGGCCGATGCCTTACCCGCCGAAGTGGCCATCCTCTTCCCTCTGCACCGGGGAGGAGCCCGGTTGCAGCAGATACAGGTGGGGGGAGTGGAGGTGGCTTTTACCACCGTCACGCAGGCCGGGATGGAATTCGGCCAGGTGCTGTTGCGCGGAGGCAGACACCAGATTGACGTGCGCTACGGGGAGAGCGGCTGAGGCCTGCGTTTTTTATGAAAGCGATCATGCTGAAGTGCAGGCTGGTGGCTGCACTGATGCTGGCCTTCCCGGCAATGATCTGGCTGACCGCCTGTACCGTAAAACAGAACGAGCGGTCGGCGGAGGAAAAGCCTTTTCTTTTCATCCCTTTTGAATCCAGGGTCAGGGAGGTGCGCTTTCAGAGCGGTGATGGCACAGTGCTGGCCGGTCAGCTGGACTTGCCGCCCGGTTGGTTAAACCCACCTCTGGTGTTCATCCTTCACCACTCTGGCCCGGTGGATCGGGACGCTTATCAATACCTGGCGGCATTGCTGGTGCCTGAAGGTTACGCTGTGTTTCGCTTCGATAAGCGTGGCAATGGTGAGAGCAGCGGGACGTATGGCTGTTGTGAAGAGGAGGATGCCCTGGCCGCTTACCGGGCGGCGGTAAATCAGGAAGGGTTCGACCCGGAACGGGTTTTTATCGTTGCCCAGAGTGTGGGAACGCAAATCGTTGCGGGTCATTTTCAGGAGTTTCAGGACATTCACCCCGTGCGTGGGGTGGTGCTGCTGTCCAGTCTGCTGGAGGGAGCAGAGATTTTACCCATCGAGTGTCCACTTTTCATCCTCGTTTCGGCGCAGGAGGTGAACCTGAGCGCGATTACTGAAGAGGCTGTGCTGGCCTATCAACGGGAGCGCGGAGAAGGGGCGGCGTATGCGATCGTTCCGAATACCGAACACACCCTGTTTGATGTGTCTCATGGCCCGATGGACTGGTCAGATCCGCGATGGCCTCTGCGGTTTTCCACAGAGGCGGCTCAGCATTTGTTGCAGTGGTTGAAAGCCCATCGTTGAGCACTGAAGCGCTGACGGGGTTTTCAGAGCAGGAGAAGGGGCTCGAAAAGAGCCAACGGGGTTCAGTTTTGAGGGAGGCTTGGATGAATCATCCATTTTTGCACCATAGTTCCACAGGGAGAAGTTCCCCCTATCGTTCATGGAAGCGGTCGTTCTCGCTTTCGATGATCCTGGCTTTACTGTTGCAGGGGCTGATAGCCGTGCTGCCGGGAAGCGCGGGCATGCAGGTGGCGCAAGCGGCCGGCCCCGGAGGAACGAGCGGTTCGGTGACGTATACCACGCTGGAAGATTTCAACCAGGCCTGCGCCACCCTTGACGGGGTTACTGTGACCGGGATGAACCCCGATGGAGAGGTGCGCCTGCGCGCCTCGCTGGAAGATTATTTTGATGGGAATGACGTGAATACCACCCTCTGGGAGGAGGGTTATTTCTATGACTGGTACGATGTATATCCCGTGGTTTCGGGGGGGGTTGTGACGCTGGACGGCAATTACCTTCACTCACTCACATCCTTTAACCAGTCGGGGCGTTTTGTGGAGGCACGGGCGTTGATTCGGGCAAACCCTGGTAACTTATCCACCCCCGGAAATGCGGCAAACATTGATATCGGCTACTACCGCAACCTTCGGCCATGGGTGCAAGATGGTGACACGAATCCCATTACTGCGGACACAGCCCTGCGTTTATTCCTTACGGAAAATGGGGGGTCGAACAATCTAAAAGTTCGCCTGGCCGATGGCACTAACCCCTGGGTAGATGACGATATTCCCGATCCTGATCTCACCCAGTGGCATATCTTCCGTATAGAGTGGGGGGCGGTGGATACCAGTTACTACATTGATGGGAGCCTGGTCTCGACCCTTCCTGAAATGGTTTCCAATGGAGATACCCTCTATGCGCGGATTTTACTATTTCATTTGAACCCATCGGGTTATCTGGAGCCATTGGAAGAACCTCCGGGGCTGTCCCCCATGCAGGTGGACTGGATTCGCGGCGGGCAGTACCCGGCCAGCGGCAGTTACACTTCCTGTGTCTATGATGCCGGGGGGGTGGTGAACTTCTCGGACGTCGCGTGGGATGCCTCTGTCCCTTCGGGCAGTGGTCTGACCATTCAGAGGCGCACCTCACTGGATAACGCGAGCTGGTCGAACTGGTCTTCGCCGATCGATGCCAGCGCGGGTTCCTCGGACACTTCTGATAGCCCCAGCGGGCGCTACCTGCAGTACCGCCTGAACTACACCTCCTCCAGCCTCATCGAAACTGCCGAATTGCAGCAGATCACCTTTAACTACTTCGGGCCGACAGGCCTGGAGGTGAGCCCGGCCTCGGTTACCCTTGATCCCGGCGCCACGCAGACCTTCACGGCCACGGCCCGTGATGCAAATAATCGTGAGGTGACCGGCCTCACCGTTAGCTGGTCGAGCAGTGTGGGGAGCATCAACCCTGCCACGGGGCAGTTCACCGCCCCGCTGCCCGCCGGAACCACCTCGAATGCGGTAACGGCCACGGTAAACCTGAGCGGCGGGGGGACGCTCACCGGTAATGCCAGTGTCACGGTGCGCGATCTGCCCCCTTCAGCCAGTGCCGGTGGGCCGTACAGCGTCGATGAGGGGAGCTCGATCAATCTGACGGCTTCAGGCAGCGATCCGAATGGTACGGGGGTTTCGTATGCCTGGGATCTGGACAATAACGGTACGTTTGAAACTTCCGGGCAGACGGTGTCCTTCAGCCGGGACGATAACGGAAGCTACCCCGTGACGGTGCGGGTGACCGATGGCACCAGCCAGAGCACCACGGCAGGGGCCACGGTGACGGTGGTGAACGTGGCGCCGACGGCGAGCTTTGGCGTTTCGGCCACGACGGTGGATGAAGGGGGCTCGGTAACGCTTTCGCTTACCTCGCCGTCTGACCCTTCGAGTGCCGACATGACGGCGGGGTTCACGTATGCCTTCGACTGTGGGACGGGGACGTTCGGGTCGTACAGCGGCTCGAACAGCACGAGCTGTGGGACGACGGACAACGGCACGTTCACGGTGCGTGGGAGGATTCGAGACAAGGATGGGGGGGTGAACACCTACTCGGCCACGGTGACGGTGGTGAACGTGGCGCCGACGGCGAGCTTTGGCGTTTCGGCCACGACGGTGGATGAAGGGGGTTCGGTGACGCTTTCGCTTACCTCGCCGTATGACCCTTCGAGTGCCGACATGACGGCGGGGTTCACGTATGCCTTCGACTGCGGGACGGGGACGTTCGGGTCGTACAGCGGCTCGAACAGCACGAGCTGTGGGACGACGGACAACGGCACGTTCACGGTGCGTGGGAGGATTCGGGACAAGGATGGGGGGGTGAACACCTACTCGGCCACGGTGACGGTGGTGAACGTGGCGCCGACGGCGAGCTTTGGCGTTTCGGCCACGACGGTGGATGAAGGGGGTTCAGTGACGCTATCGCTCACCTCGCCGTCTGACCCTTCGAGTGCCGACATGACGGCGGGGTTCACGTATGCCTTCGACTGCGGGACGGGGACGTTCGGCACGCCCGGTTCGGCAAGCAGTGTCTCCTGTACCATGGGGGATGCTGGCAACCTCACTGTTCGCGGAAAGATCATCGACAAAGACGGAGGAGAAACGAGTTATTCGAACAGCGTGACGGTGAACAATATTGCGCCGGAGATCACGGAAATCTCCAACAATGGCCCGGTCTTAACCTATCAGCCGGTTCAAATTGTGGTCACGGTTTCGAGCTATGCAGGTGATACGCTGAGCTACGAATTTGATTGTGACAACAATGGGGTTTACGAGGTGGGGCCTCAGAGCGGGAACACCGGGGTTTGCACCTTCAGCCAGAAGGGCACGTACACGGTGGGGGTGCGTGTGAGCGACGATGACGGCGCCTCAGACACCGGTACAACCGAGGTTGAGGTGAAGTCTTACCTGCTTTTCCTTCCGCTGGTGGTCAGGAACCCATGAAAGGGGCATAGCGATTGAATAACTTCTCTGATGCACCCCCTGTTTTACGGATTTTCATAGACTCTCAGCTTGGGCGGTCTCATGCCCCTGAGGTTCACTGGGCCTGGCGGTGGCTGTTGAGTACCTGCGGCTGGGCCTGGGAGGAGGTGCCCCCCGGCGCACCCTGCGACATTGCCTGGGTTTGCCGGGCCGAAGATGTTCCTTCAGCCAGGCTGGTCATTCTGGCGAACCCTTCTGCCTGGCTCAGGCCAGAGGTGCTCCACCTGAGAGGGGTGAGCCGGGAAAACGGTGTGGCCTTTCCGCGGTATGCAGGAGAAGACCCACAGGGGCCGTGGAAAGAGTTCGTTGACGGCCGGTTGATCTGCCGACGGGACGTGGTGTTTGATATCTTCTGGCTGGCCACCGGGCAGGAAGAACGTTTTTTCCCCAGAGATCGCCACGGGTTTCATCACCTGGAGGAGGCGGCGTTCTTTCGGGAAGGCGTGTTGCTGATGGCTCTGGCCAGCCAGATCGCTGTGTGGCTGGAGGAAACCCTGATCGGTCTTGGTTTTCGGCCGCCGGTTCCCCGCTGGCCTGAAGGCCGGAAGGCCGCCGTGGTGGCCGGGCACGATGTGGATTACCCCGAGGTCAACCGCCTGCTGGAGCCGGCCCGTAAACTGGCCCGCTGGGGTGCTCAAGGGATGAAGCCAGCCTTTGAAGTTTTTTCGGGTCAGCATCATCACTGGCATTTTGAGGACTGGGTGTCTATGGAGAAAAACCTGGGCCTGCGTTCGGCATTCTACTTTGTGCCGCACAAAGGCTCACTGCTCCAGTATGCGGCGGGCCTGCCTGACCCTTTTTATGACATCTCGGCGGGCAAGTTCCGCCAGCTCTTTCGCTTTTTGCGGCAGGCGGGGGTGGAGATCGGCCTGCACGCCAGTTACCGGGCCTATCAGAGCCTGGAGCACTTCAGACAGGAAAAGCAGTATCTCGAAGAGGTAAGCGGAGGGCCGGTTTATGGCAACCGGCACCATTACTGGCATCTTGATCCCCAGATGCCCGAAGAAACCCTCTGGATGCACGAGCAAATCGGGCTGGTGTACGATTCCTCTCTGATCTTTGATCACTTCCTGGGCTGGCGGCGCGGACTTTTGCATCCCTTTTTCCCGTTCCACCCGCGTCTGCGGCGTGAACTGGCCACTTTACAACTGCCGCCAGCCTGGATGGATGATCAGCTCTTCCAGTTTCACGCGTATAATCAGGTGCGGCCCACCCGCCTTGACACTTTGAAATTGCTCGCCGAGCAAGTGGCCCGGCAGGGTGGCTGCCTGACCGTAGACGTGCACGACTATGTCTATGACGACCACTTATTCCCCGGCTGGCGGCAGACGTACCAGGATTTGTTGTATTACCTTCGGGAACGGGGGGATTACTGGTTTGCCACTCCGCTGGAGATTGCCCGGCACTGGGCGGGGCGTTATCGGCAGATTTTACAGATCAGCCAGGGGCTGAAGGAAGGCCTGACAGGATGAATTCTTCTCCGCTTCAGGTGGAAAAACAAAATCTTGAAGCCACCATGGAACCCGGTGTGAATACCCTGACTCTGGAACGCTTCCGGCAGGCGGCAACCCTCACAGCCTCGGCACAGCGGGTTTTGCCCATTGACGCGCTGCGCGGCGTGGCGATGATCGCCATGGCCCTCGACCATATTGCCTCGTTCCTGCGCGTGGGACTGCAGGCCGAGACGTACGGCGGTCAGCCAGCCATTCTGGAAAGCTGGCCTCACTGGGTGGCCGGGTTGTTTACCAACATTGCCGCGCCTGTCTTCTGGCTTTTGAGCGGGGTGAGTGTGATGCTGCTGGAAACCAGCCGCAAGAAAAAAGGTGAAACAGACTGGCAGATCAGCCGTTTTTTGCTGATCCGTGCGGTGTTGATCCTGATCCTGGATTTAACAATCTGCCAGGTTTTCTGGAATGGGAAGGGCCCATACACGCATGTCTTGCTCAGCATCGGCCTCAGCCTGATCGGTTTAAGTCTCCTTCGCCTTTTGCCGGTGGGTGTGGTGGGGGGAGTTTCACTGTTGATGCTTGTGGGTTACCAGTTGGCCCTGCCTTTTCTCGCCGCTCAATACAGCCAGACGGATCATTTCTGGCTGGCGCTGGTTTTCTCTTACAGCACCAGAACCTGGCCGGCGGTGGAGTTTTCACTGCTGGGCTGGGGCAGCCTGATGGGCCTGGGGTATGCTCTGGCCAAAAGTATCCTTAACCCGGGGGCGGCGAAGGGACGCACTTTGCTGTGGGGAGGGGCCGGGTTGTGGGGGCTCTGGCTGATTTTGCGGTTGATGGGCCATTTTGGCGACCTGACCCCCTATTCGAGCGCTCAACCCTGGTATTTCTTTCTGATCATGAGTAAAACCCCGCCCAGCCTGACCTATCTCGCGTTCAACCTGGGGCTGGCGGCGATGATCTTTGCGTTCTTTTCAGCCCGCCCGGCCTGGCTGGAGAAGCCGCCACTGAAGTGGCTGGTGCTGTTCGGGCAGGTTTCGCTGTTTTTCTTTGTTGTGCACATCGTCGTGTACAGCCTTCTCAGCAAAGCGGCCCTGGCGGCGGCTCTTCCGCTGCCGGGGATAGTGCAGGTGTTTCTCTTCTGGGGGCTGGGGCTGGCGCTCATGCTCCCGATTGCTTCGGCCTATCGCTCCCTGCGGAAGCGCTACCGTATTCTTCGATATCTCTAAACAGGGGGAGATCCCCCGGGCAGGTTTTAGACAATGTGGAACATGCTGCGATTAGGCCTGGTTTTCATGGCTCCGCCTTTCATGAAAAAGTGGCTGTTGCGCTGGCTTTATGGGGCAAAAATTGGGCGCAGGGTGGAGATTGGCTGGTTTTCTGCGGTCAGCGGGAAACACATTGAGCTGGGTGACCATGCCGCAATCCGCCCGCTGACGCTGATTCACGTGCTCGGAGATGTGCGTCTTGGGCCGTATACAGAGGTGAGCAGTTTCAGCCTGGTGTATGGCTCAGCGTCACTGCGCGCTGGCAGAGGATGCTACATTGGCCCGCAGTCTTTGATCAATGTGGATGAAGATGTGGAAATTGGCGATGAATCAGCACTGGGGCCACGCAGTATGATCTTCACCCATGCCTCTTTCTTCCCCTACACCGAAGGGTACTGGGTGAGGCGGGCAGGGGTACACCTTGGGCGGCGGGTGTGGTGCGCGGCGGGAGTTTTTATCCACCCGGGAGTGGAAATCGGCGATCATTCATTCGTCAACTCTCGTTCTGTGGTTTCCACGTCCATTCCAGAGGGGTCGGTGGTTGAAGGGAACCCGGCACGGGTAACCTATCCGCTGGAGCGCACCCTGCGAAAGCCCACGCCAGGATACGTTGACCAGGCGTTACGGCGGGTGCTGAGTGATTTTGTTGAGGTGGGCCTTCACCGAGAAATGGGCCTTCCCCTCCAGGCTATCGAACAGGGGAAAGACGAACTTCGCTTTCGCTGGCGGGGTATTCCTTACCGGGTTGTGCTGATCTCTGCCGCCGGGGAGCCTGCACCGCTGGCTCTGGCGGAAGGCGGAGAGAAGCGCATTTATCTGGTCAACCGACCTGGCTGGGTTCCCCCGGATGAGGGAATGAGTTTCGACCTTTCAACCATGCGGACGAAATACCTGTCCGACCGGGTGCATACGGCATTGCGCCTCTTTATGCTGCGGTATTACGGCATGCGTTTTACCGAAGAGGAGTGAGCGCAATGCAGCCGATGAGGAAGGAGCCTTGCTTTTGAGGATGACTCGCTGGTTTTCCAGGGGGGTGATTCTGGCGGTCGGGGTGCTGTGGATGGCCGCCTGCACGGGGGGCATCCCTTCTCAGGCGCCTCCACAGCCAGGCGCAACTGCGGAAACTGTCGGCGGGATGGAATCTCCCACGGCCTCTTTAGAGCCCACGCTCACGGCGACGTCTGGCGTCTCTGCCGGGCCTTCTCTTACCCCCGAGGTGACTGCCGATGCCCGGCCTGCGCTCACCCCGGAAGCGTTGAGCGGCACTCCGTCCTGCTCGCCTCCCGAAAGGGCGGAAGAGGATGCCTTGCAGGGATGGCCCCAGCTTGGACATGATCCCCGGCGTACTTCATTTTATCCTGCCGAAGTGACCTGGCCCTGGAAGGTGCGCTGGATCTGGAATGGGCCCGCCGACAGCGGAGATGGCGAACCGGCGCCAGATCATCTCAGCCTCCCACAGGGGGTACAGCCGGTGAGCGGTGATGGCAGGCTTTATGTGGGGCACACCGACGGACGGGTGAGGGCCATTTCTGAAGAAACGGGGCAAACCGTGTGGACTTCGGAGAGCCTGGGAGGGGCGATCGTCAACGCCGGGGCTTACAGCGCCAGCACGGGGTGTGTGTATTTTGGGGCACAGAACGGGAAGTTCACCCTGCTGGATGCCCGTACGGGGGAACTCAAGCGGATGGTTGATTTGCATGGGGCGATAGATATGGCCCCCTTGCTGGCAGGTGACAGCGTGTTTGTGGGTTCGCAGAGCGGGGTGATGTATGCTCTCGACTCATCCACGCTGGCACAGCGCTGGGCTTACGATGCCGGGGCAGCACTGATCGCTTCGCCAGCTTTCTCTGAGAATCACGGGGGGATGGTGCTCGTCCTGGCGGAGGACCGCACGGTGCATGCCCTCAGTGCGGACACTGGAAAACGGCTGTGGCGGGTAACCGTCAACGCCGATGTAGACCCGATCCGTAAGACGGTCTTTGCCGATACGTTTCCCGTGGTGTCGGATCGAAATGACGTGGTGATCGTGCGTTCTTATCTGAACTGGGAGAAAATCTGGCAGCCTGATGGCGGGGCGCCTTCAACCGTAGAGGGAATCCGTGAATTCCTCACGCAGAACCCGGAATACCAGTCCCTTTTTGTGCTCAACCTGGCAGATGGCACGCCGCGGTTTGTGGCACCGGTGATGCTCGGAGCCATCGGCAACGGGGGTGATCTGGAATCGACCCCGCCGCAGGTGGTGCTCAGGCCGCTGGCGGATGGAACAGAAGTGGCCATCCTGCTCTGGCGGAATCGACAGTCTTGCCCGCCTTCTTACTGCGACAGTCGCTCCGATACTACCCTGGGCGAGATGGATTTAACCACGGGAGTCATCCGGTTCGTGCAGGATCATAAAGATCAGGGGAACATGCGTCTGCCGACCGATGAACAAAGCCCGCTGGCCATGGCGGGAGATATGATCTTCTACGCCCACTGGCAGTTGCTGGGAGCCTTGAAGGTGATCGACCGGTCTGCGGGGTTGGGAGAAAGTTACGCTAACCCCATCATCACCCGCGAGTTAACCCCGGTGTTGAACACTCTGGCGCCGGGGGTGTGTGCCGGGCGCTCGGCTCATTTTTGCCCGGGGGGAATGAGTTCGCCGGGAGAGGGGTTTGCAGTTGACCCGGGTTTTTATATTTATGTTTCGGAGAAGAGAATTTACGATCAATACTGGACGACCCCGGTGCGGAGTGTGGTGATCAGCGGGGGAAATATCTACTGGAAAAGTGTGGATGGGGCGGTAATAGCGCTCACCCCGGCCGGACCCTGATTTTTTCATCCCGGAAATCTTAAAAAAAGCGAGGTTTGTTCTGCTTTTATTGACAACATTACTCATTTAATGTTACAAAGTGACCATCATTAAAGAATAGTTAATTGAAAATCGAGCTGGGGGATAACCATGGCCGGATTTGAGCTGTATACGACCAAAGGAGAAAGGATGCTCGAGGAAAAGTTCCTTTCATCTGTGGAGGTTGGGGTTCGGGGGGTGCGTTTGGTAGAACTGCCACGGATTGAAGACCCGCGGGGGAATCTTTCGGTAGTGGAATTCGAAAAAGACCTTCCGTTCGTCCCGGCGCGTTGTTTCTGGATTTATGATGTGCCCGGGCAAAACGTTCGTGGGGAACATTCTCATCGCAGGCTGGAACAATTTCTGGTGTGTGTGAAGGGAGCCTGCGTGATCACGGTAGATGATGGCCGAAACCGTGCCGATGTGGTGCTGGACCGTCCGAATCGGGGATTATACCTTCCCCCGCTGATCTGGGATACGATGCATCGGTTTACCGATGATGCAGTGTTGATGGTGCTTGCCTCTGAAAGATACGATCCTGCGGAATACATTCGCGATTACAGGGAATTTCTCCGGCTGGTCACTGAATATGAGAGTACCTTTCCTTGATTTGAAAGCAACCTATGTGGAGCTCAAGGATGAACTGGATGCCGCTTACCGTCGGGTGATGGATTCGGGCTGGTACATTTTGAGTGAGGAACTTGCAGCGTTTGAGGCAGAGTTTGCGGCTTATTTAGGGGTGAAGCATTGTATAGGGGTGGGCAACGGGCTGGAAGCGCTCCATTTGATCTTACGGGGGTATGGCATTGGGGCTGGCGATGAGGTGATTGTCCCGGCCAACACGTACATTGCCACCTGGCTGGCGGTCTCTTATGCCGGGGCAACCCCGGTGCCTGTAGAACCAGACCCGCTTAACCGCAATCTGGATCCTGGCAAAATCGAAGCGGCCATTTCGCCCAGGACGCGCGCCATTCTGCCGGTGCATTTATACGGGATGCCCGCGGATATGGACCCTATCCGGGAGATTGCCTCCCGGTATCACTTAAAGGTGATTGAAGACGCGGCTCAGGCGCATGGCGCGCTGTATAAGGGGCGCAAAACGGGCGCTCTTGGAGATGCTGCCGGATGGAGTTTCTACCCGGGGAAGAACCTGGGTGCGTTTGGAGACGGTGGAGCGGTTACCACCAACGAGGATGAGCTGGCGGATCGCGTGCGCACCCTGCGCAATTATGGCTCACGGGTGAAATACTTCAATGAGGTTAAGGGGTTCAATTCGCGGCTCGATCCGCTTCAGGCGGCTTTTTTGCGGGTAAAGTTGAAATACCTGGATGCGTGGAATGCCCGCAGGGCTTCTCGGGTCAGCGAGTACCTTGAACGGTTGAAAGAGATCCCGGATCTGGAGCTCCCATACGTCCCTGTATGGGCGGTTCCCTGCTGGCATCTGTTTGTCATTCGTCATCCCAGGCGTGATGCTCTGCAGGCGCATCTCCGGGAACATCAGGTGGATACTCTTATCCATTATCCCATTCCACCGCATCGCTCAGGGGCCTATCAGGATGCACCGTTCACGCGGGGCAGTTTCCCGATCAGTGAAGCGCTGGCAGATACCGTGTTGAGCCTTCCCATAGGCCCTCATTTGAGCAAGCCTGAGCAGGAACAGGTAATTGACGCGCTTCTTTGTTTTGTGCGGCCAAAGGGGGATCATGCACACTGATCATGTTGTTGCGGTCATAGACTGGGAAGGGGGTTCCCGGGGGTGGATGAAAGAACACATTGAGGAGCACGGGTGCCGCTGTGTTTTCTTTCACCCGGGAGATCCTGTTCCGGAACAGGCGAGGATGATCTTCTCCCTGGGATTTTTCCATGACTTTCATCAGCTTCTCGAATCGCTTGAGGCGCTTCCACCCCGAAAACGGCCCCTCTTCATTCACTGGAATACAGAGGGTATCCCCGACTTGCGCTTTCCGCTCTGGGTGATGAAGTGGGGAGGAATGGTGCGATCTATGATCGGGAAAGCGGCCAAGCGGTACCGATCAGGGGTGCTCAGACTGTTCGATCGCCGTTTCCATCGCTTCCGCTATATTGGTGATTATTTACACGCCTATCAGAAAGGGCTGTTGAAACACCTGTTTGATTGCTCAACGATTTATGTCGAAAAAGAAAAGCGCCTGGGGTTGCCTGCGGCGTATGTGCCCTGGGGCACCTGCCGAAGTGATTATGATGATTTGAAAGTAGAACGGGATATTGATGTGTTCTGGATGGGAAAACCCCGGAACAGGAGACGAAACGAGCTGGTACAGACCATTCGCACCCGGCTGGAGCGGTACGGGAAGAAGATGGTGGTGGTGGATGGGGTGGAACACCCGTATGTGTTCGGCAGGCAGAGAATCGAGTATCTCAATCGCTCAAAAGTAACTCTCAATTTAAAACCTTACTGGGATGATTACAATTTCATCTGGAAGTTCCATCTGGCGGCAGGGAATCGCTCGCTGGTGATCTCGGAACCTTTTTTGCCACATAATCCTGAGTATGTAGCCGGTCAGAACTACGTTTGTGCAGAGGTGGATCAGCTTGTGGAAACCATCTGTTATTACTGTGAGCACGAAGAAGAGCGCCGGGCGATTGCTGAAAATGCCTATCAGCTGGTGACCACAAGCATGACCATGAGCCGAAGCGTTGAGAAAATTTTTACCCTGTCTGAATTATTTTGATTTTTTTCCTCATTCGAATCGCGAGACAACCAATGAACATACTTTGCCTGGTGGATTTCAAACCGGGGTTGGGGGACCACTGGTTATGGAACGACCTGCCCGAATGCAACGATCGGGTTGACTTTATCGTGGCGCAGCCCGCGCTGAACTGGCTCCCGGGCCCGGGGAAGGTGCTTGGTTACTATCCGGCTTTTGTCTGGCTGGGAGTGCGGGCATGGGCATGGATGCGGAATCACCCCTGTGACAGAATTCTGGCCTGGGAAGGAAAAAATGGGCTGGCGCTGGCCTGTTTACGCGGCCTTTTTCACCGGCAGGTGCCCAAAATGGTTGTTGTAGGGTACAGCCATCGTGGCCTGGCCACGGTTGTCCCGGGATTAATCCGCTTTGCCATGCGCTTTGTTGACCGGATGGTTGTCTTCACACACCGGGAGGCAGAATATCTGCCTGGTACGTTGAAAATGAACCCGGAGCGAGTGGTATTTTGCCCTCTGGGTGCCTATGATATTCAGCAGGTCAAAAGCTCTTCGGAGCGTTTCCCTAATGAGTATATTTATTCGGGCGGCCGTTCATACCGCGATTATCCCACGCTGGTTCAGGCCATGGATGGGATAGAATGTTCGCTTATAATCAATGCTTCGTTAAAAGATACTGTGGGGCTACCTGCACGGCAAAATGTCCATCGGCTGGGAATGGTGCCTCTGGATGAGTACTGGAACCTTATCAAGGGGTCGCTTTTTACGGTTATTCCGCTGAAAGACGTCCCTTTTGCTGCCGGACTTATCGCTATTCTGAATGCAATGGCCGCCGGGAAGGCGATCATTGTTACCCGTCTTCCGGGTTCAGAGGATTACATTGAAGATGGCCAGACCGGTTTGCTGGTCAGCCCGGGGAATGTCTCTGAGCTTCATGAGGCCATCGCCTTTTTGCTGAACAACCCCGAAGAAAGAGCCCGGCTGGGGCGTAATGCCCGCAGGCAGTATGAGCGTTTTTATACGATGGAAGCCTTCTCGGCGCGGATTCACAGCCTTCTGGAAAATCTTTAGCAGGCCGCGATAAATCCTGGAAGGAACTTTTTAATGTACCAACGGCCCTCTGTTTACCTTCGCCTGGATTCGCTTTTCCTGGCTCTGATTTTGTTCGTCAGCTATGCCTACTTTTTTCCGCGCTGGGCTGACCCCAACCAGAATTCCCGTCTTGACATGGTGGTGGCGGTTGTGGAAGATGGCACCTTTGCCATTGATCCTTATGTGGCCAACACTGTGGATTATGCACGGGTAGGCGAACATTATTACAGTGACAAGCCCCCCGGCACGGCCTTTCTGGGCATTCCGGTATATGCAGCCCTGAAGTCTGTGCTCGATACGCCGATCGTTAATCGCCTGGTCGAAAGACTGGCCGCGAGTGAGGCGTTTCAGGCAACCTTGCGTGAGGGTGGCTCGGGCGTTTACGCCGCAAAAGTGCGTTTTGCTCTTGCTCAGGTGGTACTTACCCTGTGCATTTCAACGCTGGCGGCAGTAACTCTGGGAGTCTTACTCTACCGGGTTCTGCTCTCGATGAAGATTAAACGGGGGTTCAGTCTGGGGGCTGTACTTGGGGTAGGGCTGCTTTCTCCGATGTTTGCCTACGGCAATGCCTTCTACGGGCATGTTTTAAGCGCCGCTTTGCTCCTGGGTGCCTTCTTTCTCATTCGGGGTGAGCACCCCGAACGATTACGGAATCTGCTCGGGACTGGCTTTCTGCTCGGTTATGCGGTGATCACCGAGTACCCGGTCATCCTCATTGCGGGCGTTCTGGCAGTGTATCTTGGCTGGCGGCTTGTTCAGAGGCGGGTATGGCCGCGGCTGATCTGGGCGGCTTTGCCGGCCCTGCTGATCGGCGGGGGGTTGATGGCCTATAACCAGGCAGTTTTTGGGGGGCCTTTCAGGCTCGGTTATGGTTACTCTGAGTTATGGGAAACCCAGCACCAGACTGGTTTTATGAGTCTGACGATGCCTCACCCTGAGGCTCTCTGGGGAATCACCTTCAGTCCGTTTCGCGGGCTGTTCTTTTTCTCGCCACTCCTTCTGCTCAGTCTGCCAGGCTTTGTCTCCTGGTGGCGGAGCAGGCAGTATCGGGCTGAATGGTGGGTGAGCCTGGCGAGTGTGGGGCTGATGTTTCTGTTCAATGCCTCTTCGATCATGTGGTGGGGAGGTTTTGCCGTCGGACCGCGGTACATTTTGCCTGCAGTTCCTTTCCTGGGGCTGGGGCTGGGGTTTGGGCTGGCGGCTGGCTGGCGGCATAGATGGTTTCGGGGTGTGGTCATGGTGCTGGGGCTGGGATCGCTGGCGGCAACCTGGGGGTTAACTCTGGCGGGGCAGGCTTTTCCATCGGATACGCTTCACAATCCTTTGCTGGAATATGCCTGGCCCAACTGGCAGGCAGGGAACATTGCCCGTAATGTGGGCACGGTGCTTGGATGGCAGGGGGCGGCCAGTCTGTTACCGTGGATGGGCCTTCTGGTGGTGCTGGGGGGAATCTGGTGGTGGCAATCTCGAAAGGTTGCTCCTGAATCTTCAGAATAAACGAGAACAAGGATGAACATCGAAAAGAATATCGCCGTCCCTTCTGAAAGGAAGCCCTGGATGGCGCGCAGGGCATTGGCCTGGGCGCGTACCGAAGTCGGCTTTGTGAGTATGGTGATTGTTCTGGTTCTGGTGGTAACGAGTATTCCCTATCTGTTTGCTTTCCTGAGCACCCCGCCCGGAAAGACTTATATGGGAATCATGCTGGATGTGCCCGACCACGCCCAGTATTTCTCGTGGATGCGTGAACTGACCCACGCCAACCTTGCGGCCAACAAAATGACCCCCGAAGTGAATCGTCCGTTGTTCTTCAACCTGCTCTGGTGGGTCATGGGCAGGCTGGGGAAGCTCTTCGGGTTGGGGTATGCGGCCATGTTTCAGGTGCTGCGGGTTGTATCGACCGTTGTCTTCCTCATCCTGGCTTACCGCCTGTGCCGCTTCTTTCTGAAGGAGGATTTGCACCGCCGCACGGCCTTTCTGCTGATCACGTTCACCTCAGGCCTGGGGTGGGTGTGGGTGGTGATTAAATACCTGAACGGCGGTGATCTGCTTTACCCGCTCGATGTCTATGTGGCCGAATCCAATACTTTTCTGGGCATGCTGGGGTACCCTCACTTTATTGCCGCGCTCTGGTATATCTTCGTTTTTGAGCTGGTTTTACGTGGTCAGGCGCGCGGTCAGCTGCGCTATGCCGTAGGTGCGGGGCTTTTTGCCCAGTTCCTGGGCTGGCAACACGCCTACGATCTGGTCTCGATTTACGGGGTGCTTTTTGCCTATGCCGTGCTCCTCACCCTGCGCGACCGGCGGTTGCCGAAGTATTTAATCACCAGCGGGCTGATCATCGGGCTGCTTTCGGTCTGGCCGGCGTTGTATTCGGTGGCGCTGACCTCACTCGATCCGATCTGGAAAGAAGTGCTCCGGCAGTTTGCCAATGCCGGGGTGTATACCCCCAACCTGCTTCATCTGCCCATTCTGTTAGGGGCAGGCTTCTTGCTGGCGTTGTATACGGTCTTGCGGGAAAACCCCTTGAAGTTGAGAGGGCTTAGCGACCCTGACCTTTTCCTGCGCGGCTGGTTTTGGGTGAGTTTTCTTCTGGTTTATCTGCCAGTAGATTACCAGATTCATCTGCTCAACGGCTGGCAGGTGCCTTTTTCTATCCTGGCGACGACCGGGTTGTTCCGGTATGTTGTTCCCTGGCTTGAGAAAGTGCTGGCACAACGCCGCCGGGGTGTAAAAATCGATCCGGGCAGGATCAGCCGCTGGGCGGCTGCCGGGTTGATCGCTCTGGTGTTGCCGACCAACCTGTATCTGTGGGCCTGGCGCTTTATCGACTTAAATCGCCACACCTATCCGTATTACCTTTACAACGAGGAGCTGGCCGCACTGCATTGGCTTGAACAGAACACAAGAGCGGAGGATGTGGTCTTGAGCTCTCTCACCATCGGTCAGTATGTGCCGGCGCTGACCGGGGCACACGCTTTCCTGGCGCACTGGGCGCAAACGGTTGATTTTTATACCCGTTCACGGCAGGTCGAGCAGTTTTTCGCAGGAAAGTTATCTCCCGCGGAGCAAAGGAGTGTCTTCGAATCGGCCAGCGTGGATTACATCTTCTGGGGCCCGGCGGAACGGGAGGTGGGGCAGGTGCCGCCAGGGGGAGAAGAATTAATTATTGTTTATGAGAACCCGCTGGTTACGATCTTTGAGGTGCAGCCATGAACCCCTCGATGCGGCTTCGCCAGGGCCTGGGCCTGGCCGGGCTGGTACTGCTGGTGCTTGCCACCCGGCTGCCCTTCCGCAGTGAGGTGCTTTATCACTGGGATTCGGTGAATTTT
Organism: Anaerolinea thermolimosa; assembly: GCF_001050195.2. GTDB lineage: Bacteria > Chloroflexota > Anaerolineae > Anaerolineales > Anaerolineaceae > Anaerolinea > Anaerolinea thermolimosa. Next base: position 18,794 of record NZ_DF967970.1, read on the forward strand.
GCATACGCGATGAAGGAATTTAACCTGGCCAGAGAACAGCCCCAGCCGCCCGGTTACATTGTCTATGTGTGGCTGTGCCGCTTGGTAGATGGGGTATTTCACGATGCCCAAACCACCATGGTCAGCCTCAGTATTCTGGCGAGTGTGTTTGCGGTGCTGGGAATGTACTTTCTGGGTAAGGAGCTGTATAACTCGCGGACGGGATGGGCGGCTGCCCTGTTTCTGGCGGCTTCTCCGCTCTTCTGGTTTTATGGAGAGATTGCCCTGCCACACACCCTGGATGCCATGTTCGTCATCTGGATCAGCCTGGGGTTGTTGCGAGTGATGCGGGGAGAGCGCGGGTTGATTTTTCCGGTGGTGATCGGGATGGCGATCGCCGGAGGGGTGCGGCAGCAGACGCTGGTTTTTCTGGGGCCGCTGGCGCTTTTTGCCGTGCGGAAACTCGGTCTGAAGCGGCTGGCGGTGGCGGCTGCGCTGGGGGCGGTGCTGTGCCTGGCCTGGTTTGTTCCACTCATTCAACTCAGTGGTGGGCTGCAGGAATATCTGCGGATTGTAGGAGCGTTTACAGATCGCTTTCAGAAGACGACCTCTATTTTTATGGGAGCAGGCTGGGGAGGAGTGCGGAGAAATGCAATCAAATTGATACTCTATTCTGGCTACGGATGGAATATATTATGTATACCGGTGCTGGCCGTGCTGGTTCGTACCTTGCGAGCCAGGAGGTTGCCCCGCCCGGGTGAAAGGTCTGTTTTTCTGGCCCTCTGGGTTTTGCCCGCCGGTTTGTTTTATCTGGTGGTTCACATGGGGCAACAGGGGCTGGTGTTTGTTTTTCTTCCAGCGCTTTTGCTGCTCAGCGCGGCGGCACTGGACAGATGGTTGTGCCGCCAGCCCCCCTTTTTTTGGGCAGGAGTCGTTTTACTGGTGGCGATCAGCGGTTCGATCTTTGCTCTATTGCCTGAATATCCGCTCGGGGCAGGCACCCAGCGATTACTCACCCGGCAAACTTTGCAGAACAACGACCGCTATTTTCTGGAACGTTTTCGGGCTATCCGGCAGAGTTTCCCGCCCGAAAGTTCATCCATTCTGGCCACGAACTGGCACCATGTGGAGTTTTACCTGCCGGAGTATCGGGTCTTTCATTTCGATGTGGGGGCGAAATGGGAAGTCGATGAAGGCCTGTCTGAAAATCAAACGAGACAGCTCGTGGGAATCTCGGACGCAGGGGAGAAGGTTATTCTCTTCGATGCAGAACTTGAACCCTTCAACCGCACCCCTGAACGGGTAGCGTGGGTTGAACTGAGCGGTGGGGATCAACTGGCGGTTCTGCCTTTGTACAACGGGGAGAAGTTATGGATTGGGGTCGATGGCTTTGGTGTTACAGGAAGGTAAGCATTCGATGAAGCATTTCAGAATCTTCCGGGTTGGGCTGGTCTGTCTGGCCTTTTTGCTTGGGGTGTTGCTGCTGGGAAGTGTATCTGGCCGTTCGATGGGGCAAACTGTCAGCTGGGGAACGGCCATTCCCCTCTCGCCAGCCGGCTCGTTTTCCTGGTTTCCGGATATTACCGCAGACCGCTCCGGCAGGGTTCATGTGGCCTGGGCCTCCGGGGTGCCCGGTTTCGATGCGGTGGTCTATACCAGCTCGGTCAATGGCGAGGTGTGGAGTCCGCCCAATGATGTAGCGGCTGTGGCACAGGAGAGCGGCAGTGCCGCCACCCGCCCGGCCATGCTGGTAGACCCGCGTGGGTATCTGCACCTTACTTTTGTGGACACGAAAACCCTGTATTATTCGCGCGCACCCATCTGGAATGCCGGTTCAGCAGCAGCATGGACAGATCGTCAGGTGCTTAGCGGGCAGCAGGTGGCTTATTTTTCTCGTATGGCCATAGACAGCAAGGGGGTTATTCACCTGGTGTATACCGAGAATGCTTCCAGTGTGGCCTGCATGGGTTGTTATCATCTGTATTATCGCCAGTCGGCAGATGCCGGAGAAACCTGGTCTCCGGCGGTGGATATCTCGCTGGAACAGGATGGGGTGGCCAAGCCCACCTTGATCATTGACTCCAAAGACCAGCTCCATGTGGTATGGGAAGGCGGGCAGGGAGGTGGCCTGGGGCAGCTTCCTGACCCAACCACGGTTAAGTACGCCGCTTCCTACGATGGTGGGGTGACCTGGACAAAAGCTACAGCCTTTTCGGTCATCGAAAATCCCAATTTAAAAAATATCACCCTGGGCATTGATCGCGAGAAGCGTCTGGTGGTGGTGTTCTGGGCGTTGCCGTATGACTGGCTGATGTATTCCGTCTCAGAGGATGCCGGAAGAACCTGGTCGGCCCCGGCACAGATTTCCGGCGTATGGGGGGCGGCGGCGGTTTATAAATCCAATCTCGATACCTATTCGATGGCCAGCGATAGCGCGGGTAACCTTCACCTCATCTTTGTAGGCCGAAAGGCCATCGATTCAAAGACGGTAGATGTCCTTGATGTGGTCTGGGATGGTCAAACCTGGTCTTCGCCAACCACGATTGCGGAATATGAGAAGGATGTGCCCGAATGGCCGCGGGTGGCGATCAGTCAGGGCAATCAGATTAATGTGGTGTGGTTTGTACGGGATGAAGCCCATATCTGGGAATCGGATAAGGGGCGTTATCGGGTGTGGTATGCGCGGGGAGTGTCTGCTGCGGCCAGTGAACCCGCTCAGATAATTCCGACCTTTACTCCGGTTTCTCCCACGCCTACACTGGAGGTTTCTCCTCCGCCGCCCTCGCCAGAGGTCACGCCTTCGGAGGTTAATTTCCCGTTGAACCCAACCCTGCGTGCTACCGAGAATGCACCGGGGGGAAATGTGCTTTATGCAGAGCAGGATTATCTGGCGGTGGTGGTTAAAGCAGTGATTCCTTCGGTTCTTTTCCTGGCCGGGGTGGTGTTGATTGCCTTCCTGCGTAAGCGGTAAGGCCCGGTGAAAGTGAAGATGAGTTGACCATGAAGATTTTATTCATCGTTCCTTACGTCCCCAGCCTGATCAGGGTTCGCCCCTATAACCTCATCCGTTATCTGGCGGCGCGCGGTCATGAGATCACCCTGCTGACGCTGTACACCTCACTGGCGGAGAGGGACGATGTGAAAGCCCTGCGCTCGTTTTGCCGCGAGGTTTATGCCCTGCCGCTGCCCCGGTGGCGATCCATGGCCAACAGCCTTCTGGCACTGCCGACCAGCACGCCTCTTCAGGCGATGTATTGCTGGCAACCTGCGTTGAGCCAGCTGGCGCGAGAGCTAATTCAAAAAGATGGGGGGTTCGATCTGGTGCATGTTGAGCACCTGCGCGGTGCGCGTTACGGGCTTGATCTGATGAACATCAAAGCGGCCTCTTCGGCATCCTCCCGGCGCCTGCCGGTGGTCTGGGATAGCGTGGATTGCATCACCCTGCTCTTCAGGCAGGCGGCGGGCCAGAGTCGGCGCCTGCTGAGCCGCTGGCTCACTCATTTTGAACTCGGGCGCACCCCCCGATATGAGGGCTGGCTGACGGGCCAGTTTGACCGGGTGCTGGTCACCTCTTCGCATGACCGCGAGGCACTGGTGGGGCTTATGCGCGGAGGGGCGCTATCGTCTCATGTGCGGGTAATTCCCAACGGGGTGGATCTGGAGTATTACACGCCGCAGAACGGCGATGTTCCCAGAGACCCTGCCACGCTGGTGATCAGCGGCAAGATGAGTTACCACGCTAATGTCACCATGGCGGTAACCTTTGTTGAAGAAGTCCTGCCGCTGATCTGGCAGCGTCACCCTGAAGTGCGCCTGGTGATCGTCGGAAAAGACCCCACTGCCGAAGTGCGGGCACTGGCACGCCATCCTGCAGTGGAAGTAACGGGTACGGTGGCTGATATTCGCCCGTATTTACATCGGGCTACGGTGGCTGTTGCGCCCATTCAATATGGGGCAGGAATTCAAAATAAAGTGCTGGAGGCCATGGCCTGCGGATTGCCGGTGGTCACCACATCCAGGGCGGTTTCAGCCCTGGCGGTGGAAGCCGGTAGAGAGGTGCTCATCGCCGATACGCCGCAGGAGTTCGCTGCGTTGGTGATCCGTCTTCTCGAGGATCCGGCCTATCGCGAACAGATTGCCCGGACCGGCCGTTGCTATGTTGAAGAGAATCATCCCTGGCCGAAGGTGATTGAGCGGCTGGAGGAGGTCTACGATGAGATTGTCTAATACAAGGGCTTTCCCTTTTGAGTATGAAACGGTGCAGAGTCGCATCTCACAGGCCAAGCAATCGCTGGTGCATGCCCACCAGTGGAAGCTTTTTGTGCTGGCTCTGATTCTGCTGGATTTTCTGTCGGTCGGCCTGGCGTTCAGAGTGGCTTATTTTGTCCGGTTCAATCTGGGCTTCCCGCTCTTTCGGCTGGAGGTCGTTCCGAATTATGAGTTTTACATCCACCTTGTCTATGTTTTGATCCCGGGCTGGCTGCTTCTCTACGCCTTTTTCGGGCTTTATAACCGGCAATATCTGCTCTCGGGCACGCGCGAGTACGCACGCATCTTTTCTGCCACGTTGACGGGAATGCTGCTGGTGATTGTGGTGGGGTTTTTAGGGCCAGATTTCGTGGTGGCGCGCGGCTGGCTGGTGGCCTCATGGCTTCTGGCGTTCCTCTTCACCAGCGGTGGGCGTTTCCTGGTGCGGCGGCTTATCCGCATCTTTCGTGAAAAAGGGTTCTTCATTGCTCCGGCGCTGATCATCGGGGCGAACGAAGAGGGGCAGTTGCTGGCCGAGCAGCTTTCGGATTGGAAGTATTCTGGCCTGAATGTGCTGGGGTATGTAGATAACCATCCCCCTGCCGAAGGGTCTATGGGGGCTCATCCTCTGCCTTACCTTGGCGGGACGCCCGCCCTGGATGAACTGGTACGCCGCTTTGGCATCGAAGAGCTGGTGGTGGCCACCAGTGCCATTTCGAGGGAAGACCTGCTCGACCTGTTCAAGAAATACGGAGTGGGAAGCGGAGTGAACCTGCGCCTTTCTTCCGGTCTGTATGAAATTATTACAACCGGGCTGGATGTGACCGAAATTGCCAGTGTACCTCTGGTAAAGGTGAATAAGGTAAGGCTAACCGGGGTCGACAGGGTGCTTAAGAACCTCATGGATTACAGTATCGCGCTGTTGCTGATGATCCCATTGCTTCCAGTGATGGGGATCATTGCCCTGTTGATTAAGCTCGATTCTCCCGGCCCGGTGATCCACCGCCGACGGGTGATGGGGGTCAATGGTAAAACCTTCGATGCCTTCAAGTTCCGCACCATGTACGTCAACGGGGACGAAATTCTGGAACAATATCCTGAGCTCAAGGAAGAACTGGCGCGCACGCATAAGCTCAAGGATGATCCGCGGGTCACGCGGGTGGGTAAATTCCTGCGGAAGTTCAGCTTGGACGAGCTTCCTCAGTTATTCAACGTACTGCGGCACGAAATGTCCATCGTTGGGCCGCGGATGATCTCTCCGGCGGAGATCAACGAGTATCGAAAGTATGGCATCAACCTGCTGACTGTGCGCCCGGGCATTACCGGCCTGTGGCAGGTGAGCGGGCGGTCAGACGTCAGTTACGATGAGCGCGTCAGGCTGGATATGTATTACATCCGCAACTGGACGGTCTGGCTTGATCTGCAATTGCTTTTACGCACCATCCCGGCGGTCATCAAAGGGAGAGGGGCTTACTGAGTTTTGTGAAAAGAGGCTTATGATCATCGTACAGGCGCCCTTGCGCATTAGTTTCTTCGGAGGCGGTACCGACTTCCCTGATTTTTACCGGCAGGAGGGGGGATGTGTGCTGACCTCGACGATTGATAAGTACATTTTTGTGACGATCAAGAACCGGTTCGATGCCAAGCTACGCGTGGGGTATACCCAGACCGAAATGGTGGACACGGTGGATGAACTCAAACATGAGTTGATCCGCGAGGCATTGCGCCTCACAGGGATCAGCCAGGGGGTGGAGATTACCACCATGGGAGACATTCCTTCAGCGGGCTCGGGGCTGGGGTCTTCGAGCGCCGTCACGGCTGGAGCGTTGCTGGCCATGTACACCTACCTGGGTGAGACGGTAACTGCCGAACAGCTGGCGCGTGAGGCCTGTCAGATTGAAATTGAACGTCTACAGAAGCCCATCGGGGTGCAGGATCAGTACGCGATTGCTTATGGCGGGTTGCGTTTCTTTGAATTCCGCCCCGATGGACAGGTGATTGGAACGAGGATTCCTATCTCGGCAGACCTGAAACGGCAACTGGACGAAAACTTCCTTCTGTTCTACACCGGTGTGGGGCGGCAGGCCGATTCGATCCTCACCGAGCAGAAGGCGAACATCCAGGACCGGCTTCAGGTGTTACGTGAAATGAGAGAAATGGCCTGTCTGGCAAGAAAAGAACTGGAACATGGTAATCTGGACGCCATCGGGAGTATGCTTGACCAGGCCTGGAAATTAAAAAAGAAACTGGCCAGCCGCATCAGCAATGGTGAGATTGATGCCCTGTACGACACGGCCAGAAAGGCCGGCGCCCTGGGTGGTAAAATCACTGGAGCAGGGGGCGGGGGTTTTCTTTTGTTGTATTGCCCGCGAGAGCGCCAGGATGCTGTGCGCCACGCTATGGGCCATCTTCAGGAATTGCCATTCCGCCTGGAGCGGGATGGCGTGAAAGTCATCTTTAATTATCGACGTTGATGTTTAAGGGAGGAGTCATATGGACAACATCCGGAAATATATTAATGATTTGCATCAGACCCTCGACCTCATCCCCATGACGGCTATTCAGGAGATGGTAGACGTGCTCGTCAGAGCGCGATTGCATGACCACCAGGTTTTTGTGATGGGCAATGGCGGGAGTGCCACCACGGCTTCTCATTTTGTGTGTGACCTGGCTAAAAACACACGCGTTTCGGGATTGCCTCATTTTCGGGTGATCGGCCTGACCGACAATGTGGCTTCGATTACAGCCTATGCCAATGATGAAGGCTATGAGATGATCTTTTCTCAACAGCTGGCCGGGCTGGTGCGGGAAGACGATGTGGTGATTGCCATTTCGGCCAGCGGGAACTCGCCCAATGTGCTCAAAGCAGTAGAGCTTGCCAACATGGCCAATGCCTTTACAATCGGGTTAACAGGGTTCAACGGTGGTAAGCTGGGCGGAATGGTGAAACTCCATGTACATGTGCCTTCCAACCGTATTGAACAGGTGGAGGATATTCATCTGATGATTGAGCACATGGTCATTTCCACCATTCGGGAGATGACTCAATCCAAACCGTTCATTGAACAGCTGGCGGCTCTGTTTGGCGCCTCTAACCGCTTGGCTGCTTCCAGGGTGGATAGCAGGCCCATCCGCAATACTTACGATCTCTTGAATGCCATCAGTCAGGAAATGAACAACTACACCGAAGTTTATGATCTGTTGCAACGTATCCTTCAACTGACGGTGGAAAGCATCGGGGCTACAAGTGGGAGTTTCCTGGTGGTGGATGAAAATGGCAATATTACCGATGGCATTCTGGCATATGCGGGCAAGGTACAGCCTGGCATCAAACAACAACTGGTGGATGTATTCAAAGAGGGCCTGGCTGGCTGGGTGATCAAAAATCAGGCATCGGCGCTGGTTCCTGATACGCAGAATGACCCGCGCTGGCTGCCGCGAGCCTGGGAAATTGGCCGGCATGGATCACGTTCGGTGATCAGTGTTCCTCTCATTGCGCGCAACCGGGTGACCGGTGTGTTGACTCTGGCGCGAAACGATACCAGCCAGTTCACTGAGGATGATCTTTCTCTGCTCACAACGGTGGCGGTGTTTCTCACATTCCAGATTTTCAACCGGCAAAGGTAATTCCTATGGATATTCGTCCCTACCTGGCTCCGATCTTTAAATGGTGGTGGCTCCTCCTGGCAGCTGCGGCGCTGGCAACCGGCACAGCCTATTTCATCCTGCGTGATCAACCCGCGGTATACACGGCACGTACCACGCTGATGATCGGGCGGACACTTTTGGAAGCCAACCCCTCGAGCAACGATTTCTGGCTCAATCAGCAGTTGAGCAGTTTGTATTCCGATATGGCCTATCGCGAGCCAGTGCAGGAGGGAGTGAAAAAAGCTCTGGGAATGACCTGGTTGCCCAAGTATGTGGTCAAGACGTTTGGAAATGGCCAGTTCATCGAGATTGACGTGATTGATACCAGCCCGGAGCGCGCCATGCATGTGGCGTCTGAGCTGGCCAACCAGTTGATTCTGGTCAGTCCGGGCAGTAAGGAAGTAAATTCGAATAATGAGGCTTTCATACAGGAGCAGCTCCAGAAGCTTCAGGAGCAGATCGTGGCGACCGAGAAAGAACTGGTTGCCAGGCAGGATTCTCTGGGAGGGCTGACCAGTGCCCACGAGATAGAACAGGCCAAGGCCGAGTTGCGTACCCTGGAGGATAAGCTCAGCCTGTTGCGCACCAACTACGCTAATCTGCTTTCCAGCAGTAAGGAGAACATCACCAATATCTTGCAGGTCATTGAGCCAGCTTCGCTGCCCGTCAGACCGACCGGTCCCAATCGTTATCTGATCATCGCTCTGTGTGGCATGGCGGGGCTGGTTCTGGGAGCAGGCTGTGCCTATTTGCTGGAGTATCTCGATGAAGCCATTCAGAACCCGGAAGAGCTGGCCCGGTTGATAGACGCTCCTATCGTGGGGTATATCTCTGACCTGGGGCGCAAAGCCAATGCCAGCCTCTATGTGGCCAGGCATCCCCGTTCACTCATGGCAGAAGCCTTCCGAACCCTGCGCGCGAACATTGAACTGCAAAACCTGGATAACGGCCCCCTGGCGTTGCTGATCACCAGTCCTGATACCGGAGACGGGAAAACCTCGGTGGCGGCCAACCTCGCGGTGAGCTTCTCACAGGGCGGGAAAAGGGTCATTCTGGTGGATGGCGATTTGCGGAAGCCTTCGTTGCATGAGTTCTTTGACATTTCAGACCGTCGTGGGTTGACCGATGTTCTGCAAGGCAAGCTCAGTGTGGAGAAGGCGCTTCGCACCTGGGACGGCGGCGGTCTGCGGCTGATCACCGTAGGCGATGAAGCCGTGCTCCCCGATCTGCTGCTCACGGCCGAGAAGGTGGAAAATCTTCTGTGTGAATTAAAACCCCTGGCGGATATTATTTTGATCGATAGCTCGCCCTTCCTGGTCTCAGATGCGATGATCTTTGCCGCCAAAGTGGATGGCGTGATTACTGTTATCCGTCCTGGCTATACCAGCCGGGAAATGGCGCGGGTGATGAAAGAGCGGATTGCCATGGCGGGTGGAAAGATCATCGGTGTGGTGCTGAACCGCATTCCATTAAAGCGCATCGGGTATTATGGCGGGTATCGTTATTACCTGCCTTACGGGTATTATGAGAAGAAAAAGAAGCGCGAAGAAGACGAAGATAAAAAAGTGCCCAAGAAAAGCGAGTTGACTTTTTCAGGCAAGTAAGAGGGGGAGTATCCTTCCTGAAGGGCGCTTTTTTACCGGCGATTGTAAGGCAAAAGCAAGGTAATTATGGAGTTTAGCAATCTCCATTATGATAAAATCATTAAAAGGGTCAGGCTGATATGCTGAAAAGGTCGGGTTTCTCTGCCGAAAGCCGTCCCTCACAGTCAGATCAGCGGGTGATTTTCCTCTTATTATTTTATAAAAAGGAGAGCTTGATTTATGAAACGCCATCCATGGATAGTTGGACTGCTGATTCTGGCGATGGTGAGCATGGCCTGTGCGTTTACAGGGGGCGGAGGTTCTCAGCCTACGGAGACCCCGGCCCCGGTTGCGACCAGCACCCCGGAGCCCACAGCTACGGTTTCTAATGTGGTTTCGAGCCTTGAGCAGGTTAAAAAGGCCACGGTTCAGATCGAAGCTCAGGGAACTTTTGTAGACCCTCAGGTGGGCACCGTTTACAATGCCGCCGGGCGGGGAACGGGCTTTATCATCGACCCCTCGGGGCTGGCGGTGACCAATAACCATGTGGTCACAGGCGCCGCGCTGTTAAAGGTCTGGGTAGGCGGTGAGCGTGAGCCGCGTTCGGCAAAGGTGCTTGGCGTTTCGGAATGCTGGGATCTGGCGTTGATCGACATTGAGGGTGAGGGGTATCCTTATCTGGAGATATATACCGGCTCGGTGGAGCCCGGCCTTGAGGTTTATGCGGCGGGATTCCCCCTGGGCGACCCGGAATACACCCTCACCAAGGGGATTGTCTCCAAAGCCAGGGCCAATGGCGAGAGCTACTGGGCTTCGGTTCCGGCAGTGATCGAGCATGACGCGCGCATTCGCGGAGGAAATTCAGGCGGCCCGCTGGTCGATGCCACCGGGAAGGTGGTGGGAATCAATTATGCTGGCAACGATCGATACGACCAGAACTTTGCCATCCGCGCTCAGGAAGCCATGTCGGTCGTCGAGAAGCTCAAAGAAGGCGATTTTGAATCCATCGGGGTTAACGGCCAGGCGGTGACCTCGGAAGATGGTTCCCTCTCCGGAATCTGGGTGTCTTCGGTGAAATCGGGTTCTCCGGCGGATAAGGCGGGGGTCAAAGGCGGCGACATTATCACCACCATGGAAGGGTTGATCCTGGCCACGGATGGCTCGATGAAAGATTACTGTGGCATTCTACGTACCCGCAATGAAACCGACACCATTTCCATCGAGGTGCTGCGTTTTGCCTCCAGTGAGTATCTGGCGGGCCAGCTGAACGGCAAGCCCCTGGAGACAAGTTTTTCCTTCGCCGGTGAACTGGGCGGCCAGACGGAGAGTACTACAGAGAACTACAGCGGGTTTGTTACCGTGCAGGATGATTACAATTCGATCCAGGTGAACATTCCGGCGACGTGGAGTGAGGTGGATGGCAGTGCGTGGGTGCTGGATGGTGAAATTATCGGCGCCAGCATTACCGCGGCGGCAAGTCTGTACAACTTCAATAACGCCTGGGATGAACCGGGTGTCTTCTTTGCTGTTTCGGATGACCTGGCCAAACTGGGGGGGTATATTCAGATTCTTGACCTGTATCGTGACGGCCTCAGGGCCGATTGTGACTATGCCGGTCGCTATGATTACAAAGACAGTGCTTTTGAGGGTGCGTATGATGTCTTTGAAAAGTGCGCGGGGACTACCAATACGGTAGTGTTGCTTTCGGCTCGCCCCCAGCAAAATAAGACGGCCTTCCTGGTCACCCTTATGGTGAATATCATGAGCGATGCCGATCTGGCCGCTCTGGATGAAATTCGGCGCACCTTTGATGTCATTGGCCCTCTGCCCTGATACGAGGGCTGAACGGCGCTGAACCTAAGGCGGGCAGGGAAACCCCTGCCCGCCTTTTTTACTCCGGTGTGATTCAGACGGTGCCTGTTTCCTGGCGAATATCGATGATTTTTTCTACAAGGGGCTCGAAGGCCTGTTTGAGTTCATCCAGGGGCACGTCGGCCACTTTGAAGGTGAGGGTGCGCGTCTGGCTGCTCTCTCCCTGGATGGCTCCCATGCCGTGAATATTGCCGCCCAGCCGGTAAATGGCGCCCGCCAGTTCATAGAGCTTGCCGGGAGTGTCGGGCACTTCTACCGTGATGCGCACACCTGCAGAGCGGGCGCCGAGCATTTCCAGGAAGATTTTGAAGATGTCGGTTTCGGTGATCATCCCTACCAGGCGTTCTCCGCGCATCACCGGCAACCCGCCGATTTTTTTATCGGCCATCAGGCTGGCGGCTTCTTCGACGGTGGTGTCTTCGGTGGTGGTGATCACTTCGCGGGTCATGACCCGTTCCACGGTGATTTTTGAAAGAAGATAATTGATCTCCCAGACGCTGAGCGTGGTGGCTTCTGAGGGTGAGGCGTTCATCAGGTCTGAGTCGGTCACAATGCCGATCAATTTGCCGCGTTTATCGAGCACAGGATAGCGGCGCACTTTATCTTTCCGCATCCGGGCGAGCGCATCCTGCACCGGCACGTCCGGGGTGATGGTCAGCACAGGGTGAGACATGCGTTCTCCAACAAACATGGTGGAATCCTCCTTCTGAAGTACATGCGGATGGTCTGCCTTCTATTGTAAACCGGAATGCGCGCGGATGCAGCAGCTTGGTATAATGCGCCTATGTCTTCTCATCCAAAAGTGCATGGAGCGCAAGACGCATTGCTTCTGCTGGTGTTTTTGCTGGCGCTTGGCGGCCTGGGAGGGGTGTTCTTCTGGATACAATCAGGGGTAGGCGCTTCAACCGAAGGGGCTTCCCCGACGCCATCAGCCTCCCTGCCCCCTTCGGTCACGCCATGGCCAACCCTGACACCTTCCGAAACGCCCACCCCCAGTCCCTGGCCGACGGTTACGCCTTCGCCCACTCCTCTCAATCCGTTAAGTTGCCTGGCGCCTGATGCGCCGCGTACTGAGGGACAGGTGAGCGCGGTGGTGAGCGGGTCTGTCATTGAGGTCAAGGAAGGTGGACGGCGGTATTTTGTGCGCTATCTGGGGGTAGACCCGGTGGGCGATGGCCAGGCTTCCGCGGCCTTCAACCGCCAGCTGGTTGAAGGGCAAAGGGTGACACTGGTCTCTGATCTTGTAGATCTGGACGAGCGGGGGAACCGCCTGCGTTATGTGCTGGTGGGAGATGTGCTGGTCAATTTTGAGCTGATTCGGCGAGGGCTGGCCCTGCCGGGGTTTTCTCCGCCAGCGCAGACCTGCCAGGCGGTGTTGTTAGCCGCAGAGGCCCTGGCACGGCAGGAGAAGCTTGGCTACTGGGGGCTGGCCGAGGGCACCCCGATGCTTCCGGGGGGCACCCTCTCTGAGTCGGGGTGCGATTGCACCGTGCGCTATACCTGTGCTGATTTTTCCAGTCAATCGGCGGCACAGGCCTGTTACAACGCCTGTGGAGATTACCGGAATACCGGGCTTGACCCCGATCATAACGGGCTGGCCTGCGATGAATGAGGTTTTAGAAACGATGACGGAACAGGAAAAGTTGATCCTTCTTACCAATGATGATGGCATTCAATCTCCGGGAATTGCCGCCGCCGCCCGTTCTCTGCGGGAACTGGGCCGGTTGGTGGTGGCTGCTCCCCGCGAACAGCAAACCAGTGCCGGGCGCAGCCTGCCGGTGACGACAGACGGGAAGATCGAACGGGTGACGCTCGACTCGCTGGAGGACGTGGAGGCCTACGCGGTGGGCGGCACCCCTGCTCAGGCAGTATTACACGCTCTTCTGGAGATTCTGCCGCGCCGGCCTGACCTGGTGGTGTCGGGGATTAATTACGGTGAGAATGTGGGCAGTGGCGTGACAATTTCGGGGACGGTGGGGGCGGCAATGGAGGCTGCTGCGCTGGGTGTGCCGGCGCTGGCGGTTTCTTTGCAGATCTTCAGCGAAGACTGGTACGCCTATCACGACCTGGACTTCAGTGTAGCGGCGGATTTTACCGCGCGTTTTGCCCGCGCGATGCTCTCACGCTCCCTGCCTGCCGATGTGGATCTGCTTAAGGTGGATATTCCCGCAGATGCTACCCCGCAGACTCCCTGGCGGGTGACAAGGCAGTCACGCCAGCGGTATTACATGCCCTACCTGATCCGTGAGGGAGGCTGGCAGGAACGAGGGTTCGTCTCGGCCAGGGTGCAGGTGGATGAAACCTCGCTGGAGCCCGATTCGGATATTTATGCGCTGGTGTTTGACCGGGTGATTTCGGTCACACCGATCAGCATTGACCTGACTTCGCGGACAGACTTCACCACCCTGGAGATGCTCTTCGAAGGGACGTAAAAAAACCCCCCGGGCCGATATGCCCGGGGGAGTGGGTGAGCCGAGAAGGGAGTGGTTACTTAATCTCGTAGCTGAGGTTGACATCCACGCTGATCTGTAACTGCCCGGCGCTGACGGGCACCTGCCCGCTGGCCCCAACCCCGCCTTTCATGTCGTACATGACAGCCGGGCCAGAGCTGGCATAGCTATTCATCGAGATCAGATCGCCCAGTTGCACCCCGGCGGCAGCGGCCAGTTCCTGCGCCTGCCGCTGGGCGTCTTCTACGGCCAGCTTGCGCGCTTCGGTAATGGCGGCGGTTTTATCGAGCACATCAAAGTTGATGCTGTTGATGGTGTTGGCGCCTGAACGGACGGCGGCGTCGAGTAACTTGCCCAGGATGCTCAGGTCACGCACGGTCACATTGACCACGTTATCGACCATGTAGATCGTGCCGGTGAGCTTGCCTTCGTTATCGAATTGCTGTTGAGGGAAGATATTGAAGGCAGAGGTCTGAATGTCTTTTTCGTCGATGCCCAGTTCTTTCAGGGTATTGGCGATGGCCTGGGCTTTGGCGTTGTTCTGATTCAGAGCGTCGGTCACGTTCTCGGCCTGGCTGTGTACACCGACATTCACATACGCCACATCAGGGGCGAGGTAGACCTTCCCGTTGCCAGAAACATTGAGTTGCCGGGGGTAAGGAATGCTGGAATCCCTGGAGGTTGTGATAGGCGCCGCCTGGCAGGCCGAGAGGGCCAGAACCAGGATCAGTCCGAGGAAGAGAAGTACGGATAAACGGTTGTGTTTCATAACAGGTCTCCTGTGGTAGTAGGTTATTCTGCAGGTAAGACGCACCCAATGGCTAAAAGTTCCCATTGAGACGATTATTTTGAACGAATAACAGAATAGAATTACAGTATAATGGAAGAAACAAATGTTCTAGGTGAGATATGCCCATCCATTATCAGCAGGCGTTGGAACAGATTCGGAACATGGGGCAAAAGGCGCGGTTGCGCCAGGCGTGGTTAGAGGCACTCCGTGAGCAGGCCTGGCAATTGCTCCATGAGCTGGCCGGAGAGGGTGAGTACCTGAACACTCTGGCCGAACGCGGGGGGCGCTTCAACCCTGGCCTGCGGTGTGCACTGGCCGGTGCTGAGCCGTTGGACACGGCGGCCCCGCTGACGGTATCGGGGCAACCACGTGTCCTGCTGGCCGCGGATGGGTCTCAGATCAACCCGGGGCGGCATGGCGCAGTGGAGTTTATTGCCATCAATGTGGGGGCGGTTTGCTTTCGACCAGGCGAGCCACCGCGGGAGCAAATCCATACCAGCCTGCGTTTTGGCGAGGATTGCACCATTGACCGGCGACCGATGTCGGATGCGGATGTGGCGATCTGGCGCGACCTGGAAGAGCGAAGGCTCTTAATGGAGCTGGCGCATCCCCACAGCCAGGCAGGACAGCTGGTGGTTACCCTGACCGATGGCCCCCTGCAGTTGTTCGGGCAGGGGCAGGAAAGCAAGTTTTTCGAAGAAAAACTAAAGGAATACCTGGGGGTGTTGCGGGAACTGGCCGCGCCACGAACGGCCGCCGCCGGTTATGTGGATAAACCGCGCAGTGATTATCTGGTGGGGTTGTTAGAGCTGGCGTTGCTGGCGCGCGAAAATAAGCTGGGTGAAGCCGGGCGTGAACGCCCGCTCTGGCCGGTGCGCGACCGCGATTTATTCGCTCGCCTGCTGGGGCCGGGGGAGCGTTCGGCAGTGCTGGCCATGCGCCTGCCAGAACCCAACCCTTTCACCGATAAGCTGGCGCTCTACTGTTTTTATCTCAATGTGGGGCGCGCGGGACATGCGCAAATTGCCCGGGTTGAAGTTCCCCGCTGGGTGGCGGAGGAACCCGTGCTGCTCAACCTGCTTCAGGAGGTGCTGGTGGAGCAATCGGCTCAACTGGGGGCGCGCCCCTACCCGTATCTTTTGCATCGGGCGCATGAGGTGGCCGTGGTGCACCCGGATGAAATTGAGGAGATCGAACGCATGATCCAGGCCGAACTCCGACGTCAGGGAGTGGAGCCGGAGAATCCATCGAACAAGCAGTGGGCCAAAGAATTGCAGGGAAGGACACGGATCAACGCATGAACGCATACGAGATGGGTCGATTACTGCGCGCCAGCACCCGGTTCTGTGTGGTGGGTTGCCGGGTCTCTCAGGCAGGGGCACCGGCTTTTGGGAGCCTGGTGCGTATTCCCTTCACGGGGGAGGAATATCAGATTTTCGGGATGGTCTATGACATCCATATCGATGATGACGGCCTGGTGAGGCAACTGGTGACTGCTGAACAGGTATCTCCGGAAGTGCTGGCCGATAACCGCCTGAACCGGAATGTGCCGGTGGAGTTTTCGGTGTTGCATGTGGGGTATCAGGAGAACAGGCGCATCTGGCATCTCCTTCCGCCGCGTCCACCGCTCAGTCTGGATGCAATATACCCGTGCACCGAGGCGGAGGTGGCCGCGTTTACCGCAGTGGGGCGTTTTGGGTACTTCAGGCATATTCTTGCCATGGCCGGAGAAGTCCCCGTGGGCGAACTGCTGGCCGCCCATGTAAACCAGGCCCAGCGGGCACAATCTGCCGCGGGGCGTCCCGAGTGGCGCAATCAGGCCGTGCAGGAACTGATCACCCTGTTACGGGACGATTACCCCACGCTGATGAGCGTGCTGGGAGCGCTTTCTGAAGTCATGGAGGAATGAGAGGGAAGCATGGAACGAGTCCAATTGAGTGGTAATCTCCAAAATGGGCAGGTGATCGGGTATATCGTCGGCGGCGGGCTCAAGGAAAACCTGCGGGTGCGTCTCACGGTGCCAGCGCATACGGTTCAGGAAGGCGCGTTTGTCGTTACCGAGAGCGGTGACTGGCTCTTTTACGGCCTGGTGACCGATTTACAGCTGGGTGCCACCGACCCGCGTTTTGCCGACGAGCAAAGCGAAGAACGCCTGCCCGCCGGTATGGCCGCGCTCCTGCACGGGCAAACCCTGTATACCAACCTGGAGGTGCTCCCGGCACTGATGGTGCACAGTCCGCAGGTGGGGGAGCCTCTCTTTGAACATCCGGTGCCCATCAAAACCATCCCTGCGCACCATGCCCGTGTGCGCCTGGCAGATCTGGGCGATGTGGCGCAAATTTTTGGTGACCCCAGGGAAAAGGGAAATTACGTCATCGGCTACACCCGTGAACAGGGGCACCCCGTGTGTATTGATCTGGACAAGCTGGTGCAGCGCTCGGCGGGTATTTTTGGCGCTACCGGCACGGGAAAGTCTTTCCTTACCCGGATTGTACTGGCAGGGCTGATCTACCATAACGTGGCCGGAGCGTTGATTTTTGATATGCACAACGAGTATGGCCCCGATGTGCACGACTCGGATCGGAATGTGACTCTGCCGGGGCTTAAGTCGAAATTCCGTTCGCGGGTGCGGCTGGTGGGGCTGGGGCGGACGAGTGATTTTCGCGGGGTACAGCCAGATTTCAACCTGGAAATTGCCGAGAACGACATTGACCCCGCCGATATTGAAATGCTCACCCGCGAACTTAACCTTAAAGAAACCACCCCCGCCACTCTGGCGGCCCTGGAACGAGAGTTTGGCCCCCGCTGGTTCCATGAGTTTAAAAAGATGCGTTACGGCGCCAAGGTGGAGAACGAGGAGGGCAAACTTGTGGATGCGTCCGACAGTGTGGCCGCCTGGGCTCAGCGGGCAGGGGTGCACCCCGCCGCGGCTGAGGGCCTGTATGGCAAGCTGGGGCGGGTGTTCGAACGGGAGTATATCGTTGAGCGCCCTGCCGCCGACACCGTGGGTGAAATTATCAAAGCCCTGGAAGCCGGCCAGCACGTGGTGCTTTCTTTTGGGCGGTTCGAAACCGATCTGGACTATCTGCTGGTGGCCAATATCCTCACCCGGCGTATTCGTGCTGCCTGGGAGAAGAAGACCGGTGACTACCTGCGCGAGGGAAAACCCGAGCTGAAGCCCCGCCCTCTTGTGATCGTGGTTGAAGAAGCGCACAAACTTCTCAACCGTGAAGTGGCGGCGCAGACGGCCTTCAGCACCATTGCCCGTGAGATGCGCAAATATTACGTCACCCTGTTGATCATCGATCAGCGGCCATCGCAGATTTACGATGAGGTCATGTCACAGCTCGGCACGCGGATTTCGGGCTGGCTGGGTGACGATCTGGATATTCAGGCGGTTCTCTCCGGCCTGGCCGGAAAAGATGCCCTGCGGGGTATGCTGGCACGCCTGCAACCCAAAGAAGAGGTGCTTCTGCTGGGGTGGGGTGTGCCCATGCCTATCCCGGTGCGTTCGCGCCGTTACGATGAGCAATTCTGGGTAGAATTGTTCGGTCAGCGCGCCCCGGGTAAAAAATCGGAAGCCGAAATCCTCAAGGAACTGGGTTTTTGACCTCCGGTGGAGTCGCGGGAGGCACTGCGGGCTGGTAAGGTGGCTGCTGGTGGGCCAGCCGGGTGGCGCGGGTATTTTCCTCAATATCAATCAGCAGGTAAATCGCTTCACCGGTGGCGTAGACCGTCAGGCCGCCGACCCCGCCGAAGACCAGGGTGATCAGGGCAGAAAGGATGCCCCCGATGGCACCGCCGAGAACCCCCATGCTACGCATGCCGGGGCCAAACTCGCGGGAAAAATCGCGCAGGGCGGTGCCGCCCACAATGCCGGCCAGGCAGATGCCCAATGCACCCACGATGGTGATCACCAGAACGATGGCTCCAAGGATCTTGTACGCTGAGCCGATGATACGCAACGCACGGTAACGCTTTTCCATTCATTCCTCCAGAAAAAGGCCAGGATATCCCTCTACCCTAAGAACCCCGCGCAGGATTGCAGGGTAAGGTATATTTATCATACATCCATTGTCTATTTTGGGATGGGTGTTTTTTGAGGGCGCGGTCATTATCTTGATCTTTCATTTACAAGAGCTCTGGAGGTGCAGCATGATTACGGATGGTGAGATCCTCCTTCGCATTCTCATTGCCGCCGGGCTGGGGATGCTGGTGGGACTCGAGCGTGAACGGCAGAGTCAACCGGCGGGGTTACGCACGCATATTGTGCTGGTGTGCGGCTCCACCCTGGCGATGGTGCTTTCCATTAACCTGGCGATGCAATTTCGGGGACTGGTGCCCAATGGAGACCCTGCCCGCCTGGCGGCTCAGGTGCTTTCGGGGATCGGCTTCCTGGGGGCTGGGGCGATTTTGCGTTTCGGCCCGACCGTCAAAGGGCTGACCACGGCGGCTTCTTTATGGACGATGGCCGTGGTGGGGCTGGCGGTGGGGGCGGGTTATCTTCTGGCGGCCGCCGGGGTGACGGCCCTTTTGCTGGTGGTGCTCATCGTGCTCACACGTGTGGAAAACCGAATGATCATTCCGAACATCTCGGCTCAGTTTTCGGTCTATGCAATCGACCGCGCGGGGGTGGTACAGCAGGTGCGCGATTTGATCCGGCAGAACTCACTGGAGGTAGATCACTTCCGTTTGCGGCGCAACGTCAGCCGGCAGCGGGTGCGGATAGATGCAGTGGTCAAAGTGCACGGCAGTGAGGCGCTGGAACAGCTTTCGGCAAAGATCAGTGAAATTGAGGGGGTGAAGGTCGTCAAATACGAATAAAAAGTGCACCCATGGGCAGCTTCCGGTGTTGCTTAATCGGAGCTTACCGCTCTGGATAGGGTAGCTCGAAAACCATTCGGGAGGTTGCCATGGAGGTTACTGCCGAGATCAAGCGGGAGATGTTCTGGACGATGTTGCTTGCACGCCGCCTGGATGAGCGTGCCTGGATGCTTCATCGGCAGGGAAAGATCACCTTTCACGTCTCCGGTATCGGGCATGAAGCCGCCCAGGTTGGGGCGGCTTTTGCCATTCGGCGCGGATACGACTGGGTGGTGCCTTATTACCGTGATCTGGCGTTGATGCTGGCGCTGGGATACACCCCTCTGGATTTCTTCCTCGGGTTGATGGGCCGGCGCGGAGAGCCAGGCTCCGGCGCACGGCAGATGCCCAATCACTGGAGTATGCGTTCCATGAATGTGGTCAGTTTGTCATCGCCGGTTTCCACGCAAACACTGCATGCCGTAGGGATTGCGATGGGAATCAAGATGCGGAAAGAAGATAAAGTGGTGCTGACCACGGTGGGCGAAGGGGGAACATCGCAGGGTGAATGGTATGAGGCGGTAAACTGGGCGGCCATTCACCGCCTGCCAGTCGTTTTTAATGTGCAAAACAACCAGTATGCCATTTCTGAGCCGGTATCCCTGCAAATGGCGGTGAACAGTGTGGCTGAGAAGGCGCGCGGCCTGGGTTTGCCCGGGGTCAGTGTGGATGGCATGGATGCCTTTGCCTGCCTGACGGCTTTTCAAAAGGCCGTGGAAGACGCCCGTGCCGGGCATGGGCCTGTTCTGATTGAAACGTGTGTGTACCGGATCACCCCGCACTCTTCAGATGATGACGACCGCACTTATCGCTCGCGTGAGGAAGTGGAAGCTCACAAGAAGGATGACGGACTGCTCCGAACGCGGAACACGCTGGAACGAGAGGGGGTGCTTACCCCGCAGGCCGTGGATGCCATGGAAGAACGCGCCCGGCAGATCATTGATGAGGCCGCGGCTCAGGCTGAGGCTACGCCCTACCCGCCTGGCGAAGAAGGAGCCTTCCCGGTGTATGCTGAGGAGGTGCGTCATGCCTGAAATCACCCTCATCGAAGCGATCCGGCAGGCGCTGGATGAGGAACTGGCGCGTGACGACCGCGTGCTGGTGATTGGAGAAGATGTGGGCAAGCGCGGGGGGGTGTTCCGGGCCACTCAGGGGCTGTATGAAAAATATGGGGCGTTGCGGGTGTTCGATTCTCCCCTGGCTGAGGCTTCTATTGTCGGTGTAGGGGTGGGGGCCGCCCTCTACGGGTTACGCCCCGTGTGCGAAATCCAGTTCGCCGACTTTATCTACCCGGCATTCAACCAGCTGATCAGTGAAGTTGCGCGCATGTGCTACCGTACCAACGGCGAATGGACGGTTCCCATGGTGATCAGAGCGCCTTACGGAGGCGGAGTAGGGGGAGGGTTGTATCATTCGCAGAGTGTGGAGGCTTTTTTTACCCACGTTCCGGGGTTGAAAGTGGTCATTCCATCCAATCCTTATGACGCTAAAGGGCTGCTTAAATCGGCGGTGCGCGACCCCAACCCGGTGCTTTTTTTCGAGCCGAAGAAAGGTTACCGGCTCATCCGGGGTGAGGTGCCCCCCGGTGATTACACTGTGCCCATCGGCCCGGCGCAGGTCAGCCGTGAAGGGCACGACCTGAGCCTGTTTGCTTACGGGATGATGCACCATTATGCCCTGGAGGCCGCAGTGCAGGCCGCCGCTGAGGGAATTTCGGTGGAAGTGGTTGACCTGCGCACGCTTTTACCGGTGGATCGCGAGACGATTCTGGCCTCGGTCAGGAAGACCGGCAAGGCCCTGATCGTTCACGAAGACACCCTTACCGGTGGCTACGGGGCAGAAATTGCCGCGATTATCGCCAGCGAGGCTTTTACCGATCTGGATGCCCCTGTGCGACGGCTGTGCGGGCCGGATGTTCCCGCAGTGCCTTTCAGCCCTTCCATGCAGGAGTGGTTCATGCTTAATCCGGAGCGAATTTTACGCGAGATTCGCTCTCTGGCCGCTTATTGATGGTGTGAAAGATTTTAACTGTGGAGTTGCGTATGCCTGTTCAGGTGATCATGCCTCAACTTGGTGAATCGGTGGTCGAGGGGACAGTGATGCAGTGGCTCAAAGCTGAAGGCTCAGCGGTGGAGCGTTTTGAGCCGTTACTGGCGGTGAATACCGATAAGGTGGATACTGAAATTCCAAGCCCGGCGGCGGGGACTCTGCTGCGCATTCTGGTGCCAGAGGGGGAGACTGTGCGGGCGGGCACAGTGCTGGCCTGGATTGGTCAGCCGGGTGAAGCCATTGGAGAAGAAAAACCCGCTCTGTCTCCCGCGCGGGAGGGCACAACCTCGAAGGAAAAGCGGAAACTGGGTTTTATTTCTCCGGTGGTGGCGCGCCTGGCGCGTGAACATCAGGTGGATTTGCGCGAAGTTCGGGGGACAGGGGAAGGCGGGCGCATTACCAAGAAAGATGTGTTGTCTTACATCGAGGAGCGGAACCGGGCCGCCCCGGCAACTCCGACCGCTCCCTGGGAAACCCCCGCTGATGGGGATCTCTTCCGGCCGGTGGAGTTGCCGGTTACAGCGGCGGAAAGCTCTCCGCAACCCGCCAGGGGGCGGCTGATCCGTCTTGACCCGTTGCGTAAGGCTATCGCTGAAAACCTGGCCGCCAGTATGCGTAACGCTCCGCATGTGACGACGATGATGGAGGCCGATATGACGCGTGCCACGGCGCATCGCGCGGCGCACCGGGAGCTCTTTGCCCGCGATGGAGTGCGCCTGACCTTTACGGCTTACTTTGTTTCGGCGATCGTCACCGCGCTTAAAGCCTACCCTGTGGTCAATTCTTCGTGGACGGAGGAGGGCATTCTGGTTCATTCTCAGATTAATATCGGGATGGCGGTTTCGCTGGGCGATCAGGGGTTGATCGTGCCGGTGATCAAGAATGCTGATGGTCTGTCACTGCTGGGGCTGGCGCGCACCATTAACGACCTGGCCGAGCGTACCCGTCTGCGGCGGCTTCAGCCTGATGAAGTACACGGCGGCACGTTTACACTTACCAACCATGGCACCAGTGGCAGTCTTTTTGCAACACCGGTGATTAATCAGCCGCAGTGTGGTATCCTAGGGGTTGGCGCAATCAAGAAGCGGGTGGTGGTGATCGAGGACATGATCGCAGTCCGTCCGATGGTTTACCTCTCGCTCACCTTCGACCATCGGGTGGTAGATGGATTTACCGCGGATGGTTTTCTGGCGAAGGTGGTGGAAGCGCTGGAGAGCTGGTGATTTTCCGGCTGCTCTAAAGTTATATTGCCTGTCAAAGGAAGGACACCATGAGCACATACGATGTTGTTGTCATCGGGGCCGGGCCAGGAGGGTATGTTGCAGCCATCCGGTCGGCTCAACTGGGTCTGAAGACCGCAATTATTGATAAACAGTGGCTGGGAGGGGTTTGCCTGAATGTAGGGTGCATCCCTTCCAAGGCGTTGCTGCGCAACGCCGAAGTGGCGCACCTTCTGCGCGAACGCGGCAAGGATTTTGGCTTTTCTTTTGAGAACCTTACCCTGGATTATGCAAAGGCGGTGAAGCGCAGCCGGCAGGTTTCGGACCGCCTCACACGCGGGGTGGGTTTTTTGATGAAGAAGAACAAAATAGACGTGGTTATGGGCACTGCGCGCCTGATGACGGCAAATACCGTTCAGGTGACCGATGGAGAGGGGAAGGTTTCGACCATTGAAGCGAAAAACATCATCCTTGCCACGGGGGCTTCGGCGGCGGCGATCCCCGGTGTGGCGGTAGATGGAGAGAAGGTGCTCACCTACCGCGAGGCCATCCTGCAGGAGAAGTGCCCCCGCTCGGCCATCATCATTGGCGGTGGGGCGATCGGGGTTGAGTTTGCCACCATCTGGAGCGCGTATGGATCGGCGGTGACCATTGTCGAAATGCTCCCACGCATTGTGCCGCTGGAAGATGAAGAGATCAGCGCCGAATTGAGCAAAGCCTTCCGCGATCGGAAAATTCAGGTGCTGGCGGGGCACCGGGTGATGGCGGTGGAAACCACCGAGAATGGTGTGCGCGTGCGCGTTTCTGGAGAGGGGGGCGAGCAGGTGCTTGAAGCTGAGCAGGCGCTCATGGCCATCGGGTTCAAACCCAATTCGAAAGACCTGGGTCTGGAAGAGGTGGGTGTTCAGGTGGATGGCCGGGGGTTCGTTCAGGTGGACGAGCGTATGGCGACGAACGTGCCGGGCATCTGGGCGATTGGCGATGTGACCGGCAAAACCTTGCTGGCGCATGTGGCCTCGGCGATGGGGGTGATCTGTGCCGAAAACATCGCCGGGGTTGAAACCACCACCATTGATTACCGCATGGTGCCGCGCGCTACCTACTGCCAGCCGCAGATTGCTTCCTTCGGGTATACCGAAGCCCAGGCCAGGGAGGCCGGGTATGAAATCAAGGTGGGGCGGTTCCCGTTCCAGCCCAACGGTAAGGCGCTGGGCCTGGGAGATTACGCGGGGTTTGTCAAGATTATCGCCGATGCCCGATACGGCGAGATCCTCGGCGCGCACATGATTGGCCCGGAGGTAACCGAATTGCTTCCAGAACTGACCCTGGCACAGCGCATGGAATTGACCACTGCGGAGATCGCCCGCAACATCCATGCCCACCCGACGCTGAGCGAGGTGATCATGGAAGCCGCCGAAATGGCCGAGGGACACGCCATTCACATCTAGCCAGTGCGCCCGGGTGTGGTGTGTGCAGAGAAGATAAGGGCTGCCCGGCCGGGCAGCCCTTAAGTTTTTGGCGTCAAATAGAGAAGTCCTCGCCGCTCCACACCCCCTCACGAATCTGATGCGGCAGGTGGCCGTGGGTTGAATCGGTATGCGCTTCGGGTGGGGGCTTCTTTTGCCCGCCGTTGCCGGGCAGGTGCGGGTGCTGGAGGATGTGGATGCGCAGGTCAGATTCGAGCCTGGCCAGGCGGTCACTGGATCCGGCGGGCATGGGGGTGCGCACCAGGTCATTCAGCAGGGTTTCCAGCTGTTCCACACGCTCGACCAGGGCGGCTACCGTGTTGCCGATGGCATCGGGCATGACATTGTGGTTGAGGTCAGGGCTGGCCGGGCGAGGTTGACTGCGCACCACCACCTGACCGGGAACTCCAACCACCACAGAATTGGGCGGGACGGGTTTGACCACCACCGCATTAGCACCGATGCGGCTGCCAGCCCCCACGGTGATGGCCCCCAGGATTTTCGCCCCTGCTCCGACCACCACGTTGTCTTCCAGAGTGGGGTGGCGCTTCCCTTTTTGCAGGCTGGTGCCTCCCAGAGTCACGCCATGATAAAGGGTGACGTCGTCGCCGATCTCTGCGGTTTCGCCGATCACCACGCCCATGCCGTGGTCAATGAAGAAGCGCCGTCCGATTTTTGCGCCGGGGTGAATCTCGATGCCGGTTAAAAAGCGCATGAGATGAGAGAGCCAGCGCGCCAGCAATTTAAAGCCATGATTCCACAGCCCGTGGGCAATGCGGTGCCCCCAGACGGCGTGAAGGCCCGGATAACTGAGCAGGATTTCCAGGGTGCTGCGCGCGGCGGGGTCGCGCTCGAAGACCGAGCGGATATCTTCTTTCATGAGAGAAAAGAATTTCATCTTCATTCCCTTTCCCTGAGGTTGTCGTTCTCCGTAACCGGCGCGGTCAATCGGCCAGATCGGCGAAGAGCTGGGTGGAGAGGTAACGTTCGCCGAAGGAGGGAATGATCACGATGATGAGCTTCCCTTCATTTTCGGGGCGAGAGGCAACCTGGAGAGCCGCCCAGGTGGCGGCACCTGAGGAGATTCCCACCAGCAGCCCCTCCATCGTGGCCATCCTGCGAGCGGTCGAGAAGGCGTCTTCAGCTTTGACACGCACGATCTCATCATAAATCTGGGTGTTAAGCACATCGGGGATGAAGCCCGCGCCGATACCCTGGATGGGGTGGGGGCCTTTCTGCCCGCCTGAGAGCACGGGTGAGGCGTCGGGTTCAACGGCCACCATCCTGACGGAGGGTTTACGGCTCTTCAGCACCTCACCGACGCCGGTGATCGTTCCGCCGGTGCCGATCCCGGCAACCACGATATCTACCTGGCCATCGGTATCGCGCCAGATTTCTTCGGCGGTAGTCTTCCGGTGAATTTCGGGGTTGGCAGGGTTTTTGAATTGCTGGGGCATGAAGTAGCGTTTGGGGTCGCTGGCGACCAGCTCTTCGGCTTTGGCAATGGCCGCCGCCATGCCGCCGCTGCCGGGGGTGAGGATCAGTTCGGCACCGTAGGCACGAAGCAACATGCGGCGTTCTTTGCTCATGGTTTCGGGCATCACCAGGACGCATTTGTAACCGCGAGCCGCGCAGACAAAGGCCAGGGCGATACCGGTGTTACCACTGGTTGGCTCTACAATGATGGTATCCGGGCCGATCAGCCCGGCTTTTTCGGCGGCGTTAATCATCGAAACGCCAATGCGGTCTTTGACGGAATGGGCCGGGTTGTAATATTCCAGTTTGGCGACAACGGTAGCGCGCGCTCCGGCTTCGCGGGCGATGCGGTTCAGGCGCACCAGGGGGGTGTTGCCGATTAATTCGGTGGCATCGTTGGCGATACGCATGGTTGAAAATCTCCTTTGTAAATAGTTGAACCGATTAAAAAGAAAACCAGCAGGAAAACAAAACAGCGGAGCCTTTGAGGCCGCTCGCAAAAGATGTTGCGGGGCCGTGTTCCGCTGCCTTCGTCCTGCTGGTAAACTGCTTGCTTTACGTGCGATGGCTTAACGAGGCAGGGTCACCGGGCCCCGCCACGGACACATGCACGCAATGCTTCTCAATACACCAAAATTTACCAGTTTCATCGAGATCGATTATATGATGATTTAAGTCCCTGTCAAGGGCATTTTATGAGTCAAATCTGGCTTTAAAAGCACGAGGCGGGGGATGAATCGCCAGACGGAGGTGAAGAATAAAATGGGGGTGTTCTTCTGTGGTTTCAAAAAGCGTTAATAGAGCCAAGCGGGATATTAATTGTTTTTAATGTTGATTTATGTTATATTGATTTCGTGGAGGCAGTGATCCGCAGATGAGATCTCGGTCGCTTCACCCGGAAGGGGGTGTCTGCGGGGAGCCAGTAGCGAAACCGGCCACAGGGGCCGGTTTTTTTGTTTAAGGGTGTGAAATCTATCACGAAGGGAGGTGCTCAATCGTTCAATTCCGGGTATTGATCCACTCTCCTGCGGAGAGAATCAGAAAATGAAGGAGTGTTGTATGAAGTTCTATCCTCGAACTCGTTTCGCGGTCAGGCTGGTGTTGATTCTGGCAGTGGTCGCCTCAATGCTCTCGGTGGCGGCGGGGCCGGCTGTGCCCGTGGCCAGGCTTCATCAGCCTGCCACAGATACCCTGATCTTTTTTGCCGCCGATGGACTGCGTCAGGATCTGGTTGCGAAGTATGCCGGGCAAAAGCTATTACCGGTGATGGGTGAGTTGCTCAGGAAGGGTGCCTCAGCGGCAGATGGCGGACTTTTGACGCAGGCGCCGTCCAACACGGGGGCCGGGTGGTACAGCCTTGCTACCGGCGCGTGGGCGAGTGTCACCGGCTCGACGAACAATACCTTTCATAAAAATGGGGCTTCTTTCAGCAGTCGCACGGCGGCCTTCGATGATGGCGTGCTTCAGGCAGAAACGATTGCCCAGGCGGCCGAACGCGGCGGGAAGCGTGTGGCCCAGATTGAGTGGGCAGGAGGGCGCAATGCGGTCATCCGCGGCCCCACGCTGGATTATCGCGTTTTTCTCTCCGGGAGAGGGGTGGCAACCAATTACATCTCAGATACCGACAATGCGGCCTTTGTGGCGTCCTTCGGCTTGCAATTTGATCATCCTTCTGGCTTTGCCGGGCAGGCCCCCTTTGCCGGGGCCGCGCCCGCGCCTGCCGATGGCTGGGTGAACGTGCCGGTTTCGTACAGCCCCGCCATGGAGATGCACATGCGTGTGCTGGATTTCGGGGTGGATAAATATGGCCTGAACGCCTATATTTACGATGCTACCGATGATGGGGTTACGAATTATGATCGGGTTCTTTTCAGCCCTGGCAAGGATGGGGCTGTTGCGGTGGCCGACCTCACCTGTGGAGAATGGGGAGATATCAAGGTAAAAGTGGTGGGCGGTGCGCTGGATGGTCTGACGGCGGGCATGCTCGTCAAGGTGGAAGAATTAAGCGCCGATTTGAGCAGGGTGAGGCTCTTCCATACCTCGGTGACGCGCGCCATTGCCTCCTGGCCCGACTGGCCCGGAGACCCCGGCTTTAGCGGCGATTTTGCCGAGTTCGTGGCTCAGAAGTTCCCTACCTCTACTGCCGCCGATTATGCTGTTCTGGAGGCAGGCATTGTCTCTGAAGAAACCTATGTGGAGCAGGGCCTGTACTGGGAAACCGCCTATCACCCATTGATTGAGTACATTCTCACCAATTACGCACCAGACCTGGTGCTGGTAGGGTATCCAACCACCGATGAATTTCAACATCAGTTCCTTTCGCTGGTCACACCTGCACTGCCTGATGGCCAGCCCAACCCTGCCTATGATGATGTTCAGGTCAATGGGACGCCTGACGGGCGGGTGAACGAGCGGGAGGGCTTCCTGAAGCGTGCGTATCAGGGGGCTGATGCCACTCTGAAACTGGTGCGCTCTCTGATGCCCAAACAGACCACGGTTTTTGTCTCATCGGACCATGGCTTTGCGCCTCAATTCCTGGCGGTGGATGCCAGTAAGGTGCTGGTGGATCTGGGCCTGTTATCGAAACCGCAGACCTCGAACTGCCGGCCAGCCTCAGGTGAGACGATCGGCAAGGCCAAAGCCTGCTGGGCCGGGGGAACGGTGCAAATTTACCTCAATCTGGCCGGGCGTGATCCTGCAGGTGGAGGGTTGCAACAGGTAGCCGCAACCGATGAAGCGGCTACGGTAGCCGCCATTAAGGCGGCCTTTGCCAGCCTGAGCGATCCCAACGATTGGACAGGCGATGGCGCACCGGAAGGCTGGAAGGTCATCGACCGGGTATATACCCGGGCTGAGGCGCGTTTTATTCACAATGGGCCGGGGACTTTTGCCGACATGGCTCATCCTACCCGGACGGGCGATGTGGTGGCCTTTGCTTATCCGCCATACCAGTTTGACGCTGCCACTCCGGGGAGCCTGGTGGCGCTTTCAGCATTCTTTGGCCAGCATGGGTACGTGCCCGATGTTCAGGTGCCGGACGCGAATGTGAATATGCGGGCAACTTTCCTGGCAGGAGGCAAGGCGATTGGCAAAGGAACCTTTGCCGGATTGCGCACGATTGATCTGGCGCCGACGATTGCCTTCCTGATGGATATTCCCATGCCGCAACATGCGCAGGGGCGGGTGTTGACGGAAATTCTGGATGGGGCCAGCCGCTACAGGAAGGTTTCGGTGATTGGCCTGAACGATTTTCACGGCCAGCTTGATCCAACCACGCTGGCCATCGATGGGCGCAATATTTCGGTCGGTGGGGCGGCTTATCTGGCTACCCGCTTTGATGAAGAAGCGGCGGCTTTACCCGGAGATACACTTTTACTCGCCGCAGGCGACAATGTGGGAGCTTCTCCGCCCAATTCAGGGCTGCTGGATGATATGCCTGCCATTGATGTGGAGAATGCCTGGGGATTGGATGCCACCGCTTACGGAAACCATGAGTTCGATTACGGGGTGGCGCGTCTGCTTCAACATCAAGCGCGGGCGGTGTTCCCCTTCCTGGGCGTCAATATTATTGAGACAGCCACCGGTAAAGCCCCTTCCTGGGTGAAGACCAGCCAGGTGTTTACGGTCGACGGGGTCAAAGTTGGGGTGATCGGTGCGGCGCTGGAAAACACCCCCGAGCTGGTGTCGAAAGATGCTACCAGGGGGCTCACCTTCCTGCCAGCGGCAGAGCGCATTCGGGCCGAATCGGAGCG
This sequence comes from Anaerolinea thermolimosa, assembly GCF_001050195.2. Classification (GTDB taxonomy): domain Bacteria; phylum Chloroflexota; class Anaerolineae; order Anaerolineales; family Anaerolineaceae; genus Anaerolinea; species Anaerolinea thermolimosa. The sequence goes on from NZ_DF967970.1 coordinate 48,190, forward strand.
CCTGCGCAAGAAAGGCGTGAAGGTACAAATTGTGGTGATTCATGAAGGTACCGCGCTTGGTTCCAATGCGGTGGATGGCATTCCGGCCGTCCTATGGGAAGGGCCGGTTGTAGATATTGCCAGCCTGCTTCAGGATACGACGGTGGATGTGATTCTGGCGGGGCATACGCATCGGATCTCGAACCTGATGGTGGGAGATATTCTGGTTGCTGAAGGGCTCAATGCCGGGGCAACCTATTCTGTCCTCCAGATGCTGATTCAGGGCGAAGATGTTCTCTGGGCAGGGGGCGCTACACGCGTGGCGACCACGCTGGGGGTGACACCCCGCTCTGATGTGCAGGCCATTGTGGATGCCGCCAACGCGGAGACAGCTGTTTTGCGCAATAAAGTGATCGGCAGGCAGGCTTTCGATATCCGGCGTGACCCCACCCGGCTGAACGAATCGGCCATGGGGAATTTGATTGCCGATGCGATGCGGGTCAAATACCCGGCAGTGGATGCGGCGTTGACCAATTCGGGTGGATTGCGTGCCGACCTGGTGTGTTCTCCGCCCAGTGCGGGTGAAGCCCCCTGTGAGATCACCTGGGGCGAGATGTTTGCGGTGCTTCCCTTTGGAAACCGCACCATCATAGCCACCTACACAGGCGAACAGCTGAAGACGGCTTTCCTGAACGGGTTCTCGCCGGTTTGCAATTCGGCGATTGCCACGGGGCGCTTCCCGCAGGTTTCGGGGCTTAAGGTGGCCTTCCATTGCGAAGGGTTGACCCCGGTGGTCGATGGCATCTGGAAGGCGCCTGCCGGACCATCGGGCCCGCTCACCCCGGTCGGCCCAACGGATACCGTCCGTCTGGTGACGAACGACTTTATGTTTGGCGGTGGGGATGGGTATACCATTCTGGGGCAGGGCGCCAATGTTCTCAACCCGGGAGATGGGTTGCTGGAGATTTCCATTGATTATGTGGCGGCCAATTCGCCGGTTGCCCCGGTGGTCGAAGGGCGTATCGTCAGAAATCCCTGAGGGGAGGGGGTCTCGTCTCGAGCAGGGGTGGAATAAAACCTGACCCTGCCAGGGAACAGGAACGATTCGGCGGAGCCATGTGATGGAGGCTCCGCCGAATGATTCTGGTTGGGGGGGAATGAGATTAACGCACTTCAGTGAGAGAGCCTGTTTTTACGTCATAAATGAACCCGCGCACGGGGATACTGGAAGGAATCCAGGGGTGTGATTTCACTTTTTCGATCTGCTCCCGCACATTGGTTTCCAGGTCGCTGAAGGCATGGAAGGTTTCCGGGGCTACGACACTGGTGTGGGTTGCGTGACGGAGTTTTTCCTTCAGATCTGCGTCCTGAAAGGTCAGCATTCCACATTCGGTGTGGTTGATGATCATGAATTCCTGCGTTCCCAACAGGTGGTGAGAGATGATCAGAGAACGCAGTGCATCTTCGGTGACGACGCCGCCAGCGTTGCGGATGATATGAGCATCGCCGGTTTTCAGGCCGAGGAGTGCCTCAATTGTGAGGCGGGCGTCCATGCAGGCTACGATGGCGAGCTTGCGTGCCGGTGGAGTGGGAAGGTTCCCCAGATTAAATGAGCGGGCGTACTGCTGGTTGTTCTTTAAGACATCATCCGTAACAGACATGGGAGTTCTCCTGAAGAAATTATAGAATAACGGACGCTGGATTCTAAAAAACAAAAAACAGCTACCGGGTTAGTGAAGCATACGCCGGGCACTGCCCGGGTGGATACCTTGTATGGGGCGCTTCGTGAACCTCGTGAAAGCTGTTTGGGGACATTAAAAAGGTGGGAGGACGCGGAGGTGATGAAGCGACCCTTACCGTGTACACATGCAGGTGTTCATGGCAGATCCTCCTTTTCTCTGGCGGAAAATTTGGACAATTTTACTAGTAATATCTGTTTCGTCAAGGGAAGCGAGAGAGAAGTACAGAGGACCTGCATTTCAAGAGAAAGAGCAATTATGATACAATTTTTTCAGAGGTATTTGACGATGAGCTGGCTGGCAGATCTACTGAATAAACCATATTCTTCTCATCATAAAGTCGAGGTAGAGAAGTTACTCGACGAACTGGTTTCCATTGGCCTGCGTGACGACTATCTTTCGGAGCGGCCCGGCTCTGGGTTTAATATGCAATGCCGGAATATCCGCGCGAGGCAGATTGGCACACGCCTGAATGAAATTGGTGGGCTGGCCATGATGGAATACGCACAGCGCTACGTGCGGCGCAAGGCCGGAAAGCTGGGGCGCACCCTGGCGGAGCACCTTGAATATGCCTGGGTGGAAATCGGGGACTGGATGAAGTAGAGACGCCGCGAGATGAACCTGGAAGTTCTTGGTCGGTGGTTGTTGTTTCTGGGGGCCGGGATTGCGCTGATGGGAGGGTTGCTCTGGTTGATGGGGCGGTTTCTCCCACAGGGGGGAGATTTCCCCGGGACCATACGCATTCAGGGAAGCGGTTTTACCTGTGTGATTCCTCTCCTGGCTTCCCTTTTGCTCAGTGTGTTGCTTACCATTCTCCTGAACGTGATCGCCCGCTGGATGAAATAGCTCACGGGACGCCTCTTTCCTCTTTCAAAGAAGTATACCGCCAGGGGGGAAACCCCTGGCGTGTCTGTTTTTAGACTGCGGGAATCTGCAGGCTAAAATTAAGAAATTTTAGAGTTGAGGGGAGAATCAGCGGATCAGCGTTCTTCCTCGGGATCGAGCCGGTAGCCCACCCCGCGAATGGTTTTAATCAGCCTGGGGTGGCGGTAATCGTGCTCGAGGGCGCGGCGGAGCCAGCTGATATGTACGTCAAGCGTGCGGGTGTCTTCAGTGTAGGCCGTATCCCAGGCCTGGCGAAAGAGGGTTTCGCGCTCGATGACCTCTCCGGGGTGTTCCATGAGGATGCGCAGGAGGGTAACGAGGCGGGGGGTGAGGCTGGTCTGGCGAGAGCCCACACGCACCCAGCGCTGTACGGGGTCGAGTTGAATAACGCCGACGCGGATGATGTCTTTGGTCTCGGTGGGGAGAAGCGATCGAATGCGGTTGATGAGTTTCTGGAGTGTGAAGGGTAAAACCAGCATCACTTCAGCCAGAGATTCGTTCTGGTAAAGGCTGACCTGTTCGGGAGAAAGAATGAGAGCGATGGGAATGTTGGGAGCGTGAGCACGCATGGACTGGCAGATGCGTTTCCCGCTGGTGCGCATGGAGGCGGCATCGATGACCACCAGGTGGGGCTGGTAAGAATCAAGACGCCCCAGAGCAGCACTGCCATTGGGAACGCTTTCGACCTGATATCCTTTTCGCATCAGACCGGCGACAAAAGACGGGCGGTCTGCACGCTTGCCTTCAACGACTAAAATTCTTGCTTTCATGACCTCACCGCAGTTCGCTGCCCTGGGAAGGGCTATCCGGCCATCCCTCGCCCCCACGTTGGTTGGCTCTTGAGGACTGCTCGAAACAGGGAATGTGGAGGTGGGGAAATTATACCTTAAAAAAACCTGAGGCGCTTCAAGATTTAACATTGCAATTCATCGGCGAGAGATCCCTGAAAAACAGCTGCTCTGATTGGTTGCATCTCGTCTTGCTGCGTGTTAGAATAGTTGAACCTCGGATTGGTAAGAGTGTGTTTAAAAAATGAGTACAATCCGAGGGGAGGTTGGCTATGTCGCGAATGGTGGAGATGGTCATCGACAGTGTGCGCGTCAGCCTGACCAATCAGCAGCGCATTGTCGTGCTGCGTGAGGTCAATGCCGAACGCTATCTGACGATCTGGATTGGGCCATTTGAAGCGGAATCGATCACCATTGCGCTGCAGGAAGTGGAACTGGCCCGCCCGCAAACCCATGATCTGCTTAAAAATGTGCTGACGGCGCTCAACGGGCGGTTGCTTCGGGTAGAAGTGGTGGCCCTGCGTGAGGAAGTGTTCTACGGCAACCTGGTTGTGGAAGTGAATGGACAGGTGATCAATATTGACTCACGTCCTTCGGATGCGCTGGCGCTGGCCGTGCGCGCAAGGGTGCCCATTCTGGTGGCGCGGGAAGTGCTGGATGAAGCCGGGGTAACACCGGAGGATGATCTTCGTTCGCAGCGGCCTGCGAGCGGCCCACTGGCGCCCACACCACGTCCAGCTCAACCGGTAGAACCGGAAGTGGAAAGCGCCTCTGAGGAACGCCTTTCGGTGTTCGAGGATTTTCTGGCGAATCTCGACCTGGATCATATTGATGACACCGAAGAGGACGAAGACGACGAAGATAAACCTGAAAAGTGAGGTCGCCGGGTAGTTTGGACGGGCCGAAACCAGCCAGATGAGATATACTGGCCATCTTTTTCATCCACGCAACCTTGACAAACTTCCCGAGCCGGCTATAATAGGAACGCATTCCTCGTTAGCTCAATCGGCAGAGCGGGCGGCTGTTAACCGCTAGGTTCGAGGTTCGAGTCCTCGACGAGGAGCCTTTTTATTTAACCTCCCCCAAAAGGTTCTGCGGCCCCCATTGAGGGGATGGTATTCGAGTCCTCGACGAGGAGCCTTTTTATTTAACCTCCCCAAAAAGGTTCTGCGGTCCCCATTGAGGGGATGCTATTCGAGTCCTCGACGAGGAGCCTTTTTATTTAACCTCCCCAAAAAGGTTCTGCGGCCCCCATTGAGGGGATGGTATTCAAGCCCTCGACGAGAGGACTTTTTATTTCAGCCTGCTTCAGAAGCCATTTGATTGAAGTTGTGACGTCCTTGGCACTGGCGGGAGTGCTCCCCGGCGGGGACATGAAGGGGCTGGTAGCCATGGCACTTTTTGATCCGCGCCTGTATCTGCTGGCGTGGCTGGGGGCAGGGGCGGTGTATCTGGTCTGGCGGATCGTGCACGGTGAACGGAGAATGCCGGGGTCTGTGGGGTTTGTGGTGGGGGCGGTGGGGTGGTGGCTAGCGCGCCTGGCGTTGTTCTAACCAGCGTTGAAGCGAGGTCGCGCATTCGCCGGATGGAACGCCCAATAGAAGATGCCCGATGCTCACGTCTTCACCCAGGTCTGGCCAGTGGATGCCTTCTCCGTTACCGATTAAAAGCCGCGATTACTTTTAAGGGGAAAGTACTGGTTTCAACCAAATCTTTACTACACAAGTTTCTTGCTTAACGGTCTGCGGTTCAACCGCACGCGGAGCGAACGAATCGAGCGGAGCATGTCGGCTGCAACCGCCAGTTAGGCGGGCGCTCACTTATGCTTTGCTTTCTTCTCGAGATTCTGCCTCTGCAAGATGGTCGCCGTGGTAGCAACTCTTGAGCAAGTCAAGATCACTCTTTTCGAAGTCAAAATAGGCAATTCTCCAACCAGTTCCCGCCACAAAAGGACCGTTGACAAAAACTCCTTTTTCTTTCAATTCTTCAACTCGTCTTGGAAGATCCTTCATGGCAAAACCAACATGGTGCAAGCCTGGTCCATGCTCCTCTAGAAATTGTGTAAGTGCTGGATGGTTGATTGGGCGTAGTATCTCGATGATGGTAGGTCCACAACGGAATGCAGCCATTTCGACACTGGTTTCGCCTTCAATCATGCGGCGGTCACTCAATTCAAGTTCAAAGATGTCACGGAAGATACGCAAAGCGTCATCCATATCACTGACGACATATGCCACGTGGTGAATGTAATCAAACATACTCTCCTCTTGCACAACTTGAGTCAGTAGCCCGACTAACAGCTTGCGTTACCGGCTGGTGGGTGGGACGAGGTAACGCCATCTTACCGGAACCAACTTCAAGCCACAGAAACTGCCTGAAAACGCGTAGACTCCCACCAGTCTGGTGCACGCTGTGTTAGCCCACTTCTTTCAAATGCGGGCGAAAGGATTTCGGCAACTCGAAACGCTTTTTCCAGCAAATAAACCCTAATATAAGCGCTGACAGCATCAGCCCGATCCCGAAATCATCAATGATGAATTTGGAAAGGGGTGTATCAGTAGACATGTGTATGAACACTCCTTGCATAAACAGATTATGGGCGCCGTGCCATAATACCGCAGGCCAAAGACTACCTGATTTGAGTCGCAACCATGCGGTAAAAAAACTCAAGCCAAGAACAGAAATTGTCAAGCTCGTTAAATCAAACCAACGTGGTGCTTGGCTATGATAATCGGCAAAGATTATGGCTGGGTAATGCCAAACGGACCAAACAGCCCAGGTCAATAACGCAGTTTTCGTAAATGTCGTCACCCTGGACAATTCTGGAACCAGGAATCCACGCCAACCGATTTCTTCACCTAATGCTGCAAGGCAAGCCGCAACCAATCCAACAGGCAGGAACAGAATATATGCCAAGGTAGGCGCGCGAAATCCAGCCAAGCTCGTTGCCCAGGCAAAACTGTAAATGATGCCAGTATAGACTAGAGGGATAATCAGCCCCCAAATGAGATATTTCTTTTCGCCCAAACCCCAGCCCAAATTGCGAATACTTCCACGGGATAACCATAGCGTTAGGATTGCACCGATAGCTGGACTCCACATCCATAAGGCTCCAACATCACGCGCTGATCCTGTAAGGTACATGGCAGTATAGAAGATTGAGCTAATTGCGAATGTCAAAAGGATAAAGACGATGACTTTGCGCCAGGGCGATTCGATTCTAACCAAGATTCCTCCTGGTTTCTGAAAGTGGGCTAAAGGTTTATGTTACTTGCGGGTGGGCGGGCAAGAGCCCTTTGCAAACCAGGACCACTGCCAGCGACACGCCCCGTACCCGCAGGGCGAAGCCCTGTCCGCTGCACGCTGTGTTAGCCCGCTCTTGGCTATTGAGATTTACTCCATTTATCTACCAGTATTTTAACTGTCTCTAGGATGGTTGATGCTTTATATACAATTCCCAAATCAATCATTTGTTGGGTTCTGACAATTGGGACTTGGAAAACAGGGGAAGATATAAATGCAATCTGTCCTTGCTCTTCTCTAATCGCAACGCTAGAAATTATGCCTAAAAATAAAACTCGATTTCCGACTTCAAATACACCTTTATGTGAATAACCGCCAGTATTGACAATAAGCACAGGGCTTCCACTTAAGCCTGGGAATACGGATGCGTCTATTAGAAATAACGGTTTTCCTTCATAGTCAAGCTGGAGGTGAGTTGCTGTCGTACCTCTCCTTACAACTGGCATTAGATTTTTTGAGTCAAAAATCCCGTTTGGATAACCAATAAATACTACTTCCTCGATTGCGTCTAAATCATTCATTTGCTCGGGGGTAGGGATGAGATTGTGAGTTATTGACTTGTAAAAAACCGTTTTGCCCTTTTTTTGAATTTGTTGTAAGACAGGGACAAGTGGCATAACTGCAACGTCAATTTCTGGGTCGGGATGTCCGAACCACTGTTGTTCAAATTTGTTCATCTGAATATCGAATCGTTGACCAATTTGAGGCGATTGTCCATCACTCAGGGTAAAAAAGAAACGTCCATCTATTGCGCCCCGAATAACGTGTTTGTTCGTCACTAAAAATAGATATTGCTTTTCTTCTTGTTGGTAATTGAAAATAAAGGCTGTCCCCGTGCCTGTTCCATCAGGGTTTGTAGTCTCGATTCTTACTGTCGTAAATAACAACTGCTCTGCAATAGTATTGACTTGCATAGATCCTCACATAGACTATCTTTTTACGGGCTGGCCAACTAATAATTATACGGATTCCTGATACACAGCATTCTTACCGTATAACTGACCGAAAAAAGCATGCTCTCTCGCAAAATTTGATATACGCAAACACTTTGCGCAAGCAACACAACTGCTTGACTGGAAAGGTAACAGTATGATTATGATGACAAGCGTGGAAAATACGTTGACACCAATAATCAAATTGCATTCCCCAAATATTGTCATTTTTGATTATAGAACAACAAAATTTGCCGTACAAGTCGTATTGAGACTGGAGACTGTAACAAAATTGGCGGGCGAATTTTCAAAAAAAGGAATGAAGAGAGAAGACGGGGTAGAAGAGGGGATTATAGGAGGGCTCATGCCCAGAACTGACAGGCAATCGTGCTTCCGCGGAGCAACCCGGCGGTAGTTTTGTGTCCCTTGGTCCACTGGGCTTCCATCTTGAGTCTGCCGATTATTCGTTTCGTGCATCTATTAGTCTAAAAGATATTTTTTGTGTTGTTTCAAACATTCCTTGTCATGCTTCAGTCTGTTCTGCCTGCAAACCCTTCAAGGGATTCTTTACCCAGCGCCGTACATGAAACGGACAGCCCTGATGCCCTCTCTCCAGTTTGTGGCAACGTGCTTGTATATTTCCGGATCGTTGTCCACGATGGCGTCCATATCGTGCATCTCTTTCAGCTGTTCAAGGAGCAAGTTATGACCTGGCACTTCGGGGAGTAAACCTGTTGTAAAGGATCAGGTCTTTGTAAGGGAAAGGATATTCCCCGGTTTCAATGCGATGCACCACATCATAAGGGCTCCAAACCATCAGGTATTCTTTGGTTTTGTATTCATCGGGCAAGACGGGACCAAGGCGGATGGATTGCTTTCCATCCCAGTAATACCAGATGGTGGCTTCCCCAGTTTGTTCATTCTCAAAGGTTGAAATAAAACCTGGGTACTCAAAAGAGGTTATTTTCTTGAAGCCGATAACAGTCCATAAACCAGATTTTATTGCCGCAGATAAACCAGTAATGATAGGCGGGAACATTAAACCAGAAGAGAGAATTTCTTCTAAACCAGGTCTTTGTGGTGAAATGATCTTGAAAACTTGAATGATGGGGCCCATTTTATCTCGACAGAGGTACTGCCCATACGCAAAGCGTTGCCCGGAAAGAGGAATCTCGAAAATCGAGCCGACCTTAACCATGGAACTCCTAAGGATTATTTGAAAAAACCAACGGTATTCAAAATATCTTTACCTCTTTGTATTGCGGCATTGTAAATAGGGTTTGTAGAGGAAATGCTGTTGATTTTGTTATACAAGTTTTGAAGTCCATAATGTTCTATGAGCACCTGTTCTACAGCCCTGGCATCAAATCGACTTAGATACTCAAGTCCCTGGATTGGGCGAATAATCCACCCTCTCTCACTTAGATGTTGAGTAGCTCGACGCATAAAATCATTGGTTATTCCGACATAACGGGTAGTACCATTTTCCACTAATCTATATACCACATTAACGCCAGTTCGCACTTCATTGGTTGGGTCTCCATCTGCGGAGAGGGTGGTGGTGAGGGTGGTTGCTGTACCCAGATGGACAAGCAGGGGGTAAACGCCAGCGGCTCCTGCCCCCAAGCCGGCTCCGAGCAGCGTGCCTACCACAGCATAGAGCGCCACCTGCCCGGCGTCAATGTTGAACGAGAGAGCATCCCAGAAGCACAACCCCTGGTTGAGGTTGCGGATGACCTGAACGCCATACCCATAGGCCACCCCACCCAGCAAACCGCCGAAACCGTCTAACAGCAGGAAGGGGTTTTCCCCGCTGGGGTCGGTAAAGCGGAGGGGGCAAGGAAAGCTCGTGTTGTTAAGGTGCAGCAAAAATGGGAAAAATTACTAATCTGGATACCTTAGGAGCAAATCTATGTCGGCTATGTTGGGGAAGATTTTCGGCATTAAGATTTCCTCTTGGATAACTGGTTATAATCCCAAAAGTTTTGTTCTGCTTTGATGATCATCTCTCCAAGAATAGAATTTAATGGCCAAGAGTCTATAATTATCTTTCCCATCATCCTCCTTGTGCTCAGGCTCTGACGATTTTCCTGAATGCATTTGAGCATATCCAATAACTGTTCGCGAAAGAATTCCAATTGCTTTCTTGACATAGGCCCAGATTCAGGAACTGAAACGGATGCAACATGATCATCAAGGGCATCAACTGCTTGTTGAATGGTTGTAACCACCTGCTCTTTTTTCATGGCATCAAATCCTCCAAGCTCAACACGAATTTTTGAATTTGACCCCCTGGTAAGAACTGTCCTTGAGGAGCGGCTCGACCTTCAATGATTGTTGTGCCAGGGCGGATTTGCCATTGTCTGAAGCGAGTCATTTGATTCCATTCGCGCTTAATAGCCAAACTTTGTTGAGAGGCAGGAAATGTCTCGAAGAGAAAGCGGCCTTTTTCAAAAGCATTGATGTTGTCATAGTACCTGATTCCATATTCAGCAAAAGTAGATACCCTAACTCTAATGGTGGGGATCTCAAACGACTCGATAATTTGCTTTCTTAGCGAATGTGGAACTCCCATTTTTTGAAGGTAAGCGGAAGCAGAACGAACACCGTCATATAAGGAATTAATGTCTCTTGTCAGTCTTGCCACATCGCCGGCATCATCGGCGTGGGCGGCAAAGTGGACGACCATGCCCCCGGCGGGCAGGAAAGGCACTGCCAGGCTGAGGGCATCCAGCCCCAGGGCAGCCCAATCTTGCCAGCCAACGGTACAGCCGCGCCTGGTCTTGTTGAGAATGGTTATATATCGATTCCCAGGGTGATGCCATCCCACACGGCATCCACAAACTCCCCGCTGGGGTCGGTGAAGCGGAGGGGGTTGTTGAGGGCGTAGGGGTAAGGGTTGAGGGTGGCGGGCTGGGATAGGATGCCGGGGAAGGGATCACGGGTGAGGAAGCGCCCCCACTGCGGTGCATAGTAGCGCGCTCTGAGATAAATCAGGTCAGTGGGGTCGTGCCACTCGCCGGTAAAGATAGGTTTTTAAGGTGCAATGATTAGCAAAGAATTACTTCGTTTTGGACTCTGTTTGATTTATGAGCTCGGTTAATATATTTTCAATGGTCTGATATCCATAAACTCCATCTTAAGGCAATCCAGGTAATTCAACTGCATCACGATAAGTTCGCCTGATCATTTCCATTTTATTACTTTGTGTGTTGTATTCTATCAACCAACCTTTAGCAGGATAAACCGGATCTATGCTTCGAAACCCAGGCACACTCCATTCATGACGATTGAAAGAACGTGTTGTGGAAATCAAGGGCCATCTTCCTGTAATGATCCCTAAATCACCAAACCAGGCCATCAGTATTGCATCTGAAGGTTTTTTATGCCAGGTTTCATTCCCATCAGGAATATCTTCATAGCGTGGGCCAAAAAAGTAGCCCAAACCACCTTTTGTTTTATAACTTCCTCGAACGATAATACCTAAAGCGTAACCGCCATTATTCAGAGGTATGGCAAACCATTGTCCTTCGGAGTATTTAATGTGTTCTGTTTGCATCTTATTTGTCTTCATGATACTTCCCTGATATTACCTGCGTAATCAATCTTCTCCATATTGTCGAGCTGCATTCAGATATTCTTCAAGGCGTGGGTTGCGCAAACTTATCAGACGGACACGATTTAGAGGTGGGGTGAATGTTTCAGATTGAGGTCATGGATAGCATCTGCCGGGAAATATTGCAGAGAGAATGTTCGGGAATAAGAGACTCATTTGGAAATATAATGAAAGTCAGAATGACTCCCAGAGGATTTGAAAATATGTGATCGTTCCAGTATTGGTAAAACAATGGTGAAGGAACAGGAATGAGGGCTACCCCCTGGCGAATTACCAGGGTTACGCCATCAAGTCAGCCAGGTGCAAACCACGGGCCAGATGGTTTCCAGCTAAGGCGATCAGGCGGCTTATGCCAAGAGCAGATTGCTCTTGTTTGTAGCCGCGCATCGAGCGATAGCGCTCTTTGATCCACCAGCCGATGGCGCGCTCGCAATGGTTGTTGGTGCCGTCTATGATCTCATTTCCATCCTCATCTTTCCAATTCCGGTAGAAAGTCAGGCGCGGCCAGAGGTTCCAGCGATCCATAAACAGGTTGCGGATACGAAAGGCCACGTCATGTTTCTTGCCCTTGCCCGGCTTGCGAGCCTGGGCATAGCGCAAATAGATTCCTTCCAGGCATGCTTGATCCTCTGGACGCCGGGAATGGATCATGGCTTTGAGACAAGCCAGGTCCTCCAACGCTCGTTCAGGGGACACTTGAATGGCTTCCAGCGAATGATCCTGGCCTTCCCGGATGATGGCTGAGAGTTCTTCTACCAGGTCTTCTGTGTTTCTTCCAACGTGGCTCTTGCATACCTGTTGGGAACGTCCCGTCTCATCACTCACCTTCTTGAAGGCATCCGCGTCATCGCTCACCACCACCTCCGCATCCACCGCATTCAGAATGGGCTCAAGCCATGCCTTCAACTGTTCTGCGTCCTCCCCGGGTAATTCATCGATACTCAATACCATCCCATTGATTGCGTCGACGGCGATGCCTACCGTTACCCACCGCCCATGGCATCGCACGCTGGTCACATCTGCCCCAACTGCTTTGGCCCTGTACCCTTCCAACTGCTTCCCTTGTCTCATGCCCGGTACCCGCCTGGCTGCTTCCTGAACTGCCCGATAGACACTCGTTTTGCCTATCCCTATCCCAAGACTACCTAGCACGATTTCCACCGCCCCGTAGCTCAACCCTAACAGGTACATCATCACCGCCATGCCATTCACCCGCTTTGAGATTTGCTTGTGATCCACTCCCCTGGGGTATACCCTGAAAACATGCCCACAACTCATGCACTCATACCGCCAGGCAGTCACTTGTCGATGCTCCGTATCCACGATCTTTTTGCTCACTTCCTGCCGGGGGATAAACCTCACTCCCGGACATCCTTTCCGCGCGCAACACTTCGGATAGGCCACGGTGACGGTGGTGAACGTGGCGCCGACGGCGAGCTTTGGCGTTTCGGCCACGACGGTGGATGAAGGGGGCTCGGTAACGCTTTCGCTTACCTCGCCGTCTGACCCTTCGAGTGCCGACATGACGGCGGGGTTCACGTATGCCTTCGACTGGGGGCTCGGTAACGCTTTCGCTTACCTCGCCGTCTGACCCTTCGAGTGCCGACATGACGGCGGGGTTCACGTATGCCTTCGACTGTGGGACGGGGACGTTCGGGTCGTACAGCGGCTCGAACAGCACGAGCTGTGGGACGACGGACAACGGCACGTTCACGGTGCGTGGGAGGATTCGAGACAAGGATGGGGGGGTGAACACCTACTCGGCCACGGTGACGGTGGTGAACGTGGCGCCGACGGCGAGCTTTGGCGTTTCGGCCACGACGGTGGATGAAGGGGGCTCGGTAACGCTTTCGCTTACCTCGCCGTCTGACCCTTCGAGTGCCGACATGACGGCGGGGTTCACGTATGCCTTCGACTGTGGGACGGGGACGTTCGGGTCGTACAGCGGCTCGAACAGCACGAGCTGTGGGACGACGGACAACGGCACGTTCACGGTGCGTGGGAGGATTCGAGACAAGGATGGGGGGGTGAACACCTACTCGGCCACGGTGACGGTGGTGAACGTGGCGCCGACGGCGAGCTTTGGCGTTTCGGCCACGACGGTGGATGAAGGGGGTTCGGTGACGCTTTCGCTTACCTCGCCGTATGACCCTTCGAGTGCCGACATGACGGCGGGGTTCACGTATGCCTTCGACTGCGGGACGGGGACGTTCGGGTCGTACAGCGGCTCGAACAGCACGAGCTGTGGGACGACGGACAACGGCACGTTCACGGTGCGTGGGAGGATTCGGGACAAGGATGGGGGGGTGAACACCTACTCGGCCACGGTGACGGTGGTGAACGTGGCGCCGACGGCGAGCTTTGGCGTTTCGGCCACGACGGTGGATGAAGGGGGTTCAGTGACGCTATCGCTCACCTCGCCGTCTGACCCTTCGAGTGCCGACATGACGGCGGGGTTCACGTATGCCTTCGACTGCGGGACGGGGACGTTCGGCACGCCCGGTTCGGCAAGCAGTGTCTCCTGTACCATGGGGGATGCTGGCAACCTCACTGTTCGCGGAAAGATCATCGACAAAGACGGAGGAGAAACGAGTTATTCGAACAGCGTGACGGTGAACAATATTGCGCCGGAGATCACGGAAATCTCCAACAATGGCCCGGTCTTAACCTATCAGCCGGTTCAAATTGTGGTCACGGTTTCGAGCTATGCAGGTGATACGCTGAGCTACGAATTTGATTGTGACAACAATGGGGTTTACGAGGTGGGGCCTCAGAGCGGGAACACCGGGGTTTGCACCTTCAGCCAGAAGGGCACGTACACGGTGGGGGTGCGTGTGAGCGACGATGACGGCGCCTCAGACACCGGTACAACCGAGGTTGAGGTGAAGTCTTACCTGCTTTTCCTTCCGCTGGTGGTCAGGAACCCATGAAAGGGGCATAGCGATTGAATAACTTCTCTGATGCACCCCCTGTTTTACGGATTTTCATAGACTCTCAGCTTGGGCGGTCTCATGCCCCTGAGGTTCACTGGGCCTGGCGGTGGCTGTTGAGTACCTGCGGCTGGGCCTGGGAGGAGGTGCCCCCCGGCGCACCCTGCGACATTGCCTGGGTTTGCCGGGCCGAAGATGTTCCTTCAGCCAGGCTGGTCATTCTGGCGAACCCTTCTGCCTGGCTCAGGCCAGAGGTGCTCCACCTGAGAGGGGTGAGCCGGGAAAACGGTGTGGCCTTTCCGCGGTATGCAGGAGAAGACCCACAGGGGCCGTGGAAAGAGTTCGTTGACGGCCGGTTGATCTGCCGACGGGACGTGGTGTTTGATATCTTCTGGCTGGCCACCGGGCAGGAAGAACGTTTTTTCCCCAGAGATCGCCACGGGTTTCATCACCTGGAGGAGGCGGCGTTCTTTCGGGAAGGCGTGTTGCTGATGGCTCTGGCCAGCCAGATCGCTGTGTGGCTGGAGGAAACCCTGATCGGTCTTGGTTTTCGGCCGCCGGTTCCCCGCTGGCCTGAAGGCCGGAAGGCCGCCGTGGTGGCCGGGCACGATGTGGATTACCCCGAGGTCAACCGCCTGCTGGAGCCGGCCCGTAAACTGGCCCGCTGGGGTGCTCAAGGGATGAAGCCAGCCTTTGAAGTTTTTTCGGGTCAGCATCATCACTGGCATTTTGAGGACTGGGTGTCTATGGAGAAAAACCTGGGCCTGCGTTCGGCATTCTACTTTGTGCCGCACAAAGGCTCACTGCTCCAGTATGCGGCGGGCCTGCCTGACCCTTTTTATGACATCTCGGCGGGCAAGTTCCGCCAGCTCTTTCGCTTTTTGCGGCAGGCGGGGGTGGAGATCGGCCTGCACGCCAGTTACCGGGCCTATCAGAGCCTGGAGCACTTCAGACAGGAAAAGCAGTATCTCGAAGAGGTAAGCGGAGGGCCGGTTTATGGCAACCGGCACCATTACTGGCATCTTGATCCCCAGATGCCCGAAGAAACCCTCTGGATGCACGAGCAAATCGGGCTGGTGTACGATTCCTCTCTGATCTTTGATCACTTCCTGGGCTGGCGGCGCGGACTTTTGCATCCCTTTTTCCCGTTCCACCCGCGTCTGCGGCGTGAACTGGCCACTTTACAACTGCCGCCAGCCTGGATGGATGATCAGCTCTTCCAGTTTCACGCGTATAATCAGGTGCGGCCCACCCGCCTTGACACTTTGAAATTGCTCGCCGAGCAAGTGGCCCGGCAGGGTGGCTGCCTGACCGTAGACGTGCACGACTATGTCTATGACGACCACTTATTCCCCGGCTGGCGGCAGACGTACCAGGATTTGTTGTATTACCTTCGGGAACGGGGGGATTACTGGTTTGCCACTCCGCTGGAGATTGCCCGGCACTGGGCGGGGCGTTATCGGCAGATTTTACAGATCAGCCAGGGGCTGAAGGAAGGCCTGACAGGATGAATTCTTCTCCGCTTCAGGTGGAAAAACAAAATCTTGAAGCCACCATGGAACCCGGTGTGAATACCCTGACTCTGGAACGCTTCCGGCAGGCGGCAACCCTCACAGCCTCGGCACAGCGGGTTTTGCCCATTGACGCGCTGCGCGGCGTGGCGATGATCGCCATGGCCCTCGACCATATTGCCTCGTTCCTGCGCGTGGGACTGCAGGCCGAGACGTACGGCGGTCAGCCAGCCATTCTGGAAAGCTGGCCTCACTGGGTGGCCGGGTTGTTTACCAACATTGCCGCGCCTGTCTTCTGGCTTTTGAGCGGGGTGAGTGTGATGCTGCTGGAAACCAGCCGCAAGAAAAAAGGTGAAACAGACTGGCAGATCAGCCGTTTTTTGCTGATCCGTGCGGTGTTGATCCTGATCCTGGATTTAACAATCTGCCAGGTTTTCTGGAATGGGAAGGGCCCATACACGCATGTCTTGCTCAGCATCGGCCTCAGCCTGATCGGTTTAAGTCTCCTTCGCCTTTTGCCGGTGGGTGTGGTGGGGGGAGTTTCACTGTTGATGCTTGTGGGTTACCAGTTGGCCCTGCCTTTTCTCGCCGCTCAATACAGCCAGACGGATCATTTCTGGCTGGCGCTGGTTTTCTCTTACAGCACCAGAACCTGGCCGGCGGTGGAGTTTTCACTGCTGGGCTGGGGCAGCCTGATGGGCCTGGGGTATGCTCTGGCCAAAAGTATCCTTAACCCGGGGGCGGCGAAGGGACGCACTTTGCTGTGGGGAGGGGCCGGGTTGTGGGGGCTCTGGCTGATTTTGCGGTTGATGGGCCATTTTGGCGACCTGACCCCCTATTCGAGCGCTCAACCCTGGTATTTCTTTCTGATCATGAGTAAAACCCCGCCCAGCCTGACCTATCTCGCGTTCAACCTGGGGCTGGCGGCGATGATCTTTGCGTTCTTTTCAGCCCGCCCGGCCTGGCTGGAGAAGCCGCCACTGAAGTGGCTGGTGCTGTTCGGGCAGGTTTCGCTGTTTTTCTTTGTTGTGCACATCGTCGTGTACAGCCTTCTCAGCAAAGCGGCCCTGGCGGCGGCTCTTCCGCTGCCGGGGATAGTGCAGGTGTTTCTCTTCTGGGGGCTGGGGCTGGCGCTCATGCTCCCGATTGCTTCGGCCTATCGCTCCCTGCGGAAGCGCTACCGTATTCTTCGATATCTCTAAACAGGGGGAGATCCCCCGGGCAGGTTTTAGACAATGTGGAACATGCTGCGATTAGGCCTGGTTTTCATGGCTCCGCCTTTCATGAAAAAGTGGCTGTTGCGCTGGCTTTATGGGGCAAAAATTGGGCGCAGGGTGGAGATTGGCTGGTTTTCTGCGGTCAGCGGGAAACACATTGAGCTGGGTGACCATGCCGCAATCCGCCCGCTGACGCTGATTCACGTGCTCGGAGATGTGCGTCTTGGGCCGTATACAGAGGTGAGCAGTTTCAGCCTGGTGTATGGCTCAGCGTCACTGCGCGCTGGCAGAGGATGCTACATTGGCCCGCAGTCTTTGATCAATGTGGATGAAGATGTGGAAATTGGCGATGAATCAGCACTGGGGCCACGCAGTATGATCTTCACCCATGCCTCTTTCTTCCCCTACACCGAAGGGTACTGGGTGAGGCGGGCAGGGGTACACCTTGGGCGGCGGGTGTGGTGCGCGGCGGGAGTTTTTATCCACCCGGGAGTGGAAATCGGCGATCATTCATTCGTCAACTCTCGTTCTGTGGTTTCCACGTCCATTCCAGAGGGGTCGGTGGTTGAAGGGAACCCGGCACGGGTAACCTATCCGCTGGAGCGCACCCTGCGAAAGCCCACGCCAGGATACGTTGACCAGGCGTTACGGCGGGTGCTGAGTGATTTTGTTGAGGTGGGCCTTCACCGAGAAATGGGCCTTCCCCTCCAGGCTATCGAACAGGGGAAAGACGAACTTCGCTTTCGCTGGCGGGGTATTCCTTACCGGGTTGTGCTGATCTCTGCCGCCGGGGAGCCTGCACCGCTGGCTCTGGCGGAAGGCGGAGAGAAGCGCATTTATCTGGTCAACCGACCTGGCTGGGTTCCCCCGGATGAGGGAATGAGTTTCGACCTTTCAACCATGCGGACGAAATACCTGTCCGACCGGGTGCATACGGCATTGCGCCTCTTTATGCTGCGGTATTACGGCATGCGTTTTACCGAAGAGGAGTGAGCGCAATGCAGCCGATGAGGAAGGAGCCTTGCTTTTGAGGATGACTCGCTGGTTTTCCAGGGGGGTGATTCTGGCGGTCGGGGTGCTGTGGATGGCCGCCTGCACGGGGGGCATCCCTTCTCAGGCGCCTCCACAGCCAGGCGCAACTGCGGAAACTGTCGGCGGGATGGAATCTCCCACGGCCTCTTTAGAGCCCACGCTCACGGCGACGTCTGGCGTCTCTGCCGGGCCTTCTCTTACCCCCGAGGTGACTGCCGATGCCCGGCCTGCGCTCACCCCGGAAGCGTTGAGCGGCACTCCGTCCTGCTCGCCTCCCGAAAGGGCGGAAGAGGATGCCTTGCAGGGATGGCCCCAGCTTGGACATGATCCCCGGCGTACTTCATTTTATCCTGCCGAAGTGACCTGGCCCTGGAAGGTGCGCTGGATCTGGAATGGGCCCGCCGACAGCGGAGATGGCGAACCGGCGCCAGATCATCTCAGCCTCCCACAGGGGGTACAGCCGGTGAGCGGTGATGGCAGGCTTTATGTGGGGCACACCGACGGACGGGTGAGGGCCATTTCTGAAGAAACGGGGCAAACCGTGTGGACTTCGGAGAGCCTGGGAGGGGCGATCGTCAACGCCGGGGCTTACAGCGCCAGCACGGGGTGTGTGTATTTTGGGGCACAGAACGGGAAGTTCACCCTGCTGGATGCCCGTACGGGGGAACTCAAGCGGATGGTTGATTTGCATGGGGCGATAGATATGGCCCCCTTGCTGGCAGGTGACAGCGTGTTTGTGGGTTCGCAGAGCGGGGTGATGTATGCTCTCGACTCATCCACGCTGGCACAGCGCTGGGCTTACGATGCCGGGGCAGCACTGATCGCTTCGCCAGCTTTCTCTGAGAATCACGGGGGGATGGTGCTCGTCCTGGCGGAGGACCGCACGGTGCATGCCCTCAGTGCGGACACTGGAAAACGGCTGTGGCGGGTAACCGTCAACGCCGATGTAGACCCGATCCGTAAGACGGTCTTTGCCGATACGTTTCCCGTGGTGTCGGATCGAAATGACGTGGTGATCGTGCGTTCTTATCTGAACTGGGAGAAAATCTGGCAGCCTGATGGCGGGGCGCCTTCAACCGTAGAGGGAATCCGTGAATTCCTCACGCAGAACCCGGAATACCAGTCCCTTTTTGTGCTCAACCTGGCAGATGGCACGCCGCGGTTTGTGGCACCGGTGATGCTCGGAGCCATCGGCAACGGGGGTGATCTGGAATCGACCCCGCCGCAGGTGGTGCTCAGGCCGCTGGCGGATGGAACAGAAGTGGCCATCCTGCTCTGGCGGAATCGACAGTCTTGCCCGCCTTCTTACTGCGACAGTCGCTCCGATACTACCCTGGGCGAGATGGATTTAACCACGGGAGTCATCCGGTTCGTGCAGGATCATAAAGATCAGGGGAACATGCGTCTGCCGACCGATGAACAAAGCCCGCTGGCCATGGCGGGAGATATGATCTTCTACGCCCACTGGCAGTTGCTGGGAGCCTTGAAGGTGATCGACCGGTCTGCGGGGTTGGGAGAAAGTTACGCTAACCCCATCATCACCCGCGAGTTAACCCCGGTGTTGAACACTCTGGCGCCGGGGGTGTGTGCCGGGCGCTCGGCTCATTTTTGCCCGGGGGGAATGAGTTCGCCGGGAGAGGGGTTTGCAGTTGACCCGGGTTTTTATATTTATGTTTCGGAGAAGAGAATTTACGATCAATACTGGACGACCCCGGTGCGGAGTGTGGTGATCAGCGGGGGAAATATCTACTGGAAAAGTGTGGATGGGGCGGTAATAGCGCTCACCCCGGCCGGACCCTGATTTTTTCATCCCGGAAATCTTAAAAAAAGCGAGGTTTGTTCTGCTTTTATTGACAACATTACTCATTTAATGTTACAAAGTGACCATCATTAAAGAATAGTTAATTGAAAATCGAGCTGGGGGATAACCATGGCCGGATTTGAGCTGTATACGACCAAAGGAGAAAGGATGCTCGAGGAAAAGTTCCTTTCATCTGTGGAGGTTGGGGTTCGGGGGGTGCGTTTGGTAGAACTGCCACGGATTGAAGACCCGCGGGGGAATCTTTCGGTAGTGGAATTCGAAAAAGACCTTCCGTTCGTCCCGGCGCGTTGTTTCTGGATTTATGATGTGCCCGGGCAAAACGTTCGTGGGGAACATTCTCATCGCAGGCTGGAACAATTTCTGGTGTGTGTGAAGGGAGCCTGCGTGATCACGGTAGATGATGGCCGAAACCGTGCCGATGTGGTGCTGGACCGTCCGAATCGGGGATTATACCTTCCCCCGCTGATCTGGGATACGATGCATCGGTTTACCGATGATGCAGTGTTGATGGTGCTTGCCTCTGAAAGATACGATCCTGCGGAATACATTCGCGATTACAGGGAATTTCTCCGGCTGGTCACTGAATATGAGAGTACCTTTCCTTGATTTGAAAGCAACCTATGTGGAGCTCAAGGATGAACTGGATGCCGCTTACCGTCGGGTGATGGATTCGGGCTGGTACATTTTGAGTGAGGAACTTGCAGCGTTTGAGGCAGAGTTTGCGGCTTATTTAGGGGTGAAGCATTGTATAGGGGTGGGCAACGGGCTGGAAGCGCTCCATTTGATCTTACGGGGGTATGGCATTGGGGCTGGCGATGAGGTGATTGTCCCGGCCAACACGTACATTGCCACCTGGCTGGCGGTCTCTTATGCCGGGGCAACCCCGGTGCCTGTAGAACCAGACCCGCTTAACCGCAATCTGGATCCTGGCAAAATCGAAGCGGCCATTTCGCCCAGGACGCGCGCCATTCTGCCGGTGCATTTATACGGGATGCCCGCGGATATGGACCCTATCCGGGAGATTGCCTCCCGGTATCACTTAAAGGTGATTGAAGACGCGGCTCAGGCGCATGGCGCGCTGTATAAGGGGCGCAAAACGGGCGCTCTTGGAGATGCTGCCGGATGGAGTTTCTACCCGGGGAAGAACCTGGGTGCGTTTGGAGACGGTGGAGCGGTTACCACCAACGAGGATGAGCTGGCGGATCGCGTGCGCACCCTGCGCAATTATGGCTCACGGGTGAAATACTTCAATGAGGTTAAGGGGTTCAATTCGCGGCTCGATCCGCTTCAGGCGGCTTTTTTGCGGGTAAAGTTGAAATACCTGGATGCGTGGAATGCCCGCAGGGCTTCTCGGGTCAGCGAGTACCTTGAACGGTTGAAAGAGATCCCGGATCTGGAGCTCCCATACGTCCCTGTATGGGCGGTTCCCTGCTGGCATCTGTTTGTCATTCGTCATCCCAGGCGTGATGCTCTGCAGGCGCATCTCCGGGAACATCAGGTGGATACTCTTATCCATTATCCCATTCCACCGCATCGCTCAGGGGCCTATCAGGATGCACCGTTCACGCGGGGCAGTTTCCCGATCAGTGAAGCGCTGGCAGATACCGTGTTGAGCCTTCCCATAGGCCCTCATTTGAGCAAGCCTGAGCAGGAACAGGTAATTGACGCGCTTCTTTGTTTTGTGCGGCCAAAGGGGGATCATGCACACTGATCATGTTGTTGCGGTCATAGACTGGGAAGGGGGTTCCCGGGGGTGGATGAAAGAACACATTGAGGAGCACGGGTGCCGCTGTGTTTTCTTTCACCCGGGAGATCCTGTTCCGGAACAGGCGAGGATGATCTTCTCCCTGGGATTTTTCCATGACTTTCATCAGCTTCTCGAATCGCTTGAGGCGCTTCCACCCCGAAAACGGCCCCTCTTCATTCACTGGAATACAGAGGGTATCCCCGACTTGCGCTTTCCGCTCTGGGTGATGAAGTGGGGAGGAATGGTGCGATCTATGATCGGGAAAGCGGCCAAGCGGTACCGATCAGGGGTGCTCAGACTGTTCGATCGCCGTTTCCATCGCTTCCGCTATATTGGTGATTATTTACACGCCTATCAGAAAGGGCTGTTGAAACACCTGTTTGATTGCTCAACGATTTATGTCGAAAAAGAAAAGCGCCTGGGGTTGCCTGCGGCGTATGTGCCCTGGGGCACCTGCCGAAGTGATTATGATGATTTGAAAGTAGAACGGGATATTGATGTGTTCTGGATGGGAAAACCCCGGAACAGGAGACGAAACGAGCTGGTACAGACCATTCGCACCCGGCTGGAGCGGTACGGGAAGAAGATGGTGGTGGTGGATGGGGTGGAACACCCGTATGTGTTCGGCAGGCAGAGAATCGAGTATCTCAATCGCTCAAAAGTAACTCTCAATTTAAAACCTTACTGGGATGATTACAATTTCATCTGGAAGTTCCATCTGGCGGCAGGGAATCGCTCGCTGGTGATCTCGGAACCTTTTTTGCCACATAATCCTGAGTATGTAGCCGGTCAGAACTACGTTTGTGCAGAGGTGGATCAGCTTGTGGAAACCATCTGTTATTACTGTGAGCACGAAGAAGAGCGCCGGGCGATTGCTGAAAATGCCTATCAGCTGGTGACCACAAGCATGACCATGAGCCGAAGCGTTGAGAAAATTTTTACCCTGTCTGAATTATTTTGATTTTTTTCCTCATTCGAATCGCGAGACAACCAATGAACATACTTTGCCTGGTGGATTTCAAACCGGGGTTGGGGGACCACTGGTTATGGAACGACCTGCCCGAATGCAACGATCGGGTTGACTTTATCGTGGCGCAGCCCGCGCTGAACTGGCTCCCGGGCCCGGGGAAGGTGCTTGGTTACTATCCGGCTTTTGTCTGGCTGGGAGTGCGGGCATGGGCATGGATGCGGAATCACCCCTGTGACAGAATTCTGGCCTGGGAAGGAAAAAATGGGCTGGCGCTGGCCTGTTTACGCGGCCTTTTTCACCGGCAGGTGCCCAAAATGGTTGTTGTAGGGTACAGCCATCGTGGCCTGGCCACGGTTGTCCCGGGATTAATCCGCTTTGCCATGCGCTTTGTTGACCGGATGGTTGTCTTCACACACCGGGAGGCAGAATATCTGCCTGGTACGTTGAAAATGAACCCGGAGCGAGTGGTATTTTGCCCTCTGGGTGCCTATGATATTCAGCAGGTCAAAAGCTCTTCGGAGCGTTTCCCTAATGAGTATATTTATTCGGGCGGCCGTTCATACCGCGATTATCCCACGCTGGTTCAGGCCATGGATGGGATAGAATGTTCGCTTATAATCAATGCTTCGTTAAAAGATACTGTGGGGCTACCTGCACGGCAAAATGTCCATCGGCTGGGAATGGTGCCTCTGGATGAGTACTGGAACCTTATCAAGGGGTCGCTTTTTACGGTTATTCCGCTGAAAGACGTCCCTTTTGCTGCCGGACTTATCGCTATTCTGAATGCAATGGCCGCCGGGAAGGCGATCATTGTTACCCGTCTTCCGGGTTCAGAGGATTACATTGAAGATGGCCAGACCGGTTTGCTGGTCAGCCCGGGGAATGTCTCTGAGCTTCATGAGGCCATCGCCTTTTTGCTGAACAACCCCGAAGAAAGAGCCCGGCTGGGGCGTAATGCCCGCAGGCAGTATGAGCGTTTTTATACGATGGAAGCCTTCTCGGCGCGGATTCACAGCCTTCTGGAAAATCTTTAGCAGGCCGCGATAAATCCTGGAAGGAACTTTTTAATGTACCAACGGCCCTCTGTTTACCTTCGCCTGGATTCGCTTTTCCTGGCTCTGATTTTGTTCGTCAGCTATGCCTACTTTTTTCCGCGCTGGGCTGACCCCAACCAGAATTCCCGTCTTGACATGGTGGTGGCGGTTGTGGAAGATGGCACCTTTGCCATTGATCCTTATGTGGCCAACACTGTGGATTATGCACGGGTAGGCGAACATTATTACAGTGACAAGCCCCCCGGCACGGCCTTTCTGGGCATTCCGGTATATGCAGCCCTGAAGTCTGTGCTCGATACGCCGATCGTTAATCGCCTGGTCGAAAGACTGGCCGCGAGTGAGGCGTTTCAGGCAACCTTGCGTGAGGGTGGCTCGGGCGTTTACGCCGCAAAAGTGCGTTTTGCTCTTGCTCAGGTGGTACTTACCCTGTGCATTTCAACGCTGGCGGCAGTAACTCTGGGAGTCTTACTCTACCGGGTTCTGCTCTCGATGAAGATTAAACGGGGGTTCAGTCTGGGGGCTGTACTTGGGGTAGGGCTGCTTTCTCCGATGTTTGCCTACGGCAATGCCTTCTACGGGCATGTTTTAAGCGCCGCTTTGCTCCTGGGTGCCTTCTTTCTCATTCGGGGTGAGCACCCCGAACGATTACGGAATCTGCTCGGGACTGGCTTTCTGCTCGGTTATGCGGTGATCACCGAGTACCCGGTCATCCTCATTGCGGGCGTTCTGGCAGTGTATCTTGGCTGGCGGCTTGTTCAGAGGCGGGTATGGCCGCGGCTGATCTGGGCGGCTTTGCCGGCCCTGCTGATCGGCGGGGGGTTGATGGCCTATAACCAGGCAGTTTTTGGGGGGCCTTTCAGGCTCGGTTATGGTTACTCTGAGTTATGGGAAACCCAGCACCAGACTGGTTTTATGAGTCTGACGATGCCTCACCCTGAGGCTCTCTGGGGAATCACCTTCAGTCCGTTTCGCGGGCTGTTCTTTTTCTCGCCACTCCTTCTGCTCAGTCTGCCAGGCTTTGTCTCCTGGTGGCGGAGCAGGCAGTATCGGGCTGAATGGTGGGTGAGCCTGGCGAGTGTGGGGCTGATGTTTCTGTTCAATGCCTCTTCGATCATGTGGTGGGGAGGTTTTGCCGTCGGACCGCGGTACATTTTGCCTGCAGTTCCTTTCCTGGGGCTGGGGCTGGGGTTTGGGCTGGCGGCTGGCTGGCGGCATAGATGGTTTCGGGGTGTGGTCATGGTGCTGGGGCTGGGATCGCTGGCGGCAACCTGGGGGTTAACTCTGGCGGGGCAGGCTTTTCCATCGGATACGCTTCACAATCCTTTGCTGGAATATGCCTGGCCCAACTGGCAGGCAGGGAACATTGCCCGTAATGTGGGCACGGTGCTTGGATGGCAGGGGGCGGCCAGTCTGTTACCGTGGATGGGCCTTCTGGTGGTGCTGGGGGGAATCTGGTGGTGGCAATCTCGAAAGGTTGCTCCTGAATCTTCAGAATAAACGAGAACAAGGATGAACATCGAAAAGAATATCGCCGTCCCTTCTGAAAGGAAGCCCTGGATGGCGCGCAGGGCATTGGCCTGGGCGCGTACCGAAGTCGGCTTTGTGAGTATGGTGATTGTTCTGGTTCTGGTGGTAACGAGTATTCCCTATCTGTTTGCTTTCCTGAGCACCCCGCCCGGAAAGACTTATATGGGAATCATGCTGGATGTGCCCGACCACGCCCAGTATTTCTCGTGGATGCGTGAACTGACCCACGCCAACCTTGCGGCCAACAAAATGACCCCCGAAGTGAATCGTCCGTTGTTCTTCAACCTGCTCTGGTGGGTCATGGGCAGGCTGGGGAAGCTCTTCGGGTTGGGGTATGCGGCCATGTTTCAGGTGCTGCGGGTTGTATCGACCGTTGTCTTCCTCATCCTGGCTTACCGCCTGTGCCGCTTCTTTCTGAAGGAGGATTTGCACCGCCGCACGGCCTTTCTGCTGATCACGTTCACCTCAGGCCTGGGGTGGGTGTGGGTGGTGATTAAATACCTGAACGGCGGTGATCTGCTTTACCCGCTCGATGTCTATGTGGCCGAATCCAATACTTTTCTGGGCATGCTGGGGTACCCTCACTTTATTGCCGCGCTCTGGTATATCTTCGTTTTTGAGCTGGTTTTACGTGGTCAGGCGCGCGGTCAGCTGCGCTATGCCGTAGGTGCGGGGCTTTTTGCCCAGTTCCTGGGCTGGCAACACGCCTACGATCTGGTCTCGATTTACGGGGTGCTTTTTGCCTATGCCGTGCTCCTCACCCTGCGCGACCGGCGGTTGCCGAAGTATTTAATCACCAGCGGGCTGATCATCGGGCTGCTTTCGGTCTGGCCGGCGTTGTATTCGGTGGCGCTGACCTCACTCGATCCGATCTGGAAAGAAGTGCTCCGGCAGTTTGCCAATGCCGGGGTGTATACCCCCAACCTGCTTCATCTGCCCATTCTGTTAGGGGCAGGCTTCTTGCTGGCGTTGTATACGGTCTTGCGGGAAAACCCCTTGAAGTTGAGAGGGCTTAGCGACCCTGACCTTTTCCTGCGCGGCTGGTTTTGGGTGAGTTTTCTTCTGGTTTATCTGCCAGTAGATTACCAGATTCATCTGCTCAACGGCTGGCAGGTGCCTTTTTCTATCCTGGCGACGACCGGGTTGTTCCGGTATGTTGTTCCCTGGCTTGAGAAAGTGCTGGCACAACGCCGCCGGGGTGTAAAAATCGATCCGGGCAGGATCAGCCGCTGGGCGGCTGCCGGGTTGATCGCTCTGGTGTTGCCGACCAACCTGTATCTGTGGGCCTGGCGCTTTATCGACTTAAATCGCCACACCTATCCGTATTACCTTTACAACGAGGAGCTGGCCGCACTGCATTGGCTTGAACAGAACACAAGAGCGGAGGATGTGGTCTTGAGCTCTCTCACCATCGGTCAGTATGTGCCGGCGCTGACCGGGGCACACGCTTTCCTGGCGCACTGGGCGCAAACGGTTGATTTTTATACCCGTTCACGGCAGGTCGAGCAGTTTTTCGCAGGAAAGTTATCTCCCGCGGAGCAAAGGAGTGTCTTCGAATCGGCCAGCGTGGATTACATCTTCTGGGGCCCGGCGGAACGGGAGGTGGGGCAGGTGCCGCCAGGGGGAGAAGAATTAATTATTGTTTATGAGAACCCGCTGGTTACGATCTTTGAGGTGCAGCCATGAACCCCTCGATGCGGCTTCGCCAGGGCCTGGGCCTGGCCGGGCTGGTACTGCTGGTGCTTGCCACCCGGCTGCCCTTCCGCAGTGAGGTGCTTTATCACTGGGATTCGGTGAATTTTGCATACGCGATGAAGGAATTTAACCTGGCCAGAGAACAGCCCCAGCCGCCCGGTTACATTGTCTATGTGTGGCTGTGCCGCTTGGTAGATGGGGTATTTCACGATGCCCAAACCACCATGGTCAGCCTCAGTATTCTGGCGAGTGTGTTTGCGGTGCTGGGAATGTACTTTCTGGGTAAGGAGCTGTATAACTCGCGGACGGGATGGGCGGCTGCCCTGTTTCTGGCGGCTTCTCCGCTCTTCTGGTTTTATGGAGAGATTGCCCTGCCACACACCCTGGATGCCATGTTCGTCATCTGGATCAGCCTGGGGTTGTTGCGAGTGATGCGGGGAGAGCGCGGGTTGATTTTTCCGGTGGTGATCGGGATGGCGATCGCCGGAGGGGTGCGGCAGCAGACGCTGGTTTTTCTGGGGCCGCTGGCGCTTTTTGCCGTGCGGAAACTCGGTCTGAAGCGGCTGGCGGTGGCGGCTGCGCTGGGGGCGGTGCTGTGCCTGGCCTGGTTTGTTCCACTCATTCAACTCAGTGGTGGGCTGCAGGAATATCTGCGGATTGTAGGAGCGTTTACAGATCGCTTTCAGAAGACGACCTCTATTTTTATGGGAGCAGGCTGGGGAGGAGTGCGGAGAAATGCAATCAAATTGATACTCTATTCTGGCTACGGATGGAATATATTATGTATACCGGTGCTGGCCGTGCTGGTTCGTACCTTGCGAGCCAGGAGGTTGCCCCGCCCGGGTGAAAGGTCTGTTTTTCTGGCCCTCTGGGTTTTGCCCGCCGGTTTGTTTTATCTGGTGGTTCACATGGGGCAACAGGGGCTGGTGTTTGTTTTTCTTCCAGCGCTTTTGCTGCTCAGCGCGGCGGCACTGGACAGATGGTTGTGCCGCCAGCCCCCCTTTTTTTGGGCAGGAGTCGTTTTACTGGTGGCGATCAGCGGTTCGATCTTTGCTCTATTGCCTGAATATCCGCTCGGGGCAGGCACCCAGCGATTACTCACCCGGCAAACTTTGCAGAACAACGACCGCTATTTTCTGGAACGTTTTCGGGCTATCCGGCAGAGTTTCCCGCCCGAAAGTTCATCCATTCTGGCCACGAACTGGCACCATGTGGAGTTTTACCTGCCGGAGTATCGGGTCTTTCATTTCGATGTGGGGGCGAAATGGGAAGTCGATGAAGGCCTGTCTGAAAATCAAACGAGACAGCTCGTGGGAATCTCGGACGCAGGGGAGAAGGTTATTCTCTTCGATGCAGAACTTGAACCCTTCAACCGCACCCCTGAACGGGTAGCGTGGGTTGAACTGAGCGGTGGGGATCAACTGGCGGTTCTGCCTTTGTACAACGGGGAGAAGTTATGGATTGGGGTCGATGGCTTTGGTGTTACAGGAAGGTAAGCATTCGATGAAGCATTTCAGAATCTTCCGGGTTGGGCTGGTCTGTCTGGCCTTTTTGCTTGGGGTGTTGCTGCTGGGAAGTGTATCTGGCCGTTCGATGGGGCAAACTGTCAGCTGGGGAACGGCCATTCCCCTCTCGCCAGCCGGCTCGTTTTCCTGGTTTCCGGATATTACCGCAGACCGCTCCGGCAGGGTTCATGTGGCCTGGGCCTCCGGGGTGCCCGGTTTCGATGCGGTGGTCTATACCAGCTCGGTCAATGGCGAGGTGTGGAGTCCGCCCAATGATGTAGCGGCTGTGGCACAGGAGAGCGGCAGTGCCGCCACCCGCCCGGCCATGCTGGTAGACCCGCGTGGGTATCTGCACCTTACTTTTGTGGACACGAAAACCCTGTATTATTCGCGCGCACCCATCTGGAATGCCGGTTCAGCAGCAGCATGGACAGATCGTCAGGTGCTTAGCGGGCAGCAGGTGGCTTATTTTTCTCGTATGGCCATAGACAGCAAGGGGGTTATTCACCTGGTGTATACCGAGAATGCTTCCAGTGTGGCCTGCATGGGTTGTTATCATCTGTATTATCGCCAGTCGGCAGATGCCGGAGAAACCTGGTCTCCGGCGGTGGATATCTCGCTGGAACAGGATGGGGTGGCCAAGCCCACCTTGATCATTGACTCCAAAGACCAGCTCCATGTGGTATGGGAAGGCGGGCAGGGAGGTGGCCTGGGGCAGCTTCCTGACCCAACCACGGTTAAGTACGCCGCTTCCTACGATGGTGGGGTGACCTGGACAAAAGCTACAGCCTTTTCGGTCATCGAAAATCCCAATTTAAAAAATATCACCCTGGGCATTGATCGCGAGAAGCGTCTGGTGGTGGTGTTCTGGGCGTTGCCGTATGACTGGCTGATGTATTCCGTCTCAGAGGATGCCGGAAGAACCTGGTCGGCCCCGGCACAGATTTCCGGCGTATGGGGGGCGGCGGCGGTTTATAAATCCAATCTCGATACCTATTCGATGGCCAGCGATAGCGCGGGTAACCTTCACCTCATCTTTGTAGGCCGAAAGGCCATCGATTCAAAGACGGTAGATGTCCTTGATGTGGTCTGGGATGGTCAAACCTGGTCTTCGCCAACCACGATTGCGGAATATGAGAAGGATGTGCCCGAATGGCCGCGGGTGGCGATCAGTCAGGGCAATCAGATTAATGTGGTGTGGTTTGTACGGGATGAAGCCCATATCTGGGAATCGGATAAGGGGCGTTATCGGGTGTGGTATGCGCGGGGAGTGTCTGCTGCGGCCAGTGAACCCGCTCAGATAATTCCGACCTTTACTCCGGTTTCTCCCACGCCTACACTGGAGGTTTCTCCTCCGCCGCCCTCGCCAGAGGTCACGCCTTCGGAGGTTAATTTCCCGTTGAACCCAACCCTGCGTGCTACCGAGAATGCACCGGGGGGAAATGTGCTTTATGCAGAGCAGGATTATCTGGCGGTGGTGGTTAAAGCAGTGATTCCTTCGGTTCTTTTCCTGGCCGGGGTGGTGTTGATTGCCTTCCTGCGTAAGCGGTAAGGCCCGGTGAAAGTGAAGATGAGTTGACCATGAAGATTTTATTCATCGTTCCTTACGTCCCCAGCCTGATCAGGGTTCGCCCCTATAACCTCATCCGTTATCTGGCGGCGCGCGGTCATGAGATCACCCTGCTGACGCTGTACACCTCACTGGCGGAGAGGGACGATGTGAAAGCCCTGCGCTCGTTTTGCCGCGAGGTTTATGCCCTGCCGCTGCCCCGGTGGCGATCCATGGCCAACAGCCTTCTGGCACTGCCGACCAGCACGCCTCTTCAGGCGATGTATTGCTGGCAACCTGCGTTGAGCCAGCTGGCGCGAGAGCTAATTCAAAAAGATGGGGGGTTCGATCTGGTGCATGTTGAGCACCTGCGCGGTGCGCGTTACGGGCTTGATCTGATGAACATCAAAGCGGCCTCTTCGGCATCCTCCCGGCGCCTGCCGGTGGTCTGGGATAGCGTGGATTGCATCACCCTGCTCTTCAGGCAGGCGGCGGGCCAGAGTCGGCGCCTGCTGAGCCGCTGGCTCACTCATTTTGAACTCGGGCGCACCCCCCGATATGAGGGCTGGCTGACGGGCCAGTTTGACCGGGTGCTGGTCACCTCTTCGCATGACCGCGAGGCACTGGTGGGGCTTATGCGCGGAGGGGCGCTATCGTCTCATGTGCGGGTAATTCCCAACGGGGTGGATCTGGAGTATTACACGCCGCAGAACGGCGATGTTCCCAGAGACCCTGCCACGCTGGTGATCAGCGGCAAGATGAGTTACCACGCTAATGTCACCATGGCGGTAACCTTTGTTGAAGAAGTCCTGCCGCTGATCTGGCAGCGTCACCCTGAAGTGCGCCTGGTGATCGTCGGAAAAGACCCCACTGCCGAAGTGCGGGCACTGGCACGCCATCCTGCAGTGGAAGTAACGGGTACGGTGGCTGATATTCGCCCGTATTTACATCGGGCTACGGTGGCTGTTGCGCCCATTCAATATGGGGCAGGAATTCAAAATAAAGTGCTGGAGGCCATGGCCTGCGGATTGCCGGTGGTCACCACATCCAGGGCGGTTTCAGCCCTGGCGGTGGAAGCCGGTAGAGAGGTGCTCATCGCCGATACGCCGCAGGAGTTCGCTGCGTTGGTGATCCGTCTTCTCGAGGATCCGGCCTATCGCGAACAGATTGCCCGGACCGGCCGTTGCTATGTTGAAGAGAATCATCCCTGGCCGAAGGTGATTGAGCGGCTGGAGGAGGTCTACGATGAGATTGTCTAATACAAGGGCTTTCCCTTTTGAGTATGAAACGGTGCAGAGTCGCATCTCACAGGCCAAGCAATCGCTGGTGCATGCCCACCAGTGGAAGCTTTTTGTGCTGGCTCTGATTCTGCTGGATTTTCTGTCGGTCGGCCTGGCGTTCAGAGTGGCTTATTTTGTCCGGTTCAATCTGGGCTTCCCGCTCTTTCGGCTGGAGGTCGTTCCGAATTATGAGTTTTACATCCACCTTGTCTATGTTTTGATCCCGGGCTGGCTGCTTCTCTACGCCTTTTTCGGGCTTTATAACCGGCAATATCTGCTCTCGGGCACGCGCGAGTACGCACGCATCTTTTCTGCCACGTTGACGGGAATGCTGCTGGTGATTGTGGTGGGGTTTTTAGGGCCAGATTTCGTGGTGGCGCGCGGCTGGCTGGTGGCCTCATGGCTTCTGGCGTTCCTCTTCACCAGCGGTGGGCGTTTCCTGGTGCGGCGGCTTATCCGCATCTTTCGTGAAAAAGGGTTCTTCATTGCTCCGGCGCTGATCATCGGGGCGAACGAAGAGGGGCAGTTGCTGGCCGAGCAGCTTTCGGATTGGAAGTATTCTGGCCTGAATGTGCTGGGGTATGTAGATAACCATCCCCCTGCCGAAGGGTCTATGGGGGCTCATCCTCTGCCTTACCTTGGCGGGACGCCCGCCCTGGATGAACTGGTACGCCGCTTTGGCATCGAAGAGCTGGTGGTGGCCACCAGTGCCATTTCGAGGGAAGACCTGCTCGACCTGTTCAAGAAATACGGAGTGGGAAGCGGAGTGAACCTGCGCCTTTCTTCCGGTCTGTATGAAATTATTACAACCGGGCTGGATGTGACCGAAATTGCCAGTGTACCTCTGGTAAAGGTGAATAAGGTAAGGCTAACCGGGGTCGACAGGGTGCTTAAGAACCTCATGGATTACAGTATCGCGCTGTTGCTGATGATCCCATTGCTTCCAGTGATGGGGATCATTGCCCTGTTGATTAAGCTCGATTCTCCCGGCCCGGTGATCCACCGCCGACGGGTGATGGGGGTCAATGGTAAAACCTTCGATGCCTTCAAGTTCCGCACCATGTACGTCAACGGGGACGAAATTCTGGAACAATATCCTGAGCTCAAGGAAGAACTGGCGCGCACGCATAAGCTCAAGGATGATCCGCGGGTCACGCGGGTGGGTAAATTCCTGCGGAAGTTCAGCTTGGACGAGCTTCCTCAGTTATTCAACGTACTGCGGCACGAAATGTCCATCGTTGGGCCGCGGATGATCTCTCCGGCGGAGATCAACGAGTATCGAAAGTATGGCATCAACCTGCTGACTGTGCGCCCGGGCATTACCGGCCTGTGGCAGGTGAGCGGGCGGTCAGACGTCAGTTACGATGAGCGCGTCAGGCTGGATATGTATTACATCCGCAACTGGACGGTCTGGCTTGATCTGCAATTGCTTTTACGCACCATCCCGGCGGTCATCAAAGGGAGAGGGGCTTACTGAGTTTTGTGAAAAGAGGCTTATGATCATCGTACAGGCGCCCTTGCGCATTAGTTTCTTCGGAGGCGGTACCGACTTCCCTGATTTTTACCGGCAGGAGGGGGGATGTGTGCTGACCTCGACGATTGATAAGTACATTTTTGTGACGATCAAGAACCGGTTCGATGCCAAGCTACGCGTGGGGTATACCCAGACCGAAATGGTGGACACGGTGGATGAACTCAAACATGAGTTGATCCGCGAGGCATTGCGCCTCACAGGGATCAGCCAGGGGGTGGAGATTACCACCATGGGAGACATTCCTTCAGCGGGCTCGGGGCTGGGGTCTTCGAGCGCCGTCACGGCTGGAGCGTTGCTGGCCATGTACACCTACCTGGGTGAGACGGTAACTGCCGAACAGCTGGCGCGTGAGGCCTGTCAGATTGAAATTGAACGTCTACAGAAGCCCATCGGGGTGCAGGATCAGTACGCGATTGCTTATGGCGGGTTGCGTTTCTTTGAATTCCGCCCCGATGGACAGGTGATTGGAACGAGGATTCCTATCTCGGCAGACCTGAAACGGCAACTGGACGAAAACTTCCTTCTGTTCTACACCGGTGTGGGGCGGCAGGCCGATTCGATCCTCACCGAGCAGAAGGCGAACATCCAGGACCGGCTTCAGGTGTTACGTGAAATGAGAGAAATGGCCTGTCTGGCAAGAAAAGAACTGGAACATGGTAATCTGGACGCCATCGGGAGTATGCTTGACCAGGCCTGGAAATTAAAAAAGAAACTGGCCAGCCGCATCAGCAATGGTGAGATTGATGCCCTGTACGACACGGCCAGAAAGGCCGGCGCCCTGGGTGGTAAAATCACTGGAGCAGGGGGCGGGGGTTTTCTTTTGTTGTATTGCCCGCGAGAGCGCCAGGATGCTGTGCGCCACGCTATGGGCCATCTTCAGGAATTGCCATTCCGCCTGGAGCGGGATGGCGTGAAAGTCATCTTTAATTATCGACGTTGATGTTTAAGGGAGGAGTCATATGGACAACATCCGGAAATATATTAATGATTTGCATCAGACCCTCGACCTCATCCCCATGACGGCTATTCAGGAGATGGTAGACGTGCTCGTCAGAGCGCGATTGCATGACCACCAGGTTTTTGTGATGGGCAATGGCGGGAGTGCCACCACGGCTTCTCATTTTGTGTGTGACCTGGCTAAAAACACACGCGTTTCGGGATTGCCTCATTTTCGGGTGATCGGCCTGACCGACAATGTGGCTTCGATTACAGCCTATGCCAATGATGAAGGCTATGAGATGATCTTTTCTCAACAGCTGGCCGGGCTGGTGCGGGAAGACGATGTGGTGATTGCCATTTCGGCCAGCGGGAACTCGCCCAATGTGCTCAAAGCAGTAGAGCTTGCCAACATGGCCAATGCCTTTACAATCGGGTTAACAGGGTTCAACGGTGGTAAGCTGGGCGGAATGGTGAAACTCCATGTACATGTGCCTTCCAACCGTATTGAACAGGTGGAGGATATTCATCTGATGATTGAGCACATGGTCATTTCCACCATTCGGGAGATGACTCAATCCAAACCGTTCATTGAACAGCTGGCGGCTCTGTTTGGCGCCTCTAACCGCTTGGCTGCTTCCAGGGTGGATAGCAGGCCCATCCGCAATACTTACGATCTCTTGAATGCCATCAGTCAGGAAATGAACAACTACACCGAAGTTTATGATCTGTTGCAACGTATCCTTCAACTGACGGTGGAAAGCATCGGGGCTACAAGTGGGAGTTTCCTGGTGGTGGATGAAAATGGCAATATTACCGATGGCATTCTGGCATATGCGGGCAAGGTACAGCCTGGCATCAAACAACAACTGGTGGATGTATTCAAAGAGGGCCTGGCTGGCTGGGTGATCAAAAATCAGGCATCGGCGCTGGTTCCTGATACGCAGAATGACCCGCGCTGGCTGCCGCGAGCCTGGGAAATTGGCCGGCATGGATCACGTTCGGTGATCAGTGTTCCTCTCATTGCGCGCAACCGGGTGACCGGTGTGTTGACTCTGGCGCGAAACGATACCAGCCAGTTCACTGAGGATGATCTTTCTCTGCTCACAACGGTGGCGGTGTTTCTCACATTCCAGATTTTCAACCGGCAAAGGTAATTCCTATGGATATTCGTCCCTACCTGGCTCCGATCTTTAAATGGTGGTGGCTCCTCCTGGCAGCTGCGGCGCTGGCAACCGGCACAGCCTATTTCATCCTGCGTGATCAACCCGCGGTATACACGGCACGTACCACGCTGATGATCGGGCGGACACTTTTGGAAGCCAACCCCTCGAGCAACGATTTCTGGCTCAATCAGCAGTTGAGCAGTTTGTATTCCGATATGGCCTATCGCGAGCCAGTGCAGGAGGGAGTGAAAAAAGCTCTGGGAATGACCTGGTTGCCCAAGTATGTGGTCAAGACGTTTGGAAATGGCCAGTTCATCGAGATTGACGTGATTGATACCAGCCCGGAGCGCGCCATGCATGTGGCGTCTGAGCTGGCCAACCAGTTGATTCTGGTCAGTCCGGGCAGTAAGGAAGTAAATTCGAATAATGAGGCTTTCATACAGGAGCAGCTCCAGAAGCTTCAGGAGCAGATCGTGGCGACCGAGAAAGAACTGGTTGCCAGGCAGGATTCTCTGGGAGGGCTGACCAGTGCCCACGAGATAGAACAGGCCAAGGCCGAGTTGCGTACCCTGGAGGATAAGCTCAGCCTGTTGCGCACCAACTACGCTAATCTGCTTTCCAGCAGTAAGGAGAACATCACCAATATCTTGCAGGTCATTGAGCCAGCTTCGCTGCCCGTCAGACCGACCGGTCCCAATCGTTATCTGATCATCGCTCTGTGTGGCATGGCGGGGCTGGTTCTGGGAGCAGGCTGTGCCTATTTGCTGGAGTATCTCGATGAAGCCATTCAGAACCCGGAAGAGCTGGCCCGGTTGATAGACGCTCCTATCGTGGGGTATATCTCTGACCTGGGGCGCAAAGCCAATGCCAGCCTCTATGTGGCCAGGCATCCCCGTTCACTCATGGCAGAAGCCTTCCGAACCCTGCGCGCGAACATTGAACTGCAAAACCTGGATAACGGCCCCCTGGCGTTGCTGATCACCAGTCCTGATACCGGAGACGGGAAAACCTCGGTGGCGGCCAACCTCGCGGTGAGCTTCTCACAGGGCGGGAAAAGGGTCATTCTGGTGGATGGCGATTTGCGGAAGCCTTCGTTGCATGAGTTCTTTGACATTTCAGACCGTCGTGGGTTGACCGATGTTCTGCAAGGCAAGCTCAGTGTGGAGAAGGCGCTTCGCACCTGGGACGGCGGCGGTCTGCGGCTGATCACCGTAGGCGATGAAGCCGTGCTCCCCGATCTGCTGCTCACGGCCGAGAAGGTGGAAAATCTTCTGTGTGAATTAAAACCCCTGGCGGATATTATTTTGATCGATAGCTCGCCCTTCCTGGTCTCAGATGCGATGATCTTTGCCGCCAAAGTGGATGGCGTGATTACTGTTATCCGTCCTGGCTATACCAGCCGGGAAATGGCGCGGGTGATGAAAGAGCGGATTGCCATGGCGGGTGGAAAGATCATCGGTGTGGTGCTGAACCGCATTCCATTAAAGCGCATCGGGTATTATGGCGGGTATCGTTATTACCTGCCTTACGGGTATTATGAGAAGAAAAAGAAGCGCGAAGAAGACGAAGATAAAAAAGTGCCCAAGAAAAGCGAGTTGACTTTTTCAGGCAAGTAAGAGGGGGAGTATCCTTCCTGAAGGGCGCTTTTTTACCGGCGATTGTAAGGCAAAAGCAAGGTAATTATGGAGTTTAGCAATCTCCATTATGATAAAATCATTAAAAGGGTCAGGCTGATATGCTGAAAAGGTCGGGTTTCTCTGCCGAAAGCCGTCCCTCACAGTCAGATCAGCGGGTGATTTTCCTCTTATTATTTTATAAAAAGGAGAGCTTGATTTATGAAACGCCATCCATGGATAGTTGGACTGCTGATTCTGGCGATGGTGAGCATGGCCTGTGCGTTTACAGGGGGCGGAGGTTCTCAGCCTACGGAGACCCCGGCCCCGGTTGCGACCAGCACCCCGGAGCCCACAGCTACGGTTTCTAATGTGGTTTCGAGCCTTGAGCAGGTTAAAAAGGCCACGGTTCAGATCGAAGCTCAGGGAACTTTTGTAGACCCTCAGGTGGGCACCGTTTACAATGCCGCCGGGCGGGGAACGGGCTTTATCATCGACCCCTCGGGGCTGGCGGTGACCAATAACCATGTGGTCACAGGCGCCGCGCTGTTAAAGGTCTGGGTAGGCGGTGAGCGTGAGCCGCGTTCGGCAAAGGTGCTTGGCGTTTCGGAATGCTGGGATCTGGCGTTGATCGACATTGAGGGTGAGGGGTATCCTTATCTGGAGATATATACCGGCTCGGTGGAGCCCGGCCTTGAGGTTTATGCGGCGGGATTCCCCCTGGGCGACCCGGAATACACCCTCACCAAGGGGATTGTCTCCAAAGCCAGGGCCAATGGCGAGAGCTACTGGGCTTCGGTTCCGGCAGTGATCGAGCATGACGCGCGCATTCGCGGAGGAAATTCAGGCGGCCCGCTGGTCGATGCCACCGGGAAGGTGGTGGGAATCAATTATGCTGGCAACGATCGATACGACCAGAACTTTGCCATCCGCGCTCAGGAAGCCATGTCGGTCGTCGAGAAGCTCAAAGAAGGCGATTTTGAATCCATCGGGGTTAACGGCCAGGCGGTGACCTCGGAAGATGGTTCCCTCTCCGGAATCTGGGTGTCTTCGGTGAAATCGGGTTCTCCGGCGGATAAGGCGGGGGTCAAAGGCGGCGACATTATCACCACCATGGAAGGGTTGATCCTGGCCACGGATGGCTCGATGAAAGATTACTGTGGCATTCTACGTACCCGCAATGAAACCGACACCATTTCCATCGAGGTGCTGCGTTTTGCCTCCAGTGAGTATCTGGCGGGCCAGCTGAACGGCAAGCCCCTGGAGACAAGTTTTTCCTTCGCCGGTGAACTGGGCGGCCAGACGGAGAGTACTACAGAGAACTACAGCGGGTTTGTTACCGTGCAGGATGATTACAATTCGATCCAGGTGAACATTCCGGCGACGTGGAGTGAGGTGGATGGCAGTGCGTGGGTGCTGGATGGTGAAATTATCGGCGCCAGCATTACCGCGGCGGCAAGTCTGTACAACTTCAATAACGCCTGGGATGAACCGGGTGTCTTCTTTGCTGTTTCGGATGACCTGGCCAAACTGGGGGGGTATATTCAGATTCTTGACCTGTATCGTGACGGCCTCAGGGCCGATTGTGACTATGCCGGTCGCTATGATTACAAAGACAGTGCTTTTGAGGGTGCGTATGATGTCTTTGAAAAGTGCGCGGGGACTACCAATACGGTAGTGTTGCTTTCGGCTCGCCCCCAGCAAAATAAGACGGCCTTCCTGGTCACCCTTATGGTGAATATCATGAGCGATGCCGATCTGGCCGCTCTGGATGAAATTCGGCGCACCTTTGATGTCATTGGCCCTCTGCCCTGATACGAGGGCTGAACGGCGCTGAACCTAAGGCGGGCAGGGAAACCCCTGCCCGCCTTTTTTACTCCGGTGTGATTCAGACGGTGCCTGTTTCCTGGCGAATATCGATGATTTTTTCTACAAGGGGCTCGAAGGCCTGTTTGAGTTCATCCAGGGGCACGTCGGCCACTTTGAAGGTGAGGGTGCGCGTCTGGCTGCTCTCTCCCTGGATGGCTCCCATGCCGTGAATATTGCCGCCCAGCCGGTAAATGGCGCCCGCCAGTTCATAGAGCTTGCCGGGAGTGTCGGGCACTTCTACCGTGATGCGCACACCTGCAGAGCGGGCGCCGAGCATTTCCAGGAAGATTTTGAAGATGTCGGTTTCGGTGATCATCCCTACCAGGCGTTCTCCGCGCATCACCGGCAACCCGCCGATTTTTTTATCGGCCATCAGGCTGGCGGCTTCTTCGACGGTGGTGTCTTCGGTGGTGGTGATCACTTCGCGGGTCATGACCCGTTCCACGGTGATTTTTGAAAGAAGATAATTGATCTCCCAGACGCTGAGCGTGGTGGCTTCTGAGGGTGAGGCGTTCATCAGGTCTGAGTCGGTCACAATGCCGATCAATTTGCCGCGTTTATCGAGCACAGGATAGCGGCGCACTTTATCTTTCCGCATCCGGGCGAGCGCATCCTGCACCGGCACGTCCGGGGTGATGGTCAGCACAGGGTGAGACATGCGTTCTCCAACAAACATGGTGGAATCCTCCTTCTGAAGTACATGCGGATGGTCTGCCTTCTATTGTAAACCGGAATGCGCGCGGATGCAGCAGCTTGGTATAATGCGCCTATGTCTTCTCATCCAAAAGTGCATGGAGCGCAAGACGCATTGCTTCTGCTGGTGTTTTTGCTGGCGCTTGGCGGCCTGGGAGGGGTGTTCTTCTGGATACAATCAGGGGTAGGCGCTTCAACCGAAGGGGCTTCCCCGACGCCATCAGCCTCCCTGCCCCCTTCGGTCACGCCATGGCCAACCCTGACACCTTCCGAAACGCCCACCCCCAGTCCCTGGCCGACGGTTACGCCTTCGCCCACTCCTCTCAATCCGTTAAGTTGCCTGGCGCCTGATGCGCCGCGTACTGAGGGACAGGTGAGCGCGGTGGTGAGCGGGTCTGTCATTGAGGTCAAGGAAGGTGGACGGCGGTATTTTGTGCGCTATCTGGGGGTAGACCCGGTGGGCGATGGCCAGGCTTCCGCGGCCTTCAACCGCCAGCTGGTTGAAGGGCAAAGGGTGACACTGGTCTCTGATCTTGTAGATCTGGACGAGCGGGGGAACCGCCTGCGTTATGTGCTGGTGGGAGATGTGCTGGTCAATTTTGAGCTGATTCGGCGAGGGCTGGCCCTGCCGGGGTTTTCTCCGCCAGCGCAGACCTGCCAGGCGGTGTTGTTAGCCGCAGAGGCCCTGGCACGGCAGGAGAAGCTTGGCTACTGGGGGCTGGCCGAGGGCACCCCGATGCTTCCGGGGGGCACCCTCTCTGAGTCGGGGTGCGATTGCAC
Organism: Anaerolinea thermolimosa; assembly: GCF_001050195.2. GTDB lineage: Bacteria > Chloroflexota > Anaerolineae > Anaerolineales > Anaerolineaceae > Anaerolinea > Anaerolinea thermolimosa. Next base: position 87,863 of record NZ_DF967970.1, read on the forward strand.
CGTGCGCTATACCTGTGCTGATTTTTCCAGTCAATCGGCGGCACAGGCCTGTTACAACGCCTGTGGAGATTACCGGAATACCGGGCTTGACCCCGATCATAACGGGCTGGCCTGCGATGAATGAGGTTTTAGAAACGATGACGGAACAGGAAAAGTTGATCCTTCTTACCAATGATGATGGCATTCAATCTCCGGGAATTGCCGCCGCCGCCCGTTCTCTGCGGGAACTGGGCCGGTTGGTGGTGGCTGCTCCCCGCGAACAGCAAACCAGTGCCGGGCGCAGCCTGCCGGTGACGACAGACGGGAAGATCGAACGGGTGACGCTCGACTCGCTGGAGGACGTGGAGGCCTACGCGGTGGGCGGCACCCCTGCTCAGGCAGTATTACACGCTCTTCTGGAGATTCTGCCGCGCCGGCCTGACCTGGTGGTGTCGGGGATTAATTACGGTGAGAATGTGGGCAGTGGCGTGACAATTTCGGGGACGGTGGGGGCGGCAATGGAGGCTGCTGCGCTGGGTGTGCCGGCGCTGGCGGTTTCTTTGCAGATCTTCAGCGAAGACTGGTACGCCTATCACGACCTGGACTTCAGTGTAGCGGCGGATTTTACCGCGCGTTTTGCCCGCGCGATGCTCTCACGCTCCCTGCCTGCCGATGTGGATCTGCTTAAGGTGGATATTCCCGCAGATGCTACCCCGCAGACTCCCTGGCGGGTGACAAGGCAGTCACGCCAGCGGTATTACATGCCCTACCTGATCCGTGAGGGAGGCTGGCAGGAACGAGGGTTCGTCTCGGCCAGGGTGCAGGTGGATGAAACCTCGCTGGAGCCCGATTCGGATATTTATGCGCTGGTGTTTGACCGGGTGATTTCGGTCACACCGATCAGCATTGACCTGACTTCGCGGACAGACTTCACCACCCTGGAGATGCTCTTCGAAGGGACGTAAAAAAACCCCCCGGGCCGATATGCCCGGGGGAGTGGGTGAGCCGAGAAGGGAGTGGTTACTTAATCTCGTAGCTGAGGTTGACATCCACGCTGATCTGTAACTGCCCGGCGCTGACGGGCACCTGCCCGCTGGCCCCAACCCCGCCTTTCATGTCGTACATGACAGCCGGGCCAGAGCTGGCATAGCTATTCATCGAGATCAGATCGCCCAGTTGCACCCCGGCGGCAGCGGCCAGTTCCTGCGCCTGCCGCTGGGCGTCTTCTACGGCCAGCTTGCGCGCTTCGGTAATGGCGGCGGTTTTATCGAGCACATCAAAGTTGATGCTGTTGATGGTGTTGGCGCCTGAACGGACGGCGGCGTCGAGTAACTTGCCCAGGATGCTCAGGTCACGCACGGTCACATTGACCACGTTATCGACCATGTAGATCGTGCCGGTGAGCTTGCCTTCGTTATCGAATTGCTGTTGAGGGAAGATATTGAAGGCAGAGGTCTGAATGTCTTTTTCGTCGATGCCCAGTTCTTTCAGGGTATTGGCGATGGCCTGGGCTTTGGCGTTGTTCTGATTCAGAGCGTCGGTCACGTTCTCGGCCTGGCTGTGTACACCGACATTCACATACGCCACATCAGGGGCGAGGTAGACCTTCCCGTTGCCAGAAACATTGAGTTGCCGGGGGTAAGGAATGCTGGAATCCCTGGAGGTTGTGATAGGCGCCGCCTGGCAGGCCGAGAGGGCCAGAACCAGGATCAGTCCGAGGAAGAGAAGTACGGATAAACGGTTGTGTTTCATAACAGGTCTCCTGTGGTAGTAGGTTATTCTGCAGGTAAGACGCACCCAATGGCTAAAAGTTCCCATTGAGACGATTATTTTGAACGAATAACAGAATAGAATTACAGTATAATGGAAGAAACAAATGTTCTAGGTGAGATATGCCCATCCATTATCAGCAGGCGTTGGAACAGATTCGGAACATGGGGCAAAAGGCGCGGTTGCGCCAGGCGTGGTTAGAGGCACTCCGTGAGCAGGCCTGGCAATTGCTCCATGAGCTGGCCGGAGAGGGTGAGTACCTGAACACTCTGGCCGAACGCGGGGGGCGCTTCAACCCTGGCCTGCGGTGTGCACTGGCCGGTGCTGAGCCGTTGGACACGGCGGCCCCGCTGACGGTATCGGGGCAACCACGTGTCCTGCTGGCCGCGGATGGGTCTCAGATCAACCCGGGGCGGCATGGCGCAGTGGAGTTTATTGCCATCAATGTGGGGGCGGTTTGCTTTCGACCAGGCGAGCCACCGCGGGAGCAAATCCATACCAGCCTGCGTTTTGGCGAGGATTGCACCATTGACCGGCGACCGATGTCGGATGCGGATGTGGCGATCTGGCGCGACCTGGAAGAGCGAAGGCTCTTAATGGAGCTGGCGCATCCCCACAGCCAGGCAGGACAGCTGGTGGTTACCCTGACCGATGGCCCCCTGCAGTTGTTCGGGCAGGGGCAGGAAAGCAAGTTTTTCGAAGAAAAACTAAAGGAATACCTGGGGGTGTTGCGGGAACTGGCCGCGCCACGAACGGCCGCCGCCGGTTATGTGGATAAACCGCGCAGTGATTATCTGGTGGGGTTGTTAGAGCTGGCGTTGCTGGCGCGCGAAAATAAGCTGGGTGAAGCCGGGCGTGAACGCCCGCTCTGGCCGGTGCGCGACCGCGATTTATTCGCTCGCCTGCTGGGGCCGGGGGAGCGTTCGGCAGTGCTGGCCATGCGCCTGCCAGAACCCAACCCTTTCACCGATAAGCTGGCGCTCTACTGTTTTTATCTCAATGTGGGGCGCGCGGGACATGCGCAAATTGCCCGGGTTGAAGTTCCCCGCTGGGTGGCGGAGGAACCCGTGCTGCTCAACCTGCTTCAGGAGGTGCTGGTGGAGCAATCGGCTCAACTGGGGGCGCGCCCCTACCCGTATCTTTTGCATCGGGCGCATGAGGTGGCCGTGGTGCACCCGGATGAAATTGAGGAGATCGAACGCATGATCCAGGCCGAACTCCGACGTCAGGGAGTGGAGCCGGAGAATCCATCGAACAAGCAGTGGGCCAAAGAATTGCAGGGAAGGACACGGATCAACGCATGAACGCATACGAGATGGGTCGATTACTGCGCGCCAGCACCCGGTTCTGTGTGGTGGGTTGCCGGGTCTCTCAGGCAGGGGCACCGGCTTTTGGGAGCCTGGTGCGTATTCCCTTCACGGGGGAGGAATATCAGATTTTCGGGATGGTCTATGACATCCATATCGATGATGACGGCCTGGTGAGGCAACTGGTGACTGCTGAACAGGTATCTCCGGAAGTGCTGGCCGATAACCGCCTGAACCGGAATGTGCCGGTGGAGTTTTCGGTGTTGCATGTGGGGTATCAGGAGAACAGGCGCATCTGGCATCTCCTTCCGCCGCGTCCACCGCTCAGTCTGGATGCAATATACCCGTGCACCGAGGCGGAGGTGGCCGCGTTTACCGCAGTGGGGCGTTTTGGGTACTTCAGGCATATTCTTGCCATGGCCGGAGAAGTCCCCGTGGGCGAACTGCTGGCCGCCCATGTAAACCAGGCCCAGCGGGCACAATCTGCCGCGGGGCGTCCCGAGTGGCGCAATCAGGCCGTGCAGGAACTGATCACCCTGTTACGGGACGATTACCCCACGCTGATGAGCGTGCTGGGAGCGCTTTCTGAAGTCATGGAGGAATGAGAGGGAAGCATGGAACGAGTCCAATTGAGTGGTAATCTCCAAAATGGGCAGGTGATCGGGTATATCGTCGGCGGCGGGCTCAAGGAAAACCTGCGGGTGCGTCTCACGGTGCCAGCGCATACGGTTCAGGAAGGCGCGTTTGTCGTTACCGAGAGCGGTGACTGGCTCTTTTACGGCCTGGTGACCGATTTACAGCTGGGTGCCACCGACCCGCGTTTTGCCGACGAGCAAAGCGAAGAACGCCTGCCCGCCGGTATGGCCGCGCTCCTGCACGGGCAAACCCTGTATACCAACCTGGAGGTGCTCCCGGCACTGATGGTGCACAGTCCGCAGGTGGGGGAGCCTCTCTTTGAACATCCGGTGCCCATCAAAACCATCCCTGCGCACCATGCCCGTGTGCGCCTGGCAGATCTGGGCGATGTGGCGCAAATTTTTGGTGACCCCAGGGAAAAGGGAAATTACGTCATCGGCTACACCCGTGAACAGGGGCACCCCGTGTGTATTGATCTGGACAAGCTGGTGCAGCGCTCGGCGGGTATTTTTGGCGCTACCGGCACGGGAAAGTCTTTCCTTACCCGGATTGTACTGGCAGGGCTGATCTACCATAACGTGGCCGGAGCGTTGATTTTTGATATGCACAACGAGTATGGCCCCGATGTGCACGACTCGGATCGGAATGTGACTCTGCCGGGGCTTAAGTCGAAATTCCGTTCGCGGGTGCGGCTGGTGGGGCTGGGGCGGACGAGTGATTTTCGCGGGGTACAGCCAGATTTCAACCTGGAAATTGCCGAGAACGACATTGACCCCGCCGATATTGAAATGCTCACCCGCGAACTTAACCTTAAAGAAACCACCCCCGCCACTCTGGCGGCCCTGGAACGAGAGTTTGGCCCCCGCTGGTTCCATGAGTTTAAAAAGATGCGTTACGGCGCCAAGGTGGAGAACGAGGAGGGCAAACTTGTGGATGCGTCCGACAGTGTGGCCGCCTGGGCTCAGCGGGCAGGGGTGCACCCCGCCGCGGCTGAGGGCCTGTATGGCAAGCTGGGGCGGGTGTTCGAACGGGAGTATATCGTTGAGCGCCCTGCCGCCGACACCGTGGGTGAAATTATCAAAGCCCTGGAAGCCGGCCAGCACGTGGTGCTTTCTTTTGGGCGGTTCGAAACCGATCTGGACTATCTGCTGGTGGCCAATATCCTCACCCGGCGTATTCGTGCTGCCTGGGAGAAGAAGACCGGTGACTACCTGCGCGAGGGAAAACCCGAGCTGAAGCCCCGCCCTCTTGTGATCGTGGTTGAAGAAGCGCACAAACTTCTCAACCGTGAAGTGGCGGCGCAGACGGCCTTCAGCACCATTGCCCGTGAGATGCGCAAATATTACGTCACCCTGTTGATCATCGATCAGCGGCCATCGCAGATTTACGATGAGGTCATGTCACAGCTCGGCACGCGGATTTCGGGCTGGCTGGGTGACGATCTGGATATTCAGGCGGTTCTCTCCGGCCTGGCCGGAAAAGATGCCCTGCGGGGTATGCTGGCACGCCTGCAACCCAAAGAAGAGGTGCTTCTGCTGGGGTGGGGTGTGCCCATGCCTATCCCGGTGCGTTCGCGCCGTTACGATGAGCAATTCTGGGTAGAATTGTTCGGTCAGCGCGCCCCGGGTAAAAAATCGGAAGCCGAAATCCTCAAGGAACTGGGTTTTTGACCTCCGGTGGAGTCGCGGGAGGCACTGCGGGCTGGTAAGGTGGCTGCTGGTGGGCCAGCCGGGTGGCGCGGGTATTTTCCTCAATATCAATCAGCAGGTAAATCGCTTCACCGGTGGCGTAGACCGTCAGGCCGCCGACCCCGCCGAAGACCAGGGTGATCAGGGCAGAAAGGATGCCCCCGATGGCACCGCCGAGAACCCCCATGCTACGCATGCCGGGGCCAAACTCGCGGGAAAAATCGCGCAGGGCGGTGCCGCCCACAATGCCGGCCAGGCAGATGCCCAATGCACCCACGATGGTGATCACCAGAACGATGGCTCCAAGGATCTTGTACGCTGAGCCGATGATACGCAACGCACGGTAACGCTTTTCCATTCATTCCTCCAGAAAAAGGCCAGGATATCCCTCTACCCTAAGAACCCCGCGCAGGATTGCAGGGTAAGGTATATTTATCATACATCCATTGTCTATTTTGGGATGGGTGTTTTTTGAGGGCGCGGTCATTATCTTGATCTTTCATTTACAAGAGCTCTGGAGGTGCAGCATGATTACGGATGGTGAGATCCTCCTTCGCATTCTCATTGCCGCCGGGCTGGGGATGCTGGTGGGACTCGAGCGTGAACGGCAGAGTCAACCGGCGGGGTTACGCACGCATATTGTGCTGGTGTGCGGCTCCACCCTGGCGATGGTGCTTTCCATTAACCTGGCGATGCAATTTCGGGGACTGGTGCCCAATGGAGACCCTGCCCGCCTGGCGGCTCAGGTGCTTTCGGGGATCGGCTTCCTGGGGGCTGGGGCGATTTTGCGTTTCGGCCCGACCGTCAAAGGGCTGACCACGGCGGCTTCTTTATGGACGATGGCCGTGGTGGGGCTGGCGGTGGGGGCGGGTTATCTTCTGGCGGCCGCCGGGGTGACGGCCCTTTTGCTGGTGGTGCTCATCGTGCTCACACGTGTGGAAAACCGAATGATCATTCCGAACATCTCGGCTCAGTTTTCGGTCTATGCAATCGACCGCGCGGGGGTGGTACAGCAGGTGCGCGATTTGATCCGGCAGAACTCACTGGAGGTAGATCACTTCCGTTTGCGGCGCAACGTCAGCCGGCAGCGGGTGCGGATAGATGCAGTGGTCAAAGTGCACGGCAGTGAGGCGCTGGAACAGCTTTCGGCAAAGATCAGTGAAATTGAGGGGGTGAAGGTCGTCAAATACGAATAAAAAGTGCACCCATGGGCAGCTTCCGGTGTTGCTTAATCGGAGCTTACCGCTCTGGATAGGGTAGCTCGAAAACCATTCGGGAGGTTGCCATGGAGGTTACTGCCGAGATCAAGCGGGAGATGTTCTGGACGATGTTGCTTGCACGCCGCCTGGATGAGCGTGCCTGGATGCTTCATCGGCAGGGAAAGATCACCTTTCACGTCTCCGGTATCGGGCATGAAGCCGCCCAGGTTGGGGCGGCTTTTGCCATTCGGCGCGGATACGACTGGGTGGTGCCTTATTACCGTGATCTGGCGTTGATGCTGGCGCTGGGATACACCCCTCTGGATTTCTTCCTCGGGTTGATGGGCCGGCGCGGAGAGCCAGGCTCCGGCGCACGGCAGATGCCCAATCACTGGAGTATGCGTTCCATGAATGTGGTCAGTTTGTCATCGCCGGTTTCCACGCAAACACTGCATGCCGTAGGGATTGCGATGGGAATCAAGATGCGGAAAGAAGATAAAGTGGTGCTGACCACGGTGGGCGAAGGGGGAACATCGCAGGGTGAATGGTATGAGGCGGTAAACTGGGCGGCCATTCACCGCCTGCCAGTCGTTTTTAATGTGCAAAACAACCAGTATGCCATTTCTGAGCCGGTATCCCTGCAAATGGCGGTGAACAGTGTGGCTGAGAAGGCGCGCGGCCTGGGTTTGCCCGGGGTCAGTGTGGATGGCATGGATGCCTTTGCCTGCCTGACGGCTTTTCAAAAGGCCGTGGAAGACGCCCGTGCCGGGCATGGGCCTGTTCTGATTGAAACGTGTGTGTACCGGATCACCCCGCACTCTTCAGATGATGACGACCGCACTTATCGCTCGCGTGAGGAAGTGGAAGCTCACAAGAAGGATGACGGACTGCTCCGAACGCGGAACACGCTGGAACGAGAGGGGGTGCTTACCCCGCAGGCCGTGGATGCCATGGAAGAACGCGCCCGGCAGATCATTGATGAGGCCGCGGCTCAGGCTGAGGCTACGCCCTACCCGCCTGGCGAAGAAGGAGCCTTCCCGGTGTATGCTGAGGAGGTGCGTCATGCCTGAAATCACCCTCATCGAAGCGATCCGGCAGGCGCTGGATGAGGAACTGGCGCGTGACGACCGCGTGCTGGTGATTGGAGAAGATGTGGGCAAGCGCGGGGGGGTGTTCCGGGCCACTCAGGGGCTGTATGAAAAATATGGGGCGTTGCGGGTGTTCGATTCTCCCCTGGCTGAGGCTTCTATTGTCGGTGTAGGGGTGGGGGCCGCCCTCTACGGGTTACGCCCCGTGTGCGAAATCCAGTTCGCCGACTTTATCTACCCGGCATTCAACCAGCTGATCAGTGAAGTTGCGCGCATGTGCTACCGTACCAACGGCGAATGGACGGTTCCCATGGTGATCAGAGCGCCTTACGGAGGCGGAGTAGGGGGAGGGTTGTATCATTCGCAGAGTGTGGAGGCTTTTTTTACCCACGTTCCGGGGTTGAAAGTGGTCATTCCATCCAATCCTTATGACGCTAAAGGGCTGCTTAAATCGGCGGTGCGCGACCCCAACCCGGTGCTTTTTTTCGAGCCGAAGAAAGGTTACCGGCTCATCCGGGGTGAGGTGCCCCCCGGTGATTACACTGTGCCCATCGGCCCGGCGCAGGTCAGCCGTGAAGGGCACGACCTGAGCCTGTTTGCTTACGGGATGATGCACCATTATGCCCTGGAGGCCGCAGTGCAGGCCGCCGCTGAGGGAATTTCGGTGGAAGTGGTTGACCTGCGCACGCTTTTACCGGTGGATCGCGAGACGATTCTGGCCTCGGTCAGGAAGACCGGCAAGGCCCTGATCGTTCACGAAGACACCCTTACCGGTGGCTACGGGGCAGAAATTGCCGCGATTATCGCCAGCGAGGCTTTTACCGATCTGGATGCCCCTGTGCGACGGCTGTGCGGGCCGGATGTTCCCGCAGTGCCTTTCAGCCCTTCCATGCAGGAGTGGTTCATGCTTAATCCGGAGCGAATTTTACGCGAGATTCGCTCTCTGGCCGCTTATTGATGGTGTGAAAGATTTTAACTGTGGAGTTGCGTATGCCTGTTCAGGTGATCATGCCTCAACTTGGTGAATCGGTGGTCGAGGGGACAGTGATGCAGTGGCTCAAAGCTGAAGGCTCAGCGGTGGAGCGTTTTGAGCCGTTACTGGCGGTGAATACCGATAAGGTGGATACTGAAATTCCAAGCCCGGCGGCGGGGACTCTGCTGCGCATTCTGGTGCCAGAGGGGGAGACTGTGCGGGCGGGCACAGTGCTGGCCTGGATTGGTCAGCCGGGTGAAGCCATTGGAGAAGAAAAACCCGCTCTGTCTCCCGCGCGGGAGGGCACAACCTCGAAGGAAAAGCGGAAACTGGGTTTTATTTCTCCGGTGGTGGCGCGCCTGGCGCGTGAACATCAGGTGGATTTGCGCGAAGTTCGGGGGACAGGGGAAGGCGGGCGCATTACCAAGAAAGATGTGTTGTCTTACATCGAGGAGCGGAACCGGGCCGCCCCGGCAACTCCGACCGCTCCCTGGGAAACCCCCGCTGATGGGGATCTCTTCCGGCCGGTGGAGTTGCCGGTTACAGCGGCGGAAAGCTCTCCGCAACCCGCCAGGGGGCGGCTGATCCGTCTTGACCCGTTGCGTAAGGCTATCGCTGAAAACCTGGCCGCCAGTATGCGTAACGCTCCGCATGTGACGACGATGATGGAGGCCGATATGACGCGTGCCACGGCGCATCGCGCGGCGCACCGGGAGCTCTTTGCCCGCGATGGAGTGCGCCTGACCTTTACGGCTTACTTTGTTTCGGCGATCGTCACCGCGCTTAAAGCCTACCCTGTGGTCAATTCTTCGTGGACGGAGGAGGGCATTCTGGTTCATTCTCAGATTAATATCGGGATGGCGGTTTCGCTGGGCGATCAGGGGTTGATCGTGCCGGTGATCAAGAATGCTGATGGTCTGTCACTGCTGGGGCTGGCGCGCACCATTAACGACCTGGCCGAGCGTACCCGTCTGCGGCGGCTTCAGCCTGATGAAGTACACGGCGGCACGTTTACACTTACCAACCATGGCACCAGTGGCAGTCTTTTTGCAACACCGGTGATTAATCAGCCGCAGTGTGGTATCCTAGGGGTTGGCGCAATCAAGAAGCGGGTGGTGGTGATCGAGGACATGATCGCAGTCCGTCCGATGGTTTACCTCTCGCTCACCTTCGACCATCGGGTGGTAGATGGATTTACCGCGGATGGTTTTCTGGCGAAGGTGGTGGAAGCGCTGGAGAGCTGGTGATTTTCCGGCTGCTCTAAAGTTATATTGCCTGTCAAAGGAAGGACACCATGAGCACATACGATGTTGTTGTCATCGGGGCCGGGCCAGGAGGGTATGTTGCAGCCATCCGGTCGGCTCAACTGGGTCTGAAGACCGCAATTATTGATAAACAGTGGCTGGGAGGGGTTTGCCTGAATGTAGGGTGCATCCCTTCCAAGGCGTTGCTGCGCAACGCCGAAGTGGCGCACCTTCTGCGCGAACGCGGCAAGGATTTTGGCTTTTCTTTTGAGAACCTTACCCTGGATTATGCAAAGGCGGTGAAGCGCAGCCGGCAGGTTTCGGACCGCCTCACACGCGGGGTGGGTTTTTTGATGAAGAAGAACAAAATAGACGTGGTTATGGGCACTGCGCGCCTGATGACGGCAAATACCGTTCAGGTGACCGATGGAGAGGGGAAGGTTTCGACCATTGAAGCGAAAAACATCATCCTTGCCACGGGGGCTTCGGCGGCGGCGATCCCCGGTGTGGCGGTAGATGGAGAGAAGGTGCTCACCTACCGCGAGGCCATCCTGCAGGAGAAGTGCCCCCGCTCGGCCATCATCATTGGCGGTGGGGCGATCGGGGTTGAGTTTGCCACCATCTGGAGCGCGTATGGATCGGCGGTGACCATTGTCGAAATGCTCCCACGCATTGTGCCGCTGGAAGATGAAGAGATCAGCGCCGAATTGAGCAAAGCCTTCCGCGATCGGAAAATTCAGGTGCTGGCGGGGCACCGGGTGATGGCGGTGGAAACCACCGAGAATGGTGTGCGCGTGCGCGTTTCTGGAGAGGGGGGCGAGCAGGTGCTTGAAGCTGAGCAGGCGCTCATGGCCATCGGGTTCAAACCCAATTCGAAAGACCTGGGTCTGGAAGAGGTGGGTGTTCAGGTGGATGGCCGGGGGTTCGTTCAGGTGGACGAGCGTATGGCGACGAACGTGCCGGGCATCTGGGCGATTGGCGATGTGACCGGCAAAACCTTGCTGGCGCATGTGGCCTCGGCGATGGGGGTGATCTGTGCCGAAAACATCGCCGGGGTTGAAACCACCACCATTGATTACCGCATGGTGCCGCGCGCTACCTACTGCCAGCCGCAGATTGCTTCCTTCGGGTATACCGAAGCCCAGGCCAGGGAGGCCGGGTATGAAATCAAGGTGGGGCGGTTCCCGTTCCAGCCCAACGGTAAGGCGCTGGGCCTGGGAGATTACGCGGGGTTTGTCAAGATTATCGCCGATGCCCGATACGGCGAGATCCTCGGCGCGCACATGATTGGCCCGGAGGTAACCGAATTGCTTCCAGAACTGACCCTGGCACAGCGCATGGAATTGACCACTGCGGAGATCGCCCGCAACATCCATGCCCACCCGACGCTGAGCGAGGTGATCATGGAAGCCGCCGAAATGGCCGAGGGACACGCCATTCACATCTAGCCAGTGCGCCCGGGTGTGGTGTGTGCAGAGAAGATAAGGGCTGCCCGGCCGGGCAGCCCTTAAGTTTTTGGCGTCAAATAGAGAAGTCCTCGCCGCTCCACACCCCCTCACGAATCTGATGCGGCAGGTGGCCGTGGGTTGAATCGGTATGCGCTTCGGGTGGGGGCTTCTTTTGCCCGCCGTTGCCGGGCAGGTGCGGGTGCTGGAGGATGTGGATGCGCAGGTCAGATTCGAGCCTGGCCAGGCGGTCACTGGATCCGGCGGGCATGGGGGTGCGCACCAGGTCATTCAGCAGGGTTTCCAGCTGTTCCACACGCTCGACCAGGGCGGCTACCGTGTTGCCGATGGCATCGGGCATGACATTGTGGTTGAGGTCAGGGCTGGCCGGGCGAGGTTGACTGCGCACCACCACCTGACCGGGAACTCCAACCACCACAGAATTGGGCGGGACGGGTTTGACCACCACCGCATTAGCACCGATGCGGCTGCCAGCCCCCACGGTGATGGCCCCCAGGATTTTCGCCCCTGCTCCGACCACCACGTTGTCTTCCAGAGTGGGGTGGCGCTTCCCTTTTTGCAGGCTGGTGCCTCCCAGAGTCACGCCATGATAAAGGGTGACGTCGTCGCCGATCTCTGCGGTTTCGCCGATCACCACGCCCATGCCGTGGTCAATGAAGAAGCGCCGTCCGATTTTTGCGCCGGGGTGAATCTCGATGCCGGTTAAAAAGCGCATGAGATGAGAGAGCCAGCGCGCCAGCAATTTAAAGCCATGATTCCACAGCCCGTGGGCAATGCGGTGCCCCCAGACGGCGTGAAGGCCCGGATAACTGAGCAGGATTTCCAGGGTGCTGCGCGCGGCGGGGTCGCGCTCGAAGACCGAGCGGATATCTTCTTTCATGAGAGAAAAGAATTTCATCTTCATTCCCTTTCCCTGAGGTTGTCGTTCTCCGTAACCGGCGCGGTCAATCGGCCAGATCGGCGAAGAGCTGGGTGGAGAGGTAACGTTCGCCGAAGGAGGGAATGATCACGATGATGAGCTTCCCTTCATTTTCGGGGCGAGAGGCAACCTGGAGAGCCGCCCAGGTGGCGGCACCTGAGGAGATTCCCACCAGCAGCCCCTCCATCGTGGCCATCCTGCGAGCGGTCGAGAAGGCGTCTTCAGCTTTGACACGCACGATCTCATCATAAATCTGGGTGTTAAGCACATCGGGGATGAAGCCCGCGCCGATACCCTGGATGGGGTGGGGGCCTTTCTGCCCGCCTGAGAGCACGGGTGAGGCGTCGGGTTCAACGGCCACCATCCTGACGGAGGGTTTACGGCTCTTCAGCACCTCACCGACGCCGGTGATCGTTCCGCCGGTGCCGATCCCGGCAACCACGATATCTACCTGGCCATCGGTATCGCGCCAGATTTCTTCGGCGGTAGTCTTCCGGTGAATTTCGGGGTTGGCAGGGTTTTTGAATTGCTGGGGCATGAAGTAGCGTTTGGGGTCGCTGGCGACCAGCTCTTCGGCTTTGGCAATGGCCGCCGCCATGCCGCCGCTGCCGGGGGTGAGGATCAGTTCGGCACCGTAGGCACGAAGCAACATGCGGCGTTCTTTGCTCATGGTTTCGGGCATCACCAGGACGCATTTGTAACCGCGAGCCGCGCAGACAAAGGCCAGGGCGATACCGGTGTTACCACTGGTTGGCTCTACAATGATGGTATCCGGGCCGATCAGCCCGGCTTTTTCGGCGGCGTTAATCATCGAAACGCCAATGCGGTCTTTGACGGAATGGGCCGGGTTGTAATATTCCAGTTTGGCGACAACGGTAGCGCGCGCTCCGGCTTCGCGGGCGATGCGGTTCAGGCGCACCAGGGGGGTGTTGCCGATTAATTCGGTGGCATCGTTGGCGATACGCATGGTTGAAAATCTCCTTTGTAAATAGTTGAACCGATTAAAAAGAAAACCAGCAGGAAAACAAAACAGCGGAGCCTTTGAGGCCGCTCGCAAAAGATGTTGCGGGGCCGTGTTCCGCTGCCTTCGTCCTGCTGGTAAACTGCTTGCTTTACGTGCGATGGCTTAACGAGGCAGGGTCACCGGGCCCCGCCACGGACACATGCACGCAATGCTTCTCAATACACCAAAATTTACCAGTTTCATCGAGATCGATTATATGATGATTTAAGTCCCTGTCAAGGGCATTTTATGAGTCAAATCTGGCTTTAAAAGCACGAGGCGGGGGATGAATCGCCAGACGGAGGTGAAGAATAAAATGGGGGTGTTCTTCTGTGGTTTCAAAAAGCGTTAATAGAGCCAAGCGGGATATTAATTGTTTTTAATGTTGATTTATGTTATATTGATTTCGTGGAGGCAGTGATCCGCAGATGAGATCTCGGTCGCTTCACCCGGAAGGGGGTGTCTGCGGGGAGCCAGTAGCGAAACCGGCCACAGGGGCCGGTTTTTTTGTTTAAGGGTGTGAAATCTATCACGAAGGGAGGTGCTCAATCGTTCAATTCCGGGTATTGATCCACTCTCCTGCGGAGAGAATCAGAAAATGAAGGAGTGTTGTATGAAGTTCTATCCTCGAACTCGTTTCGCGGTCAGGCTGGTGTTGATTCTGGCAGTGGTCGCCTCAATGCTCTCGGTGGCGGCGGGGCCGGCTGTGCCCGTGGCCAGGCTTCATCAGCCTGCCACAGATACCCTGATCTTTTTTGCCGCCGATGGACTGCGTCAGGATCTGGTTGCGAAGTATGCCGGGCAAAAGCTATTACCGGTGATGGGTGAGTTGCTCAGGAAGGGTGCCTCAGCGGCAGATGGCGGACTTTTGACGCAGGCGCCGTCCAACACGGGGGCCGGGTGGTACAGCCTTGCTACCGGCGCGTGGGCGAGTGTCACCGGCTCGACGAACAATACCTTTCATAAAAATGGGGCTTCTTTCAGCAGTCGCACGGCGGCCTTCGATGATGGCGTGCTTCAGGCAGAAACGATTGCCCAGGCGGCCGAACGCGGCGGGAAGCGTGTGGCCCAGATTGAGTGGGCAGGAGGGCGCAATGCGGTCATCCGCGGCCCCACGCTGGATTATCGCGTTTTTCTCTCCGGGAGAGGGGTGGCAACCAATTACATCTCAGATACCGACAATGCGGCCTTTGTGGCGTCCTTCGGCTTGCAATTTGATCATCCTTCTGGCTTTGCCGGGCAGGCCCCCTTTGCCGGGGCCGCGCCCGCGCCTGCCGATGGCTGGGTGAACGTGCCGGTTTCGTACAGCCCCGCCATGGAGATGCACATGCGTGTGCTGGATTTCGGGGTGGATAAATATGGCCTGAACGCCTATATTTACGATGCTACCGATGATGGGGTTACGAATTATGATCGGGTTCTTTTCAGCCCTGGCAAGGATGGGGCTGTTGCGGTGGCCGACCTCACCTGTGGAGAATGGGGAGATATCAAGGTAAAAGTGGTGGGCGGTGCGCTGGATGGTCTGACGGCGGGCATGCTCGTCAAGGTGGAAGAATTAAGCGCCGATTTGAGCAGGGTGAGGCTCTTCCATACCTCGGTGACGCGCGCCATTGCCTCCTGGCCCGACTGGCCCGGAGACCCCGGCTTTAGCGGCGATTTTGCCGAGTTCGTGGCTCAGAAGTTCCCTACCTCTACTGCCGCCGATTATGCTGTTCTGGAGGCAGGCATTGTCTCTGAAGAAACCTATGTGGAGCAGGGCCTGTACTGGGAAACCGCCTATCACCCATTGATTGAGTACATTCTCACCAATTACGCACCAGACCTGGTGCTGGTAGGGTATCCAACCACCGATGAATTTCAACATCAGTTCCTTTCGCTGGTCACACCTGCACTGCCTGATGGCCAGCCCAACCCTGCCTATGATGATGTTCAGGTCAATGGGACGCCTGACGGGCGGGTGAACGAGCGGGAGGGCTTCCTGAAGCGTGCGTATCAGGGGGCTGATGCCACTCTGAAACTGGTGCGCTCTCTGATGCCCAAACAGACCACGGTTTTTGTCTCATCGGACCATGGCTTTGCGCCTCAATTCCTGGCGGTGGATGCCAGTAAGGTGCTGGTGGATCTGGGCCTGTTATCGAAACCGCAGACCTCGAACTGCCGGCCAGCCTCAGGTGAGACGATCGGCAAGGCCAAAGCCTGCTGGGCCGGGGGAACGGTGCAAATTTACCTCAATCTGGCCGGGCGTGATCCTGCAGGTGGAGGGTTGCAACAGGTAGCCGCAACCGATGAAGCGGCTACGGTAGCCGCCATTAAGGCGGCCTTTGCCAGCCTGAGCGATCCCAACGATTGGACAGGCGATGGCGCACCGGAAGGCTGGAAGGTCATCGACCGGGTATATACCCGGGCTGAGGCGCGTTTTATTCACAATGGGCCGGGGACTTTTGCCGACATGGCTCATCCTACCCGGACGGGCGATGTGGTGGCCTTTGCTTATCCGCCATACCAGTTTGACGCTGCCACTCCGGGGAGCCTGGTGGCGCTTTCAGCATTCTTTGGCCAGCATGGGTACGTGCCCGATGTTCAGGTGCCGGACGCGAATGTGAATATGCGGGCAACTTTCCTGGCAGGAGGCAAGGCGATTGGCAAAGGAACCTTTGCCGGATTGCGCACGATTGATCTGGCGCCGACGATTGCCTTCCTGATGGATATTCCCATGCCGCAACATGCGCAGGGGCGGGTGTTGACGGAAATTCTGGATGGGGCCAGCCGCTACAGGAAGGTTTCGGTGATTGGCCTGAACGATTTTCACGGCCAGCTTGATCCAACCACGCTGGCCATCGATGGGCGCAATATTTCGGTCGGTGGGGCGGCTTATCTGGCTACCCGCTTTGATGAAGAAGCGGCGGCTTTACCCGGAGATACACTTTTACTCGCCGCAGGCGACAATGTGGGAGCTTCTCCGCCCAATTCAGGGCTGCTGGATGATATGCCTGCCATTGATGTGGAGAATGCCTGGGGATTGGATGCCACCGCTTACGGAAACCATGAGTTCGATTACGGGGTGGCGCGTCTGCTTCAACATCAAGCGCGGGCGGTGTTCCCCTTCCTGGGCGTCAATATTATTGAGACAGCCACCGGTAAAGCCCCTTCCTGGGTGAAGACCAGCCAGGTGTTTACGGTCGACGGGGTCAAAGTTGGGGTGATCGGTGCGGCGCTGGAAAACACCCCCGAGCTGGTGTCGAAAGATGCTACCAGGGGGCTCACCTTCCTGCCAGCGGCAGAGCGCATTCGGGCCGAATCGGAGCGCCTGCGCAAGAAAGGCGTGAAGGTACAAATTGTGGTGATTCATGAAGGTACCGCGCTTGGTTCCAATGCGGTGGATGGCATTCCGGCCGTCCTATGGGAAGGGCCGGTTGTAGATATTGCCAGCCTGCTTCAGGATACGACGGTGGATGTGATTCTGGCGGGGCATACGCATCGGATCTCGAACCTGATGGTGGGAGATATTCTGGTTGCTGAAGGGCTCAATGCCGGGGCAACCTATTCTGTCCTCCAGATGCTGATTCAGGGCGAAGATGTTCTCTGGGCAGGGGGCGCTACACGCGTGGCGACCACGCTGGGGGTGACACCCCGCTCTGATGTGCAGGCCATTGTGGATGCCGCCAACGCGGAGACAGCTGTTTTGCGCAATAAAGTGATCGGCAGGCAGGCTTTCGATATCCGGCGTGACCCCACCCGGCTGAACGAATCGGCCATGGGGAATTTGATTGCCGATGCGATGCGGGTCAAATACCCGGCAGTGGATGCGGCGTTGACCAATTCGGGTGGATTGCGTGCCGACCTGGTGTGTTCTCCGCCCAGTGCGGGTGAAGCCCCCTGTGAGATCACCTGGGGCGAGATGTTTGCGGTGCTTCCCTTTGGAAACCGCACCATCATAGCCACCTACACAGGCGAACAGCTGAAGACGGCTTTCCTGAACGGGTTCTCGCCGGTTTGCAATTCGGCGATTGCCACGGGGCGCTTCCCGCAGGTTTCGGGGCTTAAGGTGGCCTTCCATTGCGAAGGGTTGACCCCGGTGGTCGATGGCATCTGGAAGGCGCCTGCCGGACCATCGGGCCCGCTCACCCCGGTCGGCCCAACGGATACCGTCCGTCTGGTGACGAACGACTTTATGTTTGGCGGTGGGGATGGGTATACCATTCTGGGGCAGGGCGCCAATGTTCTCAACCCGGGAGATGGGTTGCTGGAGATTTCCATTGATTATGTGGCGGCCAATTCGCCGGTTGCCCCGGTGGTCGAAGGGCGTATCGTCAGAAATCCCTGAGGGGAGGGGGTCTCGTCTCGAGCAGGGGTGGAATAAAACCTGACCCTGCCAGGGAACAGGAACGATTCGGCGGAGCCATGTGATGGAGGCTCCGCCGAATGATTCTGGTTGGGGGGGAATGAGATTAACGCACTTCAGTGAGAGAGCCTGTTTTTACGTCATAAATGAACCCGCGCACGGGGATACTGGAAGGAATCCAGGGGTGTGATTTCACTTTTTCGATCTGCTCCCGCACATTGGTTTCCAGGTCGCTGAAGGCATGGAAGGTTTCCGGGGCTACGACACTGGTGTGGGTTGCGTGACGGAGTTTTTCCTTCAGATCTGCGTCCTGAAAGGTCAGCATTCCACATTCGGTGTGGTTGATGATCATGAATTCCTGCGTTCCCAACAGGTGGTGAGAGATGATCAGAGAACGCAGTGCATCTTCGGTGACGACGCCGCCAGCGTTGCGGATGATATGAGCATCGCCGGTTTTCAGGCCGAGGAGTGCCTCAATTGTGAGGCGGGCGTCCATGCAGGCTACGATGGCGAGCTTGCGTGCCGGTGGAGTGGGAAGGTTCCCCAGATTAAATGAGCGGGCGTACTGCTGGTTGTTCTTTAAGACATCATCCGTAACAGACATGGGAGTTCTCCTGAAGAAATTATAGAATAACGGACGCTGGATTCTAAAAAACAAAAAACAGCTACCGGGTTAGTGAAGCATACGCCGGGCACTGCCCGGGTGGATACCTTGTATGGGGCGCTTCGTGAACCTCGTGAAAGCTGTTTGGGGACATTAAAAAGGTGGGAGGACGCGGAGGTGATGAAGCGACCCTTACCGTGTACACATGCAGGTGTTCATGGCAGATCCTCCTTTTCTCTGGCGGAAAATTTGGACAATTTTACTAGTAATATCTGTTTCGTCAAGGGAAGCGAGAGAGAAGTACAGAGGACCTGCATTTCAAGAGAAAGAGCAATTATGATACAATTTTTTCAGAGGTATTTGACGATGAGCTGGCTGGCAGATCTACTGAATAAACCATATTCTTCTCATCATAAAGTCGAGGTAGAGAAGTTACTCGACGAACTGGTTTCCATTGGCCTGCGTGACGACTATCTTTCGGAGCGGCCCGGCTCTGGGTTTAATATGCAATGCCGGAATATCCGCGCGAGGCAGATTGGCACACGCCTGAATGAAATTGGTGGGCTGGCCATGATGGAATACGCACAGCGCTACGTGCGGCGCAAGGCCGGAAAGCTGGGGCGCACCCTGGCGGAGCACCTTGAATATGCCTGGGTGGAAATCGGGGACTGGATGAAGTAGAGACGCCGCGAGATGAACCTGGAAGTTCTTGGTCGGTGGTTGTTGTTTCTGGGGGCCGGGATTGCGCTGATGGGAGGGTTGCTCTGGTTGATGGGGCGGTTTCTCCCACAGGGGGGAGATTTCCCCGGGACCATACGCATTCAGGGAAGCGGTTTTACCTGTGTGATTCCTCTCCTGGCTTCCCTTTTGCTCAGTGTGTTGCTTACCATTCTCCTGAACGTGATCGCCCGCTGGATGAAATAGCTCACGGGACGCCTCTTTCCTCTTTCAAAGAAGTATACCGCCAGGGGGGAAACCCCTGGCGTGTCTGTTTTTAGACTGCGGGAATCTGCAGGCTAAAATTAAGAAATTTTAGAGTTGAGGGGAGAATCAGCGGATCAGCGTTCTTCCTCGGGATCGAGCCGGTAGCCCACCCCGCGAATGGTTTTAATCAGCCTGGGGTGGCGGTAATCGTGCTCGAGGGCGCGGCGGAGCCAGCTGATATGTACGTCAAGCGTGCGGGTGTCTTCAGTGTAGGCCGTATCCCAGGCCTGGCGAAAGAGGGTTTCGCGCTCGATGACCTCTCCGGGGTGTTCCATGAGGATGCGCAGGAGGGTAACGAGGCGGGGGGTGAGGCTGGTCTGGCGAGAGCCCACACGCACCCAGCGCTGTACGGGGTCGAGTTGAATAACGCCGACGCGGATGATGTCTTTGGTCTCGGTGGGGAGAAGCGATCGAATGCGGTTGATGAGTTTCTGGAGTGTGAAGGGTAAAACCAGCATCACTTCAGCCAGAGATTCGTTCTGGTAAAGGCTGACCTGTTCGGGAGAAAGAATGAGAGCGATGGGAATGTTGGGAGCGTGAGCACGCATGGACTGGCAGATGCGTTTCCCGCTGGTGCGCATGGAGGCGGCATCGATGACCACCAGGTGGGGCTGGTAAGAATCAAGACGCCCCAGAGCAGCACTGCCATTGGGAACGCTTTCGACCTGATATCCTTTTCGCATCAGACCGGCGACAAAAGACGGGCGGTCTGCACGCTTGCCTTCAACGACTAAAATTCTTGCTTTCATGACCTCACCGCAGTTCGCTGCCCTGGGAAGGGCTATCCGGCCATCCCTCGCCCCCACGTTGGTTGGCTCTTGAGGACTGCTCGAAACAGGGAATGTGGAGGTGGGGAAATTATACCTTAAAAAAACCTGAGGCGCTTCAAGATTTAACATTGCAATTCATCGGCGAGAGATCCCTGAAAAACAGCTGCTCTGATTGGTTGCATCTCGTCTTGCTGCGTGTTAGAATAGTTGAACCTCGGATTGGTAAGAGTGTGTTTAAAAAATGAGTACAATCCGAGGGGAGGTTGGCTATGTCGCGAATGGTGGAGATGGTCATCGACAGTGTGCGCGTCAGCCTGACCAATCAGCAGCGCATTGTCGTGCTGCGTGAGGTCAATGCCGAACGCTATCTGACGATCTGGATTGGGCCATTTGAAGCGGAATCGATCACCATTGCGCTGCAGGAAGTGGAACTGGCCCGCCCGCAAACCCATGATCTGCTTAAAAATGTGCTGACGGCGCTCAACGGGCGGTTGCTTCGGGTAGAAGTGGTGGCCCTGCGTGAGGAAGTGTTCTACGGCAACCTGGTTGTGGAAGTGAATGGACAGGTGATCAATATTGACTCACGTCCTTCGGATGCGCTGGCGCTGGCCGTGCGCGCAAGGGTGCCCATTCTGGTGGCGCGGGAAGTGCTGGATGAAGCCGGGGTAACACCGGAGGATGATCTTCGTTCGCAGCGGCCTGCGAGCGGCCCACTGGCGCCCACACCACGTCCAGCTCAACCGGTAGAACCGGAAGTGGAAAGCGCCTCTGAGGAACGCCTTTCGGTGTTCGAGGATTTTCTGGCGAATCTCGACCTGGATCATATTGATGACACCGAAGAGGACGAAGACGACGAAGATAAACCTGAAAAGTGAGGTCGCCGGGTAGTTTGGACGGGCCGAAACCAGCCAGATGAGATATACTGGCCATCTTTTTCATCCACGCAACCTTGACAAACTTCCCGAGCCGGCTATAATAGGAACGCATTCCTCGTTAGCTCAATCGGCAGAGCGGGCGGCTGTTAACCGCTAGGTTCGAGGTTCGAGTCCTCGACGAGGAGCCTTTTTATTTAACCTCCCCCAAAAGGTTCTGCGGCCCCCATTGAGGGGATGGTATTCGAGTCCTCGACGAGGAGCCTTTTTATTTAACCTCCCCAAAAAGGTTCTGCGGTCCCCATTGAGGGGATGCTATTCGAGTCCTCGACGAGGAGCCTTTTTATTTAACCTCCCCAAAAAGGTTCTGCGGCCCCCATTGAGGGGATGGTATTCAAGCCCTCGACGAGAGGACTTTTTATTTCAGCCTGCTTCAGAAGCCATTTGATTGAAGTTGTGACGTCCTTGGCACTGGCGGGAGTGCTCCCCGGCGGGGACATGAAGGGGCTGGTAGCCATGGCACTTTTTGATCCGCGCCTGTATCTGCTGGCGTGGCTGGGGGCAGGGGCGGTGTATCTGGTCTGGCGGATCGTGCACGGTGAACGGAGAATGCCGGGGTCTGTGGGGTTTGTGGTGGGGGCGGTGGGGTGGTGGCTAGCGCGCCTGGCGTTGTTCTAACCAGCGTTGAAGCGAGGTCGCGCATTCGCCGGATGGAACGCCCAATAGAAGATGCCCGATGCTCACGTCTTCACCCAGGTCTGGCCAGTGGATGCCTTCTCCGTTACCGATTAAAAGCCGCGATTACTTTTAAGGGGAAAGTACTGGTTTCAACCAAATCTTTACTACACAAGTTTCTTGCTTAACGGTCTGCGGTTCAACCGCACGCGGAGCGAACGAATCGAGCGGAGCATGTCGGCTGCAACCGCCAGTTAGGCGGGCGCTCACTTATGCTTTGCTTTCTTCTCGAGATTCTGCCTCTGCAAGATGGTCGCCGTGGTAGCAACTCTTGAGCAAGTCAAGATCACTCTTTTCGAAGTCAAAATAGGCAATTCTCCAACCAGTTCCCGCCACAAAAGGACCGTTGACAAAAACTCCTTTTTCTTTCAATTCTTCAACTCGTCTTGGAAGATCCTTCATGGCAAAACCAACATGGTGCAAGCCTGGTCCATGCTCCTCTAGAAATTGTGTAAGTGCTGGATGGTTGATTGGGCGTAGTATCTCGATGATGGTAGGTCCACAACGGAATGCAGCCATTTCGACACTGGTTTCGCCTTCAATCATGCGGCGGTCACTCAATTCAAGTTCAAAGATGTCACGGAAGATACGCAAAGCGTCATCCATATCACTGACGACATATGCCACGTGGTGAATGTAATCAAACATACTCTCCTCTTGCACAACTTGAGTCAGTAGCCCGACTAACAGCTTGCGTTACCGGCTGGTGGGTGGGACGAGGTAACGCCATCTTACCGG
Source organism: Anaerolinea thermolimosa (assembly GCF_001050195.2). Lineage (GTDB taxonomy): Bacteria > Chloroflexota > Anaerolineae > Anaerolineales > Anaerolineaceae > Anaerolinea > Anaerolinea thermolimosa. The sequence continues at coordinate 110,180 of NZ_DF967970.1, forward strand.
AACCAACTTCAAGCCACAGAAACTGCCTGAAAACGCGTAGACTCCCACCAGTCTGGTGCACGCTGTGTTAGCCCACTTCTTTCAAATGCGGGCGAAAGGATTTCGGCAACTCGAAACGCTTTTTCCAGCAAATAAACCCTAATATAAGCGCTGACAGCATCAGCCCGATCCCGAAATCATCAATGATGAATTTGGAAAGGGGTGTATCAGTAGACATGTGTATGAACACTCCTTGCATAAACAGATTATGGGCGCCGTGCCATAATACCGCAGGCCAAAGACTACCTGATTTGAGTCGCAACCATGCGGTAAAAAAACTCAAGCCAAGAACAGAAATTGTCAAGCTCGTTAAATCAAACCAACGTGGTGCTTGGCTATGATAATCGGCAAAGATTATGGCTGGGTAATGCCAAACGGACCAAACAGCCCAGGTCAATAACGCAGTTTTCGTAAATGTCGTCACCCTGGACAATTCTGGAACCAGGAATCCACGCCAACCGATTTCTTCACCTAATGCTGCAAGGCAAGCCGCAACCAATCCAACAGGCAGGAACAGAATATATGCCAAGGTAGGCGCGCGAAATCCAGCCAAGCTCGTTGCCCAGGCAAAACTGTAAATGATGCCAGTATAGACTAGAGGGATAATCAGCCCCCAAATGAGATATTTCTTTTCGCCCAAACCCCAGCCCAAATTGCGAATACTTCCACGGGATAACCATAGCGTTAGGATTGCACCGATAGCTGGACTCCACATCCATAAGGCTCCAACATCACGCGCTGATCCTGTAAGGTACATGGCAGTATAGAAGATTGAGCTAATTGCGAATGTCAAAAGGATAAAGACGATGACTTTGCGCCAGGGCGATTCGATTCTAACCAAGATTCCTCCTGGTTTCTGAAAGTGGGCTAAAGGTTTATGTTACTTGCGGGTGGGCGGGCAAGAGCCCTTTGCAAACCAGGACCACTGCCAGCGACACGCCCCGTACCCGCAGGGCGAAGCCCTGTCCGCTGCACGCTGTGTTAGCCCGCTCTTGGCTATTGAGATTTACTCCATTTATCTACCAGTATTTTAACTGTCTCTAGGATGGTTGATGCTTTATATACAATTCCCAAATCAATCATTTGTTGGGTTCTGACAATTGGGACTTGGAAAACAGGGGAAGATATAAATGCAATCTGTCCTTGCTCTTCTCTAATCGCAACGCTAGAAATTATGCCTAAAAATAAAACTCGATTTCCGACTTCAAATACACCTTTATGTGAATAACCGCCAGTATTGACAATAAGCACAGGGCTTCCACTTAAGCCTGGGAATACGGATGCGTCTATTAGAAATAACGGTTTTCCTTCATAGTCAAGCTGGAGGTGAGTTGCTGTCGTACCTCTCCTTACAACTGGCATTAGATTTTTTGAGTCAAAAATCCCGTTTGGATAACCAATAAATACTACTTCCTCGATTGCGTCTAAATCATTCATTTGCTCGGGGGTAGGGATGAGATTGTGAGTTATTGACTTGTAAAAAACCGTTTTGCCCTTTTTTTGAATTTGTTGTAAGACAGGGACAAGTGGCATAACTGCAACGTCAATTTCTGGGTCGGGATGTCCGAACCACTGTTGTTCAAATTTGTTCATCTGAATATCGAATCGTTGACCAATTTGAGGCGATTGTCCATCACTCAGGGTAAAAAAGAAACGTCCATCTATTGCGCCCCGAATAACGTGTTTGTTCGTCACTAAAAATAGATATTGCTTTTCTTCTTGTTGGTAATTGAAAATAAAGGCTGTCCCCGTGCCTGTTCCATCAGGGTTTGTAGTCTCGATTCTTACTGTCGTAAATAACAACTGCTCTGCAATAGTATTGACTTGCATAGATCCTCACATAGACTATCTTTTTACGGGCTGGCCAACTAATAATTATACGGATTCCTGATACACAGCATTCTTACCGTATAACTGACCGAAAAAAGCATGCTCTCTCGCAAAATTTGATATACGCAAACACTTTGCGCAAGCAACACAACTGCTTGACTGGAAAGGTAACAGTATGATTATGATGACAAGCGTGGAAAATACGTTGACACCAATAATCAAATTGCATTCCCCAAATATTGTCATTTTTGATTATAGAACAACAAAATTTGCCGTACAAGTCGTATTGAGACTGGAGACTGTAACAAAATTGGCGGGCGAATTTTCAAAAAAAGGAATGAAGAGAGAAGACGGGGTAGAAGAGGGGATTATAGGAGGGCTCATGCCCAGAACTGACAGGCAATCGTGCTTCCGCGGAGCAACCCGGCGGTAGTTTTGTGTCCCTTGGTCCACTGGGCTTCCATCTTGAGTCTGCCGATTATTCGTTTCGTGCATCTATTAGTCTAAAAGATATTTTTTGTGTTGTTTCAAACATTCCTTGTCATGCTTCAGTCTGTTCTGCCTGCAAACCCTTCAAGGGATTCTTTACCCAGCGCCGTACATGAAACGGACAGCCCTGATGCCCTCTCTCCAGTTTGTGGCAACGTGCTTGTATATTTCCGGATCGTTGTCCACGATGGCGTCCATATCGTGCATCTCTTTCAGCTGTTCAAGGAGCAAGTTATGACCTGGCACTTCGGGGAGTAAACCTGTTGTAAAGGATCAGGTCTTTGTAAGGGAAAGGATATTCCCCGGTTTCAATGCGATGCACCACATCATAAGGGCTCCAAACCATCAGGTATTCTTTGGTTTTGTATTCATCGGGCAAGACGGGACCAAGGCGGATGGATTGCTTTCCATCCCAGTAATACCAGATGGTGGCTTCCCCAGTTTGTTCATTCTCAAAGGTTGAAATAAAACCTGGGTACTCAAAAGAGGTTATTTTCTTGAAGCCGATAACAGTCCATAAACCAGATTTTATTGCCGCAGATAAACCAGTAATGATAGGCGGGAACATTAAACCAGAAGAGAGAATTTCTTCTAAACCAGGTCTTTGTGGTGAAATGATCTTGAAAACTTGAATGATGGGGCCCATTTTATCTCGACAGAGGTACTGCCCATACGCAAAGCGTTGCCCGGAAAGAGGAATCTCGAAAATCGAGCCGACCTTAACCATGGAACTCCTAAGGATTATTTGAAAAAACCAACGGTATTCAAAATATCTTTACCTCTTTGTATTGCGGCATTGTAAATAGGGTTTGTAGAGGAAATGCTGTTGATTTTGTTATACAAGTTTTGAAGTCCATAATGTTCTATGAGCACCTGTTCTACAGCCCTGGCATCAAATCGACTTAGATACTCAAGTCCCTGGATTGGGCGAATAATCCACCCTCTCTCACTTAGATGTTGAGTAGCTCGACGCATAAAATCATTGGTTATTCCGACATAACGGGTAGTACCATTTTCCACTAATCTATATACCACATTAACGCCAGTTCGCACTTCATTGGTTGGGTCTCCATCTGCGGAGAGGGTGGTGGTGAGGGTGGTTGCTGTACCCAGATGGACAAGCAGGGGGTAAACGCCAGCGGCTCCTGCCCCCAAGCCGGCTCCGAGCAGCGTGCCTACCACAGCATAGAGCGCCACCTGCCCGGCGTCAATGTTGAACGAGAGAGCATCCCAGAAGCACAACCCCTGGTTGAGGTTGCGGATGACCTGAACGCCATACCCATAGGCCACCCCACCCAGCAAACCGCCGAAACCGTCTAACAGCAGGAAGGGGTTTTCCCCGCTGGGGTCGGTAAAGCGGAGGGGGCAAGGAAAGCTCGTGTTGTTAAGGTGCAGCAAAAATGGGAAAAATTACTAATCTGGATACCTTAGGAGCAAATCTATGTCGGCTATGTTGGGGAAGATTTTCGGCATTAAGATTTCCTCTTGGATAACTGGTTATAATCCCAAAAGTTTTGTTCTGCTTTGATGATCATCTCTCCAAGAATAGAATTTAATGGCCAAGAGTCTATAATTATCTTTCCCATCATCCTCCTTGTGCTCAGGCTCTGACGATTTTCCTGAATGCATTTGAGCATATCCAATAACTGTTCGCGAAAGAATTCCAATTGCTTTCTTGACATAGGCCCAGATTCAGGAACTGAAACGGATGCAACATGATCATCAAGGGCATCAACTGCTTGTTGAATGGTTGTAACCACCTGCTCTTTTTTCATGGCATCAAATCCTCCAAGCTCAACACGAATTTTTGAATTTGACCCCCTGGTAAGAACTGTCCTTGAGGAGCGGCTCGACCTTCAATGATTGTTGTGCCAGGGCGGATTTGCCATTGTCTGAAGCGAGTCATTTGATTCCATTCGCGCTTAATAGCCAAACTTTGTTGAGAGGCAGGAAATGTCTCGAAGAGAAAGCGGCCTTTTTCAAAAGCATTGATGTTGTCATAGTACCTGATTCCATATTCAGCAAAAGTAGATACCCTAACTCTAATGGTGGGGATCTCAAACGACTCGATAATTTGCTTTCTTAGCGAATGTGGAACTCCCATTTTTTGAAGGTAAGCGGAAGCAGAACGAACACCGTCATATAAGGAATTAATGTCTCTTGTCAGTCTTGCCACATCGCCGGCATCATCGGCGTGGGCGGCAAAGTGGACGACCATGCCCCCGGCGGGCAGGAAAGGCACTGCCAGGCTGAGGGCATCCAGCCCCAGGGCAGCCCAATCTTGCCAGCCAACGGTACAGCCGCGCCTGGTCTTGTTGAGAATGGTTATATATCGATTCCCAGGGTGATGCCATCCCACACGGCATCCACAAACTCCCCGCTGGGGTCGGTGAAGCGGAGGGGGTTGTTGAGGGCGTAGGGGTAAGGGTTGAGGGTGGCGGGCTGGGATAGGATGCCGGGGAAGGGATCACGGGTGAGGAAGCGCCCCCACTGCGGTGCATAGTAGCGCGCTCTGAGATAAATCAGGTCAGTGGGGTCGTGCCACTCGCCGGTAAAGATAGGTTTTTAAGGTGCAATGATTAGCAAAGAATTACTTCGTTTTGGACTCTGTTTGATTTATGAGCTCGGTTAATATATTTTCAATGGTCTGATATCCATAAACTCCATCTTAAGGCAATCCAGGTAATTCAACTGCATCACGATAAGTTCGCCTGATCATTTCCATTTTATTACTTTGTGTGTTGTATTCTATCAACCAACCTTTAGCAGGATAAACCGGATCTATGCTTCGAAACCCAGGCACACTCCATTCATGACGATTGAAAGAACGTGTTGTGGAAATCAAGGGCCATCTTCCTGTAATGATCCCTAAATCACCAAACCAGGCCATCAGTATTGCATCTGAAGGTTTTTTATGCCAGGTTTCATTCCCATCAGGAATATCTTCATAGCGTGGGCCAAAAAAGTAGCCCAAACCACCTTTTGTTTTATAACTTCCTCGAACGATAATACCTAAAGCGTAACCGCCATTATTCAGAGGTATGGCAAACCATTGTCCTTCGGAGTATTTAATGTGTTCTGTTTGCATCTTATTTGTCTTCATGATACTTCCCTGATATTACCTGCGTAATCAATCTTCTCCATATTGTCGAGCTGCATTCAGATATTCTTCAAGGCGTGGGTTGCGCAAACTTATCAGACGGACACGATTTAGAGGTGGGGTGAATGTTTCAGATTGAGGTCATGGATAGCATCTGCCGGGAAATATTGCAGAGAGAATGTTCGGGAATAAGAGACTCATTTGGAAATATAATGAAAGTCAGAATGACTCCCAGAGGATTTGAAAATATGTGATCGTTCCAGTATTGGTAAAACAATGGTGAAGGAACAGGAATGAGGGCTACCCCCTGGCGAATTACCAGGGTTACGCCATCAAGTCAGCCAGGTGCAAACCACGGGCCAGATGGTTTCCAGCTAAGGCGATCAGG